>NZ_JBVFUF010000002.1:0-2859439 GCF_055693605.1 Erythrobacter sp. HA7-11 | reverse complement strand
TTTCCGCGTGGTCGATACGCAACCCGGTTATCCCGCTGGTGTTCTTCGCGGCGATTTTTCTCGCCGGTATGCTCAGTTTCAACCGGATGGATGTTGTCAATAACCCGGACATTGAGTTTCCGGGTGTCAACATAAATGTTGCTCAGCCGGGCGCAGCTCCGACTGAAATTGAGAACCAGATCACGCAGCAAATCGAGTCGGCGGTGCGTTCTCTCAACGGTGTGCGCAATATCTCTTCGACTGCGCGCGAAGGCAGTTCAAGCACATTTGTCGAGTTTGAACTTGGTATCGATCCAAATGTTGCCGTCGCCGAGGTCAAAAACGCGGTCGATAGCACGCGGGGCAGTCTGCCTGACGGGATTCTGGAGCCGCGCGTCAGCAAGGTAGAGGTCGCGGGCGGCTTCTTGGGCATTTATGCTGTCGAAGCGACCGATATGACCATCGAGCAGCTTAGCTGGTTCATCGATGACACGGTCGCCAAGCGCCTTCTGTCGATCCCGGGCATGGCCGAGGCTGGACGCTGGGGCGGTGTCAATCGAGAGATTGAAGTTATTCTCGATCCACAGCGTATGCAGTCGCTGGGCGTAACCGCGAGTGAGCTCAATTCGGTGCTGCGGCGGGACAACACCGATGCGGCAGGCGGCATGGCCGAGATAGGCGGCGCGCGGCAATCCGTCCGAGTGCTCGGCAATACAGAAACGGCATTCGAGCTTTCTCAGCGGCAGCTTAGACTGAGCAACGGCAACACAATCAAATTGAGCGATGTCGCCGATGTTCGCGACGGATTCTCCGAGCGCACTATCGTAAGCAAAGTGCGCGACAAAGAGGTCGTCAACTTTTTCATGTCACGCGCAAAAGGCGCGTCAGATGTGACCGTCTATGAAGAAGCCTTGACAGTTATCGAGGATATCGAGGCTGCGAATCCGGGTGTAAAATTCATCCCGCTGTTCAACACGGTCAAATACACCAAGGACCAGTATACCAGTTCGATCTCGGCGATGGTCGAAGGTGCGGTCCTGGCCGTAGTCGTGGTGTTTTTCTTCCTGCGCGATTGGCGCGCGACGCTAATTTCGTCGATTGCCATCCCGCTTTCCGCCATCCCGACATTCTGGTTCATGGAGCTGATCGGGTTCAACCTGAACCAGATGTCGCTGCTTGCGCTCGGATTGGTGGCGGGCGTCCTGGTCGATGATGCGATCGTGGAGATCGAAAACATCGTCAGGCACATGCGAATGGGCAAGTCTGCCTATGAGGCGTCGATCGATGCAGCCGATGAGATCGGTCTGCCGGTGGTGGCGACCAGCTTCTGTATCATCGCGGTGTTCTTCCCCGTCGGACTGATGCCCGGCATTACCGGCCAGTTCTTCAAGAACTTCGGCCTCACAGTCGTCATTGCCGTGTTGATGAGCCTTGCAGTGGCGCGAATGATCACGCCGATGCTGGCGGCATATTTCCTTCGGGCGGAAGGTCATGCGGCGCACGGCGAAGGCAAGTGGATGGACCGCTATCTGCGCGTCCTGAATTGGTCGCTCGATAAATCGCGCATGCTCAAACGCCGCGCCGAGGCGATGGTGCCAAGGCGTCGTTGGCTCTACATTTTCGTGCTGTTCCTGATCTGCTTGCAGGTATTGGTCATGGCCGCGGTCGGCGTGTTTGGCGGATATGCGCTCTTTGACGCCGCATCCGCACCAACGAAACTCGCCGGGCTTGTCTCGTCCAACGAAGGCGGATTGCTGTGGAGCCTGATCGCGCGGCCCCTGCAAATACTTGAGCTTGGCGTGGTGTGCGCCCTTGGCGTGGGCATGGTCTGGCTGATCTTTTATGGTCTGCGCAGCGTGCCGAAATTGTTGCTCGCCATCGGGCTTTTGGCTGTCCTTGGCGGCGGCGGGGCCTATCTCGCGCTTAATTGGGCCGAGATGTCCGGTGCTGGTGAGGCTGCGGCGAGCGCTGCGCCCGCTGCTGAAGCTTCGGCCAAATCGATTGGCGATTACGTCAAGCAAGGGATCACTCTGGCTTTGGGTGGCGTGTACGCTCTGGCTACAGTTTTGATGCTGATCTTCGGACTTCAGGGGCTCGCCCGCTTCGCTGGCGAACGCATGGAGAAGACTTGGGAATATCTCGAAGCGCGCTTCTTCGATCACCGCATCTGGATGCTGGGCGTTGGCTACTTCGCGTTCCTGTTGACCGTATTGCTCATGCAGCAAACGCCGTTCCAGGTTTTTCCCGATGTCGATGACGAGAATGTTCGGGTCCAAATCGAGATGGTCCCCGGCACAACACTGGAGGATACAGAGCGGGTCGTCGATCAGGTATCTGATCTGCTCTATGCGCAAGGCGATGTTGAACTGGCGCTCGAAATTGTTGAGCAGGGCACGGCCCGTATGTTCGTCACGTTGAAGGAAGACCGGTCGCTTACGTCGATTGAGTTCACGCGCGAGATGGCGCCAGAGCTTGCCAAGATCGCCGATGCGCGCGTGCGCTTCCAGAATGACAATGGCCCCGGCGGCGGTGGCAGCGGCCGTGATTTCACTATCATGCTCGCAGGTTCCGATCCGGCCCTGCTCAACGAGACCGCAGCCAAAGTCGTCGAAGATATGAAAGGCCTCGACGGATTGGTTGCCCCGCGTATCAACGCCGATATTCCGCGGTCGGAAATCATCATCCGCCCCCGTCAGGAATTGCTGGCTGAACTGGGCGTATCGACCGTCGCTTTGAGCCAGACAATCCGCATCGCGACGATGGGTGAAATTGACCAGAACGCCGCCAAGTTCTCGCTGTCTGACCGGCAAGTGCCAATATCAGTGAGGCTGCCAGCCTCTGCTCGCGAAGATCTAACCACGATCGAGAATCTTCCTGTTCCGACCTCAGGAGGAGGATCAGTCCCGCTCGGCTCGATTGCCGACATTTCTTTCGGCTCAGGGCCGACATCGATTCAGCGTTACAACCAGAACCGCCGGGTCTTCATTGGCGCTGACCTGGCCTCTGGATTCCTGCGCGGCGACGTCACGCAGCAAATCGAGCAATTGCCGACCCTGCAAGACCTTCCGACCGGTGTGAATCGAGACGCAGTGGGTACAGCTGAATTCGAAGCTGAGCTCGCCTCCAGCTTTACGACCGCAATTATTGCGGGCGTGTTGCTGGTGTTCGCGGTGCTGGTCCTGCTTTATAAACGCCTGATGAGCCCGCTGGTCAACATGACCTCGCTCGCGCTCGCACCGCTCGGCGGCATCTTCCTGGTCTGGCTGGTTGGACAGCCGCTTTCGATGCCAGTTCTGATCGGGATATTATTGCTGCTCGGGATCGTGTCCAAAAACTCGATCCTCTTGATAGACTTCGCGATCGAAGAAATGGCCGAGGGAACAGAGCAGTTCAAAGCGATTGTCGAAGCTGGTCACAAGCGGGCTCAGCCGATCGTTATGACCACCGTCGCGATGACAGCCGGAATGGTGCCGACCGCACTGTCGCTGTCAGGTGATGGCGCTTGGCGCGCGCCGATGGGGACTGTTGTGATCGGCGGTCTTATTCTCTCTACCGTTCTGACGCTGTTGATTGTCCCTGCCGGTTTCAGCTTAGCTGACAGCTTTGAAAAACGCATCGGCCCGTGGCTGAGAGAGAAAACGCTGACCTATAAGCCGGGCGATGAAAACAGCAGCAATCAACCTGCCGGTCCAGCAACTGGCACTCCGCCAGAGGCTGAACCCGCCGAGTGATGCGGCATTGTGCGTTGCTTTTACAAATGGCGCCCTATCGCGCCGCTCATTGAGATGCGCCGATGAAGAGCACGCACATGCCTGATCTGACGTTCGGCGGCGAGCCTTTGCAAGCGGATCGTGCGCGCCGCATGCGGTGGACCGCGACGGGCCTGTTGGTCGCGATGGCGGTGCTGTTCTTCACCACGCATCCTTATGTCGAGCTGAATCCGGCATGGGGCTATGTGAATGCCTTTGCAGAGGCAGCGATGGTTGGCGGTCTCGCAGACTGGTTTGCCGTGACCGCGCTGTTCCGACACCCGCTCGGCCTGCCCATCCCGCACACCGCGATCATCCCGCAGAACAAAGACCGCATCGCAGATACGATGGCGCAGTTCCTACAGGAAAATTTCCTCACGCCCGCGGTGGTCGCACGCCGCATGTCGGGCATGAATGTCGCGCGCGCGGTCGGCGATTTTCTGGTCACGCCTGCCCGTGATGGCACGAAGGCCGATCCACGCTCGCGCATCACCGGAGGGGCAGCGGAGCTGCTTGCTGAAGTGCTCGAATCGCTCGATCCCGACCGGCTTGGCAATCAGGTCCGCAGCGGCCTTGGCAACCAATTTGCCAAGATTGATATCTCTCCGCTTATCGGTACCGAATGCTGGAAAGCGCCATTGCCGATCAACGGCATATGCCCTTGATGGATGGCTTCATCCGCTGGGCGGGCCTGACCCTGGAAGACAACGAAGAGACGGTGCGCGAAGTCATCCATGACCGCGCCAATGCGGTTTTGCGCTGGACCGGCCTCGACGAGCGTATTTCAAGCTCGGTCCTCGATGGTCTCTACAAGCTGCTTGCAGAAGTGTTGGTCGATCCGGAGCATCCGCTGCGCAGCAAGATCGAAGAAGGTCTGGAGCAGCTCTCGCAAGACCTACAGCACGATCCGACCACGCGCGACCGCGTCGAGAGCATGAAGCGTGACTTGATTCAGAACCCGGCCGTTGCCGAATGGTGGATGGGCGTGTGGGAGCGCATTCGCCGTTCATTGATCCGCCGCGCGCGCGAAGCCGATAGCGAGCTCGGCAATGAAATGCGCAAAGGCCTGGCCGAATTGGGCAATGCGCTCAAAAAAGACGAGCGGCTGCAATGGCAGATCAACCGCTTTGCCCGTCGCACACTGGTCGGCATTGCCACCCGTTATGGTGCAGAGATCGTCACACTCGTATCGGACACAGTAAAGCGCTGGGACGCGACGACCATCACAGGCCGGATCGAAGGGGCCGTGGGCCGCGACCTGCAATTCATCCGGATTAACGGGACGATAGTTGGCGGACTGGTGGGGATGACCATCCACTTCATCATCTCCTTCATGTGACTGGCCTCAGCGCTTACGTAAAAACCCTTGGCACGTAGGCAGCATTGTCTTTTCCACGGTCGCTTACCTTGTCTGTATGACCTCACACGAAACCACGTCCGACGCGCGCACCATCACTCTGACCGCAGGAGCGCAGGCTGTGATCAACGGCGCTCTGGTAACCGCGACCACACCTTGCCAGCTGGACGTTGGCTCAGGAGCGGTGGTTATGACTGGCCGCTCGATGCGGTGCGATCGCCGGTTGGAAGAGAGCATAGCCGCGAAAGAGCTGTATTTCGCGATGCTTGAGCTGAGCGCCACCGAAAAGGCGCTATCCAGTGCGCGGTTTCAGATGTTCGCGCTGCTCAATCAGGTGGTTGCACAAGATCGCTCTCACCGCGCGCAAAAAGAGTGTGCCACCTGCGCCGCCGCGTTGATCGCTGGCGACGAGAAAGCGGCGCTTGCGAGCGCGCGGCGATTGGCGGACGTCTGTGACCCGAGCGACGCTGACCAGATCGCGTCACGCGGTCGCATAGGCCAACGGCGCGACAGGCGGTTGATGGGGAATGGGACTTGACGGTTTCGACTGTTTTAGTTGAGCTTGTATCTAACACTTGTGGTGTAAGTCCCGATGCGTGCCTCGCCATCAGGACCAACAGCAGGTTCAAACTCAGCAATTCTCAAAAGACCAAAGCAGACCAAATCATCAAAAGCGGCTGGGCGGTCTGATTTGGTAATCTGACATGCGGATGGTTTTCCTTCGCGATTGACGATCAGGCGCACGCCAACCACACCTTCCTGTTCTTCTCTAATCATCCGCGTTGGGTAACGCTCTTGTATGAAGCGAGCGACCTTTTTGATATTTATCAGATTGGCGCTCTTCCCTTTCCCACTGGGATCGTCCTCAATCGGCCCGATCTCTTCCATCAGATCGGCGATGCAGGTTCGCATAGCCGCCATTGGTTCTCCCATTGAGCCAAGCTGAAGCGTCAAAGGATGCCGCACACCATGCTTTAGCGATAGGGTCGTAATCGCTTGCTCCCGTTCCGGCCCAATATCGACAACAACGAATTCGCCTTGTTTCGCATCCTTGGGTGGCGCTGCGAGGTGGATACCGTGCATGATGACGAAATGGGTTTTCGTGCTCTTAAGCTTCCCGCTCAGAAAGCTGCGTTCTGACAATTCTTCTGACGGGCCGAACTGGAGCCGCATGGTTTCGCGATTGCTTCCGCGCGCCGGCTCACCAAAAAGCGCCATTGTATAGAACGGCTCTGGTCCGGCCTGTTCTAGCAAGAACTCAACCGAATTTTCGCCTTCTCCAAATCTTCGCATGAGACGGCATTTGTCTTCGGCGTAGTCCAGATTCCAATTGCTGCTTGGCGACAGAACCACCGGTTCTTTAGCCTGCAAGTCATTGTGGAATAAAATCAGCGAAATGAGCGCGACAGTGGCGATTGCAAAGAAAAACCCCTCATTCCGCGAGGATAGCGCGGAAGAGGGGCTGATCAAAGGCAAATATTGAAACGTTATCAGAGCTTCTGAGTCAGCTCCGGCACCGCGTTGTATAGGTCAGCAACGAGGCCGATATCCGCGACCTGGAAGATCGGTGCGTCTTCATCCTTGTTGATCGCGATGATGACTTTGGAGTCCTTCATGCCCGCCAGGTGCTGGATCGCACCGGAGATACCGATGGCGATGTAGACCTCTGGGGCAACGATCTTGCCGGTCTGACCGACCTGATAATCGTTCGGGACATAGCCCGCATCAACCGCCGCGCGTGATGCGCCGATGGCTGCGCCAAGCTTGTCGGCGAGCGGGGTGATAACGCTTTCGAAGGTTTCGCTATCCTTGAGCGCGCGCCCGCCCGAAACGATCACGCCAGCGCTCGTGAGCTCTGGACGGTCGCCACCATCAGCGATTTCGGCGCTGACGAAGCTGGAAATGCCTGCATCGCCCGGACCGCTCGCTTCTTCGACTGAAGCCGAACCGCCAGTGCTCTCAGCCTTATCGAAGGCCGTACCGCGAACGGTGATCACCAGCTTCGGGTCGGAGGATTTGACGGTCGCGATCGCGTTGCCCGCATAGATCGGACGGGTGAAGGTGTTGTCGCCTTCGACCGATAGAATGTCCGAGATTTGCATCACATCGAGATGCGCGGCGACGCGCGGCGCGATGTTCTTACCGTTGGTCGTCGCTGGCGCGAGGAAAGCGTCGTAGCCTTCCATCAGACCAGCGACCAGCGGAGCAACATTCTCCGCAAGGTTGTTCGCATAAGCAGCGTCATCCGCCTTCAAGACTTTTGAGACGCCCGCAATTTGCGCAGCCGCATCGGCAACTGCGCCGCAATTGTGGCCTGCGACCAGTGCGGTCACATCGCCCATTTGCGCAGCAGCGGTGACGACAGCGAGTGTTGCATCATTGACGCTCGAATTGTCGTGTTCGACGAGAACCAGAGTGTTCATGTCTGTCTATTCCTTTCCTGCTCAGCCGCTTTACGCGATGCCGAGCGCTTTGATCTTTGCAACCAGCTCATCGACATCGGCGACTTTTTCGCCGGCCTGGCGCACGGGCGGCTCAGCGACATTGGTGGTCGTGAGGCGCGGCGCGGTGTCGACGCCGAAATCGGCAGGCGTCTTGGTGTCGAGCGGCTTCTTCTTGGCCTTCATGATGTTCGGCAGCGAAGCGTAGCGCGGTTCGTTGAGGCGAAGGTCGGTGGTGACGATCGCTGGCAGCGTCAGCTTGACGGTCTCGAGACCGCCATCGACTTCGCGCTTCACTTCGACGCTGTCGCCATCGACCGCGACGGTGTTGGCAAAGGTGCCTTGCGGGCGGCCCATCAGGGCAGCGAGCATCTGGCCGGTTTGGTTCGAATCGTCGGAGATAGACTGCTTGCCCAACATGATCAGGCCGGGCTGCTCTTCCTCGGCGATGGCCTTGAGGATCTTGGCAACGGCGAGCGGCTCAACCTCTTCATCGGTTTCGACCAGGATCGCGCGGTCGGCGCCCATGGCAAGCGCGGTACGCAGCGTTTCCTGCGCCTTGGCTGGGCCAATCGAAACGGCGATGATTTCTTCCGCCTTGCCCGCTTCCTTGATCTCGGATCGCTTCTTCAACCGCAATCTCGTCAAACGGGTTCATGCTCATTTTGACATTGGCCAGATCAACGCCCGAGCCATCCGCCTTCACGCGTGGCTTCACGTTGTAATCGATCACCCGTTTAACGGGGACGAGGATTTTCATGTGATTTCCTTTCCCTAGGAAGCGCCCCGCCAGAACGCGGCGCGCGTCAAAACTCAATGCCCGCGCTCTAGCTTGCGTTTACGTAAACGTCAAGCCAATCACCTTCTCGAATTGGCGGCAATTGAACCGCTATGTGCACGTTTGCCTCGCTAGGTGATTTTGCAGGCTTACGCTACACACGAGATACGGAGGATGACGCTATGCGGACGGTTTTTTTGGGGGGGTTGGGCGTTTTTACAGCGCTGATAGGCGCAGTCGGACCGGCTTGGGCCCAGCCGAAGTCGTATGCGCTCGAAACGCGCGTGGGTGAAGAGGGTTTCGAATCGCCCCCGGCTTCGCTCGAGCAGCTCGATTGGCTGGTCGGACAGTGGGTGGGAGCGGGCATTCAGGGCGCGCCCGCAATGGAGAGCTGGCTGCCACCGGCAGGCGGCATCATGGTCGGCACCTTCGTGCAAGAGACTGCCGACGGCGCGGTCATGTTCACCGAGCATCTCTACATCAGCGAGGAAGACGGGTCGCTGGTGATGCGGCTCAAGCACTTCAATGCCGACATGACGAGTTGGGAGGAAAAGGATGACATGGTCACATTCCGCCTCGTCGCGCTCGAAGAATGCGCAGCGTTCTTCCACGGATTGACCTTGCGCTGCGATGGCCCGGATGGCCTTGTTGCTGCGGTGCGGATGAAGAGTGGCAAGCCCGAACCGCAAGAGTTGTTTTTCCGTTTTCGCGCATCGCAACCCAGCGGACTGTCATCTTACGATTGCGATGGGACCACCTTCGCGATCAACCAGTGTCTCGCCCAAGTGCTTGAGCGGGCCGAACAGCGCCAAGCCGAATACCTTGCCGCTGCACTCGGGCGGTCCGACAATCAGAGCGCACTTGGCGATATGATCCGGGCGAGCGATGCCGCGTTCGCGATTTACCGTGAGCAAGAATGCGGCGCGGTCTATGAAAACTGGAAAGAGGGCTCGATCCGCAACGCGATGTCATTGCGATGCTCGATCAGGCTAACGGACGAGCGAACCCACACGATCTGGCGCAACTGGCTGACCTATCAGGACAGCAGCGACCCGATCCTGCCCGAACCTGAAGCCTCGCGCTAGATACGAAAAGGCCGCGCCTGTAAAAACAGGTGCGGCCTTGAATTCGTATGTGGCCTAGCTGCTAAGCCGCCTGCTTCACTTCGGCGACGATCTTTTTCGCAGCATCGCCCAGATTGTCGGTACCGGCACGATTGGCAGGCCGGAATTGGCGAGGATTTCCTTGCCCTT
The DNA here is from genome assembly GCF_055693605.1 of Erythrobacter sp. HA7-11. Classification (NCBI taxonomy): domain Bacteria; kingdom Pseudomonadati; phylum Pseudomonadota; class Alphaproteobacteria; order Sphingomonadales; family Erythrobacteraceae; genus Erythrobacter; species Erythrobacter sp. HA7-11. Next base: position 2,849,882 of record NZ_JBVFUF010000002.1, on the reverse strand, counting down.
CTCGACATTCGTGCCCTCCAGGCGGACCACGAGCGGCACGTCGAGCTCGACTTCCCTCGCCGCAGCTACGATGCCCTCTGCGATGGTGTCGCAGCGCATGATGCCGCCGAAAATGTTCACCAGAATGCCCTCAACCGCATCATCAGCGAGGATGATCTTGAACGCCGCGGTCACTTTCTCGGTGGTCGCGCCGCCGCCCACGTCGAGGAAGTTGGCCGGGAACGCGCCGTTCAGCTTGATGATGTCCATCGTCGCCATGGCGAGGCCCGCACCATTGACCATGCAGCCAATGTTTCCATCAAGCTTGATGTAGGCGAGGTCGTATTCGCTCGCTTCGACTTCAGCCGGATCTTCTTCGGTCTCGTCGCGCATCTCTTCGATGGCCGGGTGGCGATAGAGCGCATTGCCATCAAAGCTCATCTTGGTGTCGAGCACCAGCAGGCTGGCCTTGCCATCGGCGTCGGCCTTGGTCTCAACCAGCGGATTGATTTCGAGCATTTCGCAATCGCTCGCCATGAACGCGGTGTAGAGCTGCTTTGCGAGCTTCTGGCATTTCTTGTTGAGATCACCCGAAAGCTTCAGTGCAAAGGCAACCGAGCGCGCGTGATGCGGCATAAAGCCTTGCGCTGGATCTATCGTGATCGTGGTGATTTTCTCAGGCGTTTCGTGCGCGACATCTTCAATGTCCATGCCGCCTTCGGTTGAGGCGACCATCGCAACGCGCCCTGTCGCACGGTCGACCAGCATGGCGAGATAATATTCGCTCTCAATATCCACGCCGTCAGTGACATAGAGGCGGTTCACTTGCTTGCCCGCTTCGCCGGTCTGGATCGTCACCAGCGTGTTGCCGAGCATTTCCTTGGCGTGGCTTTCCACCTCATCCAGCGAGAATGCGAGCCGCACGCCGCCCTTCGCATCTTCTGGCAGTTCCTTGAACTTGCCCTTGCCGCGGCCACCAGCATGGATTTGCGCTTTCACCACGTAGAGCGGGCCGGGAAGCTGCTTTGCGCCGGCGACGGCTTCTTCAACCGTCATCGCTGCATGCCCTGCGGGGACAGCAATGCCGTGTTCCTTGAGCAGTTCCTTGGCCTGATATTCGTGGATGTTCATGAGCGAGCGTATCCCTTGAGAAATTCGTGTCGGAAGAGTGCCAATCGTGCTGCGTTGCGGCACGACGTGTTTGATCCTGCCTAAGCATGGATTGAGCGACTTGAAAAGTAGGGTTTGTGCGGCCACGAGAATCCGCGCACATGATGATTGCCAATGATTGACCAGAACCGCCTTCAACAGATTGTCCGCGAAGCGGGCCGGATTGCGCACTCGCGCTGGCCGGGCGATGGTCATCATCTGGCAACATGGGAGAAAACCCCCGGCGATCCGGTGAGCGAGGCGGACCTCGAGGTCGACCGGTTCCTTAAGCGGGAACTGGGCGCATTGCTGCCCTCGGCGGGGTGGCTTTCCGAAGAGACGGTCGACGACGAATCGCGGCTCAAGAATGATCTCATCTGGCTGGTCGATCCGATTGACGGCACGCGCGACTTTATTCGCGGGCGCAGCGGCTGGGCGATTTCGGTTGCACTGATCAGTTCGGGCCGTCCTCTGCTCGGCATGCTGTGTGCGCCCGCACGCGGTGAGGAATGGTCGGCGCAGGCGGGACAAGGCGCGACGCTGAATGGACAGCCGATTGCAGCGTCTTCTCGGGCCGAGTTTTCCGGCGCGCGCATTCCGATCGATCAATTGCCCAGCGCCGAATCGGACCTGGTAGTGGTCGAAAAGCCAAATTCGATCGCGCTGCGGGTGGCGATGGTTGCGGTACGACAAAGCCGATCTGGTTGCGACCTTGCGCTGGGGTTACGAATGGGATGTCGGCGCGGCCGCACTAATCGCGCGCGAGGCTGGCGCAGAAGTGACGGACGCCTTTGGCAAGCCGTTCGATTACAACAAGCGTAACCCGACCGCGTTCGGCGTGTTGGCGAGTTCGACAGCGATCCATGCGGATGCAGTCGCGCGGGTCGCCGAGCGCGCGGCGGAATTGTCGCGCAAAGGCTAGCTGGCAACAAAAAAGGGGCCGGGTTGCCCCAGCCCCTCTTCAAAAAGCGATCGGCTAAAATCAGTTGCCTGAGCGCGCCGCGTTGACCTGATCCTGACTGATCGGAACGATTTTGATCTCGACCCGGCGGTTGAGCGGTTCGTTCACATTGTCGCCGGTTTTTACGCGCAATTGGTCATAGCTTTCGCCAAAGCCCTGCGTCGCCATCCGGCTGCGCGCGACGCCGCGCGAGGCGAGATAGTCCGCGACATTTTGCGCGCGGCGTTCGGACAGGCGCTGGTTCAACGCATCCGAACCGGTCGTATCAGTAAAGCCGTATACGTCGATCAGGCTGTTGGGATATTTGATCAGGCTGTCAGCAACGGTGTTGAGCGTGTCGTAAAACCCCGGATTGATATCAGCCGAGCCGCTGGCGAAGGTCACGCCATCTGGCAAGCGCACAAGAATGCCATCCTGATCGCCGATCTCTTCCACATCGACGCCCGAGCCCGCGGTCTCTTCGTCCAGTTCCTTGATCTGGTCATCGAACTGCTTGCCGATCACCGCGCCTGCCGAGCCGCCAATGCCTGCACCGATAATTCGAGCGGTATCGCCGCCGATCAGGCCGCCTGCTGCCGTGCCGATCACACCGCCGAGGACTGCGCCAATTGCAGTGCGTGAAACTTTCTGCTCGCCAGTGTTGGGATCGGTCACGCATGCGCTGGTGCCCAGAAGCGCGATCATGGCAGTGGTCGAAAGGATTATCTTTGATGTTTTCATTGTATTTCCTCCAGAAATTCTGTCCGTCTGCCAAACTAATGGACTGGACCGCGACTTTGTTCCCCTGCTGCCTGCATCTGCTTCAGTTGCTTTTGATGCAAGCTGAACATGGTTAAATTATGTTATGAAATACCGCAAATGATAGAGGAATAGTGCGCAAGAATGGCTGGCGGTGCGACACAATTGTGCTAGCGGTCGGAGCGTGACACCCTTTCCCTGGACAGATTTGCTCATCATCGGCGGCTTGATCGTCTTGAACGGCGTGTTCGCCATGTCAGAGCTGGCGATCGTTTCGGCCAAGACAGCGCGCCTGAAGGCCAAGCGCGATGAAGGCTCATCCGCCGCCGAGACGGCGCTCGCTCTGGCCGCTGAGCCGGGCAAATTCCTTTCTACCGTGCAAATCGGCATTACCTTGGTCGCGATCATTTCAGGCGCGTATTCCGGGTCTAGTCTGGGCGGGCCGATTGGCGAGCGTCTGGTGCTGCTGGGTGTCCCCGCCGATATGTCGACCGAAGTCGGATTCGGCATTGCGATTGCGGCCACCACCTATTTCACTCTGGTGATCGGCGAGCTGGTTCCAAAGCAGCTCGCATTACGCACGGCTGTGCCGATTGCGCTATTGATGGCGCGGCCTATGGCGTTTCTGGCGCGGATTGCGGCGCCGCTAGTGTGGGTGCTTGATACATCGTCCGCCGGGATTATTCGCCTGTTCGGTATCCGCTCGGGCAATCAGAACAGCGTGACCGCTGAAGAACTGCAGATGATCTTCGCCGACGCCACGCGTTCGGGCGTGATCGAGGAAGAGCAGCACCAGATCCTGACCGGTGTTGTCCGCCTGGCCGAGCGGCCCGTGCGTGAGATGATGACGCCGCGCACCGAGCTTGACTGGATTGATGTCGGAGCGGACGAAAAGGCGATCAAGGCCGCGATAGCCGACAGCCCGCACTCGCTTTTGCCGGTTGCCGATGGCTCGGCCGATAATGTGCTGGGCGTCGTCAAAGTGCGCGAATTGCTCGCGGCGATGGTAGCGGGAGAGCCCGTCTCTCTGAAAGATATGATGCGCAAAGCCGAAGTCGTGCCTGATCAGCTTGATGCGATGGACGCGCTGCGCGTGCTGCAGCAGGCTGATATTGCGATGGCGATGGTGCATGACGAATACGGCCATCTGGATGGGATCGTAACGCCGGTTGATTTGCTCACCGCGATGGCGGGCAATTTTGCCAGCGATCAGGATGAAGGCGATGCGCCAGAGCTGGTCGAGCGGCCCGATGGTTCACTGCTCATTTCAGGCGCGATGGCGGCGGACGCCTTGGCCGACCGGCTGGCGCTCGATTATGACGAGAGCCGCGAATTCGGCACGGCAGCTGGCTATGCCCTATCGCAGTTCAAGAAACTGCCGACCGAGGGCGAGAGCTTCATCGATCAGGGCTGGCAGTTTGAAGTGATCGGGATGGAACGCCGCCGCATCAGCAAGATGCTGGTGCGCAAGAATCCTGCGTTATCGGATAGCTCGAACTGATTTTTGCTTGCGCAAGCGCGAGCGCGCGCCCGATCTTATGCGAGGAAAGCCAAGGCGGACGGATGTCCCCCGCCCGGCGTTTGAGGGTCAATCAAGAGGGTATAATGGCCTGTGCGCTCGCGCCGTCACCTTCTGGCGCAGCGATAATGTCGCGGGTCACCCGGCCTTTGGCCACAGTGTTGGTTTCAGGATCACCCACCGAAGAGCGAATACCAACTTCTGCCGCCCCGGCACGATCAAGCGCGCTCGTTTCGACCTGGCTGCGCGGCGAAGGACCGCCAAACAGCGCCTCGAGCGCTTGCTCGGAAGCAGCGCCTTCAGCCGGACGCGGAGCGCCTGGAGCGGGCGGTGCAAGGTTGAAATCAGGCGGAACAACCAGCGGAGCCTGACGCTGCACAGCGAACTCATCCGGACGATCACGGTTGAAAATGCCCGAACCTCCGCATGCGGCCAACATCGCGCTGGCAGAGGTCAAAAGGATGGCAGTTCTAATGGCACGCATGATTTAATCTCTCCGCGTCAATTCTTGGCAGGTTGCTCAGGCATAGCCTCGCTGCCTGTATCGGTTGAAGTCTCTGTATCATCCTTGTCGCTGACAAAAAAGCTGCGCAGCAGGATTATCACGACACCAATGGTGATAGCCGCATCGGCGACGTTGAAAACAAGGAAGGGGCGGAATGTGCCGATATGCAGATCAGCATAGTCGATCACATAGCCCAATTCGTAACGGTCGCGGATATTGCCAATCGCACCGCCCAGGATCATCGCAAGGCCGAGAATATCGCCCATCAGCTTTTCGCGCATAATCCAGATCAGCACGACAAGCGCGATCAGCGCAGTCATGCCCACCAGCGCCCAGCGCATTTCCATACTCTGCGCGGTCAGCATTCCGAGCGAAACGCCGCGATTCTCCACGTAAGTGAGGTCAAAGAACGGCAGCAGCTCGATATTGCCGACCTCCCGCAGGGATAGCGGGCCGATCACATACCATTTGATCAGCTGATCAACGCCCGCAATGACGAGCGCGAGCACCAGTCCGATCACACGGTTGCGAGTGAACAACCCGCTCATTGTGCGGCGTCCATACCGGCGACCACGCTGTCGCAGCGCCCGCACAGCGCGCCATCTTCCGCGACGTCAGGCAGCAAGCGCCAGCAGCGCCCGCATTTCGCATCGGTGGATTTGGCGACAGTCACCTCGTCGCCTTTAGAGCGCGTCACTGTCCCCGTGATGAACAATTCGGCGAGCTGCGCGTCGGTCACGCCTTCAGGAACGGCGCTCTCCGGCACGGTCACGACGGCTTCGTTGCTGGAACGGATCACTTTTTCGCGGCGCAAAGGCTCAATCGCTTCGGTCACGCGTTCGCGCAAGCTCCGAAGCTGGGCCCATTTCTTGCCATCAGCTGGCACTTGCGGCACGCTCGGCCATTCGAGCAGATGCACGCTTCCTTCTTGCTCGCCATCTTCGGGATAGCGGGTCTGCCACACTTCCTCTGCGGTGTAGACCAGCACCGGCGCAGCATAGCGGACCAGCGCGTGGAACAACAGGTCGAGCACGGTGCGATAGGCATTGCGAACATCGCTGTCCGGCCCGTCGCAATAGAGTGTATCCTTGCGGATATCGAAGAAGAATGCGCTGAGGTCTTCGTTGCAGAAATCGACCAGCAGACGCGTATAGGTGTTGAAGTCGTAGTCGTTCACCGCCTGACGCAGCTTACCGTCCAGTTCGCTCAGCAGCGAAAGGACATAGAGCTCCAGCTCGGGGATCTCGCTGACATCCGACATATCGCCGACAAATCCGTCAAGCGCGCCGAGCAGATAGCGGAACGTGTTGCGCAGGCGGCGATATTGATCGCCCACGCCTTTGAGGATTTCATCGCCGATCCGGTGATCTTCGGTGAAATCAACCGAGAGCGCCCATAGGCGGATGATATCCGCCCCGGTCTGCTCCATGATCTTGAGCGGGTCGATCGTATTGCCGAGCGATTTCGACATCTTCTTGCCCTTGGCATCCATGGTGAAGCCGTGGGTGAGCACCTGATCGTAAGGCGCGCGGCCACGTGTTGCGCAGCTTTGCAGCAGCGAGGACTGGAACCAGCCGCGATGCTGGTCTGACCCTTCGAGATAGAGATCGGCGGGCCATTGCAGGTCAGGCCAGCGTCCGGATTCGAGCACGAAGGAATGCGTGCAGCCCGAATCGAACCAGACATCTAAGATGTCCATGACCATGTCATAGTCATCCGGGTTGTGATCGGGCCCCAGGAATTCGGCCTTGCGGCTTTCTTCCCACGCATCGACGCCTTCTTCGGTCACCGCTGCGACGATGCGCGCGTTGACTTCCGGGTCTTGGAGATAGGTTCCGTCAGGGCGGACAAACAAAGTGATCGGCACGCCCCAGGCGCGCTGGCGTGAGAGCACCCAGTCGGGCCGCCCTTCGACCATGGAGCCGATGCGGTTGCGACCCTTTTCGGGCACGAAGCGCACGCGCTCGATTTCGGACATGGCGCGGGTTCGCAGGGTGTTGCCTGTGTCTTTTGGCAGCGTGCTGCCCACGGCGGCCTCGAGATCATCGAGGCTCGCGGAATGGAGCGAGGAGACCGGTTCAAGTTCCTTATCCATCGGCACGAACCATTGCGGCGTGCAGCGATAGATCACCTTTGCTTTGGAGCGCCAGGAATGCGGGTAGGAGTGCGCATAATCGGTACCGAGGCGCTGAGCAACGCGCCCGCTGCGCGCAGGTCGGAGCAGATCGGCCCTTCGGGCGCGTTGAACGGCTTGTTGATGACCGAGCGGCGGCGTTCCTTGCCCTCTTCGTCTGTGTCATCTGCACCGAGCCAAAGCCAATCGTCGCGATAACGGCCATCATCCATCACCGCGAAGACCGGATTGATGCCATTCGCTTTGCACAGATCGAAATCGTCCTCGCCGTGATCGGGTGACATATGGACGAGGCCGGTGCCGCTCTCTGTGGTGACAAAGTCGCCTTCGAGGAAGGGGCGCGGGGTCGCGTAGAACCCACCGAGATGATGCATCGGGTGACGGGCTTTGGTTCCGGCGAGGTCGGAGCCTGTCCCCGACCAGACTTCGGTGAACCAGTCTGTTGTTCCGCCAAAATCGCCGGCTGTTCGCGGTGCAACTTCGCCGACAAGATCGCGCGCTATCAAATATTGCCCCGCGATTTGCCAGTCGGATGAATCGGCGGGTTCAAACGGATCGTCGCCTGCTTTGACGGGGCCATCGCTGACGCGCACCTCGTAAAGAACATACTCAACGTCCGCCCCATAAGCGATCGCCTGGTTCACCGGGATCGTCCACGGGGTCGTCGTCCAGATCACCGCATGTGCGCCGACAAGCTCCTCAATCGGACTTTCGGTAATCTTAAACGCCACATCGATCTGAGGCGAGTCCATCAGGTCCTCATACTCAACCTCGGCCTCTGCCAGCGCGGTCTTTTCAACCGGGCTCCACATGATCGGCTTCGACCCGCGGTAAAGATTGCCGGCTTCGGCAAACTTCAGCAGTTCAGCGACAATCGTGCCTTCGGCCTGCGGATCCATGGTGAGATAGGGATTGTCCCAATCGCCCATGATGCCCAGCCGTTTCAGCTGCTCGCGCTGCGTATCGACCCAGTGCTGCGCATAGGCGCGGCATTCGGCGCGAAATTCCTTGGCTGGAACCTCATCCTTGTTGAGCTTCTTTTTGCGATATTGCTCCTCAACCTTCCACTCGATCGGAAGGCCGTGGCAATCCCAGCCCGGCACGTAAGGCGCATCCTTGCCCAGCAGGTTTTGCGTGCGGCACACCATATCCTTGAGGATATGGTTCAGCGCATGGCCGATATGCATATCGCCATTGGCGTAAGGAGGGCCATCGTGGAGGATGAACTTCTCGCGCCCCGCGCGGCTTTCGCGCAGCTGCTTGTACAGATCAATCTCGCGCCAGCGCGCCTCAATGCCCGGTTCCTTCTGCGGAAGGCCGGCTTTCATCGGGAAGTCGGTCTTCGGCAAGAAGACCGTGTCTTTAAGGTCGCGTGATTGATCAGACATAGCCGAGGGCCGTTAGAACAAAGCGCGGCGGCACGAAAGGCTAAATGCGCCCGCGATCACTGGGCGCGCCGCCGTTCAAGCGCGGCCTCGGTCGCGTCGATCTCTGCCTGCGTGCGATTGTCGACGCTGGGATTGAGCGCCGGGCCGATAGAAAAGGCATCCTCGATCCACACGAAACCGTTGAAGGTGTTGGGAATCTCGGTCAGCTGTTCGGGCAGGGTTAGCCCGCGCGGTTTGTTGTCTCCCGTGGGTCCGACGACGATCACTTGGCCGCCATGCGCTTCCATCCGCGCGATCAGCCGGTTGGGCCAGCCCCAGAACGCCCATTGGTAGTTGAGCGGCACGATCATGGTCTTGCCTCGGCAGCTTTGCGGCAAATAGCCGCTCCAGCCCATCGCGACGTAATCTTCGGAGCATTCGCGCGCCTCGCCCTGGTTCCAGGCCCAGGCGTCGGGGAAGATTTCGCGGATACGGTAGATCGGGGCTTCGTGGCCGTAAAAACCGTCACCCTTTTCCACCGGGTCGCGGCCCGCTTTGCGAAGCTTGGCGGCTAGCAGATCGGCTTCGCTTGCATCCTTCGACTTGAAGTTGATCATCAGTTTAGCGTTGCGGGGCAAAACCTGCACCAGCTCTTCGAGCGTTGGCATCGCGCCGACAAATTCGGCATCGCGAAACGGGTAGGTCTTGCCGCCATCGGCGGTGTAGCCGTGCCCGATGTCGAGCGCTTTCAGCTCTTCGAGTGTGGCATCGCGCACCGGTCCGCTGCCATCGGTGCGGCAATCGAGCGTCCAGTCGTGGAAGACGACCAGCTCGCCATCTTTGGTCGGGGCGATGTCGATCTCGACCATCCAGGAACCGATTTTTGCCGCGCGGGTCACGCCGTCGACCGTGTTCTCGAGATAGCGGTGATAGGGTTCGTAAATCCGGTCGGCGGTGCAGGTGTCGCGCTCAACACCTGTCTTGTCGTAAAGCTGATACGCGCCGCGATGGGCGATCAGCTTGGGCGCGCCTTTTGGATCAGGCGCTAGCCAGCTGGCATTGACCACCGTCAGCACCAGAAATGCAAGGGCGGCGAAAACGCCCGCGCGCCGTAACCATATTTTCATGCGACCCCAATTCTTGTGAAATTGCCCCTATGCCAGCCTGATTTCTAGGCCAGTAACGCCTTTGCCTGTTCGCAATCCTTGTCCATCTGCTCGATCAGCGCCTCAAGGCTGTCAAACTTGGCCTCACCGCGCAGGAAGTGGTGGAACGACACTTCGATTTCCTGGCCGTAGAGATCGCCTGCAAAGTCGAAGAAATGCGGCTCGAGCAATTCCTTGGGCGGTTCGAATTGCGGGCGCACGCCGATATTGGCTGCGCCTTTGAGCACTTCGCCGGTGGCCAGGATTTTGCCGGTCACAGCATAGATGCCATATTTGGGGCGCAGATATTTATCGATCGCGAGATTGGCGGTCGGATAACCGATTTCGCGGCCCCGTTTGTCGCCATGTTCGACGATCCCGCGAATGGCAAACGGGCGAGACAGCAGCTCTGTCGCCAGTTCCGGCTTGCCCTCGCGCAGAGCCTCGCGAATGCGGCTGGATGAGACCACTTCGCCCTGTCCCTCGACCGGCATGACCACCCGCGATTTTAGACCGTGCTCGCCGCCAAAGCCGCGCAGCAGATCGACATTGCCCTTCGCGCCTTTGCCAAAGGTGAAATCGCCGCCTGTGACGACCCCATGCGCGCCAAATCGCTCGATTAGAATATGCGTGATGAAGTCCTCGGCGCTGGTGCTCGAAAGCTCTGCGTCGAAGTGAAACACCAGCATCGCGGTCGCGCCCGCGGCGAGATATAGCTCTTGGCGTTGTTCCAGCGTGGTCAGGCGAAATGGCGGCACATCGGGGCGGAAAAAGCGCACGGGGTGCGGATCGAACGTGGCGATGATCGACGGGCGCCCTTCGTCATGCGCCCATTTGATAGCCTCACCCGCGACCGCTTGGTGCCCTTGATGAAAGCCATCAAAATTGCCGAGCGCAATCACCGCGCCGCGCAGCGCGTCAGCCACAGTCTCGCGGTGGTCAAGCCAGCGCATCAGTCCGCCTCGCCGCAGCGGTGATAGGTAACGAAGGAATAGGCGGGTCTATCCCCATCGGAAGGATGGTCTTCGCGCGATGTGACTTCCCATTCCGAGCCGAGCGGCTTCATGAATGTGTCGCCTTTGAAGTCCTCGTGAATTTCGGTCACTTCGATCCGTTGGGCGAGCGGTCTGAACACGTCGTAGATTGCAGAACCACCCACGACGCAGATTTCGCCGGTGTCATTGTCTTTACGCGCGGAGGCGAGCGCCTCATCAACCGAATGCACCTGCTCTGCGCCTTCGCTTTGCCAATCCTCGTGCCGCGTGAGCACGATATGGCGGCGACCGGGCAGCAGGCCGGGCAGGCTCTCGAAGGTCTTGCGGCCCATCACCATCGGCTTGCCGATGGTCAGCGATTTGAAGCGTTTAAGGTCGGCGGGCAGATGCCACGGCAATTGCCCTTCATAGCCAATCGCCCCGTTCTTCGCACGGGCATAAATCAGCACAATTTCGTGGACCGGCTCTACGCTCATGATAGCTCGTTGCTTACCCGCGTGACGTGACCCATCTTGCGCCCCTCGCGTGCTTCGGCCTTACCGTAGAGATGCAAATGCGGCTCGCCTTGCTCGGCCAGCATGGTGTGCGCGCTCAGCGCATCCTCGCCGACGATATTGCGCATTTCAATCTGCGCGAAGCGGGTCTTGGTACCGCCCAAAGGCAGGCCGCAAATCGCGCGGATGTGGTTTTCGAACTGGCTGGTCGCCGCCCCTTCGATGGTCCAATGGCCCGAATTATGCACCCGCGGAGCCATCTCGTTGAAGACCGGACCGTCCTTGGTGGCGAAGAACTCCAGCGTCAAAACGCCGACATAATTGAGCGCATCGGCGACTTGCCGGGCGATTGCGCGCGCGCCCTCAACTTGCGCGGTGATCAGATCGCCAGCAGGCAGGATCGAGCTGACCAGCATCCCGCCTTCATGCGTGTTGGCGGTCGAATCCCAAAAGCGAATTTCGCCGTCGCGCCCTCGCACGAGGATCACCGAGAACTCGGTTTCGAAATCGACCATGCCTTCGTAAACGCAGGGCATACCGGGAAAGCGAACGCCGTCCGCATCATGGGCTGAGGTGATGCGCCATTGGCCTTTGCCATCATAGCCATCGCGCGCGGTCTTCAGGATGCCGGGCGCGCCGACCTGTTCGATGGCGCGGGTAAAGTCCTCTTCGCTTTCGACCCGAGCATAGGCCGCAGGCTTCGCGCCGAAATCCTCGACGAAGCGTTTCTCATTGAGCCTGTCCTGCGCGACTTCGAGCGCGCGCGGATCGGGCGCGATGTGGCTCGCCGGAATGGCGCGAGCGGTCGCAATCGGGACATTCTCGAATTCCCAGGTGACGACATCGCATTGGCTCGCAAAAGCGGCGAGCGCGTCTGTGTCGTGCCAGTCATTCTCGAAAAAGTCGGCGCACACGTCAGTTGCAACGTTGTCGCCCTTGGGCGCGTAGCCGATGCAGCGATAGCCGAGTTGTACGGTGGCGACGGCCATCATCCGGCCCAATTGGCCGCCGCCCAATATGCCGATCGTCGATCCGGGTTTCAGCATCAGTCGGTAGGCGTCTCAGCCACCGCGCTCGAACGGGCCGCGCGCCAATCCTGCAAGCGCTCGGACAAGTCTTCGTCCGAGATCGCCAGGATCGAGGCAGCGAGCAGGCCCGCATTGGTCGCGCCCGCTTCGCCAATTGCCAAAGTGCCAGTGGGCACGCCCGCGGGCATTTGCACGATGGAAAGCAGGCTGTCCCAGCCTGACAGCGCTTTGGACTGAACCGGCACGCCGAGCACCGGCAGATGCGTCATCGCCGCGATCATGCCGGGCAGATGCGCCGCGCCGCCAGCGCCCGCGATAATCACGTCGAAGCCTTCTCCCTCGGCGCCCTTGGCAAAGGCGCTCATCCGGTCCGGTGTGCGGTGGGCAGAGACGATCCGCGCCTCATGCTCCACTTCGAGTTCTTCGAGCACTTCGGCCGCGCGTTTCATGGTTGGCCAGTCCGACTGGCTTCCCATGACGATGGCAACCTTGCCTGCCCCCTCTTTGGCCATATCCGCCTCAGCTGTCCTTCAGGTAGTACCGCTCGCCCGGCACCATGGCGTCATCGAAGTCATAGATGATCGGCTGACCGGTGGGAATCTCGAGTCCCGTGATGTCCTCATCGGAGATTTTCGAGAGGTGTTTGACCAGCGCACGCAAGGAATTGCCATGCGCTGAGATGATCACCGTTTCACCGCTGGCGAGAACGGGAAGAATGTCGCTCTCCCAATAGGGTAGCACGCGCTCAATCGTCAGCTTCAGGCTTTCGGTGTTCGGAACATCGATCCCGTCATAGCGCGGGTCCGCACCAGGATCATATTCGCTGCCCGGTTCCATCGGCGGAGGCGGCGTGTCGAAGCTGCGCCGCCAGATATGCACCTGTTCATCGCCGTGTTTCTCGCGGGTTTCCTGCTTGTTGAGGCCAGTTAGACCGCCATAATGTCGCTCGTTCAGGCGCCAGTCCTTGGTGACCGGGAGCCATAGGCGATCCATTTCTTCGAGCGCTAGATTGAGTGTCTTGATCGCGCGGGTCTGGAAACTGGTGAAGCAGGACGTCGGCAAAACGCCTCTTTCTTTCATCAAACGGTAGGCGTCTTTCGCCTCGGCCACGCCCTTTTCGGTGAGATCCACGTCCCACCAACCGGTGAAACGGTTTTCAAGGTTCCACTGGCTTTGACCGTGGCGGACTAGAATGAGTTTAGGAATGGCCTCTTCTCCAGATTCCCGCGGGTGCCTAGGCCTCGCAAGTAAAAAGTCGCAGAATTCACTAGCTATCGCTGTCCGGCTTGGGAACCCCGCTTTGCGGCGAATCACTACCCGGACTGCTCTGCTCGCGACTTTGCGCTTTGCGACGACGCAGGTTCTCGCGCAATTTGGCCGCCAACCGCTCTTCACGCGACATTTTGTTGCTTTGGCGTTCACTCATGCGAAACGCCTTGCCGATAGGGGCGGAAAGGTTCAAGCCTTGCTTGACATTGCAGGCCGACGCGACAATAGCGCGCGCCTGTTTGGAGATGCCGCGGTAGCTCAGTGGTAGAGCGCGTCATTGGTAATGACGAGGCCGAGAGTTCAATTCTCTCTCGTGGCACCATTTTTCATCTCCTTGCGCTTTGCGCGAGCGAGAGCCAAACAGCCTTCCATGAACTTCAACCTCACCGATCAGCAGCGCGAACTGCAGGAAACCGCGCGCAAATTCGCTCGCGCAGAATTGCCGGCCTTGGCGCGCGATATGGAGCAAAAGGACTATCCGGTCCCGCCCGATATGCTGCGCACCTTTGGCGAGATGGGCTTTCTCGGTGTCAATCTGCCGGAGCAATATGGCGGGCTCGGCCTTGGCCATATTGAGGCATTGTTGGTACTCGAGGAATTCGCGCAGGTTTCCAACGCGGTCGCATTCCCGATCTTTGAAGCGCTGACAGGGCCGGTTCGCACGATCGAGCGCTTCGGGTCGGAGGAAATGAAAGCCAAGATCCTTCCCGAAGTCATTAAGGGCGAGAAGATCGTCGCGGTCTCCATGTCCGAACCCGATGCGGGTACAGCGCTGACCGACCTCACAACCAGGGCCGTTGCGGATGGCAATGGTTACACCGTCAATGGCTACAAGCGCTGGACCTCAGGCGGCGGGCATTCCGACTATTACGTCACCTATTGCCGCTTCTCTGACGATCCGGGAGCCAAAGGCATTGGCGCAATCCTGCTAGAAAAGGGCATGCCCGGCATGCAGTTTGGCAAACGCGAGGAGCTGATGGGCTTTCGCGGCATTCCGACCGCTGACTTTGCCATTGAAGACGTCAAAGTGCCGCCAGAAAACGTCATCATTGGCGCGGGCGGATTTGGCAAGCTGATGAGCGCATTCGGGCTGGAGCGCTGCGGCAATGCCACGCAATCGCTCGCCGTAGCTGCGGCTGCGCTTGAGCAGGCGCTCGAATACACGCAGGAGCGCGAGGCTTTTGGCAAGCCGATCATCGATTTCCAGGCGGTGCAGTTGAAGCTCGCCGACATGGCGATGAAGGTCGATGCGGCGCGTCTCTTAATCCATCGCGCGGCGGCCAATGCGAGCGCACAGGATGATGGCCTGCCGACAGTCTATGAAAGCAGCCTCGCCAAGTGCTACGCCAATGAAATCGTGCGCGAAGTCACCGCGCTCGGCATGCAGGTGATGGGCGGATACGGCTATCATAAGGATTACGGCATGGAGCAGCGCCTGCGTGATGCCTATGCCTGGGGGATCGCGGGCGGCGCGATCGACGTGCAAAAGACCAATATTGCAAGCGCGATGATTGGGCGGCGGTTCAATCAGCGATCCTGATCAGGGGCTTGCCTCGGGCCGCTGTCTTGCGCATCTAAGGCACATGGAAACAACCACTACACCGAATGCTGAGACAGAGGCGGTCAACGCCCCGCCAGCCAGCCTGATCAACGTTGACGATACCGAGCTTACCAAGCTGGATCCAAATTACGTTCACTGCTTGCGTCTCACAGCAATGCTGAGCTCTATCCCGGTGATCATCGCCGGATTGGTGTTCGAAGCTGCAATAGTAGACGAGACGCCCATTCCGGGCGGCGTTGTGCTGGGTGTGCTGTCGCTTCTGTGCCTTGCCTTCATCATCCGTCTGCCGGCGCGGCGCTATTTCGCGCGCGGCTACAATATGAGCGCTGACCGGCTGCGCGTCGTGCGCGGCATTTGGTGGAATTCGGACACCGTGGTCCCGTTTGGGCGGGTCCAGCATATCGACGTCGATCAAGGCCCGCTTGAGCGGTTCTTTGGCCTTGGCACGCTGACCTTGCATACGGCGGGCAGCCACAATGCCTCGGTTTTGCTGCCTGGTTTGAAACACGAATTGGCGACCGAAATGCGTGAGGAAATTCGCGCGCATATCAAGCGGGATACGATGTGAGCGAGGGCGAGTTCGCCTCGGTACCGTCAGTGGGAAAGGCAGGCGCGCCGCCTTCTGTTGCGGTTGAGCCCGGTGCCGCGGAGCCGCAACGCACCGCGCCGCTCAGCGTCCTGCTGGGCGTGCTAGGTTCTGCACAAAACGCGATCATTCCGTTCCTGCTCATCGCATTCGGCAATCGCGGTGAGGGATGGGCTTTGTTGATCGCTGTTGCGGTGGCGGGAATGATCCTCGGGTTCGGGACACTGTTCAGCTACATTCGCTGGAGGCGGCTGACCTACACAATCGGAGAGCAGGACATTCGCGTCGAAAGCGGCGTGATCTCGCGCGCCGCGCGTTCGGTTCCGTTCGAGCGCATTCAGGATGTCAGTCTTGAACAGAAATTGCTCCCTCGCCTGTTCGGCTTGGTGTCGGTCAAGTTTGAAACCGGCGCTGGCGGCGGCGAGGATCTGAGCCTCGCCTATCTCACCGAAGACGAAGGCGAACGCCTTCGCCAGGTCGTGCGCGAACGGCGTGCGGGAGCAACCATCACCGCTGCTGCGGCCACGGCTCCCAATGGTGGGACGGGTGAAAGCGCCGCGATCCCGGTCGTCGAAGAAGAGGCAGAGACCCTTTTTGCGATGGATGCCACGCGCATTGCCATCTTCGGCCTGTTCAGCTTCTCGCTCGCCATTTTCGCGGTCTTGATCGGTGTCACCCAGCAGTTCGAGTTCCTGCTGCCGTTCGATCTGTGGGATTTTGACGCCTGGGAAGAGCGCCTTGGCGGATCAGGGGCGCAACTCGCAGGGATGGGGCAATCCGCGCAGATTATTGGTGGCATTGTCGCGCTGCTCACGCTCATTCTGGTGGGGATCGCCACCGGCATAATTCGCACGACCTTGCGCGAGTGGGGCTTCCTGCTGGAGCGCACCGCAAGAGGGTTTAGGCGCCGTCGCGGTTTGCTGACCAAGACTGACGTCGTGATGCCGATCCACCGCGTACAGGGCATCAAGATCGGCACGCGCTTTATCCGTTATCGCTTTGGCTGGCATGGCCTCAAATTTGTCAGTCTCGCGCAAGATATGGGCGCGGCAAATCATGATGTCGCACCGTTTGCGAAGATGTCCGAGATCGAGCCGATCGTCGAAGAGGCGGGCTTTCACCTGCCCGGTGAGGATGCCGATTGGCACCGAGCGAGCGAGAACTACCGCACCGACAGCATGATCATTGATTCGATATTCTTCGTTATCGCAGCGATCGTTGCTGGTATCGCGATGTCGATTTTTGCGCCGGAGTTTCGGGTGGCAATTGTGCTCATCCTCATCGGTCTCGCGGTGGTTTCGGCAGCCGCTGCGCTTTATTCCTGGCAGTTCAAGCGGCACGCCCTTGATGACACGCAAATCATGGCCCGCTCAGGCGTGTTTTCGCCCCGCAGCCAGATCGCAACCCGTATGAAACTGCATTCGGTCGAGATCAGCCAGGGGCCGATTGCCCAACGGCGCGGCTATGGAGATCTGCATTTCGGCTTGGCGGGTGGAACGTTCTCGATCCCTGGCGTGCCGATCGATCGCGCGCGCGAAGTGCGAAGCAAGGTGCTAGATACGATCAGCGCGACGGATTTTTCAGAATTGGAGAATGGTTAGTTTCTGTTTGGCTTGGCCGCCAGAAAATCACGCCTTCAAGTCGGCCCAGTCGGGATTCTCATTGAACTTTGCTGCGACGTAGGAGCATTGCGGCACGATCTTGAAGTGCTGCCGGCGTGCATCGGCGACCAAGCGCTTGACAAGTAAACCTGCGATCCCGCGTCCGCCAATTTCCTGAGGCACGACGGTGTGCGTGGCAATCCGCACATCTTCGGCATCCTTGTTGGCATAGCCGTTTCGCGGTTCCCACTCGAGATAGCCCGTGGCCCTCTCGTCCTCGAGATGCGCGACATATTTACCGCCCTGGCCTTGGACGTGATGGGTGATTTTTACCTTCTCTTCGATATCGCTCATCTGCGCACTCCTTCTTGCCATAAACTCTGTTGCAGTTAGACGCGTTCCGCAATGACCGATATCAAACCCTTCCTCTCTGACAATGCCGCGCCTGTCCACCCGCAAGTGTGGGAGGCGATGCGCGCCGCAGACAGCGCTGACAACCCCTATGATGGCGATGCCCTGTCGGCGCAGTTGGATGAGCGGTTCTCTGACCTGTTCGGGCGGCGCTGTGCTGCCGAGTGGGTCGCGACCGGGACGGCAGCAAATTGCCTGGCGCTCGCGACCATGTGCCAGCCGCACGGCGGAGTGATCTGTCACGAGGAAGCGCATATCGAAGTCGACGAAGGCGGCGCGCCGGGTTTCTATCTCCACGGGGCCAAGCTGATGCTGTGCGCCGATGGACATGGCGGCGAAGGTGCGAAGCTGACGCCCGAAGGCATCGCAGCGCTGATTGATCCGATCCGAGACGATGTGCATCAGGTCCAGCCGCACGCCATCGCGATCACGCAGGCGAGCGAATATGGCCGCTGCTACACCGAAACCGAACTCGCCGACTTGCGCACCTTTTCCGACGAGCGCGGGCTGGGCCTGCATATGGATGGGGCGCGCTTCGCCAATGCGGCGGCGCATTTAGGCGGCAGTGCGAGGGACGCGGCGCGCTCGGCAGCTCTGGGCGTCGACAGCCTCGCCTTTGGTTTCATCAAAAACGGCGGGATGAGCGCCGAATGCGTGGTGCTGTTCGACCCGGAACAGGCCGATCTCGTGAGATATCGCCGCAAGCGAGCCGGCCACCTGCAGTGCAAGGGACGTTATCTCGCCGCGCAAATTCTCGCGATGCTCGATTGCGATCTGTGGCTCGCGAATGCGCGCCATGCCAATGCCGCCGCGAGCGAGATTGCGAGCGCTTGCGGGGATCGCCTGATGCATGCGGTGGAAGCGAACGAGCTGTTCGTGCGCCTGTCCGCCGCCGAACGCGACGCGCTGCGTGAACAGAACTTCGCCTTCTACGATTGGGGCGCGGACGCTGCTCGCTTCGTCACCGCATGGAATACACGCGACGAAGACGCGAGCGCGCTCGCCAAAGCTATCGCCGCGCTTTGACCCCGCACCCATGAGCGCAACCGAAACCAACATGTTGAGCTGGCGGGTGATCCTGCCCTTCGTGCTGACCGGCACGATCTGGGGCTCGACCTGGTTCGTCATCACCGGCCAGATCGACGGCGTGCCTGCTGCGTGGTCGGTGTTCTACCGCTTTGCGCTCGCGACACCTGCGCTGTTTCTGGTCGCGTTTTTTATGAAACGTCGGTTGAAACTGACACGGCCCGAACATTGGCTCGCGATCTTGGTCGGCGTGTTCCAGTTCAGCGGCAATTTCCTGTTCGTCTATCACGCTGAGCTCTATGTCACGTCGGGCATCGTCGCGATGATGTTTGGCCTGTTGATGGTGCCCAATGCGCTGTTTGCGCGGTTCTTTTTGGGCGAGCGGATGCAGGGCGGCTTCCTGCTGGGCAGCCTCGTGGCGATTGTCGGCGTGTCCTTCCTGTTGGTGCATGAGTGGCGCGCCAATCCCGATGCGGGCGTGATCGGCGGCAATGTCGCGCTTGGGATCGGGCTGGCGATGCTCGGCATCCTCGCGGCTTCGGTCGCCAATGTCATTCAGGCCAACCCGACCGGTCGCGGCGTACCGATGGTCAGCCTGCTCGCCTGGGCGATGCTCTATGGCACGCTGTTTGACCTGGGTTTTGCGCTGCTCACCGCCGGACCTCCGCCATTTCCGACAAGCACCAATTACTGGGCGGGGATCGTCTATCTCGCGCTAATTGGCTCGGTCATCACCTTCCCGCTGCATTACAATCTGGTACGCGAAATTGGCGCGGGGCGGACCGCGTATAATTCGATCCTGACCATTTCGGTTGCGATGCTGATCTCGACGATCTTCGAGGGCTATCAGTGGACGTGGCTCACCGCAGGCGGAATGGTGCTGGCGGTGATCGGTATGGTGCTGGCCCTGAGGTCGAAGATTCGTTGATTTCGCAGCGCATCCGCGCTGCGATTTCCTCGCTCACACGGCCTAAAGGCCGCGTCGCTGCGGGCGCCCGGTCGGGCTTGCGGCCCTTCGGGCCGTTTCACAGCAGCCCTGTGAGACCTTCAATATAGGTGGGGTACTTCGGCTCCCAGCCAAGAACACGCTTGGCCTTGCCATTCGCGACGCGGCGGTTCTCCGAATAAAAGCCGAGCGCCATATCTGACAGGTTTGCTTCCTCAAGCGTTTGCATCTCCGGCGGTTCGACGCCGAGCAATTGGCAGGCATATTCGGTCACCGCATTGCCGCTCGCAGGCAGGTCATCGCCGAGATTGTAAGCGCCCGCTGGCGCGTCGCTGGTGAGCGCCGCCACCACACCGGTCACGATATCGTCGACATGGACGCGGCTGAAAACCTGTCCGGGCATATCGATCCTGCGGGCCTTGCCGTCACGCACCCGGTCGAGCGCGCTGCGACCCGGGCCATAAATGCCCGGCAGACGGAATACGTGCGCATCCAGTTCGAGCCACGCTCGATCCGCCTCGGCCCTCGCATTGCGCCGACCCGCGCCGGTTTCCGCGACGGTGGGCGTGCTCTCATCAACCCAAGCGCCTTGCTGGTCGCCATAGACTCCGGTGGATGAGAGGTAGAACAGCGAGCGGCCTTCCAACGCGTCGCCATAAGCTTCTAGCACGGGATCATTCTCGTTCTTCCGATCCGGCGGCACGGAGGACAGGACATGGCTCGCCTTGTCGAGCGCTGTTAGCACTGCGTCCTGATCCGAAAAGTCGACATTCCCGTCGCTTCCCGTCGCATCGACGTCCCAAGCGCTTGTCCGCATCGCGCTTGCGATCCGTTTCGCTGTGTAGCCAAGGCCAAAAATGAACAAACGCGCCATGCGTGCGTTCTAATCGCTGGACGGCCACACAAATCAACCTAAATCGGTGCTCATGGATATCGCGACGACCCCTTCGACCCCGGATGGAAACCCCGAACTTGCCGATGCGGCACCGACCCCGCACGAGCCACCGGTGATCCGGCGCGAGGATTATCAGCCATTTCCCTGGCTGATCCCGGAGATCGCGCTCGACTTCAATTTGGGCCTTGATGCGTCGCGGGTCGTCTCGAAGCTGACCGTCGTCCGCAATGCAAAGGCCGCCGCTACGGACAGCATTCGCCTCAATGGCGACAGCCTAGAACTGCTTTCGGTCAAGGTCGATGGCGAACCGGTGAGCAATTGGTCGATGGACGGCAGCGACCTGATCTTGCCTCTTACCGACGAGGCCCATGAGGTCGAGATCGCGACCGAGCTTAACCCGAGCGCCAACACCACTTTGATGGGGCTCTATGCCTCAAACGGAATGCTCTGCACGCAGTGCGAAGCGGAGGGCTTTCGCCGCATCACGTTCTTCCCAGACCGCCCGGATGTCCTGTCGACCTACACAGTGCGGATGGAGGGTCCGAAAGATCAGTTCCCGATCCTGCTGTGCAACGGCAACAACACCGCCTCTGGCGAGGGCGAAAACGGCATTCATTGGGCCGAATGGCACGATCCATGGCCCAAGCCGTCTTATCTGTTCGCGCTGGTTGCGGGCGATCTCGTCGCAAATTCTGACACCTTCACCACAATGAATGGCCGCGAGGTCGAATTGAACGTGTGGGTGCGCGAAGAAGACCTGCCGCGCACCGACCACGCGGTCGAATCGCTCAAGAAGTCGATGAAATGGGACGAGGAGACCTTTGGCCGCGAATACGACCTCGACCTCTACAACATCGTTGCGGTCAGCGATTTCAATATGGGCGCGATGGAGAACAAAGGTCTCAACGTCTTCAACACCAAATATGTGCTGGCCGATCAGGACACCGCGACCGATGCGGATTTTGACGGCGTCGAAGGCGTGATCGCGCACGAATATTTTCACAATTGGTCGGGCAATCGGATCACTTGCCGCGATTGGTTCCAGCTCAGCCTGAAAGAGGGCTTCACGGTGCTGCGCGACCAGCTCTTCAGCCAGGATATGCAAGGGGAAGCGGTCAAGCGCATTGAGGATGTGCGCATTCTTCGCGCGGCACAATTCCCCGAAGATGCCGGACCATTGGCGCATCCGATCCGGCCAGACAGTTATCGCGAAATCTCGAATTTCTATACCGCGACCGTCTATAACAAGGGCGCCGAGGTGATCCGCATGATGCGGTCGATGGCCGGGCCGGAGGCGTTTCGCAAAGGCACCGACCTGTACTTTGACCGCCACGATGGCGAGGCAGCGACCTGCGAGGACTTCATCTGCGCAATCGAGGAAGGCGCTGACCTGCAACTGGCCCAATTCCGTCGCTGGTATCGCCAAGCGGGGACACCGCGCGTGACTGTTAAGCAGGAGCTGGGCGATGGCGGCCTCGCCGTAACGCTCAAGCAGATCGTGCCTGATACGCCGGGCCAGACCGACAAGGGCGCGATGCCGATTCCACTGCGCGTTGCGGTGCATTGCCGTGAGACGGGCGCGATTGGCGAAGAGCAGCTGATCACGCTGACGCTTGACGAAGAGACATTCACACTGCCGCTCGCTGGCCCCCTACCGGTGCTCTCAATCAATCGCGGCTTTACCGCTCCCGTGATTATCGATCGGGAATTGTCGCGCGAGGATCTCGCCTTTCTGGCCGCGCATGATGATGATCCCTTCGCCCGCTATGAAGCAATGCAGGAATTGAGCGTTGCGCATCTGGTCGCGGCGGCTTCTGGCGAATTGGACGAGGTAGGACGGGCCGAGGGCAAGCGCGTGATCGGCGATGCGATGCGCGCTATCCTGACGGATGACGATCTTGACGATGCCATGCGCGGTGAGCTGATGATGCTGCCGAGCGAAACCTATCTGTTCGAGGCTATGGCTGGTTCGGGGGCTACTGGAGACCGCAAAGCCGACCCGGCTGCGATCCATGCCGAACGGGAGCAGATCAAGACCGCGCTCGGCACGGTGGTGAAGCGCGAGCTGGAAGGGCTCTATGCGAGGGCAGAGGCAGTTGAATTTGACGATCCCGCCGGACGCGGGGCGCGCAAGGTGAAGACGCAGGTGCTGGCGCTGCTGGCCGCGAGCGATCCTGAAAAAGCTGCCGGAATGGCCGCGCGGCAATTCGACAATGCCAACAATATGACTGACCGGCAGGGCGCGCTGATGGTGCTATGCGGATTGCAGGATCCTAAGCGCGAAGAGCGCTTGGAGGCATTCTACGATCGGTATCAGGGCAACGATCTCGTCATCGACAAATGGTTCACTCTGCAGGCGCTGTCGCTCCACCCAAATGTGATCGAGCACACCAAGGCGCTGGCTGAGCATCCAGACTTTAATATCCGCAATCCGAACCGCGTGCGCTCGCTCTACATGGCCTTTGCTGGCAATCCGGCGGCGTTTCATGCGGAAAGCGGAGAAGGATATCGCCTGATCGCCGATCTCATCCTCAAGCTTGATCCGATCAATCCTTCGACCGCCGCACGGTTTGTATCACCGCTGGGCAAATGGCGGCGGATCGAGTCGAAGCGTGCCGGGCTGATGCAGACGGAGCTGGAGCGGATCGCGAAGGCAGAAGAGCTGTCACGCGACACATTCGAACAGGTCTCGCGCAGTCTTGAAGGCTGAGTTCGACATTGAGCGGGCGCAAGTGCTGGGCGGCGTGCCGCACGGCTTTTTCGGGCACGCAGGCGGCTCTCACCAGTTCGGTTATGGCGGCGATGGCGATCCTGCGGAGATAGCTCAAACGCGCGCCAAGGCGGCGGAGGCTCTCGTCGAAGGCGCCAAGCTTGCCGCACCGCATCAGATTCATTCCCCCGATGTCATCACGGTCAGCGGGGCGTGGGATGACAATGCGGAAGGACGCCCCGTTGCCGATGCCGTTGTCACCGACAGGCCCGGCATTGTGCTGGGCATTGTCACGGTACGGTTGCGCGCCTGTTCTCTTCGCCGATCTGCAAGCCAAGGTGGTCGGCGCGGCCCATGCCGGATGGCGCGGAGCGCATGGCGGCGTACTCGAGAACACAATCGAAGCGATGAGAGCACTTGGCGCGTCACGCAGCGACATTCGCGCGGCTGTCGGGCCGACGATTGCGCAGGCCAGCTATGAGGTTGATGCGCCCTTCCGCAAAAACTTTGCGCCCGAGGACGATCATCATTTCGCCGACGGACGCCCGGCGAACAGCGACCCGCGCTGGCAGTTTGATCTGCCCGGTTATGTTGCGGCAAAATTGGCGCGGCTCGGCGTCAAGAAAGTTGAGATTCTCGATTTGGACACTTTTTCGCTTTCTGAGCGTTATTATTCCTATCGCCGGGCAAGCCAGCTTGGTGAGCCGAATTATGGAAGACAAATCAGTATGATCGCGTTGCCACCGGTGTGATTGCTGAGGTGCTTGCACGAAAGCGAACAGCGAGTGTTCAAAACACTGTTGGAATCACCGAGCAATCTGGCTAGTAGCGCGCACAACTGGCGGTGCGATTTTCGCAGGTATGGACGATCAACTATGCTTGGTCTCAGACCTTCTCAACTTCGCAACGCTTAAAGACCAACGATTTCGAAGGCCGCATATGAGTTTGCATTGCGGCGTATAAAAGCAGGGTTTGACAAATGGCTGATGCAACTGCCGCTGCAACCGCACAGGGCGACGCAGATACAACCGAAACAGGCGAGGGCGTACGTCGCCGCGACTGGATCCACATTGCCGCGCTCAGCACGGCTGGTGTCGGCGCAACCTTTGCGGTTCTCCCGATGGTCACACAAATGGCTCCTTCGGCAGACGTGCTTGCAGAAAGCACCACTGACGTCGACGTTTCCGCGATCCAGCCGGGCCAGAGCATCAAGGCGGTGTTCCGCAAACAGCCGCTCTTCGTAAAGCGCCTGACGCAGGAAGAAATTGCAGAAGCCAATGCGGTTGATGCGAGCAGCTTGCGCGACGCGCAAACACTCCAAGAACGCCTTGGCGAGGGTAACGAAGACATCCTCGTCACTATGGGCGTTTGCACCCACCTTGGCTGCGTGCCGCTGGGCGCTGCCGAGGGTGAGAACAAGGGCGAGTATGGCGGCTATTTCTGCCCATGCCACGGCTCGCACTACGACACGGCAGGCCGGATCCGCAAGGGCCCGGCGCCAACCAATCTGGAAGTGCCGGAGTTCGCCTTCACATCCGACACCGTCATCCGTGTAGGGTGATGTTTCGTAACTTGAATATCTGTTGAACACTCACGAGAGAACGCCATGAGCTTCGCCTGGGCAAAACAATACGAACCGCAAACCGGCTTCACCAAGTGGCTGGATGAAAAGCTGCCATTGCCGCGGCTGGTTTATAACGCAGTCGGGGCCGGTTATCCGGTTCCGCGCAACCTGAACTACATGTGGAATTTCGGCGTGCTCGCCGGCTTCTGCCTGATGTTGCAGATTGTCACCGGTGTGATCTTGGCGATGCATTACGCGGCGCACACGGATGTGGCGTTCGCGACGACCGAGCACATCATGCGCAATGTCAATTGGGGCTGGCTGATGCGCTATGCCCATGCCAACGGCGCGAGCTTCTTCTTCATCGTGGTGTATTTGCACATTTTCCGCGGCCTTTATTACTCCAGCTACAAGCCGCCGCGCGAGATGATCTGGCTGCTCGGCGTGGTCATCTTCCTGTTGATGATGGCAACCGCGTTCATGGGTTACGTGCTGCCATGGGGCCAGATGAGCTTCTGGGGCGCGAAAGTGATTACCGGACTGTTCGGGGCGATCCCGTTCATCGGTGAGCCGCTGCAAGTGTGGCTGGTCGGCGGATTTGCGCCGGATAACGCCGCCTTGAACCGCTTCTTCTCGCTGCACTTCCTGCTGCCGTTCGTGATCGCCGGTGTAGTCATTCTGCACATCTGGGCGTTGCACATTCCGGGCTCTTCGAACCCGACCGGCATTGAGGTGAAGAAGGAAAGCGACACGGTTCCATTCCACCCCTACTACACTGCGAAGGACGGCTTTGGCCTTGGCATCTTCCTGATCGCCTTCTTCTTCATGGTGTTCTTCCTGCCGAATATGCTCGGCCACCCGGACAACTACATCGAGGCGAACCCGCTATCGACGCCAGCGCTGATCGTGCCTGAGTGGTACTTCCTGCCGTTCTACGCGATCCTGCGCGCCTTCACCGACGATCTTACTATTCCGTTCACCTCGATCGTCCTGATCGAAGCGAAGCTGCTGGGCGTGATCGCAATGTTCGGTTCGATCCTGCTGTGGTTCGTGCTGCCGTGGCTCGACAAGAGCCCGGTGCGTTCCGGCCACTATCGCCCGCTGTTCAAGAAGTTCTTCTGGTTTGGCTTCATCCCCTGCATGATCGCTTTGTTCATCGCAGGCGGCGCGCCGGCAGAGCAACCTTACGTTCTGCTGAGCCAGGTCGCGACAGCCTACTACTTCCTGCACTTCCTCGTGATCCTGCCGATCGTGAGCCAGATCGAAGTGCCGAAGCCGCTGCCGTACTCCATCACGGAAGCGGTCACCGGCAACAAGGATGTGCCAGGCGGAACCGATGGCGGCGGAGAAGATCCGCAGTCGGCGGTCAAGGGGCTTCCCGGCGGCGAACCGCAACCGGCTGAGTAAACCGATTAGGGGTGGTCAGGGGCAACCGGGCCACCCGAATTGGCCAAGGATAATGGCCGAAGGGAATAGAGAGTTTAGCGTATGAGCATTCGTCTTGGAGCGATAATTGCGGGCCTCGGATTGGTTGGCGTCCTGTTTTTCTGGTCGCTGCTGCCCGGCGCGATCAATTATGCCCCGCCGGAAAAACCGGCCTATTATGCTTTCAAGGAAAAGCCGATCAGTCCGGAAGGCGGGTTCTCGTTTGAAGGGCCATTGGGCAATTGGGATTACGCTCAGCTTCAGCGTGGCTATCAGGTTTACAAAGAAGTTTGTGCCGCTTGTCACAGCCTGAAATTCGTCGCGTTCCGCAATCTGGCTGAAATCGGCTACACCGAAGCGGAGGTTCAGGCCGAAGCTGCAGACTGGATGGTCCCCGGCATCGATCCGGTCACTGGCGAAGATACCCGCGTGCCGGGCAAGCCGACTGATCGCTTCCCGTCGCCTTATGCGAACGATGTTCAGGCCGCTGCGGCGAACAACAACGCGCTGCCGCCAGACCTCTCGCTGATGACGAAGGCGCGCAAAGACGGAACGAACTACGTCTACTCGCTGATCTCTGGATATGGCGAGCCCGATCCGGAACTTCTCGCTGCAAATCCCAAGTTCGAGACCCCAACGGGCCTCTACTTCAACAAGTACTTTTCCAATGTGAACATCGCCATGGCCCCACCGATCTCGATCGACGGGCAGGTCGACTATGCAGACGGCACCGAAGCGACGATCGATCAGATGTCGGCTGACGTTGCCGCCTTCCTTACCTGGACGGCTGAGCCGAGCCTGATCAAGCGCAAGCAGACCGGCTGGCCGGTGCTGATCTTCCTGCTGTTCGGTACGGCTCTCGCATACCTGTCATACAAGCAGGTCTGGGCCGCCAAAAAGGCCGAGAAGAAGAAATAAGCATCGCTGATTGCGAGAAATAATTAATCGCCCCGCCATCCAATCGCGATGGTGGGGCGTTTTTCATTTCGCCAGCTGATTTAGGGAGCCCGCTCAATGACCCCGCAAGACCTTCGCGCGCTGATCCGCACGGTTCCCGATTTTCCCAAGGCCGGGATCCAGTTCCGCGACATCACGACCTTGATCGGCCATCCGCAAGGATTGGCGGCGAGCGTACGGCACCTTGCTGATATGGCCCGTGCAGCCGGAGCGCAGAAGATCGCTGGCATGGAAGCGCGCGGCTTCATCTTCGGCGCAGCGGTCGCGGTCGAGATGGGTGTCGGCTTTGTGCCTGTGCGCAAGCCAGGCAAACTGCCGGTGGAGACGATCGGGATCGACTATGCGCTCGAATATGGGAGCGACCGCTTGGAGATGGACCCGGCAGCAGTCGAGCCAGGCGAGCGCGTGGTGATCGTCGATGATCTGATCGCCACCGGCGGCACGGCAATTGCGGCGGCCAAATTGCTGCGACGGGCGGGAGCGAGCGTCGAACACGCCCTGTTCGTGATCGATTTGCCTGACCTTGGCGGCGCTACTGCTTTGCGGGCCGAGAGCGTTGAAGTGCGCACATTGATCGACTTCGAGGGCGATTGAGCAGGCGGCTGCTTTTGCAGGCGGGAACTCTTTCTGCGCTCAAACGCTCGACTGTCATGCAATTATGGCCCAATGATCTGAGCTGATGGACTCACAAGCTCTTGTAATTGCCACGATTGGTGTTCTCGGCATTGGCGCTCAGTGGATCGCCTGGCGCACGGGTTGGCCTGCGATTGTGCTGATGCTGGCGGCGGGTTTCCTCGCTGGACCGGTGGCGGGCGAACTCGGTTTCCGCCTGCTCGACCCTGAGGCTGCCTTCGGCGACCTGCTCGAGCCAATGATCGGGATTGGTGTTGCGCTGATCCTGTTCGAAGGCGGATTGAGCCTCGATTACCGTGAGCTGCGCCATTCCGGACAAGCTGTGATCCGGCTCGCCACGGTCGGCGTCCTCATCGGCTGGGCGTTGGGCGCGGCGGCGGGTTTCTACATTGCCGGACTGGTGTGGCCGGTCGCGATTCTGTTTGGCGGGATCTTGATCGTGACAGGACCGACAGTGGTGATCCCGTTGCTGAGGCAATCCAATATCCAGACCAGGCCTGCGTCGGTGCTCAAATGGGAGGGCATCGTCAACGACCCAACCGGCGCGCTCTGCGCAGTGATCGCCTATGAGTATTTCCGCAAGATCGCCGAAAATCCCGGCGCTTCATTGGTCGAAGTCGTCCCGCCACTTATCATCGCAGCTGTGTTCGCCGGCCTGATCGGCTATGCGGTACGCGCGCCTCATTGGGTTCCTCTTCCCGCGCGGCGCGATCCCTGAATTTCTCAAAGTCCCCGTCCTGTTCACCACCGTGATCGGCGTGTTCGTGCTCACCAACAAGATCGAGCATGAAGCGGGCCTCGTCGCGGTAACCGTAATGGGTGTCGCGCTGGCCAATATGGGGGTCAGCAGCATTCGCTCGATCCACCCGTTCAAAGAGAATATCGCGATCCTGCTGGTCTCCGGCATCTTCATCGTGCTCGCGTCCAGCCTGCAGGTCAGCGATTTGGAATATCTCAACTGGCGCTTCCTCGCTTTCCTTTTGGTGCTGCTGTTCCTCGTCCGTCCGCTCACGGTGCTGCTGAGCCTGCTTGGCACAAACATGCCATGGAACGAGCGGTTTTTCGTCGCTTGGATTGCCCCGCGCGGCATCGTGCTGGTGGCGATTTCGGGCCTGTTCGCGCTGCGGCTCGCCGATCTCGGCTATAGCGACGGCAACGTCCTGATCGGCCTGAGCTTTGCAGTAGTCGTTGCGACCATTCTCGCGCACGGATTTACCGTCGACATCGCGGCGAAACTTCTCGGAGTGAAGGGAGAATCGCGCCCCGGTCTGCTGATCGTAGGTGCAACGCCATGGACCATCGCCCTTGCCAAAGAGATGCAGGCGCTCAAGACACCTGTGATGATTGTCGATCCCAGCTGGCAGCGTCTGGGCGCTGCCCGGCGCGAGGGTCTCCCGTTCTATCACGGCGAGATTCTCAACGAAGCGACCGAGCACAACCTAGATCTGGCGCCGTTTCAGGTGCTGGTCGCAGCGACCGATAACGAGGCTTACAATGCGCTCGTATGCAATGAATTCGCGCATGAGATCGGGCGCGATTCGGTATATCAGCTGGGTGAAAGCGCAGATGAGGATGACAAGAGCGCGCTGCCCGAATCGATCCGTGGCCGCGCTCTGTTTAAGAGCGGGTTTGGTGTGTCCGACATCAACGAGCGGCAACAGCAGGGCTGGGTATTCCGCAAGACCAAGCTGTCAGACGAGTTCAATTTCGAGGACGCACAGGACAAGTTGCCGGACAGCGCGAATATGCTGCTGCTGATCCGTGAAAGCGGGACTTTGCGTTTCTTCACACACGCTGCCCTGCCAGAGCCGCGCGCTGGCGACACGATCATTTCCTTCACCCCGCCTTCATTGAAGAGCCCCGAAGAACGGGCGGCGAAACGGGCTGAAAAGGAAAAGGCCAAAGAGGCGGCGAAAGAGGCTGGGCGCAATCCAGGACCGCAAACGGCGTAAGATTAGAGGATGAGAATGCGGACGATATCGGGTGTGGTAGCATTGGCTTTTGCGGGCGCTTTGGCAGCGTGCAGCGGCGCACAAGACAGCGCGCCTGCCGATGAGCCAACCGAAGCTGCGACGGCAGAGGGCGAGGGGGAGAATGGCGAGGAAGCCGTTTCAATCCTGCGCCCTGAGGTTGAAAAGCCAGAGGCTGCAGAGCCGACACTGGAACCGCTCAATGTGACGATCGGTTTTCCTGATGGCGGGGGCGATCTCAGCGCTAAGGCTGTCGAGGCATTGCAGGGCATGATCGCGGCAGAACAGACCAAGCTAGGCCTTCCGATCGTGGTCGGCGGTCATAGCGATGCTGGCGGGAGCGATGCGGTAAACGAACGCGCATCTCTGGCCCGTGCCGAAGCCGTGCGCGATTGGCTGGTCGAAAACGGCATTGCCGAAGGCCGCATTCGCGTGATCGCCTTTGGCGAACAGAACCCGGTCGAACCAAACGCGCTGCCCAATGGCGAACCGAATGAAGCGGGCCGTGAGGCCAATCGCAGGGTCGAAGTGCGCGTCAATGTACGAGGCGGCACTGAGGCTGAAAACGTTTCTCGAAATGAAGGGAACGCCGAAGACTAGTCTTTAAGGCTAGCGACTAGATCTAAAGCTCTTTCAGCCCATTCGGGGCGGCAAATTAACAGATCGGGCAAATAGGTGTCTTCGGTGTTGTAAACCATCGGCGATCCATCAATCCGCGAGCAATGCAGCCCATGCGCAGCGGCGACCGCGACAGGCGCGCAATTGTCCCACTGGTACTGACCGCCTGAATGCAGATAGATTTCCGCTTCGCCGCGCACCACGGCCATCGCCTTGGCCCCGGCGCTGCCCATGCCAATCAGCTCGCCGCCGATGGCTTCAGCGAGCGCGACCGCTTCCTTTGCTGGCCGCGTGCGGCTGACCACGAGGCGCGGCTTGGTCGCAGGCTCTGGCAGCGGCGAAACCTGATCTGATCGCAGCACAGTTCCGCCATCAAGATCGGGCAGAGCGACCGCTCCTACCTTTGCCACACCGTCTACCGATAGTCCGACATGCACCGCCCAATCGCTGCGCTCTTCGCTAAACTCGCGCGTCCCATCGACCGGGTCGACGATCCAGACGCGACTTTGCGAACAGCGCGCCGTGTCGTCTCTCTCTTCTTCGGATAGCAGGCCGTCATCGGGTCTTGCCGAACGGATCGCATGGCACAGGAATTGATTGGCAGTAGCGTCGCCTGCATCGCCCAAGGCTTTGCCCTGAAGCAATCCGTCCGCGCGAACTTGCATCGCGATGCGTCCCGCTGCTTCGGCGAGATGTGCGGCGAACTCGCCGTCGGTCATGGACTGGGGATCGGTCATTGCGTTGCCTTACTTCAGGGGCATAATCGCTTGAATGATGTGATCGGCAGCCTCTTCGACCGTCATCTCCACCGTGTTGACGCGGATTTCAGCTGCTTCCGGTTCCTCGTAGGGGCTGTCGATCCCGGTGAAGTTCTTGAGCTCGCCTTCGCGCGCCTTTTTGTAGAGCCCTTTCACATCGCGTTGTTCGGCGACTTCCAGCGGCGTGTCGACAAAGATTTCGATGAACTCACCCTCGGGCAGCATCTCGCGCACCATGCGTCGTTCCGCGCGGAAGGGCGAGATGAACGCGGTGAGCACGATAAGGCCCGCATCCGCCATCAGCTTCGCAACCTCGCCGATCCGGCGGATATTCTCGATCCGGTCAGCCTCGGTAAAACCCAAATCCTTGTTCAGACCGTGGCGCACATTGTCACCGTCGAGCAGGAAGGTGTGCCGGTTCATCAGCGAGAGACGCTTTTCAACCTCATTAGCGATCGTCGATTTCCCCGAGCCCGAAAGTCCAGTGAACCACAGCACGCGCGGCTTTTGGTTCTTCAGGCCAGCGTGATCGTCACGCGTGATCGTTGTCGGCTGCCAATGCACATTCTGCGCGCGGCGCAGGCTGAAATGCAGCATTCCAGCGCCAACTGTTGCATTGGTGAATTTGTCGATGAGGATGAAGCCGCCGAGCGCGCGGCTGGTTTCATACGGTTCAAAAGTGATCGGACGGTCCGTGCGCAACTCGGCCACGCCAATACTGTTGAGCTCCAGCGTTTTGGCCGCGAGATGCTCAAACCGGTTGATGCAAATCTCGTATTTCGGCTCAGCGATGGTGGCGCTTACCATCTGGCTGCCGATTTTGAGCCAATAGGCACGGCCCGGCTTCAGCGCGGTCTCGTCCATCCACACCAATGTGGTTTCGAATTGGTCGGATGCTTCGGGCGGATCGCCCGCTGCCGCGATCACATCGCCGCGGCTGCAATCCACCTCGTCGGTGAGCGTAATGGTGACCGACTGGCCCGCCACCGCTTCGTCGAGATTACCATCAAACGTCACAATCTCTTTGACCGTGCTGGTCTTGCCCGCAGGGACGATCCGCACCGGATCGCCGGACTTTATGCGCCCGCTCGCGATCTGACCGGTGAAGCCGCGGAAATCCAGGTTCGGACGATTTACCCACTGCACCGGCATGCGGAAGCTACGCTCCTGCGCGGCGGTGTTCGCGAGCTCGACGGACTCAAGGTGATGGATCAGCGACGGCCCATGGTACCACGGCGTGTTGGCCGACGGGGCGTTGGTGATGTTGTCGCCCTTGAAGCCCGAAATCGGAATCGCGGTGAAGCGCTCAATGCCGATCTGCTCGGCGAAAGCCTCGTAGTCCGCGACGATTTCATCAAAACGCCCCTGATCGTAATCGACGAGGTCCATCTTGTTCACCGCCAGCACCAAATGCTTGATGCCGAGCAGATGCGTGAGGAACGAGTGCCGCCTCGTCTGCTCAAGCACGCCTTTGCGCGCATCGACCAGGATCACGGCGAGGTCAGCGGTCGACGCACCTGTGACCATATTGCGCGTATATTGCTCGTGCCCCGGCGTATCGGCGACGATGAATTTGCGTTTTTCGGTCGTGAAAAAGCGATAAGCGACGTCGATCGTGATGCCCTGTTCGCGCTCGGCAGCGAGGCCATCGACCAGCAGAGCAAAGTCGATCTCTTCGCCTTGTGTGCCGTGCTTTACACTGTCGCTTTCGAGTGCGGCGAGCTGATCTTCGAAGATCATCTTGGAATCGTAAAGCAGCCGCCCGATCAGGGTCGATTTGCCATCATCCACGCTGCCGCAGGTGATGAAGCGCAGCAGGCTTTTGTGCTGATGCGACAAGAGATAGGCGTCGATATCCTCGGCGATCAGCGCGTCGGTTTCGAACGAAGGGTGAGGCGTATTCATCAGAAGTACCCCTCTTGCTTCTTGTCTTCCATCGAAGCCGATTGCCCTTTGTCGATCGCGCGCCCCTGTCGTTCTGACCCGGTGGCAAGCAGCATTTCCTGAATGATCAGGTTCATATCTGTCGCGTCGCTCTCTGTGGCTCCGGTCAGCGGATAGCAGCCGAGCGTGCGGAAACGAACCGAGCGTTCGACCGGCTCTTCGCCCGGCTCCAGACGGAAGCGATCATCATCCACGACCAGCAGCATGCCGTCGCGCTCAACCGTGGGGCGCGGAGTAGAGAAATAAAGCGGCACGATGTCGATCTTTTCGAGCGCGATATATTGCCAGATATCAAGCTCGGTCCAATTGCTGATTGGGAAGACGCGAATGCTCTCTCCATCGGCCTTCTTGGAATTGTACAGGTTCCATAGCTCCGGACGCTGGTTCTTTGGGTCCCAGCGATGCGAGGCGGTGCGGAAGCTGAACACGCGTTCCTTCGCGCGCGCCTTTTCCTCATCGCGGCGACCCCCGCCGAACGCGGCGTCGAAGCCATGCTTGGTCAGCGCGGCTTTCAAGGGATCGGTCAATTGCGCCTGGCTGTAGAGCGCGCTGCCAGTGTCAAACGGGTTGATGCCTTGCTCTTGCGCCTGCTCGTTTTGCGCAACGATAAGCTCAAGCCCATATTCCTTAATCGTCTTGTCGCGGTGATCGAGCAGCGCCTGAAAGTCCCATCCGCTCGCGACATGCAGCATCGGGAAGGGCGGCGGCGCAGGATAAAATGCCTTGCGCGCTAAATGCAGCATTACGGACGAATCCTTGCCGACCGAATAGAGCATGACCGGGTTTTCGGTCTCTGCCACGACTTCGCGGAAGATATGAATGCTCTCGGCTTCGAGCCGCTCAAGATGAGTCAAAGTGCGCATGCAGGGCCAGCTAATGCGCGGACGGCCTAAAAAACACAAAGTTTTGGTTTTGCAGGTGGCATGTTTCGTTTGCGTGCCGTGCCACCCGCGCCCTCCACCCTTCCACCCGGAGCCTACCGGGACACTATCCGGGTGGAAGGGTGGAGGGCGCGGGTGGCTTGGGAATGGGCGTGAGCGAGCACAATCTCTGGAGCGGGTAAGGGGGAGTCGCAGACGAACGAGCGAAGCGAGGACAATCGAACCCCTTTACGCCAGATGGCCAACGATATGGAGAAGCTTTGGAGCGGGTAAGGGGAATCGAACCCCTCTAGCCAGCTTGGAAGGCTGGAGCATTACCACTATGCTATACCCGCCCGCTCAGGCACGCGCCTTTGGCATTATATGTGGGCATTGGTCAACGTGAAATAAACACTCAGCCGACCGCCATATTGTCGATCAGCCGCGTACCGCCGATGCGGGCGGCTACAAGCAGCCGGGCAGGCGCATCCCCCAAGGCGTCAAGCTGGGCAAGCGACATGGCATCGGCAAGCGCGGCATAATCCACGCTTGAAAAACCGGCGCCGAGCAATTCGTCCTCCAACGCGGCGAGTGTCGGTCCGGCTTCCTGCCCGTCTTCGATCCGCGCGATCGCCTCCTTCATCGCGCGGGGAAGCGTGGCGGCAGCGGTGCGGTTCTCTTCGGAGAGATAGCGATTGCGGCTCGACATCGCCAAGCCATCAGCTTCTCGCACGGTCGGCACTCCGATGATCTGCTCCACATGCGGCGCGGTGAGATCGAGATCGCGCGCCATGGTGCGAATAACGGCGAGCTGCTGCCAGTCTTTCTCGCCAAAGAACGCCATGTCGGGCTGAACCTGGTTGAACAGCTTGCAAACGACGGTGGCCACGCCGTCAAAATGGCCCGGACGGTCCGCGCCGCAAAACCCTTGGCTCACGCCGCTGACAGAGATGCTGCTGGCGAAACCGCTGGGATACATCGCCTCGACTGTTGGTGCCCATAACAGCGCCACACCTTCAGCCTCCAGCATGGCCGAATCCTCCGCCAATTGGCGCGGATAGGCATCCAGGTCCTCGCCCTCGCCAAATTGTGTCGGATTCACAAAAATCGACGCGACCACGTGATCGCACTGATCGCGCGCGGCGCGCATCAGGGTCAGATGTCCTTCGTGCAAGGCGCCCATGGTCGGCACCATCGCGATCCGCGACCCATCATGGCGCAGCCCTGCGAGTGATTTTCTCAACATATCGAGCGTTGTTGCGGTTTGCACGTCTTTGCCCTTTCGGTATGCGCGATGGTGTATGATTAGCCGCTGGCTGACATGCCACAGTAGCGCAACCGGCGGTAATGGGGATAGACTAAGCGAATGGCGGAAAAAACGGCACATCGCATCGTTTTTGCCAATGAAAAAGGCGGGACGGGCAAGTCGACCACGGCGGTGCATATCGCGGTGGCGCTGTCTTATCTTGGCGCGCGCGTGACCGCGATTGATCTCGATCCGCGCCAGCGCACGATGGACCGCTATCTGGAAAACCGGCGGGCGACGGTACAGAGCGGCGCGGTGTCAACCTGCCCACGCCGGCTTGCGAAGTGTTCAAGGGGCGCAGCGATTCCTCTTTACTGGTCGCGATAGACCGGCTGGAAAAGGACTGCGATTTTTTGGTGATCGACAATCCGGGCCGCGATGATCCGCTGGCGCGTGCGGCGGCGGAGAACGCCGATACGCTTGTGACACCGATGAATGACAGCTTCGTCGATTTCGACCTCATCGGGCAGGTCGATTCCGAGACGTTCAAGGTGAAGAAACTGTCGTTCTTTGCCGAGCTGATCTGGGAAGCGCGATTGAAGCGCAGCCGCGCAACACTGGCAGGCAAGCGGCCCGAGATGGACTGGGTGGTGGTGCGCAACCGCACCGGCCATGTCGAAGCGCGCAATATGGCGCGGATCGAGGGCGCGCTCAAAGAGATGTCCAAACGGGTCGGCTTTCGGGTTGCACAAGGGCTTTCTGAAAGGGTGATCTACCGCGAATTGTTCCCGTCTGGCCTGACCCTGCTCGACAAGGGGCATCTGGGCGAGCTCGGCACCAGCCATCTGGTCGCGCGGCAAGAGCTGCGATCCTTGCTTAAATCGCTGAATCTGCCAGACTTCGAGCGCGGTCAATCCAATCTGGAGTTTGCCTGATCCATGCTGAAAATTGTGATCCTGCTGGTGATCCTGTGTGTCATGTTCCGCTGGGCGTTTGGCAAATGGCCGTGGGATCTGGCCAAGGGGCCGACGACGCGCGCTCAGGCGATCTTCAAGGCGCGCAAACTCTTGAGCGTGCGCGAGAACGCGACCCGCGAAGAGATTTCCGCCGCGCACAAACGCCAGCTTGCCAAGGTCCATCCCGACCGGGGTGGGACTGCGCAACAGGTGCACGAAGCAGATGCCGCGCGCGATCTTTTGTTTGAAGAGCTGCCCGAGCCTGTCACCAAGCAAGACGATCCGCCCAGCGAGTAAGACTTTCATGCCGGTGCGGCTCAGCCCCCACCGAAACGAGGCAAACACGATGAACCACCAATTCGATCCGACAGTCCTGCGCGAATACGATATTCGCGGCATTATCGGCGAGACTTTGGGGGCGGATGATGCGCGCGCCATCGGGCGCAGTTTCGGCAGCATGCTGCGCGAGGCTGGCGGGAAGACGGTCGCGGTCGGTTATGACGGTCGGGTCAGCTCACCCATGCTCGAACACGCTTTGGTCGAAGGACTTACCGCCAGTGGCTGCGATGTCGTGACCATCGGCATGAGCGCGACGCCGATGCTCTATTACGCCGAAGCCTCAAG
Source organism: Erythrobacter sp. HA7-11 (assembly GCF_055693605.1). Classification (NCBI taxonomy): domain Bacteria; kingdom Pseudomonadati; phylum Pseudomonadota; class Alphaproteobacteria; order Sphingomonadales; family Erythrobacteraceae; genus Erythrobacter; species Erythrobacter sp. HA7-11. Next base: position 2,813,308 of record NZ_JBVFUF010000002.1, on the reverse strand, counting down.
CGAAGAGATTGACGGCGGCATACAGATAACTGGCAGCCACAATCCCGCCAATTACAACGGCTTCAAGATGGTATTCCAGGGACGTCCCTTCTTCGGGGAGGACATCCAGGCGCTCGGCAAAAGAGCTGCCGCCGGACAATGGGCGGACGGAAACGGGGAGGTCAGCAAGCGCGATATCCTCGGCGAGTATGTCGAGCGGATGCTCGCTGATCTCACCGAGATTGAGGGGGAGCCCTCGCTGACCTCAAGGTTGGATGGGACGCAGGAAATGGAGCAGCCGGGCCCGCGCTCGAGGCGCTGACCGCGCAGCTGCCGGGGGAGCATCACCTGCTTTTCACTGAAGTCGATGGACATTTTCCAAACCACCATCCCGATCCAACCGTTGAAGCCAACCTGGCCGATTTGCGCGAGCTGGTCGCGGCAAAGAACCTCGATTTTGGAGTGGCTTTCGACGGAGATGGCGACCGGATCGGCGCGATTGACGGTGAAGGCCGGGTGATCTGGGGCGATCAATTGCTGATGATCTATGCCGAAGATGTGCTGAAAACACACCCGAATGCGACGATTATCGCCGACGTGAAAGCGAGCCGCGCTTTGTTCGATCATGTGGCAGCGCATGGCGGCGAGCCGCTGATGTGGAAGACCGGGCACTCGCTGATTAAGTCCAAAATGAAGGAAACAGGCTCGCCATTGGCCGGAGAAATGAGCGGTCATGTCTTCTTCGCCGACACATATTACGGTTTCGATGACGCTCTGTATGCTGGAATTCGCCTGATCGCGGCCTCTGCGCGACTCGGAAAATCTGTGACCGAATTGCGCAGCGCGATGCCCGATATGCTCAACACGCCGGAAATGCGGTTTCAGGTCGATGAGGCGCGCAAGTTCCCCGCGATGACCGAAATTAGCGAGCGGATGACGACCAATCCCGGCCCCGGCGTTGATGGGGTCAATGCGACCGACGGCGTACGCGTGAACACGAAGGATGGCTGGTGGCTGCTGCGCGCTTCGAACACGCAGGATGTGCTGGTCGCGCGCGCGGAAAGCGACACTGAAGAAGGGCTCGAGCGGCTGATCGCGCAAATTGACGAGCAGCTTGCCCTGTCAGGACTCGAACGCGGGGAAAGCGTTGGTCACTAAGCCCAAGCATGTGCAGCCTCCATCCTGCCCCTGCCCCGATTTGCAGCAGTTAAAGGACTGGCAAGGCGCAGGCGGATAGACCATCATCCAGTTTATGAAATTCAAGGGGACCCTCACCATGAAAAAGACTTTGATCGCCGCCGCATCGGGTATTGCGCTCGCTTTCACCGCCGCTCCTGCCACTGCGCAGGATGAGCCAAGCGCGGCTGAGTTCGAAGCTTTGGGCAATATGTTCGGTGACATGTTTGGCGCGGTCGATCCGCTGACCGCCGAGCAGGAAGCGCGCGTTCCCGCAGCCAAACTCGTCGTGACCAAGCTGTTTCCTGAGGGCACCTACGCTAAGATGATGGACGAGACGATGCGTCCGATGTTCGAAAGCATGTTTGGTGGCGCGCTTGGAGGCCCGGCGATGACAGTGGGCCAGGCGACCGGCCTTAGTCCTTTTGATCTAGCAGGTGTCGACGACGCCAAGTTGACCGAAGCTGCGCAATTGCTTGATCCAAACGGTGCCGAGCGCAACAAGGCGGTCGGTGACATGACGATCAACCTCATCACGGAAATCGTTGCTGAGATCGAACCGTCCTATCGCGCCGGCCTCGCCCGCGCCTATGCGGTGCGCTTCACGCAAGCTGAGCTGGCCGACATGAACGCTTATTTCTCAACCCCGGTGGGCAGCAAATACGCGGCGGAAAGCTTCCTGATCTATGCGGATCCGCAAGTGATGGCAGCGATGAACGAGATGATGCCCGCGATGATGGAGCGCATGCCCGACATGATGGGCAGCATCCAGCAAATCGTCGAGCAATATCCCCAAGGCCGCAAGTTCTCCGAGCTGAGCGAAGCAGAGCAATCGCGCTTGGCTGACCTGTTGGGCGTAAGCACGCAAGATCTGCAAGCGAACCAGCCCGCCGGTGAATACAACGATACATATGAAGTCATTGAGGACGACGCGCAGTAGGCGGTGCGCGATCGGGCCTTGGTTGCAGCATCGTGTTGCAATCGCCATCTGATGAGGTGTGACGACGCCTGAACTTCCCCCTGAAATCCAAGCATGGTTCGATGCGCGCGGCTGGCGTGTGCGTCGGCACCAGCTCGATATGCTGGCACAGGCCGAGGCGGGCAATCACGCTCTGCTGGTTGCCGATACCGGCGCAGGTAAGACGCTCGCCGGGTTTCTCCCGACGCTGGCTGACTTCGCGCCGTCAAAGTTGGACGGGGCCGAGCCGCATGATGGCCTCCACACGCTCTATGTCTCACCGCTCAAGGCGCTCGCGCATGATGTGAAGCGCAACCTGCTCACCCCGATTGACGAGATCGGGCTGGATGTGCGGGTCGAGACGCGCAGCGGCGACACATCCTCCGATGCCAAGAAGCGGCAGCGGACCAAGCCGCCGCATATCCTGCTGACGACGCCCGAAAGCCTCTCGCTACTGCTCTCTTATCCGGAGAGCTTTGAACTGTTCTCGACCCTGAAGCGCGTCGTGATCGACGAGGTGCACGCCTTCGCCACCGGCAAGCGCGGCGATCTGCTCGCACTCGCGCTCGCGCGGTTGCAAAAACTTGCGCCCGATATGCAGAGGGTCGCTCTCTCGGCGACGCTCGCCAACCCGCTGGCGTTCCGCGAATGGCTTGCGCCGCAAGCGGCGGATGGAACGGGTGAGATCGCGGCTGCCGAGCTGGTGCTGGGCGAGGAGGGCGCGCCTGCCGAGGTCGAGATCCTGCTCCCCGTCGATGCGCGCGTGCCGTGGGGCGGGCATGCGGGACGCTGGGCGGTCGATCAGCTCTATGAGGAGATCAAGGCCAATCGCACGACCCTGGTCTTTACCAACACCCGCTTTCTCGCCGAGTTCATTTTCCAATGCCTGTGGGAGGTGAACGAGGACAATCTGCCCATCGGCGTGCATCACGGCAGCCTTTCCAAAGAGGCGCGCCGCAAGGTCGAAAGCGCGATGGCGGCGGGCGAGCTACGCGGGCTGGTTTGCACCGCGAGTTTGGATCTTGGCGTCGATTGGGGCGATATCGACTGCGTGGTGCAGATGGGCGCGCCCAAGGGTTCCTCGCGGCTTCTCCAGCGCATTGGCCGCGCCAATCACCGGCTCGACCTGCCCAGCCGCGCCATGCTCGTGCCCGGCAATCGCTTTGAATTCCTAGAAGCGACCGCGGCCAAGGATGCGGTCGATGAGGGCATGCGCGACGGCGAGGATTTCCGTGAAGGCGGGCTCGATGTGCTCGCCCAACATGTTATGGCGTGCGCCTGCGCCGGGCCATTTCGCGAGGATGACTTGCTTGCTGAAATCCGCTCATCGCTCGCCTACGCCTGGGTCGATGAAACCGCGTTTCAGCGCGTGCTGGGCTTCGTCGAAAACGGCGGATATGCGCTCAAGGCCTATGACAAGTTCAAGCGGATCACGCGCGACAAAGACGGCACCTGGCGGCTAACGCATCCGCAGCACGCGCAGCGCCACCGGATGAATGCCGGGATCATCGTCGACGCTGAAATGCTGATGGTGCGCTTCAAGAACGGGCGTCAGCTCGGCAAGGTGGAAGAGCGGTTTGCCGCCCAGCTTTCCCCTGGCGACACGTTCTTCTTTGCTGGCATGAGCCTGGAGGTTGAGAGCCTCAAGGACATGGACCTGATCGTGCGCGCGTCCAAATCCTCGGCCACGATCCCGAGCTATGGCGGCTTGCGCCTACCGCTCACCACGCATCTCGCCAGCCGGGTGCAAGAGCTGCTGACCGACCGCGCGGGCTGGGGCCGTTTTCCCGATGATGTGCGCGAATGGCTCGAAGTGCAGGACTATCGCAGCGAATTGCCGGGGCCGGGCAAGCTGCTGGTCGAAAGCTTCCCGCATGCGAAGAAGCATTACAGCGTCTATTACACGTTCGAAGGGTGGAACGCGAACCAATCGCTCGGCATGCTGATCACGCGGCGGATGGAGGAGCTGGGCCTCGCACCCGGTGGTTTTGTCGCGAACGATTACTCGCTCGGCGTGTGGGGGCTGCGTCCGGTGAAAGACCCTGCGCCGCTGCTGTCGCCCGACATATTGACGCACGAATTCGTCGAATGGGTGCAGGAATCGCACCTTTTGCGCCGCGCTTTTCGCGAGGTCGCGGTGATCAGCGGGCTTGTCGAACGCCAGCATCCTGGCAAGCGTAAGACGGGCAAGCAGGTCACCTTTTCGACCGACCTCATTTACGATGTGCTCAAGAAATACGAGCCTGACCATGTGTTGCTCGAGGCGGCATGGGCCGATGCCCGCGCGCGGATGACTGATGTGGGTCGGCTGGCAGACTTGCTCGAACGCTCGGAGCGCGAGCTGGTGCATGTCGAGCTCGACCGGGTGTCTCCGCTCGCTGTGCCGGTGATGACGATGATCGGGCGCGAGGCAGTGCCGCAGGGCGCGGTCGATGATGAGCTGCTGCTGGAGGCCGAGAGCCTTGCTGGCGAAGCGATGCGGGTCGAACCGCCGCTGGACGAGGTGGATTAGAGCGCCAGCCTTAGACCCAAACGGCCTATAGCCACGCGGACCTGCGATCCACCGAACGCTGAAATCCGGCTGCGAATGACCGCATTCTCGCCCTCAGCACAATCTGCCGACCTTCCTTGTTGCGGGTGAAGACCAGCTTTGAAGAGCCGATCCGCTTTTGCCAGATTGCGTGGAAAGCCTCGGCCTTGTCCTTATGCGCGCCAAACACGCCCGGCACGGCATGGTGATCGCTGCGCGCGATGAAGCCGAGCCATGACGTGCGCACCAGCAAATAGCGCGGATTCTGCACCGGCCCGAGGATCTCGGCGATCGACTCCATGACCCTGCGCTCGGCTGCGCGGCTGATCCCTGCGACGACGATATCCTTGCGGCCATCGAGCGCATGTTTGACCTCGATCCGAGCGTGGGACGCTTCTTCTTCGGAGAGATATTCGACCGCCACTAGGCTTTCTATGACGGTGCGCGCCACTTCATGAAGGCTCCCTTCGAGCGAGCCGTTGCGCCATGTCAGGCGTGCGGCCTTCAAAAGCCGGGGCAGTGTCGCGATGGTGGCCGCGCCCGCCACGCCCATCGCCACCAGACCCAAGCCTTCGAACGAAGCGACACCGCGCAACTGATCAGCTCCCGCCACTGCGGCGGAGCCACCGGCGGTCCAGACCAGTGATTGCAGCGTGTCGGCCCAGCTCAACTTTCGCGGCGCGTAATTGGGCGCAGCCGTCTCGCGCACCTGCGCTCGCTCCGCCGCATCGCCCAGCGAGCGCTGCCATTTTTCGGCGGTGCCAGACCGGTTTCGGGCGAGGTCAAACACCAGCGCATTTTGCCGCTCAATGCTGAGATCGGGGCGTAGGCCGAGCCGACCAATTCCGCTTTCAATCAGGTTGGAAGCTCCGTTGGAAATGCACTCAAACGCTCGAAAGCGCCGCGCGACCACGCCAATATCGGTATCGCCTACGCCGCCCCGATCATTGAGCACGCCCCAATCGAGCGAGCCCGCCAAAGTCTCAGCGAGCCCGTCAGGATCGGGCTCAATCGTGGCGAGATGCCAGATGTTTGAAACCTTTTGGCCGTCCTGCGGATTGATCCGGATCGCGCGCCCACGCATCTGGTTGGATAGCATGAAGGATGCGGTGTTGCTGGCGAGGATCAGGCTATTGAGCGCTGGTGCATCCCATCCCTGACCCAGCAAAGACTGCGTGCCGATCAGAATGCGGATGTCACCGCGCATGAATAGTGCCGTGACGATCCGGGTGAGGTCAGCGCTGTTGCCGCTCACCGATTGCAGCTCAAGGTGACCGGGGCAGGCGGCGACGGGTTTTTGGCGGATCGCATCGGCGCTCACGACCAGTTCCGCCATGACCTGCGCCAGCGCGCCTTCGGCGGCGCGCGGCACGAAAACGAGACTTCCCGTCAGGATAGCAAGGCGGTCGGCTGCGATGCCTGAGCGACGCAAGGTCTCGAATATCGGCACCACGCCGAGCTTGGCTGGACTGAACTCGGAGCCTGCGCTGCGCGGCAGCTCGCCCGCTCTGATATGATCCGACAGCACAACCATGCGCAGATCGTCGCCCAGCGTTTCCTGCTCAGCCCGCGCGATCGCCGTTATGCTTTCGAGCTTGCCGAGGCTGGATGCGAGCAGGCGGAACACCGAGCGCGTGTGCCGCAGGCGGACCCGCTTGCCCTCAATCAGCCCGTGGCGTTGCAAGCGTTTTTCAAGCGTGTCGCGGCGTTCCTTTGCGAGCGGAAAAGCCTCTTTGTGCTGGAACAGCAGCCCGTCGAGCAATCGCTCCAGCCAGAACAGCGAGGGCAGCGGTAATTCGCGCGCCGAGACGCCGAGCAACTCCAATGGCGCTTTGGGCAGGTCTCGTCCCGCAGACCCCAGCATCACCAGAACCGCCGAGAGCATTTCGGGGGCATCGAGGATTGCTTCAATATGCGCGTCGGGATCGGTCAGCCAATTTTGCGCCGCAAGCCAATCGAGCAGCGCATCGTCTGCGCATAGGTCCACTTGCAGATCGCTGATCGCCTTGCGCCTCCGGTCGAGCAAAGCGAGCGCCTCTTCGGTCGGTTCTGAAAGGATCAGATGGTCTTGATGCGGGCAGAGATCGCCATTGCGCACCAGTTCAGGGATGCCGATTTCGAGATCGATCGGACCGCACAGATCCTCATAGCGGTTCCATTCGGCAAGGCTCGCATCATAGGGCGGCGTGGCGGTGAGCGCGACGATCTGAACATCGTGCAATTGGTTTGCGAGCGCATTGAGGCAATCCCACCAGGCCTTGCGCAAATGGTGCGCTTCATCGAGCACCATGGTGAAGGGGCCGTGCATATTGAGGCGCTTGATCAGGGCGTCGAGCTCATCACCGCGCCGGAAACTGTCGAGCGATTGATAGGTCGAAAGTGTCAAGGTGCGCGGGTCCGCGAGGTCGCGCGAAACCTCCTTGTCGGACGGCAGATCGGGCATGAACAGCGGAGTGAGACGCTCACGCCATTGGTCGCGGATGGCGAGGCTGGGCGCAAAAATTAGTGCGGGACGGCCCAGGCGCCGCACGATCTCGAGGCCGAGCACGGTTTTGCCCGCTCCGGGAGCAGCGACTACGTGCAAGCGGTCATCGCCAAGATGTTGGTCCATCTCTTCGAGTGCCCGGGCCTGGTAATCGCGCCAGGTCCCCGAAAAGTGCATGCGGTCGAGCATGGCGCTCGGTCTATCGCCTTCGCGCGCTACCGCGGCAAAGGCAATTGCCTGCTTTCAATCAGGTTCTTTGCGGTTGAGCACGCCGCTCGGGCGCGACTACCTGTGCGGCGGCGTGCTCTTGGTTGCTAGCGATTAAAGCTCGCGAACTCGTGATTGCCGATAAAGGCGAACTTTTTCGCGCCGGAATCCTTGATCAGCGCGATGGTCCTCGCGGATGTGTCATAGCTTGCGAGCGCGGCGGGTTCGAACCGTAAGGTTGGTTCTTCAGGCAAAGAGCTGGCGTAGGCGATATTGGCACGCAGTTGGCTGCGAGAGACAGCCTCACCATTCCAGAACACGCGGTCCGAGCCATCGATGAAGACGGTGTTGAAGTCGCTGTTGGCGACGCCTGTTGGCCCCGGCGGTGGCAGCTCGACGACGACCGCGTGCTTGGCGACCGGCACGGCGAGGATCAGCATGATGACCAATACCAGTAGGATGTCGATGAAGGGGGTGACGTTCATTTCGCCCATTGGCCTTTTGCGGCTGGCATACATATCAGGGCGGCGGACTGTTCTTGGCATCGTCTCTCTCCTATTTGGCCCGGCTCGGCCCGGCGGCAAGCGAGAGTTTCAGATCGCCAAGCGCCGGGCCGAGCCGGGTCTTTTACGGCCCTCGACCCGGGAATGATCGGGAGCCTGCTTGGTATTATATATCATAACCAATAAGTTGCCTAATGAAGACCTTTTTCCGTTCCGCGCTAGCATCCGCGAGCGCGATCTCTTCGCGGCCTGCGGACAAGTCTCGCGCCGCTGCGGGCAAACGCCCTTGCGGTCCGTCCTGCGGCGGACCGAGTTCTGCGACCAAGCCTATATCAGAGCACCTAGAACCTTGCCCGCAACCATCTGGTTTGGAATGGGTCGAGGCCGAAGGCCTCGCAAGCCCGACTGGGCGTCCGCAGCGATGCGCCTGCAAGGCGCGTGAGCGAGGATATCGCAGCACGGATGTGCTGCGGAACACAAGGGCTCTGGCGCTTGAAACAAAACAAAAAGGGCGGATCGCTGTTCAGCAACCCGCCCTTCGGCATTCTTTGAGCGCTAGCGAACCTGTTACTGGTCGCCGCCTGCACCAACTAGCCGGTCCTCCGGTTCCGAATGTGCGATATTGCTCATTCCCGACAAAACCGAATTTGGTAACGCCGACGCCCTTGATCAGCTGCAAAACGCGAGCTGACAGGTCATAGCTGGCTTGCGAAGCCGGTTCGAACTGAAGCTCTGGCTCAGGCCGCAAAGCCAAAGAAGCTTCTAGGTTGGCGCGCAGACCACCAGGTGTGATCGGCTCTCCGTTCCATAAGATCTCGTCATTCGCGGTCAGAACTACCTTGTTCTTGATCGGGTCGACATCATTGTTGGACGGATCAGGATTCGGTGGCGGCAGGTCGATATTGACCGCGTGCGTTGCCACCGGGATGGTGATGATGAACATGATCAGCAGCACGAGCAAGACGTCGATCAGCGGCGTCATGTTCATATCGATCATCGGTTCGCCGTCGAGTTTACCTCCGGACATACCCATGGGTTATTCTCCTTGATGCGTCTCGGCTTAAATGCCAGGCTCGACGGGGTTAGAGATGAAGCCGATTGTCGGATAACCGGCGCGCTGCACGTTGAAGATCGAGCCCGCAACGCAGCGCCACGGCGCGTTGCTGTCGCCGCGAATGTGCACCTGCGGGATCAGTTCCGGATCAGCCATGATCTGCTCAATGCCGCCGGCACGTTCAACAATTGCTTCGAGACGCTTGAACGATTGGTCATACAATTCGTCAGACGTCACAGGCGTGATGTTGTTGAAGTAGACGCGGCATTCGCCATCGCGAGCAGCGCCTTCAAAACCGGGCTCGCCGGCACTGCGTCCCGCGCTGTCAGTGGTGCTGACAGTCAGCAGCAGGTTTTCAACCTTGTCTTCCGATTCGATCGATTCAAAAACCGGGATTTCCAGTTTTTCGATCGTTTGAATCGCAACCGGAACTGCGATGAGGAAGATGATCAGAAGCACCAGCATCACGTCGACCAGCGGCGTGGTGTTGATGTCCGACATCGGGGTTTCGCCCCCTCCCATCGAAATTGCCATTGTGAATTCCTATCCGTAATTTTGCCCGATCATCCGGGCAGATAACCATTTTGGCCGATGTCCGACCGGGTGAATGTGCGGAGCGACCCAAAAGCCGCCCCGCAAATTCAGATTACGGGCGTGGGGCTGGCTTTACGCCGCCTGTTGTCGTCGCTGGCTTGGCAGCTGCGGCAGGCTTCTTGGCTGGAGCAGCGCTCACGTTCGGCTTAACCGCACCGTCCGAGCTGATGTAAGCAAGGATGTCGGTCGAAAAGCTGTTGAGCAGCTCAGCGATCCGGCGGTTGCGCGACTGGAGCCAGTTAAAGGCAAGCACAGCAGGCACAGCCACAAGCAGACCGATAGCGGTCATGATCAGCGCCTCACCAACCGGGCCGGCGACCTTGTCGATCGATGCCGAACCGGCGATGCCGATGTTGATCAGAGCGCGGTAAATACCGATCACGGTACCGAGCAGACCGATAAACGGCGCGGTAGCACCAACCGATGCGAGGAACGGGAGACCCGTTGCCAGCTTCGAATTGATCGAATCTTCCGAACGCTGCAGCGAACCGTGCATGTAATCATGCGCTTCGAGGCTGTCGGTCATCTTGGCGTGCTTTTCTTCAGCGGTGATCGCGTCGTCAGCAACCTGGCGCCATGCGCTGTTCTTCTCAAGCTTGGTTGCGCCTTCTTTGAGCGAGTTTGCGCGCCAGAAGTTTTGCAGGCCCTTGGCTTGCTTCATCACCTTGTTCTGCTCAAGCAGCTTGGTGATGAGGATGTAGAATGAGCCAACGCTCATAATGATCATCACACTAAGAATGAACCAGGCGACTGGGCCGCCTTCTTCCATGGCTTTCACGAAGCCAAACTGATTTTCCGGTGCTTCACCAGCAGCGGTAAGAAGTTGAATCATCATTGCGAAAAGTCCTCTTTAATATCCCCGGGGCCGGTTTTTCCGGGCCGTGCCCCAAACTTTGAATGCTTAGTCGAGTTGATACCTGATGCTGGTCGAGAAACGACCCGATGTCGGGGCGCCCGAACGGTCCTTGGCCGGGTTGAAGCGTGCATAGCGCTGCATTCCCTTACACGCCGCGTCATCCAGCGCGCTTGAGCCGCTTGGCCGTGTCACACTGCATGACGATACTCTACCGTTTGCGTCCACGGTAACCGCAACACCAACGGTACCCTCTTCTTCACGACGGATCGCGCGGGTCGGGTAGTTGCGCTGAATCTGCGCAGCCCAGCGACCCTGGTTCCGCGGCGATGCCGGTGACGAAAGGTCAGGCGGCGGAGGCGGTGGCGGTGGAGGCGGCGGTGGAGGCGGTTCGCGCCCAGCATTCGGATCCGGATCCTCGCGCGGCGGAGGCGGCGTATTATCCGTCTGCGGCGGGCTCGGGTTCTGGTTCAGATCCAAATTCTGGTCCGGTACGAAGACCGGTGGCGGTGGAACCTCTTCCTGCGGTGGCGGGGGAGGCGGTTCCTCCTCGGGTGGCGGCTCTTCCTCGATGTTGATTGTCGTCACGCGCTCAGCGATGTTCTTGACCGCAGAAATGGCCAGTCCCGTCACCAACATGTAGCCGACAGCCACATGAATTATCGCCACGATGATCAGAGCAATAATACGATTATTGCTCATTTTTTGGTCAGCGTAGGCCATCCAGCTTTTTACTCTCCGTCAATTCGACCGGCAAAAACCGGCCCGATCCTCAAGCGCAGCCAAACTGCGAATGAAACTCGTTATCTCAAATCATCCCATCATTGGGAACAGGTTTTTTATCACCTGATGGATGCCGATATGATTTCTCCCGCATACCGCATCCGTGACCCGAAGCGACTATGTCCCCATCCTCGCCAAAGGTGACGGTAGGCTTTAAACATCATGGCTGAGGCAATCAAACGCTTTATCTATTCAGAAGTGATTCAGTGTCTCAATGCTGGAACAGTTTGACGCTTCTGGCTCGCGCTTTGAGGCAAGAAAGGTATATCGCTGAGGGTCATGTTTAACCAATTTTTAACAAACAAAATCAGCGCTCTGGCTCTTGCCGCGTACTGCAACAGTCTGTTCACCGATGGCGAACGCTCAGGCCCAGCAGCCGGTCGGGAATGAGGCTGCAACTTTTGCAGATCTTGCGACCCTGGCCGACCGGTCAACGCTTGTAATTCGTGCAGAAATCCGCCGGCAAACGCAGGTCAAACCCGAAAGAGCGCCTGGTCTTCAGCCCGGATTCGCACGCCTATATATAGAGGCACGCACACTATCCCTGCTGTCCGGTTCGAACGCGATTGGCGAATCGTTGAACTATCTGGTCGACGTGCCGCTTAACGCCAAAGGTAAGCCGCCCAAGCTGAAAAAGCGCGAAATGCTGCTGTTTGCGCGGTACCGGTCCGCGGCAAGCCCGGTTCGATCCAACTGGTCGGTCAGGGCGCGCAGCTCGATTACACCCCTGCGCTCGACGCGCGGCTTCGTCCTATCCTCACGCAATTGCTTGCGAGTAATGCTCCGCCGGTGGTGACCGGCGTGAACGACGCTTTGGCCGTGCGAGGCAATCTGGTCGGCGAATCAGAAACACAGATTTTCCTCGGCACGCAAGATCGCTCGCCCGTTTCTATCAGCGTGCTGCGCCGCCCGGGCCAGAATCCGGTCTGGGGTGTGTCCTGGGGCGAGATCATCGATTCGGCGGCGCGCCCGCCTGCGCGCCAGACGATCCAATGGTACCGGCTCGCCTGCGCGCTGCCACAAAGCTTGCCGAGCTCTGCTAACCTCTCGCGCGATCCAGCCGCCCGCCAACTTGCTGCCGAGGATTACGGCTTCGTCGTATCGCAGCTGGGCCGGTGCGAGCGCAGCATCACCAACAGCTAGACGCCCAAAGGCTAAACTTCACGGCCCTAAAGGCAAATTGCGCTTGCCGTGCGAGGCGACGCAGGTAAGCCGCTTGCCGACGCGTTCGCGCCCACGCATCAAAAACTATGATCGGCGCGCACGGTATTGGCAGGAGGAATTCATTGACCGAACATGGGGGCAAGCGCCCGCTGCGCATTGCAATTGCTGGCCTTGGCACGGTGGGGGCCGGGGTTATCCGGCTGCTTGAAACCAATCGCGATCTCATCACTTCGCGCGCTGGCCGGGCGATCGAGGTGGTCAGCGTAAGCGCGCGCGACCGCTCCAAGGATCGCGGCATTGATCTTTCTGCCTACAATTGGACCGATGATATGATGACGATGGCGGAGAATGCCGGCGTCGATGTTGTGGTTGAGCTGATCGGCGGTTCGGATGGACCGGCGCTGGAGCTCGCGAAAGCCTCGCTCGACGCGTCCAAAGGCTTCGTCACCGCGAACAAGGCGATGATCGCGCATCATGGCATGGCGCTGGCGCAAATGGCTGAAGGCAAAGGCCAGCCGCTCAAGTTCGAAGCGGCGGTGGCTGGCGGTATCCCCGTCGTGAAGGGTCTGCGCGAAGGCGCGGCTGCCAATGCGCTCACACGGATTTACGGCATCCTCAACGGCACCTGCAATTATATCCTCTCTGAAATGGAAGCGACAGGGGCGGATTTTGGCGAAACGCTGAGCGCGGCGCAGCAGCTTGGCTATGCCGAGGCGGATCCCACTTTTGACATCGAAGGCGTCGATGCGGCGCACAAGCTCGCGATACTTGCCGGGATCGGGTTTGGGGCAGAGGTCGATTTCGACAATGTCCGCACCACCGGCATCACGCAGGTTCGCAGCGCTGACATCGCGCAGGCCGACACACTCGGCTTTGTCATCCGCCTGATCGCGATGGCTGATGTGGAGAGCAACGGCGGTGATGGCGCGCACCTGCTGCAAAGGGTTCGTCCTTGCCTCGTGCCCAAGACCCACCCGCTCGCTGCGGTCGATGGTCCGACCAACGCGGTCGTGGCGGAAAGCAATTTTGCAGGGCGCTTACTGTTTCAGGGCGCTGGCGCGGGCGACGGGCCAACCGCCAGCGCGGTGGTCGCCGACCTTATCGACATTGCGCGCGAGGATGCCGGCGCGCCGTTCTCCGTTCCGACCGCCGACCTTAAAAAGCTGCCCGCGACCGAGCCGGGCCACCGGATGGAGCGGACCTATCTGCGCTTCACTGTAGCTGACCGCCCCGGCGTGCTGGCGGAGATCACCGCCGCCATGCGAGATGGCGGGGTATCGATCGAAAGCCTTATTCAAAAAGGCACACCCGATCACGGGGACGATGTGCTGGTGGCGATGGTCACGCATGAGGGGCAGGAGCGCTGCGTGCGCAAAGCGCTGGAGCTGCTGGAAGGGTCAGACAGCTTGACCGCCCCGCCATTGGTGATGCCGATCTTGAAGAGTTGATTTCGGAAGGCTGGTGTTTGCGGGCCGTCTGCAACCAAGCTAATGGCCGGGAATGGTTCGCTCTGGCCGTAGGCTAGACCGCAAGCGCGAATGCGTCGCGCCCGGCTATTGAGGGCCCAAAATAAAAAGACTAATCTGGTGTCTCAACGCCCAAGGCTTCGCGCCGCGCCTTCTCTTCCTCCTCGGTCAGTTCGCGGCCCCTAGGTGCGAGCCCACGCCCGACCCGATCCGCATCCGAACCGGGCGGCGCTTCGGGCAATGCCTCAACATCGATAATCAGCGCAGGCGGCGGGACCGAACCAAAGCTGATGCATCCGGGCGGATTGCCTTGCTCCTTGCAGTCGAGGATGAAATCGGGCGCTTTCGGATTGTTGAGATCCTGCGTCTCCGTCGCATAGCGCGCGCGGGCGGCGTCGCGGCTGCCGCTGTAGTAGAATGAATTGTCTTCCTCGACTCTGCGGCAGACGATGATCTCGCCTGAAATACTCGCACCTTCCGCTTCGTCTTCGCAGGCGCGGACATTGCTCTCGTTCACTTCGCCGCGCGGGACAGTGACTGATAGATCAATTCGAAACGGCTCGTACCGGCTCATCAGGATCAGCGCTTTCGGGTGGTTCATTGGTCGGTGTCGCGCCGCTGTCATCTTGCGCGTGCAGCGGAGCAGCAAAGCCGAACATGAGACAAAAAAGAAGCTTGCACACAGCATTTGCCCCGCTCCTCGCCGTGTTGCTCGACAAGCCACTCTCCTATTGTCTAAGCGCTTCGCCAATCGGCCCTGTTGCTCGGCCACTCACGCTGTAAGGAATGAATTCGCCATGAACACCCCGCAAACTGACGTTTTGGCCGGCAAAGATACGAGCACGGAAAACGCGCTCGATCGTGTGCTGGTGCTCGAAATGGTGCGCGTGACCGAAGCGGCTGCGGTAGCCGCTGCGCAATTGGTTGGACGCGGGGATGAGAAAGCCGCCGACGCCGCTGCCGTTGAAGCGATGCGGCGTGCGTTCGACACACTCTACATGGATGGCACAGTGGTGATCGGCGAAGGCGAGCGCGACGAAGCGCCAATGCTTTATATTGGCGAGAAGGTAGGCGGCGCTCCGGGCAAGGGCCCGAAGATCGATATCGCGCTCGATCCATTGGAAGGCACGACCATTACAGCCAAGGCCGGGCCTAACGCTCTGGCGGTGCTGGCTGCCGCAGAAAAAGGCTGCATGTTGAACGCGCCCGATACTTATATGGACAAGATCGCGGTTGGCCCCGGCTATCCCGAAGGCGTGATCGATCTCGCCAAGACTCCGACCGAGAATGTTACTGCCGTGGCCGAGGCCAAGGGCGTCGAGCCGGGCGACATCATTGTGTGCGTGCTCGATCGGCCGCGCCATGCCGATCTGATCGCGGAATTGCGCTCGCTTGGATGCGGCGTGGTGCTGATCGGTGATGGCGATGTCGCCGGCGTAATCGCGGTGACCGACGAAGACACCAATATTGATATGTATATGGGCCAGGGCGGCGCGCCTGAAGGCGTGCTTGCAGCGGCGGCTTTGCGCTGTGTCGGCGGGCAGTTCAACGGACGGCTGGTGTTCCGCAACGAGGATGAAAAGGCGCGCGCGCGCAAATGGGGCATCACCGAGCTCGACAAGATCTACAAGCTGGAAGAGCTGGCGAGCGGCGACTGCATCTTCGCTGCGACCGGCGTGACGCAAGGCTCTCTGCTTGATGGCGTGAAGCGCCGCCGCACGCTGACCGGGGAAACGGTGATGACGACCGACAGCGTTGTAATGCGCGCGTCTTCAGGCACCGTGCGCTGGATCAAAGGCGAGCATAAGATCGGGTGACGATCTGAGGACAAACTGTCTTCCGCTCTGTTGCATCTCCATGACTCTCGGCTAGGCATTGCGCGTCTGCTGCACCCGAGGATTCGCAACTCATGAAAATCATGTCCGGCAATTCAAACCTGCCGCTCGCCCGCGCGATTGCCGCCTATCTTGAAATGCCTCTAACCGATGCCAGTGTGCGCCGGTTCGCCGATGAGGAGATCTTTGTCGAGATTCATGAGAATGTGCGCGGAGAGGACGTGTTTGTCGTCCAGCCGACCAGCTTCCCGGCGAACGACAATCTCATGGAGCTCTTGATCTGCGTGGATGCGCTCCGCCGCGCCTCGGCAAAACGGATCACCGCCGTGGTCCCCTATTTCGGTTATGCCCGGCAAGACCGTAAGCCTGGGCCCCGCACGCCAATTTCAGCCAAGCTGGTCGCCAACCTCATCACCGAAGCGGGCGCGGACCGAGTGCTGGCTGTGGACCTCCACGCAGGGCAGATCCAGGGCTTCTTCGATATTCCGACCGACAACCTTTACGCAGCACCCGTGATGGCCGCCGATATTCAGGCGCGCTACGGCGATCAGGATCTGATGGTCGTCTCTCCCGATGTCGGCGGCGTGGTGCGCGCCCGCGCGCTCGCCAAGCGCCTCGACAACGCCCCGCTCGCGATCGTCGACAAACGCCGTGATCGTCCTGGCGAAAGCGAAGTGATGAACATCATCGGCGAGGTCGAAGGGCGGCACTGCATCATGATCGACGACATCGTCGATTCCGGCGGAACGCTCTGCAATGCCGCCGAGGCATTGCTTGAAAACGGCGCAAAGAGCGTCGCGGCCTATATCACGCACGGCGTGCTTTCCGGCGGCGCGGTGGCCCGGATCGACGGCTCCAAACTGAAAGAGCTGGTGATCACCGACTCAATCCTGCCGACCGAGGCATGCGAGCAATCGGAGAAGATCCGCGTGCTGACCATGGCGCCGCTCGTGGGCGAAGCGATCCGCCGCATTGCCGATGAAAGCAGCGTTAGCTCGCTTTTTGATTGATTTTCCTTGCCAGCCCGCACCCTTCACCCTTCTACCGGGAGCCTACCGGGATACCATCCGGGTGGAAGGGTGAAGGGTGCGGGCTGGCAAGGTTCCGACGCACACCTGTTCGATTGATTTTTTGTTTTCTGCAGGTCATCCGGCCTGCGACTTCCTCGCTCACGCGATCTGAAGATCGGTTGGCGTTTCACGCCGTCTGCGACTCCGCTGAGGGCGCCCGCTTGGGCTTGCGGCCCCTCGGGTCGATTGGCACTTTGCATCCATGTTAGAGAAGACCGAAATCCGCACCATCCTGATCGATGCGGCGCGGCGTCGGAACACGCTCAGCTACTCGCAGCTACTCATGGTGCTCGGCCACCGTTTTACCCGGCCTCTGATGCGTCAGCTTTGCAAGGTGCTCGACCGGATTGACGAAGACGGACGAGCGAAAGGCGAGCCGGGCCTTGCCGTGCTGGTCGTGCGCGAGAGCGATGGAATGCCCGGACAGGGCTGGTTTGTTTCGCGCTCGGGTGCGAGCGAGAACTTCCCAAGCGACTGGGGCAAAGAAGGCTGCGGGCCGCAAGCGCGCGCTTATGTGAAAGCGCGCCAGAGCGAGGCGTTCGACTATTGGCAGTGATATTGGCGGCGAGCCTCAGCCCTTTGGGGTGCTGTCGCTCACCGCGTCGCAATCCGCCCGCCAGCTGTGCAGTTGGCCTGGCTGGTGCCTTTGCAACTCTTCAAGCCGCCGTGCCTGGCGTTGCTCAAGCGAAATGGTCAGCAGCGGGCGGGGCTGGGCGCGAAACTTTTGCGGGGTGACGCCGAAGAAGCTTTGAAACTCGCGGATCTGATGCGCCTGATCGAAGAAGCGCATCAGCATTTCTTCCGCTTCTTCCTCATTGGCGACACCGCACAGCTGCGATGCGAGGTCGAGCGCGCGCGCACGGCGCATGACCAGTCGCGGTGACACCCCGAAATCGCGCTTCACGATCCGCTGCAATTTGCGAATGCTGATATTGTGGCTTTCGGCAAAGTCACCCAGCGACTGGGTCGGATCGGCGAACGCCGCCAGCTCGAACGCCACCGATATCGGATCGGGCGGCGGCGGATCATGCTTTTCAATGTAGCGGCGCAGACATTCCTCGATCGCGTGGTTCCATTCCTCCGGTGTGTGTCCTTCGGAAAGGATCTCCTTGCACTCGGGTTCAGCCAGGCCGAACACGTCCTTGCTTATCACTCGATCGAGCATCTCGGTCGCCGGGATGCCGGTCAGTGCGTAGAACGCGCCGGCGCGCATGCCAAATCCTGCCGACATCAAATCGCCGGTGCAGGTGAGCGGCATGTACTTGGAATGCTGCCCGAACAGCAGAACTTCATTCTCGTGCGTTTGGTGCGCGTCGACAGTCAGCGCGGTCCAGCGTCCGTTGAAGACATTGCGTACATAGGCGAGATCGTTGCACATCCCGCAGGCAATGGTGCTGTTTGGCGAATTGGTAGCCTTGGCCGAAACCAGTCGCGCAACCCAAGGCGAAAGATCATCGCTCGCCGCGCGATTGGCTGATAGCGGCAGACCGTCTCGTGATACGCCCGAATAGGAAGCAAGGTTGCGGCGCCAAATTTCGCTTGGCTCAAGGGACTTTTGATTGCCACCCATATCCTCAACCCACCAACTGCTTTGCCATGCCACCGGGGCTGCAGTTCTTTTTTGGTTACATTATTTGTTTCACGTACTTAAGCGGTTCAAGGTCGTCGGTATTGTATGTATCCGGCAATTTTCAGGTAGCATCGTTAGGCACTTGACGATTGATCTTGTGCTGGCGAGGGCGCTTGGCGCGATTGGAGAGAGGTGCCGCCATGACTGACAAAGATGTAGCTTTGGCCCAGCGCCTTGCCGATGTGGCGGGTTCGACCATTCGCCCGTTCTTTCGCGGAGAATGGGAAGACGAGCGCAAGGCGGATCGTTCGCCCGTGACCGAGGCTGACCGCGCCGCGGAGGCGGCGATGCGCGCGCTGATCGAGGCGCATTGTCCCGATGACGGGATTATCGGCGAAGAATACGGTACGCATAATGAAAATGCCGGGCGGCAATGGGTGCTCGATCCGATTGACGGCACGATCAGCTTTATGGCCGGGCGGCTCGATCTTCGGCACTCTGATCGCGCTCTTGCAGGATGGGTGGCCGGTGCTGGGCGTGATCGACCAGCCGATTGCGAGTGAGCGCTGGGTCGGGCGGGTCGGCGAAGCAACGCTGTTCAACGGCAAACCGGTGAAGTCGCGTTCGTGCAAGGAATTGTCGGATGCGGTGATCGCCTCGAGCGGCCCGCAATATTTCAGCGACGATCAGGGCGCGGCCTTTATGTCGCTGGCGGCGCAAACCTCGCAGATCGTGGTGTGGGGCGGCGATTGCTACAATTACGGCCTGCTCGCAAGCGGGCATTTGGATGTCGTGTGCGAGGCGGGATTGAAGCTCTACGATTACGCCGCGCTGGTCCCGATTGTCGAAGGGGCTGGCGGAATGATGAGCGACTGGCAGGGCAACCCTCTCGATGCTGGGTCTGATGGAACGGTGCTGGCGCTGGGCGAACCCGCACGGCTGGAAGAAGCGCTGGAGGCGATGGGGTAGGTCGCTACGGTGGCTTGCAATCATAAAGCGGCTGTCGCATCACCGCGGCAACAATGGAAAGCTTGAAAACTTCGCTCCGCATGGGCGTGCTTGTTGCGCTCGGCTTGGTGGGACTGACGGGGTGCAATGACGTCGCAGCCCTCGCCGGGCCAACGCACGAATATCTGATCGAATACGATCCGGATGAGGTAAGCGATCCGCCAGCGACGAGCGAAGCGCAGAGCGATGCGCTTGACGAATCCATCGTTGTCATCCGTCAACGCCTGCTCAGCATTGATGTGATCGCGCACAGTGTTGAGCGGGTGGGCGATAATCGCCTCGCTCTGAAGGCCTCGGGCGAAAATATGCGCGAGAAGCTCGATGTGGCTCTGGGCCGCACGCCGAAACTGACCATTCAATTGGTCGATGACACGGCCTTGCCTGAAGATACGCGCGCCGGGATAGCGCCGCCCGGCAGCGAAGTTCTGCCGATGGCTGATGGGTCGGGCTCGTTTGCTGTAAGGCGGGTTGGCGGCATGTCGAACCGGCATCTCACTGATGCGACGGCGAGATTTGACGATCAGATCGGGCAGCCGGTCATCTATGTTGATTTCAACGAGAAAGGCGCGCGAAAGTTTGGCAGGCTGACCAGCGAGAATGTCGGCAAGCCGCTCGCCATTGTGCTGGAGGGGGAGGTGATTTCCGCGCCGATCGTCAACGAGCCGATCCTGGGCGGGTCGGTGCAGATTTCAGGCGGCTTTACCTTCGAAGAGGCCGAAGAGCTTGCGATGAAGCTTCGCTCAGGAGCCTTGCCGACCGGCTTTGAAGTCGTGGCCGAGCGGAAACTGGAATAAAGCGACCTCGCCCGAACGCGCAAAATGCTTGCATCCGAGGGTGGAATCGCTATGTGGCGCGCTTCGCTGACACAAATACCGAGTCCGGCCTGGCGACTAGGGCTGCCAGGGCTGGTCCAATGTGTCTCTGCATGAAGGAGATGAAAATGCCCAAACTGAAGACCAAAAGCGGTGTGAAGAAACGCTTCAAGATCACCGCAACCGGCAAGGTCAAGCACGGCGTCGCAGGCAAGCGCCACCGTCTGATCAGCCACAATGCGAAGTATATCCGCACCAACCGTGGAACCACTGTGCTGTCGGATGCCGACACCAAGACAGTGAAGAAATGGGCGCCCTACGGGCTCGATTGATTTGATGGGCTAGACCGCCCACTCCCTCCACCCCTCCGCCTGGAACCTACCGGGCGATCATCGGGGTGAAAGGGTGGAAAGAGCGGGCTGGCGCAGAACTCTACAAAGGATACTACATATGCCTCGCATTAAACGCGGCGTGACCACACGTCAGAAGCACAAGCGCCTCCTCGATCAAGCCAAGGGCTATCGCGGTCGTCGCAAGAACACCATTCGCATTGCGCGTCAGGCCGTCGAAAAGGCTGGCCAGTACGCTTACCGCGACCGCAAGGTTAAGAAGCGCAGTTTCCGCGCGATCTGGATCCAGCGGATTAACGCAGCGGTGCGCGCCGAAGGTCTCACCTACTCGCAGTTCATGCACGGCGTGAAGCTCGCGGGAATCGAGCTGGACCGCAAAGTCATGGCCGACCTCGCCATGAACGAAAGCGCTGCCTTCAAGTCGATCATCGACCAGGCGAAAGCCGCGCTGCCAGCGTAATTCAATTTTGAGGGGCCGGGTGGACGCATTGCTTTCACCGCAAGCTCTTCAAATTACGGCACAATCAGAGGACGCTCAGCCAAATGGCGAGCGTCCTTTATTGTATCTGAGCGACATTTCCCTTGTAAGTTTCCGCCAGAAAACTTGTAAATTTGCGCCAGAAGCGTAGGACGCGCCGCATGGTGGGGACCGTAGATCAAGAAACAAATGCCGGTGCGAACTTTCAAGTTCGGAGCCGTTTCTTCACGCCCTCGCATCAATTCGAAGGCTGCTTCACGACTTTCTATCACATGACGCTCGATGTCGAGAATGGCGGAGAGCTGGCCGATTATCTTCAGCCTGAGTGGGGCAATATTCGCTTCTTTGCAGGCGGAGTGCCCGATGCCAGCATCGGAAACTCTCGCGCTTCGGGTGTGCGCTTTTCGGCCACCGGACCAAGCTCGCGCCCTTGCCACTTTCGCCTGAAGTCCTCGCGGATGTGGGGCATCGGGCTCTTGCCGCTCGGCTGGGCGCGCTTCATCGATATGGACGCGCGCGACGTGGCGAACACCGTGTGCGAAGGCGCGCGCCATCCCGCCTTTGAAAAGTTCGCCGGCCTAACCGATACGTTGTGCGACACCAATGCCAGCGATGAGGATCAGTTGGCGGCGATCGAACAATATATGAGCCGGCTGATGCGGCCCAATCGCGACGAGCCCAAGATCATCCGTATCCACACGGCGCTGGTTGAGCCCTCGCTCTCTTCGGTCGATGACCTCGCCAAAGCCAGCGGGATGAGCGTGCGCACGCTTGAGCGGATGTGCCGCCGATATTTCGGCTTCACGCCCAAGCTGTTGATGCGGCGCCAGCGCTTTATGCGCACGCTCAGTGCGTGGATGCTTCACGGCAGGAAGCTGTGGACCGACGCGATGGATGATCACTACCACGATCAGGCGCAGTTCACGCGTGAATTCCACGAATTCATGACCATGAACCCGAGCGAATATGCGGCGCTCGATCACCCGATCCTCGCTTCGTTTATGGAAGCGCGCGCCCGCGTTTGGGGCAGTGCCGCGCAAACGCTGGACAAGCCAGTAGCCTAACGAGCGGCGCGCCAAACGGCGCGCTTTTGCATCACGCCACGCGCCGTTCTCACCCAGCCTCAAATCCCACTTTGCCATCGCGCGCGAATCCCGCTAGCGGACGCGCTCCATCCAACAGGTTCCGACATGACCGAAATGACATCGCAAAAAGAAGCGGCTCTGGCCGCGATACATAGCGCTGAGACGCTGGAAGCGCTCGACGAGCAGCGCGTCGCCGCGCTCGGCAAGAAAGGCTGGGTCAGCCTCGCGCTCAAGACGCTGGGCGGGATGAACCCCGAGGAGCGGGCCGAAGCTGCGCCGGCGATCCAGGCCGTGCGCGCGGAAATCGCTGACGCTATCGCCGCCAAGAAAGACGCGCTTGAAGCCGCCGAACTCGAAGCTCAGCTGGCGAGCGAGACGATCGACCTCACTTTGCCCGCACCCGACATGCCGAGCGGATCGGTGCATCCTGTCAGCCAGGTGATGGACGAGCTGGCGGAGATTTTCGCGGACCTTGGCTTTGCTGTGGCGACCGGGCCAGAGATTGAGGACGATTGGCACAATTTCACCGCGCTCAACATGGATGAATCGCACCCTGCGCGCGCGATGCACGACACGTTCTATTTCCCGGACAAGAGCGCTGACGGCGGCGAGCAATCGGCCTCAAGTAGCGAAGCGGTAGGCCCGAAAAAAATGCTTTTGCGGACGCACACCAGCCCCGTGCAAATCCGCACGATGAAGGAAATTGCCAAGGCCAATCCTGGCGGCGCGCCGGTGCGCATCATCGCGCCGGGCCGCGTTTACCGCTCAGACAGCGATGCGACCCACACGCCGATGTTCCATCAGATCGAAGGTCTGGTGATCGACAAGGGCATTCATCTGGGCCATCTCAAATGGACGCTCGAGACCTTCCTAAAGGCCTTTTTTGAGCGCGAGGATATCGTGCTGCGCCTGCGCCCATCCTACTTCCCCTTCACCGAGCCGAGCGTCGAGGTCGATGTCGGCTATGCCAATGAAGGTGGACGCCGCGTGGTCGGCGGATCGGGTGATGATGAAGGCCATGACTGGATGGAGCTGCTCGGCAGCGGCATGGTCAATCCTCGCGTGCTCGAAATGGGCGGGTTCGATGCAAAGGAGTGGCAGGGTTTCGCCTGGGGACTGGGCGTCGACCGGCTCGCCATGCTCAAATACGGAATGGATGATCTGCGCGCCTTCTTCGATGGCGATCCGCGCTGGCTTTCACATTACGGCTTCTCGCCGTTCGATCAGCCGACCCTTTCCGCTGGTGTGGGAGCTCGCCCATGAAGTTCTCCGTCACATGGCTGAAAGACCATCTCGAAACCGATGCGTCGCTGGCCGAGATCACTGACACGCTGAACGCAATTGGCCTCGAGGTCGAAGGCGTCGAAGACCCGGCAGACAAGCTTGCGGGCTTCAAGGTCGCCAAGGTTTTGACCGCCGAAAAGCATCCAGATGCCGACAAGCTGCAAGTGCTGACGGTCGACACCGGTGAAGGCGGTCCTTTGCAGGTCGTGTGCGGTGCGCCCAATGCGCGCGCCGGGATGAAAGGCGTGCTCGGCCTACCGGGAGCGGTGGTTCCATCAAACGGCATGGAGCTTAAGAAAAGCGCCATTCGCGGCGTCGAATCCAATGGCATGATGTGCAGCGTGCGCGAGCTGGAACTGGGTGATGAGCATGATGGCATCATCGAGCTGCCCGAGGATGCGAGCGTCGGCCACAGCTTTGCTGACTATCAGGGATCATCGCCGATCATCGACGTTGCGATCACGCCCAACCGCCCTGATTGCATGGGTGTTTACGGGATTGCGCGCGACTTGGCCGCAGCGGGTCTTGGCAGGCTGAAGCCGGTCGCCTTCCCAGGCTTTGAAGAGCAGGGCGCGTGCCCGGTCGAAATCCGCACGGACGATCCCGAAGGCTGTCCGGCGTTCTATGGCCGCGTCATTTCAGGTGTTAAAAACGGCAAGTCACCCGACTGGCTTCAGCAGCGGCTGAAGAGTGCGGGCCAGCGCCCGATTTCTCTGGTGGTCGACCTCACCAACTATCTGATGCTGGCCTTTGGCCGCCCCACTCACGCCTATGACGTGGCGAAGCTGAAGGGGGCAATTGTCGCGCGCCGCGCCAAGAACGGCGAAGAGATCACCGCGCTCAACGAGAAAACCTACACGCTCGATGACAGCATGGTGGTGATTGCCGACGACAATGGCGCGCATGACATTGGCGGCATTATGGGCGGCGAGGAAACCGGCGTATCCGATGATACCACCGAAGTGTTGCTCGAGGTCGCCTACTTTGAGCCTGCGCGGATCGGCGTGACCGGACGCAAGCTGGGCTTGGCATCGGATGCGCGCACGCGGTTTGAGCGCGGGGTTGATCCGGCATTTTTGGCCGATGGCCTCGACCTGCTTGCGGGCATGATCGCAGAGCTGGGCGGCGGCACGGTGAGCGAGGCGGTGCATGCTGGTTCGCCTCCGTCCGAGGCCAAGGTGATTGCGTTTGACACCGCGATGACCAAGCGTTTGGGCGGCGTCGATGTGCCCGCGGACGAGCAGAAGCGCATTCTCGAGAGCCTGGACTTTGCGGTTGATAGCTCGTGGAATGTTACGTGTCCGCTGCGCCGTCACGACATTGAGGGCGCGGCTGATCTGGTCGAGGAGATCGTGCGGATTCACGGCCTCGATAGGGTTGAAAGTGTTGCGCTGCCGCGCCTTGATGGCGTGGCGCGACCGACTGCTTCGCCTGAGCAGGTGCTTGAGCGCAAATTGCGCCGTGCGGCGGCGGCGAGCGGCTTGGATGAAGCGGTGACATGGTCGTTCCTGCCGACAGGTGCGGCGCGGCACTTTGCTGCCGAGGGTGAGGAGTTGTGGCAGCTCGACAACCCGATCAGCGAAGACATGAAGGCGATGCGGCCATCTCTGTTGCCGGGCCTGATGATGGCGGCGGCTCGCAATGCGGATCGCGGCGCTGCGGGAACGCGTCTGTTCGAGCTAGGGCGGCGCTATTTCCGCGGGGATAATGGCGCGAGCGATGAGCGTGCGACTTTGGGTGTCTTGCTTGCCGGTGAGAAGCTGCGGCGCGGCTGGGCGAACGGCAAGGCGCAGGGCTTTGATGCCTATGACGCCAAGGCGGCGGCTTTGCATCTGCTCGAAGCAGCGGGCGCTCCAACCGGGAACCTGATGGTGATGGGCGAGGCCGGGGGCGAGTTTCATCCCGGCCAATCGGGGACTTTGCGTTTGGGTCCGAAGAACGTGCTGGCGCGGTTCGGGATGCTGCATCCGGCGACCCTGAAGGCGTTCGACCTCGACGGGCCGGTCGCAGCGGTCGAGCTGTTCTTGGATGCACTGCCGCGCAAGAAGGGTGCTGTTGGATTTGCGCGGGCTTCTTACAGCCCGCCTGCCATGCAAGCGGTGACCCGCGACTTCGCGTTTCTGGTTCCTACAAGCACCTCAGCCGCAGACCTCCTTCGCGCAGTCCGATCTGCTGATAAGACCAATATCGTCGCCGCGCGCATCTTCGATGTGTTCACCGGCGGACACGTGCCGGAGGGCAAGAAATCGATTGCTTTGGAGGTGACGCTGCAACCTCAGGAGGCGAGCTATAAGGATGCCGATCTGAAGGCGATTTCTGATGCGATTGTCGCCAGTGCAGCCAAGCAGGGAGCAGAGCTGCGCGGTTAGTCCTCGCGCGCTGATATCCTATGTCCAATCGCCGCACTTTCGCGATCATCTCGCACCCTGACGCAGGTAAGACCACGCTGACTGAAAAGTTGCTGCTGCAAGGCGGCGCGATCCACCTCGCGGGGGAGGTTAAGGCACGCGGGCAAGCACGTCGGGCGCGCTCAGACTGGATGAAGATCGAGCAGCAGCGCGGCATCTCGGTCACGTCGTCTGTGATGACCTTCGAGAAAGAGTATGACGGTGAGACGATCACCTTTAATCTGCTCGATACACCGGGGCACGAGGATTTCTCAGAAGACACCTATCGCACGTTGACCGCGGTCGACAGCGCGGTGATGGTGATTGACGCGGCCAAGGGGATCGAGCCGCAGACCCGCAAGCTGTTCGAAGTGTGCCGCCTGCGCAGCGTGCCCATTATTACCTTCATCAACAAGGTTGACCGCGAGGGGCGTCCAGGCTTTGAACTGCTCGATGAAGTCGCCGATCAACTCGCGCTCGATGTCTCACCGCAAATGTGGCCGATTGGCATGGGCGGACAGTTCGAAGGCATTCTCGATTTCGCGAGCGGCGAAGTCAGCCGACCCGAAGGCGCCTCAAAGGAGTTCCTCGGCACGCGCGATTCCGACGCTGCGATCCCCGAGGAATGGGCCGAGGAAATCGAGCTCGCACGGATCGGCTATCCCGAATTCGATCTCGAGGCATATCGCAATGGCGATCTGACGCCGGTTTATTTCGGCTCTGCGCTCAAGAATTTCGGCGTGACCGAACTGATCGACGCAATTGCGACCCATGCGCCGCCGCCACGCCCGCAGCCAGCAGGCGAAGAGCAGATCTCACCCGAGCGCGATGAAGTCACCGGCTTCATCTTCAAGGTTCAAGCGAACATGGACCCGAACCACCGTGACCGGATCGCGTTCATGCGGCAGGTCTCCGGCACGTTTAAACGCGGCATGAAGCTAACACCTTCGGGCCTCGGCAAACCGATCGCGATCCACTCTCCGATCATGTTTTTCGCGCAAGACCGTGAGATTGCTGATACCGCCGAGGCGGGCGATATCATCGGCATCCCCAATCACGGCACTTTGCGCGTCGGTGATACGCTAAGCGAGAAGGATGCGATCCGCTTCACTGGCCTGCCCAACTTCGCGCCGGAGATCTTGCGCCGGGTGCAGCTCAAAGACCCCACCAAGACCAAACAGCTTCGCAAGGCGCTCGATGATCTTTCAGAAGAGGGCGTCATTCAGGTCTTCTATCCAGAGCTCGGCGCGCAGCACATTGTCGGTGTCGTCGGCCAGCTTCAGCTCGAAGTGCTGATCTCGCGGCTTTCGGCGGAGTACAAGGTGGAAGCAGCATTGGAAGCTGCGCCGTTTGCCACAGCGCGCTGGATCAAGGGCGAGGGCCAGGCGCTCGCCGACTTTGAAAGTTTCAACCGCCCGAACCTTGCAAAAGACCGCGATGGCGATCTTGTCTTCATGGCCAAGAGCCCGTGGGATGTGAATTACCAGATGGAAAAGAACCCGGATCTGAGCTTCTCAGCGACCAAAGAGCGCTAGCCGCACACGCAGGCTTGCGGGTCCGCGCGCTTCGCGGCAAGGGAGCCCCATGACTGTTTCCGGCCCGACCTCCCAAACCTTTATTTCCCAGCGTCTGAAGCTCAATTATTTCGATTGGGCACAGACCAAGGCTGACCGTGAGAAACCGCCCTTGGTGCTGGTACATGGCGGGCGCGACCATGCGCGCAGTTGGGATTGGACAGCCGAGCAGCTTTGCGCCGACTATCACGTTGTCGCGATGGATCACCGCGGTCACGGCGACAGTGATTGGGTGTCGGACGGTAACTACAATTCGAACGACATGGTCTATGATCTTGCGCAGCTGATCCATCAGCTCGGGCGCGGACCGGTGACGATTGTCAGCCATTCTATGGGCGGCAATGTCGCGCTTCGCTACACCGGCATGTTCCCTGATATGGTCACCAAACTGGTGGCGATCGAAGGCTTGGGGCCGAGCCCCGATTGGAAAGCCGAGCAGCGCAAAACGCCTTACCCGCAGCGCATGGCAGAGTGGATCGAGAAGAAGCGCAAGGCGGCTGGCCGAACCCCGCGCAAGTATGAGTCCATCGAAACCGCCTTTGCCCGGATGATCGAGGAAAACTCGTACCTGACCGAAGAGCAAGCGCGGCACCTGACCGTCCACGGCGTAAACCGCAATGAGGATGGCACCTACAGCTGGAAATTCGACCCACACCTCAATGTATGGGGTGTCGAGGATGTCGCGGACGAGTTCGTCGAACAGACCTGGGCGGCGATCACGTGCCCGACATTGCTGCTCTATGGCGCGGACAGCTGGGCCTCCAACCCAGAAAAAGACGGTCGGCTGGGGCACTTCAATACCGCGAAGGTGATCGAATTTGAGGAGGCCGGCCACTGGCTGCACCATGACAAGTTCGACCGATTTATGGATGTGCTAAGAGAGTTCCTCTGATCCCTTAAAGGAGTCCGACAATGGCTGAATTTTTCGACACGCTGAATGACAAGCATATCGCGATGATCGAAAAACAGCCGGTGTTCTTCGTCGCGACCTCCGCGCCGATAGGTCGGATCAATCTCAGCCCCAAGGGATATGACGCTTTCCGAATACTCAGTCCCAAGCGCGTCGCTTACTTGGATCTCGGCGGCTCGGGCAATGAGACACATGCCCATCTGGGTGCCGATGGGCGCATCACGATCATGTTCTGCAATTTCCAGCAGCCTGCAAACATCCTGCGCATTTATGGTCGCGGCGTGCCGGTCCTGCCGCAGGACGATGGTTGGGAGAGCCTCGCCGAGCACTTCACTCTTCTGCCCGGCACGCGCCAGATTTTCGTGATCGATATCGAAAGCGTGCAGACAAGTTGCGGTTGGGGCGTCCCTCTGATGACGCTGGAGGCGGAGCGCGAGACACTCAAGAAAGCGCACCGGCAGACTGATCCCGCCGAGTGGGAGGCGAAGATGGCGACACGAATTGCGAGCATCGATGGCCTGCCGACCCGGCCAACGGACCGCTACATCGCGGGCGAATGAACCACCAAATCTGTCGAGTTGCTTAAAAACCGAGCAAGAGGTTAATTTTTAGGCAGGTATTATTCCGCAGTTGCGAAATGAATCGCGGAATCCGACCGTTTTCGCGTGTTCGCAAATCTGGCACGCCTTTTGCTGTTCTTTGTTCGCCGGAGCTGACCGGCGGATAAAAGGGGGCACGGATGAAATTCATCATCGCCATCATAAAGCCATTTAAACTCGATGAAGTCCGCGAAGCGCTGGGCGCGATCGGTGTCGCTGGAATGACCGTATCTGAGGTCAAAGGATTTGGCCGCCAAAAGGGTCAGACCGAGATTTACCGCGGCGCGGAATACTCAACCAACATGCTGCCGAAAGTGAAGCTCGAAATTGCTGCGAGCGACGAGATCGCCGCGCAGGTGGTCGAGACCATCCAACAGACAGCCAACACCGAAGCGATCGGTGACGGCAAGATATTCGTGCTCGATCTCGCATCGGCAACTCGTATCCGCACCGGCGAGTCCGGTGAGACCGCGCTTTGACGGGGACACAGACAATGAAAACAACACTGATGAAATTTGGCGCGGTTGCTTTGGGCGGATTGGTTCTGGCTCAGCCCGCGCTTGCGGCAACGCCTGCACCTGTACCCAATCCCGGCAACAATGCCTGGATGATGACCGCAACAGTCCTCGTCATGCTGATGATCCTACCGGGTCTCGCGCTCTTCTATGGCGGACTGACCCGTTCCAAGAACATGCTTTCCACTATGACGCAGATCGGCGCGACCGCCTCGCTCGCGATGCTGATTTGGGTGATGTGGGGGTACTCGACCGCCTTTGGTCCTGAAGGGAATGCCTTCTTCAGCTGGGGCGTGCCGTTTCTCGCAGGCATAGATGCATCAAGCACTGCTGCTACTTTCACCGATGAAGTGATTTCCGAGTTTGTCTTCATCAGCTTCCAGATGACCTTCGCGGCGATCACTGCAGCACTGATCCTCGGCGCGACGGCTGAAAGGATGAAGTTCAACGCGGTCATGGCATTCGTACCGATCTGGCTGACAATCGTCTATTTCCCGATTGCTCACATGGTCTGGGCTGGTGGCGGGCTGCTGTTTGAAGACGGCGCGCTCGATTTTGCAGGCGGCACTGTGGTTCACATCAACGCGGGTGTTTCCGGCCTTGTGCTTGCTTACCTGCTTGGCAAGCGTCGCGGGTATCCGAATGAGCCAATGCCACCGCACAGCCTCACCATGACTATGGTCGGCACAGGTTTGCTTTGGGTCGGTTGGTTTGGGTTCAACGCCGGTTCCGCGCTCGAAGCGGACGCCTCGGCTGGTCTCGCCATGATCAACACTTTTGTTGCAACGGCAGCAGGTGCATTGACCTGGATGGTGATCGAACGCGCAGCTGGCCATAAGGGATCGGCCCTTGGCTTCTGCTCGGGTGTGATCGCTGGCCTCGTCGCAGTGACACCAGCAGCAGGCAACAGCGGTCCATTCGGAGCGATCCTGCTCGGTATCGCATCGTCAGCAGTCTGCTACTTCTTCGTTGCGAAGGTCAAAGCCAAGTTCGGTTATGACGACTCACTTGACGCATTCGGCATCCACGGCATCGGCGGCATAGTCGGCGCAATCGGCACGGGCCTCGTCTACCAGCCCTTCATTGGCGGACCTGGCGACGGATCGGTCGCCTTGGGCTCGCAGCTCTGGATACAGACATTTGGCGTCCTTGTAACGATCGCCTGGGCTGCAGCCGGTACATTTATCGCTGCCATGATTGTGAAGGCGATCATCGGTCTGCGGGTCGACGAAGAAACCGAAGTCGACGGGCTCGACATCTCCGAACATGGGGAGCGCGCCTACAATTAGGGGTCAGCATCGCACGGAGAGTGGAAACCGGTTTTCGCTTTCCGCGATGCGACCAGACAAAGAATACCCAGATTAGCGGGGGAGCTCTCTCCTCTCCCTCTCTCCCCGCTAACCCTTGTTCCTCCTGCGAACAACAACTCTCACCAAGGCCGGAACGCGATCTGCGTTCCGGCCTCTTTTTTCGCGAATTGGACGTGTGGCCAGTGGGTTACAGGTGCAGCAAATCTCGAATCGATGAAACGACGGACTCTTGCATTTCATTCAATCTGGGCGCTGATTTACCCCATTCGGAGAAAATACCGAAGCAATAGGAGAGAACTGATGCGATCCCCCAAGCACTTTTCACCGACAAGTCTACGCACCGCTCTGATGGCAGGCTGCGCAATTTCGCTCGCAGCCACACCCGCATATGCGCAAGATTCTAATAGCGAAGAAAGCGCTGACACGCAGACTGGCGGAAACGTCATCGTCGTGACCGCGACAAAACGGAACACTACCATTCAAGACGTTCCGTTCTCCATCAACGCGCAGACGCAGGAAGACATTCAGCGTTCCGGTGCAGTGACGCTGGAAGATCTCTCGCGCAATGTTGCGGGCCTCTCGGTTCAAAACTTGGGGCCGGGTCAGAGCCAAGTCTCGGTCCGCGGTGTTTCCGCCGGTCAGGTCGTTCGTGACCAACCGGGCGTGAAAGAGCAGGTCGGCGTCTATCTTGACGAGTCCGTCATCTCGCTCTCGCTGTTCACGCCTGACCTCGACCTGTTTGATCTCAATCGCGTTGAGACCCTGCGCGGCCCGCAAGGCACTCTGTTCGGCTCAGGCTCGGTCGGCGGCACAATCCGCTACATTACCAACCAACCGACGACTGACGGTGTAGAAGGCCTGGTGGAAGGCAACGTCAATCTTGTCGATGGCGATGATCTCGGCTGGCATCTTAAGGGTGCAGTCAACCTGCCGCTCAGCGATAACACCGCCGTCCGCGCGGTCGGTTATTACACCGAATATGGTGGCTTCATTAATGCACAAGGACCCGCTGGAGGCGAGGACGTCAACAGCGGTGAGCGCTATGGTGGCCGGGTAGCCTTGCGGGTCGATACCGGCGAAGGTTTCAGCATCACGCCGCGCGTTGTCTATCAAAAAGTGAAGGCCGACGGCTTCAACCGCCAAGAATTCTTCAGCCTTTTCGCAAACGAGTTCCTCACCGTCCCCAATCAACTGGGCGAACGCGAGCAGTTCCTGCTGCTGCGCGAGGAATTCGAGGATGAAACGCTGATCGCTGACCTCGTCGTCGAAGCGGACCTCGGCCCGGTCACGATGACATCGGTTAGCTCGTTCACGGACCGTGAAATTCTCGTCAGCCGCGACGCCAGCGCTCTTACGGGCTCGGTCTCGGTCGACCTTGGTTACCCTGAGGCGGCGGTTCTTCTGCCATCGAACCTGCGCGACACGACCGATGTTCAATCGCTGACGCAGGAACTTCGGTTCGCCTCGGATTACGACGGGCCGATCCAGTGGGTGATCGGCGGCTTCTATTCGGAAACCGATCGCTTCTATCGCCAGCGTTTGCCCACACCGGGCTACGCCGCGGCGACAGACGCAACTTTGGGTGCGGGTACATCGGCAGCAGTTGCCAATGGCTTCCCGAACCTCGATTCCCCGTTCAACTCGGATTTGCCCTACACCATTGAGCAACTCGCGATCTTCGGTGAAGCAAACTGGGAAATCACCGACGCGCTGACCTTCACGGCTGGCGGTCGCTATTATGATTTCGAGGAAACCCGCACGATCACCACGGGCGGTCTTTTCGCCAATGGCGATGCGGGTGTGGTTGATGAGACATCGTCCGATGGCTTTACGCCGCGCTTCCTGCTCAGCTACGAGATCAATCCTGACCTGACGATCAATGCGCAGGCATCGCAAGGCTTCCGGCTTGGCGGGGTGAACGATCCGCTCAACAC
Source organism: Erythrobacter sp. HA7-11 (assembly GCF_055693605.1). NCBI lineage: Bacteria > Pseudomonadati > Pseudomonadota > Alphaproteobacteria > Sphingomonadales > Erythrobacteraceae > Erythrobacter > Erythrobacter sp. HA7-11. Next base: position 2,780,835 of record NZ_JBVFUF010000002.1, on the reverse strand, counting down.
CCCGCTCTGTAATGCGGAAGATCTCGCTTTGTTCGGCGGCTTTCAGGATTACGATGACGAGACGCTGTGGAACTATGAGCTGGGCGTGAAGGCGCAGGGCAATGGTTTCACTTTCAACGCTGCTGGCTTCTACAATGACATCAGCGACCTTCAGGTTACGCTGGATGCCGGCAGCTGCTCATCGCGGATCGTCTTTAACGTCCCCGATGCGCATACGTTGGGCGTCGAGGCTGAGCTTGGCTTCAGCCCCGTTGAAGGCCTGAACTTAAACATTTCGGGCAGCTGGATCGAAGCGGAATTCGATACCACGCTTCCTGGCGCATTGGCTGAAGCGACCGGCATCCGCGAAGGCAATCGCCTGCCGTCGGTTCCGGAGTTCCAGTTCGCCGCGAGCGGCAGCTACGAATTCCCTGTGTCGGACAATGCCGAGGCGTATATCTCCGCGTCGGTGACGCATGTGGGATCGCGCTTCACGCAGCCTGCTGACCAGGAAAACAACCCGCGCACTTTCGTGCATGGCCTGCCGTTCGGCGGCGCGCCAGCTGATGCAGCGACGACAGTGAACCTGTTGCTCGATGACTATCAACTTGTAAACCTGAGCGCAGGTGTCGATTTCGACAACGGTTTGAGCCTGGTGGCATACGTCAACAATGTGTTTGACGAGAACGCATTGCTTTCATTCGACCGTGAGCGCGGAGGCCGCGCACGCCTTGGCTATCGCATCGGTCAGCCGCGCACGTTCGGAGTGACTGCGCGCCAGTCGTTCTAAGCTTGGGCTAAAAATTGAGAGGGGCTGGAGCTTCGGCTTCGGCCCCTTTTCTATTGTCTGTGATCAAGCAGTCGCGGCTTTCACGAACTCAGCGCAGCGTTCGCCGATCATAATGCTCGGCGCGTTGGTGTTGCCGCTCACGATCTTTGGCATGATGCTGGCATCCGCGATCCAGAGCCCTTCGAGCCCGCGCACCTTCAAGGTCGGATCGACCACGCTGTCATCATCTGCGCCCATGCGGCAGGTGCCGACCGGGTGATAGACAGTGTCCGCGCGGCTTCGGATCAATTCGTCCAGCGCATCATCGTCATTGAGGTCGATCGGATAGCGGTCGGTCGGCCCGTATTCCTGCAGAGCTGGCGCCTCGACGATGCGATGTGACAAGCGGATACCTGCGCGCAGCACTGCGAGATCGCGCTCATCATCGAGGAAATTGGGGTCGATCACTGGGGGAGCGGCTGCGTCCTTCGATCCAAGTCGCACAGTGCCTCGGCTCTCTGGCCGGAGCACGCAGGCGTGGAGCGAGAAGCCATGTTCTTTCACCTTTTCACGGCCATGATCTTCGAGCACCGCGGGCACAAAGTGCCATTGCACATCTGGTGCCGGGGAATCTGGCATTACAGTCCAAAAACCGCCCGCCTCGGCATAGCAGGTGGTCATCGCGCCGGTGCGGTTGCGACGGTGTTCGAGCATGGCGGCGGCCATCCGCAGGGTGCCTTTAAGCGTGCCGCCAATCGGCACGTCGCTTTCCGTCTCCCATGCCGAGACGTAGTCGAGATGGTCTTGCAGGTGCGACCCGACCGCCGGGCGATCCAGCGCGACATCAATGCCATGCTCCTTGAGATGCTCAGCTGGGCCTACGCCCGAGAGCATCAGGATTTGCGGACTGTTGAAAGCGCCCGCCGCGAGGATCACTCCGTGGCGCGCGTAGAGCATTTCGCTGCGGCGGCCCTTTTTGACCAGCACTCCTGTAACGCGCCCCTGCTCGATAACCAGTTTTTCAACCAGCGTGTTCGTGCGGATCGCGAAATTGCCTTGCTCGCGAATGGGTTCGACATAGGCGCGGGCGGCGGACCAACGCTCGCCATTGCGCTGCGTAACTTGATAGAGGCCGAAACCTTCCTGGGTTTCATCGTTGAAATCATCGTTACGGCGCAGCTGCATTTCGTTCGCCGCTTCCACGAATGCGTGGCTTGTTGGATTGGGGGAGATGAGGTCAGACACGAAAAGCGGGCCGCCATCGCCGTGATATTCGTCCGCGCCGCGCTCGTTCGCTTCGGCCTTTTTGAAATAGGGCAGTACGTCTTCATAGGCCCAACCGGTGCAGCCCAACGCCGCCCAATTGTCATAGTCCCAGGCGTTGCCGCGAATGTATACCATTGCGTTGATGGCCGACGATCCGCCCAGACCCTTGCCGCGCGGTTGGTAGCCGATGCGGTCGTTCAGCCCCTTTTGCGGGACGGTGTCGAATTTATAATTCGAGGAATTGCGGATGAAGGGCATGAAGCCCGGCGTCTTGATCAACACATTGTCGTTGCGCCCGCCGGCTTCGACCAGGCACACACGCTTGGTGCCGTCGACCGCAAGTCGACCCGCTGCCGCGCTGCCGCCGCTTCCGCCGCCAATGACGATGTAATCGAAACTTTCCATGATCTCTCCTCTAGGGAGAGATGATTAGGCGGCCTTATTGGTTCCCGCAATCGGGTTTCGATCCGCCACCGGAACTGCGGGCTCGATTTGGCCAGTGCGATCAAGCCAGCGCGCGCGGATCATATCGGATGTCTCGCGGCTGCCATCATGCGTCCAGCCGGGCTCGCGCAGGAGATAAGAGAGTTTGTGGCGCCACGGAGCGCGCCAGATATCACTAATCATCCCGATCCACTCATGGAAAACAGCCCATAAGAGGTTGAAGCTGCCAAGTTGTTTGACGATTCCATAGCGGATCTTTTCATCATCGCGTTCGGGCTCGAACGTACGAAACATCTTGTCCCAGACGATGAAGACGCCGGCATAGTTGCGGTCCAGATAGCGCGGATTGGTGGCGTGGTGGACGCGGTGGTGGCTCGGCGTGTTCATCACCGCTTCGAACCAGCGCGGCATTTTGTCGATCGCCTCGGTATGGATCCAAAACTGGTAGACCAGATTGATCCCGCCACACACCGCGATCATACCCGGATGGAAGCCGATCAGGACCAGCGGCAATGCGAAGAGGAAGCCAAAGGTAAAGGATCCTGTCCACGTCTGCCTGAGTGCGGTCGACAGATTGTAGTGCTGGCTTGAGTGGTGATTGACATGCGCGGCCCACATCCAGCGGATGCGATGTCCGGCGCGGTGCACCCAGTAGTATTTGAAATCGTCGAGCACAAACACGACCGGCCAGGCCCAAAGCGGGCTCCACCAATTCTCGCTAATATCGAAGAGGCGATATTCGTAAGCCCCGATGAAGATTGCGAGCGCAAATCCGCCTAATATCGCGCCTGCGATGGTCGAACCCAATCCGAAGGCGAGGCTGACCAGCGTATCCTTGGGTTCATAGCTTTCCGGCGCCCGGAGCCGCGCCCATCCGAGTTCGATCAGGATCGCGAGGACGAAGAACGGCACGGCAATTTGGGTCACAGAGAAGTCGGGTAGTTCAGGCATCGCACGTCCTCTTTACCCGATTGATTGCTTCGGCCCAAGCTTTGGCATCGTCAGTTGCTATCGAGACCGTGCCGAAACGCGTCTCGCTCGCGTTGATGGTGAGCACGCCGTCCCGCGCCTCCGCGCTCGCATTCGCATCGAGCACGCGCCCGGCGAAATGTGCGCCGTGGACCTTGAGAACGACGAACCGGCCAGCATTGTCGCGCAGCACAGCTGTCTTACCGTCGTGTCCAATAGCGCTTTCGCTCGCCGCAAAGCCATCATGCACTTCGCTCGCCGCGCGCGCTGCCTGCTTGTGATTGGCGAGCACTGCACCGCGGCCCAATCCAAGCGCTAGCGTAAGCCCTGCGACAAAAAGGATTGCGACGAGCGATCCACCGTAGATCAAAAGTTGCGGGTCAATTTCCATGATGAGCAGGATTGGCATGAGCGTTTCTTTGCGGCAAGCAGGGCTGCAAGGAGATTGCTATGAAATTTCTCGCCCGCACTGCCCTGTGTGCTTTTGCGCTTGGTTCGGCCCCGTTGGCCGCTGACAATCATGACCCGGCTCGAACTCGTCGCTGCGCAGAAGGATCGCACTGAACGGGTCGCACAGGAATTGTGGGATTTGGCCGAGGTGGGCTATCTCGAAACGCAGACCACTGCTCTTTTGCAAACCGAACTGGCGAGAGAGGGCTTTGAGGTCACGCCCGGCATCGCCGAGATTCCGACCGCCTTTGTGGCCGAATGGGGCGAGGGCGGACCAGTGATCGCTATCCTCGCAGAGATGGATGCGCTCCCCGGTATCAATCAGTCTGCTGCTGCTACGCGCGATCCGGTCGCTGGCAAGCATGCTGGTCACGCTTGCGGGCATAATCTCTTCGGCGCCGCTTCGCTGACGGCTGCGATTGCAGTCAAGCAATGGCTCGACGCAACAGGAACGCCGGGCCGCATCCGGCTTTATGGTACGCCGGCAGAGGAAGGCGGCTCGGGCAAGGTCTACATGACGCGCGCTGGCATGTTCGACGATGTCGACATCGCGATCCACTGGCATGCCGATGACGAAAACAGCGCGGCGGCTCGCACGAGTCTTGCCAACCGCTCAGCCAAATTTCGCTTTACTGGTATCTCCGCTCACGCTGCTGGCGCTCCAGAGCGCGGACGTAGCGCACTCGATGGCGCTGAGGCGATGAACATGATGGCCAATATGCTGCACGAACACATGCCGCAGGATGCACGCATGCATTACGTCATCACGTCAGGTGGCAACGCTCCAAACGTCGTCCCCGACTTCGCTGAGGTGTTCTACTACGTCCGTCATCCTGATCCTGACGGTGTTGAGGAGATCTGGGGGCGGCTAGAAAACGCCGCGCGCGGCGCCGCGATGGGCACAGGCACCGAGGTCGAGTGGGAGGTGATCCACGGTAACAATCCCTTGCTCGTCAACGAAGCACTTGCTCGTGTTATGGACCAGAAGCTGCGCATGGTCGGCGGCGTCGAGTATACGGCGGAAGAACGCGCATGGGCCGAAGAGATACAGAAGTCGCTCGGCGATGCGGCCCTGCCGCTCGAAAGCGCAGGCGAGATTGGTGAGTATTCCAAGAGTCTTGGCTATGGCTCAACCGATGTTGGTGACGTGTCCTATGCGACCCCGACAGTCGGTGTGCGCACCGCAACCTGGGTACCGGGAACCAGCGCTCACACCTGGCAAGCTGTTGCCGCAAGCGGGCACTCGATTGGTCACAAAGGCGCTCAAGTGGCGGCAAAGGCAATGGCCCTGATGGCGGCGGAATTGTATACCAATCCTCAGTTGCGAGCGGATGCGAGAGCCGAATTCGACGCCGCGCGTGGCGCAGACTATGAATACAAGTCGCTGCTCGGCGACCGCGAGCCGCCGCTTGATTATCGCAAATAAGGTTGGCTTTCAGCCTTTGGCTTGAGCTGACAGCATGTCGAGCATCGGTCTGACGGGCGTCACATCATAGCCCGCGACCGCGGCTGCACTGACAATTGCGTCGGGTTCGCCTCCGCTTCGAGCTTGCGCCAGCGACCATAGAAAAGTCGAACGTGTGCCCGACCGGCAATAGGCCAGCACTTTGCCTTGAGCTCCGCTCAGGGCTTCTTGCATTTGCGCAATTTGTGGCTCGCTGAAGCCTGAATGGCCGATCGGGATCGCCAAATAGTCAATTCCAGCCGCCCGCGCCGCCGCTTCTACCTCGTCGCCTTGCGGGGCTGCTGGCTCCTCTCCATCCGGACGGTTGTTGATGATAAGCGTCACGCCGAATTCGGCTGCAGCCTCAATCTCCTCTTGGCTGATTTGCGGGCTGGCAAAAACCGTTTCGGACAACTGGCGAAAATCACTCATTGCAAAACACCTCGATGAAGTTGGCGCAGTTGAAGCACCATCTGGTGCAAGTCTTGGTCAAATGTTCCAAGCGAAGCAAGCGTGCATCATGCGCGAAATTGTCACAATCATGCGAGATAAGGCAAATGTTGGGTTAAATCGTTCGCAAAGCATGCCTTTGTGCGCTATGCGTGCGAATCTACGAGGTGGGACTCAGAATTTCTCGGGTCTCATCTGTGCAAAGTGCGGCTAGCTGTCCCTGCACTTTTGCATAGGAGGAAGGGCAGTTTGGTAAGGTACGTTTTAAGTTATGGGTTACGATAGAGGCCGTCGGCGCGGCTGGGACAAGCGCGACGGATTCGGCGAAGACAGCTACGATCCTTTTGGCGGCGGTGGTGATTTCCCGCCTCCTGGCAATTACGGAAATGACAGGCACGGCGGCGGCGGCGACCGCTTCGGTGGTGGTGACCGTTATGGCGGCGGCGGAGGCGGTGGTGACCGTTTCGGCGGCGGTGGCGGCGGCGATCGCGGTGGCCCACGTGGTGGTGGCGGCGGCGGCGGTGGCGGCGGTTTCAATCGCATGCCAGCTCAGGTCGTTGGAACCGGTAAAGGCACGGTGAAGTTCTTCAACAGTCAAAAAGGCTTTGGCTTCGTCGCGCAAGAAGGCGGCGGTGAAGACGTGTTCGTGCATATCAGTGCGGTTGAGCGTGCTGGTCTCGAAGGTTTGGCCGAAGGACAGGAGCTCGAGTTTAATCTTGTGGATCGCGGCGGGAAGATTTCTGCTCAGGACCTGCAGGTTGTCGGCGACGTGATTGCTGTCGAGATCGAAGCCAGCTGCGCCTCAGCGCGAACTGACCGGCGAAAAAGCGACCGGCACAGTCAAATTCTTCAATTCGATGAAGGGCTTCGGCTTTTTGGTACGCGATGATGGCCAGCCGGATGCCTTTGTGCACATTAGTGCAGTCGAGCGTTCCGGCCTCCAAGGCCTCAACGAGGGCGAGCGCTATGAGTTCGACCTCGAGGTCGATCGACGAGGCAAGCACTCTGCGGTCAATCTGGTGCCTGCGCAGGGATAATCCCGAGCATCATATGAGGGCCGTTTGACCGGACACGAGAGCGGCCCTATCCCATGAATATTCCGGAGATGGCGGCTTTCAACAGGCCGCCATTTCCTTTCCCGAGTTTGAATTTTCCGAGGATCTGCCGATGTCGATCACACCTTTGATGCCTGTCTATCCCCGCTGCGGCGTGCGGCCTGTTCGCGGAGAGCACTGCCACCTGATCGACGAAGACGGCACGCGTTATCTCGATTTTGCCAGCGGGATTGCCGTCAACTTGCTGGGTCATTCGCACGAAGGCTTGATCGGCGCGATCCAGGAGCAGGCTGCGACCTTGATGCATGTGTCGAACCTTTACGGCAGTCCGCAAGGTGAGAAGCTGGCGCAGAAGCTGGTCGACAACACCTTTGCCGACACAGTCTTCTTTACCAATTCGGGTGCTGAAGCGGTGGAAACTGCAATCAAGACTGCGCGTGCCTATCACCAGAACGCCGGTGATGAGGGCGATAAGGACAAGTTTGAATTGATCACGTTTTCAAACGCGTTCCACGGACGGACGATGGCGACGATCAGTGCATCGAACCAGACCAAGATGCACCACGGCTTCGCGCCGATGCTCGAAGGTTTCAAATACGCTGAATTCGATGATCTGGAATCCGCCAAGGCTCTGATGGGGCCAAATACTGCTGGCTTTCTGGTTGAGCCGATCCAAGGCGAGGGCGGCATTCGCCCTGCGTCGCAAGAATTCATGCAAGGGCTTCGCGCACTTGCTGACGAACACGACCTGATGCTTGTTCTTGACGAAGTGCAATGCGGCGTGGCGCGCACCGGCACGCTCTACGCTTATGAACAATATGGCATCACGCCTGATATCGTTGCAACGGCCAAGGGTATTGGCGGGGGCTTCCCATTCGGTGCATGTCTCGCCACTGAGAAAGCCGCGCGCGGCATGACGTTCGGTACGCATGGATCGACCTATGGCGGCAACCCACTCGCGATGGCGGCTGGTTGCGCAGTGATGGACGCGGTGGCGAATGAAGATTTCCTCGCGTCAGTCCGCGAGAAGGGCGAGCGTATTCGCGCGCGGCTCGAACAGTTCATCGGCAACTATCCCGATTTGTTTGAGCTGGTTCGCGGCAAGGGCCTGATGCTCGGCATCAAGATGAAGGTCGAAAGCCGCCCGTTCTTTGTGCACCTGCGCGACCATCATCAATTGCTGACGGTCGCGGCGGGTGACAACACCTTGCGCGTGCTGCCGCCCTTGGTGATTGGCGATGCAGAGATCGAAGAATTCTTTGAAAAGCTGTCTGCCGGTGCGGCCAGCTATAAAATACCCGAGCCTGCCTGATGTCGCACCAGCACTTTCTCGACCTGAGCGATGCCGGGGCAGATGCAATTGCGGCGATGATCGCGGACGCGATCGACCGTAAGGCGGCGCGAAAAGGCTTGGGGAAGGGAGCGCCAGACGCAGATGCTCCGCTTGCAGGCAAAGTGCTTGCGCTGGTGTTTGAGAAAAACTCGACCCGCACGCGCGTCAGCTTCGATATCGCGATGCGGCAGCTGGGCGGGAGTGTGCTGATCCTCGACAGCGCATCGAGCCAATTGGGGCGCGGCGAAACTATTGCTGACACTGCGCGAGTGCTCAGCCGGATGGTCGATGCCATCATGCTGCGGACGGACGATCATGCGAAGATCGAAGAGATGGCTCGCCATGCCAGCGTGCCTGTCATCAACGGCCTCACCGATCGCTCGCACCCCTGCCAGATCGCAGCGGACCTGCTGACCGTGATCGAGCATGGAAAGTCATTGCCGGGGCTTGAGGTTGCCTGGTTTGGTGACGGCAACAACGTGCTGCATTCGATTCTGGAAGCAGCGGGTCTGATGAAGTTTAATGTGCGCGTGGCGACACCAGCCGGGTATGAACCCGAAGCCGAATTCGTCGAAATGGCGCGTGCGGGCGGCGCGACAGTGACGCTGACTCAAGATGCACAAGCAGCGGCTCGTGGAGCTGACGTTTTCATCACAGACACTTGGATATCGATGGGTCAACCCGACGCTGATGAAAAACGCATGGCAATGGAGCCTTACCAAGTCAATTCGGACCTCATGCGACAAGCGAAGCCGGATGCGATCTTTCTGCACTGCCTCCCTGCACATGTCGGTGAAGAGGTCAGCGAAGACGTATTCGAAGGGTCGCAGTCGGTGGTTTTTGACGAAGCTGAGAACCGCATTCACGCACAGAAATCTGTCTTGATGTGGAGCTTTGGTCTGCTTGGCTAAGAGCGCCAGTTCGCTCAGGGCTTCTCATTGAATCTCCGCGCACCATATAGCCCGCTATGATCCAACTTGAGAACACCGAGGGCGCCCCCGAAACATTCGCGGATAAACTGCTCGGCTTTACATTGCCAGGCAAAAACGCTCGTGGCCGCGTCGTGCGGCTCGATCTGACGTTGAATGAAGTCCTGTCGGCGCATGATTATCCTGCGCCGATCAAGCACCTTTTGGGCGAAGCCCTGGTTTTGGGCGCTTTGATGGGAGGGTTGCTGAAAGGCGAGCAAGGTCAGTTGACCATGCAGGCGCAGACCAAGTCAGGGTCGGTGCAATTGCTAGTCTGTGACTATCGTGCCGGCGAAATGCGCGGCTATGCGGAATTCGACGCGGATCAGCTCGACAATTTGGGGGCGAATCCCGCGCTATCTGCTCTGTTCGGGGAGGGGTACCTCGCCATCACCTTTGAAACTGATGGCGGGCAACGGTACCAGGGTATCGTTCCGCTAGAGGGCGACACTTTGGCGGAAGCCTGCGAGAGCTATTTCGTTCAGTCAGAACAGGTGCCGACGCTCATTCGCATTGCGAGTAGGTCCGGCCCGGCGGGGCATGAAGCCGCAGGTATTTTGATCCAGCATTTGGCTGACGGTGAGGAAGGGCGCGAGCGCCTTCATGTCAGGCTCGACCATCCGGACTGGGAACATATCGTCGCACTTGGAGCCACGATCAGTCACGAGGAATTGCTGGATGAATCTCTCTCAATGGAAGGGATAATTTGGCGCCTATTCCACGAGGAGGAACAAATCCGTATCCAGCCGGGGTCTTCGATCAGTCGAGGCTGTCGTTGCAGCGCAGAGCATTATGGTGAAGTTTTGGCTCGTTTCCCCGAGGTCGAACGCGCAGAAATGCGCAATGACGATGGGCAGATCGTGGTTGATTGCCAGTTTTGCTCGAAGAAATTTGCCTTGGCTCTTTAACAGTTCGCCGCTGTTAATGAACGGCTCATCGCCCTGTGGCCATAACATACAATGCGTTGTAGCAATTATGTGGCGAGGTGCCCGAATGGAAAAGCGGAGAAAGAGAATGCGCGCTGTGCTCGCTACGACGGCGGTTGCTGCTATTGGCGTGCTTGGTTTGCCGCTTGCCGCGCAATCTGACGCACTATCGATGCTAACCGGATTGACCAAAGGGGAGTGGACAGTCACGTCCCGAGATGGGCGGCAGATCCGCAAAATCTGCGTAAGATCTGGCCCTGAGCTTATCCAGGTGCGGCATAGCCAGCCGAATTGCAGCCGCTTTGTCGTCGAGGATGGGTCGGCCGAAGTCAGCGTTCAATACACCTGTCCTGGCAACGGATACGGGCGGACCAGTATTCGCCGTGAGACTAGTTCGTTGGTCCAGATTGAAAGCCGAGGGATTGCAGACGGGCTTCCATTTGAGGTTACAGCCGAGGCACGGCGGACCGGTACTTGCTGAAATCTAGACGCTCAGATCCCATTGCTTAATGCTGGAAGCGCGTTAAGTCTGCAGAGATGAATGCTGACGCTTTGCAAGGTCGACCCACGGCAGTGGTGCTATTGTCCGGTGGGTTGGACTCGATGGTTACGGCGGCAATTGCTCGAGAGCGCGGCTTCTCTGTCCATGCTCTGACAATCAATTACGGCCAGCGCCACGTTCGCGAGTTGCGATCCGCACAGCTTATTGCTGAGAAACTTGGTCTTGAGAGACAAGTCGAACTCTCGCTGGATTTGCGAGCCTTTGGCGGATCGGCACTCACTGATGACATCGAAGTGCCCAAGTCGGGTGTGGGGAACGACATTCCGGTAACGTATGTGCCAGCACGTAATCTGGTCTTCCTCGCGCTGACAGTTGCATTCGCGGAATCGACCGGATCTAGTGATGTGTTTATTGGGGTGAATGCGCTCGATTACTCCGGCTATCCAGACTGCCGTCCAGAATTCATCACGAGCTTCGCCGAAACGGCGAGGCTTGGGACAAAGGCGGGAGTTGAAGGCGAGCCTTTTCAGATTCATGCCCCGCTTCAGCACATGACAAAAGCCGACATTGCGGCGGAATGCGGGCGTCTAAATCTGGACCCTGCGTGGAGTTGGTCGTGCTACGATCCCGCTGATCACGGGGAGGCCTGCGGCAGATGCGATTCATGCCGATTGCGACGCAAAGGTTTCGCTGAAGCGGATTTGGTCGACAAAACAAGATACGCTGCTTGAATGGCGGCTTCGGAGAGGAACAAATTTTGAACAACGAAACCAGCGCGGTCGAAAATAGCGTTCAAAGCGATGCGCGCGAGAGCGTACCGGCTTACAGCTGGTACGCGCTGGGCGTCTTAGTCGTTGTTTATGTTCTGAACTTTGTCGATCGAAACATTATTTCGATTCTTGCAGAAGATATTAAAGCTGATCTCGGGCTCCGTGATGACCAAATTGGATTTTTGTATGGAACAGCGTTCGGCGTGTTCTATGCGCTCTTTGGGATTCCTCTCGGCAAGCTAGCCGACAGTTGGCATCGTGTTCGACTTATGTCGGCTGGTCTCGCAATTTGGTCGGCGTTCACAGCGCTTTCGGGTTTCGCCAAGAATTTCTCTGCGCTGAGCGTTGCAAGAATCGGTGTTGGCGTTGGTGAAGCGACTGCCAGTCCAAGCGCATACTCGCTTATTTCGGATTGGTTTCCAAAAAAGATGCGGGCGACTGCGCTCGCGATCTACTCGTCCGGTTTGTATATCGGCGGAGGGGTGTCACTGCTGATCGGCGGCGCGATCGTAGAGCGTTGGAACGCTGCTTATCCAACCGACGCGCCTCTTGGTCTCGCAGGATGGCAAGCAGCATTCATCATAGTTGGCTTGCCGGGAATTTTACTCGCGTGCCTTGTCTTCACATTGCGTGAGCCCTTGCGTGGCCAAAGCGAAGGAATTTTTACACCGCCACCCAAGGATCCTTTTCGCGGATTTTTCCAAGAGCTGATTGCGGTCATTCCTCCATTCACTTTGATCGGTGCAGCACGAGCGGGCGGGCGTGGGATTGCGATTAATCTTGCAGGAGCGTTGTTTATTGGCGGGGTCGCTTATGTGCTCGCCAGATTGACAGACAATTACGTGCAATGGGGCGCTGTCGGTATTGGCTATTATGCTATCTTCTCGTGGGCCTCGACACTCAAGCGACGCGATGCGCCTGCCTTTACACTTATTTGGGGAACGCCGGCCTTTCTGACGACCATTCTGGGATACGGGATGGTCGCATTTATGTCCTACGCAGCGTCTTTCTGGGCCGCACCTTACGCAATCCGAATTCTTGGCGAAGCGCCATCTATTGCTGGTTGGTGGATCGGTGGCCCGGGAGCTTTAGGTGGCTTTCTGGGGGTGATCCTCGGTGGGCGGGCAGCTGATTGGCTAAGAGAGCGCAATCCAGCAGGTCGACTAATCGTCGTCGCTTTTGGCCTTGTGGGTGCAGCACCCTTCCTGTTCGTGATGTTCACTACAACAGACCCAACAACCTTCTACGTTTGTGCATTCTTGCAGTCCCTCTTTGGAAGCTCTGCGTTGGGCGGGGCGGCAGCAACAACACAAGACCTCGTCCTCCCGCGCATGCGCGGTACTGCAACTGCGACATTCTTTTTGGCTACAACACTCGTCGGCCTCGCCCTTGGTCCGTACATGGCTGGCCAAGTGTCGACGATGACCAATAGCCTCTCGACCGGAGGATTGAGCTTGTTGATCGCAGTTCCGATCGGGCTAGTTCTCTTGATCTTTGCTTATCGCTCAGTGCCACTCGCTGAAGAATCGCTCTTGGAACGGGCTAAGTCAGCGGGAGAAGGTATTTGATTGGCTTGTAGGGGAACGTCTTCGAAAGACACGATTAGTCTCGCTGTCCCGCAGAAGTCCAAGATTGGGCCGATGTTTGAGGCAACCCCTATCGCCGCTTGGCTTTGAATTACCGACCGCCTCTCGACGTCGTCAGAGGCATGCGAAACATGGCCAGCTAAGTTCGGGCTAAAACTTGGAGGACACTTGGCTATTGAGCGGTCGGCAATAGCTTGGCCAGGCGACCCAATTTCAGCTCGCCGACCCATGATACGATAATCTGGACTCCAACCAGAAATGCAGAAAGCTCTTGCGCTACAATAGAAAAGGGGCCGGAAATTCCGGCCCCTCTCAATTTGTAATTGGCGAAGTTGACCTACATGCCCGAACCTGGACCGTAAGTTACTTCAACGCGGCGGTTCTGCAATTCACGAACGCCGTCAGCTGTCGGCACACGTGGTTGCGATTCGCCAAACGCTTCACCGGTGATGCGGCCTTCTGGGATACCACGACCTGCGAGGTACGAACGTACCGACGCGTTGCGGCGCTCAGAAAGGCCACGGTTGTAAACCACGTTGCCCGAGCGGTCAGCGTGGCCGGCAAGCATAACGCTAGCCATGCCGCAATCGGCATACGCAGTTACCGCGTTGTCCAGAATGGTAGCTGCCTCTGGCGTAATCGCTGACTCATCCCAATCGAAGAATACGATGTAGGGACCGGTGTTACATGGCGCCGCTACCGGTGGAGGCGGTGGAGGCGGTGGAGGCGGTGGAGGCGGTGGAGGCGGTGGAGGCGGTGGTGGCGGTGGTGGTGCCACGTCGCCGCCGAAATTGTAGATCACCGAGCCAAGGATCGAATGAGTGCTGACATCAGTCTCCCAATCGTTACCGAGCGTATCAACAATATCGACGTTGACAGCGTTGAAGTAACGATACTTGATACCAACGTCCCAACGGTCGTTCAGTGGGGCGCGAAGACCAGCAAGAGCTTGCCAAGCAAGACCGGTATCGGAATCGTCGAAGGCACCTGGGCCACGTGCCGAAATCGTTCCTGCCAAATCAACGCGAGCAACGCCAACGCCAGCTCCGACAAAGCCTTGAATGCCATCATCGTCGCCAAAGTCCAGCAAGCCATTCAGCATAAAGCTGAGGGCATTTACTTCACCGCTTGCCGGGAACAAGCCTTCCGTTACTGGACCGGTGAACGCCTGAACGGGCGTGCCCACGACGGACAAGTCGTTCAAATCAGCTTCACGATAGCTTGCTTCAGCTTCGAGGCGAAAAGCGCCGAAGTCGTAGCCGACAGCTGCACCGAAATCGTATCCAGTATCGTAGTCCGCCTGAACAGCGTCGTTGTTTCCGTTGATGTCGAAGCCAATGTCTTCAACCAGCATGGCTCCACCATCGCCTTGGATGTACCACTGGCCATCTCGGGCAAGTGCAGGCGCCGATAGCGCCGTTGAAGCCATCGCCATTCCTATGACGAGTTTGCGCATTCCAATAATCCCCTTTACTTAGCGTTCTTGGAGCTGCTGGTTCTCTAACTTTTCCCCTCACCCGTGGCAAGCAATCAATAGCGCGAAACTGTTGCAATAAAGTCGCTATTGCATGAGGTCACCGTAAAAACTGTCCCGTTGGTCGCTGGCAGCGATCCTATTGCTCAGGCAATCGGGAATCTCAATCTCACTGAGATGCTAATCCTAGGGTTTGAAGGCTTTGAATAATCTCGCCAATCGCCAACCGAGCCTCCGTGTCGATGACCTGCCCTCCTTGTGGTTCTGTGAGCGTCTGTGCGACTAGCCAATTAGTGTCGAAGATCGTGAAAGTGCTGGTCGATTGGTCGAAGATCATCGTACCTTGCGCGGGCAGGTAGAAATGCCATGCGCCGGCAAGATAGCATGCCAAAAAGTCATTACGCCCTGTCCAATCACCAACGCCGCTCGTCACCCTGTAGCTATCGCCCTCGTTTGGGTCGTTCGGAGGGGACGACTGAGATGCAATGACTGATTTTGCTAAGGCAGCGTCCATTATTGAAAATGCGCTGTTTACGAAGAATTCTTTCTGCGACTGCCCTGCGAAAAGAAGAGGAAGTGAAAAATTTGCCGTTCTGTCGTCGAATGAAAATGGGCCGGTCATTGTGAGGTTCCAATCCTTATCCTTGGAAGATTATTATTCGGGTGGCTGCGGACGTATTGAATGTGCCGACTTGAGCTACCCAAAAAACGCTCGAGCCGTGCTGAGCGTACAGGTCGGTCAATTCAGACTGAGATAGCACTAGCTTTGGCTCCGTGACGTTCCATTTTTCAAGCGGATCGCCTACCTCTCCGTAGCCGACCTGATAGACCTCGCTCTCTTCTACCAGCGGGATGTCCACCACGTCTCTCCAGAGCCATTGTCCTCGCCCGCGCCTGACCCAGCTTAGTTCAAGAGACCCATCTGGACGCGTAGACGCCAAAGGATGCACTGGTGCCAGAGGTTGCCGAGACAACCCGGCATGTTGAAGCGGCTCAATAACGGTTTGAGTGTCCCCCATCCCCAATGCTGCAATCTTTGTTGCTGGATCAGACGGGACTGCGGCAGGATCGAGCGAAATTAGGCTCTCACCTATGAAAATTACGTCTGTGCCGCTCGGGTGAGCGTTTGCGGCACGCCATTCTGTTCCACCGCGTCCTCGCAACAAGCCGGTTAGCCTCCACTTTGCAGTAGAGATCTGCTCCGCTTCCAAATATTGTATTGCCTCGCCACCAACTAAGAGGCGATTTGCCCCCATTGCCAATCCGTTCATTGTCGTTTCGCTGAGAGAAAAATCTTCGCCAACGAGATCGACAACGAGCGTGTCGGCGGGCTCAAAATGAGTGCAGGACGAACTTGCTAGCTCTTCGGCCAGATGTCCAATCGGCGTTCGCGCTCTCCCTGTATTGCCAATGGAGGCAAGACCGTTAGCTTGTTCGACGAACAGAGCAGCCCCTCTCCAAGAGCCCGTGGGTGATGAGGCTGCCGCAAAGAGGAGTGGCTCGGTCGGGGAAACTGTGCTTTCCGGCGGCAGTTCGAAAGCGCGCAATATAGTCGGACCAGCAATCTTATCTGGCGGCAAACTGCTTTGACCAGGATCGCTGTCGTTTTCACTAACTGAGGCAGGCGAAGTCCGCTCCAATGAAAGCTGCAAGCCTTGGTCGAGCCATTCCCAAGCAACTACGAGCCAGTAGCCTGGGAACCCGTTCACCAAGACGATTGCACCGGGGGCAATCTGGGGATCGATCTGCGGAGATGACCAATTTATCCTTTGCGTCTGCCAATGCGAGCGCATCCTATTTTGATTGGCGAGCTTTTGTGCACCAGCAGCATTGAGAGTGGCTGGCAGATCGACCATCTTCTCTTGTCCGCGGGACCGGTCGCCGATCGCGCGCTGCACACTCGGCTGATAGTCTCTCGACAAGTCGTAATATCGCAAGGAGTTCGGCTCTGCATCATTCGACGCGCTGCGGCTACGAAAGCCGGTCGCATTTTGCGGGGCCTGAAGCCTCTCGACCAGACGTGCTGGTGAAGGGGGCGCCTCGTCGACGACGCTAATTTGCAGACCATCTTTGGTTGTAACGCAAGATATCGGAAAAACATCAGAAAGAGCTGAGAGAGTCCCTGAGATCGAGCCTCCCTGATCTGCAAAGCCGAGCAAGTAGCTGAGAGGCTCTTTGGCAGGTGAATTTTTCACATCTGGCACAATATCTTGAAGAGAAACGGATGAACCCTTCTCGCCGAAGATTTCAAATGTCAGGGCGGGAATGCGGTTTCCAAAATCGCCTAAACTCAGGTCTTCGAAAACCACGTAAGCGCAATCTCGAAATCCAGTGGCGCCTCCGCCGATCGAGGCTGCTAATGTCGGGTCAACGATATCATCGCCGTGGCCTCGATACGTTCGCAATTTGCCCTCAACCTTCAAATCGCCCGCCGCCCCGCGAAGAAGCTCACCATCAGCCCAAATCCGGCCCAACGCTGAAATTGGAGTGCTGCTCAAAGCGACGGCGAATGAGGCAGAATAGTTGTATGTGGTCGTTGACGGCTTGCCCTTGCCTCCACCGGTCTTTTCGGATGTTTCGATCAGGTCTGTTGACCAGATGATTGATCCCGGAACACGCATCTGCCCGAAAATGCGCGGCATTGGTCTCCCATAGCTTGATGTAGTAACTGCCAATTCTTGAAGTCGTGGTCCTTCGCGTGAGCCCGGGCCAAATACGGCCTGGTCTATTTGCTGACCGATGAATGAGCCAATCGCACTACCAATTGGTCCGCCTACGGCAGAGCCGACGGCGGTAAGTATAATCGTAGCCATAATGGTTAGTCCTGAAAATCAGTCGCAATTCGCCATCTCTGAGCGAAGTGGTACGGCGTTGGAGTTGCCTCGCGAATGACCATTTTGAGACCGGCATGAGCGTGGATATAAACCTGCTGCGCTTCAACGATCATCAGATGGTGCTGATTTGGAGATGGCTCAAACAGTCCAATATCTCCCGTACCGTTCTCGGTCACTTACTGGCCGCAAACCGGATTTTGGGGCGCACGCCAACCAATGCGAAATATTTGTGTTCCGAAGGCGATAGCCACGAGGCAACACTGGTTCCGCTCCAATCGACTTCAAGCAGGCGCTCACGAGACCGATACAATCAAGCCCGTATTCGTGGTTGCGACCATGCAATTTGAACGGAGTGCCGAGCAATTCTGCTGCCGCGTTCGCCAGCAGTTGACCGCAAGTCACGGCTGTGGGCTGCCATATCTCGCTAGTAAATCATTACCTGGCAGGTGGGCCTCGCCACGAAAATTGACAGCGTTGTCAAAGCGTGTGGAGCATGTCGCGATGGTATGGTCGCAACCTTCACGAAGTTGCGCGCGCGAGCCCAACTGCACTTCTTCCATCAAGGGTCGATCGAGCAAGAGCCCGTCTGCTTCAGATGCAACTATTCCAAATTTCAGGCCGGTCTGTGGCCCATCGAGAAACCGTAGTGTTCCTCCGACATATTTCATCTCGACCAAGCCCGCAAAGACTACAGTGTTTCTGTCGAGATCGAGAGAGCTGAGTTCAGCTATCTCGGTAAAAGCCACTGCTGATAGGTTGCATCCACGACCGCAGAATTCCGCTCTGCACGTCGGGCTCGTCCGGGGCACGAAATCATTCTCAAGTATGGACTTGGCCGAGCTCAATTCTGCGGTAAAACCCTGTTGTCCGTCTTCGAGCTCGCCCAATCGGCCTGAGTATAGAACCGAATGCTCTAGCGTTCCCCAATCGACCGCACCGATTTCAATTGTAGAGCGGTCAAACAGTCCTAGCCGTCAGGTCTTCTTCACGAATATTGTCATGACTTATCGTGCCTTCGACTTCCGCATTGTCGCCGCCCACACCTATCGTCCTTTTGATTGAGGCAGGTATCATTCCTGGAGCAGCGCGATGCCTGATCCCAGAAAAATACAGGTCTTTGTCGTGAGTGGTGAAGCCAAGTGTTGCGCCATCAATGCGGTATATGCGCCAAAATGTCGCGACAGTGTCGAGATCACGGTCAAAGAAAACGCGCATCAGGTCGTTTCGCGAATTTCTACGACTGGAACGCTGGGCGCTTCGCCAGATTCGAAATTCACACCGGCTACGTCAATTCGATCTTCGGCGAAGCGAACCGGCACATCGAATAGAAAGCCCGCACGAACTTCCGCGCCCGCCGCTGGAGCGGAGCTGAGATTTATTTTTCCTTTCTCGCCCAATGTCCATTCGGTGATTACCATGTCATCCACGCTAATAATGAGGGTTTCCTGCCGGGGCCTTGAAATTTCACGCACCTGCTGATCCGAGCCGGTGCCGTATCGTTTGACCAGCTGAAATTCCGAAGACAAGCCGTCACCAATCCCCAGCAACTGATCCGACATTGTCGGCGTTCCAGTCATACCGTTTGAGCTGAAGTCATATGGGTCTGTGATCCGGAAACCTCGCGCAGCGCCTCTCCGTGCACGAAAGAAGGCAATGAGAGTTGCGAGATCGTTGTCCGATCTCACGCCCGGCCCAATATCGAAATTGATCCGAGCATCGCTCCATAGCGAGTTTCGTCGTTCATGGCCTGACACTGTCACTTGGACGGAGGTAGAAAACTCTGGGGCGACGGACGTGTCACGCCCCAGAGGGAGCGGAAACAAAACATCATCAAAAGACTGCATATCGTCTTCCTCAAAATGGCGAAGCCGGGTGTAACCATCACGGCAAACTTGCGGCAAAGCCCAAACGAAGCGGCGCGAAACGCCGCGGTTCCGGGCTTCATCAAGGCCCACATCAATCAATGGCCAAAGCTCTTCGGCGTCGGCAGCGTTCAGGACAAAACCGGAGAGATAATCCTGCTGGGTGAGCGGGTAACCCAATCGCGCATCGACGAACTGATAGGCGTCGCGCCGCGCGCCTTGCGCGTTGGCCGTGAGCCAATCGTAGTCTTCTAGCTGAAGCCTATCGAAGGCCGGGTTCGCCCATCCGATTGGCAGATTGGCGCGATACAATTCCGGCGTTTCAGGGTTAAGGATTGTCGGTGTGAACGCTAGCAGCAGTATTTCAGCCGTTCCTGCTGCATTGCTGCGGACAGCATCGGCCAACGCCTGCGTCGATTGAGCCAGAAGCGCACCGGCTTGATCAAGCAGTGTGATTTCAGCTGCGGACTTCGGCCCTTTAATGTCGGAGATAGCGGGCGGCGCTCCTCCAAAGGCGACAATTGCAGCATCATCGTACAAACAGATTTTGTCATCCGGCGTGACCCACCACCACGGTTCGCCAATTTGAAATCGTGCTGGAAGCCCCTCAAACTCGACAAGCTCAATGAATTTGACTGCGCTTGATTGCAGCCATGTCATTGCCTCTGCATTGGCAGGAGAAAGCAAAGTTGACGGCGGAACCCAACCCGTAAGCGCTTTAGCTCCGTTCGCAGTCCTCTGCTTCCACGGATCGTGGCAATAGGCATCAAAAAGCTCGTATGAAATCGATGTGATCGCTTCATAATCATTCGCAACGCAATGCTGAAAAAAGCTTCTGTGCCACTCGACCGCAGGGGTGCAGAGTTCTCCACTTTCGTCGACTTTGAGCGCACCGCTGCCATCTTGATCAAGCCGCATGAAATGGCTCATGCCGACATAGTGGAGCAGCTCTGTCCTATAGCCGAGCCCAACAGCGTTTCGCAGCAATCGCGCAGGTGTCTGGCTATACGCATCGTCGTACGCGGTCGCCATCCGCTCATCATGTGGCGGTAACAAAACATCACCCGTCTCGAGCATTGCATGCTTACCGTCGCAGGAAATGTTCGAAACGGTCACTTGGCCGTTAAGGCGATTGGCAAGCGGCGCCTGACTATTCGCGGCGAAATTGGGAGCCACAACCGAAATGAACATTCGGTCGATTTCATTTGGGTGCACTGGTTCACCGGGCAGCTCCCATCCACCGCCGAGGTCTGAAAATGGAATGGTAATTGCCGCATTGGTCGGAGAGCCAGATGCGTAGTTCCACAGCCTCACGTACCAAGTTCGCTGTTGACCCGTATCGTCACGCCCTTCGATTGCGAGTGTAGGACCGTTCACCTGGTCAAGCGTCGCAACCCCGTTTGATTGCCAGTGGAATGACAAGATGGTGTGCGAGTAGTCTCGGTTGGTTTCATAGGCGAGCAACGGGTGATCTAGGGTGTCATTGCTTTCCCAGATTATGCCAACCAGCTCGCCTTCATGGTGAAGCTCAACATCAACCTGAAAGCTGTCAGGCCCAGTTGTGATGATAGAGCCCATCGCCGGTCTCGGAAAATCGACTGTCCAAAACCGCGGATCAAACCGCCGGATATAGCTTGTTTCTTGACCGCGAAGTTCGCTGGCCAACCAAAATGACATAGTGCTTTTCCTGTTATTCAGGCGTTTTGAAGTGCACGTCTGACCGCGCTGGCGATCTGCCGAGAAGACCTGCGCATCGCGGTTGGTGCGGTTTGCCCTCGCGGGGTTGCAAGTTGTATTGCGACCCTCACGTCGCGGGAGGGTCCGACAAGGTTGCTGTTTGCTTCAATCCGACCAGAGCTTGTAGGTACGAAGATCTCCGGACCGCGTTCGCCAACCAGATACGAACTGCCAGGGGCCACCGGTCCGCCCGTCGCACGGCCTGGAAGGCCAAGAAGTGCGCCAAGTGAATTGCCAAGTAGGTCGCCCAGACCGGAGGAGCTTGAGCCGCCAAACAAAGAGCCGATACCTTGCGTGATGGCATAGCTGGCGATCTCTTCAAGCGCGGCAAAAGCCGTTCGTTTCAGATCATCGAAGCCGAGACTGCCGTTTTTCAGGGCTGAAAGCAGGCCGCGTTCTAACACGCTCCCAGCCCTCTCAAAGCCATCGAGCAGTGATGTATCCAGAGCGGCGCGCATGGAATCTAAATCGCTCGCAAAGCCTTCTGTTGTTGCGCGCACCTCGATTGTCAGTTCTTCAAGAGTGTCATCCATTTTCTTCGGCCTCCATCATCGAGTCCATTTGCTCGCGGCTGCATGGCAGCTTTGATTGATCTGCGGGATTGAGCAGCGCAGTTGCCAACTCCTCCGGGGTAGAGGCCCAGAAATCGTCGGGTCGCCATTGCAGCGATTGTGCTGCGATTGCGTATATCGACGGTGTGCGCTCGGCGAATTTCCGTTTCATTTCTGGCCCTTAAGAACCTGCGCAAGAATGGTTCGTATTGGCGTGGTCGCCGCCAATAGACCCATTGAAATTACACATTGACCGAGCATTTCACGCGGCGGTCGATTTTGTTTGGGAAGACAATGCCAGAGCAATGTGGTGATCTCAGAAACACTCAGCGAGCCCTGAGAGGCCCGTTCGACCAGGCCAAAGAGCGAACCCAGATCTTCTTCAGCGGCGACCAAAGCTTCGAAAGTAGGACGTAGGACGTATCGCTGACCTTCGATCGTGATCTCGGCTTCGCCTCTTATCGCGTTAGCGGTCACGCCGGCACCACAGGACCAGAGCTTTCAAGCTGCAGCGTGTAGTTTCGCTCGCCGTTAAAGTCGCCCGAATAGTCAAGCCGCTGAACGAGGAAGCGGCCCCGCAGTTTCTCCCCGTCTTCAAACGACAATTCGTAGTCATCGACGGTTCCGGCGAGCGCATGAGCACGGATAGCGTTTTCAGCTGTGCTGCCGAGAAAAATACCAGCTGCGCTGACTGAAACGGAACGCGTTCCGGCTCCGGATAGAAGATCGCGCCAACCATCCGATTCCTTGTGGGTCACGACAACAGTGTCCCCGTTGATGCTCATTTGCGTGGTGCGCAAACCAGCAACGGTTTCGTACGCAATCGGAGAGCCTCCATCGCTGATCTTGAGCAAAAAGGCAGAGCCTGTTTGTGCTGGCATAATGCTTACTCCGTTTAAATTTCGAGAATGCGGAAGCGATATTCAATCAGAGTTCCGCGAAGATTGTTTGGCCGGCGCTCGCTACGGGCGCGAAGGAAACGAGTGGCGGCAAGTTCGAACGTGCCTAGGTCTCTCGGCAAATCCGAAATCCGCTGCTCGATCAGTTCGACAAGCTCCGCGTCTGCTCCAGGTTCATCGCTTCGGCTCTCGAGCTCGAATGCAATGCGAATTTCTTTGCCTTTGCGATCCTTGGTGCCCCAATCAGCAGACGCGCTCGCCGCTATTCCAAGCCAGGGTGGACTAGTACGCAGCGGACTTTCCTCCTCAATCGCGTTGATCGAAGCCAGCGCTGGATCGTCCCGCAACCAATTGATCAGTGCGGATCGCAAGAGGTTTTCCATAGGTCCTATCTCCCGGTGAACTTGGGCCAGAGAGCTTGTGCTGATCGCCAGAAATGGGAGTTGGTCGATGAGCTGCTTTTTGCGGCTTGCGCGGCTTGGACAGCGCGAGATTTCGCGTGGTCCTCAAGTCTCTGTATCAGGTGGCTCAATGAGCTTGGGGATGAAGTGATCATGCTAGGCTCACTTGGCGCCAAGGCTGCCATAGTGCGGTAACACTTGCCGGGATTTCAATCGCTTCCGTCTGGTCCCGATCGCGATAGAGATAGGCTGCTAGCCGGATGATGCCCTGCCGAAGAGAGGCAGCGAGACCGCTCCAATCACTGGAAAGTCCGGCGAGAACTTCGACAATCACAGAAGTAGATCCCGAAGCCACGAACCTTATCTCCACGCAGGCTCGACCATCTGAATCAACATCGACCTCATAAAGAGCTTGATCGATGATCTGCCTGGTCCCATCGGTTGTGACCGCCGATGCCGAGTTGACTGCGCGCACGGGGCGCGAGAGCAAGCGACTTATCCCAGCCTTTGCCGCCAAGCGTTCTTGAACCGTCGCGTACAGCGGTACGAGTCCGGTGTAAGCTTCGCACATTTCGAGGCTTGTCTGGAGCAATGCTAGGAGGGCGTCATCTTCA
Organism: Erythrobacter sp. HA7-11; assembly: GCF_055693605.1. Lineage (NCBI taxonomy): Bacteria > Pseudomonadati > Pseudomonadota > Alphaproteobacteria > Sphingomonadales > Erythrobacteraceae > Erythrobacter > Erythrobacter sp. HA7-11. Next base: position 2,757,552 of record NZ_JBVFUF010000002.1, on the reverse strand, counting down.
GCTTCGCGAGAGATGCTCAGCCAGGCTTTAAGCTCGTCAAGAGGGAGGCCGGCTAAGTCTGCAGGATTTACATTGGTTCTCCGCATTGCGGTCTCCAAAAATGATATGGCAATCAGGGTGCACCCGCGCAGCGCGAACGGCGTGGAGGGTCGCTGTCGGCGGCGCGGGCGCGGTGAGCCGATGGAGGAGAAGGGGCGAACTCAACCCCATCGGGATAAAGTGCGACTAAGCTTCGATTTTCAGCAGTTTGATCGCATTACTATCGAGCACTTTGCCGCCAACGCGCTTGGTGGCGTAGAAGTGCACAAACGGCTTGTTGGTGAAAGGATCGCGCAAAACTTGGGTCGCGCTACGCTCTGCGATCAGATAGCCATGACGGAAGTTTCCGAACGCGATCGGAAATGCGCCTGATGTAATGTCGGGCATGTCTTCTGCTTCGACTACGGGATAACCGAGCAAGCGGTCGGGCTGGCCGTCGATCAGGCCTGGCTGCCAAAGAAAGGCACCATCTGCCGTTTTCAATTTGCGCACTTCGGCGAGGGTCGCCGAATTCATAACGAAACTTGCGCCCTGACGATGGCCAGACTTCATCGTGTGGATGAGATCGATAAGCTTCGCGTCAGGTGCGCTGTCAAAGCCGTTGGCATCGCCTGAACCGACATATTGCAGGGTGCCAAACGCACGCACACCGTCTTCCCCGGTTCCGTTTGGCGCAGTAAGGAAGCCTTCGGGCTGATCTGTACCTGTTCCAGACACAAAAGCGGCGCCTTCAGCTCGTGCAAACTCGCTTGCAATTTCGCTCGCGAGCCAGCTTTCAAGGCCGAAACCGGCATCATCAAGCATGGATTGGCTCGCCGCAGGGTTGGCGTAGAGATCGCCTGTCGGTGGCGCAATTTCAGCAAATTCCGGTGCATCAGTTTCAGGGCGACCAGCGGTCTCGCTAACCCAGCCAGATGCCGTGCCGCCTGTTGAAACGAGCTTTCGGTAGCCTGCGCTGCCTGTCTGCACGACTTGTGCGATGCTGCGAATTGGGCTGATCTCGGCCAGTTCCGACGCGATTAGGGCATCAATCTGTCGCGGAACCGCGTAGCCACCATCCGAAGGGACAGCGCCGCTGATCGATTTAATTTCACTTTCTTTGCCGCGACGCAAATAGCCATCGACGAAGCCTTTCATCTCGCTTGAAGGCTCAGAGCCCCCCATTACTGGACGCGAGGCAGCACGGGATACCTTGTCGAGACGCGCTTTGACCTCATCGACATCGGTGCGCAGACCGACGATTTCAGCTTCAGCCTTGTCCTGTCGGGCGACAATGTCGAAGCTCTCATCAAGCTGATCATTAGATATTGGAGTGGTGACGGGAGTGGTTTCCATGGGGCATGCAACCTTTCTGTTGGGCATAAAAATGGCCGCCCCGTTGGCGGCCGGTTGGACATCTAATGAGCGCGCTTCAGTTTACGAAATGAACGCGCGCGCCATGTTGTAACGGGTGTGTGACCAAGCTCACTTCGAACAGGTCAACAGCAATCAATTCGCGGCCATCTGGTGTGTGCTCATAATCGCGGGCTCGATATCCGAAACTGAGGCCATCAACTTCGCCCGATTGTAGTGATGTGGCAGCACGCGACTTCGTCGCATCGATTCTGCCGATCACCCGCAACCCTCTTGCATCTTCAGCGATGCGTTCAATCTCCCCAATCTTTTGATTAGGTTGATGTTGCCAAAGCAGCGGAATAGGCACTTCGCGATTTTCGATTGCGGACGTAAATGCGCCGCGTCGTACAATATCTTGCGCTGCGTCGGCCACGTCGAACAAGCTTGCATATCCTGCAAATCGGATGGTCGGACTCGTCACGATTGTGCCCCTTCGACGGCAATGCCTAGAAGGCTACGTTTTTCCTCGTCCGACAAGAAATCGGCGTCAGACACTTGCTTCCAAAGCCGCTCGCGGTCTTCCGATAAAGCCGGCACTCGATCTAAGTCGATCCCAATATCGGCATTTTTGAACCATGGCGCCAAGCCCTCCCGTAAGGCTGCAAAAACCTTCTCGGCAAGAGGTAGAAGGGTTAGCCGCCATAGGGCGCGATTGGCTTCGCGGTAATTCGAATAGGTATTGTCGCCGGGCAGACCCAGCAGCATTGGCGGCACCCCGAAAGCCAGCGAGATATCTCGCGCTGCCGCACTTTTCAGTGTGGCAAAGTCCATATCGGCTGGAGAAAGCGCGATGCTCTGCCACTTCAATCCGCCGTCCAATAACATAGGGCGCCCCGCGTTGGCGGATCCGGTGAAAGCTGTTGCGAGCTCATCCTTAAGGCGGTCGAATTGCTCAGCCGAAAGCGCGAGACCATCATCGGAATCGTAGACGAGCGCTCCTGAAGGTCGCGCGGCATTTTCAAGCAGTGTCCGGTTCCATTCTGCTGCCGCATTGTGGATCGCAATTGCTTCATTGGCGGCCGCCAGTGCACCAGCACCGTACATATCCTCGATTGGGTGCATGGCTTTGATATGGATGATATTCGGCCAGCCATTATCATCTTCTAACGAGAACCGTGCGCGTTCGTGGCCGGGACCATACTCATAGGCAGTGGGCCAGCCGTCCGAACCGGCAATTATCTCGACACGGTCTGGGCGGAGCGCAAAGAGTTCGATCGGTTGCCCAAGCCCATCCTTCATGATCTGGACGAAACTGTTCCCGTGCAAAAGGACATGCGCTGCGATTGTCTCGATCAGCGATTGGCCCGCGCTTGTGGTCATAACCAGGCTCTTCAGTTTCGGATCGGTTATGGTGATTGGAGCTTGACCAACGCCCTCGGCTACGATCCGAACAGCTCGTTGTGCGATTGGATTGGTCAGAAAGCCATCACGGACAGCTTGTCCATAGTCATAGCTTTGCCTGCTATTTGCGCCTGCAAACGAGGCGGCCCAAGCGGGCAAATAGCCCGGTGCCAACGGCACGCGCGAATTTTTGCCGCCTTTGAAAGCGGCGGACAGGGTTTCCAGCAATGCCATTGAGCTAATTTCCTTTGTAGTCAGACGGTTAGCACACGAGGGCTGACTGTCTTGCCGAGCATTAATTCGGTAAGCGCCCAGACAAGAGCGTCTGCGCGATCGGGGCTGCGGCCCGGACCGACGTAGTCACCGCCTGCCTTCAGGCCGCACATTTGATCTTCTAGTTTTGCAAACTGGCCGCAGTGTTTCGCGCGCCCACTTTCATAAATTGCGGTCACCGGTTCGGCACGAGCGACTTTGCCGCGGCTTGCATGAACTAACTTGACCGGCATGTTTGCGCCAGCCGCCCTCAGCACGCTCTCAACCATTGCACCGCCCTGATTGGCTTCTGCGATGACGCGATCAGCCTTCCATTCTTCAGCAGCCATGGCCACTTGGTTGGCCCATTTTTCGGGGCTGGCGTTCTCCGCGCTACAGTCTGCGAGGACATATGCTTTGCCATCCTGTCCGAGCGCAGCGACGATGATCCCACAAGCGTCGCCATTTGATGTTGCGGGCGGGTCGACCGCAACCACTATGCGCCGCAATTGGTCAGGTGCCGTTTGGACTCTTGATTCCTCAAGCATCCGTCGGGTCCACAGGGCGCCTTCAACATCAGTCAGCAATTCTCCGCCGAGCTCCTGCCTGGCCAATTGCGTCCCGCCAAATTCGTCTTCGATTGCGGCCAAGAAACGATCCGGCAAATTGGCCGAGTTGTCGTATGTGGTACCGCGCGTCACTATAGTCGCGCCGTCTTGCTCCTTTTCAAGTAGACGGCGGACAAGTGGCACGCTTCTTGGTGTGGTCGTCACTGCAATGCGGGGGGCAGTGCCTAGGCGCAGCCCCATCAATAAATTGTCCCAGCACCGTGAGGCACGTTCATGCGCAGTTGGCCATTTGCCAACCTCGTCACACCAGGCGTGCGAATGTTGAGGTCCGCGCAGCGACTCTGGTTCAGCGGCAGAGAACAGCTGAGCCTGAGCTCCATTTGCGAAAGTCAGGCGACGCAATGATGGCTCAAACAGAGGCCTTTGCTCGGGTGGAAAGCACGCGATAATGCCGCTTTCGCCTTCTACCATCACTGCACGCGCCTCATTCAAAGAGCTCGAGACGATTGCTATGCGTGCCTCGGCGTTACTCTCCGCTGTTGCTCTTACCCATTCTGACCCTGCGCGGGTTTTACCAAATCCTCTCCCCGCCAGAATCAGCCAGACACGCCAATCTCCTTCAGGGGCAAGTTGTGATTGGCGGGCGAAGAGTGGCCAGTGGTAGTCGAAATCGGCACGCTCTTTGTCGTCGAGGGCTGAAACCACATCGTCCCGCGCTAGCGGTGGCGCTGATGCAAGCCATTCAAGGCGCTCTCTCAAGATGAGCACCGATCTGTCTGTTTGAATTGCTCGGATCGGAGTTTGATGTCCTCAATCTTTCGGTCAATCGAGGCGCGAACCTCTGCCGCGCTCACAAAACGATCTTGGCTTTGCTTCGAAGTTGCCTTTTCTCGATGGCATGACAGAAATCGGATGGCATTGGCGAAGTCGAACTTTGCATTTGCCTGAGCGCTCATGTCACCCGACCTAAGCCGCCTCAGCAATTCCATTTCAAGCTCTCGATATCCTTGCTCAAGAGCTGCCTTCCATCCTGCCGCAAAGTCTGCCTCCGAGGCGAGAGCGCGATAAATCATACTGTGCGACGCCCCTACAGATTGAGCGGATGTTGTGACGTCCGAAGTAGCTGCAAGTTTTTCCAGAAAATGCTTACGCCAATGCGGACTCAAGCGTTCGGGCCGTGAAATGGCGAGAGCGAGAGTTGGCGCCTCGTCGGCCATAACGCTCTCCATGTCATATCTTGTGATTGTTTGATGCGGCGCGTGCTGCCTAAACGACTCACACTATCGCGATGTTCTCTCTACTTAACCAAAGAGCGTGACAATGTCAATAAAAAAGTGCCAAATAGGTGAATTATTAGGAGTTGCGCCCTCGGTTCTGGTGCATTAGGCGGCGTCGCTGCAATGTGTTGCCCACGGCATAGCATGAGATGATGGAGAGCAGAATTTGGCTTGGCTTCGTGGTCTTTACAATTGGACAATGGACAAGGCCTCTCATCCGCATGCCGTTTGGTGGTTGGCATTCTTCTGCTTCATCGAGTCGAGCTTTTTCCCCATCCCGCCGCATCCGCTGCTGGGCCTCATGTGCCTTGCAGAACCACACAAGGCGATCCGTTTCGCCTTGGTCGCCACTCTCAGCTCAGTTGCTGGCGCGTTACTGGGATATGCGATTGGCTGGGGTTTGTACGAGCCGGTTGGTGAGCCCCTTCTGGCTTTGTTGGGGCTCAGCGAAAGTTTCCCGGTCGCGGCGTGCTATTTGCGCGAATACGATGTCGAAGCGATCCTAATTGCTGGCGCAACTCCGGTTCCGTTCAAATTGCTGACCATTACCGCCGGGTTCATTGAAATGGCGCTTGTGCCGTTTGTGCTCGCAAGCCTCGTCGCTCGCGCGCTTATCTTCATGACAGTCGGCATCTTGTTCCGAATTTTCGGCGCGCCGATCAAACGCATGATCGACAAATATCTCGGCTTGGTGACAACCGCCTTTATCGTCCTGGTCGTCGGCGGTTTCATCGCCATCACGCAGTTCTCGAGCTCAGACGAAGAGATCGCCGACAAGTGTGACGCAGCTACCGAGATTCGGGGAATCTGAGACGCCTGTCTGCACGAGCCACGCCGCATAATCTCGCAACTAGCTGATAATCCCGGTCGCCTTGCCAGCCCTTTCGAACATCGAGAGAATTGTTTCAACCTCTTCCGAGGAGTGTTCTGCGCACAAAGAACAACGCAACAGGGTCATATTTGCTGGTGTCGCCGGAGGCCGCGCTAGGTTTACGTAAAGGCCTTCCTTCAAGAGCGCCTCCCACATTCCCGCACCGCGCTCCAGATCCGGCATGATTACAGCTACGATGGCGCTTTGCGGCTCGGTGGTCCCCAGCTCAAAACCCAGCTCAGTCAGGCCCTGATGGAGGCGCTTGGAGTTTTCCCAGAGATGCGCGCGCTTGTTCGAGCCATGCATCAACTTGCGGATCGAAGTCGCGGCAGTCGCGACAACGCTAGGAGGCAAGCTCGCCGTGAAAACGTATGGCCGACATACGAGCCGCATAATGTCGAACTTCGGGTGGTTGGACACACAAAAGCCGCCGACCGTGCCGACGCTCTTCGAGAAGGTGCCGATGATGAAATCTACATCATCGATGATACCCTGTTCTTCACAAACACCTCGGCCATTCTCGCCGATGAAGCCCATTGAGTGTGCCTCATCGACGAGCACCATAGCTCCGTATTTCTTGGCGATGGCGACCATTTCTTTGAGCGGTGCAACGTCTCCAAGCATGGAGTACACACCTTCGAGAATAACGAGCTTGCCCGCGTCCTCGGGCACGCGGCGCAGTCGTTTCTCCATCGCCTCAATGTCGTTATGCTTGAACGGCACGACTTCAGCATTACCCATCGCGCAGCCATCCCAGATCGACGCATGACTATCGATATCGAGAATAATGTAGTCGCCCTTGCCGGCGATCGTTGAGATAATCCCCAGGTTGGCCTGGTATCCGGTCGAGAAGACCATTGCGTGGTCCATATCGTAGAACTCGCGAAGTGCATCCTCGCACTCGCGGTGGCCTTGATATGTGCCGTTCAGGACACGGCTCCCTGTCGTGCCAGAACCGTAGTCGGCCAGGGCTTGCTTACCTGCGTCAATGACGTCTGGATCGAACGTCATGCCCATGTAATTGTAGGTGCCGAGCAAGATCGTCTCGCGTCCATTGCAAATTGCAGTGGTGGGCGAGAGCACCTTTTCCATCACAAGGTTGAATGGATCTTCGACGCCGCTTGCGAGCAGGGTTTCTCGCGTTTGAATAAGCTCATCGAACTTTGAAAACAGGTCACCCTTAGGCGCCGTATCAGTCATCGCATCAGTCATGGACGGGGCCTATATCAGCTATCCTGCATCTTGTGCACTGCACTTACCAGCTGGCCATAATTCTCGATTTCGGCTTGCTGGTTCATGCTGATGATGATGTCGAACTCGTCTTCAATCTCTGCTACAAAATCCATGACTGTTAGACTGTCGAATTCCAGGTCGTTCGCAAACGTGGTGGAGTCCTCGATTGTCACGTCTTTCTTGTTGAAAGGCTCGATAATCACGCGGATGCGTTCATCTATCTGCGCAGTATCCATGATATAGTTTCTCACTTCTCAGAATTGATGTGTTGCGCAGGCATTAGCCGCATTTCCGGCGCGAATCCACGTTGATCGATCGTCTGCCGCGAATGATTATTGATTCTTGGTTCAGCTCGGCGATTAGACCAGCTGTTTGACCGCATTCATGAATGGCATGATTGAAACAGGTTTCGCGAGATAACCGGCAGCTCCTGCTGAGCGGATGCGCTCTTCATCTCCTTTCCCAGCAAATGCGGTAACGGCAAGCACGGGGATCTCGGCCAATATTGTGTCGCGCTTTGCCGCTTCGATCAAATCGACGCCCGAAACGCCCGGCAGTTGGATGTCCATTATAATCAGGTCTGGTGTGGTTGAGCGGGCAGTTTCCAAAACTTGGCCGCCGTCCGCGACAGGTTCCACTTCGAAACCATTCGCCGTGAGAACATCGCAGAACAATTTCCGATTGAGGTCATTATCCTCGACAACCAAGATTCGCTTTGCCACTGACCACTCCGCTCCCTCTCAGAAGGGGGATTAGCTTGAGCAAGAGGTTACGACAATTCAAAAAGACGCACACCAAGGTACGGCAGAAAAGCGACTCAGCAGCGAAACATTGGCGCTTGCGGCGCTTGGATGGATCATGAGCGACGATGATCGCGCTGAACGATATCTAACCCTAACTGGGCTTGATGCCGATACATTGCGGCAAGGACTGGATGATCCGGCGATGCTCGGCTCAGTTCTTGAATTTCTCGTCAATCATGAGCCAGATCTTATGCGTGCGGCAGAGGCTCTCGCCGTAACGCCCGAGGAACTGGTCGCTGCTCACGGGGCGATCGGTCAATGAGCCGCCCGCTCATTATTAGCGATTGCGACGAAGTAATCCTCCACATGGTTGCGCACTTCAAGGAGTGGCTTGAGGCGAGTCAGGGGGTAAATTTCCAACTTGAGGGAAATAACTTTTCCAACGCTCTTAGATGGCAGCAATCGGGCGAACCGCTTGAGCAGAACGAGATCTGGCGCTTTCTTGGTAAGTTCTTTGACACGGAGATGGATCAACAGGTCCCGATTGCTGGCGCCGTTGATGGGATCAATCGGCTGGCTGAAGAGGCAGACGTCGTAATCCTCACCAACCTTGTTGACGAAAGACGCGATCGCCGCGCCGAACAACTGGCCGGATTCGGAATTCACGCCCGAGTCTTCACGAACCAAGGTCCTAAGGGTCCTGCACTCAAAGCCATCATCGAGGAATATGCACCGAGCAAAGCGGTTTTCATCGACGATCTGGCACAGCATCATCGATCTGCGTCAGAGATCGTCCCAGCGACCACACGCCTTCATCTATGCGGAGAACCGATGATCGCAGGCCATATTGATTGCGCGCACAAGGCAGGCCATGCCGATGCACGAATAGATCGCTGGGCCGACGCATTGCCTTGGCTTATCAAGCAATTAAAGGAGAGCGCACGATGACAATTGAAGCACGGCTCGAAGAGCTCGGAATCACATTGCCGGAAGCGGCGGCACCCGTGGCGAGTTATGTTCCACTGGTCGTGCATGGCGGAATGGCCCATATCTCGGGCCAACTCCCATTTGTTGATGGACAGCTCGTGTCCGGACGTCTCGGTGAGGACGTATCCCTAGATGACGGGGTGAAAGCGGCGAGGGCCTGTGGCCTGATGATTTGCGCGCAATTGAAGGCGGCCGGCTTGCTCGAGAATGTCGAGCGCGTCGTCAAACTGGGCGCATTCATCAATTCGACCGCTGACTTTACCGACCAGCCAAAGGTAGCCAACGGTGCATCCGACCTAATGTTTGAGGTTTTCGGAGAAATTGGGCGCCATGCGCGCGCTGCGGTTGGAGTGCCAGTTTTGCCATTGGGCGCCGCGGTTGAAGTTGATGCGGTGATCGCGGTCAGCGAGTGAGCAAGCGCTTCGCCCCCAAATGGCTGACGACATGGGAATATGCGCATCGCGGCCTCCACGGATCGGGCGTGCCCGAGAATTCGCTTGCTGGCGCCGCCGCCGCCATCGCGGTTGGCATGGGAATCGAATGCGACATTCAGCGCACCAAAGACGGTAAGCCGATGGTCTTTCACGATTGGGAGACCAGCCGACTGACTGGGTTTGAGCGTGACACCGGTGATCTCACAGAAGAAGCATTGTCTGAGCTGACATACACGAACAGCGTGGAACGCCCGGTTTCTTTAGAGAAGTTGCTCAATCTGATCGACGGGCAAGTCCCGCTCCTCATCGAGGTGAAGTCGAAGCCTGGATATGACGTCGAGCGAACCTGCGATGCTATTGCGCATAGACTTGAGGATTATCGAGGTGACTGCGCGGTTATGAGTTTCGACCCGCGCGTGGCAGCATGGGTTAGGGTCAACGCGCCAAACCTTTGCTGCGGACTCGTGATGCGCGAGGACGAATATGGTCACACGCAAACTCACGAAAAGCGCGAAGCAGCTCTGACCGAAGCAGATCCTGACTTTCTTGCTTATCACATCGCTGCGCTGCCAAGCCCTTGGATCGCTGAGCTTCGCGCAGCGGGCCTCCCAATTCTGGCCTGGACAGTCAATTCACCCGAAACCCGTGACAGCGCGTTGCAATGCGCTGATGCTCTCATCAGCGAAGGAGAAGGGCTGGCGTGAGGAGCGATCTAACCGTTCGCTTGGCACCAGGTGTAGGGTCGGTTGGTGCGGATGATTGGAACGCGCTGAACCCAGCGAAGAACCCCTTTGTCAGCCATGAATTTCTGACCGCTTTAGAAGACTCCGGCAGTGTTGGTCCTGGCACTGGCTGGGAACCCGCTCCGATTCTGGTCACCGACGCGGACAACAAGTTGCTGGCCGCTATGCCCAGCTACGCCAAAGGCCATAGCCAAGGCGAATATGTGTTCGATCACTCATGGGCTGACGCATTCCAGCGTGCTGGAGGGGACTATTATCCCAAACTCCAAATCGCTGCGCCATTCACGCCCGCAACTGGTCCGCGTCTTTTGCTTTCGAACCCCGAGCTAAGCGCTCCTCTATTGAGGGGTGCCGAGATAGTATGTGAGCAGAACGGTTTTTCCTCTGCCCACGCGACCTTCATTGATCAAGATCAGCTGAGATTCTTTGAGGAAGCTGGTTGGCTGATGCGCAACGACATTCAGTTTCACTGGGTCAATCGCGGCTACGAATCGTTTGATGATTTTCTTGGCGCTCTCTCTTCGCGCAAGCGCAAGAACCTAAAAAAAGAGCGAGCTGCCGCGCAAAAAGACGTCGAAATTGTCTTCCTTTCAGGCGACGAAATTAAACCGCAACACTGGGATGCTTTCTGGAATTTTTATCAAGATACGGGCGCGCGCAAATGGGGAACGCCGTACTTGACGCGAGATGCTTTCACCCTTTTCGGCGAACGCATGGGCGAAAAGCTGATATTGATCATGGCGTATGACGATGGCGTGCCAATCGCTGGAGCACTCAACTTTGTGGGGCGCGATGCACTCTACGGTCGGTATTGGGGATGCACGCGCGATGTGCGCTTTCTCCATTTTGAACTGTGCTATTATCAAGCGATTGATCTGGCGATCAGACTGGGGCTAGACCGAGTTGAGGCGGGCGCACAGGGCGGCCACAAGCTTGCTCGCGGCTACGAACCGGTAAAGACATGGTCAGCGCATTGGATCGCCAATCCCGGCTTTCGCTCTGCAGTCGAAGATTTCCTCGAGCAAGAGCGCAAAGGTGTGTCGACTGATCAGATCTTTCTGAGAGAAAGAGCGCCTTTCAAAGGCAGTTAGGCGACCTTGCGATGACCCTCGGCGAGCCATTGTCGGGCGCGCCTTTGCGCCTCAGCGATTTCGCGTGCGGTCATTTCTTCGGAAACATCGGCACGGCACCAGGCTGCTTCTTCATGGCCTTGGGCTGCCGCGAGGTTGAACCACTTATGCGCTTCAACGAGGTCGCAATCCACACTATTGCTTCCAGTCGAATAAGCTACGCCTAGGTCGAAATAGGCGGACAAATCTCCATGCGAAGCAGCTGCAATGTATTGCGCGAGAATTGCGTCGCACTCTTTTTTGTCGATCGGTGTCGCTTCGACGCCGTTGATTGGCTTCAGTTCCATTTCCATAACCCCCATTTTTGGGCGATCCTGATGCCCCCCGGCTGGATCGCTTGACCAAGAACTCGCCAATCATGGTCAACAATTGGTTAACAGCGACAAAAATTTTCATCGAGAAGCAACGCCTTGCCCCCGAGTACCCTCTCATCGCGGCCAGGACCGGTGGCTACGTGGCAAAGCGACTTGTGCGCAGTTGAGCGCGCGCCTATAGGCCCGGTCGACGCGTTGACTGATTGGGGGGTCGGCGCAGCTACGGAAAAATCCAGGCTCGAATTCTTGGGGTGTCTCGCGGGAATTGATTGGGTGATGAGGACCATATGGCAAGTGCCGCGACTGACGATATTGATGTCCTAGCTAAGGCGAAACGTATGCTTGAGCCCGGCTATGTGCCGAGCGAGGACGAAGAGTATATGAGCGAGCAGCAGCAGAACTATTTCAGAATGCTGCTGATTGAATGGAAACGCTCGATTCATGACGCCGCCGATCAGACGCTGCAATCCTTGCAAGACGGTCCCATTCGCGAAGCCGATTTGAACGATCGTGCATCGAGCGAGACGGATTGGGGAATCGAACTGCGGACCCGGGACCGCCAACGAAAGCTTGTATCAAAAATTGAATCTGCTTTGCGCCGCATTGATGCGGGCGAGTACGGCTATTGCGAAGTAACAGGCGATCCGATCGGTCTGAAGCGCCTGATTGCGCGGCCAGTCGCAACCATGACGGTCGAAGCGCAAGAAGCTCACGAGCGGCGAGAAAAAATATCTCGCGACGACTGATTTGAAATCCGTATCAATCTGGGACGCTGGTCAATTTGCGACCATGTCCAACATAGCGTTAACGAAAATTCGCTATGACTGACGCTCTAAATGTTGCGAGTGCATCGATGAAGCTTGGCTTGCACCATAATTAAGAGTTGTGCCGTGGGTCGCACAATCGTTGAGCAGGAGTACGGTGAAATGACCGGCGTTGAAACGCGCAGCGTATCACGCGACAGCCTTTTTCTATTGGCTGACATCCGTGTGGAATCGGCAGCAGAAACGCATCGGGTGCGTGTCCGGAACCTATCTGATGGTGGAATGATGGGCGAGGGCAATTTGTCTGTCAAACGCGGCAACCGCCTAAAAATCACGTTGCGGAATGTCGGTGAAGTCTCGGGCTCCGTCGCGTGGATTCAAGACGACCGCTTTGGTATCGCTTTCGACGAGGAAATCGACGCTCAAGCCGCGCGCAAACCGATCCAAGCGGATCAAGGTTCGCCTGCAGACATTCTCGAACGACCCTCGATACACAGGCCACCTTCCCCGCCCGATCCGAAAAGCCTCCGCAAGGTTTGATCTGATGTCGCGCGCTTGGCGCGCTGCTTGCGAAAGAAATGGGATCGCTTAAATCGTTCCCATGCGTTTGGCCGTTTTAACAGTTATATCCTTGCTTTTGGCCGCATGTGGTTCGGCGTCAGAAGAGGGCGCGGTAAACGTCGCAATCATCGGCGAGCCCGATGCCCTTGCCGATGGGGGTGCGGCTTTCGCCTGTCTCTCAGCATATCCGCCTCGCGACTAACGAAGGGCTCGTAACGCTCGACGCCTCGGGTCAGGTAGTGCCTGCGATTGCGCAACGCTGGATCGTTAATGACGACGGCCTGAGCTATATTTTCCGGCTCCGAGACTCAAATTGGCCAAGCGGAGATGAAATAACGGCAGCGGAAGTCCGCACACTTCTCAATGATAGGTTGCGCCAACTTGAGGGAACAAGTCTGGGACTTGATCTCGAGAAGATCGCCGAAATCCGGGCGATGACCGGGCGGGTCGTCGAGATCCGACTGACAAGCCCTATGCCCGAATTCCTGCGGCTGTTGGCGCAGCCCGAATTGGGTTTCGAAAAAGACGCTGCGGGCGCCGGGCCAATGGCTCTGTCGCTCCAAAGCCAAGAAGAAGTCGCTAGCCTTTCCGCCTTGCCGCCTGAGTTGCGAGGAATGGCTCCTCGCGAGAATTGGCAAGATTTGGCGAAAGATATCAGTGTCCGAGCACTGCCAGACGAAGAGGCTGTCGAAGCATTCTCAAGCGGCGAAGTTGATGTTGTTCTGAATGGGCAACTGACAAACTTCCCCGCTGCTCAACTCGGGCCTCTTTCTCAGGGCAACGTCCGACTTGATGCGACTTTTGGTCTTTTTGGCTTCTCCATCATGAATGCATCGGGTTTTTTGGCAGATCCGGGAAACCGGGAAGCCCTGTCGATGGCGATTGATCGCGATGCTCTGATCTCTCCGTTTGCACTTGGGGGATGGCAGGCGACGACATGGATCGTGCCGACTGCTTTGTCAGAAGAGATTGACGACGACCTTGGTCGGTGGCCGGAATTGTCTCGGCAAGAGCTTCGGACAATCGCCACCAGCCGCGTTAGCAGGTGGGAAGCTGCAAATGGTGAAGAGGCGACCGTTCGTATCGCACTGCCGGAGGGTGAGGGAAGCGATCTCTTGTTCCGCCAATTCTCGGCAGATTGGGCCGATATAGGGGTTCGGACTGTAAGAGTGGGACCAGATGAAAAGTCCGATCTCATCTTGCGCGACAGATTGGCGCGCTACTCTTCACCCAGATGGTTCTTGAACCAATTCAATTGTGCATTGCGGTTTGGTCTATGCTCTGACGAGGCAGACGCACTTGTTAGGCAATCGCTTTCAGCGCGCGACCCTGACGAGAAGGCGGCATTGCTGAATGAGGCACACTTGCGGCTGATCGAAGACGAGGTGTTTATTCCGCTTGGCTCTCCTGTCAGGTGGTCGCTTGTGAGAGGCTCGGTTACAGGATTTGAAGCGAACCGTTGGGGCTTGCACCCCTTGTTCCCGCTGTCCCAACCCACCATCTAACCGTGCAGGAGGTTGCCAATGGACCGGCCAAAAGAGCTTCAACACCTTGACTTTAGATTGCCAACCGGAAGCGATCCGCAATCGGTTCGGCAAAGGGTCGAGGCAATGGAACTACTTCTAGAGCGCAGTTTTAGAGTGCCTGGTACAAATATCCCTATAGGTTTGGACGCGTTGGTCGGATTGATCCCCGTTTTGGGAGATCTGATTACGACCGCTTTGGGCGCCTATGTCGTTTGGGAGGCACGAAACCTCAACATGCCAAAATGGAAGCTGATGCGAATGGGCGGCAACGTTGCGTTTGATACTGTGCTGGGTCTGGTACCAGTTGTCGGTGACGCCGCTGACTTCCTTTATCGATCAAATTCGAAGAACCTTAAAATTGTGAAAAAGCACTTGGACAAGCATCATCCGGAAACAAAAATCATCGAAGGTTAGATGGTTCTCGTTGCGGAAAGCTACTCTTCAAGCTCGACATCCCAATAAAGCCAGTCGCGCCAGGTTTCGTGAAGATAGTTAGGCGGAAACATCTTTCCGTATTGCTGCAAGTGCCAGCTTGTCGGTCTGATGGGTTTCATATTCAGTGTCAGATGCGCTTGCTGGGGCGTTCTACCGCCTTTCTTCATGTTGCAAGGCGCACACGCAGTAGCAATATTTTCCCAGCTGGTTTTGCCCCCCAATCGCCGCGGAATGACATGATCAAATGTCAGGTTCTGGCCACTCCCGCAATACTGGCATTGAAAGCGGTCCCGCAAGAACAGGTTGAAGCGCGTGAAAGCGGGAAACTCGCTCTGTTTCACATACTGCCTGAGGGCGATTACACTCGGAATCTTCATATCGAGCGAGGGTGAATGAACCTCTCGATCGTAGCTCGCGACAATGTCAACGCGATCTAGAAACACCGCCTTTATCGCAGTCTGCCAAGGCCAAAGGCTCAAAGGATAATAGGATAGAGGCGTGTAGTCAGCGTTCAGGACGAGCGCAGGACATGCCGACGGATTCCGTGTCGGGTCCTCATCAGCGCTTCGAAATCGAGCGGCTCTCTCAATCAGTTCGGCTTTGAACAACCAGTGTTCCTTCCTGATAGAACAGAACATGCCGTGGCAGTCGGAAGAGTCAAAGTCATAACACCCCAGCTTTCCACAAAGCTGTTTAGTGGGTCGCATGAAGTTTCATGCTATGTCATGGACTGTTGGCCATGGTCGTTACACGATTTGCACCCAGCCCGAACGGGCATCTTCATCTCGGCCATGCGTTTTCGGCCATTGTTGCGCACGACTTGGCTGTAGAGAATAGCGGCAAGTTTCTGCTCCGTATAGAAGACATCGATGGGGCGCGGTCCCGGTCAGAACTGGCGGATGAGTTTCGTGTCGACCTTGAATGGCTTGGTCTCACGTGGGACGAGGTTCCAGCTCAATCGACGCGGCTGGCGAGCTACCAGACAGCTATTGATCAGCTTTTGGCGAGGGACTTGCTGTATCGCTGTACGTGCACGCGAGCTGAAATCCGCAAGAATGCCATTCAGAGCGGCGCCGAGGGCCCGCTTTATCCTGGCACTTGCAAAGACCAAAGAACGGATGAATCTTTGCCAGCTGTTCTACGTCTGGATCTTGACCGAGCGATAGCAGAAGCCGGCGAGATAATATGGACGGACGAGGAAGCTGGTTCTGTCATTTGCGACCCTCGTGATTTCGGTGATGTTGTTCTGGTGCGAAAGGATGAACCCGCCAGCTATCATCTAGCCGCCACGCTTGACGACGCTGTTGATGGTGTGACGCATGTCACAAGGGGTTCCGATCTTTTTGCTGCGAGTCATGTGCACCGATTGTTGCAAGAGCTCTTGGGGCTTCCCGTTCCGCATTGGTGCCATCACCAAATCTTGCTTGATACCGACGGCCTCAAGCTAGCAAAACGGCGAAATTCTCCGTCGCTTGCCGATTTGCGGAACGCTGGCGAAGATGGACGGTTGTTAGCAGAGCAACTGAGGTTGCGACGTTTGCCGTCTGGTATCTCATTGGAAAGCGCTTAGATAACCGTCATGACATATTTTCTCGCAGCCGTTCTTGCCGTTTTGTGCATTCTTGTCGTCGTATCTTTGGTCCGCGGTGTGATCGCGTTCCTCAAAACGACAAAGGTCGACCTTGAAACAGGCGAGGGCGAGACCGCGACCGATATGCAGTTGCTTCAGAACAAGGCCATGTTTGCTCGTATCAAATATCAGGCGCTGGCAATTGCGGTGGTCGCTATCATCTTGGTTGTATCTCGCTGATACGCGATGGTGAAGCTGAACAAGATTTACACGCGCACCGGAGATGATGGCACCACTGGGCTTGTCGATGGCTCCCGGGCCGCGAAACATTCTGCGCGCATTGCAGCGATTGGCAAAGTGGATGAAGCCAACTGCGCCATTGGCTCGGCAAATTGCGCCCTGTCCGATCAAGCGCAAAAGAGCATGTTGACGCGGATCCAGAACGATCTTTTCGATCTTGGAGCCGATTTGGCAACGCCGAGCGCGGATGGCAACTTCGAGCCGTCTGAAATGGTCCTTCGAATAGTTCCCGCTCAAACGGAATGGCTTGAAGGTCAGATAGACAAGTTGAACGAGAGGCTAGAACCTCTTTCCAGTTTCGTCTTGCCGGGCGGCAGCGAGGCTGCTGCGCGCATTCACGTCGCCAGGGCATCAGCACGAACTGCAGAACGCGCAATGGCAGAACTTGCCCATGATGAGCGAGTGAACCCAGCAGCATTTGCTTACATAAACCGACTTTCTGACTTCCTGTTCGTGCTCGCCCGAGCTGCAAATGACGACGGAAAGCTTGATGTGAAGTGGGTGCCTGGCGCTAATCGCTAGCCAATCCGATCTCTCCTCGCTAACACACCGGCTTTGCTGCACGTGCGAAGGAATTTTTGATGCGGAAAGTCGCCGTCATAGGTGCAGGCCAAATGGGCACAGGAATTGCTCAGACGGTCGCCCAGCACGGCATGTCCGTGCTCTTGTCAGACGTTGATTTGGTGCGCGCGGAAGCTGGCAAAGCGTCAATCGAGAAGTCGCTGGTCAAACTTGTTGGCCGAGGCAAATTGGAGGCGGACCAGGCAGAGGCTTTGCTCGCAAAGGTTACCCCTGTCGGAGATTACTCCGAGATGGCAAATGCAGGCCTGATCATCGAAGCAGCAACCGAAAAAGAACCAATCAAGCAGGCCATTTTTGAGGCAGCGGGAAAGTTTCTTGATTCCAGTGCGATCATGGCGAGCAACACCAGCTCAATACCCATAACTCGCATGGCGAATTACTCACCCGATCCACAGCGGTTTATCGGCCTGCACTTTTTCAACCCCGTTCCTGTTATGGGGTTGATCGAAGTAATCCCTGGCTTGGCGACGGCTCAATCGACGACTGATGAAGTCACCGCATTTGCAAGAGGCCTCGGCAAGGAGGTTGTCTTAAGTCAGGACGAGCCTGGCTTTGTCGTTAATCGCATTCTACTGCCGATGATCAACGAAGCCGTGTTCGTGCTTGGTCAGTCAACCGCCGGTATTGAAGATATTGATAAGGGATGCCGATTGGGCCTGAACCATCCGATGGGGCCTCTTCAATTGGCGGACTTTGTCGGGCTCGATACCTGTCTCGATATCATCAAGGTCCTGTACAAAACCACGCGCGACACAAAGTATCGTCCGGCGCCGCTTTTGGTAAAGTATGTAGAAGCTGGCTGGTTAGGCCGAAAGACAGGCCGTGGCTTTTACGACTACACCGGCGAGGCACCCGTTCCGACTCGCTAGTTCATTCCGTGTCGGATTCGTTGCCATTGCCTACGCGCGCGTTCGGGCCGAGCGAAATAACTGTGCCGCCATCAGATGCGCTTGAGCCCACATTAATCCCCGTCCGGCTTGTGGCGCTGCGCGACTTGCTAGAGCGAGAGGTCTCGACGACCACTTCGGCATCCTGCTCACTGTCGGGCTGAGTGCTGACATCTGGCGTAGTTTCTACGTCAGGATCAGTGGTGAAACCGGCGGCATCGTCAATCAAATCGTCGTCGGTCGCCCAGCCAGCTTCAGCGAGTTCCTCATCTGTCAGGCCGTCTTCGGCGGAATCAGTGCTTTCTGTGGCACGCTTGGGCTCACTTTCGGCGATCACCTCCGGTTGCGATCCGCTCCTGTCAGAGTTGTCTCGACCAGACTGTGACTCGGCGAAAATCGCGGTACCAACGAGCACTACGCCGGCAAAGGCGAGCGCAGACTTGTGATTTTCGAACAATGAGATCGACATAATTATGCGTCATAGCCCGAACACAGTTAATGTTTCGTAGCCTTTAGCTCGCTCTTTAATTCATAAAGCAAATCAAGCGCTTCTCGTGGGCTCAGGGCATCAAGATCGACTTCTTCCAACCGACCCGATAGCCTGTCTGATGGTTGGGCCATCTCTTCAGATGAAGCTGCTGCAAATAACGGCAATTCACCAAGGCCAGCTGCAATGCCGCCAGTTTGAGATCGCGCCTCCTCCAGTTTCTTCAAAACTTGCTCAGCACGCTTAACAACCGAAGCTGGCACCCCTGCGAGCTTCGCCACTGCGAGGCCGTAGCTTCGATCCGCTGAACCTTCTGCCAATTCGTGCAGCAAGACCAAGTCGCCCTTCCATTCGCGCGCTTTAACATGATGCAATGACAGGGCAGGGCAACTTTCACCGAGCCGTGCGAGCTCATGATAGTGAGTTGCAAACAGGCACCGGCATTCGATGTCAGAGTGCACCGCTTCGACGACCGCCCAGGCCAACGCCAATCCATCATAGGTGGATGTGCCGCGCCCAACTTCATCGAGAATGACAAAGCTTCGCTCGGTCGCTTGGGATAGAATGGTGGCGGTTTCGACCATTTCGACCATAAAGGTCGAACGGCCCCGCGCGAGATTGTCGGAAGCCCCGACGCGGCTAAACAAGCGATCGACAAGTCCGATTGTAGCGGATGCGGTAGGGACAAATCCTCCAGATTGGGCCATGAGAACAATCAGCGCGTTCTGGCGAAGGAAGGTGGACTTGCCGCCCATGTTGGGGCCACCGATCAGCCATAGTCGGTCAGACTCGGCCAGACTGCAATCATTGGCGACAAAGCGCTCATCCGTTTTTGCCAAGGCGGCCTCGACAACAGGATGCCGGCCCGCAGAAATGTCCAGCCGAGCATCATCAGAAATGACCGGCAGACACCAATCCCCCTCGGTTGCGCGTTCGGCTTGGCCAGCCGACACATCAATTCTCGCTAGCGCAGCGGCAGTGGCCGCAATCGCGCGTTGGGCCTCGATGACCTGACCGGTCAAATCTTCGAAATGCGCCTCCTCAGCGGCCAAAGCGCGACCACCAGCCTCCGAAATCCGCGTTGCCTCTTCGTGCAGTGACACCGAGTTGAAACGGACCGCCCCTTTCATGGTCTGGCGGTGCGTGAATCCGCTGTCGGGTTTCATGAGCGAGTCGGCATGCCTGCTGGGCACCTCGATGAAATAGCCCAAGACGCCATTGTGTTTGATCTTGAGTGACGCAATGCCGGTTTCCTCGCGATAGCGCGCTTCCATCGCAGCAATCGCCCGCCGTGCATTGCCGGACACTCGCCGCAGTTCGTCGAGCCCAGCGTCATAGCCATCGGCAATAAAGCCCCCGTTTGACCGCTCTGTCGCGGGTGAAGCGACGAGCGCGCGACTGAGCTCTTCGTGCATTGCACTTTGTCCCGTGAGCTTCGGCAGCAGCTTTATCAGTAACTCAGGCATGTCGTGCATGACCGAAAGGGTGTCATGAAGCCGTTGAGCATCGACAAGCCCATCACGGATTTGCCCGAGGTCACGAGGACTGCCGCGACCAGCGACGATCCGTCCAAGGGCGCGCTCGAGGTCGGGGATGGCGCGCAAGATCTCGCGAAGATCAGCCCGTTCGATCGGGCGGTCGCGCCAAAACTGGACCATTGCCAAGCGGGCTTCGATAGCATCTTTATCAAGCAGCGGCGAAGCCAAGTCTTCGGCTAGTTGCCGCGCCCCTCCGCCTGTAACGCAGCGATCAATGGCGCCAATCAGGCTGCTAGCCCGCCCACCATCCTGAGCTATCAATATCTCCAGACTGCTGCGCGTTGCCTCATCCATGACCATCGCGTCGCCCACCTGATTTGCGACTGGTGGTAAAAGCATCGGCAACGAGCCGCGACCGACGTGCTCAAGATAGGAAATGAGCCCGCTCGCCGCGGCGAGCATCGGGCGCGTGAATTCTCCGAATGCATCAAGTGTGCCGACCTTGTGAATATCACGCAGCCGCTCTGCGCCGAGATCGCTGGAAAACGAAGAAGCAGCTCTCTCAATGATCGACTCGGTCCCATGGTCCCAGCCTTCTGGGGCGACGATTTCATTGGGGTTGAGCTTGGCAAGTGTAGCGCCGAGCATGTCTGGGGTGCATTCCTCGAGCACCATTTTGCCGGTCGATATGTCGCAGGATGCGACACCGGCTTTCCCGCGCACTTCTGCGAGAGAAACGAGGAAATTGGCGTTGCGTGGCTCTAAAAGCGCATCTTCGGTCAATGTGCCAGCAGTCACAAAGCGCACAATGTCACGTTTCACTAGCGCTTTAGATGCTGGCGTGCCCTCGCGCTTTGCTCTCGCTTTTGCTTCGTCCGGTGTCTCAACCTGTTCTGCAATCGCCACCCGGCATCCAGCCTTGATCAAGCGAGCCAGATATCCTTCGGCTGAATGTACCGGCACGCCGCACATCGGCACGGGTTCGCCTCCATGCTCTCCGCGTGTGGTAAGCGCGATGTCCAACACGCTTGCAGCTGTCTTGGCATCATCAAAGAAGAGCTCGAAGAAATCTCCCATGCGATAGAACAGCAGGCAGTCCCCGGCCTCTTCTTTAAGTGCGAAGAATTGTGCCATCATCGGTGTCGGTTTCGAGGACATCATCACGGCCTAAACATGCGTGCGATGATTCGGAACGGGTTTGAGTATGCTTTCCCCTATCGTTTGCAATGCAAGCGGGCTAAGCGACGGCCAAGACTTGAATTAGGAGTTCCTCGATGGCCGACGACCGGCAGGTTACGTTTACCGATAGAGAAGCGCTATTTTACCATGAGACCATTCGTCCGGGTAAAATCGAGATTGTCGCGTCCAAGCCGATGGCGTCGCAACGCGATCTCAGTCTTGCGTATTCGCCTGGTGTAGCCGCTCCGGTCGAGGCTATCGCAGCTGACCCCAGCTTGGCGGCCCGCTACACTGCGCGCTCCAACCTCGTTGCGGTGATCTCGAACGGTACGGCTATTCTTGGCCTCGGCAATCTTGGCGCCCTCGCTTCCAAGCCTGTGATGGAGGGCAAGGCAGTTCTCTTCAAACGTTTCGCCGATGTCGACTCCATCGATCTGGAATTGGCGACCGAAGACCCCGATGCTTTCATCGAGGCTGTGGCTCTGATGGAGCCAAGCTTCGGCGGCATCAATCTGGAGGACATCAAGGCACCCGAATGCTTCATCATCGAGCAGGCTCTGCGCGAACGGATGAACATCCCGGTAATGCATGATGATCAGCACGGCACAGCAATTATTGCCGCAGCCGGTCTTATCAATGCCTGCCACCTGACCGGTCGAGATTTGAAAGACGCTCGCATGGTGGTCAACGGAGCAGGGGCTTCCGCGCTTGCTTGCACCGCTCTTATCAAGGCGATGGGCATTCCGCACGAAAACGTCATCGTTTGCGACCGCAGCGGCCCGATCACTCCTGGCCGCGATAATGTCGACCAATGGAAGAGTGCGCACGCCGTTGAAACCAAAGCGACCAATCTCGAAGAAGCGTTAGAAGGTGCTGACATCTTCTTGGGACTGTCGGCCGCCGGAGCGCTCAAGCCGGATTGGGTCAAGAAGATGGCGGACAAGCCGATCATTTTCGCGATGGCCAATCCGACGCCAGAAATCATGCCGGACGAAGCGCAAAAGGTACGTCCCGATGCGATCATTGCGACCGGTACGCTCGGACTTTCCGAACCAAGTGAACAACGTGCTTGGTTTTCCCTTCATCTTCCGTGGAGCGCTCGATGTCCAGGCGACCACCATCAATGAGGAAATGAAGATCGCGGCAGCTCGGGCAATCGCTGAGTTGGCGCGCGAACGCGTGCCCGAAGAAGTCGCGAGCGCCTATGGTAAGAACCAGAAATTCGGCAAGGACTACATTATACCTGCGCCGTTCGATCCACGTCTGATTGAGGTCGTGTCATCGGCTGTTGCCAAGGCTGCTATGGACTCAGGTGTCGCACAAGCACGCATCGAAGACCTCGACGCCTATCGCCATGCGCTGAAATCGCGGCTCAATCCTACCACAGCGGTTTTGACTGGAGCGTACAACGAAGCAAAGGCGAACCCGAAGAGAATGGTCTTTGCGGAAGCCGAAGAGGAAGTTGTGCTTCGCGCAGCGACACAGTTCAGAGACTTTGGCTACGGCACTCCGATCTTGGTTGGCCGAACCAAAGCTGTGGTCGACAAGCTGCATCAATTGTCGGTTTCTGACCCGGGCAGTTTTGAAATCCAGAACTCCGCGACATCCGAACACATCCCTGCGATGGTGGACTATCTCTACAAACGCCTCCAGCGCAAAGGCTATACCGAACGCGATGTTCGCCGCATGGTCAATCAGGAGCGGAACGTCTTCGCTGCACTGCTCGTGGCGCTCGGCCATGGCGATGGGATCATATCTGGCCTGACCCGTACCTTTGCGCAGACCGCTCGCGAGATAAATCGCGTGCTCGATCCAAAACCTGATAGCCTACCTTTCGGCGTCCACATGATGATCGGCAAAAACCACACGACCTTCCTTGCCGATACGACGATTAACGAACGTCCGAGTGCTGAAGAGCTAGCGCATATCGCCAAGGAAACGACCGCTGTCGCTCGACGTATGGGGCATGAGCCACGCGTGGCGTTTCTCTCTTATTCAACCTTTGGCAATCCATCGGGCCAATGGCTCGGCAATATCCGCGATGCCGTTGCGATTCTTGACCGTGAAGATCCTGGCTTTGAGTATGAGGGCGAGATGGCACCTGATGCTGCGCTGAATCCAAAGGTGATGGAGCTCTATCCCTTCAGCCGTTTGTCCGCGCCGGCGAATGTCTTGATCATGCCGGGGCTCCAATCTGCGAATCTTTCGGCGAAACTACTGCGCGAGCTTGGCGGCGATGCGACTGTCGGTCCGATGTTGATCGGTATGGAAAAACCCGTTCAGATCGTTCCGATGACGGCGATTGCGCCGGACGTTCTGACGCTGGCTGTGCTGGCGAGTGCTGGCGTCGTGGGCTGACTAGTTGAGCAGTTGCTCGATTGGCTTGTAATCGAGATCATATCCGAAATAGCGCGGGCTGAATACAGCAAGGCCCGCTTCGGTCCGCCATAGGGGATCGCAGCGAAAGCCGACCACAGCGACCCGCTGTCCAGTTTCATATCCGGGATTTACGATCCCATCGGCACTTTCCACGTCGACTATGGAAATCAGGTCGGGACATGTGGCTACTACTTTACCATTTCGGCGTGCGACCAAGTGTTCGTTCTTCACATCTGTCTCGAATGCCTGCCCTGCAAAACCTTCGGTGCCTTCGATCGAAACCTCCCCAACGAGAAAACCGTCCTCGTCTTTCCACTGCGTTTGCGTGACACGCCCGGTGAAGAGCAGATAGCCATCTCCGGCAACCCGAGCTGCTTCGATTGGATCGCCGCCTTTGGCTTTCGCGTTCCGGACCGCTGTGCCGATCGCGATCGCGAGTGAAAGGCTATCTGTGACAAGCGTGCCGGCTTTTTGGCCTGCGCTCCACTGATCGGAGAATCAGCGACCCCACATGAGCGGCTGACGACTGCTACGCTGCGCAACAGATCTTCCGCGCGCGTGGGATCGCCAAGTGTTTCAACGATCAATTCATCTCCGAACGGCGTTGCTGCACCGATCGGGGTCAGCGGGATGCCAGCAACTTTTACCGAGTGCTGATTGATCTCAGGGACAGCCCTCCCGACGGTATCGGCATCAAGGGCGGGAACTCCCAGACGCGCTGCGATTGACAGGCCTTCAGCCAGACTTAGCGGGCCAATTTCACCAAGGATTACGCCAGCAAACTTTTGACCCATGTGTTTTTCGAGCGCTTCGAAGGCGGCCTGAACAGGCTCCTCGACCTGACTATCAATCGCCTCGAGGCGAGCCTTCATTTCCTCGCTCGTCGGAGCAAGGCTGGCTAGGCCATAGGGACAGGCCACGCGATCATCATCCGCTAAAGCTGACACCGGGATGTAGGCGAAGCGATGACCATCTGCCAAATCGACTGAGATGAGTTCTCTCGCCTTGGAAAGACTGCCTCCGCCGCCCGTGCCAAGATAAGAGCTGCCGACCAAAGCATCTTCGAGCGCTTCGGCATCGAGCAGCGTCCCGCCAGCATCAAGTGCGTTAGCAATTCGATTTCCATCAGCTGGATCAGAGATTTCTTTGCAAGCAGCTAGCGCTCCCGCTCCGATGGCCACCCCAGTTAGAAATTGCCGTCTTGCTACCATCAAACTGCCCCTTCTTTCACATTGAGATGCAGCAATTTCGCAGCTCTCGCAAATCAGCGCTTACGATAGCGGAAGTACCAGACCTCATGCTCGAACACATCGCGTGCTTTCTTTTCGTAGCGCGTTTCGGGCCAGCCTGATGGGCGGTTCTGAAAGCTTGAAGGGCCCTCTGTCACCCATTCCAGCCGGTCAGAATGGCGCTGCATCACCATCAACGCATGCCGTAAATAGATCGCGTGGTCGGTGCCAAAGCGGAACTCGCCGCCGGGTTTTAGCTTGTCAGCGATCATCGTAATCGGCCCATCATTGACCATGCGGCGTTTGGCATGGCGCGCTTTAGGCCAAGGGTCAGGATGGAGCAGATAGACCATCGTAAGCGCACCGTCGGGTATGCGACTAAGCACTTCGATTGCGTCACCCGCGTGCAACCGCACATTGGTTAGACTTTGGTCTTCTACGTGGCCTAAAGCTGCGGCTACTCCGTTCATAAAGGGCTCGGCGCCAATTAAGCCGTGATCGGGCAGCAAATCCGCGCGATAGGCAAGGTGCTCGCCGCTTCCGAAGCCGATTTCAAAGTGGAGCGGACAGTCTTGTCCGAACAACCGTTCCGCTGTCACAGGCCCCTCTTCCGGCACGCTGATCTTGGGTAGCAAGTTGTCGACCAATCCCTGCTGGCGCGGGCGCAAAGGTTTGCCTTGGCTGCGACCATATAACCGGTTCAGTGTGGTGGGATCACCTTCTTTATACGCGCTCATGCACGCCCGCTAGAAAACCTGTGCGGCGCTGTCCAGCATGCGCTTTTGGCAAAGGTCTTACAATGCTAGGGCAGGGTGACCGCAAATGTACCTGGTCGATATCGCTCAAGATCTGGTGTGGTGCCGTGATGGTGTACAGCATCACCTCGACCAAGGACGGGCCCATCGAGCGCGCGAATCCAACTGAGATTGTTGGCGCTTGAATAGTGCGGGTTGGCATAGTTGAGATGAGAGCCAATCGAAGAGGGTGTGCCGTTCGCACGTTGAGCAAGGTATGAGTCGACAAGTTGATCGACCCTAGCGCTCACCTGCGCCATCGGAATCTGTTCGACAGATGTGCGTCCATCGCGCCACGAGACCGGACCGTTGATGTCAGAGAATTGATATCGGGCATTCACCACTTCGGAAACGCTGTCACCCCAGCGGCCTGATGCTGTCCGGTTTAGAATGGTGTCAATGATGCCATGCGCTTGCTCCGGCCCGGTACGGTTGCACCCACTCGGTTTGGAGGGTTCGCTTAATGTTGTTCACATCGGCTTGCGACAAACTCAATGTCTGGCCGTTGAAATTGGTTTCTCCTACCGAGGTGACAGGTGAGGGGCTGCCAACGGAATCGATTGCAGGGTTTGCGGTTGGTGACTGCGTAACTGTGGGGGATTGCGGTTGCGCTCTGGGCAGGACGATCTGTTGCCCAGGGTAGATCAGGTCTGGGTTTCGGATCGCCGGGTTTGCGTCAAGTACTTCGCGCAGTGATACGCCGGCATTGCGGGCAATCACGTGCAGCGTGTCGCCTCTTTTCACCGTATGCGTGGTGGTCGCTGCTCCAGGAATGACCAAAGTGTCGCCAGCAAATATCCGGTTCGGATCGGCGATATTGTTGGTGCGGGCCAAGGTCGCCACATCAGTGCCAAAGCGCTGCGCGATGGCACCGAGCGTGTCGCCCGATTGGATCGTGTGGTTGACCGAATTGACCATAGTTTCGCCTCCGATGTGCTTTGATTTCACATCGAAGGCGGTCTGTATCTATACGAAACGTAGAGAAAACGGTGAAACGAGCTCAGTTAGCGTTGGAAGCAAGAAAGCCCGGAGCGTTGCCGCCCCGGGGTCTTGTTCCCGCCCCAGTTGACTGGGTAGTTCGTTGAGGGGTTTAAGCAGCTTCCGCTTCGTCTTGCGGATCGCGCAGCACATAGCCGCGGCCCCAGACGGTTTCGATGTAGTTTTCACCGCCGCAAGCAAGGCTCAATTTCTTACGCAGCTTGCAGATGAAAACATCAATAATCTTGAGTTCCGGCTCGTCCATTCCGCCATAAAGGTGGTTGAGGAACATCTCTTTGGTGAGCGTCGTGCCTTTGCGCAAGCTGAGCAGCTCGAGCATTGCGTATTCCTTGCCGGTCAGGTGCACGCGGGCGCCATCAACTTCGACAGTCTTCGCATCGAGGTTTACTGCCAACTTGCCCGTGCGGATAATCGATTGGCTGTGACCTTTTGAACGACGCACAACAGCGTGAATGCGAGCAACAAGCTCTTCACGGTGGAACGGCTTGGTCACGTAATCGTCAGCTCCGAAACCGAACGAACGGATCTTGCTGTCCATTTCAGCAATGCCCGAAAGGATCAAAACAGGCGTTTGAACTTTGGCAACGCGCAGTTTCTTGAGCACGTCGTATCCGTGCATGTCTGGAAGGTTCAGGTCGAGCAGAATGATGTCGTAATCATACAGCTTGCCCAGATCCAATCCCTCTTCGCCGAGATCGGTTGAATAGACATTAAAGCCTTCGGTCGTAAGCATGAGCTCAATGGCTTTGGCCGTTGTTGGCTCATCCTCAATCAAAAGCACTCGCATCTGTGGTCCCCTAATTGCCCCAAGGCTTTCGTGGTAACGCCTCGATAAGAGGTGTTGCCATGTATTAACCACAGAAGTTCTGAACGGAAAAGGTTAACGCGTCGTAAATGGATGCCTTAATTTTTAGTGAGTCTTTTGAGTCACACGTCGCCATTCGAGACTTGATTGGCAATGCGGCCAGGATTTGAGAGGGAATATAACTGAATTTAATCAGAGCCCTTCGAGCTTTTTTGACGCCTCCGTTGTGCACTGGAGCCGATCCCGATGGCTTCCCGATATTTGGCTACGGTGCGGCGGGCCAGATCGAAACCTTCACCTTTCAAGGTGTCGACCAGCTTCTGGTCGGACAGAACTTTCTTGGGATCCTCCGCATCGATTAACGCTTTAATCCGTGCCTTGATCGCTTCTGACGATGCGCCTTCGCCGTCGCTGGACGCCACTCCGCTTGAGAAGAAATACTTGAGCTCAAACGTCCCGCGGTCGCATTGAAGATATTTGTTGCTGGTGACCCGACTGACCGTGCTTTCGTGCATGTCGATCTCTTCCGCAACTTCGCGGAGAGTAAGCGGTCTGAGCTCTGAGACACCGTTTCTAAAGAAGCCATCTTGTTTCTTGACGATCTCGGCTGCTGTCCTGAGGATCGTTTTTTGACGTTGGTCGAGCGCCTTGATGAGCCAATGTGCGTCCGCAAGTTTCTCTTTTAGCCAGCTTTGCGCTTCGGGATCGAGTAGACCCATTGTTCAGTCCAACATAATATGTTCGATTGACCACCAGCCGTGGTAATGTGTCTTCATTGATTGCCACGTCCCAACCACCTGCGCCTTTGGGGCTCAATAAAACGTCGGGCACGATCGCACTGGCAAGGTTGCTGCCAAATGCGAGGCCGGGCTTTGGATCGTAGCTTCGCAGCTCGGCAAGCATGTCTGCAAAGTCCTCGTCGTCGACGCCGCAAATGCGTTTCAGTTTGGCGATTTCACCGCGAGCGACCCATTCCAGATGGTCAATCATCGCTGCCATACAGGGGTCATAGCGATCGGCTTCGCGGGCCTGGATGGCCAGACATTCACTGAGCGTCCGAGCGCCGACACCGCTTGGGTCGAGTGACTGGACAACCTTGAGCGCTTCTTCGGCGACCATCATCTCAACACCCAGATCGGTTGCGACGTCACGCAGATCAAAGGGAAGGTATCCGGCCTCATCGAGTAAACCGATTAGGTGGCGAGCCACGAAAATCAGCCTCTCATCACTGCTGGCCGCACCCACTTGCTCGCTAAGGTGTTCAGCGAGAGTAGTTTCCGCTTCCCTGGTCTGCTCGATGTCTGGCAGAATGTCGGAGCCGCCGCCTGCGCTAGCCGCTGCACCCCATTCTGCATCTGCTGCAGCAGGGCCAGTCGCTCCGTCGCCTGTATCGCGGTCCCGGTCGAGAGCGCTGTTGTCGAGGTCCAGAGGAGCTTCATTCTCACCCTGCGCTTGTCCGATCAATTGGTCAGCAGTAAACTCTTCTCGCGGAATATCGTCGCTTTCGACAGACGGGCCGCTGTCTTCCACCGATACACTGCCCGACTCCAACAGCGGATTGGCTTCGAGCGCCTCGCTTATGTAAGTTTCGATTTCGAGATTTGAGGCCGCAAGCAAGCGGATCGCCTGCTGCAATTGCGGTGTCATCACCAGCGATTGCGACTGCCTTAGGTCGAGCCTCGGGCCCAGTGCCATGATCTATGTCCGCCGACCAATCACAGCGTGAAGCTTTCGCCGAGATAAAGCCGCTTCACATTCTCATCTGCGACGAGTTCCTGCGGCGTGCCGGCAAACAGCACTTGGCCGCCGTAAATGATGCAGGCGCGGTCGACGATGTCCAAAGTTTCGCGAACATTGTGATCCGTAATGAGCACCCCGATCCCACGGCGTTTCAGATCCTTCACAAGATCGCGAATGTCGCTGATCGACAGTGGATCGATCCCTGCAAACGGTTCGTCCAGCAGCATAATCGAAGGCTTGGCCGCGAGCGCGCGTGCGATTTCACACCGCCGGCGTTCGCCACCAGACAGCGCCATCGCAGGCGACGATCTTAAACGGGTAAGACCGAATTCCCCGAGTAAGCGTTCGAGCTCTTGTTCTCGTGTGTCCCTGTCAGGTTCGACCATTTCGAGCACGCAGTTAATGTTCTGCTCGACAGTCATGCCACGAAAAATGCTGGTTTCCTGCGGCAGATATCCGAGTCCAAGAATGGCGCGCCGGTACATCGGAAGCTTGGTTACGTCTTCGCCGTCCATGAGGATGCGACCAGAATCTGGCCGCACCAAACCCATGATCGAATAAAAGCACGTTGTCTTGCCTGCCCCGTTTGGCCCGAGCAACCCGAGCACCTCGCCCTTGGCGACGGTTAATGAGATGTCCGAGAGAACTGACCTTTTGTCGTAACTTTTGGCGATCGAAATCACTTCCAACCCGCCGTCGGGCAGCGGCGCTGTCGCATCCGCAGGACTTGCAGATTGCTCTTCAACAATGGTCTCAAGATCGGGCATTGCACTCATCCTTAGCACCCAATTCCCCATATTAAAGGGGCGTTATGGCCGATTTGGCAGGATTTTTGCTTAACGCTCTATCTCGATCGATAAAGCGCATCGCGCGCAACAAAAGTTCGTTTTGGTTACTCCGCTTGCAAGGAGGCCTGCAATTTGGAATAATCATCGCCCGAGAGAGAAGTCGTTGGGGAGCGGTACGAATGACAAATTGGGCTGAGCAATCGGAGGCTAGCAGCGTGGCTTCAAGCAGTAGCGAGCATTCGGCGCGCGATTGGCGCAAGTCGATGAGCGACCACGTTGCCTACGCGTTGCTCGTTTACACCGGCCTGCAAATCTTCGTGACCGTTAAGGCATTGACGACCGGATCAGGTTCAGTTTTGCCCCTAATGGCATTGGTGGTACTGGTCGCTGCGATCATTCCAGCTTGTCGATGGTTTGAGAAACGTTGGTCCGGTCTCACCGATGAACAGGCGATCGATCCATCGTTTGAGGGTTCATTCAAACGCGATCTCATTGGGCTGTGGTTGATGGCAATCGGCCTGCCCTTTCTGGTGACCGGCTGCATCAAGGCTGTTCTCGCCATATTCTGACGCTCGCTTGCCCGAGCCTATTACTTCCTAATTCGAAACGGCGCTGGAACCCTTTAGCGGCATCGAGCGCTTCCCATTTGCAGCGCCCACATTTCCGTTTGCGCGCAAGGAAGCTGATGTGAGAATAACTTTGCTTAGCATTACACGCTTATTCGCACTTCTGGCGCTTCTACTTTCTACACCTGCTAGCGCTATTCTGCCGAGCGGATCATCGGACACAGGCGACGCACCACCTCCTGTCGATCAACCGATCGAGCAATCTCAGGACGCTGGCGACGACACGCGCATTGCCGACCGCATTGGCGGCATATTCGATGAACTTCCCGAGTTTGCCGATGTGACCGTTGAGGTAAACGAAGGCGTCGTAAAGCTAAGTGGCACGGTGGCTAGTGTCGACGCGCGCGGTCGAGCCGCCAATATTGCCGACCGCGTTTCGGGAGTCGTGACGGTCGAAAATGAGATCGAGCGGGACCTTTCCGTCGAAGAGAATCTATCTGTCTTCGGCAAGATGTCCGATTTGATCAGCGATTTCGTGACCGTCTTGCCATTGCTTCTAGTCGCTGCGGTAACAGCCCTTGCAATCGGGACAATTGGTTATTTGCTCGCGGGCCTTGGGTTCCTCTGGGATCGCATTACTCCCAACTCCTTCCTGAGCGAACTGGTGCGCAGTGCAATCCGCTTCGTCTTTGTCGTTGGCGGGGTA
The DNA here is from genome assembly GCF_055693605.1 of Erythrobacter sp. HA7-11. Taxonomy (NCBI): domain Bacteria; kingdom Pseudomonadati; phylum Pseudomonadota; class Alphaproteobacteria; order Sphingomonadales; family Erythrobacteraceae; genus Erythrobacter; species Erythrobacter sp. HA7-11. The sequence continues at coordinate 2,726,449 of NZ_JBVFUF010000002.1, read as the reverse complement.
GTCATTGCGCTCGACATGCTCGGTGCCGGCGCACTGCTTGGCGCTGTGCTTGGCGGAGCAGGGGTGATCGGGATCGCGCTTGGCTTTGCGATGCGCGATACGGTCGAGAACTATGTCGCCTCTCTCATGCTCAGCCTGCGTCAACCGTTCCGCGCAAATGACCATGTCCTGATTGACGACAAAGAGGGAAGGGTGATCCGGCTTACTAGCCGCGCGACCGTGATGATGACGCTCGATGGCAACCACCTGCGCATTCCGAACGGACAGGTCTTTAAAGCGACTATCTTGAACTTCACCCGCAACCCTCAACGCCGGTTTGAATTTGAGCTGGGGATCGACGCTGATGACGACCCGCGCGCTGCCATGACGCTCGGCAAGGACGTCCTTGGCAGTCTTGATTTCGTGCTGGCCGATCCAGAACCGAGCGCGCTGATTAGTCAGGTTGGCGACTCCAACATCATCGTCACTTTCCTCGGCTGGGTCGATCAGCGTGAGGCGGATTGGGGAAAATCGCGCAGCCTCGCCATCGCGTCAGTGAAAGATGCGCTTGAGGAATCTGGATTTGCCCTGCCCGAACCGATTTATCGCCTCCGGTTCGACGGGCGCACAGATCCGCTACCCATTGGTCGGTCGGCCACTGCTGCCAAAGCCAAGGCAGAAAAAGCGCCCAAGCCAAAGGCAGATCGACCTGCGGATGACGACGTCCGACCGGAGAATGAGATCAGCGAGATGGTCGACAAAGAGCGTCAGACGACAGGAGAGCAAGCCAATGACTTGCTCGACCCCGACCAGCCGCAGGAATGATCAGCTCTTCGCGCGCTCAATCGATTCGATAACGACTTGGCGCGCTTCGGCTGCATCGCCCCATTTGCCAATCCGCACCCATTTCTCGGCTTCGAGATCCTTGTAGTGGGTGAAGAAGTGCTCGATCTGCTGGAAGATGATTGAGGGCAGATCCTTCGTCTCGCCGACGTCCGAGTAATAAGGGAAAGTCGTGTCGACCGGCACACAGATGAGCTTTTCATCACCGCCATGCTCGTCTTCGAGGTTGAGAACACCGATTGGGCGAGCGCGAACCACGCAGCCAGCCATGAAAGGTGAGCGAGCAATCACAAGCGCGTCGAGCGGATCGCCATCGGGGCTCAGCGTGTGGGGGACGAAGCCGTAATTAGCGGGATAGCGCATCGGCGTATGCAGGATGCGGTCGACGAAAAGCGCGCCGCTTTCCTTGTCGAACTCGTATTTTACCGGTTCGCCGCCGGTTGGCACTTCGATAATAACGTTGAGGTCTTCAGGTGGATTGGTGCCGGTGGGGATCTTGTCGATACGCATTGTGCGCTCCTGCTAGAATTTTCGCCCCTCTCCCTGAGCTCGGGTGCCCCCTAGCGCTGCGGCTCTATTGCGGCAAGATGCAGTTGGCCCTAATCGGCGCTGAGATATGTCAAAAAACATTCCCAAAGCCATTCGCGGCACGCAGGACATTTTCGGCGCCGATGCGGAAGCCTTCGCATTCGTGGTCGAGACTTTTGAACGGGTGCGCAAGCTGTACCGCTTTCGCCGGGTCGAGATGCCTGTGCTTGAAATGACGGAAGTCTTCGCTCGCTCTATTGGCGAGACGACCGATGTCGTCGGCAAAGAAATGTACTCGTTTGAGGACCGAGGTCGCGACAATGTGACGATGCGTCCAGAGTTTACCGCAGGTATTGCAAGAGCTTATCTCACCAACGGCTGGATGCAATACGCGCCAGTCAGGCTCGCGACGCATGGCCCTCTGTTTCGGTTCGAACGTCCTCAGAAAGGACGCTATCGCCAATTCCATCAGATTGATGCAGAGATAATCGGCGCAGCCGAGCCTCAGGCTGATGTTGAGCTCCTGGCGATGGCGGACCAGCTTTTGAACGAGTTGGGCATTGAGGGTGTTATTCTGTATCTCAATACGTTGGGTGATGGCTCCAGCCGTGAGGCATGGCGAGCGGCGTTGATTGACTATTTCAGCGCGGTGAAAGGCGATCTGAGCGAGGACAGCCAGGAGCGGCTGAAGAAGAACCCGCTGCGGATTTTGGACAGCAAGGATCGACGCGATAAGCCATTCCTCGCTGATGCGCCCAAAATCGACCAGTTTTTATCCGATGAAGCCGGACAATTCTTCGAAAGCGTGACGAGCGGACTCGATGCTGCTGGAGTCAAATGGACGCGGGCCGAAGCGCTCGTGCGCGGACTAGACTATTATCGCCACACGGCGTTCGAGTTCATTCCTGATGAAGGATCGGCAGCTGCCAATGCGTTGGGCTCACAGAGCACCGTGCTTGGTGGTGGTCGCTACGATGGGTTGATGGAAAGCCTCGGAGGTCAAGCAACGCCTGCGGTTGGTTGGGCGGTACGGGATCGAACGACTGGCGATGTTGGTGGGGGAGCGTCAAGAGCCCATCGCCGATGCGGTCGTTGTGCTTGAGAACGAGCAGCTTATGCTCGAAGCGGTGCAACTTGTCGGCGAGCTGCGAAATGCCGGGTTTACTACGGAATTGTTCGCAAGCGGTTCCCCTAGGAAGCGTTTCGATAAGGCCAAGAAGCTCCCGTCGCATGCGATCGTATCGTTCCCAGTCACCGATGCTGGCGTCTCCGTCAGGGTGATGGGCGACGGTGGTAACATTGCGCAAGCGATCGAAGAATTAGTGAAAGCGGACTGATGCAAATCCCCGCTGAACGCCTTGACCAGATCGCCAATCGCTTCGCCGAACTCGAAGCGCGCATGGCTTCGGGCACGCTCGAAGGCGACGAGTTCGTTAAGGCAAGCCGCGACTATGCCGAGCTCGAACCGGTCGCAAAGATCGCTGCCAAAGTCAAAAGCATGCGGGCCGAGATCGAAAGTCTCGAAGAGATGCTTGCCGATCCGGAAATGAAGGCGATGGCTGAGGAAGAGCTCGGAGCAATTCGCGAGGCTTTGCCAGACAAAGAACGCGCACTTGCCGTCGCTCTGCTGCCGCGTGACGCTGCCGACGGCAAACCGGCTATGCTCGAAATTCGCGCAGGGACTGGCGGCGACGAAGCGGCACTCTTCGCAGGCGATCTCTACCGCATGTATGAGCGTTTCGCCGCGGAGAACGGCTGGAAGGTGGAGCCCGTCAGCATGAGCGCTTCCGAAGTGGGAGGTTTCAAGGAAATCGTTGCCAATGTCACTGGCTCGGGTGTGTTTGCGCGACTCAAGTTCGAAAGCGGCGTGCACCGCGTGCAGCGTGTGCCCGAAACGGAAAGCGGCGGGCGCATCCACACGTCGGCAGCGACCGTGGCTGTGCTGCCCGAGCCCGATGATGTGGATATTCAAATCGATCCAGGCGACCTCAAAATCGACACCTATCGCGCTAGCGGCGCAGGCGGTCAGCACGTAAACACAACCGATAGCGCGATCCGCATCACACACGAGCCGAGCGGCATTGTGGTGACCTGTCAAGACGGTCGCAGCCAACACAAGAATCGCGAAAAGGCGATGCAGGTCCTGCGCGCACGCTTATTCGAGAAAACGCGCGATGAAGCGCAGGGCGCAGAAGCCGAAGCCCGCAAGGCGATGGTCGGTTCAGGTGACCGCTCGGAGCGCATTCGCACTTATAACTTCCCTCAGGGGCGAGTGACTGATCACCGCATCGGGCTCACCTTGCACAAATTGCCGGAGATCATTGCCGGACCTGGCCTTGGCGAATTGGTCGATGCTCTGATTGCCGAAGATGAAGGCAAGCGCCTCGCCGCACTTTCCGAATGACCGTTGCAGACGCGATCCGCGCAGCGGCTGAACGGATTGACAAAACGAGCGATACGGCACGATTGGACGCCGAATTGCTAATGGCGCACGCACTTGGCGCCAGCCGCTCAGAGATGCTTCTGCACCATATGAAAGACGAGACGCCGAGCGATTTCGCCGCGATGGTCGAGCGTCGTGCAACAAGCGAGCCGGTCGCCTACATCACAGGCGCGCAGGAATTCTATGGCCGCGAATTCGCAGTAACCTGCGATGTCTTGATCCCGCGCGCCGACAGCGAAACGATCATTGAGGCAGCCTTAGCTGAGAAGACGCCAGCCGAGCGCGTCCTTGACCTCGGTACGGGCAGCGGGGCGCTACTTTTGACCTATTTGGCTGAAACGCAGGCAGTTGGTGTGGGCGTTGATCGGTCCCCTGCAGCAATCAGCGTCGCCAATGACAATGCAAAGCGACTGAATCTCTCCAACCGAGCACAAGTCATTCTCGCTGACTGGAATGAGCCGGGTTGGGCAGACGATCTTGGACTGTTCGACCTGATCCTTTGCAATCCGCCCTACGTAGAGACGGACGCCGAGTTAGACCGCGATGTGCGCGATTTTGAGCCGCATTCCGCCTTGTTTGCGGGGCCAGAAGGTCTCGCCGATTACGAAGTGCTGATTCCCCAGATATGTGCTTCTTTAGAACCTGAAGGCATTGCGGTTTTTGAAATTGGCTCAGCGCAAGCAGGCTCGGTGAATGCTATCGCACAGGCCGCTGGTTTTGAAGCAGAACTGCACCGCGATTTGGGCAATCGCCCCCGAGCAGTGGTGCTTCGACGCAACAGCGCGGAAGTTGACTAAAATTCAAGAGGGCTTGGCAAACGCGTCCAGTCTCGCTACCCCCGAATCAGGTCACCGATCGGCAAGGACTGCAAATCGCTTGGCCCAGCTCCAAATTATCGCTTGGATTTGCCGTGTGGCTAGCCCTCGGCTTGTGCAGCGCGGGGCGCGTCGAAGAGATTTCGACGCAGGTGAAGAGGGGTCATTGGACCGCCAATAAGGATGATACTCCTTGAACAACAATCGTAACAACCGCCGCCGTGGCCGCGGCAATCGCAATCAGGGCGGGGGCAACCAGCTCAACCGGATTGACAGCAGAGCGCGCGGAAACGCGCCGCAGCTGCTCGATAAGTACAAAAAGCTTGCACAGGATGCGCAGCATAACGGCGATCGTGTCCAGGCCGAATATTATCTGCAGTTTGCTGATCACTATCATCGCGTGATTGCTGATAATAAGGCTCGTCAGGACGAGGCGCGAGCGAAGCGTCAGGAAGAGCGCAATGCGTCAGGCAATGATGGCGACGACAACGACGATGGCGACAATCGCCGTCGCGGCCGTCGGAATCGGCGCGACGAACAGGCAGACGTCCAATCTGCTGAAGGTGAACGCGGCAACGAAGTTGAGGCCGTGGATGCCCAAGAGGGCGGCAACGACGACGAACAGCCAAAGCGTCGCGCTCGCAAGCCTCGCGGTGAAGGTCGCAGCCCTTCTCGCAGCACGAAGAAATCCGGCAACGGTAAGGCCGCAGCTGATGATGCAGGCGAAATTGATGCATCTGTTCTTCCTCCGGCTATTGGAGCCGACGATGCGTCGAGCGAAGATGGCGGCGACAATCTGGAGCAGGTGAACTAGAAGCTGCTGCAGTAGGCTCACCGGCGACAGGGCACCTCAGATGCGCGAAAAGCTGATTTCGCTCTTGAAAGCTGCCCGTCGCCATCCAAACTGGTCATCGCTTTTTCTAGGGGCTGTCGCAGCGTTAGGTTTCCCTCCGCTGGGGTGGTGGCCTCTATCGCTGGCGGCTTTGGCCGCCTTCATCATTTTGCTTTGGCGCGCACCGAGTTGGCGCGCCTCTGCCGGAATGGGTTGGCTGTTTGGCTGGGCCCATCTCACTCTCGCGAATAATTGGATTGCGACTGCATTCACATACCAATCCGAAATGCCGCAATTCTTGGGCTGGCTCGCTGTACCCTTGCTGTGCATTTATCTCGCGGTCTATCCAGCTCTAGCTGCGGTTCTGGCCTATTTTGCGAAACGAAAAGCCGGAGTTCTCACAACTGGTGTCTTCTTTGCCGCGGCATGGATAGTCACTGAGTGGCTGCGCAGCTGGGTGTTCACCGGCTATCCTTGGCCGCCGCTGGGCTTGACGCTCCTAGGCGATTGGAGCCGCCCAGGAATCGCGATCCTTCTACCGTGGGTTGGTACTTATGCACTGTCAGGCTTTTCGATCCTGATTGCGACACTGTTGGGTGCTGCGGCCATGCATCGTAAGTGGATTACACTGGCCGCCACAGCTCTTGTAACGAGCGCTGGGATGCTTTTCCCTTTCTCGAGTGTGGTGGAGCAGCAGGACAGTGATGTCGCTTACGCGCTCATACAACCGCTAATCCCGCAAACTGAGATCAATGATCCGACCAAGTTCGAGGAGCAATTCGAACGTATCGCCCGGCTTACCCTGCCAGGGCGTGAGCAATCGCGATTGGTCCTTTGGCCCGAAAGCGCGGTGCCCGATTATCTCGAGGATGGTTACCCTCAGCGCTACTATGATCGCATGACCGCTGCCGGTGATCCGGAATTCGCAAGAAGGCGCATCGGCTCAGTTATCGGCCCGCAGTCCTCGCTGCTCGCAGGGGTTGTGAATCTTGGTCTGGAAGAGCGGAACGGATTTGTCAGAGCCGTGAGTGCTCGCAATTCAGTGATATTTTTGGCTGGCGAGGGCGTCATTAAGGACCAGTATGCGAAGGCGCATCTTGTCCCCTACGGTGAGTATCTGCCTATGCGCGGCATTCTCGAACCGCTCGGCTTGTCGCGCCTTGTTGCTGGCTCGATTGACTATCTGCCCGGCCCGGGTCCGCGAACGCTCGATCTCGGAGTGCATGGTCGAGCAGGGATCCAAATCTGCTATGAGATCGTGTTTTCCGGCCAGACCGTCGATCGTGATGATCGACCTGACTACATCTTTAACCCATCGAATGATGGCTGGTTCGGCACATGGGGGCCGCCGCAGCACCTTGCCCAATCGCGCTTGCGCGCCATTGAGGAAGGTCTACCAGTCCTACGTTCAACAACCACCGGGATCAGCGCTGTTATCGATGCTGACGGTATTGTGCGACACTCGATCGCATCTGGAGAGGCTGGGAGGGTCGATGGCTTCGTGCCGTCGGCAAAGTCTCCCACGCTTTTCGCCAAGCTCGGCAATGCGCTTCCACTTGTCTGGGCTGCAATTTTGGCGCTGTTTGCAATTGCTTTGCCGAGATTGGTTGCGCGCGCCTCGGGCTCTCGCTAGGGCATTCGATAGACATAAAGATTTCCTTATATCTCCCTTCATGAGCAATTGAGGCCACATGCGAAGCGAATATCTGTTCACGTCCGAAAGCGTATCTGAAGGACATCCAGACAAGGTCTCTGACCAGATTTCCGACGCGATTGTCGATCTGTTCCTCTCTAAAGATCCCGAAGCGCGGGTTGCATGTGAGACGCTCACCACGACGCAACGTGTAATCCTGGCCGGCGAGATCCGCGCGAAGGGCATTTACGAGAACGGACAGTGGGCCGATGGCGCCCTCGATGAGATCGAACAGACAGTTCGCAGCACCGTCAAGGAAATCGGTTACGAGCAATCGGGGTTTCATCACGAGACACTGGCGCTCGAAAATCACCTCCATGGTCAATCAGCAGAAATTGCGATGGGCGTAGATGCGGGTGAGGCTGGCTCTAACAAGGATGAAGGCGCTGGCGACCAAGGCATCATGTTCGGTTTCGCATGCGATGAGACGCCTGATCTCATGCCGGCCACGCTCGATTATAGCCACAAGATCCTTCAGCGGCTCGCCGCTGACCGCAAGTCTGGAGCTGCTCCGTTTCTGGAACCGGACGCAAAGAGCCAAGTGACCTTGCGGTACAAGGACGGAAAGCCCGTCGCGTGCACGGCCCTCGTTGTCTCGACCCAGCATGCGCCGGGATACGACGAGGGCGAAAAAGAGGCGCAGCTCAAGTCCTATGTTCACGAAGCCGTCAGCGACATTCTTCCTGCGGGCTTCTTGAGCGATGAGACCGAGTGGCACATCAACCCAACGGGCGCGTTCGAAATTGGCGGTCCGGACGGCGACGCGGGCCTGACAGGCCGCAAAATTATCGTCGACACCTATGGCGGCGCGAGCCCTCATGGTGGCGGCGCTTTCAGCGGCAAGGATCCTACCAAGGTTGACCGCAGTGCAGCCTATATCACTCGCTATCTTGCCAAGAACATTGTCGCTGCTGGGCTCGCCAGTCGCTGCACGATCCAGCTTGCCTATGCGATCGGCGTCTCTAGGCCGCTATCTCTCTATGTCGATACATACGGAACCGGCACTGTTTCCGACGACCGCATTGAAGCTGCAATCAAAAGTATCGATGCACTGGGTGGACTGACGCCGCGTGCGATCCGCACGCATCTGGGCCTCAACAAGCCGATCTATCTAAAGAGCGCGGCCTATGGGCACTTTGGCCGTGAGCCAGAGGGTGATTTCTTCCCGTGGGAGCGCACCGATCTGGTTGAAGTGTTGAAGGCAGCGCTGGCTTAAAGTTCTAGCTCAAGGCGACCTCATAGGCGGCAGACGTCTTCGCCGCGACTTCTGCTTCAGTCACACCGGGCGCGAGTTCGATCAGTCGAAACGGGCTGTTGTGGTCGGCGCGGTGGAACACGCCCAAATTGGTGATGATCATATCGACCACATTCGTGCCAGTGAGCGGCAAAGTGCATTCAGGGATGAACTTCGGATCACCTGCCTTGCTGTTGTGATCCATCACCACGATGATCTTCTTGACGCCGGCGACCAGATCCATCGCCCCGCCCATGCCTTTGATCATTTTACCGGGGATCATCCAGTTGGCGATATCACCGTTTTGCGCGACTTCCATTGCTCCCAAGACAGTCAAGTCGATGTGACCACCACGAATCATCGAAAAGCTGGTCGCACTGTCAAAATACGCTGAATGCGGTAGTTCGCTGATCGTTTGCTTGCCGGCGTTGATTAGATCGGGGTCGACTTCGTCATCAAAAGGAAAGGGGCCAATACCCAACATGCCGTTCTCGCTTTGCAGAGTGACGCGCATCCCTTCAGGAATGTGATTGGCAACCAGTGTTGGAATCCCAATCCCGAGGTTGACGTAATAGCCATCCTTTAGCTCCTTCGCGGCGCGCGCGGCCATTTCATCTCGGGTCCAGCCTGTTTGTTTGTCTGACATTGAAGCGTCTTTCAGTTCTGAGTGAGGGCGTTTGGTGTTATAAACCAACCATTGTTGATGATGGATTCAAGCGCGAAAGCCGAATTTGGCTCCAGCAGATATTCGTACAATTCGTCAAAGTCTTCGCGTGAGCCGCCTGCGATAGCTATGATGCAATTCTGCGCGGCGAGTTCCTTGCGGCGGGTTTGTTTGCGATCAGCCTTATAACGCATGAGCAGCAGTTCATCAGATGCTTCTGGGTCCAGGCCTGTCTCAGTCAGAGACTTACGAAGTGCGCCCGCTTCGCTCGCATTCGTTCCTGAAATCCAGACTATTTTGACGCCAATATCGCGCAATTGTCGGAGGCCGATTGCGAGCGATGGGTTTGGCAGCGCCGGTTGGTCACGCCCAGCAAGATTGTTATCAGGATCGAGATCAATCAGCACGACGGGATCTTTGCCCACACATTTCTCGCGAACACCGTCGAGTGAACTGGGGTTGGACAAAACGGCAGAAACAATCGGTTTGGCGTCTGTGATGTCATCAGGGCCAGTCGCAGAGACACTATTCAAAGCATATGAAATCAAGGGCCAGTAAGGGTTTGAGTTGGGGGCGGGCATCAGGCCGACAGCCACAGCTTGGCCGTTAAAGGACTGCGCGGCTTGGCCTGATTGGCTCAAATCTCCTGATGACGACGGAAGCACATCGACCGTCTCGTTCAAAAGTTCGCCAGTGCTCTCTTGGTTATCTTGCTGCTTGCGGTTGTTGCTATCGTTTAAGACATCGCGGGTTGCCAAGACGCCGCCGGTTACAACTGGCAGAGCAGCCAGTGCGCAACCATTCAGCATTGTTGCAAGCACAAGCAGAGCAGCGAACCGTCTCATGTCTCAACTAACTAAGCATTCTCTCGTTCGCGAGTGGTCCTGAATTCGATCTGTTTTTCATATGGTGCACCCACGATCAGCCGCTGGACAAAAACGCCGGGCAGATGGATCTGATCTGGATCGAGCTCTCCGACGGGAACGATCTCCTCAACCTCGACCACGCAAACCTTCCCGCAAGTCGCGGCGGGTTGATTGAAATTGCGAGCCGTCTTGCGAAACACAAGATTGCCTGTCTCGTCCGCTTTCCATGCCTTGACGATCGACAAGTCGGCAAAGATGCCCTGCTCGAGGATATAGGTCTCTTCGATGCCATCTCTCGACACAAATTTTTTATGCTCTTTGCCTTCAGCGACCTGAGTTCCCACCCCGGTTTTAGTATAGAATCCGGGGATTCCCGCGCCACCAGCACGCATCCGTTCCGCCAAAGTGCCTTGCGGACAAAATTCCACTTCGAGTTCCCCGGCCAAGAACTGGCGCTCGAATTCCTTGTTCTCGCCAACGTAGGAGCTGATCATCTTTTTGACCTGCTTGGTGCGCAGCAGTTTGCCGATTCCTTCATTGTCAATGCCAGCGTTGTTGCTCGCAAAGGTCAAACCAGTCACGCCGCTATCACGAATGGCGTCGAGCAAGCGTTCTGGCAGACCGCATAAGCCAAATCCGCCGGAGGCGATTAGCATGTCATCAGACAGAATTCCATCGAGGGCGGCGGAGGCGTCTGGGTAGAGTTTGCTCATGTCGGGTCCTGAACACTTGAGTGTGGTGGCTGCAATGCCGCCTCATTACTGAGTCAAAGTGCAGGTGTCACGTTCGACTTCGATGCTAGTTTTCGCACCTGCGAAGATCAAAATGGCTGCGCTCGGTCTTTGTGCTGCAGCGCAACATAACTCTCGCACAACAGGTTTGATGCGCCAATCGCAACTAATAAATATAAATAAAGCAGAAGTTTAGGTGAATTTAGTAAGCTGTTGCAGAATTCGCAACTCCAGATGAGCCTTTCGCACTTGCACAATGACGTCTACAAGGGCATTTGTTGTGCATGCCTTAAAGGCATCCTCTCCCAAACTATTCAGCCCGGCCTTCGTGCCGGGCTTTTTCTTTATGGCGAACATCTCATGGTGCGCCATTCTGGTGCGCCATTCTGGTGCGGCAGCAACACCCATCCAAATCCAAAACTGAATTTGCATTGTGTTCATGGGGTTCCTAGCTATCGCTCTTATCATAAAGCGTGACGGCTTAGAGAGGAAAATTCATGGCAGATGCCGATCAGGCTTCCACGACACGAACAGCTAGGTTGCAAGTTGCACCAGCTCGCCAAGAGGAATCGGGCCAAGGCATAGCGCGCATGCCACGGTCCGCCTTCCAGACCCTCGGAATTACTGAAGGTGATGTCGTGGAGATCGTCGGCAAGCGCAGCACAGCCGCTATCGCGATGGCTGCTTACAGCGAGGATGACACGCTCGATGTCGTCCGCCTTGATGGCTTGCAGCGCGGTAATGCCGATACAGGATCTGGTGAGCACGTCGAAGTATCTGTCGCAGAATCGCGCCCGGCTACGCGCGTCGTATTTGCGCCAGCCCAGCCTGAAATGCGCCTGCAGGGGCCAACACAGGCCCTCAAGCGGAATTTCTTCAAGCGCCCGTTGGTTGCAGGAGACTTAGTCGCAACAACCGGCCAGCAGCCAGTTCAGAACATGCCATCAGATGTTCGGCAATTGCTACGCGCGCCCGCTTACGCGCTCACGCAAATCCGGCTCTCGGTCGCTTCGACTGCGCCAAAAGGCATCGTGCACATCGACGAGAATACCGAGGTTGAGCTTCGTACCGAGTACGAAGAACCTCGCGATGCGCGTGCCGGTGTCAATTATGACGATGTTGGCGGCATGGGCGAAACCATTCAGCAATTGCGCGAAATGGTTGAGCTGCCGCTCCGCTATCCCGAACTCTTCACACGTCTTGGCGTCGATCCACCCAAAGGTGTATTGCTTCATGGCCCTCCCGGAACCGGCAAGACCCGGCTCGCACAGGCCGTAGCGAACGAATCGGACGCAGAATTCTTCACCATCAATGGACCGGAAATCATGGGCTCGGGTTATGGTGAGAGCGAAAAGCGGCTGCGCGAAGTCTTCGAGGAAGCAACCCGCGCTGCTCCAGCGATTGTGTTCATCGACGAAATCGACTCGATCGCGCCAAAACGCCAAAGCGTGCCTGGTGAGGCGGAAAAGCGGTTGGTCGCCCAATTGCTCACCCTGATGGATGGGTTGGAGGCAAGGGCGAATCTCGTCGTGATCGCTGCCACCAACCGCCCCGATGCGATTGATGAGGCGCTTCGACGCCCTGGCAGGTTTGACCGTGAAATCGTGATCGGAGTTCCAGATGAAACGGGACGCCGCGAGATCCTGTCGATCCATATGCGCGGGATGCCATTGGAAGAAGGCGTCGACATTAAAGAACTGGCGCGCGTCACTCACGGGTTTGTCGGTGCAGATATTGCTGCGCTAGCGCGTGAAGCTGCCATTGATGCTGTTCGCCGTATCATGCCGAAGCTGGATCTCGATGAGCGCACGGTTCCGCCAGAAGTGCTCGAAGATCTCTGCGTAACTCGCGAAGACTTTCTCGGGGCGCTCAAACGCATTCAGCCAAGCGCAATGCGCGAAGTCATGGTGCAGGTGCCCAATGTCGCGTGGAGAGACATTGGCGGTGTTGGCGATGCCATCGAGAAGCTGCAAGAAGGAATCGAGCTTCCGCTCAAGAACCCTGATGCGTTCCGGCGCTTGGGTATCAGACCGGCAAAGGGATTCCTTCTCTATGGTCCGCCAGGAACCGGCAAAACCTTGCTGGCAAAAGCAGTGGCGAAAGAGGCTGAAGCCAACTTCATTTCGATGAAGAGCTCAGACCTTTTGTCCAAATGGTACGGCGAAAGCGAGCAGCAGATTGCGCGCATGTTCGCTCGAGCGCGCTCGGTCGCGCCATGCGTGGTCTTCATTGACGAGATCGACAGTCTTGTTCCGGCTCGCGGTTCGGGCCAGGGCGAGCCACAAGTCACGGGCCGGGTTGTGAACACCATCCTTGCCGAAATGGACGGCATGGAAGAGCTACAATCGGTCGTCGTTATCGGCGCAACCAATAGGCCGACGTTGGTCGATCCAGCTTTGCTAAGGCCCGGACGGTTTGACGAGCTTGTATATGTCGGCACCCCCGACAAAGCGGGCCGTCAGCACATTCTTGAAATTCACACCGGCGCTATGCCACTTGCTGACGACGTTGATCTCGGCGATGTGGCGGGGAAAACCGAGCGGTTCACCGGAGCTGACCTAGAAGATGTCGTTCGGCGCGCTGGTCTCAACGCCCTCAAGCGCCTTGGCGGTGATGTCGATAAAGTAGCTGCGATAGATTTTGAGGAAGCTTTAAAAGACTCGCGCGCAACCGTCACCACCAAGATGGAGGCCGAGTATCGCAAGATGCGCGGCGAGCTGAAAAAGCGGGCTGCAGAGGTTAATCCGATCGGGTTCTTGCAACCTGAAAAGCTGGAACCCACGAGGGCGAAGAAGCACAGCTAACGGGCCTTAAGGCGCGGCTGCCTCTCCTGCTTTGGGGTGGCCGCCCGGCACCTCTAGCCGATGCCGAATCAGCGCATCGGGCATGTTGATCCGCAACCAATCGAGCATATGCTCCCGGGTCTCGCATCGAAGCGTCCACAGCTCGCCGATCGTGGCCGCGCTCATCGACATACGCAATTCGACGCTTTCCGGATAGGCTTCGGTCATGAGCATCGCAACGGTGCGTCCATCATGCAGCTCGTGCGATGTGACAAAGCGTTCAAACTCCGCTCTGATTGGCGCAATCTCTGTGGCGGGATCGAGATGTAGGAAGACGGGCCCCGTTAGCATCTCGCTGCGGCGCGACCAGTTTTCAAAGCTTTCATCGAGGAACCGGCTGGTCGGCACGATAACTGCCCGTTCATCCCAAGTGCGCACCTTGACGAAACTCATGTGAATCTCTTCGACGCGGTCGGTTTCACCATCCACCCTCACCATATCGCCAAGCCGCATTGGTTCAGTCAGTGCCACTTGCAGACCAGCAATAAGCGATTTGAGTGCAGGTTGGGCGGCGGCACCAACGGCTAGAGCAGCGAGACCTGCAGACGCAAGAAGCGTCGTGCCGATTGCCTGAACCGACGGAATGCTGAACAGCATGAGTCCGACAGTGATGATTATGATCGCAAAAGTAGCAGTGCGAGAAAGCACAGCGATCCGCGTGCGGCGGCTGCGCATCGCAACCGGATCACCATGGGCCTCCATCCTCAGCTCGAGGACTGCGGTCAAAGCCTTCACAAAGTTGTAGGCGATCCAACCGAGTAGTGCTGGCCGAAGGAATTGCGCGAGCGGCTCCCAAAAGCGGCCGAGTTCAGGGTCTGCCTGAGCTGCCAATGTCACCCCGATCGCGAGAAACGACCATTTGATGGGCAACCTGATACGTTCGACAATGAGCTCATCGACCTGGGTTTCCGACATTTTGGTCAATCGGCCCACGATTGCGAAAACAATCCGGTACAGAAGGTAGGCGAGCAAAAGGCCGACAGATAGGACGATAAGCGCGGTCAGAACCGCGCTCCAGTCAATACTCCACATGGCAGGGTTCAACGTGTCAGGCATGTCTAGTCGCTTGCTTTTCAAAATAGGCGCTTTGATCGCCTGTTGATTTCCAAATTCTCTGGATCAATGCGCGGCATCCCAAGAAGTGCCCGTCCCGATTTCAATGTCCAGCGGGACATCAATCTCGACAGCGGGAAGGGCGGCTTCCGACATAACTGTTTTGATAACTTCGCTCGCCTGCTCGACATCGTCTTCGGGCAATTCAAACACCAGTTCATCGTGAACTTGCAGGAGCATGCGCACATCAGGAAGCCCAGCGTCTTTCAGTGCAGGGAGCATGCGTACCATCGCCCGCTTGATGATATCGGCACTGGTTCCTTGGATCGGGGCATTGATTGCAGCGCGCTCAGAGCCTTGGCGCTCCGCCTGGTTTTTCGACTTGATCCGCGGAAACCAAGTTTTGCGTCCGAACAGTGTCTCGGAATAGCCGCGTTCGCGCACTGTATCGAGCGTCTCGTGGATGTAGCGCTGGATGCCGGGAAAGCGCTTGAAGTAGGTATCTATCATCGCTTGTGCTTCGTCGGGCTCAACTTCAAGACGGCCTGCTAATCCCCAGCGCGAAATGCCATAGAGGATAGCGAAATTGATCGTCTTCGCCTGCGCACGAGTGTCGCGATCGACCTTGCCGAACATCTCTTTCGCGGTGCGAGCGTGGATGTCTTCGCCATTGGCGAAGGCTTCTTTGAGCGTCTCGACATCCGCCATATGCGCGGCCAGCCGCAGTTCGATCTGCGAATAGTCAGCCGCGAGTAGGACATTGCCGGCCTCGGGCACGAAGGCTTCTCGGATTTGCCTGCCGATAGGCGTCCGGATTGGAATGTTTTGCAGGTTTGGATCGGTCGAGGACAGCCGTCCTGTTTGCGCGCCAGAAAGGCTGTAGCTGGTATGGACCCGGCCAGTGTTCGGATTGATCTGCGATTGGAGAGCGTCAGTGTAGGTAGACTTCAGCTTCGACAGATGCCGCCATTCGAGCACCTTTTTGGCGATTGGTGCGCCTTCTCCGCCCAGTTTTTCGAGTGTGGATTGATCGGTCGAATATTGCCCGCTTTTGCCTTTCTTGCCGCCCTTTAACCCCATCTTGTCGAACAGGATTTCACCAAGCTGCTTGGGGCTGCCGACGGAAAACTCCTGCCCGGCTAGCTCATGGATTTCTCCTTCGAGCGCTGCGGTGGTGGTCGCAAATTCTTCTGACAATTTCGCAAGCCGGGCGCGGTCGACTTTGATGCCTTCGCGTTCCATTCCCGCGACCACTTTGATAAGAGGCCGATCAACGCGTTCATAGATGCGCGTGCCGCCTTCTTCAGCGAGGCGGGGCTTTAGATGTTGGTAAAGCCGCCATGTGACGTCAGCATCCTCGGCGGCATATTCAGTCGCTCGATCAAGCGGAACTTCGCCAAAAGGGATCTGCTTCTTGCCGGTTCCGCAGACGTCCTTAAACGCTAGTGTGGTGTGGCCAAGGTGACGCTCGGACAACTCGTCCATCCCGTGGCCGCCACCAATTCCTTCGCCGCGACCCGCATCGAGATCAAAGCTCATCACCATCGTATCTTCGATCGGGCTGACATCCAGATCGTAGCGGGCAAGCACGTTGAGGTCATACTTGCCGTTCTGGAAGATCTTGGTAACCGCATCGCTTTCGAGCATCGGTTTCAAGGCGGCTAGAGCGGCGCTGAGCTCTACTTGATCAGGCTTTTCGGCCAGCAAATCAGTACCGCCATGCGCTAGTGGGATATAGCACGCATCGTTTGGACCAAGCGCGAGGCTGATCCCGACCAAGTCAGCTTGCATGGCATCGAGTGACGATGTTTCTGTGTCGACGGCCACTTCTCGCGCGGCAATTGCGCGCTCGATCCAATGCTCGAGCCGTCCCATCGTCTGCACCGTCTCGTAGGCGGTGCGATCAAGTTTCGGCATTTTGGGGATCGGTTGGCGGTTGCCTTCGACGCCGCCCTCATCGCTAGCTTTGTCGGCTTTGGCTGGATGGAGATTGTTTGCGCGTTCAGGGCTGCCCGTGCCCGCCCCGAGCCGCTTGAGCAGAGATGTGAAGCCGTGCTTCTCAAGAAACGCCGCGAGTGGTTCGGGCGGGATAGCCGTCAGCTCCATCTCTTCAATCGGCTGCGGCAACTCGCAATCCTCTTTCAGAGTGACCAAGATCCGGCTCAATTCCGCATCTTCCCGACCTTCGAGCAGACGTTCCTTGAGCTTAGACTTTTTCATATCGGGCGCAGAATCAAGCGCTGCGGTAAGCGACCCGTGTTCTGAAATCAGCTTGCTCGCAGTTTTGGGGCCAACGCCAAAAATGCCAGGAATGTTGTCGACGCTATCGCCCATCAGTGCGAGGACATCACCAACCAATTCGGGTTTGACCCCAAACTTTTCTTCGACCTCGTCAATGTAGATGCGCGCGCTCTTCATCGTGTCGAGCATGTCAATGCGACCGGTTCCATTGGCGCCGTCCTTCTCGCCGACCAGCTGCATCAGATCCTTGTCGGATGAGACGATGGTAACGTTCCAGCCTTTATCTTGTGCGGCCCGTGCATAAGAGGCTATGAGGTCATCTGCCTCTAAGCCTTGTTCTTCGATACACGGCAGGCTGAAGGCCCGGGTCGCATCGCGTATCAGCGGGAATTGCGGTCGCAAATCGTCCGGTGGCTCGGGACGATTTGCCTTATATTCGCGGTAAATCTCGTTGCGAAAACTCTTTGAGTCCTTGTCGAGAATGACCGCAAGGTGAGTTGGGCCGTCCGCCTGATCGAGATCATCCGCGAGCTTCCAAAGCATCGTGGTGTAGCCATAGACCGCGCCAACAGGTGTGCCTTCTGGATCGGTCAGTGGAGGCAGCCTGTGATAAGCCCTAAAAATATAAGAAGAACCATCGACGAGATAGAGATGCTGTTTATCGGCCATGACTGCTGCTAGCAGCGTCGCGCGCGCCTGGTAAGACGATATGCTGACAGGGCCAAAACCTCTGGGGAAACCTCGCTCGATTGCGGCAATGCGTTGGAAAAATGCGGCTCGAAAAAGGCAAAAAAGGCAATTAGGGCTTGCGCTGCCACAAAATTGCCATTATTTCTTTTTGTGAAGCCGGGCAATTAGACTTGGCTTTGGCATATTCCGGGGGGACCGGAGGTGCTTGATACACTCGCTAATTAAGGAATTGAATCCTATGCGTAAAATCATTCTTGCTGCCGCTGTTGCTGGTTCGGCTCTTGGCCTTGCTGCATGTTCAGAAACCGCCGAAAAGGCCGGCGAAACTGCAGACGCAATGGCTGCTGACGCAGAAGCAAACGCTGAAGCTGTCACCGAAGCTGCTGGCGACGCTGCCGAAGCAACCGGTGACGCTGTTGAAGGCGCTGCTGCTGACACTGCAGAAGCTGCTGACGCAGCTGCTACCGAAGCTGAAGCTGCTCTGACCGGTCAGACCGAAGAAGAAGCTGCTACCGACTAAGTCGGTCAGTCACGCTAAAGAAGAGGGCGGTGCCATTGGCGCCGCCCTTTTTCTTTGAGTGCTCCAGTTCCCTAGGCTCGAGACTGGGCTGGCTCTAGCCGCCGCTCCGGTTTGCATTCGTCCAATTCTGACGGTTGCGCGCCCGATCCCCGAACCCATCATACAAAGCCCGGGCGATCGCAGCGATCCGGCGTTCCCGCGCAAGCCGCGATCCTTGGCCGGTAACATAAATGGCAACCGCAATTGCGCGTCCATCCGGCGATCTGATAATCCCAACATCGCTTGAAGTGTTGTTGAGTGAGCCTGTTTTGTGGCTTACCCGTGCGCTTGCCGGAATGTTCGCGACAATCCGGCGTTTGCCAGTGCGCGTACGGCTCATCGCGCCGAGCAGAACACGCCTGTTTTGATCGGATAGGAAATCACCGCGATAAAGGCCCTGCAGCAATCGCGTCATCGCCCGAGGCGTGGCAGAATCACGCGGGTCGATCCATGCAGCTGGATCATACTCACCATCATCGCGCACCAGAGTTGCGATGTCGCGGTCGATGCTGAAGTTTTCAATCCCCTGACGCCGAACCCAGTCATTGACCCGCTCCGGCCCGCCCACAGCGGCGAGCAATGCGTCGGTCGCCGGATTGCTTGAACGCGTGATCATGATCTCAATAAGATCGATCGCTTGCATATATTGGCCTTTGCGCACCGGCGCCGCGCGCGATGAAAATTTGGCAGACCGAACTGGGATCAGGAGAGGAAACTCGCTCGTCAAAGAGTAACGGCCTTGCTCAACCAGCTCGAGGTAAGTCGCGGCGACGGCAATCTTGCTGGTCGACGCCATCGGGAAAAGCTGATCACCCAAGACATAGAGCTGGTCACCAGTGGCTAGATCTACAGCAGCTACGCCAATGCGCCCTTGTCCGCCATCTGCCAGATCGGCAATTCGGCGTTCGAAGCCGGTGTCGTAGCGTGCTTCGAAACTTTGTGGATCACGAACATCCGTCCCAAGCGCGTCATCGAAGCTTGATAGCAGCTCATTGCCTTGGGCTACGGCTGGGCTGGTCAGCAAGAATGTGGCCGCGATGCTAGCGAAGAACGGCTTGAATCGTGTCTTAATCATGAAGAGACTGTACTCCAACGGCGTTATCGTGGGCTTAACGGTTTGTGATTCCGTGCCGCAAGCTGTGATTTTGTCGAGTGCGGCAAGCAGTTCTCCGCAAGCGGCAGGATTCTAGGTAGGCGTCCATTCAACGCCCTAGGAACAAACCGGATAGGGCAATGGTTCCTACGCAAGACTACGAATCTGGATTGAAACAAAACTGCTCTTGACTGTTCGGATGTGCAGGGCAGTGTGCGCGAAATATCAACAAGGCAGAAAACTCAATGACGATGAAATCTGGTTGCTCACTTGCCTCGAAAATCGCAATTTCGAGCTCCCTTCTGGCTTCCGCAAGCGCCGCATTTGCCCAGGGCGTTCCGATCGTGCAACCCGGAGCCCCTGGTCAAGACGGGCGGGTTCTCTCCTCAGACGAGGCGACGCAAATTGCTGGCACGACCTACTCGCCAGCCGATGTCTCATTTATGCAAGGCATGATCGCGCACCACCAGCAAGCAGTGGATATGGCGGTATTGGTCAAAGACCGCACCAACCGCGAAGAGATCGTGACCATTGCGGGCCGGATCGAAGCGAGCCAGGCGGACGAAATCAAATTCATGAGAAGCTGGCTTGGCGAGCGCGGACAAAGCGCTGCGCTTTCGGGCCCGCATGCACATCACGCGCATATGATGATGGCCGGAATGGCGAGCCCCGAACAAATGGCGAAACTAGCGACGCTGAGCGGTGTGGAGTTCGACAAGCAATTTCTTGAGCTGATGATCGCGCACCACGAAGGTGCGATTGAAATGGTCGAAGACTTGCTTGATCAGCCCGGAAGCGCAGCCGACCCTGTGCTGTTTAATTTCGCCAGCGACATCAAGAACGATCAGCAATCCGAGATCGACCGGATGGACGCCTTGCTTGCGGGCCTTTCACCTGACCCGCGGGCTAATCTGGCAGCCGGCTTCGACAACGCAGGCGAAGCGATCCTTAACCTGCGCAAGGTTGTGAGCCTGGCCAAGCCGGCAGGTTTCTTTGACCCTGCCAACCCTGCGGATTTGCGTCCGCCGGTTCCGAAGGATGAAAAAGAGCAACAGGCCGAGACGCCGCCACTTGCAGATGGCGAAGAGGAAAGCCTGACAGAGTTCGCCGAGCGTTCTCCGCTGCTCGACTTCGCCTTTACCGACATGGCCTTTTTCGACGATATCATGGTCGCGGGCAGCTATCACGGTTTCAACATCTACCAGCTCGGCGACGATGGCGTCCCATCTCTCCTGAGCTCGGTAGTGTGCCCCGGCGGCCAAGGTGACGTGTCGGTTGTCGGCGACATTCTCATTATGAGCGTCGAGCAAACACGCGGTAGGGTGGATTGCGGTCTACAAGGCGTGGCAGATGACGTCAGCGATGAGCGCTTCCGCGGATTGCGCATTTTCGATGTGTCCGATCTCAGACGTCCGCGCCAGGTTGGCCAGGTGCAAACCTGCCGCGGCAGCCATACCCACTCGATCGTTAGCGCCGACGATGAGAAACTCATCGTTTACAACTCGGGCACATCCATCGTGCGTGATCAGAAAGAGCTCGCTCGCTGTGTAGAAAACCCGGCGGATTCGCGCACGGCCTTGTTCAGCATCGACGTGATCGAGATCCCGCTTGCTGATCCTTCGAAATCTCGGATCATTAGTTCTCCGCGTGTGTTCGCCGACGCTGAGACAGGTGAGATCGCGGGCCTCTGGAAGGGCGGCGAAAGCGAGGATGGGGCTCAAGACACGCGTCCAACTGACGAATGCCACGACATCACTGTGTTCCCGTCCAAGAACCTTGCGGCTGGTGCGTGCTCTGGCAACGGTATTTTGATGGACATTTCTGACCCGATGAACCCGGTTCGGATCGACGCGGTGTTCGACAAGGGGTTTGCCTATTGGCACTCGGCCACTTTCAACAATGATGGCACGAAAGTGATCTTCACGGATGAATGGGGCGGCGGTGGTCGTCCGCGTTGTCGCGCATCTGATCCGATGACTTGGGGCGCGAATGCAATCTACGACATTGTTGATGGCAAACTAGAATTCCGCAGTCACTACAAGATGCCCGGGCCGCAGAGTGACATGGAAAACTGTGTTGCGCATAATGGCTCAATCGTTCCGGTCCCGGGCCGCGACATCTTCGTACAATCCTGGTACCAAGGTGGGATCAGCGTCATGGACTTTACTGACAGCGCCAATCCGAAAGAGATCGCGTTCTTCGATCGTGGTCCGATTGATAAGGAGCAGCTGGTCGTGGGCGGATACTGGTCTTCTTACTGGTACGATGGCCGGATCTATGGAACCGAAATCACGCGCGGTGTCGATGTGTTCGCGCTCGAGCCGAGCGAATTTCTGACGCAAGCTGAAATCACAGCAGCAGAAGAAGCAAGCTATGCTGACACGCGCTTCAACCCGCAAACCCAAACGCAGGTCACTTGGGATGAGAGCGTGATTGAGGCTGCGGAGGCAAGCCGCAAGGGCGGCTAACGACGCACTTTTGACGAAACGAAAAAGGCCCGGTGGAGCGATCCGCCGGGCCTTTTGCTTTTGGGTTTGCGTTCGGTTTGTTCTACGAAGCCTTTGTGGCTTCGATCCATTGATCGACCCGGCGCTCAAGGATGCCAAGCGGTACAGGTCCACCACCCAGCACGGTGTCATGGAAGCCGCGGATATCGAACTTTTCGCCGAGCTCCTCTTCGGCTTTGGCGCGCAATTCCTGGATGCGGATCATCCCAATTTTGTAGGCGGTGGCCTGACCGGGCATCACGAAGTAACGCTGAATTTCAGCGCGAACCTTCGCCTCTGGCACCGGTGAATTGGCGAGGAAATACTCGACGGCTTGTTCCTCGCTCCAACCTTTCGAGTGGATACCTGTGTCGACCACCAACCGGATCGCGCGCCACATCTCGGTCGTTAGGCGGCCAAAGTCGGAATAGGGGTCCTTGTAGGCGCCCATTTCCTTGGCAAGCAGTTCTGAATAGAGGCCCCATCCTTCGCCATACGCTGGAATATACTGGCCCTGCGCGCGGAATTTCGGGATTCCAGTTTGCTCCTGCGCAATCGATAGTTGCATGTGGTGTCCGGGATTGCCCTCGTGATAGGCGATAACCTCAAGTGGCGGGATAGCCATCGCTCGCATGTCGGATAGATGCGCATAATAGATGCCGGGGCGTGAGCCGTCGGGAGTGCCGGGGCGATAGTGTTGCGGCGCGCCGTCCTGCTCGCGGAAAGGTTCCACCCGGCGGACTTCCAGCGGTGCTTTTGGCAAAATGCCGAAGAATTCGGGCAGCCGCGTGTTGATGAATGCAAGATGCTTTTCCGCTGCATCAATGTAAGCCTGCGCACCCGCATCATCATTCGAGAAATAGAACTGATCATCGCTGCGGATGAACTCGAAGAAGGCGGGTAGGTCATCCTCAAACCCGACTTGGTCTTTGATCGCGATCATCTCTTCGCGAATGCGCGCAACCTCATCGAGACCTGTTTCGTGAATTTCATCAGCGCTCAGCTCAGTCGTGGTCATCGCGCCGAGACTATAATTGTAGAAGTCGGAGCCATCGGCCAATTCTGCGACGCCTTTGGCCTGCTCGGATGTATTTGGCAGGTCCTCTTCGAACCAAGCAATCACGCGGCCATAGGCCGGAGCCATGTCGTCGACGAGCGCGCTGCGGGCTTCTTCACGCAATTCATCGGCGCGTTCCGATGTGATCGTGCCCGCCTCGACCAGCGCGGCCAGGTGCTCTTCGGATGCGGTCCAAAGTGCCGATGCTTCGCCATCGTCAAACGGCGCGCCGCTAGTGATCTTGCCGCTTTCCTCGATCACTGCATCATAGGCGAAACGCGGCGGGCGCGTTCCCGAAGCTGCGTTGTCCTGCGCGCGCTTGAGCAATTGATCCATCGCAGTGCCGATGCCCGAAAGCCGCGCGATGAAAGCGGTCATGTCTTCTTCGCTTTCGACTTTGTGCTGGCTGATGAGGAAGCTGGGCAGGGCAGTATGCGTGCCGTTCATCTGATGGAGGATGTAAGCCTGATCGCGAAACTCGGCAGCTTTCTCTGCCTGCTCCTTACGGAACATCCACATGTCCCATGAGAGTTTTGCGTCATCCGACAGCTCGTCATAGTCGAAATTGGCGTCCATCTCGGCAGCGGTCGCTTGCCACCATTCAAGCTGTGCTTGTTCCGCCTCTACGCTGAAATCGTCGATCTTGTCATAATCTGTCTTCAAACCGAGCGCGGTTTGCCGGATCGGGCTGAAAGCCAATTCCTCTTCAAACTTGGAATCAAACCATGTGTTGATGCACTCGGTTTGAGTGGTGCTGCATTCGATTGTGGCAACAGTCGTGCCCATCACATCGCATCCGGTCAAAGCAGCGGAGGCCAGCAGAACTGCGGCTACACGTTTCATGGTGAAAGGTTCCCTCTTGAAGATTTGAGCGCACCATAGGCGTTTGCCAGACAAAGCAAAGCCCCGCCGGATTGCTCCAGCGGGGCTTCGTGTTTTCAGCTGCGCTGAGTGGGGCGGGCTTAGAAGCCGCCCATTCCACCCATGCCGCCCATGCCGCCCATATCAGGCATTGCAGGGCCGCCTTTGTCGTCTTCCGGAGCATCGGTGATCGCCGCTTCGGTGGTGATCAGCAGACCGGCAACCGATGCCGCATCTTGCAGAGCAGTACGGACAACCTTGGTCGGGTCGATCACGCCGGCTTCGACGAGGTTCTCATAGGTGTCGGTCGCAGCGTTGAAGCCTTGGGTTTCGTCGCCTTCTCGGAGCAGGTTGCCAGAGACAACCGCGCCGTCATGACCGGCGTTCTGAGCGATCTGACGAACTGGTGCCATGATCGCGCGGCGAACGATGTCGATACCGCGGGTCTGGTCGTCATTGTCGCCCTTCACGCCTTCGAGCACTTTTGATGCATAAAGCAGCGCAGTGCCGCCGCCAGGGACGATGCCCTCTTCAACGGCTGCACGGGTTGCGTGGAGCGCGTCATCAACGCGGTCCTTGCGTTCTTTCACTTCGACTTCCGAAGCACCGCCAACTTTGATCACGGCAACACCGCCAGCGAGCTTCGCCAGACGCTCTTGCAGCTTTTCACGGTCATAGTCGCTGGTCGTGGTTTCCATCTGAGCCTTGATCTCACCGACGCGGGCCTTGATGTCGTCTTCGCTACCAGCACCGTCGACGATCGTGGTGTTATCCTTGTCGATGGTAACGCGCTTGGCTTCACCCAGCATGCCGAGCGTGACGTTTTCGAGCTTGATGCCGAGGTCTTCGCTGACCATTTCGCCCTTGGTAAGGATCGAGATGTCCTGCAGCATCGCCTTGCGGCGATCGCCGAAGCCAGGTGCTTTGACCGCAGCAACCTTAAGACCACCGCGCAGCTTGTTGACCACGAGGGTAGCGAGCGCTTCGCCTTCGATATCTTCTGCGATGATCAGTAGCGGACGACCCGACTGCACAGCTGCTTCGAGGATCGGCAGCATGGCTTGCAGGTTTGACAGCTTGGCTTCGTGGATCAGGATGTATGGATTGTCGAGCTCGACTGTCATCTTGTCCGGGTTGGTGATGAAGTATGGCGAGAGATAGCCGCGGTCGAACTGCATACCCTCAACAACGTCGAGTTCAAACTCGAGGCCTTTGGCTTCTTCAACGGTGATGACGCCTTCTTTGCCGACTTTTTCCATGGCTTCAGCGATTTTCTCGCCGACTTCACGGTCGCCATTGGCCGAAATGATGCCAACCTGAGCGATTTCAGAGGAACCAGCCACATCCTTCGAGCGGCTCTTGAGGTTGTCGACGATCTTCGCAACTGCGGTGTCAATGCCGCGCTTCAGGTCCATCGGGTTCATGCCAGCGGCGACGGCGGTCATGCCTTCGCGAATGATGGCCTGTCCCAGAACGGTGGCAGTGGTGGTTCCGTCACCGGCAAGGTCATTGGTCTTGCTTGCAACTTCCTTGAGCATTTGCGCGCCCATATTTTCGAACTTGTCCTTAAGTTCGATTTCCTTGGCAACGGTTACACCGTCCTTAGTGATGCGCGGCGCGCCAAAGCTTTTGTCGATTACGACATTGCGGCCTTTCGGGCCGAGGGTCACTTTGACGGCGTTTGCGAGCGTATCGACGCCCTTGAGAATGCCTTCGCGTGCGTCACGCGAGAACTTTACGTCCTTGGCAGCCATGATTGTTTCTCCTGAAATTTGTTAGATTTGAAAGTGACTGGGGTCGGCTCAGCCGATCACGCCCATGATGTCGCTTTCCTTCATGATCAGCAGGTCTTCACCGTCGATCTTTACTTCAGTGCCGGACCACTTGCCGAACAGCACGCGGTCGCCAGCCTTCACGTCGAGAGCGACGCGGTTGCCGCTGTCGTCACGAGCGCCATCGCCAACAGAGACGATTTCGCCTTCGCTTGGCTTTTCCTGGGCTGAATCGGGGATGATGATGCCGCCAGCGGTCTTCTGGTCGGCTTCGATGCGGCGGACCACAACGCGGTCGTGCAGCGGACGAAATGCCATGATTGATGACCTTTCTTTTGAAGAATGATTGTCGTTTGGCACTCTCCCCATGAGAGTGCCAGCGCGGCGCAAATGGGGATGGCGCGCGCGCGAGTCAACAGTGCCGCATGCACTTTTTTGAGGTCGGATGATCCTCAGCTTATGACGGGCCGGTCCGTCAAGCCGAGGCGCTCTCTCAGCATCCAGCGCCATGTGAGCAAAACGGCCGCAAAGGCGAGGCCCGCTGCTAGGCCAATCCAGACCCCGACGCCATCAAGTCCGGCAAAGAACCCCAGGCCAATCGCGAGGCCAAAGCCGGGCACCCAGTAGCTAAATATCGCGATCCACATCGGGGTTCTCGTGTCTTGCAGTCCCCGCAAGGCTCCTGCGGCGACGGCTTGTACGCCGTCGACCAGTTGGAATGCAGCCGCAAGCACGAGATATTGCAAGGCAAAGCCGACGAGTGCTGTATTCTTGGGATCGTCGATATCGACATAAATCCGCATGAGGTATTCTGGTGCGAGCACCATCGCCATTGCTGTGAACGCCATGAAGCTGGTGCCCAGCGCCAAGGCCACCCAGCCCGCGCGCTTGATGCCATTTCGATCGCCCGCTCCATAGGCATAGCCCACGCGAATGGTCGCGGCTTGGCCGACGCCGAAAGGCACTTGGAAGGCGAGTGCAGCAATGTTGAGGGCGACGATATGGCCAGCCAATTCTGCGGCTCCGATCCGGCCCATCAGGAACGCCGCGGCACTGAATACGCCTGCCTCTGCTGCCACGGTGAGCGCGATCGGCGTACCGATGCGGAGGATGAGGGCAAAGCGCGTCCAGTCTGGACGCCAGAAGCGATAGAAGATGTGATAGCGCGCGAGCTTGGGTACCACCAATATAACCACGACATAGGCGGCTAGTGTCACCAACGCTGTGATGATCGTAGCGACAGCCGCGCCAGTCAGTCCAAGCGCTGGCGCGCCCAGATTGCCGAAGATGAACGCGTAATTGGCGAGCGCATTGATGGGGATGCCAAGCGCGGTGATCGCCGTTGCGAAAACGGGCCAACCGAGCGCCGAAACATAGTTTCGCAGGACAGATGCAAGCAGCATCGGGATCAGCGAGAAGATGACAAGGTAATTATATTCGAGCGCCAGTGCGATGATGCTCGGGGCCTGCCCGGTGAGCCGCATCACTGGTCCAAGTAACAGCGCGAGGCCCATGCCAACACTTCCTGCAATAGCAGCCAGCCACAAGGCCATGCGCGTTGCGCGCCGAACGGGCCGCAAAGAAGGGCCTTTTGCGCCTATCGCCTCTGCAATCAGCGGGGCTACTGCTCCGGATAGAGAGGATAGCGACCAAACGATCAGGCCGAACAGCCCTGCGACAAGGCCAGATGCGGCTAACGGTTCTTCGCCAAGCCGCGCGATGAATATGACATCCACCATGTAGATGCCCATCTGCAGCAGATTGGCGAGCACAAGCGGCCAGGAAAGCTTGAAAGTCTCCCGGATTTCATCGCGCCAGGTTGGCGCTACAAAGGCCTGTGTCTCGCGCATAAAGCCGGCCCGGATACGCTTATGCGTGTTTGAGTGGAAGAGGCGCGCCTAAGTGGCAAAGCGAACAACCACCCATGCGGCAAATGCGCCACACCGCGAAAGGCCGAGAATAGCTGGTAATTGAACGCCTCAGCTGGCGTCGGTCACAGCCTTTTCGCGTTTGTAATTGTCGAGATAATTGTCGAGATAGCCTTCATTCTCAGCATCCCAGACGCCTTCCAACCGCTTCAGTGAATCTTTGAAGTCGAATCGGAATTTGCCCGGCTGCTCAATCCGCAAAACAAAGCCTGCGATATCTTCTCCCGCTTCGTTTTTGCGCTGAAGGTAAAGCTGGGTGCACGCTTGGCGTGCCTGGCGGTCAAGCTGGAACTGCTCCTGCGTCAGCGTTCCGTCAGCCGAGCGCATCAGGACGATGCCAATGTAATCCGAGTCAAACCCGTCTGAGACTTCACGCACTTCGTAATCGAGAATGGCGGCTTGCCAATCGCCCGCGGGAAAGCTGCCAGCGACCGCTCTCACCACGTCGGTCTGAGCTTGAGTGAAATCCATTTGAGCAGGCCTATTTGTTGTCGAAGGTTCTGGTCCTCCAGGCTCCGTCATTGACCCTGTATTGAGCAGTGAAGCTATCAGGGCGAGCACTGGCGTTGGTTGGATCATACTCGGCTTGTATCCTCACTTCAACGCGGTTTCCGGGCTGCGACGCTATGTCACCGATCTCGTTTTCAAAGCGTTTGAACGCGCCTTGGTTTAGGTTGGGTGCGCCATCACCAATCGGACGGCCATTGCCGGGAACAACATTCAACCGGTTGGTCTGCCCGCCAAATCTATCAGCGATGATATGGAAACCAACATCTGTGCTGCGTCCTTCACGGCCAATCTGGGCTTGAAGGGTCGGATCATTGCGTCCGGCTGGCGATAGGTTGATCGTTCCTTCGGCTACTGACACGCGGCCATTGGCATCGGTTGTGTAGCTATAATTGCCGTACTCATAACGGGTGTTTGGTACGGCATTGTTGGCTGCTCGGTTAAAGTCAGCGGCGTTGTCGAACTGACGGATTGCAATGTTATCGGCCTGCCGTGCGCCAGCTCCAAAAAACTCATCCAGCTGTGACTTCATCCGCTCCAGCGATTCACGCGCACCGCTTGGCAGAGCATCCAGCGCGCCTTGAGGGATGCGATTGACCAGCCCTTGGATCTCTTTGAGCGGAGCTTCAAGTACTCCGCGCATGGCTGGGTTGCGCGCAGCCATCGAAACCGCATCGGCGACGGTTTGCGCCCATTTGCCAATCTTTCCGGCCTTTGCCGCATCGCCAAGATAGGGGATTATCCCCGCCGCTGAGAGCGTACCATTAAGTAGGTGTCCCCCCGCGTCGCCCCAATTGCCATCCCAAGCGGCGCCGATCGAACGCCCTAGGGAAATGATCGCATTGCTGCCATCTGCAAAAGGTGTGGGTTCAATGATGCCGACCAAGTCGAGCGACAGCTGGGTTAGGTCCGCAACCATTGTCGCAGTGCTCGTGCCAGGATCATTGGCAGGAACTGGCGAGGCCTGCGACAGACGAGCAAATTCACCCTGCTCGCGGGGAGACATCTGGGCCAGCACAGCGCGTTCCATCGCTTGCGCCTGCGCCGGGAAAGTCGTTTGCAGTACATTGAGCTGACTGCGGAGCCCTACGGTGTCGAGAACAGGGCTGCGGTTCTGATTGACCAGTCTTGTTGCCACAGCCATCGGGTCACTTTGCCCAAACGATTGCGACTGAAGAGAATTTTCACTGCGAGCGACTTCGGCCATCAAGCATCTCCAACCATGATGGAATCGAAGCTATGTCAGCAAGAGCTTCGCCGGTATCTGCAGAACGTATAGTTTCGGGGATTTCGTCGCAGCTGGGCGCTAATCCAGCGGATGAAAGAGCAGTCCGGCCAGCGCGGTTAGGCCGCGCATGCCATCGAGTTCGAGCTTGCGCACCGCGCTGTTAAGGTGCGTGCGAGCGGTCCCCTCACTGATCGCAAGCAGCGTCGCGATGTCAGCATTCGAGCGGCCCCAACCGGCAAAGCGCAAGGCGGCTGCTTCGGTACGCGTTAATTGCTGCAGCGGATCGACAAGCGAAAGCGGGACGCGGGCGCCATCGACCAGAAATTCGCCCACGGTCACCTCGCGCTGGCGTGCCGGATCCTGCTGTGCCGCGCTTCGCATCTGCTCAATCAGTGCTAGCAATTCCGCGTCTACCTTCGGTGCGGTCGATGCCATTGGCGTTGGATGGGGCGCGCCAGTAGGCTGCGGAGTGCGTGTGTTCATTGCGGCACTCCTGCCCGCTCCAACATGCCCTGGGCCACATCATCGCGGGTCATCAATTCGTCGACCACCATGTTGCCGAGCAACGGGAGGATTAGGATCAGCACGAAGATCGCAGCGCTCGCTTTGATCGACAGCGAGAGCATGAACACATTGAAGTTCTGTGCAAAGCGATTGAGCAGTCCCATTCCAAGATCGATAATAAACAGAACCATGAGCGCGGGGGTAGCGAGAATGAACGCGATCATGAAATAGCGCCCGAATTCGCCTTGAAAAAGGGTGATGGCGGCTAGATCGAGCTCCATCCCGCCCGGGCCCATCGGCCAGACGGCATAGCTGACCATCAGCGTTCCGATCAGCAATGTGAGACCGCCAGCGGTCACGAACGTTACCTGCGCAAATCTAGTCGAGCAGCGTGGCGGAGAGAGACTGCGTGCCGCCGGAAATCGGGTCGATCACCTGCGCAATTGTTGCACCTGTCTTGCTGTCGATGATCTCCCCTGCTGAGGCCATTGCCCAAAGGAAGGTGCCGTAAAACAGGCCGATCACTATGCCGGCTGCTGCCTCTCTTCCAAACAGCGCTAGCCATTGCCCGGCGGTCAGCAGGCTTGGACTGAACGAGATCGGCAGTGAAAGCGCGACTAAGCCGAAGGCAATGATCAAAGAATTGCGCACGAGCGAGGGAATCAATTGCGGCGAGAACAGCGGCAGCATGATAAACGCCATCGCAAATCGCGCTGAGCCCGCTCCGACCAGCAACGCCTGTTCGGTCCAAGGTGCTACCCCGATGAGCGATTGGCCAAGCGCAGCACCAACACTCATCCGACCATGCCCGGGAAGTTCGTAAATATCTGATCGCCGAATGCAAACAGGCTTCCAGCAACAAGCGATGCGGTGATGAAGAGCGTGAGAACGATAGCGAAGAACTTGAGAGTGAATTGAAGCGTCTGCTCCTGAATCTGTGTTGCGGCTTGTACGACGGCAACCAGCAATCCGACCACTGAAGCCGCGATCACGGGCGGCGCTGAAAGAAGCAGCACCAGCCACAGGGCCTCCAAAGTGATGTCGGTCAGATCCACGTTTTAGCCTCCGCTACGCTACATCGCATAAGACAGCACAAGGCCTTGCGTGAGCTTCACCCAGCCATCAATGAGCACGAACAGCAATATCTTGAACGGCAATGAGATTGTCACCGGACTGAGCATCATCATGTTGAGCGCGAGCAGGATATTGGAGATCACCAGATCGATGATGAGGAATGGCAAGAAGATCAGAAACCCGATCTGAAATGCAACCTTCAACTCTCGTACAGCGAAAGCAGGCACGATGATGACGAAGTCGGTGTCGCTCAATTCGGCTGCGCGTTCGGGACCGCTAATGCGGCGCTGGGTCGCGAGGAAGAAAGCCCTGTCATCGGCATCCGTATTGGCGAGCAGGAATTTGCGTAGAGGTTCCTTGGCTTTGTCGGCGGTTGAAATGATCTCTTGCGTATCGCCTAGTTGCGGCGGGGCTGGGCCCTCATCGCCGGGCATGGTCGCTGCGGCCTCTGTCCCAATCTCTGCCGCTTCCGACATGTCCTGCAGCGTCGGGTACATCACATAGACCGAGAGGATCAGCGCCAGCCCGTTGAGGACAATGTTGGGCGGGGTCTGCTGCAGGCCCAGTGCGCTGCGCACAATCGCGAGAACGACGACGATCTTGGTGAAGCTCGTGACCATAACGGCGACGAAGGGGGCAAGCGCGATCAGGAGGACCGTGATCAGTGCAGAGCCTGGGGTGAAAGTACCGAGCTCCATTACTCGATCTCGGCCTGGAGTTCGCTCGTGGCTGGCTCTGCTTGAGTGGCTACACCAGCTTCCGTCTCATCCGTTGCCTCGGCAGAAGCTGGCGCCTCTTCGGTTGAGGAAACTGGCTCTTCGAGCAGCACCGCGAACCGATCCCCTATTCGCACGATCTGGCCTTGGCCAACGGATCGCCCGCCAACGCTGACCTTCGCATGCAGGCCTTCTGTCACAGGCCCGATATCCAGCGATCCTCTTTGTGTGAGCCGCGAAAGCTCGTCCTCGCTCAAAACGACGTCGGGTAAATGGATCGCGACGGGTACGGTCATTTGACCAGTGTCGGCTGGGTCGGACATGGGAGCAGTCTCCGCATTCATGTGGGGGCTTTGAATGGCGTGGGATATGACGCCTGTTGCCGGCTCAAGGCTAAGCGTGCCTTCCGCTTGTGAGCGCATCTCGCTGAGAAGCGGCCACGGACCCGATGAGAGCAACAGCAAATCGCCGTCGCTCAGCTGATGCGCTTCCTCGAGTGACAATCGGGCAGCTGAAAAGGCCAGAGTGAGCGTGGTCAATCTGATCTCGGGGAGCGAGCCGGGCCGGTTTGGCCAACGCGATGATTTCCCCGATCTCGTCGCCCTCCTTTTGGAGCACGACGCGAACCGTTGCGCAGCCCATTGCCCCATGATCCTTGAATTCAGCGGCCAGCCCAGTGCTCTCCTCTATTGCGCTGAGGATGTCATCGTGGTGCGCCAACGCATCAACCAAGGCTTCACCAGTAGATCCCGTGGCCGGGCGGGACGCTGGAGCAGGTCGAAAGGCCAGAGCAGGGCCGATATACCATCCGCCATCACCTCCAGATTTCGGGAGCACATCGACCTGATAACCCATTCGCGCGAGCAAATGCGCGGCGTGATGGGCCCACTCGACTTGATCCGGGTCAAGCTCCGGCAAAGCGCTGGCAATGCCTTGCGGTTCTTCGCTCATCCCTCGCCTCCGTCGGTCATCCGCAAGCGGAATTTGGGCCGCGCGGCATCGCTCTGGGTTTGTTCGACACTTTCTGATGCGTTGATCTTTTGCGAGGAACTTGACCCGCCGGCCGGCCATTCGCGCAATCGCGTGATTGAGTGCGCGGTCACACCTAGCAGCATCTCATCACCGTCGACTTCAACCATTACAAGTCGCTCGCGTGGGCCTATCGGTAGCGCGCGGATAAAGCGTAGATCCCTGCCATCCATTTGCCCGCCGAGCTTGCCAAAGCTGCCGTCCTGAAACTTCCGTAGCAAATAGAGCCCGCCCCAAGCGAGCCCGATCACGAACGCCAGCGACAGAATGATCGCGAGCAAGGAAGAAAGAACGGCGGAAATCGTCATACTGGTTCAGCTTCTTTTTCTTGTGTGTCTGATAAATCTTGGGTCGTGGCCTCCGCCTCCAACTCGCATTCCATGGGCGCTTGACCCGACCGGGCTCGCTTGGCCCACAGGATCACCTCGGCGATCGCATCGAAGAGCTCTTCTGGGACCATCTCCCCAACCTCGCCGCGCGCCCACAGCTTTCGAGCAGTCGGGATGTGTCGGATAATCGGGACTTCGGCTTGCCGCGCAGCGTCGCGCATGGCCTCGGCAATCTCCCCATCCCCGCGCGCGAGAATGACCGGGATCGGGGCGCGCTCCGGATCATAGTCGAGCGCGATCGCCAGATGGGTTGGATTGACGAGCAGGGCGGAAGCATCACCCGTCGCTGAAACCGCGCCAGACTGCGCCCATTCCTGCCCCAACTGGCGACGATGCCCTTTGACGTGCGGATCGCCCTCGTCCTGTTTTACCTCTTGTTTGATGTCCCTGCGGCTCATCATCATTTTTTTGATGAAGCGCTGCTTCGACCAAACCGCATCGAGCGCTGCGATACCAACAAACATCAGGCCGACCCACGCGAGCACCTTGAGCGCGAGCGTATAGGTGAGATGTGCATCCTGCATTCCGGCCTGCTCGCCGATCCCCTCTCTCCAGACGGGTTCAGCGGCTGGCAGCAGCATCGTGCCCATGCGTTCTATATGATCGTAGGAGACGAGCCAGACCACGCACACCACGACGAGCACCTTGGCGAGCGTTTTGACCAGCTCGACCATTCCTTGCTTGCCGAAGAGACGCTTGAGCCCTTCGACTGGATTCAGTTTTTCGAGCTTTGGTTCGAGCCGTTTAGGAGCGAACAGCCCGCGCGTCTGGAGCATTTCGGACAATGCGCCAAGCGCCGCCAACGGAATGAGAAATGTGGCGCTGAGCATGATCAGCAAGAAAATGCCCTCGCCGCCCAGATTGCTAAGTGAAAGGTTGAATTCGCCGGAGGCGGCCTGGGTGACGACCCGGTCGCCGAAATCGGCAATGTTGCTGGCGATCCATCCTCCTGCAACTAGTAGGAGGATGACCGCGCCGAACGTGCCAAGCATGGAGGTGATCTCCTGCGCCTTGGCAATATCGCCTTTCTTGCGTGCGTCCTTCAGCTTTTTGGGAGTGGGTAGCTCTGTCTTATCGCCGCCCTTATCCTTATCCGACATTTGTGCCTGCCAACCCCTCTATTGCACCAGTATTTTACTGGTCTGAGCATATGCTTCGCAGGTTGTTTACCCGCGTCGCGAATCCGGTAAGGCAGGCCCGGTCGGACAAGTTATTTGCACTGTAGCTAGTAATGTCAACGGCAAGCTAAGTCGTTACTAATGAAACTGAATTCGACTCGAGAAGTCATCAGTATTTATTGACAAAAGTGTCAGTGATGAGTTGCGCGCTTTTTGCGACGAATTGAAGCACTGTGTTGAGCCACCTGTGTCCGGAAACTCTAGGATTTCTGCGCGGTTGGGCGACTTTTCCCTAGCTTTACAAGGGGCCTTCAAACTTCCTCATTATTCGTTAAGCTTACATTCGTCAGTCGGGTGGGTTTTGAAGGCAGGAAATTCTGCCCGTCATTGAAATTTCGATTACTTGATTAGTTCGGGTTCGATTCCGAATGGGAGGTCGTATGTCAAGTAAAGGCGTGAAGAATACTGGGGCTGACGCAACTCACGTTCAGTGTCAGCTGACCACACCTTCAAATTTTATTATACTAATTGCTTTGGCTGCCGCCGCTCCAGCAGCTGCCAAAGAGCGCCCGCCGGAGCCTATCGAAAATCCAGGCGAGTGCCCGGTTGATGCTCCCATCCGCGTGGCGAGTGTCGATTCCCTGAGGCACTTTGAGGGCCTGATTGGACATTGTCCCGAAACAAAAGTGATCGAGTCTCCCGCATTCAAGGCGAACCGTCCTCGCGGCGATGTTCGCGCGACGAATATTTCCGAGGACAGCGATTCGATCCTTGATGGCGAACAACAGAATGAAGATGATGCCAGGTTCATTTTGGCCGCTGAGGCTCGTGGCGCTTCGCCTGAAAAGAAGCAAGAGGACGGCGCCAAGACCGCAACGTTCAAGCTTGGCGATGGATCAATCGTCGCGATAGTCCCGCCTGAGGCTGCGACCAGCACGATTGACCTCGCGCAGCTTACCGAGGGTGCGCGGTACGACGATGCGGGCGAAGCTGTGCTCGCACTCCGCCCGCAAAGCTACGGCACGAAGTTCGATACGCTGATCGATCAGGCGGCGCGCGCGCACCGAGTCGATCCCCTCCTGCTCCATGCGGTGATCAAGCAGGAATCGCGCTATCGCGATCGAGCTGTGAGCCATGCTGGCGCGCGGGGACTGATGCAGGTGATGCCGGCGACAGGGCGCGACCTCGGCGTCAGCAATTCTCAGCACCTTTTCGATCCGGCCACGAACATCAATGCTGGCGCGAAGCTGCTCGCAAAGCTGTGGCACAATCTCGATGGTAATCTCGATCTCGTCCTCGCCGCTTACAACGCAGGTGAGGGTGCAGTGCGGAAGCACGGGATGCGGATTCCCCCTATCGCGAAACGCAGGATTACGTCGTCAAGGTGAAGGCGAACTACGCGAAGCTTGCCAGTGAAAACGGATTGGCGGTCAACTTTTGATGGAACTCGGGGCGAAGATAAGGCGGGTTGCCACCGCTGTGCCGGCGGCTCAGCTGGTCGTGATCGGTGGCCTGATCGCAATCTTCGCCATGTTCATATTGCCGATGCCTCCGGTCATGCTGGATGTGTTCATCGCCATCAATCTCACCATAGCTGCGTTGCTGTTGATCGCAGTGATCGGTGTTCGCCATCCGCTCGATTTTTCGACATTCCCATCGATTCTCTTGTTCACGACTGTTGCGCGTCTGGCGATCAGTATCGCGACCACGCGCATGATCCTGACAGAGATGGATGGCGGGCAGATCATCAGCGAGTTCGGTGAGACGGCGGCGGCTGGCAACATCGTTGTCGGCCTTGTCGTGTTCCTGATCATCACGGTTGTGCAATTCATCGTTATCTCAAAGGGGTCGGAGCGCGTTGCAGAGGTTTGCGCGCGGTTCAGCCTCGATGCGATGCCGGGCAAGCAGCTCTCAATCGACAGCGATTTGCGATCGGGCATGCTGACCAAGGATGAGGCGCGCACCAAACGCAGCCAGTTGGAGCAGGAAAGCCGACTTTACGGCAGTCTCGATGGCGCAATGAAGTTTGTTAAAGGCGATGCCATCGCTTCGGTCGTAATCGTCATAATCAATCTGATCGGCGGTATCGCCGTCGGCGCGCTTTATCACGACCTTTCGCTAGCAGAGGCTGCGGCAACGTTCTCGATCCTCACAATCGGCGACGGCCTGGTCGCTCAGATCCCCGCTTTCCTATGCGCCTTGGCCGCGGGCTTGTTGGTCACGCGCAGTAACGATCCGGATGAGAAGCCCGATCTCGCACCGGCGATCTTCGCCGAAGTTGGCGCGCGTTCAGGCACGCTTATCGCGGCTGGCATGATCGCGCTGGCGCTCGGTTTCATTCCGGGGTTCCCTTGGGCGGTGTTCATATCGCTTGGGCTGACCCTGATCGCCGCTGGAGCCTGGCGTGACGCGACGATCGGACCCAAATTGCGCTCGCTCTTCTCTAGTACAAACGATCAAGACGCGCCGGTTGAAGACGAAATCATATTAGAGGCTCGGCCCGCTCCGCAGGTGCAACCACTCGTCCTGCAATTGCAGTGGGGCGCAATGACTGCAGGCGAAATGTCGCAGCTGACCGAAGCGATTGAGGCCGCGAAAGACGATCTGCAATTGCGCTCCGGCGTGGCACTGCCAGCCCTGCGAATTGCGCGTCTGACGGATCTGCATGCGGAGGGCAGTTGGGAGCTGCTCGCATACGACGCGCCTTTGGGGGCAGCGCAAGAGGATCCAACGCAATTGCGAGAGCGCTTGCCGGCGTTTGTGCGCGAGTTGCTTCGCCGCAATCTGATGCTGTTCTTGGGGCTGCAGGAAGTCACCGATCAGCTAGACGTACTCGGTGAAACCTATCCTGAGGTCGTCAAGGAAACCGTCAGGGCGGTTCCGATTCAGACCATCGTCGAAGTGCTGCGCATCCTTGCCGATGAGCAAGTTTCATTGCGTAATATGCGCGATTGCATCGCGGCGATCTGCGAAGCCGGTCAGGCAGAGCGCGAGCCGCATCTCATTGCAGCGCGGGTCCGCATCGCATTGCGGCGGAATATCGTCGCCCCGCTTTGCGAAGGCGTACCGCCTGAAAGTCATGATGATTGGTCCGCGCGCGGAAGAAGCGATCCGGGCGACTTTGACTTCGATTGATGGTCAGCCACGCCTTGCAGTCGATCCGATGCGGATGCGCGAGCTGGTGCAATTGATAGGCCAAGAAGTGGAAGCCGGCGGCGCGCGCGCGATCCTGACTGCGCAAGACTTGCGCCGACTCGCTCCGCTTAGTCTGCGCAGCTGATTTGTTCGACATCCCTGTGCTCAGTTTCAATGAGCTAAACCCTGCTGTTCCACTCGATGTGGTGCGGCAACTCGATATCGCCCCCGACTTGGTGACTCATTCGCCCAGTCCCGATGAAATCTATGCGGAGGCCGCAGAGTGACACCCCTACACACTCCCTTGACTGTTCCGAATTTCGCGCGATTCCAAAGGTCTGTTCTGTTGCCACTGCTGGCGGTGATGGCCTTGGTTTGGCCAGGAGTGGCAAGCGCAGCTGAGCCTCCGTTCACTGAGGGTGAAATCTCGATCAGCGCCCGCGGTCAGGACGTTCGCGACTTTGTTGCCGACCTGTTCAGCGAAGCGGGGCTGCGCGCAAAGGTAAGCACTGGCGTGAAGGGCAAGGTCCAAGGCGTGTTCCGCGATCCGCCCAAGGTGATTTGGGGCACGATTTCGCGCGCCTATGGCTTGGTCGCCTATTGGGATGGCTCAGTAGTGCGCATTTACAGCAATGAGGAAGTGGCAAGCCGCTCCATTCCGACGTTTGCAGGCGAGCGCATCGCGGCACAGGCCAAACGAATGCGCTTGGTGGACCAGGTCAACACGGTGCGTCCGGGAGACGGTCTGGTACTCGCAACTGGCGTCCCTGAGTTTCTCGATCGCATTGAACGGATGGCTGGGCAGATCGGCGCTCAGGCATTGTCCGCACAGCAAGCTCCGACCGTGCAGCCGATTTCTAGCAAGCCGCGCACAATGGCGTCACCGCTGCTGCGTGCGCCATTGGCCCGGGCGAGCGTGCGGTCGGAAGTCGTCCGGCATGCCGGAATTCGCAGCCCATTTGAGGTTCGCATCTTCTATCTCAAATATCGCAGCGCTGCAGACCGCCAATCGCGAAATGGCGATCTGCTTTCGATCATTCCCGGTGTTGCGACCCTGCTTCAAGAGCAGATGGGAGATGGCGGGCAGGTCGGCGGGGTCACGTCGAATGCTCCGAACGAATTCCCAGATTCTGGACTTCGCAGCGTGCGCAACCGGCCACATCGTGATGATCGATCTGGCAAGCGATATGACGAAGACGAACGCTACGAACGCGAACGCGATCTCAATGGTCCACGCATCTCCGCTGACTCTACTGTCAATGCAGTGATCGTACGCGACCGACCCGAAACCATGGGTGTCTACGAGCAGCTGATCGCCAACCTCGATATCGAGCCTTTGGTTGTGGAGACGCAAGTCACGATTCTTGAGCTTAACATGACCAAGCTGAAAGAGCTGGGTCTCGACTTCGGATTCGGCTTGGAAAGTCTCGGACTGCTCTTCGGCGGTGGCCCAAACTTTGGCCCTGGCGGAATTACAGGCGGCTATTTGAGCGGCGACGGCGAAATATTCCTGTTGCGCGCCAAAGCTCTGCAGGAGCGCGGAGCCGTGCGCGTGGTAACTCGTCAGACGCTTTCTTCGCTGAACAATGAGGTTGCTTCTTTCGGCGACACAACTCGGCAAGTCGTCAAACTCGAAGGAGAGCGCGAAGTCGATGCAGTCACCGTCGATTACGGCTTGGCCATGCGGGTCCGGCCTTCGGCCATCGAAGATGGCGGTGAAATGCGCATTCGCATGCAGATCGAAATCGATGACACGCAGCTGAACGGGTTGGTGGTCGACGGCGTGCCAGTTACAGGAGGCGCCAATTTGGCAACCCATATGATCGTTCGCCAGGGCGAGAGCGTGATGCTTGGCGGTATGACGCGCAACACCACTTACGATCGCAAGCGAAAGACGCCCGTGCTTGGTGATATTCCGCTGCTCGGACAGGCATTTCGCAAGCGAAAAAAAGGCGAGGACCACTACGAGCGGCTTTTCCTCCTGACACCTCGGATCAGCAATCTTGGTACATCTCAGCTCGCCGCGAGCGAAGTTGAGGCGCTGAGCATGGAGCAGCTGCGCGGCGAGGTGCCGGTCCAAAGGAAGCGCCGGTGAACGCGCTGTCCAACTTAGAACAAACCCGGCAGGGCGAGGCGCAAATCGCGCTTACGTTGCGAGTGTTGAGCGGCCGGTCGCAAGGCGCGGAGCATCGTCTCCCGCCTGGCCGCAACCTCGCAATCGGACACAGCTTTGAAAACGATATCGTCTTGCGCGACCGATCCACGAAAGGATGCGCGTTCAAGCTGGCGACTTGCGGCAAGCGACCTGTGCTCGAGGTCATTTCCGGCGAGGCCACAGTGCTTGGCAGAGACATGGGAGCAGGTGAACGTATCGCGCTAGAGCCATATCTGCCCGTCAAGGTCGGCGATTTGCATTTCGCCATTGGCGCAGATGATGATGCTCGTTGGGAAGATGCAAACGAGGCCGCTCGAGAAATGGTGCCGGTCGCCGTTCCGCACGAAGAGACATTGCCTGAAACCGATTTGGGTGAACGGCTCGCTCTGCGCTCTGAGCCTGCGCGCAAGAAACTCGCTGGATTCGAGTGGTCTCCCGCTAAACTCGGGCTTATTGGTGCCGGGCTTATCACCATTGCGGGTGGAGCGTTCTTCGGAAATTCTGTCCTGGGACCAAAGGCTGATGATCCGGTCGAGATTGAGATGGCTCTGGTTGACCAGGGGTTCCGTTCGCTTTCAGTGGGACGCGCATCGGGCACGGGCGCGCTCGCGGTGACGGGCCTGGTCGCGGATGAGCGCGCGTTGATCGCTTTGCGCGAATGGGCGGCAGCAGAGCATCCGTCTTTATTCGTCGGCGTCGACACGCTTTCCGAAGCAGCGGAGACCGCGACTGATTTACTGGCTGCGCAGCAGCTCGATGCGCGCGCGGTTCCCGAGGGCGCGGACAGCTTGCTGATCGAAGGCCCGTTCCTCCCAAAGGACCGACAGGCCGAACTGACCGCTTTGGTGCGGCAAGACCTACCGCATGTACGGGCGGTTAGCTTTCGCGCCGATCCCAATCGTGGCGGCAGCGACCTCACCTACTTCTTCAACGCTCCCGGGTACGGCGCGGCCAGTTTTGTGGCGGGTGATCCCGGCTATCTCGTGACCGAGGACGGCACACGCTGGTTTGTCGGCGCGAGCCTGCCAACCGGGCACAAGATTGTCGAAATCGGCGAGGGCCAAGTGACGTTCGAGCGCAATGGGATGCGCGACACTTTGACGATGTGAAGCATGAATTGAAACGAGCACGAAAGGACGAGATATGACAGATATTAGCGGACGGGTTTTAGCCAGCCTCAATTCTGGCCCCGCGAATTTCACCAGCGGACGTAACCGCAATTGGTTTGAAGCATTTGCAGGCGCTTGGGGCTCTGCGCTTGACAATCAGGCCTCAAAAATCGAGCAG
Source organism: Erythrobacter sp. HA7-11 (assembly GCF_055693605.1). Lineage (NCBI taxonomy): Bacteria > Pseudomonadati > Pseudomonadota > Alphaproteobacteria > Sphingomonadales > Erythrobacteraceae > Erythrobacter > Erythrobacter sp. HA7-11. Next base: position 2,686,096 of record NZ_JBVFUF010000002.1, on the reverse strand, counting down.
CAGGCGAACGTCATCAGCGGCGAAAATGGCAGTGACACCCCTTCGGAAATCACCAAGCTGACCGCAGAATCCATGCGCATGAGCTTCATGGCGCAAAGCAGTCACACCTCGCTCGACAGCGTTTCCAAAGCGCTTGAGACGATGGCGCGGAAGAACTGATCGATGAGTATCGAGATTTTGACCGCGAGCTTGCTGCCCGGTGGCGCGGGCCAGCAAAACAATGCGTCTATGGATCGAACAATATCGCTTGGACCATCATCGGCAGCTCAAGGGGCGCAAGGCACCGAAGCGGGTCGATTTGCACAGGCGTTGGAGAAGGCCTCAGGTGTCAATGGCGTATCGCGCGCCGATCTCCCCGCACCATTCAGCAACATGCTTTCAGCCTTGGACGGGATTGATGTGCAGGCGCGCTCAGTGACCGACTTCGCTCAATCGGCACAGGCGAGTAATGGCGAATTGACGCCGGGCGAAATCGTGCAGCTGACGATGAAGTGCCAGGAATTCATGTTCCAGTGCCAGCTGACCTCGAACATTGCCAATCGCAGCGCGGACGGAGTGCAACAATTGTTCCGGCAACAAGGATAGAACGGTCATGGGTTGGGTGATGAACGCGCTCTTTGAGCGGTGGAAGCGAGGCTTATCGCTCGTCTTTCTGATGCTGGCAGTTACGGCTTGCAGTGGACAAGAGCTCTACCGTGATGTCAGCGAGCGAGAAGCCAATGAGATGGTCGCCGTGCTGGAGCGTGCGGGCATCGAAAGTGGCAAGAGTCCGGGTGAGAAAGGCGTGTTCTCAGTTTCCGTGTCACAAAGCGACTTCGCCCGTTCGGTCGAGGTTTTGCGGCAGAATGGCTTGCCGCGCGATCAGTACGAATCGCTCGGCACTGTCTTCAAAAAGGAAGGCTTCACATCGTCATCGCTCGCGGAGCGCGCGCGGCTCGTTTACGGTCTTAGCCAGGAACTATCGCATACGATCAGCGAGTTTGATGGCGTGATCGAAGCGCGCGTACACCTCGCCCTACCAGAGGCCGACGTTCTGACCGGCGCGTCCAATCCCCCGTCAGCATCGGTGTTCGTCAAGTATCGCGAGGGCTTTGACCTGCGGGCGCAGACGGCGGCCATCAAGGCGCTGGTGACGAACAGCATCGAAGGCCTCGAATACGACAAGGTCTCGATCGCGATGACAGAGGCAAAGCCGCTGCCTACTATCAAGCCGGTTAGCTCGTCTGCGCAGTGGACGCAGACCCTCACGGTGTTTGCCGCGATCCTTGGCATCGGCCTCCTGGCCCTAGGTGGCTTCCAGTTCTGGCGCCGCAAGAGAGCATTTAGGCGTGAACAATTCACCGGCCCTCGTGCCGTGCCGGTTGAAGAACCGATCCAGATGCGCCGTGGTGCCTGAGCAGCAAATGGCAGCCCTCTCGGGGCGCGCACGGCGATTTGCCGCGCGCCTTCGCGGTGAGCATGTGCCCACCTTTAATGACCTGGTGGACCCGCCGGCATGGAAGCAGGTCGCTGCCGAGCACCGCACCGACCTCGCGGTGACGATGGCCCTACTCAAATCGCGCCCAGCAATCGATGGAGAGCTGAACGGCCAGAAACTCGCGAGCCTTGCAGAATTTGTCGGTGAGGAGCGCTTTGATGAAATTTGCGAAGTGGATTGTTCGGTCTTCGATTTCGCGGACGAGGTCGGCGGATTGCCCAATCCGTTGGAGCTGATCGAGCAAGGCGAGAAGCTGATCGACGCAGCTGAAATGAACCCTGACTTGGCGATGCTTGCCGAAACTGGCGCGGCAATTCTGCAATGCGAGCAAACGAGGGACGTTTCAGGTGACTGAGTTTGTTCTTTGCGGCGATGCGCTGGTGCGCACCTCCTCTGCGCGTATCTCAAAAGAGCAGGTGAATGACTTTCGCGAAAGCACACAATTGCTCGAGCAGGCGCATCGGATTGCTGGTCAAGCGGAAGAGCATGCAAAACGCGCGCGCGAAGAGGGTTATCGTGAAGGACTCGAAACGGCGCTGATAGAAATGCGTGATGTTCTTGCTGACTGCGCGGCACGGCTGCAGCAAAGCGTCACGCAAGAAGATGCGCGGCGAGAGAGAGCAGCCAGCATTGCCGCGATGCAAGCGGTCGAGCAATTGATCGGCGGACGTGATGACGCAGAAGTGGCTACTGGCCTCGTACGGGAGGCCATGCAACGATCAGGTGCGAAGCCGCTGCGCATCATCGTTGCGCCGCAATGGGTCGACGCCGTGCGCGCTGAATTGCCCGACACCGATCAGGATTTGGTGGAAGGCGATACCACGCTTGAGATGATGGGATGCCGCATCGAGGTCGAGGGTGGCCGGATTATCGCCGATCTCGAAAAGCAGCTCGACGCGCTCCGCACGCGCTGGAACGGCGAACCGAGTGCGAGTGATGGCTGATCCGAAGCTCTCCAACCTGATCGAGAGCCTTCGCAGCCCGCTGTTTGAGCAGCGCGGGCGACTGGTGGGTGCGGTCGGTACGACGCTGAGAGTGCGCGGTGCGCGTGGACGCATTGGCGATGTGATGGAGATCGCGGCGGCGCAAAGCGAAGAGGCTTTGCGGGCTGAGATCGTAGGTTTCGATGGCGATGTCATGTTGCTCACGCCGCTGGGAGAATTGCGCGGTCTTTACGCTGATGCTGAGGTAGTCCTGCGCGAGATGGCTGACCGGATACCCGCCAATGACAGCCTGTTCGTACCGGGTCATCGACGCCAATGGAACGCCCATCGATAGCCTGGGGCCGATCGCACCATCGCCCGATCGTCCGCTCGTGGCGTCATCACCATCGCCGATGGATCGACCCGTGATCGAAACACCCCTGGAGAGCGGAGTACGCGCTATCGATGGACTGCTTACCCTGGGTGTGGGTCAGCGCATGGGCATTTTCGCAGCGGCTGGAGGAGGCAAATCAACCTTGCTTGCCATGCTCGCCCGCCGTGCAAAGGCCGACGCGATTGTGATTGGCTTGATCGGTGAGCGCGGGCGCGAGGTTCGCGAATTCATATCAGATACTTTGGGGGACGATGGACTGGCGCGTTCGGTCGTCGTCGTCTCCACTTCCGACCGCCCGGCAATGGAACGGGTGCGCGCCGCACGCGCTGCAACTGCGATCGCCGAAGGATTCAGGGCTCAAGGCAAGCACGTCATGCTGCTGGTAGATAGCGTCACACGCTATGCCCGAGCGCTGCGGGAGATCGGATTGGCGGCGGGCGAGCCTGCGGTAAGACGCGGACTTCCTCCCTCTGTCTTCGCCGAATTGCCGCGGCTGTTCGAGCGGGCTGGCACCGATAGCGATGGTGCGATCACCGCACTCTACACGGTGCTGACCGAAGGCGAGGAAGAAGACCCCGTTGGCGAAGAGGTTCGCTCACTGCTCGATGGTCACATTCACCTTTCGCGCAAACTTGCAGCGCGTGGGCACTATCCCGCGATCGACATTGGCAGCAGCCAGTCACGGCTGTTCCGCAAGCTGTCGGGACCGGGTCAGATCGCCGCGGCGGAGGCCGTTCGCGCGATGCTGGCCAAGCTCTCTGAAATCGAATTGCTATTGCAAATGGGCGAGTACCAATCGGGGCAAGACCTGCTTGCTGACGCCGCCTTGCAGCAACGCGAGGCGATCGAAGCTTTCCTTTGTCAGCGCCCCGATGAGGCGAGTGACCATGCAACGACCTTGGCTCGGCTGAGGTCAGTCGGGGAGGCTATTCTGTGAGAGAGCAACTCCAGCGGGCAAACCGCATAGAAGAACTTCGCGAGCGGCGGGCGAAACGCATTCGCAGCGAAGCGAAGGCGGCAGAAGCGCAAAAAACCTTGGAAGCGCAAAGCGCGCATGAACTTTACCAAATGGAAAAGTCGCGGCGAAACTCGGCTGAGTTCATGCTGCTCGACAATCCGGCTGATCCGCAGGCATTGCTGTGGCGCGAAGTAACAGAGCGCAAATGTCAGTATGCGCGCCGCGAACGTTCCGATGCTTTTGAAAGCTTACGCGAAGCTCGCGTTGAATTGGCCGAGAAACGGGCGTTACATGAACGCGCGGTCGAGCGCGGCAATATCGTCACCGGAGAGCTGGCCAAGGCGAGAGTGGCCGAGGCGCGGCGACATGAGATCGCAGCGGAAGAAGAGGCGCAGGAGCAACGATCATGACACCTCCGACATCCGCCTCTGATGCTGCAAATCGCACCGCAAACCACCCGAGGTCGCAGCGCCCGAGCGAGCCTGAGCCTCCCCGGCAACAGGCCGAGAACCGCAGCGTGAGCGAACGTTTCTCTTCCAAACTTGAGCGTGCGGGCGACGACAATACTCGCAATCTGCAGCGTGCAGGCGAGAGCAGTGATGGCGCGCGTTCGTCTCAATCACGTTCGCGCGACTTCGATAGCCTTTCAGGAGAGAGCGGCCAGCAAGGCGATGCCGATCTGGCGCGCGGAGACATGTCGCGGCTGGTGAGGACGGAGCATTCATCAGCCGCGGCGCAGTTGAGTTCAGCCAATGCTGCGGACACAGCCATTCTTGAAAGGATGGCAGCACGGATAGCGGAGAGCTGGCCGGGGACAGACTTAGCGTCTAGCTGAAGTGGATTTCCCCCGGGTTCGCTTGCGCAAAGCGCGCTGCTGACGCGTCAAGCTGATGGCAGCGTGGCAATTCGAATTGCCGGTCTTGATCCGAAGTTGAATGCTTTAAGGGCAGGCTACGCTCAGCTCGCGCTGCTCCACGGGCTCGACCGGCGCAGGCTCAAGATCGCTTCGCTTATTTTTGAGAAACCGGAGCGAAATCAGCCAGGTCGGGATTCGACAATTCCCGAGACCGTCTGATCGATCTGTTTGACTGCGCGATCTGCGGTTTCACCGTCCTGCGGGGTCTCATTGGCGGCAATTACATGCGCAATTGCATCAAGCGATGCCGCTCCCGGACGGGCCGCAAGCAGCGACGCGCTCTCCTGAGCGAAAGCTCCCAATGACCGGGCCAGTCGCCCTTCGTCGGTCGGTCGTGCCTGCAGATCGCTAGCTAGTTCCTTCGCGACCTTACGGATTTCATAGATGTCTTCGCCTTCGCGGCGCGGCTGGTCTTCGTCGCGGTCGCCATCTTCGCCTAACAAGCGAAATTCGCGCGCGACCTTGCCCGCGATCCGATGCGCGAGTTTGTGCAAAGCACCGCCGGTGCGGCTGCCCGACTTGCCTGAGCCCGCGGAAACGGCCGAGACAGCGCCAACGCCAGTGGGGCGAATTGATCCAACCATGGCGGGTTACCTCTCGGCCTGATCGACGAGTTGCATTGACTTGATCGCCGGCTCAGTGGCCACAAAACTGTCTCTTTGCATAGCAGCTGTCGGCCATCCGCCGCGCAGGAAACCTTCGCGCACTTCGTCTGGCGAGGGCGGGGGCCACGTCGCGCTCCGCTCCCGCACAATATCGAGGACTTTCTTCCGCGCTGGTTCATGCGCGCTTTCCTTCGCTGGCTGCGTGAGCATGTAAGCCGGAATCCGGCCCTTGTTTCCGACGAGCCAAGGGTTTGATCCGGCGTTGAGGAGCACCTGCGCACTCTTATAGTCCTCGAAGGTAAGCGCCATTTCTAGCGGTGTCGCGCCAAGACTATCCGGGCGGTTCACATCGGCGCCGCCGCGTATCAGCAATTCCACCGCGTCGGCGCGTTCGAAATACAAGACCTCCTTAAGCGGTGTCGCACCCGCCGCGCTTGCCGCATCGGGTGAGGCCCCCGCTTGCAGCAGCATCATCGCCATCACAGGATCATCTGCCAGAACAGCATAAGTCAGCGCTAGCCCTGGCGGCGTGCCATCAGGATCTGCACCCAATTCGAGCAGCGCGCCCAGCATTCTCGGATCGCAATTCGCGACCGCAAAGGTGACCAATCCTCCGCTATTGCCGCTGGCCGCGCGTTCGTTGGGGCGCAGCTGTCGATGGGTCGAAAGCAATTTCGGATTAGTGCGCACCATTTGTTCAACCAGCGTGATGTCGCCTGCCATCACCGCGTCATAAAGGCGGCGACCTTCTTCACCATTGGTAAGGTGCGGACGCACTTTCTGACGGTCGGGAAGCTGCGGCTGAGAGCGCGTGTAACAGGATGATGTTTCGCTCAATGCAGAGCAGCTCCCAACTGGGATGGCGGCGGCCATCGCAAGGATAGAAAGTTTGAGCGCATGGCGCATATCAGCAGCAAACTATAGGTGAGGCTAGCCAAATCGCCAAGCCATTGAGGCAGCATTCACTGTGGGGGAGGCTGGACTGCACATAGTCCATCAAATGGCGGGCAACCGGGTTGTCCTGATACCAGCGCATTCCTTCCGGGCGGACCGGATCGAGTTCGATGCGGTTGCCGATCGCCTCAGGCATGTCGACTACACTCGCGCCGAGGACGCCGCCGAGCAGCGCGCCGATCATCCGGTCACCGCCATCTTGCAGCGCGGAGAGCAGGTCGCCGCGAACATAATAGGCGCTGATGTCCGGCACTTCGAGTTGGCCATCTGCCGAAGCGATCGCCCGTGCATCGGAAATGGTGGTACCGGACAGGCCCGCCGCATTGAATGTCGTTGCATCCAGCTCTCCAGCGGTTGCGACTGCAGAGGCGAGTCCACCGCCTAGCGAGTGGCCCGTCAATGTCACACGCGCGCCATTGGGGACGACCAGCCGCTCTCCGATTTCGAGTGCGCGGTTGTAGTAGTCGGTGCGAATGCCGAGGCCTTGCTGGATGTTGCCGCGCCAATCGGCACCGCTTTGGGTTCCGCGGAATGCGACGACATAGCTGGTTTGGCCGCCGATCTGCCGAGAATAGACCTCAGCGGCGAAATCGGACGTTGGGGAGGAGAGCATGGATTCGCTCAAGCCGATTTCAGCCAACTGCGCACTTGTCGCCAGATCCCAGCCGGCAGGCGGCGCTGCACCAGGGGTGTAAACATCGCTTGCCATCGCGGCGAGTTCACGCGTTGTTGGCGGAGGGGGCGCTCCAGTGACGACTGTGCTGGTCTGGCCGACCGGATTGCCAGCAACAGTCTGTGACGGCACGATTTCCTGTTGAACGCGGACGGTTTGCGGAACACCAGCCCCCGCTAGCGATAATCGGGCGGCCTCAATTCGCGCATCGCTGGCTGTATGCAGGGCGGTGGTTTGAGCGGCAGAGCCAAGCTCCACCCGCCTGTCCAAGCCAACGTCGTTGACGCGATTTGTCTCCATTGCCCGCTCCGTTCGATACGCATAGCACTCACATCTTCGAAAAGCTGTGCCAGTGGAGCAGCAATATGTCTCTATACGTTTCGTATAGATCGGTACCGTGGATGGCAGTCCTAAAACCGTTCCCACATGGTCTCGAGCAAGGTGTCGTCGAGCTCGAGCGCTTCGAGCCTCGGGAAGTCGGCGCGTGCTGAGCATCCTTCGAACCGCGCGAGGCCTGCTTCCTGGACCGAGGCGCTTTGTCCGGCAAAACCGAGCAATGGCTCTCGCATTTGAACGCGTCCACGCCGCCGCCGCGTGCGCTTGGCGAAGTTGAGGGTACCTTCGCCGCTATCATAGGCGAGGCCTTCAGTTTCGAAGAAGCAACCATCGAGCGCGACGCCCTTTGCACTCGCGCGTCCATTGCCATCAGTCTTGACGATCACCGCAGCGACCGCGGAATCGAGCAAGATCGGCAAGATTCGGCCATAGAGACCCGGATCGCCTCCCGTCGTCGGATATACCGCTTCGCTGGAAACAAAGAGCTTATAGCCGGGCCGCTCTAGCCAAGCCGGCAAACCAGCATCGCCGCGAAGGTCCGCCTGCCGAGCCCGATAGGCCGAAAGCACACAGCTCGTCTGCTGATCTTCGGTGGAGAGGTCCAAACACGCATCGCGGCTGGCAAGCCACGCGACCCTGCGCTGCGCATAGCCTGATTTCGCCATGCTTTGCTGCTCAAGTTGCGCGACTGAGCTTAAGAGCGAGCGTGTTTCGCTGCCTGGCACGTTGCAGGCCAATTGCAGCGCTGGTTCGACCAAAGCTGCTTCGCATGGAGCAGATGTCTTCTCCAAGCGCTGCGCGCTTTCGACCAGGTTTTCGACCTCGCCGGGGAAGAGCATGATTGCTCGCCGCGGCGAACGAAGCACGATCGGTCCGACGAGCCGCGCGCGTTCGAGACTGGTAAGGTGGTCAAGCGCGAGCTCTGTTTGGTCAATCGTGGCACCGGAAAGATCGGTTTCCGGCCAGAAAAAGCCGTAGAAACTGGCGCGGCGCAAATTGGCATCTTTGAGAGAAATCCCCTCCCGTTCCGTCGGGCAGCCATCCTGTTCATCGCTGCCGCAGGCGATGCGGAAATTGGTGAGGTTTGCGCCGGTCAGGTCGAGGTTGCGCATCGATCCGCTCCACCCGCCATCAAGCCTGCCATAGCTCCAGTCGGCTTGCCGCGCGTCGACCTCTGCAAGTTTGGCATCGCGCATGAGCACATAAGGCAGTTTCGATCCTGCCATCTTAGCACCCGACAGGTCTGTATTGATAAAGCCGAGACCCGATCCCGAAAAGCCGGTCCAATCGGTCTGGCTGAAATCGGTGCCGAAGAAGCACATATTGTAGAGGTTGGCTTTCTTCAGCTTGGCACCAACGAATGAGCCGCCCGAAATGAAGATCGTGCCTGCGCGTGTTTTCTTTCGGATGCGTTGAAGATCACGGATGCGCCGCATGCCAGATGCATCAATTGCAAAACCGGGATTGTTCTCGCCAAGAGCTGGCGCGTTTTGGAGGCAGGAGTCTTCGGGAACGTCGACCGCCTCGAACAAATTGCCGTCCTTGAAACGGCTGGCCGTGACGATAATGGCGCCAGTGTCGCGCGCGAAGTCATCGCCAAGAATACTGTTTTCGGAATTGCTTGTCTGCGAGGTGCTGTTCTGAGCGCTGGCGTTAAAGGGGCTAGTCAGAAGCGCAGTTGAACTTGCGATCGCGATCCCCGCCAGAACGTTTCGTATGCCACGCATTCCTTCCCCCCGAATCGCATATTCGCGAAATTAATCACACAGCTAGTCTACAAAATGCGGGGTGGGTGAATAGCAGGTGCATGGGGCGCGGCGTCCAAGTGTTGTCTGGCTGCGCCGGGCTGAGGCGCTCCGCTATCGCAGAGTGAATTGACCGCTGCCTAAGCGTTTTGCAGAGGCGATCTATGCATTCTGCAGATGGGCCGACTCGGACAATTGGGTCAGAAAAGCCTCGACGGCGAAAATCGCCTCGACACTTTGAACACTCAGTTGGGAGTATCTGTGATGCCTTTAGGTGGAATTCTTCGTTCGGTCGTTAACCCAATCAGTCTGATGCAGATTGCGATGGGGCCAGCTGGCTGGGCTAGCTTGGCGATGCGCACCATTGGATCACAAATCGCGATGAATGCGATCCAACAACTGGGCGAGCGCCTCGGCATGCCACAAACAATGATTGATTTTGTTCAGGCCAGCGCTGCTACGCAAATGGGTATGCCGGGTCTAGCTCGGCGCGAAATTGGTGAAGTCATCGCCGGCCTAAGCGATCAATTCAATCTTTCGCCACGCGACTCGGCGAACCTCGAGCGGGCAGCGCGATTCGATATAAACGACTTCATGCGCCAGATTGAGCGCGCGGTTGAGCGCGGTGAAGCGCAAGGTGGTGGCCGCACTCGCCGCGGTGGCCGCGGAAGTATCCTTGAGGTGATCGCTGAAGCAATGATCAGAGCGATGAATAGCAAGGTCGGTGAGATGCAGGATCTCGCAGCCCAAATGGACAGGGTGAAGCATAAGAAGGGCAAGAGCGACTCGGTTGAAATCAACACCAAGCTGACCGTTGCAACGCAAGAGTTCTCAATGATGATGAATGCGACAAGCAACATGATCAAAACGATCGGCGATGCTCTTTCCGCGATGGCTCGCAGACAATAGACGACGAATTGAATGTGGTATGGGGTGGTTCCACGGAGCCACCCTTTACTGTTCTTGAAGCCAGTGCGAACAATTGTTTAACGCCTTATAGGTGCTTATTGACCTCGCCCAAGCATGAGGAGAGCAATGCAATGTCCCCAATTCGCCAGGTTTCTGTCGCAGTCTGTGCGGTTCTTCTTGTCATAGGCAACACCTCGCCCGCTCTTGCGCAAGATATCTCGCCCCCTGCGATAGATGTGCTTTCCCCCATCTTAATGCAATAGAATTTGGTCGCCAAAACGAGCAGGCTGCTGATGCAGCCCGTGGTGACGATGTTTATATTGGCGAAAGCGCCGTTGGCTCGATTGGTCAGAGCCTAGTTTTGGGTCTTACCGCGCCAGCCGAGATAAGTAGCGCGGCTCGCTCTCCCGACACTAGCTATCGCTATGACGCCGCGCGGACGCGCAAAAATATGCGTACCTTTGTTCAGCGCACGCCGGGTGAGAAAGGGCGCGCTGAATTGGAGCAGATGTTTGCAGTTCAGCCTAGGCTTTTCGACGAACTTAGAAGCGCGCTTCAGCCTTATGGTCTCGATACGCACAATGTCGCTGATGCCTATGCTCTTTGGTGGATCAATGCTTGGCTTGTTGCGAATAAGCGAGACGAAGATCCAGACCAAGGCACCATTGCGATGGTCAAGCAGCAGGTACAAAACGCGTTTGCTGCAGCTCCAGATTTTGCAAGAACGACCGATGCACAGCGACAGGAATATGCTGAAGCATTGTTGCTTCAGGGTACGATGCTAAGCTCGGCGTTTGAGCAATGGAAAAATGATCCGGCGATGCTTGATCAGGTGGCTTCAGCCGCGCGGCAGGGCGCGAGTGCGAGCGGTTTAGACCTTTCCTTGATGACCCTCACTGCCAATGGCTTCGTCCCCCGCACGGGTGCCGATGCGAGTGATGCTGTTGGCGAGATGCAGAATGCCAGCTTCGCTGAGTCCACCAGCGTCGAAAGCGAAGATTGGTCCGCCACCTATCTTGGATATGGCGCTGCGGCGTTGATCGGTCTGGGGCTTGCATTCGTCGCCGCTAAATCGCTTAGCAATCGAGGCTGAGCAGCCTCGGGACCAGCGCTACAAGCGCTTACCGAATAATTGAGAAACGAAAAAGGGCGGCCCCGTTTCAGGAACCGCCCTTATGGCAAATTGTGAACCGGCTGGGTGCGCGGTGGTAATTGCCTACTCGCCAGCAGCATCTTCAGCAGCGACGGAGGCAGGATCAACGCCAGCAAGATCTGCGCCGATCGTCTTGGCAACGTCTTCGCGCACGCTGTCATTGTGTTCGTCGACAGTGCTGATTAATTCGCCATTTTTGTCGAGCAAAAGTGCCGGTTCGCCCGACCCGAGCGGAGCCAGCTTCACGTAGAGCGGACGAGGACGCAACGTGTTGCTCGCGCCGTTGCCTCCGTCGACTGCAGCGCCGATCAGGCCGCCTGCAAGCGCGTTACCGAAAGTCGATCCGGCCAGCTTTGACTGGACCAGCACATAAACTGGTTCGTAGCCGTCCTTCGTAATGTCCACACGGGTGTCGTCCTTGCGACGCAATTCGAGCTCGCAAGGAGAAGTGCATTCCAGCCCGCCGAGGAAGACGATGTTGGCGCCCTCCGGATCGGTTTGCGTGGTGTAGTCAATATTGGTGCCATTGAGCACGGTTGCGCAGCCGCTCAGGCTCACGCCAGCGGCGAGAGCCGCCAGAATCGGAACAATTTTCATAGAGTATAATCCCTGTTTTCGATCCCCCCTGGATCGCACACAATATTACCTCAGTTCGTAGGGAGGGCATTGTATCTCAGCGACATTGCGGTCGGGATTATGTGCGAACGCGAAAGTCATCGTCCGCTTTGGTCATGTCTGCGTTCATGCGCAAAAAAGGCGGCGCCATTGCTGGCACCGCCCTTCTTGTTGATCTCTCGAGGAGCTCGAAGCGTAAGCGAAAAGCTTACTTGAGCGAGCCCGTTACTTCAGTTCAACGGTACCGCCGGCTGCTTCGATCTTGCCCTTGATCTCTTCGGCTTCTGCCTTGGCAACGCCTTCTTTGAGAGGCTTTGGTGCGCCTTCGACAAGACCCTTGGCTTCGGTGAGGCCCAGACCGGTGATGGCACGGACTTCTTTGATGACCTGGATCTTCTTGCCGCCGTCGCCGGTAAGAATGACGTCGAATTCGTCCTTCTCTTCAGCAGCTGCGCCAGCGTCGCCGCCGCCAGCTGGACCAGCAACTGCAACAGCAGCAGCAGCGCTCACGCCCCACTCTTCTTCAAGAGCCGTGGCCAGTTCAGCTGCCTCAAGGACGGTCAGCTTCGAAAGTTCTTCAACAAGCTTGGCAATATCAGCCATGATGTTCACTCCAATTTATGCGGGGCGGCCTAACTAGGTCACACCCCAAAACACATGTAAAAATCGCGTTTGCGAAATCGTCTCTGTTAAGCAGCATCCTTGGCGCCATAGGCACCAAATACGCGGGCCAGTTTGTTGGCTGGTGCGTTGACGACCTGAGCAACCTTGGTTGCCGGGGCGTTGACGAGGCCAACAATCTTGCCGCGCAGCTCGTCGAGAGATGGCATCGAGGCGAGTGCCTTGACCCCAGCTTCGTCGAGCACTTGCGTACCCATCGATCCACCGACGATTTCGAGCTTGTCGTTCGACTTTGCGAATTCGACAGCAGCTTTGGCGGCTGCGACAGGGTCTTCGGACCATGCCAGCGCGGTCGGGCCGGAGAGATACTCTTCGATACCCGTGTAATCGGTGTCTTTCAGGGCGAGCTTGGCGAGACGGTTCTTCGCAACCTTATAAGATGCACCTGCTTCACGCATCTTCCCGCGCAGTTCGGTGGACTGGTCCACCGTCAGGCCGAGGTTGCGGGTGACAACCACCACGCCGACCTCTTTGAAGACGTCGTTGAGCTGGGCAACTGCGTCGGCTTTTTGCGAACGATCCATGCTTTTGCTCCTTCACTAATGATCGCCAGACATATGCCTGACGACCGGCTCACATTTGGTCCTGCCGCTAACCGACAAGACCGAAAGTCCGTTGATGGGGAAGGAGGATGCGAAAAACGCATCGTGTGGGCCGCCAGTTGGCTGGCCAAAATCTCTTTTCCCCGTCTAGGCTGGAAATTAAGAGAACCCGATTGCTCTCACCAACTGTCTCGGACGGATGACCGAGCAACCCAAAAAGGCCCGCCAGTCAGTGGCGGGCCTCTAAGAGATTTCAGGTCTGAGTCAAGCCAAACCTTACATACCGTCCGCTTGCTCGGCCAATTCGTCGGCTTTCTGCTCGAGGCGCTCAGCCTTTTGCTCAAGTTCCATTTCGCCAGCTTCGGTTGTCGCGGCATCGGCCTGTTCTTCAGCGAGATCGGCTTGCGCCTCTACCATTTCAGCGCGCTCTTCGACAACTTCACCTGCTGCTTCGGTGATGTCGTCCTGCGCCTCGCCTGCCTCTTCGGCTGGGCCGTCACATGCCGAGATAGCTAGAGCTACGGGAAGAATTGCCAGTGCTGAGAATTTCATAATGAACCCCTGTAAATGTTGTTTCAGCGAATACATTTGAAACTGGCAAGGCGGCGAATGGTTCCAATTACTTATCTGGCTTGCGAGTGGGGCGGGCTTTGCTGCCGCCCCTTACATCGCATGCTATTCACCTACGCTATATTCGAGCAGATCACCTGGCTGGCACTCCAGCTCGCGGCAAATCGCGGCGAGGGTGCTAAAGCGGATCGCCTTGGCCTTGCCGGTTTTCAGGATCGAGAGGTTCGCGAGGGTGAGGCCTACGCGCTCGGCTAGCTCGGTCAGCGTCATGCGACGTTCGTGCAGCAGGTCGTCGAGTTTGACCATTATTGTTGCTCCTTCTTCGTCGGCAGGCATCAGACCGTTCCTTCCAGGTCTTCGCGCATCGCTGCGCCTTGTTTGAAAACGCGGGCGAGAATGAAGAGAACGATGACCATCATGATCCCGGTCAAATCGAACCCGGCATCCATGTTGAATGAACTGTCCTCAATCTGTTTGGCCCATTCTGCGACCATCAACCCAATGGCAGCAGCCGGTATCATCAGGACCTGCACTGCAAGCAGCAGCCAAGCCATCGTACTAAGCCGATCAGCGTTTTCAGGCACGAAGGGATCTCGATCGCCAACCGTGCCGATAATCGCGCGCAACCTAGAGAAGAAAAAGAAGATGAGCGCTACCACCGCGATAATCGCCAGAAACAGCGCCGCAAGCGGAAAGGCGGGAAACGCAGTGAGCGTCTGCGCGTGCTCCGCTTGGATTTCGGCGTTGATCTTGTCCTGGAACAACAGGACGAAGGGGGTGAGTATCGCCAGGACGACAGCGACAAACGCCATCAGCCCTTGAATGATAAGAGCTAGCACTTGGCCTGCCAGCAACAGTGGGTCTGAACTGAACTTCTTCACGTGATCCTCCTTCAGGTGTTCTAAGGTCAGGCCAGTTCAACCATGGCCACGGGCGACATTGCCTGTGCCGGCGGAACCGTGATGATGGTGCCGATTGAACCGAGCGTGAGAACCAGCGCGGCGACAACGGCGAGTGAGTGGGTGAATACATTTGACATATCGTTCTCCTTGATAGGCGTTATTGAAATTCGATAATTCGGATCTAGGAGCGATTCGATTTATTGTCAATCAATAATATTGAAAAACAATATGCGACATATTGAAAATCGGATATTGACGGTGGGGTTAGACTGTGCAGATGGCGCGATCAGTACAGCTAATCTGATCGCCACAGGCCTTGGTGGTTTCCAGCGGTTGACGCCCGGGGCGACAATTCCTACATGGCTTTTCGACCGCGCTTCGAGCAAAGCTGATTCATACGCGGGGATCGGCTTAGGAATGGAAGCGGCGAGTTCCATATTCGCGACGTATTTTTGAGCTGCAGCATTGCGGGCCAGAAAGGCTTGTCTTTGTTCGCGGCCTTTTGTGCGTTTGAAATGGGGCTGAATTCTCGCGCAACGCAAGCGTTCGAAATTGAGCGGCTGGGCCTTCTTCCGGGTCCCGCCATAAATAAAGAGGCACTTCTCCTCCATGGCAACCAAAGCAAAGCCCACCAAGTCTAAGGCGATCGCCAAGGGCACGGCGAAACGGCGCATCCGTAAAATCTTCGGCGATATCCATGAAGTCGTCGACATGCCGAACCTGATCGAGGTTCAGCGCGAGAGTTACGAGCAATTTCTGCGCTCGGACAAAGAAACCGGATACGTCTCAGGTCTCGAAAAGACCCTGCGTTCGGTATTCCCGATCCGTGACTTCGCCGGCACTGCGGAACTCGACTTCGTTCACTACGAACTCGAAGACCCGAAATACGACACCACCGAGTGTCGTCAGCGCGGCATCACCTATGCTGCTCCGATGAAGGTGACTTTGCGCCTGATCGTGTTCGAAGTCGATCAGGAAACCGAAACCCGCTCGGTTCTCGATATTAAAGAGCAAGATGTTTACATGGGCGACATGCCGCTCATGACGGATAACGGCACGTTCATCATCAACGGCACCGAACGCGTTATCGTATCGCAAATGCACCGTTCGCCGGGCGTGCTGTTCGATCACGATCGCGGCAAGACCCATTCTTCCGGCAAGCTGCTGTTTGCTGCCCGCGTCATTCCGTATCGTGGCTCATGGCTCGACTTTGAGTTCGACGCCAAGGACATCGTCAACGTCCGGATCGACCGTAAGCGCAAGCTGCCGGTGACGGCGCTGCTTTATGCGCTGGGCTTGGACAGCGAAGGAATCCTGCACCACTTCTATGATACGGTCACGTGGGACCGCGCGAAAGACGGATGGAAAATCCCGTTTGACGCCGAAGCATGGCGCGGTCAGAAGCCGGCCTTCCCATTGGTCGATGCCAAGACCGGCGAAGAAGTCTTCGCCGCCAACCAGAAGATCAGCCCGCGTGCTGCCAACAAGGCGGCCAAGGATGGCCTCAAGAACCTGCTACTGCCGACTGAGGAAGTGATCGGTACCGTTATGCCGCGCGCGACCTAATCGACGAGAGTACGGGCCGCATCTATATCGAGGCGGGCGAAGAAGTGTCGCCTGAAAACCTCGAGAAGCTGGATGCCGCTGGCATCGACAGCCTCGTGCTACTCGACATTGACGAAGTAAACACGGGCCCTTGGATCCGTAACACGCTCGCAGTCGACAAGGCTGAAAACCGCGACGAAGGTCTGGAAGCGATCTACAAGGTCATGCGTCCGGGTGAGCCGCCAACCAAGGAAACCGCAGAAGCTCTGTTCGAAGGCCTGTTCTTCGATGGTGAGCGCTATGATCTGTCCGCTGTTGGCCGTGTAAAGCTAAACATGCGTCTCGGCCTCGACGCCGAAGACACTGTGACCACGCTCCGCAAGGAAGACATCTTGGCCGTGGTCAAGGAATTGGTCGACCTGAAGGACGGCAAGGGCGAAGTCGATGACATCGACAATCTCGGCAACCGCCGTGTTCGCTCGGTCGGTGAGCTGCTGGAAAACCAGTACCGTGTCGGCCTGCTGCGCATGGAGCGTGCAGTCAAAGAGCGCATGAGCAGCGTCGATGTTTCGACTGTTATGCCGAACGACCTCATCAACGCGAAACCAGCTGTTGCGGCTGTCCGTGAATTCTTCGGCTCTTCGCAGCTGTCGCAGTTCATGGACCAAACCAACCCGCTGTCTGAAGTCACGCACAAACGCCGCGTTTCGGCGCTTGGCCCAGGTGGCCTGACGCGTGAACGCGCTGGCTTTGAAGTCCGCGACGTTCACCCGACCCACTATGGTCGTATCTGCCCGATTGAAACGCCGGAAGGCCCGAATATCGGTCTGATCAACTCGCTGGCCTCGTTCAGCCGCGTGAACAAATATGGCTTCATCGAAACGCCTTATCGCACGATCAAGGACGGCAAGGTTTCGAGCGAGGTTATCTATCTCTCCGCAATGGAAGAGCAGAAGCACACCGTCGCGCAGGCTTCGGCTGAGCTGAAGGAAGATGGTTCGTTCGTTGAGGAGCTAATTTCGGCTCGTCAGGCGGGCGACAACCTGATGGCGCCGAATGAGCAAATCACGCTCATGGACGTTTCGCCAAAGCAGCTCGTTTCGGTTGCGGCATCGCTCATTCCGTTCTTGGAAAACGATGACGCCAACCGCGCGCTGATGGGCTCGAACATGCAGCGTCAGGCCGTGCCGCTGGTCAAGGCGGAAGCGCCTTGGGTCGGAACCGGCATGGAAGAAACGGTTGCGCGCGACTCCGGCGCTGCGATTGCTGCCAAGCGCGGCGGTATCGTCGATCAGGTCGATGCGACCCGGATCGTGATCCGCGCGCAGGGCGATGTCGAGCCTGGCCAATCGGGCGTCGATATCTACACACTGCAAAAGTTCCAGCGTTCGAACCAGAACACCTGCATCAACCAGCGTCCGCTGGTGAAGGTTGGTGAAGTGATCGAAGCTGGTGACATCATCGCCGATGGTCCTTCGACCGATCTGGGTGAACTGGCGCTCGGCAAGAACAGCCTCGTCGCGTTCATGCCGTGGAATGGCTACAACTACGAGGATAGCATCCTCATTTCCGAGCGCATCGTGAAAGACGACGTCTTCACCTCGATCCACATCGAGGAATTCGAAGTCATGGCTCGCGATACGAAACTTGGCCCGGAAGACATCACTCGTGACATCCCGAATGTTGGCGAGGAAGCTCTGCGCAACCTCGATGAAGCGGGCATCGTCTATATCGGTGCGGAAGTGCATCCGGGCGACATCTTGTGCGGCAAGATCACGCCGAAGGGCGAAAGCCCGATGACGCCGGAAGAAAAGCTTCTGCGCGCCATCTTCGGTGAGAAAGCATCCGACGTTCGCGACACCTCGCTGCGCCTGCCACCAGGTGTAGCAGGGACTGTCGTCGAAGTTCGTGTGTTCAACCGTCACGGTATCGAGATCGACGACCGAACGCGGGCGATCCAGAACGAAGAGATCGAGCGTCTGCGCAAGGATGCCGCCGACGAACGTGCGATTCTGAACCGTGCGACCTACAACCGTTTGCGCGATATGCTTGTCGGCCAGACAGCATCTGCCGCACCAAAGGGCTTCAAGAAAGGTGACAAGATTACCGCTGACGCGCTGGAAGGCATTGAGCGGCATGAATGGTTCAAGTTTGCGGTCGCCGCAGACAAGCGCCAGACTCAGATTGAGGCGGTCAAGTCGCAGTACGATGATGCAGTCGGGCTGATCGATGCCAAGTTCGAGGATCGTAAAGAGAAGCTTGAGCGTGGTGACGAACTCGCACCGGGCGTGCTCAAGATGGTCAAGGTCTTCGTCGCGGTGAAGCGCAAGCTTCAGCCAGGGGACAAGATGGCCGACCGCCACGGCAACAAGGGCGTGATCTCTCGCATCCTGCCAGTGGAAGACATGCCGTTCCTAGAAGACGGAACCGCCGTTGACGTGGTTCTCAACCCGCTTGGTGTGCCTTCGCGTATGAACGTCGGTCAGATCTTCGAAACCCACCTTGGTTTCGCGGCTCGCGGCTTTGGTATGGACATCGCTGAGAAGCTGGAAGAGTGGAAAGCGGCCAACCCGAATGCGGCTGAAGACTATAAGAAGGCCAAGCCTCCTGAGGCCGTTGTTGAGCGTCTGAAGGACGTTTACGGTGACCAGTATCACGATGATCTGGAAAGCCGTTCGACCGAGCAGATCGTTGAGCTCGCGTCCAATCTGTCTGCGGGCGTCCCAATGGGTACGCCGGTGTTTGACGGTGCGCGCGAAGCAGACGTTTCGGACATGCTGGTGAAGGCCGGTATCGATAGCTCGGGTCAGTCGACGTTGTTCGATGGACGCACTGGTGAAGCCTTCGACCGTAAGGTTACAGTGGGCATCATCTACATGCTCAAGCTGCACCACCTGGTCGATGACAAGATCCACGCTCGCTCGATCGGTCCATACTCGCTCGTCACTCAGCAGCCGCTGGGCGGTAAGGCGCAGTTCGGTGGTCAGCGCTTCGGTGAGATGGAGGTCTGGGCGCTGCAAGCTTACGGCGCTGCCTACACCTTGCAGGAAATGCTCACCGTCAAGTCGGACGATGTTGTTGGCCGGACCAAGGTCTACGAAGCAATCGTCAAAGGCGACGACACTTTCGAAGCCGGCATTCCGGAAAGCTTCAACGTGCTCGTGAAGGAAATGCGCTCGCTGGGCATGAACGTCGAGTTGAAGTCGCTGTCTGACGGCGAAGAAAACGAAGACGAATGGCCGGAGGCGGCGGAATAAGGGAACGGGCGCTCAGCCCCTTCCACTTCGCCACCCAAGAGATTTCACCCCCTGAGGGAACCAAGTCATGAATGAACTGACAAAATTCACCAACCAGCTGGCCAAGCCGGAAACCTTTGACCAGATTCAGATCGGCATTGCCTCGCCAGAGCGCATCCGTTCGTGGTCTTTCGGCGAAATCAAGAAGCCGGAAACGATCAACTACCGTACGTTCAAGCCAGAGCGTGACGGCTTGTTCTGCGCGCGCATCTTTGGTCCGGTAAAGGATTACGAATGCCTGTGCGGCAAGTACAAGCGCATGAAATACAAGGGCGTCGTCTGCGAGAAGTGCGGCGTTGAAGTCACCGTCACCAAGGTGCGCCGTGAGCGTATGGGCCACATCGAGCTCGCCGCTCCGGTTGCGCATATCTGGTACTTGAAGTCGCTGCCTTCGCGCATCGGTTTGCTGCTCGATATCCAGCTCAAGCAGCTTGAGCGCATTCTCTACTTCGAAAGCTATGTGGTGATCGAGCCGGGCCTGACCCCGCTTGAGAAATTCCAGCTGCTGAGCGAAGACGAGCTGCTCGAAGCGCAGGACGAGTATGGCGAAGACGCCTTCTCTGCCGATATCGGTGCGGAAGCCGTCAAGGTCATGCTGATGGATCTCGACCTTGAGCAGGAGCGTGAAGACCTGCTTGAAGAGCTCGCGACTACCAAGTCCGCGCTCAAGCCAAAGAAAATCATCAAGCGTCTGAAGGTTGTTGAAAGCTTCATCGACTCGGGCAACCGTCCGGAATGGATGATTCTCGAAGTGATCCCTGTGATCCCGCCAGAGCTGCGCCCGCTGGTGCCGCTGGATGGCGGCCGTTTCGCAACGTCGGATCTTAACGATCTCTATCGCCGCGTGATCAACCGGAACAACCGTTTGAAGCGCCTGATTGAGCTGCGCGCGCCGGACATCATCGTCCGTAACGAGAAGCGTATGCTGCAGGAAGCCGTTGACGCCCTGTTCGACAATGGTCGTCGTGGCCGTGTCATCACGGGCGCGAACAAGCGTCCGCTGAAGTCGCTTTCCGACATGCTCAAAGGCAAGCAAGGCCGCTTCCGTCAGAACCTGCTCGGTAAGCGCGTCGACTATTCAGGCCGTTCGGTCATCGTGACCGGGCCTGAGCTTAAACTGCACCAGTGCGGTCTGCCAAAGAAGATGGCGCTCGAGCTGTTCAAGCCATTCATCTACGCCCGTCTCGACGCGAAGGGTCTTTCGATGACCTTGAAGCAGGCGAAGAAGTGGGTTGAGAAGGAGCGCAAGGAAGTCTGGGACATCCTCGACGAAGTGATCCGTGAGCACCCGGTTCTGCTGAACCGCGCGCCAACGCTTCACCGTCTTGGCATCCAGGCATTCGAGCCTGTGCTAATCGAAGGCAAGGCGATCCAGCTTCACCCGCTGGTCTGCTCGGCCTTTAACGCCGACTTCGACGGCGACCAAATGGCTGTCCACGTTCCGCTGTCGCTCGAAGCGCAGCTAGAAGCGCGCGTGCTGATGATGTCGACCAACAACATCCTCTCGCCCGCCAATGGTAAGCCGATCATCGTGCCTTCGCAGGACATGGTCCTCGGTCTCTACTATCTCTCGATGGAACGTCAGGAAAAGAGCCCTGAATTCATCGAAGAGAAGGATGGCACCAAGGTCGAAAAACTGCCGCGCTTCGGCGACATGGCCGAAGTGCACCAAGCACTTGAGACCAAGTCGGTCACCCTCCACACCAAGATCATCGCCCGCGTTCCGCAGGCTGATGAAGATGGCAATGTGGTGATGAAGCGCTTTGTCACGACCCCTGGCCGCATGCTGATCGGTGAATGTCTGCCCAAGAACCACAAGGTTCCTTACGACATCATCAACCGCCTTCTGACCAAGAAGGAAATCGGCGATGTGATCGACCAAGTGTATCGTCATACCGGCCAGAAAGACACGGTCCTGTTCGCTGACGCGATCATGGTCCTTGGCTTCCGTCACGCGTTCAAGGCCGGCATCAGCTTCGGCAAGGACGACATGATCATTCCTGACAGCAAGGAAGGCATGATCGAAGAGACCAAGAAGCTGGTCGCCGATTATGAGCAGCAATACCAAGATGGTCTGATCACTCAGCAAGAGAAGTACAACAAGGTGATCGACGCATGGAGCCGTTGTGGTGACCAGGTGGCCGACGCCATGATGGAAGAGATCAAGTCGCAGAAGTTCGACAAGGATGGCAAGGAATCGCAGATCAACTCGATCTATATGATGAGCCATTCCGGTGCGCGTGGCTCGCCCGCGCAGATGAAGCAGCTGGCCGGTATGCGCGGTCTGATGGCAAAGCCTTCGGGCGAGATCATTGAAACGCCGATCATCTCGAACTTCAAGGAAGGTCTTACCGTTCTTGAATACTTTAACTCGACCCACGGTGCGCGTAAAGGCCTCGCCGATACCGCTCTGAAGACGGCAAACTCGGGTTACCTGACCCGCCGTCTGGTCGACGTGTCGCAAGACTGCGTCATCGTTGAAGAGGACTGTAAGACCGACAATGCGCTCGAAATGCGCGCCATCGTTCAAGGTGGTTCGGTCATCGCCTCGCTTGGTGAGCGTATCTTGGGCCGCACCACGGCAGAGGATATCGTCAACGCTGCGACCGGCGAGGTCATCGTCAAGGCTGGCACGTTGATCGACGAACCGATGGTGAAGGAAATCGAGGCGGCTGAAACCCAGTCTGCCAAGATCCGCTCGCCGCTGGTTTGTGAAGCGGAGCAGGGCGTTTGCGGCAAGTGCTATGGCCGTGACCTTGCTCGCGGTACTCCCGTCAACATCGGTGAAGCTGTAGGCGTCATCGCTGCACAGTCGATTGGTGAGCCGGGCACCCAGCTGACCATGCGGACCTTCCACATTGGTGGTGCTGCACAGCTCAACGAAACCTCGCACCTTGAGGCCATCTCCGACGGTAAGATCGAACTGCGCGACATGCCAACGATCACCGACAAGAAGGGCCGCATCCTCTCGCTCGCACGCAACGGTGAAATCGCTGTGATCGACGCCGAGGGCCGTGAGCGCGAAATGCACAAGGTTCCTTACGGTACCGTTCTGCACTTCAAGGATGGCGCCAAGGTGAAGGAAGGCGATCGTCTCGCTGAATGGGATCCGTTCACTCTGCCGATCATCACCGAGCAATCGGGTACGGTTAAGTATCAGGACCTCGTCGAGGGTACGACCCTTGAGGAGCGCACTGATGATGCAACCGGTATCGCTCAACGTGTCGTGACCGAAAACCGGGCAACCGTACCGCAAGAAGAAGGAAGACCTGCGTCCGCGCATGACCCTTCTCGGCGAAGGTCAGACCGATGATGGTGAGACCGAAGCACAGCGTTACATGCTGGCTCCGGGCACCACCCTGTCGGTGGAAGACGGCCAGACGGTTGAGGCGGGTGACATCCTTGCGCGTGCATCGCGTGAAGCTGCCAAGACCCGTGACATCACCGGTGGTTTGCCGCGTGTTGCCGAACTGTTCGAGGCGCGCATGCCGAAGGACGTGTCGATCATCGCCAAGATTTCCGGCAAGATCGAATTCGTTCGCGAATACAAGGCGAAGCGCAAGATCGCGATCGTTCCCGAGGAAGGAGATCCAGTCGAGTACCTGATCCCCAAAACCAAGGTGATCGACGTTCAGGAAGGCGACTTTGTGAAGAAGGGCGATACGCTCATCTCCGGTTCGCCGAACCCGCATGACATTCTGGAAGTGATGGGCGTGGAAGCGCTTGCCGAATATCTCGTCAATGAGATCCAAGAAGTCTACCGACTGCAGGGCGTGAAAATCAACGACAAGCACATCGAGGTGATCGTTCGCCAGATGCTGCAAAAGGTTGAGATCACCGATGGTGGCGACACCACCTTGCTGCCGGGCGAGCAGGTTGACCTTGAAGAAATGAACGAGATCAACAGCAAGCTGACGAAGAGCAAGAAGCCTGCCACCGGCACGCCAATCCTGCTCGGTATCACCAAGGCTTCGCTGCAGACCCGTTCGTTTATCTCGGCGGCTTCGTTCCAAGAGACGACGCGCGTTCTCACCCAAGCTTCGGTCGAGGGTAAGAAGGACACGCTGATCGGGCTCAAAGAGAACGTGATCGTAGGTCGCTTGATCCCGGCTGGTACTGGTGCGGGCATGAACCGCATGCGCGTTACCGCATCAAGCCGTGATGCCGCGCTCAAGGCTCAGTGGAAGAAGCAGCAAGAGGCTCTGGCCGCTGCTGGCGAAGCTGAGAAAGAGCCGGAAGCTGATCCGGTATCGAGCGAAGAAGCGATGAAAGCAGCGATGGGTGGCGGAGCCGCTCCGGCTGCTCCGGAAGGCGATGCCTCTGCCGAGTAATCGCCTCGGCTGCTGACTTGAAAGACCCCGCTGGAGCGCAGGCTTCGGCGGGGTTTTTCGTGGTCGTAGCCTTTAAGCTTCTACGCCTTCACTCGGTTGGCCTCTGACAAGCCCCTATGATCCAATTGGTACTATTTTCCATTTCTGGTTCGCCGCTCGTACTGCAGCTTCGCCGGTCAACTCGGTGTCATCGTCAGATTGAAAGCTGAATTTCTCTACAAATTTGGCGACCGCTTCACTTCTGCAAACTTTTACCTCGACCGGGCTCAAATCAGACCGAGAAATCACACAACGAAACGCAGCACTTTCGGTCGGCACGAGATTAGCAGGCTCAAAGTATCTGTTTTCTTCTTGGAGCAAAGTGCGTAGTTCACCGCCTAGGAGGTTCGCGCCTTCAAGCGCATCTGTGTCTTTAGGCAGGTGTTCTGGCTGCATAACAAAATCGAGCCACTGCAGTCCTCTGGAAAATTGCCCGAGCTCACGAAGCGCGTTTGCCGCCCGCAAGTTCAACCAAAACCAATCAGCTGCATCATCTTCGTTGCGTGGCCACTTTATTGCTGTTTCAGCAAACTTGGTTTGGTATCTAGCCTTCCGCTTCGAGTTGTCGTCGGTTTCCCAACTTGCTTGAAGCAAAGAGCTGACCTGAGAACCTAGTCCGCGTCCTGCCTTCTCCTTAAGCCACCAAACCCGGTAATGCTGCGTTTCTGTCTCGCGCAAGGCCTTGAATTCGGGCGTTTCAATCGCGGAAGCGAGCGCAGCAAGCTCTTCTTCGGTGAAGTCTTCATCGAAGAGCAAGAAGCCGTTCTCTGGGCATTCAATCACAGGGTAAACGGGGAGCGGGCTATATGGCCGACCATCAGGACGCTGTCCGAATGAAGAGTTACTCCCAACGACCTGTGCTTTGAACTTCTCGCCGCCGATCGGACACACAAACTCCTCTTCGAAGAAGGTTGTCGCATTGGAGGAACTCGTTCCAAGGGTGAGGCAGGCTGCGGCAAACAGCGCGAAAACTGAAGATTTGTAATTCATGGCTTTTGTCCTCCGCCGAAACACTTTAGCGCATTCTGAATGAGACACACTACTCGTTTTGCGCCCGCTCCCACGGGCCGCCTTCATGTTGGCAATATCCGCACCGCGCTGCACAACTGGATGCTTGCGCGCAAAGCTGGCGGCAAGTTCCTGCTGCGGATTGACGACACTGATGCTGCGCGCTCGAAGGAAGAATATGTCGAGGCCATTCGCGAGGATCTCGCCTGGCTTGGCATTGCGCCGGATATGGAAGAGCGGCAGTCGCTTCGCCTTGATCGTTACGACGCGGCGTTCGAAGTGCTCAAGGAAGCGGGGCGCATCTATCCTGCCTACGAAACCCAGCAAGAGCTCGAGCTTAAGCGTAAGGTGCAGTTGGGGCGCGGCCTGCCGCCGATCTATGATCGCGGCGCGCTGAAGCTGAGCGATGAAGAGCGCGCAGCAAAGGAAGCCGAGGGGATCGCACCGCATTGGCGTTTCAAGCTCGATCATGATGAGCCGATCGAGTGGGAAGATGGCGTTCGCGGCAAGCAGAAATTCGATGCAGTGCAGCTCTCTGATCCGGTAATCCGGCGCGCGGATGGATCGTGGCTCTATATGTTGCCAAGCACGGTCGATGATGTCGAAATGGGTGTCACGCAAGTGCTACGTGGCGAAGACCACGTTTCTAATACTGCCGTTCAAATTCAGATGTTTACCGCACTTTATGCTGCAGGCTTTGCTGCAGCATCGGGCGCGCAGAACGAACTGCCCAAATTCGCCCACGAGGCGCTTCTTGTGGGTCGCGAGGGTAAGCTCTCCAAACGCCTCGGCTCGCTCGGTTGTGATGCGTTCCGCGAGCGCGGAATCGAGCCCGAAGCGATCATCGCTTTGCTCGCGCGGCTCGGCACATCATTGCCGGTTGAGCCGATCGCGAGCCGCGAGACGCTGCTGGAGACGTTCGACCTTTCGACCTTTGGCCGAGCGCCAGCCAAGTTCGACGATGCCGATCTGGACCGGATTAACGCGGCGATTGTGCACCAGCTCGACTTTGCCGATGTCTCTGACCGCTTGCCTGACGGTATGGGTGAAGACGCGTGGCGCGCGATCCGACCCAATCTCGAAACGGTCGGCGGCGCGCATGATTATTGGCGCATTGTCACCGGACCGGTAGAATTGCCTGAATTTACCGATGAAGTCCGTGCCTACTTGGCCGAGGCGGCCAAATCGCTTGAGTGGGGCGACAACCCGTGGGCGACGCTTACTGGGAAGCTGAAGGAAAGCACGGGTCGTAAGGGTAAGGCGCTCTTCCTGCCGCTGCGTCAGGCGCTGACCGGCATGGACCATGGGCCGGATATGGGCGATCTGCTCCCGGTTCTTGGCGAAGAGGTTGCGCGGCGGCGACTAGAAAGGGCGGCTGGCGCTTGAGCAGGTAACCGGGAACTTGGTTCGCTAAACCTCGATTAGCGGTACTTTGCGGCGGTGATGAACTCGCCAAAGCTTTCACACCAGACAACGACCGTCGTGTATTCATTGACGTCGACGCCTGCCGGCACGTCGAGCAGGAATCCGTCGAAACTTTTCACATCGCCGATTACGGTACCGATTGGGATTTGATCGGTTCGAACTCGTCCTCGTGCTCGACAAATTCCTTCGTCAGATAAATCTTGTAGTCCGGTCCGGGAGCCAGCCCGCCTTGGTGCACGATCTTTGTTGGAGAGATGCTGATCGTGCCTTCGCCCCAGTGCAGCGCATCGCTGCCGCGCAAGTCGCGGGTCAGCTTTGCGGAGAATTCAGCCGCCTGCGCTTCGGCTTCCAGAGTGGCTGCAGCGGGCGCAGGTTGAGCGGTTAGGATTGGAAGGAAGTAGATTCCAAGTGCAAATCCCACTGCCAAAGTGCCAAGATGCGTTGCCGCCAATACTACAAAGCGTTTCATTCGCGAGACTCCCTAGGTCGACAAACATCTAAGCGCAGCGGCTGGAACGGTCAAAGAGGGTTGGAGCCCTCTTCGCGTTCAAGTCCGGCCATCAGATCCATAAAGTTACGCGCTGCCTCACGATCATCTTCGTCTTTGAATGCGACATCAAGGTCGGGCGCTCGGCCCAGCATAAAGAGCAACGACCACAGCGCGAACCTCTTGCCCCGGTCTTTTTCAAGGCCCAGGTCGACCAGCATCTTCTCCGTTCCTGCCTCAAGCGCGCCCGGAGCGATATCTGACGGATCGCTAACGGCGAAATAGCGCAGAAGCAGGTCATCGAAATCCATGATCGCGCGCTACTCGGAATGCTTTTCGAGCTCATCGCCCTTGAGCGTGACGACATTGAGCAAATTGGTGCTGCCCGGTGTTCCGAACGGCACGCCTGCGAGCGCGATCAGCTTGCTGCCAGCCTCGCCAAAGCCGTGGCGCAGCGCCATCCGCTTACCCTTCGCGATCATTTCTTCAAAGCTGCCAATGTCTTTGGTAGCAACGGCATGCGCGCCCCAAAGTAAGGCGACCCGGCGCGCGGTTCGCATACTCGGGGTGAGCACGAGCATAGGCGTATCAGGCCGTTCGCGGGCGACCCGCCGAGCGGTTGAACCGGAGCTAGTGAACACTGTGATTGCGCTGATCGCGACAGTGTCAGCGATCGTCATGCAGGAATGTGCAAGCGCATCGGCGGTCGTCGCATCGGGCGGCGTATCGAGGAAGCGTACCCGTTCCAGATAGGCCTCGTCGTGTTCGACCTGATCGGCGATCCGGTCCATCATCAACACTGATTCCTCTGGCCAGTCGCCCGCAGCGCTTTCAGCCGAGAGCATCACCGCATCCGCCCCGTCATAGACCGCATTGGCAACGTCGGAGACTTCGGCGCGGGTCGGCATCGGGCTTTCGATCATGCTTTCGAGCATTTGCGTGGCGACGATCACCGGCTTGCCCGCGCCCCGCGTCGCATTGACGATCTTCTTTTGAAGCGGCGGAACCTCGAAGGGCTCAAGCTCTACGCCCAGATCGCCGCGCGCTACCATGATGCCGTCTGACATCTCAATGATCTCGTCGAGACGGTGCACGGCCATCGGCTTTTCGATCTTGGCGCAGAGCGCAGTGCCGGGTCCGATCAGGCGGCGTGCTTCGGCCAAGTCATCTGGGCGTTGAACGAAGGAGAGCGCGATCCAGTCCGCTCCGTGTTTGACGGCAAAGGCGAGGTCCTTGCGGTCTTTGTCAGTCAGCGCCGGAATGGGGACCTCGGCGTCGGGAACGTTGACCCCTTTGCGATCCGAAATCACGCCGCCGACTTCAGCCGAGCAGAAGATCTTCTCGTCATTGGCCTCAATCACACGAAGTTTGATCTTGCCGTCATTGATCAGCAACCGTTGGCCTTTGTCGAGAATGCCAAACAGCTCAGGATGCGGCAGGCAGACCCGCGTCTCATCGCCCGGTGCCTCGTCCCGGTCGAGCGTGAAATGGCCCGAGTGGCGAATTACTGCCTTGCCATCCTTGAACGTACCAACGCGCAGCTTTGGTCCCTGAAGGTCGGCGAGGATCGCGATTGGGCGCGCGAATTCCTTTTCCATCGCGCGGATCGCCTTGATCGTCGCTTCGTGATCGGAATGCTCGCCGTGGCTCATATTGACGCGAAACGCATCCGCCCCCGCCTTGAACAAATTGCGCAGCATTTCCGGCGATCGGCTGGCCGGACCGACAGTCGCCAAAATTTTGACCTTGCGGCCACGAGGGTTCATTCGGTCGAAATCGCTCTTGCTCATAATCGCAGCTATGGCACAGGCGGATTTCAACTCAAGGATAAGGTGAATATGGATACGAATGCGTCTGCAAATTCGAAAGCGCTCGACGAGCTTGATGATGCGGTTGCAGCGGCGGCATTCCGCCAATTGGTGCGGCATTTGCAGCATCGCCACGATGCCCAGAATATCGACTTGATGGGGCTATCCGGGTTTTGCCGCAATTGTCTGGCGGACTGGATCCGCGATGCGGGATTTGAGGGTGATAAAGCGGCGGCGCGTGAGCTGATCCACGGCATGCCGATGGAGGAGTGGAAGGCCACGCGGCAGACCTCTGCAACCGAAGAGCAGCTTGCGGCGATGCAAGCGAGCGTCGCTAAGAATAGACCGGACTAGCGCCCGCGCGCGGTCATCAACAGCTACACACAGGAAATCTTCTTACCCCCGGTTCATTCCAGCGGGCGCGCTCGCTATCGCAGCGACAACACAAATTTCACTGATTCTCGGAGACTACAGACATGGCAGAAGCCACCGATGACCGCCTGCGCCTTTTGATCGAGCGCATCGAACGCCTCGAAGAGGAAAAGAAAGGCATCGCCGACGATATTCGCGATGTCTACGCCGAGGCGAAAGCCGTCGGTTACGACCCTAAGATCATGCGCCAGGTTGTGCGCCTGCGGAAGATGAAGCCTGACGACCGCAACGAGATGGAAACCGTGCTTGAGACCTATAAGGCGGCACTCGGCCTCGGCTGATCGCTCGCCCTTGGGACCTGCGTTGAAATCTCCGCCGCCTGTATTATATGGGTAATACAGCAATATCAGGAGGATTATCATATGGCTGGACCATGGAAAGATGCGCGCGGCATCACTGTCAGCACTACGCCCACACTCGAAGGGCAACCGATTCAGGAATATCTGGGTATCGTGACCGGCGAAGTGATCGTCGGGGCCAACCTGTTCCGCGATCTGTTCGCCAATATTCGCGATATCGTGGGCGTACCGCTCGGGCAGTTATGAGCGTATCCTGTCAGATGCGCGCAATCAGGCGATCGAGGAGCTGCAGGCCGAATGCGCGACGCGCGGAGGCAATGCGGTGGTCGGCGTTGACCTTGACTATGAAGTGATCGGCGACACAGGTTCCATGCTGATGGTCTCTGCCAGCGGGACGGCGGTGAAAGTCTAGGACGCGGCTTTCGTCGCAGCCAGCACCAGCGAGATAATCAGGCCATTGTGCAGCATATGCAGTGCGATGGCCGTCCACAGGCCATCGTTGACGCGCAGATAGCCGAGCATTGTGCCGAGGATAAATTGCGGCAGGATCAATGGGAGCAGTGCGGCCAAATTGCCTTCGCTAAAGTTGAGCAGATGGATGGCGGCGAAGGCCAAAGTGCTAAGCCAGAACATGGCGACGAAGATTGTTCTAAACCATGCAGGCGCTTGGCGTTTCCAAAGCATTGCTGCCGCGATCATGTAGAGCACAATGCCGCCAAGCATGGCCGCACCCAATGCGATCTCTGCCTGGTCGCCAGTGGAGTTCGCTCCGGCCATCGCGGCGCCAACGCCGGCAATCAGGGCAATTGGGAAGCCGATGAGATAGCGCGGCCTGCCCGAAAGCCAACTGCGGAAGACAAGCTCCTCCAGCAATGGCGCGACCAGCACCACCGCGAAGACAATGGCGGCTGTGATTTCGATTTCAGCGAGTGCGGTGCGCGGGATCTCGAACCCGAACACCATCACCGCTCCGGCAACCGCCATCAATAGGCTCATTGCGATCAGATCGAGCACCAGCATGCGCAGGGTCGCAATAGTCTGTCCGCCCAAGCCGCCGCGCTTTTGCTCCGGCAGATGGGGGCGCTTTAGAAATGAGAAAAAGTCGGACCATTGCGCGCGCAGGTTTACCGGTTGCACGCTTGGTGTGTTTTGATCGGAGGTGGTTGGCAGATCGTCTGCGTCCACATCGCCTGATGCCACCGACACGGGGCTTGTGATCTTGTCGTTCATCGGTTTAATGCGCCCCAGCTATCAATCATTCAACTCGGCGAAATGACATCCCATGGCAGGCCATTCCAAATTTAAGAACATCATGCACCGCAAGGGTGCGCAGGACAAGAAACGCTCCAACCTGTTTGCCAAGCTTTCGCGCGAGATCACTGTCGCGGCGAAAATGGGCACGCCCGATCCCGATATGAACCCACGCCTGCGGCTCGCGGTCAACACCGCGAAGTCGCAGTCCATGCCGAAGGACAACATCCAGCGCGCGATCGACAAAGCGAGCGCGGGCGATGACGAGAATTACGAAGAGGTCCGTTATGAAGGCTATGGCCCCGGCGGCAGCGCGATCATCGTCGAGACGCTGACCGATAATCGCAACCGCACCGCCACCGCCGTGCGCACCGCTTTCAGCAAGAATGGCGGCAATCTCGGCACAGAAGGTTCGGTCGCACACGGATTCGAACGGCTCGGCTACATCGAATACGGCGCCGATGCTGGCGACGAAGAGAAAGTCCTCGAAGCTGCGATGGAAGCCGGTGCAGAGGACATTTCGTCCTCCGACGACGGCCATGAAATCTGGACCGCAGCCGAAGACCTTCATGGGGTGGCCTCTAGCCTGGAGGCGGCTTTGGGTGAAGCAAAGGAAGTAAAGCTCGCGTGGAAACCCAACCTGACGGTTGAACTCGACGAGAAAGACGCCGGCGTTCTGCTCAAGCTGGTCGATGCGTTGGATGACGACGACGATGTGCAGACCGTTTGGGGCAATTACGACATTTCAGATGAGGTCATGGCCAAGCTGGACGCGTGACTTGGCGCGAGTGGCTCTTTGCCATCGGGCTAGGGGCAGCATTCCTGCTCGCGATTGCATGGCGGCTCGGATGGTTGATCGGATTGTGAAGTTGCGCCAGTGCTGATCCTCGGCCTTGACCCTTCACTCAGCTGCACCGGCTGGGGCGTGATCCGTGCAGAGGGGTCTCGCATCACGCATATCGCCAACGGTCAGATCAAGACCGATGCGAAGGCGGCCATGCCTGTACGGCTGTCGCATATCGTCACCGCACTGGAGGCGGTGATCGCAGAGCATTCACCGACACGCGCGGCCTGCGAAGAAGTGTTCGTGAACAAGAATCCGCAGTCAACGCTGAAACTGGCGCAGGCGCGTGGAGCAGTGCTGGCAGCTTGCGGTGCGCAAGGTGTATCCGTGAACGAACATTCCGCCCGCTCGGTAAAGAAATCGGTCGTTGGGACGGGCGGCGCCGACAAGACGCAGGTTCAGGCGATGCTCAAAGTGCTTCTTCCCGGCGCCGATCTGGCTGGAGCGGACGCTGCCGATGCACTTGCGGTGGCGATTGCCGACGCGCATCTGACCAGAGATTTTTGAAAGCTGACAAGACGATGACAATCCAACTCTATGGCATCCCCAATTGCGACACGGTCAAAAAGGCGCGAAAGTGGCTCGATGCGAACGGGCATGACTACATCTTTCACGACTATAAGAAGGAAGGCGCTGACCCCGCAAAGCTGGAGCAGTGGATCGCATCGCATGGCGTCGATGTCGCGCTCAACAAGCGCGGCACGACCTATCGCAAGCTTTCTGACGCCGAGAAGGCCGATGCGGTCGACAGTCACAAAGCGGTCGCCTTGTTGGTTCAGCACCCTTCAATGATCAAGCGTCCAGTGGTGGAATATCCCGGTGGGACATTGGTAGGTTTCAAGGAAGATGAATGGTCCGCTTTGTTTTAACGACGATCGCCGCTGCACTCGCTACGATAGCCCCGGTTCCCGTAATGGCTGAAAGCGATGTCATCGTGATCGCCCATCGCGGTGCGAGCGCAGAGCGGCCCGAGCACACGCTCGCCGCGTACGAGCGCGCGATCGATCAGGGCGCGGACTATATCGAGCCCGATCTGGTCGCGACCAAGGATCTGGTGCTGGTTTCGCGCCACGAGAACGAACTGTCGGAAACCACCGATGTTTCGAGCCGCGAAGAGTTTGAGAGCCGTCAGCGCGAAAAGATGATCGACGGCCAGCTCGTTGCGGGCTGGTTTGCCGAGGACTTTACGCTGGAAGAGCTTCATACTCTGCGCGCGAAAGAGCGCATTCCCAACCTGCGGCCTGCCAACATTGCCTTTAACGGTCTCTATCAAGTTCCGACTTTTGAAGAGATTGTGAGGCTGGTGCGCGCGAAAGAGCAAGAGACCGGGCGCAAGGTCGGCCTCTATCCAGAGCTCAAGCATCCGACGTTCCTGCTGGAAGAGGCGGGGATTGATCTGGTCGACCTTTTCCTGCGCGATGTCAGACAGCTTGGCCTAAACGTCGATGACAAAGTGATCGTCCAGAGTTTCGAGGTCGGCGCTTTGCGGCGGCTCAACCAACGCAGCGATTTCAAGCTGGTGCAATTGGTGAAGCCAGAGGGCGGTCCGGCGGATGAGCCGCAAATGCGCTACGCCGATATGACCGCGCCATCAGGCTTGGAGGAGATTGCGACTTATGCCGATGGGGTGGGCGCGAACATTTCAGTGATCCTCAACGCGGATGGCTCGCCGACGTCGCTGGTGGCAGATGCCAAGGCGGCTGGATTGGATGTGCACGCCTGGACGCTTCGTCCGGAGAATGCGTTTCTGCCCGCACCACTCAAATCAGATGGCGGCGATGCTGCGCATGGCAATCACGCAGCGCTGCAAGGTCTGCTTGTGGCCGCTGGAGTGGACGGTATCTTTGCCGATAACCCCGGTTCCGCGGAGACGGTCAATCGCGCCGTGCGGTAAGGATATAGTTTAGCGCCTCATCGTCCGACAGGTGCAGACCTTTGCCGGGACGATAGGCGATTCCGCGTCGCTCGCCGACTTGCAGGCTAGCATCGCTGAGCAAATCCTCAAGTTCCTCTGGCGTAACGAAGTCGCTCCAGTCATGCGTCCCTTTGGGCACATAGCCGACTGCCTCAGCCGCCCCGACCAACAGCACGCGGCTTGCAGCGGTGCGGTTGGGCGTCGACATGACCAGCAGGCCACCCGGCGCAAGCCGCTCGGCGACATTGGCGAGGAATGCGGGCTTGTCCGCCACATGCTCGACCACTTCGAGGCAGGTGACGAGATCGAATGCGCCGATATCGAGGCTGGCAAGCTCTCCCGCCATGTAGCGGATGTCGAGCCCCATCGCCTCGGCATGGGCGGCGGCGGCGGAGACATTCTCGCCCGCCGCATCGACACCAGTAACCTGCGCGCCAAGCCGTGCCAACGGCTCGCATACGAGCCCCGCGCCGCAGCCAATGTCGAGCGCGGTCTTTCCTGCAAGCGGCTGCGCAGCGCGAATATCACCGCCCCAATGCGTGTCGATCCCGGCGCGAATAAACTCCAGCCGAACCGGATTGACCTGATGCAGCGAAGCCATCGGGCCTTTGGGATTCCACCAATCGCGCGCAAGCGAGGCGAAGTGCTCCGCCTCTTCGGGCCGGATAGTTACATTCGAGACATTTGCCTTTGTCATGCGCTCCCCCTAACAGCGCGCGAAGATTCTCACCAGCAGGAGCTTTGACGCCTTGGTACGCATAGTGATGAAATTCGGCGGCACATCAATGGCCGGGACCGAGCGCATCCGCCGCGTGGCCAATATCGTCCGCGCGCAGGCTGCGGCTGGGCATCAGGTAGCGGTCGTCGTCTCAGCCATGGCGGGCGAGACGGATAGGTTGGTCAATTTCTGCCGAGAGGCAAACGCGCTTTATGATCCGGCGGAATATGACGTGGTGGTGTCGAGCGGCGAGCAGGTCACGAGCGGGTTGCTGGCGCTCACTCTGCAATCCTTGGGTTGCAAAGCGCGCAGCTGGCTCGGCTGGCAGCTGCCGGTCAAGACGATTGAAGCGCACGCCAAAGCTCGGATCGATACGATTGATGCACCGGGTCTGGTCGAGGCTCTCGAAAACGGCGAGATTGCGGTCATCCCCGGCTTTCAAGGCATTTCGGACGAGGGGCGCGTGACAACAATGGGCCGCGGCGGCTCAGACACCTCGGCTGTTGCCATTGCCGCGGCGGTGAAGGCCGATCGCTGCGACATCTACACCGACGTAGATGGAGTCTACACCACCGACCCGAGGATTGTTGCCAAGGCGCGCAAACTAAAGGCGGTCACTTACGAAGAGATGCTGGAGCTGGCCTCAGTCGGGGCCAAGGTCCTGCAGACCCGCTCTGTTGGTCTGGCGATGAAAGCAGGCGTGCGCATCCAGGTGCTTTCGAGCTTTGTCGGCGACGACGCTATCCCGGCCGACCAAATCCCCGGCACCCTCATCGTCTCGGATGAGGAAATGGACACTCTAGTGGAGAATGGCGATATGGAACGCCAACACGTAACTGGTATCGCGCACGATAAGAACGAGGCGAAAATCATCCTCACCCGCGTGCCAGACAAGCCCGGCGCAGTGGCGCATATCTTTGAGCCGCTTGCTGATGCCAGCATCAATGTCGACATGATCATTCAAAACGTCGGGCGCGACAAAGGCGAAACCGACGTGACTTTTACCGTGCCGCAAGCTGATCTGGCTCGCGCACAAGCGCTGCTTGAGGACCGGATGAGCGAGATCGGTTTCAACCGGATCATTACCGACAGCAAGATCGCGAAGATCAGCGTCGTGGGCGTCGGGATGAAAAGCCATGCCGGTGTTGCGAGCAATATGTTCCGTGCGCTGTCCGATCGCGGTATCAATATTCAGGCGATCTCGACCTCAGAGATCAAGGTTAGTGTGCTGATTGATGAAGACGAGACCGAGCTTGCTGTTCGTGTCCTTCACACCGCTTATGGACTGGATTCGGGCAAGGAAGCGGCCTGATCAGCCCGATCGAGCTGCGACGAATGGTGTTGACCCGCTTAAGCCTTCGCTTCGTCGAGTTAAGTGCCATTTGCTAACCCTTTCTTAACTCCGTTCGCAAAGATTTGCGGCTCGCAAAGGAGTCGCGAACATGGTCTTGAAAGCACATCTCGGTCCGGTGGAGGCCGATCCCCAAGCTGACGCAGGACGTAATCAGCCGAGGCGAGAGCTGCGGCTTGAGACGAGCGGTGTCTTGCCCGGCGGAGTGAGCGCCAACGTAACCGTTCACAACATCTCTGCCACTGGCCTGTTACTCGAAACAACACTGCCTATCGAAAGCGGCGAAGCCCTGCAGGTTGAATTGCCTCAGATCGGCGATGTGCTGGCCGAGGTGGTTTGGGTGAGCGGTTCCTTGGTTGGCTGTGCCTTCGCACAAGCACTTAGTTCGTACCGCGCTTGCAGCGGCTGAATTGCGCTCTGAGGCGCCGTTGCCAGACAATGTAGGTGCACCCTTGAGCATGGCACCGCTTACTGGAGAGACGCTAGGGCTCAAACTTTCCCGGCTTCGCAAAGAGCGGAACCTAACCCTCGCTCAAGTCGCTGATTATCTTGGTGTAAGTAAGCCAACAGTGTGGGCCTGGGAAAAGGGAAAGGCGCGCCCTCTGCCTGATCGACTGGATGCCATCGCGGAAGTTCTGGGCGTTTCTTCGGATGAATTGTCCGGCGCTTCGATGCCTGATGACAGCGCGGCAGTCATCGCGGAAAGCCGATTACGTATTGCTACTGTGCTTGGAACGACCCCTGACAAAGTGCGTATCATGATCGAATTGTGAAATCAGTGTTTACAAAGTAACGATGACATAATTCATGGAAAAATGCGTATCTATGGTAAACGAAGTCACTAGTTGATTCGTTTTTTAGTCAAGTAAACTAATCAGACTAACGAAAAACGGGGGTTTTGTAGAGAATTAGGACGAATTTATTTATTCTTATTCTCTGTCGTTAGCTTATCAATTGTATTGACTCAAAAGCGTGTCGGCAAACAGTGGTCGTCAAAAAGCCGGGGGCAAACGGCAATGGATATTGGATTAAGTGCAACGGAAGGCACCGTACTGCATGGCCTATTGGCCGAAGCGGCAGGTGATATCGTCATTAAGTTGGATGAGCGAGGCTTCATCGAACACGCGTCACCAAACATAGCAGCGTTGGGAATTGATCTAACGCAATTCCTCTTTCACCCGCACATCGCCGATCTCGCATGTGTGACTTATGCTGAAGATTTGCGTCATCATGTCGATGCCGTTCTGGCGAACGAGACAAGCCAGCGCGCATTTGAATTTCCATTGGCGCAGAGCCACGAGGCTGAAGGGCAGTCAGGCCGACAATGGCATGAATTGAGCCTGCGCTCGGTTCAGAACGATGATGGCAGTGAGGGCGGGGCAATCGGCCTGCTGCGTTCCGTCGATCAACGCCGTGTGCTTGAAAACGAATTGCACGCCAGTGCAACCACCGATGCCCTCACAGGACTAGGTAACAGCAAAGCTTTCTCGGCCAAAATGCGGCGGGCCTTCAAAGCTCCGGGTGATCATGTTTTGGCGATGTTCGAGGTCGACCGGTTCAAAGCGATCCTGATGCAATATGGTCGGAGTGCGGCTGACGAAATCCTGTGGGCTTTTGCGCAATTCCTCCAAGCGATGGCGCATGAGGGTCAGGAGTTGGCCCATCTCGACAGTGGTCGCTTTGGCGTGATCTTGCCGCACATGACGACGCAGGATGCGCAGATCTGGTGCGATGATGTACTTGAAACCTTTGCCGCGCTTGCGATCGGTTCCACTGCGCGCGAACCGCGCCTTTCGGCGAGCGTTGGTATCACAGCGCTAAGGGGCGGTGTCGATCACGCATTCAAGCACGCCGAGTTGGCGCTGGTGATGGCGCGAGCAAGCGGTGGTATGCGAGTAGGGATAAGTGGCGATACCCACGGGCCTTTGGTCTGCCGTGAGCGGGCGATGGTCACGGAGCTAGGAGCGAGTTTCGCAGCTCAATAAGCTCGCCCGCAACGGGTCTGTTTAACGCGCCGACACCCTCTCGGCCCCGTCAATCGCCTTGTCCTCGTTCGCGCGGTGGATCACGTAAGCGCGTATCGCCTCGATCTCCTCAGTGCTCATCGAGTCCGAAAAGCCAACCATGCCATTATCTTTGAGCGCACCATCATGGACGATGGTCTGCCAGGTCTTGGCATTGCCGAGCGCGCCCGAGCGGCGCAGGTCCGGCAGCAAAGTCGATCCCACCGCAGCTGGCGCATGGCACACGGCGCAATAGCGCGCGTATTTCTGCCCGCCCAAAGCGATGGTCTCCGCACTC
This sequence comes from Erythrobacter sp. HA7-11, assembly GCF_055693605.1. Lineage (NCBI taxonomy): Bacteria > Pseudomonadati > Pseudomonadota > Alphaproteobacteria > Sphingomonadales > Erythrobacteraceae > Erythrobacter > Erythrobacter sp. HA7-11. Next base: position 2,648,693 of record NZ_JBVFUF010000002.1, on the reverse strand, counting down.
GCCCTGCTCGCAGGCGGGTCGAGCGGCAGCGCAGCTAACTCTGGCTCAGGCGGCAGTTCCGCTTCGCCGCCCAGCTTAAACACTAGCAGGCGGCTGATGTTCTTCACCGGCTTTTGCGCATTGATCAGCTCGCCATCGGCGGTGATCGCATAGGCGCCGCCCCATCCAGCGAGCACAGCGACATATTGCTCGCCATCGACCGTGTAGGTGATGGGAGGAGCCACGATCCCGGTTTGCGCGGCAAAGCTCCACAGCTTCTCGCCAGTGCCAGCATTGTAGGCGCTGAACTCGCTGCCCGAATTGCCTTGGAACACCAGATCGCCGCCCGTGGCGAGCAGGCCACCATTCCACGGGCCGGGGTGCTCGACGCTCCAGCGCGCCTCTTGCTTCACCGGATCCCAGGCGAGCAGCATGCCTTTGACCGTGCCGTAAACCTGGCGGCGGATGCCGAGGTCAGGCGGAAGATCGCCTGCGCCCAGATTGAAGCCTACGTTAAAGCCGCGCGCACGATCCGGCTTCCAGTCGGCTTCCGGCGCGTAGACCATCGCTGCTTCGAAGGCTGGAATGTAAACCAGTTTTTGATCCGGGTGAAATGCCATCGGATGCCAATTATGGCCGCCAAGCGCGCCCGGAGTGACAAGCGCTGGCTGGCCGGTCTTGTCGATCCGCGCGTCGGGGTTTTCGACCGGACGGCCATTCTCGTCGATCTCGCTCGCCCAATTGACCGAGACATACGGCTTGGCTGAAATGAACTCACCGGTCTTGCGGTCGATTACGTAGAAAAACCCGTTTTTGGGCGCCTGCATCAGAACCTGACGCTTTTCGCCTTCAATCTCCATATCTGCGAGCATGATATGCTGCGTCGCGGTGTAGTCCCAGGTTTCGCCCGGCGTTGTCTGATAATTCCAGACATATTCGCCCGTGCTCGGTTTGATCGCGACAATACTGGATAGATAGAGATTGTCGCCATCGCCGGTCCCGTCTTCTCCCGGGCTACGATAAGCGCGGTTCCACGGGGAACCGTTGCCAACTCCGATATAGAGCAGGTCCAAGTCGGGATCATAGGCCATCGAATCCCAAACCGTTCCGCCCCCGCCAATCGCATCGCTGCCGGCTAGAACATCCTTGTTCCAAGTCTCGGCAGCAGCCTGCATGTATTCGGGCGAGGTTTCGTCCTCCGTGCCTTCTGGCACGGTGTAGAAGCGCCAGAGCTCTGAGCCGTCATCGACATCATAAGCGGCGATATATCCGCGTACGCCAAACTCGGCTCCGCCATTGCCGATGATTACTTTGCCATCAATGATGCGCGGCGCGCCGGTTACGGTGTAGCTTTGTGTCGGATCGGTGGTCTGCACCTCCCACGCAACCGAACCGTCATCCTGATTGAGCGCAACCAAGCGCCCATCGAGCGTGCCGAGAAATAACTTGTCGCCAAAGGCCGCAAGTCCGCGGTTGACCACGTCGCAGCACGCTTTGACGGCTGTCTCGCCCGGCACCTCTGGATCGTAATCCCATAGCGGTTCGCCGGTCGCCGCTTTAAAGGCCTTCACCTTGCTCCAGGCGGTGGTGAGGTAGAGATTGCCGTCCATCACTAGCGGCGTGGCTTCCTGCCCGCGCGCGGTGTCCATATCGGCGAACCATGCGAGGCCTAGGTCATCTACGCTTTCGGTATTGATCTGATCGAGCGGAGAGAAGCGCTGCTCTGAATAGGTGCGGTACGTGGGTGATCCAGTCTGTGCTGTTCTCGCCAGCATTGACCAAAGCGGCGTGCGTAATGCCATCGCCACCGTCTGTAGAATCCATGCCCCCGCATCCAGCCAGACCAAGCGTAGCGGCGAGCGTCAATCCCAGTTTCCGCATTTCTCTCTCCCTTTTTCGCGCATGTTGCCGCGCAATTCGCCGCTTGTCCATCACCTCTGCTGTGGTCTACTTTGTATTAGCTTTTTGACGAATTTGGAGCGGCAATATGTGCGATGAGACCAAACTGCAGAACTGGGCGAAAGCTGCGCTGAGCCGTCGTCAATTTGGCGTCCTAACCGGAGCAGCTGCGGTGGCCGCTTGCGCGCCGGGTGATACCTCCGGGGAGACGTCTTCTGGTGGCGCTTCGGATGACAAGGGATCGGATGCAGCGTTGCCGGGGCGCGAGGTCAGCTTTGCGACCGCCGATGGCACAATGGATGCGCGGTTCTTTGCTGCGCCCGATGGCGCTGCTCCGGCGATTATCCATTGGCCTGATATTGCCGGCATCCGACAGTCGCATCTGGAGATGGCGCAGCGCACGGCCAGCGATGGCTATTCGGTGCTTATCGTGAATCCCTATTATCGCGATGTGTCCGGTGTAATCTGGCCGGACTTTGCGAGCTTCGCTGATGGCGGTTGGGACCGCGCGGGTGAGATGCGCGAAAAGCTGTCTTCCTTTGCGATCAAGAGCGACACACGGGCGATTGTCGAATGGCTTGATGCGCAGGCTGCGGTTGATAGCGCGCGCGGAATTGGCGCTGAAGGATACTGCATGGGCGGACCATTCACCGTCTATTCGACGCACGCTGTTCCGGGACGAGTGAAAGCGGCGGCGAGCTTCCACGGGGGCGGTTTGGTACGCGAGGATGAGGAGAGCTCGCACAAGCTGCTGGCAGACACCGAAGCGAGCTTTCTCTTCGCCATCGCGCAGGATGACGACGCCGAAGCTCCCAATGACAAGGTCGCGCTCCGCGAGGCGAGCGATGCGGCGGGTCGGCCCGCTGTTGTCGAGGTGTTCGCCGGCGATCACGGCTGGACCGTACCGGACAGTCCTGCCTATGCGAGGGACGCTGCCGAGCGCGCTTATGCGGCCAAGCTGGAGCTCTATCGAAGCGCGCTTTAGCGGAGAGCTAGGCCGCGCTTCGGCTACGGTTTTCCTACTCAAGTTTGGCTGGGTAGAGGGGCCGGATGCTTGTCCTCTTCCTCTTATTTAATGGAGCGATTTTGAGGTGCGCGAGCGGCGCAGGAGTTTTCTCTAGGACCGTGTAACATGCGGTCCATATCTCCCGAAAATGGTCGGTTTACAGCAGCTTGGCCGTTGGTCAGCCAGCGTTCCGCGAGTTCTCCAATCCGAACCGACCGAACTTCCGATATCGCACCATCCACTTGTCGAGGAAGAGGCCCAGCGGCTTGGGCTCAATGCCCAGCTCCTTGAAGCCGGGATGCTCGCCCGAGACGACGTTGCCAGGCTTGAGAAGGGTCCACTGATCGCGGCTCATCGGTGTGCCGGGGATCGCGGCGAACAGACCGCTCATGCTATCAGACATGGCGATGAAGCGCCGCTCGCGCCCTTGCGCGGTACCGCAATGCGTTGGTTGATCTCCATCATGCTGAGCTGCTCCGGACCGCCCAGCTCGAACGTCTTGCCGCCATGTTTCGCCGGATGCTCAAGCGCGCGCAGAACCGCTTCGGCAACGTCATCGACATAGACCAGCTGCAGCTTCGCATCGGGTGCGAACACGGGAAGGGCGGGCAGGGTCGAGATCATCTGCCCGAACATGTTGAGGAAGTTGTCGTCCTTGCCGAACACGATCGAAGGTCGCAGGATCGTCGCCTGGGGAAACGCCTCCATGACGCGCTCTTCGCCGAGCGCTTTGGCTCTTGCGTATTCGGCTGTGCTGTCGGCGCCGGGAGTGATAGCGCTGACATGGACGAGCGCCTCGACGCCTTCTGCCTTGGCGATCCGAGCAATCGTGCCGGGGGCTTCACCCATCACCTTGGTCTGGTCGCCCGCGAACACACCGACGAGATTGACGACATAGCTAGCGCCATGGATCGCCGCAGCGACGCTCTGCTCGTTGGTGATATCGCAGCGAGTAAGCTGAAGCTGGCCGAGGTCCGCGAGCGGTTGCAGCGAAAAGCCCTTCTCCGGATTGCGGCTCGCAATGCGCAGCCGCGCCCCGCGTTCAAGCAGGCTTTGCGCCACGTAATTGCCGACGAAACCCGCGCCACCAAAGACGGTGACGAGCTTGTCCTCAAAAGGGTTGGAGTTTGACATTATCTATGCGCATCCCGTGCGTGACTCGTTGCGCACGCCATGTCGCATGCCGCGCCACACTGCAAGTGTCACGACGCCAAGATTGCCCCTATGCCGTTGATGCGGCAGTTTGTTCAGAGGCCAGCCAAGCTTTGCAGATGCTCGATAATCTCGGTCTCACTCACAACGTCAGCATACTTGGCTTCCATGTCGAACAGGTTCGCTTCGTGAGGGTCTGCATGCCTGTCTCCCACCGCATCGCGGACTACCGTAGTGATGAAGCCGTGAGACATCGCATCAACGCAAGATGCCCGCACACAGCCGCTGGTTGTTAGGCCGGTGAGGATGACATTGTCGACGCCGAGGCTTGTGAGAGTGGACGCAAGAGAAGTTCCGAAAAACGCACTGGGGTATTGTTTGGAGATGACCAGCTCATTGCTCTGCGGCTCAAGCCCTTTCGCCCATGCGCCCATCGAACTGCCCTGAAGGAAATAGCGCAGGGGCTTCGCCTTTTGATAGAAGCGCCCACCATCCAAAGTCGATGGGTGGTACACCACATTCGTCAGAACGACCGGGATGCCGGCGTGATGCGTCGCTTCTCGTATTCTGAGGGCCGATGCAAGCACATCGTCAACGTCGGCGTATAGGTCGCAGTCAGGATCAAAATAAGCTTCGACAAAATCCACCATGACCAGCGCAGGGCGCGAACCAAAGCCAGCCTTGTGACCATAGGCCTTGGCGTAATTGTCCTGCAAACCGGTCACAATCTATTCCGTTTCAGATGCGTGATCGACCGATTGGCTATTAGAATTTGAACCCGACTTCAACTCCAACAAGGCGGCGGGCGCCCGGCGAGATAAAGGATCCGCCAAACTCGATGGCGGGGATCACCTCATTGAGATATTCGCGGTTGAGCGCATTGTTCGCAAAGACCGCTGCGGTGATGTTGCCGGTTTCGATCCCTGCTCGCAGGTTCAACACTCCAAAGGCGTCGCGTCTCGCCACTCCATAATTCGCATTTCCGACAAAGTCTGGAAGCGCGAGAGCCGAGATTGGCAGCAGGCCAGAGAAGAGTGTCGGGGCTTCTTGGTTTTGGAATGAGTGGAACCATGTCGGGCCCGTGATGCGATAATCAGCGCGCACGATTAGGTCGATGCTATCATTGAAGGGCACGTCGATTTCGGTGCCGAGGTTGATGGTGTAATCGGCGGTGTATGGCGATTTATTGCCAACGGTGCTCGGGCGTGAACTGTTCGCTTTGATCTCGCTTTCGGTGACATTGACTGAGCCGAAGAAAGTCCAACCATCGACGATTTCGGCAGAAGTATTGAACTCGATGCCGTAGACTTCGACCTCATCAATGTTGGAGACAACCCTTAGCAGACCGAAAGAACCAACGAAGAACTCGAAGAACTGCATGTCGTCGATGTCAGTGTAATAACCGGCCAAATCGAACGTGATCGCGCCGTTGGCGATCTCGCCCTTCACGCCGACCTCGAATGCGGATGAAACTTCTTTGTCGTATTGATCCTCGATCGTGACGTCTGCGCCAATGAACTGGACGAAATTGGCGTCGATGATTGCCGATGAACCCTGATTGTTGAAGCCACCTGACTTAAAGCCGATGCCCCAGTTCGCGTAGAAATTGAGATCAGGGTTTGGCTGCCAGCTCAGGCTGACCTTGGGCTGAAGCTGTTTGAAAGTCGCGTCAACCGGCTGGAATGCGCCAAAGGCAAGGCCAGGATTGATCGGGCCCCCGGTGAAGGGATCGAGCGCACCCGCAGGCACGAGCGACTCTGAAGAGCGGTCCTCAATGTCATAGCGAAGCGCCAGGCCGGCGGTGAAGTTGCCAAACTGATACTCGGCATTCCCAAAGATCGCATAGACATTGGTATCGAACGCGTCGTTTAGGAGCAGCGAGGTTGGGTTGGCACTTCCCGGCAAGTTGAACAGTTCGCGGCTGACGCCAGCGCCTGTGTCGCCGCCGATACTGACGCCGGTTTCGCGGTCAATATTGAGGAAATAGGCACCGATCTGCCAGTTCAGCGGACCGCCATCGTTGGATGCCAGGCGAATTTCGGCGCTGATGTCCGATTGCTGACGGATCTGTAGCTGAGTGCCATCGCAAGTGCTTGGGCTGTAAGCTCCGAAGGTTGAACCATTCACGGGATCGAAAATGAACGGCACCGGCAGAGCGCCTACGAAACCGGGCTGGTTGACCGGGAAGCCGGTAAGGCTCGCTGTCGAAGAGAAGCAGCTGTTGACCACGTTGTTTGCGGCCGGATCTGCCGCGCTGATGAAACGTGCAAAATCTGCCGAGGTGCCATCAGCGGTCAGCAGTTGGTCGACATCGGAATAAAGCGCCCATGCCGTCAGCACCACGTCGCCAAAATCGTGCTCTATCTTGGCCGAGATGTCGAAGCTATCTTGCTCGTTGGTGGGGCGGATGTTGCCGTAATAGCGGAAAGGGTGCTCGTTCACGTCCTCGAAAAACGCAGGATTTACGCCTGCAAAATTTGGCAGGTGGAACGAAGAATTGAAGTTGATCGACGCGCCGCGCAGCTGCGAATAGCGTGCCTTGATGTCCACTTCGGTCGCGTCACCAAGATTGGCCACAAGGCGTCCGTCGACGGACCACACTTCCTGATCGTCCACGACATCCGCATCAAGGAACTCGTTGCGGAAGAAGCCGTCTGTTGTGCGATAATAGCCTGACAAGACAAATCCGAGATTGTCGCCGAGTGGCCCGGCAATGTGACCGGTCGCTTCGATGGTGTTCTCATTAGCATAAGAGGCAGTGACCCCGCCTTCGAAGAAATCAGCGGGTTTTAGTGTTTGCAGCACGATTGCACCCGCGGCAGCATTCCGACCGTATAGAGCGCCTTGCGGACCTTTGAGGATCTCAACCTGACGAAGCGTGCCTTGGGTCTGGTTCAGTTGGGCCGTGTTTGTTTTGAGAATGCCATCAACCACCAACGCGACCGAGCTTTCTGCATCGCGCGCGCCATTTATACCGCGAATGTTGATCTGGGTATCGCCTGCCTCTGCAGTGCCGGTGACAATTGTGACGCCCGGAGTAAGCTGAGCGAAGTCTTCCGCACTATCGGCGCCTGTGCGTTCGAGTGCCTGAGCAGTGAGAACCGAGACCGATGCCGGCACATCTTGTAGCCGCTCGTTCTGGCGCCGAGCTGTAACGATAATAGCGTTTTCTTCAGTGGCTTCTTCGGCGGCACTTCCGCTCGCGTCTTGAGCGATGGCTGGGGCTGCAAACTGCGGCATGGCGGCTACCGAAGCGAACAGAAAAATCTTGGTGGCATATCTCATGATTTGTTTCCCCATTTCCTCGCTATTTTGATCGCTTGGATAAACTCCAGTTGCGAAGCGTCGCTCTTATTGTATACAAAACCGCACAGTCAAGGTTCAAAGAGGAATCATGTCCAAAGCTTCTGACATCGCATATGAGACGATCCGCGAAATGATTGTTTCAGGTGAGCTTGCGCCGGGAGACCCTCTGGGGGAAGAGGCGCTGGCTGAGGCGTGCGGTGTCTCGCGTACTCCCGTTCGCGAGGCGATGCGCAGGCTTGAGGTTGAGCTCTTGATAACGCGAACTGAATCGCAGCGCAGTTTCGTTGCAGACTGGTCGCTCGACGATATTGAAGATGCGTTTGAACTGCGCGCCATGCTTGAGGGGCTCGCGGCGCGCCGCGCGGCCACGCGCATCGATACTGAGGGTGTAGATCGCCTCAAATCCTTCAATGAAGCCATCGGCAGGGCGGTTTCGCGAACACCTGCTGGTGTGGATGTCTTTCTCGAGGAAAATCGGAAGTTTCACACCCTGATACTTGAAACGGCGGGGTCGACACGGCTGAAAACATTGCTCCAGGCGTTGATCGAGCAGCCTATAATTTGGCGGACCGCCCATCATTATGATGAGCGCGAATTGCATCGTTCGCATCAGGAGCATGACGAATTGATAGCCGCGTTTGAGCGAGGCGACTCTGCCTGGGCAGAATCAATCATGTCTGGCCATATACGTCGCGCTTTCCATGCCTATTCAGATGCTCATCAAGAGATGGCTGTGCTTGAGCTAGAGCGCTCCAGGAAGCGAGCCTAGTTCGATAATGTATACAAAAGATATCGAAGTCCTCGAAGTTGGGCCGCGAGACGGCCTGCAGAATGAGCCGGATATCGTTTCCACCGCCGACAAGCTGGCGCTGATCGAGCGCATGATCGGATGTGGAGTGCGAAGGCTCGAGGTTGCGAGCTTTGTCCATCCTAAGCGAGTGCCGCAAATGGCCGATGCCGAGGATGTGATTGCTGGCCTGCCTGACCGCGAAGATATCACTTACATTGGCCTGACGCTGAATAAGCGAGGCGTGCTGCGCGGGCTTGCGACGAAGGAAGGCGGGAAACGGGGCATAGATCAGGCGGGCTGCGTGCTCGTCGCCTCTGACACTTTCGGGCAGAAAAACCAGGGCCAGACCATTGCCGAGGGGATCGCCGAGAACCGTGACATGATCCGCTTCGCCAAGGCCGAAGGACTGTCTGCACAGGTTACGATCAGCGCCGCATTCGGCTGCCCGTTCGAGGGCGAAGTGCAGCCAGAAGTAGTGCTCGCGATTGCCGAAGAAATGGCGGCGGAGGACCCCGCCGAAATCGCTCTCGCCGATACGATCGGCGTGGGTGTGCCCGCTCAGGTCGAGGATCTGTTCGGCCGGCTTGGTGATCTGCTGGGCGGTAAAATCCCGATGCGCTGCCACTTCCATGACACGCGCGGGACGGGGATCGCCAATGCGTGGGGGGCGTACAAATCTGGCGTCCACACCTTCGACGCATCGCTCGGTGGCCTTGGCGGATGCCCTTTTGCCCCCAACGCCACCGGAAACATCGCGACCGAGGACCTTATCTACATGATGGAGCGTTCTGGCATCGCGACCGGCATCGATCTCGACGCTGTGGTCCAAACCAATCGCGGCTTTGCTGAGAAGCTGGGCCGCGAATTGCCTTCACGGGTCGCTCGCGCGGCCTGACCCATTAATCCGGAAGAACCGGGAGAGACTATGACTTACAGGCTTGGCGTTGATGTGGGCGGGACGTTTACTGACCTCCTGCTTTTCGATGAGGAAACGGGAAACTTCTGGCGGCACAAAACGCCGTCGACGCCGCATGACAGCTCCGAGGGTATCCTCAATGGGGTGAAGGCGATCACCGCCGAGGCGGGCGTGTCCGCGAAAGACATTGCTTATTTTCTCCACGGCACCACGGTTGCAACCAATGCCGTGCTGGAAGGGAAAGGTGCCAAGGTCGGCCTCGTCACGACCGAGGGCTACCGCGACATCATGCAAATCGCGCGCAGTTTCGTCCCCGGCGGCCTCGCCGCCTGGATCGTCTGGCCAAAGCCGCAACCGCTCGCGCATCTCGAAGACACAGTCGAAGTGCCCGTACCGCATGGGTGCCGATGGCCAGGAAGTGCGTCCGCTAGATGAGAACGGCGTGCGCGCGGCGCTGCAAAAGCTCAAAGCTCAGGGGATTGAAGCGCTGACGGTCAGCCTCATCAATGCCTATGTGAACGGCGCGCACGAAAAGCGGATTGGCGAAATCGCCGCTGAAGAACTGCCCGGTATCCCCGTGTCGCTCAGCCACGAAGTGCTGCCTGAAATGCAGGAATATGAGCGCACGCTGTCAACCGTCGCCAACGCGGTACGTGCGTCCGGTCGTGAGCAAATATGTCTCCAACCTTCGCATCAAGCTCGAGGATGAGGGGCTTAAAGGCAAGCTCTCGCTGTTGCGCTCGGACGGCGGATTGATGAGCAGCCACAAGGCCGAGGAGCATCCCGTCAACATACTGATGTCCGGCCCGGCCGGCGGCGTCACTGGAGCGAAATGGGTGGCGAAGAATGCAGGGCTGAAGAACATCCTGACGCTCGATGTGGGCGGGACCTCGACCGATGTGGCGCTGATCGAAGGGCTTGAGGCGCGCAGAGTGCGCACCACCGAAGTCGGGCACTTGTCGGTTCGCGCTTCGGCGCTTGATGTAAAGACAGTGGGCGCAGGCGGCGGCTCGATTGCGCACGTACCCGAACTCACGAAGGCGCTGCGCGTCGGCCCGGAAAGCGCGGGGGCAGTGCCGGGACCAGTCGCGTACAACAAGGGCGGCGAGTTGCCGACCGTGACTGATGCCAATGTCGTGCTCGGTTATCTGCCCGAAGACCTGTTGGGCGGATCATTCAAGCTTGACCGTGAAGGCGCGGAAAAAGCGGTGCAGACCATCGCCGATGCCCTCGGTGTAAGCCTGATGGAGGCTGCGCGCGGCATCATCGACATCGTGAACGAAAACATGTTTGGCGCGCTGCGCATGATCTCGGTTCAGCAAGGCTATGACCCGCGCGAATTCGCGCTGATGGGCTTTGGCGGTGCGGGCCCGCTGCATGTGAACGCCGTAGCCAAGTTGATGGGCAGTTGGCCGGCGGTATCACCTGTTTCGCCCGGCGTGCTCTGCGCCTTGGGTGATGCAACCACACAGATGCGCACCGAAACTGCGCGCAGCTTCTCCAAGCTTGCGAAAGACACCAGCATCGTCGATCTCGAAGCGGTGCTTGACGAAATGGCTGAGCAGACCCGCGGCGAATTGCTGGCTGATGGCGTCGATGAAAGCCAGATCACCACCCAATTCGAAGTCGATGTGCGCTATGCCGGGCAAGCGTTCGAAGTGCCGCTGACGATCGACAAAGAGGTGCTCGAGAAAAACGGTATCGAAGGCGTTCTTGCCCGTTTTGACGAGGAGCATTTGCGGCTCTTTACCTTCAACATGGATACGCCGCATGAAATCGTGAACCTGCGCGCGGTCGCGCTGGGGCAGGCACCCGCGCTTCCCGCGAACGAACTGCCGAAAGGCGAAGGCGATCCGGCAGCGGCCAAAATCCGCGATCACACGCTCTGGATGGATGGCAAGGAGCAGGCCGCCGTCATCTACGACCGCAGCAAGTTGAGGCAGGGTGACACAATCCCTGGCCCCGCCATCATTACTGAAATGGACTCGACCACACTCGTCGAAAGCGGCTGCATCGCCACGGTCGACAAGGTCGGCAACATCCTCATCAACCCAGAAAAGGAGGGCTAACCCGATGCCAGCACAAATCATCGAAACCAACAATAAGCCCTTTGATCGCGTGAAGATCGATCCGGTGACGCTCGACATTATTGAGAACGCCTTGCGCAACGCGCGGATCGAGATGGATGCGACCTTGGTGCGCACCGCCATGTCGCCCGGCATTCGTGAACAGGGCGATGCCTTTCCCTTAATCGCGGACCCATCGGGCAAGATGATCGTCGGCCAGTTCGGCAGCTTCATCGACGGCTTTTTGAAGGGCTATGACGACACACTGGAAGATGGCGACATGATCTTCTTGTCCGATCCCTATTCCTGCGAAGGGGCGATCAGCCACTCGAATGATTGGCTTGTCCTTTTGCCGGTGTTCAAGGATGGCCGCCTGATCGCCTACACCGCTATGTTTGGTCACCAAAGCGACATTGGCGGCATGGTGCCGGGCTCCATGCCGATCGGCGCTTCCAGCATCTTCGAAGAAGGCGTGCGCATTCCTCCGGTCAAGATCTGGAAAAAAGGCGAGTATAATGACGACCTGATGAAGCTCGTTATGCACCAGACGCGGAAGCCCGATTGGTGTCAGGCCGACCTTAATGCGCTTATCGCGTCGTGCCGGGTTGCCTCCAATCGCGTGATCGAAATGGCCGAGCGGTTTGGCGATGATGTCTATGTCTCGGCAACGCAAGAGCTGCTCGACCGCAACCATCGCGCTATGAAGGCGCTTATCGCTATGGCAGTGTCTGAAGAGCCGAAGAGCTTCGAGGATTACATCTGCGACGATGGCAAGGGCTTTGGTCCCTACAAGATCAAATGCACGATGCGGCGCGACGGCGAGAAAGTTATTCTCGATTTCGACGGGACTGATCCGCAAAGCGCCGCGTCGATCAATTTCTACCTCAATGAGAACATGTTCAAGATGTTCTTCGGCATCTACATGATCATGGTCTTCGACCCGCAGATTATGTTCAATGACGGGTTCTATGACCTAATCGAAGTCCGCATCCCCGAAGGATCACTGCTCAAACCGCAATTCCCCGCCGCGCTCTCGGGCCGCACCCATGCGCTTGGCCGAATTTTCGATATTCTGGGGGGATTGCTGGGGCAGGGGACGCCAGAGTTTCTCAATGCAGCCGGGTTCTCGTCCTCGCCCCACCTGTTCTATTCGGGTTGGGATACAAGTGGCGGTTCGCGCGACTGGTTCCAGCTGTTCCAGATCGGGTTCGGGGGCATTCCGGGCAGGCCATTGGGCGATGGGCCGGACGGGCACTCGCTGTGGCCGGGCTTTACCAATGTCCCGAACGAATTCCTCGAACGTTACTTCCCGTTGCGGATCGAACGCTATTCGACCGAACCAGACAGCGGCGGTGCGGGCCTGCATCGCGGCGGCAACGGTATCCATATGACCTACCGCTTTCTCGCTGACGGGGCGATTGCGATCCACGATGACCGCTGGTTCGTGCCGCCTTGGGGGTTAACGGTGGGCATCCCGGGGCGCGCGCGAAAAAAGTGCTCGAACGCGCCAACGGCACCACCGAAATTGTCGGTAACAAGATCGAAGATGTCGAAGTTAAGGCAGGCGATCTCTTGCACTTCATCACATGGGGCGGCGGAGGTTGGGGCGACCCGCTAGAGCGTGCCCCCGAAACGGTGGGGCTCGAAATCCGTCAAGGCCTGGTAACGCCCGAAGGCGCGCGCGATTACGGCGTTGTCGCGGACGCTACTGGCGAAATTGATACAGCTGCGACGGATGCGCTGCGCGAGGAGATCAAAGGATCGCGCGGCGATTTGCCGCTTTTCGACTATGGCCCCGGCATCGAAGCATTACGCGCAGCTTGTGAGGACGAAACCGGCCTACCCGCACCGATCCAGCCCCAATGGCACAACCAGATCGCGGAGGCAGCCGAATGAGCGAGCATGCCCCACCCGGTGCGCTCGATGGATTGCGCGTCGTGGAAATGGGTCAGCTGCTCGCTGGTCCATTCTGCGGACAATTGCTCGGCGACATGGGCGCGGATGTCATCAAGATTGAGCCTCCTGGCAAGGGTGATCCGATGCGCGATTGGGGGCAAGGAGACGTCAAAGTTCAATGGGAAGTTATCGCGCGAAACAAGCGTTCTGTGACGTGCAACCTTAGAGAGCCCGATGGTCAGGCGCTCGCCCGCAAGCTGATCGCGAAGGCCGATGTATTAATCGAGAATTTCAAACCCGGCACGCTTGAGCGCTGGGGCCTCGCACCTGAACAGCTTCACCAAGAGAATCCTCGCCTGATCATCGCTCGGATGTCCGGCTATGGCCAAACCGGTCCCTATTCATCGCGGGCAGGCTTCGGCGGCATTGGTGAGGCAATGGGCGGATGGCGCTACATCGTGGGTGAGCCAGATCGCGCGCCAGCGAGGATGGGTGTTTCTATTGGCGATACACTTTGCGCGACATACGGATGTATGGGCGTGCTCGCCGCGCTCCACCACCGCGAAAAAACCGGAGAGGGGCAGGTGGTCGATACTGCTCTGTATGAAGCGGTGCTCCAAGTCATGGAAGGCCTCGTTCCGGAGTATGACTACAACGGCTTTATCCGCGAGCGATCCGGTTCAATCCTTCCGGGTATCGCACCGTCCAATGTCTATTCTTGCGAAGACGGTCCATTCATGATCGGCGCGAACAATGACGCGATCTTCGCGCGTTTGGCCCAAGCGATGGGTCAGCCAGAGCTTGCTGAGAATCCCGAATACGCTACCCATTTGGCGCGTGGTCGCAACCAGATCGAGCTGGACGAAATAATTAACGCATGGACCGGAACTCTGACCATTGCTGAAGTCGATGCCTTGATGATTGAGCATTCAATCCCTGCCGGGCGGGTGTACACCGCCAAGGACATGCTGGATGATCCACACTTCAAAGCTCGCGAGGCAATTATTGAGGTTGAAACGGAAGGGAAAGGAAAGCTCAAAATGCAAAATGCCTTCCCGAAGTTTTCCAAGACTTCTTCAGGGTTTCGGCGCTCGGCTCCGACGGTTCCAGGTCAGCACAATGCAGAAGTTTACGGCGAATTGCTGGGATGGGATGACGCTACTCTATCGTCCTACGCTCAAAGAGGCTTGATCTAGGTCAGCACTTTTGTGCGATGAGATTGGAAGTATGAGAGCGCTCTGAGGGATTGTTTTGCTGGATGACGCGCTCAGCTTGCCTAAGCTCGGAGCAGGGAAAATCTGCGTTTCGACCGATGGCCTGATATATGACCTCATCGGCATTCTCGGGAGGCAGGGTTGTCACGCCCCGCCTCAGAAAAAGGCGATGCCACCGTTCTGCAGGAGCCAATATCGCTGCAAAATCGGCGCGCGCCTGCTGCGTCGATAGAGCCAGCGGGCCGAGCTCGCGAAGAAGCTCCTCAGGTGTTTGCGGATTGGCGATCAGCGCAGTGTACCGCCGCGCGGCCTCGCCACGGTCATTATTGGCTAGAGCAAGCCGCAACATCGTCTCCTGAACAGCGGGATCGCGCCAGCCTCTTTGGCCGGCTTCTTGGATGGCTAAGACGCTCCGACCTGGCTTTCCGTTCAATCCCTCAGCCAGCGCAAGCAGGCGCAAATGTTCAGCTGGCAGGGGCCTGCGTGTGACGAGTTTCCGTGCTTGGCGAAGTGACTCAGGTCCCTTTGATCGCCGGACCGCATCGAAAGTAATATGCTCTTGTGCAAAGCCGCGAAAAGGCGCTGGCACGTAAACGGCAAGCTCAGGGTTGATCCGCGATTGGCGATCAAGCTGCGCTGCTGTCGTTATCGCAGCAATTCCGAGAAGAAATACCGCCCACAGTGTTGCTTTCATCGCGAACCCTCCGTACCGGACGCTTCCCAATCGCCACAGCAGTGCCAAGGCAAAGGCTGCTAATCCAAGCATAGTTTGGGATCGGAGCGCATAATCGGTCACGCTCTGGACTGCGATTGTGATCAGTATCGTACTTCCGGCCCAAGCCTCCCATCGCAATCGCGAACGACGCGCTTTCCAGCTCAACCAAAATACGACAGCAAGCCAACCACCGATCAGCAGCAGGCCCGGTAATCCAGCTTCGATCGCGACTTCCAGATAGTCATTATGCGCTCGACCGGCACGACGCGGCGTCAGATTTTCGAGCGACTCTTCCTGTTGGAAAACCTCATCGAACGTTCCAACTCCCGATCCGACAGGCCAATAACGCTCAGCAGAATAAGCTGCGTCATCCCAGATGTGAATTCTTGCATCTTGCGTTACTTTGAACCGCTCAAAGCTCTCGCTAACTCGATTGTTGGAACCCGCCGCGATAAAAGCGAGCCCTGAGACTGCGATCAGGGCGACAAGCAAGCTCCCGAGTTTAAGGCCAGGGAGCCCGCGCGCCGCAATCGCTTTTCCCGCAATCAAACCAAGCGGTAGCAATGCCAACACGATTGCGCTGCGCGACCGCGTGAGTAGGACTGCCAGAACCAAGAGGCAGCAAATCACCCACCGTGCGAATGGGACCGCCTTGATCCTTTCTGGCAGGGGCAGCAATGCAGCGAGAGCGAGCGCTCCGACGAAAAATAAACCTGCCGAATTGCGATTGGCGAATGTCCCGAACAAAACTCCGGGCATCGGATTTTCTGGATAGAGCAAGCCGATCATGCCGTTGCTCATGACTTGGATCATGCCGAGGAACAGCGCAGCGACGGACGCAGCAACGATCCACCAACCAACCGTTATCAGACGCTGGCCGCTATGTGCCGACGCTATCGCCAAAACCGTCATTGGCAATATCAACCCCGTCAACGATACGAGCGTGCGTGCAGGGTCAACACTGAAGGGGACCCACCCGCTCGCTCCTGCTAAGGATCGAGCCTCGACGATGGGTTCTCTCCCGGGCAAGATTGTTAGAATGTGTTCAGGCAGCGGGATGAGTTGTAGCAAAGGAACGAGCAGCGTCATCCCTATCAAAGCAGCCAAAGCAAAGGGGGCATTCTTCCAAAACGCTACCAACTCTTGGCGATGGAAGAACAAGACGATGAGGGCAGTCAGCTGCACTGCCAAATTGGTCAGCCCATAGCGTACGCCGCCACCTCCCAGCAGAATTGCGACGAGCAATAGGGCGATCACCCATTTGCTGTCGCGTCTTGAATGGGATTCGACCAAGCCGGACATCCAGCGCGGTTAGGAGGTTGCATGAAAGGTGGCGAGCGACAATTGGCGTCCAGACCTGTCCCGGTCGACTGGCTCAAGCAGCCCCTGGCGATTGATTGATCGGCGGCGTGTTGGGTTCGCCAGTGCTGCTACTCAACACAATCAACGCGATGATCACAGCCGCTCCGCCTATCAACGCGTAGACGTAGGCGCCAACCTCATCCTCTTCACCAAACCAGAATTCCTGTGCGGTCCAGCGCGCGCCAAAATCACCGAGTGAATTCGAGTAGTTGGTCGAGTAGTCTCCGGCACGCGTATTGGCTTGTGCGGCGACAGGCGTAATCGCCAAAACACAAGCCAGTGTGGCCAGTGAAATTTGACTAAAAGCCTTCATATGGCACTCCAATATGTTGCGACTTCAACGTCATGATAGATGTAGATTCATTAAGATAGCAAGAAATACGTAGACCGCGCACGTGCGATGGAGCCCCCAGCCCTTGATAGCGATCTAAGCGGACCTGTCAGTACCGCGCTTTTTTGTGCGTCAATACAGTGTATTCATCAACGTCCCCGCCCGTGATGATCAGACCGTTGCAGATCAACCACGCGTGCGCCCCGAATGGCTCATCTGGTCGGTTCTTGACCCCAAGATTCAGCTGCGTTTCCAAACCTGATGAATGGATCCATCTCCTCGCAGCAATCGCTTGCACCAAACAGTCGGTACGCCAAGGAAGCTTCTTGGCGAGGCGCGGAATTACAAACTGAATGCGCAAAAGCATGGGGAGCGGGTCTATCGGGCCAGTTGAGAGCCCTTTGCTTTCGCCATAGGTCGCAATCTCACGGGTATCGATGGTTCCGAGCTCAATCCGAGCTCGTGCCAGCTCTCCTATGCCACGAATGCTATACGGGATGAGCCACTGCCAGTCTCGAAACCTCAACTTGTCCTTCTGGATCAGGTGGGGCGATGTTGGCGTCTTGGTCATGGTTCTCTATCGTGTCACCAAACGTGCCGCTCGCCTAGTGCCAATCGGGCAGGGATATTGAGGAGCAATTTGAGCAAATGCCGCAGGACAGGATCAGAGATCGCTTGGCTGATCCCGAGTATCGCTACCTCCATCTAGCCGCTGTTTCCGCTCTTTCGAAGATTGATGGGTCACTTTGGTATGATGCCAAATTCGTGCGGCGCTTCGAGGCGGCGCAACTTTATCTTGCAGAAATCGCGCCAGACAAGCTGGCTCCGTTTCGGGAAGGATTTTCGCAATTACAGCGATACGGGCGCGGGCCCGTCAGAGAATGCAACCCACCGATAGAAATTGCTGTGCAACATGAAATCAGGCAGGTCGTAGCTGACCTTCCAGTGCATAACTTACAGCATTATGAGCTAGAGCGATTTGGCCGGCATATTTTGCATGACCATCCCTACTTTATCGAACTGCAAAAGCGTCTTTTGCCTTGGGTCAGTGAATTGGTCGGCTGCCAGCTTGCCTTGGGATACAACTTCTTAAGTCTCTATGGGCGGACGGGAAAATGTGAAGTGCATATGGATCAGCCGGTATCCATGTTCACGCTCGACTATTGCATTGATCAGAGCGAGCCTTGGCCCATTTCCTTTAGCGATCCGGTGGACTGGTCGTGTCTTTCAATATCGCAAGACCGACAAGCCCGAGAGGTTATGAAAGACCAAAAAATCAAGTGGGAGGATTATGCGCTGGAGCCGGGTCAGGCTCTACTTTTCTGTGGCAGTTCGCGCTGGCATTACCGCAAGTCTATTGCGCCGGGCGGCTTCTGCAATTTGCTTTTCCTTCACTACTATCCGGCTGGTGCCGAGGGCCTGGTTCATCCCGAACTATGGGCCAGTCATTTCGGATTTCCCGAGTTAGAGCCGTTCTGCTATCTATTCGAAGTTGAAGATGGTGCCTCAACAAGGCTGGCGTCCGTGGAACAATGACTTCGATCGCAGCGATATACGACGGCAATGGCGTCGATCCGTACCGCGCTCAAGAAAATGCTGTCGGCAATGAGCAATCGTCGATCTGATGGCAGTGATTTCTGGCTCGATGATCAAGGCGAGCCGGCCAGCAATGGCGGAAGTCGAGTGGGTCTAGGGGCGAATCTTCTCCTCACCACGCAGAATGCTCAAGATGAAATACAACCGCGCTTGAGCGAAGATCAAAAAGTCGCGCTTGTGTTCGATGGATATCTTGCCAATCGCGATGAGGTGCGGGCAGATTTTCGTAAGCGGTGTATTCCTTTACGCGACCAGTCCGATGTCGAATTGGTTTTGCGCGCTTACGAAATTTGGGGTTCGGGATGCGCCAGGCACCTTGATGGTGAGTTTGCGTTTGTGATCGCAGACTCGCGCCGGGCAGAATTGGTCTGCGCCCGCGATCATCGCGGACTGCGCCCGATGTTCTTCCACCATGACGGCGAGAGACTGATTGTCGCGAGTGATCTTGCGGCAATGGTTGGCCAGATTAATCCAAAGCCAAAGCCGAACCTTGACTATCTCGCCGGGCTGATGGCGGACAAATGGTTCGATCGGGAGGCCACGCCTTGGCAAGGTATTAGACGGCTACAGCCTGCCCATGTGATGACCTTCGCTAATGGAAAACTCGCTTTTGAGCGTCATTGGGCGCTCAACACCGATATCTCCAACCGTCACACAAATGATGCCGACTATGTTGAGCACTACCGCTGGCTTCTGACAGATTGCGTTCGGCGTGCATCGCGCTCGGGCTTCAAGGTTGGCTACAACGTAAGTGGGGGGCTCGATTCCTCAGCCATTTTTGCGATCGCTGATCGACTCGCGCGGCGCGGAGAATTGCCCGCCCCGGGGCTTGCCGGCTACACGCTTGTAACGGAGCAAGGCTCTCCAGGCGATGAATTGGAATTCGCAAGAGCGGTCGGCGAGCATCTCGGAAGGGAAATTACTGAGGTTACGCTTTGCCAGCCACCCCTCGAGTGGTTCCAAGCACAAGCGCAGTCGAATTTTGACATCCCAATCGCCACCAATGGGGCGATGACGCGCGATCTGGAACGTCAAGCTGCTGCGGATGGCTGCCGCGTCTTGATCGGCGGAGATGGTGGTGATGAATGGCTGCAAGGCAGTGGCCCATTGAAAGTGAATTGGCTGTTCGATTTGGGATGCGCCGCGATGGTTGCTGGATGCGCGCTTTGGTCTGGCTTGGAGAAGAAGCCCGATCAGTGATGAGCTGAGATGATCTGGGCTATTCGCTGCGCCGATTTGCCATCTCCATAAGGATTGTGTGCCTGTGCCATTCGCTCGTAGGCATCGGGGTTGTCGAGCAATTTGACTGTCTCATCGACGATGGTGCTGGCCTCTGCTCCGACTAATTTTGCGGTGCCTGCCCCAACACCTTCAGGCCGCTCCGTCGTTTCACGCATGACAAGGACAGGTTTGCCCAAACTCGGGGCCTCCTCTTGTATCCCGCCAGAGTCGGTCAGGATAATGTGGGACGCTTCCATCATCGCCACGAAATTGAGATAATCAAGCGGCGCAATCAGCGCGACTGATGGGATCTGCGCAAGCTCTCGATGCATTATTTCCGAGACATTCGGGTTAGGATGGACAGGGTAGATGATCGCGATGTCGTCACGCTGAGCCAGCGTGCGCAAGGCGGATGCGATCCTTTCCATTCCCTCACCGAAATTCTCGCGACGATGAGCTGTGACTGCGATGATTTTCTTGTCAGAGAACCGCTGTTTGAGCGGGGCGATTATGTTCGCCAAGCCTAGGTCTTTAGCCAGCCTCTCCCTCGCTGCAAACAAGGCGTCGAGCACTGTATTTCCCGTCACAAATATCGAAGATTTTGCAATATTCTCAGCCAGTAGAGCGTCGTACCGCGCCTTGTGTTGGGGCAAAGTGGAGATCTGAGATCGCGCCGGTAACCTTGCGGTTCACTTCTTCTGGCCATGGTGAATAGATATCGCCACTGCGCAGCCCGGCCTCGACATGACCAACCGGGATGCGGCGAAAATAGCAAGCAAGCGTTGCCATCATTGTGGTGAGCGTGTCGCCATGAACGAGAACACGGTCTGGCTTCTCGGCGTCAAGCACTGCTCCAAATTCAGTTATGATCCTAGCTGATAGCCCATCAAGCGATTGGCCCGGTTGCATCAAATCGAGATCGATGTCTGCGGTGATCCCAGCAATTTCCATGACCTGATCGAGCATTTCACGGTGCTGCGCAGTTACAGCTACGCGAACATCAAAGCATTCGTAGCCGCGCAGCGCGCTTACGACCGGGAACATTTTGATGGCTTCCGGTACGAGTGCCAAACGTAACCAGAATTTTGGTCCGATCTTGGCTGTTTGTCATTTGCTGAGCATGCCTCTTGTGTCGAAGACGATCTTGCCGTTGAGCTGTTCACGGTCGAGCGATTTGAAATCAGTATGGTCGACCAAGACGACAACGATGTCTGCTGTACTGAGTGCCTCGTCAAGGTCGCAAAGGTGGGCACCTGCGTCTGCCAGCGTGGGGCTGAGGACGTCAGTAAAAGGCTCTACCACCTTCAGCCTATTTCCGAGATTTGGTGCCAATGCCTCAGCAATCTCTAGTGCCGGGCTTTCGCGGAAATCATCGATGTCAGGCTTGAAGGCTAGGCCAAGCAAGGCGACCGTGCTGTCGGGCTGCGATGCGACCAGCGACCTGATCCGGTTTTCGGTATGTTTTGCCTTGTGATTATTCACTTCGCGAGCCGTTCTTATGAGCCTCGCACTGGCCGGAGCGCCCGCTACAAGAAACCACGGATCAACAGCAATGCAATGCCCACCGACGCCCGGTCCTGGTTGAAGAATGTTCACCCTTGGATGGCGATTGGCGAGCCGAATGACGTTCCAAACGTCCACGCCGATCTCATCGGCGATCATGGATAGCTCATTCGCGAAGGCGATGTTCACATCCCGGAAGCTGTTCTCGACCAATTTGACCGTTTCAGCGACCCGAGCGTTTGTGATCAGGCAGGTTCCTTGCACAAAGCTGGAATACAGCGCTGCGGCTCGTTCAGCGCAATCTGGCGTCATGCCGCCGATGACCCGATCGTTCGTGATAAGCTCTTTAACAATTTTGCCTGGCAGCACCCGTTCTGGACAATACGCCAATGCAATATCCGCCTTGCTTGGCGCAAAGTTGGTCTCATCAGCGAAAGTGGGAATCTGCAGATCGGGCCTGAGTTCAGCAAAGATTTCAGCCACACGCTCGGTTGTCCGAACTGGCGAAGTGCTTTCCAGAATGACACATGCCCCCTTTTGCAATTTGGGTGCGATGACGCGAGCAGCGTCCTCTACGAACCCTATGTCTGGCTCGTTGTTTTCGGCTAAGGGTGTCGGCACAGCGATCAGATAAAAGTTCGCTTTGGGGACCTCGATCGAGGCCCTAAGGCGACCTTCGGCGACGCCATCTGTTACGAGCTGATCGAGATCGCGCTCTTCAATGTGCACGCGTCCGCTATTTACTGTATCTACTACGCTCTCGGAAATATCTACGCCGCAAACGTTCCAGCCAGTGCTTGCCAGCACAGCTGCCGTCGGCAAGCCGATATAGCCAAGACCAATCACCGCCACTTGAACGTCAAGCGCTGGCTCTACCGATCCTAGTGGATCGAGGGTCTTTTCTGCATCAAAGGGTGCATTCATCTGCTTATAGCCTCAAATTTGGAAGGCTTCATGGAGCAGAAGGGCTTAAAATCGCGTTAGGCTTGCCAGCATTTTTACCATGCTGGGCGCTTGACCGTGATAGCCTGTGTCGATTTGAGCGGCTTTCAGGCCGCGAAGATAAAATTCTCTATCTTATCCAAGAGCTTGCTGCTTGGCCGTGCTTCGGTATCAGGCGGTGCTAGCTCATCGGTTGGTCGATGCAGAAGCTCGCTTAGCTGAGGTTGATCTTCAGCGACGTAAATACCTGGTAAAGCGATCAATTGTTTCGCAGTGGCGATCTGGTGGTCGTTGCGATGTTCGCGAAGCGCCATTGATCGTGGAAACAGTATAATCGGCTTCCCCACCCGCCTGGCGGTGAGCACGGTTCCGACCCCAGCATGCGCCACAATTACGCGTGATCGCGCCGCATGGGCTTCGAGCTCCGCTGCACCGAAATTGCGCTTCCAATCCATGTTTTGGGGCTCAAATTCGCCTTTCCCGATTTGAGCGCAGACCGGTTCATCAAGTGACGGCGCAATGTCATCCATCGCTTTGACAAGCCGGTCAAAACCTAACTGCATTCCAACGGTAACCAAAATCAAAGCACGGATCCTGCATGCGTAACACGGTGAGCGTCTGCAAGATGCTCCCACTGTGTAAGTGTTTCATGCGAGATGAACCTCGAAAGACTGCCGCAGATGGAGAGCTGCTCTGCGTTGGCCAGACTGTCGATCCAGAGCACTTTTGCACCGAGCAACCGACCAGCAAGCGCGCAAAAGAGGCCTGGCGCAGCGCCAGTTGAAATCACGACATCAGGTCTCTCGCGGAGCGCGACGGCAATTGCTTGGGCGAGGCAAATCAGCGCGTGAATTGGTTTGCTCTTATTGCAATCAATAATCGCAACGGCGTCAGCAATCCCGTGAAATTCTGCCATGCTTTTGTCGGTGGTGACGAAGCACACTTCGTTTTGGCCAAAGGCTGAGCGCAGCAACATCAATTGTTCCCAATGCCCGCCAGCAGAGGCAGCAGCCAAGACCCGTTTCACGATTTCACTCCTGTTTTGCCGTGAGATTCTTGCCAGTCGTTGCGCAGCGGGTCAAAGGTGTTCTCTAATGTTGGGAGATGACGCGATGTCGCAATCGAACGGTCCGCTAACCGGACTGCGGGTAGTTGAATTCACTGGGATCGGTCCAGGACCACACGTCGCGATGCTTCTGGCGGATCTCGGCGCAGAGGTCGTCCGGATCGAGCGGTACCGGGCACGCTAATAAGCAATCCGGTGGTGGAGCGGGCGAGGCATCGCGTCGAAGTTGATTTGAAGAGCGAGGAGGGGAAAGCCTTTTGCTTGTCTGCGCTCTCCAACGCAGACGTCGTTATTGAAGGTTTTCGCCCCGGTGTGATGGAGAGACTTGGGCTGGGTCCAGACGTCTTGTGCGCCGCAAACGAGCGACTGATTTATGCTCGGATGACTGGGTGGGGCCAGGACGGTCCGCTAGCGAAGTCGGCTGGCCACGATATCAATTACATTGCAGTCACCGGGGCACTGTCGGCGGTTGGCCGAGCGGGCGAACCTGCAGTGCCACCGCAAAACCTCGTTGGGGATTTCGGGGGCGGCTCACTTTATTGCGCGTTCGGCATTCTTGCCGCGCTTTACGAGCGGGAACGCTCGGGCAAAGGGCAGGTCGTAGATGCTGCCATTGTCGACGGTGCCACCAGCTTGATGAGCTTCTTTTTTGGCGTCAGAAATCGTCCTTACCTCTCCACCGAGCGAGGCAAAGGTATGCTTGGCGGGGCTGCTCATTTCTATCGCTGTTTTGAGTGCGCAGATGGTCGAGAGGTTTCTGTTGGGGCGATCGAACCCCAGTTCTATGCAGAGTTTTTGACGAAGTCCGGTGCGCCGGAGCACTTGCAAGCTGGCCAAATGGATTCGAGCAATTGGGATGATTATGCCGCGGCTCTAGCGACTATGTTCAAGACCAAAACTCAAGCTGAGTGGTGCGATCTGCTTGAAGGCACAGACGCTTGCTTTGCGCCGGTCCTTAATGTCGATGAAGCGCGCAACCATCCTCACTTGCGAGCGCGAGGAAGCTATATTGAGAATGACGGCGAATGGCACACGGCTCCTGCTCCTCGCTTCAGTCGCACACCAGGAACCATAAGAGGTAGCGATATGGATGGTGCGGATGTAGTCGCCGCTTGGAAGGAGGGGCGATAAATTATGGCTGGGAAATTCTTTGATCAATGGACAGTTGGCGACCGGATCGAGCATGAAATCAGGCGCACGGTGACCGAAACGGATAATCTGCTGTTTTCGACAATGACTCACAATCCTCAGCCGCTGCATCTGGATGTGGAAGCCGCCAAGGAAAGCGGATTTGGACAGATCCTCGTCAATTCCACTTTCACGTTTTCATTGCTGGTCGGTCTGTCGGTCGGGGATACGACGCTAGGCACTCTCGTTGCCAATCTCGGGTTCAACAACGTCACCACACCGAAACCGGTGTTTATCGGCGATACGCTGCGCGCGACCAGTGAAGTCAAAGAATTGCGTGAAAGCAAATCTCGTCCCAAAGCGGGCATCGTCACTTTCACGCATGAAATGCTGAATCAACGCGATGAAGTTGTCTGCCGTTGCGAGCGAACTGCCTTATTGCAAAGATCTGCCTAGCCCGCCGTACTTGACGCAAGGCTTCTGACGGGCGCACACTTCTCAGCGGAGAGTTGAGGGGAATGATGCGTCAATCATGGACATTGGCAGCGCTGGCATGCTTTGCGGTGAGCGGTTGCGACAGCTTGGAGAGTGTTGACCCCTCTCAAAGCGGAGATGGCGAAGGCACCATAGAGCTCGCAGAATTTCCCGATCGCCCGTACTGGGGCGACACGCACCTTCACACTGACAATTCGGTCGATGCTTTTGGCTTTGGTGTCCGCTTGGGTCCAGAAGCTGCCTTGCAATTTGCGAGCGGTGAAGAGGTGACGGCGACGACTGGCATGAAGACGAAACTTGCCCGGCCGCTCGATTTTCTCGTTATTGCTGATCACTCCGACGGCTTGGGCGCTACTCGAAGGCTGTATGATGCACCTCGGATCGGTGTGGTCGCCATGGGCGATGATACGCTGCTGCGATGGTACGACATGATGCACGAAAGCCCAGAGCAGTCCCAATTGGCAATTGCCGAGCTGATCACTGCTGCTGCCAATGGCAGACTTCCCGAAGCCCTGAGCGATCCAGAACGGCAACGCGAGGCTACAACGGAGATCTGGAACGCGCACATCGAATTGCTCGATCGCTATAATAAGCCGGGTGATTTTACTGCATTGGCCGGCTTTGAGTGGACCTTAATGCCGGACGGCAACAACCTTCACCGCGTCGTGATGTTTCGCGATGGGAGCGACAAAACCAGCCGAATCCTGCCCTTCCCAGGTCTTTCAACAACGCCTGAGCAATTGTGGGACTATATGGCGTCTTACAGCGAGACCACGGGAGGCCAGGCACTCGCAATCCCGCACAATTCGAACCTCTCGAACGGCTTGATGTTCGAAACCACAATGCCGGATGGTAGTCCGATGACCTCTGAATATGCGGCGAAGCGTGCGGCGGCAGAACCAGTGGTTGAAGTAACGCAGATTAAGGGTGACAGCGAGACGCATCCATTCCTGTCGCCGAATGACGAGATGGCAGGTTTCGGCGTCACCGGCTGGGAGCTTGGAAACCTGCCGCTGACCGCGAGGACCAACCCGGATATGTATGCCGGGTCCTACGCTCGCGAGGCATTAAAGCGGGGGCTGTCGCTTGAGGAACAGCTTGGCGCAAATCCTTATGCATTCGGGATGATTGGCTCGACCGATAGCCACACGTCGCTTGCGACAGGTGATGAAGACAACTTCTGGGGTAAGCACAGCGGCAACGAACAGGATAACAGAGGTCGGGCCAATCAGGCTCAAAATCTAGGCACCAGAGAAGGCAGGTTTGGTTGGCACTATCTGGCAGGGGGATATACCGCCGCATGGGCGCGGGGCAACACCAGAGCTGAGATATTTGACGCGTTTGCTCGCCGCGAAGTCTACGCCACAACCGGTCCGCGCATGACGGTTCGCATGTTTGGCGGTTTCGATTTCACCGAGGATGATTGGGATGGCGATTGGGTTCGCGAAGGGTACACACGCGGCGTTCCAATGGGGGAGAACTGACCGGACGGGGGGCGGCGCCTAGCTTTATGATCTCCGCATTGAAAGATCCTGACGGTGCCAATTTAGACCGCGTTCAAGTGGTGAAGGGCTGGGTCGACCAAAATGGATCGACGCGAGAACGTGTCTTCGATGTAGTCTGGAGCGAGATGGAGGAGCGTCAACTCACGAACGGTTCGGTTCCAGCGGTGGGTGATACGGTCGACCGCGCGCAAGCAACCTACACCAATGATATCGGCGCGGTACGAGTTACGCACCGTGTGGGTCGACCCTGATTACACAGAAGGTCAGCGCGCTTTCTATTATGTTCGTGTGATTGAAATCCCGACACCGCGATGGACTCTGTTCGATGCGAAGCGGTTTGGCATTACCTTGTCCGAAGAGGCGCTCGCGGACGCGGTTGCGCAAGAACGCGCCTACACCTCACCAATTTGGCTCAAGCCCGCTGCTCCAGCGATCATGGAGGAGGGGTGAGCTGGCCTCAGTGGACACGCGAACCGCTGGTCCATTTCCTGTTTGCGGGGGCTTTGGTTTTTGTCTTCTTTACTCTGCGCGGCGCAGATATCGATCCTTCAAGCCGTGTGATCGAAGTTGACCGGGACGTTCAGGCTGAATTGGCACTGCGCTTTGAGCGGACCTTGGGACGGGCTCCAACCGATGCGGAACTCGACCAACAGATTGCACAATATGTGCGCGATGAGGTCTTGTATCGCGAGGCTTTAAAATTGGGCTTGGATCAGAATGATCCGGTTGTTCGGCGACGCTTGGTCAGCAAAATGGATTTCGCCGCCAGCGCGCAGGCAGAGGCTGCAACCCCGCGTGAAGCGACTCTGCGCGACTGGTTTGAGCAGAACCCGGACCAATTTTCGGGGAAAGCAGAATTTAGCTTTGACCAGCTGTATTTTTCAAAACTGGAAGCCGCACGAAATGCGCTGAACTCCATCGGGCGGACCGAGAATTGGTCAGAGAGCGGGGAAGCAATCAGCCTGTCGAGATCGGTCGACAGCATGACCTCGAGCGATATTGAAGCCCGCTTCGGTAAAGAGTTCCTGAATGCGATGGGGCCATTGGAGACAGGTTCGGCTTGGCATGGCCCGTTGCGCTCTGGATTTGGGTGGCATCTTGTCCGTTTGCGCAAACGCGAAGTGAAAGAAACGCCGGAATTCGAACAGGTCCGCGGCGAAGTTGAGAAAGCCTGGCGTACTGCCACAATCGCAGACCGCAAGAACTCCGCCTACAACGTGCTGCGCGAAGCCTACACTGTCGAGATAGACAAGTGATGGGCGCGTTTCGAAAGTTGTTCGTAGTGATCGCCCTTGGGCTGGTTTGGTGGTCGGCGCCTGCAGCAGCTGACGAGATGCGGCCCGCCGTAATGGACTTTGAACAGATCAGCAAAACAGAGTGGTCGCTCGACTGGAAGTTGCCTTTGGCCGTGGATCGCTCTGCTGATTCTGCGTTCGCGGTTAGACCGATCCTTCCGAGCAACTGCGCTTACGCGGTGGAGCCAATTGTCCGTGTCGCAGACCTTGCTCAAACGGGTCACGCGAAAGTCCAATGCGAGGGACCGATTGAGGGACGGCGCGTTGGCTTCGATGGGCTGTTCGGGCGGAGCGACGCGTTGCTGCGCTACGTCCCCATGGCAACGCCAGTTCAGACTGTTCGGCTGACTGCAGACTCTCCAACAGCAGAAATTGCTCCCGAACCAAGCCGATGGCAGGTTTTTCAGAGCTACTTTATCATCGGTGTCGAGCACATCCTCGCGGGATGGGACCATTTGTTGTTCGTAATCGCGTTGGTCTTGCTGATCGTAAAACCTTGGCCGGTCATCAAGGCTGCGACCGCATTTACCATCGCACATTCCATCACATTGATCGCTTCAAGTTTAGGCTATGCTGGTTTGCCAGGTCGCCCTGTCGAGGCATTGATCGCATTATCGATTGTGTTTCTGGCGGTCGAATTGGCCAAGTCATTGAGGGATCCGGCCAGCGAGACCTGGACCAAGCGCGCACCTTGGATCGTCGCATTTGCTTTTGGCCTGCTCCATGGCTTTGGTTTTGCAGGAGCGCTTG
Source organism: Erythrobacter sp. HA7-11 (assembly GCF_055693605.1). Taxonomy (NCBI): domain Bacteria; kingdom Pseudomonadati; phylum Pseudomonadota; class Alphaproteobacteria; order Sphingomonadales; family Erythrobacteraceae; genus Erythrobacter; species Erythrobacter sp. HA7-11. The sequence continues at coordinate 2,620,560 of NZ_JBVFUF010000002.1, read as the reverse complement.
CCGAAATTGGCCTGCCCGGGGGAGAAGTCCCAGCGGCTCTCCTGGCATTCAATCTGGGGGTGGAGGCAGGGCAGCTGCTGATTATCGCCGGCCTATTGGCGCTGCGAGCGATGATCGTTCGAATTGCGCCCAATGCAGAGGCTCCGGCGCTCAACCTCGCAAGTTATTTTATAGGGATCATAGCGAGCTATTGGCTATTCGAGCGCATCTTGCTCTGATTGGCTTCCGCCCAATGCTTGCCATAAGATGACGCGTGCACGCTCGGCCTCTCCAGATGCAAGTGCGGCCCGCGCGCCGCTATCGTCTGCGGCTCGGCGAGCCTCTAGCACAGTCAGAAAATCAGCCAGCCCCGCTCTGTATCTTGTGTCAGCCAAACGCGCGGCGCGCTGCAATTCGTCACGCTCCTTTGTTGCGAGCTCTGCTTGCCGGTCGATTGCATCGATTAGGCCGTAGGCTGTCTCTGCTTCACCCAGCGCTTGAAAAACTACTCCGCGATAGGCTGCAAATGCCGCGCGCTTGTTTGCTGCGGCGCCGTCAATTTCGGCTTCGATCCGGCCAAAGTCGAGCAGCGGCGCCGCCAATCCCGCCGTCGCAGAACCGACAAGCGAGTTGTTGTCGAACAGGTCGCCAAGATTGAACGCCAATAGGCCCATTGCTGCGGATAGGGTGAGCTGCGGAAACCGTTGACGAGCGGCTGCCGCGAGGTCTGCGTCAGTGGCAGCAAGTTCGGCGTTTGCCGCGAGCACATCGGGTCGGTTGGCAAGCAATTGTGATGGCAAGGAGGCTGGCGCAGACGGAAGTGCGCCGCGTTCGGCTGGAACCACAGTCAGGGTTTGACTGACCACGCCAGCATTTCGCCCTGTTAGTACCACCAAGCGACCGATAATGCGGGCGCGTTCATTATCGAGCGTTGCCAGCCGTGATCGCGATGCGCTCGCCGCTGCTTCTGCTCGAACGCGGTCGAAACCGGGCGATAAACCTGCGTCCTCGCGAGTCTTGGCGAGCTTCGCGAGTTGCTCCGCCGCTTGGACATCATTGCGCAATTCAGCTTCGCGGGAGGCCAGCGTTCGCCAGTCGATCACGCTGGTCGCAATCTCTGCAACCAGAGCAATTCTCACGCCGGCTGCAGCAGCGTTTGCGCTGTCGACCCGGGCGAGGGCAGCGCGCTCCTGCGCCTTCAACCGGCCAAAAAGATCGGCGTCCCAGCTGGCGATCAGGTTGGCTCCGTATTGAACCTGCTCGGCGTCGATAAAGCCGCCCTGCGCCGCGCCATCACCGAACTGTGCTGGATTGATGCGTGTGCCGGTGACTGCTGCATCGCCAGAAATTGTCGGCAACCTGCTCGCTCCTGCACCGCGAGCGCCGGCGCGGGCCGCCTCAATTCGGGCCAAAGCTTCAGCGAGGTTCGGACCGCTTTCGATTGCCGTTTCGGACAAGGCAACGAATGCGGGATCATGGTTCGGCAGCAGGTCTCCAAGAGCTGCATTTGTGCTCGCTGATGGAGCGTAGAGAAATGCTTCGGGTAGATCGGGCGCTGGCGTTGCGATCTCTGGCGGCGGCCCTGCAACACAACCAGCAAGAGCCAGCGGCGCGGCCAGACCAAGCAGCTTTGGTGAATACAAATGCATCGCCTCAGCCTTCCTGCTCTGCGCTTGGTTCGGCTTCGTTCTTGGTATCGTCTCCATTGTTGGCTGGAATAAACGCGTCGACCTGCTGACCGACCCTGAACAGATCGCCGCTTGGCAGTTCGTAGATGACTTGGAGCACCCTTACGTCAACACGCTCGGCTGCGCTGTTGGTCAGTTGTCTTTTGGGAACGACTTGGGGCTCGGCGCGAACAAATTTGGCTTTCACCTGCTCGCTCGCTGCGCCGCGCGGGCTCACCGTCGCATCTGCACCCAGGGCCAAGCGTACAGCCTCGTTCTCATCCACATCGATTCGTACATGCAGGGGTCGAGTCTCGCCCATTTGGATGAATGGAGTCGAACTGCCACCTTGAGTGGAAACGAATTCGCCTGGGCGGATGTTTACCGCAAGAATTTCTCCAGCGATTGGCGCGCGGACCGTCAATCGGCCCAATTCAGTTCTCGCGCTACCAGCGCTTGCTTGCGCAGCCGTGAGCCGAGCGCGCGCCAGTTCCAGACGGCTGCTCGCGGCGGAAGCATCTCCTTCCGCGCGGATGACCTCAGCTTGGCTAACCGCGGCAGGATCATCAATGTTCCTGTAGAGAGCGAGCTGACGCTGAGCGGTGGATCGCGCGGTCTGCGCCTCGCGAATGGCTGCGCGCGCCTCACCAATCGCAGCATTTGCTTCTTGAAGGCGCGCCCTGATCGCCCGATCGTCGACAACGAACAGGGGTTGCCCTTTTTCGACAAAGTCACCCGGCTGAACCCGCAGATCAACGATCAGACCGGAAAGCGCGCTGCCGACGTCGATGATTTCACTCGAGGGCTCGACCAGACCTGAGCCCGCAACACGGTTGCTGTCAGCCAACTCGCCCGTCGCTTTTGGCGGTTCCTGATCGGGTTCGCTCAGTTCGCGATCCGGCAAGAGCTCGAACACGTAGAGCACAGCAATGATAAGACCGATCAATGCAATGACCGGCAGAACTTGGCGCGAAAAACTGATTTTGGAGGGGAGCAAGGCCATAATATCCTCAAACGGTGAGATCAGTGGTCATCCGGCATCTCTGTGCCATCATGGGTTACAACACCGTCCTCAAGCACGAGGATGCGGTCTGCGAGATCAAAAATGCGATTGTCGTGGGTCACAATTATACAGGCACGATCGGGTGCGACTGCGACTTCGCGCAGCAGGTCCATGACCCGGCGACCAGAACTTGCGTCGAGCGCCGCTGTTGGTTCATCGCACACTACCAAACGGGGTTCATGAACCAGCGCTCTGGCGATAGCGACGCGTTGTTGCTGGCCTCCCGATAGTTGGTTGGGCAGCTTTTCGGCTTGATCGCCAATATTGAGTTTTTTGAGAAGCTCGATTGCTTTTTCGCGTGCGGGAGCAACGTCCATCCCCTGCGCGATCAGCGGCACGGCGGCGTTGGCTGCGGCATCGATTGAGGGAATCAGATTATACTGTTGGAAAATAAAGCCGATGTTTTCCAATCTGAAGTTGACCAGATCGGTGTCTGACAGACTGTAAATGTCTGTGCCAAAGACCTGCACTTCGCCTTCGGTCGGCCAGAGAATACCGCACATGATTGAGATCAGGGTGGTTTTTCCCGAGCCACTTTCTCCGACGACATAGGTCATCTCGCCAGATCGAATATCCGTGTCGATCCCGTGAAGGACGCGGATTGTTGACTGGCCAGCCTGGAAGTCGCGCACGATTCCGCGCGCACAAATCGCAGTTGCGTCTTGGTCGATCATTTGATCGGGTTCTGCATTCGTACTCACCGGAACACCGCTGCGGGTTCTGTGCGAAGGACGCTGCGGATCGCGATCCAACCGGTCAGGGCCAAAATAATAAACACTGCGCCGAGACTGATGATCGGGATTGGGAGCGGGATATAGAAACCCTTAAATTCAGGAACTTCGCTAAACCCATACATAAAGAGCGCTGTGCCCATCACGCCGAGGGCATATCCGATCAAGCCGACAAGCGCGGCCTGTGCAGCGACCATTTTGATGATCTTGGCATTGGTTACACCAATGGCTTTGAGCGCACCGAATTGCTTTATATTATCGCGGATGAACAGGCTGAAAGTGAGCCCCACAATTGCAACGCCGACAACGAAGCCCAAGAATACCGTAATCCCGAAATTGGTCGGGATACCGGTGTTCTGGATGATAAAATCGACCCCTGCTTGAGCCAGCTCATCACGTGTACGTGCCTTCAGCCCTGTCTGCTCTTCGATCCGAAGTGCGACCGTTTTTGGATCGGTGCCCTCACTAGCTCCCGCAAGGACGAAACTTAGGCGATTGCGTGTGCCGGGGACATAATTCAGCGCCTGACTGTATTTGGTATAGAGTGTGACCTGGCTAGTGAAGCTGGGAATGGAATCAGCGATACCGCGAATAACGGCACGCTGATCATTTAACTCGAGCCGCTGGCCGATTGGATCAGTCCCGTCCTCAAACATATTCACGACGCCAAGATCGTCGATGATGACGGAATCGGGGCGCGAGAGGCTTTCTTTTGCTCCTTCGAGCATATTTTTGGGTAGGCCGATCAGTGTTGCGTCATCGACGCCGATAATCGCCACCTGTTCCAAATCACCGGTGCTACTTCGCACTGAGGCAGCCGAGCGAAGATGCGGAACAGCCCACTCAACCCCGCGCACGGAGCGCACTTCATCAAGGGCGGTGGCGGGCATTTCAAATTTGACATCAGTGGTGCGGCTGACCGGGTCCATAACCCAGATTTCAGCCTCAGCGACATTATATACGCCGCTTGCGCCGCGCTCGATCAAGTTGACGAAAATTGTCAACTGCTGCGTGATCAACAAGGTCGAAAAGCCAATGCCGAACAAAAGCCCGTAAAACTTTTGGGCATCGCCAGTCAGCATCCGGATTGCGATCCAAAGCATGGGATGGGGGAACCTTTTCGCGCAGTGAGGGGTTGCAGGAACAAGCGGTTTAGACAATAGTGAACGATATCGTTTAACTGAACGGTGACGTTCAGATTGTCAACTGGCAAAAACAGGATGAGTTCCAAAGAATTGAAAAATAGCTCGGAAAAACCGAAACCGGGCCGCCCGTCCGACGTTGCCAAACGCCATGCGATCATTGAGGCGGCATCCGAGCGATTCTTTGACGTTGGATTCGCTGCGACTTCTATCGAGCAGGTCGCGGCACGATGCCGGTGTCTCAAAGGTGACCATTTACAATCACTTCGGAGACAAGCGCTCGCTCTTCGCAGCCACTGTCGAGCGCGAATGCGAGAAGATGCGCGGCTATTTTAGCCTTGAGGGGGTTCCTCACGGCTCTATCCGAGACCGTTTGACTGTCATTGCTCAAGCGATGTTTGCGTTTTTATCCCGTCCGGAAATGATTCAGTTTGACAGGCGTATCGCGGCAGAAACCGAATACGAGCCAGCGATCGGTCACGCGTTTCTCGAGGCGGGACCTTGGCGCATGAAGCAGAGCTTCAGCGCTTGGTTGGCGCATGCTTGCGCGACTGGCGAATTGGATATTGAAGACGCGGACCTCGCCGCCGAGCAATTCGTTTCAATGGCCAAGGGTATGGGTGACCTTGAGAGGCGCTTCGGCGCGGTACCAAGCCAAGAGGATAACGACCTCAGGATTGCGGGTGCCGTGGATGTATTTCTCAGGGCGTATGCGCCTTCGGACCAGTGCGACGTCTGATGTGATCGTTTCGCGCTATCAGTCTTATCAGAAATTCAGTTGAACACACTCTGTCGAACCTAACTTGCCATTCATCCATCCGCGCCTACATATTCTGTTGGAAATAAGGAATCTGAGCGAATGAGCGACGAAAACGACCCGCAGCAAAACCCACCGGAAAACCCCAATCCTTGGGTAAAGCAATTGATGATCTGGGGCGGCATCTTCATGGCGCTGCTCGTGGTTGTGTCCATGTTCAACAACGGCGCCGCGCCAACTGGTCAACAAATCCGCTATTCCGAATTCCGTGAAGCAGTTGCCGAAGGGCGCGTGAGTGAAGTTCAGATTGCACCCAACTTGATAACTGGCACGCTCAAGAATGACGAGAAGCCATTCTCTACTATCCCAGTCCCAAGCGATGACGGCCTCACAGAACTGCTGGATGAGAACGGAGTAAAATACTCCGGCGAAGCGGCTGAAGAACCCAATGTACTTTTTTACATCCTGATCCAGTCGCTGCCATTTATTCTGATCCTCGGTATCGCATTTTTTGCACTGCGCCAGGTCCAAAAAGGCGGCGGCGGCGGCGCCATGGGCTTCGGCAAGTCCAAGGCCAAGATGCTGACCGAGCGGCAGGGCCGTGTTACCTTTGAGGATGTCGCTGGCATCGATGAGGCGCGCGAGGAACTCGAAGAGGTCGTTGAGTTCCTGAAGGACCCCCAACGATTTTCAAAACTAGGCGGCCAGATCCCCAAGGGCGCGCTGCTGGTCGGCTCGCCTGGTACGGGTAAGACCCTGCTTGCTCGCGCAATTGCGGGTGAGGCTGGCGTTCCGTTCTTCACCATCTCCGGCTCGGACTTTGTTGAGATGTTCGTTGGCGTCGGCGCCAGCCGCGTGCGCGACATGTTTGAACAGGCCAAAAAGAATGCTCCGTGTATCGTCTTTATCGACGAAATTGATGCGGTCTAGCCGCTCGCGTGGCCATGGCCTTGGCAACTCGAACGACGAACGCGAGCAGACGCTCAACCAGCTCCTCGTTGAGATGGACGGCTTTGAAGCCAACGAAGGCATCATCATCGTTGCGGCGACTAACCGCCCTGACGTGCTTGACCCAGCTCTGCTGCGTCCAGGGCGCTTCGATCGCCAGGTCGTGGTTCCGATCCCAGACATCGATGGCCGCGAGAAGATCCTCGGCGTGCACATGAAGAAAGTTCCGCTGGCACCCGATGTGAATCCACGCACCATCGCGCGCGGCACGCCCGGATTCTCAGGCGCGGATCTCGCAAACCTTGTGAATGAGGCGGCCCTCTTGGCGGCGCGGCGCAATAAGCGCCTTGTCGCGATGCAGGAGTTCGAAGACGCGAAAGACAAGGTCATGATGGGTGCGGAGCGTCGCTCCATGGTCATGACTGAGGACGAGAAAAAGATGACAGCCTATCACGAGGCTGGCCATGCTATCGTCTCCGTCCACGAAGAGGCGTCGGACCCGATCCACAAGGCGACGATCATCCCGCGTGGTCGCGCGCTGGGTATGGTCATGCGTTTGCCTGAGCGTGACAGCTATTCCTATCACCGCGACAAGATGCATGCGAACCTCTCGGTAAGCATGGGCGACCGTGTCGCTGAAGAACTGATCTTCGGCCACGACAAGGTGAGCTCTGGCGCATCATCCGACATCCAATACGCGACCGACTTGGCCCGCAATATGGTGACCAAGTGGGGCATGTCGGAAAAGCTCGGGCCACTGCAATATGAGCAGAGCCAAGAGGGCTATCTCGGCATGGGTCAGACCGCGCGCACGATGGGCGGTGCGGAGACGAACAAGCTGATCGACGCTGAGATCAAAGGCTTGGTTGAAGGCGCCCACAAGCGAGCGACCGAGCTGCTCAAAAAGCATGAAGATCAGCTGCATCTTCTTGCTCAAGCGATGCTTGAATACGAAACGCTCACGGGTGATGAGATCAAGCAGCTGTTGGAAGACGGCAAGTTTGACCGCCCCGACGAGCCGAAGGGACCTTCGGTGGTCCAACCAGCGCATGGCTCGGCCATTCCAAAGGCGGGAAAGCGGTTTGGCTCCAAGGACGATAAAGGTGGTGCAGCACCGCAAGGTGCCTGACGCTGCGCTTCCTGAGAGCAGTAAAAGCGCTTGAGGGCGGTCTTGGTAGCAAGGCCGCCCTTCCTCATTCGGGCCTAGAAAGCTCCGAGCGCCAGAAGCGCCTGCAGAAACAACGCCACTGCGATCCAGATGAAGATGCTGAGCATAACGAGCCTCCAGAAGGCACCGAAGCGACCTAGCGTGTAGGAGTACCGGAGCTGCTTGTAGAGATGGATCGGTGGGATTAGCGCCGTGCTTAACACGACGATGGGTAGCGGCGCACCGACCGTTATCAGCAGCGAGGCAGTGATAAATAGGATCGTCATGAAACTCAGTGAATAGGTGACGAAAATCGCGTGATCATAGGCTTTGAATCGACGTTTCCACGCGAAGAGGATCCATACGAATGGGATCGAGATCGGGATTAGTAGCCAGCTAAATTTATAGGCGTTAGTCTGCAGCTTATAGAGCATGAGGCTGGGATTTTCCTGCCACTTCTTCACCAAGCCCTCATCAATGGCCTTAATTCCCGTGAGATTAATCTCAGCATTCTCACCCAAATCAACTGCACGCACTTCATTCATGGCGCTGATGGCCCCGCGCGCTGCCTCGATGTCTTCGGTAGCTTGCTCGAACTCTGCTGAACCTTCATCGGCATTCGCCAACCGTTCAGTCGCATTGTCGAGCTCAGCTTGAGCATCCGCTTCAATCGCCTCGCTGAATCCGTTGTTGTTCAGGTCGGTTGGCGTCGTGACGCCGAGCATCTGGAAAACGGCAAACATTAGGAAAACGCTGAAAAGGAACATCGCCATAGGGCTGACGAACTTCGCTCGTTCCCCGTCGATATAACGCCTGGTGAGCGCACCAGGTTTTGCGATCAGCATAGGCAAGGTGCGCCACAGCTTGCCATCGAGGTGCAACACACCGTGCATGATGTCGTGGCCGATCGCTGCCAAGCTGCGATGGATGTGTGTCTTCTGTCCGCATCGATGGCAATGCGAACCGATCGTTTCGGTGCCACAATTCTGGCATTGGCCTTGGCCAGCGGGATCACATCCTTGGGAAGGCGCTACGCCATGTTTGGGTTCAACAGCTTTGCCAGCCAGCGCGCCTTCGATGGCTGCCCCCACGCCTTCCGAGATGTCGCTCATGAGCTCCTCATCAAATCTGCTGAGCTTATAGGCAGGTTGGACGCGGTTGCGGAAGCGCCCGCAAAGTCGCTGTGCTCAGCAAACTGATAAGCACGACGCAGGCGCTCACTTCACCTGGGAGCATAAAAAAAGGCCGCCATTCTGGCAGCCTTTCTTTGAGGTCATGTCGAGCTGAGCGATCAGCCAGCGTCGTAATCCGAACCGATTGAGGTCGAGCGTGTCGGTGCCGATGCAGTGATCCGCAGCGCCTCAGCAGATTGGCTCAAAGAACCGATTTCATCGGCATCATCCTCGTCATCGGGGAGGATCTTCTGAAGACCTGTCACGAGTGATTCGTGCAGTTCTTTCGGCTTGATGGTCTGTTCAGCCACCTCGCGCAGCGCCACCACAGGATTCTTGTCGCGATCGCGATCAACGGTCAGCTCTGCGCCGCCGGAAATCTCGCGCGCGCGCTGTGCAGCGAGCAATACGAGATCGAAGCGGTTTGGAACCTTATCGACGCAATCTTCAACGGTAACGCGTGCCATTCTGGCCTCACAAGTCTGAAATTTCGGAAGAAGCGACGCAGGTAGGGATGCTGCAACGATGAGTCAAGAAATTGCAACGGGCTGCACAAGTGGGCATGGAGCAATCGTGCCTGACGCTCCTGCCCCCAATCCTGCTGAAACCTCGACCAGCGACTATTGCGATTCGCATAGTTTCCAAGTGGATGCTCAGGGGCACGCATTTACATTTTATCCCGGTGGTTCGGATCGCCTTGCCGCATTGATCGACCATATTGCTGAGGCGACAGAATCTCTCGATATCTTCTACTACATGTTCCAGCACGACGGATCGGGGCAGCAGGTTCTCGATGCTCTTGTTAAGGCCGTCGATCGAGGCGTGCGAGTGCATCTTGTCATCGACGCCTTCGGGAGTGATGCACCGGACCACTTTTTCGATCCACTTATTGGAGCCGGCGGCACCTTCGAGGTTTTTTCGCCGCGCTTCGGCAGGGGGTACCTGATCCGCAATCATCAAAAGTTTGCCATCGCAGATGGCAAGCGCGTGATGACGGGCGGCTCAAACGTGTCGGACCACTATTTCGCGCCGCCAGAAAAGAACGGTTGGTGCGATCTGGCGGTCGCGATCGAGGGACCGGTGGTCAATCGGTTCACGGAATGGTTCGGTATTCTGTGCGACTGGGTGAGCAATGGCGGATCGCAATTGCGCGCCATCCGCCGCATGGTCCGCGATTGGGATCCCGGCGACGGTCCGGTGCAGCTTACTTTGGGTGGGCCAGTCGTCAGGGCGCCCAAATGGGCGTTCAAATTCAAGCGCGATATGGCTAAGGCGACGCGGCTTGACTTGGTAACCGCCTATTTTACGCCGCAACGCAGCATTCGCCGGCAGATCGCGCAGATCGCGCGCCGTGGCAAAGTCCGGATGGTTCTTGCTGGCAAGTCTGACATTGACGCGAGCATTGAGGCTGCTCGACTACTCTACAAATTGCCTTTGCGCGCTGGCGCGAAAATCTTCGAGTTTCAGCCGTGTAAGCTCCACATGAAACTGATCATTGTCGATGCGATCAGCTATTTCGGCAGCGCGAATATGGATCGCCGGTCTTTGCGCATCAATCTTGAGCTGATGGTGCGTGTCGAGGACGAGGAGCTTGCCGCGCGACTTCGAGAATTCGTTGACCATTTGGAAGGCGCTAGCACTGAGGTTTCCGAGGAATGGTACCGCGAAAACGCCGGGCTCTGGAGACGGATCGTGTGGCGCGCCTCTCTCTGGCTGGGCCTTACCGATGCGTGGCTTGCCAGGCGCCTTAATCCGTGAAGCGCGCACAAGGCCTGCACCTTTATTCGAATCCGTAATCCGAATAATCTTTGAGATTTGGCGAAGAGAACTTGGTGAACTCGCTCTGGAAGTGAAGCGGGACCATGCCAGTCGAGCCGTGGCGCTGCTTTGCGACGTTCACGGCCGCCTTGTTCTTGACCTGCTCGAAAGCCTCCTCCCAAGCGCGGTATTTCTCGACCGCTTCCGGAGTGCTCGCCTCGGTCGGGAAATCCGGCCTTGTCGCTTCAAGATAATAGTCGTCACGATAGACGAACCACACCATGTCGGCGTCTTGCTCGATCGACCCGGATTCGCGCAGGTCTGACAGCATCGGGCGTTTGTCTTCGCGTTGCTCGACAGCACGACTAAGCTGCGAGAGGGCGATCACCGGAACGCTGAGTTCCTTTGCTAGTGTCTTCAAACCGCGGCTGATTTCGGAGATTTCATTGACGCGGTTGTCGTTTGCGCGACCCGAACCTTGCAGCAATTGCAGATAGTCGACCACGATTAGGCCAATGTCATGCCGCCGCTTCATCCTTCGCGCACGCGTACGCAGCGCCCCGATGGTCAGAGCAGGTGTGTCGTCGATATAGAGTGGCAGTTCAGCCAGCCTCTGGCTCGCAAACGAAAGCTTCTGAAAATCTTCACGGCTTAGCTTACCGCTACGAAGCGCTTCAGAACTGATCTCTGCCTGCTCCGCCAGAATACGGGTTGCAAGCTGGTCTGCGCTCATCTCCAGACTGAAGAAGGCGGCTGGCGCACCATAGTTGAATTCGCCTCCATCACGTTCCCAATTCAGATGCGCTTCGGCACAATTGAACGCGATGTTGGTCGCGAGCGATGTCTTGCCCATGCCGGGGCGTCCGGCAAGGATGATCAGGTCCGATGCGTGCAGGCCCGATGTTTTTCGGTCGATCGAATCCAGACCCGTCGTCTTTCCCGACAGCCCGCCGCCGGAATTCATCGCGGCCTCAGCCATTTTGATGGCGGTTAAGGCAGCATCACGGAAGGATGAGGCTTCGCTGCCGGTCGCAGCACCCTCGGCGACCTTGAACAAGTCCGCTTCGGCCTGCGAAATCCGGTCCATCGGATCGACTTCTTCGCTGGTATCGAGTGCCCCTTCAACCAGTCCGCGTCCAACGCTCACCAATTCGCGCAACAGGGCCAAGTCATAAATTTGCTGCGCCAACTCTCGGGGGCGAGCAAGCCAGCTCCGTTTGCAGTCAGTTGTGCAAGGTAGCTGGTGCCGCCGAGCTCCTTCAACGCTTCATCGCCCTCGAAATAGGGGCGCAGAGTCACCGGGCTGGCTGTCGCATTGCGCTCAATCAGCGTCAGGATCCGCGCGTAAATGCGTTCGTGGAGTGGCTCAAAGAAATGGTCGGGCCGGATCGGCGTCTGCAGTTCCTCAATGACCCGATTGTCGATCAACACTGCACCCAAAAAGGCTGCCTCCGCTTCGAGATTCGAGGGAAGTTTGCGCCCAGATTCGGCTTGTGAATCGGCTGGTAGAAGAAATTCGGGTTCGGCCATGCGGGCCTATCTCTGCCTTCACGCCCTCACACGCAAGTGCAAATGGCGGCAATTTCGCCTCACATGACTGTGGATAGCGGGGATGGTTTCGCGAAGTGCTTGAACAGCCCCGCTGCAATCTGCGAAGGCGCTTTCCACGATGGTCAATCAATCGCCCGAATCCAATGCAAGCTATCGCATCGCGCACGTTGCGCTCGATGAGGAGACGATCCTCTGGCGAAATGCCGATGTCGAGCAAGAGCGGCGCGTGGCGATCTACGACTTGATCGAAGAAAACACTTTCAAGCCGGTGCGGAGCACTGAGCGCGGCGCTGATGGTCCGTTCCATTTGAAGCTGTCTGTTCGCGATGGTCGCCTAGTCATGGATGTGAGCGACACGGACGATAGCCTGCTCGAAAGTCTGGTGATCGGACTTGCGCGTTTCCGCCGGCCAATCCGCGAATATTTTGCGATCTGCGACAGCTATTACCAGGCCATCCGAAAGGCGACCCCATCGGAGATCGAAACAATCGACATGGCTCGCAGGGGCATTCACAACAATGCGGCTGAACTTTTGATGGAGCGCCTTGAGGGCAAGGTTGAGACCGATTTTGCCACTTCTCGCCGCCTGTTCACTCTGATCTGCGTCCTGCACATCAAGGGCTGAAAAGAGACCAGCGGGAAAATGGCAAAAAAGGCAATTCGATCAAGAAATACGAGAAGCGACGCACGCCGTAAAAAGCAGCCACCTTTGGCGCGGCGCCTCGCGCTCTACACTTTGGCGACGATAGTGTTTGCAACCATTCTTTATGCCTCATGGTTGTGGTGGGACATGCGCAGTTGGCGACCCGACGAAGCATCGTACCCAGAGCAGGGGGCGGTCATCCGTTCCGGACCAGAGCAAGTGCGTTTTTCGGCACTTAGCGCGATCGGTGCGAAGTTTGTGTACCTCCGCCTAGAAGACAGTTCTCGCGCTGAAGAAGACGATTTCGCCTCCCGTATTGAGCGTGCGTCAGGCACGCAGCTAAAGATCGGCGTTCTCCTGCCATTCAATCCTTGCCTCCCTGCCGATCCGCAAAGCACTTATTTCACGCAGATGGTGGCGCGGAATGCTGATCTCCTTCCCCCGGCGATTGAATTGAACCTTGCCGAAGCAGAGTGCGCTTCAAAGGTAAGTGATGCCGCTATCGAGAGTGAGGTCATGACGCTCATCAATCAGGTGGAATTGCACGCAGGCAAGCCGGTCGTCCTTAAAGTCAGTCGTGATTTTGAGGAACGGTACAAAATCGCTAACACCGTCGAGCGTGATCTTTGGCTTGAGCGTGATAGGGCTAAACCGAATTATGCCGGGCGCCCTTGGCTATTGTGGAGTGCGAACAGCCAATTGATTTCTGAGGCGGCAGAGGAGCCAATCGAATGGGTGGTGATACAGAAATAGACGAACAGGTTCTGATCTCCGCAGCACGCGAGGCTTCGGCTCAGTCCTATTCGCCTTACTCGAAGTATCCTGTTGGTTCGGCGTTGCTTTTCGATGACGGAAGAATGGTCACTGGCACGAATATCGAGAATGCTAGCTATGGGCTTTCGCTCTGCGCCGAAACGATTGCCGTATCGAAGGCTATGGCTGAAGGTGTGCGCGGAGGTCTGGTCGCTGTCGCGGTGACTGGTCCTGACGATAAAGGCGATGGAGCGCCGATCACTCCGTGCGGGCGATGCCGCCAAGTGCTCAATGAACTAGCGCAATTGGGTGGCACTGATCCAGCCATCTATTGCGTTGGTAACGACGAGGTCCGCACGGTCCGTCTTTCCCAATTGCTGCCTCACGCGTTCGGGCCGGCCCACCTCGACTAGGTGGCTTCGGTCTCGATCCACTCCAGCAAAGCTGCGAGGCAATCGCGCGCGAGCAATTTGCATCGCTCAGGCGACCAACCCTGCTCGGGCTCGGGCGCATCGGCCAGATCCTTATATGGCATCTCGAGCGTCATTGCCGTGCAGCCATATCGATGTGCGACCTGATTTGTGCTGATCGATAGATTTGCCTTGCCCGCCGGCGCCTTGGGATAGCCCAGCTTGGTCTGGAAGTCGGGCGTTCGGCGGTCGAGTATGCGCTCGTAACGATAGAAGCTCTCTCCCAATTCGTCGGTCCAGCTGGGGATCCCCTCAAAGCCAGCGAGGAATACCGCCGGAATGGCCTCGTCACCGTGCACATCCATTGCGAAATTCACGCCGGTCTTGTCCATGTAATCGCGGATTGCGAGAACTTCCGGTGACTTCTCGGCGCTGGGATCTGCCCACTCACGATTTAGGTTGGTGCCAACAGCATTGGTGCGCAGATGTCCGCGGCGCGAGCCATCAGGATTGCAGTTAGGGACAATATGGAAGCGGCATTTTTGAAGAAGGGCACGCGCAACCGGATCGGTCGGATCAGTCAAGCACTCCAACGCGCCTTCCATCCACCATTCAGCCTGGGTTTCTCCAGGGTGTTGCCGGGCATAGAGCCAGACCGAACGTTCACCTTCGCCCATTTCAAGGCAATCGATCGGCTGGCCGTCCAACGTTTGCCCTAAGCGCAGCAATTCTACGCCCTCACATGACGCTGCCTCCGCGACGAGATCGTGATGGCGCTCCATCGAATAGGGGGCAAAGTAGGCGAACCAGGCGGTGTTGCCAGACGGAGCGTAATTGATGGTCAACGTGCCGTTCGCTTTATCTTTATCGAAGCTGCTTTCAGCACGGCCCCAGAACTCCCTGTCTTCTGAGACACACGCATCATAATCGGGCCAGCCGCCAGGATATGCGCTTCCATTCAGTCCGGTGATTTTGAGGGTAAGCTTGACGCCTGCTTCACAGGTAACGCGGAAATGGAACCACTGCGCGAATTCTGACATGTGATCGCGCGGAATGGCCAGCTCTGCCGTCTGGCCGCTGATCGACAGGACTTCGATATTGCCACTGTCAAACGCGGCATCAATTGCAATGTCAGGCACTTTAGTTGTTACTCGCTTGGCTGGAGATTTTCGATTTCGACCGTGGTCGTATCGCCATTGCCGCCTGGAAAGTCGCGGAACAAGGCTTTTGCCAAAAGTGGTGCCACAACTGACGCGCTGTCCTCGGTCGTTTCCTTAGTCACTTCAAGCTGAGCACGTCCTTCCCACAGGTTCGTAGCCGCGCTTCCATCAGTGGTGACCGGCTTGAGCACAACTGACATCTGCCGGGCGACACGTGCTTTCGCACCGCCGCCAAGATTGATGCCTAGGCCAAGACCGACCCCTGATCCGAACGAGCCGGTCCGCCCGCCAACACCGACGCTTACCGGGCTGCGCCCAGCGCGCTCGCCGCGGGTCTCAAAGGTTTCGACGGCAATCTGTGCGATTGCGTCCGCCTCCGTTCGCGGTCCTTCGCGATAGCCGAGAGAAGCCAATTCAGCTGCAATTGCTGACTTGTATGGGGCCAATTCTAGCGATTGGTCCTCAAGCCCGGGAGCGCTTTCGATAAAAACAACGCCCTGGCCAATCTCAGAGATGCTTGATGCATCATGAAACCGGGTCACCGAGATTGGGCTGGGCGGTGCGGTGGTCGCGCAAGCACTGAGCCCTGCCAATGCGGTCAATGCTGCGACCTTCGCATACCTCTGCATCATTCTCGGTTTCATGTTCGCGTCCTCTCGTGGCGGCCCTAGCTGCTAAAATCCTGCCAAAACCTTATCTATGTATTTGAACCCTTTTGCTGGATTGTGCAAAGAGCGGCGCAAAGACGCAACATCAGCCGCGTAAAGGCGGCCAGACGATCTAGGCGATAGACATGATCTCCAAATCGAAAGTGCCCGTCCTTGTAACAGGCGGTGCAGGCTATATTGGCAGCCACGCTGTTCTCGCGCTGAAAGATGCAGGCTGGCCGGTCGCAGTCATCGATAATCTCACCACCGGGTTTCGTTTTGCCGTTCCTGAAGGTGTCGCTCTATATGAAGGCGACATCGAAGACAGTAACTTGCTTGCTCGCATCTTCGCAGAGCAGGGCACCCGAGCCATCATGCATTTCGCAGGCTCGATCATTGTGCCCGAAAGCGTCGAGAACCCGCTCAAATATTACCACAACAACACGGCGAAAAGCCGGGCGCTGATCGATGCCGCGACCAAGGCAGGGGTCAAACATTTCATCTTTTCTTCGACGGCGGCTACCTATGGTATCCCCGAGGAGTCGCCCGTCAGTGAAGATACACCGCAGGCTCCGATCAATCCTTATGGCTGGTCCAAGCTGATGACCGAGCAAATGCTCGGCGATGTTTCGCGCGCGCACGACCTCAATTTTTGTGCATTGCGCTATTTCAATGTGGCCGGGGCCGATCCGGAAGCCAGAAGCGGACAATCGACAGCAGGGGCAACGCATCTGATCAAAGTCGCGGTCGAAGCGGCTTTGGGCAAGCGCGCCTCGGTAAGTGTATTCGGAACCGACTATGACACTCCCGATGGTACCGGGGTGCGCGACTATATTCACGTAAGCGACTTGGCTGCGGCACATGTTCTCGCATTAGAAGCGCTTATGGACCAGCCAGAGCGATCTTTGACGATGAATTGCGGCTATGGTCGCGGTTTTTCTGTGATGGAAGTCTTGGATGCTGTTGACCGGGCGACCAACCAGAAGATTGAGCGGGTCATTGAGGGGCGCCGCGCCGGTGATCCAGATTCTTTGGTCTCCGATCCGGCGCGGATCCGGGCAACATTGCCGTGGCAGCCGCAGCATGCCGACCTCGATACAATCATCGCGCACGCTTTGGCGTGGGAGCGTAAACTCACGGAAATCCGCGAGAACAGTTGACGAATCGCGTTTTGGCGCTTAGGCGCGGCGGCAGAATTTCCGGCATCGGAGACTGCCTCCGGTGCCTGTTTTATTATCAGGAACGAACAATGAAAATCCGCAACAGCCTTAAGTCGCTGAAAAACCGTCACCGCGACTGCCGCGTTATTCGTCGTCGCGGACGCACATATGTTATCAACAAGACCAACCGTCGCTTTAAAGCGCGTCAGGGCTAA
Organism: Erythrobacter sp. HA7-11; assembly: GCF_055693605.1. Taxonomy (NCBI): domain Bacteria; kingdom Pseudomonadati; phylum Pseudomonadota; class Alphaproteobacteria; order Sphingomonadales; family Erythrobacteraceae; genus Erythrobacter; species Erythrobacter sp. HA7-11. Next base: position 2,603,657 of record NZ_JBVFUF010000002.1, on the reverse strand, counting down.
CCAGCCTTTTCGATTGCGTATTGCCTGATCAGGCAATTGCGCGAACGCACCGGCCCGCCTCCGCACAGGAGAGCGGGCCGTTGGTGTTTTGGGAGACCATATTGTGAGTGTTGCTGCCAAAGCCGTGGTTTTCGACGTGGGTCGGGTGCTGTTCGATTGGCGGCTCAGCGCATTATTTGAAAAGCTGATCGAAGATGAGCAGGAACGCGAGTGGTTCTTAGCTAACGTCGTTACCGAAGAATGGCATTTCCAGCATGATCGCGGGCGGCCTCTCGCCGAGATGCTCCCCGAACGGATTGCCGAATTTCCGGATCACGAAGCGCTTATCCGCGCGTATGCCGAGAGGTTCAACGAAACAATACCGGGGCCAGTGCCGGGTACGCACGCTTTGGTGAAGCAACTGCATGAAGAAGGCGTTCCGCTTTTCTGCCTGACCAACTTTGGCCATGAATTCTGGGCCGGGTTCAGACCGAATCAGCTGATTTTCGATCTTTTCGATGACATCATAGTGTCGGGTACAGAGCAGGTCGCCAAGCCCGATCCGCGGATCTATGAAATCACGGAACAGCGCAGTGGTTTCGCACCCGATCAGGTGTTTTTCACGGACGACAATGCCGCCAATATTGCCGCTGCTCAAATACGGGGTTGGAGTGCGCATCTCTTCACGGATGCGGTACGCGCTTGAACGGCAATTGATGTCTGCTGGTTTTCTCTCACGCTAACAAAAAACCCCTGGCGCGAATTGGGGAAAGCGCCAGGGGTCATGTTCTTCGTCCGAGTTGGAGAGCTTCGGACGAGAGGAGAGGGTGGGAGTTACTTGCCGTTGCACTTGGCCAGCTTGTCGTCTGCCAACTCTTCGCCTTTCGCAGTGAAGGTCACAACTTCACCGAACTCGCGCGACAGGCCGCGACAGATGCGCAAGGGGCGTGAATTGCCTTTGTTCGCAACACAGGTCGTGCCCTTGCATGACCATGCCACGCCAGATGCGACGGCGCGATCGTCTTCAGCAGGTTGAGCGAGGGTGGCAGTGTAGTAAGCGCCACTTTTCGCAGACACAGGCGCGGTCGCTACGCCAAAAGTGAGGCCAGTGTACGCAATCGCCAAGGCGAAAATCGACAGGCGGCTGGCGCGGGGAAGGGAGAGGGTCATCGCTTCGGTCCTTTTCAGATATTCAACATCTGCTACTAGGTCTCTAATCAAAACTAGTTGCGAATCACTACCTATGATAATAAGTTTTTAGTTGCAACTAAAAACTGAAATCTTTTTGAGCTTTGTGAAAAACGCGCTAAAAAGGGTTTCACGAGAGGGACTGAAATATGGGCGACATTCGCGAGCCATTGAGAGAATTGACCGAATGCGGGTTGCCGCAGGCGCTGGAAGTCATGGGCGAACGGTGGTCGTTCATGATCCTTCGGGCGAGCTTCAACGGCCTGCATCATTTTGAGGAATTTCTCAGCGAGCTTGGGATCGCGCGCAATATCCTCTCAAACCGTCTCGCCAAGCTGGTTGAGCATGGCATCTTGAAGCGCGAACCGTGCGCAGATGATCGTCGCAAGATTGAGTATCGTTTGACTGCGAAGGGCTTCGATCTGCTGCCCGCGATGCTCGCTTTGCGTCAGTGGGGACAGAAATACGGCGTTGAGGTCGAAGAGAGCCCGGTGCTTGTCGATGAAAAGGACCGGCTGCCGATCGGCCCCGTCTCGATCCTTTCGCACGACGGGCGAATTCTCACGCATGAGGATCTCTGGCTGGTGGCCCGTGAGAACCTTGGCAAACGCGCCGACGGTACGATCGCAGAACCCAATCCTGCCATGGGTAGCGGTGACGTTGTCGATCTCAACAAGGCCAAACGCGCCGCTGGTTGAGATGAGGTTCAAACGCGGCGGAAATTCCACACCGCGTTGATGACGAACATCGCCAGACCTGCAATGACGGAGACCAAAATTCGCGCGATCAGATAATTAATCGGCGTGTATTCCAGCATGATCGCCATCAACCCCATGGTGATGGCTAGCCCGAACAGTCCGTTCAATACGAAATAGGCATAGCCGCTGACAATCTCGCGATCGGTGCCGCGAAATACCCAACTGCGCGCCAGCACATAGTGCAAGGTGTTGGCAATTATGAAGCCGATACCCGAAGCAATGACTTCATCGAGCCTGCCAAATTCCACCAATGCCCACAGGCATGCGAGGCCGATCAGGAACACGCCGGTGCTGACCACAGTGTTGCGCACCAACATCGCGCCAACTCGCCACTTGAACAGGCGCGCTATCAAGCTCGCCTGCACTGTCGTTGTCTCGTCGCTCATTTCAGAGGCGGGCAAATGCTGAGCCACTTATGCGCGCGATAGACCACGTTTCAGCTGATAGCGATCTGGGTCAATCTCACCATCATCCGCCCAATTGATACGGCGTTCGACCAGCGGATTGAGGAAAAGGATCGGCAATTTCACCACCAGCAGCTCTGAATGGATGAAGCTGTCTACTAATCGCTCCCACCACTTGGGATCACGCTTGGCATTATCTTTGAGCCATCCGTCATAGGGCGCCCAATGGCTTGGCTCATCGCGTTTGATCACCTCAAATATGCGCATAAGCGCGGGATCGGATTTCACAAATCGATTGCCGAGAAGGATCTCGACCTGCTGATAGCCGCGCTGTTCGGTCAGAGAGATGACCCGGCACAGCCGCTCGAACAGGCGATCATCATCGACGATCGCTTGCGTATCGAGGCTGTCGATCTGGGTTCCAAACATGATCTCAATGAAGCGGTCGATATGGCCAAATGTGCGATCAACCGACAGCGGCATTGTGCCGCGCAGTTCGAACCACCGTTTGAACATGACATAGTGCTTGCGCTCATCGGCGCGGTGCTGCTCAACCTTTGCGATGAATTCCGTGTCGTTGGGCGAACGCTGGCGCACGGCCTCCAGCACACGATCGAGCGCTGTGTAACCGCGATGCTCGTTATAAATGTAAATCGACCCCAGCAGGTCGAGATATTTTTCCTGAAGCCAAGTAATCATGCGGGTCTCCTCGGCTGAACGCTTTGATGATCGACCATGCGAAACGGGCGGGCCATCACAAACCTCAGCTATTTTGATGCGCGCGCGCATAGTGTCATCCGCGAACGAAGTCGTTTTAATGACCCTTCAGCTCCGGTATTAGCGCGGTTGTGCGCGAGAATCGAGCGCGTTCATCTCGTCCAGTGCTTCAAGACGCCGAAAAAACTCAAACCCTTGCAGGCTGGTGGCGATAACTTAATCCCTCGGCGATATGTGAACGGCGAACTTTCTGCGAACCATCCAAATCAGCGATCGTTCGCGCAACACGAAGCATTCGAGTGTATCCACGCGCAGACAGTCGCAATTTCTCCGCGGCTCGCATCAAAAGGTCACGCCCCGCATCATCGGGCGCCGCAAAGTGTTCCAGCTTCTCGCCTTCTAGTTCTGCATTGGATCGCACACCGCGTGCCTCTTGCGCACGGCGTGCATCGGCGACCCGTCCCCGCACGGCATTGCTGCTCTCACTGGACGATGCCATCGCCATGTCGACAGCACTTACCGCACCAACTTCGACATGCAGATCGATACGGTCGAGTAATGGTCCGCTGATCCGAGCCTGATATTCGCTGGCGCAGCGCGGTCCTCGCGCACAAACATGGCCTGGTTCTCCGGCGTGGCCGCAGCGGCACGGGTTCATGGCTGCGATCAGTTGAACGCGTGCAGGGAAAGTGACGTGGGCATTTGCCCGCGCGACGTCGACCTTTCCAGTCTCGAGCGGCTGTCTGAGCGAATCCAGCACCGGGCGCTGAAATTCGGGCAGCTCATCGAGGAATAGGACTCCCAGATGTGCGAGGCTGACTTCACCTGGCTTTACCTTCAAGCCGCCACCTGTCAGCGCTGCCATACTCGCTGAATGGTGAGGTGCACGAAACGGTCTTGCCCGGCTGATCCTGCCATTGTCGAGCAGCCCGGCGACAGACTGCACCATGGACACCTCAAGCGCCTCGGACGGTGTGAGCTCTGGAAGAATGCCCGGAAGACACGAGGCGAGCAGGCTTTTGCCTGATCCTGGCGGCCCGACCATCAGCATGTTGTGCCCACCAGCAGCTGCGATTTCGAGCGCGCGCTTGGCTGTTTCCTGCCCCTTCACCTGCTTCAGATCGGCGCTGACATGCATTTCCTCGACTTCTCCCCGTGGAGGTTCGTCGAGTGTTTGCGTGCCCTTGAGATGATTGAGCAGGCTGACCAGGTCGCTTGCGGCCAACACTGGGACACCACTTGCCCATTTGGCCTCAGGACCTTGCTCGGTACGGACAGATTAGACCCACTTCTTGCTCGCTTGCATGCAGAGCGGCCAGCAACGCGCCGGGGGTCGCCACAATGCGCCCATCGAGAGAAAGCTCACCAACAGCCAACCAGTCAACCAATTGTTCGGCATCGGTGACGCCCATGGCCGCCAATAGCGCTAGCGCAATCGGCAGATCATAGTGCGAGCCATCTTTGGGCAAGTCAGCGGGCGAAAGGTTGATGGTGATGCGCTTGGGCGGGAGGGCCAACCCCATAGCAGACAATGCCGCCTGCACTCTTTCCCGGCTTTCGCTCACAGCTTTGTCGGGCAATCCAACGATCGTGAAGCGCGGGAGGCCCGATGCCACCTGACACTGGACCTCCACGCTACGAGCCTCGAGACCCAGATATGCGACAGTTTTTACTAAGGCGACCAAGCCTCTTCCCCCAGCCAAATCGATCATCAAACCAAAGAAGAGGCTAAGGTTAGCAAGATCTTGCGTGCCGTATAGGGGCGATTCCTAAAGGTTTTTGCAAGGATAAAACTTCGTCATTCTTAAAAAGCCTGCGGCTCATACGATGAGCATGCAACGCTTTTGCCACATTCTATTTGCTGCTTTAAGCCTGTTGGCTCTGCCACTGCTGTCCCCTAGCGCGGCAATGGCTCAAGATAATCCAGGTTCGCGATCCATTGCTGTTGAGCGCTGGGTTGAAGAATGGGACCCCGCCGAACAGCGCTGGGTTCGAGTTTCAGAGACAATTCCCCAAGAGCCACGAAAGCCGCAAAATTCGGCATTACGGTCCAGTCAGAAAATTGTGGCTGAATACACTTATGCCGAGCGCGCGAGTGCCCCTCAAAATGCGCGTTATGCATTGCCGCTGTCACACAGTCATCACGTTGGCGCTATAGCCCAATACGGGCCTTTTCAGGTTCTGGACGGCAAGCGCGCAGCGGTTGTCGGTCCGACTGGGCCGATGAGCCCACGATACTTCGCTGCCATGCTGCACGATTTCCCCAATCTGGAATCGCTGGAGATGATCGAAGCGCCCGGAACAAGTGACGACATCGCCAATCTCAGGGTTGGGCGCATGATCCGTGCTGCGGGACTTGCGACACACGTACCTAACGGCGGTTCTGTTCGCTCCGGTGCGGTCGAGCTTTTTCTTGCAGGGACCAAGCGGACAATGGATGACGGTGCCGAATTCGCCGTCCACTCGTGGCTCGACAGCCGTGGGCGTGAACCAAAGGATTTCGCTCCAGATGCTCCGGAAAACCGGTTATATCTCGACTATTACCGGGAAATGGGAATGAGCGCGACGCGTGCGAAAAATTTTTATGCGATGACCAATTCGGCTCCGCACCGCAGCGCAAAATGGCTGGGCGCGGCAGAGATGCGCCATTGGCTGCGTCCAGATGCGCGAAAGCTCGTTCGCAAACGCAGGCTTGCGCTTGATTTTCTTGCCCCTGACAATATTGCCAAAGCTGCAAATGACGAGCCCTTCATTCGCGTCGCAAGCCTTGACTCGCTCATCGCTTTCCCATAACTGCACGCGGTGATTGAGGTCGCCAGTTGGCGGCCCTTTTTATTGGTACAGTTTTATTGATACGCTTTGCGGCTTTCGAGGCCGCATCGCAGAATTGATTTCGAGGACGATATGAAGCGGACATTTCAACCCAGCAATCTCGTGCGCGCCCGCCGTCACGGTTTCTTCGCACGTAAGGCAACGCCTGGTGGCCGCAAGGTTTTGCGTGCTCGTCGCAAGCGTGGTCGCAAGACTCTCTGCGCCTAACAAAGGTCGCGCATCGCTGCGGCGATGCAAAGTGACTTGAATAGCTTTGCGGGCTCCCAATAGGGAGCCCGTTTGCGTATATGAGCACCCCATGGCCACGGTTTTGACCAAACGCGCTGATTTTCTCGCCGCGAATAAGGGGCTCCGCAATGCACGCCCGGGTTTCGTATTGTTGACGCGGCCTAATGGTGGGAGAGGCCAGCGTTACGGCATCACCGTCACTAAAAAGATCGGCAACGCGGTCGTGCGCAATCGCATGAAGCGCCGTTTTCGCGAATTGTTATGGCAAGCCTTGCCCGAATCGGGACTGGCTGATCACGACCATATTCTGATCGTACCGCGCAGGTGGTGTGGAGCGGAATTTCAAGCAGATGGGCGAAGAGCTGGAATTGGCCTTGAAGCGGGCTTACGCCGGTCAAGGTGATCCAGCGCGCGGGCGGCGACCGCGCCGCGGAAAGCGTGCCAATTGAAATACGCACTCATTTTCATCGCGCGCGCTTGGCAATGGGGTCCAAGCCGGATTTTGCCGCCCACCTGTCGATATGCTCCGTCTTGCTCGGAATACGCCATTCAGGCCCTACGCAAATATGGGGCGATCAAGGGTGGATGGCTGGCAACGAAACGGCTAATGCGCTGCCATCCTTGGGGCGGACATGGCTATGACCCTGTGCCCTAGCAATCGCTAGTGTAGTATCTATATAACACAGTAATCGACGAACGGACGGGATCGAACTCTTGGACAATCAGCGTAATTTGTTGCTGGCCGTGGCGCTGTCAGGCTTGCTTATCCTCGGTTGGGATATGGCTATGCGGGTGTTCTATCCGCAGGCGTCGATCACCGCTCCAACTGAACAAGTCGAGCCCGCTGCAGGAGCGAGCGCAAGCGGGGCGCCGGGCACGAGCGTTGTGCCGGCTGATCTTCCAGAAGGCGTCACGCCTCCCGCAGGTCCCGTTGATCTTGACGCCGCATTGGCTGATCCGCAGCGAGTTGTGATCGATGCACCGCGTGTCGCCGGTTCGATCAATCTGGTTGGCGCGCGGATCGATGATCTTGTTCTGAAAGATCACCAAGCCACAATCGATAAGGATAGTGGCCCTGTCCGGCTGTTCGCGCCAGACCGGACGGACAGTCAATACTTTGCCGAGTTTGGCTTTCTTGCCAATGCGGAGCGACTGGCGCCGACTGTTGTCTGGTCGGCAGATGGCGAGCGTTTGACCCCGCAAACGCCGGTGACTCTGACGCACGCGGACGCGAACGGACTTACCTATTCAATCAAACTGTCGATTGATGAAAATTACATGATCGAGGCCGAGCAATCGGTCGCGAACACCGGTGAAAATGCCGCGGTTGTTCAACCGTTCTCTTTGATCAAACGCACCGATGCTAATGCATCAGCCGACGAGTTTATCGTACATTCCGGGCCGGTCGGCGTCTTCGATGGCACGATAGACGAAGAATACGCCTATGATGATTTGACCGATGGCCAAACCTATGAGCCCGAAGGGACTGCGTCGTGGCTGGGATTCACCGACCGCTATTGGCTGTCTGCCTTGATACCCGGAGATGGCGGCTCGGTCGATGCGAGCTTCCGGTCGCTCGGAGACGGTCTTTACCGCACCGATGTGATCTATGACGCCGTGACCTTGCCCGCTGGCCAGCAAGTCAGCCAGACGACGCAATTGTTCGCCGGAGCAAAGGAGAGCTCGGTTCTCGATACTTACGAAGACTCCGGGATCGATGACTTCGGTCTGGCGATCTCATGGGGTTGGTTCTGGTTCCTTGAAAAGCCGCTTTTGTGGCTGCTTAAAAACCTGTTCGCGCTGGTCGGCAATTTCGGTGTCGCGATCATTCTGCTGACGGTTGTCGTTCGCGGCTTGCTGTTCCCGATTGCTCAAAAGGGCTTTGCGAGTATGGCCGCAATGAAGGCCGTTCAGCCCAAGATGAAAGCGATCCAGGAGCGTTACAAGGACGACAAGCAAAAGCAGCAGCAAGAGATCATGAAGCTGTACAAGGATGAAAAGGTCAATCCGCTTTCCGGCTGCCTTCCCTTGCTGGTGCAGATCCCGATCTTCTTCGCGCTCTACAAAGTTCTGATCCTTGCCATCGAAATGCGCCACGAGCCACTGGTCGATTTCTGGATTCGGGACCTTTCCGCGCCCGACCCCTGGACGATCCTCAACCTGTTTGGCCTGTTGCCTTTTGAAGTCAGCGGCTTCCTTGGCATTGGCGTGCTCGCCGTGCTTCTGGGCATCACGATGTGGATGACCTTCAAGCTCAACCCGAGCGCGATGGACCCCATGCAGCAGCAGATTTTCAACTTCATGCCGTGGATCTTGATGTTCGTAATGGCGCCGTTTGCGGCTGGCCTGTTGCTCTACTGGGTAACGTCGAACATTCTGACGCTCGCGCAGCAGAGCTATCTCTATTCCAAGCACCCGCAATTGCGCGCGGCGATGGAAAAAGAGAAAGAGGAAAAGGCGCTGGCGGCCAAGCGTGAGGAAGCCTCAAAGGGCTGAGGTTGTTCGATGACGCCGGAAGAAGAACGCGCGCAGGAATTTCGCGAACGCCAGGCTAGCAAGCTGTTTTCGGGGCGGGTCGATTTCCTGCTGTCCGCGCCGCAGCTCAAATTCCTGCCAGAGCCGACTGTGCCGGAGATCGCCTTTTGCGGACGGTCGAATGTCGGCAAAAGCTCGCTTTTGAACGCTCTGACCGGACGCAAAGCCATCGCTCGCGCTTCGGTGACGCCTGGCCGCACGCAGGAGCTCAACATCTTCGAAGTGGGGGAGCCGACGCTGTTCCGCTTGGTCGATATGCCCGGATACGGCTTTGCCAAAGCTCCGATCAAAGTAGTCGAAAACTGGAAGCGGCTGGTTCGGCAATATCTGCGCGGTACGTACCGGTTCTCGCCCGTAATCTCGTGTTGGTCGACAGCCGACATGGCCTCAAAGAAGTCGACCGCGAAATGATGACAATGCTAGATGAAGCAGCCGTCGGATATCGCATCGTCCTGACTAAGGCGGATAAAATCAAAGCGAGCGAGCTCGAAAAGACGGCACGCTCAGTCGCGGAAGAATCGCGAAAGCACCCCGCAGCCTACCCCGAATTGCACATAACCAGCAGCGAGAAAGGGATGGGCATCGCCGCGTTGCGTGCTGCTCTCGTACAAGACGCGCTGGGCGAGAGCTGGTTCGCAGAGAAGTGAAGGACCGTTTTTGCTGTCTCGTGCGTTGAGAGTGAGAGCACTCAATTCACAGGAGAGAGCAGCATGCCGGACCACATTTACAAAATTCTCGAAGTCGTTGGCAGTTCAACCGAGTCGACCGATGATGCCATTCGCGGTGCGGTAGCCAAAGCCAATGAGACCGTTCGCAACCTCCAATGGTTTGAAGTGGTCGAAACACGCGGGCACATCACCGACGGGCAAGTCGCGCATTTTCAAGTCCACTTGAAGATCGGCTTTACGCTCGACTGATTGGCTGCTGCGCGTCGAAACGCCTCAGCGTGCAAAGAGCTGAGCCGGATCGGCGAAAGCCTTCATCTCGATCGCGTTGCCTGCGGGGTCACGGAAGAACATCGTCGCCTGCTCGCCGCGCTGGCCTTTGAAACGGACCGTGGGTTCGATCACGAAGTCCGTCTTCGCTGCGGTCAGCCGCTCGGCGAGCGCCTGCCAGTCTCCCATCTCCAGAACCAGACCGAAATGAGGGATAGGCACGCCATGCCCATCCACGGGATTACTAGCGCGATCCCCAGCAGCCTCTGGCGCGAGATGCGCGACAATTTGATGGCCGCAGAGGTCGAAATCGATCCATTCGTCTGAACTTCGCCCTTCCGCACAGCCTAGCACTTCTCCATAGAATTGGCGCGCAGAAGCAAGGTCATCGACCGGAAAGGCGAGGTGAAAGGGCGGTAGGGTCATTGCAACGTGGCTCCAATCCAAAAATCGCGTAATCGTAACCTGTTCAGCCTCGACAGCGAAACACTGAATAACTAGGGCAGACAGGAAAATGGCGTACTCAGCCTAGGGTCGCCTCGCCTGCGCAACGGAGCCAGTCTTACATGAAGCTGATTATCGGCAATAAGAATTACTCCAGTTGGAGCCTGCGCGGATGGCTTGCAGCCAAGCAATCCGGCCTATCATTTGAAGAGATTACCGTGCCGATCCTCGGCGAGCACTGGGATCAGCAAAAGCAGGAAATGGGCGACGTTCAGCCATCCTCGGGCAAAGTTCCGATCTTGTGGGATGACGACAAGGTCATCTGGGATAGCCTCGCCATCATGGAATACCTCGCCGACAAGGTCGGGCGCGATCGGTTTTGGCCAAAAGATGAGGCCGCACGCGGCATGGCCCGGTCGATGGTTGCCGAAATGCACTCCTCCTATGCAGCCCTACGCAGCGATTTGCCGATGAATGTCCGGCGCCGGATAAAATTGGAGCAGGTCAGCGAACAGACCAAGCAGGACATTGTGCGCATCCTTACTCTATGGGCGGAAGCGCGCTCTCGTTATGGCAGCAGTGGACCATTCCTGTTCGGCACGTTTGGTGCAGCGGATGTCTTTTATGCCCCAGTGGTCTCGCGTTTCTTCACCTATGGGATTGGCGTTCCGGGCTTTGCGCAGAGCTATATGGAAGCCTTGTGGGAGCATGCTTGGATGCAAGAATGGGTCGATGCGTCAGAATCTGAAGAATGGGTGATCGAACAATATGAGAGCGTTGGCTGATGCTGCATCGCGCGTGCACCGCTTTAGTCGGTGCTTTCTTGATCTTTGTTAATCCTACCCAAACGTACGCCTGGGGCTTTTACGCTCATACCAAGACAGCCGAGATCGCGGAGGCCAATGTCTCGCCAGCTTCACGTGCCTCAATTGCGCAGCTGCTGCGCTCAGAGCAGTGGCTCGGGACGCCCGAATGCGCGCTCGCCTCGATTGAGGATGCAAGCGTTTGGCCCGATTGCGTGCGGCGGACGCGCTGGCGCTGGGGCTACACCGCCGCCTGGCATTATCGCACGACGCCGATTTGCGAGGCCTATAACCCGCGTGCCAATTGCTCGGGCGGCAATTGTGTAATCGCGCAGATTGAGCGCAGTCAGCGCATCCTTGCCGATGAGACTCTGCCCGACCATCTCCGGTTGGAGGCGCTTGCATTCATGGTGCACTTCATCGGTGATGTGCACATGCCGCTGCATTCGGGAGACAAGAATGATCGCGGCGGCAATGATCGCGAAACCGACTATGGCATCGTGCCGAACCTCAATCTGCATTGGATTTGGGACGGACCGCTGGCCGAGCGTGCGATCAGCGACCCTGCTGATCCGGTGGTCCGCCGATACTCCGCTGCCGAGCGCGCTGATCTGGGAGGAGGCAGCCCAGCAGATTGGGGTCGCGAAAGCTGGACGATCGCGCGCGATTTTGTCTATCCGACCGCTTTCGACACGCAAAATGTTTGCGGACAAGAGCTTCCGAGCAAAACAGCCTTGAGCCAGGAAGACATCGTTGCAGGAGTGCCAATCGCAAAGCGACGTGTGCAACAGGCGGGCATCCGTATCGCCGAAGCTATCGAATTGGCATTTCAGTCAGGGCCTTTGCCGGAGCAAACTCGATGAGCACCGTGCTCGACTATGCCAAGCGCCTGATCGCCGCGCCCAGCGTCACACCTGCCACCGGCACCGTGTTCGACGAATTAGAGGCAATGCTGACCCCCCACGGCTTTTCCGTACATCGCTTCACGCGTGGTGACGGCGAAGAGGGCAGCGATGAGGCTCCGGTCGAAAACTTGTTTGCGATCCGTCAGGGTCCCGAAGGCTCAAAGCATTTTGCTTTTGCTGGACACCTCGACGTGGTGCCGCCCGGTGAGGGGTGGAGCAGCGCGCCGTTCGAGCCAGAGATCCGTGGTGATCTGCTATACGGTCGCGGTGCGGTCGACATGAAGGGCGCTATTGCGGCGATGGTTGCAGCCGTTGCCGACATTCCGCAGGATGCCGGCACGATCAGCTTTATCATCACCGGAGACGAAGAAGGCCCGGCGCTGCACGGTACACGCGCTCTTATCGACTACATGGAGGCAGAAGGCCACCAGCCCGACCTGTGCCTTGTCGGAGAGCCGACCAGCGTCAACCGGCTTGGCGACATGATGAAAATCGGACGGCGCGGCTCAGTGAATATCTGGCTGAGCGTAGAGGGCACGCAAGGCCATGTTGCCTATCCGCATCTCGCCGACAATCCGATTCCCAAGCTGGTCGCTATGCTGGCCGAGCTCGACGCGCTAACGCTCGATACGGGCACCGACTGGTTCCAGCCAAGCAATCTGGAAATCACCGACCTTACTGTTGGCAACAAAGCCCACAATGTCATCCCGGCTGACGCTAAGGCGCGGATTTCGATCCGCTTCAACGATCTGCACACGGGGGCGTCGCTCTCCGAGCGCGTAGCTTCGATTGCCGAAAACCATGGAGGGCGCGCGCTCCCGATCATTTCGGGCGAGCCTTTCCTGACTGAGCCGGGCAAATTTTCGCGAATGATTGCGGCGGTACGTAGAAGAGGAGACGGGCGTCAAACCGGAGGCCTCAACCAGCGGCGGCACATCCGACGCCCGCTTCCTGCGCAATGTCTGTCCGGTGATCGAATTTGGGCTTTGCAACGCAACCATGCATAAACGCGATGAAGCGGTGGCCATTGCCGATCTCGGTGCGCTAGCCAGGATTTACACAAGCGTGGCCATGGCGGCGCTCAAAGCAGAATAGACAGGGAGCGCGATAGTGCTGAAAGCGTGGTTCAACATACCCTTGTGGCAGCGCGTCATCGCGGCCCTGATACTTGGCATTATCGTCGGCTATATCTGGGGACCGGGTGCGGAAAGCATCAAGATCATCGGCGATATCTTTATCGCCTTTATCAAGATGCTGGTCGTTCCGCTGATCTTCTTCAGCTTGGTCGCCGGTGTTGCCTCTATCGGCGATCTTAGAAAACTCGGTAGCGTCGGCTGGCGCGCCCTCCTGATTTTCATTGTGACCGGGCAAATGGCGGTGTGGCTTGGCCTCGCCATCGGCACTTTCGTACAGCCCGGCTCGGGCATCGATGGCCGCACTATGGAGCTCGATCAGGGCGCTCTTGAGCGCGCGCAGAGCCGTCAGGACGACGGCGTGACGATCCAGCAGATGATCCTCGAGATGGTTCCATCCAGCCCGATTCAGGTGATGGCAGACGTCAACGTCCTGCCGTTGATCATTTTCTCACTGCTGATTGGGATCGGAATCCTGATGGCGAAGGAAGAGGGCGAGCCAGTGCTCAAGATCTTCGAAAGCGGCAGTGTGGTCATGCAGAAAGTCACGATGATCGTGATGGAGCTAACGCCGTTCGGTGTCTTTGCACTGATGGCTTGGGTCGCAGGCACGCTAGGCATTGAGGCGCTGCAGGCGCTCGGTATCCTCGTCTTCCTCAACTATCTTGGCTGCTTCCTCATTATCGGTCTGATTTATGCCGGGATGATCAAGTTCATCGCCAAGCTGCCAGTGATCGACTTCTTCCGGGGCATCGTGGACGCGATGGCTGTCAGTTACTCGACCGCCAGTTCGAACGCGACCTTGCCGGTGACCTTGCGCTGCGCGCGGCGCAACTTGGGCGTGTCGAACTCGGTCGCGAGCTTCGTGATCAGCCTTGGCGCGACCATTAATATGAACGGCACGGCGATGTATCTCGGCCTCGCAACGCTCTTCGGTGCGCAGGCATTTGGTGTACCGCTCGACATGGCGGACTATATCACGATCTCGATTCTTGGCACGCTGGGAGCGATCGGCGCAGCCGGCATCCCTGGCGCGGGCCTGATCATGATGGTGCTGGTGTTCAGCGCGGTTGGCGTTCCGCTGGAAACCATCGCACTCGTTGCGGGCATTGATCGGATAATGGACATGATGCGCACAACGACCAATGTCAGCGGCGATGCGGCGGTAGCGACCACCGTGGCAAGCCTGACCAATGAGATCGACCGTGAAGAAATGATCAGCGCTGATGATGTCTAGGTCCTAACGCCCCCTTGGCTTCTCCAGCACCTTTTTCCTGAAGCTGCACAGATCGACCAGCTGACACCGCCAGCATTCCGGCTTCCGTGCTTTGCAGACATAGCGGCCATGCAGGATCAGCCAGTGATGCGCGTGCAAGCGGAAGGGCTCCGGAACGCGCTTCTCAAGCTTCGCCTCGACCTGTTCGGGCGTCTTGCCCTTGGCCAGACCCGTCCGATTGCCTACCCGCAGGATATGCGTGTCGACCGCAAAGGTCTCTTGCTTGAACCAGCAATTGAGCACGACATTGGCTGTCTTACGGCCCACTCCCGGTAACCGCACCAAGTCTTCGCGCGTGTCCGGAACCTCGCCGCCATACTCATCGATCAGCAATTGCGACAGCGCGATCACATTCTTCGCCTTGGAGTTGAACAGCCCGATCGTCTTGATGTGATCAATCAACCCGTCCAGGCCCAGATCAAGCATCTGCTGAGGTGTCTCAACCTTGGCAAAAAGCGCACGCGTGGCTTTGTTGACGCCAACATCAGTCGCCTGCGCAGACAAAGCCACCGCCACGACGAGCTGATAGGCGTTGCCATATTCCAGCTCAGTTTCAGGTTCTGGATTGTCCTCAGCCAAACGGCGGAAGAATTCAAAAATCTGGTCTTTTGTCATTCAGTCACAGACCCAGAACATCGTTCATCGTGTAGCGCCTGGCGGATTTCCCAAGCAGCCAAGCAGCGCCCCTCACGGCGCCGCGGGCAAAGATCATGCGGTTCTCTGCCGAATGCGACAGCGTGATCCGCTCTTCATTTCCGGCGAATATAACGCTGTGTTCGCCCGCAACTGTGCCGCCGCGCAAGGTCGCAAAGCCGATATCGCCTTCGCGCCGCGCCCCGGTCTGTCCGTGACGGCCGCTATCCATCGCATCGGACAGGTCGACGCCGCGCGCCTCAGCAGCCGCTTCGCCCAGCAATTTTGCTGTACCCGAAGGCGCGTCCACCTTCATCCGGTGGTGCATCTCCAGCACTTCAATGTCCCAATCGGGGCCAAGCTTCGCCGCTGCTTCCTTCACGAGATGAGCGAGCAGTGTGACGCCGAGCGAGGTGTTGCCGGTTTGCAGGATCGGAATAGATTTCGCCGCTTCAGCGAGCGCAACAAAATGCTCTTGCTCAAGTCCGGTCGTGCCGACAAGTATCGGAATGCCAGCGCTCTGCGCGGCCTTTAGGTTGCCTGCCAGCGCATCGGGCGAAGAAAAATCGACAACGACATCGCATTGGCCGAGCAGAGGGGCCGGATCACCGCCAAGATCGACGCCGACCTTGAATTCATGACCGGCCTCTTCAATCGCGGCGACCAAGGCATGACCCATGCGTCCCTTGTGTCCGATGATTGCGAATTGAGCCATTGCATTACCTCCGGTCGGCATGTTCCATGGCATCCATGCCAGACATTGAAAGCATCGTCATCCTGACAGGCGCGGGAATTTCCGCAGAAAGCGGAATTGACACATTCCGTTCGGCTGGAGGTCTTTGGGAGCAGCACAAGGTAGAGGATGTTGCGACGCCGGAAGGGTTCGCACGCGATCCCGATCTCGTGCTCGGCTTTTACGACATGCGCCGCGAAGCGCTGGCCAAAGTTGAGCCGAATGCCGCTCACACGGCGCTCGCGCAGTTGGAGCAACAGTTTTCAGGCGAACTGCTGCTCGTCACTCAAAATGTCGACGATCTGCACGAGCGTGGCGGCTCGAAAGACGTGCTGCACATGCATGGTGAGCTCAAGAGTGCACTATGTTTGTCATGCGAGATGCGTTCGCCTTGGGATACCGCGATGTCACACAGACCGCCATGCCCGATCTGTCAGTCGCCCAGCCTGCGCCCCGATGTGGTGTGGTTCGGCGAGATGCCGTATCAGATGGAGCGGATTTACGCGGCGCTCGCTAGGTGTGATCTGTTCGTCAGCATCGGGACGAGCGGCGCTGTATATCCAGCTGCGGGTTTCGTCCAAGAGGCAGCGGCGCATGGCGCGCAAACGCTGGAGCTCAATTTGGAACGCAGCGAAGGAAGTCATCATTTTCACGAATCCCGCCATGGACGGGCCGGCGACTTGGTTCCGCAATGGGTGACGGAAATACTCGCGGACTAGCCACATCCTCTGCATTCTGGGTCTTTGGCAATATTGAGTGTTCGCATTCCTGGCTTCATGCCATCGAGGATGTGCAGCTTGCTCCATCCCGGATCACCAAAAGAACTCGCACCGGAAAGCAGCACGCGCAGCGCTTGCATCGCGGCAAAGCTGCCGGTCCAGCCGGCCATTGCGCCCAGCATTCCGTCTTCGGCGCAGGTGTCGCAATCCTCCGCGTCGAACGCATCTCCGACAAAACAGCGGTAGCAGGCATTGTGCGGTTCGTGGCCTGCGAAGGCGCCGACCTGACCTTGAAAACGACCAACGGCCGCGCTGAGAAGAGGCGCGCGCTCCGCAACGCAGGCATCGGAGACCGCCAGGCGTGTTGCGAAGTTGTCGGTGCCATCGAGCACAAGATCGACGCCAGCAATCAGCTCGCCAATATTGTCTGAAGTGATCCGCTGATCGGATATCGTTACGTCAAGTGCATCGTCGAAATTGGCGAGCCAGCGGCGCGCACTGGTGGCTTTGCCATGCCCGACATCGCGGCTGGTAAAAATGGTCTGGCGCTGAAGATTGCTGAGATCGACTTCATCGTCGTCGACCAGTGTGAAACGCCCGATACCCGCGCCTGCCAGATATTGTAGGGCCGGTGATCCGATGCCCCCAAGGCCGATGATGGCGACATGCTTGGAAGTGAGCGCGACCTGACCTGCTCCGCCGATTTCAGGCAGCACGATATGGCGTGCAAAACGGTCGAGCCGCGCCGGAGAAAGGGGTGTCGATAAGCTCATGGACAAGCTGTTTAGACCATGTGCACAAGCTGTCGACAGGGCTGTGCATAGACCTGTCGACCAACCTGTTCAGAAATTGCGGAAGATGTGTGCGAATTAACTTTCGAGTTGACGCAAAAGACTGCGCACATCGCCGTCCATATCGGCATCGCGTGTCCGCAGGTCTTCGATCAAGCGAACGGCGTGGATAACCGTCGAGTGATCGCGTCCGCCGAATTTGCGTCCAATCTCTGGATAAGAACGCGGCGTGAGCACTTTTGACAGATACATCGCCACCTGACGTGGCCGTACGACGGCGCGCGCGCGACGCTTCGATGACATTTCGCTGCGGTCAATCCGGTAGAATTGACATACCGTGCGCTGGATCTCGTCGATTGTGATCCGGCGGCGATTGGCCGACAGGATATCGGTCAGCTGCTCTTCTGCAAGATTGAGCGAAACTTCCTGACCAGTGAGCTGAGCATAAGCGATGAGCTTGTTAAGCCCGCCAACCAACTCGCGAACATTGCGCGTGATGGTCCGAGCAAGGAAATCGATAACGTCATCAGGCACGTTGAGCGGTGCAAAACGCGTCAATTTCGATTCAAGGATTTTCTTGCGCAGTTCGATATCGGCGGCCTGAATATCTGCAACCAGACCCATCGAGAGACGGCTCAAGAGGCGTGGCTCGACACCGTCAAGCGCCTGCGGCGCGCGGTCAGCGGCGAAGACAAGACGCTTGCCTTCGGCCAGCAGCGCATCAATCGTGTAGAGCAGCTCCTCTTGGGCGCTTGCCTTGCCAATGATGAATTGAATGTCATCGACCAGCAGCAAATCAAAGCTGCGCAGGCGCGCCTTGAATTCGATCATCTGGTTGGCTTTGAGCGCCTGAACGAATTCGACCATGAAGCGCTCGGTACGAGCAATAAAAGATGCGCGCACGCGGGTGTGCCTGAAGAAAGCCATGGCCGATCGCATGAAGCAGGTGCGTCTTGCCCTGACCGGTTGCCGCTTTCAAATAGAGCGGTGAAAATTGCGGCTGCTCGGTCGCGGCCATGCGCTGTGCAGCGTTGCAGGCGAGCACGTTGGCTTCACCGGTAACGAAGGCAGCAAATGTAAGCGACGGATCAAGGCCGACAGAGCTGGTGAAACCTGCGTCCCCGATGGTGCCGGCGGCAACCGCGATGGCGCTTGCATCGGCGTCGTTTGCTGGACGGCGACCATTGTCGAGGCGGAGCTCTGGCAATTGCCGGCGTCCCGGGTGCACCTGAATGCGGACGGTGCGCACCTCGCTGCGCGCAATTTTCCATGCAAGCTGCAAGCGATCATGAAACCGGTCCTGAACCCAGTTTGCCGAAAACTCGGTGGGCAAGAACAGATCGAGGGTTCCTGTCTCTTTATCTATGCCGCCAACCTGGATCGGTTTGATCCACTGGCTATGCAATTGGTGGCCCAAATCTTTGCGAAGCCCCTGACTGATATCGGCCCAATCGGCGGCCAGATTTACGGCTTCTGAGTCTTCCATTAGATCGTCGTCTGCTTTCCGACGCGTTGTCCGCGCCTTATCAATTTTGTGAACCATCAATGCCCATCCTGTGTAACGTGGAAGCCCAATCCCACGCATTCCTCAACCCACGATCGGTATAGCTTCGCCGTAAGCCGGAACTGCACGTTCCGGACTTTCCCCCATCGTTCAAACTGTAAACACTCAAGCTGTCCCGCCCTGAGTGATTACGAGTTATCTACGCATCTCGATTTCGCGCAAGGGGGTCTAATGTAAAAAAAGAGAAATAATTCGGTTGACTCGGCTGCAACCCGCAGCGCTGCGTTCAACTGTCTGATTTATTGGGATTTCCCCCTGAGCGGCCCGCGAATCGTGGAGAATCCTTGGGTTTGTCTGCGGCGCACTTGATATGTTCCGCGCAAACAAAAAGGGCCGTGCCATTACGGCCCGACCCCTATGTCTTTAGCTCCGCAAAAATACGGAGTGGTTGGCGCGAATCAGAGCGCTGCGACTCGCTTTGAGAGACGCGACATTTTGCGCGCGACAGTGTTCTTGTGCATCACACCGCGAGCAACACCGCGTGCCATTTCTGGCTGAGCCGCTTTCAACGCTTCGGCAGCCGCCTTCTTGTCGCCAGCAGCACAAGCCGCTTCGACTTTCTTCACGAAACCGCGGATGCGGCTGACGCGGGCTGTGTTGATTTCCGCACGGCGATTGTTGCGGCGGATGCGTTTGCGGGCTTGCGGCGTGTTGGCCATATCGTTGTCTGTCTCGCGGTTTCTGCAGGCCATCAGAGATGGCCGAAATAAGGTCTTTGTTTCTCGAAAAGAATCAGCGTGCGAATTTTCTTCGCACACCGGAAAGCGCGCCACATAGTGGGCAGCAGGCGAATCGTCAACATTTCTGTTGCAGTTGCGAGCGCTCTTTCGCTCTTACTTCTGGCATTTGGTGCAGTACCACGTGCTGCGCCCGCCTTGCGCAATGCGCCGGATCACGCCGCCATCATCGCGGCGGCAGGGCTTACCCGTGCGGCCATAGACGTCAAAACGGGTCGCGAAATAGCCCAACTCTCCATCAGGCTGCGCGTAATCTCTTAAGGTCGAGCCCCCATCGCGGATCGATGCCTCCAGCACAGCACGGATCGCCGGTACGAGCCGCTCGAGCTGCGGCTTTGTGACTTTGCCGGCTTTCTTGAGCGGATGAATGCCCGCGCGCCACAGCGCCTCGCACACATATATATTGCCAAGCCCGGCGATGATGCTTTGGTCGAGCAGGCACAGCTTTATCGATTGGGTCCTGTCCTTGAGCGCAGCTTTGAGATGCGATGCGTTTAGCCCATCACCTAGTGGCTCTGGACCTAGGCTGGCAAACGGTGGCCATTGATCGAGCGCGTCGCTTGCCACCAGATCGACCGAGCCAAAGCGGCGCGGATCGCACAAAGCGAATTGATGCGCATCGGTTTCGATTACCAGATGATCGTGCTTGTCGGGTGTCTCCGGGTCGATCCGCCAGCGCCCGCTCATGCCGAGGTGGAAGATCATCGACTGTCCGCGGTCGATATTAATCAGCCCGTATTTGGCCCGCCGAGAGAGTCCGGTAATCTGTGCACCTGTCAGCACTTGCACTAGGTCTTCGGGGAACGGACGGCGCAGATCGGGGCGATTGAGCTGTACGCGCGCTATCCGCTCGCCCAGCATAAAGCGCTCAAGGCCCCGGACCGTGGTTTCTACTTCTGGCAATTCAGGCATCAGGCGTTGCGTTTAACAAGCTTTGCGCGCCGAACAAACTCCCCTAAGGCTCTGCGCCATGAGCGAAAAGACCGTCAGCTTTGGCTATGAAGAAGTGGCCCCAGAGGAAAAAACCCGCCGCGTGGGCGATGTGTTTTCCAACGTGGCCTCCAAATACGACATCATGAACGATGCCATGTCAGGCGGCATGCACCGTTTGTGGAAGGATCGGTTTGTCCGGCGGGTGAAGCCGCAATCGGGCGAGACGATTCTCGATATGGCGGGCGGCACGGGAGACATTGCGTTTCGCATGGCGCCAAGCGGCGCGGACATCACCGTCTGCGACATCAATCAGGACATGCTCGACGTTGGCGTCGAACGCGCAATGAAGCGCGGGCACCGCGATGATGATGGCGCGCTCGTTTGGTCGTGCCAGAACGCGGAGGAATTGAGTTTCGCCTCCAGCAGTTTCGATGCCTACACAATCGTGTTCGGCATTCGGAACGTGACCGATATTCCAAAGGCTTTGCGTGAAGCACACCGCGTGCTGCGGCCCGGCGGGCGGTTCTTCTGTATGGAGTTTTCGACCACCGAATGGCCTGGTTTCAAGGAAGTCTATGACATCTATTCGCACAAGATCATGCCCAAGATGGGTAAGGTGATCGCGCAGGACGAAGACAGCTATCGCTACCTCGCCGAATCGATCCGTCGCTTTCCCAAGATGCCTCAGTTTGAGCAGATGATTCGCGATGCCGGCTTTGCGAACACCAAGGTTGAAGCGATTTTGGGCGGTGCGGTTGCGATCCATTCCGGGTGGAAGGTGTGAAAGTGGTTTTTCGCCACAACCAGCTTGGTCTGCTGGAGCAATCTGAGGCTTCAAACGTAAAGACCCTATGACCAGACCGATCACGCATATCTGGCGGCTCCTTAGATGGGGTCGCACTCTGGCGCGGCATGGCGCGCTGCGGGGGATCGAAGCGGACCCGAACACGCCGACCCCTGTGCGTCGTTTGGTTCGGGTCGCGAGGTTCGGTACGCGTCAGCCCAAGGTGCCCAATTATGCCGAGGCCTTTCGCGCGATTGGTCCGGCGGCGATCAAGCTAGGCCAGTCGCTCGCCACCCGGCCCGATCTGGTCGGCGATGAGGCAGCGAACAATCTGCTGAGCCTGCAAGACAACCTTCCTCCGGTCGCGTTTGAAGAGATTGCCGCTCAGATTGAATCGAGCTTTGGTCAACCGATCGAAGCGCTATTCAGCGAGATTGACCCCGATCCGGTCGGCGCTGCCTCAATCGCGCAGGTGCACAAGGGCGTGACCAGTGATGGTCGGCAAGTTGCGATCAAGGTGTTGCGCCCGGGCATCCGCGAAAAGTTTGCGCGCGACATCCAGACTTATGAATGGGCCGCCGCGCATCTTGAAGCCTTTGGCGGCGAAGCAGCCCGCCTGCGCCCGCGCCTCACCATCGCTAACTTTAAACGCTGGACAAATAGCGAGCTCGACTTGCGGCGTGAGGCAGCGAGCGCATCTGAGCTGGCCGAGGGCATGCGCGGGGTCGAGGGGTATCGCATCCCTGACATTGATTGGGATCGCACCAATGGCCGCGTGATGACGGTCGAATGGATCGACGCGGTCAAGATCAGCAAGCTGGATGAATTGAAGGCCAAAGGTGTCGATCTGACGCATCTGGCCGAACGGCTGGTTGTCTCGTTTTTGACGCAAGCGATCAGCGCCGGCTTCTTTCACGCGGACATGCACCAGGGCAATCTGTTCGTCGAGAATGACGGGACGATAGTGGCGATCGACTTCGGCATTATGGGCCGCATTGATCGGCGCGCGCGCCAATGGCTCGCCGAAATTCTCTATGGTCTCACCACCGGCAACTATAAGCGCGTGGCCGAGATCCATTTCGAGGCGCAATATGTGCCGAGCTATCACTCGGTCGGGGAGTTCGCGACGGCCCTTCGTGCAGTCGGCGAGCCAATGCGCGGCAAGCCGGTAAGCGAACTAAGCGTTGGTCAGATGCTCGACGGACTGTTCGCGATCACCCGCGATTTCGACATGCAGACACAGCCGCATTTGCTGCTGCTCCAAAAGACTATGGTGATGGTCGAGGGCATCGCGACCCAGCTTAACCCAGACATCAATATGTGGGACGTCTCGGCCCCCTATGTTCGCGGCTGGATCCGCGATGAATTAGGTCCCGAAGCAGCGGTCGCAGAGCGTATCAAGGAAGACACACAGACATTTCTGCGCTTGCCCGATCTGATCCGCCGCGTGGAAGAGCGCTTTCCGCCCAAGGGCGGAGCGCCAGAGCAGCCGCCTCTGCCTGATGTACCGCTTGTCACCGATCGCAAGCCGCGTGAAGGCGGCGGTTTGCTCGGCTATTTGATGGCTGCTGCCCTTGGTGCAGGCACGCTCTATGGCGCCATGGCAATGGGCTGGATTGGCTGAGTTTTTACCCGCTTGCCCCTCGCGAAAAGACCAGAAAACTCAACAAACCTTAACCAATATGCCCCAAGGGAAGGGCTTGGACTTGGCCAAGGCGTACAGTGCGGCTAGGTTGCTAACCATAAAGATCGCAAGATTAGGGAGTTTAGCGAGCTATGAGCTGCCGGATGGGCATGCGCGCGGGGTCTGCAAAATGACCGAAGCGCGGTACGAAAATCCTGCTGGTAGTAGGCGGCGGAATCGCCGCTTACAAGGCGTGTGAGCTGGTTCGCCTGATCCGCAAGGGTGGCGCCGATGTCACGTGCGTGGTGACCAAAGGCGGACAGCAATTCGTCACGCCCATGTCGCTTGCCGCGCTTAGCGAAAATCAGGTCTACACCAATCTCTGGGACCTCAAGAATGAGGTCGAGATGGGGCATATCGAGCTCAGTCGAGAGGCGGACTTGGTAGTTGTGTGCCCGGCCACAGCCGACCTGCTCGCGAAAATGTCTTCCGGTATCGCTGATGACCTCGCGACCACCTTGATCCTTGCCACGGACAAGCCGGTTATGGCCGTGCCTGCGATGAACGTGCGCATGTGGGAGCACGAAGCGACCCAGCGCAACATCGAATGGCTGCGTCAGGCAGGCGTCAATGTGCTCGACCCGGATGAAGGCCCGATGGCGTGCGGCGAGTTTGGCTATGGTCGTCTGCCAGAACCTGATGCCATCTGGCGTGAGATTGCCGCGTACTTCGATATCGAAGTGGCTGAGCCAGCACTTGCTGCCGTACCCGTTGCGGTGCCAGCAAATGACACGCCTGAGCCCGAAGAAGAGATTGAGGCTCTGGAACCCGAAGAGGCGGAAGAGTACGAAGAAGAGGTCGAGAATGACGGCGATACCGGCCAGGGTCTGGGCGGCCTTCTTTCGATGATCATTCCACGCTCGACCGCCAAGCGCACGCACGAAGACATAGAAGCGGAATATCTCGAAGCCCAAGAGGCGAATGAGGACGCGGAAGCCGCCGAGCTGTCTGAGGACGAAGCTGGCGAAGAGCCGCCCGAGTTCAATCCAGACCTTGGCGGACCACTGCTGGCCAAAAAGGGCGGGGCAGGTGCAGCGCCTCCGATGGATCCAAGCGCGATCAACCACACTGTCGATGATCGCAAATCCGCGCCTGAAATGATCCCGCCGGCACCCGATGCAGGCGACGGCATTGAAGTGGTGCACGAGGATGCGCTGGGCGGATCTGGCTTTGATATTGATCCATCCTACCGTCCGCTTGAGGGGCGCCATGTTCTGGTAACCGCTGGCCCGACGTGGGAATCGCTCGATCCCGTCCGCTACATCGCCAACCGTTCGAGCGGTAAGCAAGGCTTTGCCATAGCAGCCGCTGCTGCGGCCTTGGGCGCGCGTGTGACACTCGTCGCTGGGCCAGTTTCACTTGTCACACCAACCGGTGTGGACCGTGTGGACGTGGAGAGCGCCGACCAGATGTCACAGGCTGTGAAAGATGCGCTGCCCGCGGATGCGGCGGTGATGGTCGCGGCGGTGGCTGACTGGAAACCAAAGGACTATCAATCCGAAAAAATGAAGAAGCGCGGCTCTGCGCCGCCCGCTCTTTTACTGACCGAGAATCCTGACATCCTGACCAACATTGCAGCATCTTCTAACCGGCCAGAACTTGTTGTTGGCTTCGCAGCAGAGACCGAGAACGTGCTCGATAACGCCAAGAAGAAACGCAAGCGCAAAGCCGCTGACTGGATCGTTGCCAATGATGTGTCGGGCGATGTGATGGGCGGCGATGAGAACACCGTACACATTGTCTCAAGCGAAGGTGTTGAGAGCTTGGAGACGATGCACAAACGCGGCGTTGCGATGGCGCTGGCTGAGCGGATCGCCAAGTCGTTGACCGCTGAGGCGGCTGAATGAAACGCGAGGTCGGGGCGGAAGGCGCTCTAACGCAGTCCGCTGTTCCCGTAGAGGTCAAACGTTTGCCGCATGGTGAGGGCTTACCTTTACCCGCTTACGCAACGACTGGCGCTGCCGGGATGGACATCGTCGCAGCAGAAGATGTGTCGATTGCACCGGGCGCGCGTCACGCGGTTGCGACTGGACTCGCTGTCGCCATACCGCAAGGGTTTGAAATTCAGGTGCGCCCGCGCTCAGGTCTTGCGCTCAAACACGGCATAACCGTCCCCAACACTCCAGGAACGATCGACAGCGATTATCGCGGCGAGCTCAAGGTCATCATGATCAATCATGGAGACAGCGAGTTTGCTATCGTGCGCGGTGACCGCGTGGCCCAGCTAGTGCTAGCGCCAGTAACGCAAGGGGCTTGGATTGAGGTTGAAGAGTTGGACGCAACCGACCGTGGCGCCGGTGGGTTTGGCTCGACGGGCGGTCACGAAAAGCTCTAAGCCCCCCTAGTCGGTCACTTCATACCGTATGGTGGAGCTGTAGCGGCCATTCGTGGCGTTCCCGCCATTATCACGCGCAGGCTCAAACCGGGCCCGGCGTTCCAGATTCTTGCAAGTGAGTGCATCAAATTCGCGTGATCCGCTTGTTTCATCAACCCGGCAGTCTTCAACTCCTCCGCTTGGATTGACGAGCAAGGTGAAGCGCAGTTCGCCGCCATCCCAGGTGCGCGGTTGAAAGCGCCGGTAATCGTCGCTCTTTATCCAGCCTGAGCTGTTGCGAGGCACCGGCGGACTGCTGAGAGAGAGGGCAGGACGTGCCGGAGGTCGCCGCGTGGAGGCTTGTCGGGGCGGGGCCTCAGAAACTTGAGTGCTGACAGGAGGAGTTGTCACAGGCGCTGACGAGGAGCGCGACAGGGAAGCTGGGCTCTGCCACCTCGATCCGAGCGGCGCAAAGCCAGGACGCCATTGGTCAGCACATTGCTCGAGCAAACGAAAACCTGCCGAACTCGTCTTGAGAGAGATGCTTGCTACCGTCACCCCGCCGTGGCGAACATTGAGAAAGCGCGCCTTGCGAAATGCGCTTGCAATGGCGCCGCTATCAGCAAGCGGCGAATAGAGCCGATTGCCGTTGACCTGCCCTTGAAACTCGTCGCCATCGAAAGCCCAAACGACATCGCCAAAACCGTTGTTCACTTGCCGATTGGATTGTAGCGACAATCGAGCAGACCCCTGCCGCGACTTTGTGTAGGCGAGATTGACCCCGTCATTTGAGGATAGCCTCAAGACACAGCGTTGTTCGGACGGCCGCTGATAAACTGTCCAGCGGCCAAGATCGACAAAGACGCTTTCGTCAGACCCGGATTGAGCAGCAGCTGGTGCAGGGGAGAACCCTACGGCCAGAGACGCACTCAATGCGGCAGCCAAAACTGTTCGATATGGCTTCATTGCTGTCCTACTAGTTGCTCATAGACAAGCGTCAATCTCGGTTCGTCTCGGAGCTGTGAATGCAAAAGGCGACGCCGTTTTCAGCGCCGCCCCTTGTCATTCCCGTCCAAGGGAACTGCTGTGAGTAGCTGTGGTCAGTTGCCCCGTTGGACAACCTTGTCCTCCGGCTTGATGGAGATGCGTACTGTTTCGCCGGAATTGCCAGGAAAGCCGGTAAACATCGCCTCGACTAGGTTGGGCACCAGATAAGGCAGACTGTTCGAACGCGATACGGCCTGAGCTTTACCTTCAAACAGGCGTTCCCCGGTCTCTGTATTGTCGATCTTCATGTCGATGCCCGAGGTGAAAACCGTGAAGCTGCGAACCTCAGGGCCGCCAAACCACGGGTCATAAAAGCCAAAGCCCCACGCACCGCGGAGGCGGCTGCGGTGGAAGCCACGACCGCGATAAAAGCCCCTGCGTCCAAAACCGCCATACCAAGGATCAAAGTAAGGATCACGAAAGCCGGTGGTGCGAATGCGTTCCCTAGCCGTTGTCGACACCGTAGTCGAACCTGACCAGCAAGTTTGCGACCTCCGGTGCGGCTTGCTTGTAACCAAGGGCTGCCATTTCGGCTTCGACAAAATCGGCATATTGCGCAAACTCAAGCCCGCCAGCGAGCTTTGGATCTTCTGCGACCACGGCAAAGGTTTTGCCGTCAGGGGCGGGCAATTGCGTCTGGAACCGCGACACATCGGCCTTGAACGGCGTGGCGCAGGCAGCGAGGCCAAGCAGCAAGGCAGCTGCGGCGGCGCGCTTTAGTCCTTTTGCGCGGGATCGAAGTGGGTTGATCATGATCGTACCTTTCTCATTCACACGGCCAGCATTGCTCGCGGGAAGCCGCATGTCTCCCTATCGACAGAAACCTTGAGAATCGCGGTTTCAGGACCCCACCCTAGACCAGCAAGCTGTCATTAGCTTGCTTCACTGTAAAGTTTTGGTCTGAATACACTTTGAACGCAGCTCCAACACGGGGCACCGCACAGAACGTCTATCCGCGTACCAATCCCAGCGCATGGTAGGCAGCATCAAGCGTCGGTATCCCGCGTTCGCGAGCCTGCGCTGCGCCACGAGCCAGGATTGCATCGAGCGCCTCTTGGTCGTCCTTCAGTTCCATAAAGCGGGCGTTGATAGGGCTGAGCGTTTCGATCAGCAATTCGCCCAGAGCCGGTTTGAATGCTCCGAAGCCCTGCCCGCCAAAATCTACCAGAACCTGCTCTTTGCTGACGCCTGCCAGGGCGGCATAAATACCGATCAGGTTCAGGGCTTCGTCGCGTCCTTCGAGGCCGTCGAGTTCGCTCGGCAAGGGTTCTGGGTCGGTCTTGGCTTTCTTCACCTTTTTCATGATCGTATCGGCATCATCGGTCAGGCTGATGCGGCTCATTTCCGACGGGTCCGATTTGCTCATTTTCGAAGTGCCATCGCGCAGGCTCATGATCCTCGCGGCTTCCGGAGGGATGTATGGCTCAGGCAGGGTAAAGAGCGGAGCATCTTCGGCGCAGAAATCGTTGTTGAATTTCTGCGCGATGTCACGCGCCAGTTCCAAATGCTGCTTTTGGTCGTCGCCCACAGGAACGTGGGTCGCCTGATAGAGCAGCACATCGGCAGCCTGCAGGACAGGATAGGTGAACAGCGCGACCGATTGGCTCTCGCGGTTCTTGCCAGCCTTGTCCTTCCACTGGGTCATACGGTTGAGCCAGCCCATTCGCGCTGTCCCGTTGAGGAGCCATTGCAGCTCTGCATGTGCGGGGACTTGCGCTTGGTTGAAAAGGATCGTCTTGGCCGGATTGACCCCGCATGCGACCAAAGTGGCGACCATCTCGCGGGTGTTTTGCGTCAACTCCGCCGGGTCATGCGGCTGCGAGATCGCGTGCAAATCTGCCAAAAAGATAAAGCACTCGCCGCCCGCTGCGATCGCCTCGTCCTGAAGCTTCACGTAGTTGACGATTGCGCCAAGGTAATTGCCAAGGTGCGGCTTGCCGGTGGG
Source organism: Erythrobacter sp. HA7-11 (assembly GCF_055693605.1). Lineage (NCBI taxonomy): Bacteria > Pseudomonadati > Pseudomonadota > Alphaproteobacteria > Sphingomonadales > Erythrobacteraceae > Erythrobacter > Erythrobacter sp. HA7-11. The sequence continues at coordinate 2,575,636 of NZ_JBVFUF010000002.1, read as the reverse complement.
TTGAATGCCGGAGACGACTTTCATGATATTAGACTGCTTTCTTTGTAAGGGCGGCGATGCGTTGCCGGTCAATGGCGCCAGTGGCAAATGCAAGGCCGAAATAGACGGTCGCTGCAGCAGCGACCAGCACCAATAGCGCCCAAAGCCGTGCGAATACGCCTGCCGAATACCAGCCGGTCAACAGGTCGCTGGTGTAATAGAGCGCTGCTCCCATCGCTGCAGCGGCGAGCACTTGTCGGGCGAGGCGAAAAATCAACGCGCCCGGAATGCGATAATGTCCGCGCATCGCGAGCACGATAAGCAGGAACGCGACATTGATCCATGCGCCCACAACGCTGGCATAGGCAACTCCGATCACGCCCAATGTTTGGAGAACCGAAATGCTGAATGCGATGAACACACCGAGCGAGATGAAAGCTGCGATCACAGGTGTCTTGGTGTCGGCGCGGGCGTAAAAATTTGGGACGAGCACTTTGACCAGTACATAAGCGGGCAGGCCCATTACAAGCGCCGCCAGGACATCGCCGGTCACCGCCGCATCGGCCAAATCGAAACGTCCACCTTGGAAAATCATGGTCACAAATGGCTCAGCACAGATGGCGAGCGCGACCGCTGCAGGGACGGTCAGCAGCATAGCCAGCTCAATCGCGTCCGACTGAAGTTTCGCGGCGCGTTCCTCGTCCTCTCCGCCGATGAATTTGGACAGGTTGGGCAGTATCGCCGTAGCGAGCGCGATGCCAATTATGCCGAGCGGCAATTGGTTCAGCCGGTCAGCATAATTCATATAGCTGACCGAGCCATCCTCAAGTTGATTGAGGAAATAGAGCTGCACCAGAGTGTTGATCTGATACGCGCCGCCGCCAATCGCAGCGGGCAGGGCAATGATCGAGAGGCGCTTCACCTCTGGCGTAATGCGCGGCCATAGCAGCTTGGGCCGGAACCCTTCGACCCGCGTCCAGTAATAGAGCCAAGCAAGCTGCATCACCCCTGCACCGGTCACCGCCCACGCGATGCCATAGGCAGCTTGCTCGACGCTCGCGCCGGTGGTTTCGATAAACCACTCGCCAGCCAAGAGTGCCGCGATCAGCACAAGATTGAGGATGATGGGAAAGCTTGCTCCGGGGGCGAACCGCGAGACCGAGTTCAGCATCCCGGTGAACAAGGTCACCAGACTAACAAGGATAATGTAAGGGAACATAATCCGCGCGAAATCAACCGCGAGAGGATAGGTTTCAGGATCAACCGGTTTTTCGGATAGCAGCCAGATCACGCCTGGCATGGCCAGTTCGAAAACGGCAACCAGCGCGATCAGCACCGGCAAAAACACGCTCAGCACATCGGCACTGAAGCTGCGTGCCTCCTCAATGCCGCCTTCGCCATGCAGACGCTTCGAGAACATTGGCACGAAGGCAGCCGAAAACGCGCCTTCGGCAAAAAGGCGGCGAAATACATTTGGAATGATGAACGCCTGAAACCACGCATCTGTGACCGCATTGGCACCGAGGACGCGCGAGAAGATCATCTCGCGCGCCATCCCGGCGACGCGGCTGAGCATGGTCAGCCCGCCGATCGTTCCGACGTTTTTGAGCAGGCTCATAGCTCAGGCCCGCGCGATACGATGGCTTAGGCGTCGCCCGCAGGCGCGCCGCCCGCTGCGGCTTCTTCCTGCTGCTTGCGCGCCAATTGCTGAAGATAGAGACCGTTGAAGTCGATCGGGTCCATCATCAGCGGTGGGAAACCGGCATCGCGAACAGCATCCGAAACGACGCGGCGTGCGAACGGGAACAGCAGTCGCGGCGCTTCGGCAAACAGGAATGCGTGCGTCTGATCATCAGGCAGATTGCGAACGCCAACCAAACCGCAATAGTCGAGCTCGACGAGATAGGCGCTGCCCTTTTCGGCTTTGGCTTCGATCTTCACCTTGAGCGTCACCTCGTGAACTTCCTGGTTCACTTGATCCGCGCCGATGTTGAACTGCACATCAATGTTCGGCTGATCCGTCCATTGATAGACATCTGGGGCATTCGGGTTCTCGACCGAGAGGTCTTTCACGTACTGGGTTATCAAACCTGCCGCTGGCTGGTTATCGGCACCGTTTGCGCCTGCAGCTGGATCGTTGAGGTTAGTCAGAACATCGCCTTCTTCGGCCATCTTTAAGCTCTTTCAGTCAAATAAAGGATCGTGCCGACCATCGCAGCCAGCGGGTTGCGGGCGCGCCTAGCAGGCGCGAGACGTGCAAGCAACCGGACGAACGCTGCGCAAAAACCGTTAAGGCTAGAGTTAAAGGTCGTTGTTCATTTGTATTTAGCGCCTATTTAGGGCACGAAGGGGTGTTGGAAATCGGGTAATGCGCTGGAGGGCGCGTCGCCCAAAGTACCGGATACTACATTGTGATTGTTGAAATTATCATTCTCGCCATGATTGCCGCGTTCTTGGGGCTGCGCCTGTATTCGGTTTTGGGTCAGCGTGCGGAGCACGAAGAAGAATCGGTTCCGAACCGTTTTGACGCTGGCGAAAATAAGCCTGCACAGGTTCCCGCATCTGTCGCGCCCGCGCAAACAAGCCGCGAGCCTCAGGTCGTTGGCGTCTTGCCAGCAGTAGAGCGTGGAATTCGCGAGATCGCCGCCGCTGACAGCCGTTTTGACCTGACCGCATTCCTCGAAGGTGGCCGTGCCGCCTATGAGATGGTCCTCGAGGCTTTTTGGGAAGGCGATCGCGACACCCTGAAAGATTTGTGTGATGATGATGTGTTCGCAGGTTTCTCCGCTGCGATTGACGCGCGTGAAGCCGCTGGCAACACGCTCGAGAACAAACTGATCCGCATTGAAGAGACGAAGATCCACTCCGCCCAGCTTGATGGTAAGATGGCGCGGATTGCAATCCTCTTCGTCGCTGACATTGCGGCAGTAACTCGCGATAAAGATGGCAATGTCATTGCCGGATCGCTCGATGATGCGGTTGAGAGCCGCGACATCTGGACATTCTCGCGCAATGTGAAGGACTCTGATCCAAACTGGCTGCTTGACGAAACTGACGAGGGCTAATCCGCTTACCATTGTGGGGCTATTGCACGGAGGGATACATGCGCTCAGCCCTGATATTGGCGGCTTTCATTTTTCTGTCGGGCTGTGTCCGCCTCATCCCTGAAAGCGGTGGCCCACGCGGGCCTGCGACCAGTCCTGCGCCGCCTCCGGTGGTGACACCAGCTCCGCCGCCATCAGCCCCGCCTGGACCTGCGGCGACAAGCGCTCTGATGGCAGGGGTGCGCCCGGGACCATTTGTGACGGGGCTTGGTTTTGGTCAGGATGACGCCGAAACTGCACTGCGCTCCTTTATCGAAAGCTGTCCTTCGCTGCTGCGGCGCGAGGACACCACGGGCCTGACCCGCCGCGAAGATTGGCGCGCAGCCTGCGATGCTGCACCGCGAGCGCGCGGCAGTGCTCGATCGTTTTTTGCCGAGAACTTTGAGACCGCGATCATCGGCTCCGGAGAAGCCTTTGCTACCGGCTATTTCGAGCCAGAGATTCGTGGCAGCCGTACTCGCAGGCCTGGCTATGAAACGCCGGTCTATGCTTTGCCCGATGACCTAGAGCGAGGCTGGACGGCTGATATTCCTGAAGCTGAGCGCACTGGGCGGCCACCGCTCGCACGACGCAATATGAATGGCGAATATGTGCGCTATTTTGAGCGCAGAGAGATCGAGGAAGGCGCCCTTGATGGCCGCGTTCCCGTGATCGCCTGGATCGCGGATCCGGTTGAGTTTTTCTTTCTGCAAATCCAAGGCTCTGGACGTCTGATTACGCCTGAAGGCGAAGTGATCCGCATCGGCTATGCCGGACAGAATGGCCGCGAATATGTCGGCATTGGCGGCGTGATGCGAGAGCGGGGACTGCTGGGCGAGGGTCCAGGCAAGTATCCCGGATCGATGCAGGGCATCATGGCCTATATCCGCGAAAACCCGGAGGAAGGCCGCGAGCTAATGCAGCTCAACAAGAGTTGGATATTCTTCCGCGAGCTGACTGGTGACGGCCCCTTGGGATCGCTCGGCATTCCGGTGCGGCGCGAAAGTTCAGTTGCGGTTGACCCGCGCTTCGTGCCTTACGGAGCGCCTGTATGGCTCGATCTCGATCGGAATGAGGCTGATGGTCTGTGGGTCGCGCAAGACACGGGCGGGGCGATCAAAGGCGCGAACCGCTTCGACACCTTCTGGGGGGCAGGCGAAGATGCACGCCGCATAGCGGGCGGAATGAGTGGTCGCGGGCAGGCTTACATTTTGCTGCCCAAAGGGACGGTCGCGCGACTTAACGGCGAATGAGTATTCCGCGGGGGCTGAGCGAGGCAGAAGCTGCTGCCTGGGCGCATCTTGCCAAGAGTGTCACCCCGCTCGAAGGACGCACGCCACCCGTAGTGCCGCAGGCTGATGGGCACGCGGTGCAAAGCAAATCTCCGACCCAGGTCGGACTGAAATCTCCGCCGAGTCTGCAATCAGAGCGCAGCGGTGCCGCACCCGTTCCGCAGCCTCGTGCGCCGCAAAGCATCGCTGATAGCAGCCTGGATTCGCACTGGGACCGCAAGCTGAAAGCGGGGCGGATCGTGCCCGACTATACGTTCGACTTGCATGGGCATACCTTGGACCGAGCGTACGATCGGATCATGTCTGGATTGGATCAGGCGCTTGCCATGGATGCGCGCGTTGTGCTCCTAATTGCCGGTACCGGTCGCGTCCGGTCGACCCGGCTGATCGGGGCAGCAAGCGAGGCGCCATTCGCGCGAAATTGCTCGATTGGCTCGCCGCTGGGCCGCATTCCGACGCTATCGCCGCTGTGCGCAAGGCGCATCGCGGGCATGGCGGCGATGGCGCGCTTTATTTGGTACTTAAGAGACGGCGCTAGTTCAGGGCTTAGGAGGTCTGTTTTGCACTAAGGCCAAGCGCATTCTTGATCGCGACGAGGCCAGCGCCGAGAACCGCGAAGAATACCGCCAACACTGCGTTGCTGATCAGAAAGTTCACCCATCCCATCGCCGGCAGATCAAGGAAGAAATAGGCGTAAAAACCGGTCACTTGGCCGAGAATGAACGCGAACAGGCCGTAGCTAAGCGGAGGGATCATAACTACCGGGATCAGCGGCAAGATCTTTGGCGCAGTTGGTGCAAAACGCAGCCACCACAGGAATGTCGTCAAGGGCACGATGGTATGATGGAACTGATTGGTGATGCGGTCATACCCGGATGGGTGATGGTCGCTCGCCAACAGTGCCCAATAGACTGAAGCGATCACCGTTATGGCGGTCACGAGCGCTGCCATGACCGCCCGTGAGGGCGTTTTGCCAAGCGCAATCAGCGCCATGACGATGCATGCTGCCACATTCCCCCAAATGGTAAAGAAACGCAGCATTGCGGCTAGGTTCTCAAGATAGGTTCCGTCGCCGAGCATGGGCTGCACGGCCAAGGCCGCGAACGCGAACGCAGCAATCACACCAGCATACGTACGCCCGGCGGCTACGGGTTCTTGAGCTGTCTGGGCGATGCTTGTCATTCCGCCCAATGACGCGATCACTTGCGCGAATGCAACAAAAAAGCCCCCGGCATTGCTGCCGAGGGCTCTCGTTTGCCTGATACGATAAGGGACAGATCAGGCGTGATATTTGGCGTGCGTCACGTCGAAACGGTCGGCGTTCATCACCTTGGTCCATGCAGCCACAAAGTCTTCGACGAACTTCGCTTCATTGCCGCTCTCCGCGTAGAACTCCGCCTGAGCGCGCAATTGCGAGTTTGAGCCGAACACCAGATCGGTGCGGGTCGCGCGGTAACGCTCTTCGCCAGTCTTGCGATCGGTCCCGACATATTCCTCATCTCCGCTGCCATCGACCGGAGCCCACTTGGTGCCCATGTCGAGCAGGTTGACGAAGAAGTCTGTGGTCAGCTGGCCAACGCGGTCGGTGAAGATGCCGTGCTTGGTGTTTCCGGAGTTGGCACCCAGCGCACGCATTCCGCCGACCAAAACGGTCAATTCAGGGATGGACAGGCCGAGCAGGTGTGCCCGGTCGATCAGCATCTCTTCAGTGCGGACATTGGCTTTGGTCTTGAGGTAGTTGCGGAAGCCATCGGCAAACGGCTCCAGCGGCTCAAAGCTTTCCGCATCGGTATGCTCGTCGGTGGCATCGCCGCGTCCGCCAAGAAATGGGACGCTGACATTGTGACCCGCATCCGCCGCGGCTTTCTCAACCGCCGCTGATCCTGCAAGTACAATGGCATCGGCCATCGAAAGGTCGCCGCGCAGCTCATCAATCTTGGCTAGAACCTTGCTGAGTTCATCGGGATCGTTCGCCTTCCAGCCATTCTGCGGAGCTAAACGCACACGCGCTCCGTTGGCACCGCCACGGTGGTCTGAATTGCGATAGGTCGAAGCCGAGGCCCATGCCGCTTTCACAAGCTCACTAACCGTGAGGCCGCTGCTAAGGATCGCGGACTTGAAGTCTGCAACCGCGCCATCCGATGGTTTGCTGCCAGCCGGAACCGGATCCATCCAGATCAGCGTCTCTTCCGGCACTTCCGGACCCATATAGCGAACCTTCGGACCCATATCGCGGTGGCACAATTTGAACCATGCGCGCGCAAATGCCTCGTCCAGTTGCTCTGGGTTCGCGTGGAATCGCTCCGAAATCTTGCGATATTCCGGATCCATCTTCAGCGCCATGTCGGCGGTGGTCATAATGGTCGGGACCTTCTTGCTCGGATCGCGAGCGTCGGGTGCCATATCCTCCGGATCGGGATTGATCGGCGTCCACATCTTCGCGCCTGCGGGGCTTTCCGTCAGCTCATATTCGTATTTGAACAGCAGACGGAAATAGTCGTGGCTCCACGAAGTCGGGTTATTCGACCATGAACCCTCAATGCCGGAGGTCGTGATATTGCCGTTGGCAATCTCTTCCTCATCGTTGAGCCAGCCAAAGCCTTGCAGCTCCAGCACTTCGCTTTCAGGAGCCCCGCCAAATGTGTCCGCCGGGTGAGCACCGTGGGCCTTGCCGAACGCGTGACCGCCTGCCGTTAGTGCGACGGTTTCCTCGTCGTTCATAGCCATACGAGCAAAAGTTTCGCGCATATCGCGGCCCGACTGCAGCGGATCGGGTTTGCCGCCTGGACCTTCCGGATTTACGTAGATCAGACCCATCTGGATCGCGGCGAGCGGGTTTTCGAGTGCCTTGCCTTCATCCGGGATGATCCGGGTGGCGACACCTTCGTTCACCCACTGCTCTTCAGTGCCCCAATAGACGCTCTCAGGCTCGTAGACGTCAGCGCGGCCTCCGCCGAAGCCGAACACTGGTCCACCCATGCTTTCGATCGCGACATTGCCGGTCAGAATAAAAAGATCGGCCCAGCTGATGTGCTTGCCGTACTTTTGTTTAATCGGCCAAAGCAGACGGCGCGCCTTGTCAAGGTTGCCGTTGTCTGGCCAGCTGTTGAGCGGAGCAAATCGCTGTTGGCCGGTGCCTGCGCCGCCGCGCCCGTCGCCGGTGCGATAGGTGCCCGCCGCGTGCCACGCCATGCGAATGAAGAACGGACCATAATGGCCATAATCGGCTGGCCACCAGTCCTGGCTATCCGTCATCAGAGCGGTAAGATCATCCTTTAGCGCCTCGTAGTTGATGGCATTGAATGCCTCGGCATAATCGAAGTCTTCACCAGCGGGATTGGCACTTTTCCCTTCCTGAGTGAGGATTTCCAGCTGAGTAGCCTCTGGCCACCAATCGCGATTGGTCCGCCCGAGCAGTGAACGCATTCCACCATCACCATGGAATGGACAGCCCCCGCTCATATCACCAGTCTTCGCATCCATCAGAAATCTCCTCTCAATTCGGTATTCGACTCAGGCTTTTGCCTGATTACCCAAAGAGGATGACCCTTTTGCGCTGATCTGTCTAATCGATTAAAATGCGCTGATTGATCGAATTTGGTGCTTACAGGTTCTGGTCGTAAGCACAGGTCAGTTCGTGGTGCTTAGGCGGCAGCTGCGACGTCTTCGACCGGTTCATTCCGGATCAAATAATCGAATGCGCCAAGGCCTGCTTTTGCGCCTTCACCCATGGCCACCACGATCTGCTTGTCCGGTACTGTGGTCGCATCACCCGCGGCGTAAATGCCGTGCAAGTTGGTCGCGCCGTGCTCGTCAACGACAATCTCGCCATATTGCGACAATTCGAGACCAGTGTCGGCAAGCCACTCGGTATTGGGGACCAGCCCGATCTGGACGAAAACACCTTCGAGCTCGACTGTGCGTTCATTACCGCTCTTGCGGTCCTTCAGAACCAGTCCGCTGACTTTCGAGCTATCGCCCAGAATCTCGGTCGTCTGGCCGCTGGTGACAATCTCGACATTGCTGAGTGAGCGAAGCTTGCGTTGCAACACTTCGTCAGCGCGCAGCTTGTCATCATATTCGATCAAGGTGACATGGCCGACGGTCTTCGCGAGGTCGATCGCCGCTTCGACACCCGAATTGCCGCCGCCGATCACCGCGATATTCTTGCCTTTGAACAGCGGGCCATCGCAATGCGGACAATAGGCAACGCCCTTGTTTCGATATTCTGCTTCGCCGGGAACGCCAAGATTGCGCCAGCGTGCGCCGGTCGAAAGGATCAAAGAGCGCGCCTGCAGCGTCGCGCCGTTGGACATGACAACCTCGTGCATGCCGCCAAGCTCTTTTGCCGGGCGCAGTTCGGTCGCGCGGGCAAGGTCCATCAGGTCGATCTCAGTCTCGAGCGTCTGTTTCTTGAGCGCGTCGGACAGCTTTGGTCCTTCAGTGTAGAGCGTGCCGGGCAAGTTCTCGATCCCGAGCGTATCCTGCAGCTGGCCGCCGAAACGCTCGTACCGCGATGCCAGTGCGGAAGCCTTTGCGCGCGGTGTAAACGGCAGAGGCGCTGCCCGCTGGTCCGCCGCCGATGACGAGCACGTCGAACGGCTCTTTCGCGTCGAGCTTTTCGGCGGCTTTCTCATCCGCGCCGCTATCCAATTTGGATAGAATTTCGGCGAGTTCCATCTTGCCGTTGTAGAAGCTCTCTCCATTAAGGTAGGTCGCAGGCACGGCCATAACGCCGCGCTCGTCCACCTCATCTTGGAAGGTGCCGCCTTCGATCAAAGTCGCGGTGATGTGCGTGTTCTCCAGCGCCATCAGTGTGAGTGCCTGCACGACGTCCGGGCAGTTGTGGCAACTCAAGGAGAAGTACATCTCAAAATTGTAATCGCCTTCCAGCGCACGGACCTGTTCGATCAGGTCAGCATCGACCTTTGGCGGGTGACCGCCGGCCCACAACAGGGCGAGGACGAGGGATGTGAATTCGTGGCCCATGGGAAGGCCTGCAAAGCGGACCCATTTGTCCGCATCGCTCGCGCGGCGGATGAGGAAACTGGGCTTGCGATCATCGGTGCCATCGAAGCTGACAGAAACCATGTCATGCAGGTCGGCAATCTCGCCCAGCAGCTCTCGGGTTTGCGCAGATTTCTCTGAACCATCGAGAGACGCAACAAGCTCAATTGGCTCGCGCAGATTGGCGAGATATTGCTTCAGCTGGGTCTGCATATTGGAGTCGAGCATCGTGAAATCCGTTGGTCTAGATGGTCTTGAAGGAAATGGGGCGGCCTCGCTGTCGAGGGGGGAGGGGGATAGCGAGACCGCCTTGCAGTTTCAGATCGGGCCGCAGGGACCCGAACTGGAGTTGTTAGATCTTGCCAACCAAGTCGAGCGAAGGAGCGAGTGTGTCGCTGCCTTCTTCCCACGCGGCCGGGCAAACCTGGCCTGGGTTGGCGCGGACGTACTGAGCAGCCTTGATCTTGCGGGTGAGTTCGTTTGCGTTGCGGCCTACGCCTTCGCAGGTCTGCTCAACGATTTGGATCACGCCGTCAGGGTCAACCACGAAGGTTGCACGATCGGCAAGGCCAACGCCTTCACGCAGTACGTCGAAGTTACGCGCGAGAACGTGGTTTTGGTCGCCGAGGAACGGGAAGTTCAGCTTGCCGATTTTCTCCGAGGTGTCGTGCCATGCCTTGTGGCTGAAATGCGTGTCGGTGCTGACGGCATAGACTTCGACGTCCATGCTCTTCAGCATTTCATACTTCTCGCCCAGGTCCTCAAGTTCCGTCGGGCAGACGAAGGTGAAGTCTGCTGGATAGAAGAAGAAGACCGACCACTTGCCCTTAACGTCTTCGTCGGTAACGTCGTAAAAGTCTTCGCCAGCCTTGAAGGCTGTAGCGGTGAACGGTTTGATGGTTGAGCCGATAATACCCATTTTTGAGTTTCCCTTGTTGATTTGGGTTGAGAGGAATTTCGTTGTGAGCGCAAATAGGTGCTGCTGCGCTGCACAAAAGCGAAATTGTGCGATTGCGAAGATCGAAAATTTTGATCGAAGTTTTCCGGAACTTTTTGCGCGCCCGGGCGTGCTCCTGGCCACCCGGTCTGAGCGCGCTTTTGTCCGCGCTCCCGCTTACGCTACTTGAGCGCGGTGCAGCAGTTTATGGTCTGCCAAGACCAGCGCCATCATCGCTTCAACCACAGGCGTCCCGCGTATCCCAACGCATGGGTCGTGCCGCCCCTTGGTGCGCACCTGTGTCGCCTCTCCAGCGGACGTGATCGAGTCCACCGGCGTCAGGATCGAGCTCGTTGGCTTGAAGGCGGTGCGGCACACCACCGGCTGCCCGGTCGAGATCCCACCTGCCGTCCCGCCCGCATGGTTGCTGGCGTAGTCCGGTTTGCCGTCCGCGCCGGGTGACATCGCATCGGCGTTCTGCTCTCCGCTAAGCCGCGCCGCCGCAAACCCGTCGCCGATCTCAACGCCCTTAGTCGCGTTGATCGTCATCATCGCTGCGGCCAAGTCGCTGTCGAGCTTCGCATAGACCGGCGCGCCCCACCCAGCTGGCACACCTTCGGCCACGCATTCGACCACTGCACCCAAAGACGAGCCGCTCTTGCGCGCGCCATCGACCAGCTCTTCCCAGCGCTCCGCCGCAGCAGCATCAGGGCACCAGAACGGGTTCTCGCCAATCTGCGCGTAGTCCAATGCCGAGCGGTCAATCGCATCGCCACCCAGCTCGCACACGAAGCCCGTGATCGTTACCTCCGGGATTATCAGCCGCGCCACCGCGCCCGCCGCCACCCGCGCCGCCGTCTCACGCGCGCTCGAACGCCCACCACCGCGATAGTCGCGAATGCCGTACTTCGCGTCGTAGGTGTAGTCGGCATGGCCGGGGCGATAGCTCTGGGCGATCTCGCTGTAGTCCTTGGAGCGCTGATCGGTGTTCTCGATCATCATGCTGATCGGAGTGCCGGTCGTCTTGCCTTCGAACACGCCCGAGAGGATGCGCACCTCGTCCGCTTCCTTGCGCTGAGTGGTGAACTTGCTCGTCCCCGGCTTGCGCGCATCCATGAAGGGCTGGATGTCCGCCTCGCTCAGCGCGATGCCCGGAGGGCAGCCGTCCAGCACCACGCCCAGCGCAGGGCCGTGGCTTTCGCCCCATGTCGTAAAGCGCAACGCGCGACCGAAGGTGTTCCAACTCATGCGCGCAGTCTTTGTCGCAAGAGTGGGCAAGTGTCCATATTCTCTGGCGCCGCACAGCACTTTCCTTCAAAACCTCCCCCATGATTGCAAAGCTTTCAGGCAGGCTCGATGAGACGGGCGAGGATTGGGCCATCGTTGACGTGCAGGGCGTTGGCTATCTGGTCCATTGCTCGACCAAGACGCTCGCCGCGCTGGGCGAAGTGGGCGAGGGCTGCACGATCCACACCGATCTGCAGGTGAGCGAGAACGACATGCGGCTGCTGGGTTTTGCTGAGAGTGCAGAACGCGATTGGTTCCGCTTACTCACCACGGTTCAGGGCGTGGGCAGCAAGGTTGCTCTTGCGATCCTCTCAGCTCTGTCGACCGGCGAAGTGCGCGATGCCTGCGCGGGCGGAGACGCGGCGACGGTCGCGCGGGCTAATGGTGTCGGGCCAAAGCTCGCCGGAAGGATCGTCAACGAGTTGCAGGATAAGGCCGGGGCGCTTCCCGGTGGGGGGATGGCCGGTGTGCCGGTTGGCGCGGTGTCACCCGCAGGCGGTGCAAGCGCGGATGCGGTTTCGGCGCTGGAGAATTTGGGCTTCAAACCCGCTGTTGCGGCTCAGGCTGTGGCGCGCGCGCAGACCGAATTGGGTGAGGATGCCAGCGAAGGCGACCTTATCCGCGTGGCTCTGAAAAAGGCGGCAGGGTGATGGGTAAAGAAACGGGGAAAGCCGCAGGTAGCGTGAATTTTCCAGTAGCACCTACCGGCAGCCAAAAAATAGCATTTAAAGAGGAAGCGGAACTCCGCTACGCGGAATCCAATGACCGGCTGAAGTACGGCATCGATTATGGGGTGGCGGGCCTTAAAGGTCTATTTTTAGCAAACGGCGGTGCAATCTTATCTCTTCTTACGGTTCTCGGTAATAGCGATTTGGATGCCGGTCCGCGAGGGATGTTTTGGGCATTCGTTTGGTTCACCACAGGCCTAACTCTTACGATTGCGGCCCAGTTTGGCGGTTATTTCACTCAAGATTTTCTGATGAATGCCACCTATAATGATGCTCTCAACAAGCGCAGCCAAGCTCTTGAGCTTGGAGACACATACGACTCCCAGTCGTATGAAAAGAAGTCTGATACTGCTCTGATAATCAGTTTGTCATGTGCATCAGCCTCGCTGGTGTTTTTTGTCATTGGTGCGTTTGTTGCACTTGAGGCCGTCCTGTGATGCATCCGGAAGACCAACCCATCCACTCCCCCGAGCGTCAGCCGGACGATCCAGACCAGGCGCTGCGTCCGAAGACTCTCATAGAATTCATCGGGCAAGAGGCCGCGCGCGACAATCTGCGCGTCTTCATCGAGAGCGCCAAATCGCGCGGCGAGGCGATGGACCACACCTTGTTCTTCGGCCCGCCCGGCCTCGGCAAAACGACGCTGGCGCAGATCATTGCGGGCGAGTTGGGCGTCGGCTTTCGCGCGACATCCGGTCCGGTCATCGCCAAGGCTGGCGACCTCGCGGCACTGCTCACCAATCTCGAGCCGCATGACGTGCTGTTCATTGACGAGATCCACCGGCTAAATCCCGTGGTCGAGGAAGTGCTCTACCCGGCGATGGAGGACCGGGCGCTCGACATCATTATCGGCGAGGGGCCATCAGCACGTAGCGTGCGCATCGACCTGCCGCCCTTCACTTTGATCGGAGCGACCACGCGGCAGGGTCTGTTAACGACGCCACTGCGCGACCGTTTCGGCATTCCGGTGCGGCTCAATTTCTACACTCATGACGAGCTTGACCAGGTAGTGACGCGCGGGGCGCGGCTGCTGGGTCTCGATATTGACAAGCAGGGCGCCCGCGAGATTGCTCGCCGTTCGCGCGGGACGCCGAGGGTTGCTGGCCGGTTGCTGCGCCGCGTGCGCGACTTTGCCCATGTCGCGGGTGAGGCTACGGTCAGCCGCGCGCTGGCCGACAATGCGCTGACCCGGCTCGAGATCGATCTCGCTTGGTCTCGACGCGATGGACCGGCGCTATCTCACCATGATCGCGACCACCTACAAAGGCGGGCCGGTCGGCGTAGAGACGCTCGCCGCGGGACTCGCCGAGCCGCGCGATACGGTTGAGGATGTGGTCGAACCCTACCTCATTCAGCTTGGTCTGCTGGCGCGCACGGCCCGCGGGCGCGTGCTGAATGATGATGGCTGGACGCATCTCGAGATGAGCCCGCCCAAACGCTCGGGCGATGCACAATCGTCCATGTTCGATTCCGACAAGTGAGTTCGCATCAGCGTTAACACTAATTTCGCGACTTACTTCGGCTGATCATTCGGTATCAAAACGGGACAGCCTCTACGAAAAACCACGTATTTGAGCCATTTCTGAGCGTTAGCCGCTGCATTTCATGGTTAACCCCGTTGCTGGAATCGCCATCACTTGATCATGACACGGTTGGATTTGGTGAAAGAGCGGATGGGCCGCTTCGACACTGCCAAAAGCAATTTTAGGGTTCACACCTCATGTCGATCAAACTTGCCACAGCAAAGTTAGCCGCAACGGTCGCTGGTCTCGCCATCCTTCAAGGTGGCGCGGTGCGTGTCGCGGAAGATATGAACACGGATGATCCGCAGTTCACGACCAATGCCGATGGCAAGCTGGTCGAGACGCCGCGTCTGATCAAGGGTGAGCCACAATATGTGAAGACGCGCACACGTCAGATCCCGGAGCCCGAGCAGCGTCGTCGCCGCATTGTCGAGCGCACGATTGAGTGCCAGCCGGTGCAGCCGAGCGTAGGTCCTGGCGCGATTGCAGGCGCGGGCGCAGCGAGCGCCAATGGCCAGGGACGCGTTGTTCAGACCTATTTCGATCCGGCTGAGTGTCCACCGATCGCACAGGTTGCCTATGCACCGGCACCGCTTCCACCCTTGCCACCCGTTCGCGGTGGCGGCGGCGGATTTGGCGGCGGCCCGGTCGTGATCGGCGGCGGAGGCGGCTTCGGCGGCTTTGGTGGCGGTCTTGTCGGCGGCTTCTTCGGCGGCGGCGGTTCGTCGAGCGGCGATGTCTCGGTGGTCAGCACCACTACGACTGGCGGTGAGGGCGGCGAAGGCGTTTCTTCGTCGGGTGACATCATCATCGACATCGACAACTCGACCTCGACCACATCGTCTTCGGGCGTGGTCACTTCGACCAGCTCGAGCGGTGAGATCAGCTCTTCAACCGGTGAAGTGTCGACTTCGACTGGCGGAATTTCAACCTCGACCACCTCGGGCAATGTATCCAGCTCTTCGGGGAATGTTTCGTCTTCAACCGGTCAGGTATCTTCTTCGACCGGCCAAGTTTCGAGCTCTTCAGGCAATGTCTCGAGCTCTTCAGGCAATGTCTCGAGCTCTTCGGGTAACGTATCGAGCTCTTCGGGTAACGTATCGAGCTCCTCGGGCAACGTCTCCAGCTCCTCGGGTAACGTGTCGAGTTCCTCGTCATCAAGCAGTTCTTCCAGCTCCTCGAGCTCGTCATCATCCTCTTCGTCCAGCAGCTCGTCCGGTGGCAACACCACCACTGGCGGGATGACATCGACGGGCGGGATGACATCGACTGGTGGTACGACTGGCCACCCTGGGTCGACAACCTCATCGGGTGGTTCATCTGGCGGCTCATCTAGTGGCTCGTCGTCGAGCTCGTCATCCGGCAGCTCCAGCGGTTCGTCATCAGGTGGCAGCAGCTCGGGCAGTTCGTCAGGTTCAAGCAGCAGCTCGTCTTCGGGCAGCTCTTCGGGCTCGAGCTCGGGTGGATCCTCAAGCGGTGGCAGCTCTGGCGGTTCCAGCGGCGGGGGTAGCAGCACCACGACCACCGGCGGCATGACCTCTACGGGTGGTAGCTCTGGCGGTTCGTCCAGCAGTTCCTCATCAAGCTCATCGTCTTCGTCCAGTTCCAGCAGCAGCTCTTCGGGCGGTTCGTCCAGCGGCATGTCGACCAGCGGTGGCAGCACTTCGGGTGACATGACCAGCAGCACCAGCTCATCGTCTTCGTCATCAAGCAGCTCTTCGAGCTCGTCTTCCTCAAGCTCCAGCGGCTCAAGCTCAGGCTCGTCGTCGGGCTCGTCATCTTCGTCAGGCAGCAGCTCTTCATCGAGCTCCAGCTCGTCGTCGAGCTCAAGCAGCACGTCGGGTGGAACCAGCAGCGGAACCGAAGTTCCAGCACCGCCGATGATGGCGCTGTTCGGCATCGCGGCTGCTGCGATCCTCGGGCGCCGGAAATTCAAGATCAAGCGCGGCAAATAAGCCGCGACACAAAGTTCCTGGTGAAGAGGGCGGTTCCGGCTGGAGCCGCCCTTTTTCTATGCAGAGATCACTGGCGCTGCGCGCGTACGGCTTGCTCGCCATCCATCACGAACATTGGCTCTGCGGCCCATGGCACTTCGTCGACCGACATAACGCCCGCCAACTCCCAGACATTCTCGTACCCATAGCCATACAGGTTGATGAAGGTCGGGATGTTGAGCGCCAGCGGCGCGCGCTTGAGTGCGATCGGGCGCACATTGTCGCTGAAATTGTTGTTGCAATAGATGTAGATTGGCCGGTCAAGGTCAGTCCCGATCACTTCGCGCAGCTTGTCATCGGTAAAGTCGGAGAATGGCAGGTTCACCGCGCCTTCAATATGCCCCAAGCGAAAAGCCTCCGCCGATCGGGTGTCCAGCAGCAAAGCGCCGTCCGCGAGCGCTTGCTTCAGAAACTCGTCTTTAGGCAGCAAGCGTTTTTCGCGGATTGGGGCAACCTCTGCCACAAGATCGGCAAAGCCTGTGTAATCAATTAGGGGTTCTGATGGCGCTTCGGATGCTACCGGCGGTGCATCCTGAGCCATCGTCAATGCCGGCGCCAGCGCAGCAAAGCCCGCACACAGTATTCCAAGACGCATGATATCACCCTCCGCTTAATTGAGACCGCAAGGTGGTATGCTTCGCGTGAGCGGATGCTGAATAGCGCGCTCGGCGCGGATTAAGGCAGCGATCAGCTGCCGTTAGGGCTAAGGCCCTTGCCGCGGCGCTGCATTTCGCCCGCGTTTTCCCGGCTGCGCTTCCGGAGCGTTTCCCATTCTTCACGGGTTGCACAAACGCGTTTCTTGAAGCGAGAGCCAATGACCGCCGTCTTGCGACAGATCATTTCGTCTACCGGATCCACTTCGGGCTCTTCTTCAACCGCGGGTTCGGCCGCTGCAGCTGGGGTGGCCGCTGGTGCAGCTTCAGGTTGCGCGTCCGCTTCGGCGGCCGGTTGTGCCTGCGTGGCGAGCAGCAATGCGGCGAGTACGCTCGTCAATTCCATCATTTTGAAGACCCCTTCGTCTTACCCTTGCGCGACGATGTCGCACACCCTGTATGAATGACGCATTATAGCACGGCATGATCATGTCGGTAGGCGTCTGTCGAACGCCAAGCCTATTCAGTCGATTGCGCTTCCCGCCAGGCGATGATTCCGCCGTCCAGATGTCTGGCAGGCTGGCCTGTATGCGCAGCGAGTTTTTCGCCGGCGATCCGCGAACGGCGGCCCGATCGGCAATAAAGCACGACTTCGCGGCCATCGCTGAGGTCGAGCCGCGCCGGATCGAATGTGTCGAGCGCGATATGCTCCGCGCCGGGGATCATCCCCTCAGCAACTTCATCGTTACGCCGCACATCGATCAGGCGGACATTGCTGTCGGCTTGGAGCGCGACAAGTTGTTCGACACTTAGGTCAATCACCGCGTTTTCGGTCGCGACCTCGGTGACCAGAGCCGCGTCCGGTTTGGTCGATGCTTCAGATGTGCAAGCGGCAAGCGCGAGACTCGCTCCCAATGCCATCATGACGAGAAAGCGAGCCTGCATATGCTTGTTCCTTAGCTTGCGAGTTTGCGCAGAACGTAGTGGAGGATGCCGCCATTGCGGTAATATTCCATTTCGTTCGCGGTATCGATGCGGCAAAGCGCGTTAAAGGTGAAGCTTGTGCCATTGCCGCGCGTTACTTCAATCTCGATCTTCTGCGCCGGCTTGAGGTCCGCCAGCCCCTTGATTGAGAAGGTGCAATCCGCATCAAGCTCCAAAGTTTCGCGGGTCGTGCCTTCTTCAAATTGCAGCGGTAGCACGCCCATGCCGACGAGGTTCGAACGGTGAATACGCTCGAAACTCTCGACGATGACGGCGCGCACACCCAGCAGTATCGTGCCCTTCGCCGCCCAGTCGCGTGAGGAACCCGTGCCGTATTCCTTGCCGCCGACCACGATCAGCGGCGTGCCATCGGCCTTGTGCTTCATAGCCGCGTCGTAAATTGGCATTTGCTCGCCGTTATAGGTGGTCTCGCCGCCTTCGACGCCCGGAACCATCTCGTTCTTGATACGGATATTGGCGAAGGTGCCGCGCATCATTACGTCGTGGTTGCCGCGGCGCGAACCGTAGGAATTGAAGTCTTTTTTCGCGACCTGATTGCTCTTGAGATATTCACCGGCTGGCGAATCTTCTTTGATCGCTCCAGCTGGCGAGATGTGGTCGGTCGTGACCGAGTCGCCAAGGATCGCGAGCGGCTTTGCACCTTCGATATCGGTGATCGGGGCCGGCTCCATCTCCATGCCGTCGAAGTAAGGTGGGTTCGCGACATAGGTCGATCCGGCGCGCCACTGATAGGTGTCGGATGGCTCAACGGTGATCGCCTGCCAGTGCTCATCGCCGTCATAGACGTTGGCGTAGCGACTGACGAACATTGAGCGGTCGATATTGGCCGCGCGATGTTCGGCGATTTCGGCATTGGTCGGCCACAGATCGGCGAGCATCACATCGTTGCCGTCTTTGTCCTGACCCAGCGGCGTGGTGGTGATGTCTTCGGTGACGGTGCCTTTCAGCGCATAGGCCACAACCAGCGGCGGCGATGCGAGGAAGTTGGCGCGCACGTCTTGCGATACACGGCCTTCAAAGTTGCGGTTGCCCGACAGAACCGAGGCCGCGACGATGTCGTTGCCGTTGATTGCCTTGCTGATCGGCGGGGCGAGCGGGCCGCTATTGCCGATACAGGTCGTGCAGCCATAGCCGACCAGGTCGAAGCCGATGGCGTCGAGATCGTCTTGGAGGCCAGACTTCACCAAGTAGTCGGTCACGACCTGCGAACCCGGTGCGAGCGAAGTTTTCACCCAAGGCTTTGGCTTCATGCCGCGCTCGTTGGCTTTCTTCGCAACCAAGCCAGCGGCGATCAGCACGTCGGGGTTAGAGGTGTTGGTGCAGCTGGTGATCGCTGCGATTACAACATCGCCATCGCCAATATCGTGGGCGGTGTCGGCAACGTCGACACGAACCGGTCCGTCTTTCTTGTAGACCGTCTTGAGGTCGCCGTTGAACAGCTCGTCCACTTCGGGAAGGATCACGCGGTCCTGCGGGCGCTTGGGCCCGGCAAGGCTAGGGACGACGCTAGCGACATCGAGTTCGAGCGTGTTGGAGAAGATCGGCTCATGCGCCGGATCGAACCACATTCCCTGTTCTTTCGAATAGGCTTCGACCAGCGCGATCTCGTCTTCGCTGCGGTACCGGTGAGGCGCATGTATTCGATAGTCTTGTCGTCGATACCGAAGAAACCGCATGTCGCGCCATACTCCGGCGCCATATTGGCGATCGTCGCGCGGTCGGCGAGGGTAAGGCCCGCAACACCTTCGCCGTAGAATTCGACGAAGCGGCCCACCACGCCGACCTCGCGCAGCATCTGCACGCAGGTCAGCACAAGATCAGTTGCGGTGACACCCTCGGCCATCTTTCCCGTCAGCTTGAAACCGACGACTTCGGGGATCAGCATCGAGATCGGCTGGCCAAGCATCGCAGCTTCGGCTTCGATCCCGCCGACGCCCCAGCCCAGCACGCCAAGACCGTTGATCATCGTGGTGTGGCTGTCCGTGCCCACGCAAGTGTCTGGGTAGGCGACCAGTGCGCCGCTCTGATCCTGGCTCGACCATACGCCTTTGGCGATATGCTCGAGGTTTACCTGGTGGCAGATGCCGGTTCCTGGAGGCACGGCGGAGAAGTTCTCGAACGACTTTGAACCCCATTTGAGGAAGTCGTACCGTTCGGCATTGCGCTCATATTCGAGCGCCATGTTGGCTTCCATTGCCTTTGGGTGGCCGAATTCATCGACCATGACCGAGTGGTCGATCACGAGGTTTACCGGAACCTGCGGATTGATCTTGGCGGTGTCGCCGCCGAGCTTCTTGATCGCGTCGCGCATAGCCGCCAAGTCAACAACGCAAGGCACGCCGGTGAAGTCCTGCAGCAGCACGCGGGCTGGGCGGTACTGGATCTCGCTGCCAGTGACCGGGTTCTTCTGCCAGTCGACAATCGCCTGTGCGTCCTCACGCCCGACAGTGAAACCTTCGTCTTCAAAGCGCAGCATGTTTTCGAGCAGCACTTTCAGCGAATTCGGCAATTTCGAGATGTCACCCAATTGCTCCGCCGCCTTGGCGAGCGAGTAATAGGCATATTCCTTGCCGCGTACATTGAGGGTTGAGCGGGTTGCGAGCGTGTCCTTGCCGACCTGTGTCATCGGATAATCCCATCCTTCGTGTGTGGTGTGACTCGGGCGAAGGGCGCGCCGAGCGATATTTCGACAATGCACCTGCTGGACCTTGGCCCTCAGGTCAAGGGGGGCGTGGCGACTGACGATTTTACAAGGGTTAACTTTCTCAGAATCACTTTTTGCGGCAAAAGCTCTCTCACAGGGCGGGGGCACAATAATGAATAAGAAACCGCATTCGGGGGCTGAGCAAATCCAGAGTCTGCGAGCAGGGGTCGCCGCAGCAATTATGGTCGTGGTCGCATGCTTTAGCGCTGCATTCGCCTTCTCGGGTGACGAGGTGGAGGCAAGCGCTGCTGAGCCTGCGGATCTGGCGCGCTAAGGGGGCAACGTCAGGTTCGGCGGGTCGCACTGGCAAGAGATCGAAGAAATCGCTGCTAGAATAACGGGGGTGGCCGGGTCAGCTAATATGCTGGCTCGGCCCTTTTTGCTTATGCCGCCTGCTCTGCGCTTTTTGTCCTAGATTTGCCGCGCGTCGCAATCCAGCACCCTGCGACGATCAGGCTGGTCCCGGCAATCGTCGGTAGGGTGACAGCCTCGCGGAAGAACAGCCAGCCAAACACGCTCGCCCAGAGAAATCCCGAATATTCGATCGGTACCAGCGCCTGTGCTTCCTCGCGTGCATAGGCCCAGGCGAGCGCCATCGCGCCGGTCACAGTCAGCGCGCTCGCGACGGAGATCGATCCGACCGCATCGAAATCGGGCGTCACCCAAAACAGCGGCGCAAACAGCAGCAGGACAAGCCCGCCTACGCCGCTGTGAAACGTGGCGACCTCAACTGGACCCGCCAATTGCGATTGCTTGCGAATAACGACGAAATTGTAGGCGTAGAGGAAGGCCGAGAACATCAGCGAGACAAGGCCCAGCACCAGATCGCGGCTCACATCCTCGCGTCCGAATTGCCCGCTCACGATCACGATTGTGCCGATAAAACCCAGAATGCTGGCGTAGATCGCCTGACGCTGGATTTGCTCACCCAGCAGGACGCGCGCAAAATAGAGCGCGATCAAGGGCGCAACGAAACTGATTGCAATGGCTTCGGCCAACGGCATCTTGGTAAGCGCATAAAAAAAGCTGAGTGCCATGAAGGCGGAGATCACACCGCGCTCCAAATGCAGTTTCAACACCTTTTTCTCGGGCCATTTCAGCCCCTGCGCAAGCCAGAACGGGCCGATCATCGCCGCGCCGATCAGAGCGCGGAGCAAGGTCGCCGAATAGGCGCCAGCCTCCAGCGCCGCACCTTTCATAAATGCGTCCATCAGCGATAACAGCCCCACACCGGCAAAGGCAGCCACAAACGGCATCAAGCGGTGCGATGAGGACATGCCAGAGCCTCTAGGGCGCATGGCGACCTGCGTCACTTCAATTTTGTCCCGTCAGGAACACGTTCTGGCGCGCAAAATTCAGCCAATTGTAAGCCGTCTTGGTTGAAAATCGGGTAATTGAAGCTTTATAGTGGTTGCATCGCACCGCTAGTTTGCGGCGCGACATGGGATTGAAGAGAACAGTATGCGTATTTTGATCGGCAATTTCGCGGCAGGCGTCGCTCTGTCGGCTGTGGTGGCAAGCGGTGCGATGGCACAGCAAGCTGAGCCGGAAGATTTGCTGCCCGAAACCGAAGAACAGGCGGAGGCACAGACCTTTGACGAGGCCTTCCAAGGGACTGTTTCCGCGCCGGTGGTGCAGGGCGATCTTGAGGCTGAGATCAAACCCAATGTGCAACCGTGGAGCAGCGAGAATGTCGATGCGCTGATCGCAGTGATCGAGGGGATCGGCGCAGAGGGTCTCGACCCTAATGACTACGATCTTCAGGCGCTGCGGACGTCGCTTGCGTCGGGCCCTTCGGACGAGTTGAACGCGCTCGCCTCCAAGAATTTCCGCTGGCTGGTCGAAGACTTGCGTGATGGCCGCACGCCGATGGATGCGCGGACCCAGTGGTTTGTAGTCGATCCCGACCGGGATAAATATCGCACCGCTGACCTGCTCGAAAAGGCTGTCGTGACGGGAAATGTCGCTGAGGTTTTGGCCACGCTCGCGCCGACCCATCCCGACTATGCCAAGCTGAAAGCAGAACTCGCAAAAACGCCCGCCGATCAGGTGAAGAAGCGCAAGCTGATCCGCGCCAATATGGACCGTTGGCGCTGGCTCGCGCGCGATCTGGGCACGATGTATCTGATTACTAACGTGCCCGAATATCAGCTGCGCCTGACGGTCAATGACAAGATCATCAAAACCTACCGAACCATCGTCGGTAAGCCGGGCCGCACCGCGACCCCGCAGCTCGCTGAAATGGTTGAAGGAGTGGTCTTCAACCCGACCTGGACTGTGCCGCAGTCAATCGTGAAGGGTGAGGGGCTGGGCAACCGCGTGCTCAACAACCCTGCTTGGGCAAAGCGCAACGGATACAAGGCGACCAAAGGCGCGAACGGCTGGATCACGGTGGTGCAACAGCCGGGTCCGGGTAACTCGCTTGGCCGGATGAAGCTGGAAATGCCCAACCGCCACGCGATCTTCTTCCATGATACGCCTTCGCGCCATCTGTTTGGCAATGCCAACCGGGCGCTGAGCCACGGCTGTATCCGCACCGAAAACGCGCTCGAAGTGGCGATGCTGGTGACGATCCTTGGCAAGGGCGCGAGCAAGGACGAGGCGGTCGAAATCGCGACCTCGGGCAAATACACCAAAGTTATGAATGAGCGCGAGCTGCCCGCTTATATCACCTATTTCACGATGGCGACCGACATTGGCGGCGAGATGAAGACCTTCAACGACATCTATGGCCGCGATGCGCCGGTGCTGGCGAGCCTCGACAAGCCGCGCGTCGACAATCGCAGCGGTGAAAGCGATGATGAGGTTATTGTGATTGAGAACGACCCGCGCGCGGGTGGTTAGCTTCCGCTGCTTTTGCGCAAGCATCGGGCGTAGACTAGAGCCGAAGGAACTGAAAAGCCGCATAAAATTGCAAACAAGTGCCATGTCGGCTCTTTAGTTGGCGCGCTAGACGCCAATGCAAAATACAGTGCCGTCGAAATTGCGAGGGCTGCAACCAAAGCTACAACCATCCCTGCTGGGCGGCGCGTGAAGTTCCCAAAAACGCTCGCTAGCGGTGCGCCAATCAAAAGAATGAATAGGTAGGAGAGCGCAGCGCCGACCATCAAACTGATAGCGAATGCGTGGATCGCCAGTTCCCGTGGCGGGCCTAGCACCGGGTCATACATGCCAACTGCGGGTGCTAGAAGGATCGAGATCGAAAAGAGTTTGGCGCCAACTAATGCGCCAAGCGCACTTGCTGGCAAAATCGCGCGGATTGCTGGCGAAGAACTCAGCGTGAAGCCGGGTTCGTAAGACATAATCTCCTAGAACGATCCCGGCGCATAGCGCTGTGTGTCGTTAGGGCGCGCCGGTTGCAGCATTTCATACTGCGGGCGCTGCGCGATGCTGCCATCCTCTTGCAGGCCGAGGCTATCTGCAAACAGCAGGCGTCCGCCGGAAAGGTTGAGCAGCGCAATGCGGAATTGCTCTTCTCCGAGGGCAAAGCAGCCGTTTGACCGGCCCAGCCGTCCCCACCGCTCAATATGCGTTGGCTCGGCATATTTCGCGCGATGCATCACGATATAACGGCGCAAGGCCGCATCATTGGTCGGATCGAGCCCGCCTAGCCGCACAGACGTGCCATAACGGCCGACATACCATTCCCACGTAACATAGGCGCCGCGGCTGGTCGCATTCGACCCTTCGACATTGGAATACTTGTTGAGCCAGCCATCATGCTCGGGATCGGACCCGGTGCCGTGGCTGACGTGATAGCTTTGTACTTCTTCGCGCTCGAGATTGACGAAGTGGAACCGTCGCTGGGCCGAATGGACGCCAAAATCGGCAATTCCGACTATATCGCGTTTCCAGATCGCGCCGCCGGCGCGGTTCAATTCGCGCGTGGCAATGTCGAACAATTTGCGGTCGCGCAGCGAGCCTTTGCGGGGCTGGGCTGCGAGTGTGGCTGGCAGCGTCGGCAGGGCCAAGGCTGCGCCCGCCGCCAATCCTGTCTTAAGAAGATCGCGCCGTTTCATAGTGGAGAAACTAATAGCGCAAACCTATCGTTCCCGTGAACAAAAAATCGCATGCTGACCCGTGATGCGACAATAGCCGTTCACGAGCCGCGCGGAGGGGCGCCATTATGCTCGGCGTAGGCTTTCATGCCGAGTTCCATGATGCCGGGCATGCATTCCTTCACGACCTGGCCGATATCGGCCATCGCCGCGAGCTTCGGGCTGCCTTCCGCCATCAGCTTGGCAATCGCAGGGCCGGTTGGATGCAAGCGGCTGCGCGCGTTGAACGCATTGGTCTTTTCATTCTGCGAGAGCAGTCCAGTGCTGCGAAGATTGGCCAGGAATGCCGCGGGATAGGTGCTCGTCGTGTCGGTCAGCGGGGCGGGCGGGGTCAGTGCGTTCCTTTCCTCGTCGGTGTCGAGATTGGCTTCGAGAAACGCTGCCAGAGCCGCGCTGTATGGCACAAAAGGCGTTTGCGCCAATTGCAGTGTGATCGTGTCGCCATCGAAGAACGGGCGCTGGTTGTAGCGCGCATCGAAGGGAACGGCGCTTGCGGTGCAATCGACAAACATGGTGCTAGCGGGCACGTCCACGCTCTCGTTAGCAAAGTGCATTGCGCCCGGTTCGATCCGCTTGACCCGGCCCTGACGGTAGATCTGAGTGATACCACGCAGCATCTCAACCTCGGCCTCCGAGATCACCGCGAAATGGAACATTTTCGGCGTAACCTCTGGGTCGATCCGCAGCATCAAGCCTTGCTCGCCGAGCTTGGCGAACATCTCGTCCCCGCTCTTTGAAGCGGCGGCGGTGCGCATCTGTCCTTTCTGGAATTCAGCCAGGCGATCGAGGTGATGCTCCGCCGGTTGGAGGAACTTGCGGTTGAACATCCAGCTGTCGCGCGGACGCACCCAGCCGATGCGATCAGGCGCTACGCCCGCTTCAAGCAGCCATACGGCGGTGTCCATCGCGGTCTTGCCAGCGCCCAGAATGATAAAGTGTTCGGGTATCGCGTCGGCATCTTTCCAGAGCTTGGGCAGTTCGCCCGGAATGGTAAAAGGCGTGCCTTCGGCAATCTCGAAACCGGGCTTGTGCGTGGAGGGAACAGAGGTCTGGAAATAGGTCCCATCTACCAGCTTGCGCCGCACAGTCACTTGGCTCTCTTCACCAGAGAGAATGCCTTTGACGCGGTGGCTGCTACCGTCCTTGCTGAGATATTCGGTCAGCGGGAGATAGGTCACGCGTCCGCTCGGGATCAGCCGATCATTCATCAGCTGCTCGTAATAGGCAAGGATTTCTGCGTGCTTGGCGAGCGGATACATACCTTTATTGTGGCCTTGCGTATCGACCCGGTTGGGGCAAAGCTCCATCGAGTTGACACCGTAGGTCGCCGAAGGTTGGTGCAATGTCACAAACGAGTAGGCATCGTTCCAATGCCCACCGGGCTTGGCGTGCTTATCGACGATGGTTACGTGGCAATCGGGATCTTCATCCAGCAATGTATCAGTAAAGGCGAGGCCGACTGCGCCTGCGCCAATGACAAGATAATCGGTTTCGAGTTCGGCCATGGCTCTGGTATCCCTTGCGCTGCGATCTATGAGGAGTGCGTGGCTTTTTTTGCTGCGTCACGCAAGGCCATGCATGCGAGGAGTGAGCGAATGAGCATACGGAGAGGCGCGATTTTCGCCTTGGTTTCAGGGGGATTGTTGCTCAGTGGCTGTGTTACTTCGGCTGATGAAGCCGCACTTGAAGTTGCCGAGGCGGCTGTCGCACCCGCAGCGGCGCCCAACCCGCCCCAGGCCGAAATTCCGACCATCCCCCCACCGCCGGTGATGCCAGATCTGGTTTCGCGAAAAGTTGTGCGCAGCAATTTTGCTGAGGCGCCCAATAGGTTGGTCGTTGAAGCAGACGAAGTGCCTGCTGAGGCAACGCGTATACTCAATCGGACGAGCGCTGAACGTCTCTTTGGCAATTCGGGGCTTACTTTGCAGTGGATTAGCTGGGACGAGCGGGGCCGCGTTTGGATTGCAGTCGACGATCAGGGCGTATGGTGGCTGGAAGGTCAACAAAATGACGTGGGCGGCGGTGGTTTGAAGCTGGAGGGCACGATCAGCGAAATCGGCTCGGATTACTTTGTTTTCGATGGTGAAATCACCATTGCGGGTTCTCCAGATGCGGACCGTTTTTGCGATCAAAACAAACAATGGCGTTTCGCAATCACGGAGAACCGCAAATATTGGCGGCTGCGCGAATTTGAGTGGTGCGACCGTCTAACCGACTACATCGACATCTATTTCTAAACGCTGCTAGTCCGCGCTCATCACCATCTTGTCGTCGGCAATCTCGACCGCACCGATTTGTGAGAGATAAGACTGGCCGAGCAGCGAGATATCGAGGCCCTCTGGAATGATCACCGCGTTGACATTACGCCGCACCATACCGCCGATCTCCACCTCATTGAGACGGGTGGATACGCCATAGACGGTCCCGCTAGCCCCACGCCCGATAGGGCCTACCCGGGCGTCATCCCAATCAAGCCCTGCTGCACTTGCATCTTCACCGGTCAGCGCGATCACGCTTGCCCCGGTATCGACCATCATGCGTACCGGTGCGCCATCGATATTGGCATAGGCGTAGAAATGCCCGTCTGCTGCGCGATCAAGCGTATGGTCGCCAGCTAGCCAGTCTGAATTGGACTGTTCGTCCGTGCTGTCGAAAAAAGACGAGCCAGAGCGCGCCTCGGCGCGCTCATCGGCAGCCATCTGCTCGTCCTCGGAAGGAACAACCAAAATGGCGAAGCCGCACGCGAGCGCTGCAAAACTGATGTACTTGCCCAGCATCGGGGTAGAATAGCGGCGAAGATTTAAGCCAGTCTAAACGCGCTAAATAACCGTAAAATTGGTATTTTCCTCAGCCATTGCGAGCATGGATCGCGCATGGCGGGCGCCTACTTTGCGCTGATCGTCCCCATATCCACCGCCGAGCGCACTGGCGATGGGTAGGCCGCGCTGGCGAGCCTCGCGCACCACAAACCGGTCGCGCGCTAGCAGCCCGTCATCGGACAGTGAGAGCCGTCCCAGTTTGTCCTCGGCATGCGGATCAACGCCCGCCTGATAGAGCACA
Source organism: Erythrobacter sp. HA7-11 (assembly GCF_055693605.1). Lineage (NCBI taxonomy): Bacteria > Pseudomonadati > Pseudomonadota > Alphaproteobacteria > Sphingomonadales > Erythrobacteraceae > Erythrobacter > Erythrobacter sp. HA7-11. The sequence continues at coordinate 2,548,386 of NZ_JBVFUF010000002.1, read as the reverse complement.
AGGTCTGGTGCGAACTCGCCTATAGTGGCGGGCAAGTGCTTCTCCAGCGCCTCCATGTAGCCGTCATCATCCAAGCCATCTGGCAGGCCTACATCGAGATTGGAACGTGCCTTTCGCACAGGAAAGTTCTTTTCGGCGTGGAAGGAGAGCGTGAAAATGTCGTCGCGCAGCGCGGTTAGACTGGCTGTGCCGTCCCCCTGGTGCACGTCGAGATCCACGATCAGAATGCGGCTCGCATCGCCCTCTGTGATCAAGCGGTTGGAGGCGACCGCGAGGTCGTTGAAGACGCAATAGCCCGCCCCGGTATCGTGCAGCGCATGGTGGCTGCCCGCAGCGGAATTGGCGGCGTAGCCGTAGCGCTTGGCAAGCTGCGCGGCGAGCCATGTGCCGCCATTGGTGTGACGCACGCGGCTGGCGATATGCGAGGTAACGGGAAAACCGATGCGTCGCTCCTTTTCGCGCGGCACGTTTGCGCGGAACACTTCATCGACATAGTCCGGGTCATGCACCGCTTCGAGCCAGTCGCGCGGCATTGGCTCGGGCGCATGCTCGGTGATCGGTATGCCTGATGCGCGCAACTCCTCCATGACAAGGTAGTACTTGTCGAACTTGAATGTGCCCCGCTCCGGGCGCGGCGCGATGTAATCAGCGTGATGAACGACGTGGAGCAAGGCTTTAGACTGGCTTTTTCGACAGCAACTCAAGCTCTGTGAAGATATCATCCTCTCTGCGGCTTGCGGAATCGCGCCAAGTGGTCGCCGTTTCTTTGTTAAGCAGCTCGCCTTGCGATGTCAGAACCAAGACAGTGGGCGTTCCTGGCAGGTCGTCCAGACCAAACCGGCGGGCAATGTCGAGATTATGCCCATCGCCCCTTTGCGGCATCCCGACATTGACGAAAACGAGTTCGTATCTGTCTTCGATCAACTTTGAAAACCGGTCTGTCGCCAGCCATCCTGCGAGCGCACGGCTGTCGTGGCACCAGTTCGCGCCCATCACCAGAAGCACGCGCTTATTGCTCTGCGCCGCGCGAGAAAGGGCGGCATCCACATCGCCTTCCGCATCTGGTGAGACATCATAAGCAGTCGCCTCAGGGTAGTCGTGCGAGCCGTTAATGGCTTCGAGCGCGGCGATGCTGCCTGTCACCAATAACCCGCCTGCAATTCCACCAAATAGCGCTTTGATCATGCCGTCGGTTCCGCCTCAGGCGCTGGCGGCCTTCCAAGCCAATAGCCCGCACCCAGCGCCGCGCCCATCCAGCACGCCATCAGGCCCACCAGCAGCGAATCCCAGACCATCAGCGCCCAAACGATCAAATCGCTCTGTCCCATCGCCAGCGTGTGATTGTATTGATGCAGCAATTGCGCCGGACCCCAAGCAACTAGCGAAAGGCCTGCAGCCATGAGCGTGGCCAGCCAGCCAACGGTATATGCGCGGCGCAGTGTCATGGTCCGGTCACCAAGGAGCGGTCCGACCAGATAAATCAGAAGCGGCAGCGTCAAAAACTGGAAAGGGTAATCAATGTATGGCGGAACTTCGCCATCGAACAATTGCGCAGCGACTACTGCGATAGCCGTGACTGCCAGATTTAAGGCTAGCGCAATCAGGAACTGCTTCCACGCGATGGTCCGCAAATCCCACCAGCGCTTGCCCGCTCCGCCGATAAAGCGCGCTGCGGCCAGTATTGCGATAAAGAGGCCAGCGATCTTGAAGTAGGCGTAAAACCAGCGGTCTTCGCTCATTGCATTGGCTGCGAAGGCTTCTTCGCTTTCAAACATGCCGAGCCGGATCTCGGCGACATGTTGAGCGAACTCAGGAATTATGGAGATCAGCGGGATCAGCGGAGCCAACCAGAGCAATGAAAGACCGCCCCACAATGTTGCTTTGAGACCGCTTGCGATCCGACCCAGAATTTCGTTCATTCAGCTGCTTCGGCTGCGTGCGGATCGAACGCTACTTCGTCGCCCGCTTCGATCTTCGCGGCTTTCTCTTCGACCAGCTTTACAATGTGGTCGAGCATCGCCTCGTCTTCGATGGCGTGCGCTTTCATGCCCGAAAGATACACCAAATGCTTGCCATTGCCGCCGCCGGTAAGGCCAATATCGGTCTCGCGCGCTTCGCCCGGACCGTTGACGACGCAGCCGAGCACGGACAGCGACATCGGCGTTTTGATATGCTCCAGCCGCTTTTCCAGCGTCTCGACCGTGCGGATTACGTCGAAGCCCTGGCGCGAGCAGCTGGGGCACGAAACGACACGAACGCCGCGGGTGCGCAAGCCCAAGGCTTTGAGCATTTCGTAGCCGACTTTGACTTCTTCTTCAGGCTCTGCGGAGAGTGAGACGCGGATGGTGTCGCCAATCCCCGCCCACAGCAGACTGCCCATGCCGATCGAGGATTTAACCGTGCCGCCGATCAATCCGCCAGCCTCGGTAATGCCGAGATGCAGCGGGCAATCCACCGCATCAGCGAGGCCATGATAGGCCGCGACAGCAAGAAACACGTCGCTGGCTTTCACCGCGACCTTAAACTCGTGAAAGTCATGATCTTGGAGCAGCTTGATGTGATCAAGCGCACTTTCGATCAGCGCCTCGGGGCATGGCTCGCCGTATTTTTCGAGCAAGTCCTTTTCTAGGCTGCCCGCGTTCACGCCAATGCGGATCGCGCAGCCATTGGCTTTCGCGGCGCGTACCACTTCGGCAACGCGGTCGGATGAGCCGATATTGCCGGGATTGATACGCAGACACGCCGCGCCGCCGTCAGCGGCTTCGAGCGCGCGTTTGTAGTGAAAGTGGATGTCGGCGACGACCGGGATGTTCGATGCCCGGGTGATCAGCGGGAAGGCGGCGGTCGCCTCTTCGGTCGGGCAAGACACGCGGACGATATCGCAGCCGACCTCTTCGCAGCGGCGGATCTGGTCGATCGTTGCACCTGCGTCTTCGGTCGGGGTGTTGGTCATCGTCTGCACCGTGATCGGCGCATCGCCGCCCACTGGCACATTGCCAACCATGATCTGGCGGCATTCCCGCCGTTCGATATCTCGCCAAGGCCTTACTGACATGTCCGCGATATAGGCGCGATGAGATGACTGGGCAATGACATACGAGAAAGGGCGGCCAGCGAAATGCCGACCGCCCTTTTTCAATCTCTCGCTGGATTACTTACCAGCGGATCAGGGGCGGGACCACCAGGCGTCCAAGTATCGCAGAAATCGCGACGGGGACCACGTGCCAGAGTCCGAGATGCGAAACTGTATCAAGCGGGCAGGTGATGCCGTAGGCGAAGGTTCCGAGCGCCCCCGAGGTCAAGCCGACCAACCATGCGGACCGTTCGATCGAGACCGGCGCGCTGCGGCGTAGCCAAGCGACAGAAGCCAATCCGATCAGCAAAGCTGCGGCAATCGAAGCGCGTGTGCACATCACAGCCACCGGATCATTGAGACCCTCATGGACGTGGTTCGCCTCGCCTGTGAACAGTGCGATAATGGCAGCCAGCGGCAACACCGCGAGCATAGCTGCTGACCAGCCGGGGGCGTTCTCGCGCTGGCCAACGCGCGGCGCACCACCCGTAACGAGAGCAAACGCGCTGGCAAAGCCCAACAGCAAAACCAGACCGTTGGTGACGAAGAAGAAGGCCGACGCCTGTCCTTCGAAGATGCCAGTCCAGAAACCAAAGACGATCACCGACACAGCAAAGGCAGCGGCGGTCGCAAACGCCACGACGGCGAGCCCGCCAGTGGTTGTGATTGGCCGCACAGGTTCCAGCTCTTCAGCCAGTCCTGCGATCATATTCTCACGACTTAAATTCATTTTATTCAGCTTTCTCGACCATCGCAGCGAGCTTCTTGAGGCCGCGATGTATATTCACTTTGACCAGGCTTTCGCTTTGGCCGGTTTTTTGTGAGGCTTCCCGGATCGAGAGCCCTTCGATTTTCACCAGTTCAATGGCGGTTGCCTGATTTTCGTTGAGGTGACCGAACAGCCGTTCCAGGCTGACGCGGGCAAGGGTTACTTCCTCGCCGCTATCCTCGATGGCATCGTCGTCTTCGATCTCTTTGCTCTCGTGCTTGTACACTTTGCGAAGGTGATCGACCCAGCGATACCGGGCGATGGCGGCGAGCCATGGGAGGAATGGCCGCTGCCGGTCATATGTGGCCCGCTTGTTGTGAATTGCCAGCAGCACGTCCTGCACCAGATCATCGAGCTGGGAGGGGGGACGCGCCGCCGGAAATACCGCTCGAGCCACATTCCCGCCTCTGACAGCAGCACATTGTAAGCGGCTTTATCGCCGTCTTGTGCTGCTGCCATCAAGCGAGAAAGTGTGCCTTCGTCCCCGACCATCGTTCGCGCGCCTTATTGGCCACGCCCGCGGGCAAGCAGAGCGTCTAGCGAGAGCACTCCTGCGCCGCGAGAGACGATGATTGCTGCCAGCGCGATCACGGTGATGGCCCAGCCAAAGAAGTGCGCCGCATCAGGGAACACAAACAGCTGGATTACCAAAGCCATGATCATCAGCGCGAGAGCAGAAAAGCGGGTGAAGAGGCCAACAAAAAGCAGGATTGGGAAGAGAAATTCCGCGTAAGTTGCCAATGGCACTGACAGTGCGCTTGGCAGCGGCAGACCGGAAAACTCGTTCTCGAAAATGAGATATTGCGTTTCGTCGATCTGGAACCAGGTTCCTTCGACGACCTTGGTCTTGTACGATCTCCAGAAGGTCCCGGCGAGCGCAATACGCGCGAGCAGCAAAGCAATGCCTTCACCGAGTTTTCCTGCCAGAAATCCGACCACGCGGTCATATGCAGCAATAATTCCACTCATTGTTAGCCTCCTATTATACCGCGCTTTACTAGCGCTTGATCGGCTTCAACGAGCCGTTGCCTTTTGGCGTCTTGATCTTCACGCAAGAGCCTTTGTCGACATAAGTCCAGGCGTTGCCCTGGTAATCGCGGGTCGATGTACCGGCGCAGCTCGTGCCCGGGCCTGCGGCGCAATCATTCTTCCCTGCTTTTGATACGCCGTAACATTTCTCTTTGGCGCCTTGCGCAGCAACCGGAGTGGTTGCGAGGCCAGCTGCGATGCCGGCGGTCATTGCGAGGCCAGCGAACGTTGCGAGTGACTTGGTGTTCATGAGATATCTCCAAAAATCTCTTACTTCGGGGTATTCCAGCTGACTGCCGGAACTGACCATGAGTTCGCGCTTTCCCTTCGCTTGGTTACACGCCTGCAATTTTTTGCTTTCTTTTTGCAGGTGTAACGCAAACGTGCGTGCTTGCGAACCTACTCACACATACAAAGGAATCGCGCGCGCTCGATTGTGTGAATTCCTGAAGTTTGGCGATCGGTTGTTTTAGCGAGCTAGAGCGAGTCTGATTGCCTGGCAGTCCGGGGCTTTTGCAGTTTTCCCGTGCAAACCTGACCCCTTCCGTGTGCTGGATATTGTATCCCCCGGGCTGCCAAATTTTGCTATGGAGCCGGTGTGATGGAAACACGCAGACACGAAATTGCGCCTTTCTCCGGGTTCGGACTGGGATTGCGCCGCACGCATTACGACGATTTTCTGGAAGGCAATGTCCCGGTTGATTTCGTTGAGGTCATCTCCGAGAACTACATGATCGAGGGGGGCGCCAAATGCGCATCCTCGAGCAAGTCCGCGCAAACCACCCGGTCATCATTCACGGTGTTTCAATGTCGATTGGCTCGGCAGGCGGTCTCGATGAGGATTATCTCGCCAAGCTAAAGCAGCTCGAACAGCGCATCGACCCGCTATGGGTATCCGATCATCTGTGCTGGACGCGTACGAGCGCGCATAACAGCCATGATCTCTTGCCTCTGCCGCTAACCGAAGAGGCCTTAAGTACGGTGTGCGACAATATCGACCATGCGCAAAACGTGCTTGGCCGCCCGATGCTGTTCGAAAATCCGTCAAGCTATCTGACCTTTCCCGAAGATGAGCTGACCGAATGGGAATTCCTGAGCGAAATGGCGCGCCGCACCGGATGCTATCTGCTGCTCGATGTGAACAACATTTATGTCAGTAGCCAGAACCACGGCTTTTCCGCTGACGACTATCTTGCCGGATTGCCACTTGACCGGGTGCGCCAAATCCACTTGGCCGGACATGATCCCGCAACGCCCGAGCGAGACATCATCATCGACACGCATGACCGCGAAGTGTGTGAAGGCGTGTGGACGCTCTATGCCAAGGCGTTGACCATGCTTCCCGGTCCGGTTGCCACGATGATCGAGCGGGACGACAAGATACCGCCCCTGACCGAATTGCTAGACGAATTGGACCGTGCGCGGGCCGTGGCTGACGAAGCGCGCGCTATGGAGCCGGCATGAGCCTCGCCGAGCGGCAAGCTGCTTTCATGGAGCAAGTGCTTGATGAGAACGCCCCGCTGCCATTCGGCTGGGGCAATTCGCAGGCTGCCGGAATGCAGGTCTATCGCGGCAATTACCGCTCGGCTCTGGTCGATGCGCTCGCCAGCACATTTGAACGCACCGCTGAATATGTTGGCGATGGCCCCTTCAAGCGCCTCGCAGCCCACCACGCGATCACCAAGCCACCGGCGAGCTGGACCATTGACGATGCAGGCGCAGGTTTCGAGGAAAGCTGCGCGCAAGTCTTTGGCGAGAACCCCGAGGTTGCAGAGATTGCATGGCTCGAATGGACCATGCTGGGCCTTGCCACCGCACCGGATACGACCGCGCTCGATGGAGCGGCATTCACGGTGGCTACGGCTGGATTTGGTGATGAGGATTGGGGCAATTTGAAGCTTGAGTTCCAGCCGCGCGCAGCCAGCCGCATTGTCGGACACGATCTCACGTCGATTTGGAACGCGCTTGGAAACGGTGCAGATGACCGCCCTGATTTCAGACTGCAGGAGCCCGCAGGCTGCCTTGTCTGGCGCGAGGGCGAACGGCCCACGTTCATAATGGTATCAGACGAAGAGGCGCGCGCTTTTGCCGAAATGCAGAATGGCGCGAGCTATGGCGAGGTCTGCATGATGCTCGCTGCAGGTAGCGCGGATGAAGCCGCGATCAACGATGCGGCGATGCGCGCAGGCGCAATGCTGGGGCGCTGGCTCAACGAAGGGTTGATCGTCGCGTTAGCTTGACCCCCAAGAGCTTGACTTCGCGCGCAGCGGCGTCAGTCTCTCTCGCTTGGGGGAGAGAACATGCTCAGCGACACTTTGATCGAACTTCGTAGCCAGAAGCCAAGCCTCACAATGCGCTTGGTCAAGTGGATCATGTCGCGCCGCACGCCGGTATTCCCGCACGATTCCGTGGCCTTCAAAGAGTATATGGCCACGCGCACAGAGCCACTTGATGCGCCGATGCCTGCCAAATTCGAGCAGCAATTCACTGTCGAACATTGGGAAGCGGAAGGGCAAAAGCTCGTAACCCTCCACCCAAAATCGGGGCCAGCCGAATGGCACATGCTCTATTTCCACGGTGGCGGTTTTGTCCGCCCGATGTTCAAAGAGCATTGGCCCCTGGCAGCCGAATTGGTCCGGCAGTCAGGCGTCAGTATCACGCTGCCGCTCTACAAGATCGTGCCGGAGCATCACTATTCCGAAGCCGACAAACTTGCCGATGCAGCGTGGGCGAAGCTTTCCAGCGAGCACGATCCGGCGAAGATTGTGATCAATGGCGATAGCACGGGCGGACATATGGCGCTGAGCCTCGCGCTAAGACTCGCGAAAACAGGCGGACCGCAGCCGGGCAAGCTGGTGCTGTTCGCACCGTGGCTAGATGTAACGATGGCCGATCCGAAGATGCAGATGGTCGAGCCGCTCGACATCATGCTCAAGATCGGCACTTTGCGCAGTTGCGGCGCGATGTGGGCGGGGGATCGCGACCCCGCGAGTGCGGAATGCAGCCCGCTCTACATACCGATCGAAGACCTCGCACAATTGCCGCCTACGCGTATCTTCACCGGACGGCACGACCTATTCATCATCGACAGCCGTAGCTTCATCCCCAAGCTGCGCGATGCCGGCGTCGACGCCAAGCTCTATGAGTATGAGGGCGCGCCGCATGTGTTCATGGCGGTCACCCCCACGCGTGAGGCGAAGGACGTGTTTGCTCTGGTGCGCGATTTTCTGCGCGAATGACGATCAGGCGGAAAAGCTCTCGCCGATCATTTGTTCGCTGATCTCCCAAAGACGATCCGCATTCGCCGGATCGAGAGCGTAGCTGCGCACGCCACTGGTGGTTGATTGATCGTCGACTTCGGCGACGTGGCAATCTTCGCAATAGACGCCGCCTTTTCCTTCAAGCTCGGGTGCGGTCGCTGCCCAGACCTGTGTGGCTGCGCCCTGCGGGATGTTTTTCCAGGAGAAATCCGGATCTGAGGTCATGACCCTATCGACCAGTGCCCCTTGCTGCTCTTGGCTCAAATGGCGACTGAGGTTGGTCTGAATGCCGCCCGGATGCACGGCGTAGGCATGGACGCCTTTATCCGCGAAACGCTGCTCCAACCCGACGGAAAAGAGCGCGTTCGCAGTCTTCGATTGGCCGTAACTGGACCACTCATTATAGTCGCGGTTCTCGAAGTTGGGGTCATCCAGGTCCACCGGAGTGATGTGATGGCCACGGCTGGACAAGTTGACGATACGCTTATCTGTGCCCGCTTCGACCAGCGGCATCAGCTGTTTGGTGAGCGCGAAATGGCCGATGTGATTGGTGCCGAACTGACGCTCAAAACCGTCCGTAGTCTGGTCCTTGGGGCAGGCCATCACACCGGCATTGTTGAGCAGAATGTCGATCTTTTCGAAGCGCTCCTTGGCTTCCTTGCCGCATTGGCGCACGCTTGCGAGCGAGCCAAGATCACAGATGATCGTCTCGACTTTAGCGTCGGAATTTTCGCTCTTGATCGCAGCAACTGCCGCGTCCAGTTTTTCCTGATTGCGCCCGGCGAGCACGACATGCGCGCCCTTGGCTGCCATCGCGCGGCCACTTTCCTGGCCAAGGCCGGAATTGCCGCCGGTAATGAAAACCGTTTTGCCTGATAGATCGAAGCCTTCCAAAACCTCGTCTGCGGTCGATTGCGCTCCAAATTCGCTCATCTGTCCTTACTCTCAAAAAGCTGCGTTCAGGCAACGCTAGCCCGCCGCCCACTTTTTCGATAGGCCTTTGCAGCATGAAACACATTTTTGCTGCCGCGCTCGTCGCGTTTTTCGCTATTTCCGCTCCGGCTTATGCTGAAGATGATGAGCCCAAATGGTCCATCGCAATTCATGGCGGCGCGGGCACGATCACGCCTGATCGCATCACACCAGAGCAACGCGAGCAATATGAGGCTGCGCTGCAAGAGGCTTTGGACGCCGGGGCCGCAATCCTCAAAGAGGGCGGCAGCGCGATGGATGCGGTGAAGGCCGCGATCGTTCCGCTCGAAGACAATCCCCTGTTCAATGCCGGGCGCGGCGCGGTGTTCACGTGGGAAGGCGAGAATGAGCTCGACGCATCGATTATGGACGGGCGCGACCGCAGCGCGGGTGCAGTCTCTGGCGTGAAATCGATTAAGAACCCGATCCTGCTTGCTGACAAGGTTCGCACAGAGAGCCGTCATGTTTTCCTGAGCGGCGCGGGCGCGGAGGAATTCGCGGTACGAGCATAATCTTGAAATAGCACCGCCCGAATGGTTCGCGACCGAGTATCGCCGCGAGGCGCTGGAGCGGATGAAGGCGCGCGAGCTGAGCGCGCTCGATGTCGATCTCAAGTTTGGCACCGTGGGTGCGGTGGCTCTGGACCAAAACGGCAATCTTGCCGCGGGCACGTCGACCGGAGGCATGACCGGCAAGCGCTGGGGCCGGATTGGAGACAGCCCGGTTATCGGCGCGGGGACCTACGCCGATAATCGCTCCTGCGCAGTCTCGGCGACCGGCTGGGGCGAAATGTTTATCCGCGTAGGTGTGGCGCAGGAAATTTGTACGCGGCTAAGATATCGCTTCCGCATGGAAATCGACGCTGCGCAAGCTGAGGTTCCCAAGCGTCCTGATGGTTTTCCTACCTACATCGTTCACGCTTCTGAGTTTCCGTTCACAGCCGACATGGTTCAGGAAGAGGCTGACGGAGTAATGCAGGAAGTCAAAGAAATCGGCGGCGATGGCGGGATCATCCTCGTCACGCCAGACGGCCACGCGCTCTACAGTTTTAACACCGCCGGTATGTATCGCGGTCGCGCGACCAGCGCCGGTGTGAATGAAGTGGCGATCTTTGCGGGCGAGGACTGAGACAGCGGCCCGCTACAACCCGCCCAGCTCGCACCCTCGCGCTTCAAGGATTGGCCGCATGTCACGGTAAGCAGCGGGCGTGCGGATCAGCGGAATGTAGGGATGCAGGTGATGCACGATGTGAAACTGCATCCCCATTGAACCGATATTGCCGAGCCTTGAACGCCAGCTTCGCGTATTGCGATAGCGGCCTGTCTCTTTGCCCGGATGGTGCGGCGCCCATGACAGGAAGAAAACGATGTAAGTGATGGCGATCTGGTAAGGGAGCCACCACAAGAACAGCGCTTCCAAGGCGTATCCATTCCACGCAAGCGTGCCCAAAATGCCGATAAAGCCCAGCTTGTAGACCAGTGAAAGTACGATCAGCCCCGGTCTATTCGCGCGGATCAGCGCCGCCGCGTAGTCATGGTTTCGCTTGGCATCCGGCTGGCGGTTGCGGATCGAACACCAGATCGCGCTCCAAGGGCCGGGAGCCTTGGTGGTAATATCGACATCCTTTTCCGGATCATTGGTGTGCCGGTGATGATCAAGATGGGTGATGCGCAAAACCTCGAAGGGGAACACCAGCATCCAGCTCGTCGCGTGGCCGACCAACTCATTCAGCCAGCGCAGTTTGGTGCCGGGCCGTGCGATGATGTCATGCTGAGCCTCGTGCGTCGGCAGATAGACCAGTGCCATATTGATCGTCGCAACTGGGAACGCGGCCCATAGCGGAAGCCAGCCGGAGAATACGAGCGGCCATAGCGATAGCCACACCGCCATATTGACGAACGCCCAGATGACCGCTTCCCAAGGGACCATGCCAGAATGTTGGCGCGCGATCTTCAGCTCGAGCCGCTTGATCTCGGCATTCGAAAGCTGAGAAAGGTCGTCAGGCAGGACAGGCGAGTGCGCGTTCATCGTCTCGCGCCTCTCAAATCCAGCGTCCGCTGATTTGCGCGAACAGCCCCCACGCGCCGCCGACTAGCAGCGCAAATGTCAGCGTGGAGAGACCGAAAGGCGCGCTGAGGCCCAAGGCGCTCATCCCCTGGGCAATCACAGGGGCGAGAAACGCGAATGCGAACAGCAGCGGCAGGCTGGCTGCGATAGTTCTCAGCGCGCGTTCCATTTGGTTATCCCTTTCGCTTGGAAGCTATCACAAACTCATGATATGGGAAGGGGAGCGGAAAGCGCCCGCCTAAACCTCGTCAAACTTGTTCTGTTTGCGCTTGCCGAAGCGCATATCGCCTTCGAGCTTGGCCCGCAGCTGCGCGTAAAACGCTTCCAGAAAAGCGCGCTCATCGCCGGCCCCCGGATCCCATCCGATCTTGGTGCAAATTGTCGAATGCACCGCTGCTATCGCTTCCTCGCGGTCCTCGCGCAGCACTCTCTCAAGCGTCTGCAATTCGTGCTCGCCATAGATGCCGAGCTCTGCTTCGCCAAAGTCGTAACGCGCGCCAGTCAGGCCGCTTTCGCCTTTCGCCCCCTGCTGCGTGGAAAGCGCTTCGCCCAGTTCGGTGCGCGGCGCTTCGACGACCCACGTACCCGCGATCACGTCGCCAGCGCGCAGCGAGTTCCTGTTGAAGAAGGGAAAGGCAAGGAAGATGAGCACCCAGACCAGTCCGGCATAGCCCGCATTGCCCATTTCGCCGCTCGGCGCGACCATGATGAAGACGAGCGGCATGAACAATTCGATGTCGCGGATCAGATTGCGCGCCAGCACCGCCTCTGCTGTCAGCCTGCCACCGTCGCGCGCAGCAACCCTGATGCCGACCGCGCGCTTGCCCAATGTCGCGCCCCGGGGGCCAAGCTCAAAGCTGAGGAAATATCCATAGCGGGCGAGGAACATCACCAGAATGAAAACGATGTAGATGAACTCGGCAGCGCCGGTCACCTGCTCCTCGCCTGCGGTGATTATGTCATCGATAAGCCCTTGAAACAGCCAGCCCATCAACAGCGTGAAAAGAAACAGTCCGACATAGAGCAGGATGAAATCAAGGATCAGCGCCCCGACCCGCGCCGCGCGCGAAGCCACCACGATGGGCACGGAGATGCCCTCTGGCGTGATGAGCGTGCGTTCACGCTTGTGAGCGAAATCGCGAGTGGCTGTCGCGGCGTTCATCCGCTGTCCTCAAGGTTCTTGGGCCGATAGGCAAAGAAATAGGCGAGCCATAGCGCCAGCATTGTCCCGCCGATCAGGAAGCGGTTCTCCGCCCCGCCGACCAATTGTCGGGGGAAGGCTTCCAGCAATCCGGCGACCACCATCATCAGCACGACGCCCGCCATCACCACCGCGCCGCGCCGCCCGCTGTCGGACGCTGCTGCGAGCACCGAGCGCTCGCCCGGAAACGCCATTGATCGCCCGATATGCAGGCCCGCCGCCCCCGATAGCAAGATCGCGAACAATTCAGTCGTGCCGTGCACGCTAAGCCAGGCGGCGAACTCGACCGCCAGTCCTTGTCCGGCGAAAAGCCACATCATCGCGCCAAGCACCGCCATGTTATAGACCAGCAGCATCAGCGAAGGGATGCCGAAGGCAAAACCCAGCGCAAAGGCGAGGATTGAGACCCCGGCATTGTTGCTGAACAGGCTCGCGGCGAAAATCGAAAGGCCGCTGGAGCTCTCCTCGACCGCGAGCGTTTCCATCAACAGTTCGCGGCTGGCACCGGGAACCCGCGTGTCCTGAAACGATGTCGGCACAAGACGGTAATACCATTCCTTGTCCTGAGCGACGAGCAACCAGCCGACCAGCGTGCCTGCGACCATAACGAACAAGGCAACGCAGATTTCCAACCAGATTTCGCGAACCGCCCGGCTCCAGCCGCCGAGCAGGAAGGATTTGAGCCATCCGGCAAGGCCTTGGCGGGGGCCGTAGACCTGGAACCAGGCGCGCTGGACGAGGCTTTCGAGATAGCGCAGGGTCGACACATCGAGCGATGTCTCGCGCGCCACCGAAAGGCTGGATGCAGCGGTGCGATAAAGCGTCGGCAGCGCAAGCAAATCTTCATCGCTGACACGCCGCAAGCCTCCGCGCTCCATCCGCTTGAGAATATCTTCCAAGCGCCGCCAATCGCCTTCACGCTCGAGCCGGAAACGGTCCGAACGCAGCACCGCGCTTTCAATATCCGCAGGCGGTTCGATCTGCTTCTTGCCGAACCAGTTGGAGAGGATCGGGGCCTTCATCCGATTGCCTCGCTGTTCTTGATCTCGAAGTACTTGTCGATCAGCTGATAGCCGATTTGATCCCACGGAGCCTCAACCACATCGACTCCCATACGCCGTAGACGTTGCAGCACAATGTGACGCTGATGCGCCAGAGTGTCGGCGGTCACGCTGCGCGCGAGCACGGCGATATCGGAGGGCTCTTCGGCGATGAATTCCTCGAGCTCGCTGTCTGCGATGGTGACGAACAGGACGAGGTGCCTTTTGATCAGCCGTCCAATGCTCTCGATCATCAATTCTGCTGCCGTCGGATCGCTGAAGTCGGAGAACAGCACGATCAATGATCGGCGTTGGAGCTTTGCTGTCAACGTCGCGAGCGCGAGCGTGAAATTCGGCTCAGTGCTGGTGTAATCGAGTGAGGCCGCTGCGCTTTGCAGCCGGTGAAACGCGCGGGCATCGCCGACGAATGGCGTCAACACTTGGGGTCGCTGATCGAAGCCAAACAGTCCAACCCGGTCGCCGCTTTTCAAAGCAACATAAGACGCGGTGAGCGCCGCTGAAACAGCTCGGTCGATGCGGGGCAGGCCATCGACAGGCTCGCACATCGTCTGTCCACAATCGAACGCGAAGACGATCTGGTTGTTGCGCTCGCTTTCGTTTTCGCGGGCGTAGAGCTTGGTGTGGCGCGCGCTTGCTTTCCAATCGATCCGGCGACGATCCATACCCGGCTCATATTCAGACAGCGCCTCGAACTGGGTACCTTCGCCTCGGATACGCCGCGCGATCAGACCCACCTGAGCATCGCGCAGGAAGGTCTGCAATTCCTTGCTGCGCACTGCAGAGAGGTCAGGCCAGATGCGCACTTGATCGTCGAGTTTGCGGCTTTTCTGGCGCGCGCCAAGGCCCAGCGGTCCCGTCCAGCGCAGCCACGCTTGGGGCACATCGGCTGTGCCTCTCCGCTCCGGCACAGCCTGAAACGTGCCATTGAAATAGTCTTCGTGCGAGTGCGGTTGAAGAGTGAGGCTCGCGCGGCCTCCTTTGCCAAGCCGAGGATCGAATTCGAGTGATCCTTCGACCCGTGTTTGAATGCCGCCAGCAAACTCGGCCAACATGACCAGCGGAGTCTTCTGCCCGACCTCGGTATCGGCAGGCACGCGGACTTCCCAATCGCGCGCCCCGCCTGCGAGCAACGCGTCGAGCACGATTAGCAGCAGGATCATGCCGAGCGCAGCAGGGGCTGCGACCCATGCGCCGGGCGCGACGGCTGCGATCACCAGCGCAATCGGCGCGAAGGCGGCAGCGACCCATGCCGCACGCTCGGTTGGCACGATGGGGATGTTGGGAAGGGTGGGGCGCGGCAGGGCCATTGCGATCAGCGCGGCGCCTCAGTGCTTTCGACCAGTTCGGCCACCAGCGCTTCGACGTCGCGGCCTTCGATTTCAGCTGCCGGACTCAGCGTCAGGCGGTGGCGCAGCACGGGAATGGCGAGCGCCTTTACGTCGTCTGGGATGGCATAGGCCCGGCCTTCGAGCGCAGCCCGGGCGCGGGCGGCGTTGGCGAGCATCACGGCAGCACGCGGACTAGCGCCGACGGCTAGTTCAGCGTGGTCACGCGTCGCGCGCACCAGACGCACCACGTAGCCGGTGATTTCCTCCGCGACCGTGACATTCTCGAGCGCGCCGCTCGCAGCGGCAAGTTTGGCTTGATCGGCAACCGCAGTGACCCCCAACTCTGCCGGGCGCATCGGCCCTTGGCGTTGTCCATAGCTGGTCACGATCTTCGCTTCTTCCGCCTCATCGGGATAGGGCACGAGCAGTTTGAACAGAAAGCGGTCAAGCTGCGCCTCCGGCAGCGGGTAGACACCCTGGTTCTCGATCGGGTTTTGCGTCGCGACCACCATAAAACGATGAGCGAGCTGATGCGTTTCACCGTCCAACGTAACGCGGCGCTCCTGCATCGCCTCGAGCAAAGCGGCCTGCGTTTTGGGCGGCGTGCGGTTGATTTCGTCTGCGAGCAGCAATTCGCAGAAAATCGGCCCACGCGTGAGGGTAAATTCGCTGGTCTGGAAGTTAAACAGGTTCGAGCCCAGAATATCGCCCGGCAGAAGGTCAGGTGTGAACTGGATGCGACCGAAATCGAGACCTAGCGCGGTAGCAAAACTCTGCGCGAGGAAGGTCTTGGCGGTCCCCGGAGGGCCTTCGAGCAAGACATGCCCTTCGCTGATCATGGCGACCAGCAATTGATCGATCATCTCGTCTTGACCGACGATCGCCTTGGCCACTTCAGCGCGGATGGCATCGGCCAATTCGCGCAGTTGTTCGAGGCTCATGCTCATTTTGCGAGTTTCCCTTCAAGGTCTTTGAGCGCGCGAGCGGCGCGCAGAATTTCGGATGGCTTGGTGGCTTTGCGCAATTCCTGCGCGCGCAGCGAATAGGAGGGTTCTTCGGGCAGTCGGATGCGTAAAGCATCGTCGATTGCCTCTGGATCAGGTTTGCTGAGGCCCAGCCTGCTCGCCAGCCGTCTGGCACTGAGCGCAGCGTAGGGCTCTGCCAGCAATCGCAATCGGCGGGCGCGCAGGATCAGGCCAGCACCATTGGCGACCAGTCGGCGCTTGCCAAAGGCGATTTCCGGTCCACTCGCAACCGGCGGTCCGAAGCGTTTGAAAGCGCGCCAACCGACAATCAGGATCGCAAGAATCAGGCACAAGGTGGCAGCGAGGAATGGCGGGCGAAAGGCCAGGGTCAACAGATTGGTTGATCCGCCAAAACCGTTTAGCGTCATGTCAAAGGTGATCGGATAATCGCTGTCGTAGGAAGCATCCGAAATTAGTGCGAGTGCGACGGCTGCGCGGTCCGGGTCCGCCATTCCGTAATTGTTCATCAGATCTGGCTCGACCACAAATGTGACGGCTTCGGTATCGGCGCTCTCGCCCCACTCGTCCTGAACATTGAGCCAAAAGGCGAGCGCGTTGCTGGAGCCATCGACCACCAGCGCAGTGCCATTGCCGATGTCGGTTGCAGCGACGAGCGAGGTGCCCGGCAATGTGCCGTTTAGTTCGAGCCCCGCCCAGCTCTCCGGTTTTTTTACGTCTTCTTCGAATGTCGTTTCAAATTTGTAGTAATCGGAAAGCTCATCCGTCCAACTCACGGGGAATGACCCGCCCAACTGCACCCAGCCTTTCTTGATGTCCTGATCCACGCGCTCTTTTGTGCCCGGCGGAAAACCATAGGCAAACCACTTGGGCAGGATCACGAGGGTCGGGCCAAGATAGGCGCGCTTTTGCAGGATCTCTTCGAATTCTTCCGTATCCAAGTAAGGCGGCGGAGTGAGAACCAGTAGGTCGGTCGTCTCGAGGCTGGATGGCGTGCGGGAAATGGACACGGTTTCGCCGCGCGCCTCCAGCAACTTCACAAGACCCGAATAGCCGTTCAGTCCGTTGGCCTCGGCATGCGCCTGACCATTGTTGGAATCACCCCGCGTGTCGCCTGCGCCAATGAAATAGAGCAAAGCGATAAAGGCAGCGAACCCGACCACTACCATTGCCAGCACAGCCCCTCGGCTGAAACCGCCGCCGCCCCGGCGTGTGCCCTGCTGATGGATAGCGTCGGTCATGCGCTGATCTCGTTCGCAGAAGTTTCCCAAGCAGGTTTCGCATCAATCAGATTGCGATGCGCTATGGCGCGCTCGATCTTCGCGAGGGCAAAATCGGAATAGGCTTTGCGGGCTGCCTCCCAATCCGTCTGATCCAATGCGCGCAGCGCAAACAGGCTGCGCTCGACCCGCTCGGCAATGGTGCGAAAGGCGCCGCGTGCTCCGTCCGAAAGCATGGGCAGGGCGGCCAGTTCGCGTGCCGTGCTGGATGGCACAACCCAATCGGGCCGCGCCTCGGCAATCTGGCCGACACTGCGTTGCAGCAGCAGCCGAACCGCTTCGTCATACCGGCCCTCAGCAGCGAGTTTGTCGGCGTCTTCAAGCAGGGCGAGCGATTGTTGTCTGTCTGGCTGCCATTCGATGTCTTCCTCTTGCTGCTCGGCAACTGAGGATCGCAGGCCGATCAGCGGGCCAATCATGCGCCATAGAAGGAATGCGACTGATGCGATGGCCACCGCGATCAACACCCATTTGACCACCGGCCACGCGCCGCCAAACATGGAGCCCAAGGGCGCGAACAGCTCCGCAAGCATCTCCAGGATCTTTTCAAACCAGCCCGGTTCGCGCGGTGGAAGGGGCGGAATTTCTATGACTTCGAACTGGATGTCATCGTTGCCGCGCATTTCGCTCCAGCCAGCAGGACCACCGCTTTCAGCAGAGCTGCTGCTGGGGGCTTCCGCCTGCCCCGGATTGCTCCCTGTCGCGCGCGTCATTGCGTGACACTGGTGGCATGGTGCAAGGCGGCGCGCAACACCCTGGCATTAACAATAATGCTCGAACTAACAGATGTTTGGCATGGGCTACTCTGCCGATCCGCGCCTGCGCCCTTGTTTGTAGCTGCCTAGTACGCGCAATTCCTTGGAATGAAAGGCGAGTTCTTCCAGCGCCCGGTCAATTGCCGGATCACCCGGCGCGCCAACAATGTCGGCATAAAAGGTACTAGCGGAAAAGCTTGTGCCCTTTTGGTAGCTTTCGAGCTTGGTCATGTTGACGCCATTGGTCGCGAAGCCGCCCATCGCTTTATAGAGCGCGGTCGGGATGTTCTTCACTTCAAAAACGAAAGTGGTGATGGCGTCTGCCCCATCGAGGTCGCGTGGGTCGAGCGCATTCGCTGCCAGCACGACGAAGCGCGTCATGTTGTCTTCAGTGTCTTCGACATGACGCTCGACGATATCGAGGCCATAGAGCTCTGCCGCGATGGCCGGGGCAATTGCGCTGAACTTGGGATCGCCTTTCTCCGCCACGAAAGCCGCAGCGCCTGCTGTGTCAGCATAGCTGAGGGGCACAATCCCGCGCTCCCGCAGAAAAAACCGCGATTGGCCTAGCGCTTGCGGGTGGCTGTAAGCGGCCTCGAATGGCCCGTTGCCAATACCCATCAGAGCGTGGTGGATCGGCATGAAATATTCGCCGACAATCGCCAGTCCGCTTTCGGGGAGCAGGAAATGGATATCGGCAACGCGCCCGTGCTGTGAATTCTCGATCGGGATGATAGCGCGGGCGGCACGGCCGTCTTTCACCGCTTCGAGCGCATCTTCAAAGCTGAAGCAAGGCAAGGGCAGGTAATCCGGCGCGGCCTCATCGGCCGCTCGGTGCGAATTTGCTCCGGGCGAGCCCTGAAACGCAATCGCGCGGTTTGGTTCGGCCGCAGCGGCGGCTTGCATGGTTTCGACTATAGCGCGGGCAGGGGCGGGAAAGCTGTGCATGGCGGCAAGCGTGCTAAAGCGCCGTGATCGCGCCTGCAACCCTGCTTGCATTCCTCGCAATAAGTGATGCCGCGATCACCCTTGCGCGAGCGCGGCTACACGATTAGAGCGGGCGCCACTTTGATTGTGACAGTCAATTGGGATTCTCAAACCACCATGGATGATCGTTTTAACACCGCTGCTGGCTGGGTGCTCTTCGCAGGCATCATCGGCCTTGGTTTCGCCATTTTGAGCGGGAAGTTTTTCCACGCTGATGATCCGGAACGTCCCGAGCAGCTCGGCTACATCATCGAAGGCGTGGTCGAGGTTAGCGACGGCCCTGCCGAAATGACCATGGCCGAGGCGCTCAACATGATGTCGGGCGACGAGCTGATTTCCAAAGGTGAAGCGGTGTTTGCCAAGTGCCAGGCATGTCACAACATGGAGCAAGGCGGCGCGAACGGCGTCGGACCGAACCTCTACGGCATTATGGGTAAGCCAATCGGCGGCGGCAACGCAGCCTTCGCTTACAGCTCGGCGCTCGCTGAAAAAGGCGGCAATTGGGACTGGGACAACATGAATGAGTGGCTCAAGCGCCCATCAGCGTTCGCCAACGGTACCAAGATGAGCTTTGCCGGCCTCTCCAAGATCGAAGATCGCGCCGCGGTATCCATGTACATGAACACCTACGGCTCGAACCTGCCCGTTCCTGAATTCGTCGAGGCGGTACGCGGGTAGTGGCGATGAGGAAACTGCCGAAGCGGAAGGCGAGGCGGACGCAGCGGCTGAAGGTGAAGCGGCGGCTGAACAAGACGCGGCTGCCGAAGAGAACGAAGGCGGGGCCTGATTGGGCTTTGAACAAGCCCGTCTCAATTAGTGGGCGGGCTTGAATCCCTGAGCAACGACATACCATTCTGACGAGCCTTTGCGGCTCGCAGGTGGTTTTGCGTGCTTCACGGTCTTGAAGTGCTTTTTGAGCAGCGCCAGCAGGTCCGCATCCGTGCCGCCTGCCAAAACCTTGGCGATAAACGCGCCGCCTTCTTCGAGATTTTCGGCTGCGAACCACGCGGCGGCCTCGACCAGCCCCATTGTTCGCAAGTGATCGGTCTGTTTGTGGCCGACAGTGTTGGCGGCCATGTCTGACATGATCAGATCGGGTTTGCCGTCGAGCTCCGCTTCAAGTGCGGTGGGGGCGGCATCATCCATGAAGTCCATTTGCAGGATCGCGACGCCTTCAATCGGCTCGGTCGGCAAAAGATCGATCCCGACGATAGCTGCTTTCGGAGCACGCTTGCGCACCACCTGCGCCCAGCCGCCCGGCGCAATGCCGAGGTCAACAACGCGTTTGGCTCCGCGGATGAGACCAAAGCGGTCATCGAGCTCAATGAGCTTGTAGGCTGCGCGACTGCGATAGCCGTCTGCTTTCGCCTGCTTGACGTAGGGATCGTTGAGCTGCCGCTCGAGCCAGCGGGTGGACGAAGCCGTGCGCTTTTTCGCGGTACGGACGCGCCGATCTGGATTGCGGCCTGACCGGCTCACGATTGGCGGTCCATATGCGAGGTCTCAATCGTAGTCTCGCGCAATTTTTGTAGCGCTTGCATGGATCGTTCGGCTTGCCGCTCTGCAGCCATCAGGCTGCGTAAAATGCCTTCGCGAATGCCGCGGTCGGCGACACCCAAGCGGTCCGCGGGCCACAAATCGAGGATCGATTCCAATATCGCGCACCCTGCGACAACCAGATCCGCCCGGTCATTCCCGATGCAGGGCAGTTCCCCGCGCTCAGCCTGAGACATAAGCGAAAGCCGGTCGCTGATATCGCGCATGGATTTTGAGGGGACGATTAGGCCATCAACTGCCTTGCGATCATAGTGCGGTAATTCGAGATGCAGGCTGGCGAGGGTGGTGACAGTGCCGCTTGTTCCTAGCAGACGGATGTCCTTCTTTTTCGCCGCGTCCGCAATTCGCTCGGCAAACGGAGCAAAACTCTCCGACACAGCTTTGCGCATCTCGGAGTAGCGAGCCGCGCGCCCCTGCTCTGTGTCTTCGCCACGCGCGACGGTATCGGTCAGCGAAACCACACCCCACGGCACACTTTGCCAGTCGATGATGCGCGGGATTTTTTCGCCAGGTTCGAGCAGGACCAGCTCGGTCGAACCGCCGCCAATATCGAAGATCACCGCGGGACTGTTGCCTTGCTCGAGCAGAATATGGCAGCCGAGCACCGCCAGGCGCGCTTCTTCCTCGGCGCTGATGATATCAAGCTTGATGCCGGTTTCGCGATAGACCCGGTCGATGAAATCTCCGCCATTTTCAGCCCGACGACAGGCTTCGGTGGCAACCGAGCGGGCGAGCCGAACATTGCGGCGGCGCAATTTGTCGGCGCAGACGGACAGCGCGGTGAGTGTCCGGTCCATCGCATCGTCAGACAAGCGCCCGCTTGCAGCGAGACCTTCACCCAGCTTCACCACCCGGCTGAAGGCGTCGATGACGGTGAAATCCTTGCCCGACGGCCTTGCGATCAAGAGGCGGCAATTGTTGGTGCCGAGATCGAGCGCTGCATAGGCCTCGTTCGGGCGCGACCCGCGATAGGCGCGCGATGCAGTTTTGCGATTTGGAGAATTGCGATGTGCCGGGTTGCCGTGATGAGACGCGTGACTGCGGTCTTTCGGGCGCGACGAAACCCTGCCATCTTTGGGGCGCTCTTTCGACTGGGGGGAGCTCTTGTAGCGGAAATCTGCTACTTTACCGGACTTGCGCTCCCGTTTTGCGCCAGCCTTTTTATAACCGTCCGGCGGAGATATATCCGCCATAACCAACTCTTTCTTCTCCTCTCGCACCGTATTGGCGCGAGGACTTGAGAAAGAAACTAACGCAAGGGGCGCGTTTGGGCAAGATGGCGGCTCTTGACCGATCAAGAGCGCGAACCTAGATGCGCCCATCGTTTCGCGTCGAGGCTCCCCATTTCTTGGCTTCGCTGCGCCGAATTGCTCCGTCGTCTAATGGCAAGACTACGGACTCTGACTCCGTCAATCGAGGTTCGAATCCTCGCGGGGCATCCAGCGGGATAGCGGCGAAACTTGCCGTGTCCCTTGCCGGGAATCTTCCGCCAATCTAAGGCGCTAGCCATGACAGAAAAAGACCTTACCGACCGCAAGTTCTACCGCGCTGGCGAAGAAACCCGTTTCGCCGAGGAAGCGCCTGACCGTACGCCGCAGACCGATCATCCGGCCTACAAGTTAGCGTTTCGCGACGTGGACTTCATGCTGCGCGATGAACTGCGTCCGGTTCGTTTTCAGCTCGAATTGCTCAAGCCTGAAATGCTGCTTGATGAAGCGCGGGTCGGATCGACCTTGGTCATGTATGGCTCGGCGCGCATCCCTTCACCAGAAGAAGCGCAAGCGAAGATAGACGCGGCGAAAGACGGCACCGAATACGAGCAAAAAGTCGCAGCAAACCTTGCTGCCAAAGCGAAGTATTATGCAGAGGCGCACACGCTGGCGAAGATGGTGTCGGAAAAGGCCATCATCGAAGACGGCAAGCGGCAGTTCGTCGTGTGCTCCGGCGGTGGTCCTTCGATCATGGAGGCGGCCAACCGCGGAGCGTCAGACGCAGGTGCAGAAAGCATCGGCCTCAACATCATCCTGCCGCATGAGCAGGCGCCTAATTCCTATGTGACGCCGTATCTGTCTTTGAATTTCCACTACTTCGCGCTGCGCAAGATGCACTTCCTGTTGCGCGCGCGGGCAGTGGCCGTGTTCCCCGGTGGCTTCGGCACATTTGACGAGTTCTTCGAGCTGCTCACGCTGATCCAGACCGGCAAAATGAAGCCGATCCCGATCCTGCTGTTCGGGAAGGATTTTTGGAGCCGCGTCGTCAATTTTGAAGCGATTGCCGAAGAGGGCACGATCTCGAAAAAGGACCTCGATCTGTTCCATTGGTGCGAAACCGCTGACGAGGCGTGGGAACACATCTCAGATTTTTACGAGCTTGAGCGCTGAGGCGTAGTCTCGTCGTGCAGATCATCGCGCGCTGGCTGCGGGCGGGGCCGACCGACGTTAGCGATCAACCCTAGCTTCTCGAGACCCGAAATCACCCACCAGCCCGGGTCTGTCTGGCCGCGCTCAAGCCCGATCCGGGCGGATTCCGGGAATGCGTGATGATTGTTGTGCCAGCACTCGCCATAGGTGAGAAATCCTAGACCCGGCAGGTTTGATGCCTGTATTCCAGCGCCTTTAACGCGCCAGCGGCCCGGGCCGGGATTGTGGCAATAATAGGTGACGATCCAATGACCTGCCGTGCTCACAAGGACGCGCGCGCACACACCCCACAGAACAAAGGGCCACCCTCCAGCCGCAAAGAGCAGCAAGGCAATCGGCAATTGCTGCCAGCGCCATGTCGCATCGAGAAAGCGATAGAACGGATCCGTTGCGATCGTTGGCTCGACCGACACAATTGGAGGCTTTTCAAAGTCGAAGCGGTAGAAAAGATTCCATGTAAGGTCGCGCAGCAATCTGCGCTGGTGCGCAAAGAAATCATGGCACTCCGGCTCGCGCTGGGCCCAATCGCGAGTGTCGTGAATGCGGATAATCGCAGATGGCCCGCCGACGCCGACTATCGTGCCGAGATAGATCAGCAGGCGCGCCAGCCATGGTTTCGCGGTGAATGTCCGGTGGATCATCATGCGATGCATGCCGACGCTGTGGCCAATCAACAGGGTGAAATAGGTGAAAGCCAGAAACATGCCGAACGCGGCCCAAGTCGCGTGCCAAATCGCAAGCACTGTTCCGGCCAGCATTCCTACGTTCCACAGCAGTTTGGCTGCGTCGAACCTCACTTTGCCGGCGGTTGGATCTGCCCCTCTCCCGTCAACCCGGCTAACCGGCTCCATCATGGCTCTTGACGAACCGCTTGGTGGCCGAGCGGACCTGCGCCTTCACCAAAGCCGGGAGCATTAAGCAGCCCCTCGCGCACAAATTGCCGCGCAAGCCGCACCGCATCTTGAAGTGATAAGCCATGTCCCAGCAGCGTTGCGATGGCAGCCGAAAGGGTGCAACCGGTCCCGTGCGTGTGGCGCGTTTCGATGCGCGGGTCGGTGAAGCTTGCGGACCGCCCGCCGGCGTTGAACAGTGTGTCGGTCACCTCGTCGCTTTCCGCGTGCCCACCTTTCACCAGCACCGAGCAGCCATAGCGTTCCATCAGATAGCTGGCGTACCGCGGCGATATTTTCGTCAGTATCGCAAGGCATGTCGGTGAGCGCCGTCAGTTCGGGCAAGTTCGGGGTCACTACATAGGAAAACGCCATCAAACGGCCAAAGGCTGCGCGCGTCTCTTGATCGGCGAGCGCCGAGCCGCTGGTCGCGACCATGACCGGGTCGAACACGATATTGTGCCCGGTATCGACGAGCGCCTGCTCAATCGCGAGCGCGTTTTCAGCGCTGCCGACCATACCGATTTTGACCGCATCCTCGCCGATATCATCCAAGCAGCTGGCAATCTGTTGTTTCACGAATTCAGGTGAGAGCGTCTCGACTGCTTGCACGCCTTTCGTATTCTGAGCGGTGACTGCTGTGATCGCGCTCATCGCGTAGCCCGAAAGCATGGTGATGGTCTTGATGTCGGCCTGAATGCCAGCCCCGCCGGACGAATCCGATCCCGCAATGGTGAGGATGCGGGGAGGGGCTTTGCTCACCCTTTGAATTTCCGCGTTGTCGAGGGCGGAAACTTTTCGTGCAGCTTCTTTGCACGGGTCGGGCGGTCCATCAATTCACCGCCACAATTGGGGCAACGATCATCCAATGCGTCGGCACAGTCGGCGCAAAATGTGCATTCAAAACTGCAAATGAAGGCACCTGGAACCTCGGCGGGCAGATTGCTGCCGCAGCGTTCGCAGTCCGGTCGCATTTCAAGCATGGAGCGTCCCCCCTTGATTAAGCTGCCGCACGCACGGCTTCGCAGATGCGGTCCACAATCGCTTCCACCTGAGCCTCATCATCACCTTCGGCCATCACACGGATTTTTGGCTCTGTGCCAGATTTTCGGATGACCAGGCGACCTTTGCCGTCGAGCTCTTTCTCGGCATCAGCGATGACCGCCTTAACCGCCTCGTTCTCCAGTGGGTTTGCGCCTTCGAACACAACATTTTTAAGGAGCTGCGGAACCGGATCGAACACATGCAGCAACTCGCTTGCAGGTTTGCCGGAGCGAACCAGGCTGGAAAGCACTCTCAAGGCCGCAACCGAACCGTCGCCCGTGGTCGCATGATCAAGCAGGATCATATGACCTGATTGCTCGCCGCCAATGTTAAACCCGCCTTCTTTCATGCGTTGGAGCACATAGCGATCGCCGACCTTGGTGCGCTCTAGCGTCAGGCCGAGCGTCTTCAGATAGCGCTCTAACCCCAGGTTCGACATGACCGTGGCGACAACGCCGCCGCCAGTGAGCGCGCCCTTTTCGTGCATGCGACAAGCGATCAGCGCCATGATCTGGTCGCCATCGACCGCTTGCCCCTTTTCATCGACGACAATCAGCCGGTCTGCGTCCCCATCGAGCGCGATCCCGATGTCGGCCTTCTCTTCAACCACCTTGGCTTGCAACGCCTCGATATGCGTCGATCCGACCCCATCATTGATGTTGGTGCCATCGGGACTCACGCCCAGCGTAATTACCTCAGCGCCCAGTTCCCAGATCGCTGATGGGGCGACCTGATAGGCAGCGCCATTGGCGCAATCGACCACGACTTTCAGGCTATCGAAGCGGGTCTCGTCAGAAACCGATTGCTTGAGCGCGTGAATATATCGTCCTCGCGAATCCTCAATCCTTCGCGCCCGTACTGATTTGCGACGCGTCCACCAGAGCGGGCTGAAGCTCGATCAGCTTTTCGATCTCCATTTCATCCTCATCGGAGAGCTTAAAGCCATCCGGACCGAACAGCTTGATGCCATTGTCTTCGTAAGGGTTGTGGCTGGCGGAAATCATCACACCCAAATCCGCGCGCATTTCGCGCGTTAGCAGCGCAATCGCCGGGGTGGGGATCGGCCCGGTCATGATCACATCCATGCCGACGCTGGTGAAGCCGGCGACTAGTGCGCTTTCGATCATATAGCCGGACAGGCGTGTGTCTTTGCCGATAACCACGCGGTGACGGTGGTCGCCGCGCATAAAATGCCCGCCCGCCGCTTGTCCCACCTTCATCGCCATTTCTGACGTCATGACTTTGCTGTTGGTGCGGCCCCTGATCCCGTCAGTGCCAAAGAATTTGCGTGCCATGCTTTGTATTGGCCTTCTTTTGCATCGCTTTTTCTTCGCGCTTTCACGCGGATGATTTGTCAGGCGCTTCTGGCGCGGTTATCGCACAAAGGGAAGGGGCAGCGGACCAAAATACGCCCAGCAGGGGATGGAATTTGAGCGAAAAATCGGGCGCAAGTGGTGCAAAGCACTATGAGCTGAACCACATTGAACTGCCGGTATGGCTAACGCTCGGTGGGCTGGTGGCCGGGTTGGCGCTCGGCATGTTTTTTGCACAAGCCGATCCTGCAAACTGGTTGCGTGAAAGCGTCGCTTTGGTTGGCTCGCTGTGGCTGCGCGCTTTGCAGATGACAATCATTCCATTGGTCGCTGCTTTGCTGGTGCTTGGCATAGCGCAAATGGCAGAAGCAGCCCGCGCAGGGGCAGCGGCGCGGCGCTTCCTCGCTCTTGTATTCGGCGTATTGATCATTGGGGGATTGTTCACCGCCGCGATCTTGCCGCTTGCCTTCAGCGTCTTTCCAATCCCGGATGGAGCAAGTGCCTTTCTGGCCGATACTCCCGCCGATGCCGGCGAAGTACCTGATATTTTTGCTTTCGTTGCCTCGCTCATTGCCCCGAATGTGATCGCCGCCGCGGCTGAAACAGCGATGCTGCCGCTCACGATCTTCTTTGCCCTGTTTGCGGTCGCGGTTGCGCGTCTGCCCACAGAGCAGGGCGAGAGGATGCTCGGTTTCTTTCACGCGCTCGCGAACACGATGCTGACGATCATCGGTTGGGTCTTATGGGTGGCCCCAGCAGGTGTGTTCGCGCTGGCCTTCGGTGTGGGCCTCAAAAGCGGAGGCGGCGCGTTCGTCGCCTTGGCGCACTACATCCTCCTCGTCTCGGCGATGGGCGCGTTCATCCTGGTGCTTGCCTATGCAATTGCCTCGACGCTCGGCGGGATGAGCCCGATCAGATTTGCCAAGGCTGTATTGCCCGCTCAGGCGGTGGCCGTTTCAACGCAGAGCTCGCTCGCCAGTTTGCCGGCCATGCTCGACAGCTCCAGCCGTCTCAAGCTGCGCGAGGAAACCAGTGAGTTCGTTTTGCCGCTGGCGGTCGCAATTTTTCGTGCGACCAGCGTAGCCATGAATCTCGCTGTCGCTCTTTATGTCGCGCATCTTGCGGGGATAGAGGTCTCTTGGCCGTTAATGTTGGTGGGCATCGGTGTCGCGGTGATCATCAGCATCGGCTCGGTTAGCCTGCCTGGTTCCATAAGCTTCGTTGTCTCAATCGGTCCGATCGCCTTGGCGATGGGCGTGCCGATTGAACCGCTGGCCTTGTTGGTTGCAGTTGAAATGCTGCCGGACATCATGCGGACATTGGCAAATGTGACAATGAACGTCGCAGTGACCAGTGCGGTAGACCGCGCTAAGTCCTGAATTCAGGTCTTGGCTGTCTCACCATTGCCCGCGGCGACATTGTCCAGCTCTTCAAGGATCGCACGGTGCGCGGTTTCATCCTCGATGGAGCGCTGCGGGATATTGCCTTCCGCGAGCATGTCATTCAGCGCTGCACGCGCGCGCCCGACGCGGCTTTTGATTGTGCCGACGGCGCAGCCGCAAATCTGCGCCGCTTCTTCGTAAGAAAATCCGCCAGCGCCGACCAGCAATAGGGCTTCGCGCCGTTCTGGAGGGAGAGTGAGCAGCGCACGGTGCATGTCAGAAAGGTGGATTGGTTCTTCCTGTCCGGCTGGTGCGGTCAGAATGCGCTCCGCAACCCCTTCGTCGTAATCCCCGCGAAAGCGGTTGCGGCGCATGTCCGTGAGATAGGCATTGCGCAGGATCACAAAAGTCCATGCGCGCATCGACGTGCCCGGCTCAAAACGTGCTTGAGCCGCCCAGGCTTTCAGCAAAGCTTCTTGCACAAGGTCGTCGGCCATGTCGGGACGACCGCATAATCCGCGAGCGAATGCGCGCAAGTGCGGCACGACTGCGGTCAGCTCCCGCTTGAATTCGGCTTTTTCAGCCGCGGTCCGTTCTTCCGCAGCCATTATTTCTGGTCGCTTTCATCCGCGCTCTCATCGTCAAACTTTGAAAGGAGATCTTTGAAGCTGTCAGGCAATGGCTCATCAACGACAGAATCATATAGCTGCTTGAGACCATTGGCCCATTGTGGCTGATCCAGCTTACCTGGATCGCCGTCGGCTGAGCTTGCAGCGCTGCCCGAATCTGATTTCTTTCCTGAGGTCATGGACCTGCTGATAACCTCTGATACGAGTGGACTACATTACATGTAGCGCCAGATTGGCTCGACTTTGTCTGTTCGATACGGGAACGATACCGCCAATGTATGGTTCCCCGCACAGTAGCAAAAAAGAGCGGAACGTGCACAAAGAGGCATCGGGGGAAAAACGGTTTGGGGCAACCCAGAAGGCTCGCGACTGGCTGGTAAGCTATCCGCGAGCCATACCGCTTGCCCTGTTCATGGTGATCGTGGCGATTACATTGTTCAGCGTACTCGCGATCGAAACGAGCTCTCGCGAAAGCCGCAAGGCCCAAGCACGTGAAGCGGCTCTAGCGGTGGCTTCGTCATTGCAGCATCACGTCAAAGACGCGACTTCATACCTGCTTGCCGGGCAGGCATTGCTTGAAAGCTCTTCAGACGAAGATGTGGTCGCATTCGAGCGCTTTGCAAGGCGCATCAACCTCTCTGAATTTGGCGGTAGTGGGATTGGTCTGGCCTCCGTTCAGTTCGCAGAGAGATCGGGCAACAGATCAGAAATAGTCGAGACATTCGTGTCAGAATATGAGGGTTCGTCCGATTGGGACAGGTTCGATTTGGGCCGCATTCCCGAATTTGGCGAGGCTTTCGATCTTGCGGTGACAAATGCTCAACCAACCGCGTCGGCAAAGATCGCGTCATCACCCGGATCGTCCGGGCTGCCTGAGAAGATGTCGCTGGTCATATTGGTGGCTTTCCAAAACGCTCCGTCCAGGTCCGCTAGCGATGGGCAAGCTGGACCGACCAACTACCTGTTTGTGCCGTTTGATGCTGATGCGCTTTTGCGAGCTGCTATTCTGGCATCTTCTCACGGCAATTTGGACGCCTCTCTGCACGAAGCACGCGATGGAGGTCCTGAACTATTGGCGACCACTGCTAGCGGACTTCGCGAAACAGAGATGCTCGACGTGCGCGTAGCACTCGCCGGCAAAGATTACATATTGTCGGTCGAGCCTCGGGCCTCGGGCGTATTGAGCGCGCTGTCCTATGGCGCCTTGTTCTTTGGCCTCATCCTTGCCGGTCTGATGTTTCTTTTGGCCCGCATGATGGGACGGCAAGCGGCAGAAAATCAGACCCGGCTTGCATTTTTCGAGGAACAATTTTCGATCCGGAATTCACTGACGCGAGAACTCAATCACCGGGTCAAGAATACGCTGGCGAATGTCTTGTCGATCCTGGCTTTGACCCGCCGCCGCTCAAGCAGTCTCGACGAGTTTGCGGATAGTTTTGAGGGACGAATTCGGGCGCTTTCGGCAACTCATGATCTGCTTACCCAATCCCAATGGGGCACTACGCCTTTGCGCAGCGTCCTTGAGGCTGAGCTGACTCATGTCAGTGCGTCCTATGGCCAAATGGTCGAAATGGAGGGACCGGATGTCAATTTGGCCCCCAATGATGCGTTGATTTTTGGGCAGGCAGTGCATGAGCTTGCAACCAACGCGGCCAAATTTGGCGCGCTCAGTGACGGTCAAGGACTGGTCAAGATCAACTGGCGTCTTGTCAAAGAGCATCTGGCGGAGATTGAGTGGCAGGAGATTGGCGGTCCACCAGTTAGCCCGATGCGCGAAAACGGCTTCGGAACGGACTTGATCCAGAAGATTGTGGCGCACGAGCTCAAGCAACCTGTCACACTCGACTTCGAGCCGGATGGTGTCCGCTGCATTTTGCAGGTGGCTGTGCGCCAACGCGATGATTTTCAGATCAGGCAGCCCGATCAAGCGCCGGACGCCGAAGAGGCGTGAATTAAGTCGTCAGTCGATCGGTTTGCTTGAACCGAAAAACAGAGCTTGGCTGATGGCTGCGCTCACGGTGCGTTCTTCAAATGGCTTTGTGACGAGATAGGTCGGCTCAGGTCGATCGCCCGTAAGAAGCCGTTCCGGATAGGCTGTGATAAAGATCACCGGAACATCCCCGATCGCAAGAATGTCATCGACCGCATCGAGACCTGATGAGCCATCCGCCAACTGGATGTCTGCCAGAACAAGTCCTGGCGTTTTGCTGCCGACCACTTCCTGAGCCTGAGTTCGCGTCGCTGCGGTGCCGCAGATGGTGTGGCCGAGCGATGCGACTAGGTCTTCCAGCTGCATCGAAATGAGCGGCTCATCTTCTATGATCAGCACATCGGTTGCTGATTCCCGATCGATTTCAGCGATTGCTTCGGTTACGAGCTTCTCGATCGCTTCCGGGCTCAGCTCCATGACCTGCGCCGCTTGGGCCGCTGTGAAGTCCTCGAGCGTCGTGAGCAACAAGGCCTGCCGATTGAGCGGAGTGATCGTATTGAGTCGCTCGTGCGCCGCCGCTTCATGGTCGCCAACGACACTCTCTTCGGTGTCCACTTGCAGATAGGCGCTCGACCAGACTTTGTTGAAAGCAGCATAGAGCGCGACCCTACCTTCTTCGAGTGAGCGCTTCAGTTCCTCGTCTGCCAGCGCCGCCTCCAATGTCGCCCGGACAAAGGCATCTCCAGTGGCCTGAGAGCCGGTGAGCGCGCGCGCATAGCGACGCAAAAAAGGTAGATTGGCTGCTACGTCCTGACCCAATGACATGTGGTTTTCCTTATCGGATTTTCTGACCTCACGAGCCTAGTGCGCCGCTCGACAAAGAATTTCAACTGCCTTGATAAAAGATTGATCCCGCTCGGATAAGCGGGCGCATATCGATCGAGCGGCGCCGAGCCGAAACAGGTTTCCATCCAATTCGGACTAGAGCAGAATCTTTTTTTGAAGAATGCGGGAACCGAGTTCATCTCCGCGCATTTTGTTGTCATCACCGCCGAGACCCCCCTCCCGTCCAAGCGGCAGTGATACGATCCCAAGGCCTCCACATTGCGATGTGGAGGCCTTTTTTCGTGGGGCTTGGATTCTCGTGGGTTCGGGTCAGGCCAGTGATTTCTCGTAGATCGCGTATTCGCGGTTTATTGTGCTGCCAATCGTATCAGCGATTGCAACCATTCCCTGATTGTCTTCCAATATCCACCCGATTTCTGCGCGCTTTGACTCAAAAGTCGTGTACGCGCTTTCTCGGATTTCGTTGATCATCATAAAAGCTAGCTGGCTCGCCAGCCGCGAATTGTGCAATTCCTTTGCCACACCCATTAAAGGGACGCGCATTCCTGAACCTCGAGGCGCACGCAGCCATCGAAGCATATGGAACCACCCGAACGGAAAGAGCTTACCGTCAATTCGCGCCAGCACATCATTGATGTCGGGCCAAGTCAGCATGAATGCAACCGGCTTGCCGTCCACTTCGGCGATCATATTGAGCGGTTCAAATATGATGGTCTTTAGCTTTTTGCCAGCATAGGCGACTTCTTCAGGCGTGAACGGTGTAAAGCCCCAGTTGTCCGACCATGCATCATTGAGGATTGAGAGGACGATGGCAGCGTCCCTGTCCCAATTCGACTTGTCTACTCGGCGAATATTGATCCGCTCATTACGGCGGCCCGATTTAACGATCCTTTGCACGAGAGGAGGGAAATCGTTCACAATGTCAAGATCATAGGTGTAGAGTGTCTTCGCCCGTTCATAACCTGAGCTTTCAATCCAACCGGCGTATTCTTCGGGGTGATGTCCCATCATTACCATTGGCGCATGGTCTTGTCCGCGAACCAAAAGACCGGGTTCTTCCCACATTGCCAGCGAGATTGGACCAACAGAGCGGGTCATACCTTTTTCGCGAAGCCACTGCTCAGCGCGCCCAAGCAAGGCCGCGCCTACGCCTTCATCGGCTGCGTCAAAATAACCAAAATTGCCGGTTCCAGGTCCAAAGCCTTGTTCTGGTGGCATGCCAAGTGCGAGTTCATCGTAATGAGCTGAAATCCGACCAACGGCTTGCCCGCCTCGATATGCAATGAATAGCTGCGCTGTGCCGTGTCCGAAGAACGGATTCTTGTCTGGATTGACGAGCTCTAACAACTCGGCGCGCAATTGCGGCACATAATTGGGCACTTTGGCCGCGAATTCGCGCCCCAGATCGACGAATTGGGCTCGTCCGCGCTTGCCCTCAACCGCCTCGATACTTATTTGCTCACCATCCATGCACAGTGCCCTATTCAGCAAAAGCTAAGCAGCATCTGTGTCTGTGCAGGGCGCAGTGCGCAAGAGAATCGATTACTCTTGCCAACAGGATGAGTTTGTCCTTCCCCTCCAAATCCCCTAAACGACGCTTAGAAATCGCCGCCATGTCTATGATGAATTCCCCTCTTGCCCCTGCCGCTGACACGCCCGAAGGCGTGCCGGCCAAGGCAACGCGTGCGCAATTTCAGACCGAAGATGACAAGGCCATGCTGCGGGCCGCGCGCGATCTGACCAAGGATTTGGGTGAAGCCAAAGCGGCTGTCTATTGGCCCGACATGCTCTTATCGACTGCGGTCGGCTATGGCGGGATTGCAGCGGCGATACTGACCGACAGCGTTCCGTTGGCCGTCCTGTTTGGATTGGTCGCAGCGCTCGCACTCTATCGCTCGTTGATGTTCATCCACGAGCTCACGCACATTCACAAGAACGCGCTTCCCGGCTTTCGCACAGGCTGGAACTTGCTGGTCGGCATTCCGCTTCTGACGCCGAGCTTCATGTATGAAGGCGTGCATGTAATCCATCACAAGCGCACGCAATATGGGACGATCGAAGACCCCGAATATCTCCCGCTGGCGCTGATGAAACCTTGGAGCCTTCCCGCTTTCGTGCTCGTCGCGTTGCTCGCTCCCATTGCCCTGATAGTGCGTGCAGCGATCCTTGTCCCATTGGGCGCAATTATTCCGCCGGTGCGCCGCCTTATCTGGGAGCGGTTTTCATCGCTCTCGATCAACCCTGATTTTCGCCGTAAACTCCCTGAAGGCGACTTCAAGAAGCGCGTCGCGTGGCAGGAATTTGGCGTGTTTGTCTGGTCGTGGATCTTGCTTGCGAGCACGCAGGTTCTGGGTTGGAAGCCGCTGCTGATTGCGCTCGCCATCTTGTCGCTGACAGCCACGCTCAACCAATTGCGCACATTGGTGGCGCATCTTTGGGAGAATGAGGGTGAACCGATGACGGTAACCGCGCAATTTCTCGATAGCGTCAATGTGCCGCCGCCCGGCGTGATTGCCGAAATCTGGGCGCCGGTTGGTCTGCGGTATCACGCGCTACACCACCTGATGCCCTCGATGCCCTATCATGATTTGCCAGAGGCGCACCGCCGATTGGCGAAGGACCTGGGTAATGGCTCGACCTATGAAGGCGCGAACCACCCCGGCATGTTTGCACTCGTCGTACCGGATAGCACGCAGCACTATGATGCGCTGATCGGGCTGATTCCGGCTTAGATCGCCGGGTCCATCTTCTGCAGCTTAGAGGCTTTCCCGCCAGTCGGCGCGTCGCTTTTTCCGCTGATCATTGAATTGGGAGAGCCACCGCTGGTTGTTAAGGCGCTATTGGCATCGCTGGTTATCTCGACGTCTGAGTTCGGTCTATCGCGCGCAGTTGCACCGCCATCTGCAAGCGAACCTGGGTCCCCTTCAGGAAACTCGCCGCCGTCTTCGCGAGTGATGGGGACGGTTTCACCGCCCTCGACGAGCGTGGCTGAGGTGTCCTCTGCCTCGCGCCCACCGCATGCGCTGAGCAGCAAAGCCGCAGCTGCAGAGCGAATGATGAGATATTTGCGCATCGTCTCTCTCCTGATTGCCGCAGCATAGGCAAAGCTGCGCAGAGCGCCAAATTCACTCGATGAAGTGTATCATTGCGCAGCGACGTTCGGCAGGAAGGCCATGATCGGCCTCGATCGCCAATTCGCCCGAAAGCCTTGGGTGTGCATCAAGCGCGACAACTTCCTCAAAACCCAGCCGAGAGTAGAAGGGCGCGTTCCACGGCACATCTCGAAATGTCGTGAGAGTCAGAGCTTTAAAGCCAGAATTGCGGGCATCAATCTGGCATGCCCTGAGCAACCCAGCGCCGATACCGCGCCTTTGGTGGTCAGGATCGACATTGAATTCCCAAATATGCAACTCGCGCTGGAACGGCTCATTTACGAGGAAACCCGCTGGCTGATCGTCAGAATGCGCAATCAAACAGTGTCCTTTGCGAATGTAACGCTGCAGGCGCTCGACAGGCACAGTGCGTTGACCTGCGATGCCAGCAAGCCCTTCGATCGTCTCGAACATTTTTCCGGCTCGCGCCTCAATCGGCGGCATCACTGCGGCATCTTCGAGACGCGCAAGGCGTAGCGACCAATCGCTCATTCTTCGGTGCGGATCAGCACCGTCTCTCCGACCAGAACGAACAGCAAAAAAGGCGCCCATGCCGCGAGGAAAGGCGGATATCCGCCGAAGCTGCCCATTGCGAGCGCGGCGTTGTCGACCACAAAATAGGCAAATCCGAGCGCCATGCCGATGATCGCTCTAACGAACAGCTGGCCGGATCGGGCGAGGCCAAAGGCTGCCACCGCGCCCAGCAGAGGCATCAGGAATGCCGACAAGGGCCCCGAAAGCTTGTGCCACCATTTTGCTTCCATCTCGGATGTCCTTCGGCCAGCTGCCTGATAGGCCTGGATGGTGCGACCAAGCTCGCTGAAGGACAGCGCATCGGGATCAACCGATTGCAGGTCAATTCGCTCAGGCGTCAGTCCCTGGCCGACCACGAGACTGTCCAGCTCCTCATTGGTCGCGCTGCCGACGCTGAAGCGCACGGGATTCTCGAGCTTCCACCCGGGGTTGGCATAGGTCGCTCGGTCCGCACGCACTTGTTCGCGGATGATGCCGCCAGGTGCGCGCTCGTACCAAGTGACCTTGCTCATGGTGATCGCATTGCCGGTTCCGCTGACATTGGCTGCGGACAGGATGCTATCTCCGTCCGTTAGATAGACATTCGCCTTGAGGTTGGATTGCTCAGGGATCGGCCCGTATTCGGCCGCTTCCCACGCCTTGAGCGTGCCGGTAGCGCGCGTCACCACCCGCTCGTTGAACGCGAAGCTGATGATAGAGACGAGGCTCGCTGTGAGCAGGAGCGGGGCGAGCACTTGATGCGCCGACAGACCGGCGGCCTTCATCGAGACGACTTCGCTGTTTTGGTTGAGCGTCACCAGCGTGATCAGTGTCGCCAGCAGCACCGAATAGGGCAGGAAGCGGGAAATCAATTGAGGCACGCGCAGGCTGACATATTTCCAAACCTCGGCATCGCCATTGCCCTCGACCGCGAGGATCTCACCTGTGTTGGACAGTAAGTCCAGCATCATCAGCACGAGGACCAGCATCACCAACACGGCGAGGATGCGGACCACAAACATCTTGGCGAGATAGATCGTAAGCGTGCGCGAGGGGAAGAAGTCGAGCTGCATGATGATTATTCAGCCGGAGACGTCTGCAGATCGGGATCAGGCCCGCGCAGCTTGTGCGGCTTGCGGCGACTGAACAGCTTCCGGATCGCTTTGCCAACCTTGGCGGCAAAGGTTTCTAGAGCGCCGATCGCTTGACCGCCGGGCACGTGCGCGACCCGGTAATACATCCACAGGATCAAGGCTGCGAACAGCACGAACGGCCCCCAAAGCGCTATGATCGGATCGACCCGCCCGAGCGAGGCGATGTCTTCGCCGTACTGATTAATCTTGTGATAGGCGACTACCATCACAATCGAAACGAACACGCCCAATGCGCTGGTCGATCGCTTGGGCGGTATCGCAAGTGCCACGGCTAGCAGCGGCAACAGCGCCATCATGACCACTTCGACCAATCGGAAATGGAAACTCGCTTGGCTCGCGTCGCGCTTGATCTCTTCTTCGTTTTCCGACCAGCCGATCCTCAGCAATTCGGGGAGGATATATTCCCGCTCAGCATCCCCGCGCGCGCGGAATTCTTCGATGGCAGGAAGGTCGATTGGGAGATCGTGACGGCTGAATGAGAGCACGCGCGGTGTTTCGCTGCCGGTGTCTTGCACGATTGTCCCTTCGGACAGACGGAGGATGATTGTGTTCGGGTCGTCGCTGGTGGCGAGGAAGGAGCCTTCGCGTGCGCTGATCGAGAGCACTTGGCCTTCGGAGTTTGCCACGCGAGCGAAAATCCCGATCAATCGCCGCCCTTCCTCCTCGCTTTCTTCAATGCGAAGCGCCATCCGATCGGCGAGCGTGGTGAATTCCCCGACCTTGATCGAAGCGCCGAGTGCGCCAGAGCGCAGGTCATATTCCATCTGCTCGTAATAATACCGGCTGATCGGCTGAACATAGAAAACCAGTGCGACATTGATCGCCATAAGTACTGCCGTGATCGCGTAAGGGACGCGCAGCAGCCGCCAATAGCTTAAACCCACAGCGCGCATCGTATCGAGCTCGCTCGAAGTCGCGAGTTTGCGAAAGGCGAGCAGAACGCCGAGCAAAAGCCCGAGCGGGATCGCAAGGCTGGCATATTCAGGCACAAGTGCACCGAGCATCTTGAATACGACGTCAATCGGGCCGCCTTCGACCGCGACGAAGTCGAACAGCCGAAGCATCTTGTCGAGCATCAAAAGCGACGCTGCGAGCGCGAGCACGCCCAGCATCGGGAAGATCACCAGCCGGAATATATATCGGTCTATGCTGGGGAAGGCGTTGAGCACGATGGTTGAATTGGCCTTGGTATCGTTTGGTTTCACTCTTTCGCTTGGCTAAGACACCGAGCGTGAACAGCTTGTGAGTTTCCCATAGCGCCAAATTTACGCGCGGTCATGTGCCTAGGGCCGTAATTTCTGCGGCAATGCGTCTACCAGAACCGGCTACCAGGCACGCCCTTGAACGGCCCCGCTTCATATTGGCTGATCCAACCGCCGTAAAATCCGCCGGGTTGGGGAATGATTGTCTGCCCGTCGATCCGGCAATCGTCGAAGGGATCGGGGTAAAATGCTATGTGTCCCGCAATTGGCGTGAAGGACTGGGTGGGCGAAGGGTAATGCCATGCGACTCGCCTCGATCCGCTTGTCGTCGATTACGACATCCCAATAATGCGCCTGTCCCTTCCACTCGCACAGCGAACGGCGCGGATTAGGATCGAGGTGTTGCATCGCGATGTCGGCTTGCGGGATGTAATAGGTTGGTGGATGGCTTGTCTCCAGCGTGCGGTAGGCGCGTCTGGTATCGGCTAGAACAATGCCTCGGTGAATAATCTCAAGCCGCCGCCGCGTCGGCTCAGCAATGGCTGGGCGAGGGTAGTCCCACACGCTTTCCTGACCGGGGCCGATCGGATCGGGTTCAGGATGGTGAGGCTGGCGCATGCGTTCAGATCACAGGCGCGACGCGGATCACGCCTTTTCCAAAGTGCACTGGAGCGGGTGCTGGTTTTGCTTGGCGAAGTCCATCACCTGGTTCACCTTTGTCTCGGCGACTTCATAGGTGAAGATGCCGCACACGCCGACGCCCTTTTGGTGGACATGCAGCATGACGCGCGTCGCTTGCTCCAAATCCATCGAGAAGAAGCGCTTCAGCACCATCACCACGAATTCCATAGGGGTGTAATCATCGTTGAGGAGCAGAACCTTATACTGGCTCGGCTTCTTCGGCTTCGTGCGGGTCTTGGTCGCGATGCCAACTTCGCTATCGGAATCGCCGTCGCCATCCTGATCGTTATCCGCAAGACGCGGAAGCAAGGGGTCATGGTGCGCGACATGCGCAAGAGAAGGCGTGGTCGTGATCATGTTGGCTGCAATATCGTCAATGGTGCGGGTATCTGCAAGGTTCGTCTTGCAGCTTAAATGCTTGGCTGGGCGAATCTATCCAAGCGACATACGGATTTCAGACGAAAAAGGGCTGAACAAACCGTTGGTCTGTTCAGCCCTTGCGCTTTGAGCGCGTTTCCAAGAGCCAGTTGGGAGAGAGGGAGAGGCTGGCTCTGAAAATCAATCGCTTAGATTAAGCGGCCTTCGAGACTTTCTCGGCAGCGACGCTTACGCGATTTGAGATTGGAGCGAATGCTTCGTTGTAGAGCTTCACCCAAGCTTCGGTGCGCTTCGAGCCGTAAGAAACAACAGCGTCGAAGTTGCGACGAGCGAGCTCGCCCTGCATCTGCATGAGTTCGGTTGGCGACTTGACGCCAGCCATCTTCTTCACGTCGGCGGTGACGGTTTCGACAACAGTCTTGCCGGTTTCGACCTGCTCGCGGCCCATGTCCTGCATGCCAGCGAAGAGGATCTTGCCAGATTCGACGACGGCTTCGACATTCGCTTTGTTGAATTCGTTTACTTCGGTCGCGAACTCGCCACCCTTGGCAGCGGCAGTCTTCACGCGCTCTTGTACGTCAGCAGCCACTTCCTTGGCGGTCGCTGTGAAATCGGTGTTCTTGGCAGTAGCCATGATGGTGTCCTTCAGTTTGATGACTGGATTTGTTTCGGCTGTCTTCGCTGCCTTCTTTGCTGGCGCTTTCTTGGCGACTGGCTTTTTCGCAGCGGTCTTCTTCGTCACGACCTTTTTGGCCGCAGCCTTACGAGCCGGAGCTTTCTTGGCAGTAGCCTTCTTGGCGGTCGCTTTCTTCGCAGCGGTCTTCTTTGGAGCAGCCTTTTTAGGTGCCGCCTTTTTGGCTGCTGGAGCGGCTACAGCTTTCTTGACGACAGCTGGTTTCGCTTCGGGCTTTGGAGCGTCGGCTTCTACTGCCTTCTCGACAGCTTTTTCGCTTACGCCCTTGTTGGCGGCGGCTTCAGCGTATGCTTTCTCAGCAGCGGCATCAATTTTCGATGTGGCGTTGGTGGCCATGGGAACCTCACTTTATGTTGCATTGCACAAAATAGTGATTGCAACTGCGAAGTCAAGCATTTTTTGTGCACTGCACAATAATCGGAAAAATGTAGCGTAGCCAGAAACTTAACGCGTCTTGACGTACCTGCCAGGGGCATCTTCGATCACTTTGTCACCACGGCCACCCGGCTTTCGCTTGCCTTTTACAGGCACGCGCTCGGGAGACTGGGCCTCGAGCCATTGCAACCAATGTGGCCACCAACTGCCCGGGTGCTCTTCTGCACCTTCGATATATGCCTTCAGTGAAGGGGCGTCGCTGTCTCCGAGCCAATATTGGTATTTGTTCGCCGCCGGCGGATTGACCACACCGGCAATATGTCCCGATCCAGCGAGCAGGAATTCAACCGGACCAGAAAAGTGATCGGTGATCCGCCAGACGCTCTCGGCAGGCGCGATGTGATCTTCCTTGCCCGCTTGGACGAAGGTGGGGGTTTTGACCTGGGTCAGATCGATCGACGTGCCATCGGCAGAGAGCGCATCGGGCACGACTAGTTTGTTGTCGCGGTA
Source organism: Erythrobacter sp. HA7-11 (assembly GCF_055693605.1). Classification (NCBI taxonomy): domain Bacteria; kingdom Pseudomonadati; phylum Pseudomonadota; class Alphaproteobacteria; order Sphingomonadales; family Erythrobacteraceae; genus Erythrobacter; species Erythrobacter sp. HA7-11. The sequence goes on along the minus strand of NZ_JBVFUF010000002.1, from coordinate 2,508,951 downwards.
AAGGTCGCGCAGATAATCATTGTGCCATTTGGACGGCAGATTGGTTACGTCCCCGTTCCAGTGCAGCAGATCGAACGCCGGATAGTCTTCGCCAAGCAGGTAATTGTTCACGACGTAGTTCCAGATCAGGTCTTTACCGCGCAGAGCGTTGAAAGTCGCAGCAAGATAACGACCGTCGAGATACCCATCGGGCGATAGTTTGCCGATCATCTCGAGCTGATTGTCTTCGATGAAGTGCTTCAGCTCTCCGCTCTTTTCGAAATCGACTTGAGCTGTGAAGAATGTCGCGCTCTTGACCTTGTCAGCTTCGCCGCGCCGCGCCAGCACTGCGAGCGTCGCGGCAAGCGTCGTGCCCGCTACACAATATCCGATTGCGTGCACGTTCGGCACTTTCAGGCGGTCGCGCACCACGTCGATCGCTTCCATCTGAGCGCGAATGTAGTCATCCCACACGACGTCGCCCATCGTCTCATCAGCTGACTTCCAACTGGCGACAAAGACAGTCAGGCCCTGATCGACGGCCCATTTGATAAAGCTCTTCTTCGGGGTCAGATCGAGAATGTAAAACCGGTTGATCCACGGAGGGAATATCAGCAGCGGGGTTTCCATCACCTCATCGGTTGATGGGCTGTACTGGATCAGCTGGAACAGAGGAGTCTCATGCACGACTTTGCCAGGGCTGGCCGCAAGGTTCTTGCCAAGAGTGAAAGCGTCAGCATCCGTGTGGGTCAATTGCCCGCGCTTCAGATCATTGATGAGATGCTGCATGCCGCGCACAAGATTTTGTCCGCGCGTTTCCATCGTCCGCTTGAGCACAACGGGGTTGGTCAGTAGGAAATTGTCAGGGCTCATCGCGTCGACCAGTGCGCTCACCGCAAATTCCAGCTGCCTGCGCTTCTCTCGATCAATCCCATCCATCGATTTCACTGACTTCTGGAAATACTCCGCGAGCATCAGATAGGTCTGATGCAGCAGCGCAAATGCCGGGTGCTCTTGCCAGGCGGGATCGGCAAAGCGGCGGTCTTTTCGCGGCAATGCGTCGGCGCTGCCTTCGTCAGCATCGTTCTGAGCCGAGCCAGGCATCGCAAACTGACCAAACACGCTCTTCCAAATGTCCAAAGTGTCTTGCGCCAATTTCGCCGGCCCGTCGATCGGGTGGGTTGGTGCTTGTTTCAGCAGACTTTGGGTCATCAATATCCACTGTGCCGGATCGAGTGGATTTTTGGCTTCGCCAAATTTCTTGACCGTCTGCTTGGCCTGATGCGCGGCGAAATCCAGCCACATCTGCTGCAACTCGGTTCCCGCCTTGGCCCATTCTCCAAGCTCCGCTGCATCCGGCGCTGATTTGAACAAGTCCGCGGTACCGCTCGAACCGGTGTTTTGTGCTCCAGCAGAGGACTGTAAAAACATTTCCCGCATCGCTTCACCTTGCATATCGAAGAATGAGCGGATGGCTTCGCCCCCAAGCGCGCCGGTGAAAAATGTGTCGTCTTTAGGCATGGATTGATCGTCTGCTCCGGTTTGAAATTGCAATGTACGGGCCTTCGCGCGGTTCCGCGAGATAAAATCTAAATATGCTTTCCAGTGCGGCTGAACTTCGCCTAACATGATTCATGCGTCTGCAACGACAATGATTGCGCAAAACTGGGTTTAAACGGCAATGAATGACCAATTTTATCGGATGAAGCGGCTTCCTCCTTATGTCATCGCGGAAGTGAATGCGATGCGGCATGAGGCGCGCTCAGCCGGTAAGGACATCATCGACCTCGGGATGGGCAATCCCGATCAGCCGCCCCCTCAGCATGTCATCGACAAGCTGTGTGAGGTCGCATCAAAACCCGATGCGCACGGATATTCGCAGTCAAAGGGCATTCCAGGGCTGCGCCGCGCGCAGGCTAATTATTACGAACGCCGTTTTGGTGTGGATCTGGACCCGGAAACCGAAGTCGTGGTGACTATGGGATCGAAGGAAGGTCTCGCTAGCCTTGCCAATGCAATCACTGCACCGGGTGATGTCGTGCTCGCGCCAAATCCCTCGTACCCGATCCACACCTTCGGCTTCATCATTGCCGGCGCCACCATTCGCGCTGTCCCGACTACGCCCAACGAGGATTATTGGCGGTCGCTCGAGAGTGCGATGAACTTCACAGTCCCGCGTCCAAGTGTTCTGGTCGTGAGCTATCCATCGAACCCGACGGCTGAGGTCGTCGACCTCGCATTCTACGAACGCCTCGTCGAATGGGCGCGCGACAATAAGGTCTGGCTACTTTCTGACTTGGCCTATTCGGAGCTCTACTACGGTGATGAGCCGACGCCTTCGATCATGCAGGTCAAAGGTGCGAAAGACGTCGCGGTCGAATTCACCAGTATGTCGAAGACCTATTCGATGGCCGGATGGCGGATGGGTTTTGCCGTCGGTAACAAAAAACTGATTGCAGCCCTAACTCGGGTGAAATCGTACCTCGATTATGGGGCCTTCACCCCAATTCAGGCCGCCGCATGTGCAGCACTGAACGGCCCGCAAGATATCGTTGAAAGCAACCGACAGCTTTACAAGAAGCGGCGCGACGTGATGGTCGAAGCATTCGCTCGAGCGGGCTGGGATGTCCCTCCACCGCCTGCATCGATGTTTGCTTGGGCCCCACTGCCACCGGCCTTAGCAGACATGGGAAGCCTTGAATTTTCTAAACAACTCTTGACCGAAGCCGAAGTCGCCGTTGCGCCTGGCGTTGGTTATGGCGAAGAGGGTGAAGGCTTCGTTAGAATAGCTATGGTTGAAAACGAACAAAGGTTGAGGCAGGCTGCCAGAAATATTAGGAAATACTTTATTTCTCTTGGGCTTAACGTCAAGAAATGACGGCTTTTCTCGGGATCAAATTAAATTTGCTCCATAGCGGAGCATAACGGCCTCTCGTGAGTTAAATATCACGTAGAACACGGCGAAAAGGAGGATTAGATGCCCCCCGCCAATTCGCGGTCGCTTACCGATAGGCAGGCAGCCGTGATCGAGCGAATTGACCGACGCGTCCCAATCAAGGTGATCGCGCAAGAACTTGGTGTGTCTGAGACGCGTATCAATCAGCATATCCGTGCTCTGAAAGACATTTTTGAAGTCGACAGCTTGAATGAGCTGGTCGAGGAATACCGCGCATCCAATCCTGCCGAAGAAATCCATACCGACCGCGCTGATCGGCGATTAGAAGATCGATCCGAAGCCCCCGACAGGCCCTTAAGCGAACCTGTATACACGAAAAATCAGCTCCCTGACGAAAGCGAAAGCCGCCAATTTCCTGAGCGGGATGACCCGGGCAAACTCGTCCTTAGTGATGTGTTGCCTATGTTGGTCGATGCGCCATGGGGGCGCAGAGAAGAACCAAAGGTTGTCCCCGGGGTGCTCGACGGCGAGCATGCCGTCTTGTTTCGGTTCGCAGCGATCATCGCGATCGCATTTGGAGTGCTGGCAGCGGTTGTCCTGACCGTGACTGCAGCAGTGTCCGTTAGTGAAGCGATGGACGGTAAGGCGCGCGTCCCCGCGGAAGAAGAACATTCCTCTAGGTGAGCGGAGAGGATTTGGAGATCCTCAATGAACGACCAGGTTCTAACTGACGCCCGCAACATGAAGAAGCTGATCCGCGAAGCCGAAGCGCTCGCAGACGAATCCATGATCGCTTTTGCCCGTCTGAAGCAGGCCATGCTCAAAGCCCGTCAAAATCCGGGTGTCGAAGTGCATGTTGGCCAAAAGGCACTTATGCGTCTCAACCAAGCCGAAGCGCAGGCGATGCAAATGTCGACAAGCCTATTGCGTGTGCACGACGAATTGAGCACCGTCGCAAGAGAGACGATGGGTGGTGATCACAACATTCCGACGGAATTTCCAGAAGGGGCAATTTCGGAGACGGCGACAGCGCATCGGGAGTTTGAGGCACTGTAGAGAGCGCAAAGCAGCATGCTTGAATTGATTCTTGAAAATCGGGTCGCAGCTTACCGCATCGCCAGCGTGCTTTTAGTGCTGGCGATGTGGCGCTGGGGCGGGAAACCGGAAAGGTTGATTGGGGTCACGTTTGTGTCCCTATTCATTGTTCCAACCGTTTTTCTGGAGGCAGTCACCGATGAGCCTCTGATCATCAGTGACCGTAGCATTCTACTGGTTGCATCAGATGTTGTGGCATGCGTAATCTTCGTTGGCATCGCACTTCAAGCAAATCGTAATTACACCCTCTGGGTGGCGGGATTTCAGATTGTTGCCATGTCTGCTCACATGGCGCGCGGGTTGGCCGATACTGTCACGCCGATTGCTTACGCGATCTTGGTGATCGGGCCGTCCTATTTTCAACTCGCGATCATGTTGCTCGGATTGATCCGGCACATAAGGCGCAAGAAGAATTATGGCGATTACCGCGACTGGAGAGGTTCCGAATTGACCGATCATTTGCCGCTTGCTCAAGCTGGGAAGGTTTGAGCCATGCTATCATTGTTCAACACGCTGCTGTCACCACCCCAAGGTCCCCCGGTATACGTCGATCGGTTTTCGAACATTGCCGAACCCCACTTCGTCCATTTCTTGCGTGAAGCTATGTCCGAAAGTGGACGCATCATTGAGCGGTTTCATGCCGTTTTTCTCGATGCCGACCGGGAATATCTGGCCGACAAGAGCATGGGGCACGGCAAAGCATCGTCAGTTTCGTTCAGATTGCGCGAATTGTTCGGCGTTGCTTTGGATTGTGGGGCGAGCTCGCTTCTCGTTGCGCATAGCCACCCGTCGGGTGTCTGTCGTCCCAGTCGCAGCGACATCAACGAAACAACGAGGCTTATCGAGGTCGGAAAGGCGCTCGATATCGAACTTCTAGATCACGTTATTATCACTAGGCACGCCGCGTATTCGATGCGCATGGGGGAGGAATTGTGACTTCGATTGCAAATTATAATGTTGTTCCAGACGGGGATTCATCGATTCCGCGATTTCGAGAGGCAGGTGATGTTACACTCGATCTGTTCCATCGCGACGGGCGTGTTGAGGATCGCTGGATGGGAATGCATCCCCGCGAGTTCGAGCTCATTTGGCGTTTGGCAGAACAGCCTGGAGTTCCAATGACCAAACAGCAGCTTTTGGCAGATGTTTGGCGGATCAATTTTGAACCGGAAACAAACAGTGTGGCTGTCCATGTTGCTCGGGTCCGCGCAAAGCTTCAGCCCTTTGGGTTGGGCAGCATCTTGGCAACGCATCCAGACGGTGGATATTATCTTGATGTACCTAACGATCCTGGAGCATTCGAACGCAGCGAGTGATCGGTCTGGACTTGAACAAGCGGTTGAGCCAGACTTTACTGTGCGCGAGAGTTAGAGCGCACAGGATAGGAAGACCGTAGTGACCGAGACCGCAATGATGCCCGCCAACGATCGACTGGCAATTGAATTTGGCGATGACGGGGTTGCGCAAGTCCGCTTTACACGCGGTGATAAGATGAACGCGCTCGACCCGGAAATGTTCGAACGCATCATTGAGGCGGGTAGCCGCCTGCAACGGCTCAAAGGCCTTCGTGCAGTGGTCCTATCGGGTGAAGGGCGTGCCTTTTGCGCAGGCCTTGACCTATCGAATTTCTCCCGTCCGCGCGACCCAGATGAGCCGGAACTGACCGAGCGGACCTACGGCAATTCCAATAAGTTTCAGCAAGTAGCCATGCAATGGCGCAAGCTACCGGTGCCGGTAATCGCTGCTGTCCATGGCGTCTGTTTCGGAGGCGGACTGCAAATCGCGAGCGGTGCGGATATCCGTATTGTGCATCCCGATACCCGCATGGCAATCATGGAAATGAAATGGGGACTTGTGCCTGACATGGGCGGCTATGCCCTGTGGCGCGGTTTGGTCCGCGACGACGTGCTGCGCGAGCTCATCTACACCAATCGGGAGTTTACCGGGCAAGAGGCGCAATCGCTTGGTCTTGCGACCTATGTTGATACGGATCCGCTCGCCCGCGCGACGGCTATTGCCAGCGAAATTGCCAACCGCAATCCTCATGCAATCCGCGCGGCAAAGCGCCTGCAACACGGCATGGTTGAGCGCGACACCGACGCGATCTTGCTCGAAGAGAGCATCGAACAGCACGGCGTCATGCGCACCAAAAATCAGGTCGAAGCCGTTATGGCAAGCATGGAAAAACGCGCGGCAAACTTCGAGGACGTTTGAGACGTCCGAGCCGCTCCGCTTTGGCTCAGCCGAATACTGCCACGCATTGCAGGCCATCCAGCATCTGGCGACCTTGACTGTCCCACATGCGCAACCGCTCTGAGGAATAGCCCGCATCGGCATGTTGGCTCGCGTTTTCGGCCAGAAACCAACCGTCTGAGTTTGTCGATTCTGGTTCGAGCACGTTGAAGGACCAATTGATCGAGCTGATCGGACCCATGCGCTGCATGATCCGCATCGCGCCTGGCGGCATAACATCGCCCATCAGCACCAGCTGACTAACGAGATCGAGATTATGGTCTTCAGTCAGGCGGGCCCAGCGCCGAATGGTCGGACCGTGATCTTCGCCCTTTGCTTGCCCAAAGCGAATGTCGAAATTGTTCTGAATGAAGGAAGGTGCCTGACCTGTTTTCATCGCGCCCTGCGCTTCTTCGGGCGACCCAGGCCAATTGTCGGGCTCGTCTGATGCGCGCTGGGCATTTGCGTCGCGGCTGGCCCCGAACAGCCAGAATGCGGTTAGCGCTGGCTTGCCATCACTCGAGATCTCGCTTCGCACTTGTGTGACATTGCGGCCTTGACGCACCACGCTTGCGGACAGTTCAATCTCTTCGCCGATTGGAGCAACGAAACCGATTTGTGCCGCGCGGAGGGAGGGAGATCGGGAAAAGCCCGGGTCGCCATGGTGTAAGCAACCAGCGCTGATGCTCCACCATAGAGAGTGCGCCCCTGCATCCAGTCGGTCGCGTGTTCGAGGCGGACAGGTCCGGCTGTGCCGGTGATGGGGTCGAGCAGGCTGGCGATAGTCATGCGATCCTCCTGCCGCGCAAAGTCTGCCGCGTCCAGATTGTCGTTACGGAAGGCCCGCGCGCACAAAGCAGCGGGCGCATGATCGATTTCTTCGATTGCCTTTGCCTGCTCGAATCGCTAGTGCGCGCGCTCCGTCGGTTGAAAGACCTAAGGGGTGGCCCGATGGCGGAGTGGTGACGCAGCGGATTGCAAATCCGTGTACGCCGGTTCGATTCCGGCTCGGGCCTCCAAACTTCGCGTGCTGTTCAGTGGAAGCAGCCGCGGCGGCTGCCGCTTTAGCTCAGTTGGTAGAGCACATCATTCGTAATGATGGGGTCACGTGTTCGAGTCACGTAAGCGGCACCAGAGCTTTCTCCCAAATCGTCCCGAAACCGTTGATTTTCAGCGGTTTTTGGGGTATTTCTAACTTTCTGATGTTCCCGCTTTGTCCCGCGTCATGCCCCCACGTCTATCACCATTTGGGGGCATGAAAGGGGGCATAAAGCCAGCCAGAAAGGTCATGCCCCCAAATGCCGATTTTAGCGCAAGAAATCCGTAGGTTACGCCCGAAAAGCGTGTCATTTCGGAAAACCGACTCAAAAGGCCTCTATTTGGAGGTGTTTCCGAACGGGTCGAAGCTCTGGCGATACAAGTTTCGCATCGCCGGAAGGGAAAAGCGGATGGCCTTGGGAGCATGGCCTGACATATCCCTCGCGGATGCGCGCAAGCGGATGGACGTGGCGCGGCTAAAAGTTCTCGACGGAATCGATCCCACGCTAGAACGCAAACGGAAGAAGCGTCTGGCACGCATGAACGCCGGGAACAGCTTCAAGAGCGTCGCCGAGGACTTCATCAAGGTGCGCATGGAAGACAGCGGGATGGCGGAATCGACCATCCGCAAGGCGCGCTGGTATGTCTCACTACTTGAGCCCGACATCGGGCGCCGCCCGATCAATGATATCGAGCCGGTCGAGGTGCTCGAAAGCCTCAAGAAGATCGAGCGTAGAGGGCATCGTGAAAGCGCCAACAGAACCCGCGCGCTCGCCAGTAGGGTGTTCCGCCATGGGATTGCCTGTTCGCTCTGCAAGAGTGATCCAGCGGCGCATCTGGGTGATGCGTTGGCGACCCCAATCGTGACCCATCGTGCGGCGATCCTAGACCCGGACAAGTTCGGACAGTTGCTACGTGATATCGACGAGTTCACGGGTACACCATTGGTGCGCATTGCCATGCAGATATTGCCTCACATCATGACCCGTCCGGGTGAGATGCGAATGGGGCAATGGTCCGAGATCGATTGGGGTCAAAGAATTTGGAACATCCCTGCTGAGCGTACGAAGCTCCGGCGACTTCACGCGGTGCCATTGTCAGAGCAAGTGATGCTTTTGCTGCGCGAATTGCATTGCCACACTGGCGGCTTCGAGAAGATGTTCCCTGCACAGCAATCGCACCTGAAGTACATGAGCGATAACTCGATCAACCAGGCCATGCGGCGGATGGGCTACGGCCCCGACGTGGTGACTGCACACGGCTTCCGTTCGACTGCTTCGACTTTCCTCAACGAAAGCGGTAAGTGGCATCCGGATGCTATTGAGCGATCCCTAGCGCACGGCGACAGCAACGCAATCAGAGGCATCTACAATCGCGGCAATTACTGGGACGAGCGCGTGCAGATGGCGCAGTGGTGGAGCGACTATCTAGACGAGCTGAAGGCCGGAGTGAAGGTGTTGCCGTTTGCCAGAGTAGGCGCTGTTGAAGGACCTTATTGAAACCGCCACAAGCACGTCAAAGTGGCTTGAGAAATTTGAGAACGACAAGGCCCGGGATGCACGCGCTTGTGAGGAACTCCAACGAATTGGCTGGAAGATACTCGTCATCTGAGAGTGCGGGACTCGATCACACGAATTTGTTGTTTTGAAACTGCACTCCAGGCCAAAAATTTCTAGCGAAGGCCTCCAGGCTCGACAAGTGACATGACTTGAACGATAAAGCTAAGTCTGGGGGGTCCGTGATCAATTTTGAGTGTATCATCTTCCGGCAGTCAAAGAAGAGTCGAAAGCAATGTTGAACTGTGCCGATCTGTTTGCAGGTGCAGGCGGCTTTTCTTTAGCTGCGCAACAGGCGGGTTTGCGGGTCCGGCTTGCGATTGAAAATGACAAGCATGCGGTTGATACCTACCGAAAGAATTTTTGTGCTGGTTCGATAGGGCCGCAGCTCTTCACCGATGACATTCGGGAGATAAATGCATCTAAGGCTTTTCGGGAGGTCTTTTCGGACGGCGATCAATGCGACCTGCTTCTTGGCGGCCCGCCATGCCAAGGGTTTTCAACTCATCGACTGAAGGGCTCCGGCATTGACGATAAACGCAATGATCTAATTCATACCTACTTCGAATTTGTCAGAGCCTTTTCACCGACGGCATTTCTCATGGAGAATGTTCCAGGAATGCTGTGGGACCGGCATGCGTCAGCGCTTGATCGTTTCTATCGCGAGGGAGCTCTCGCAGGGTACGAAATCAGACAACCCATTATTGTTGATGCACGTGACTATGGTTTGCCGCAGCGTCGAAAGCGAGTGTTCATTCTTGGGCTGCGTAAAGGTTTAGATGCGAGTGACTTGAGTTGGCCTCCGGCTCCCACGCACGGGAACGAGGCGGCTCGGCGAGGCGATCCTGAACTTGCTCCTTGGGTCAATTGTGGGGCGGCATTCTTCCCCGCCGCGTCCAATGACCAAAACGACGTTCACATGACACACAGCGCAGAGCTTGTTGAAGCATTTCGCAAGACGCCTCCGAACGGTGGAAGCCGGAAAGACTCGGGTCGTGTGCTTCCATGCCACCGCACTCATGACGGACATAAAGACGTCTACGGCAGGATAGACCCTCGACTACCCGCGCCGACGATGACAACAGCGTGCATTAACCCATCAAAGGGGCGTTTCGTACATCCCGTCGAGCATCACGGTATAACCGTTCGGCAAGCTGCAAGAATCCAAACCTTCCCCGACGATTTCGTGTTCTCGGGCGGGCTGATTGCCTCTGGCAAACAAGTGGGCAATGCAGTGCCGGTAGAATTAGGACGCCATTTGATTGGACACATTCTGCCTTTATTGCGCCGAGGCCGAGCCGTTGAGAAACTTGAGCAGCCCAAAACGAAAGTCGATGCACTCGACAAACTCCAAACTGTATGATGTCCTGCGTCGCATTTCAGAAAAATGCTCAGACGGTCGATCAGCTAGGCCGCGAGCAGATCGCCTGAAGCTGGACTCTAGAAGTGGACCATCTCGATCCAGAGCGGCGCAGCGAGAACATGCGCCGTGTCAGGGGCAAGGACACCCAACCGGAATTGACGGTCAGGCGCGCGCTGCACGCACTCGGCAGACGCTTCCGCCTGCACCGCAAGGACCTTCCGGGCAAACCCGACATCGTACTCGCCAAGGACCGTCTGGCGATCTTCGTTCACGGCTGCTTCTGGCACCGTCACGAAAATTGTCCTCGCGCATCCATGCCCTCGACGCGGAGGGGATTATGGGAATCGAAATTCGCACGTACCGTTGAGCGCGATGCCGAGCAGACCGCAGTTCTGCGCGCGGCCGGGTGGCAGCCTGAAGTGATCTGGGAATGCGAAACGCGAGATGCTGAAATGCTCAGTAAGCGCCTGTGCGACATTTTTGAGCGAAACGATCCGGAGTAAGTCTACGAAGCATCAAGCACCGTGTGTTGCTGATCTAGATCAACGCTGTTTTTGCGGCGTCGTTGCGGCCAAGCCGGTCTACAGTCGCTTCATCGCCGATGACGATGAGATGGCTCTTGGCACGTGTAAGGCCGACATAGGCGATTTCCGCATCGGCCTCCTCGATTTCGCAGAGGATCACCACCGGTACGATCAAGACCTTTGAACCGCATGATGCTGTCGGCGATGATCCGATCGTCGGCAGGCTCGTCGGCAGGGGTCCAATGTCGCCCCGCCAAGGTCGGCGCCTTTCGAAGGACCGACATTTCGGCACCGCAGCCGCACAGCACGGCAATATCGCCAGGCGCGATGTCGTCCGCCGTCAGCAGTCGCCCCAATTCCTTTTCGACTGTTCGCAGGGTTTTGTCCTGAGTGCACGGCACCCAACTGACCGGCGCGCCTTCCGGCCCGAGGCACGTCTGTTCGCGGCCTTGCCGAAAGACATTTCCAGCGCGGAAAATCGCCTGGGTGTTGCGCACGTTCTCGGTCAGCTCAAGCGGTTCGGCCTGCACAGCCGCGGTCGCATCATCGCCGCTGTAGATATTCTGGAAGTCGTCGCGAAAGACGTAGAGTGAGCCCTCAGGGTCGAGGAACAGTCCGAGCGCTTCGACCCAGACCGACTTGAAGTCCTGTCCTTCATCGATGATGAGGTCATCGTATTGCTCCGGCGGGATATCGAGCCCGATGTCGGTCAGCAGTTCGGGGAGGCGGACCGACCAAAAGTGCCGCTCCTCGCAAGCGATGCGCTCCGCGTCGAGATCGATGCCCTTCTCAAGGCACATGCGAGCGCAGAACTCGTGGAACGTCGCGACCGATGCGGTGCTGCCTTCAAGCTCGCTGCGAAGCTGTAAGAGAAGCGGTCGGTTGAAGCACAGCATGAGAACCCGCCGATCCGCCCGGCTGGCGCGGCGCGCTTTCTCCGCCGCCAAAACGGTCTTGCCGGTGCCCGCGCCTCCTTGAATGAGCGCTCGTTTTGTGGTGCCGAGGAAATCGAGATAGCGGTACTGCGTCTCGGTGAGCTTTTCGATTGCCGCCTCGCATTCCTCGATGACCGACGACAGGCGCGGAGTGAAGTCGATGTCGCGTCCGTAAAAATCCTCGAGCATGGCGATACCCGCGGGCCCGAGGCCGCCCAAAGTCTCCCGTTCTCCGTCGGGCTTCCAGACCATCATCTGCAGCAGGCGCGCGCCGAGATTGGGCAGGTCTTCGCGGAACGCGAAGATTTCCAGCGGAGCGGCTGCACCCATATGCGCAGCATTGGCGGGTCTGCTGCAATGAGGCAGGATCACCCCGTGCCTCGCCGAAAGCCACGGCGCATTGCCGGGCCAGCGCTTCTTCAGCGCATTGAGGATGATTTTCTTCGACTTCATCGCTTGACGCACAGGGTTCTCGATCTCGAAAACCTCGTCGTTGCGGTTCTTCGTCGTCCATTTGCCGTCGGCCACGCGCCGCTGAACACGACCGCCTTTGACCTCGAGCACGAGAAAACCGATCTGCGGATGGGCAATCACGAAGTCGGCTTCCCCGTCGCGCAGCAGCTCGCCGTCCAGCCCGACCCATTCACAGGAGTAGAATACCGTTGCACCGGTCAGGATCGGATCTTGCGCGAGCAGGTCGTAGACCGCAGTTTCGCCGCTTCGCTTCGGATCACTGCGTATCTCGGGCGGGAGCATCGGCGGGATCATCCGCGCAGGCATCGGCTCAACCGTCCGTTTCGATGAAGGAATCGAAAAAGCCCTTCACGCCGCCCACTCCGTCGCCGACGAGCATCGAGCGGTCGAGATAACGGTTGCCCTCTTCACAGCAGGTTTCGGGCAGCAAAAGGCAGCTGTGGCAAGCCGCAAGGTTCATGCTCTCCGAAAGGCTCGAAACGCCGGTCCGGCACAGGGGGTCGGATGAGCACCAGAATGCGTCGCGCACCGCCGAGGCGAGAACAGGAATAAAGCGATCGGCCCGCCCTTGGCGCTCCAGTCCCCCGAGCGTCCCGTCGGCATCGCTGGTTGAGGTGTAGATGAGAAACCCCGCCATGCGCGGGTTTTCGCCGACATAAATGCGCTCGCGAAGCGATGCGACATCGTAACCGCATTCGAAGGACAGGCGCTTGATTACGGCGTGGGCGAGCGAGTGGACGAGGAGGAATGCCGGCGTGATCGGATCACCCACGCTCTCCTCTTCGTGAATGCGTTCGAATTCCGCAGCGCGAGCCTCTTCGACGAGGCGGGCGCGCTCGTGTATCTCAGGGTCGGCGAGCCAGGCATCTATCGCTTCGAGCTTGAGCGAGACGAAGATGCCCTCGCCGCGCACCTCGATTGCGGGAAGCCACGGCAGCGGGGCAAGCGACAAGTCGCCGAACCGGTACCGCGGCCGGGTTCATCGATCGATGCGTTTTGATAAATGCGTTTGAAACCGGTCAGGGCACGCACTTCGCGCAGGCGCTCGACCCGGCCTATCCTTGCGATAAAGGGTTGCGCTTCCTCGGGCACTGGTTCCTGCTTGACCTGAAAGTCGCTCCCTTCCGCATCGCGCTCGAGCCGGATGAACTCTTCAAAGCGCAGCGTATCAAGCGTCGTTTCCTCGTCCAGCTTGAGTCGTTCGCGAATCACCGCCGCATATTCGTCGGCGGACATATTGTGCATCGACGCGTTGGTCGCAGACAGGCTGTCGATCATCGTCTCTCGCATATCGGGGCTCAATTCGCGCAGTGCGCCCCAATAGGCATTGAGCTCCTGCTGAATCGCATCGGTCCACGGTGGGATGCTGAGCGTAGAATAGGTGACCGGGAAATAGAGATTGGAGGCCCCGCGCTGCAAGGTCCGCGGCGATGCGGTGCACGTCTCGCGGTCGTTGGTCAGCCATGGGCGGCGGCCTGAGCATTTGTGACCTTCGAGACCCTTAGAGGAAAACGCGCCCGCCATTGAGGCGGAAGCGCCACAACCTTCGAGCCGAGCAGCTCACGCGCAAGCCTTCGATGCCCGAGCCGCCCACGCTCTCGAGCCGCAGGCGGCACTGTTTGAAACCTTCGTCGCCTGCCTCGGCATCGCTGTCCGACAGACAAGCCAGGGGCTGTCCGCCGCGCATGGCCAACCAGCGGACCCATGGGAATTCATCGATATGACCGTTTTCGCAGGCCGTCACGAAGCGCGAGGGCACTGCAAAGACCCGCCGCTCTTCACTCGAGCAGCGCGCGCACCAGCGCGACGGGTCGCCCATCTCCTTTGCCCATTTGCCCGCGAGTTTGAGCGATTTGCAGCTCGGGCACTGCAGCCACGCCGGAAACCGATAGCCGTTGAGCCATCGGTTGGGGAAAGCCGCATCGCGTCCGGCATCGTCGACCGGCGGCAGGCGGAAATGACCTTTGTTGAGGACCTTTTCGAGCCGCGCTTCGCGCAAGACATGCGGATCGTTAAGGCCGCCCGCGATTTTGGCGGTCTGCTCCCAACGGTCGAGCGACGCAGCAATGACCGAAACCGGCCCACCGCCCTTGGCGCCTGCGCGAAAGTCGATCACAGCGCCAGGACCGTATCCGAGAACCTGCCCCCGCCTTACCTTACCCAGATGATTGTTGCGGCTCACACACGTTCCTTCATGAGGAAATCCACCCCGGGCTCGACATTGCGCACGCTGTTGGGCGTCGGCACGGCAGCCGCATCGGCTTTGCCCGTCGCGCGTCGCGCAGCTGCCTCTTCGGCGGACATCAGCAAGCTGGTCTGCAGCCTGCGGTCATCCCAATAGCTCTTGATCTCGGTCGTCGCCGACCGCCTCGATCCAGGCATCGACAAAGCGCGTGAGCTCGGTCCGCGCTTGCGGCGCCTCGCCTGAATCCACGTCCTGGACACGGTCGACGATCTCTTCGACCAGCCGCATTACCTGTGCACGGTCGGCGACAGCGGCGCTGGCGCCTGTCGCATTGATAAAGTGTCTGACCAAGGCGACAAGCGGAGCGTGCAGTGCCTTGTCCCGCGCGCGAGGCGCAAACGGCGTTACGCTCGAAGGCTCGACCGAGCGGTAGAGCGCGGCATGGCGCGATGCGAATGTCTCGAAATGCGCGCGATCGCGGATCTTGTTGTTGTTGAAGAGGGTCACCACCAGGCCTGGCTCGCGGCGCCCGACGCGGCTCGTCGCCTGGATATATTCTGCCATGTATTTGGGTTGTCCGTTTACGAGCATGAGCCCGAGGCGCGGAATATCGACGCCGACGCTGAGCATGTTGCTGGCGAGCAATACATCGACCGCTTCAGGATCTGAATGTGAGAGATTGAGGCGATCAAGGATGAGAGGAATTTCCGAGGATGCCTTGCGGCTCGTCAGTTCTTCGGGATTGCCGAGCTCGCGCGCCTTCTCGCCTCTGCGCGATGCCAGCGCGTCGATCGTAATGCGAACGTCGTCTTCCATCAGCACCAGCGCACCGCCGAGAACTTTCAAGGAATTGAAATAAGCGACCAGAGTCGCGTAGGCGTCGAAGTCGGGATTGCCATGCGCCGCGGGGTCGCTTTCGGCCTGCAGGAGCGACGCAGACGCGGCCTGCAGAGCAAACTTCTCCGACCGTCCTGCCGTTGTCAATCCGACGTAGTGACGCCCGTCGTCGTCGCGCACCTTGGCAAAGCAGGAATTCGACCAATCGAGCGCGGGTGGAGGGAACTGGAACGCGCTGCGGTTGAAAACGGCGCGCACCTGTTCGTCGGCGCGACGGATCGTAGCTGTCGATCCGACGATCTTCGGCGGTCCCTTGGGCGTGCTGCAAAGCCGGTCGATCGCGGCTTCATAAAGACCGGTCAGCGAACCTAGCGGTCCTCCTATCAGATGCAGCTCGTCCTGGATGATCAGATCCGGCGGCTCAACCGCGCCGTTCGTTCCGAACAGCGCGCCGCTTTCCGCCTTGCGCACGATCTGCGCGAACTTGTCGACCGTGCCGATGAGCAGCGAAGGCGGTTCGGCATAGAGATCATCGTCGACGGTCATTACCGGGGCCGCGCCTTCGGGCCGCGCGGAACGGCAGCTTTCCGAAGGGCAGCGGCATTCGATGCGCCGGCGCGGCTTGTCGCTGCTCCACTCGAGTTCGCTGGCGCAGACAGGACATTTCGTAAGTTGCCGCGGCGTCGATTTCGCGTCGTAGTCATGTAGCGCATCGGCGGCATCGGCGAAGCGGTTCGGCGTGCTGTCGCCGCCTACCCACAGTCCGATTGAGAACCGCTTGGCACCCAAATCTTCGCTGCCGGTCAATCGTAGGGTCTCGCAGGCAAGTATTAAGGCAGCTGCGCGCTGGAACTGCTGCACCGTCAGCGTGCGCAGTGTGTAGCGCATGATGATATTGACCCCGGCTCCTCGCGCGCCGTGGATGAAGCGGCGATGGAACAGGACAAAGGCTGAAAGCAGAAGATAAGCCTCAGTCTTGCCGCCGCCGGTCGGGAACCAGATCAGGTCGAAAATGTCGCGATCGTCATGTCCGCGATCGGCGGCCGAGGGCAGGCACATAAGGGCAAAGGCCAGCTGGAATGGCCGCCACTCGAATTTGAACGCGTTCGGGTCCATGTCCGCAGCCGCGTGCCGACGCTTAGCCGCCCAAGCGGCCTGGATATACATCGCGCGGTTGGCGAGACGAAAAGCCGTCAATCCCTTGCCGTCCTTGCGCAGGAAAGCGATCCCTTCGCGTATCCTTCCTGCCGCTGCCCGACAGCGCGCAAGGTTATTGTGCGCTTGCGGCTGCAACGCAGAGGGCATCTCCGGAACCTCAGTATCGCGCGCGTCAATCCAGTTGTCGTAACCTTGCGCAAGAGCGTCGAGCGCTTCGAACAGAGCCGCATCCTCGGCAAGAGCAAGTTCGAGGCCGTGCAGCCGACCGAGTGAAGTTGCAGCGATCCGGTCGCGCAGCAGCGCATCGCCCGAAGCGTCCATTCCCTGCACGACGGCTTCCGGCATCCATGTGAGCGAGACCTTATCCGGCGCGGTTTCAGGCGACCAAGACGCCGAGGCGGTATGGCCGACAGCATATTCGGCGCAGTCGCGGTAGATCAGGTCAGCGACGCGTTCATCCTCGTCGTTGCCGCGAAATGAGGTGCGGCGCGGTGCGAAACTACATCCATCCGAGCACCGAAAATCCGCTGCGAACTGAAAAAACGAAGCTTCTTCGCTAGCGACCAGTCCCTGGATAATCAGCGGATCGAGCTCGGCTCGTCTTCGGACGGGGAGCCGCGCGGCAGTTCTCGATAGGCGTTGACGAACTGGATGGTGACGGTCGCCAGCGCCCCGGCTCGCCTCACTCGGCGGTACATAAGAAGGCCATCGGCAAGCTCGACATCGTCGCTGCCGACTGCGAGTGAAACCGCAACGTCGGGCAGTGTGTGTCCTGTCCGCACCCATTCCAACCGCGGTCGTCCCTTGCTCTCGCCTTTTCCCTCAACTTTCTCCTCGGCGCTATATCGCGCATAGGAGAGATTAAGCAGCAGGTGCGCGTCATCTTCTGTGAGCGCAACGGAAAACGAGAGACCGCACGTGGCAGGCTTGAAAGTGCGCAGCAGCGAGACTGCGTCGCGATCCTCGTCCTCTGATTCGCCGCCGCCGTTCTCTGCGGCAATGCTCTCGTCCTCTTCTTCTGTGATTTCCGACTGTTGAGGATAGAGGATCGCAGTGAGATAACGGGCTGAAGGCCGCTCGTTCAGGACCTCGTCCTCGGCACCGGGGCCGATCAGATCGGTCTTGAAGCGCGTCAGAAGATGAGCGCGTGCGTTAGCCGCCCCGCTCATACGAAGACCAGCGGCAAGCCGCATAGTTGCGGGACAAGCCAGAAGCCGCTGTTGGCGCCGTGATGCTTGGCCCCGTTGAGCCGTTCGTCCCCGGGTGCGGCAATCATAGAACCAAAACCCATAAGAAAAATGTTGCGAATCTGATCGTTCAAGCGGCGTCCGGAGCCGTGGTACTTTTTCGAGATTTCGTAGAGATCGTTTGTCACCCGTTTACCAAATGTTCCAAGCGGAACGCCTGTTTCGGTCTCAACTCGCCAGACCCAGGTTCCCGGCTCCAGGCGTGCGCGGCACCGAAGCGGAAGATCTTCTAGCCGTCGCCGTATCAAGCGACCTTGCTAATTTGAGAGGCGAATAGGCATCGAAGTCACCCTGCAGACCCAGCTGGAACTGATATCCGTTCTTGTATTTTGGCATCTTGCGGTAGCAGCTAGCCGCTCTCGGTCGTGCTTGCAAACTTCATCGCAAAACCACCCTGCACAGCCAAGCTGCGCTTGGCCCGGGTCGCTCCGACAAACAAAACGCGGGCCTCTTCTGACAGATCCTTCTCTTCGGAGCCCGGTCTTGCGCCCCAATTGTTGTTGATCTGGAGAAAAACATGATCCGCCTCACGTCCTTTGGATGCGTGGATTGTCCCAAGAATAGGACCGGCATGCCCAAATTCCGGTGCCATGAATTCGTCGGGCGGAGAACCGGCGAGTCTACTCCTAAGTTTGAAAAGATCGATGCGGTCACTGCGCAAGCCCGCATAGCGCCTCAGGCGGTCCCATCGAGCCTCAACTGAGCTGCCTTCGATGTCCTCACCAAAGAGCAGTGCAGGAAAGTCGTCTCGCGCTTCAGCCCAACGCTCGGCAAACTCGGCGCGCTCGATTTCGCGCGTCTCTGTTTTGCCAAGCACCAACGCAAGCCAAGGCAGCGCGAAGCGCCCCAGACCCGACATACGCAGCCGGTGACGATGCCCGTCGCTGGCCATGAACGCCGAAGCCTGCGCTACTTCCATGCGCTTGCGGAAGAGAACAAGCGCATCATCGTAACCGTCGAGCGCATCATGATCGAAACCCTTGCCATGCGATACAGCGGCGGATTTGACGAGATCGGTCTTGGACTGGAATGAATCCGCGTCGACATCAGCATTGCCTAAGATATCAAGCCGCAGGTCTTCGTACAGCTTAAGCAGCGGTACCTCATCGGTGCGGTAGATCTTCTTCAGCGGTCGTTGCTGCAAATCATCGCCTAGAAGCGCCGCCAGTCCGTCTGTAAAGCGGAACAGCTCCTCGCCTGCGGCATAGTCGTAGATTGCCTGAGCGGGGTCGTGGAACACGGTAATTCCGCAGTCTGCGGGCAGGAGTTCGATCAGCTTGAGCAGAAAGCGCGCACGGTCGCCGGTAATGTCCTGCGCCTCGTCCACGATAAGGTGCTCAAGATCTCCAAAAATGTCCCGAAAATCCTCGATACGCTCGTCAATAAGCTCGGCTGCCGCGTCGATCCCGGTTTCAAAGCCGCCGAACAGCTTTTCGACCTCTTCCGGGGAGAAGCCGTAGCGGATCTTCCAGGCCTGCGAATCGATCGTGGATATCTTGACCGCAAAGACGTTGCTCGGATCTTCGGCAAAGTCACCGATCCGTCCTTTGAGTTCAGCGATGGCCGAACGCGTAAAGCTAACCAGCCAGACGTTGGTATCGGCGACGTCCTCGTATTCGATAAGGTGCGCCACACGCGAACAAGCGACCGCAGTTTTGCCCATGCCGGGTCCCGCCGACACAAGCAGGCGCGCCGAGCGGTCGGCCTCGATCACGCGCAGCTGGTCCTCGTCCCATTTGATCGGCTTGTTGAGGAAGGAAACCGTGACTCCCCAAGCCTGCTGCATTGCGCGCAGCATTCGGACTTCACGGTCGTCCAGCTTTTCGTCAACCGATGCGATCTCGAACAGAATCGACGCGAGGCGCTCACGGTCCGCCGGATGTTCGACACGCAACAGCGTCTCGGCGAAGCTTTGCATGGGGTCGCTCATGGCAGTGCCTAGTGCGTTATCAAGCAGCTCAAGCGGAATAGCGAATTCTTCGCATGCGAGCCGTGCGAGAGCGACCTCGTCGCCGTCCACTGTGCCATCGGCATGAATGATCGCTGCAAGCAGCATTGCGGCGTGTTCGGCGAGCATTCGCTCATCCGCCTTAGGCAACAGGTCGACCCCTGCTCTAATCCTGCTCATGATTCCCCATTGCCCCTTCGTTGGCAGAGGTCATCCTGCCCATCTATGTAGGCGAAGTCATCAATAAACTATTGCTTTGGCACAAAGTAATAGTGCCCCGCGTGAAAAGTTATGAAAGATTCTGCGGTACCGAATTGCCTGCCTGAAGTATGTAGCGGGGATAATTTCAGAAGCGCAACTCAGAGAGTCGCACATGGCCTTGAAGCGGGTGCAAGTGAGGCCAGCGACCCCTCTTGTTCCCGCCATGGTGCTCGTGAGGTATCGATACGAGACTTTGGCATCGTGATCATTTTTTGTCTTTGCCCTGTGTCCTCCGCACCCAACCTGCGCTGGTTTGTAATGGACTTGCCGAATGTCGCTCCTAAAATTGCATGCGGGAGGTGCCTCTTTGACTGATGTATGGAACGATACAGAGATCGACTTAATCGTTGCGGACTACTTCGCGATGTTGGCGGACGAGCTTGACGGTAAGATGTTCAATAAGGCGGAGCACAATCGCGCTTTGCAAGAACTCATCTCGCGCAGCCGTGGATCGATCGAGTTCAAACACCAGAACATCAGTGCAGTTCTGCTTGGCCTCGGGCAGCCTTGGATCGATGGCTATAAGCCCGCAGCCAACTTTCAGAATGCGCTCGTCGACGGGGTGCTTCGGTGGCTTGATGCCAAGCCCGACTGGCTTGCTCCCGAACGACCCTCAATCAAACAATCTCGTGTAAACGAAATGCCAGCGCTTTGGATCGGGCCGCCGCCGACGCAGCGAAATGAGCCGCCGCCCATTGATCCAGAGTTCATCGCAGCCATTGGACGGAAGTACGACGTTGCCGAACGTGATGCTCGCAATCGTGCACTAGGCAAGGCGGGAGAGGAGATCGTACTACAGCACGAGCAAAACAACCTGCGGCAAGCAGGCCGCGATGACCTAGCCGATAGGGTACGATGGACGGCAGTTCAGGACGGCGACGGCTTTGGATATGATGTCGCCAGCTTCGAGCCGGATGGGCGCGAGAGATTGATCGAGGTGAAGACGACCAATGGCTGGGAACGCACACCCTTTCATATCTCGAGGAATGAATTGGCAGTGGCGGATGCTCGCCGAGACGACTGGCATCTTGTCAGACTTTGGAATTTCGCGCGGGAGCCGAAGGCCTTCGCGATTAGGCCGCCGTTGGAGGCACATGTCGAGCTGACAGCTACCAGTTTTCTCGCGCGCCCCAATTAAAGGCTATTGCTCACGCTCCGACTATGTAGAGGGCAAATGCTTTCCTAGTTCGATCAACCCATGAGACCGGCACCACCCGCGCACATTGGAACTTGACAGGCACACCGTACGCAGTAGCACTGCTGTGTTTTGGGAAAAAGTGCAATAAAATCAGTGCGCGAAACGCTTAAGGTGCTCGGCAGAGAGGGCGCCGTTGAATGCCGCCCGGTCCCCGCAAATGACAGTATTTCCAAGGGTTCTGGGGGCAGTTTGCATGAGGGCGAATGCCATATGGTCCCCAAGCGTCGAAGGTCAGCTCGTAGAGCATTTCTCGATGGCAATTTTGCCCGCCGCAAACTGCCGCTGCGCGAGCGCGAATACTGCATCTGGGACACCGAGCTTGCGGGCTTCGGCTTGCGCATAAGGCCGAGCGGGAACTACTTCTGGTTCGTTCGCTTGCGCCATCGCGGCAAGCATCGCCGGATCACCCTTGGCCGAACCGACGAGCTTGAGGCGGGCCTGGCGAGGGCGCAGGCTCGCCGCATCCTTGCCGAAGCCGCGCTCGACGGATTGCCCAAGCGCGCCGTGGTCAAGGCCACACCCACGATGACCGATTTTGTCGAGACATATTGGGACGATCTTTCGCGCGTCTGGAAGCCTTCGACCACGAAGCGGAATTGGACCGCATGGAGGCTCACCATCAAACCTACGTTTGGTGACACGCGCGTAGCGGACATCCTCCCATCAGACATCCACCGCTGGCGCGATGGATGCGCGGGAGAGAGCGAGATGAAGTTCAACCGCGCCGTTCCCGTGCTGTCCGCGCTGTTCAAATATGCCGAAGCGCTCAAGATGCGTCGCCCAGGTTCGAACCCCTGCCGAGGGATGCCGCGCTACAAGCGGCAGCGCGTCGAACGCTATCTGACGCCAGCCGAGTATCGCCGGATCGGAGCGGCTTTGCGTGAGGCTGAGGCGGACAGACCCGCAGAGGTCGCTATTGCTCGCCTGCTTCTGTTCACCGGCGCGCGCGTTGGCGAGATCAAGAACTTGCATTGGGAATGGGTGAAGCCGCCCCGTCTGCTGCTGCCAGATAGTAAAACTGGTCCCAAGGTGATCTGGCTCAACACACAGGCGCAAGAGGTCCTTGCCGGGATCGAGAGGCGCGAGGACAGCGAGCTGGTGTTCCCGAACCGCACTGGCAAACGCCCGCTCAACTTTGATACGTGGTGGTACAGCTTTCGGCGGCGTTGTGCTCTGCCAGACGTTCGTATTCATGATCTGCGCCACAGCTTCGCTTCAATCGCAATCATGGACAACGTCCCCCTATCGACCATCGGCAAGCTGCTAGGCCACAAGCTGGTCGAGACGACCTCCAAATATGCTCACCTTTCCGATGACGTGATCGGCGAAGCTGCCGAGCGAGTTTCCGGTTCGCTGGCGCAGGCGATTGGCCTAAGGCAATGACCGCCGCCAGTCTAAAGAAGATCGTCGAGGAGGCGCTTGCCGAGGTCGGTGCAACCGTCAACTTCAAGCTCATTCCCAAAGGCAAGGCGCGCACCACGACCTGGCTCGGTGTCGAGCACGGCTTCGGCATTCGTCACTATCCGAGTGGTCGCAACGTCTACATCGTGCAGACCCGCATGGCAGGCCGTATGCGAACGGTGACAATCGGGCCTGCATCGGTCCTTACCTGCTACCAGGCCCAGATGGTCGCGCGCCGCGTTATCGCTTACGCGCAGGTCGGTCGCGATCCGGCGACGGAACGCCAGCGCATTCGCTCCGCTCCTAGCTTCGCCGACTTCGTGACCGAATACTGGGATCGCTGGGCACCACGCTGGAAAGCATCGACCCTTGAAACACACACCGGCTACCGCCGCCGCTATCTCGATGACGCCTTTATTGGCGTCTACATCGACGAATTGAACGAGGGCCACGTCACGAGCTGGTTTGCGGACCTCAACAATCGAACCGGTCCGGGAGCTTCGAACCGGACCTTCGAAATCCTCAAGCACATGCTGAACAAGGCGGAGGAATGGGGTTACCGGCTCGAAAACACCAACCCGTGCCGCTCTGTCCGGCCCAACCGCAAGCGCCAGTGCGAGCGCTTCTTGACCAATGAAGAACTCGCACGTCTGGGTTCCGAGCTGGCAAGACTTCGCGCATCAGAGGATCGCACCAAGCAGTGTGCGGGTGCAGCCCTCACGCTTCTGCTGCTGACAGGTTGCCGGAAGAGCGAAATCCTTACGCTGGAATGGAGCGACATCAAGGGCAACCGGCTGCACTTGCGCGATAGCAAGACTGGGCCGCGAACGGTTTGGCTTGGCTCGGCAGCCCGTGAAGTTATCGCCGAGCTCCCGCGCTTCGAGAGGATTCCATATCCGTTCTGGAACTACGGCTACCGAAAGCCCCTTCGATGCGTGAATGGCTTCTGGCGCAGGCTCAGAGAAGAAACAGGGCTATCTGAGGTTCGCATCCATGATTTACGCCATACCTTCGCCAGCCACGCGGCTATGAACAAGGAAACATTGCCGATGATCGGGCGTCTGCTCGGTCATGCCAATGTACAGACAACTGCTCGGTATGCTCATCTGCATGACGGCCATTTGATTGAGGCGGTGCAGCAAATCGGGGACGCAGTGAACGCACTTCTAGCTCCGCAAGGCGGGTGCTAGCGGGCGAGAATATGTGGACAGCGCAGCAAAGTGCAGCACTTTGCTGTATTCCGCTCCATCTTGCCAAGCTATCACGAAGACGGTATTGGGCTGGAACGTAAAGAGAACAAAGGGGCTACGATGGCTGACAAAATCCAACGAATTTCGGTCAATCTGACTCCCAAAGAGAATGCTGAGCTTCGTCGATACGCTGACCAGCTCCAGGTCTCTTGTTCATGGGTCGCTCGGCAAGCGATCGTTCAGTATCTCGACGAACACGCTGGTCCCCAAATTGAACTTCCAATGGCACGAACAACGGGAGGCGCAGAATGACCACTGAACTTACGGCGATCGACCTGTTCTGTGGTGCAGGTGGCCTTTCCGAGGGGTTGAGCCAAGCTGGTTTCCATGTGCTTGCAGGCAACGATTTTGACGAAGCAGCAGGAGCGACATACGCTCGGACGCACAAGGAAGCGCGCTTTCTCGGAGGACTGATCCAAAATCTGACTGTGAATGACTTCTTGAGGGCGGCCCGATTGAAACCCGGTCAGTTGAGCGTGTTAGCCGGAGGGCCACCGTGCCAGGCTTACAGCGTCTACAATCATCAGCGAGGGATGCACGACGAGAGGAGCTTCCTGTTCAAGGAATATCTTCGCCTCGTTGATGGGCTGGCTCCCGAATGGGTGATCATGGAAAACGTCATGGGGTTGCTCTCGACTGGACAGGGTGCAGCGGTGCGAGCGATCACCGAGGGCTTCAATTCACTCGGCTATGATATTTCATTCAAAGTTCTCAAAGCAGAGGAGTATGGCGTCCCGCAGGAGAGGCGCCGTGTCGTCTTTATCGGCAACCGCATAGGCAAGCCCGTCAACTTCCCGGAAGTGACGCATGGCCCTGAGTTGGAACCACTCACAACTGTTTTTGATGCGATCTCTGATCTGCCAAGGTTGAAGAATGGTGAGGCATGGCTCAACTCTCATTATGCTTCGGAACCAAGGTCTAGCTACCAAACTGAGATGCGGCGTGGAACGCCGGGCGTTTTAAATCACGCGGCCCCACGCTTGGCTAAAGTCAATGAACAACGGATGCGTCACATCCCGCCGGGTGGGAGCTGGCGAGACATTCCAATAGAGCTCCTACCAGCAGGCATGCAGAAGGCGCGGCGCTGCGATCACACTAAGCGATACGGGCGTTTGGAATGGCATGGGTTGTCTTCGACGATCCTTACAAAATGCGACATCCACTGGGGAGCGTATATCCACCCGGATGATGATCGCTCTTTGACCGTGCGCGAGGCCGCCCGCTTCCAGTCGTTCCCCGATTGGTTCGAGTTTGAAGGCAGTAGGACTGAGCAGTTCATTCAGGTTGGGAATGCGGTGCCACCACTTCTTGGCCGCGCTTTGGGCGATGAAATCAAAGAAAGCATTCTGAGGCCCGCTTCTAAGCGCCGACTTAGAGTTGCCGCCTAGCTACCTGACGCAAGTGGCCAATGAATTTAATTCGCTCAAATAGCAATTCGATGGAGCAGAAGCGCTTATGGACGGAAAACTGAAGCATCTCGAATTTGTTCAAGATATAATAGCAAGAAATGCAACGAACTCATTTCAATTAAAAGGGTGGACTGTCCTTTTGGTTGCTTCATTATTTGTTCTGTCCAATAAAGACGCGAATCAGAGCTATCTCTATCTGGCGTATTTTCCGTCAATTGCATTTTGGGTGGTCGATGCGTATTTTCTTTCGCAAGAGCGAATATATCGAGATTTATATGATCACGTCAGATGTCTCGAGCCCAGTAAAATTGATTTCGACCTCAATCCACGAACATCTTCGAATTGGCTGGCTGCGTTCTTCTCAGTTACGCTACTCTCATTTCACGGGGTGATATTACTTGCAGTTACTGTCGTGTGGTGGTTGCAAGCTTCCGGCTAATTTTACCATGCTATCGGTTCCAGAATGCATCAATTGCACTCTTTGCTTTTTCGTAGACTCGAGGTGCGTTCTCGGTCGCGTCGATTTCCACGAAACATGTTTCACCGCGCAGGATGGCCATGTCGTCAGGCAGTCTCCGATCAAAGAGATTCTCTCGATCATCGAAGAATGACTTGTGCTCGCTTCTAGAACCGCCTTTCTCCCGACCGCTAAAACGTTTTCGCCTGGTTTCTGCGGCGCATTCAAGCAGGATTGAAACCGCGCATTTTACTTCGTTGGGGCCCAATAGCGTTTGGACGACAGAGCCCACTCCGATGCTGCCCTCCAAGACCATGCCCGAAGATTGCTTCTCGCGAGCATATGCGGCTTTCACGATCGATACTACCTGGTCGCTCGTAAAGCCGTTTGCGCCAGCGTAGAGAGCTTTCAAATGCTCGTCGCTTCGCATTGCTTTCCGGATCTCTTCGCCAACTGATATTAGGCGAAAATCAAGATTCTTGGCTAATGCCCTGGCGAGAGTAGACTTCCCCGAGCAAGTGCGTCCGACTACAATGACAAGCCGCACTTAACGCTCAATCTGGGCTGTCAGCCAACGCTTCGCATCCGTTGGAAAGTAACGTCGTAGAAGCATGAACAGTGCAAGGCGTGCCGATGGATGCCACTCATTGCCGGAGTTGGGCAATGGCGAAGATCCCGTAGGATCAGTTGCTCCGACGTCCCGTACAAAATCAAGGTCTATCTTCTCCGATCGGAGGATGCGCAGAATTACCTCGGGTCGCAAGGGCACCCCGACCAAGGCAGTGGCTTCGGCGCTATCTTCTGCAAGAAGCCGTCTAGCCTTGCAGATTCTTGGAAAAGGCATGTCGAGCTCTGCGATTGCGATTGACGACTGATTGAGTATTCCACCTTCGAGAAAGAAGCACTGAAAGCCAATATCCGCCTTTGCCGTAAGGTCGCCTAGCAGCTCCTCTCTTAGGCCTCTTCGAGCGCAGTCGAAGATCGAAGTGTCATTCGGCCCAAACTCCCCAATCTTTCCTGCACTCGCCGCCATTGTCTCTTGGAATGTACAAGACCAAGTCCGAGGAAAATACCCAACTTGTTCACCTCCACCTCGTTGCCCTAACAGGACCAGCGGTTCCTCCCCCTGACTTTGAGACGGTCACGACATTGACGCTGAACTGTGAGGGAACAAACGCCTGACGAAAGTGCAGAGGGCGCTGATCCAAGAGATACGTGATCAGCGATCGGTCCTCATTGACTAGTTTTTGATGAGGATCATCCTGAATGGCGGCATGAATTGACCGAACGTCCTTATACCAACTTCTGCAGAACTCGATCTCTACACCTTTGAAATCGGATGCAGATTTTCGGAATCCAGTCATCATGTAATGTGGAAGATTGTCGCCGATCTGCGCATTGCGGTACTTTTCTGCAACATCGGCAAGCGTCGGAGGAAGATGATATGTCAGCCCCGTTGCAAATGACCGGACATCGTTTTCTCGATATGTCCCACCCCATTGAGCTTGATCAAAGACCACGCAGTCGGCCAAGGCGTAGCAGCCGTGGTCGGGATCCATTCGCACGAGATCCGGAGTCCACGAACTAACTGGTTCCAATATCTGCGCTGATACATTTTCCAGCGCTTTATCTAGCGCTACTAGCTCGTCTATCGAAGCTCTGTAGCTATCCCACCCCAATTCAAATGACCGGGTAATGATCTCTTGAGCGACCGGCTTCGGGAGTGACATGTTTATATTATTGATTACGCGCAGGAAATCAGTTCTCTCAATTCTAGCCGACTGGAAGAGTGAGAATGGGAAGCCAAGTTCGCTTTCGTCGAGGTCTATTAGAATCGGGACAGCAAACCCTTTGCCTGGTTCTTTCGATATCGCACCAAGCTCATACTGCATGAAGGGGGACGCAGGGCTCGACTTGCTTACAAAGAAAAGGCCTCTGGAACAGCTGGCTAAAACCTGAGCCATCTGTTGTTGCCAAACCTGACCTTTTTCCATCCCGTCAGGCGAGAAAAACATCGGAACATGAGGGAAAATGGTCTCTAGTAACTCTTTGGTTCTCCCTGCAACTTTACAGCTAAGGTCCCCCGACCAGCTCAAAAACACCCCTTCCTGCAACTCAGCCCCCTAAGCCCTTATCCTCGTCACATTGTAACAAAAGATCGAATATGGCTAGGGGGATGTTGCCCCAGTTGAACTGAAATGGTGTCCCCACGGTGCAGCTGCACGTCGCGACATTCGCTAACCCTACTTGAGACTTATGAGGCATTGTCACGCAGAAAGGTCGTAGCAGGTCCAATGTTTGCAAAGGCGCTAATGATTGATTGTCGAGAGGGGAACAGCGATGCCCTGGTATGACGAATTTCTTGCGATCTTTACCTTCCCTTCGATTGGGTAATATGGAACGGAAGTGCAATCAAATTGGTGCATAAAATCAAATCTATATCCTGCATTTAGCGCGACCGCTTGACCTAGATTGTCAAAGAAGGAAGTCGCACTAGACTATCCTAGTTCATTCCAGCACAGCGACATCCAATGATCATTTCAAATCTGAAGGTTGAGAATTTTCGCGGCATCACGGCGCTCGAGATCGATTTTGATCAAACGACGGTCGTTTTTGGTTCGAATAACACCGGCAAGTCGACAGTTCTGGCGGCTATACAGATGGTCTTAGGCAGGGCCGTGGGACGCCGGACAGCTGCTTTCTCGGAATATGATTTTCATTTGGACCAAAATGCCCAACCAACGGACGCGGCACCGATCAAGATCGAAGTCACTTTCAAGGAGTCTGGACCTGACGACTGGTCGGACGCGATGGTCCAGCAGCTCGGACCAGTAGTGGGCATCGGAGCCGACGGTCTCCAAATTGTTACATTGCGCCTAAGTGGTCGGTACGACGAGGCAATCGGTTCGTTCGTCTCAGCATTTGATTTCCTAAACCCGAATGGCGATCCCCTGCCAGCTAACCCTTCCGCCCTGCGGCGAATTCAGCAGATTGTCCCTGCATTTTATCTCGCGGCGCTCAGAGATGCAGCGCGCGAGTTTCGATCAAACGGTGCTTTTTGGGGACCTTTCGTCAAATCGCTAAAGATTGATCCCGAAGTAAGGGAAGAGATTGAAGCTGAAATCGCGCAACTCAATCAGAGGGTTCTCGATGCGCATACAGGTTTTGATGCCGTAAAGGCACGACTTGGGCAATCTGCCCATTTAGTGCCTCTTGGTGGAGCTGACGATCCTGTTAGCATCGATGCGCTACCCAGCCGAGTATTCGACATACTCGCGAGAACTCAAGTTTTGCTCTCAGGGGTATCAGGTGCACGCCTTCCCCTCGCGCAGCACGGTGAGGGTACTCAAAGCCTAGCTGTAATCTGTCTTTTCGATGCGTTTCTCGATGCTCGCTTGGTCGGTGAGTATGGCGAGGACGCTGTCCCCATCTTGACCCTAGAGGAACCGGAAGCGCATCTGCACCCATCGGCGGTGCGTGCGGTTGGTCAGCTGATCTCACGATTGGGCGGGCAAAAAATCATCACTACGCATTCCGGTGACTTGCTTGCGTCCGTTCCTTTGAGAAGCTTGCGGCGTCTGCGGCGGGTCGGAAACGAGATCGACGTTTTCCAAATCGAGGACGGCATGATCGATGAGCCTACATTGAGTCGCTTAGATCATCAGATTCGACGCCTCCGTGGCTCCATACTTTTTGCACGCGTTTGGCTCTTGGTAGAGGGGGAAACCGATGAGGTCATCATCCAGGAAGCAGCACGTGTTGCTGGTATTGATCTCTTTGCCGCCGGAGTAGGTTGCTTCAAGTTCACCGAGCTCGGTATTGAACCGTATATTCGTTTGGCTGACGCCCTTGGAATTCACTGGATTTGCGTCTCAGACGGAGATCCAGCGGGCCAGGGGTACGCAAACACCGCAGGCGGGCTGCTTGCTGGCAGGCCTGCGCAGGATCATATCAGGACACTGCCCGCTTGGGATATGGAAACCTATCTTTGCATGAATGGATTTGGCGACATCTTTCAGGCCAGCGTTTCTCCTCAGAAGGCTGCGGCCAATCCAAACCCACATGCGCAGGGTACGCAGGAGTATTGGCAGCACTTGGTAAACAAGCATCAACCCAGCAAGGGGAAGCCGGTCCGCGCTACTCAGGTCGTGGATCGGCTCGATCAACAAGGCGCAGCGTCGATACCTCAATTCCTAGTGGACCTAGCCAATTTCGCCGTGGCCAAAGGTAAGGAAGGTCTATGAGCGAATTTCTCACTTCATTGAATGAGCGCCAAGCCACAGCAGTTTCGTGGCAGGACGGCCCACTCTTGGTTCTCGCCGGCCCCGGCTCAGGTAAGACGACAGTTCTAACGAGACGCATCGGGCGCATGATCCAGCAATCGCCGGATGATCATTATCGCGTTCTAGGATTGACCTTCACGAATAAAGCAGCGACCGAAATGCGCGCGCGTATCGAGAATCTGGCACCTGGTTCTGGCAATCGCGTCCTTTTGACCACTTTCCATTCGTTCGCTGGCGATCTTTTGCGTCAACACGGCCACCTGCTCGGCCTGAAGCCTGACTTTACGATCCTGACTCAAGACGGCGAGCGAATAGGATTGTTGGACGAAGCCATCGCTGATGCCGGTCGATCTTTCGAGGTTTCGGAGTTCAGCGGTGAACGACTACTGCCCTTGATCAACAGGTTACTTGAGAACGATGTTGGTGACGAGCGAGTTGAAAAGATCGTCGCGACGCTGCCGGAGGGACGACGAGCGTCAGTGAGCGCTGTCTATCGAGCTTACAAGGACAAGCTGATTGCAGCCAACAGCCTCGACTTCCCCTCGATGATTTCAGAAGCAGTGCGAGTCCTAAAAACGCATGAGGCCGTAGCAAAGCAAATCCGCCGCATCTATCGCTACGTGTGCGTGGACGAGTTCCAAGACACTAACTTCGCGCAATACAGCTTGCTCATTTGCTTGGTCGCTTCCGACTCGCGCAACCTCTTCGTGGTCGCGGATGACGATCAGATAATCTACCAATGGAATGGGGCCAGCCCAGCACGCCTCGAAGGCTTGAAGCGCGATTTCGAGATGACGGTGCTTCAGCTCCCCACGAATTATCGATGCCCCCCAGCGGTCATCGATATCGCCAACAAACTAATCGCTAACAACTCCACGCGAACGGCAAACAAGGATCAGCTTCTAGCGGAAAAGCCCGCGAGTGAAGATCAGGGACTCAATCTTTATCATTTTCCAGACTTTGAGAGTGAGGTCGCGTGGGTTGCTCAAGACATTTCGGCAAAATCCGCTCCAGAGAGAGAGCGATGCGTAGTCCTTGCGCGGACACGAAAGACGCTTGAGCGAGCGGTCGAGCACCTAAGCAACAATGGTGTGACCGCCTATCTGGCAAACCGAAAAGATGAATTTGTAAGCGCCCCGCTGCGCTGGCTTCACGCTGCACTGCGATTGGCCAATAGTTCAAATGATCGAGAGCAAACCCGCAGACTGACCCGAGCCTTTTTTGCATTGGAAGGACTGCAGATTGACCCAGCTGGTGTGACTTCTGCAGCGGAGGCATTCGAGGGTAGCACTCTTCGTTCGTTTCTTAACCTGGCCCTTGAGCGCAACGAGCTTAGTGACCACACGCGGGAGTATCTCGTGTGCGCATTGCCACAGCTGGTCGAGCGTCTCGATTTTCGATCATTCTGCGCATCCACCTTCGAATGGTTCGCAGGATTGCCCGATCAACCATTCCTCGATTCTTCAAACGACTTCTCCGAGTTCGAAGATGAGAAGCAAGTTTGGGAGGCCCTTGTCGCTGACATTGAGGCCCAGTTTGGAAAAGAGAGTGTGACGCTTCATATGCTCCTTCAAGAGCTTGACCTCCGATCAAAAACGCCGCCTCAACCCAAGGAAGCAGTGCCATGCTTTACGATCCATGCTTCGAAAGGAATGGAGTTCGGGCATGTCTATTTGATTGCTATGGTCGAGGACCAGCTTCCGAGTTGGGCAGCAGTCAAGAAAGGGGCCGAAAGCCCCGAAATGCAAGAAGAGCGCCGAAACTGTTTCGTGGCGATCACTAGGACTGAAGATAGCCTAACTCTGACCTACTCCGACAAGGTATTCGGTTGGCAGAAGTCCCCGTCGCGTTTCCTCCGGGAGATGGGATTCCAAGTCTGAAGTCGATCAATCAGAGGCTATTCGCACGTCACGTTTGTGTGATCTAACTCCCCAATGCGAGCTTGATTGCAGATGCATAGACATTCTGGTCGGGGAGATTCATTGGCGACGTAAATGCGGTGGCGACTTGATCCACGGTTGTCGTGAATTGGGCGTTGAACACCAATGGTCGTTGCATCGTTGAGGAGTCTACATCGCCAAGTTGGTAGGACCTGAAAGAAAGGGTCCCTGGTCCCACTGGATACTCGTGCAAATTATTACCCAATCGGTCTCTGATCTTTTGATAGACCTGCTCAGGGCAAACGAAAAACAGGCCTTTGGAGCACCGCGCCTCTCTACGCAGGACATGTCCCTTGTAAATCAGCTGAGGAAGAATGCGCTTGTTCACATTCTCCCAATTCATGCCCGATTTGCTCCAACCATCGAAGGTCTCTCCAGCAAAATAGGCATC
The DNA here is from genome assembly GCF_055693605.1 of Erythrobacter sp. HA7-11. Classification (NCBI taxonomy): domain Bacteria; kingdom Pseudomonadati; phylum Pseudomonadota; class Alphaproteobacteria; order Sphingomonadales; family Erythrobacteraceae; genus Erythrobacter; species Erythrobacter sp. HA7-11. Next base: position 2,476,894 of record NZ_JBVFUF010000002.1, on the reverse strand, counting down.
TGATTGGTCCCTATAACTGCCGGTCGTATCGATCGTTTGAACCTCCACTGCGGTAAATTCTTGCAGCTCGCCATCGGCATCAATCCGGGCTAATATCCAGTCAACGTAATATGCGCCACTCTTCCCCCCATCGGCTCGCTTAGGGCGAGGAAGGGGAAGTTCGCCTCCCCATCCTTTTCCAAACGCAATGACCTCGGAGCCCATGAGCGACTTCGAACCCTTTCTTGCCCTTCCTTCAGCGGCGGTAATGAGTTCGATCTGCTGGCCGAAAACTTCGGTCGCTACTTCACGAAGCGCGCGATAGTTTTCCGCATACAGGCGATTTGGGCAGCAAATTATTGGCTCACTTGTCGTCTGTCGAACGGAACAGGCGCCGTGGTTTGGCTTGATGCAAGGGCTAACCGTGTAGGGGCATTGTTTTACGGAGATGTATTCCGACGCAAGTGGCGAGAGTGGTGGAAATCCAAAAAACTCAACAATCTTTAATGCCATCGCGCGGGTCCCCTCTGTAGACCCTTATCGCAAGATTTCGCAGCGCGAAAGACGCGGGAGCTTTGTTCGTTGAGCGTGCGTAACATCGCGGAGAAATTGCTCAACCAAGGGCCAATTTGGTTGCATGCTTGTGAATGCTATTTGGTCCCCATTTCGGAACAAACAGACAATGTGCGGCCCATCAATTGCAAAAATTGGTGCGGAATATTTTGCGCTCATTCGCCGCTTATCTCTGCCTATCCACCCTGAAAAGATGGAATTTCTTCCGGAAGATATACGGGCTTTTCTCCTGGTCACCGACGCGCACTTGAGAATGGGCTTGACCCAGCACACCGTACGCAGCGGTGCAGCCTTATAACGTTATGAATTCGCGAAGGAAATTGGCAGTGTCCACTTCTGGACCAGTTGCGGCACAGGCTTCTTGCGAGTGTGCTGAATTGGTCCGGATCGCCATAAGGCACTGACAAATAGCGGAATCTTTTCGTTTTCCTACACCCCTTCCACCGGCCTAGTGTGGCACATGCCTTTCGAAGGGTGAGCCAGGTTCTTTGAACACAAGGAACTTGATTCATGTCTACAGATCATACGTACACAATGGCTAATCGGGACCAGATCGAGGGTCGCGAAGGGCTTCCAGCTCAGCAGGAATTTCCCTTTGATGTTGAGCAACCAGCGCACGGCGAGGGCTTAGTTGCGAAGCCGGTTCGGCGCTTCATTCGGCTTCGAGAAGTGCTTCATCGAACGGGCCTAGGTCGATCGACAGTCTATCGCTGGATGGACGAGGGGAGGTTTCCGAAGTCGGTTCGGCTAGGTGGTCGGTCAGTCGCTTGGATCGAGCATGAGATCGACGATTGGCTTCAGGATCGATGCAGGTGAGGGCGGACTTGGGATCACCTGAAACGCATCAGAATCTCTTGCTTTCGCTCAACGAATCTGCTGCCAGATTGGCGTCTAGAATGCCCTGTTCGAGTCACATTCCCGGACTCACATTTCCACAAATTATGGTGGGGGCATGGCGGGGGGCATGAACAAATGGCATTCGTCGAACTCACTGATTTATCGTTATTTTAGACGAGAATTTCGGTTCCCGTAAGCGCACCAGAGCTTCCTGACCGCATTCAAGACCTCAGCGTCTAAGGCCTGCCGCAGCTGCCGCGTTGGCAGTCTCACCGCCTGCCGGTGTCAGTACGCCGTGTATATCGGCGGCGATGCCACGCAGTCTGCTTTCATCACCTGCTGCGAAGGCCGCATCGCCGAGCTCAACCAACTGATCGAAGCGGTTCTTGTCCATCGCAGCATGACGCATCGTTCGCAGCTGCTGGTAATACGCCGCGATGAAACCTGGCGATTCCACCACATAACGCGTGAACACTCCTTCAGCCGCCTTGATCGCGCGGGAGCAAACCTGAAATTGCTCTTCATCCAATGCCCGTTGCGCCGTTTCGAGGTGCGCGCGGGCAGCGTCAGTTCCTGCTTGGTCCAATGTCCCTGAAAGCCGGCGCATTTCCTGCTCGGCTTCATAGATACGCTTGGTCAGCTCGCTCGTGCGAGCTTTGGGCTTGTGACGGAGGCGGGAGATTTCCTGGCGGAGCATGCGCGCTTCTTCCGTCACCGACCGGAATACATCTGCCTCATAGCTTGTCCGTACGCGCGCAGCTTGCTCATCAAGGCGTCGGCGGATCACAGTGATATCGCGCGCAAAATCATCGCCAACGATCTGGCGAAGTTGATCGAGATCATCTTCAGCTGCAAGCAGGGCTTCACGCGCAAATCGTTCCCCATCGGTCCCGAAATCAATTTTGGCGAGATCATCGACGTAGAAGCTGTGATCCCGCAGGTGCAAACCGCAGGCAGGCAGTTCGACGGAGGCCTTGATCAATTGGCTGTCATCGACCGCCCAGTGCAAAATCACCTCGTCGCCCGGCATCAGCGGGGCGACATGCGGGGGCAGGTCAGTTGCGGATAAGCGAAACGAACCAATAAGCAGGTTCGCTTCAGGCTCCGGCACGTCTTTGGCTTTCTCATACAGCTCAATGTCAATCCAGTCGAGCCGCACCGGGCTCCAGCTTGCGCGCGGCGCGGAAGGTGCGTTTGCCCTTCTTGGGAAGGACTTCGCCTTTCTCAAGCAATGACTCAAGCACATTGATGGCGCGCGTGCCGTCGGTGTCTTCGACCTTCACAGCGATCGTAGCGGTGCAAGGAGCACCCGTGGCCGTTGCCATGATCCGGGTGAGGGTGAGCTTGCGTGAAGCGTCGTGAACAGGCGCACCGGCTTCATCTACGACGCGCATCTGAATGTTGGTCTCTCCGGGATCGAGCAGGATCGAAAAGATCGGTTTGTCAGCCACAAGACGGGTGCCGTAATTCTCGCCTGTGCTAGAGGTGGCCGTCACCGACCAACCTTCAGTCGCATCGTCGCCGAGCACCCGGACGCGGGCGCGCTCATTGGTCGTTCGCGCTTCGAAATCGTACGATATGTGATCGCCTGAGCCTTGCTTTACGCGCGCTTTTTTCGCGCCGCCTTGTTCTGGATCTGCTTGGCTCGTATTCTCGCCAACGGGTTGCCACTCGCGGCTCTCGGCATAGATCGCGGCGCCTCGAGCGACAGCAGTCATTGGATCAATCTCTAGGTCAACCTCGACGCCAAGCTCACCTGGCACACGTTCGCGTACAACGGGCATGCGCGATGGTCCGCCGATCAGCACTACCTTGGTGACGTCCTCGGATGTGTAGCCGTGGTCGTTCAAAACCTTGCGACACAATTCGATCGAGCGCTCGATTTGTGGGCCGACGATTTCCTCGACCTGCGCGCGGGAAATCGGGATTTCGAGATAGATTGGCGTGCCGTCGATATCGCGGGTTTGCGCCTCGTTTTCGGAGACGAAGATGGTGGTCTCCTGCATGGTCGACAGCTCGATTTTGGCGCGTTCGACATGCGCTTTCGCGATGGGCATCATCCGCTGCAATTCGGGGGAGCCGGAAATGTCGCTCGGGATGGTGAACCGGGCATCGAGCCAAGGTTTGACGATGTTCTCAAGTACCAACCGGTCGAAATCGCTTCCGCCCAGCATGTTGATGCCTTCGTGAGCTTCGACCGTGACCGCGCCGTTGATCGCGCGCACGAGTGCCACGTCAAATGTGCCGCCGCCAAGATCGTAGATCAGGAACAGGCCATTGCGAGCATCCGGGTTTTCCATGCACGCCATCGCCGCTGCTATGGGCTCCTGCAACAGGCCAACCTGATCAAGTCCCGCTGCATTGGCAGCGCGGATGGTCGCCTCTGATTGCATCTGGTTGAAGGCGGCCGGGACAGTAACGATCGATCCGATCACCGCCTCATCGCCGATCTGCGCGCGCGCCTGGGTCAGCAATTGCTTGAGAACCTCGCTGCTCGCTTCCTCAGGCGTGATCGTGCCGTCTTCCGGACCGAAGGCGAGCGTCGAACTGGTGCCAAGCAAGCGTTTGAACCGGGCCGCAATTCCTTGCGGAGAAACCCGCATCTGCTCATAGGCGCGCTTGCCGACATAGCGACTGCCGCTGCGGTCCTGCATGATGACAGAGGGCAGCACATCTTCGCCCGTCACGGTCTTGAACAGTTCAAGTTTGCCGCTGCGATCGCCGACGATGGCGGAATTGGACGTGCCGAGATCGATACCAAGATACATGATTGGCTTACTCTTTTTCGGTTTGGGTTTCTGTCAGCATCACTTTGCCCGGCAATAGGACATTGCCGCTGCGCAGGATGGTGGGTTCAATGGTGCGCAACACTGTCGCGCTCTCGCCGCAAATTTCGTCAGGGTTGATCGGAATGGTGGGCAATGCCGCGCCCCATTCCTGCCCGGCGTAGCAGCGCAGCTCCATGTCCTCGCTGCCGAGGATCGCCTCGAGCTTGCTACGCGAATAGCGGAGCATGGCGGCATCTGCGCTATTCTCTTCACCTGCACATTTGTGCGCAAGGCTCTCGCACAATTTCCAGTAATGCGTGGCGAGATCGGCGAGGGCGGAATGCGGCGCGCTCATCGTGACCGTGCCTCTTTGATAATGCGTTGCAATTGGCACATATCCTGAACCAGTTGGTTCCGGATTTTTTCCGGCGAATTGCGTTCAAGCAGCCATTCCACAACGGTCAGCGAGACGTCAGCGCGACCGACTTTATTGGCGATCGCAACCGATAATTCGCGGAAGTAAATCCACGGGCCTTCCTGATGGGGATCGATTTCGAGCAGTTCGTCAAAAACAGAACAGAAGTTGCCGACGACGCCGCCAACATCCGAGCCGATCCCGGCGCCATCAATTTCCCGAGCAAAGTCCCGCAAATTGCGTGCAATCGCCTCGGTCAGCTCTTCAAAGCGCTTGAACAGCACATTGCCCATGAGTGTCGGCAAGTCTCTCGCAACCGCTTGCTGAAGGCCCGGGACTGCGGCGAAGCAATGCTTCAGCGCCTTTGCTAAACGCAGGCTCTCGTCGAACAGCTTGTGCTCATTGCTGAGCGTGATGCCTAGTTCGCGCAACTTCTGGAAAAGCTCGGCTGATTGCGGATCATCGAGACCGCGCGCTTCTTCAAGCCTTTGCAATGGCATGCGCCATTGCGACCACAGATCGAGCGTCGTGATTATCAGTGTGACCCTCGCCGGATCACGCGGATTATTCTCAAGCGATACAAGGGCTTCGTCAATCTTGCCGCGCAGATTTTGCAGCTTGGGATCGGCGAGCCGACCATATTCTTGTGCTACGGCCTCGAGCATCGGCGTGTTGCAGGCTCGGATATCTGCACCATTTTGAGCAATCTGCTCTGCAATCAGAACGCGGCCCTCGCGGTTGTTTCCGAGGGTCTCGGCAACAGTTGTTGCAATAGTGCGGCGGCGGGTTTGGACCGCTTCATTAAAATGCTCGTCGCTTGTTGGACTAAAGCCTGCTCGCAAACGCGCTTCATCAATCCGATCGCGGGTTGCATGTGCGTCCCAGCTCAAAAGATCCGCCATCAGAGTGCGCTGCAGGTCTTCATCCTTCGCGCGGACCGGCAGCAGGGCCAATCCAAGATTGATCCGCGCAAGGTCGCTTGCGCCAAGTCGCAGGGCGAAAAGCGCTTCGCCATCGCCCTTGCCTAGAGCGCGGCGCGCCTCTTCCTGCTCACCCCCGCTTGCTTCTGGCAGCCACTCCAATTCATGGGCCACCCGCTCTTTGGGTGCGAGCAGTGCGGCCCGACTTGCTTCGACAGCGTCTGGGTCTGCCTCTTCCGCGAAGGAGAGGTCATCCGCAGCTTGCGCGATGGCGGATTGATCTGCGTCTGTCGGGACACCAAGGACTACAAATGCGCATTCAGCAAAGTGGCCTCGAAGGGTTTCCGCATCGCGAGCTTCGTCATTTGACGCTTCGTTCGCAGCTTCGATCCGGCGCTGTTTGAGGCGATCCAGACGACGCTGAGCTCCCGCTTCTGCAGCGATGGCCGCTTGTTCAGCGTCCGCTTCGCTCGCTTCATTTTTGCGCAGCCGTTTCCAAAACACCCGTCATTTCCCCGCAACCCTTGTTTGGGCGCGTGAGATAGGGGAACTGAGTTAAAACGGGTTTAACCCCCGCTGCTCTTTTGGCAGGTCAAGTTCCTGGGATTGTTTGGTTTGTTTCCAGCTTTGGGTGAGCGATAGCGCGATCATTTCGAAGACCGCAACGCTGAGGGTCACAATTATCGGAATCGGTTCTTGGCATTTGGGCTATTTTGGGGATCGCCTACCAAAGTCTGTGGCCCCCAATCCTGATCCGATTTTCCAAACTTTGCCGCTTCAAACGAATCGCGCAATCTTGGCCGGATCAGAGCGGCGCGAGAATTAATAAATGCGACCTCGAAATTTGCGAAAAATGCTTCGGATTTCGGTTTTTACCCCGTGTTAACTCTCGCTAACGGCTCTGTTTGGGCAAATAGGTAAAAGCTCTGTGTTTTCGGCCAATTGTCCGCGATCGCAAAATTCCTAATTTTTTAACCATTGCGCTCAACCTAGGTCGAACGCCTCCTCCTCTATTCCGTCCATATCGAATTGCGCGTGATGGCGCTGATGAACGGAAATTGGATTGAGACCATGACTACAAGGTTTGCATTTGGAGCTGCTAGCATTGCGATCGCATCGTCGCTCGCAAGCGCAGCGCACGCACAGGACGGAGGGGAGCTTTCGCTTTCATCTGTAGATGCGCATGCGATCGATTTGGCCTTTGATGATAGTGTCGCACCGCTGACCACGGTTGCGCCAATCGAGACGGTAAGTGTTACCGTCCCGCAATTGGCTGCGCCCGACATCGCGCCAACGGCTGTCATTTCAGATGGTGTGGTTACGGTTCGCTCGCTCGACCCGAACTATGGCGACATCGACGCCTTCTATGGCGATATCGGCGCATTTTATGGCGACATCGATGCGTTCTGGGGTGACATCAATCCGTTCTATGGTGACATCGGCGCGTTCTATGGCGACATCAACCCGTTCTATGGCGACATCAGCCCGTTCTATGGTGATATCAGCCCGTTCTACGGCGATATCGGCGCATTCTGGGGCGACATTGACGCATTCTATGGTGACATCGGTGCATTTGACGCGACCAACCTGAAACTGCTCGGCGAATTCTGGGCTGCAAACGGGGCTTCGATGGCAACAGCCGACGAGGTTTGGGGCGCGCTACAATATACCGAAAGCAATGGCGTATTCACGCCTGTCTACGACGGTACGCCAGATCGGATTCTCAATGCGATTGAAACGATGGTCGCTGAGGCCGAGGCGCAATTTGGCGCGAAATATGAGGCGGAGACTGGCAAGTCATTCCGCAACGATTTGGTGGCTGAGATCTTTGCGCGGCATGGCGTAAGCCTTGAGGGTACCAAGGAAGCCAAAACGACTCTCGCTGGTAAGTCTGCTGGCGACCGCGCGAAGTTGTTCCTCGATTGGCACGACACGCTGCAAACCTACTCCGGCATTGATGCTGTCGATCACTGGATGCGCACGGTCAATTGGACCCCTGCGATCACTCAGATTCAGGGCGAGGGCAAGCAGGCCATCATCGGTGTGATCGATGGTAGCTTCCGCGCTGACGCCGATCTCGCCGACAACATCGCTTGGTCGGGCGGCAGCCATAATACTGTGGACGGTCATGGCGCTGGCGTGGCCAGCCTGATCGCTGGCGCGCATGACGGTGAAGGTGTCATGGGCATCGCGCCGAAAGCGAAGCTCGCGACATATAACCCGTTCGACGCAGACAACACCGCGACTTGGGACAGTGTTCAGTCCGGCATCGAGCAGATCCTTTACCGCTATGTCGGCGGCAACGAAACCGGCTACATCAGCGTCGTGAACCTGTCGCTCGGTGAGAGCGGCTGGGCAGTGTCTCAAGGCCTTGCTAACGTCTTGAACAGCACGCACCTCGCGCGCTGGAACCACGAAACGACCTATGTTGTTGCAGCGGGTAACGATGGTATCACCCAAACGGCTGATATTGATTGGAACTACGCGAGCGACACGACCTTTATCTTGGTCGGTTCGGTTGCGCCTAACGGCCAGATTTCGAACTTCTCGAACCGTCCGGGCAGCGCCTGTCTGCTCAACAATGGCGTGTGTAATGAAGGCAATGAGCTGTTCATGCGCACTGTTGTTGCGCCGGGTGAACTGATCCTCGTCTCGGATGGTCAGGGCGGCGTTGTGCGCCGGTCGGGCACATCGTTTGCGGCTCCGCTTGTTTCGGGTGCGATCTCGCTTCTGCACGATCGCTGGACCTGGCTCGCCCGCAACCCGGAAGAAACAGCAGAAATCATTTTCCGCTCGGCGCAGGATCTTGGCGCACCCGGCCCCGATGAAGTCTATGGCTGGGGTCTGCTGGACGTTGCCGCGTCGCAATCGCCACTTGATTTCGGGGCGCTGACATACAAAACGCATCAGCGCGTCAACGGCGCTTGGGTTTCTGTGGAATCGCCCGTTACGTCCCTCCTCGGCGCAGGTATCCCAGCCGCTTGGGAAACCAACGATGCCTACATCACCGCGTTCGAAAAGATCGGGAATACCTATCGTGATTTTGCGATCCCTGTGTCTTCCTTCACTTATGGTAATACGACCAATGCGCTCGGCCATGGTGAACAGCGCTTCCAGGACTTCATCAACAGCCGTTTCTCTAACTGGCTGCTGAGCAAAGGTGCCGACAAGGATGGCAACGGCAAAGTTGGCGTCAGCCAGCTGACTTCTCAGATCGCGCCAACGCGCGGCGAGTGGGAGTTGCAATATGATATGATTGCACCGCGGCTGACCGATGCCGGCACTTATGAATCCGTACACACAGCAGCGACATTGACCGATCCTAGTGGTGATTTCTCTGTCACTCTCGGTCATGGTCAGGGCGCGCTGTCGCTCACCGGCCAGCGCTTTGGCCTGATCAGCGATCACGATGCGGATACGGGCGGCGTCAACCCAGTGCTGGGTCTGGCCTCCGGCGAAGCATTTGCCTCGGCCAGCTACAAGCCGACGAAGACCACCAAGATCACAGCTGGCTTCAGCGAAGAACGCGAAGATTGGCAGGACCTGGTCGGCGTCTCTGACCTCCAGCGCGAGATCCAGCGTAATCTTGGCGCGCGCGAAGCTTCTGCTTTCACCATGGGTGTGGAGCAAAAGGTCACGGACAACGTCTCACTCAACCTGCAGTGGACGAACCTGAACGAGAATGACGCATTGCTGGGCGCACAGACGTCTTCCGAGGACTTCCTCGGCAAAGGATCGAAGACAGAGGCCGTAACGCTTTCTGCGACTTTCAATCTGGGGCAGGGCCTTTCGTTCGACCTTTCGGCAACAGGGGCTTCGACGAAAACGTCTGAGGGGCAATTGCTTTCAAACAGCAAGCGCATTGCAAGCACCGCCGGCCAGATCACTATGAACAAGCGCGGCATTATGGGCGAAAGCGATGTTCTTCGTGTGTCGCTTGGCCAACCGCTGACCGTTGAAAAAGGCCAGCTGGAGTTCGAATCGCAAGAAGTCATCGACCGTGAGACCGGTGAACTTGGCTTTGTGACCCAGACAATCGGCATCGAAACAAAACGCCGTATGACTGGAGAAATTGTTTACGCTTCTCCGCTAACTAGCAATTCTGAAGTCGGATTTTTCGGGCGCTATGTGAGTGCCGGGGATGCCGGTGAAGACGAAAGCTACGTGGTGGGTGCGAACATCGGTTTGCGCTTCTAAGCAAGGCGAAAATATGCGTGCTGCCTTGGGCTCCATCAAATCGATGGGCGTGAGAAGGGTGGGCTGACGGGGAGAGTTGACATGGGCAAGTTTACGAAAGGAATCAGCGTTTTATGCGCCGCTCTGATCGTTGCTGTTACGCCTGTATCGGCGTCCGCATCGAACCCGGCACCAGGCGAGGCATTCGAAGCAACGATCGCTGAAGCCAAGTCGAAGATGATGGCGGATACCTCGTCTGCTCTCGATCTTGCCCGCAAGGCTAAATCGCAAGTCAAAGGCGAATCGAGCGAGGCAGTTAAATCTCGCCTAACCGCGCAGTGGCTCGAAGGCGAAGCCTTGACCCGCCTCAACCGGACTGACGAAGCGCAAGAGATTATCGATGCGGCCTTGAAAGAGGTGAGCGCAAACCTGCCAGGCGATAAGCTGCACGCGGATTTGTTGCGATCAAAGGCTTCGCTGATGGCGAGCCAGGGCGAGTATGGCGAAGCGCTGTCATCATTTTTGGAAGCGCATGATCGTTACAATAGCCTGGGCGAAGATCGTAGCCGCGCGATCGTGCTGCAAAACATCGGCTCGCTGTATAACGACGCACGCGACTATGAACGCGTGCTTCGCTATTACAGACAGGCCAACCAGGCGTTTCCGGAAGACAATGCGCTGTCTCTTTCTGCTCATAATAACAAGGGCAACGCACTGAAGGAACTTGATCGACTGGAAGAGGCCGAAGAAGAGTTTCGCCTTGCTCTTGCCGCGGCAGGCAAGATGGATAGCCCGCTGCTTGAAGCGCGGATTCTGACGAATATTGCATCGACCCAGCATCTGAACGGCCAATACGCCGCGGCAGAGGATACGGCTGCTCGCGGCCTGCGCATCGCTTACGATCAAGCTCCCGAATGGCTGCCTTTCTTGTATGGCGTGCGCGCCCAAGTTGAGCTCTCACGCGGGGATCTGACCCGCGCAGAGCGCTACATTGGACGCACTTTTGATGGGCAAGACCTGACCGAGACTGCTTCGCTGTTCCGCGATTTTCACGACACTGCCTACAAGGTTTATTCCGGACGCGGCGAATACAAGTTGGCAGCTGACCACCTGGCTGCGTTCCACCGGATTGAGGGTAAGGCACGCGATCTTTCTGCTGTCGCCAACAATGCGCTTTTGGGCGCACGGTTCGATTCCGAAAACCGCGAACTGCGCATTTCTAAGCTGTCGTACCGAAAGAGACGCCAATGAGGCGCGTCTCGCCAGCACACAAAACCAGGTCATCCTGCTTACGTTCGGCATCGCTCTTGTGATCGCTGCCTTTGTCGCCGCGATGATGACGCTTCGCACGGTTAACCGCAACCGTGCTGCAATCGCAGCAGCGAACGAGAAACTGACTTATGTCACCCAGCACGATGGGCTGACGGGACTGTTCTCGCGCGATTATTTCCGCCAGCAGCTCATCGAGACTGCCAAATCCTGCTCTGAGACAGGCAAGGAAGGCGTGCTGATGCTGATCGATTTGGATCGGTTCAAGCAAGTTAACGATCTCTACGGACATGCGGTCGGAGACAAGCTGCTCCAGATTGTGGCTGAACGTTTCCGCAGCGCTGCGGGCGAGCAAGCCGTGATTGGACGCTTGGGTGGTGACGAATTTGGTCTGTTCCTTGCGCCGCCAACCTCTGTCGATGAGGCTTCAGCAATCGCCTCTGAGATTATCGGCGAAGTCAGCGAAATGTGCACTGTCGATGGCTTTGAATTCGCCATCGGCGCTTCGATCGGCATCGCGGTCATTTGCGGCGAGGTATCGGATTCGGTGCTGATGACGAACGCTGACTTGGCACTTTACGAAGCCAAGCATCGCGGTCGTGGCACTTATGTGACCTATGAGCAGGCCATGCGGTCCAAGCTCGAAGACCGCTCCAAGCTGGAGAGTGATCTTTCGCTTGCGCTTGAAAATGGCGAATTGTCGGTCTCCTATCAGCCGATCATCAACGGATCCGATCGCAAGGTCATGGGCTATGAAGCGCTGATGCGCTGGAACCATCATGAGCGCGGCCTGGTCCCTCCAAGTGTCTTCATTCCGATTGCCGAAGATGCCATGCTGATTGAATCGCTTGGCGCATGGATGCTGCGCAATGCGTGTAGCGAAGCGACCAAATGGCCGGAGCACATCAAGTTGACCGTCAACGTTTCTTCGCTCCAGCTTTCGACTGGTCAGTTCCTTGCGACTGTTGTCGAAGCCCTGGCATCCAGCGGGCTTGCCCCGAACCGGCTGCTACTTGAGCTTACAGAATCCTTGATGCTCGAGATGGATGAGGAACTTGAGAAGCAATTGCGCAGCCTCAAGGAACTCGGCGTTTCTTTCGCTTTGGATGATTTCGACCGCGGCTACTCGTCACTGAATTATATCGAGAAAATGAACTTCTCGATGATCAAGATCGACCGCGATTTTGTTCAGGCTGCTGCTGCTGGATCGCGCAAGAGCCAGGCGATCGTGACGGCCATCGTGTCGCTCGCGAAGTCGCTCGAGATCGACGTGACGGCTGAAGGTATCGAGGAAGAAGATCAGGCGACAGCCATGCTGGCTCTGGGTTGCTCATGCTTCCAAGGCTTCCACTTTGGTCGGCCTGCTCCTGCTGAAGAGACGCTCGAACTCACCAATGAGCACGAAGAGGACCGGAAGGTCGCGTAAACAGCGTCGGTCGACGCGCCTCTTCGACTTGGGTCCAGTCTTGAAAAACTGAAGATCGCGCAGGGATTGCCAGCCTGACCCGCCTTGCTAGGGTTGCAGGCGATGGGCGGGACTACATGCAATGAAAGCGGCAAAAGCGTGCTGGTACTCGGCGCGAGCGGCACGATTGGCCGCGCAGTGGTGCGCGAGCTGGTCGAGCAGGGCTTTCAGACTTTTGCGTTTGTGCGCCCGGGTGGCAGCGTGGATGAAAACGCATTTCAGGGCGCTGAGATTCGCTATGGAGACGTCACGGATGCGGCGTCTGTCTGCAAGGATGCCTTCGCCGACACGCGTTTCGATGCTGTGATTTCCTGCCTCGCTTCGCGCAGCGGCTCGCCGAAGGATGCTGAGGCCGTAGATTTTCAAGCAAATCTCAATACGCTGAAGGTAGCGGAAGAAGCAGGCGTCGATCACTTTATCCTGCTGTCCGCGATTTGCGTGCAGCGCCCTAAACTCGCGTTTCAGCGTGCGAAAATCGCCTTCGAGCACGCGCTAAAAGCGTCAAAGCTCGACCACACCATCATCCGCCCGACCGCCTTCTTCAAATCGCTTTCCGGGCAGGTTGAGCGGGTCGCGAAGGGAGGCCGATTTATGGTCTTCGGCGATGGTGAACTGACCCGCTGCAAGCCGATCAGCGACGCTGATCTCGCGCGCTTCATAGTCGCTTGCATCGGAGATCCGGATAGCAGGAAAACGACCAAGGTGATTGGTGGCCCCGGACCAGCGATCAGCCCGCGCGATCAAGCCGCGATGCTGAGCGAATTGCTCGGACACGAAGTCAAAGTGCGCCGCGTGCCGCTAGGCTTTTTCACCGCAGCTGAGCGCATCTTTGCGCTCAGCGCAGGCCTCTCCGATTGGTGCGCGGAAAGGTGCGAATATGCCCGGATCGCGCGCTACTACGCGACTGAAAGCATGCTCGTCTACGATCCGAAAGCGCAGCAATATGACGCCGATGCGACGCCCGAATTCGGGATCGAGAACTTGCGCGACCACTACCGAAAATTGCTGGATGAGCGCGTATGAGTACCGGCGATTTGATCTTCACGCTCGCAAGCTGCGTGTTCTTCATGGGACTGGTCGGTTGGATCAGCTGGCTGAAGACGCGCGGCACGGCAGACAGCAAGGACGGCTATTTCCTCGCCGGACGAGGGTTGGGCGCGGCCTTTATCGCTGGCTCGCTTTTGCTAACCAACCTGTCAGCCGAGCAGCTGATCGGGCTCAACGGCTCGGCATACGGCTACAACATGTCGAGCATGGGCTGGGAGGTGACGGCGGCGGTCGCCACCATCGCCATGGCCCTGGTCTTCCTGCCGAAATATCTCGCGGGCGCTTTTACGACCCTGCCGCAATTCCTGAATGATCGCTTCGACCCCACGGTGCGCCGCATGTCGGTGGTGTTGTTCATGTTCGGATATGGCTTCGTCACGATCCCGAGCGTGCTCTATTCCGGCTCGGTGGCTGTGCTGCTGCTGTTCGATGTGCCTGGATTGACCGGGCTCGACTATTTTCCGGCCCTGGTCGCGACGGTGATCGTGATCGGCGTGATCGGCGCGATCTATGCAATCTTCGGAGGGCTGCGCGCTGTCGCGGTATCCGACACACTCAACGGTGTCGGCCTGCTGATCATCGGCGTATTGGTTCCGGTGTTCGGTTTGATCGCGCTGGGCGAGGGGAGTTTTGGCGCAGGCCTTACTGAGCTTACCACGCAGAACCCAGAAAAGTTGAATGCGATCGGTAGCGCGAGCGATCCAACGCCGTTTGGCACGCTTTTCACCGGCATGATCTTTGCCAACCTGTTTTACTGGTGCACAAACCAATATGTGATCCAGCGTACGCTTGGTGCGCAAAGCCTCGCCGAGGGGCAGAAAGGCGTGCTGCTCTCCGGCTTTTTCAAGATCCTCGTGCCGTTCATGATGATGATCCCCGGCGTGATTGCGTTTCACCTTTATGGTCCGGGGCTCAGCACGATTGACGAGGCCTATCCGCGCTTGATCCGCGATGTCCTGCCGATCTATCTCTCTGGCTTTTTCCTCGCAGTCTTGCTCGGGGCGGTGCTCAGTTCGTTCAACTCGCTGCTCAATTCCGCTGCGACTTTGTTTAGCCTCGACGTCTACGCCCCTGCGCGCAAAGGCGAGGCGTCGGATGCAGAGCTGGTTCGCGTTGCAAAGATCGCCAGTGTCATCATCGCGCTGTTTTCTTTCGTGGTTGCGCCGCTGCTTTATTTCTCGCCCGAGGGGTTGTGGCAAATCATCCGCATCTTCACCGGTTTCTACAACATTCCGACCATCGTGATCGTTGTGGTCGGCCTGTTCACGACCCGCGTTCCAGCGCTCGGCGCGAAGCTGGTGATTGTCTTCCATGTGATCGCTTATGGACTGATCCGCTTCGTCTTTGACGACGTGATCACGCTGCACTTCATCCACCTTTACGCGGTGCTGTTCTGGATCGAGGTCGGCATCATGCTTGCCTGCGGTTGGATGCGCCCGCGCGACGAGGCCTGGGCGTTCACCCGATGTGAGAAAGTCGATATGACCCCGTGGCGCTTTGCCAAGCCGCTTGCGGTGACATTGTTCAGCTGCGTGGTCGCGACCTATCTGCTGTTTTCGCCGCTTGGTCTGGCGTCGGGCAAGGGCATGGGAGTGCTGTTCGCCGCGCTCTTTGGTGCGCTGGTGATGGGCAATGCGCTAGTGTGGGCGCTGGCTTCGCGGCGCGCGGTCTAAGCGATCAGGCTGGCGAGCACGCGGCGCTTGCCCTCAAACGGCCTGCGCCCATGCATCACCTGAAAATTGTCCAGCAAGGCGACATCGCCCGCTTGCCAGGCGAGATCATGCGTTAACTCATCGGCAATGCGGATCGCATCGGCCATGTCTTCCGGCGTGATCGGCTCTCCGCCGCCAAATGTGATCGCGCGGTTGGGATCATTGCGGCTGTCGGCCCAACCGCGAAACGCGGCAATCAGCTGGTTGAAGAAGCTCGCGCGTCCATCGCCCAGATCGCGCACAGCGGGCAGGGCTGCGGTGGTCACTCGCAAAGCCTCTTCGTCGAGCCATTCCCACGAATAGCCTAGGTCTTTGAGACGCGCTTCGGCGTCGTGCTTGGTCGCAACGCTCAAAGTGCTCCGCCAGCTGCGCCCTTGGCCAGAGCCCGCATCGTCTGCGCCGGGCATGACGTTGGTGTAACGCACGCCTTCGGCTTCAACCCGTGCGACGAAGTCAGGATTGGCCTCGCGCAGCCCATCCTGCACCCAGTCCGAGCGACATAGGGGCGTCGCGCCACCGCTTGTCGCTGCGATCTCACAATAGAAGAACAGTTTTGCCGGGTAGAGCGGCGTTTGCGCCATTTCGTGATGGAGGAAGATTTCGGTCTCGGGCGGCGCTTCGTTCGCGGTAAAAACGCGCGGGGTCACATTGGTGCGCACAGCATTGCTGAGCGAGTCTTCATAGGTGAAGCCCGGCTCGCCATAGCCTTCAATCGCGGCATCAAAGGCGAGCGGATCGGGTACCTCAAACCCACGAAACAGCAGCGCGCCCGCATGGTCCAGCGCCGCATCGACCGCAGCCTTGTTCGCGCTCAGAAAGGCGGCGAGATCGCCGCCGCCGGTGATGATCGCGGGGAATTCGGTATCAGTCATAGATCGGGTGGAACGTGGCAAAGGCCGCCTCTGCGAACACGCCGGGATCGTTGAAGCGGCGGTTTTGGTTGAGTGAACTGATCGCGGCCATTTCGACTTGCGACAGCTCGAAATCGTCGATGTTTAGGTTTTCGCGCATCCGCTCTGGCCGCGAAGTCTTGGGAATCACCGCCGTGCCGCGCTGTACACCCCAGCGTAAGACGACTTGCGCGGGCGTTTTGCCATGCGCATCGGCTGCGACCATGACCGGCGCAGAGCCGAGCACACTTTCATCTTTCTTCGCCATATCTAGCTCGAAATAGCTTTGCGCGCCGAGCGGCGAAAAGGCGGTGACATCGATGCCGTAATTCTTGGCGCAGCGGATCAGCTTGTCCTGTGTGAGGAATGGATGCGCTTCGATCTGGAGCATGGCCGGTTTGACCCGCGCATAGGTCATCAGATCGTGGATCAGCGCCGAGTTGTAGTTGCACACGCCGATGCGCTTTACGATTCCTTTGTCGACCAGCTTCTCCATCGCTTTCCAAGTCTCGTGCAGCGGAACGGACGCTCGCTTCATCCCCGAATTGCTGGCGGGATCGTGGACCCATTCCGGCGGATAACGCACGTCGATCGGCACATATTCAAGCGCGATAGGGAAGTGGATCAGATAGAGGTCGAGATATTCGAGCTCAAGATCATCGAGCGATTTGCGGCACGCTTCCTCGACATGCTCGGGCGCGTGGAAGGTGTTCCAAAGCTTTGACGTGATCCACAGGTCGTCGCGCGTCACCAGGCCCTCTCCGATGGCCTGCGCGATTCCTTGTCCGGTTTCGATTTCGTTGGCGTAGTCTGCTGCGTTGTCGAAATGGCGATAGCCCGCGCGGATCGCCTCAATGACGGTCGCGGCGGTGTCCTCGCGGGGGACTTTCCAAAGGCCAAAGCCCTGGCGCGGCATGGTATCGAGCATGATCTAGTTCTCGTCTTCGAAATGGATATCGACCGGCTGTCCGGTGGCGATACTTTGCTGCGCTGCGGCGCCGACTACGACTGATCGATAGCCGTCCTGCGCGTCGATGAGCGGCGGCGTGCCGTTCGCGAGCGCGGCGTGAAAATCGCGCTGCTGGAAGAACGTTGCGCCGTGGTGATCGCCGGCTGCGAGTGCAGCGGCGGGTGTCTCGACGGTTTCGCGAAACGGCCCGGATTCGTCGCGCGGGGACCAGGTGATTTCGGCGGCGGGAATCTTTACCTCGAGCTTTCCTATGGGGCCGACCGCGCTGATCTCTTCCTGCTGCTGCGACCCTTCGGCGAACATGCACAGGTCGAGCACAGCGCGCGCGCCGCCCGCAAAGTCGAGCATTACAAAGGCGTTGTCGATGATGTCGGGAGTCTTGCTGTCGTAGCGCTCGTCCAGATGGTTTACGTCCTGAGCGCCGCTCGCAAACACGCGGATCGGCTCATCGCGCAGGATATGTCGCATTAGGTCAAAGAAGTGACAGCATTTCTCAACCAGCGTTCCGCCGGTGTTGGCGTTAAAGCGGTTCCAGTCGCCTACTTTGACGAGGAAGGGAAAGCGGTGCTCGCGAATCGCGAGCATTTTGATGTCGCCCGCTTCGCCAGCGTGCACCCGCTCGATGAAGCGGGTGACGGGCGGCATGTAGCGATATTCGAGGCCCACCCAGAACAGATTGTCGTATTCGCGCGCGGCTTTGCTGAGCGCCAAGGCATCCACGACCCGCGTGCACATCGGTTTTTCCATCAGCACCGCGCATCCGGCGTCCATCACCGGCTTCACCACATCAAAATGGGTGAAATTGGGCGAGGCGATGATGACGGCATCGGGTTTGGTCGTGGCGAGCATCTCCGAATTGTCGGCAAAGCAGGTGATGCTTTGGCCGAGCGTCCCCGCCAAGTCCGCCGCAGCCTCACGCGAGCCTTCGTCAGGATCGGCAATCGCGACCAGCTCTGCACCATCAACCAGCGCGAGGTTCTGCATATGCTCGCGGCCCATCATGCCGCAGCCCAGTATTGCATATGTGCGCGTGTCGCTCATTCGCTTAGCGCCGTAATTGAAACGCCCGCCGGGTCAATTGTTTCGCCGGTCAGGTCGAAGCGGACCGGCTTGGTCGAATAATTGAACGCAAAGAGATGAGTGGCGGTGCGGCGGACGCGCAACCCTTTGGGAAGGTCGATCAGTGCAACGCCCGCTTCGTTCGCCATGCTCGCGATTAGGCGCGAAAGCAGCGCGTCATCCGGCCAAGCGGCGCAATAGCGTGCAGGGCCGTGCTTGAAGACGACGGGGCGGCCATCTTTGAGCGTGATTTCGGGAACTAGCTCGCTCTCAACCTGTTCCAGCCAACGCTCTACGGCGAAACCGTCGCCTTGCTCGGTGATGCCATGGCGCAGACTTTCGACCCTCTCCACAGTTATTGGCATAAGCGATTGAAGCGCGCCGGGTGCGAGCCCTTCCGGGATGCAAAAGCAGGTCGTTTTGCTACCCGAGCGGGGACCGAGCAGAAGGGGGCAGTCGAGTGCAGCGACTTTCTCCGCGAACCCTTCCGGCACGATGGGCAGAGTCGGGACGGCGACCATTGTGTAGTCGGACAGATCGGCATCCGGGCTGACGATATCGACATCGAGGCCTTTTTTGCGCAGCGCCGAATACCATTCATAGGCCAGCTCAAGATAACGGAAGCTTTGCCCTTGAGGCTGGATGCCGCACACCCATGCCGCTTCGTAGGAGAAGACGAGTGCGACTGGCGCTTGCGCGATATCTTGCGGTCCGATTTCGTCGATGATCCGCGCGGCTTCGCGTGCTTCACCAGCTGCCTCAGCGTCCACGCTGTCCGGGCGCAAGAGCCCTGTATGCATTTGCTCCTGCGCGAACGGCGCCTGCCGCCAGCGGAAATAGCTTGTGAACTCCGCGCCATGTGCCATCGCTTCGAGCGTCCAGAGCGCGACCATCCCCGACAATGGAGCGGGGTTGAAGCGCGCCCAGTTCACCGGGCCTGGCTGCTGCTCCATCACGCCCCAACGCTGATTGCCGACGGCTCCGCGATAGAGGTCGTGATGGAAAGCGGCGATATCGGGATGACCTTGGCGCTGGTAATCCCGCTTGTCGTCATCTCCGAACCAGAACTGCTCTAGAAAGCCGAGCGGATAGCTGTCCCACGTCGCCACATCGAGATCGCGCGCCGTGTCGTAGTGATCAAACTCGGTGAAGAAACCCATGAAATTGTGCGTGATGTCCTTACCGGGCGAATGCTTGCGAATGATCTCGACCTGTTCGCGGTTGAAGCTCGCGACCTGATCCGAAGCGAAGCGGCGGTAGTCGAGCCAATGCGCAGGATTGGCTTCGGTCACGGTCAGGTGCGGTGGGTCAATCTCGTCAAAGCTGCGATATTCCATGCTCCAGAACACATTGCCCCAAGCTTTGTTGAGCATCTCTGGCGTCTGATAGCGCCGCCTTATCCAATCGCGAAAGCCAGCTGCGGCGGCATCGGAAAAGCTCAGCACCGTGTCGTGACAGCCATACTCATTGTCGGTCTGCCACATGGTGATCGCGGAATGACCGCCATATCGCTCCGCCATCGCGGTCACGATTCGGCGGCATTCGGCGCGATAGCCTTGGTGCGAGAAGCAATAATGCCGCCTCGATCCAAAGCCGCGCGGGCGACCTCGCTCATCAATTGCGACCATATCGGGCATGCGATCAACCAGCCATTTCGGCGGGGTCGCGGTGGGCGTGCCAAGAATGATTTTGAGTCCAGCCCCGGCTAGGGTTTCGATCGCGCGATCAAGCCAATCCCAGCTCAGCTGTCCGGGCTTCGGCTCGATCCGACTCCAGGCAAATTCACCGATCCGCACCAGCGATAACCCCATATTGGTCATGCGCTGCGCATCTTTGGCCCACATTTCCTCTGGCCAATGTTCGGGATAATAGCAGCAGCCCAGTTTCATCGCGCAGTCTCTCAGATTGCCAGTGCGCCAGCATTTCGGGCGAAGGTGCGGCAAAAGCAAGCACCTTACGCTTCAGATCGCGATATCGGTGCAAGCAAGCCCGCACTGCCTCATTTACAGATATAAAAATATCTTTATATGCTACTTGCTGAGTCAAGTCATGAACACCGAAGCAATGAACATCGACACGATCTTTCGTGCCCTGGCCGACCCGACCCGGCTGCGGATTGCGCGCCTGCTCGCGGCGATGGAGCTGGCGGTTGGCGAACTCGCGCAGGTTCTTGGCCAAAGCCAGCCGCGGGTCTCGCGCCATGTCGGCATCCTTTGCGATGCTGGCCTTGCCGAGCGTCGCCGTGAGGGCAGCTGGGTGTTCCTGCGCATGGCCAGCAGCGCGGACGGCACGTCTCCTGTGGTTGAAGCGATTGCGCGCCTCCTTGCGATTGCCGAGCGCGAGGATCCTGCTTTTGCCAAGATTTGCGAAGATGATCGGCGCAAGCTCACTGCAATCCGAACCGCACGCGAGGCGACGGCGGAGGGATATTTCGAGCGCCACGCGACCGAGTGGGACGAGCTTCGCCAGTTGCACAGCGATGATGGTCTGGTCGAAGGTCGGCTCAGCGAAGCGTTGGGTGATGAGCCCGTCGGCACTCTGCTCGATATCGGGACCGGCACAGGCCGAATGGCGGAGCTGTTCGCGGGGCGTGCTGAACGGATTGTGGCGCTCGACAAGAACCTCGAAATGCTGCGCATCGCTCGCGCCAAATTACAGCATTTCCCCGCTGATCGGATTGAGCTGGTGCAGGGCGACCTCAGCGACCTTCCCTTTCCTGCCGCTAGTTTCGACACGGTGCTGCTGCACCAAGTGCTGCATTTCGTGCAGGACCCCGCGACAGCGCTGGCCGAGGCTGCGCGCGTCACGCGTCCCGGTGGCCGTGTCGCAATCGTAGATTTCGCCGCGCACGACCGCGAAGAATTGCGCACCCGCCACGCCCATGCCCGTCTCGGCTTTTCGGACAGGCAAGTTCGCGATTTCCTCCGCAGCGCCGGCTTCACCGCCCGTACGCCAGAAGCACTCGAAGGCGAAGAGTTGGTCGTGAAAATCTGGATCGGCCAGCGTCGCAAGAACCCTCTCTCAACTCCTGCTCAGGAACGCACAGCGTGAACCCCACTCTCGACCAAATGCACGAGGCGCGCACCGCGCTCGACAGTCCGCTGTTCAAAGGGCTTGCCGGCGACATCGACATCTCGTTCGAATTCTTCCCGCCAAAGACCGAGAAAATGGGCGAAAAGCTTTGGGACAGTGTGGAGACACTCAGGCCATTGCGCCCCCGTTTTGCTTCGGTGACCTATGGCGCGGGCGGTTCGACACGAGAGCGCACGCATGAACAGGTCGTCCGGATCCAGAAAGAAGCTGGAATCCCGGCTGCGGCGCACCTCACGTGCGTTGCGGCGACAAAGGACGAAGTGAATGAAGTCGCCCGCCATTATTGGGAAAGCGGCATTCGGCACATTGTCGCGCTGCGCGGCGATCCGCCAGAAGGAAACGGCCAATACACTCCACATCCCGGCGGCTATGCCAATGCCGTTGAGTTGATTGCTGGTCTGAAAGAGGTTGCAGATTTCGAGATTTCCGTCGCCGCATATCCTGAGGTTCACCCAGAGAGCCCTGACGCGCAAAGCGATCTCGACAATCTCAAAGCCAAGTTCGATGCGGGCGCGACCCGCGCGATAACTCAATTCTTCTTCAACACGCGCTGTTTTTTCGAGTTCAGGGACAAGGCGGTTGCGGCTGGCATCGACGGAGAGATTGTACCGGGCATCATGCCGGTGGTCAGCTTTGCCGCGGTTCAGCGGATGAGCGGCCTGTGCGGCACGGACATTCCGGGCTGGATGGAGGGGTTGTTCGATGGCTTGGACGACCGGCCCGAAGCGCGCCAACTGGTGAGCGCAACAATCGCGGCTGAGCTGTGCCGCCGCCTCTATGCGGGCGGTGTGCGTCAGTTCCACTTCTACACGCTCAATCGCGCAGAGCTGGCCTATGCAATCTGCCACATGCTTGGGAAACGTCCGGTCGGAGACGCGGCATGAGTATGCGCGAGCGGCTGATTGCCGAGGCCGAAAAGCGTATTCTCATTTTCGATGGCGCGTTCGGGACGCAGATTCAGGACCGCAAGCTTTCCGAAGAGGATTATGCTGGCGATCTCGGCCTGAAGGCTGATCAGAAGGGGAATAACGATATCCTCGCGCTCACCCGGCCCGATGTTATCGAAGGGATTACTCGCAGCTATCTGGATGCGGGATCGGATGTGATCTCAACCAATACATTCTCGGCCAATCGCATTTCGCAGGCAGACTATGCGGCGGAAGATCAGGTTGCGGCGATCAATGTGGAAAGCGGCAAGATCGCGCGCGCATTGGCGGACGAATATGCGGCCAAAGATGGACGCCCTCGCTTCGTAGCTGGCGCGATTGGCCCAACCAACAAGACTTTATCTTTGAGCCCCGATGTCGAAGACCCCGGCTTTCGAGAGATCGATTTCGATGAGCTAACTGCCGTTTACAAGGAGCAGGCAGCTGCCTTGGTCAAGGGCGGCTGCGACTTCATCCTGATCGAGACCGTGTTCGATACGCTAAATGCCAAGGCCGGGATCATGGCGGTGAAACAGCTCGAAACAGAGCTTGGCCGCGACATTCCTATCATGATCTCCATGACGCTCACGGACCTGTCCGGCCGCAATCTTTCAGGGCACACGGTCGAGGCATTCTGGTGCGCGGTGCGTCACGCCGATCCGATCACGATTGGGCTCAATTGCAGCTTTGGCGCGGACCAGCTGCGCCCGCATGTGCAATCGCTTTCCGGCCTCGCGGATACGCTCTTGATGGCCTATCCTAATGCGGGCCTGCCCAACGAGCTCGGCGAATATGACGAGCTGCCCGAGACGACCGCATCGCTGGTCAAGCTGTGGGCGGAGAACGGCCAGGCGAATATTCTCGGCGGGTGCTGCGGCTCCTCGCCCGAGCATATTCTGGCGATTGCCAAGGCGGTCGAAGGGCTGCCTCCGCGCAAAGTCCCGGTGCCTGACACGGCGATGCGCCTCGCAGGCCTTGAACCGTTTGTAGTGGCCGCCTGATGGACCAGCCAAACAGCTCAGCGCGCTTTATCAATGTGGGTGAGCGCACCAATGTCACCGGCTCTGCGCGGTTCAAGAAGCTCATCATGGCGGATGACTACACTGCCGCCGTCGAAGTCGCGCGCCAGCAGGTCGAAAATGGCGCGCAGGTGATCGACGTCAATATGGACGAAGGGCTGCTCGATGCCGAGCACGCCATGACCACCTTCCTTAAGCTGATAGCGGCAGAGCCTGATATTGCGCGCGTGCCGGTGATGATCGACAGCTCTAAATGGGAGGTGATCGAGGCGGGGCTCAAATGCGTCTCCGGCAAGCCGATCGTCAATTCGATCTCGATGAAGGAAGGCGAAGAACCTTTTCTCGAGTCTGCACGCAAATGCATGGCCTACGGTGCTGCGGTGGTCGTGATGGCCTTTGACGAGGTTGGGCAGGCCGACACGAAAGACCGCAAGGTAGAAATCTGCAAGCGCGCCTACGACTTGCTAACGGGCATCGGCTTTGCGCCCGAAGATATCATCTTTGACCCGAACATTTTCGCAGTCGCGACCGGCATCGAAGAACACAACCGTTATGGTTTGGACTTCATTGAGGCTGTGGAAGAGATCAAGGCGCAATGCCCTCACGCCAAGACAAGCGGCGGGCTTTCCAATCTCTCTTTCAGCTTTCGCGGCAATGAGACGGTGCGCCGTGCGATGCACTCTGTTTTCCTCTACCACGCTATCCCCGCAGGGCTCGACATGGCCATTGTCAATGCAGGTCAGCTGGACGTTTACGACACCATCGACCCGACCTTGCGCGGTGCGTGCGAGGACGTAATCCTGTGCCGCCATAAGGACGCGACCGAGCGGCTGATTGATCTTGCGGAAAGCTATAAGGGCAAATCAGTCGCCGATGAAAAGGCGGCAGAGGAATGGCGCGGCTGGCCGGTTGAAAAGCGGCTCGAACACGCGCTCGTCAAAGGCATTGACGCACATATCGTCGACGACACCGAGGAAATGCGCGAGGCCACAGCCGAAGCCGGTGGCCGTCCGATCGAAGTGATTGAAGGCCCGCTGATGGACGGCATGAACGTCGTCGGCGACCTGTTCGGCAGCGGCAAGATGTTCCTGCCGCAAGTCGTTAAATCCGCACGCGTCATGAAAAAGGCCGTCGCCCACCTCATCCCGTTCATCGAGGCCGAAAAAGATCTGCTGCCCGAGGTTGAGCGCAAGGCCAAGGGCAAGATCGTGATGGCTACCGTCAAAGGTGACGTGCACGATATCGGTAAAAACATCGTCGGCGTCGTGCTGCAGTGCAATGGCTATGATGTGATCGACCTTGGCGTCATGGTGCCGTGGCAAGACATCCTCAAATCGGCCAATGACAACAATGCGGACATGATCGGACTGTCGGGCCTCATCACCCCCTCGCTCGACGAGATGGTGACCGTCGCCGAGGAAATGCAGCGCGAGCAAATGAGCATGCCGCTGCTCATCGGCGGAGCCACCACCAGCAAGGTGCACACCGCGCTAAAGATTGATCCATCCTATGGAGGTCCGGTCGTGCATGTGCTCGATGCCAGCCGCGCAGTGGGCGTCGCGTCAAAGCTCCTTTCCGATACGCAGCGCCATGAATTTGTTGAAGAAACCGCTGGCGAATATGTGAAGGTGCGCGATGCTCGTGCCGGCAAAACGCCCAGCGTGTTGCTTTCGCTGAAAGAGGCCCGCGCCAATTATTACGACGCCTATTTGAGCGACAAGCCCGCGCCGCCACTGAAGCCCGGCGTACACGTGTTTGACGATTGGGACCTGGCGGACCTGCGCGATTACATCGACTGGACGCCGTTCTTCCGCGCTTGGGAATTGCACGGCAATTATCCGGGCATTCTCAAAGACGAAGTGGTCGGCGAAACCGCCAGTCAATTGTTTGACGATGCCAATGCTATGCTCGATCAGATCATCGCAGAGAAATGGCTGACCGCCAAAGGTGTTGCCGGATTCTGGCCCTGCGCGCGGGATGGCGACGATGTCACGATCCACCGCGTTAGTCGCGAAGAACATGTGGTGCTGCCGTTCCTGCGCCAGCAGGTGAAGAAAAGCCGCGACCGTGCAAACATGTGCCTTGCCGATTTCATCGATCCCGATGGCGATTGGATCGGCGGCTTTGCCGTCGGCATCCATGGGATCGAGCCGCATATCGCACGCTTCCAGGCGGACAAGGACGATTACTCTGACATCCTACTTAAGGCTCTGGCCGACCGGTTCGCAGAGGCCTTTGCCGAACGCCTACACCAGCACACTCGCACTGATCTATGGGGCTATGCGCCTGGCGAGCAGCTGACAAATGATGCGCTGATCAAGGAAGAGTATCGCGGCATCAGGCCGGCCCCCGGCTATCCGGCGTGCCCCGATCATTCGCTGAAACCGATCCTGTTCGACCTGCTCGAAGCGGAAAAGAATGTTGGCCTGTCGCTGACGGAAAGCTTCGCCATGTGGCCGACTGCTGCGGTGAGCGGGTTCTATTTCGGCCACCCCGAAGCAGAGTATTTCGGCGTTGCCCGGATCGGGCGCGACCAGTTGGAAGACTATGCGACAAGGCGCGGGATCGATTTGGAAACCGCCGAACGCTGGCTGAGGCCGAATTTGGATTGATTGTGCGCGTTTTAGCGGCAATGCTCCGATCATGATTGCCAGACTGATCGCCGCGACGCTTGCGCTCACTATGACCACCACCGCCTGCGCCACCACGCCAGACACCGGGCCCGAAGTGGATACGCGCCCAGCAACCGTAGTGGTAGCGTTTGATCGCGACAGTATAACTCCGCTGATAGTCGAAGGTGTGCGCAATCGCGACAGCGGAGAGCCGGTCGAAGCCAACGACCCAGTGCGCATTGCCAGCATTTCCAAACTGATCATGGCGCTGGCAACCTTGCGGCTGGTCGATGAGGGCAAGGTCGATCTGGATGCCGATGTCTCAGACTATCTCGGCTGGCAGGTACGCAATCCAAACTTTCCCGATGCCAAGGTGACGCTCGCACAATTGCTCTCTCACCGATCTGGCCTGCGTGATAATGCGGGCTATGTGATCCCGCTCGGCGAAAGCCTGGAGGCGAAACTTGCCGAGCCAGAGGCGTGGTATGCTGATGGCCCGCCGGGCGAAGCGCCTTTTGAGTACGCTAACCTTGGCTCGCCTGTTGTGGCGACCGTACTCGAGGCGGCCACAGGTGAGCGATTTGACCGCATTTTGGAGCGCACGGTATTTGCTCCCTTGGATGTCAAAGCGTGCCTGAATTGGGTGGGCTGCGATGACGACATGATCGCCCGCGCGGTCACGCTCTATCGCGATACTGGCGATGTGGCCCGCGATGAGCCAAGCGATCTGCCGCCCAATTGCACTGTTCCCATTGCGGAAGGCACAGAATGCGACCTTGCGAGCTACGTTCCGGGCACCAATGCCTCGATCTTCTCGCCCCAAGGCGGGGTGCGGATCGGTATGATGGATCTGGCCAAGATCGGGCAGGAATTGACCAAACGCCATACCGACAGTTTCCTGTCATTTGACTCACTTGGCATGTTTATTTTTTCGATGATGCATAAACCTGAGCCAGGACAGGAGTTCTTTTGTGTTTACGGACTTGGCGTTCAAATGATTGAGGCCCCCCAAGAAACGTGTTCCGATGGGCTCTTCGATGACGGTTTGTCGCGCATTGGCCATGCAGGTGAAGCCTATGGTCTTCGTTCAGGGCTGTGGCTCGACGCAGTCGGTGGCACGGGAATAGCTTACTTCACCACCGCCGTTCCACCGCGCCAAGGGGCCGAAGACGAGGGCGGGTTCTCACAGCGCGAAAAAGACCTGATGAAGCGCGCTCAGGCGCTGCTCGCGGAGCAAACCTCCAACTGATCGCACGATTGTTTCGCGTTTTCCCGGATAATGCTTGGCGGAGATTGACGCACCCCTTCGCATGCGCAACATGACGCATGCCCGTCAGAAGTGATTCTGGCATCTTTCGCGGGAGAGATTTGGCTGAGATTTCAGCCAAGGCGCCGAAGGAGCAACCGCCCCGGAAACTCTCAGGCAAACGGACCGCGCTGGAATGGGCACTCTGGAAAGCGCCAATGTGAGCAATCGCATGGCCACCGAAGGGGAAGGCCGGGTCGTTTGCGACCCTGCTAAGCTCTCAGGTTACCCGACAGAGGGGGCAAGTTGGAACGACGCGCCGCTTTGGTGCGTTGTTTTGCCTGCTGCGGGGACTGAAGTTTTGAGCGATGAAATACCAGAAGATACAGGTGAAGACCTGCCGCTGAAGGCATTGCCGCTGGATGCGTGGCATCGCGCGCGCGGAGGCCGGATGGTCCCGTTCGCGGGCTATGAAATGCCGATCCAGTATGACGGCATCAAGGCCGAGCATGAATGGACCCGCACCAATGCTGGGCTGTTTGATGTCTCGCATATGGGGCAGTTATTGCTGTCTGGCGAGGGACTGGACGCAGCGGTCGAAGCCATCCTGCCGATCGACCTCTCGACGTTGAAATTGGGGCGCCAGCGTTATTCGCTTCTGCTCGACGAGAATGGTGGCGTGCTCGATGATCTGATGGTCTCGCGCTGGCCCGACGCGCTCTATCTGGTGGTGAACGGCGCGACCAAGTACGACGACATTGCGTATTTGCGCGAGCATCTGCCCGATGAAATCACGCTCCACCATATGGAAGATCACGCGCTGCTCGCTTTGCAGGGGCCAAAGGCGGCAGCCGCGCTCGCGCGGCACACGGATGGCGAGTATCAACTCTCTGATCTGACTTTCATGCGCTTTGGCCGGTTCACGATTGCAGGCCACCTGGCGACGATTGCGCGGGCGGGCTACACTGGCGAAGACGGGTTCGAGATATCGGTTGCCTCCGACGTGGCGGAGGAAGTAGCAGAGCTGCTTTGCGGCGAGCCGGAAGTGAAGCCGGTGGGGCTGGGCGCACGGGATTCTTTGCGGCTGGAGGCGGGTCTGCCGCTCTACGGGCATGACCTGTCGCCAGAAACGAGCCCGATCGAAGCGGGGCTGATTTTCGGAATAAACAAGCGCCGCCGCACCGAAGCCGGAGGCGACTTTCCCGGCGCAGAGCGTATTCGCCGCGAGATTGTGGGCGGGACGGCTCGAAAATGGGTCGGCTTGTCGATTGAAGGCCGCATGCCAGCGCGCGAAGGGGCCAAAATCTTTGCCGGCGACGAAGAAATCGGCATCGTGACCAGCGGCGGCTTCTCGCCCTCGCTCGGTCATCCGATTGCGATGGGCTATGTCACGCCCGACCGCGCCGCGGACGGCGCCGAGCTGGAAATCGAAGTCCGCTCAAAACGCCTGCCCGCTACCGTTTCACCGATGCCTTTTGTGCCTCACCGCTATTTCAGAGGGAGCTGATTGAATGCCGCGTTATTTTACCGATGAACACGAATGGATCGACGTCGAAGGCGAAAGCGCCACCGTCGGCATCACCGATTATGCGCAGGAGCAATTGGGCGACATCGTGTTTGTCGAGCTGCCTGAAACCGGCAGCCAGGTCGAAAAAGGCGGCGAGGCGGCCGTGGTCGAGAGTGTGAAGGCGGCCAGCGATGTCTACGCCCCGATCACCGGCGAAGTGATGGAAACCAACAGCGCGCTCGAAGATGATCCGGCGCTGGTCAATACCTCGCCAGAGGAGGAAGGTTGGTTCTTCCGCATGACCATCGGCGATGCCAGCGAGCTCGACGGTCTGATGGACGACAAGGCGTATAAGGCGTTTGTCGATAATTTGTGATGCGAAACGCGCTCACGATCTCTTGCTTAGCGCTATTTTTGGGGAGCTGCGCTATGTCGGCGCCCGACGATGCATACACCGTGGCTGAGGTCCTCGCTGACATTTCAGCAGAGGACAGCAAGCTAGATGGAAAGGTCGTGAAGGTGACGGGCTGGTTAGGTGAGTGTGGCGGGACCAATTGCGCTATATTCAGCACTTTGGATGATGCGAAAAAGGTCGCTGCCTATCGAGAGCTTCCAGACGAAGAATGGATGCCAGCTTTTGATCGCGCACTTGGGATCGGCGGCAACGACGATTTCGATACTCGAGCGATCTTCATGCAGTTCAGTGAAGTTGTCGTTCGGGGAGAAATCAACGCCACTTGGAGAGCGCCTCCTGACGACAGCGGCACGCAATTCGGATGCTTGGACCGATGCGACGATATTCGACCTCACTCCATCACATTGATTCTTTAGCGAGATTTTAGATGCGTTACCTACCTCTCACCGACACCGATCGCAGCGATATGCTTGCCAAAATCGGCGCGTCCTCAATCGACGATCTGTTCGTCGATGTGCCCGAAGTCGCGCGTCTCGATGGCCCGATCCGCGGTCTGCCGATGCACGCCAGCGAGATGGCGGTCGAGCGGCATATGAAAAAGCTCGCCAGCAAGAATTTGGCCGCGGGTGATGCGCCGTTCTTCCTTGGCGCGGGCGCATACCGACACCATGTTCCGGCCAGCGTCGACACGGTGATCCAGCGCGGCGAGTTTCTGACCGCCTATACGCCCTATCAGCCTGAAATCGCGCAAGGCACGCTGCAAATGCTGTTCGAGTTTCAGACGCAGGTCGCGCGCCTTTATGGCTGTGCGGTCGCCAACGCCTCGCTCTACGATGGCTCGACCGCTTGCTGGGAAGCGGTCGCCATGGCGGGCCGCGTCACGCGCCGCAAACGCGCGGTGCTCTCTGGTGCGCTGCATCCGCATTACAGCGAAGTCGTGAAGACGATGGCGCAATTCACCGGCGACACGATTGCCGATGCGATGCCCGCGATCCAGACCGAGCCGGACAACTCTGGCCTCATAAGCCGCATCGATGACGAAACATCCTGTGTCGTGGTGCAATATCCCGACATCCTCGACCGCATCCCGGACCTGACCGAACTCGCCGATGCCGCTCATGAAAAGGGCGCGTTGCTGGTTGTCGTCAACACCGAGCCGGTGGCCTTGGGCGCGATCAAATCGCCCGGTGAAATGGGCGCGGATATCGTCGTGGGCGAAGGCCAGTCCATCGGCGTCGGCCTGCAATTCGGCGGGCCTTATCTTGGCCTGTTTGCCGTGCGTGACCCCAAGCATGTTCGCCAAATGCCGGGACGGCTATGCGGTGAAACCACCGATGCAGAGGGTAAGCGCGGCTTTGTGCTGACGCTCTCGACCCGCGAGCAGCACATTCGTCGCGAGAAAGCGACGTCGAACATCTGCACCAATTCAGGCCTGTGCGCGCTCGCCTTCAGCGTTCACATGACACTGCTGGGTGAGAAAGGCTTGCGCGAGCTGGCTGCAGAAAACCATCGTCTCGCGTGCAAGACCGCTGATCGTTTGGCGCAAATCCGTGGCGTCACCCTGCTGAACAATGCGTTCTTTAACGAGTTCACGGTGCAACTGGGCGGCAGACCGGCGCGCGAAGTGGTGCGCGCACTTGCCGATAAAGGCGTGCTCGGCGGCGTCTCGCTTGACCGGCTTTATCCTGGTGTAGAGGCGCTGAACGATGCGCTGCTCATCGCGGTGACCGAGACCACCACCGAGGATGATATCGAAACCCTCGCGACCACTCTTGAGGAGGTGCTGTCATGAACGCGCCCAACAAATCCGGCTGGAAACCAGCGATGGAAGCTGCCGATGATGGCATGCACAATGGCCCCGAAACGACCACCGGCAACCGCGCCCTGATGCTCGAAGAGCCGTTGCTGTTCGAAATCGGCCATGCGGAGACCACTGGCGTTGACCTGCCCGAGATCGACACGGGCCATGCCAATCGCCTCGGCGGGTTTGAGCGCGAGGAGTCAATCGGCCTCGTCGGCCTGACCGAGCCGGAAACTGTCCGGCATTACACTCGCCTCAGCCGCCAGAATTACGGCATTGATCTGGGTTTCTTCCCGCTCGGCAGCTGCACGATGAAGCACAATCCGCGCCTTAACGAAAAGATGGCCCGGCTACCCGGCTTTGCAGATATTCATCCGCTGCAACCGGTTTCGACGGTGCAGGGCGCGCTCGAAGTTATGAACGAGCTTGCGCATTGGCTGATCGACCTAACCGGCATGCACAGCGTTGCGATGAGCCCAAAGGCGGGCGCACATGGCGAGCTTTGCGGCATCTTGTGCATCCGCGCTGCCCTCGAAGCACGCGGCGATGCGCGTGAAGTCGTGCTCGTGCCGGAAAGCGCACATGGGACCAATCCGGCGACCGCGGCTTTCGCCAACTACCGGGTGGAAGATATCCCCGCGACGCCGGAAGGACGCATTGATGTCGTCGCGTTGAAAGAGCGGCTTGGCCCTGACGTCGCAGCGGTGATGATCACCAATCCGAACACGTGCGGCCTGTTTGAAAAAGACTTCCGCGAGATCTCCGATGCCGTCCACGAAGCGGGCGGTTTCGTCTATTGCGACGGCGCGAACTTCAACGCGATCGTGGGCCGCGTTCGCCCCGGCGACCTTGGCGTCGATGCGATGCACATCAACCTGCACAAGACCTTCTCAACCCCGCATGGCGGCGGTGGCCCCGGCTCTGGGCCGGTGGTTTTGTCCGAAGCGCTCGCGCCCTTTATGCCGCTGCCCTACACCGCGCGCACGAAAGACGGCGTGGTGCATTTGGTCGAGGAAGAACAGGCAGATGAGTTCGCCAAAGAGCATTTTGGCGGACCATTGCAGCACTTTGGCCGAATGACGGCGTTCCACGGACAGATGGGCATGTTCACCCGCGCGCTGACCTATATGCTCAGCCACGGTGCTGATGGCCTGAAGCAGGTCGCTGAAGACGCGGTATTGAACGCCAATTACATCCTGCGCAGTCTGGAGGATATTCTCCATGCGCCTTTCGCCGATAGCGGCCCATGCATGCATGAGGCATTGTTCGGCGATAAGGATTTCGGCGGCGGTCTTTCTACCCTTGATCTGGCCAAGGGTCTGATCGACGAAGGCTATCACCCGATGACGGTGTACTTCCCACTGGTGGTGCATGGCGCGATGTTGGTTGAGCCGACCGAGACGGAAAGCAAGGCGAGCATTGATCAGTTCATCACTGCGTTCCGCAGCGTGACAGAGCGGGCGCTGGCGGGCGATGAGAGCCTGAAGCAAGCGCCATACTATGCGCCGCGTCGCAGGCTCGATGAGACGGCGGCGGCTCGCAAGCCAAAGCTCGCTTGGAGTGAACCGGAAGACTAAGCGCGCGCCTAAGCGTCGCGGCGTTCTGGTTCGGTCGCGGGAGTGTTCTCCTGTGCCGGGCTCGCGAGTTTGCCGTTCGGATCGACTGCGATCTTGATCTCGCGCATGTTCAGTACCGCTACGAAGAAGCCGATCACCGCCAGCGAGCTTGATCCGAGCATCGCGAAGGCTGCGCCTTTTGCGCCGTCCCACTGGATCGCGGTGTTGAGGAGAAGCAGCGCGAGCACAGTGGGTACGAGCCGCACGAGGAATGCCGTGTGCGCTTTGCCCGCCGAAACCAGAAGCGACTCCAAGCTCGCCCCGACCAGCTCAACCGCGCCAGCGATCGAAAGGATCACCATCGCCCAATAGAAGCGGGAGAAATCTTCTTCGGCAATTGTCTCAAGGCCCCAGCGGCCAAACAGCAGCGCCATACCGACCGCTAGAATGCCCGCGACCACGGCGATATTGGCCATGCGGCGGGCGATATCGACCGCGTTTTTCTCGTCGTGAACCAGCTCTGGCAGGATCGCTTTGGAAATGGTCTGCGCGAGCACCACCAAGGCTTGGCCCAATTGCGCGGCGACGCGGAAGCCACCTGCAAGCGCAGCTCCACCAAACGTCCCAACCAACAGGATGATGACCTGCTTGCCTGCGATGGTGAGGCTGCCCGACATGTTGGTCGACCAAACGAAACGCCAGGCATCGGAGTGCTTTTGCGGGATGCGCTTAAGGCTGACTTTGCTCCAGTCAATCGGCGCGCCGCGTGTTGCGACGACCCATAGCGCGATGGCGACCGCCACTTCGGCGGCGGCCCAGGCGAGTACAAAACCTGCGACATTGGGCATGAATAATGCGGCGAGCACCGCACCAGCCGCCCGGATGGCGGGTTGCACCGCCTCTGCGCCGGTCGCGGTCGCAAACTTGAACTTCAGCCGCAGCAGTCCCGTGGGCGTCGTTCGGATCGAGAGCAGCGAGATCATGCAATAGCCGAAGGTGAGCCATAGCAGCTCGTCGGGCAGGGGGAGCCACAATTGTGCCGTCCAAACCACTCCGGCGGCGATCACCGCGCCCATCAGGACAGACAGAATATCGAGCGCGATGGCAAAGCCAGTAGCTTCACTCGCGCCTTCGCCATTTGCGCCCCACCGCACGATGAATTGCCAGGTCTGAAAATTGGCGAGACCCGTGACGGTTTGTCCGAGCGCCACAATGATTGCGAAATAGCCGAAATTCTCGATCCCCAGCGTATGGGTTGCGAGATAGAGGTAAACGAGGCTCATCGCCGCGTTGAAACCGCGCCCCGTCAGCAGCCAGCCGATATTTTGGAAGAGGCGCTTCACCTGCTGGCTCGAACGGGCGGTTAGCCGCGTTTGCCTTCGGTTTTGATCAGCAAGCGCTCGGTCACCTCGAAGGTGCGTTCGTTATCGACATCGATCGCATACTGCCCTTTGCTCAGCACAATCGGGACGAGCTTGATGCCGAAGCGCTTCGAAATCTGCGCGAACAGCTTTTCTTTCGAGCCTGTGCCAAGTCGGAAGCGGATCAGGTTCATTAGGCCGAATGCCCTGATGATGCGAGCGGGGAACTTCACGAACTGCCCGCCTTCGCGCATGATTTCGGCGGCTTTCAGCGCCTTCTCGCTGCCCATCCAATACATGTTGCAATTGGAATAGCCGCCATCCTTGAACTCGTAGAACTTTTTCTGCCCCTCGGGATCTGCGGCCTGTACGTCTTCCTTGCGCGCGAGGCCTGCAGCGGCTCCTGCTTCTTCGGCCAGCGCTTTCTCGATGAACTCGCCATAGCCCTCGGGCGTGACGAGGCAATTGTCTGCGGTTGTGATCAGCAGCGGGAATTGGACGCCCTCAGCACCGGAAACAACGCTGTCGACGATGTTGAACCTGCCTTCGGCGAAGGTCAGGCGGCCCTCTTCGAGCAGTTTCGCGACCACGGGAAGCGCGGCGATCTCTTCTGGCTCATGCGCGACAATGCGGATTGCACCAACGCGCTCGCAGGCGGCGACTTGCTCTACCACGCGGGCGATCATCGGTGTGCCGTTGACCGGGACGACGCATTTTTGCGCAACGCCTGCGCGCTCGGCCAGCGGATCGAGCACGCCCGAGCGTTTGCCCGCCATAATGAGTGCGGTGACTTTTTGAGGTTCGCTCATTCGCTAATTCCGTCCTTCTCTGCGCCTCTAGCGGCAAACCCCAGCCTGCGCAAAGTGGGGTGCGACGAGTGTTGTGCAACACTGGATCGCTCGCCATGAGGGGCGCCATGCGAATTATCTTTTCTCGCAAGGGGTTTGACAGCGCGGCTGGCGGTGGTCCGTCGCCGATAGTCAATGGTCGGCACGATCAGTCTGCCGATCCCGGCAGGTGCGGCGAGCGTGACCACCTATGGCGATTTGGGGCTTGGCGAATTGGTTTCGCAGGCGAGCAGGGGGAATTTGGGTGCGGTCGATCCTTGCCACCACGATCCGATGTTTCGAGCGGATGGAACCTGCTGGTTCGGCCAATGCGGTGCGGCGCAAACGCATCTGGAGCGGCAGGGCGTCGGGCTGGGCGATGTGTTCGTCTTCTTTGGTTTGTTCAGGGCCGAGGGCGAAAGACCGCATCATCGCATTTTCGGGTATTTGAAGGTCGAAGAGATGCTAGCGCTAACCGCTGGCGTGCCTGAAGAATGCGTGGATGTGGGCCATCCGCACGCGCTGGCGCTGCATGGCTCCAACGATGTGATCTGGCGCGGGGAGGGGCGGCAAGCCTCGCATGCCGGCAATACTCTGCGGCTCACCATGCCAGACGCGAACCCATCCTTGTGGCGGCGGCCTGCATGGCTGAAGCCTGGCGGACTATCCTATCACGACCGGCCTTCGCGCTGGGCCAAACGCGGCCAGCTGCAAAGCGTTGCGCGCGGTCAGGAATTCGTCGCTGATGTTGGGCGCAGACAGGCTCCGCGCGAGTGGCTCGACGCGGTAATCGTTGAAATCAATAGGTCTTGATGATCGCAGAGAAATCGAGCGCTTCATTGCCCGCTCCGAGGAAATCCTCATAGAGCGCCGCCGCGCGCGAACCCAAAGGAACCGCCGCATCGGCAGTCTCCGCCGCCTCCATTGCCAGCCGCAAATCCTTGACCATCAACGGTGTCGCAAAGCCGCCCGCATAGCCATTGTCGGCAGGGCTTTCGACACCGACACCTGGCAACGGGGTGTAGGCGTTCAAGGACCAATTGTAGCCCGAGCTTTGCGAGCTGATCTCGTAGAATTTCTGCGGATCAAGACCGAGCTTTTCGGCCATTTTCATCGCTTCGGCTGTGCCAATCATTGTGATCGCAAGCAGCATATTGTTGCAAATCTTTGCGGTTTGGCCCGCACCGACAGCGCCAGCATGGATCACCGCCTTGCCCATCGCGGAAAGGATCGGCTCAGCCGCGTCGAATGCGTGATGCTCACCCCCGACCATGAAGGTCAGCGTCCCGCCATTAGCTGCTGCAATCCCGCCAGAGACGGGCGCATCGACGAACTTGTAGCCCTCCGCATGCGCGGCCTCAGCGACTTCGCGCGCGGAGGCGACATCAATGGTCGAACAGTCGATCAAAGTCGCGGCGTGAGGCGTGTGGCCGATCACATCGCTGGTGTAAACGTCTTTCACGATCGCGCCGCTTGGCAGCATGGAGACGACTGCTTCCACGCTTTCGACCGCATCGCGCACATTAGAGAACGTTTCGCACCCGGCTTCTTTCGCGCGGGCAAGCGCATCCTCGGACAGGTCAAACGCTTTGACCGTGTGCCCCGCTTTCACGAGGTTCGCGGCCATCCCGCCGCCCATATTGCCGAGGCCGATAAAGGCTATTTTCATGTCACTCTCCCAATCAACTCAGCAAGCCGATGATGCCGAACAGCATCATGCCAAACCCTCCAATGGCCAGCGCTCCCATCGCTCCATAGGTTCCCAGCCTTTGGCCATTTGCGGTCCACCCCCTTGAAGGAGGGGTGAATCGGCTAAACTTTCGCCACGCGCGAAAGTTGGCAATCGTTAGCCATATGCCGCCGAGCAGCAAACCAATGTGAAGGATTACCGCCCCTTCCAATTGCCCTCGCGCTTCTCGATAAACGCCGCCATGCCTTCGGCCTTGTCCTCGCTGGCGGTCAGGATCTGGAAGATGCGGCGCTCCATGATCAGACCCTGATCCAGCGAGCTTTCAAACGCTGCATTGACCATTTCCTTGTTCGCCATTGCGGCCATTGGCGGCATTGAAGCGATGGTCGCGGCGGTTTTGAGCACATCGCCTAGCAAGTCCGCTTGCGGCACAACGCGCACCACCAGATTTGCGCGCTCGGCTTCTTCTGCGCACATCATCCGGCCCGTCAGGCACATTTCCATCGACTTTGATTTGCCAATTGCGCGGGTGAGGCGCTGCGAACCGCCCATGCCGGGGGCCACGCCCAGCTTGATTTCGGGCTGGCCGAATTTGGCATTGTCCGACGCGATGATAAAGTCGGCCATCATGGCAAGCTCGCACCCGCCGCCCAGCGCGAAGCCGTTGACCGCCGCGATCCAGGGCTTGCGGGTCTTCTTGACGATCTCGGACGTCCACGGCGCAAAGAAATCGTCGAGGTAGAAATCGACCGCGGCCTTCTCGCTCATCTCCTTGATGTCGGCTCCTGCGGCAAAGGCCTTCTCGCCCGATCCGGTCAGCACCGCGCACAGCTGGCTGTCATCAGCATTGTAGGCGGCGAAAGCGTCAATCAACTCTTCGAGCACTTTGGAGTTGAGCGCGTTGAGCGCCTTTGGCCGATTGAGCGTCATCAGCGTGACGCCCGTGTTGCCCTGCGCGTTGGTTTCGACGGTGATTGTTTCGTAACTCATAGGGGCTTCCATTCCTCGTCAGCCGGCAGCGGAGCAAAGATCGCATCGAGCAGCTCTTCGCTCACATCTTGCGGAGTCGCCGGATCCCATTTGGGATCGTGTGTCTTGTCTGTGATCACTGCGCGTACGCCCTCGGCAAAATCGGGGCGGGTCAGCACGCGGCTGCCGATGCGATATTCCATCCGCATATTGTCGGCGAAATCGTCGAGGTTCGCGCTCTTCGCGAGTTGGCGAAGAGCCACTTTGCAAGTCTGCGGTGATTTGGTGCCGAGCGTGTCACGCTCTTTCTGCGCCCATTCCGCGCCGCCATTCTCATTGCTCTCGACTTCTGCCTCGAGGCTGGCGAGAATGTCTTCGTAGCTGTCGCTGGCAAAGTGCTTCGCGATCTTAAGCGCGTTCTTCTCGATCCGCGCCTCTGGCGGTGTGCCCACCGGTTCGGACAGGATGCCGGAGATACGTCCGGGGCGTTCGGCAATCCGTGCCTTGATATCGTCCAGCATCTCGCTCGGGACGTAATGCGTCGCGAGGCCCGCCCACAGAGCTTCTGATCCATCCAGCCGCGCACCGGTGAGCGCGAGGAACTGGCCGATCCGACCGCCCAGGCGCGAGAGATACCAGCCGCCGCCGACGTCAGGAAACAGGCCGATACCCGTTTCGGGCATGGCAAAGCGGGTGTTCTCGGTCGCGACGCGGAATTTGGCCGGAAGCGAAATGCCGACCCCGCCGCCCATCGTGATGCCATCCATGAATGCCACGATCGGCTTTTCATAGGTGAACATCTGGTGGTTCAATTGGTACTCGTCGTGGAAGAACTTGCGGCCCGAAACTCCGCCATCGTTCAGCGCGCTATCGCGCAGCATGGCGATATCGCCGCCCGCGCAGAAACCGCGCGTCCCCTCGGCATGGTCGAGGATGATCGCCTGCACTTCATCATCGCCCGCCCATTCGGAGAGCGCCGCGCTCATGGCGTGGCACATATCGAGCGTGAGCGCATGCAGCGCCTTGGGCCGGTTCAAAGTGATATGGCCGATCGCGGCGGATTTTCGGGTTAGGACGTCTTGATTCATGAAATTTGCCGCTCCTCAGCGGTCTCAATAGGCGGAAAGATACGCCATGCAATAAGCCAGTAGGTAGCGCCAGCCACGGCAGCACCAAACCCAAAGAAAGCTAAAGCCGCAGGGGTCATCGAGGAGCCAATCATCCAGAGAAACGCTGGGGCAGAGATCGCGCAAGCGATCACGTAGAATTGCCAGTTGGCTATTCTTTTGACTTCCGTGAAAATCAGTACGGGGAGAGCGACTATGCTAGCCCAGAAAAGTCCGACAGATGCATAAGCAAACGTGAGAATCCAGAACATGCCCGTCGCAAGATCTCCCAAAAGAGAACCGATCAGCATCAGAGAAAACGACCCGACAAATGCCGAAAATATATATGCAAAAATGACGTGAAGTGCCCTCACTGCCGCAACAAATCCCGTCCAACGATCATGCGCATCACCTGATTGGTCCCTTCGAGGATCGAATGCACGCGCAAATCGCGCCAGAACCGCTCAATCGGGTAATCCTTCAGATAACCGTAGCCGCCGAACAATTGTAGAGCATCATTGACGACCTTGCTGCCATTATCAGTCGCGAGCCGCTTTGCCATTGCGGAAAAGCGTGATTTATCAGGCGCGTTGTCGGTGACTTTGGCGGCGGCGAGATAGAGCAGCGCGCGCGCGCTCTCCAGATCGGTCGCCATGTCGGCGAGCATGAATTGCGTGTTCTGGAAGTCGGCAATCGGCGTGCCGAATTGCTTGCGATCCTTGGTATAGGCCACCGCTTCGTCCAAGCAGCGCTGTGCCCCGCCAAGCGAACACGCGCCGATATTAAGGCGTCCGCCATCCAGACCCATCATTGCAAAGCGGAAGCCTTCGCCTTCATCGCCGACGCGGTTGCCAACCGGGATGCGGGCATCCTCAAAGATGACCTGCGCGGTCGGGGAGGCGTTCCAGCCGAGCTTTTTCTCGGGCGCGCCAAAGCTGACGCCCGGCGTGTCCTTGTCGATCACAAGGCAGGTGATGCCCTTGGTCTTGTGCTCGCTGGTGCGAACCATCGTTACGTAGATGTCGTTGACGCCGCCGCCGGAGATGAACTGCTTTGTGCCGTTCAGGACGTAATGATCGCCGTCCAGCACGGCATTGGTTTTAAGGCCCGCTGCGTCCGATCCGCTGCCCGGTTCAGTCAGGCAATAACTCGCGATTTTGTCCATCGAGATGAGATCGGGAAGGTAGCGATCCTTCAGCTCTTGCCCGCCGAACTCGTCGATCATCCACGCGGCCATGTTGTGGATCGAGATAAACGCGCTGGTGGTGGGGCAGCCATAGGCCATCGCCTCCATGATCAGCGCGGCCTCTAACCGTCCAAGGCCGATCCCGCCGCTTTCTTCCGAGACGTAGATCGCGCCAAAGCCAAGCTCGGCGGTTTGTTTGATTACGTCCTTGGGGAAGTGATGCTGCTCATCCCATTCGCCCGCATGCGGCGTGATGTTATCTGCGGTGAAACGCTGCGCCATTTCCTGGATCGCAAGCTGATCTTCTGTGAGTTGAAATTGTCCTGTCATGGCTCGCGTTGTACCCCGCTTGGAGCCGCTAGAAAAGCATGCGGCGATGCGAATTTTGAGCCTCGCGTGCAATATTTGTAACCGAACCGGCGGGACTTGCGTAACTATTGCTATGCAAACAGAAAACGCCAAGCTTTTGATCGTTTACAACGCCGATGGCGGGATTCTGAACGCGCTGGTCCACGCCGTGCATAAGTCTGTCTTTCCCGCGACTTATCCGTGTTCGCTCTGCGCGATAACCTATGGCGCGGTGTCGATGCGCAAAGTGTGGCGCAGCTATCTGGACAGCCTGCCGATGGAGAAAGTGTTTCACCACCGCGACGATCTGGCGGCCGACTATCCGCATCACGGCTTTGACCTTCCTGCGATTCTGATCCGCGAGAATGGCGGCGAACCGCGCTTGTTGCTCGGCCCTAAAGAGTTGGACGCGATGACGCATGTTGATCAGCTTATCGCGGCGATGGATTTCGCGCTGCAGCGGCATATCCGCGCTGTCGCTTAACAAGCGCTTCAAGGGTCGGAGACGACCGCTTCGGCTTCCATCTCAACCTTCCATTCTTCGCGGCATAGCCACGCGACGCCCGCCATGGTCGCGGCTGGCGGATTGTCACCAAAGAAGCGCGCGTGCACTTCACCCACGGCTGCTTGATCAGCTGGATCTGTGAGAAGCATTCGGGTGCGCACCACGTCCGCCGCGCTGCCGCCTAATTCTTCGATAGCTTTGACGATCAGCGACAGGCAACGTTCCGCCTGCTCGACCGCACCGCCCGGCGTCGTCTCACCATCATCCTCAATCGGGCCAGTGCCCGCGACAACAATGCGATTGCCCTCCCGCACCGCGCGGCAAAACCCGAACTGCTTTTCGAATGGTGAGCCCGACGTGGTGCGAGCGCGAGTCATCCCTTGCACTTCTTGCGCGGATATTCGTCCACTGCATCGGGCGTCGCGCCGTCAACCACGTGCAGCGTGCCGTCGTCCTTGATCGTGAGCTGCCGCAGGGCGCGCCATGTTTCGCCTTCACCCGACATGGCGAGGTCGACGCGCAATGTGTCGCTCTCTGTCTGGAAGGAGCGGATGTCGCCGACGGACTCGTAGAAGACGAGCTGGGTTTGGGTGATTTCGAGCCGCATATCGGATTCCGGAGCGCAGCTGCCGCCGATATAGTCCCACACGCCGAGGAACTGATCCGGAATTTTCGCAGCGGCCTGAGCATCAGCGACAGGTTGTGCGTCGGCCCTTGTTTCAGCCACCTCTTGCGGCCCGGCTTGAGCAGCGGGCGTGCCCGCCTGTTCGCCAGCCGCGACGGCCTCATCGGTGGCTATGTCACTCTGCGAACATGCCGTCAGCGTCAGCGCTCCGATCAATGCAAATGTCGCTCGCATCGCCTCACCCCATCGTAGGAATTACAAAGGCATTCGATCCATCGCCACCACCATCGGGCCAGCGCTGGGTGATCTTCTTCTTCTTGGTCCAGAAGGCGAGACCTTCCGTGCCATATTGGTCGATATCGCCGAAGCCCGAACGCTTCCATCCGCCAAAGCTGTGATAACTGACCGGAACCGGGATCGGCACGTTCACGCCGACCATACCGACTTGCACGCGGCTGGCAAACTCGCGCGCGGCGTGGCCGTTGCGGGTGAAGATCGCGACACCATTTCCGTATTGGTGTTCGCTTGGCAGGCGCACGGCGTCTTCGAAATCCTTTGCGCGCACGATTTGCAGCACGGGTCCGAAGATTTCTTCCTGATAGCTAGCCATTTGCGGCGTCACACGGTCGATCAGGGTTGGTCCGACGAAGAAGCCATCCTCATGTCCCTGCAAAGAAAAGCCGCGACCATCGACGACGATTTCGCCGCCTTCTTCCTCTGCTGTTGTAATCCATTGCTCGATCCGGGCCTTGTGCTCGGGCGTAACGACCGGGCCGTAATGCGCGTCCGGATCGGTGGAGACGCCAATGCGCAGAGCATTGATCGCCGGGATCAGCTTTTCACGTAGGCGGTTCGCCGTGTCATCACCCACCGGGACGACCACCGGCAGAGCCATGCAGCGCTCACCCGCCGAGCCGAAAGCCGCGCCGGCCAGATCGTTCACCACCTGATCGAGATCGGCATCGGGCATCACAATGCCGTGGTTCTTCGCGCCGCCAAAAGCCTGCACGCGCTTTCCGAACTCAGCGCCGCGATGATAGATGTAGTGAGCGATATCGGAGGAGCCGACAAAGCTGATAGCCGGGATGTCGGCGTGCTCGATGATCGCATCGACCATTTCCTTGTCACCGTGGACGACCTGCAGCAGGCCTTCAGGAGCGCCTGCTTCGACGAACAATTCGGCCAGCCGCACTGGCACCGACGGATCGCGCTCGGAGGGCTTCAAGATAAAGGCGTTGCCCGCTGCACACGCCATGCCGAACATCCACATTGGGATCATCGCAGGGAAATTGAACGGAGTGATACCCGCGCCGATGCCAAGCGGCTGACGCATCGAATAAACGTCAATGCCGGGGCCAGCGCCTTGCGTGTATTCGCCCTTCAAAACCTGCGGAATGCCGCAAGCATATTCGATCACTTCAAGGCCGCGCTGCACATCGCCCTTGGCATCGTCGATCACCTTGCCGTGCTCGCTCGAAAGCAGCTCTGCGAGGCTCTGCATGTTGGCTTCGATCAGCTCTTTGAACTTAAACATCACGCGCGCGCGCTTCTGCGGATTGGTCGCCGCCCATTCGGGCTGGACCTTCTTCGCGGTCGCGACCGCCCGGTCGAGCAGCGCCTTATCGCCCAGAGCGACTTCGGCCTGAATCTCACCGGTCGATGGGTTCCAAATTTGATGCTTGCGGGTGGGGGCGGGGCTATCGCCGAGAATAAAATGATCAACCTGACGCATGGGGTCGTCTCTCCTCTGTATGTGCGTTCAATTGCAGGAGCATGTGCGCGCGCGCAAGCCTTGTGAGCGGCTAGGAAAGGGCGCGCATTGTGGCTGCGCGATTTGCGACATGATCTGTCTCGCGCTTGTGTGTGCACGAAATTTTGTGCACCCATGGCCGCGCAATGCACCTGTTCGAAGCTTTGATTGTGATGCACGTCATCGCCGGCGCGATAGGCCTCATCGCCTTCTGGGTGCCGATCGCTGCGCGCAAAGGCGGCAAGGCGCATCGCAAATGGGGCAAGGCTGCGTGCTATGGCTTTATGGCTGCAGGTGCGCTCGCCATCGCGATGGCCTTGTTGTCGCTTTATGGCCCGGAAGAGCGTATACCTTCGATCACTGACCGCGAGCTGTTCGCCGGATTGTTTGGCTGGATGATGCTCTATCTCGGACTGCTGACGATTGGCTTTGCCGATTATGGGCTGGCCTCGGTCACGCATGCGAGGAGCCGCGAGAGCCTGCGTGCTCCGCGATACCAGGTGGTGATCGCGACGGTGGTGATATCGGCTTTGTGGTGCGGCTATTTCGGCGTTCGCGTCGAGCACCCGCTGATGGTGTTGGTGGCGTTTGTCGGGTTGGTGGCGATGGGACTGCAACAGCGCTTCATCTGGCGAGCCGACCCGCCCGACGCGCGCAGCGCCTATGTCGGTGAGCACTTCCGCGCGCTGATCGGGATGGGGATTTCGGCCTACACCGCGTTTCTTTCGGTTGGACTGATCAGAATTGTGCCTGAGCAGGTTTTCAACCCGTTGATATGGGCCGGGCCGAGCGCGATTGGCGTGGGTCTGATTATCTATTTCACGATCCAGACGAAGCCAAAGGCGCGCGCTGCCACTTGAGCGGGCGCGCTACAAAAACACAAATCCCAACTCTTGGCGAAATATCCCAATGATGCGCAAATAGCGTTTATCTGCGGTTAATGTGACTACACAGAAACCGCAGTTTTCTGCCGTTTTTCAAGTTTGGCACGGCTCCTGCAAAGCTGTTTGCATCCAGCGGGATCGTCCCGCCAGATACGAAACAAGCACCAAGGAGACTTAAAATGTTCGCTACCGAAACCACCAACACCGCAATCGCAGCCGTTTTCTCACTGGCTATCTCAGCGGTTCTTTTCGCCACCGCAATTATCCCTGCCAGTCCAACGCTGTTTGCCTAAGCGCAAGCCAAATCTAACTCGAAGGAAAGCCCCCATGTTTGCCAATTCAAACCGCACCACCGTCCTCGCAGCCGTCCTGTCGCTGAGCATGTCAGCGGTTCTGTTCGCGACCGCCATTGTCCCAGCCAGCCCCGGCCTATTCGCCTGATCGCAAACCACCGTAAACCCGCCCGGTCTCACACTTGGAAACCGGGCCAGTCCCAAGCACATTCAACCGCGACTACGGATAAACAGCGGGCCGTTTCGCCATCATCGCCGCGACGCTTTCGCCGAATTCAAGCGACTTCAATTGTGCGGCAAAAATCTCCGCTTCGGCATTCATACACTGAGTGATTGCCTCGTTCTGAGTCCGCACCAGCGCCTTTGATTGGCGCATCGCATTCGGAGCCGCATTGGCCACCAATTGCGCCAAGGCCTTAGTCTCCTCAGCAAATACCCCATCGTCGAACACGCGCGAGGTCA
This sequence comes from Erythrobacter sp. HA7-11, assembly GCF_055693605.1. Classification (NCBI taxonomy): domain Bacteria; kingdom Pseudomonadati; phylum Pseudomonadota; class Alphaproteobacteria; order Sphingomonadales; family Erythrobacteraceae; genus Erythrobacter; species Erythrobacter sp. HA7-11. Next base: position 2,432,633 of record NZ_JBVFUF010000002.1, on the reverse strand, counting down.
GCCCCATGCGCAGCGCCTCTTCCGAGGTCAGCGTGCGTCCGGTTAGGAATACATCGTTGGCCGCCGCCATACCGATAATTGCTGGCAGCAGCATGGATGACGCGGCTTCCGGTACAAGACCCAGCTTCACAAATGGCGCGGCGAAGGTCGCCGACTGCGCCGAATAGACCAGGTCGCAATGCAGCGTCAGCGTCAATCCGACGCCGATGGCAGGTCCATTGACCGCTGCGATCAGCGGCTTGGGGCAATCCTTGATCGCGTAAAGAAACTGAACGACCGGCGGCAGGCCGTCCCCCCGCGGGCCCATCGCAAAATCCTGAAGATCATTGCCCGAGGTGAAATAGTCGCCCGTGCCGATGAACATCAGCGCGCGGTTTTCTTCGTCCGCACCATAGGCATTCACCGCATCCGCCATCGCCTGATACATGTCCTGCGTGATCGCGTTCTTCTTTTCCGGACGATTGATCCGCACGGTAACAAGACGGTCGGCGGTTTCGACGATGATGTGGTCGGACATGGTGCTTCCTCGTAATTACAGATCGAATGTGGCGCGCTGCGGGTGCGTGTCAAGCGCAGCGCAGCGACGGTTTTGGTGGCGAATTGTTGTGACGCTACGGTCTGGCGAAACTGCGCCTGCCTGCTAGGGCGAAAGCATGGATTCTTTTCTGCTCGCGATGCTGCTGGTGTTTGCGATCGCGCTGGGCGGGCGCGATCAACTGCTCGTTGCACGCCTGTCCGATTCTGCTCGGGTCACGCCTTTCTTTGCTGGCGCTGGGATTGACTGTCGCGGCACTAAGCGCAGCCGCTATGGCGCTTGCGGGGTCGGCCATTGCCGCCATGCTGCCCCAGCGCGCCGCCGATATGCTGGTCGCTTTTGCGCTCGCCGCAGCAGCATTCGAACTCATCTGGCCGATCAAGTCCAAGCCACTGGCAGAGCCGACGCGCTCGCTGGGCGCAATCGGACTTGTCCTGTTCGCGCGGCAATTGGGTGATGGCGCACGGTTTGTGGTTTTCGCCCTCGCAGCCGAAGCGAGCTATCCGACTGTTGCCGCGCTTGGCGGAGCGATTGGGGGAGGCGCGGCGATTGCGCTGGCTTGGTCGATAGGCGGCGATGCCCTCGCAAAAGTGCCCCTGCGCGTGATCCGACTGAGCTTGGCCGCGTGTCTGATTGTTGCCGCGCTTCTGATCGGTTTGAACGCTCGTTTCGCGATCTTCTGATCGGTTTTATCGATCAATACGATTGGCAGACTTCGCGAAACCATGCCAGCCCTCGACCATTGATTAGGTGAACATGCCAAGCGGCAGTAACACTATCGAGGAGGCATTTATGCTTGACCCAAAAGACAATTCGAAGACCGCGATGATCACCGAAATCAACGCTTTGTTGGCTGATCACTTCGCGCTTTATATCAAGACGAAGAACTTTCATTGGCACGTGACCGGCCCGCGTTTCCGCGATCTGCATCTGCTGTTTGACGAGCAGGCGATCGAAATCCGCGACCAGATTGATGCGATTGGCGAGCGCGCCCGCAAACTTGGCGGCGACACGCTGACATCCGTCGGCTCGGTCGCTCAACATACGCAGATCAAGGATCAGGACAGTACGTCGCTTCGCGCGGAAGACATGATCGCGGAGCTGCGTGATGACAATGCCAAAATGATCGACCGATTGAAGGCGATGAAACCATTGGCCGAAGAAGCAGGCGACAACGCAACCGATGGTTTGATCGACGACTGGACCGATATGGCAGAAGAGCGCGTGTGGTTCCTCACATCGCTGCTGAAGTAAACCCGCGCGTTTCAGGCGAATACATATGCAGACGGGCCGTTTCCGGGTAGCCGGGAGCGGCCCTTTTGCTATGCGGAACACATGAAAACTCAAATCATGCACGCCGCCGGGTCTGAGGCCATCGCCGATTGGGTTGCGGAGCGTCTTGGCGCTGCGCTAAGCGAAACCGGCGAGGCGATCGCCATCACCGTGCCGGGCGGGTCTACGCCGTTTCCGATCTTCGAAGCGTTGGTCAAACATCCGCTCGATTGGTCGCGAGTGATCATATGGCCTAATGATGACCGGATTGTCGCAGAGGACCACTCGGCCTCCAACACCGGCAAATTGCGCGCGATCTTTGAACCTGTCGGCGCGCAGGTGAACGCTTTGCCCGATGCGCAAGCGCCGCCACGTTTCTCGCTCGCCTGGCTCGGCATGGGCGCGGACGGACACATCGCCTCGCTATTTCCGAACACCGATCCGCAGATCGACGATCCGCAATTCATCCGCCGACTGACCCCAGACCCGCTGCCGCCAGAGGCGCCGTTTGACCGGATCACTCTGACTATCCCCGCGCTGCTCGATTGTTCGCAATTGGTGTTCACGCTCGGCGGCTCGGCTGAAAAGCGCGCTGTGTTCGAAGCTGCGCTTGCAAATGAGCACGACCTGCCTGTCGCCCGTTTGCTTGGCGCGGCGGATGGGCACGCGGTAACCTGCTTTCCGTGAAGCTAATTTCCCTCGTCCCCGCGCCGTTGCACCGCGCGATCCTGCCCATCGCACATAAGGTGCGCCATCGCTGGCGGAAGCTGACCAAGACCCCGCTTGCGGGCTGCTCAGTCATCATCACGGATCTGGGCGGAAATCTCCTATTGCTGAGGCACAGCTATGGCCCGCAGGGTTGGGCGCTGCCCGGCGGCGGGGTAGCAGTAGGGGAGGATCCACGAGCGGCGGCGATCCGCGAAGTGTACGAAGAAGTCGGTCTCGAAATTACCGCGGTGACCAAAATTGGCGCAATCGACGAAGTTATGTCCGGCGCGCCGCACACCGCGCATCTCTTCACCGCGACCTGCGACGATCATCCTGCGCCCGATCAGCGCGAGGTGCTGGAAGCGCGCTTTTTCCCCACGCATTCGCTGCCCGAACCGCTCATCGCGAAAACCCGCTCAAGGCTCGATTACTGGCGCTCGCGGGAAAAAAGCTAAAGCAACGAAAGCTGCGAGTCGTCGCTTTTGCGCTCTTCTTTCGGCTTTCCACGATCAAGATTAGACAGGGTCAGTCCCATCAGCCGGATCGGCATGGGGAGTGGCAAGGCCTCTTCAAGAAGCGCGCGGCCAATCTCTGCGAATTCTGCCTTGTCTGCGACCCAATTGGGCACAGATTTAGAGCGCGTCATCGTCTGAAAATCGGTGTACTTCATCTTCAGAGTGACCGTGCGTCCGCGCGGCAACTTGCCGTCCTTTTGCGCATTCTCGATCCGGCCCCAGACGATGTCGATGATGTTCTCCAGCGTCTCGCGCAGCTGCGCGCCGCTTGAGATATCCTCGCTGAAGGTGCGCTCTCCGCCGACCGATTTACGCTCTCGATGAGCGCGGACGGGGCGTAGGTCGATGCCGCGCGCGGCGCGGTAGAGATAATCCGCAAAGCTGCCGAAATTCTCGCGCAGAAACTCGATGTCCTTCGCGGCCAGATCGGCGCCTGTTGCGATCCCGAGCCGCTTCATCTTCTCTTCTGCTTTAGGCCCGACCCCGTGAAAGCGGCGGATCGGCAGGCTGGCGACAAAGTCCGCGCCTTGCCCCGGACGGATCACGCACATGCCATCGGGCTTGTTCTGGTCGCTCGCGATCTTGGCGAGGAATTTGTTGTAAGAGATTCCCGCGCTCGCGGTCAGCCGCGTCTTGGCCTTGATCTCTTGCCGGATCAGCTCTGCGATGCGTGTGGCCGAGCCGATGCCGAGCCGGTCCTCGGTCACATCGAGGAAGGCTTCATCAAGGCTCAACGGTTCGACATGCGGCGTGTGATGTTCGAAGATTTTTCGGATCGTGCGGCTCGCTTCTTTATAAGCGTCGAAGCGGTGCCGCACGAAAATCAGATCGGGACACAGCCGCTTGGCCGTGACCGATGGCATGGCGCTGCGCACGCCGAATTTGCGCGCTTCATAGCTTGCTGCGGCGACTACACCGCGCCCGCCAGAGCCGCCTACTGCGACCGGCTTTCCTTGCAAATCGGGATTGTCGCGCTGTTCCACGCTGGCGAAAAAGGCATCCATATCGACATGGATGATCTTGCGCAGACCTTGCTGTGCCTCCTCGCCATCTGACTGGGATGTTTCCTCTGACATTCCTGCGTTAGATAGTCGCTATCCACGCGCAGCGGAACCTAGCCCGCCGCAAAATTCGCTGGTCAAGCCTGCGCACTAGGCCCAAGGGAGCGGCATGGCCACCACCGAACCCTTGGCAGAACGCGCACCGGAGCGGGCATTGGGTGAGCGCGAGATGATCGTGCTCATGGCGCTATTGATGAGCCTACAGGCCTTCGGCATTGACGCCATGCTGCCAGCTTTGGGCCAGATGGCGGACGAGATGGGAGCAGGCGGGAATGACCGCCAGCTGGTTATCAGCTCTTATTTCCTTGGCGCGGGTATCGGAGCGTTTTTTCCCGGCGCTTTTGCCGATCGCTTTGGCCGCCGGCCCGTGCTCGCTGTTGGCCTGATCGCTTATATCGTGCTGTCGCTCGGCTGCGCTTTGGTCAATGATTTTGGAGTGCTCGTCGCAATGCGGGTGGTGCAGGGTATCTGCTGCGCCGGCCTGTCCGTCGTGCCCGCCGCCATTGTTCGCGATCACGTAGGCGGCGACAAGATGGCGCGGTTGATGAGCCTGATCATGATGATCTTTTTGCTGGTTCCGATTGTCGCTCCGGCGATTGGCCAGGGGATCATGATGCTCGCCGGCTGGCGCGCAATTTTCATAGCTATGGCGCTGATGGGTGTGATTGTCGGCGTATGGGTGTGGATCCGCCTGCCGGAAAGCCTTGCAGCGGAAAACGTGCAGGATATCGATCCGCCAACCATTTTGCGCAATATGGGTCAAGCGCTAAGCGTGCGCTGCTCCATCGGCTATGTCATCGGCAGCGCGCTGGTGTTCGGCAGCCTGTTCGGCTTCCTCAATTCCTCGCAGCAATTGATTGGCGAAGCGTTCGGCATGGGCGAATATTTCGCAATCATCTTTGGCGGGGCCGTGATCGGCATGGTGGTCGCCAATTTCACCAATTCGCGCATTGTTGAGCGCTTTGGTGCGCGCCGCGTAGGGCACACGGCCTTGCTGTGCTTTATCGCGATCAGCGCGGTGCTGTGGTGGTCGGCGAGCGATCAGCCGCAAAGCCTGACCGAATTTGTCATCCTGCTGAGCCTCAACATGGCGATGCTTGGCTTTATCGGGTCGAACTTCTCCTCGATTGCAATGCAGCCGTTTGGTCAGATTGCAGGCGCGGCGAGCAGCGCGCACACGGCGCTGCGCATGGGCACGGGTGCGATCCTGGGCGGGGCAATCGGCTATATGTACGATGGAACGGCTCAGCCGCTGGCGCTCTCGATGCTGACTTGCGGGCTTATCGGGCTGGGCTTTGTGCTGTTCAGCGAAAAGGGTGTGCTGTTTACGCGGTACGAATGGGTGAGGGCGATATCGGTTGCGCCGCAACCGCAAGGGCAACAGATCCTTTTCGCGTGCCGGAACCACCCGCTCCCTCCACCCTTCCACCCGGATTATCACACCGGGTTACGATCCGGGTGGAAGGGTGGAGGGTGCGGGTGGCCAGGTCTCGGAATTAAGACGCCTCCAAGCCAATTCCGCAAATTCGCACAGCAAGGGCCGCGTGTCGCGCGGGTCGATGATGTCCTCGACATTGAAGCGTTCGGCTGAGCGGAAAGGCGAGGTCACCTTGTCCAGTCGCGCTTTGATCTCTTCGAGCAAGGCGGCGGGGTCTTCAGCGGCCTCAAGCTCGGATTTGTAGGCGACTTCTAAACCGCCCGCGATCGGCAGCGAGCCCCAATCCCCGCTCGGCCAGCAATAGCGATACTGGAACCGGTCGGCATTGCTCATCGCGCTGCCCGCAATCCCATAGGCCCGGCGCATGACAATGCTGGCGAGCGGGACGCTGGCTTTGTAGATCGCGTTCATCGCTTGCACGCCGTAGCGGATCGTGCCCGCCATTTCCGCTTCGCGCCCGATCATAAAGCCAGGATTGTCGACCAGATGGACGATTGGCAGGCGGAATTGGTCGGCGAGTTTGACGAAGCGCTCGACCTTCTCACTGGTCTTCGCTTCCCACGATCCGCCGAGATAGCTGGGATCGCTCGCCACCACCGCGACCGGCCAGCCGTCAAGGCGCGCCAAAGCGGTGATCGCTGCGCGGCCCCACATCTTGCCGATCTCGAACACTGTGCCCTGGTCGAATACCATGTCCAGACAGCGGCGCATCGAATAGACTTGTTGCGGCTCGCGCGGGACAAGGCTGAGCAGGGCTTCTTCGCGGCGATGGACTGGATCGTTGCAGTTGGAGCGGCGCGCGAGTTGCCCGACATGCTCGGGCATGAAGGAGAGGAAATGCCGGGCGCGGGCAAAGGCCTCCGCCTCGCTTGCCACTTCGTCATCGACGACACCGTTGCGCGTGTGAATGTCCGCGCCGCCCAGCTCTTCCTTGGCCTGTTGGTGGTCGGCGGCGCCTTTGTAGCTTTCGCCGAGGCCATCGACGACGGCAGGGCCTGCGGCGAAGAGTTGGGATAGCCCGCGCACCATGATCGAGTAATGGCTTGCGACCGTGCGCGCTGCTCCCAAGCCAGCGGTCGGCCCGAGGGCAAGCGCGACGACCGGCACCGTATCGAGGTTTTCGACCACATCGCTCCAGCCGGGCACAGCGGGGATGTAAGTCGCGCCGATCTGCTCGAGCGTTTTGACCGAGCCGCCTCCGCCCGTCCCGTCAATCATGCGGACGATGGGCAGCTTCAACTCGTGCGCCATCATTTCGGCCTGCACCATCTTACGCGCAATGCCTGCGTCAGCCGCGCCGCCTCTGATGGTGAAATCGTCAGCAGTCGCGACCACCGGGCGGCCGTTTACCAGCGCCTTACCGAACAGGAACGGCGCGGGGAGGACGCTCTCAAGATCGCCGTCGTCATTGTAGGTGCCCTTGCCCGCGATCTTGCCGATCTCGCGGAACGAGCCTTCATCGACCAGCGCCGCGAGCCGTGCGCGGGCATCCATCTTGCCCCGGCCATGCTGCCGCGAGACTTTTTCTTCGCCGCCCATCTGTTCGGCGAGGGCTTCGCGTTGGCGCAGTTCTTCGAGTTCAGCCTGCCACGACATATCTATCTCGTCATTGCGAGCGCAGCGAAGCAATCCAGAGTGTCTCGCGATGCGACTCTGGATTGCGGCGTCGGCTTCGCCTCCTCGCAATGACGGAAAAGTGATGTCACTCTTTCGGCTCCACCACGCACAGCACCGCCTCGACCTGCACTTGCCCGCCTTCGCTGGCGGAAAGCCCGGTGACGGTCCCGTCAAACGGCGCGGTGAGCGCGTGTTCCATCTTCATCGCCTCGAGCACCATGAGGCGGTCGCCTGCTTTGACTTTCTGTCCCTCGCTCACATCGACCGCGATAACCTTGCCCGGCATGGGCGCGAGGATCGCTCCGTCTGCGGCGGAGTGGGCACCCGTTCCGTAAGGCGAATTCAGCGAAAATACGTGCGTGTATCCATTCTCGGTCACCACAACTGAATTGCCCTCGAGATCGCTTGCGATGTCTTGAGGAGGCGATTGGAGAGAAGCTAAATGTTCTCGGCCTTCAGCATAGACAGCGTGCTTCGGATCAGCGTCAGCATTGACCCGAAACCCGAACAAGCCTTTTTCAAATTCACGGTCACCCCATTGATGTCCATCGAGAAAATGTTCTCTTATTCGCCAACCCGCTGCGTTTAAGACCCGGTCTGTTGCGGGCGGGGTTGAAGTGAGCTGAACGTCGTTGCGTTCGATCAATCCAGTATCTAGCTCGGCACTTCTGAATTCAGCTAGATCTGCACAGGCATAAAGAAATGCCTTGTTCGTAGTGATCGGTAAGATAAAGCTGTTGTCGAGCCAACGCAGTAACGCATCGATTGCCGCGTCGCGATCTCCCTCGTGACATATTACCTTGGCGATCATTGGATCGTAAAATGGTGAAACGGTATCGCCTTCCTCGACTGCCGTTTCGAGTCTCGCTCGGTAGTCGAATAGAATGGCGTCGACGCGTCCAGGGCTCGGTAAAAGCCCTTCGCCGGGTCCTCCGCGTAGAGTCGCGCTTCGATAGCCCAGCCGTTGATGCTCAGTTCTTCCTGTTTCAGCGGGATCGGCTCGCCGCTTGCGACGCGCAGCTGCCATTCCACCAGGTCCACCCCTGTGATCTCCTCAGTGACGGGGTGTTCGACCTGAAGCCGAGTGTTCATCTCCATGAAGAAGATGCGGTCCGCGCGCAGGCCTTCGCTGGCATCGGCGATAAACTCAATTGTGCCTGCGCCCTCGTAATCGACCGCTTTCGCAGCGCGCACGGCGGCGGCGCAGATTTCTGCCCGTGTTGCCTCGTCCATGCCGGGGGCGGGGGCTTCCTCGATCACCTTCTGGTGGCGGCGTTGCAGCGAGCAGTCGCGCTCGAACAGATGGACAACATTGCCGTGGCTGTCGCCGAACACCTGCACCTCGATATGGCGGGGCGAGGTGATCCACCTCTCCAGCAGAACCTCATCATTGCCAAAGCTCGCCTTGGCCTCGCGCCGGCAGCTTTCGAGATCCGCTGCGAAATTTTCCGGCGCGTCGACCTTGCGCATGCCCTTGCCGCCGCCGCCCGCGACCGCCTTGATCAACACGGGATAGCCGATGGCGTCGGCCTCTTTGGTGAGCCGCTCGACCGACTGATCTTCACCCAGATAGCCCGGCGTCACCGGCACGCCTGCGGCGATCATCCGCTCTTTGGCGGCGTCCTTGAGGCCCATCGCCTCGATGCTTTCCGGCTTGGGGCCGACCCAGATCAGCCCCGCGTCAATCACGGCCTGAGCGAAGTCCGCGTTCTCGGACAAAAATCCGTAGCCCGGATGGATCGCCTCAGCGCCCGTTTCCTTGGCTGCGTCGATGATCTTTTCGCCCACCAGATAGCTTTCGGCAGCGGGCGAGGGACCGATATGCACCGCCTCGTCAGCTTGGCGAACGTGCAGCGCTTTCGCATCAGCGTCCGAGTAAACCGCGACAGTGGCGACGCCCATTTCGCGCGCGGTGCGGATGATGCGGCAGGCGATCTCGCCGCGATTGGCGATGAGGAGTTTTGAGATCATTCGGACGGGTTAGTCGCGCGCGGCAATCGCTTCAAGCGTTTGGACGAAAGTCGCTGATGCCCCAGGTGATCGGCCCGTCGGGATGTTTCTCCCGGTTGATCACAGCGGAGAGGAATGCGCGCGCGCCGTAGAGCGCTTTTTCCCAGCGCGGCACAAGAGTGCGGCTGTTCCATGCTTCGGTCCCGCGTTTGCGCACCTTCCGCCCGATCGCGCCGTAGATACGCGCAGCGCTGAGCACCGCCCAGCGACTGCGGAAGGGGAGCTTGGCTGCGCCCACGCGCGCCGCAGCCTCGTGCTTTTCGACAAGCGCAACCAGCTTTGCCGCCATATCCGCGAGCTCTTGTCGGTGATGCGGCTTGGTGTGCTGACCGGGCTCGATATCCTCTTCGACCAGCCACATTTCGGGCAGGTAACACCGTCCCACCGCGTCATCCTCCACGATATCGCGCGCTATGTTGGATAGCTGGAAGGCGAGGCCCAGATCGCAGGCGCGGTCGAGAGTTTCCTGATCGTCTGGCGAGACACCCATGACGACCGCCATCATCACGCCCACCGCGCCCGCCACATGATAGCAATAGCGCAGCATATCGGCCTCGGTACGCGGGCGCCAATCAGCCGCGTCAAGCGCAAAGCCTTCGATCACGTCTTCGGCCATTTGCTCGGTCAGCCCGCATTCTTCCGCGACCACGCCGAGCGCATCGAAGGCCGGATCGCCCGTCGGCTCGCCGGCAAAGGCCTTTGCGGTGAGTTTGCGGATCAGCGCGAGGCGCTCTTCGGCGGATGATTGATCACCCAAGGGCCCGCCCATGTCCTGATTATCGGCGATGTCATCGGCGCGGCGACACCAGGCGTAGAGCAACCACGCGCGCTCGCGGGTCTCCTCATCGAACAGCTTGGACGCGGCGGAAAAGCTTTGCGAGCCTTCCTCTATGGCGCGGCGGGCGTGTTCGACCAGAACCGCGCGTTTCAGGGAGTTTTGAGCCATGTCAGGCGTCTCTACAAATCATCCGCTTTCATGCGGAAGATCGGTGTGTGCGGCTCATACGCGGCCATCTTATCGAGCAGATCGGCCAGTGTTTCGGCATGAACAAGGATATTCTGGTGCGCGGGCCGGACAAAGCCGACCTCTGCCATCTTCGCGTTGAAGGCGATCAGGTTATCGTAAAAGCCAAAGGCGTTGAGCAGGCCGACCGGGTCGGAGTGATACCCGAGTTGCGCCCAGCTCATCGCCTCCCAAAGCTCGTCCATAGTGCCGACGCCGCCGGGAATGGTGACAAAGCCATCGGAGAGGTCGGTGAAGAGCTGCTTGCGCTCATGCATCCCTTTGACGGTGTGCAGCTCGTCACAATTGTGGTTGGCGACTTCGCTGCTCACGAGCGCTTCCGGGATCACGCCAATGACTTCGCCGCCGGCGTCTTTTGCCCCGTTCGCGACAGCGCCCATCAGGCCCAGCCGTCCGCCGCCATAGACGACGCCGATGCCCCGCTCGGCAAGGCCCTGTCCGACTTCGGTGGCGAGTTTGAGATAGCGCGGATCTTCAGGTGATGCCGATCCGCAATAGACAGCGAGGCGTTTCATTCAGTCCGTTACTTTCAATTCGAATTGCGCGCCCTCAGGCAGGTCTTTGAGTTGCCGTGCCACCATCCCTGAGAACGCGATAACTTCCTCAAGCGGCAAAATACACATATTTTCAGGAGCGTATTCGCCTGCGACCATTGCGTGCGGCGTGAGAGTGAAGACGGAGCCTTCTGGCGGTTCGCCCAGAATTTCGCGTGCGCGAGCGACCAAATCTCCGCCCCACCACAATTCATTGGCCTCTGGCTCGTCGAGGTGAGCCTGCGCGTTTTCACGGCTGCCCAACGGTACGATCGCCATCCCATCGGGATCGAGATAGAAAAACTGGTCCGCGGCGTCGCTAATCAGCAAGTGACCCATTGGGCTTTGCGCGCGGACCCGCTCGGCTGTGATGCCGGTCCATCCCCAGTTCTCGTTGATCGTCGCGACCAGGCTCATGCGGTCGCTCTAGCGGCCAAGTCCTCCAGCACAAGACCGGCGGTCGCCTTTGCACTGCCGACAACGCCTGGGATGCCTGCGCCCGGATGCGTACCTGCGCCGACGAGATAGAAGTTCTCGATCACATCGTCGCGGTTGTGACCGCGCAAGTAAGCGCTCTGCCACAGGACCGGCTCAAGGCTGAATGCGCTGCCCATATGCGCGCCGAGATCGGCCTGGAAGTCGGTCGGCGCGTAGTGGAACTTGGTCACGATCCGGTCGTGAATATCGGGGATCAGGCGGCGGCCAACTTCATCAAGGATTGCCTTTTCAAGCTTCGGCCCTTCAACAGACCAGTCGATCGGCATCTTGCCTAAATGGGCGACCGGAACAAGCGCGTAGAAAGTGCTCTTGCCCTTGGGCGCCATGCTCGGATCGGTCACGGTCGGGTGGTGCAGATAGATCGAGAAATCCTGCGGCAGCACGCCATGCTTGTAGATGTCATCGACCAGCCCTTTATAGCGCGGGCCGAACAGGATCATGTGGTGCGGGATGCCGGGCCAATTGCCCTCAAGGCCAAAGTGCACGACGAAGAGTGAGGGCGAAAAGCTCTTGCGGCTCAATGATTTGGCATATTTCTGCCCTCGCGATGACTGGCCGAGCAAGTCCTTATATGAATGCATGATATCGGCGTTGGAGGCAACCGCGTCAAAGCGCTCCCTCCAGCCGCTCAGCGTTTCCACCTCGGTCGCGCGCGTGCCCATTGTGTGGATTTGCTCCACCCCGTCGCCGAGGCGCATAGTTCCGCCGAGCCGCTCGAAATGGCGCACCATCCCTGCAATCAATCGGTTGGTGCCGCCGCGCGCCCACCACACGCCGCCATCTTTTTCGAGCTTGTGGATCAGCGCATAAATGCTCGAGGTTTTCATCGGCGAGCCGCCGACCAGCAGCGTGTGAAAACTCAATGCCTCGCGCAGTTTCTCGCTTTTGATGTAGCTCGAAACCATCGAATAGACGCTGCGCCACGCCTGCTTTTTGACCAGAGCGGGCGCGGCTTTCAGCATCGATTTGAAGTCGAGAAACGGCTTGTGACCGAGCTTTACATAACCTTCCTCGTGCACCCCGGCGGAATACTCGAGGAATTCCTGATAGCCGACTACGTCGTCCGGATTGAGCTTCGCGATTTCGGCGTTCAATTGCTCGTCGTCATTGGAGTAATCGAAGTTTGTGCCATCGGGCCAGTTGAGCCGGTAAAACGGCATCACCTTCATCAGCTCGACATCCTCGGCAATGTCGTGACCGGTCAGCTCCCACAGCTCTTTAAGACAGGGTGGGTCGGTGATCACGGTCGGGCCAGCGTCAAAGGTAAAGCCCTCTTTCTCCCAGAAATAGGCCCGGCTCGCCCGGCTTGTCGCGCGCTTCGATAACGGTGGTGGCAATGCCCGCTGATTGCAGCCGGATCGCGAGCGCCATGCCGCCAAAGCCCGCTCCGATGACGCAGGCCGTCTTGCCCGCGTATTTCTCGGCCTGTGCGGGGTTGATCCCCTTGCCGGTGGATGGCGATGGGGAAAGGTTCAGCCCAGCATTGATTGGCGCATCGGCGTTCATTCGGGATTCTCCGTCTGGGATTTGACTGTTAGTGGTTCGCCGCGGCGGAACATGGCGACGATAGCACGTGGAATAGTTACGGGCGGTTTGCCCCAAAGGACGCGCGCCTTGTCGCGTAAGGGTGAACGCGCGGCATAGAACCGCTCGATCAAACGCTCGCGCAACGTGTAGAAGCGTTGGAATACATCGACGCGGCGCTCGGGCTTTGCGGCGAAAAACAGCATACGCGCTAGCATCCGGTAATAGCCGGTCTTTCGCCAGTGCCGCCGCGCACGCGTTTCGAAAAGAGCCGCAAGTTGCGGCCCGGTGAGATCGGCTTCTGCTGCAATGGCGAGCGCGTTTTCGACTGCGATCACCATTGTGTAACTGGTGAGCGGGTGGACAAAGCCGCCGCGCGCGCCTGCAATCGCGACGCCATCAATGCGGATTTCGTTCTGGTAGGCGGCAAAGTCCCCGCCGGTCAGCACCGGCAAGAGGCCGTGCTCATGGCCAACGATCTCGCCATCATCCCAACCATTCTGGCGTGCATAGCCATCAATGCGGCCTGACAAGGCGCTGCGATCCAGCTTGGCCTCGTCAGCGTAGTATGTGTCTTCGACAAACACGTCATGCGCGCTCAAGGGCAAGGTGTAGACGAAGCGATAGGCGCCGCCATTGCCGTAAGGTGCAACCTGATCGACGTCTGCATCCATGATGGTCGGGCGGGAGAGGCCGTGCGGTTCATTCAAGCGAACTTGCCTGCCCATAAAGACTTGCCAACCGCCGCGCAGATGCTGGCTCGGCTGGAAATTGCGGCAATCGATGACCGTGCGTGCATCTATCCGCTCGCCATCAGTCAGGGTGACGCCGCGTGCATCAATCGCGCTTGCGGTGCAGCCAAGGCGAATGTTTTCCGGCGGCAAAAGCCGCGTCAGCCCCTCGTGGAAATCGGCGCTCGACATCGAGCGATAGGGCGTCTTGAGCGTGCGGGTATATTTGGGAAACGTGACATCATAGCCTTCATCCCATTCATTCTGGCGGAACGCGTCGAGCAGCGCGTGCCCGGCATCATCAAGGTCGCTGTCAAACCAGCTCCAGCGATGATTGCCGCCCAGCATCTTGCCGCCTTCGATCAGAGCGACACGCAATTCGGGGCGTTCGCGGAACAGCGCTAGCGCGATAAGGCCGCCCGCAAGGCCGCCGCCAACTATCGCCACATCTATATTGTGTCCGCTCATCTGGTCACGGCCCTAGGCCAGCATTTCGCGCGCGGCAATGCTCTGAGCTATCCCCAAGCGGTTGAGGCGCCTGACTTGCATCATTCCCTTTGCTGATTCAGTCTCTTAATCATGGCTCAACTGATCCCCACGCGTACCACGATTTTTGTCTCGATCGGCATTGCCGTTGCGGCGGTTTTGATCCTGCTGGCGATGAACCGTACCGCCGATCTGCGAGTGCGGATATGTGAAGCTTTGGCATGGCGACATCAACTCGATGGGCAACAGCCAGCACATCGCCGATTGGTACACGCCAAGCCATATCATTCACGGCCCGATCTTCTACTTCTTCGGGTGGCTGCTGTTTGCGAAATGGAAGATCGGCGGCGAAGATGCGGTCAAATGGGGCTTGCCGCTCGCCGTGTTCCTCGAAGCGGCATGGGAAGTGCTCGAAAACACGCCGATGGTGATCGACCGCTTCCGCTCGGTCACCGCCAATTGGGGCTATTCGGGTGACAGCGTGCTCAATTCCTTCGCCGATATTGGCTGGATGGCCTTCGGCTTCTGGCTCGCCATGCGCCTGCCGATCAAGGTCACGATCCTTCTGTCGATCATCATGGAGGTGGTTGCTGGCATAGTGGTGCGCGATGGGCTGACGCTGACAGTCATCATGCTGCTGTTTCCAATTGACGCGATTGCGCAGTGGCAGGCAGGCGGATAGGCGCATTCTTCGCGCACTGAGGGAACCTGCCGTGTGTGAGCGGGTTAAGTCAGTGAAACGGAGCCTCTAATGCTATCGAACACAATCACTTGGAGCCTTGCCGGCTCCGCCGCTGCGCTGCTGCTTGCAACGCCCGCTCTTGCTGAGAACACTGCCGAAGAAGAGCAGAGCCAGACACGCGGTCCAACGACAGCGGGACCGGATGGTCCGCCACCCGATGCGGGAGGTGGTCCACCGCCGGGCATCGACACCAGTGATATTGTGTTTGACGATACTTGGGTGACGCTCGGTATCGGCGCAGGCTTGGTCCCGAGCTATTCTGGCTCGAACGATTATGTGGTCTTTCCGCTGCCACTGATCGTTGGCCGCGTCGGCGGAATTGGGATCAGCCCCAACGGCCCTGGCGTTAACCTTGATCTGTTGTCGCAGGCTCCCGAAGCCGGCCCTCCAAGCGAAGGTTCTGACGCACCGACTTTCGCCTTTGGTCCGTCGATCCGCTTCCGCAATGATCGTGCTGACCAGATCGAAGACGAGGTGGTAAAGGCCGCAGGCGAATTGGACACCGCGCTGGAAATCGGGGCCAATGCGGGGGTCACATTCTCCGGCGTGCTCAACCGCTTCGACCGGGTGACCCTGTCGACTTCGGTACGCTGGGACATTCTTGGCGCGCATGATGGCATGGTGGTGGAACCAAGCGTCGGATACTTCACGCCAATGGGTATGGGTTCCGCGCTGCAGCTCGCCTTCAGCGCGCAGGTCATCAACGATAGCTTTGCCGATTATTACTACTCGGTTAGCCCTCAGCAAAGCGCCGATAGCGGATTGCCTGAATTCACCGCCGATGGGGGGCTCAACAGCCTGGGACTAACCGCGATTGGCACCTACGACCTCGATGGCAATCTCATGAATGGTGGTTGGAACGTCTATGGCATCGCGGGCTATTCGCGGCTGGTCGGTGACGGCGCAGACACACCCTACACCGCAATCCGAGGTAGCGCGGACCAATTCTTTGGCGGCATTGGCGTAGGGTATACTTTCTAAGCTGAGCGATCAGTCGCGAAGGAGGGAGCGGGCCGCCGTCTCTTTTGCTTCAATGCCCGGCGATATCGGCATCAGCTTTTTCCAGCCGATATTGAGAGCATAAAGTCGGTCATCCGGATCCTGCCACCCGAGCACATTTAAATTGCTCGTTGCGCCGTCGTAATCACCCAGTCGGCTAGCCGAGTCGATCGTCAGGCGCCATGCGCTCGATCCACTGGCAAAGAGTACGCGCGCAACGCCCTTTCCTTTCGCACCTTTGTGGGTGACGAGCAGGCTATATCGCTCAAACCTAATCAAGCCCTCTTGCTCGGGCAACGTGACCTTAGCAGTCGCAATCGTCGTCCAAATCCGTTGCGCTCGCCCCTTTCGCACCTTCAGCCAACGTCGGTCGTGGTGCTGGCAGTGGCGCATTGCGATTGCCTGTCTTCAGATAGGTGTCGAACCACTCCATCATCCGCAGATTGTAGTCATAGCGGCTGGCGGCGCGCTGGTTGCCATGCGGCTCGCCCGGATAGAGCACGAAACGCACCGGCGTGTTCGGCTTGCGGATCTTGAGCGACCGGTAAAGCTCGAACGACTGGCCTGGATCGACCCGCGTGTCGCTGTCACCATGCAAAATCAGGATCGGCGTTTCCGCTTTGTCGACATGATAGATCGGCGAGACTTCGAGCATCGCCTGCCAATCATCCCACGGCCATTTGCGGCTGTGCACATTGTACATCTCGTAAGGGATGTCGCCGGTGCCGAACTTGCTGACTTGATTTGAGATGCCCACGAACATCACGCTCGCCGCATATTCAGCCGAGTGATAGGTCGCCCCCCAGGCGCTCGCATATCCGCCGTAAGAGCCGCCGGTGATGCCGGTACGGTCGCCATCGGTGATGCCGTCTGCGACGAGCGCGCGCTTAGCATCCACAATGTCAACGAATTCAGGATCGGTGTAATTGCCCTGATGCTGCTTGGCGAATGCGACGCCATATCCGGTCGAGCCGCGATAGTTCGGCAGGAAAACGGCATAGCCTTGCCCGGCTGCAACTTGACCAGGCTTCGAGTAAGCCGTCTGCCAACCATTGCTTTCATGCGCTTCAGGGCCGCCGTGGATGTTCATGATCGTCGGAGCGCCGCCAGCGGGAACACCGCCCACGGGCTCTATCAGTACGCCTTCAACCCGCTGACCATCGCGCGCAGTGTAGGTGTAAGTGCGCTGGTTGCCAAAGCTGATTTCGGAGAGCCACGGATTGTGCGTGGTCCAGCGCTCAAAGCCGCGACCGTTCTGGACGAACAATTCGGTCGGGTGCTTGGGGCTATCGGCTGCGACGGCCAGTTTTCCGCCCGAGGCATCCAAACGGCGCAGGATCAGATCGCCAGACGATTGCTCGGCGCGCACGCTGCCGTTTGTATTGTAGATCCGCAGCACGCTTTGCGCGCCCTTGTGGATAATCGCAGCGAGCCGGCCATTAGCGAGCCATTCGGCATCAACTGCGGCTTCCTCAGCGCCTGCATTCAGCGCGCGGTAGCTGCCGGTTGCGGTGTCGACCAAGTGCAGGGTCGTCGCTGCCGGGTCGTTCATATCGACGCCCGCGATCAACGAAAGCTGGCGGCCATCAGGCGAGATTTCAACATCGTCAATTTTGCCCGGCGTCTCCACGACAGCGCGAACCGCGCCGGTGCCAAGATCAATGATATTGACCCGCTTGCTGGTGTAGCTGTCATCGACCAGCGGGGTAGGCGCGGTATCGACAATCGCGAAGGAGCCATCAGGCGCAATGTCGAAGGCGCTGACGAAACCGGGCAGCGCGATTTCGCGAGGGCTTTCGTCCACCTCATCGCCAACGCGTGCGGCAAACATGCGTGCAGGCTTGAATTCCTCTTCATAGACCCGCGCGTCAAAGCCGCCCTTCTTTTGCTTGCTGCGCTGTTTGTCTTCTGCCGCGTCGGTTAGCAGATAAAGCGTGCCGCCATCCGGGCTCCAGCGATAGCTGCGCACATTGGCGTCTTCGATCTCGGCGAGCTTTTTGTATGTTCCGCCGTCCATCGGCACGCCCCATACCGCGCGGTCCTCTTCCTCTTTCGCCCACAGGAAGCTGACCATGCTGCCATCGGGAGAGAACGCGACGCCGCCGGGTGAGATGTCGTCCGGCAGATAGGCGCGGGCCTCACCCGCACTGGTCGCGACTTTCAGTTCCTGTGTGAACGTGCCGTCATCCTCGCCTTCGGTGACATCGGGAAGGCTCGAAGTCGTGAATGCGATCTGGCTGCCATCGGGTGAAACGACCATCGCGCCGACCGATTCAAGTTTAGCCACATCTTCCGGTGTCATCGTACCGCGCCTGCGCGGTGGCGGCGATAGAGACAGAAGCAAACAAAGTGGCGGTCGAAAAGGCAAGCCGGTTCATGGGATGGGGTTCCTCGTTTGAAACAATCTTTCCCGTTCCCATAGCGGGAGTCCAGACAATGGCAAACGCGAAGCGTGCAACTTACGCGTTGCATCTGAAACGAGACCGCCCCTTGTGCATCCTTGTCGGTCGCGCTTATCAGAGCGCCAAATTTAGAGGTGAGGTGTATCGATGCGCAGACTTACAAGAATGGTAGCCACCACGATAGCTTTGGCGGCAACGCTCGCCGCTCCAGCTATGGCAGAGACGATTGCGATCCGCGCGGGAAGTGTGATTGTCGATGCAAATAGTGAGCCGACGGGCCCAGCGCTCATCATGGTTGAAGATGGAAAGATCGTCTCAATCGAACTGCTGGAAGACGCCAGGCCTGAGCCTCTGATTGCGGACGTGGTGATAAACCATTCCGACAAAACAGTGCTGCCCGGCCTCATCGACCTCCACACGCACCTGTCGGGCGATCCATCGGGTGAGTTCTGGCGCGCGGCGACCAACCCGCCCGAGTGGTACACGCTGATTGCGGCCAAAAACGCGCGCCTTACTGCGCTAGCTGGCTTCACAACTGTTCGCGATCTTGGCTCACGCACCGATCAGGTCACACAGAGCCTTCGCCGTGCAACCGAAAGCGGCGTAGTGCCGGGGCCGCGCATCGTCACTAGCGCGCGCACTATTGCGATTGTCGGCGGGCATGGCGATGTGAACGGTTTTCGCAAGGAAGTGAACGATGCGATCACATCCGACTTTTCCTGCACCGGCCCGATCCAGTGTGCCGAGCGGGTCCGCACCGCATCCAAATATGGCGCGGACTTGATCAAGATCACCGCGACTGGCGGGGTCCTCTCCCAGCAAGGACGCGGACTCGAAGCGCATTTCAGCGACGCAGAAATGAAGTCGATCGTCGATACGGTACCGAGACTCTGGGCCTCAAAGTCGCGGCACACGCGCATGGCGCACGCGGGATCGAAGCGGCAGCGCGTGCTGGCGTCCACACAATTGAGCATGGCACTTACATCGACGAGGCTGCTGCTAAGGCGATGAACGCGAATGGCACAATCCTGGTCCCGACCCTGATGGCGTTTGAAGGCATCAAAAAGAATGTCGGCACCGGTTATTACACTCCGGTTGTCGATGCGAAGATCAATGAGGTCGGCCAAGTTGCTGGCACCATCGTTCAACGCGCGCAGCGTTACGGCGTGAAGATCGCATTCGGCACCGATGCCGGCGTGTTCCCGCATGGCGAGAATGCCGGCGAATTTGCGCTGATGAGGGCGGGCGGCATGTCTGACCGCGCAGTGCTCGCAAGCGCGACCACGGGCGCTGCCGAAGTCCTGGGGCTGGCGGACGAGATTGGCCGGATCGCACCGGGCTTTTCCGCTGACATGATCGCGGTAAATGGCAATCCGCTGGCCGATGTCACCGTGCTAGAAAACGTCGATTTCGTCATGGTGCGCGGACGCGTCATCGAATGATCCGCACAGCGCTCGCCGCGTCGCTGGTGTCCCTCGCTGCGCCCGCTGCCATCACCGACGCCGAGCAATGCCAGCGCGAACTGGTGGTGCTGGGCGCGGGGCAGGATGCAGGCGCGCCGCAGATCGGCAATGCGGCGGACAACGGACCGCGCCTGCTGCCCAGCGCGCTTGGCGTAATCGACCGCGCCAACGGGCAGCGCTTCTTGTTCGATGCGACACCCGCCATCACGCATCAGCTTGCTCTGCTGGATGAAATCGCGCCGCCCAGCGCCGGGCTCGGCATTGATGGTGTCTTCCTGACCCATGCGCATATCGGCCATTATCTCGGGCTTGCCTATCTTGGCCGCGAGGCAGCAGGCGCGGATCAGGTCCCGGTCTTCTCCATGCCGCGCATGGCTGCGTTCTTGCGCGAAAACGGTCCCTGGAACCAGCTTGTCGAGCTCGGCAATATCGCGATCACCGACATGGCGGAGGGGAATTTTACCACGGTTTCGGACGAGTTTGGCGTGCTGCCGATCGCGGTCCCACACCGCGATGAGTATTCGGAGACGGTCGGCTTCCTGCTGATGACGCCGGACAAGCGCGCGCTCTACATTCCCGATCTCGACAGCTGGGAAGAGTTCGAGGCGGCGAGCGGGCAACCGCTCGAAGATCTTGTGATGGGTGTCGATTACGCTTTTATCGACGCCACATTCTGGGACGACAATGAATTGGCGGGCCGCGATATGTCGGAAATTCCTCATCCACGCGTGCTTGGTACAATGGACCGGCTGGCTGACTTGCCTGATAGCGAGCGGGCCAAAGTGCATTTCATTCACTACAATCATACCAATCCGATCCGCAGTCCGGAAAGCGCGGAATCGAAACTGGTGGCGGAGCGCGGCTTTGGCGTTGCGAGGCGCGGCATGCGCTATTGTCTATCGGACGACTGACTAAGTGATCATACGCTGATCGACCCGCTTCGCCCGCTCGTCGGGCGGGCGGTTGCCTCGTGGTCAATGCGGGCCTAGTTCCTCGACCGATCGAATAATTGTGACTGGAAATCGAGTTATGCTTCTCAGAATTGCGTTTCTGGCAACCGCCGCCTTCGCGCTCCCGGCAGTGCCCGCGCTTGCCGATAATCATGTAGAGACAACGGCCTCCGACGAGACAGAGCAATCCGAACGCGACCGTCTGTTCGCGCTGTTCGCTGACAGCGACGAGCGAGGCCTGGAGCTTAACCCGCTTGGTCGCCTGTTTCGCGGCGATGATGAGGATGCCGACAAGCTTGGCGATTTTCTGACCGACGCTCAGTTTTACGCCGGGGTTCGTAACACGCAGCTCAACCTCGCTCTGCTAGCGCAGATTGACCGCGACAAGCTGTCTCCCACGGACCAGCTTGCCTATGATGTGTTCGAATACAATCAGGAACAATCGCTGCTCGGCAGCACGGAAGAGATTTACGACCTCACCGTGGTGCGCCCGGTCAATCACTTCTCTGGCTTCCACACATTCTATCCGAATTTCGCGAGCGGGCAGGGCGCTGCGCCGTTTAAGACGGTCGCGAACTATGATGACAACCTTGCGCGCCACGACGATTATATCGCGATTGGCGACCGCGCCATCGCCCGCTTCCGTGACGGGATGGAGAGCGGCGTTGTCGAGACCAAGCTGACGATCAACAATGTGATTGAGCAGCTCACCACGCAGATCGAAGTCCCGATTGCGGATTCGCAATTCATGGGGCCGGTAAAGAACTTTCCCGAAAGTTTCTCCGAAGAAGATAAAGCCCGCCTAACGGCTGCTTACGAGGCGAAGACCAAGGAGATTTACGCCTCGCATGAGCGCATGCGTGACTTCCTTCGCGATGAATATCTTGCCGCTGCGCGCGACACTGTCGGTCTCAGCCAGATGAAGGGCGGCGACAAGCTCTATGCCCAGCTGATCGAGAGCACGACCACGCTGCCGCTCACCGCCGATTACATTCACGATCTCGGCCTGTCAGAGGTTGCGCGCGTCAAAAGCGAACTTGAGAAGGTGCAGCAGGAAGTCGGCTTTGAAGGCACGCTCAACGAATTCTTCGACTATGTCCGTACCGACCCGCAGTTCAAGCCGGAGAGTCGCGAGGCGCTGACCCAGAGCTATTACGATATCGGCAAAGAGGTCGACAAAAAGATCGGCGAGTATTTCTCACTGCTTCCCAAGAGCGAGCTTGAGATCAAGCCGTATGATCCCTCGATCGAACAGTTCAGCGCGGGGGGTCTTACCAGTCGGGTACGCCCGATGGTTCGCGCGCCGGTGTGTTCTATTTCAACGCCTATGACCTGCCGAGCCGCCTGACGACCGGCAATATGACGCTTTACCTGCACGAAGGCGCGCCGGGTCACCACTTCCAGATCAGTCTGGCGCAGGAAAACGAGGCGCTTCCCGCCTTCATGCGCTTTGGCGGGACGACTGCATTTATTGAGGGCTGGGCGCTCTATGCCGAGACTTTGGGGTATGAAATGGGCTTCTTCGAGGATCCCTGGAACCGCTATGGCACGCTGCAGGATGAGCAGCTGCGCGCCATGCGGCTTGTCGTCGATACCGGCCTTCATGCCAAGGGCTGGAGCCGCGAAAAGGCGATTGATTTCATGCTCGAGAATTCGGGCATGACACGCACCGAAGTTGTCGCCGAGGTTGAGCGCTACATCGCGATCCCCTCTCAGGCGCTTGCTTACAAGATCGGCGCGCTCAAAATCCAGGAATTGCGCAGCGAAGCGGAAGAAGCGCTTGGTGACGATTTTGACATCAAGGAATTCCACGCTCAGGTTCTGGGCACTGGCGCGCTGCCTTTAGCGGTCCTCGAACAGAAGATCGACCGGTGGATCGCGGGCGAAAAAGGCGGCTGAGGAGCGCGGTATGATGCGATTGGTTGGCGGAGGTGTAGCCTTGGGACTGGCGCTTGCGCTGGCAGGATGCGGCGCCAGCGAGCCAAATGCTGAAGCACGCGAAGCGGGCGGCGATGCTGTCACATCGATCCTCAATGCAGGGGTCAGCACGCAGCTGGGCGAAGCCAAGTTTCTGTTCGATCCGCTTTATGACAACCATTTCGGCTCGCTCGCAGAGATGGAGCAGCCGCTAATCGAGGCAATTATCAACGGCACCGCGCCTTACGACAATGTCGATGCAGTATTCGTCAGTCACGCTCATGGAGATCACTTCTCGCCTGAGTATTTCAACCGGCTGATGGCCGCGCAAAGCAGCGTCCGGATCGTCGCGCCCGAGCAGGCGATTGCTGATATGCGCGAGCACAGCTTGTGGCAGGCTGGATTTGAAGATCGCATCACCGCGATTACGCTTTCCAATGGCGAGGCAAGCAAGAAATTCGACGTTGCAGGCGCGATCGTCGAAGCGATCCGCACGCCGCATTCGGGCTGGCCCGAGCGCCACGCCGATGTACACAACATCAGCTACCGCGTGTCAGCCACGCGCGCTTCGGGCGATCCGGTTCGCGTGATGCACATGGGCGATGCCGATCCGGCGATGCAGCATTTCACGATGAATTCGAAGTTCTTCTGCTGCGCGCGCACCAATCTGGTGATGGTCCCCTTCTGGTTCTTCCGTGAGGAGGGGGCGGATATGCTGATCGACCGCACGCTAAATGCGCAGAGCGCCGTTGGCGTGCACGTGCCGCAACAGGTGCCGGCATGGCTGGCCAATAGCGAGTGGCGATATTTCACCGCCGAGGGCCAGCGAGCGGAAATCCCGAGTTTCGCGCCCGCGCGGGACTAAAGCTCAAATCCAGCTGGGCGAGTTCGCTTCGAGATAGGATTTCAACCCGCTGCCTTCGGGTGCTGCGGCGAGGGCGCTTTCATACCGTGCAGGCACGCTGTCGCATCCAAGCTCGGACCATTTTTGCGCGATCTGCGCGTTGCGTTCGGCATCTTCGCTCGCCTCTCCGGCAAAGTGATTGCAGATCGACAGACGGCTTATCAGCCCGCCCGTTTCGCGTGAAGCTTCTGTGGTGTATTGCGCCAGCACGCCCTTGTCCGCGATAAAATAGGCATCGACCTTGTTGAATTGGGGGAAGCCATTTTCTTCCACGGTGATCCCATATCCATCGGCCATCCCGTCGCGACTCAAATCAAAGGTCACACGTACCGCCGGCATTAATGAAGTGCAGGGCGTTAAACTGATCGTCCTGGGCCAGAAACCCGCTGCGATATTCAATCTCCGGCTCGGCGCTTTCCGGTGCGCCGCGCAGCACCAGCTCACCATCCTCGGAGGTAACGATCATGGCGTTCGAGCCATCGGTCGCCATCATAACGATGCTGTCGTTCTCGATGCAGTCGATCTGGTACTCTTCGCCTGCCGTGACGCTGGATAGACCTGCCGTGGCGCTGGGCAAGTCCTGCTCGCGCATGCCTGGCGCGATAAAGTTCAAGGTGAGATATTCATCCTCGCGTTCGGGATTGCCCACGCGGAAATGCCGTTTGCCGGCGCTGGCATCGACCGGGCTCAAGGTGATTTGTAGAGGACCGCCTTCGGTCCGCGCAATCGCGGGCTTGTCCCCTGAGGCTGGCTGGATCCCGAAAAAGCGCCTGCCATCTGTGGTGATACACAGGTTTTCAACGCGCGTGTAGCTCGCCGGGATGCTGCCTTCGTCGTTGATCAGCGCTTCGTTGAGCACCCAATAGCTGCCTTTGTCAGTCGTTTGCGTGACCGGCTGAGCCTCGCTGGCCAATGCGGGCGTCGCGCCAGCGAGAAGGGCAAGCATTGATATGAATTGAAGCCGCATATTCTGATCTCCTACGTTTCGAATGTGCCCGAAACTTTCTCGAAGTCAAAGCGATGCTTGGAAGAGTTTGCATTTTGACTGGCGAAACCCTGGCGCAGTAACCTTTACGCGGCGCCGCACGAATGGTGTATGAATATCATCAATTCAAAGGGGCACAGCAATGGAATTTACTTTCAAACGCACCGCGCAATTTGTAGCATGGATGCTTATCATCGCGGCGGTCACGCAAGCGTTTTACACCGCGCTTTACATCAATGAAGTCGACGTGCCGCGCCAGATGCTGTGGGGCAGCGAAGCCTTGCTGTTTGTGGTCATGGCCGCGTTTGCTGGCTCGGCTTTGGCACAGGCGAAGAGCCTGCATCTGGGCTGGTCTGCCATCACGGCGACCGCGGTGTTGAATGTAGTGCAGGTCGGTGTTGGCCTGACGATGTTCGGCCCGTTCTTTGAGGCTGCAGGCCAGAACGAAGCGCTGGCCCCGGCGGCGCAATCTGTCGTCGCGTTCTCGTTCATGGTCTACAACGCCGCCAAGGTTCTTCTGGCCCTGGCGCTGATCGTATTCGGAGCGGCGCGCCTTGCCGATGGAGCCAAGGCGATTGGCGGGCTCAGCGTCATCGTCGGCATTGTCGCGATGGCGGCGAACACCGCATCGATGGCGTTCGGACGCGATGTGACCGGTGAATTGCCGCTTGCAGGTGGCTCGGGCGTCCTCGCGACGATCTTGCTCGCGGTGTGCTTGTTTGGCGCCGCGAAGCAGGCCGACTAGTCGAAAGCGCTCGACAGCGTTTCGAACCCGCTGGCAAAGTCCGCTTTGAAGTCCTGCACGATGGTGCCGACGCCGCGCGAGTCTTTGACAAGACCAAGGCCCTGTCCGACCCAGTAGCTCGAGAGCGCCTGTGCTTTCGGATTGCCCGCCACCGCCGCGCTGTCGAGCGCGCGCAGCACAGGCTCGGCGAGCAAACTCATGAGAGGCATAGGTAGAGCAGGGAGACCTGCCGCCTCCCAGCGTTCGTGCCATTCGCTTTTGAGCTGGCGGCTGAACTTGCCGGTGCGATGTTTGGAGCGGATCGTGTCGCGCGATCCCGCCGCGATCATTTTCTCGCGGAATACCTCGTTCGTCTCGGCTTCGGGCGAGGCGAGCCAGACGCTGCCGCACCACGCTCCGGCCGCGCCCATCGCCATCATGCCTGCCATCTGACGACCGTTCATGATTCCGCCCGCAGCCAGCACGGGGATGTCTGCGCCTACCTCTTTCAACGCGCCGATCACTTCGGGCACCAGCACAATGGTCGCAACATCGCCGCAATGCCCGCCGCCTTCGCCGCCTTGCGCAACGATAATATCGACGCCAGCCTCGACCTGCTTGAGCGCATGCTCCTTCGCGCCCACGAGCGCGGCGACGGGGATGCCATGCTTCTTGCCCGCCGCGATCATCTCCGGCGGAGCGGTGCCCAGCGCATTGGCGATCAGACGCACCGGATGGTTGAAGCTGACCTCCAGCAATTCTTGCCCCAGCGAAGTGTTCGGCGCTTGAGAACCGCTGCGCGGCGCTCCTACACTCTCGTCGATCCCGCACTCGCGCAGCAATTCTCGGGTGAAGTCGCGATATTCTGACGGGATTTGAGCGACGATCGTATCCATGCTGACCGAGTGATCGACCGCCTGCACTTCGGGGATCAGAACGTCGACGCCGTAGGGTTTGCCATCGACATTATCGTCGATCCAGTTGAGCTCATGCTCCAGTTCTTCAGGCGTGTAGCTGACCGCGCCCAGCACCCCAAAGCCTCCTGCACGGCTGGCTGCGGCCACTACATCGCGGCAATGCGAAAAGGCAAACAGGGGAAATTCGCATCCCACCATGTCGGTCATCTTGAACGGCATTTATCTCTCCAGATTGGCTGGACGTTCGCATGCCATAGGTTTACAGCCTCGGCCATCCCCGGGGAGCCAGCATGTGGCTGAGAGGGGCGCGTTGCGGCGTCCGACCCGTTGAACCTGAACCTGTTAACACAGGCGGAGGGAGCGGGTTGCTGTCTGTCAGTGAACCGCACTCCGTCTTTGAGGAGAGAGCACGCATGGCCGACATCAATTCCCCCGTAGAAATCGGCGTAACCACAGGCTCCATTCGCGGCAGCCGCAAGGTCTATGTTGGCGCGCGCACCGGCTCCGGCGTTCGGGTCGCCATGCGTGAGATCGACCTAGAGGGCGATGAGCCGAGTGTGCGCGTCTATGACACCTCCGGCCCCTACACCGACCCTGACGCGAATATCGATATCAATGCCGGCCTTCCCGGCCTGCGCAGTGACTGGATCATGGCGCGCGGCGATGTCGAGGCCTATGACGGGCGCGAGGTAAAACCCGAAGACAATGGCCAGCTTGGCCCGGACCGCAGCGGTGGCGTTCCGCAATTCCCCAATGTGGTCAAGCGCCCCTTGCGCGCCAAAGCCGGCCAGAACGTCACCCAAATCCACTATGCCCGCAAAGGCATCATCACGCCGGAGATGGAATATGTCGCCGAGCGTGAAAACCTGGGCCGTGAAATCGCCAAAGATTTGGTGCGTGATGGCGAAAGCTGGGGCGCGGAAATCCCTGATGTGATCACGCCGGAATTCGTACGCAGCGAAGTCGCGCGCGGGCGAGCGATCATTCCCAACAATATCAATCACCCCGAAAGCGAACCGATGGCCATCGGGCGCAATTTCCTGGTCAAGATCAACGCCAATATCGGTAACTCCGCCGTCGCGTCCGACGTCGCCACTGAAGTCGACAAGATGGTCTGGGCAACCCGCTGGGGCGCGGACACGATCATGGACCTTTCTACGGGGCGCAACATTCACGACACGCGCGAATGGATCATCCGCAACTCCGCTGTCCCAGTGGGAACCGTGCCAATCTATCAGGCGCTTGAGAAAGTGGGCGGGGTCGCCGAAGACCTGACCTGGGACATCTTCCGCGACACTCTGATCGAACAGGCAGAACAAGGCGTCGACTATTTCACCATTCACGCCGGCGTGCGCCTGCCTTTCGTACCGATGGCGGCCAAGCGCGTCACCGGGATCGTGTCGCGCGGCGGATCGATCATGGCGAAATGGTGCCTCGCGCATCACAAGGAAAGCTTCCTCTACGAGCACTTCGACGAGATCTCAGAGATCTGCGCCGCCTACGACATCGCCTATTCGCTTGGCGACGGCTTGCGCCCCGGCTCCATCGCGGACGCAAATGACGAAGCGCAATTCGCCGAGCTCTACACTTTGGGCGAGCTGACCAAGCGCGCCTGGGCGCAAGACGTGCAGGTGATGATCGAAGGGCCGGGCCACGTGCCCATGCACAAGATCAAGGAGAACATGGAAAAGCAGCTGGAGGCGTGCGGTGAGGCTCCGTTCTACACGCTTGGCCCCCTCGTCACCGATATTGCGCCCGGATACGACCACATCACCAGCGGCATCGGTGCCGCGCAGATCGGTTGGTACGGCACCGCGATGCTCTGCTACGTCACGCCCAAGGAGCACCTTGGCCTGCCCGACCGCGACGATGTGAAGGTGGGCGTGGTGACGTATAAGTTGGCCGCTCACGCCGCCGACCTCGCCAAGGGTCACCCGGCGGCGAAGGTCCGCGACGATGCGCTGTCAAAGGCACGCTTCGAGTTTCGCTGGCGCGATCAGTTCAACCTGTCGCTCGACCCCGACACGGCCGAGCAGTATCACGACCAGACGCTCCCCGCAGAAGGCGCGAAGACTGCGCATTTCTGCTCGATGTGCGGGCCGAAATTCTGCTCGATGAAGATAAGCCAGGAGGTGCGGGAGTTCGCCGCGAAGCAGAACTCGGACCCCGATAGCTTTCTTGCCGCGACCGCGCCGGTTGAGGACGCAGAGAAGGGTATGGAGGAGATGAGCCGGGTTTATAAGGAAAAGGGGCAGGAGCTCTATCTGCCGGAGGAGTGAGAGCTCCTTATTTATGGAGCGAGCACAGAGCAGGTCGCTTCTTCGGGCTTTCGACGCGCTGGAGGTATGCGCGCGACGTCCAGCCCGTCAGAAAAGAGCGATAAGAAATCTTGGTTAGAGAGTTTTAATTCGGAATTTCTTGGCCACTACCTAGCGTGGTGGCATGACCGACGAGAACCATGAATTGCCTGTCATTTCGGACGAGATGCTTGATTTCTTAGCGCAACGAGACCTATTCGAGCGCAAAGGATCGAAAAAGCATATTTTCGGTTTTGTTTGGGAAAAGTTTGTAATTCTCGGAATTCTTGCCTTGGCGTGGCTTTCAGCCTTTTGGGGCGTCTATTCCTTCGTGAGCAGTTAATTGAAAATCACCAAACACGTCGGTTAGATAATCTTGAATCATTTCGCGACCAGTGTCTGTTAGTTGCAGATAGCGCGCCGAGGGAAGAGCTTCGACAGAGGAGCGTTTAACGAGTCCTTCTATTTCGAGATATTTAACCCATCGTTGCCCAGACGTTCCGCTTATACCCGCTTCCGTTGGGACGCGTGTAGCCAAAAGGTCGTAATCACTTAGCTCTGCGATATATAGTTCTAGCAGTATTGCCCATGCAAAGTCTCGCGTTTGTCTGGACCTGTACAACCTCGTTTTGTAATTTTCGCTGCGTTTCGCAACCTCTGCAAGAGTCAGCAAATTAGAATGAGAATATGTCAGCCCCCTGCACATCCAGCGTCAATATTTTTTGACAAAAACATTGTAAAGTTAAATCGGATTAATTTGACTTCAGTTTTTGTGGTCGCTATCTTCTTCGATTGGTCAAAATCTCATTATTGCAATCACGCACATAGTTCGACATTGCTAAACGACCTTTCGGGGTAAGCCTTGTCCATGACCTACGGCGATCGAACCGATCATCGACACGCTCAACCCAACCATCCTTTACCAGGATATTTATCCATCTAAGTGCGGTCGTCGCCGGCACGTTGGATGTGAGGCATAAGGATGTAACCGAACATGGATATGCGTCTTCTTCGCTAGCGCTGAGCGCGAGAATCATAGAGTAAAGGGGGTTCGCAATCGGTAGCCCGTCGAACTGTGAGATCAGGCTGTCTTGGAATTTGAGAAGCGTCTTTGCCTTTTTGGCATCTGTTTCTCCGAGAAATCTAGTATCAACTGAGCCTGAATTTATTGTAGCTTCGTCAACAATACTTAATTGAGAAAATAATAGGCTTTTCGCCTTCTCAAGATGAGAAACATATCCTGACAGGTTGATAAAATCAGGTTCGTTTTTGCTTTTAACCTTAGTTAGTTTGTTCATGACTAACTTTTGAGTTGAAAGTGAAATTAGTTCAATATGGTTCATTTCCCAATAAATTTGCAATTGAGGCGCAGAAAATATCCAAGAGCGCTGCAGTTGAAGCCTTTTCGGTGCACTATTGCCACCCTATTGATGCCAAGTTCGGATTTCGACCCGTCGGAAGAATCCGCGGGGTTGCGTCACTAACCCCGTCCCATCCCCACCAGCACCCGATCCAGCGCGTGCAAAAACCGCGAGCGATCGGCTTTGTTAAACGGGGAGGGCCTCCTCCGCTGCCGCTAAGCGGGCCGTCCATCCCCGCGCGCGCTAACTGCTACCTGTTTTGCTCCAGCGCTATCACCTATGCTCGGTCATTCGCACCAGATCCCAATCGTATCCGAGCTCGCGCACACGGGTCTCTAGCTTCACGCGAAGCTCCGCATCCGGCTGAGCCTCGCGCGTGAGCATCCACAGGTACCGCCCCGAAGGCTCGCCGACGATCGACCAGGCGTACTGCCCATCCGCATCTGACTCGCTGCGGTCGAGCACCCAATAATCGCCAAAGAACGGGCCAAAAAAGCTGACTTTCAGCTTCGCACCGTTTGAACCCTCGACCACTTTTGCGCGGCCAGTCGACTGCTCGAACTTGCCATCAAGGCTGTCTTGATAGCACGAATTGACCACTCGAATTTTGCTGTCGCCAGACGTCTCGCGCAGCGAGTATTCCGCCGTCACGCCCTCGCACCCTTTCTGAAATGGCGCTTCGTAGCGGGCGTACTCGTACCATTTGCCAAGATAGGCGGAGAGCTCCACCGGCTTTGCCGGCTGCGGTACGCTGGCATTGCCAACCGGGCCGGGCGAGCCGACGCAGGCCCCCAAGGCAAAGGCGACGGGCAGAGCGAGTAGGGAAAAGCGGTTTATGGTCATCCCGCCATAATAGCAGAGCATGATCGCTGTTCCCTGAACGCGCGTGCGATTTAGCATGCGCTGACCTTTCTGCCCGACATTTGGGGGCCGCATCAGGGGAGCCGAGACAGCTTGCCCATGACCTTGTCCAGCTCTTGCAAAAACCGTGACCGGTCCGCCTTGCTGAACGGCGGAGGGCCGCCCCCAATGCCGTCCATTCCGGCGCGCAGGTCTTCCATAATTGCGCGGGTCGCAATCGCGCTGCCGATGCTGGCGGCGTCGAATGGCTTGCCATTATGTGCCAGCACCTGAGCGCCCGCTTTTAAACATCGTTCGGCGAGCAGGATATCGCCTGTCACCACCACGGTCCGCGCATCCGCATTCTCAGCAATCCAGTCATCCGCAGCATCAAAGCCGTCATCGACAATAACGCGTTTTACGCGCGGATTATCGGGAATGCGGAACGGTGAATTGCTGACCACGCGCACCTCCGCCTTGAACCGCTCTGCGACGCGGTAGACCTCGTCCTTCACCGGGCAGGCATCGGCATCGATAAGGATCGTAATGGGCATGACCCCTCTCCTAGTCGGCGCAAAGCCCGAACACCAAGCCCAATCCGCCGACCGTCATTAGGTCAACGCACGCGACCGTGCTACACTGGGAATCTGCTACCAGTCGCGATCGACGGCCCACGGCGCTCAACAAGTGCTATTTTCCTTCCATTACGCCTCTTAGCGCACGCGTATTTGCGCCGACCCTGGCGCCCGAGCGCGTTTCGGAAGGATAGCCGCCATGGACCTCAATCAGCTTCTCTACCAGCACCAGCGCGCCGTGATGAACGAGCGCCAAAGCAGCAATCGCACCGGTACCGAGAGACTTACTTCAATCTCGTTGATTATTACGCCAAGCGTGTTCGTGAATGCCGCCGCGAGTTGGGCGTGGGCGAGCATCGCTGGGCCATCCGCCAGGGTCACTAGGCGGCCTTGCGAACAATAATTAGGCAATCGGGTAATAACCTGCTAAATGATGCGCGCTGACGTCGGAATTTGCGACGGAACTTGAAATTTGCGCTCCGCCGTTTGGTCACATGGCCCCCGGCGTTAACCGGACGACGACTTCCTTTCATCTGAACGAAACACGCACAACCTGTGGGCATGTCGCTCGCGGGCAATTCTCACGTTCTTGAAAGGAACATGATCATGGCCACCACTGGCACCGTAAAATTCTTCAACACCGACAAAGGTTACGGCTTTATCGCGCCTGACGATGGATCGAACGACAGCTTCGTTCACATCAGCGCGGTTCAAGCCGCTGGTATGCAGACGCTCGATAAAGATCAGCGCCTCAATTACGACGTTGAAACCGGTACCGCAATGGCAAGGAAAGCGCCGTAAACCTGTCGGCTGCTGACTGATTTCTGACGCTTCGGCCCGTGCCCACCTGCTTTAAGGGTGCTGTGCGGGCCGGGGCGTTTCTACACCATACGTTATTCGACGACGGTGATCTCCACACGCCGCGCCTCGGCATTGCTCATTTCCTCAGTGGTCGTGTCATCGGGCCGCACCAGATCGGTGCGCGCTTCGGCGAGACCAAGGCCGGTCAACGCGGCTTGCACGTTTTGCGCGCGCTCGCGGCTCAGCCTTGCGTTGATCTCGGCATTTCCGGTCGGATCGTTGAAGCCCGAAATCTGCACGGTGGAATCCGGATTGGCATCCAGATATGCGCGAAGATCCGTGGATACGTTTTCAAAGTCGGGTGTTACGCCAGAACTGCCGGAGTCGAAATAGACCGTCAGCATCGGGCGGCCGTCTCGCTCTGACGCGGTGACACCGGCGCCTTCGGGAACGACGGGTGCGGGTGCAGGTGCAGGTGCTGTTACCGGCTCTGGTTCAGGCTCGCGGTCAAGGATGGTGTTGCTTGCCCAAAGGGCGACGATTGCGGCGAAAATGATCGCACCAAACATGACCAGCCCGGCGATGCAGCCGATACCGGCGAGGCCCGGCGCGCCATCATCATCGCCGTTCCCGTCAAAAGCGGTGTAAGGCGATGCGGCGGGCGCGGGAGATGCGGCGGGTGATGCGGCTGCGGCCATGGCGCCGGCAGGTGCTGCGGCCATCGCAGGAGCGGCGTTGGAGGGTGCAGCAGCTGTGGTCGCACCAAAGACGCCAAGCGCACCCAAGTGATCGGCAAGCAGATAGTAGACGGTCACCCGGTTCTTGGTCGCGTCTGCCGCCATGCGCTCACCCACGGCAGAGATGGCCGCATCGAGACTGGCGTCGCTTTCTGTGCGGCTAGAGTTTCTTCTTCAGGAAGTTTTCGCGAACCCGGTCCGTCTCGGTCGGCTCGCTAAAGTCGACCTGGCTGGCATTGGGCGTGCGCAGCGCTATGCCGCAATATTTGATGATTTTGTCGACGACGCCTTCGTCAGCGTTCGCTTCGTAACGGCGCACATCGGCCAGCCAGTCTTCAGCCATTGCAAATCCCCTCGCAATTGGCGCGGTTCGTCAAGCTGATCCCGTGCAGACCTAATCCCGCGCCATATGGATGGACTCGCGGACTGCGCCTCGTGTCTTAACTGGATTGACAAGAATGACAAGATGACTGGACAGCAAACGTGTCAATCAGGTGTGACGAAAGTTTGAATCGCCTGACCTCAAGCAAGCGCTTGTAGTTCGATAATCGCCGGTGCTGACATCGCCTTGCATCCGGGCCTTGCGTTCCGCGGTTTCGCCCCCATCTCGAATGAAGGCAGAAGCTTTTGAGAGAGAGGAGCATCAACAGATGTCCAATATGCAGTTCCAGTTCAACTCGGACAGTTCGGTGATGGGCACGGAGAACGTGGCTGAACGGATCGAGGCAGCGGTTCGCGCCAAGCTTGCACGGTTCGAGGATCGTCTGACCCGCGTTGAGGTGCATGTGCGCGATGTGAATGGTGCAAAGCACGGGGCCGAGGACAAGGAATGCATGATCGAAGCGCGTCCGCGCGGCGGAAAGCCAATCGGCGTGCACGGCAGGGCGGACAAGGTTGATGCAGCTGCTCGTAAGGCAGCAAACACGCTTGCGCAGCGTTTGGAGCGGGTGTTCGACCGCGAAGGCAAGCATGGCCACGACCCGCGCCCTGACAAGGTGATGTGATTACCTCAATGACTCGTATGATTAGGTGATTGTGCATAAGTCTGCTAAAACGATTGCCTATCCCAAAGATTCAGCAAAGCCGCCGATTCTCTGCGGTAAGGCTGGCGGGCGCTCTTGAGCGCAGCAGCCGGGTTTTGTTGATCAGATAAAGAGAGACCATTCATGGCCCAAACCTACGAATTCTACACGGAACGCGCTGACGAAGCGGCTGCTGCAGCAGCCAAGGCTGATCTTGCGAATGTTCGCGAGCGGCATTTGCGTGCGGAAGAAACCTGGCGCGGATTGGCAGAGCAAGCGCGCAAGACTGTTGCTGACCGCGCTCGCGCGGATGAAGAGCGCGCTGCGCGTCGTGCTGCAGAAGCGGAAGCGGCTGCTGCCAAGGCACAGGCGGCTGAAACCGAGACGGCCTGAGCCGTCAAAGCATTACAAGATTAACGTAAGAGGCAGGCGCTTAGGCGCTTAGGCCCCTTTGCGACCGAATGCTTTCCTCCGGATTCCGCGCCCCGACAGGCTCGGCATTGCCGGTCTATTTGGCGCACGCGCGACCATTTTCGGAGGAGAAGGGTCGGGAGCGCTGGGCGGTGGCGCACTTTGTGGATCTTTGGCCCGCACTTCGAAGGATGCTCCGATCCCCTCGGCGAGTTTGCGCTTCTCGCTCCACTCATTGGCGAGCTCTGCCTTTGCCTCTCCGTCTTGAGGCATGATGTCGGCGGGAAAAGCGCGATCATCGATCACGTTTTCTTCAGGTACATGCTCGTCTGAGACAAAGCCATATTTGACGTGTTTAAGAGGGGTCAGTTCGTAAAACGGAACGCCCAGATCGCCTTCTTCCGGGTCGGCATCCCGATATGTCACCCGATAGGATAGCGAGCGATCTTCCGGACCGAACGTGTCACCATCGGGGATAACATAGCCGTTCTCCATCGTTGCGATGCGTAGGAAGGCGAGGATAGTCTCGTAATTTGCTAGCCACGGCAACTCGCTCGGCTCGACCAGAATCTCGCGGCCTATCCAATGACGCGCGCCAAAGGTGCGGATGCCGAGTTTTTGTGGTTCGCCGGCAGCCGCAATTGGCCCGAACAGGAACGGGTGGATGTGCAGAGGCCCTGGCGTGTCCGAGTTGGCCGCATAGGCTTCAAATTTTTCGTAATCGAACAATTGATCTGATTGGGTCCAGTGCACGGCGCTGGGCTTTGCATGATCGCAGATCACGCGCGTCATGAGGGTTAGCATTTCCAGCTTCCGGTGGAACTGCGTCTGACTGGCCCCGGCCTGCGGCATTCCTAATTCGCTGAGCATCCCAGCGATTTCAGGGATGTTCTCCACGCCGCCCATCACGCCATGCGAGATCTCTATCAAGATGTGGCTTTTCGAAAGCATCACGCGCTCGCGAATATCGGGGCAAAGCTGGCCTGTGATCGGTGAAGAAAACGCCGCGTGAAACACATCTGGGTTCGCCGGACTATCGAGATACTCGAACGTGAGCATCAGCTCTTCATCGCCGTTGAACAGGCGATAGAATTTGCCCGGATTGCTTTCCGGTACATTGAACGTTGCGCCGCTCTTCATCTCTTCGACGCGGGCGAAGTCTTGCACGGCTTGTTCGAGAATATCGATCGGTCGATCAAAGACCAACGCGGTCTGTAGTCGATTGGGATACTTCATTGCTACTGCCCCCGATTGTGGCAGGCAGATATATCTTGGAGCGGTAAGGGTTTGGTTAAAGGCTGAAAATGTCGATAATGGCCTAGCAGAGACCAAGGTCTTGCAAGATTCCTTCAGACTTCTTTTTGACACCGAAAAAGCCAGCTTTAGCGTGCGGCCATGTCAGGCGATTGAGCGGATGGAGAAGGGTGGTCGCCCGACCCTCTTCGACCAGCGGTTGAAGCTCCGGCCACACAGCATCACGCGTCCAGCCAGTGGGCAGATAAGGCATGGCGATCCGCTCAATCCCTGCATCCGAGAGAATTGCAGAAAGCGTTTTGTCGGCAGTCCAGATGACGCTCGAGCATTCAAATTCCCGAGCTGCAGCCTCAACGCCCCCGGCCACGCTCTCTTGTGCAAACGTGGCAGCAGTCTCGCCGGTTTGCTCGGGAGAACGCGCTTGCGGCTGTGCGGTGCCTATCACCAGCGAGGGGTTGTTCGGGAGGTCGAACGGCACGTGGCTTGCCGCTTCATCATGCAACAGCAGAGCGTAGGGTTGATCGAATGCTGTCGCATCGGGTTCATCGGGCAGGTCGAGCGGCTGGCGGCCGTGCTCGCGCGGCTCCTCAAGTGCTTCGGCTTCATCCGAGAGTCCTTGAGCGGACAGCGGGCCTTGCGGATGATTGGCCGTGTAGCGCTCGATATTGTCTTCACGCGCGAGATAGGTTTTGCCCTTGGTGTGCAATCCTGCGACCCAGCGCCAGCTCAGCGTGTTTGACGCCGCATCACCGTCCATCAGATGCCGCAAAAAGAAATCCGCGCCCAACTGCCAATCTAGCTTCAGAGTGAAGACCCAGATGCTGGCAAACCACATGCGTGCATGGTTGTGCAGATAGCCGGTTTCGAGCAGTTCGTGCGCCCAATGGTCAAACGCTTCGATACCCGTCTGGCCTGTAGTCGCTTGACTATAGGCTTTTTGCAGGCCGGAGTTCTGATCAAGACGCTGCAACGCCGCATCGCGCTCTTCGCAATACGCCGTCCAGATGCTCGTACCGCTGCTCGAGATAGCCCTTGAAATAGACCCGCCAGAAAACCTCTGCGACGAACTTTTCAGCAGACTTTGGCCCGTGCTCTTCAAGCGCAGCCGCGCAGACCTCAGTCTCGCTCAACAGTCCTGCATGCAGCCACGGCGACAATCGCGAGACATTACTGCGCTCTACTCCATCGTCGAAATTTCGAGCGTCGGCATATTTGCGCCCAGCTTTCGGCAGAAAGGCTTTGAGGTGGTCTAATCCTGCGACGCGTGTCGGTGTCCATTGCATGAAGGTGTAACACCGGATTTACGCACTGGTTCCAGCGCCTGCGCGTAACAATCTTACGCCTGCGGGACATAATTTTCGGAACATCCAAAGGCTCCATCCGTTCGTAACTGTAAGCGGACTGGCAAAGCGTACCGGTTCCCATTCCACTGGGATGAAACGAATTTTTCCCCAACCCCCAAAGGATTATTTCATGAAGACCCTCAATTTTGCACTCGCATCAACTTTAGCCCTTTCGCTTGCCGCATGCGCTCCAGGCGCAGAGACTGACGCAACCGACACGACCACCGCTGATGAAACTGCTGTCGCTGAAGATGCAACCACTGGCACGATTGTTGAGGTTGCACAGGGCAATGAAGACTTCTCGACCCTCGTAGCAGCCGTAACCGCCGCAGAGCTGGGCGAAACATTGTCGGGCGAAGGTCCGTTCACCGTGTTTGCCCCGACCAATGACGCGTTCGGCAAACTGCCAGAAGGCACCGTCGAAACGCTCACCACAGAAGACACCGACACGCTCGGAGCGATCCTGCAGTACCACGTCGTAAGTGGTGCCGTGGATGCCGCGACCCTGACGACCGCGATCGAAGGCGCAGGTGAAGGTGGCTACACTGTCGAGACTGTCGGCGGCGGCACGCTGACCGCTACGATTGATGGTGAAGCCGTGGTGCTGACCGATGCAGCGGGCGGAACCGCGACGGTCACAGCAACCGACGTGGCAGCATCGAATGGACTGATCCACGTGATCGACACCGTATTAATGCCACAATAAATTCGATTGAAACTATTGAGAAAGGCGGGTCATTTTGGCCCGCCTTTTTTGTGCCTGTCGGGGAAAATCTTTGATCGCCCGT
Source organism: Erythrobacter sp. HA7-11 (assembly GCF_055693605.1). Classification (NCBI taxonomy): domain Bacteria; kingdom Pseudomonadati; phylum Pseudomonadota; class Alphaproteobacteria; order Sphingomonadales; family Erythrobacteraceae; genus Erythrobacter; species Erythrobacter sp. HA7-11. The sequence continues at coordinate 2,395,249 of NZ_JBVFUF010000002.1, read as the reverse complement.
GCATAGGCCGTGACCTTGATGGAGTGATGACGTAATGGTCCAGCGCGATGACAAAAGGTCAAAGTCTATGCAAATCTCTCTAGCCAAGGGCGCTGGGATTGCTCTCTCGATGCTTGTCGCAGGCTGCGCCAATGGCGGCGATGACCGCGCGGACACGCCCAATCGGTTCGATGCGATTTCACCAGACGAGCGACTGACACTGGCTGGGACCGAACCGTTCTGGAGCATGGCAATCGAGGGCGATACTCTCACCTATTCAGCGCCAGACCTTCCGGATGGCGAGACAATTCAGGTCGATCGATTTGCCGGCAATAACGGTCTCGGTTTTACCGGAGAGCTTCAGGGACGGGCGCTGCAAATTGCTGTGTCACCAGGGCTTTGTAGCGATGGCATGAGCGATCAGGAGTTCGCCTACACTGTCACAGCCGTGTGGGGGGAAGATACTCTCTATGGATGCGGAGAGGTCGGCGGCGTCGGGCCAGAGATTGAGGATTGAATCTAATGAGCACAGAAGCTGAAATCGAGCCCAAGGATGAAGGCGCTGCAACTCGAGTGCAGGCAGACGCTATTCCGGGTTACTGGCCGCCATTCTTTTGGGCGGCGACGATCTTCAACCTCATCTTCGGCCTGGCCGCGATGCTAAGCCCTGAAGCCAATATTGACGTGCGCATGACGGGTCTGTTGGTTTTCAGTTTCGGCATTGTCTATTTTCACGTTGCGCGTGAGCCGCTTCGGTTTGGCCCCGTGATATGGGCGGGTGTGCTGTGCAAGATCGGGGTCGTAGCGCTGCTCGGACCGCAGATTTTTGGCGGAGCGATTCAGCTGCTGCCAGCTATTGCATTGGTAATCGAAGGTTTTTTTGCGCTCGGCTTCTTGATTTTTGTACTCTCTGTGATGGACGAAAACGAAACGTAGTTGCGAAAATTTGGCCGCCGTCACCTAAAGGCTAAATGACTACCCAGATTTTTTGCAAGTTTATACCTTATGGCGCATTTGCCTTGCATGAAATCGTCCTCGACGCGGTGATGTTTCTTGGAACAGCTGCGGCCTTAGTCCGTTGAGCTAATAACAACAAACATGGTCCGGCAGAGACTGAATACGCCGGGAAAGTGAAATTACGTGAATACCGACGACGAGAATGATCGTTCGCGGCCAAACCAGGCTGCGATGCGGTTCGATGATGCGCCTGAGCGCTTTAAGTCAGGCCGCGGCGAAGATAAGTTTATCGGTGCGTCCGGTGTACTTTTCGAACAGGCAATGGCGCAAACGCGCATGGCAATTTGCTTGTGTGATCCAGATCTACCAGGCTTGCCGATTGTCTTTGCCAACCGCGCTTTTCGCAGGCTGACCGGATACAGCGAAGACGAGATCCTGGGTCGCCCTTGCAGCTTTTTGCAGGGCCCCGACACCAATCCAGAGCCCATCGCGCGCATTCGTGAAGCGCTGACGAATGAGGATGTCGTGGTGGTTGAGCTGCTCAACTATCGCAAGAACGGCACAAGCTTCTGGAATGCGCTGCACCTCGGCCCAATCTACAATGAGCAAGGCAAGCTGGTCTATTTCTTCGGGAGCCAGTGGGACGTCTCTGACGTTCGCGCGGCGCGTTCGCAGGCCTTGCACGCCAAAGATATGGCGCGCGAATTATCGCACCGCATGAAAAACATGTTCTCGGTCATTTCTGGCATCGTGAACGTCACCGGGCGGGTTCGCGGAATCCGCGATGAGGCGGCTGAGATTAACGCTCGCATCCAAGCGCTTGGCCGCGCTTACGAGACCACTCTGGACGACGCATCGTCGGGCAGCATTGATATGGGTGAGGCGATCAAGGCAGTGTTATCCCCTTATGGCAGGGAAGACGGTCGGATAGTGCTGAATGGAACGGATGACGTTCGAATGCCCTTTACCACCGTTTCGATTGTCGGTTTAATCCTCCACGAGCTCGCCGCGAACGCAACCAAATATGGCGCGTGGTCAGTCGATGACGGCCAAGTCAATGTCGCTTGGCGGGCGGAAGACGGCAACGGCTCGCTGGTCCTGGAATGGCACGAGAGTGGCGGGCCTTCGATCGATCAGTCGGCGATTGAACCTGGAACAGGGACAGCCATCGTCGATCGGCTGCTCGCAACAACGAGTGGAAGCATCGAGCGACGTTGGAGCAATGATGGCTTGTCTGTGACGATCACCGTTCCGGCGGGTAGGATGTGATGTCCGAGGCCGCCACGATTTTGCTGCTGGAAGACGAGCCACTGATCCTCATGGATCTTGAGTTCGCGGCTGAGGATCGAGGCTGCCGAGCGCTCTTGGCTCGCGATTGCGAAACGGCGCTTGCACTCCTTGGCGACGCAGAGCTCACGATTGACCTTGCGTTGCTTGATGTATCGCTTGGTGGAGGCACGACATGCTTTCCGATCGCTCACGAATTGGACAGACGGGGCATTTCTTACATCTTGCACTCAGGCGATCTTGATCGCCATAATGAGCGCATTCGCCGCCTCGACGCGCCGCTCATCGCTAAACCCTCAGCTGCAGGATATGTGATCGAGCAGGCTTTGGCTCACGCCCAAAACGACGCGACGCGCACTGATAGAGCGAGGAATATCGCCGCCGATTAGACGGCGATTATCATTCAAGTCGTATCAGAATAGTCCCGGCAGTTCGTGCTGCGCGGCATTCGGTCGATCGGGTTGCAAGATAGTTGGCGCGGCACTTCCTTGAGCTTGTTGTACGCCCGACGCGGAAATCGCAGTGCATGAGCGGCCCGCAAGGAAATCAAGCGCGGTTGCAATAGATGCCTCTGTCGGATCACCAAACGGCTTAAAGATATCGTCTTGTGCCTGGCAGGTGTTGGGCATTGAACTTGCGATGCCGCGGAAGTAATCGCCATTGCCATCGGCGTTGACCGTCTGGAAAGTGACGGCTCGCACACGCAAATCGCATGCCGCTAGGTCAAACGCGAACTGTCCGACCGGTTTGCCTGATGTGTCATCCCCGATCAGCGCCATGTTGTTCCCAAGATATGGGATCATGGAATTCATTACCAGCTCGCTGGCCGATGCCGAGCTGCGGCGACCGATAAACGCAATCTTGGTCGGAGCGAGCGCGTTGGCTTCGGTCTCAAACAATTCGGTGGTGTTTTCGCTCGATTTGGATTCGCGCAAGACTGTTTGGCTGAAGACCTGACCCACACGTCCGCTGCCCAACAGATCTCCGAATGTCTCGGCAGCGCTGACAAGACCGCCGCCATTATAGCGCAAGTCGATGATTAGCTCGGTCGCGCCTTCACTGCGGAATAAAGCAAAGGCCTCGCGCAGCTCGTCTGCAGTCGATGACGTGATAAAGGTACGCAGGTTGAGATAGCCGACTTTCTTGCCGCCATCGTCAATGATCGAAGCGCCGTAGCGATCGGAAACAGGGTCGAGCGAAAACTCGGCTTTGGAAACGCTCGTTTCAGTGGTCGTTCCGGTTGCCGTTCTGAACTGTAGAAAGCGCGCAGTGCCTGCGGTCGACGGTCCCAGCGCATCAATCACGGCTTGCGGGCCGCCTGATCCCATCAGTGATGAAACCGTTTGAAGGTTCGAACTTGTCGTACCGATAGCGAGCAATTCCGTGCCGCGATCAATGCCGGCACCAAACCCGGGTGCGTCTTCGTAAGCTTCGAGCACGAACACCCGGTCATTGACGGTGTCGTAGGCCAGGCGAATGCCGAAGCCGGCGCTTGCACCAGAATTGATCAAAGCCGTTTCTTCTTCGATCGAAGTGGCGAAGGTGAACCCGACGTCACGCGCCTGAGCGCGCGCCGGTGCAACCAGCGCGTCTAGATACGATTGGACATCGCTGAAGTTAGCCGCATTGGCGCTTGTGTCCACCAGATCAGGGAAGAGATACCATTCGTCGATAACCGCACGGGCAAAGTCTTGTTGCTCTCTCACAGTGCAACCAGCGGTTCCTCCACCGCCTCCACCGCCGCCGGACCCACCGCCAGAAATGCCGCCGCCTGTTGGTGTGGGCGTCCCGCCGCCACCCCCACATGCAGTAAGCGAGACAGCGAGGGTTGCAGTGATAATACTCCGACCGAGGGTCATGCGGTGCGACTCCAGATGATTTGTTGTGAATGTAGATAGAATTGCTGCTTTCAGCATGGCGTATGAACTGCCTGTGAGCAATATCATGAGGGTTAACAGCCGCATTTTTGCAGGCGAGGGGAGGAGATCGCGTCACAATGGCGTCGCAAAAACCTCATTCTGGCCTGATTTTTCACCAATTTACCCGAGTTTTCCTCAGAAACCGCCGCATTTTGGCCTCACGCACCTCGTCTTGGCTGCCCGAAGCGCCTAGCTTCCCCGTGGACTAGGAGGAAAATGCCCAGATGAGTGAACTGCCTGAATGGCTCAATTCTGCTATCCCTGCGCCCGCGCGGCACGGGGGTCTGGCGATTGCGCAACTAGGCAGCGAGCGCAATTTGGGGCGTGGTGGTTTTAAGCTCAGCAGTCCCGCTTTCGGGCCTGGAGAAGAGATCGATCCCTGCTTCAGCGCGCAGGAAGAAGACGCCGTAGCCCCTCCGCTCGAATGGACCGCACCTCCTCCCGGCTCGCAAGAGCTGATCGTGATTGTCGAGGACGGTTCGAGTGAAGGTTCTGAGCCTGCCTGCCACTGGCTGGTGTGGGGCTTGAAAGGACAAAAGGGCATGCTGCTTGAGGGCGAAGTTCCTCCGCGTGCCGGCAAAAACGCAAATGGCAATTCGGAATGGCTGCTGCCAGATCCACCGGTTGGCGAAACACGGCACTATGTGTTCCAACTGTTCGCGACTGAATTGCCGCTGACATTGATGCCCGGGGCGACCCGCGACGATCTCGTCGCATCGCTCAAAGGTACAATAACCGGGTGCGCCGTGATGGTCGCGCCTTTCACCGGATCCGAAGCCGAAGAATGGGTCGAGGATTTCGATGATGAAGACTGAGATTGAAGTTTAACATTTCGATTTTTTGAAACCTGCCACCACTACAAAGGAGAGGATCATGGCTGGAAAGACTAACGCACTGCAGAAACCTGTGCAGCTCTCGTCGGAGCTTGAGGCTGTTATCGGCAAAGGCCCGATGACGCGCGCTCAAGTGACGTCGAAAGTTTGGGAGTACATCAAAGGCAACAGCCTTCAGGACAGCAAAGACAAGCGTCAGATAAATCCTGATGCGAAGCTTGGCGCGGTGATCGGCAACGACCAGATCTCCATGTTCAAGATGACTGCTGCGGTGTCCAAGCACCTCACATAATCTCGTGGAGTTCACCGGCGGCGGAATGGCCAGTCCGTCACGCCGCCGGTCCACAATGCCAGCCAGATCAATATCGGCTGCGCAATCATCCTTGGCACATGATAGCCAAGGCCCAGGCCGCCATCAGCGCTCGCCAGATCCATCGCGAAGTGATTGATGTTCGCAGGCCATACGCACAGCGCATATAGTGCCAATCCAATTCCCGCCATCCGGCGCAGTTTGCTCCAGAATGGCTGTAACAGGCCGATCGCGCCTGCGATCTCGGCAATTCCAGTCCAGAAGATTACCGCTTCGGGCGCAGGGACCCAACCGGGTGTGATTGTCAGGAACGGCTCTGGCGAGGCGATATGCGCGTATCCAGCATATCCGTAGAACAATGCGAGCAGCACACGCAGCCCTGCGCGCACCCATTGCTTGCCTGCCTTCTGTTCATCCAAGCCCATCAATTCTCTTTCCTAATCGCGCGCGGGCTTTTCATTGCTTCGCCGCTTGCCTAACCATGTCGCTAGACCACTTCCGCCCGATTGAGGAGCCGTATCCCGTGAAGACAATCATCGCCACTCTGCTCACCGCCAGCATTCTCACCTCGCCCGCGATGGCGCAGACGACCGAGACGCCAGCAGAGCCACTCGATCCGGCAGAAGCACTCGCTGCAGCCGCGCTTGATGCGGCGCCAGTGTTTGACGGGCACAACGATGTGCCAATCCAGTTGCGCGCACGCTTCGATAACCAGATCAATACCTTCGATTTCGTCGATACGACCGACACAGGCTCGACGCGACCTGATGGACGCGCGATGCACACCGACCTGAACCGCTTGGCGGAGGGCAAGGTCGGCGCGCAATATTGGTCGGTCTATGTGCCCACCAACATCAGCGAGCCGGAAGCGGTCCAGATGACGATGGAGCAGATCGACGTGATGAAGCGTTTGATCGCGCGCTACCCCGATCAACTTCAGTTCACGCTCACCGCTGATCAGGCCGAAAGCGTGATGGCCGAGGGGAAAATTGCCTCCTTCCTCGGCATGGAGGGCGGCCACTCGATCGGGTCTAGCCTCGCTGTTCTGCGTCAGATGTACGATCTGGGCGCGCGCTACATGACGATCACGCACTCTAAGAATACGCCCTGGGCGGACAGCGCGACCGATACGCCCGAGCACAACGGCCTCACTGACTTTGGCAAGGATCTGATCCGTGAAATGAACCGGATAGGGATGCTAGTCGATCTCAGCCATGTGAGCGAGAAAACCATGATGGATGCGCTCGATGTGGCGCAGGCTCCCGTCATCTTCAGCCACTCCGGCGTGCGCGCGGTGAACGGCCATGCGCGCAACGTACCCGATAGCGTGCTGTCCCGCCTGCCAGAGAATGGCGGGATCGTGATGGTGGTCGGTCTACCGGGCTTCCTTAACGAAGAAGCGCGCGAATGGTATGCGGCGCGCCAAGCGGAAGAGGCCAAGCAAAAGGCGCTGTTCCAGGGACAGCCAGCTATCGTTGAAGCCGCGATGACCGCTTGGGACGAGGCGAACCCCGAGCCGCAGACACCAGTGAGCATTATGGCCGATCACATCGACCATATCCGCTCGCTGATCGGCGTTGAGTATATCGGGATCGGCGCAGATTATGACGGCATGCCGACCGGGCCAGTGGGTATGGAGGATGCAGCCGGTTACCCTGCGCTGTTCACCGAGCTCGCACGGCGCGGCTATTCTCAGGTTGAGCTCGAGCTGATCTCCAGCCGCAACGCGATGCGCGTATTGCGGCAGGCGGAACGCTATGCCAGCAGCGTTTCTGAAATGCCGCCGATTGAGACGCTGCTTCCCGAAACGGAGTAAGGCGGCTCAACCGGGCCTGTTCGCTAGTCGTCGTCCGCGGTCTCAGGCAGATCATCGTGCGAAGTTGAGGCCATGTCCTCGAGCTCGTCCTCGCTCATGCTCTCGTACATTTCGATCGAGGCGCCTTCGAGCTCGCTCTTGTCCGTTTCGCCGCGCTTCGCCGCCAGCGCTGCACCGGCAGCTTGCTGCTGCGCTTTACTGTTCGCTTTTGGCATGGCTTAGGTGTCTTGCGCCTCGAGCTCGGACCCGCGCTTCAAGACCTCGTCACCATCTTCCTGCTTGATAAGATAGGCTGGATTGTCCTCGTCACCCTGCTTAGTCACTTCCGTGCCTTGCAGTGTGCGCGTGACTTCGCGTTCAAATCGTTCTTTTATCTGGCCTTTGCCTTCGCCGTTACCCCAATTCCATTTGACATATTGATCAGTCTGGAAGCTGTTGGAATTGCTCATGATTAACTCCTCGTAGGTCTATGAGGAAGTAACACTGGAGCAGGCAAGGTGTTCCGAAAATCAGGCAGAAGATCCTTGGATCAACCGCTTATCCGTAGATCGCGGGAATGATCCAGACGAGGGTCATGGCTACGACCGCAGCGGCCAGACTGATGCCCAAGACCCAGCGCATATAGCCGGTTTTCACCGCACCCATCGCATCGTCGTCCTCAATGTGAATTTCGTCTTTGTCGTCAGCCATAATTCCTCCACGCCCTAAGGCCTATACTCCGTTTAACCCGGATCCCACAATCTCGTTCCGTTCGATCCGGGTTTTTATCTGATTAGTCGCGCAAAAGTTCGTTGATGCCGGTTTTTGAGCGTGTTTGGGCGTCTACGGTCTTTACGATCACTGCACAATAAAGGGATGGGCCGGGTGAACCATCGGGCAGGGGCTTGCCCGGCATCGAACCGGGCACTACCACAGCATAGGGCGGTACTTCACCCATATGCACCTCGCCGGTCGCCCGATCGACGATCTTGGTCGATGCGCCAAGATAAACGCCCATGGAAAGCACTGCGCCTTCACCTACGCGCACGCCTTCGGCGACTTCGCTGCGCGCACCGATGAATGCGCCATCACCGATGATGACAGGTTCGGCCTGGAGCGGTTCGAGCACGCCTCCGATCCCTGCACCGCCCGAAATGTGCACGTTCTTGCCGATCTGTGCGCAGCTACCAACGGTCGCCCATGTGTCCACCATCGTTCCTTCATCGACATAGGCGCCGATATTGACGAAGCTCGGCATCAACACGACGCCTTTGCCGATAAAGCTGCCGCGCCGCGCGACTGCGCCGGGGACAACGCGAAAGCCCGCTTCGCGGAAACGATTCGCACCCCAACCGGAGAACTTTGTCGGCACCTTGTCGAACGCGCCCTGACTGCAAGACCCGCTGTCCATCACAATGTTTTCAGTGAGGCGGAAAGAGAGTAGCACCGCCTTCTTCAGCCATTGATTGACCCGCCAGCCGCCAGAACCATCAGGTTCGGCTACGCGCGCTTCTCCTTTGTCTAGCATCGACAGCGCATCTTCTACCGCATGACGAACCTCATGACCCGGCGAAATCTCGCTGCGCTTTTCCCACGCTTCTTCGATTTGGGTGACGAGTTCTTGTGACATGGTATCTCCAAAATGGTCGGACTTTGAATTGCGTTTGCCGGTCGGCGCGCGGAACAGATGCTGCTAGCCCGCTGTGCATACACTCACAAGGGTTGAGACGTGTTCAGATTGGGTTGAGCGATTGTCGTGATCGTGGGAAACCTTGCTTTACCCGTGGCCTTGATCTTAAGCTTTTTCTTGGAAGGGGCATCAAAAGGACAAAAGAATGAATAATAGTCCCGAATGCCCAATTGGAATTAGATTTGTCGCGCTCGCTGCTGCTTGCGCCGCGCTTGGTGCATGCGGGGGAAGTCCGTCGGGGCAAAGTGGTGGGCCAATCACTGCTCCCGTGCCGGTTCCACCGACGCCGCCACCACCGCCTCCGCCACCACCGCCTGTGACGCCCCCGCCATCGGGCTTTGATACCGCCGAGTTCCGCCGGTCTGACGGCCCGGAATTTCATGGGGCGGTGGCTGCGTGGCAAGAGGGTTTCACCGGTGCAGGCGAAATCATCGCGATTATCGACACCGGATTGGACACCGATAGCCCTGAATTTGAGGGCAGGGTTAATACCAATTCGGCTGACGTGGTGAGCAATCGCGGTGTCGATCCCGAAGATGACCACGGTACCAATGTGGCACTGGTTGCCGCTGGCGACCGCAATGACACCGGCGTGCTTGGCATTGCATTCGATGCAGAAGTGCTCGCGGTGCGCGCTGACGTGATCAATTCGTGCGGTGATGACACGCCTCAGGATTCCTCGCTCGGTTGCCTGTTTAACGATTCCGCGATTGCAGATGGGATTGATCTCGCGGTCAATTCCGGCGCCGTGGTGATTAATATTAGCCTTGGCGGTGGAGGCGCTAGCGGACGCGTGCTGGATGCCGTTCGCCGGGCTGCTAACGCCGGCATCGTTGTCGTCGTTTCAGCAGGAAATTCGGGCGATGGCAGCGATCCTGATGTCGATCCGGACCAGCCCGATCCCTTCGCTGCCAGTCTGCAACAAGCGGGCAATGGCAATGTCATCATCGTCGGTTCTGTTGATGAAGATGGCGCATTTTCTGACTTTTCAAATCGCGCGGGCGACTTGGCCTCGTCATTCATCAATGCCCGCGGTGAACGGATATGCTGCGTCTATGACAACGGAGAGGTATTCGTAGAGACCATTAACGGCGACCAGTTTGTGACGCTCTTCTCGGGCACAAGCTTCGCCGCCCCGCAGGTATCCGGCGCTGTGGCGTTGCTAGCTCAAGCGTTCCCCAACCTCACCGGGCAGGAGATTGTCGAGATCCTTCTCGATACCGCCACAGATGCAGGGGCTGCAGGGATCGATGAGATTTTTGGCACCGGCATTCTCGACATCGCCGCCGCCATCGCGCCTTCGGGCACAACGCGTGTGGCCAGCACCGCCAATGTGCTCGCTCTTGCCGATGATGTTGCGATTGGCTCGGCTGCAATGGGCGATTCTTTGGCGCGAACGACGCTCAGCACAATAGTGACCGACAAGTATGACCGCGCCTACACATATGAGCTTGGCGCTCGCACTCGAAACTCGTCGCAAGTCCAGCGGCTGCTGGGTGCGGTAGGGCGCAATGGCATAGCGGTAGGCACTTCGAGCGATGCATTGTCGATGGCCTTCACGATCGCAGAAGGTCCGCGCGCCGGAGGGCTCGGTTGGGCGCAGCAACTGCAATTGTCGTCTGAGGATGCGCAATCCGCGCGCGTGCTTGCAGCGCGTGTTGCCGCGAAGATTGCGCCCGATACAAAGCTCGGCTTTGCCATTTCGCAAGGCGCTGGCGGGCTTGTCGCACAATTGCAGGGCGCAAGCCGCCCGGCCTTCCGAATTGCTCCTCAAGCAGGCGGCGATGATGGTTTCTTTCAACGCAGCGAATTTGCGCTTGCGCTTCGTCAGCAGGTGGGGGGCTGGGGCATCACCGCGTCTACAGAGCAAGGCGATGCGTTTCTTGGCGCCAACCGGCAGGCAATCGATGTTTTGTCAGGGGTAAGGGAGCGACGGCCAACCCAGAGCTTCGGCCTTGCCGCAGACCGCGAAATCGCGGGCGTCGACACCCTGTTTTCGCTGACTTGGCTGAAAGAAACGGACACTCTGCTGGGAGGGCACTTCCACGATGCGTTTGGCATCCAAGGCGCGGACACGCTGTTCTTCGACGCCGAGATTGGTCACGAGTTCGCGCGAGGATGGCGCGTCGGCGGAGCCTATCGCCATGGCATCACCCGCCCGCGAGGCGGGGCACTGATCGCTGGCGGATCCCAGCTGGAGAGCCAGGCGTGGTCATTCGATGTCACGAAATATGGCGCGCTTGTGTCTGGCGACAGTCTCGGCCTGCGCATCAGTCAGCCTTTGCGGGTTAATGGCGGCGAGCTGCTGCTCGATCTGCCGGTTGCATATGACTATGCGACCGAAAGCGCGATCTTTGGCCGACAGCGCTTGTCGCTAAGTCCGGAAGGGCGCGAGGTGATGGGCGAACTGGCGTGGAATGGGCCGCTGTTCTTCGGACGTGCCGGCGCAAGCCTTTTCTATCGCCGCGATCCTGGACATTTTGCCGGAACGCGCGACGATGCTGGTGCGGTGGTGAGCTTCAGCGCCGAGTTTTGATCCAAGCGCTGCGGCTGCGGTCTATTCCGGCATCCCGGCTTCGCGAGCGAATTGGTACGCGCGCTCAACCAATGGAGCGACGCGGTCGCTCATTGCCTTGGCATGGGCCGATGATGCAGTGCCGTCTATCACGCGCTTCTTGATGCCTTGCATGATGCCTGCAAGCCGGAACAGGTTGTAGGCGAAATACCAATCCATCGGCGGGACGGGGAATCCCGTGCGCGCAACATAGCGGTCCACCGCCTGCTGCACGGTCGGAATGCCGAGCGCCTCCAGGTCGAGCCCGAGCAATCCTGCACGGCCATCGGCAGGCTGGAACCAGTTGAGCATCAGATAGCTGAAGTCTGCGATCGGATCGCCAAGCGTCGACAGCTCCCAATCCAGCACCGCAATCACGCGGTTTTCTGTCTTGTGAAAAATCACATTGTCGAGCCGGTAATCGCCGTGCACGACCGAGCTTTCATGCTGTGGCGGGATAGTCTCAGGCAGCCACTCGATCAGCCGCTCCATCTGCGGCATGTGCTCGGTTTCAGACAGCTTGTATTGCTTTGACCAGCGACTGATCTGCCGCGCGCAATAATCGGTCGGCTTGCCGTAATCGCCAAGCCCGATCTCGGCCGGCTTGTTCAGGTGGAGATCGGCAATCGTATCGATCAGCGAATGATAGAGTTCGCGGCGTTCATCGGGCGAACTGCCGGGCAGCGCGCCATTCCATAGCGAGCGGCCATCAGCCATGCTCATGACGAAGAATTTAGAGCCGATGACTTCGGGGTCTTCGCAAAGACCATAGGTGCGCGGGACCGGAAAACCGGTCGGATAAAGTCCCGTCATCGCCGCATATTCGCGGTCGACCGCATGCGCACTTGGGAGCAGTTTTCCGAATGGCTGGCGGCGCAGGACATAGTTCGCGCCCGGTGTTTCGATCTTGTAGGTCGGGTTGGACTGCCCGCCCTTGAACTTGGTGTAGCTGATCGGGCCGGCGAAGCCTTCAACATTAGCCTCAAACCATGCGGTCAGCTTGTCTAGGTCGAGCCTGTCGGCCTCGGGCACTTCAACCGTGCCGACCATTTCCTTATCGAAATCGATTTGCGGAGCTTCGTTTTCAGCCATCAGTCAAACACTACCACGCTGCGCGCGGAATGCCCCTCGCGCATCTTGTCAAAACCAGCATTGATATCCTCGAGCGCGATCCGCTCTGCGATAATCGTATCGAGATCGAGCAGCCCTCGCATGTAGAAGTCCACCAGCCGCGGCAGATCGACTGGGAAGTGGTTCATGCCCATGATCGCGCCCATCAATTTCTTGCCGCCGAGCAGGTCCATCGCGCCGAGCCCGACTTTGCAATCGAGCGGCATCATGCCGAGGATTACCGCCGTACCGCCGCGTTTGAGCGCAGCAACGGCGAGGTCAGCTGAGGCCTGACGACCCACTGCCTCGATGCCAAAATCGACGCCGCCGCCAGAAATCTCGAGAATTTGTTTTGCGGCGTCGTTTGCCATCGCATCGACGGTATGGGTCGCGCCCAAGGCTTCCGCCAAGGCGCGTTTCTCAGGCAAAGGATCTGCGGCGATCACCTTACCCGCGCCCGCAATCTTAGCCGCATTGACCACGGCAAGGCCTACGCCGCCGCAACCGATCACTGCAACGGTCTGACCGGGCGTCAGCTTGCAAGCATTGAAGATTGTGCCAGCGCCGGTCGTCACCGCGCAGCCGATCACCGCCGCGCGGTCTAACGGCATATCTTTATCAATTGAGACGCAGGCGTTTTCGTGGATCAGCATCTGTTCGGAAAAGGCCGACAGGTTGAGCATCTGGTTAACCGGCTCGCCGCCATTTCGAGTAATGCGCATTGCATCACCCTTGCCGCGGCGCGTCGCTGTGCCAAGGCACAATGCCATCCGCCCGGTGACGCAAAACTCGCACGTTCCGCAAAAGGCGCTGAGGCAGGATACGACATGGTCGCCGGGCTTTACGGTGCGCACTTCGCTGCCCACCGCGCGCACGACGCCCGCCGCTTCGTGGCCTGGAATGGCGGGCAGGGCGTGCGGATACGTCCCGTCGATGAAGTGCAGGTCCGAATGGCACAGGCCGCAGGCCTTGGTATCGATCAGGACTTCGTGCGGGGCGGGATCGGCGAGTTCAACCTCACCGATCACCAATCCCTGACCTGGCGTTTCCAGAATGGCAGCTTTCGCCATATTGGCCTCTCCCCAGCCGTGATGTTTAGCGTGTCGCGCCCATGTCGCCCGAGCTTAGGCTGCCCGAATCATTCGCCGCACGGCCACCGCCACCGCGAAGCGCGTTCGCGGTCGGACCTTCGTTTGGAATGTGCTTGCCGATTTCCATGCGAGCGATTGAGCGCGCGTGCACTTCATCCGGGCCATCAGCCAAACGCAAAGTCCGCTGATGCGCATAGGCTTGCGCGAGGCCGTAGTCCTCCGAGACACCGCCGCCGCCATGTGCCTGGATCGCATCGTCGATAATCTGCAGAGCCATGTTCGGCGCCTGCACCTTGATCATGGCGATTTCCTGCTTGGCCGACTTGTTGCCGACTTTGTCCATCATGTCGACCGCTTTCAGGCACAGTAGGCGGGTCATATCGATATCAATGCGGGCACGCGCCACGCGCTCTTCCCAGACCGAATGCTTATAGATCGGCTTGCCGAAGGCTTCGCGCTCCTGCAGGCGCTTGCACATCTTCGCGAGCGCCTCTTCGGCGACGCCGATCGTGCGCATACAGTGGTGGATACGGCCTGGGCCAAGGCGGCCCTGCGCGATCTCGAAACCGCGCCCTTCGCCGAGCAGCATATTGCTGGCGGGGATGCGAACGTCTTTCAGCTCAATTTCCATATGGCCGTGCGGCGCATCGTCGTAACCGAAGACCGGCAGGTGGCGCAGAATGTTCACGCCCGGCGCATCAAGATCCATCAAAACCATCGATTGCTGCGCGTGACGCTTCGCTTCGAAGTCAGTCTTACCCATCACGATGGCGACTTTGCAGCGCGGATCGCCTGCACCCGAAGACCACCATTTGCGGTACCGTTGATGACATATTCGTCGCCATCACGCTCAATGCGGGTTTCGATATTGGTAGCGTCGGACGATGCGGTGAACGGCTCTGTCATCAAAAAGGCAGAGCGGATTTCGCCATTCATCAGCGGCGTGAGGTACTTATCCTTTTGCTCGCGCGTGCCGTAGCGGTGGAACACTTCCATATTGCCAGTGTCCGGCGCGGAGCAATTGAACACTTCCGATGCCCAGCCAATGCGGCCCATTTCCTCGGCGCACAACGCGTATTCGAGGTTGGTGAGGCCGGGCCCGTCGAATTCGAAGGTTTCTTCAACGTGGTGATGGCCGTCATTACGCGGCGGCATGAAGAGGTTCCAGATGCCCGCATCTTTCGCGAGCTTCTTCTTATCCTCGATGATCTGGATGACTTTCCAGCGATCACCCTCAGCGTCCTGCGCTTTGTAAGTATCCATGTTGGGGCGGACATGCGTTTCGATGAAGTCGCGCACCCGGTCGCGCCAATAGACCTGACGTTCGGTTGGCTCAAAATCCATGGGGGTGTTCCTCTCTAGTCCTAAAATGCAATCGAATCTGTTGGACGAACCGTGGCAGAGCCAAACGGCCCCGCCAAGCAATGATTTGTGCGCGTCAGCTATATCCCGGGTTATGCGCCTTGGCGGCAATCGCCGCATCGCGGGCGGCAATGCGCGCCTCGTGCTCTTCGCGGGTGATCGGGAAGCGACCAAGCCAATATGCCGCGAGAAGCGCCAGAACAACAGTGGCCGCACCGAACGCGATGATGATCGTGCTCAATACGTCCGGCGCGACATTGGCCGGGTCGGCGCCCTGTTCCAGCTGTGACAGGGCGATGATCTGTCCGGTAATAGCCGCGCCAAAACCGGTCGCGCATTTCTGCACTAGCCAGTTGCCTGAGTAGAACGATCCCTCGGCGCGCCGTCCGGTGCGTTCTTCAAATGCTTCGACAATCTCGGCAATCATCGACGTCGCGGATATCATGATCACCACGCCGAACATGTTGGCAAAGACGGTGAAAGCGTAGAAGAGCAGGGTCGATGACAATGTCGCGACCGGGGGCCAGATGCCGGCTAAGAATAGAACATAGGGCGCCAAGCCAATCACCAGCGCGGCAATCGCGGCGATCGTCGCGCTTTTGGGTTTGCCGAGTTTGCTGTGCATCGGCCCCACCAGCAGAAACATTCCGATCACTGAAACGCCCAACACGAACGGATAGGCGGTCAGTCCATTGAGCCACGAAGGTGCCCAGTCGAATGTCACCGCATCCAGCCGCCAGACATAGACGTTCAAATAATTGGAGATCGAGAATGTCATCCCCTGGCTGATGTAAGCGGCAAGACCGCCTGCCGCGAAGATCAGAAACGCCTTTTCACTGAACGCCTCTTTGATCTCTGAAAAGGCATCGCTGAGGCTGAAGGGTGGGGGCTTTGTCTCGGGCAGTTTGGCGACAATGTGATGCTGCCCCAAAGCTGACCCGAGCACTGCAACTGCCATCAGAATGGCGCCGAATGTGCCGAATGCGCCGTATCCATCCTGCATCAGCAATCCGTTCTCACCCGGCATGAAGACGGTATATGCCAGCACCATCATGAGAATTCCGCCCATCCAGCCGGACAGATAGCGATAGCGGAACAAGGTCGTGCGCTCGTTATAGTCCGATGTCAGCTCTGGCACGAGGCTGACCGAGGGCACTTCGCAGGCGGACAATAAGATGCGGACCGCCACCATTATGCCGAGCAATCCCAGTGGGCTCGGCGCAACGCCGCCCGGCGGTGACCACAACAGCACCCAGACAAAGGCGAGAGGTATTGGCGCGACATAAAGCCACGGCAAACGCCTGCCCCAGCGGGTGTATGTGCGGTCTGAAAGGTAGCCGATGATGGGATCAATAACCGCATCGATCAGCAGGGCAGCCAACAGGATCAGGCCGACCAGGCCCGCATCCATGCCGAGCACCTGACTATAATAGAACAGAAGGAAGAACAGGAAGCCGCCGTCTTTGACGCCGAATGCGACCGCGCCGAAGCCGTGGATCAGCTTTAGCCGCATCGGGATCTTGCCCTGAACTAGGCCCACGAGAGTTCCCTCTTAGCCCAGCTGCCAAAACCGAATCCGCGCACGTTTTTCTCCCAACTCTCGGCTCCAAACCTACGCGCCATGCGCGTTCCGTCAACGGAAACCCGCTGACGCTACGGCATCGCAGGGCGACGAAAATTGGCGTAAATCGGGCCTTGCTTGCATGGGGGCTATGCCCATAACGTAAGCGTCAAGTGAGAGATGAAAGAGGAGAGTCGGTTTAATGTCCGATCTAGAGCAATTCCGCAGCGAGACACGCGAATGGCTGGAGGCGAATTGCCCAGCCGAAATGCGCGAGCCTGTGCGCGATGAAAGCGATATTTACTGGGGTGGCCGCCGCGCGGCCTTCAAGAATGACGCGCAAAAAGCGTGGTTCGATGCCTGCCTTGCTAAGGGATACACCGTGCCTGCCTGGCCTAAGGAATATGGCGGCGCGGGCCTGACCCCGCCCGAAGCCAAAGTGCTGCGTCAAGAAATGAGCCGCATCAATGCACGTCCGCCGCTCAGTTCATTCGGCATCTGGATGCTTGGCCCAGCGCTGCTGCACTTCGGCACCGAAGAGCAGAAGAAGCACTTCCTCGGCCAGATTGCACGCGGCGAAATCCGCTGGTGTCAGGGCTATTCGGAGCCGGGCAGCGGGTCTGACCTCGTCAGCTTACAAACATATGGCGAAGACAAGGGCGATCACTGGGTCGTCAATGGCCAGAAGGTTTGGACTTCTTATGCTGACCAAGCCGACTGGATTTTCTGCCTTGTCCGCACCGACAAAGAGAACAAGTATCAAGGCATCACCTTCATGCTGTTCGACATGGAAAGCGAAGGGTGCGCTACCAAGCCGATCAAGCTGATCAGTGGCAGCTCGCCTTTCTGCGAAACCTTCATGGACGATGTGAAGGTGCCCAAATCCTATGGCGAAGGCATTCCGGCCTATGTTGGAGAGATCAATCGCGGCTGGGACGTGGCAAAATATCTGCTGGGTCATGAGCGCGAGATGATTTCAGGGGCCGACGGCGGCAACACCGGCACGATTGGCGCGGCGATGAAGCGTCACGCAGGCGAGCTTGATCCGGTGCTGCGCGCGGAACTGGCAATGTTTGATGTCGATGCGCTGGCTTACGGCGCGATGGGCGAGAAGTTCCTCGATGAGGTCAAGGTCGGCAAAGCGCATCCGGCCCAGCCCAACATGATGAAATATGCCGGAACCGAGCTCAACAAACGTCGTCATGAATTGATGATGTCGGCGGGCGGTTCGCGCAGCCTTGAATGGGAAAGCGAAGAGACGGGTGGCGGCAAACCATCGCGCAATTGGCTCCGCACCAAAGCGAACTCAATTGAGGGCGGCACGTCGGAAGTCATGCTTAACGTCATTTCGAAACGCATTCTCGACCTGCCGGGAGCCTGATCAATGCCACTCTATCATAACGAAGATCAGGCCATGCTGGCGGATAGCGCCGCGCAATTCATGGCTGAGGAAGGCGCAATCGCAAAACAGCTCCGCCATTGGCGAGATCGCGATTGTAAGGACGGTTTCGGCCACGCCCTGTGGGAGCAGTTCGGTGAAATGGGCTTCACCGGCATCCTCGTATCCGAAGAGGATGGCGGGCTGGGCATGGGCCATGTCGAAGCGGGCATCGTGCTCGAAGAGATCGGCCGCAACCTCACTCCTTCGCCGTTCCTGACCAGCTCTGTGCTGGCCGCAACCGCGCTGAAGTCGGGCAGTGATGAGCTGCGTGGACGCTATCTGCCCGGTCTGATTGAGGGTAAGAGCGTGTTCGCCGTCGCGGTCGATGAAGGTTCCAAGCACCGGCCAGAGCGGATTGCGACGCGCGCCGAGAGGTCGGGCAATGGCTTCAAGCTTTCCGGCCAGAAAGACTTTGTCGTCCAAGGCGCTAGCGCTGACATGCTGGTGGTGGCTGCGCGCACATCGGGCGGCGACGAGGATGACGACGGAATCACGCTTTTCGCTGTGCCCAAAGATGCAGCGAATATGAGCCACGATGCAGTGCGCTTGGTCGACAGTTCGATGGCGACTCACACAAAGTTTGACGGTGTTGAGCTCGATGGCGATGCTGTGATCGGCGAGGTCGATGGTGGCCGCGATATCCTCAACGCTATGCTAATTGCAGGCCGGATCGGTTCGGCAGCCGAAGGCGTTGGCGTTGCTCGCGGCGCGATGGACATCACTGTTGAATACCTCAAACAGCGCAAGCAATTCGGCAAGATGATCGGCGAGTTTCAGGCGTTGCAGCACCGCGCCTCGCATCTCTATTCCGAAGTCGAAATCGCGCGCGCTGCCGTTATCAAGGCGCAGCAATTGCTCGACGGCGACAGCGAGAAGGCCGACCTTATGGCTTCGGTTGCCAAGGCGAAGGTTGCCAAGACCGCTGGCCTCGCGGTGCGCGAAGGCGTGCAGATGCATGGCGGCGTTGGCATGACCGACGAATACGACATCGGCCTCTACATGAAGCGTGACCGGGCGCTGACCGAATTCCTCGGCGATGCGTATTACCATGCGGGCCGAGTTGCCGAGATGAGCGGATACTGATTAGCCAGCGCGAACGGAGATACCACTATGATGAAACTCGAAGAATTGTTCGGCCTGCAGGGCCGCGTGGCGCTCGTGACCGGCGGTAGCCGCGGGATCGGCAAAATGATCGTCGAAGGCTTGCTCGAAGCAGGCGCCGAGCGAGTCTATATCGTCGCGCGCAAGAAAGAGCAGGTCGATGAAACTGCTGCTGAACTGGGCGAGAAAGTCATCGGTTTGGTCGGCGACCTTAGCCAGATGGATGGCATCAAGCAGCTCGCCGATGAACTCGCATCGCGCGAAGCCAAGCTCGACTTGCTAGTCAACAATGCGGGCGCTGCCTGGGGTGAGCCCTTCACCGACTTTACGGAGGCCGGTTGGGACCGCACGATGGACCTCAATGTGAAGACCCCGTTCTTCCTCACACAAAAGCTGCACCCGCTGCTCAAAGCGGCGGGCACGCCTGAGCGTCCGGCCAAGGTGCTGATGATTGCGTCGATCGACGGGATGAAGTCGAACCCATGGCCGACCTATCCGTATCAAGCGTCCAAGGCTGGCCTGATCCACCTCACGCGGCGGATGGCGGCAGAGCTGGTTGGCGACAACATTATCGTCAACGGCATCGGCCCGGGCGCTTTCCCGAGCGCGATGAACCGCGCCGCGCGCGACAATGAAGAATTGGTCAAGAAAGGGATTCCATCGAAGCGTGTGGGCGTGACCGAAGACATGGCAGCGGGCGCGATCTACCTGCTGAGCCGTGCGGGTGATTATGTCGTGGGAACGACGCTCGCGATCGACGGCGGCGTGGTCAACGCGAATATCGGCGCGGGCAATTTCGTCGACCCGTCGGGCGGCTGAAGCGGTTCTGCGGCAAGGCCCTAGGCCATCAGTTCGCGGACAAACGGGATGAGTCCGGTCTGGCGGGTGCGGCGCATGCGCTCTGCGTGCAGGATCTCGCGCACCTTGGAAAAGCACTCATCCACATCGGCATTGACGACAACATAGTCATATTCGGCCCAATGGCTGATTTCTGCGTGGGCGCGCTCCATCCGGCTGTCGATCACCTCATTGCTGTCCTGCGCCCGGCTTTCCAGGCGGCGGCGTAACTCGGCAAGGCTCGGCGGAAGGATGAAGACACTGACGGCATCCTGTTGGTCCTTCTGGTAGAGCTGCTGCGTGCCCTGCCAATCGATATCGAAGAGGAAATCGCGCCCCTCTTTCAGACCGTTGCGGATATAGCCCTTGGGCGTTCCGTAGAGATTGCCGAACACTTCGGCCCATTCGTAAAACTGGTCCTTCTCGACCATCTCGCGAAAGCGCTCTTCGCTGATGAAGTGATAGTCGATCCCGTCAATTTCGCCTTCGCGTGGAGGGCGCGTGGTGGCGGATACCGACAATTCGATCTCGTCATCGGCGGTCAAAAGACGGCGCGAAATCGTGGTTTTGCCCGCGCCGGAAGGCGAGGACAGGATAAATAGCAGCCCACGCCGCGCCAGCTTGTCGGTTGATTGGTGATCACTCATGGCCGGGCGATGCCGCAAAGCGCGAGCGGAAATCAAGTGCGAAGGGGCGTGCTAGCCGCGATCTACGCGCTTTTTCGACTTTTCGAGTGACTTGCCGCGATCATACAGCGTCTTGAGCACCAGCCCGCCGGCGACAATGCCAAGCCCAATGGGTGACCGGGTGGCGAGCTTGCTCGCTCCGTAAAGCGCCAGCGTCGTCACGATGCCGCGCCCATCAAGGATTTGGCGCGCCTCTTCCTGATTGTCGCTGGTTTTGACTATCCCCTTTTCAACCTGCTTGCGAAACAGGCTGGATGCGCCGCGCAAAACCACATCGGCGATCAGCAGATTGGTGGCAGCATTTGGGCTGGGCCCGACCATGCTTTTGCCAGCGCTTTTGACCGCAGGGCGCTGTGCATCCGCTGCGCTAATGTCTGTCGTGGTTGGGTCGATATCGGCCATTGTCACTCAACGCTGTTCAGAGCATTTGTGTCCGCAGTTTTGCGAAACTCGCCCTACTTCTTGCGTCCAAAGTCGACAGTGACGACGTTGGAGCCGTCATCTGCGCCTTCGATTTCGTCCGCTCCGACGCCTTCGGCAGCATCATTTTCCGCATCCTCGTGCTCTTCGGGAGCCATGTCGGCAACAGTCGCCTGGAATTGCAGGCCAAAATCAACCGCCGGATCGACAAAGGCGGTGATCGCCGCAAAGGGCACGGACAGCTTTGCCGGGATCTGGTTGAACGACAGGCCGACAGAAAAGCCCTCATCGCCGACTTCCAAGTCCCAGAACTTGTTCTGCAACACGATGGTCATTTCATCGGGAAAGCGCTCTCGCAAATGCTGCGGTATCGAAACGCCGACAGCTCCTGTCTTGAACGTGATGTAGAAATGATGCTCGCCCGGCAATTCGCTGCCACCAGCCACGATTTCGCCCAGCACACGGCTAGACCACGGCACGCAGCGCTTCTTGAACGATCTCGTCATACGGGATCAAGCTATCGGGGGTCTCTTCGCTCATTTCGATTGAGAGGGTGGCGAGCGATCCCGCGCGGGTCAAGCGTTTTGCGCGCCAAAGCGACGAGTTACGCCCGATATGCTTGCACCGCGCGCCGGTAGGCCTATAGCCCGCAACCATTATGCAGGCAGATATGCGAACCGGCTCTGTAGAGCGCAAAACCGCCGAAACCGAGATTGCGATTTCGGTCAATCTCGATGGGACCGGCACATATGATGTGTCGACCGGCATCGGCTTTCTTGATCACATGGTGGAGCAGTTCTCCAAACACTCGCTGATCGATGTCACGATGAAAGTGGTCGGTGATCTGCATGTCGATCAGCACCACACGACTGAGGACAGCGCGATTGCGCTGGGTCAGGCGATTTCCGATGCACTGGACGATAAGGCGGGCATTGGCCGCTATGGCAGCGCTTATTCGCCGATGGATGAGACCTTGGCGCGCGTTGCGCTCGACATTTCGGGCCGCCCTTATTGCGTCTGGAATGCGAGCTTTAGCCAAGAAAAACTGGGCGAGTGGGATACCGAACTGATCCGCCACTGGTTTGAAAGCGTCGCTCAAAGCGCAGGGATCACGCTGCATATCGAGCTGCTCTACGGCGAGAACAATCACCACATTTGCGAGGCAATCTACAAAGGTTTCGCCCGCGCGATGCGGATCGCGGTTGAGCGAGACCCGCGCAAAGGCGGCGCTATCCCGAGTACCAAAGGGCAGCTTGGTGGGTGAAGGAGGGCTGTTTGTTTTCCGCACGCCCATCGGGGCGCGCGGTTTCCTCGCGGCTTGCGGACAAGTCCGCGCCGCTGCGGGCGGGCAGTCGCCCTTGCGGCTGCTGCGCAGCCGAGGTTCCGCGCTATGATCGTGGCGCTGGTGGACTACGGCGCGGGGAACCTGCATTCGGTGCACAACGCGCTGAAGGCGGTCGGCGCACGCGTCGAAGTCACCGCTGATCCAAACGTGGTGCGCGCGGCGGACCGGATCGTCCTGCCTGGTGTCGGCTCGTTCAGGGCGTGCGCTGAGGGTCTGCGCGCAATCCCGCATATGGTCGAAGCTATGACCGAGCGTGTGCATGTTGGCGGCGCGCCGTTTCTCGGCATTTGTGTGGGCATGCAATTGCTGGCGACACGCGGGTTGGAGCATGGCGCAACGCCGGGTCTAGACTGGATTGCCGGCGAAGTGCGGCTGATCGAACCGGCAGATCCGGCGATCAAAATCCCGCATATGGGCTGGAACGATGTTGCGATGATGCCGCATGCGCGCGGCTCTGCGGTGATCGAGGAGGGGGAGGCGTATTTCCTCCATTCCTATCACTTCGTCGCCGATGATCCGCATGATGTCGCTGCGCTCACCGATCACGGCGAGGGTCTCGTCGCGGCGGTGGCCAAGGACAATGTGCTGGGCGTGCAGTTCCACCCGGAAAAGAGCCAAGCCTACGGGCTGGCGACGCTGGAGAGATTTCTAAAATGGCGGCCTTAGTTTGTTCGCGGCTCACTAACGCTCGCACCCGAGCCACCCGCTCCCTCCACCCTTCCACCCGGATCGTAACCCGGTGTGATAATCCGGGTGGAAGGGTGGAGGGAGCGGGTGGCTCCTGCGAAGGCACGCACGGATGTGCAGGCCGCCCGCAGCAGGGACTCTTCACATGATCATCTTCCCCGCCATTGACCTCAAAAACGGCGAAGTGGTGCGCCTGGCCGAAGGCGATATGGACCGCGCGACTGTCTATGGTGACAACCCTGCGGCGCAGGCGATGCTGTTTGCGGAGGCCGGTGCGCAGTATCTGCATGTCGTCGATCTCGACGGCAGTTTTGCGGGGCGAACCGAGAACCGCGAGGCGGTCGAAGCGATTATCAAAGCCTTTCCCGGCCACGTGCAATTGGGCGGCGGTATCCGCGATGCGGCTGGTGTCGAAGGCTGGTTCAACCTCGGCGTTTCGCGCGTGGTAATGGGCTCTGCCGCGCTCAAGAACCCCGAATTCGTCAAAGAGATGGCGAAGGACTGGGAAGGCGGCATTGTCGTCGCGGTCGACGCGAAGGATGGCATGGTCGCGACCGAGGGCTGGGCCGATGTCTCAGATGTACCGGTGGTCGATCTCGCGCGCCGGTTTGAGGATGCGGGCGTCGCAAGCCTCTTGTTCACCGATATTGGCCGCGATGGCTTGCTGAAAGGTGCGAATATCGACGCAACGTTGGACCTTGCGCGCCGGGTCGACATTCCGGTGATCGCCAGCGGCGGGGTGAAGGGGCTGGACGATATCCACGTGCTTAGCCTGCACGCGCATGAGGGGATCGAAGGGGTGATTACGGGCCGCGCGCTGTATGAAGGTCGGCTCGATCTCGCCGCGGCAATTGCGATGGGGGCGAGGGCGGAGCCTCCCGTGTAACAATGCGACAAATGGGCTGCCTTTTTCTTGGACTCACCTTCCTTGCCGGGGTTACCGTCGGCACAGTCGAATACGCGATGATCAATGTGGTGGTGTTCCTGTTGCTCGCGCTGGGCGTGGTCAAATTCATCGAGCCGCGATTTGGAACCAATGGCCTCGTTTACGGCATGGCGGGCGCGTTCTTCGCCAGCTTCCTTTGGCCCTATCTACTTATCGCCTTTCAGTCGGGAGATGATTGCTCTGGCGATGAATGTCTGGAAAGCGGGGTATTATCGTCGGTCCCGCAGGAGATTGATCAATGACAGTCCGTATCCGTGTCATTCCGTGTCTCGATGTCGCTGATGGGCGCGTGGTGAAGGGCGTCAATTTCGTTGACCTCAAAGACGCAGGCGATCCGGTCGAGCAAGCGCGCGCCTATGATGCGGCGGGCGCGGATGAGTTGTGCTTCCTCGACATTTCCGCGAGCCACGAAGGGCGCGGGACGCTGCTCGATATGGTCCGGCGGACGGCGGAGGTGTGCTTTATGCCGCTCACCGTCGGCGGCGGTGTGCGCAGCGTAGAGGATGCGCGCGAATTGCTGCTCGCAGGCGCAGACAAGGTCGCGATCAATTCTGCTGCGGTGGCTCGGCCCGAGTTGGTGCGCGAAATCGCCGAGAAGTTCGGCAGCCAATGCGTGGTCGCGAGCGTTGATGCGCGGCGGGTGATCCTGCCGGTGGGTGAGGCGGTGCCGCAGTGGGAAATCTTTACCCATGGCGGGCGCAAGCCGACCGGGATCAACGCGGTCGAATATGCCAAGCAGGTCGCGGAATTGGGCGCAGGAGAACTGCTCGTCACCAGCATGGATGGCGACGGGACGCAGGCGGGATACGATCTGGAGCTGACCCGCACGATTGCCGACGCCGTCAGTGTGCCGGTGATTGCCAGCGGCGGGGTGGGCACGCTCGATCATCTGGTCGAAGGCGTGACCAAGGGGCATGCGAGCGCGGTTCTGGCCGCGAGCATCTTCCACTTTGGCACGCACAGCGTTTCCGAAGCTCACGAGGCTCTACGCGCGGCTGGCCTTCCAGCGCGAGGGGTTTAGAAAGGGCAATCATGACCACACTTGAACGCCTCGAAAAGACGATTGCATCGCGCACCGCCGCCGCGCCAGACAGCTCCTATGTCGCCAGCCTCAACGCCAGAGGCCTGCCCAAAATCGCGCAGAAAGTGGGCGAAGAGGCGACCGAAGCGGTGATCGCGGCGCTTTCGGGCAGCAACGAGGAATTGGTCGGCGAGGCCGCCGATCTGATGTTTCACCTGCTGGTGCTGTTGCAGGCAAAGGGCGTCAGCTTCGATCATGTCCTCGCCGAACTGGACCGGCGTGAGGGGGTCTCGGGCCTCGATGAAAAAGTCTCTCGCGGAGATGCGTAATGCCGATTGATCCAACGCTTCCCTATGATGACGACAACATCTTCGCGAAGATTCTGCGCGGGGAAATTCCGTCGAACACAGTCTATGAGGATGAGTGGGCCTTCGCGTTTGAGGACATCAACCCCCAGGCAGAGGTGCACACTCTGGTGATCCCCAAGGGCAAATATGTCAGCTGGGATGATTTTTCTACCAAAGCGTCGGATGCCGAAATCGGCGGTTTCGTGCGCGCGGTTGGCAAAGTGGCGCGGGCAAAGGGGCTGGTCGAGCCGGGTTACCGCTTGCTTGCGAACATTGGCGCGCATGGCGGGCAGGAAGTGCCGCACCTGCACGTGCATATTTTTGGCGGTGAGCCTTTGGGACCGATGATCTGGAAGCGATAAGCGCAACTGACCGCACGCCAGATTCATTTCATCGCCGTTCATCTATCGCATAGCAATGCGCTCTTCCCAGCGATTCCGCGCTGGGTTAGGTGACATGCGATGGTTAACCCTGCTCCTCCCGGTGGACTTATCGACGGCACGCGGCATCTTTACGCCGTGCGCGTCTATTACGAGGACACTGACCTGTCGGGCATCACCTATCACGCCAATTATCTGCGCTGGTTCGAGCGCGCACGTTCCGACCTTTTGCGATTGCTGGAAATTGACCAGCGCGCTGCGATTGAATCGGGCGAGGGTGCTTACGCTCTGTCTGAGGTGAACCTCAAATATGTGCGGCCCGCAAAGCTCGATGACGATGTGGTGATCGAGACGACCTGCACTGAGCTTGGCGCAGCGAGTTGCCGAATGCACCAGATCGCCCGGCGCGGCAATGATGTCTTGTGCGAGGCGCACTTGCGCGTCGGATTTATCACTCTTGAAGGCCGTCCGCGCCGCCAACCGGCAGAATGGCGCGCCGCTTTTCATTCATTTATGGAAGCCCAATACACATGACTACGCTTTCTCTTTTGGCTGCGAGCGCGCCGACCCGGCTCGATCCGGTCGAGCTGTTTCTCGACGCAGATATCGTCGTGCAATTGGTGATGGCAGGCCTGATCCTCGCCAGCATCTGGGTGTGGATGATCATCGTCTCATTCAGCCTTCGCATCGGCGGAATGGAGCGCAAGGCGCGCGGATATGAAGAGGATTTCTTCGAGGCGAACGATTACGAAGCGGTGCTCGGCAAACGTTCGCAGAAAGAGGTCGCATCGGCCCGCGTCGCGGCAAAAGGTCTGCGCGAATGGAAGGCGTCGACCAAGGCGGTCAGCGTCGACAAGGATGCGGCGCGTCAGCGGATCGCATCGGCGATGGAGAGCCAGGTGGCGTTCGAGGCGGATGAATTGGCGGAGCGGCTCGGGTTTCTTGCGACAACCGGATCGGTCGCGCCATTTGTCGGCCTGTTCGGCACGGTTTGGGGCATCATGAACAGCTTCTTCCAGATCGGCGCGCAGGAAAGCTCTTCGCTCGCGGTGGTCGCGCCGGGTATCTCAGAAGCTCTTTTTGCGACGGCTATCGGTCTGTTCGCGGCGATCCCGGCGGTCATCGCCTACAACCGCTTTAGCCAGCGGGTTAACCGGTTCGAAGCGCGCTTGCAGCGCTTTGCCGACCGGTTTCATGCCGGGCTCAGCCGCGAGTTGGATAAAACCTGATGGCTATATCCATGCCTTCGCGCGGCAAATCCCGCCGTTCGCGCCGGGCGCCGATGGCGGAGATCAACGTCACGCCGTTCGTCGACGTAATGCTCGTGCTGCTGATCATCTTCATGGTGACCGCGCCTCTGCTGGCCTCAGGTGTTCCGATTGAGCTGCCCGAAAGCCGCGCCAACCCAATCGATCAAACACCCGAACAGATTACGGTCTCCATCGACGGCGCAGGCGTGATCTACATCGACGATGCGCGCGTCGAACCGGGCACCTTCCCCGAAGCACTCGCACAAATCGACCGTCAGGCCTCTGGCGAGCAGCCGCAAATCGTGCTGCGCGGTGACCGGACACTCGATTACGGCAGAGTGATGGCTGTCATGGGTGAGTTGAACCGCGCCGGGTTCTCCTCGATTTCGCTGGTCACCAGCGGTTCAGTTACGCCGCCATAGCCAGTTGAGGGAGAAATGAGCGAGCTTGCCACTCAACCAGCCGGATTTCGCGGCGAAGAGCGCATCGGTCTGATCGTTGCGCTGGCGCTGCATGTCGGCGTGGTTGCGCTGCTCTTGCTCCAGCCCGTGCGCGATGAGCTGATCGCGATCCCCGAGCGGATGACGGTGAGCTTGGCCACCGAAGTCAGCCTGGAATCGACCGCGCCCGACCCGGTGGCGGATAGCCGCGCAGCGATTGCGCCGGAGGTTTCGGACGAGATCGCCCCGCCCGAGCAGCAGCCTGATGTTCAGCCCGACACCACTCAGGCGACGCCGGACGCGCGGCCAACTCCCAGAAATACGCCAACCCCGCGCAATACGCCGACCCCGCGATCAAGCGAGACACCGAGGACGGGTGGGGGAAGCCGGATTGGCGACAATTTCCTGGGCGGCTCGGGAAGTTCGACCAATACCGATGATACGCGCATTCCCGCTTCGCAGATCGGCGCAAGTGCGCAGGCGAGTTTGCGATCTGAGATTACGCGGCAATTGCGCCCGCATTGGAGCGCGCCACAGGGTGTGGACGCCGAAAAGCTGGTGTCGGTTGCCTCATGGCGGCTCAACCCCGATGGCTCTCTGAATGGCCGCCCACGCTGCACAACACAGGCGAACACGATCACGCCGTCCAACAGACCACAGGCGAATTTGCACTGCGAACGTGTAATTAAAGCAATTCAGCTTGCCGCACCTTTCGATCTTCCTGATCAGTATTACAACGGCTGGAAAACCATTTCAGCTTGGCGTTTCGATAGAAGGCTTTGACGACCATGAGATTCACTCTCACGCATTTATCCCTTCCTTTGGCATTCGCGCTTTTCGCGGCGCCATTGGCTGCCCAAAACGAAGACCTGGGCGAGCCGGTGGGTGAAGGTGGCTCTGTCTCGACCGCCTTCGGGGATGAAGAAGCCGAAGAAGGCGGGCTGACCGGTTCGGTCACCGATGAAAGCGATTGGGAAGACCTCGGCATCGCCATTCCCGCTTTCGCCACCGATCGCGACCGGCCAACTCCGGCCAACGCCAATGGCACCGCCGCTCTGGGTCAGGAGATCGCCCGCGTCATTACCGCCAATTTGCGCAACAATGGCATCTTCAAGCCGACCGGGCCGGACGCTCTGCCCAAGCCAAGCTTCCCGCAAATCAAAGCGCCATCATGGGGCAGCTGGAGCGGTCGCGGCGCTGAAATGCTGGTGCAGGGTTTTGTTACCTCTGCACCAAACGGCAATCTCACCGTCGGCTGCTACCTTTACGACGTCGCGTTGCAGAGCGAGCTGGAGCGCCGGGGATGGGAAGTGCGCCCTGCGGATTGGCGGCGTGCAGCGCACAAGTGCTCTGACCTCATCTATTCGCGGCTGACCGGTGAAAGCCCGTTCTTTGACAGCCGCATCGCATACATCGCGGAGACCGGGCCGAAAGATAATCGGGTAAAGCGGCTTGCGATTATGGACAGCGATGGGGCTAACCACCGGTTCCTCACGCTCGGCAGCGCGACCGCGCTCACCCCGCGCTATTCGCCCGATTACTCGCAGCTGCTCTACCTGTCCTATGTCGACGGCAATCCGCGCATCTATGTCTATGATATCGGCACGGGTAAGCAGACCCTGGTGGCCGAGACCGGCAACCCGACCTTCGCCCCGCGCTGGTCGCCCGATGGTCGCAGCATCCTCTATTCGATGGCGGTGAACGGCAATACGGACATTTACCGTGTGTCCGCCGGTGGCGGGCGCAGCGTGCGGCTGACCGACACTCCAGGCATCGACATTGGCGGATCCTACTCGCCTGATGGTCGCCGGATCGTCTTTGAAAGCGACCGATCCGGCTCGCAGCAATGTTATGTCATGGACGCGGACGGATCGAACCAGCGCCGCATCACATTCTTCGGCGGACGTTGTGCGACGCCAGAATGGAGCCCGCGCGGCGATCAGATCGCCTTCACCCGTATTGCAGGCGACTTTAACATTGCCGTCATGACGCCAGCGGGACGTAACCTTCGGGTGCTAACCAATGGCTGGCAGGACGAAGCGCCGACATGGGCACCGAACGGACGGATCATTCAGTTCTTTCGTACAGCGCGCAATTCTGGTCGTTCCGGTCTGCACCAGGTCGATCTGACCGGGCGCAATGAACGCCGTTTGCAGACCCCGGTTGACGCATCGGACCCTGCATGGGGCCCGATCCGCGACTAATGTGCTAGTAAAACACCAAAGGCCGGAAACCCCGCTTCGGCCAATAATAGAAAGAGAGGATTTGCCATGACTGTCCCAAGCAGACGTATCGCAGCGATAGCGTTGCTATCTACCGTGAGCATACTCGCGGCTTGCGCAAAGAAGCCGCCCGAAGATCTTCCGCCAGCGCCTTCTGCAACCGAGGCGCCGCCAGTTTCGACCGCGCCGACGACCAGCGTTGCTGGCCCCGGCACGCAAGCGCATTTCGAAGATTCTGTTGGTGCGAGCAACACGGTGGTCTATTTCGACACCGACCGCTTTAACATCGACAGCCAGGATGCGGCGAAGTTGCAAACGCAGGCGCAATATCTCGGCCAGTATTCGCAGGTGCGGATCACGATTGAAGGCCATGCTGACGAGCGCGGCACGCGCGAATACAACCTCGCTCTAGGTGAGCGGCGCGCGAACTCGGCGAAGAATTATCTGGTCAGCCTGGGTATTCCGGCAAACCGCATCACCACCGTTAGCTATGGCAAAGAGCGCCCGGTCGCACTCGGTTCAAATGAAGCTGCGTGGGCGCAGAACCGCCGCGCTGCCAGCATCGTCATTAACTGATTTGCGGGTTTAAGGGAGCAGGTCGGGACCGAGCGAAGGAAGGCTCGGCATCTCGGCCTGCACCGCAAACGGTGATTGGCCCATCGGCGCACGATCCGCAGTGCTCACGCTTACCACGGAAAGCGCAGCCATAGCGGCAACCGAGAATACGCTGGAAATAGCAAGTTGGGGGCTCATTTGGTCCTCAAGCCTTTGAAAGCGGGTGTGCTTTATCGTCCAATCATGAACGCTTCGTTGCAATGCAACATTTCGTATCGCAACTTGTTCCCACACCTTCCAATTCCGCTCCACCATCCCTAGACAAGAGACCATGTTCTCTCGACCAACAGCAATGCGCCTGGATTTCCATGCCTAAGGCACGCCGTTCCGACGATTGGGGCTTTCCGCGCTGGCGGGGCTATGAGGAATCGCGCGAGGCCGCGACGGTGCGGCTGTGCGACCGGCATGGCTGCGAAGAGAAGGGCGACTGCCCGGCGCCCAAGTCACCGAACAACCCCGACCGCTGGTACTTCTGTCAGAAGCATGCGGCTGAATACAATCGCAAGTGGGATTACTTCGAAGGGCTCGACAAGGAAGAGGCAGCCGAGCGCGCCAAGGCCGAGCGGCGCGATAACTCAGGCTATGCCGAGGCATCGCATTATGGCTGGACCGGGTCCGGCGATGGATCGCGCAGCGATGACGAGATGCGCGCGCTCGAAGTGTTAGAGCTGGAAGCCGATGCGGATTTTGCAGCGGTGAAGAAGGCTTACCGGGCGAAGGCTAAAGAAGTGCATCCCGATGTGAAACCGGGCGATGAGGAAGCCGCCAAGCAGTTTCAGGCGATCCAGGTGAGCTACGAAGTGCTGCGTCAGGCCGAAGAACGCCGCGAGTGGAAGGGGTAGGGCGCAAGCCGTTTACTTCTTCGCGCCGGTATCGATCGCTGTGATCGGATTGTCATTCCACCAGGCAGTATCGGTCCAGGGCCGCGCGTCGATCTCATGCGTCCAGCAATTCTTGGGTTGCTGCGCCAAGTGCCAATAGGTCTCCGCCAGCGCTGCCGGGTCAATCACGCCATCTTCGCCTTTTGAGGCTTTGTAGGCGTCGAAATTTTCGCCAAGCAGCTTGCCCAAAGTGTCAGGTGCATCGACCGAGCCATCGACCACGACATTCGCGACGTGAATGCCTTGCGGGCCGAACTCGGCATTGAGCGTCTGGCAAAGCATGCGCCGCCCGCCCATCGCAGCGGCATGGCTGTGCTGTCCGGCATTTCCGCGCACGGCGGCGGTAGCTGATGTGACAAGCAAGCTGCCTTCGCCTCGCTCCACCATCGCGGGGAACATCGCATGGGCAAGCCGGAACAGCCCGAAGCACCCGAGCCGCCAGCCGAGCTCAAACGTGCGGCGCGGCGTATCGGCAAGCGCCCGGTTCCCGATCTGCGCGCCCAGATTGTAGAGCGCGCAATCAATCGGCCCGATATCGCGCTCGATCCGTTCGACCAGTTCCTCAATCGACCCATCGTCGCTTGCATTGAGCAGTGTTCCACTGGCCGAACCGCCCGCTTCCTCGATTGCGCCGACCAGCTTCGCCAGGCCGTCCTCATCAGACCGCCTTGCTAGCACCGCGTGATAGCCGCCCGCTGCAAAGCGCTTGGCGACATGACCGCCAATCCCCGCGCCTGCGCCAATCACGAGCATCACGGGTCTACGGTTGTCAGTCATGCGTCACTCCTTACCGAACCGGTGAGGAGTGTAGGGCAGCGATCACACCGCTTCCAGTGCCTGTTCGAAGTCAGCGATCAGATCGTCCGGATCCTCAATCCCGATGCTGATCCGCACCAGATTGTCGGTGATGCCTAGCGCGTCTTTGCGCCCTTGTGGAACAGACAGGTGCGTCATCGAGGCCGGGTGGCTCGCCAGCGTCTCGGTTCCGCCGAGGCTTACCGCCAGCTTCGCGATCTTGAGCGCATCGAGGAAGCGGAAGCATTCGGCCTCGCCGCCCTTGATGAACACGCTGAAGGTCGATCCAGCGCCAAGGCAATGCCGGTCATAGATGTCCTGCTGGCGCGCGTCCTTTATCATGCCGAGATAGCCGAGCCCTTCGACCTTGGGATGCTTCGACAGGAAGTCGCACACCTTCGCCGCGTTCTCGCCCGCACGCTGCATGCGCAGCTCGACCGTTTCCAGACTGCGGCACAGCATCCACGCGGTGTTCGGATCGCAAATGCCGCCCATTGTGTTGCGCAGCGCGCGGATCGCATCGATGAAGCGCTTTTTGCCCGATACGCTGCCTGCGACGAGATCGGAATGGCCACCCACATACTTGGTAAGCGAGTAGACGACGAGATCCGCGCCGTGATCCAGCGGGCGCTGCCATAGTGGGCCGAGGAAGGTGTTGTCGATCGCGATCGGGCAGGCATCGGCCTCGAAGTGCGCATCGCGCGCATCACGCACTGCCTCGATATCGACCAACGCATTGGTCGGGTTGCCCGGGCTTTCGAGGTAGATCAGCGGCACTTCGCAGCCTTGTGCTTCGGCCTGCGCCTTGGCTTTCGCCATCACCGCGTCCAGCTCTTCGCGCGTCGCGCCAGCGGGGAAGTCGACATAGGTCACACCGTACTTCGCCATGATCTTGGCGACGAAGCCCTCACTCGCCGCGTAGAGCGGACCGGAGTGTACGATTACATCGCCCGCTTTGCACGCTGCCAGCATCAGGATCGCGATCGCGGTCATGCCGCTGGAGAAGCTGAGCGCTTCCTCCGCACCGTCCCAAATCGCTAGCCGGTCTTCGAGGATCTCCTGATTGGGCGCGTTGAAGCGCGAGTAGACGAGCCCATCGGCGCCGCCCGGACGTTTGCCGGTGATCCCTTCAAAGTGGCGCTTGCCCGCCGCTGCATTCTCGAACGCGAAAGTCGAGGTGAGGAAGATCGGGCTCTTCAGCGAGCCTTCGGACAAAGCCGGGTCAAAGCCATGCCCCATCATCAGCGTGCTTGGCTTCATCTCGCGGCCATCAATGGTCGTGATCTTGGGCTTTGGGTTGCGGCGCGGGGTGGGGGTGTCGGTTGGGTCGATTGCCTCCGTCATGGGCGGGCGTCCTTCCTTAAATGCGCGCTCCCAGGAAGGCAGGAGCTGATTGGTAAGGCTGGCGCGGCCCCCGTTCCTAACCTCCGCAGGAACGCCTCTCCGCCCGGCCCATGCAATTAAGCCCGATTATCGCGAAGTCGTTGCAGTTGCAACGGCCTGCATTGTGCTTGCTCACACCACTGCTGCGATTCCCCACACCATCCCGACAATCAGGAAGACGCCGAGTACATCGAGCACAAGTCCTGCGCCGACCATACGCTCGATCCGGATGCGTCCGGTGCTCCACGCAATCGCGTTGGGTCCGGTCCCGGCGGGAAGCATAAAGCCCCAGCTAGCCGCGAGCGCGGCAGGTATGGCGAGCAGCAGCGGGTCCGCTCCCAGCGCGACCACCAGAGAGGCGACCACTGGGATGATCCCGGTTGCCGTCGCGACATTGCTCGCAAACTCTGTAATGACGACGATCATCGCCACGACGCACAAAGCGACCACGAATAGGGGCAGGCTTTCAAGCGGCAACAGTGCCTCTGCCAGCCACGTGGCAAGGCCCGATGCCTGCATTCCTGCCGCCAGCGCCAGCCCTCCACCGAACATCATGATCACGCCCCACGGCGCGCGGTCGGCCTCTTTCCAGATCAGCAGCGGGCGGCCCGTGCCATCGGGCAGAAGGAACAGCGCGAAGCTGGCGATGATCGCTATCGTCCCGTTAGTCCATGATCCGTCGGGGAGCAGCAGCTTGACCCACGGCACTGTCATCCATGCGAGGAAGGTGAGGGCAACGACCGGGATCAGGCGGCGCTCTGCGCTGGTCCAGGCGGCATGCGTGTCGATGGCTTGGCGCGCGGCGGCGACGTCAAACGGGTGGTCGGCCACGCGCTGAAACCTGGCGATGATCCACGCGGCGAGCGGCACGCCGACGATCACGATGGGCAGGCCGTAAAGCGTCCATTCGATAAAGGTGATCTCGACCCCGATCATTTCGTCAAGCAGGCCAACCGCGATGGCATTGGTGGGGGAGCCAACGAGCGTGCCGAGTCCACCAACGCTCGCAGCGAACGCAATGCCCATGGGGAGCGCGCCGGAAAGGCCTTCTTTATCGGGTGCGGTTTCGGCATCCACCGAAACCTCGGGAGGCACGGCGGCGCGGGCAACCGCGCCTCCTGACAAAACTGCCAATGCCATTGGCATCATGATCAGCGACGTTGAGGTGTTGGAGATCAGCATCGAAAGCAGCGCAGCAGCGATCATGAACGCGAGCAGCAATTGCGTCTGCCCGCCACCGCTGCCGACAACGCGCAGGATTGCGAGGCTCAACCTTTTGTGCAGGCTCGTCCGCTCAATCGCGAGCGCTAGAAACGCGCCGCCCAGAAGCAGAAATAGGATTGGCGAGTAATAGGTGCTGGCGACTTCGCCCGCGCTCGAGACCCCGGCAAAGGGCAGCACTACAAATGGCAGCAGCGCGGTCACGGTCAGCGGGACAGCCTCGGTCATCCACCAGCTTGCCATCCACACGACTAATCCTGCGACCAGCCAAGCGCCCTCCGGCATTCCGGCAGGCGGCGCGGTGAACACGGTGATGGCGAAGATCAGGGGCCCGAGAATACGCCCGATGCGCTGCGCGGTCATTCTGAGTCAGTCCCCTCGCGTGATGGCACGCTTCTTGCCTTCTTCCATCCAACTTATGCGCAGGACACCGGGCGCGGTGCAACCCCGCGCGCGGCGTCAATTCGCGAAAGCATCAATACTGGAGTAGATAAAAAATTGCCGCGCCAGCCGGGGGCAGGTGGCGCGGCGGAACCGTTCGCCATGAGGGGAGGTCGGCGACGTTCTTGAGATTGTGTTACATCAATTGGGCTTCGTAGCGATGCAATTGGTCGGATTTGGAATGATATTCGTCGAGTTTGAAGCGAACTTGCCTATTCGTCCTCGGGCAGAAAAATCCGATTGAAACAAACTTCTTCGGTCTCTTCGTTTTCGGTCGTATCCCAAGTGCTTGTTCCGGCATTAATGGCTTTGGCGCCTTCAATCGCGTCATCACCAAGGCATGCCTCAAGCGAGACTGTTGTCCGATCCACCAATTGCCATAAACCCTCGCCATCACGCTTGGCGTGAACCAGAAGGATGAGGCCACGTCTGTATGCGGAGTGTTGGCTGATGGCGTAAGTGTGCGTGCCAATCGTATTGTTGCCCGCAAGGTACTCGATCGGGGTCAGCCTCAAGTCGTAAAACGAGTTCATGCAGATGTAGCCTTCCGGACATTCAGGCAGTCCGGTAAATTTCATACTCTCGATGCGTGCCATGAAGATCGAGTAATCTGCGTTCGGCTCGAATGCGCTCGGGCGGCTGGGTTCTGATTGGCCAGTCGTAGCGCACGCGCTCAGTGCCAACAGTCCAAGCAAAAGGGCGAAAGCGCCAAACGCCTCCGCCCTCAATTTACTTAAACTCAAAGTGCTTGCTATCACTTAGGCGCGAGCACCATCAGCATTTGGCGACCTTCGAGCCGCGGGAATGCCTCGACCTTGGCAATCTCCTCGACATCTTCCTGCACCCGCTTGAGCAGATCCATGCCAAGATGTTGGTGCGCCATTTCGCGCCCACGGAAGCGAAGCGTAACCTTCACCTTGTCGCCGTTGTCGATGAATTTGTTCACGTTGCGCATCTTCACGTCGTAATCATGCGTGTCGATGTTCGGACGCATCTTTACTTCTTTGATGTCTTGCGTCTTTTGCGTCTTGCGCGCTGCGTTGGCCTTTTTCTGGGCTTCGTAGCGGTATTTGCCGACATCGAGGAATTTGCACACGGGCGGGTCTGCGTTGGGCGAGACTTCGACGAGGTTCAGGCCAACATCCGCCGCCTGCTCAATCGCTTCCCTGGTGTTCATAAGGCCGAGATTCTCGCCCTCATGGTCGATCACGCGGACCTTGGGAACTTGGATATAGTCATCATAACGAGGGCCGCTTTTAGTTGGCGGGGCCATCTGACGCCGAGGTGGACGGGCTATGTGTATTCTCCTGTGATAGCCATAGTGTGCTGGGCGCTATGTAAGGTGTGTCGGGCAGAAACGCCAGTTGAGTCTTACGCGGCGGCGCGAAATATCGGGAAGTGTAGCATTTTCCCCTTTGCGGCGAGTACTGCGTCGATTTCGTTGGCGGGTTGAAGCGCGTCCAAAATCTCACGAGCGCCTGCATCCATGCCGCCAGTGTAGGCGCCAAAGGCGGGCAGGATCATGCGATCCGCGCGTGCTTCACTGCGACTGATCACCCCGCACGGCCTGCTGATATGCCGATCGCGGACCTTTACCCGCATCTTGGGGTGATAATGACCGGACAGCTCGGGCCTTGTCTCGCCGCGCTTCGCTTCATGCCTCAGGATGATGCCGGACAGGTCCAACTCCTCGACCAAGGTAGCGCCAAAGCTGCGTCCCATATTCTCGTCGTGATTGCCGGTGATCCAAACCCAGTCGAGCGCGCGGGTGAGCGATTCGAGCATGCCTGCAGCATAATGATCGAGCCGGTGCGTCCCGTCATCATCGTGGAAATTGTCGCCAAGAGTGATGACCCGGCGCGCACCCGTCTGCTTCACGGTGTCTGCGATCCGTTCCAGTGTTTCGCGGCTGTCATAAGGCGGCAGCATTTGTCCATGCTGCGCATAGAAGCTGCCCTTTTCAAGGTGCAGATCTGCGACCAGCAGTGCGCCTTCACGCGGCCAGTAAAGCGCGTTCGACTTGGTCAGAACCAGCTCTTCTCCGGCGAAGTCAAAAGGGGCGAACGAAACGGGAACCATGCCTCTCATTTGAAGCGGTGCAAGCGCTTTTGCAAGGGCTTTGATCCGCGTCAATTTCCGTTGACACCCCAGGTGTAATGGTCATGGTCAAGCCAGAAGTGAATTGGGGATCGAGTTGATGACGGATTGGGCAGCGCACACCGTACCGCGCGAAAGAATGGTTTGAAAGCTTGCGCGATTCCATTTGCGCGGCTTTTGAAGCGATCGAGCGCGAAGCAGGGTCCGATGCGAGCTTTGAGTACACGCCGTGGACGCGCGAAGAAGCGGGTAATGATGATCCCGGCGGCGGGGTCCAAGGCCTGATGAAGGGCAAAGTGTTCGAGAAGGTCGGGGTCAATGTCTCGACCGTCCGCGGCAATTTCTCGCCCGAATTCGCATCCCAAGTGAATGGAGCTAGCGCCGAGAATCCCAGCTTTTCCGCCACAGGCATTTCGCTTGTCGCGCATATGACCAATCCGCATGTGCCAGCGGTTCATATGAACACGCGGTTCTTGACGACAGGCAAGGCGTGGTTCGGCGGCGGGGCAGACCTCAATCCGCCAATTCCCTATAAGGACGATACCGAGGCTTTCCACGCGAGTATGCGCGCGGCCTGCATGGCGCATAATCCGACCTATTATGAGCGCTACAAGAAGTGGGCGGATGAGTATTTCTACATCCCTCACCGCGAAGTGCATCGCGGCGTTGGCGGCATTTTCTACGATCATCTCGAATGCGAGGACGAGCCAAGCTTCGACCGCAATCTCGCGTTCACGCAGGATGTCGGCAAAGCCTTTCTCGACATCTACCCGGCGCTGGTGCGCAAGCGGATGGAGAGCGACTTTAACGATGCAGATGTCGCGCAGCAGCTTGAGTATCGCGGGCGCTATGCTGAGTTCAACCTCGTCTATGACCGCGGCACATTGTTCGGCCTGAAGACCGGCGGCAACATTGATGCAATCCTGATGAGCCTGCCACCGCGCGCGACGTGGTCTTGACCCAAATGGGTGCGCGCTAGGCAGCGTGCTTGCGATCGTCGGGTAGCCAGCGCTCGATAGTCTCTTTCAGAGTGTCTATTGATATGGGCTTGCCCAAATGCTCCTGCATTCCGACGGCAATGCAGGCATCGATGTCGTCTTCGAATGCATTCGCGGTCAGCGCGACAATCGGCAAACTCGCAGCATCAAAGCCGCGCTCTCGCATAAGCCTGGTTGCCTGCAGCCCGTCCATATTTGGCATGCGCACGTCCATGAACACCATTTCGAAGGGTTCGCCGCGTTCGTGCGCTTCTTTGACCATGCGCACTGCCTCTGCCCCGTCTTCGGCCATTGTGAACGTGAGGCCGATCTGCCGCGCCATTTGCGACATCAACTCACGATTGATGTCAAAGTCCTCAGCCAGCAGAACGCGCCGATCTGCCAGTTCAGGCCTCGGCATGATTTTCGTCTCAATCGCCTGGTGTCGTTCACTCTGGCTGGCGCGCTCGCTTTTTTCGCCAGGTCTCGAAGCGTGCGCTTCAAGAAGCGGTAGAGATAAAGTAAAAACAGAGCCTTTTCCGGCAATGCTCTTCAAGGCCAGGGATCCGTCCATCAGTTCGGCCAGCTGGCGACAGATCGCAAGGCCAAGTCCGGATCCTCCGCGCGCTGGGCCAATGCAATCATCGGCCTGAGCAAACGGAGAAAATATGCTGTCCTGTTTGTCGTCAGCAATGCCAATGCCGGTGTCAGCAACCTCGATTTCGAACCGGTCGCCGCGCTTGAGCGCAGACAGGCGAATTTTGCCTTCATCCGTATATCGGACGGCGTTGTGCATCAGATTTGTGATGATCTGCCGCAACCTAAGACCATCAACAAGCATCATCGGTGGCAGTGCAGTGTCGATTATGCGCTCCACCCGAAGCGCTTTTTCATGGGCCATCGGTTCAATCATTTGCACGACCCGGTGAATGACATGGGTGATATCAGTCGGTTCTGCATTCACCGTCATATGTCCTGACTCGATCTTCGACAGGTCGAGGATATCGTCGAGCAGCGATTGCAATGCTTTCCCTGAATCGACGATCAAGTCGGCGTGGCGCTGCTGAACGGGGTTCAGCTCGCTGTTGCGAAGCAGATCGGCAAATCCCATCACACCGTTCATTGGCGTACGGATTTCGTGGCTCATCTTGGCGAGGAAAGCGCTTTTTGCATCTGCGAGCGCGCGGGCCTCATCACGGGCTGCGCGGAGTTCCTCTTGCATGATTTCCTCGTCAGTTCGGTCGCGGAACACGCCAAACATCGCAATCGGCTTGCCGGACGGATCGAATTCGACCCGCGCCACAGCTTCGGTATGACGAACCGCGCCGTCCGCGCGGATCAGGCGCGCCTGAAAAGTGTAAGGCTGGCCGGTCTCGCGCGCCGATGCGATAGATTGACTCACGATCTCTCGGTCTTCCGGGTGATACAGGTTGATCGCCTCTTCCAGCGCAGGAACCTCTCCCGGCACTTTGCCATGGATGGCGAAGGTCCCGTCGGACCAGAATATTTCATCTGTGGTGAGGTTGAGCCGCCAATGTCCTACCTTCGTCGCAGCTTCGGTTAGTTTCAGCAGGCGGTTCTTGCTTTCGCTTTCGTGCATGCGCGCGCGCAGTTCGAATGTCTGTCGGCGTACATGAAGGCGCGCGCTGAGCTCTCTCAACCCTAAGGCAAGCAGCAGGCCCGTAATGACTGCTTCCGCTGCGTATATCATCGTCTCGTGGCCTATGATGCCGAGCGCGATTATCCCGATGCCAGCCAAGGCCGCGATCAAGGTCAAAAGCCCGGACGCGCCAAAGAAACGCTCAAGCGCTGTTGGTTTAGAAGTTACCATGCGTCGAACGATACGCTGATACTCTATGCGTTCGACTTGACGTCCAGATAGGTATTCGCGCGAGCCAGGAGTGACCTAAAGATCGGTTCGCACTTGCAAAATAGCGTTGCAATCGGCGCGTCACCTGCGCACATTCATTTCCATGCTGAGGCAATATGAGCTGGTTGAGCGGGTCAAGAAATACGACCCGGACGCTGACGAGGCGGCGCTCAACCGTGCCTACGTCTACACCGTGCAGAAACATGGCACGCAAAAGCGCGCCAGCGGCGACCCGTATTTCTCTCATCCGGTAGAAGTTGCTGGCTTGATGACGGACCTGCAGCTCGATCAGGAAACGATCATGACTGCGTTGCTCCACGATACGGTCGAGGACACGCTGGCTACGATAGAGGATATCGAGGCGAACTTTGGCCCTGATGTCGCGCGGCTGGTCGATGGCGTGACCAAGCTCTCGAAGATCGAGGCGATGCCGGAGAATGAGCGCGCGGCGGAGAACCTGCGCAAATTCCTGCTAGCGATGTCGGAAGACATTCGCGTGTTGCTGGTTAAGCTGGCTGACCGGCTGCACAATATGCGCACGCTCCATTTCATCAAAAAGCCGGAAAAGCGCCAGCGGATCGCGCGCGAGACAATGGATATCTACGCGCCGCTCGCCGAGCGGATCGGCATGTATGAATATATGCGCGAGATGCAGGCGCTCGCCTTTGAACAGCTTGAGCCCGAAGCCTTCACCACCATCACCAAGCGGCTGGAGCAGCTGCGGAATCAGGATGGTGGGCAGGTCGATGCGATTGCGCTGAAGATCAAGCAGGCGCTGGCCGAAGCGGGCCTGAAAGTCGAAGTGTCGGGCCGCGAAAAGCACCCCTATTCGATCTGGAAGAAGATGGCCGAGCGCCATGTCTCGTTTGAGCAAGTGACCGATATCATGGCCTTCCGCGTGATCTGCGAAACCGAAGCGGATTGCTATGCCGCGATGGGTTTGCTCCACACGACGTGGCAATTCCTGCCAGGCCGGTTCAAGGATTACATCTCGACCCCCAAATCAAATGGCTACCGCTCGCTTCACACCTCGCTGATGTATGAAAACTCGATGCGGGTCGAAGTGCAGATCCGCACGCGCGAAATGCACAGCCGCAACGAATTCGGGCTGGCCGCACACTGGGCGTACAAGCAAAAAGACGAGGCCGACGGGCAGGTCGGCTGGCTGCGCGACCTTATCGAGATCGTCGATGCCAGCCATGACGCCGAGGAGCTGCTCGAGCATACGCGCCTCGCAATTTATCAGGATCGCATCTTTGCATTTACGCCCAAAGGCGCGCTGTTCCAGCTGCCCAAGGGGGCGACCTCGGTCGACTTCGCCTTTGCCGTGCATACCGATCTGGGCGCGCAGACTGTCGGCGCGAAAATCAACGGGCGGCACATGCCGCTGCGCACACCGCTCAACAATGGCGACGTGGTGGAGATCATCAAAGGCAAGCATGCCGAGCCGCGACTATCATGGCTCGGCTTTGTGGTGACGGGTAAGGCGAGAGCAGCGATCCGCCGTGCCGTGCGTTTGAAAGAGCGCGCCGAGGTCGCCGAGATTGGCTCGAAGCTCTTCGACGAGATTGCTGCGAAAGTGCCCGCGCGGATCGGCAAGAAGGCCATTCGCGATGCTATTGAGCGGCTGGAACTCGATGGCCCGGAAGACATGATGTACGCGATTGGCGCGGCCAAGCTGACCGACCGCGAAGTGATGGAAGCGCTCGTGCCGGGCTGCACCGCTGAATTCGACGAGGATGCCGACTGGTCAAAGCGCGACAAGGCTATCTCGATCCGCGGCCTGACGCCCGGTGTCGCATTCGAATTGGCTGAATGTTGTCACCCCGTGCCGGGGGACCGGATTGTCGGCCTGCGCCGCAAGGGCGAGACGGTTCTGGTGCACTCGATCGATTGCCTAGAGCTTGCCAATGGGATCGACACAGACTGGCTCGATCTGTCTTGGGGCAAGCGCTCACAGGGTGCCGTTGGCCGCCTGCGAGTGACGCTGTACGATCGCCCCGGCACCTTGGCCGAGATGGCGGGCATCTTTGCCCAGAACAAGACGAACCTCACGAGCCTCAATCAGGTGCAGCTCGACCATCCGTTCACCACATATGAGATTGATGCCGAGGTTCAGGATCTCGCTCACCTCACTCGTATCCTGAGCGCGCTCAGAGCAAGCGATGCGGTCGCGCAGGCCGAGCGTATTTAAGGGGGAGGGCGGCGATGGCGATTATCGGGCTCGACCATATCCAGATCGCCATTCCGGTAGGCGGGGAAGACAAGTCCCGCGCGTTTTACGGCGACCTGCTGCGCATGCATGAGGTCCCCAAGCCCGATAACCTCTCATCGCAAGGCTGCTGGTTTGAGCGCGGCTCGGTCAGCCTGCATATCGGCGTCGATCCCGACTTCGCACCCGCGCGTAAAGCGCATCCGGCCCTGCTGGTCGACAATCTCGATCAATTGCGCGAACGGCTCAATGCAGCCGGATACGAAACGCGCGACGACAAACCAGTCGATGGCTATGCGCGCTTCTTCACCTTCGATCCATTCGGCAACCGGATCGAGCTGATGCAGCGCGTCCCTATGTGA
Organism: Erythrobacter sp. HA7-11; assembly: GCF_055693605.1. Lineage (NCBI taxonomy): Bacteria > Pseudomonadati > Pseudomonadota > Alphaproteobacteria > Sphingomonadales > Erythrobacteraceae > Erythrobacter > Erythrobacter sp. HA7-11. The sequence goes on along the minus strand of NZ_JBVFUF010000002.1, from coordinate 2,352,824 downwards.
AGCTCACCAGCACAATGACCAAGATTAGCGAATAAGCCAGCACGCCGCCCACGATCATGATCGGATTGAATGCTGGGGCCAAAGTCGCTTGCGCCATCTGGCTGAATTGGGTGAGCAGTTGCGGCCAGGTGTAGCTGACGAAATCCCCCTGAGACATCACAGAGACGAGTTTCTTGTCTTCATCGACGATTGGCAGGCGACGGAACCTCTCATTCGACATCATCTGCAGCCAGGGCAGGATTTCATCGTCCTTGTTCGCCATGCGCACTTCGGTGGTCATAACATCACTGACCGAAGTCGATTTTGGATCGAGACTTGCGCCTATCACTCGGCGAAAGATATCTCGCTCGGTCATGACGCCAAGCACGCGCCCGTCGGGATCGGTGATGAAGATAGAGCCGAAGTTCTTGTCCGCCATCTGTGTGACGGCATCATACACGGTCGTATCAGGAGAGCAGGTGAGGGGCGGAGCCTTGCTTTGAAACTCGGTGCGGTCGGAAATTCTCATAGCGCGTGCTCCCTGCAAAAGCCTTGGATAGGACAAGGAACGCTACGGAAAGCTGGGTGGTTCCCCGCAAAGTGCTGAAGTGTGGCTTACATCACGCGCAATTCGAGTTCGATCGTGTCGCCTTCGGCCAGGATTTGGGCTTTTCGGATCGCGGCCTTGATAGGAAGTAGCCACCCGCGTTTTTTGTCGGGAAAGACGCTGGTGTTCCATTTGCTGTCACCGATGCGCGCATGGACCTTGAGCGAGCCGAAGCCCGCGCGTCGGCCGGTTTCGAGCCTCCGCATAAGCGCGATGCCCTTGAGCGTTTCGCCAGCCTCACCATCGATGGTGACGAAATGCCAGCTGCCCTTTTCCTGTGCGCGCCAGACCCAGATCGGGCCGGTGTGGCGCACCGTCTCAGTCACTTGTGACGGCCCGGATGGGAACAGGGATATTGCAGATATCTGCGCCGCCAGCGGGCTTTATGAAGAATGGATCACGGCGATTGGCCCGCGCCTCGGCATAGCGGGCGAATGCCTCGCTCTCGGTTGAGAGGTATTCGAAGCTGGGTTGCTCGCCTTCGGGCAAGTCGCTCGCGACGCGAACCGACAGGATCGGGGTGCGCTTGTGCGCTTCTTCTTCGGTGTAGAAGCCGAGCACGCCCGAGCCGCGCGGCAATGAGGAAAGGTGCTCTATCCCTTCGATGATGCGCCCGACCAGCGAGATGTTACGATCGAGATGCCGCGGCGCATGGCCGATCACGGTGTAGAGTTCCGCGCCCGAGCCGGTGTCGGGCGAGTAATCGCGTCCCACGCCGACCATGCCATAGCAATGCACGGGCCAGACCTTTCTCGGCTCAGATATTAGTTTTCGCGATTTGTAAGCTGGTCTCATCAGCTCAACAGCTAAGGGCATGGGGCCAATGTAGGAAAACGCTCGAGCATAAGGATCGCTGTTGCGTGTCACCGGACCGACTGGCGGCGGGACTGGGACTATCTCCACCACAGCCTCTCGCTTTCCATTGTACCAGATCGAATCGAAGAGCGACGGCGCGAAGTCGCGTGAGTAAGCATCTTCGCCAACTACGTTCAGCCCTTCGGGCAGAGGCTTGGTCTCGGTCTCGCCGCTTTCAGGATTGTCGTACCCCGGATCGCCCCATTGCACGACGTAATTGTCCTGCACACGGTTCACCGAAATCCCGTCATACCACTCGGCGCGCGCGAGAGTGCGAATGTTGCTCACCCAGCCTTGCGAGAACGGTGCGGGCATCAGTTGGATTACAACTTCGCGCGGACTGCCGTCACGGTCCGGCGCGAGCGTCATCACCAAAAGGTCTTCAGCGGCGATGCTCACCCATTCGCTTTGCGGTGCCGCGTCGACGATTTCATTGGGTGATGGGAATGTTTCAGCCTTTTCTTGAGCGGAAACGGGCAGGGCAAGTGCGAACGCCGCAGCGGCGGCGAGGAATGAATGCTTCATATCAGCAGTTTGGCAGCAAGCGGCTTGCGCAGCAACACTCGTGCGGTTAGAGGGCACAACCCAATGGAGACGTGGCCGAGTGGTCGAAGGCGCACGCCTGGAAAGTGTGTATACGGTAACCCCGTATCGTGGGTTCGAATCCCACCGTCTCCGCCACACTCCCAAATTTCACTTTTGACCTCTTGCCCGGCAAAGCGGGCCAATAGGACCTCGGATTCACGCGGTTTCCCGTCCTGCTGCCGCAATCTCGGTTTTTGAGCGCAAGTGAAACCTGATCCATGGGGTTGGATCACTTCCAAGCAGAACAGTGCGAGCGCATCAGCGCTCTTCGTGCCTTTCAATCAGGCCAAGTGCTGGCAGAGATGGCTCTATCAAAAAATCGCAGCCGGCAGTCACCGTTTGCCAAGCTGGTAATCATAGAGCGAAGAGACGCTGATGATTTCTTCGTTCAGCATCTCAAGATAAGGCTCGGGTGTGTGGTCAAGCTGGATCTCGCGGTTGCCGTACATGCTCACGATCCGTGCGTCAGGGCCTTCAGAGCCGGCAAGGATCACGAGCGGTTCGTTTGGCGAAACATTGCCCTTGGCGATGACATTGAGATTCCAGGTCGTGTTGTAACGACCGTGTCCCGGGTTCCAATACCCGGCCCCGCCGGCCTTGTAGAGATCATACATCGGCTTGCCATCTTCGGTGGTTTGATCAGGCACCACGTGGACGGTCAGACGGTCATAGAGGTTCTGATGGTTCGCCCCTGCATGCTGATCGAGCGTGGGCTGGTTCCAGGCGACAGAGTCCTTGTAAACTGACTTCGTCGCCTGCGTGTTGAAGCTGAAAGTGTGCTGCGTCGGGTTGAATACGGTCATCCGCTCGACCAGAACATTGTGCACATTGCCGATATGCACCGCATAGTGCGCCTTGTGGGTGCCATCGGTCACGACGTTAGAAATCGTCACATTGGCGAGGTCATCGGTCAGGATGCCCGCATCGGCTTCGCTTATCCTGACGTCCTTGATCCAGCCGTTAAAGACGCCGGTGAAGTAGATCCCGTTATATCCGGCTTCGTTGTGATGGCCGAAATAGGGATTGTCCGGAAACGTCAGTGCGAGGTCCTGGATGCCCACATTGGTGATGTGATCCCATTGCGCAAAATAGGCAGGGAGGCTCGAATCAATATCGTGGAGCAGAGGGTCTGCGATGGTCACGCGGTCGCCATTGATCGCCTCGATCCGGGTGGCCTGACGGACCAACGGTACCGGTCGGGCATCTCCCAATGGCGGCTACCAATTTTCAGGTCTGTGTCGCCGTAGAGTGATTTTACGAGAGCTCCGTCTGGACCCTGCCGGTTGTGCCAGTGGATCTGAAGCACATCGCCGACCTTAAGAGCGCCCGGATTGGCGACAGTTACCTCCTTGGCGAATTGGCTGCCCGCCGAGATGTCGGTGACTTCTTTGATCGAGCCGATCGTAACGTTCGAGGTAGGTTGCGTGGCGACCTCCGGGATAGCGCGCCCAGATGAAGCCGGCGCTCCAGCTGTATTCGGAAAAAAGAACATTGAGATTGTCGTCCGGCCTGCGCTCATATTTGTCGTTTTCAACCAGATACTCGCGAATCTCCTTGAGCGCGCCCCCATCGTCAATCTGGTTCAGTGGGCGCGGCATAAACAGCTGGGTGCCACCATCGCCTGACCCCATGCCGGAAAGGACGACGCCGCTCTTCTCGATCCAGAGAATTTCTGTGAGCTGGTATTGGCCTTGCTGCAGCTGGACGCGCACCGGCCCATCCATCTCATGCGCTGCTGCGAGCGCCGCTTTCAAAGCGACGCTATCGTCCTTTCCATCATCAGGGATCGCGCCGTAGTCAGCGACATCGATCTCGGCCTCGACGCTTGGGATTTCTTCGACGCCATAGCCGTATCCGGCATAGGAGAAGTCGGGCAGGATCTGCTCGCTCGAGACCTCTTCGTCGGCGAGAATTTGCGGCATTTTTTGCGCGAATGCGGGTGTCGCAATCCATGCCGACGCCATCAGTGATCCCGCCACCATGCCGATAGAATTACGAAAATTTCCCAATGCCGATATCCTCTCGGTAACATTATCATCTTTTTCAACACAGGTATTGACCTTCAATGGCACCGGTGTCAATTGTTGGGTAACCGGTGTCAAAGGCCGGGCTGCACATGGGACGGTGCAGATACAGGGAGAGAATCATGAAGAAATCTGCTGCTGGCTCAGCTCCGCGCGTTCGCATGCGCACATCGGCGCTTCGCGCCGCTTTGCTCACTTCCGCCATTGCCCTTGCTACGCCCGGCATAGCCTACGCTCAGGATGCCGAGGCCGATGCCTCGCAAGAGGATGTTGGTGGCGAAGGCGAGATCGTTGTTCGCGGCGAGATCAGTCGCACGATCGAAAGCTCACTTGCTGCCAAGCGCAGCCTCGATGTTATCGGCGATGCGATCGTAGGGGACGATATCGGCGATCTGCCTGATTTGTCTGTGGCTGAAACGCTCGAGCGCATCGTTGGCGTGACATCGGACCGCTTCAAGGGCGGCGCATCAGAGCTCTCCATTCGTGGCCTCGGCGCGTTTCTGGGCGCTTCGTTCCTGAATGGCCGCGAGATTTCGTCCGGCAGTGATGGCCGCGATGTGAACTTTGGTCAGTTTCCATCCGAGCTTGTGAATGGCGCGATCATCTACAAATCGCAGCAGGCTTCGTTCGTTGAAGGTGGTGTCTCGGGCATCATCGAACTGCAGACCTTGCGTCCGCTCGAATACGGCAAACGCCGCATCCAAATTCAAGCGCTTGGTGGCTTCAGCGAATATGAGGATCGTGTGACTGATGGCGATCCGTTCAACTATCGCCTGACCGCATCTTATGTCGATCAATTCCAGCTTGGGGATGGCGAACTGGGTATCGCAATCGGCGGCCAGCTGCGCCGCGATACCGCCCCGGAAGACATCTTCACCAGCAGCTCGACCTACCGGCCTTGCAACACGATCGAGGGTGTGGACCGCAGCAACAACTGCACATTTTCGACCGATAGCGATGGCAACCCCGATGGCGCGTCAGAAACCTATTTCGTCTCGAACCAGTATCAGTACCGCGCGCTCGCAACCGAGGCGGATCGTGATGCGATCATGGCGACGATCCAGATGGCGCCGAGCCCCAACTTTCAGATTACTCTGGATGGGCAATATTCGTTCCGTGACGATATCGAAGAGCGTGCGAACCTGGTGATCGCCGACGGTCGGCGCGACATCGCTCCGATCGAGATTTCGCCCGCAGGGGCATTGCTGGCCTGGAGCGGTGAGACGCGTCTCGAGAACCAGTCAGTCTGGCGCCAGCGGACCGAGGAATATATCGGTGCGGGCGCCAATATCGAGTGGACGATTGGCCGTCTGCAGCTCGATGCAGATGTGTCGTACTCGCAGACGCAGCGTCGTCAGGATGAACTCGACATGCGCATCCGGACCAACCGCCGCGTTTTCTTTGAGCTTGATTCCCGCGGGCTTGAGGTGCCTAGCCTTACATTGACAGATGTCTCCGCAGTGGAGTCGAACACGGGTCTCCCGTTCGACCTCAACAACCACGATATCTACACCAACGGCGCGCGGGCGCGTCGCCGCCTCGAAAACGTCGATGACGGCATCTTCGCGGTTCGGCTCGATGCGACCTATGATGTCGGGGGCAGTTTTTTCGACACCTTCCAGGCGGGGTTCCGTTTCTCAGATCGTCAGCGCATCCAGGACGACGGTATCGACACGACCTTGTCATTGGTCGCCGGATATGACGATCCGGGCGCAATTGCCGCGCGCAATGACACCTTCCTGGTGCGAGACCTGTTTGAAGGCGCAGATGGCACCAATGTCCAAGGACTAACCTTTGCGACTTGGGATCCTATTGCATTGTTTGCGGCACTAACCGGTGATCCTGATGCGGGCCTGCCTGCGCGCGGTGTATCAACGCTGTCTTCGCAGGATACCGATGTCTCTGAGAAAACCTATGCTGGTTACCTTCAGGCGAATTTCGAAACCACGATGTTCAATGTGCCGGCTCGCGGCAATTTTGGCCTTCGCGGTGTTCGCACCGAGGTGACATCACTCGGTATCAGCTCTGCGCTCGAGACGAGCCCGGGGCCATCGCCGGACACCATTACGGTGACCGAAGTCGGTGATCCGATCGTCAATATCGAGCGCAATTCATTCTGGAATTGGTTGCCGAGCGCAAACCTGATCCTCGAACTGGATAGCGACAAGCTGTTGAGGCTCGCGGCATACCGCGCAATTGCTCGTCCGGATGCTTTCAGCCTGTCGGGCGCGCTCACATTCGATGATGAAGCTGATCTCGGCGATTTGGGCAGCATTGTGAGCGCGGCAGGCAACCCGTTCCTGGAGCCGCTGGCTTCGTGGAACGCGGATGTCTCGTTTGAATGGTATGCATCGCGGACTTCATCGCTGTCGCTGGCGCTATACGCCAAGCAATTGCAGACCGGCGTTGAGACCGATGTAACTCCGCTGACGCTCATCGTTGATGGCGGACCTCAAGAAGTTGTCGTCGGACGGTCGGTTAACTCTGACGAGAAAAGCACCCTGCTGGGCTTCGAAATCGCGGCGCAGCACAAATTTGACTTCGGCCTTGGTTTCCAGGCGAGCTACAACTTTGCGGACTCCGATTTCGAGTTTGAAGATCCTGTAGTGGTCAGCGGCCTTGCTCTGGCTGACTTTACCGATCCTGCGAATATCGTGGGCTTTTCACGGCATACAGGTAACGCCACGGTGTTTTTCGAGCGTGATCGTTTCAATGCGCGTGTCGCCTATAAATTCCGCTCGAACTACTTTAAGCCCTTCCGCAATGGTTCGAACCGGTTCACCCGGGCGCAGGATTTCCTCGATTTCTCTGCCGGATACGATATTACCGACAACATACAGATACGAGCTCAGGTGCTGAACATTCTCGACGAGCCGAACATCTTCTCGCGCCCAACGCGTGATGGTGTGTCGCAAGCGGATTTCTCGGGGCGTCGTTACTTCCTCGGTCTCCGGGGCCGGTTCTGAGCAAGAGAGGGGTTGGTGAAACGGTGATGGATGCTCGCGTGACCTCCAGTCAGAGCAGATTGGAGGAAATCTCCAGCGATCTGCTGAAGGCGCGGCGATCCGCCACCGCTTTGCCAGGCTTTCCCGGTGCGTTGCCTGAAAATTTCGACGACGCCTACGTAGTTCAGTCTTTGTCCCGACAAAGCTGGGACGATGATGTCGTAGGCTGGAAAGTGGGCGGCGTTCCGCCTGACTTCATCGCGAAATTCAACGAGACACACTTGGTTGGGCCGATCTTTGCCAGGTCTGTGAAGCGCGTCGCCGATCAGGGTGAGGCGACAATGCCGGTCTTCGACGGTGGTTTTGCGGCGGTTGAACCCGAGTTCATTGTCCAGCTGGGTGAGACGCGCGCGCAAGACCGGCTTTTCATCGGAGCCGAGATTGCGAGCAGTCCAATGGCGGGCATCAATGGCATTGGCCCAATCGCCGTTATCTGCGATTTTGGCAACAATAACGGGCTCATTCTCGGTCCTGAAGTCATCGACTGGCGCGAAAGCGGGATAGAGCGTGTGCAGGTCGAATGTATGCTGGATTATGCTCCAGTGGGATCGCGCGAAGTGTCAGACGTTGCCGCTTCTGCGGATCGGGCGACCAACTTTCTCTTGTCACTTGCGGACCGCAAAGGCTTTGAGGTTCCAGTCGGCACATATGTTTCAACTGGAGCCATCACCGGAATCCACGAGGCAGAGCCCGGCGCGGTTTCGCACGTTTCTTTCAGTACGGTTGGGATCATTCTCGCTCTCGCTCGAAGTCGCGACCCCTGCCTGATGGCTGAGCAGTCGAAATCCATCGCGTCCGCAGGACATTTTGAGTTTTCACGGCGCGCTGTGCTGGGCGGTTCGATAGCTTTGCTGGCGGCTTGCAATGCGCGCTTTTCCAATCTCTTTACCGCGACAGACACGCACGTCCTTGGCTATCCTACCGTTCAAGCGGTCATCCGCTTTGGAGAGGTCCTGAGCGAACGCACTGATGGGCGACTTGGCCTTAAGATGTATGCTGGTGGGCAGCTGGGCAATGAGCGCGATACGCTCGAGATCACGACGTTTGGCGGGTTGGACTTCAACCGCGTGAACCTGGCTCCGCTCAACTCGATTGAGCCGCTGACCCGAGTTGCAGCACTGCCATTCTTGTTCGAATCCACCGAACATATGCGCGCCACTGTCGATGGTGAAATCGGAGAGGAAATCCTTGCTTCGCTCGAGCCGCACGGGTTGATCGGACTTTGCTTCTACGATTCCGGAGCGCGCTCCTTCTACAATACGCGCGGGCCAATCCGCACGCCCGAAGATATGGCGGGGTTGAAGCTGCGAGTGCCGGGTTCGGATCTCTATGTCGGCATGATCAAATCGCTCGGTGCAGATGCCACGCCGATGCCACTCGATGAGGTTTATCAATCGCTAGCCCAAGGCGTGATTGATGGCGCGGAAAACAACTGGCCGTCATTCGAAAGCGGCAAGCATTTCGAGGTTGCCCGCTATTACAGCCTGACCCGCCATTTGCTCGCGCCGGAAGTGTTCGTGATGTCCAAGGTCAGCTGGGACAAGCTGAGTTCCGAGGATCAGGCGCTCGTCCGCCAGACCGCCAAGGAATCGGTCACATACATGCGCGAGTTGTGGGATGCGCAGGTCGCCAAGAGCATGGAGATCGTGCTCGCCTCTGGTGTGGAGGTGAACGAGGTCGATCCCGCTCCTTTCACTGACAAGATGATGGGGATGTGGGGGGACTTCATCGATTCCCCGCGCGAGCAGGAGCTCGTCGACCGTATTCTTTCGCTGCGCGAAGGGGGGCTATGATGCTCAAATTATCGGATTTTCTGATTAAGTTGGGAGCGGCAGGCCTCGTCCTGATGACTGCGATCATCGGTTGGCAGGTCTTTGGTCGGTTTGTGCTCAACGCAAGCCCTTCATGGTCGGAGCAAGCCGCGCTTATCCTGATGATCTGGTATGTGTTCTTCGCCGCAGCAGCGGGCGTGTATGAAGGCTTTCACATCCGCATCGCGCTGTTCGAGGACAAGCTGTCAGACAAGAATGCGCGATTGGTCCGGCGGATAATCCATGCATTGGTGGTATTCAGTGGTCTCATCCTGATGGTGTTTGGCGCAAGTCTCGCGTGGATGGTGCGGGATCACGTCGTGCCCGGTCTCGGTATCAGCCGGGGCTTTGCCTACATTCCGATCCCCTTGTGCGGGTTACTCATCGCAATTTTTGCGGCGCGTCATTTCGTCAATGAAAATGGCGGCGGATCGCTTGAAGATGGGCTTGAAAGCGGGCCTGAAAGCGGGCCTGAAAGCGGGGAAGCCTAATGGAAATCTTGGTCCTGCTGGGCGTTCTGCTGTTTCTGCTGTTTTTGGGCGTTCCAGTCGCATTCGCTCTGTTTGGAGCTGCGCTCGCGACATTCCTGGTGATCGACATTCCGCTGGTGGTCGCAGTCCAGCGCATGGCCGCCGGGATCAGCGTGTTCACGCTGATGGCAATACCGTTTTTCATCTTTGCCGGCGATCTGATGTACAGGTCAGGGATTGCCGACCGTCTGGTTAGAGTGGCTGATGCCGCTCTTGGACGGGTCCGTGGGGGACTCGGCCTTGTGGATGTCGGGGCGTCCATGATGTTCGGTGCTGTATCGGGCTCGGCCATCGCCAGCGCGTCAGCGATCGGATCAACCATGGTGCCGTTGATGGAGGAAAAAGACTACCCGAAGGATTACGCGGTCAACGTCACAGTGACTGCGGCGGTCGTCGGATTGCTGATCCCGCCATCGCATAACATGATCATCTATTCGGCTGCATCAGGCATCGGCGTGTCAATCGGTGATCTGTTTCTGGCGGGCATCATTCCGGGCATTTTGACCGGAGCGATGCTGATGTTGACTGCCTGGCTGGTCGCGCGGAAACGCGGCCTGCCAAAGGGCCACTTCCCGGGCTGGAGCGCATTCTTCTTTGCGTTCGTTTACGCGATTCCCGGCCTGATGACGGGCCTGATCATCATTGGCGGTATTCTGAGCGGCTTTTTTACCCCGACCGAAAGTTCGGCCATCGCCGTCATCTACACCGCGCTGGTCGGCACTTTCGTATATCGCAGTTTGGGATGGAAAGGCTTCGTCGAAGCGGCCCAGAAATCGGTCCGGACCGCGTCCATGGTTCTGTTCATCATCGCGGCTGCCAGCGCGTTTGGATTTGCTTTGGCACTGCTCGAAGTGCCCGCTGCCTTGGCGAGCTTGATCGCTTTGATGACCGATAACCCGATCCTGACTTTGATCATCATCAATGTGATGTTGCTCGCGCTCGGCACTTTTATGGATATGGCGCCGCTGATCGTCATCACGACCCCGATTTTCCTCCCTGTCGCCATGGCGACAGGTGTCGATCCGGTTCATTTCGGCATCATCCTGATGCTGAACTTGGGCATCGGCTTGGTCACGCCACCAGTGGGGTCGGTGCTCTTTGTCGGATCGGCGGTCGGCAAGATTCCTGTCCCGACGATGGTGAAGACGATCTGGCCGTTTTATCTCACGCTACTCGCTGCGCTCGCCTTGATCACATTTGTTCCGGCACTTTCGCTGTCGCTTCCCGCCGCTTTGTGACTATCGCTTTCGTCACGAGTTCGCTTAAGAAGGAAAGCGAGCTCAGCTGGGGGTGATTATGAAGCGAGGGGAGAAACCGACGATCAACGATGTCGCGCGTCTGGCCAAGGTGTCGAAAAAGACTGTCAGTCGGGTGATCAACAATTCGCCGTTGTTGAGCGAGAAGACACGCAAGCGCGTTGAAAACATTATCGCAGAGATCGGGTTTGTCCCCAATCCTCAGGCGAGGGCCTTGGCGTTGCGAAGGAACTTCATCATCGCGGCTGTCCATGACAATCCCAACGCGCAGTTTCTGGTGAACGTGCAAAAGGGAGTCTTGGAGGCGTTGGAGGGCACCGATTTCGGATTGATGGTTCAGCCTGTCGATCGAAACTCACCAACCATTGCACAGGACCTGCGGGATTTTCTCGAGCGCCAGCGACCCTATGGCGTGGTCCTGCTTCCGCCAATCTCCGAAAAGGATGAACTGGCTGAGGTTTGCCGCGATTTTGGCGCGCGTTACATCCGTATGGCCTCGGCGCAAGTCGACGAACCGGAGCGGATCGTGACGTCGAACGACCGCGATGCGGTACATCAAGCGGTGACGTATCTTGCGGAAATGGGTCACAAACGCATCGCCTTGATCGAGGGACGCAGCAACTCACGATCTGCGATTGAGCGGCGTGCTGGCTATGAAGATGCGCTGAAGCAAGCCGGGGTTTCAGTCGAGCCTGACTTGGTCGAGCAGGGCGGATACACGTTTGAGTCCGGCGTAGAAGCCGCGCTCAAATTGCTGGCCAAACCTGCGCGACCCACCGCAATCTTTGCATCGAATGACGAGATGGCGATTGGCGCCTTGATAGCCGCGCGGCGTAAGGGAATCGAAGTGCCGCGCGGTCTTTCAATCGTCGGCTTCGATGATACGCCAATGTCCAGTCATGTCTGGCCGCCCCTCACGACGGTTAAGTGGCCGATTGCGGACATGGCGCGTATCGCCGCGCTTAAGTTGATGGCGCAGCCTAGCGACCCGCCAATCTCGGAATCATTGCTGCCCTCCGAATTGATTAAACGTGACTCTGTGGCCGCGCCACCCGACGAATGAAACGGCACTTCTGCAATGTCCGAAATGAGCGCTTGCATCGTCAAATGACACCGGTTACCAAATAAATTGAATTTGCGATAGTCAGGCGGCCCGTTCAGGGTTGGATTGCTAGCAAAAAGAGGGATGGCATTTATGAAAATTGCTTTGATTAACGAAAACAGTCAGGCCGCGAAGAATGAAGTGATTCACACGGCGCTCAAAACAGTGGCAGAGCCGCTCGGCCATCAGGTCTTCAATTACGGCATGTATAGCGCGGAAGACGACGCCCAGCTCACTTACAATATGAATGGGCTGCTCGCGGGTATTCTGCTGAATTCTAAGGCGGCGGACTTTGTTGTCACCGGCTGCGGCACGGGGATGGGCTCGATGCTCGCCTGCAATTCAATGCCGGGAGTTTTTTGTGGCTTGGTCATCGACCCAACCGACGCTTTTCTGTTCGCCCAAATCAACGATGGCAATGCGATTTCGATGCCATATGCCAAGGGTTTTGGCTGGGCAGCGGAACTCAACCTGGAGGATTGCTATCGCAAGCTGTTCGAGGGCGAGAGCGGTGTCGGCTATCCCAAGGAGCGCGCGGCAATCATGGCGAAAAATCGCGGCATTCTGGCGGAAATGAAGGCGGCGGCGTGTCATGACATGCTGAGCGTTCTTAAGAACGTCGATCAGGAGTTGCTCAAATCTGCAATCGCGGGTGAGCACTTTGCCGAGTTCTTCTATCCCAATTCACAGGACGACGAGATCAGCAATTATCTGCGCGGGCTTTAAAGGTTAGCGAGAATTGCGACCGGGCTCCTGAGGGGAACTGACATGTCTAACGCCAATCCTTTTGATCTTTCCGGCAAAGTTGCCGTTGTCACCGGGGCCAATACTGGCATCGGCCAAGGCATTGCCGTTGCGCTTGCTCAGGCGGGTGCGGATATCGCTCTGGTGGCGCGCAGCGATGCTTCCGAGACTGTGAAGCTGATCGAGCAGGCCGGTCGGCGGGCGCTTGTTATCGAAGCAGACCTCTCGTCGATCGAGCCATGCGATCGGATCGTTGAAGAGGCCGTAAGCGGGCTTGGCCGCCTCGATATTCTGGTCAACAATGCCGGGATCATTCGCCGCAATGATGCGACCGAGTTCACCGAGGATGATTGGGATGCGGTGCTCGACACCAATCTCAAAGTGCTGTTTTTCCTGAGCCAGTCTGCGGGCAAGCACATGATCGCGCATGGCGGTGGATCGATCATCAACATCGCTTCGATGCTGACTTTCCAGGGCGGCATTCGTGTGGCGAGCTACACTGCCTCCAAAAGCGGGGTTGGTGGCCTGACCAAGCTGCTCGCCAATGAGTGGGCCGGTCAGAACATCACGGTAAACGCGATCGCTCCCGGCTACATCGCGACCAACAACACGGCGGCGCTGCAAGCTGATGAAACGCGCAATCGGCAAATCCTTGAGCGCATTCCGGCGGGCCGGTGGGGAAACCCATCCGACTTGGGCGGTGCGGCGGTCTTTCTTGCGTCTGATGCCGCCCGATATGTCCAGGGGCATGTCTTGGCGGTCGATGGTGGATGGTTGGCAAGATAGCCGGGTGACGTGACGGCACGTGGAGGGGGTACAGTGAGAGCACTCTTGGCAGCGGCGGGAATGTTTGCGCTCAGCAGCGCCCACTTCCCGGCGTCAGCCAGCGTACCCGATTTTGCTTATCCCGAGGACGGGCCGATATGCCGCGGCTCGGCCGGCTATGCTGCGGACTTTGGCGGGCGGCGCACCTTTCTCTGGCGGCCACAATGGCTCGAAGCGATCGAAGCCGACGCGGAGCAGAGCCGCGAATATGTCGCTGAAGCGGATAGGGCGCTCTCGCGCGGGCCGTATAGCGTAACCGACAAGCCACGGCCGGTACCAGGGGCATCGCCCAATGATTACGCCTCCATCGGTCCATATTGGTGGCCGAATGAGAGCAGCAAGGATGGCCTACCCTATGCTCGCCGCGACGGAGAGGTCAATCCAGAGCGCAATGGGCCAGAATTCGACAAGCGGCGGCTGAGCCAATTGGGCAATGATCTGGAAGCTCTCTCGGTCGCCTATTTCATCACCGAGGACGAGAGATATGCAGATCACGCGGCCACGCTGCTGCGTGTCTGGTTCCTCGATCCTTCAACCCGGATGAACCCGAATATGAACTTTGCTCAGGGCATTCCCGGCAAGGTAAAGGGGCGCGGGGTCGGCATAATCGAGGCTTCGGACCTGTCGACGATTGTCGAAAGCGTCGGACTGCTGGCTCCCTCAGCCGCATGGTCAGGCAAAGAGCAGGCGGCTCTGCAGCAATGGTATGCCGATTTTGCCACCTGGATGGCGACCAGCGAAAACGGCGAAGAAGAAATGCAGAAGCGCAACAATCACGGCGTTTTCTACGATTTCTATCTCGCGCATTTTGCGATCTTTGCCGGGCTTGACGGAGTGACCGCGAACATCGTCCAGAATTTTCCGGCTTACCGGCTCGGCGTGCAAATGGATCGCCAGGGACGTTTCATCGAAGAGCTGAAGCGAACGCGCAGCTGGCACTATTCAAACTTTGTCGTGGGCGGTGCTGCGCGGCTCGCGACCATTGGCGAGTGCACCGGCATGGATCTTTGGAGCGCGAAGCTCGAAGACGGGCGTAGCTTGCAGACAGCGCATGCCTTTCTGTCCCGCTATTCGGCCAGCCCGGAAGCGTGGCCTTTTGCCGACCGCGATCATGCATCGGGCAAGTTCGACACAATGCGGATGACATTCGCTAACACAGATATGCTCTTTGCAGGGTCTGGCCCGCGCAAGGGCAATGTTTCGTTGCCGTAAGCGCGACATGGAGATTTTTTCGTGACCCAGTTTCTTTCGTTTGGTGAGATCATGTTGCGGCTGAAGACGCCTGGGCATGAGCGCTTTTTCCAGTCGCCTTTGTTTGAGGCGACCTTTGGCGGGGGCGAGGCCAATGTCGCAGTCGCGCTCAGCAATTACGGGCTGGATGCAGGCTTTGTGACCGCGCTTCCGGATAACGACATCGGCGAAAACGCGATTATGGAGCTGCGCAAGTTCGGGGTCGATACCGCGCATATCAGCCGCTCGGGTGAGCGCGTGGGTATCTACTTTCTGGAAACCGGCTCGAACCAGCGGCCATCCAAAGTCGTCTATGACCGCGCAAACTCCTCGATCTGCAATGCGCAGCTGGACGAGTTTGACTGGCCGGCGATCTTTGCCGGAGCCAAATGGCTGCACATCACCGGAATTACGCCAGCGCTGAGCCAGTCGGCAGCGGACCTGTCGATGGCCTGCGTGAAGGCGGCGAAGGAAGCAGGGCTGACTGTCTCTTGCGACTTCAACTTCCGCGGCAAGCTGTGGAAATACGGCAAGAGCGCGCCCGAGGTCATGCGCGAGCTGGTGAAGTATGTCGATGTCGGCATTGCCAACGAGGAAGACTGCCAGAAGTCGCTCGATATATCGGTGGATGTCGATGTCGAAAGCGGTGAGCTCGACACGAAGAAGTATGAAGCGCTCGGCCAGAAAGTGCTCGACATCTATCCCGACATGCACACCATCGCGATCACTTTGCGCGAAAGCCTGAGCGCGGATCGCAACAACTGGTCGGCCTGCCTGCGCACAAGAGACGACGGCTTTATGCTGTCGAAGAAGTACGAACTCACCGATATCGTTGACCGCGTTGGCGGCGGCGACAGCTTTGCCTCGGCGCTGATCTACGGCCTCAACGCTTACGAGGATCGTCAGCAGAGCCTCGAGTTCGCGGTTGCTGCCAGCGCGCTCAAGCACACGATCATGGGCGACTTCAACCGCGTCACAGTGCCAGAGGTCGAAAAACTCATGTCCGGTGACGGATCAGGCCGGGTGCAAAGATGACCGGGATGAAGGGTCGCACTTAAACCCGAGCATCCACTTCTCACCCGCTGAAGTGACACCGATTGCCTTCGAGACTGTGCGTGCGCGCATTGGTCTCACCCGCAAGCTGTAACCCTTTGATGCTTGATTGCGAACATCATATGGTGCGGTAAGACACTGAGGGTTGCGAGGATGGCGGTGACAGGATTGGCGAGCGCCAGCGATAAAGTCGGGACAGCGCCCGAGAACAAGCCGCGCTCGCTGGGCGTTTTTGCACTGACATTTGGGGTGATGTTGGCGGCAGCCGAAGGCCTGTTGCGCGGTGTGGCATTTGTTCAGGATAGTGTGGGATTTGCGGTTCTCGATCTTGGCCTGCCATATGCGGCTGCTAGTCTTGCCGCAGCCCTGACCAACGGCCTTATGTCACTGGTGGCGCTGATTGCCCTGTTCGCCTTTTTCGAGTGGCGGCATTTCAACTTTCATGGCTTCAAAAAGCGCTATGCCGAAGGTTTGATCTACGCCTCAATCGGATTAACGATTGCGATCAGTCTGCAAGCGCTCGCTTTCTCATGGCTCTACCAGTTCGAGATCACGCCCTTGCTACAGGCAGACGACCTCGGCCCTCTGCTGGTGATCTTCCCGGTTCTCTACATGGTTGTCATCGGGTTTTTCGAATATTGGCTGCACCGGGCTTTGCATGACGTGCCTTCGTTGTGGCGGCTGCACGCAATCCACCACCAGATCGAAGAGATGAACGCTGCGCGGAGCTATTCGCATTGGGCGCAGGATGCGCTCTATCTGGCGGTGATAACCGTGCCGCTGATCTTCCTGATCGAAAGCCCGCAGCAGCACATCGCTCTGCTAACGACGTTCTATCTCGTCTCCAACTACTACATGCACACCGATAATCCGGCGATGTCATTCCCGCCTGTCATTCGCCATGTGCTCGCGGACAATGTCTATCATCATTATCACCACTCGCGAGAGATCGAGCATTGGGGGCGCAATTATTGCTCGTTCTTCTCGTTCTATGACCGGATTTTCGGAACCCAGCATATGCCGCGCGACGAGACGTTCCATCCCACCGGTATCGATGGATACCAGCCACTCACCGGCTGGCGTGACTATCTGATCCGCCCTTTCACCCGGGAAGGAAAGACGGGGTGATTGGAAGAAAAATCGTCGGAAGTCGTAACCAATGTGGCCGTTCGCACGAAGAGGGTAGTAGCAAGGTCATCACCAAAGGACATCGAACGTGAAGAAAGCAATCGTCTCAGCCGCGCTTATGGCTGTCGCCATTACGTCAACACCCGCGCTCGCTTCGGGATCTGGTTCGGGTAGTCGGGGCGGAGGCTTCGGTAGCGGCGCGAATGTCCCTCAGGTTTCCGAGGAGGACCGCCTGATCCGCCGCGGACAATCGCAGGTCAAAAAGCGCATCACTTGCAAGAAATGCGAATATCACAAGCGGCTCAATCGCCAGACCGCCTCTGAGGTCGCAAACGGTGTTCGCAACGGCAAATTCAATCTCAAGGACCGCGATCGCACAGCTGTCCTCTATTTTCTCCGCAGTCGCTACGGCGTCTGACGATCAGTGAAGCGCCGGGCATGCGGTTAGCTGTGTGAGCATCCCTCCGGCTCGTCCTCAGGGTGTTGCGCACGCAGCATTTGCTGGGCTTGTTTTCCTTGCGAGCGTCGGCTTTCTGGTGGCGCTTTCGCGCGCTGTCGCACCGCCGATTACGAGCTATGTCGTCGTGCTCGCAGGCGGCAGTGCCTTGGTCTCCCTCTTGCTATGGCGGCGGGCGCCTCTCTCAGCGCGAAGCGTTTTCGCGGTTGCGGTGGTTGGTCATGCAATCGCGCTGTTTGGCCACACAATCTTCGAAGACGATTATTACCGCTTTATCTGGGATGGCTGGCGGGTCCTCGAAACAGGGACGCCTTATGGCCTGGCGCCAGCCGATTTCCTCGATGATCCAGCAGTGCCGCCTGATATGCAAGGCGTGCTTGAATGGATCAATTACGCATACCTGCCCACGATTTACGGCCCCGTCCTTCAGTTTCTGTTCGCCTTCGTAAGTCTTTTTGCAGGAAGCGATGAGATCGGTTTGAGGCTGTTGTTTGCGGCCAGTGCGCTCGTTTTGACCGCGCTGCTGCTGCGCAAGCATTCGCCAGGCCAAGTTGCTCTGTTTGCGTGGAACCCGGTGGTCGTTGCCGAAAGCACGCTGCATCTGCACCCCGACATCATCCTGGCGCTGTTTCTGTTTGCAGGGCTGTTGGCCGGGCGACGCCATCCCGTAATTGCCGGAGCGCTGTTCGCTGCGGCCACCGGAGCCAAACTGGTCGCCTTTGCGGCGTGGCCGATGCTGGTGCGTCTCGCTCCAAAAGCGGTGGCGTCCGCGATACTCGTTCTAGCGATGCTGTACGGCTTTTTCGCGGTGCAAGGGATGGGCGTCGGGCTCGATTCAACCGAGACATTTGCGACCCAATGGTATTTCAACCCCTTCGCCTTTGAAGCGCTTTTGACCGTGTTCGGACCTACCTGGGCCCGGTTGCTCGCGCTCGTTATCGCGGGATTGCTTGTGCTGTGGTTTCACGCTTCAGCCAAAGGTTTTGATGACGTCCCGCTGGCCGCGATCTTTGGCGTGATCCTGCTGTTCGCCCCAGCGGTGAACGCCTGGTATGTGCTGTGGTTGCTCCCCTTCGCTGTGGGGCGCCGCGAGGTCTGGCCGTACGTCGCTAGTGCGGTGCTTCCGCTGTCTTACCTCACCGGCCTGAACCTTGAGCTCTACACGCTCGAAGAGTTCGAAGTGCATCCGCTTGCGCTGAGGGCTGAATGGTTGCTTGTCGGGGGCGCGATTGCCTTTGATATGTATCGCAGCCGCAAGCGATCCAACCCGCACGGCTCTACCGTCCAGGCGATTGAGAGCCCTCGCGTTTCCATCGTAATCCCCGCGCTCAACGAAGCGGGCTCCATTGGCGAGACCGTGCGCGGGATTAAGGCCGCTGCACCAACCGGGCTGCTCGAAATCCTCGTCGCGGACAATGGCTCGACCGATGGTTCTGCGGCGATTGCCGAGGCTGCAGGCGCGCGCGTCATCTCGGAAACAGAACGCGGCTACGGCGCGGCTTGTCTCGCAGCTTTGGGCGCAATCGATCCGCGCACCAACATCATCCTGTTCATGGATGCCGATCTTTCTGACGTGCCCGAAGACGCCGATCAGCTGATCGAGCCGATCATTAGCGGCAAGGCGCAGTTGGTCATCGGCTCGCGCGCATTGGGCACAGTCGAACCTGGCGCGATGAGCCTGCCGCAACGCTTCGGCAATTGGCTCGCGCCTGCCTTGGTCCGTCTGATCTGGGGCGTGCGCTACACCGACCTTGGCCCGTTTCGGGCGATCAGCCGAGAGGCGCTGGCGCGATTGCACATGGCAGACCGCGATTTTGGCTGGACGATTGAAATGCAGGTGCGCGCTGCGAAACTGGGACTTAGGGTGACCGAGCGTCCGGTCAGCTATCGCAAACGCGTGGGTGTTTCGAAGATTTCGGGCACATTGCGCGGCGTCGTTCTGGCGGGGTGGAAAATCCTGTTCGTGATTGCGCGCGAAGCGTTTGGTGATTTTGATCAGATTAGACGCAAGAGGCCGACGAATGAACGTGCCCGACTTTCAAGCTGATATTCGTGTAACGATCCCGCTGATTGCGGCGAACTTGTGATCAAGACCGCCGGTATCTGGAGACTTTCATAGTGACGCACGCAGCCCCAATCGACTCCCTCGCAGCGACCAGAATGTCGCGCCGTACTATCCTGGCAGCGGTTCCCGCTACCGCAGTGCTCGCCGCGTGCGGTCCCTCAGGTCCAGGCGGGCTGGGCGATGAGAGTTTTGCATCAAATGAAGGATCGGGCGCGGTGATAGATCATTCGGCATGGAACAGCCTGCTGCAGGAATACGTGGTTGCGGGCGAAAACGGCGTCAATCTGGTGGAGTATGACCGCCTCAACAGCGAGGCTGCCGATCAGGTGGAGGCTTACATCCAATCGCTGGAGTCCGTCGCGATCGAAGATTTTGGCGCTGACGAACAATTCGCCTTTTGGGTCAATCTCTACAATGCGGCGACTGTCGACGTGATCCTGAAGAACCTACCGCTCAAATCGATCCGTGATATCGGGCTGTTGGGCAGTGGGCCGTGGAAAGACGACGCTGTTACCGTGTCGGGCCGCACCTTGAGCCTCGACAATATCGAGCACGATATTCTCCGCCCCGAATGGCAGGATGTGCGTATTCACTATGCGGTGAATTGCGCCTCGATTGGCTGCCCCAACCTCGCGCGTGAGGCCTATACCGGCGCGAAGCTGGAAGAGATGCTTGAGGCCGCGAGCAGATCCTTCATCAACCATCCGCGCGGGTTTGGTGGTGAGCCGGGCCGGATTATCGCCTCCAGCATTTTCGATTGGTATCAGGATGACTGGGGTTCGGTGCAGGACGTGATCGATCATGCCCGCGACTATGCCGAAGGACCAACGGTGGCGCTGCTCAATGGGGCAAGCGAGATCAGCGGCTATGACTATGACTGGAGCCTCAATTTGGCATAGCTGACAAAGCGCGATGCTGGCGCGCGTTGTCCTCGATAAGCCGACCTCATCGGCTTGAACTCGCACCCGATTGGTGTGAGTAGCCGAAACATGGGCAAGCTTTCCGGAATTACCGTCGTTGACCTCACGCAGTTCCTGCCCGGTCCGATGATGACCGTCATGATGGCCGATCAGGGCGCTCGTGTGATCAAGATCGAGCCCGAAGGCGGCGATCCCGCGCGGCAGATGGAGCCGATGGAGGCGGGCCATTCGGTCTGGTTCGCCAACCTCAATCGCGGCAAAGAGTCCCGCGTGCTGAACCTCAAATCCGAGCAAGGCAAAGCGGAGCTGGCAGAGCTGTGCGAGCAGGCCGATGTATTTGTCGAAGGCTTCAGACCCGGAGTGATGAAACGGCTCGGATTCGATTATGACGCGGTGAAGCGCATCAAACCTGACATTGTCTACTGCTCCATCTCCGCTTTCGGACAGGAGGGCGCACTCGCGCACCATCCTGCACACGATATGGCCGTTCAAGCGCTTGCGGGTTTTCTGTCGGTCAATGATGGCCCGGATGGCGCGCCGGTGGTGCCCGGTGTAGCCAGCGCTGACCTGGCGGCAGGGCTCACGGCATTGTCGGCCACCTTGATGGCGCTGCTTGGGAGGGATCGCACGGGGGAGGGCGCTTACATCGATTGCGCCATGTTCGACAGCTTTCTGCCGTGGTGCGCGCATACCGCTGGCAGCGCGATTGCAGGCGGCGAAGGCCCTGTGTCCGAACGGCAAAGGTCGCTTGGCGGCGCGGCCTTCTACCAAGTTTACCGGACCTCTGATGGCAAGCATGTCGCGCTGGGTGGCCGAGAGATCAAATTCGCGCGCAATTTGCTTACCGCATTGGGACGCGAAGATCTGATCTCTCATGCCGAGCGTGAAGCCGGCGAACAGGAGGAACTGATTACCTATCTGCGCGAGACTTTCTGCACTCGCACGCGCGAAGAATGGATCGCATGGTTTGCCGATAAAGACGTCGCTTTCGCCCCTGTGCTGAACTTTCGCGAAGCGCTTGATCAACCGCATGTGGCCGAGCGCGGTATTCTTATCGAAGGTGAAGATGGTGCGCATCATATTGCGCCCGCGATCCGCTTTGCTGGCGTACATTGGGAGCCCCGCGCTGCGCCGGATTTGGATCAGACATCATGAAACTTGACGTTCAGATCGTTGGGCAACTTGAATTTCGCCGGTCTGGCGAATTGGTCGAGCTTCCTTCGTCTCGCAAGGCGCGGGCGATGCTCGCCTATCTCGTCGGTACTGGCAAACAGTACACGCGCCAGGCGCTCTGCGAGATTTTTTGGGACGATCGGAACGATCCATTGGCGGGCCTACGCTGGGCCATTTCTCGCTTGCGAAATCACCTCAACGCAGACGGGCAAGAGGTGATCAAGGCCAGCCGCGATTTGGTGTGGTGCGATATGTCGCTGATCACGGTGGACAAGGACGCGTGCAACGAGCTTGTCAATGGCGCTGCCGTGGATGAAGCTGCTGCTGACAGCACCTGGCGTGCGCTCAATGGCGTGCCGCTCGAAGGCATTGAATTGGGCGAACATTCGTCATTCTCTATCTGGGTCGAAAGTTTGCGAGCGGATTTCACCCGCCAGCGAATATTGATTGCGAAGCGCTATGCCAGAGATGGCGCTTTACCGTGGGAGGTGCGCGACAAATGGGCCGAACGCTGGCTCAAAGCCGCCCCGTTCTCTCGCGGAGCGGCCAAGTGCGCGTATGAATGCAAACACTATGCTTCCGGTAAGCCAGCAGCATTGGGGTTGGCACGAAAGCTGAGTGAGGAATTCGCGCTTGCTGGAATGGAGGCACCGGAATTCGAGCTCGATAGCAGCACAGAGCAGCCCAAAGCAGCACGGCATTCGCTTGCGCCATCGGAGCAGAACATCCGTTTCGTGAAGGCGGTACGATGCGACCAATATCGCTTGGGCGAGCGTTGGATCATCGCGCAATCCTCCCCTAATTAAGGCTGCAAACTGGCTCAATCATCTAGAGCTCGATTGGGATGCGCCCATTTGGAGTCCGTTGTTCAAACGCCTGTCCCAGACGCATCATTTCGTCCGCTATGACGAGCGCGGCTGCGGCCTTTCTGACTGGGATGTGGAAGAGATAAGCTTCGATAAATTCGTCGAAGATTTGGAAAGCGTGGTGGACGCCACAGGGCTTGAGAGTTTTCCCTTGCTTGGCATCAGCCAAGGCGCTGCAGTTTCGATCCGCTATGCTGCGATGTATCCCGAAAGGGTCACCAAGCTGGTCTTGTTCGGGGCTTACGATCAGGGTTGGCGGTTACAGGCCACTCCCGAGCAGGTCAGGGAGCGCGAGGCGGTAATGGTCCTCACCGAGACCGGCTGGGGGATGGACAATCCTGCCTACCGCCACATGTTTTCCCGCACTTTTATGCCGGATGCTAGCCCTGAAGAGCTCGACTGGTTTGACGAATTTCAACGTCTGACGACCAGTTCAGAAAACGCCGTCCGGTTTCTTGAAGCTTTTTCGAATATCGATGTCAGCGCCGATCTGGCCAAGATCGAGTGTCCCACTCTCGTAGTTCACAGCCGCGGGGATATGCGCATACCGTTTGCAACGGGACGGACCATTGCGGCCAAGATTCCAGATGCACAATTGGTGAGCCTTGAGAGCAACAATCACCTGCTGCTGGGTTCTGAGCCAGCGTCCAATCGCTTCGTCGGAGTGGTCAACGATTTTCTGAGCGAGACTTGATAAAGGCGCTCACTGCCATTGTCCGCCCTTAAGTCGCAATGCGGTGGCGGAAGGTCACGTTCACCCGCTCTGACAGGATCAGATAGGGCAGCCAGATCGCCGCGCTGATCAGCACCTTGTTGATGTTGCCGTGCAGCAGTGAAAGAAGCGCGGATTTGACCGCGACAGGCGCGTTGCTGGAAGACATGATATTGGCAATACCGAGCTGGAGCATGACGTCGAGGATCCAGACAAACAGCAGCATTTTCGGGAACAGCGGAACGGTGCGCAGCGCCATCGCGAAGCACACCATGTAGAAGAAGTTCATCAGAACCGTATCGAACGTCGCGATCCAGTACAGGGTGATACCCCAATCGGGGGCAGCAGTGGTGAGCGCCGGGATCGCGAGGAAATACTCGCCAGTCCGTATAACTACGTTGAGCAGCATGCCGATTGTGAGCGAAGCCATGAAGCCAATCGTGCCATAACTTGGGTGCCGCACCGCCTCAACAACGCTGAGATTGCGCCAGCGACCGACGAAAGCGAAGCGGAAGCTTGTGCGCTGCCGCGCGTTGCGGCCACTGAACGCGGCGCGCGCCAGCAGAAAACCGGCAATCGGTGACAGCGCGACGAGCGTGTAGGGGATTATCACCTCCAACGCATAGCCGAGCGAGGTGACCGGAGTGGGTGATAGAAGTATCCGGCCAATTGAAAGCAGCGCGACGAAGCCGAGCCATATCGCTGCGATGAGAGAAAGTTTGTGGGTGACGAAGTGGATCGCATCCTTGCTGCGTTCAAACGCGACCGCGACGCATCTGCCATACAGAGGTTTGAAAGGCTCAAAAATTGCTTTCACTGTAAATACCTTAGCACATTACGTTTGGTCTTGCCGAATCACTTCGTTCCGAATCGGAGCGGCGCGCACTTGTAAAATTGCGACAAAATTGAGCTTTCGCTCTACCTAACTCAGGTTAACATTTGCCTGATTAACTTCGGGTATTAACGAATTGACAAGATCAAATATCTGAAAATAATAGATTATTTAATGTTACGTTTTTATGATTGACTGTACTTAACAATGGGTAAATCCTAAGATCGTTCCAGTGGAATGAAGTGCGAAGACGGCGTGAGCCGAAACATAAAAACAGAGGGTCGCGCCGAATTCCGACAATTTTCACATGGGATGGGGCAAACCGGAAATAGAAGCCGGGGCTCCACATTGTTGTGGTCAGCCGGGGGCTGACCCTTACTGTGTGAGGGAATACACTATGATTAAGAACTTTCTCCGTGACGAGTCCGGGGCATCAGCTGCTGAATACGCACTGATCCTGGCTGTTGTTGGTGCTGGCATCGCTGGAGCTGCTTTGCTCCTCGGCCAAGCTATCGACACCGAGATCGATGCTGCGACCACGCTGGTCCAAGGCGCAATCACCTAATCAGTGATCATTTGGGGGCTCGCGGCAGTGTGTCGCGAGTCTTCAACTTTTTAAATCTCTGGGGGGAAGAGCCATGAAGGGCAGAAACCTGCTCATCATTGGGGCAGCCGTATTTCTTGCAGCCATCGCCGTGTATCTCGCTAACAGCTATTTCAGCGGTTACGAGAGACAGCAGGAACAGATTGCTCAAAATGAAAGCGTCAGCCGCATCGTTGTAGCCAGCCAGGATATGGGCTTTGGCACAGCCATCACGACGACAAATGTGCGCTTGGCCAATTGGCCAGCGGGATCGGTTCCGGCAGGGGCATTCACCTCGGTGGAAGACGCCATGCAGGGCGAGCACGTGTTGCGCTGCGCCCGATGGTTATTGGCGAACCGGTGCTCGCTGCCAAGGTCAGCGGAGAGGGCGGTCGCGCATCGCTAGGTGCGCTGCTTCCAGAAGATATGCGGGCGGTCTCGATCCCCGTAAACGCAGTCGCAGGTGTTGGCGGTTTCGTCCGCGCAGGCGATGTCGTTGACGTCATGCTGACCCGGCAAATTCCGGGCGATGGTGCTGAACGAACCGATCAGATGACGACGGTGGTGCTTGAAAATGTCCAGGTGCTCGCGATTGATCAGGTGGCTGATGAAAACGACACTGAGCCGGTCGTCGCGCAAACAGCCACACTCCAAACCGATATTTACGGCTCGCAAAAACTCTCGCTCGCGACGCAAATTGGCTCGCTCAGCCTCGCGCTGCGCAATGTCGAAAACCAGACCGTTGGCGCAACCGCTCCGGTGCTGGCGCGCGATCTGGGCGGTGCGGGCATTTTCATTCCAGAGCGTGGTCGCGGTACCGCGCTGCGCCGGCGCCAGCTGCTCGTGCTCCTGTTGCTTCAGGGGGTTCAGCACGGCGCGCTCCCGCGCGTCCGCGCGGCCCGTCTATGACAGTCGTACGCGGCGTTGAAAGCGAAAACTATCAGGTGAGACGCAATGGCGGGTTCTAATTTCTTCCGGGCACTTGCTGGCGCAAGTTTGCTCATCGCAGGCACTCTGGGCATTGCTCCAGCCAGCGCACAAGGCACTGGCGACCAAGTGTCGATCCATGCTGGCGCTGTCGAAGTGCCGGTCAACAAAAGCCAGGTCATCACGGCCGATCGGTACCGATTGCCAAGGCGTTGATCGGTAATGACGAGATCGCGGATATCTTCCCGATTTCGCAAAGCTCGGTCTATGTGCTGGGCAAGTCGATGGGCACAACCAGCCTGACGCTCTACGACAGCCAGAATTTCGTGATGGCGGTGATGGACATTGCGGTCGGGCCAGATGTGATTGCCTTGCGCGACCAGATGGGATCGCTGATGCCGGGCGAGGATATCGACGCGCGCATCTCGAACGAATCCATCATTTTGAGCGGCATGGTGACGGGCCCGGATGTGGCCGACCGCGCCGTGCAACTCGCCCGCGCCTATGCCGGCGACAAGGTCGTCAACATGATGACTTTGGGTAGCAGCCAGCAGGTGATGCTCGAAGTGCGCTTCGCCGAAGTATCGCGCAGCGTGGGCAAGGATTTGGGCGTCAGCTCGTTCTTCCGTTCCAATGGCGGCGCGTTGCAAGGTGCGATTGGCAGCGGTGCGCAGTTGGTCCCTGATCCCGATACCGGTGCAGGGGTGGTCCAGTTGGACTCGATCACTGGCACGTTTGGTATCTTCCGCCGGTTCTTCAGCGATGTCGCCGGCTTAAATATCGAGGCGGTTCTTGATGCGCTCGAAGATCGCGGCCTGTCCAAGACCTTGGCCGAGCCGACCTTGATCGCACTGTCCGGCGAGAAAGCTTCGTTCCTTGCGGGCGGTGAATTTCCGATCCCGGTCGTGCAGAACAATGGCGGCCTCGCAGGAGGAGGCACGGGAGCGATCGGCGGTTCGGTGACCGTCGAGTTCAAGCCCTTCGGTGTCAGCCTGGGCTTCACGCCGACTGTACTGTCTGACGACACGATCAATCTTGTGGTTGAACCGGAGGTCAGCTCGATTGATCCGACCGCGTCGATCAATCTGAACGGTATTGCCATTCCGGGTTTGCAAACCCGCCGGGCCAGCACCGTACTGGAACTGCGCGATGGCGAAAGCTTTGCGATTGCGGGCCTGCTGCAGCGCGATTTCCAAACCACCGTGCGCCAGGTTCCGGTGCTCGGCTCGATCCCGATCATCGGATCGCTGTTCCGTTCATCGAGCTTCCAAAAGGGTGAGACGGAGCTGCTGATTATCGTCACTCCGCGCCTCGTTGCGCCGATCAAGCCGAGCCAGGTACGCCTGCCAACCGACCGGGTGAAAGATCCTGTGGCAGCCGATGTGATCCTGAACGGCGTGGCTTATCGGCCCGAGGCAACCGGACCGATTGCGACCGATGTTCCGCCATCGACAGCAGCACAAGCGCAACCGACTACAGATGCACCTGCCGATGCAGGCGAGGGAGATCGCTATGAATTCTAAGGCAATTGGAGCGCTCACATTGAGCGCATTGGCACTGTCCGCCTGCTCTACGGTCGATAAGGAAACCTTCGGCTATCAGGATCCGACCTGGGGTGAAGCCAATCGGGCGACGATGGCTGCGCAGGTGATCAATCCCAATCCCGAATATGACACGCAGGTTCCAGCCACCAGTGCAGTCAACGCAACCAATGCGATTGATCGATATCGCGCGGGCCGTGTCGAGCAACCGGATCGCATTTCAACCACTGAGGCCGTGTCCGAAGGGCCGGAATAAGAGCAAGCGAAAGAGGCAATCGTGACCACACACATTCGGCAATTCTGGCAGGATCAAAGCGGTGCAGCCGCGGCGACTTATGCTCTGGCGTTGACCGGGTTGATCGCGGTTGCCGGCGTGGGGTTTGACTATGCCCGGATGGCGGGGATGGACTCCGAGCTGCAGAATGCGGCGGATCAGGCCTCGCTAGCAGGTGCAACCCAGCTTGATGGACAGACAGGTGCATGCACAAGGGCCGCAACCGCGGCTAATGCGCTGGTTGCGAATGAGACCTTGCTGGCGAGCGGAGCCAATGCCGTTGAAGTGCCGCTCGAGACGGGCTGCGATGCGACCGGCCAAATCCGCTTCTGGCAGGATAAGGGCAAAACCACTGCAGCCACCAATGATGGCAATGCGAATTTCATCGAGGTGTTCGTCACGGCGCGTAGCGTTGACTACGTCCTGCTCCCGATCACGGGTCTTCTGACTTCTGGAGACATTCAGGGAATTGCGCTGGCTGGCCTCGGTTCGGCCATATGCAAGCAGCCGCCGCTGATGCTTTGCAATCCGCGCGAGAGCACCGATCCGAATTTCGATGTTAGTTTCTACATCGGGAAGGGCGTAAAGCTGGTCCAGAACGATGGCGGCGGATTTGTGCCTGGCAACTTTGGTTATCTTGAGACCAATGCGGGCAGCGGCGCGATTGACACGGCGCAGACACTGGGCCGCACTGAAGTCCCCGGCGACTGCGTCGGGACCGACATGGTGACCACCAAGCCGGGCGTTCAGGTGAGCGTGCTCGACGCGCTCAACACCCGCTTCGACATTTATGAGAACGGGATCAACAATGCCTGCCCCGGGGATGAGGCGAGTTGTCCTCCGTCAGCTGTTTCGCGCAAGGATTTGCTAAAAGGCAATGGCAATGCTTGCGGCACGAATGGCAACAATGGCTGGCAGGTCGGTCCCAATCCATATCGCCCGACTTCGCCGACTACGCCGCTGACCAACGCCGAGGCGGATGCGCTCCAGCCGATGGGCTATCCTCGTGATATGTGTCACGCCATTAGCAATGATGGAGCGTGCGCGAACGGACAGATTGGCGACGGTATTTGGGATCGTAACGCCTATTTCCGCAGCAATGTTGGGGTTTATCCAGCGGGCATGCCGTCAGGGCTTAGCTCCAATTCCACCCGTTATGACGTCTACAAATACGAAGCCGCCAATGCGAGCACACTGGCGGTGCAGAATGTCGGCAGTCTGCGTGCGCATGGCGCGCCGGTATGCGGTCCACCGGGCGTCGCACCCAATTCGGCTGCACCCGATCGCCGTGTGATCAGCGTGGCCGTGCTCAATTGTGGCGGCAATTCGGGCAAGTTTGACAGCACGCCGGTCGAGTTTATCGACGTGTTCCTGGTCGAACCGTCGGTTGATCGCGGCAATGGCGGCAACAAGATTACCGAGAAAAGCGACCTTTATGTGGAGGTCGTCGGGCCCACCACTTTGGGTGGCGGCTCAAGCGCAGGGCAGGACATCCGTAAGGATGTCCCGTACATCATCGAATGATCGCGCGACTTTTCTCTTTGAAGCGCGACGAGCGCGGTGCGGCTGGCGCGGAAATGGCTCTGATGCTGCCAATTATGTTGGCGTTGATCTTTGTCACGTTCGAGGCCGGGCACTACTTTTACACCGAGCAGAAGATTGTGAAGTCGGTTCGCCAAGGCGCGCGCTTTGCAGGGCGTTTGCCTTTTGACTCTTACACATGCCCGGCAGGCATTGACGCAGGTGCTATCGCCCAAATCCAGAACGTGACCCGCACGGGCAGTTTGACCGGGACGACACCGTTGATCACGGATTGGGAAAATTCCGACATCACTGTGACCATGACCTGCAACAGCGGGACGACTACGGGTGTCTTTCAATCCAACACAGGCGGCGCTCCGGTTGTGACGGTGGCAGCAACAGCGTCCTATCCATCGCTGTTCAACACGCTGACCGACATCGACGATCAATCGGAGGTGAGAGCATCCGCCGAAGCTGTGGTGAACGGCATATGACGAAACGTATCGCAACTGTACGCTTCTTGCGAAATCAAAGCGGGGCATCGGCTGCCGAGTTCGCCTTGGTTCTGCCGCTGTTGTTGCTCTTCATTCTCGGCACGATCGACATCGGCTTGTATTCCTGGTCGATAAACCAGGCCGAAAAAGCCACGCAAACCGGTGCGCGCTGGGCCGTTGCAACCGACATTTTGCCGTCGGGTCTTGCCGATTACAGTTTCGCCGTCAGCGGCGGTATTCCGCAAGGGACAGTTGTGCCGCAAAGCGCATTCCCCGGTGTTTCCTGCGACGAGAATGGCTGCACATGCGCAGGTAATTGCGGCTTCGACACCACACTCAACCAGGCGGCCTTCGATACGCTGGTCGGTCGCATGCAAGATATCAAAGGCGATATCACTGCGGCCAACGTTGTTGTCGATTACGAATATTCCGGCCTCGGCTTTTCAGGTGATCCCAATGGTCCGGACGTTGCGCCAATCGTGACTGTCCGGCTCGAAGATCTGGATTACCAGCCAATCACCTTCGCCATCTTCGACGGCACATTAGACCTTCCGAACCTTCGCTACTCGCTTACCGCCGAGGACAGCGAAGGCAGCGTGGCAAATTGAGGCACACAGCAAGTGGGTAGAGTTGACGACATATATGAGGTTTCGATGAAGAGCGCAGTGGACCTGCCGGGCAGGGTCGTTGTGCTGGCTCAGCCGCGCACCATTGTCGGTCTTGGAGAGCTCGCGGATATGCTTGCGCTGGTTGAATGCGGCTTGACCGAAGCGCCTCCACTCAAAGCGCTCGAAGACGCAGACATCGTTGTTATCGAAGTGGACCCGTCACTCGATGCGTCGATCAATCGGATTGAGCTCGTCAACGCGACTGTTCCCGGCATCCCTGTGATCGCAGGAGTCGTTGCGCTCGATGTCAGGAGCACCCGCGCACTGATGAAGCGCGACGTGATCGATGTGCTAGAAATCCCGTTTTCGATCGAGGATCTTCTCGGATCGCTTGCAGAGGTGAACCTAGAGGCTTTCCGCAAGGCATCCGAGCCCAGCAAGTTGGCGCCTTTGGTCTCCGTGATCGGTTGCGCAGGCGGCGTGGGTACGACCACTATCGCAACGCACCTTGCGGGCGCCTATGCGAGGGATGGCTTGCCGGCAACGCTGATCGATCTCGATCTGCAGAAGGGCGATGCGACCAGCTATCTTGGCTACAGCAACCGTTTGTCCCTGCAGGACCTGCTAGAAGCGAAGACGCGGCTCGATCACGAATTGTTCAATTCGGTCATCACCGCGCGTGATTACATGCCAGCTGTGGTCGCTGCGCCGACGGACATTCTGCCGATTGAAGAGATCGAGTTCGAGCAATTGGCGCCGATCCTCAAAATGGCGCGCCAAGACTGTGAACTGGTTGTCGCCGATATGCCAATTGCCATGACAAGCTGGAGCCTTTCGACCCTGTTTGCCAGCCAGGCAATTGTGCTGGTTGGCAAGTTGACGGTCCATCACCTGCGCAAATTGCGGCGGCAGATCGACTTTCTGCTGTCCGTCGGGATCGACAAGGAGGCGATCAAGGTCGTTTTGAACAAGGCGGAAACCGGCATGTTCAAAACCCTGAAGGTCGACGAGGCGGAAGACGCCTTGCGCCACCCTATTTTTGCCTCGCTGCCTGAAGAGGCAAACCTAATCGAGCAAGCGCATGACCGCGGCGAGCTTGTTTGGGACCAATCGAAACGAACCAAATTCGGCAAAGCCCTGGATCAGATGATCACCGAATTGCTGTCGCATGACGAAGGGGATAGCTGATCATGTGGAAGATCAAGCGCGATATTGCTGACGAGTTTGAAACCGACGAACAGGAAAAGCCTGACGCCGATGCCGGCGCGGTCGAAGAAGCGACCGTGTCGCTTCATCCGACGCTGAGCAAGCGTGAAGAGCGCCTGCTTGATATCAAGATGGCGATCCATCG
Source organism: Erythrobacter sp. HA7-11 (assembly GCF_055693605.1). Lineage (NCBI taxonomy): Bacteria > Pseudomonadati > Pseudomonadota > Alphaproteobacteria > Sphingomonadales > Erythrobacteraceae > Erythrobacter > Erythrobacter sp. HA7-11. The sequence goes on along the minus strand of NZ_JBVFUF010000002.1, from coordinate 2,321,766 downwards.
CGGGTTGCTCGACAAGATCAATCTCTCAATGCTGGACAAGCTGCCGCAAGAGCAGATCAAGGCAGAGATTACGGCCCTGGTGCCAGAGCTTTTGGCTGTTTTCGATCATCCGCTGAACCGCGAAGAACGCGGCGCCTTGATCGACGACGTCATGGATGAGCTGTTGGGTCTTGGTCCGATTGAGCCGCTGCTCAAGGATGAGACCATCACCGACATCCTCGTTAACGGATGCAACATCGTGTTCGTTGAGCGGGCGGGTGTACTGGAGCAGGCCAAGACCCGGTTCCAGGATGAGAAGCATCTGATGCGGATCATTCAGAAGATTGTGAGCGCGGTTGGTCGCCGCATCGACGAATCTTCGCCTTTTGTTGACGCCCGCCTTGCCGATGGCTCGCGTGTCAACGCCATCGTTGCTCCTCTGGCGCTCGACGGGTCGCTGCTGTCGATCAGAAAATTTGCCAAAATCCCGATCAACATGAACAAGCTGATCGAATTGGGCAGTGTGCCCGAGCCGATGGCTGAAGTGCTTGAGGCAGTGGTCAAATCACGCCGCAACGTCCTGATTTCGGGCGGTACGGGCTCGGGTAAGACGACAATGCTGAACGCGATGTCCTCTTTCATTGATGAGCGTGAGCGGATCGTGACGATCGAGGACTCGGTAGAGCTTCAACTCCAACAGACCCACGTTGCGCGGCTGGAAACGCGGCCTGCCAATATCGAAGGGCGCGGTGAGGTAAGCCAACGCGACCTGGTAAAGAACGCGCTGCGGATGCGGCCTGACCGTATTATCGTAGGCGAGGTTCGCGCCGGCGAAGCCTTCGACATGCTTCAGGCGATGAACACCGGTCACGATGGTTCGATGACGACGGTTCACGCCAACTCCGCGCGCGATGCGCTGTCGCGGGTGGAACAGATGATCGGGATGAGCGGTATCGACATCACTGGAAAGTCAGCCCGTTCGCAAATTGCCTCGGCAATCAATGTCGTGGTTCAGGTCTCGCGTTTGGCGGATGGTAAGCGCCGCGTGCGCAGCGTTTCCGAACTCACCGGCATGGAAGGCGAAACGATCACCATGCAGGAAATCTTCCGCTTCAAGAACACCGGGGTAGGCGATGATGGCGAAATTCTGGGCCACTTCGAAGCGACCGGTATCCGGCCCAAATTCCTGCAGATCGCTGCCGAATATGGCGTCGATCTTTCGGCAGATTTGTTCCGTCCTGAGCTGAAGATCGGCTAGGATATGAACCCGGAAATCGTCCGTATCCTGATCCTGCTAGCCGTGTTTGCGGTGGTCTTTCTGATATCCAGCGTCGGGCTGGATGCGCTAAGCCAGCGCCAGACCCAAAAGTCAGCCATCAACAAGCGTCTGGAAATGATCGGGCGCGGGATCGATCGAGACGAAGTGCTTGGCGAACTTATCAAGCGCCGTCCGCAAGGTTTCGACAACTTGCCCGAGTTTGCGCGCAAATGGATGGTGTCATTCCAGCGCGCAACATTCATGTCGGGCATCCAGATGAGCTTTCGCACCATCCTCATATTATTGGTGGTGGCGAGCGTTGCCTTGTTCGTCATTACGCTTTCGGTGGCGCTGCTCATTGGCACGACGCTGACCTTTGGTGCGATCCAGATCGCGCTGATGTTCGCAATCGCGCTTGGCGCGTTTGTTCCGATCCTCATCATCCAGCGCATGGCGCAAAGCCGGCGCAGGACCATGGAAGCCCAATTTCCCGTGGCCCTCGACATCTTTGTTCGCGCGCTTCGCACTGGTCACCCTGTTGCCTCTGCAATCGACCTGCTCACCACCGAGATGGAAGATCCAATCGGTAGCGAATTCGGTTTGGTGTCCGATGAAGTCGCGTACGGGACCGAGCTGGTCGACGCTTTGCAGTCGATGGCGGAGCGCTGGGATCTGGATGACATCCGTATGTTCGTCGTCTCGCTCTCATTGCAGAGCCAGACGGGCGGTAATCTGGCCGAGATCCTGGAAAATATTTCGAAAGTGATCCGAGACCGCGCGCAGATGTTTATGAAAGTTCGGGCGCTGAGCTCTGAAGGACGGATGACAGGCTGGATGCTGACTGTTCTGCCGATCTTCGCCTTCGTCACCACCTTTCTCGCAGCGCCGTCATTCTATCTCGACGTCGCGGATGACCCGATCTTCATTTACGGCTCGATTGGGTTGCTGATCCTCTATGTTATCGGCGTTTACACCATCCGCCGCATGATCGACTTGAAGGTGTGACATGATTGATCTGATTGTTTCGAACTGGGTTTTCCGCACGGGCGTGCTGCTCGCGATTTTTGCTGTCGTGGTGGTTTGCGCGATCGTACTGGCGAACTTTGTGAGCAATCGCGTTGGTGTCACGCGGGAATTGCGCGCGATGAAAGACAACGGCGCGATCATCTCGAACAAGGGGTTGGCTGAAAACAGGCAGTCCGCGTGGAACAAGATCGTCGAACGGATCGAAGCGGCAGGTCTCAACCTTGAAGACACCAACAATAGCGAGATCGCAAAGCTTCTGAAATCGGCGGGATACCAGTCACCTTCAGCCCCTCGCGTGTACACGCTGGTCCGGTTGCTGATGATTTTTGTGCTCCCTGGTCTTTATCTGCTTTTTGCTTTCACATTCACCGAAGCCCCTTCGATCCTTCGACTGTATATTGTCTGCGCAGTCTTGGCGCTCCTCGGCATTTACCTGCCCAATATCTGGGTGCGTATCAAAGCGTCGGGCCGCCGCCGTGAGATCATCAACGGTTTCCCGGACAGCCTCGACCTTATGCTGGTTTGTGTTGAGGCAGGCCTGGGTCTTGAAGCCTCGCTGGATCGGGTTTCTCGCGAAACCGCAACAAGCCACCCGCTCATATCCTCGCTGTTTTCAGAGACGGTGCTCTTCATGCGCGCAGGCGCATCGCGCGACGAGTCTCTTCGCCGCCTGGCCGACAATGCCAGCGTCGATGAGATCCGTTCGTTTACGACATTGCTTATTCAGTCGGACAAACTCGGCACCAGCATTGCGACGACCTTGCGCGTCTATTCCGCTGAAATGCGCGAGGCGCGCCGCATGCGGGCCGAGGAAAAGGCGCACCGCTTGCCTGTATTGATTTCCATTCCGTTGGTCGCGTGCATGCTGCCGACAATGATCGGCGTACTTGGATTGCCAGCGGTTGTGCTGACCGTCCGTGACGTTTTTCCGTCTATGGCAGGGGGGTGATAAGATGAGACTATCCGCCAAATTTGTTCTGTGCAGTTCAGCACTGGTAATGCTTAGTGGATGCCAAGGCGTCCTTGCCAAAATCGGCTTGGGCGGAAATCGCTCTGTCGATAGCAGCGCTATGGCGAGCGCTTCGGATGGCACGAGGCTTGAGCTGGGACTGGCTGCGCTTCGCAGCGGTTCGCCGGGCAACGCGATCTACCACTTCGAACGCGCTGTGCTTGATCCAGTAACTGCGCCCGATGCCTATAATGGTATGGGTGTCGCCTATGCGCAATTGGGTCGCGCCGATCTGGCCGAGCGTTTCTTCAATGTCGCGATCATGATGAAGCCAAGCGATGATCGCTTTGCCCGCAACCTGGAACGGCTCTACCAATCCGATGGAAGAGACGTCGCGCGCCTTGCTTCTGCCAAGGAAGCCGAAGCCAGCAAGATCGCCGAGGTCGCGACCGAGGCCGCCCGTACCGAAGGGTTACTGGACGCCCCTTCGGAAGATTTTGTGCGGCAAGGTGCAGTGACGATCGACCGCCGAAAGACTGCTCATTCGCGCGCCGCGAACGGAGAAATCCTCATCGGTGGTGCGAGCGCAGCCGCCGGTAAGCCTGCCAGCGTCGAAGTTGCGACCCGCACAAAGCGAGAGGAAGCAATCCCCGGCCCGGTAACAGTTGAAACGCGCGAACCGCGCAAGGTCGAAAAGGCCAAGAAGACCGAGGTCTCGATGATTGACGGTCCGATCGCTGCCAGCTTTGAGATGCCGGAATTTTGTCTGGTGGCGCAAAAGAGGATCGAGCAACAGACTGCTCGGGTCGCGCAGGCGGGCACTAAGAAAACGATCGAGTTCCCCTCGACAAAACCAGGTTATCCCATTCGCGTTGCTTTGGGCAGAGACTGAAGCGACGCGACCACGCGGCCAGGGCAGCGACCAGCCCACGCATGACGGCGAATAGAAAATGGAACAAGCTATCGCTCTCCTGCTTTCTGCTTTGCTGCTGCTGGCCGCGTGGATCGACTTAAGACATCGCCGTTTACCGAACTGGCTTGCTGGCCTGATTTTGCTGGTCGGAGTGGTCGCCAGTTTTCTCGGTTTCGGATGGACAGGCCTAGGCTGGGCGATGCTCCACGCCGTGGTCGCCTTGGCCATCGGCTTTGCGCTGTTTGCCATGGGAATTATCGGAGGCGGCGATGCGAAGACCTACGCTTCGCTCGCGGCGGCTTTTCCGATTGGCAAAGCCTTGGGACTGCTCGCCTACACATCTGCTGCTATGTTTGTGATAGCGGTTCCGTGGATCATCGCAGCCCGTATTCGCAGGCGACGCATGAAGGCTTCCGGCGATGAGATAAGCGAGGATGATTTCGCGAAGATCCCGGTCGGAATTGCAATTGCCACAGGCGGCCTCGCCATGCTGTGGTTGCCCTACGCATCCATGCTAGGTCAGGCGTAGAACGATCCGGTCGCCGGTCGGATTATAGCGCAGATCAATTCCCGAACTCCGAAGTCTTTGGAAGGATACGAGCCCGTCTTCGGGCAGCGTATTCAAGCGCCGGCCAATCCCTGCCTGATTGCTCAACAGATTTCGAATGTCACGGCTGTTGAGCAACAATTGAGCGTTGGGATCAATCGTGACAGGTATCGTCCCGATGGCGGCACCGCCGAGATACACGCTCTTGCGCACTTCAATGTTACCGGCATTGTCAGCCTCGATTGAGTTCGAGCGGCTGCCTGTGCTGGTCAGTTCGAAGCCAGACGGGATGACGCCGAGATCGCCGTCTACTTCTGCATTGTTCTCAACGCTTGCAGAGCTTGCGCCATCGCGGTCCTCGGCGAGGGCAAGATCTGTATTGGAAGCATCCGCTCGGTTCCCCTCGGCTGGCAGACCATCCTCGAGGGCAGGCGATGCACTGGTCTCGGCTTCGGTTCCTGAAGGTGCGGTTGCGGTTGCGTCACTCGCGACCAACGCCCGGTCGCGTTCGCCACCAATTGAGGAAGTCGGGCCGTAGAGCACACGGTCTACGCTCGGCTTCATAGCGACGTAAGACAGCGCGACGACCACCGCTGCGAAATAGACCCACAGCATCCGTTCGGAGAGAGCGCCTCTCTCCATTAGCCTTGTGTTGCCCTGTTGATCATCGAATGACTGCCCCCACAATCGGATGAGTGCTCAGTATTAGCAGCAATCGCCTCGATCAGCGAGTCGCTTTTGCGCGGCTTTCGATCTGGAATGAAAGGCTTTTTCACGGTGCAGGCGATTCGCGAGATTCAGACCCGATTCGCATCGCTTCTACGCAACACTACTTATTTTCAAATCAGTGAAGGTCCGTAAAAGCGTGACGAATCATACGGTTAACGAAATCTTACAACTAAGGTAAACGCGCTTGTAATAACGTGCGATTCCTGTTCAATTCAATCACAACAGAGGGTCGTAAAAACAGGGGTCTACGCTTCGGCGATGGATCAAGATTCACGACGGGTCGCAAGCATGATTTGCTGATCACTCTTTGCAATTGGAGTCCATCTGGTTTGCATCCGTCAACTAACTGCCACGGGCAGATCAGGACGGAAGCATGATTAATTTCGAAGACGAATTCACCCAAGACGGCGCGCAAGATGTCGCTGCCGATGCATCTTTTGATGCTGATACGACAGCCGAGGATGTCGTTGTTCCGGCGCAAGATCGGGTGGTTACGCTTCCCCCAGGTGTAGAGCTTGAAAATCTCGAGGTTGATGGTCGCGATCTGATCATCATCATGTCGGATGGATCGCGCGTTGTTGTTGCCGATGGAGCTGTGTTCGTCCCGCAGATCGTCGTCAACGGTGTCGCTGTCCCGCCTTTCAACATCGCCCAGCTTTTGACCGGCAACGAGCCGGAACCTGCTGCCGGACAAACGCAGAGCTCAGGCGGTAATTTTGCCGGCGACGAAGGCGAGATCCAGGCGGCTTATGAAATCGGTGATCTGCTTCCGTTTACCGATTTCAGCTTTCCCGAAGAGCGCGAAGAAGAAGTCTTTCCGACGCTGGGTGACGAAGAGCCGGAAGTGGTTATCCAGACCCCGGATAACCCTGTTGGTGTGCAAAATGCTGTCGCCAATGTTGGTGAGGACGGGCTCCCACCACGCGAGGGTGAGCCTGCCGGAACGAATGAAGAAAGCGACTCTGAGACGACCGCTGGTACAATCGTTTTTGACTCGCCCGATGGTCCTTCGCAGATTCTGATCAACGGCACGGAAATCACCGGTCCGGGTCAGACAATTCCAAGCCCGTTTGGCACGCTTCTGATCACGAGCTTTGATCCTGTAACCGGCGAAATCGGCTTTGAATACACGCTGGGTGACAACACCACTAATCCCGGCGATGCCGACATCTTTAATGTCACCGTGATCGACGCCGATGGCGACGAAGCGAATGCGACGCTGACCATTAATATTGCGGATGACGGTCCAATCGCAGCCAATGATACGGGCAGCGTACCCGCGGGCAGCTTTGATCCAATTTCGGGAGACGTGCTTGTTAACGACGTCCCGGGCGCGGATGGCTTCCCTGCCAGTGGCGCGGTTTCCGGCTTCAGTAATGATGGCGGATCGGCTGAACCTGGCCAGCCGTTGCAAGGCGAGTTCGGCGTTCTGACGCTCAATCCGGACGGGACCTACACCTATGTCCGCGATCCGAACACGCCGGGCGGTGTAACCGATACATTCACCTACACGATCGTTGATTCTGATGGCTCGACTTCAACTGCGACGCTGACGATCGATATTGCCGATTCCCCGGCAGCGATCACATTTGTGCCGGTCGTTGGCGAGGGCACTGAGGTCGCGGAAGCTGGCTTGCCGCCGCGCGGCGATGAGCCTGTCGGCAGCGGCGAGGGCGCAGACGCGGACCCTAACAACAACAGCGATCCAAGCGAGTCCACCGGATCGACAATCACGTTCGAATCTCCTGATGGCGTCAGCGAAATCACGATCGGTGGCCAGCCGGTTGCGATCAGCGATGAACCTCAGGAAGTCGAGGTCGATGGCGGCACGCTGATCATCACGGAAGTGACCTTCGACCCGGAAACGGGCGAGGGCACGATCACGTACGAATTCACGCTTGATGACAACACTGACGGCGATGACACGAGCTTTGACTTCGACATTGTCGTAACCGACCTTGACGGCGACAGCGCGGAAGACACTCTGACCATTACCGTCGTTGATGATGTGCCGACTGCGGTCGATGACAGCGCCACGCAAACGGAAGAGAATGCACCGGTCACTGTCGATGTCTTCGCCAATGATACCGAAGGTGCAGATGGTGTTGCGCTCGAAGCAATTGCGGTCGTCGACAACTCGCTGAGCGGCGAAGGAACGCTCGTCTACAATGAAGACGGCACCTTCACCTACACACCCGCGCCCGGCGAAGAGGGCACGGTCACTTTCGACTACACGATTACCGACAGCGACGGCGACACGTCCACCGCGACTGTAACGATCGATCTGCTTGAGGATTCCACTCCGTCGCTCGCTCTCGAAGGCGGTAGCACCGTCGACGAAGCCGGCCTTGATGCGCGCGGCGATGAGCCTGCGGGTTCGGATGCAGCCAGCGATACCGAAACGACCTCTGGCGTTATCGGCGTCAACACCGGCAATGATACGGTCGCATCGCTCGTCATCAACGGTGTCGATGTCACCGAAGGCGGCACAGTTACCACCGACAAGGGCGTGCTGACGGTAACGCTGGTCGATGGCGTCTACAATTATTCCTACGAGCTGACCGACAACACGCTGACCGATCCGGACAGCGACACGTTCACAATCACCGTGACGGACAGCGATGGCGACACCGCTTCGACTGACCTCATCATCAACATTGTCGATGATGTTCCAGCGGCCGAGGATGACGCCAATTCATTGGACGCCGGCGAGTTTGGCCCCGCTACCGGCAACGTGCTCGGCAACGACACCGAAGGCGCTGACGGGGCGGACGTTACCGCGATCACCGGCGCGGGAGGATCGGGGGCTCCGGGTGACACGATCCAAGGCGAATACGGTGTCCTCACCATCAATCCCGATGGCAGCTACACCTACACGCGCGATCCGGGCACTCCGGGCGGGGTAACCGACACCTTCACCTACACCATAACCGATGGTGACGGAGACACGGCTGAGGCCGATCTGGTCATCACGATTGCCGATGCGCCGGTCACGCTCGACGTGCCGCTCTCGGGCAGCGACGGCACGCAAGTGCTCGAGTCAGGCCTCGACGGCCCGCCAGCGGGCAGCAATGCGGCGTCCGACTTTGAGACCACGGCTGGCAGCTTTACCTTCGCCGCGCCTGATGGCCCTGCGACCGTCACGATTGATGGCGTCGAAGTCACGAGCGTCGGTCAGACATTCGCGGGTGCGTTTGGCACGCTGACGATCACTGCGATTGAAGGTGGCGTGATCAGCTATTCCTATGAGTTGACCACCAACACCGATGGCGATGACACTGCGGATGAGTTCGCGATTGTCGTCACCGATCAGGATGGCGATGAAGCCACCGGCACGCTCGAAATCGACATCATCGACGACATGCCAGAGGCGGTTGCCGATACCGATTTCGTCACCGAAGACGGCCCACTTACCGCGAGCGGCAATGTCATCACCGATGTCGAAGCCAATGGCGACAATGGTGCCGATACAACCGGTGCTGATGGCGCTGATGTGACCGGCGTTGCTGCAGGCGGCGGAACTACTGCGGTGACGGGCAATGTGGGCGCTGGCGTGACCGGAACCTATGGCACAATCACGATTGGTGCGGACGGCGAGTACGTTTACGAACTCGATAACACCAATGCCGATGTTCAGGGGCTCGACGGCACCGAAACGCTGACCGATGTCTTCACCTACACCATCACTGATGGCGATGGGGACACATCAACCACGACCGTCACGATTACGATCAACGGCACCGATGATCCGGTCGTCATCAACGGCCTTGACGGTCAGGCTCCTGAAGAAGTCCTCGACGAAGACGATCTTGCCGATGGTAGTTCGCCAGACAATGGGGCGCTCACGCAAACCGGCAGCTTCTCGATCACCAGCCAGGATGGCTTGTCGACGCTGACGGTCGGCGGCGTGACAGTGTTCGACGCCGCGAATCCCGTCACGGGTCCGATCACGATCGACGACCCTGTCTATGGGCTTCTGACCATCACAAGCGTCACGCCTGTGCTCGATGCGAATGGCGATGTGGTCAGCGCGACGGTCGATTACACCTACGTACTCGAAGACAATTCACTGCTTCACACCGGCGCGGATGATGGTTCCTTCACGGACAGCTTTGAAGTGGTGGCGACTGACACGGACGGCTCGACCGACACCGCTTCGCTTGACATCACCATCGTCGATGACACGCCAACTGCGGTTGATGACAGCGCCACGCAAACGGCTGAAAACGCACCTGTCACCGTCGATGCTTTCGCCAATGACACGCAAGGCGCCGATGGCGTTGCGCTGGATGCGATTGCGATTGTCGATGGCACGCTGAGCGGCACGGGAAGCATTGTTTACAACGGCGACGGCACCTTCACCTACACGCCAGGGCCGAACGAAGAAGGCACCGTTACTTTCGACTACACGATCACCGATGGCGACGGCGACACCTCGACCGCCACGGTCACGATCACGCTGCTGGACGATTCCGATCCGCAAGGCGGGGAAGCCGTTGCGACATTGGACGATGATGGGCTGGCTGATGGCAACGCCCTTTCGACCGTTGGCGATATCGACGCGAATGTCGATGACGATCCTGCCGATACGAGCGAGGCGAGCTTCACCGGGACGCTCGATTTCGACGTCGGCAATGACACTCCAGCGACAATCACTTTTGCGCCAACGCTTGATGGTTCGACCGCGACTGTGGGTCAGGAAACTGTCACTTACAGCGTAAGCGGATCGACCCTGACCGCGACCGTTACTGGCGGTGACCGCGACGGAACCGATCTGTTCACGGTCGAGATCACCGACCCTGCGACTGGCGCCTATGTTGTCACCTTGCTCGACAATGTGATCCACGCCGATGGCGGTGATGAAAACAACGCATTTGCCTCGCTCGATTTCACTGTCGCTGACAGCGAAGGCGAGACCGCGCTCACCAATCTCTCGCTTGTTTTCAACGATGATGGTCCGACTGCGGCTGACGATACTGCAACGCAAGCGACTGAAAACGCTGCCTTTACCATTGATGCACTCGCGAACGATGCGTTTGGTGCGGATGGCGTCGACATCACTGATGCCGCCAGCGTTACCGTTTCGACACAGGCGACCCAAGGCACAGTCACCTATGATCCGGTGACGGGGCTGTTCACCTACACGCCTGCGCCTGGCGCGGGTTCGAACGGCAATACCACTGATACGTTCGAGTATACGATTGTCGATGCCGACGGAGATACCGCGACCGCGACGGTTACTGTCACTTTGCAACCGGATTCAGAGCCGACGGCTGACGTAACCTTCGCAGCTTTGGATGACGATGGACTGCCTGATGGCAACCCTCTTTCCGGCTCGCCAAGCGGGCTTGGGGCGGTGTTCAACGGCACACTTACCTTCGATGTGGGCAATGATGGACCGGCGACTATCGGCTTCGCGGCTGCTGCCGATGGTTTGACCGCGACGGTCGGCCAGGAAACCGTGACCTATTCGGTTGTCGGCAATGTCCTGACCGCAACCATTACGGGCGGTGACCGCGATGGAACCGATCTGTTCACGGTTGAGATCACCGATCCGGCCACCGGGGCTTACGAAGTCACACTGCTGACCAACGTGCTTCACCTGCCCGGCGGCGGGGAAGACTTCACCCTGCCTTTCGACACGGCTAGTGCCGCTTGCTGTCACAGACAGCGATGGCGACGTCATCGAAGGCGACGGTTCGCCATCGGGCACGCCAACCCTCTTCATCGATTTTGCAGACGATTCGCCGACCGCTACCGAGAACCTCAACTCGGTGACCGAAGGCAGCTCCGTCAGCGGCAATATCCTGACAGACGACGATGGCGAAGGCACTGATGTGGCCGGCGCGGATGGCTTTGCCGCAACCGGTGCGATCCAGACCGTCGTCAGCGACAACACCGCCAATGGTCCGACCGTAGACGGCGCGGGCAACCTGGTCGTGGTCGGCGAGTTCGGCACGCTCACGCTCAATCCGGTGACCGGCGCATACACTTATGTCTCGAACCCCAATTCGACCAATGTCGATGCGGTTGAGCTGTTCACCTACACAGTCGTCGACGCTGACGGGGACACGGATTCCGCTGTTCTCACGATTAACATCGCCAATGTCGCGGGTTCCGTCTCGGACAACAATGCGACCGTCAGCGAAGCTGGTCTCGATGGTATCGGCAGCGACGGCACATCTGACAGCGAGATTTTCGCAACAGGCGTGATCACCGTGACCGACGCGATTGGTCCGTTCACCTTTACGCTTGATGATCCGGCAGTCGGCAATTTCGGTACGCTGACGCTCAATCCGGACGGCACATACTCGTATGAGCTGACCGCTCCGGTCGATGGCGATAGCCTCAGCCCGAGCCAGGGCGGAAACAACGGCGCCAACACCGTTACCGGCCAAGAAAGCTTTAACTACACCGTCACAGATGCTGCGGGCAACGTCATCGGCACAGGCACGATCGACGTTAACATCGTTGATGATGTTCCAACCGCGACCGATCAGACCTTGGTCTCGGTCGCTGAGGATGCCGTAGGCACGATCAGCGGCAATGTCGTTACCGATGGCACACCGGACACCGAGGGCGCGGATGGTGCGACCGTCACTGCGATCACGATTGACGGCAACACAACCGCCGTGCCGCAAGATGGCACCAGTGTCACCGTTGTGACCGCGAATGGCACCTACACCATTGATCAGACCGGCGCTTGGACTTTCGATCCGAACCCGAACCTTGATCAAAGCGCAGGCCCAATTGACGCAGGGTTCACTTATACGCTGACGGATAGCGACGGCGATTTCGATACCGCCGAGCAGCCGATCGAGATCACTGACGGCGCTGGCCCTGCGGCTGGTCCTGACATTTCTCTTGGTCTTGATGACGCGACCTTGCCTGATGGCTCGGCACCCGGATCGACCAGCGTGAGTGACACGATCACCTTCACGCCTGGCTCGGACGACATTGCCTCTATCGTCTTTGGCACCGATTTGACCGGTCTCGACCCGGCGCTCACATGGGTCCGCTCGCCAGATGGCACGCAAATCACCGGCTCCGACAATGGCCGCTTGGTCGTCACACTCGACCTTTCGGTGACTAACAATGTTGCGACAGTCACCGCGACACTAAACGACAATTTTGACGATCATCCGGTGGTCAATGCCGCCGATCTCTTCGATCTCGGCGATGTCGATGTTGTCGCCACCGATAGCGACGGCGACACAGCTTCGGCGACCGTTTCGGTGTCGGTCGAAGACGACCTGCCAACGATCACAGCCGGCACGCCAGCGGCGGATGCGCTGACGGTCGATGAGACCAACCTGCTGCAAGATGCGACCGCTGACTTCTCGAGCCTGTTCACCGCGGATGTAAACGCCGACGGTCCGGGCAGCCCCGTGACCTATGCGCTCGGCATCAATCCCGGTGCGACCGGACTTGTCGACACAGCAACCGGACAGCCGGTTACGCTTTCGCTCGTGGGCGGAGTGGTCACCGGCAGCAACGCTGATGGCGATGTCGTTTTCACCGTCTCGGTTGATGCCAATGGCGTGGTCACTCTCGATCAGCAGCGCGCGGTCGTGCACGCCAACACCGCCGACGACAACGAGCCGGTTACTCTCTCGGCCGCCAACCTCATCACGCTGACTGGTACTATCGTTGATGCCGATGGCGATACAGCCAGCGCGACGGCGGATATTGCGGGCGCGTTGACCTTCCTCGATGATGGACCTGCGCTTTCCAATGTCACTCTGAACAGCTCTGTGAGCGTCGATGAAACCGGCGGCCTGGACAGCGCAACTTCAACCGCTTCGATTCTCGATTTTGTGGCCGATTTTGGTGAAGATGGCGATAACGGCACCGCCTTCACGCTAGGAATTGTTAACACTAACAGTGGCTTGGCGACGGCTGTCGGTGATTTCCCGATCACACTGGTGCAGACCAACCCAACCACTATCACCGGTCAGTTCAACGATGGCACGGGCGTGCAGGACGCGTTCACTGTGGTCATCAACGCCGATGGCACGGTCACGCTGACGCAGCTTGTCGCGCTTGAGCACAACACCGATGGCCCGGCTGGACCGGCGCATGACGACACGCTCGATCTTGCGGGCTTGATCAACGCCACCGTGACGATCACCGATGGCGATAACGACACCGATAGCGCGACGGTTGAAATCGGCGGGGCCTTGACCTTCTTCGATGATGGTCCGTCGGTTGAGCTGTCGACCACTCCGAATGACCTCACGGTCAGCGACGCCGTGTTCGGCGACGATGATCAGGATTTCTCGGATGCCTTCATCTTTGACGGCGGAGAGGATGGCACAGCAACAATCGAGTATGCGCTCTCGACCACCAATGGCGCCGATTCCGGCCTGGTCGACGCGCTCACGGATGAGCCGATTTTGCTGCGCGAATTCAACGGTACAATCGAAGGGTATACTGCGACTTCGAACCAGGTTGTGTTTGTTGTTTCGGTTGATGCGACGGGCGAGGTAACGCTCGATCTGGGCCGTGCGATTGATCACGCGCTGAGCAATGGCGATGGCGATACGACATCGACCTTGATTGCTGACGATCTGATCCAGCTGACAGCAACGATCACCGATCAGGATGGCGACACCGATGAAGCTGTGCTCGATATCGGGCAGAACCTCAACTTCACCGATGACACGCCAACTGCAGAACCGACGCTCGAGGCGCTGCTTGATGATGATGCCCTGGGCGGCAATGCCGGTGGGCCCGATGATCAGGATCCCGACACGGCCAATCTGACCGGCACTTTGGTCGATCCGACCGAAGGCTTCGGCAATGATGGCGGTACGGTTGCGTTTGCGACCACAGGGGCGCCTGCAGGCTTCACCTATGTTGCAAGCGGCTCGAACATCCTGATCCAGCAGGATCAGAACGGAACCATGGTGACCGTTGTGACCGTCACTCTGGATCCGACCACTGGTGACTATTCGGTCGTTCAAAACGCCAACATTCTGCACGAAGATGACGCCGCTAACGAGGAGAATGAGCAGAGCTTCACTCTCACGGCGACATTGACTGATGGCGACGGCGACACGGCAACGACCTCGCTCACGATCACGGTCGATGACGATACGCCGGTTGCCAATGACGATGGCGAAATCGCCAGCGTTGATGACAATGCGAGCGGCGAGAATGTCGGCACCATCGCCGACCTTACCGGCAATGATAATTTCGGTGCGGATGGCGAGGGCGCGACCGCGATCACGATCGCCACTGGCAGCCTAGGCGGCACGATCACGATCGATGGCAGCGGCAATCTGCTCTACACCTCGGCGACAAACATTACGGCTCCGTTTGCCGATCAGGTTGAAACCTTCACCTACACCATCACCGATGGTGACGGCGATACGACTACGGCGACGTTCCAGATCCGCCTCACCGACGATGGTCCTTCGATTAACGCCGATGCTGCGACCTTTACCGTCGACGAAGAGGGGCTTGGCGGCATTCCGGGCGACGGCGACAGTTCTGGCGATGCGCCGGGCGAAGTCACCGTCCAGTCTGGCACATTGGCCGGTATCGACTTTGGCACAGATGGACCCGGCTCGATCACGCTGACGGCGGTGGCTGACACTGGTCTGGTCACGCTGGATGGCAATGCGGTCGAAACCGTGTGGGATCCGCTCACCAATACTCTCACCGGACAGGACTCCTCGACCGGCGATGATGTGTTCACTGTGGTGATCACCGATGTTGCGACGGGCGCATACACGTTCACCCTGCTGGCTCCGATTGCGCATCCTGATGGCACCAGCGAAGACGATCAAACGCTGAGCATCGGCGTTGTTGTCGCGGATGCCGAAGGCGAAACCGCGAGCGGCGCGATCACTGTCATCATCGACGATGACAGCCCGGTTGCGACCGATGATACTAATGCACTTGGCGAGGACACCGACACGGTCACCGGCAATGTCGTGACCGATGCAGTCGCAGACGAATTCGGCGCCGACGGCGCAGGAGATCCTGCGGTTGTCGCAACCACCGGCGTTGGCGGCGCGGCAGGTGTTGTCGGCGGAGCGACAGCGGGGGCGTATGGCACGCTGACGCTGAACGACGATGGCAGCTATACCTATGACCTTGATAACGCCAATCCGCTGGTTCAGGGTCTTGATGATGGCGAAACGCTGACAGAGACCTTCACCTACACCATCGAAGATGCGGATGGGGACTCGTCTGAAGCGACGCTGACCATCACAATCAACGGTGCCAACGACGCGCCTGTCGCGATTGCCGACACCAACTTCGTGATTGAAAACACGCAAGCAACTGCGCTTGGCAATGTGCTGCAAGACAACGCGCATGCAGGTGCGCCAAGCGGCACGTTTGCCGACGTTGCGGATACCGATATTGATGGCGATGTGCTGAGCGTGACGACAGCAGGCGTATTTGTGGGCACTTACGGCACGCTGTCACTGAACACGGACGGCAGTTACAGCTATGTCCTCAATAACAACGATCCTGCGGTTCAGGCGCTGAACGAAGGCGACGCGCCGCTGACCGACACGTTCAATTACACCGCGTCTGACGGCGATCTGTCCGACAGTTCGACACTCACGATCAGCATCTTTGGCACGAATGATGCTCCGGTTGTCGGCTCGGCTGTGGTGACGACCTCTGACGAGGGACTTGCCGGCGGACTTGCCGACACGGTACCGGCAACCCGACCGACACAACGGATTCGAACGTCGCCAACGGCACGATTTCGATCACCGATGTCGATAGCAGCACCTTTACGGTCACTCTCAACATACCAAGCGATGCATTGACTTCTGGCGGTGAGGCGATCACCTGGTCGCTGAGCGCGGATGGCAAGACGCTGACCGGTTCGACCACCAGTGCGGGCGCAGTCCTGACTGTCGTGATCGACGATACGGGTGCGTTCACCGTGACGCAGCTGGCGCAGATCGATCACGCTGATACCACAAGCGAAGATGTGACCAGCTTCACCGTCGATGTCAGCGTCAGCGACGGCGCGGACACGACCACGCAGATCGACGCGATCACGGTCAATATCGAAGATGACAGTCCCGAAATCACCAGCCCGATTTCGGATCAGCAAGTGCTCAACGATCCCGGTCAGCCGTCGCTTGTCGGCGATCTGAACTTTGCTGCAGGCGGAGACGGGCCTGGCACGACCACGATGATCATGGCTGATGTCAGCGCGATTACCGTTGGCGGTCAGCCGATCATCACGTCGCAAACGGGCAATGTGCTGACAGGCTTTGTAGACAGCGATGGCAGCGGTGATCTGAGTGCCGGCGATCTGGAAGTGTTCACGCTGGCGGTTGATCCTGCCGCAGGAACCTCGGGCGAATACACGTTCGACCTGCTCGTTCCGGTCGATGGCGAGACGACCCAGATTATTCTGGGGCAAGGAACGGCATTCGGCGTCGGTCCAAGCGACAGCGTGCTTGTCACCCAAGCAGGCGTCGGCGAACTGACATTTGTAACCGGCTGGAACCCGACGGCGGGCAGTGGTCTTTTGACCAATGCCGAGCTGGCTGATTTCCTCGCCGGCGGCACGCCAACGCTCAATCAGGATCCGAGCGTCAATGGTTCGACGGCGGGCTTCGGTCTTGGCAGCAACAACTTTGACGAAGGTCAGTTCATCCGCTTCGATTTCGGAGCTTTGGATGACTATGATGGTGCTGGTTCGTTCACGCCTCCAGGCGGCACAAATGTGCTCAACGCATCATTTGCGACATTTGATTTGAAGAACTTCAGCTCCAATGGCGGCAACAATGACGTCGTCCATTTTGTGGCCCGCTTCACCGATGGCACTACTGAGACGATTACGCTTGATGCGGCGGCGGGTGATCCCAGCACGATCACCATCAATGCGCCTCCCGGTGCACTGCTTTCCTACATCGACGTATACAGCGAAGAAGGCTCGGTTAAGCTGAACCTGATCGATGTGGGCGTCACGGAAACGACCGTCGATGTCGACATCCCTGTCTCGGTCAAGCTGACTGACAGCGATGGCGACAGCGCGATGGACGATTTCGTCATCAACCTGTTTGACGACGCACCGGATGCTCAGGACGATCTGAACGACGCAGTGCTTGTCACGGAGGACATCAACGCGGCCTTCGTACTGGATTTCAGCGGCTCGGTGAACGATGCCGAACTGAACTTGCAGCTCAACGCCGTGAAGGACGCAGCTTTTGAATTGTTCGAGAGCACGACAGGTGCGCTCGATATCACCCTGATTTCGTTCTCGACCACCGCGCAGACCGAAGGAACGTTTAGCGACTTCGCTTCGTTTGCGGCTGCGCTGGATGCTTTGAACGAAGAATTGGGCGGCGACCGTCCATTTAGCAGCGCGACCAACTTTACCGATGCGGTTGAGCAGGTGATTGCGGACTTCACCCCGGATCCCAACGCGAACAATCAGGTATTCTTCCTGAGCGATGGTAATCCGAACCGGGAGACGCAGAACGATACAAACGGAAACGTCATCAACTCCCTGTCGTCTGCTGCGCAGGCTGCTTGGCAGAGCTTTGTCGACGATAACGACATCAACGTCACGGTACGTCGGTATCGGTAACGGCGTCAACATTGATCGCCTGCAAGACGTCGACGTAGATGGCGAAGGCGCGCCCGTGCTGGCCGATGATTTCGGCGATCTGCTCGACACGCTGATTTCAGTGGTCACGCCAGAAATTTCGGGCAATGTCCTCGACAACGATATCCCGGCGAGCAACGGCATTGCGGTCGTTTCTATTACCGTAGATGGCGTGAACTATGCCTTCGACGGGGTGAACACGATCACGCCAAGCGGCGGCTCGCCAATCACCGGAACGTCGTTCACTGCGACCACCGCGTTCGGCGGAGAACTCACCTTCGATTTCGCAGATGGCAGCTACAGCTATGTACCGCCTGAAACGAGCGTGCCGGAAATCGAAAATTTCCAGTACACCGTCGTCGATGGCGATGGCGATGTCGACAGCGCTGTGCTGCGGATCGATATCGCTGCGGTTGCGGAAAACAACAACTTCGCGCTCAATGATGTCGTCATCACCAATGGCGGTTCGACCGTCACGATTGATGAGGGCTGGTTGCTGGCCAATGACGAGGCCGGCACGACCATCACCTCTGTGGCCAATGCATCTGACGGCAGCGTTGGCATCGGCGGCGGCACGATCACATTCACCGATACGGGCGATGCGGGTGGCAGCTTCACCTATGCCGCTGAAAATGGTGGCGATGCCAATAACGCGTTTGTCACTGTGAACCGTGAGCAAGCGGGTCAGACCCAGCTTGATGGAACGAGCGGCGATGACATCCTGATCGACCGCGACGGGTTCGACGATACGATCATCGGTGGTGATGGCGCCGATGTCATGGTTGGCGGCACGGGCGCTGATGTGTTCGCTATCAATGATGGCGATTCAATCGCGACCGTCGGCGGATCGGGTGACAATGGAACGATCACCGGGTTCGACACGATCGTCGACTACGACGCGTCGGTTGACGACATTAACTTCACCGACGGCGGTTCGCGGATCGTTGCTAGCAACACCTCGGGAACCAATGGCGTCGATTCGACCCTCACCATCGGAGGGCAGACGATCAAATCGCACGCCATTTCCGACGGCATCATCACCTTCTCAACCAGCAACACATTCTCGAACCCGCTCACTTTGACGAGCGAGAGCGACGTTGCAGCGGTCGTAGATTATCTCCAGTCACAATCTGGCACGACGGATATCGGCGAGAACCGAGTGGTCGCCTTCGTTGTCGGCAATGACACATATCTGTTCAACCAAGATCGGTCTAACCCGCTGCAAAGCGACGACTCGCTAGTCAAGATTGAAGGCGTAGTCCTGACCGATCTTGCGGCTCTGGTCAGTGCCGGGGCGGTCCGCCCAATCGTCCTCGACCTCGATGGCGACGGAGCCGAATTCGTCGGTATCTCTGCTGGCGTCACCTATGACTATGACGGTGACGGAACGCTCGAAGCGACCGCTTGGGCCGGAGCCGACGATGCAATCCTGGCGTATGACGCCGACGGCAACGGGCTGGTTAGCGATGCGTCCGAATTCGTGTTCGGCAATGCGCAATTGACCGACCTCGAAGCGGTTGCGCAGCGCTTTGACGACAATGGTGATGGCGTTCTTGATGCGTCTGATGCGGCCTTCAGCCAATTCGGTATCTGGCAGGATGCCAACCTCAACGGCGCCAATGACGATGGTGAATTCACCAGCCTCTCAGACGCCGGGATCATAGCCATCAATCTGGTTTCTGACGGTGTCCCAGGCACTGCTGCGGGCGGCGATGTGACCATCTTCGGCAAGTCCACCTTCACTTTCGGCGATGGCCGCACGGGTGAGCTGGCGGATGCGGCGTTCTCTACCGAGCGCAACAGCCGCACGCTGGAGCAGGCAGCCGCTGCCGCAGCTGGCTTTGCCGCCTTCACGGTGGCAGATCATGCCGCCACGTTTGTGCCGATTGACAGCGTCGATATGGGTGCCGCGCCGGTCTTCGCAGTTGCAACGCTCGTCGATGCAATGCCGGAGCCTGCGATCGATGCCGATTGGGATCTTTCGGACTTCCTCGCCAGCGCCGCTCAATTCGCAGGCAGTGAAAATGTGCAGCATGGCAATGCAGCCAATGATGTTGACGCATCGCCGGCAGGCTTCTCACTTGCAGCACAAGCAGAGCAGCATGAGGTGGCTCCGCTGCTCGAGCAGGCGGCGGAAAGTGGTCCGATCGCGCACAGCCCGGTAGCTGGCGGAATGAGCGATGCCGCTGTCGCGCAAAGCATGGAAGCTTTGTTGATGCTGGATACGGTCGCAACCGAAACGATCGATGGAACAGAAATCGGGATGGGTGAAACGGTTGATGCGATCCTCGCGGATATCGCTGCCACCTCACAACTCGATCAGATCATCGATAATCTGTCGCAAGTCCCTGATTTGGCTGATAAGCCGATCTTCAAATTTGCCGGAATCGACTCCGACTTGCTCAATCAAACCTTTGACATGGGCATCAATCCAGCGACCCCGCTGGAGACGATGGACGGTCAATTGGAGCAAGCCGCGGTCGCTTCCGCTCAAGGATAATCAAAACGTACTGGACCCAGTGGGGGAAACTATGATTCTACGAAAAAAATCAGTGCCAGTCTCTGCGTTAACCATAATTTTGGCAGCAACCGCTTCGGGTGCCGCCGCGCAGGATTTAACTGGCGACCTCGCTTCGAGCGATACCGATACGCTCCGTTCTGCGGTTCAGACGCGCTACGATGCGGCGTTGGCGGCGACCAAAGACGATAGCGTCGCATCGTCCAATGATCCGCGCTACATGTGGGCATCGGAAGCGAAAGTGCAGTGCGCCATCGCGATCGGATTTCTCAAATCCGGCACGCGTGACGAGACAAGCCTTAGCAAGTGTGACTACGCCTACCAGCGCATGAGCCTCGTGCCGCCGCCACCGACGCAGCCGCCAGTCGCCCCGCCGCCGCAGCGCGCAGAGTGCAACGCGCAGGAGCCGACGCTGATCTTCTTCGATTGGGATTCTTCGGTTCCCGCTGGTGATGCTGCCCAGACAGTCCGCAACGTGTCCGACACGGCGGAGCGCTGCAACTGGTCTTCGTTCAGCGTGGTGGGTCACACCGACCTTTCAGGCAGCGACACTTATAACAACGCGCTGTCGATGCGCCGCGCCGGTGCGATTGCCGATCTGATGGCGAGCATGGGTATTGATCGCAGCCAGATGTCGGTGCGCGCCGAAGGTGAAAGCAATCCAAGAGTGCCGACTGAAGACGGTGTTCGTAACCCGCAGAATCGCCGGGTTGAAGTCACGGTGTCCCGGTAAGGGTGGGGAGTAAGTTCGATGTTTAAGTATATTCTACCAGCAGCGGCTGCAGTTCTCCTTTCTGGCGGATCTTCGGTTGCTTATGCGCAAAACTCAGGCGGTGCGGTGACGATGCAGGAGGCGATTGATGTCGCCGTTCGCACCAACCCGGAAGTGCAAGAAGCCCAGTTCAACAAGGAAGGCATCCAGTTCGAGCGCAAGCAAGCGCAAGGCCTGTTCGGCCCGCGCGTCGATATTGAAGGGTCTGCCGGTGTCCGGCGGCTTGAAAACAACACGCGCCGCAATCTCGGCATTGCCGACCAGGAACTCTACCCGGTCGAGATCGGGATTACGGGTGAATGGACAGTGCTCGATTTCGGGCGCCGCCGCGGCGAATTGCTGCGTCAGGCTGCGCGCGTAGACGGGGCATCTCTGCGGGTGCTGGAGCGGTCTGAATTCATCGCGCTCCAGGTGTCGCGGCAATATCTCGATGTGCTGTTGCAACAGCGCGTTGCTGCCGCTGCGCAGGACAATCGCCGGTTCCACCAGATGCTGCTCCAAGACCTTTCGCAAGGTGTGGAGCAAGGCTCGATCAGTGTGGCCGACCAACAACAAGCCGAAGAACGGCTTCAAGCTGCGGTTGTGCGTGAGGAAGAAGCGCGCCGGACACTGACCGATGCGCAGATCTCGCTGCGGACGCTGACTGGGCTCGATCTGACCAATGTTGTGCTTCCGCCCGACCTGTCATCAGCTGTGCCGACCTCGCTCGACCAAGCGGTTGGACAGGCCCGTCTTCGCAACCCGCTGGTTCGTGAAGCGCAAGCCGATGTTGATGCGGCGAATGCCCGCGTCGATGCCGCCGAAGGGGAGCTTTACCCCACAGTCGGCCTCGAAGTACGCGGCCGTGTCGGTGACGATATCGATGGCTTCTCTGGCAAAACACATGATGTGCAAGGCCGCGTCGTGTTCCGCTGGAATGTTTGGGATAGCGGCATTAACCGCGCCCGCATTCAGGAAATGACACGCCGCTCGTCGCAGGCCCGTTATGCGCTGCACACCCGCCAGCGTCAGGCCGAAGAAGACGTGCGCTCGGCATGGAATGCGCGCGACACATCGGCGCGGATTGCCGAGGCTCTGGACCGTCAGGCCAGCGTTTCCGATGACCTGCTGCTGTCCTATCGCAGCCAGTTCAACATTGGTCGGCGGTCGCTGCTCGACGTGCTGGACGCGCAAAACACTAGGTTTAACACGCAAGTTCGTCTCGAAACGGCACGTTTCTCCGAAATTTTCGCGCGTTACCAGATTTTGGCTGCTACCAATAACTTCATCGACGCTCTCGGGGTTGCACCTGGCGCAGGCGCAGGTGAGAATGAGCGCGAACGGTTCGAGTATGGTCCACCGGTCGATGCCGAGCTGCAACGCCGCGTCTATCCCAAGTAATTGGGCTAGAAAGCTGGCCTGATGACGAGAGACAGAGTTGAACTTTCACGAGAACACATTGCCGGACACCGGGCCGGGAACGGAAGCGAGTGCGGGGGCGAAAGCCGCCTCCGCCGAAGCTTCGGATCCTGCTGCGGCTCCTGCAATTGATAGTCTCGCGCTATGCGTGACGGAGATTGCGCTCCGCTACGCATCCAGCCTGTCCCCCGCCGCCTTCTCAGCTCTACCTAAAGCCGCTGATGGCCGCCTGCCTTGGCATCAGGCCGACACCGCGCTGGATCTTGCGGGCGTCAATTACGACACGCTGAGGCAGCGCAAGCTGCCCAAACAAGACCACGCCTATCCCGCGCTGGTCGAGCTTTCCGACGAGCGGTTTATTCTCGTTCTCGAAGCGAACGAGGGCGAATTGCGCGTCTGGGAGCCGGAAAGCGGCGAGGAAGTGTGGCGTCCGCACGCAGATCTGGCTGATGATTACGCCGGGCGGCATTACTCGGTTTACGCCAATCCCGATCTTCAGCGCGAAGAGGAAGCACCGTGGCATGCAAAGGCGCGCGGACATTGGTTCTGGGGTGAGCTGCGCAAGGAATACAAATCCTTCAGCCCGGTGATCCTCGCCTCGTTCAACATCAACGTGCTGGCCGTCGCGCTGCCGCTGTTCACGATGAATGTCTACGACAGGGTCATCCCGAACCGCGCAACAGAAACTCTGTGGGTGCTTGGCCTGGGTGTGGCGCTGGTCTTCGCGCTCGAGTTTGCCTTGCGGCGCGGGCGCACGACGGTGCTTGATCAGATCGCGCGGCGGCTCGACCTCAAACTGTCGCAAAAGATTTTCGGACGATTGCTCGCAACGCCCTTAGACGAGCGGCAGGGCAATACCGGAGCCTTGGCCGCACGCGTCTCAGAATATGCGATTGTGCGCGATTTCTTCGCTTCGACGACGATCGTTCTGATGATCGACGTCCTGTTCCTGTTCGTCTTTGTCGGGGTGATTGCGATCATCGGTGGGTGGCTCGCATTGATCCCGCTCACCATCATCATCGCGATGATGATCGCCGGCTATTTCCTGCAGCGCAAAGTGACCGAAGCGGCCCAAGACGCGCAGGCGGATTACGGGCTGCAGCAGACGCTGCTGGTGGAATCGCTTGCTGGCATCGAAACGCTCAAGAGCATGGGCGGCGAGGGCGGAGCGCTGGGCCGCTGGTATCGTTTGGCCGAAGCAGGCGGACACTCGCAAGAGCGTCTGCGCAAGGTCAATTCGACCGCCGTCGGGCTCGCCCAGACTTTCCAGCAGGTCTCCACCGTTTCGCTGATCATTGGCGGCTATTACCTATTCGCAGCGGGCGAAATTTCGATGGGCGCGATCATTGCGATCGTGATGCTCGCCTCGCGCTCGCTCGCACCGGCAGGCCAGATCGCCTTCGTGCTGACGCGCGGGCGGCAGGCGAATGAAATGCTTTCCAGCATTGAACGGCTGTTTGAATCGAGCGACGAGCGGCAAGAGGGCGGATCGCTGACCGCGAGCGTGATCGAAAAGCCGACAATCCAGCTCGACAATGTCCGCTTTTCCTACCCTGACGCGCCGCAACCGGCGCTCGATGCGATCAATCTGACGATCAAGCCGGGCGAAAGGATCGCGATTGTTGGGCGCGTTGCTTCGGGCAAATCGACCTTGGGGCGGGTTCTGTGCGGCCTTTATCAACCGGGCGAAGGCTCGATGCTCGTCAACGGTTTGGATGCCAGCCAATACCGGCTGGGGCAGCTGCGCGATGCCTTGCGCTATGTCGGACAAGATGCCGCGCTCTTCTCCGGGACGGTGCGCGACAACCTCGCGCTTGGGCGCCGCGATGCGACCGACGACAGGATCATTGCCGCGCTGCAGGAAACCGGAGCGGATCAATTCCTCGCGCGCGAAGGCGGCGGGTTTGAGCGTTCGGTCGGCGAAGGCGGCAGTCGTCTGTCTGGCGGTCAGCGCTCGTTTCTCGCATTGGCGCGGGCGATGGTAACGCCGTGCGAATTGCTGTTTCTGGATGAGCCGACCGGCGCGATGGACAGCCAGACGGAAAAGCTGTTCACCGAGAAGCTGGGCGCGTCGCTTGCGCCCGATCAAACGCTCGTCATTTCGACCCACCGTCCGGCGCTGTTTTCACTGTGTGATCGCTTGATTGTCCTCAGCAATGGCAAGATCGCCGCAGACGGTCCGATCAAGGATGTGCTCGCTTCGGCAGGCGGCGCTGCAGAAGGATTGGCGCAATGAACCGGTGGCGCAAACTTGGCTTAAAGTCGCTGGCTTTGCTGCCGGTGCTGGCTCTGGTCGGATCGCCGATGATGGCTCCGCATGGCACCAGCATGGCGGCGGAAAATATGCGGATTGCCCCGGCGATTGAACGCTCGCTCACCGATATGTCGACCGGAGAAGGGCAGGAATTGGTGCTGGCCGGAATGGATGCGCAATCGCGCAATTCGCGCATTCCCAAGGTCACCGGCATGCTCAGTAGCCTTTCGAGTTACACGCCGATTGCGGTACGGCAGTGCGCAGTATGGCACGGCGCTCAAATGCCTAACCCAGGCTGTGTACTACGAAGCCGCCAATGAACCACGCCGCGGCAAACAGGCGGTGGCGCAGGTCGTGCTCAACCGCATGCGCCATCCGGCTTATCCGAACTCGGTCTGCGGTGTTGTTTATCAGGGCGTGAACCAGCGGGTTTGCCAGTTCAGTTTCACTTGCGATGGTGCGCTGTTGCGCAAGCCTTTGCAGCGCCAATGGTCGGAATCTCTGCAAGTTGCGAAAGAGGCGATTGCCGGGAAGCAATTGCCCGACGTCGGCACCGCCACGCACTATCACGCCGATTATGTCGTGCCGAAATGGGCGTTTACGCTGGCCAAGCTCGACGTGATCGGGCGGCATATTTTCTATCGGTTCCCCGGCAGTGCGGGCGAGCCGCGTGCGTTTGGGGCACGCTGGTCACGCTCTGAGGGGATACCGCAGATCAATTGGGCGCGGATCGAATTGGCTCTGGCAGATGCCGACGCGGAATTGGGCATTGAGGCGCTTGAGGAAACCTGGACGCCCGGCCTCACGGTTGCTCCCGCTGAGACCGATCGCCATGCGGTCAATGATGTTGGCGGGC
Source organism: Erythrobacter sp. HA7-11 (assembly GCF_055693605.1). Classification (NCBI taxonomy): domain Bacteria; kingdom Pseudomonadati; phylum Pseudomonadota; class Alphaproteobacteria; order Sphingomonadales; family Erythrobacteraceae; genus Erythrobacter; species Erythrobacter sp. HA7-11. The sequence goes on along the minus strand of NZ_JBVFUF010000002.1, from coordinate 2,295,975 downwards.
GTATCGACACGACAAAGGAATGGCGTTTGAGCATTCCCGACCCGACCGAACTTGGCGGCAGTTATCGTTCGGCTTTGGAAAGCCAGGGTGAGGCTGTGGCCGAACGCGATGCGGACGCGCCTGAGGAAGTTCCTGCAGGGGAGGCAGCCCAGTGAGCGTGACGGAACGCTGGGATCGGCTCGATGCTTCGCGCAAGCTCATCATCGCGTCCGCCGTTGGCACGCTGATCCTGCTGGTCTGGGCCGGGTTTGCCGAGGTCGATAGCATTACACGCGGTTCGGGCCGCGTAATCCCGTCGAGCAAAGCGCAATTGGTGCAGCCTTCCGAGCCTGCGGTGATCGAGGAAATTCTCGTGCGCGGGGGACAGACAGTGAAAGAGGGGCAATTGCTCGTTCTGCTCGACGATGCGCAGTCGGCCTCGGAGCTGGGCCAGTTGCAGACCGAGAATCAGCGGCTTGCGGTGCGCGCGCAGCGGCTCGAAAACGAAGCGTCAGGCGGATCGCTTGGGTGTGAACCGGGAACGGTCTGCGCTGATGAGCAGCGTTTGCAACAGGCCCGCACGCAGGCAGCGCGGGCGCGGGAGCGCTCTTTGGCCGCTGCTATTGATCAGCGTCGCCGCGATCTCAGCGAGGCGCAGGCAACGGTTTCGTCTCTGCGCGACAGCGTGCGGCTTGCCCGCGAGCAGGTCACCATGCTTGAGCCATTGGCGCAGCAAGGCATTGTTCCGCGTACTGAATTGCTGACCGCGCAGCGCGATCTTGTGGACTCGCAGGGGCGCTTGTCCGCCGCTCAGCAGGCCGCCGGGCGAGCCTCTGCTGCGATCCGTCAGGCGCAGGCTGATCTCAATTCGGCCCAGCTGGACTTTCGGCAACAAGCGCTCAACGAACGCAGCGAAGTCACCACGCGCATGGCAATTAATGAAGAGACCATTCGCGGGGCCGAAGCGCGTCAGCAGCGCAACGAATTGCGCGCGCCTGCCGACGGCATTGTCAATGACGTTCAGATCACGACAGAAGGCGGTTTTGTAAATGCGGGCGAGAAGATCATGCAGATCGTGCCGGTGTCCAAGGCATTCGACCGCGCTCTAACCGAGCGCTAAATCGCGCAAAAAATCAGTAGCCGTGGAGCCACGCGCTGTCTGAGTTGAAGCTCAGGACAGGGCGGTAATCGTGCGATTGCGAGCCATCGAGGATTGTGTCCGTCGCATTGTCGAGGATCAGGTACTGGCCCTTGTGACGGACAACCAGAAACGCGTGGTCCTGGCGGCGTACCGTGTCCTTCACAATCGACAGGAACATGTCCTTGCGACGAATGCCGGCTGCTGCGAGCAGCTGCATCTTGGTGATCGCGTAATCCTCGCAATCACCTTTGCCGAGCTTCAGAGTCTTGCGCGCGCCCGCCCAATGGTCGGCCTTGCCGAACAGATCGCGGTCTTCAACGTAGTCGACCTTGCGGTTCACCCAGCGATTGATCTGGTCGATCGTCTCTAGCGACGCGCCAGGCTTTTTGCCGAAGTTTGCGCGAAGAACGCCTGACAGGGACTCCTTGCGCACGCGTTTCCAGTCGCGATCAAAGCTGGTTTTGCCGATTTTGATCCGCTTGGAAGCGAGAAAATCATCGCCGCCCAGCGTTTGGAGGATCGGCGCGCGTGCGCCAGCTGGCATCGCAGTTTGGGCTCTGCCCGGTATCTGAATGATGCCACTCTCTTGCGAACCGCCAATAAGCGGCGCGATGCTGGAGCTGCAGGTTTCAATCAGCTTGCCTCGTCCTGCGCTCGCAGGAGCGAGGGTTTCGACGGTAAAGGTCTGGACTGTCTCCGCAACCTGCGCCGCGCCTGCGCCTGCCTGCTGGGCCCGCATCAACTCGAGCGCGCTCATTTCATTGCCAAGGATCGCCTGACTCTTGGCGCCGCGCACAGTTGTGGGCTGCGCTTGCTGAGCGAATGCGGGCGCGACGGTTGGCGTCGCACACAAGGTATTGGCCGCGATAGTCGTCGAAACCGGCTGGACAGCAACCGCCATCACGCCTGCATGCGCCGGAGCTGCGGCGATGCCTGCGCTGATCGCAAAGCAGCCGAAGAGTCCCTTGGCTGTCTGCGTGAAGAGGTTGGTCCGTGTCATGCGAACCAATTCGCACGGTCACTGCCAAGGATGAGTTCTTAGGTAGAGTTAATTCCGAGGAAACTATGTTTTTTCCAAGTGACCGCGCAGGCCGCATGGCGCGGATCATTAAGCGGTTGGTTTTCGGAAATTTTTAGGCCCATCGGGCAATCAATAAACGACACCTGATCACAGTATTCGAGCAAACAATACTGCAGAAATTAGCGTTAGCTTAGCATTTGATTCAGAATCTCTGGTCCGAATTCCCTAAGCAACTTGCAGCGACCGCCCCAAAGCAAGGGGTCAGATCAAATCGATTCTCTCGCGCCGGTTCACGGTTCGCAAAGCTAGTTGTTGATGCGTCCCGCGATCAATCCGCGCCCGATCACATGGGCTTGTATTTCGCCCGCACCCTCGAAAATGTTGAGGATGCGCGCATCGCACAGCACCCGGCTGATCGGGTATTCCAGCGCATAACCATTGCCGCCATGCACTTGCAGCGCATTGTCCGCATTCGCCCAAGCGACACGTGCGCTCAGCAACTTCGCCATCCCCGCTTCGATATCGCAGCGCTCTCCGCGATCCTTGTGCCGGGCAGAGGCGTATGTAAGTTCGCGCGCCATCACCGTTTCCGCCGCCATGATCGCGAGCTTGTCTGACACGCGCGGGAAGGCGAGCAGGTTCTTGCCGAATTGCTTGCGTTCCAGCGCATAGCCGAGCGCGAGGTCGAACGCGTTCCAAGCCACTCCGATGGCGCGGGCGGCGGTCTGGATGCGCGCGCCCTCGAAGGTGCGCATCAGCTGCTTGAAGCCTTGCCCTTCCGCCCCGCCGAGTAGACTGTCAGCACCCGCGACAAAGCCATCGAATCCGAGCGCGTATTCCTTCATTCCGCGATAGCCGAGCACTTCGATTTCGCTGCCGTCGATGCCCGCATCGGGGAAGGGCGCGTCGTCGCTGCCGCGCGTTTTCTCCGCGAGCAGCATGGAAAGCCCGCCATAGCCCGGCCTGTCCGGATCGGTTCGGCACAAAACCGTCATCAGGTCCGCACGAGCTGCATGGGTGATCCAGGTCTTCGCGCCGTCGATGCGCCATGTGCCGTCACCCTGCTGGCGGCCGCGGGTGCTTACCGATGCGAGGTCGGAGCCAGTGTCGGGTTCGGTAAAGACGGCAGTCGGCAGGATCGAGCCATCGGCGATCTTGGGCAGCAGCCGCGCTTTCTGTTTGTCCGTCCCGTTCTCGCCGATCAACTCGCCCGCGATTTCCGAGCGTGTACCGAGTGAGCCCGCGCAAATCCATCCACGCGACAATTCTTCCGACACCAAAGCCATCGCAAGCTTGCCAAGGCCAAGCCCGCCATATTCTTCGGCGATGCAGACGCCGAATACGCCGAGGTCGGCCATCTTTTGAATGACCTCGATCGGGATCAGCGCGTCCTTGAGATGCCACTCGTGCGCGTGGGGTGTGATCTGGTCGGCGGTGAAGGCGCGGAATTGATCGCGGATCATATCGAGCGTTTCATCGCCCAGGCTTTCGTAGGGGCGCTCACCCTCGGCCAGCCTCTGCGCCAGCTCGGCGCGCGTTGCTGCTGTGCTTCCCTCGCTCAGAAAGGCCGCGATCGCTGGATCTTGGGCAAAGCTCCTCGCGGCGTCTTCCAGACCGAATTCAGCCGGGCGCACGATCTCATTGGCGCTCATCGCCACGCCGCCTGCTAACTGCGCGCAATATTCCCCGAACCCGACCCTCAGGCACAATTCATCGACCGGTTGGAAAACCCCGACGTCCGATGCAGACTTCGCCCAGCGGCTCGCAGCGCCCAGCGCTTCGACAGTGGTGGTTATCCATGCAAATCCGTGCAGAGCGCGCTGCCCTTGCTCGGCGAGCGCCGCATCCAGCCTTCCATCGGTGAAAATGCGATCGGCAACCTTGGAGTGAACGCGGTCCGAAAAACTCTTGGCCTTGGCGGCTGCTTCGCTTGCGAGTGAAATCCAGTCGGTCATCGTGCCATGCTTACGCAATGCGACCAGATTCGCCAGTCATGTGTCCAAACTTTGCTCCGCTTCATCGTCACGCATCCCGAGGACGGAAGCAAGACCCGCCTCATCCGGGGGTTTTTGAGCCGCAGGTCTGGCCATGCGCTTCATTTTACCGCATGTCGCAACACGGGATCACTGGGGAGTACATTTCGTGACGCTTGAGACGATCGATATCGTGATTATCGCGGCCTATGCGGTTGCGCTTTTGGGAATCGCCTTGGCAGTAAGCCGTGAGCCAAAGGGCCACGACAAGAACACGGAGGACTACTTCCTCGCCGGTCGCGCTTTGCCGTGGTGGGCGATTGGCGCGTCGCTGATCGCTTCCAACATCTCAGCCGAACAGATCATTGGCCAGTCGGGTCAAGGCTTTGCCGTGGGCATCGCGATTGCCGCCTACGAATGGCAGGCGGCGCTCGTCCTTATCATTGTTGCGAAATACTTCCTGCCGATCTTCCTGAAGCGGCGCATCTACACGATGCCGCAATTCCTTGAGCAGCGTTATGGCAGCGGCGTGAAGACGCTGATGAGCGTTTTCTGGGTTGCGCTCTATACCGCAGTGAACCTCACCACGGTTCTTTGGCTTGGCGGTCTTGCCGTAAGCACACTGACCGGCTGGGCGGTGCTGCCGAGCATGGCGGCGCTGGCGGGTTTTGCGGCGCTCTATTCGCTTTATGGTGGCCTGAAAGCGGTTGCCCTTACAGACATCATCCAGGTCGTCATTCTGATCTTTGGCGGGTTTGCCATCACATGGTTCGCGCTTGATGCGTTGCCAGCGGATGGCGCACTGGGTGGCCTCGGATTCCTCGCCCAAGAAATGCCGGGTCATTTCGAAATGATCCTTGATGAAAATCATCCCGCCTATGGCGACCTGCCGGGCATTTGGACCCTGCTTGGCGGGTTGTGGGTGCTCCACTTCAGCTATTGGGGTTTTAACCAATATATCATCCAGCGCGCTCTGGGCGCTGAAAACCTCGGCGAAGCGCAAAAGGGCCTGGCCTTTGCCGCGCTGCTCAAGCTGATCGTACCATTCATTGTGGTGATCCCCGGCATTGCGGCGGTGATCCTTGCGCAGCAAGGCGCGCTCGATGCGGGCGCTTTGGCTGAGCGTTCAGATCGGACCTATGGCGAGCTGATGGGCTTTGCGCCTGCTGGCCTGCGCGGACTGGTATTCGCGGCGCTGATCGCTGCGGTCGTGTCGTCGCTGGCGAGCATGATGAACTCGATCTCGACCATCTTCACAATGGACCTTTATCGCAGCGTAAAGCCGGAAGAGACCGAGCATCACTACGTGACGGTTGGACGCATCGCGGCCTTCACCGCGATGGCGCTGGCGCTTGTTCTTGCGCAGCCCTTTCTGGGAGGCTTTGAAAGCGCGTTCCAGACGGTTCAGGAATACACGGGATATATCGCGCCGGGCGTTGTGATCGTATTCTTGCTGGGCTTCTTCGACAAGCGTGCCAACGCGGCAGGAGCGTTTACGGCGCTTATCGGGTCCGTGGTGATGAACTTTATTGTCAACGCCGCTTTGCCAGATATGCCTTTCGTGATCCGCATTTGGATCGTGTTCCTGGTTGGCTTGGTCGCGGCGGCTGCGGTGTCTCGCATGACCGCTGCACCTGACGAAGAGCGGACCGTGAAGCTGGGCGATATAGCCTTCGCGACCGCTCCGATCTTCAACGCGCTTTCGATCCTGACCATCGCGATTCTTGTCGGGCTCTACGCCGTTCTTTGGTGAGTTAGGCGCAACAGTTCTGGTCCGTGCGCGCGGGTTTGCAAAAAAATCGCGCCACTTGCCGTTGCGTCACCCCTTTTCAGTCCCTCGCAGGAATGCCACTATCGCTGTGAGGGAATGATCAGGAGAGACTCCCATGAATTTGGATTTCACCCCCGAAGAGCTCGCATTCCGCGATGAGGTTCGCGCGTTTATCGCAGAGAACTATCCGAAGCAGCTTGAGGGACTGACGCAGCGCGACGATCTCGACCCAGAAGACATGGTCGCCTGGCACAAGGTGCTGGGTGAAAAGGGTTGGTCGGTTCCCGCTTGGCCGGTCGAGTATGGCGGCACGGGCTGGACCCCGACGCAGCGCTATATCTGGTCCGAAGAGAACGCGCGCGTAAATGCGGTCATGCCGCTGCCATTCGGCGTCTCGATGGTTGGTCCTGTGATCTACACCTTCGGCAATGACGCGCAGAAAGAGCAGCATCTGCCGGGCATTCGCAGCGGCGATGTGTGGTGGTGTCAGGGCTATTCAGAGCCGGGCGCGGGTTCCGACCTTGCCTCGCTCAAGACCACCGCCGTGCGCGATGGCGACCACTATGTGATCAATGGTCAGAAGACCTGGACGACGCTCGCGCAGCACGCTGACTGGGGCTTTTTCCTGTGCCGCACCGATCCTGATGCAGCCAAGCCGCAAGAGGGCATCAGCTTCATCCTGATCGACATGAAGACACCGGGCGTAGAAGTGCGCCCGATCAAGCTGATCGACGGCGGGTATGAGGTCAACGAGACCTGGCTCACCGATGTGCGCGTGCCGGTCGAAAACCTCGTTGGGCAAGAGAACATGGGCTGGACTTACGCCAAATTCCTGCTCGCTCACGAACGCAGCGGGATTGCCGGTGTTGCTCGCTCGAAGCGCGGTGTGGAGAAACTCCGCGAGATCGCCAAGTCGGAACAGATGGATGGTGCGCCGCTGATGAGCGACTTCGACTTCGCGCGCAAAGTCAGCCAGCTCGAAATTGACCTGTCCGCGCTCGAAATCACCGAGCTGCGCACGCTTGCAGGGGAGCAGGCGGGCAAGGGGCCGGGTCCGGAAAGCTCGATCCTCAAGATTAAGGGGACGGAGATCCAACAGCGCCTCACAGAGTTGACGCTGGAAGCCGTCGGACACTATGGCACGCCGTTCTACCCGAGCGTTTCGGATGCGGGATCGAATGAATATCCGGTCGGCCCAGGCTATGCCGAGCACTCCGCCTCGACCTATTTCAACATGCGCAAAACCTCGATCTACGGCGGATCGAACGAGATTCAGCGCAACATCATCACCAAGATGATCCTCGGCCTGTAAAGCGCGTTAACGCGCGGGAGAAACTACGTGGATTTCAATTTCACCGAAGAACAAGACATGGTGCGCGACAGCCTGACGCGGCTGGTTCGCGAAAACTATGCATGGGAAACGCGCATGGAGGCGATCAACAGCGAAAGCGGTTGGCAGCCTGCAATCTGGGCGCAATTGGCTGAACTCGGCCTGCTCGGCATGCCCTTTGCCGAAGAAGATGGCGGCTTCGGCGGCGGCGCGGTCGATGCGATGATCGTGATGGAAGAGTTCGGCAAAGGTCTGGTGGTCGAGCCGTTCGTTCCGACCGTTGTGTGCGCGGGCGGCTTTTTGAAGCACGCGGGCACCGCCGCGCAAAAGGAAGAGCATATCGGGGGCATAGTCTCGGGCGAGCAGATCTTTGCCTTCGCCTATGCCGAGCCGCGCGACCGCTATGATTATGCCGATCTGGAAACGACCGCAAAAAAGGACGGTTCCGGCTATGTCCTCAACGGTCACAAAGCTGTTGTAATCGGCGCGCCGTGGGCGACCCATCTGATCGTCACCGCGCGCACATCGGGCGACCGGCGTGACCGCGAGGGTGTGTCGGTATTCGTAGTCGACAAGAACGCCGATGGCGTCGTAACCCGCGACTATGCGACGGTTGATGGCCGCCGCGCTTCGGAAGTCTTCTTCGAGAACGCCTCGATCCCCGCCGAAGCCTTGATCGGCGAGGAAGGCGATGGCCTGCCCCTGATCGAGCGGGTGACTGACGAAGCCATCGCTGCGCAGTGCGCAGAGGCCTGCGGCGCAATGAAGGTCGCGCACACCATGACGGTCGACTATTCGCGCGAGCGCAAGCAGTTTGGCGTGCCGATCGGCAAGTTCCAGGTGCTGCAACACCGTATGGTCGACATGTTCACCGAATACGAGCAGTCGGTCTCAATGACCTATCTGGCGACGCTCAAGCTCGACGCGCCTGAGGCAGAGCGCCAGCTCACCGTCTCAGCGGCCAAAGTCCGTGTCGGTCAGGCGGCGCGCTATATTGGTCAGGAAGCGATTCAAATCCACGGCGGCAACGGCATGACCGATGAATATGCCATCGGGCACTACTTCAAGCGCCTGACGATCTTCGACAGCGAGTTTGGCAATGTCGATCACCACATGAAGCGGCATATCGCGCTCGCCAACGCTTAGGCGACGCATGGCCGAAGAAGAGTGGGGCTCTGCGTAAGTGCGCGGAGCCCCTTCTTCTTAGGTCGTTTGCATAAAGCCCAGATCAGGGCTGGCGAAACGGCCAATATTCGGTGCGATTGAGGGCAGCTCTGACGAGCTAACGCCGAACCACTGCGCCAGCGTCGAGGAATACTCGTCAACCGAAACTGACGGGAGCAGACGCCCGCGACCAACCTGGTCATCACTTTCGACCGAGACTTGCGGCGCGGTGCCATAGAACCGGCCACCGTTTACACCGCCGCCTAAGATCATGTGGTGGCTTCCCCAACCGTGGTCCGACCCGTCGCCATTTGAGGCGAGGGTGCGGCCAAAATCAGATGCGGTAAAGGTTGTGACCTGATCTGCAATGCCGAGGTCGAGCGTGGATTGATAAAACGCGTCCAATGCAAAATCGAGTGTGCTGAGCAAGCCTTCGTGTTGGCCAATCAATCCGTCGTGATTGTCGAAACCGCCCATGCCGACCATGAAGACCTGGCGGGTCACGCCCAGCCGGTTTCGCGCCGCAATCAGGCGCGCAACAACCGAAAGCTGTGCGGCAAGCCTGTTTCCTTGGCCAAAGTCAGTTGAAACCGTTGTGTTTTCCAGCGCATCGCGAACGAAGCCGCCATATTCGATGGAGCGGGCATTCACCATTGAGTGGTCAGCTTCCAAGACGTTGCCGCCGCTTGCGCGCAAAAGGCCATCGAGTGCGGTTGAAGCCGATTGGGAGCGGTAAACACGCCCTCGATCAATGCCGCGAAACAAAGTGGCCCCTTGGTTAGAGACTTTGTAAGGTGTTGCGGTTTCGCCCGTCATAAACACTGCGTTGCCAGTTGCATTGATCAACGTGAACATGGAGTTGGTGTTGCTCGACTGCGCGAGATCACCCATGCGTCCGCCCCAGCCCGTGGTTGACCCTTCGGGCTGAGAGCTCTGCCAGGTTGATTGCTGATCGTTATGCGAGAACAGCTTAGCCGGGCGCGGGAATTGCGAATTGTTCCCGCTTTCAAACTGCTCTTTTGTGAGCGGAACGACCAGCGGACCGACATTGAGTAGCGGCGCCATGGCCCCTTGGTCAAAGCGCGCCTTGAGGCGCTGCATGCTCGGCGCAAGAGCATATTGAATGTCATCGGTGAGCGTCTGGTCGCTGGGAGTAGCCAACACCGTGTTGGCGAGGCTGGACCGCGCGAGAGCAATACCGCCGCCTTCCTCGTTCTGGCCGCCACGAATATCCGCATATCGAGCATAATTTGCTGCGTCGTACGGAATGAAAGTGTTGCCGTGGTCATTGCCCCCATAAAGAAAGACGCAGACCAGCGCTTTATATCCGCCCGCTGCAGAGAATGCCGCGGCTTCGCCAGCGCCGGCAAGACCAAGTGCGTAAGATGATGCCACGCCTGCGCCTGCAAGCTGGCTGGAGCGACGCATGAATGCGCGGCGCGAAAGTTCGGTTCCTCTGCCAATATACATCATGCAATCCTTATTTTTGAACGAGATAGTCGTTTGAAGCCATGATCAGCAGCACGCCGAGATGGACACGGCTGAGTTTGGTTTCATTGTCGCTGGTCGCTGTCACTTCGATTTCGTCCAGAACCGGCTTGATCAGGCCGCGCGCATTGTCGCTCAGCTGGCCGCCCGTGAGGAGCAGATTGAGGTGATTGAGCAGGGCGTCGCTGTCGTTAGCCAGATCGATTTCTGCGGTGTATTGCGGACTCACGTCGCGCAGCCAGAACACCGAGCCATCGATCACGCGCTCCATCGTATTCACATATCCGGCAACCGATGTTTCGTTCACCAGCTGGAATTCCGGGGCAAGCAGGTTGCGATCCGCAGCCTGCGATCCTGCCGGGACATAACCGGGCCTGAAAAAGTTGAACACCGACGGAGAGCGCATCGGCGATTGGCCAATCCGGTTTACCGTGTCGGACGTATCGCCCAGATTGAAAATGCCATCGGACGATTGCGCGCCAAAGGTGCGCCCCCACTGAATAAAGCGTAACATGGGTTCGCGCAGCTTGCCGAAGTTGGGATTGGTAACATTGGTCATCGCCCGCGCTTCGTCATCAAGTAAAATGGCCTTGAAAACCGCACGCAAATCACCGCGCACACCGCTGCCATTGTCGTTGAACACGGTGGCAACACGATCGACATAGGCGCGCGATGGATTGCTGGTGACCAGTCGCTGGATCATCTGCTTGCCAAAGAATGGTCCCACATTGGGGTGATTGAACAGCGTATCGAGCGCGATCCGGAGCGATTCTGCCGCGCCGGTACCGGTCGGAATAGTCGTGCCGAGAAATGTCTTCTCCGCATCGGAATGAAAGCTTTCATTGCGTGGGTAGCGCCAACGCGATGGGTCGGCTGTCATCGGGTTGCGGGTGTAATCAGGGTCGGGAACGTCAAAACTGCCCCCACCACCATCTCGCGTGAAGCCTATGCCGGTGAAATCATAGTCATAGCCGGTGAAGACTTTCGAGATGCCAGTGACATCATCATTGTCATAAGTCTCGATAGGTTGACTGCCATTTCGGCGAAGGGTTCCGTCATTGTTCAGTTCGAACAGGCCAATTGTGAACAATTGCATGATTTCACGACCAAAGTTCTCATCGGGAACGCGGCTGGAATTTGGATCCGCTTTGCGATTGCCCAGCGTGTTGAGATAAATCCCCATCACCGGGCTGAGGGTGATGTCCTCAAGCAGATCACGAAAGTTGCCAAACGCGTGGCGGTTCAGGATATCCCAATATTCGCCGACGCCCTGTGAGCGCCATGCATTGTTGATGCCGCTGATGGAAATGACGAAGAATTCGGACAGGGCTAGAGCAACGCGTTTGCGCACCTGACTGCCCCCTGAAAGCAGCTGGCTCCACAACATGTTATCGGCGATGCGTGAGTTGAAATAATAGCGCTCTGAGTTAACCACATCGAAGCCGTTGCTGGCGAAATATTGCCGCGCGGTTTGATCGTTGTTGCGGCTCATTTGGCGGTTGAGCCAAGGCTCATATCCTTCTGAACGAAGGGCTGACAATTCCGCCGTGGACGCTGAAAGCGATGCTTGAAGCAGGAAACGCGCTGCTTCTTCATCGGTTTGTGGGGTGACGACCGTTGGCGCTGGGGTGCCACCGGTCCCGCCGCCGCCTCCGCTTGTTGGCGTACCGCCGCCGGAACCTCCACCGCCGCCGCATGCTGCGGTTGCAAGCGCGAGGGTGGAAACGAGACCAATTTTGGCCATCTGGCCGCTGTTGCCAGTGTCAGCTGTATCGGCTTTAGCTACTTCGGGCTCTACCGATGTGCTTGGCACCGGTTTGTCGATTACGTCTTCACTCATTACTGGTCCCACTCCCGAATTCCCGCCTTTCAGCGGGCTCAATCCCAAGCTGCGCGCACGCTATCAGTGGCGAGGTAACCACTTCCTAAACACAAAGGCTAACGCGGCTTTCATCACTTCAGGACCGAAGTGACTATCGCGATTGTCCGAAGAATTTGTGAATTGTCACCGGGCCGAAAATTCGTCTCAGCCCGCTTTCGCCACCGGGTGACTGAAAGAATGTGCACAAGCAGCATCAGAGATTGGCGCGCTTGCGAAGCAAAGCGGTGAGCGATCGCGGGATGAGTTAGCTAACATAAGACTAACGCTGGCTGACGTGCGATGAGCGGTTGATTTGAATGGGCTTATTGCCGAGTCGCCGCGCTGGCATGGGCGCGTTGGGACCGTGGATTGGGATAACGGCGACAGGCTTTGACAACCAGCCGACAAGCCGCGATGGGCAGAATGAATGGCGGCGCATTCTTCCAATCTTGTGCTTGTGGGCGGAGGGCATGCGCACCTCGCGGTTCTGGCTGACTGGATCAGGCACGGACTGCCGTTTCCCGAGGCGGTCCTGCTGACGCCACATCGACACTTGCGGTATTCCGGGACGGTGCCTGGATGGATCGCGGGGGAGTACAGCCAGTCCGATGGGCTGGTCGATCTGGCAGCGCTTGCCGAGCGCGCCGGCGCCAAGATCATTTTCGACCGGTGCAAGCGCATTGATCCTGATGCTTCGCTCATCGTCACTGAAGACGGCGACGGCGTGAGCTTTGAGACGGCTTCGATTGATACCGGAGGGGTCGGAAGGGCGGCAAAGTTGTTGGGAGAGGACCCGCGCATCCTCGATGTCAGGCCGATTGATCAATTCGTCGCTCAGATGGCCGACCAATGGGACGGGCTGGATATCAAGCACCTGTGCGTCATTGGCGGCGGGGCGGGCGGAGTTGAGCTCGCGTTTGGTCTGCGCGCTCGGCTGGGCGAGGCGTCCCAGTCGCGGCTGACATTAATCGCAGGGCGCGATGGTGTCCTGCCGGGTTTTAGCGAGGCGGCTCAAAAGCTGGTCCGATCCGAGCTGAAACGCGCAAAGATCGAACTCATCGCCGAAAACGCCAAACTCGCCTCCGGGCAGCTTCAGGCGGGAAATCGAAACCTTGAACCCGTCGATCTTATCGTTGCCGCGCTCGGAAGCGGCGCTCCCGAGTGGCCCGCCGCCAGCGGCCTCGCCACAGACGAGGCCGGGTTCATCGCGGTCGACCAGTTCCAGCGCTCGCACTCCCACCCGCATATATACGCGGTCGGTGACGTCGCGTCGCGGCAAGATCGCTGTGTCGAGCGATCAGGCGTCCACGCTGTTCACGCCGGGCCTGTGCTGGCTGCCAACCTTCGTGCCGCGGCCGCAGGGCGCGCTCCGCGCAAAAGCTACACCCCGCGTACGGCCAGCCTTTACCTGCTTTCGACCGGCAATGGGTCTGCCATCGCGACCTATGGCCCATTCGCAGCCAAAGGGCGCTGGGCCTCGGCACTCAAACGCTGGATCGACAAGCGCTGGCTTGATCGGTACGCGCGGTTGAGCGGAAAAATGTAACCGGGCGCGGCCACGTCACGAAATAGGCGAGAAGAACAATCGGGCGATATCACTTCGCCAAGCAGGGACTTTTATGAAGAAGATCATCATCCTTCTCGCCATTGGCGCGCTTATCGCGGCCTATTTCATCTTCGATCTCGGGCAATATCTGACCTTTGAGGGTATCAAGCAGCAGGTCGCAGGCGCGCAGCAAACCTTTGCCGACAATCCGGTCAAGGTCATCGCGGTGTTCTTCGCGATCTATGTCATCGCCACCGCCGCATCCTTCCCTGGCGCGGCCTTACTGACGCTGGCGGCTGGCGCGCTGTTCGGCTTCTGGACCGGACTGATCGTTGTCTCCTTCGCCTCGACTCTTGGTGCGACCCTCGCCTTCCTCGCCTCTCGCTTTGTCCTGCGCGATACAATCGAGAGCAAGTTCGGCGACCGATTGAAAGCGGTCAATAACGGGCTGGAGCGCGATGGCGCGTTCTATCTCTTCACGATCCGGATGATCCCGGCATTCCCGTTCTTCGTCGTCAACCTTGTGATGGGCCTCACCCGGATCAAGACGTTCACCTACGCATGGGTGAGCCAGGTCGGCATGCTGCTCGGCACCGCGGTCTATGTGAACGCCGGCACGCAGCTCGCCTCGCTTGAAAGCCCGAGCGGCATCCTCACCCCTGCGATCATCGGATCCTTCGTGCTTCTCGCGATCGTCCCGTGGATCGCCAAGGGCATCATCGCCGCTATCAAACGCCGGAAGGTCTACAAAGGCTTCAACCAGCCCAAGAGCTTTGACCGCAATCTGGTGGTTATCGGTGCAGGGTCGGCTGGCCTTGTCTCGGCCCTGATCGCCTCAACCGTCAAAGCCAAGGTGACCCTGGTTGAAGCGAACAAGATGGGCGGTGATTGCCTCAACACCGGCTGTGTTCCGTCCAAAGCGCTGATCAAAAGCGCCAAGGTTGCAGAGATGATGCGCAATGCGGACAAATATGGTCTTGCCGCGCACGACCCCAAAGTGCCTTTCAAGCACACGATCGAGCGTGTGATGGGCGCAATCAAAGCGATCGAGCCGCATGACAGTGTCGAGCGCTACACCGGCCTCGGCGTTGATGTGGTCGAAGGCTATGCCAAGGTGATCGACCCCTGGACCGTAGAGATTGCGCGCAATGATGGCGAGACCCAGCGTCTGACCACGCGCAGCATCGTCATCGCAGCAGGCGCAGAGCCATTCGTGCCGCCGCTCGATGGCCTTGCAGAAGGCAATTACCTCACCTCTGACACGATGTGGGATGCGTTTGCCGAGATGGACGAAGCGCCTGCGCGTGTCGCGGTGCTTGGCGGTGGGCCAATCGGCTGCGAAATCAGCCAGTCGCTCGCGCGGCTTGGTTCCAAAGTGACCCAGATTGAAATGGCTGAGCGCGTGCTTGGCCGCGAAGATGAAGAAGTGTCCGCACTCGCTCAACAATCGCTTGAGGAATCCGGCGTCGACGTGCTGACCGATCACAAGGCTGTTCGCGTGGCCGATGGATCAGTCGTGGTCGAGCATGGCGGCGAGGAAAAAAGCATTGCCTATGACGCGCTGATCGTCGCCGTGGGCCGTGCGGCGCGTCTTAAAGGCTACGGCCTTGAAGACATCGGTATCGACACCAACAAGACGGTCAATACCGACGAATTTCTCGCGACCAAATTCCCCAACATCTACGCCGCTGGCGATGTCGCCGGTCCGTATCAGTTCACCCACACCGCAAGCCATCAGGCATGGTTTGCCAGCGTCAACGCGCTTTTCGGCCAGTTTAAACGCTTTAAGGCGGATTACCGCGTGATACCGGCTGTGACCTTCCTTGATCCCGAAGTTGCCCGCGTTGGCATCAACGAGATCGAGGCGAAGGAGCAGAACATCGAATACGAAGTCACCCGCTATGACCTCGACGATCTCGACCGCGCGATTGCCGAAAGCGAGACCAAAGGCTTTGTCAAAGTTCTGACGCCTCCGGGTAAGGACACGATCCTCGGCGCGACGATTGTCGGCAGCCATGCGGGCGAATTGCTGGCCGAATACACGCTGGCGATGAAGCACAAGCTGGGCCTCAACAAGATCCTCGGCACGGTGCATCCATATCCGACCATGGCTGAGGCGAACAAGTTCGCAGCCGGAAATTGGAAGAAAGCCAACAAGCCTGAAAAGCTGCTCGGTATTGTCGAGAAGTATCACGATTGGCGGCGCGGTTGAGCGGAATAGAACTATTCGATCAGTTCCGGGGGGAGTGGGGCTGATTGTCCTGGTCGCCCTAGCTTGGAGCCTGTCCGAAAACCGTGGAGGCCGCCCGACGTGGCAATGGATCGCAGGAGCGCTGGCGCTGCAAGGGCTGCTCGCCCTGATCATCGTGCGCGTACCCTTCATTTGGAGCGTGATGGAATTTGCCAATGCGGGTGTTTCCGCGATTGAGCGCGCGACGCTCGATGGCTCGTCTTACATGTTCGGCTATCTCGGCGGCGCGCCGCTGCCGTTTGAGCTGAAAGAGGGCGTGGATGCGCCGGTTATCATCGCCTTTCAGATCCTGCCGCTGGTGATTGTCTTTTCTGCGCTCGCCGCGCTGCTGTGGCATTGGGGCGTATTGCGCTGGCTGGTGAACGGCCTGTCTTATCTGCTGCGGCGGACGCTGAAAGTGAGCGGCGTTGTCGGCCTTTCGGGGGGTGCGAACATGTTTCTCGGCGTGGTGGAAAGCCCGCTGGTTGTGCGCGCTTACTTTGCCAAGATGAGCCGGGCAGAGCTGTTTCAGGTGATGGTGCTCGCCATGTCGACGATCAGCGGCGCAATCCTGATCCTTTATGCGACGACCCTGTCGCAGACCGTGCCCGATGCTGTCGGTCATATGATCGCTGCCTCTCTGGTGTCGCTGCCAGCAGCCTTGCTGATCGCCAAGCTGATGGTGCCTGATGTGGCGGTTGCAGGCGCAGACAATGCGGGCGGAACCGAAGTTGAGCGCAACGAGCCGGGCCTGAAATATGACGGCAGTATCGATGCCATCGTCAAAGGCACGATGGACGGGATGCAATTGTTTCTGGCGGTTATCGCGGTGATCATCGTGGTGTTTGCGCTGGTCTCTCTGGTCGATCAGGCGCTGGCGCTTTTGCCGCTGGTCGGCGATGAAGCGCTAACCCTCAGCCGGATTTTTGGCTGGCTGTTTGCGCCGCTGATGTGGCTGATCGGTGTGCCTTGGGGCGAAGCGCAGGCCGCTGGCGGCGTGATGGGTACCAAGGTGATCCTCAACGAATATGTCGCCTATCTGGAGCTGGCCGGATTGCCCGATGGCACGTTCGGTCCGCGCAGCCTGTTGATCGTGACCTATGCCTTGTGCGGGGTCGCCAACCTTGCGAGCGTTGGCCTGCTGGTGTCGACCATTGGCACCTTGTGCCCGGAACGGCGCGCAGAAACGGCAGGCCTCGGCATGAAGAGCTGGATCGCGGGCAATCTGGCGACCGCGATGACGGGCGCGTGGATTGGACTGGTGACATTTTAGTATGTGTCAGACCTCCCGCCCCGCCTCCCCACCCGGCCACCATATCCTGATAGTTTCCTTGGTGGCCGGGTCGGGAAGCGGAGCGGGAGGTTTGCGCCGCGCAGGTCGCGGCGTTTAGAAAGAAAGCCATGTTTGACGCCAAGCTGCGCCCGCTGATTGATCCGCCGCTCAACCGAATTGGCGCTGTGCTCGCGCGCGTCGGTGTCAGCGCGAACATGCTGACCCTTGGTGGGCTCGTGATCGGGCTGGGCGGGGCGAGCCGCGATCGGCTTTGGCGAGTTATGGCTGGGGCTCGCGTTGATTGTCGCCAACCGGGTGCTCGATGGCTTGGACGGCGCGGTGGCGCGCGCCACCCAGCCAACCGCATTGGGCGGCTATTTCGACATTGTCGCCGATTTTGCGTTTTATGTCGTGGTTCCGGTCGGCTTTGGATTTGCTGCTTCGGAGAACGCTTTGCCCGCGCTGGTATTGGTTGCGAGCTTCGTTCTGACCGGCACGAGTTTCCTCGCATTTGCGACCATTGCGGCAGAGCGCGGCTTACGAACAGACGCACACGGGAAGAAGAGCTTCTTTTACTCGACCGGATTGGCGGAAGGGACTGAAACCATTGTGGTATTTATCGCAATGTGCGTGTTTCCAACATGGTTCGCCTTGCTCGCATACGCGCATGCGAGTCTGTGCTTAGCGACCGTCTTTCAGCGCAGCGCAATGGCTGTCCATCAGTTCAAAGATTGATCTGATCAGTTAAGCCGCGCCGCCACATTGGAGCGTAATTCTTCAATCCGCTCAGCATTCGCGCCAAGGTCACTCAGGCCAACACGAGAAACGGATCGGAAGTCGATCTGGCTCTCGCTGACGCGGGCCGTCACATCGTCCTTGAAGCCGAACCAGAAAGTCTCTGCAACACCGTCGACCCGGCCAGTTTCGGTGTCCGCAGTCACCTCGGCAAAGCCCATATCTTCCATCGCGGCTGCGACGGCTACGACAGCGTCAGCCTGGCTTGCACCGCCGAGCGGCAGAGGGGCGAGGTCTGCATAGGCACTCGTGATAATCTGCGCGTGCGATTTCGAAGCAAGCTCTGGATCGCTATCCTTCCATGGCTCAAGCTGACCCAACGGCGTCTGGTAATCGTTGATCGGGTTTGCTCCGCTTTCATCACGCGCCGCCAGAGCTGCTGTTGAAAGACCAGGCGGGTTTGCGGTATCGGTCGAGACATCATGGATCGGCGGAACCGCGCCAGCCTGGCTGCGAGCCATAGCGAGCAGAACAAAGGCCGAAATCGGAATAAAAAGAGCGATGACTGAAAGCAGCCAGCCTTTGCGCGGCTTCTTCAGCGCGGCGACGACCAGCGAGACCAGCGACGCAAACGCTACGACTCCCAGCAGGATCGGCCCGACTTTGACGATCAGCGTGCCGAGGCTGAACTGCCAGCCCCAAATGCCGAACTTTGTGCCGAGCGCAGCCACCGCAAAGTAAATCGGGAGCAGCAATGCCATGTAGAAAACAGCGCGAGTGTGCCAAGGATATTGTTTCATGGCTCGCGTGTTTAGCGACCCGGTCAATTCGTGCAAGCGTGCAGAAACCTCGCTTTGGATACGTATTTCAGTGGCATTGATTGCAATTGGCGCGCTAATGCCGTGTACACCCTGAAAACGAACGAGATCTGGCAATGAGCAACGACCTTTCCACCCGCCTCGCAGCAGCTCCAGTGGTTCCCCTGATCGGCGAGAACAATCCCGATGTGGCCGTGAAGACGGCAGAGGCTTTGGTGGCGGGCGGATTGTCAGTCATTGAAGTCGTTATGCGTAGTGATGATGCACAAAAAGGGATGGAAGCTATTATCGCGAAGACCGAAGGCTTGATCGTCGGCGCAGGCACTGTCCTGACACTGGATCAGGCCAAGTCTGTGCTCGACAGCGGCGCGCAATTCATCGTCTCACCCGGCCTCGTCGACGAGATAGCGGTGTACTGCATCGAGAACGATGTACCGATCTTCCCCGGCACAATGACAGCTGGCGAAGTTCAGCGCGCTTACGCATTGGGCCTGCGCGAAGTGAAGTTCTTTCCAGCCAGTCTCGCCGGAGGAGTGCCGATGCTCAAGGCGCTCGGTTCAGTATTCCGCGAGATGCGCTTTATGCCAACCGGGGGAGTTTCGGCGGCAAATCTGCACGAATTCCTCGCGCTCGATCAGGTCCTCGCATGCGGCGGCAGTTGGCTCACCCCAAAATCTGCAACCGAAAGCGGCGATTACGCGGCGATCACTAAGCTTGCGCAAGAGGCGGTGACCATCGCCAGAGGGTAGCTTGCGCAAGAGGCGGTCACCATCGCCAGAGGGTAGCTTGCCAAGCGGACTACTCTCGCTCATGCCCTGCCAGGATGACGGGAGTAGAGGGCGACGACGCGTGATGAGCGAAACGGCGGGTTGGCAATTCTGGATCGACCGCGGCGGCACATTCACCGACATTGTAGCCCGCTCGCCTGATGGCGCGTTGACGACCCACAAACATCTGTCTGATAATCCCGAGCATTACAGGGATGCCGCGCTTCACGGCATCCGCATGGTTTTGGGCGTGGATGAGGGCGCGCCCATCCCCCTCGATCGGATAGCTGCTATCAAGATGGGCACGACAATCGCCACCAATGCCCTCTTGGAGCGGCGAGGTGAACCGACATTGCTGGCGGTAACGTGCGGCCTCGGTGATGTGATCGAGATCGGCTATCAGTCTCGGCCCGACACGTTTGCGCTCAACATCGAAAAGCCGCACCTTCTCTACAGCGCCGTGGCTGAAATGAATGAACGCATCCTGGCTGATGGAACAGTGGAGCAGCCGCTGGACCATGATCAAGTGCGCAGATCTCTGCAGATGCACTACGATCGAGGGCTGCGGGCGGTAGCAATCGCGCTCATGCATAGCTTCAAATTTCCAGAACACGAGCAGCAAGTCGCCCAGATCGCCCGCGAGATCGGTTTCACGCAAATTTCTGCGAGCCATGACGTTAGCCCGCTCAGCAAGATTGTGCCGCGCGGAGAAACGACGATCGTCGACGCCTATCTCACGCCCATCCTGCGACGATATGTCGATCGGGTCGCAGGCGCTTTCGGAGGCGATCAGGAAGCTGGCCAGCTGCTTTTCATGCAAAGCGCTGGCGGCTTGGTCGATGCGGTGCAATTTCGTGGACGCGACGCAATCCTCTCCGGGCCAGCAGGGGGAATTGTTGGCTGCGTTCACACCGCCAAACTCGCCGGTTTCGACCGCGTGATCGGTTTCGACATGGGCGGCACATCGACCGACGTCTCGCATTACGCCGGCGAATTCGAAAAGGTCTATGAGACGAAGGTGGCAGGTGTGCAAATGCGCGTGCCGATGCTGCACATCCATACGGTTGCGGCAGGCGGCGGGTCGGTCTTGCGATGTGATGAAGGACGCATGCGAGTAGGCCCGCAATCGGCAGGGGCTGATCCGGGCCCTGCCAGCTATCGCAGAGGCGGGCCGTTGAGCGTGACGGATATTAATGTGTGTCTCGGCAAATTGCAGCCTGACCATTTTCCGAAAATCTTCGGGCCACACCAAGATCAGGCCTTGGATTACGATGCCGCGCTATCAGGCTTCGCTGCGCTCGCCGATGAGATTGGAGATGGCCGCTCGCCAGAGCAAGTGGCGGAAGGCTTCCTGTACATTGCTGTCGAACACATGGCCCAAGCGATCAAGAAAATCTCGATCTCGCGCGGATATGACGTGCAGGATTATGTGCTCAATTGCTTCGGTGGAGCTGGCGGTCAGCACGCATGTCTGGTTGCCGAGCGCTTGGGGATTCGCACGATCATGCTGCACCCATTTGCAGGCGTGTTGTCGGCCTATGGCATGGGCCTCGCGGCGATTGAGACCGAGCGGCAGCGCGTGATCGAGCTGGCGCTGGGTGAGATTGATCAGACGAAGCTGCGCGCGATCACCACTGAACTGGAAGCGGAGAACCTTGAGGATATGGCTGCGCAGGGCGTGGCCGAGACAGAAGTCGAGCACGAGGCGTCGGCGCTCTTGCGATATCGCGGCACCGACACGGTCATCCGCGTGCCATTGGGCAGCGCGCAAAATATGTGCGCGCAATTCGAGGCGGATCACGCCCGCCAATTTGGCTTTCTGGCGTCGGGAAAAGACGTCTTGCTCGACACGCTTTTGGTTGCGTCGAGGGTGGATGCCGGTGCACCTGAAGAAAGCGCGATTGACGAGCGTGTGAACGGAGCTCTGGAGGCTATCGATACGTTCCAAATGTTCTCAAAAGGGCAATTCCACAACGCGCCGATCTTCAAAATTGAAGATGTGCATTTTGACCATCGCATCACTGGACCGGCAATCATCACCGAGGAAACCGGAACCATCATAATTGAGCCGGGCTGGAGCGCGAAGCTCAATCGTTTCGGACATTTGATCGTGACCGCTCAATCCTCCGCGAAACCTTCGATCACGCATGCGGGCGACGTGGTCGAGCGAGATTCCGTTACGCTCGAGATATTCAACAATCTCTTCATGTCGATTGCTGAGCAGATGGGCATTGTCTTGCGCAACACGTCGCAGTCGGTGAATGTGAAGGAGCGCCTCGATTTCTCCTGTGCGATCTTCGATGCTGGGGGCAATCTCGTCGCCAACGCCCCGCATGTTCCGGTGCATCTCGGCTCGATGGATGCCTGCGTGAAGACCATTCTGGACAGTGGTGAAGTGATCAATTCAGGCGACGCCTTCGTTCACAACAACCCGCATAAGGGCGGCTCTCATCTACCCGACGTTACAGTCGTCACGCCGGTTTTCGATGAGCTGAGTGGTGAACTGATGTTCTTCACCGCGTCGCGTGCGCACCATGAAGATATCGGCGGTATTGCGCCGGGATCGATGTCGCCTATGGGCCGGACCATCCATGAAGAGGGCGTGCTGCTCGACAACGTGAAGCTGGTTGAAAGCGGCGAGTTTCAGAGTGAGCGGATCGAGCAGATACTTGGCAGTGGTCCTTACCCGGCACGAAACATTCCGCAGAATGTCGCCGACCTGATGGCGCAGGTCGCGGCCAATGCAGCAGGCGCAAACGAGCTTGCCAAACTGGTGCGAGGCTACGGCCTGCCCGTGGTCAGCGCTTATATGGGCTTTATCCAGGATGCGGCTGAAGCGGCGGTCAAGCGGGCGATTGCCGAGCTTGATGATGGCGAATTTGCACTTGATCTCGACAGCGGTGCGGTGATCAGAGTTGCTGTGCGGGCTGACAAGCGGGCTGGTCGCGCGACCATCGACTTTACCGGCACGAGCGCGCAATTGGACAGCGCTTTCAACGCGCCATTTGCGGTCACAAATGCGGCGATCCTCTACGTGTTTCGCTGCCTGATTGACGATGACATCCCCTTGAACGCCGGGTGCATGAAACCGCTCGACGTGATCATTCCGAGGGGCTCGATGCTAAACCCTGCTTTCCCTGCCGCGGTCGTCGCGGGCAATGTTGAAACGAGCCAAGCGGTAACGGATGCTCTGTTCGCCGCGCTCGGAAAGCTGGGGACGGGGCAGGGCACGATGAACAATCTGACGTTCGGGAACGACCGCGTGCAATATTACGAGACGATTTGCTCGGGTGCGCCTGCTGGTCCTGGTTTTGACGGTGCATCGGCGGTCCACACGCATATGACCAACACGCGCATGACCGATCCTGAGATTCTCGAACAGCGCTATCCGGTAGCACTCGACGAGTTCGGTATTGATCGCGGGTCGGGCGGCAAGGGTGAATGGAATGCGGGCGACGGTGTGCGCCGGGTGATCCGCTTCCGAGAGGATATGCAAAGCTCGATCCTGTCTGATCGCAGGCGAGTTGCGGCACCGGGATTGAAGGGAGGCGAGGATGGCAGGCTGGGGCGCAACACTGTCGAGCGCAGCGATGGCGCACTCGAAGACCTTGGCGGCTGCGCGCAGACAGAAATGAAGCCCGGCGATCGGATTGTGATCGAGACGCCGACAGGTGGTGGCTTTGGACCAGTCAATCAGCGCAGAAGAGGCAAGTCGGAATGATCGAGCGCATTCGCAATATCGGCCCCGGCGCGCTGGTCACCGCCGCATTTATCGGACCTGGCACGGTTACGGCTTGCACAATCGCGGGCGCGAGCTTTGGCTATGCGTTGCTGTGGGCGCTCGTGTTTGCAACCATCGCGACGATCATCCTGCAGGAAATGTCCGCGCGGCTTGGCACAGTAGCGCAGCAAGGGCTTGGCGAAAGCATCGCCAAGGTCTTCGACCATTCCTTCCTCAAATGGCCCTTGGTTCTGCTTGTCGGTTTGGCGCTTTATGCAGGCAATGCGGCGTACGAGGCGGGCAATCTGTCAGGCGCAGCGCTCGGCATCGCAGCGATCGTTGGAGAGGGTGACAGCGTCTTCACGCTCGCAGTGCTCATTATTGCGATCCTCGCGGTCGCGCTGCTTCTCACCGGCACTTACAAACAGATCGAGCGGGTCTTGCTCGGGTTGGTTGCGATCATGGCGCTTGCATTCGCGCTAACATTTGTGACGGTTCGCCCCGATCTCAGTGGCATGCTCCAAGGCATGTTCTCACCCAGCATCCCGGCAGATGCCTTGCTGACAGTGGTCGCTCTGATCGGCACAACCGTGGTGCCCTACAACCTCTTCCTTCATGCCTCGGCTGCGAAAGCGCGTTGGAGTAGCGCAGAAGATCTCGGCGCTGCGCGTACTGACACAAGCATCGCCATTGGCCTTGGCGGGATCATCGCAATCCTGATTGTGTCGACCGCCGCCGCGAGCCTGTTTGCCGCCGGGATCAAGGTGGAAAGCGCTGCTGAAATGGCCGGGCAGTTCGAACCATTATTCGGTTCCTCGGCCAAATATCTGTTGGGACTAGGTTTGTTTGCTGCAGGCCTCACCAGCGCCATCACTGCTCCTCTAGCGACCGCCTTTGCGATGACCGAAATCCTGCAGCTCGAAGGCGGCCAGAAGTCGCTCGCTTTTCGCGCCATCGCACTCAGCGTGATTGTGATCGGGGCGAGCATTTCGATGCTGGGTATCAAGCCCATCGAAGTGATCGTCGCCGCGCAATTCGCTAACGGATTGCTGTTGCCGATCATCGCCGTCTTCCTGCTTTATGTGATGAACCAGAAGAGCATATTGGGCGAGCATGCGAACGGCATGTTGGCCAATATACTTGGCGTGGTCGTGCTGCTCATCGCGAGCGGACTAGGGTTGCGATTGGTGCTGCGCGCCGCTGGGCTGATGTAGCCCTATCCCTCGCCCGTCAGATCTTCGGGAACATCGACATCGCGCATATCCTCAGCCGGGCAACGGATAATCTCAGCATGCTTTAGCAAGGTGCCGGCACCGCGATCGCCGGTAGCTTGCATCAGGGCTGCGAAATGATCGCTACCAAACAAGGCTGGCGGGGTTGGAGCCATTCGGTTGTGGGAGGCGAGCAATATGTCCGGAGCTGCTTTGCTCGCGAGATCGGCGAAGTGTGCGCGTGACACAAAAGGCATATCAGCCAGCGCAATTAGCAGAGCTATCGCGCCAGCCTCGCTTGCAAGTTTCGCCGCTAGCGCGACCGAAGTGCCGAGGCCATTCTCTGCATTTTTATTGACGGCGATTTCGAAGCCTGCCGCCCGCCACCCATCGGCGCAAGGATGCTCCGCAGAAGACGCGACGACCCAGCGGTGTGCCGCTGGAAGACCAGACAAAGTCTCGCTCGGATGCAGCCCCAACATGCGCCCATCCAAATCCGCCGTCAGCTTGTCTTCGCTTCCAAATCGGCGTGATTGTCCTGCGGCGAGGATGGCAATCGCGAGGCCTCCCGCATCAGTCATTTGCGGCCCCAAAATTGGCGGCCTGATATGCTTGAACGATCTCGCTTAAGGTCGAGAGCGCGAGGGTTTCTGGATCGCGGGAAGAGTGAAACAGGCCAATGGGTGCGTTGATCGAAGCGATGGTCTGCGCGCTGACGCCAGCCCCAGCGAGCGCTTCGCTGCGCCAGGCATGCGCCTTGCGACTGCCCATCGCGCCGCAATAGAAGTGCGGCAGGCTCAGCGCGCGGGCGAGCAATTGCACCTCCCAGTCGTGGTCATGGAACAGGAAGACAAAAGCAGTCCAAGGATCACTTTTGAGCGCATCAGTATCGCTTGTCTTTTCCAACTGGTGGGCCGTGAAATGATCGGCTTTCAGACGGCTGCATATGGCCGCATCCGGCGTCAGGACATCGCTTTCGATGTCCATCGCTCGCGCGAGCTTCGCCAAGGCTTCAACGCTCGCTCCATGCCCGACGATGCATAGCTTCGGCTGCGGAAAGTGACCGAACGCAGCCGTTCCTGTCTCAAGGTCGATGAGCGGTTCTCGCCATCCCGGGTCGTATCGGGCGACTTCGCTGTTCAGTAGCACAGTGAATGGCTCGCGCGCCCTGATTGCCGCGCAGCACGCATTGGTGAAGCCGTCATCGTCTAGCGGCTGAAAATGCACATCAATGCCTCCGCCACAGGGCAGGGTGATGTCGATATAGGGAGAGCCTTTGCCAAAGCGCACGACCCTTGGCGCACTCTCGCGTAGCGCTTCCAGCGCTTCTGAAACGACCGCATTCTCGATGCAGCCGCCTGATAGCGAGCCTGCAAATTTGCCGTCTTCGCAAACGCCCATATGTGTGCCGGGATTGCGGATGGACGAGCCTTCAACAGCCATAACCGTTACGAGAGCGCAGGCTTGGCCCGCGCGCTGACAATCGAACAGAAATTCGAAGACCCGATCGCGGTCCATCGCTGGTGCTTACTCTGGCGCCTGTTCGGACTCAGAATTCTCTTCCGGTTGCGGGTAGCTTGCCGCCTCGCCCGGTTCAGCGACTACGATTTGCTCGACAGGTTCCTCCACTTCAGAGCCGCAGGCAGCGAGACCCAACGTCCCAATTGCAAGCAGCATGACCGAGTTTGCGCGCATCACCTTGCCCCTCCTGCTCACGCGAACTGCTTTGCGAATGGCATTTCGCGCAGGCGTTTGCCGGTCGCTGCAAAGATGGCATTGGCGAGGGCCGGGGCGGCAGGAGGCGTGCCCGGTTCACCCGCTCCGCCTGCAGGCACCGTACCGCTATTGATGATCGCCACCTCGATGGCCGGTGTCTCATTCATGCGCAGCATTTTGTAGTCGTGGAAGTTGCTCTGCTTTGCTGCGCCGTCGACAATGTCGATCTCGCCATAAAGCGCGGCGGTCAGGCCAAATACAATCCCGCCTTCGATCTGGTTGCGGAAGCCATCCGGATTCATGACATAGCCTGCATCTGCTGCAGTCCAGACATTCAGCAGCTTGGGCTTGCCAGAGGTCATGTCGACCTCGATCACCTCAGCCGCGACGGTCCCGAAGCTTTCGACGATCGCGACGCCCTTGCCGATGCCTTCTTCGCGTGGTGTGCTCCAATCGCTTATCTCGGCAACCTTTTCGAGCACAGCTTTGTGCCGTTCGGTGTTCGCGCCGAGCATCGCTAAGCGGTAAGCAATCGGGTCAGCGCCCGCGGCATGCGCAGCCTCATCGATAAAGCTCTCGATGAAGAAACCTTGCTGCGAATGATCGACCGAACGCCATGCGGAGAAGGGCAGGTGCAGGTCAGCCTCGGCCACTCGGACTGAGGTGTTGGGAATATCGTAGATACCTGGCACACTGGCCTCGGCAGGATCATGGCGCTGCGTGAAGACATTGTTGTACGCAACAAGTTTGCCGTCTGCATCCAATCCGCCCTTGAAGCGGCTGAGATCGGCGGGCCGATATAGCGCTTTTTGCGTATCCTCTTCGCGCGACCAGATCATTTTGACTGGATAGCCGGTGGCCTTGGCGATGCGGGCGGCCATAGTCACGTAATCGTTCTCAAGCCGACGTCCGAACGCTCCGCCCAGAAATGGATGATGCACGGTGATATCGTCGGCATCCATTCCGAGAGCTTTTGCGGCAGCACTCCGAGCCATCAGCGGAACCTGCGTGCTCGTCCAAATGTCGCATTTCGCGCCATCACCGGTGTCTCGCACCCAAGCGGTGCAGTTGACCGGCTCCATCGGCGCGTGGGCGAGGAAGGGCGCTTTATATTCTGCTTCGATCTTGGTTGCGGCATTGTTGTAGGCGCTCACCGCATCACCGCGCGAGGCGGCGGTATTCCCGCCATCTTCGCCCGCGGCATCCAGTGCGCTCGCAAAGGCTGCGAACTGATCCTCGGTCGTCTTGATCGGACTTTCCGAAGCGCTGTATTCGGCGGTGATCGTGTTCAGCGCTTGTTGAGCGTTCCAGTATCCATCGGCGACGACCGCGATAAAGCTACCCATGTTCAGGATTTGCTGAACGCCGGGCATGCCTTTCGCGGCCTCCGCATCCATCGAGGTAACTTGGGTTCCGGGCACAGGTGGACGCAGGACCGCTGCGTAAGACAGATGGGCCGGATCAACGCCGGGAATCCGGGCATCGAGGCCAAAGTCAGCCTTTCCAGTGACCTTCGCTGGGATGTCCGTGCGCCTCTTGCTCTTGCCCATCAGACGATAGTCTTTGGGGTCTTTGAGCTTGGGTGAGCTGTCCATTGGTTGCTCGGCAGCGGCGGCCGCAAACTGAGCATAGGGCGCGGACTTGCCGCTCGCCTCGTGGATCAACGTGCTGTCGCGCGTCGCGATCTCGCTAGCCGGCACGCCCCATTCCTGCGCGGCCGCTCCAACCAACATCTTGCGCGCTGCCGCACCGGCGATGCGCATCTGGTATTGCCCGGTCGTTCGTATTGACGAACTTCCGCCGGTGATCATGACATCGGCCAGCCTGCCGATTTGCGTGAAGAGACCGTCCCAAGTGGGTTCGAGCCAGTCCGCAGCGTTCATGGTGAAGGGTGCGACGAACATGCGCGCGGTGTCGCTCACGACATAGCTGCCATCGGTCGGCGCCTGCATCACCTCGACCATCGACCAGTCGGCATCTAGTTCGTCGGCGAGCATTTGTGCGAGCACCGAATGCGCCCCCTGACCCATCTCGCAATGCGGGATGATCGCGGTGACGATGTTGTCCGCGCCGATCTTCACCCAGCTGTTGACCAGCTGTTCGCCTTCGCCGCCTGCCACAAGCGGAGCGAGCTTGCCAACAGGATTGCCGGGACGAACGCCTACGCCGATCAGTAATGCGCCGCCTGCAAGTACGCCCGCGCCGATGAAGCCGCGGCGACTCCATTTGGCTGCGGCGCTGCGTTCGGGTTTTTCGCCTACGGGAGTGTCAGCTTGCTCGCTCATGCTGCCGTCTCCTCGTCTGTGGCTTGTTCAAGTCCGTACCGCGACTTTGATCGCTTTACGAATACGAGTGTACGTCCCGCAGCGGCAGATATTGCCGCTCATCGCCGCGTCAATGTCTTCGTCGCTGGGTGAGGGATTGTCGCGCAGCAACGCCGTCGCGGCCATGATTTGGCCAGACTGGCAATATCCGCATTGCGGCACCTGCTCGCTGATCCAGGCTTGCTGGACAGGTGTGAGCGCTCCATCTTCGCCTGAAATGCCCTCAATCGTGGTGATCGAGCGCCCTTCTGCTGCTGACAAAGGCATTGAGCATGACCGGATTGGTTCGCCATCCAAATGCACTGTGCATGCGCCGCATTGAGCAATCCCGCATCCGAATTTGGTGCCTGTCATGCCGAGCTTCTCGCGGACGACCCAGAGGATCGGCATAGCCGGATCGGCGTCGACGCTTTGCGGCTCGCCATTGATGGTGAAGGAAATCATGCACTCTGCTCCGTCGAGGATTGCGACGCCTAAGAACGTCGGCTGCAATTCAGTTGCACAAGACTACCAAATTGTGTCGCTCGGAGGAACCGCCGTTTTCTCAGGCGTTGATGGGCGCCGCGCAGTTCTGCGTGATGTAATCCGCGTGTGTCGGCAATCCGCCCACCGAGCGCTCGATGATCGTGCGCAGATTGCCGAGGAATTCGCCGAGTTGCTGATCGCTGATCGTGTCAGCCATCGGGTCGTAATTTTGCGGCGTGATCCCTTGGCCCAGCATCACCTGGACCCAGCTTGCTTCGCGGAAAAGGTCATCGACATCGCGCCCCAATCGACCTGTTGAGGCGAACAAATCGCGTTTGTGATTGAGGCTGTCAGGCACATCCATATTCTTGCAATAGCGCCAGAACTCGGTATCTTCGCGCTCTGTCTGATGGTAATGCAACACGAGAAAGTCGCGGATTTGCTCAAACTCTGTCGCACACCGGCGATTATATTCCGCGCGCTCTGCATCGGCGTTTGTGCCGCGCGGGAAGAGCTGGATCAATCGGCTGACCTGCGATTGGATCAGATGGATGCTGGTCGATTCCAGAGGCTCCAGAAAACCGCTCGAGAGGCCTAGCGCGGCGCAATTGTGCGACCAGAATTGTTCGCGCCTTCCGGTGGTGAAGCGCAGCGGGCGTGGATCATCGAGCGGCTTGGTATCGAGGCCCGCAAGCAGCGTCTCGGTCGCTTCGTCATCGGTTTTGAAACCGCTCGAGTAGACATGGCCATTGCCAGTGCGATGCTGCAACGGAATGCGCCACTGCCACCCAGCGTCTTTCGCGGTTGCGCGGGTGTAGGGCGGCAGGTTTGGTAACCGCTCGCTTGGCACGGCCTGCGCGCGGTCGCATGGCAACCACTTCGACCAATCCTGATATCCGACACCCAGTTGTTGCCCGAGCAGCAGCGAGCGAAAGCCGGTGCAATCGATGAAGAAGTCGCCTGCTAAGGTCTCGCCGTCTTCCAGGGTGATGGATGTAATATCACCGCTTTCACCGTCACGCTCAACCGATGCGACAATCCCCTCGTGTCGTGTCACCCCGCGATCCTCCGAGTAGGCGCGCAGGTAGCGGGCGTACAAGCTGGCATCGAAGTGGTACGCATAGGCGAGGCCGGTCATCGCGGTGTTGCCGACCCGATCCAGTTTGCCGAAGCGATCACCGTCTGCTGCCACTTGATGGAGGGAATAATGCCAAAGATCCTTCGCCTCTGCGCTCAGTGAGCGTCGGCGCCAATAATGGTGGAAGGGCACACTTGAGAGGTTAAGGCCCGTATCCCCGAAGGTGTGGAGATACCGGTCCCCCTTCTTGCCCCAATCGACGAACTCAATGCCCAGCTTAAACGTCCCATAGGTGTTCTTGAGGAAATCATTCTCATCAATCCCGAGAATCGCATTGAGCCTTATGATCTGCGGGATCGTCGCTTCACCAACCCCCACCGTGCCGATGGTTTCGGATTCGACGAGCTTGATCGTAAGATTTTGACCGAGCAGACGCGCAAAGGCGGCGGCGGTTATCCAGCCTGCGGTTCCGCCGCCTACGATCACCAGTGTCCGTTTGGGTTGTTCGCTCATATACTGCTCTTGATGCTAACCCGCAGCGACGGGCCGGATGAATGCGTTGATTGTCAGGCGCCCTTCACGTGGATCGGACGAAAGGGGCGAGGTGTTGTCGATAACCCCGCTATGCAAGATGTTGCCACGATACAAAACCGCCGTGTTGAACTCGCCCGAGACCAGATGGGTCCGCTCGAAATACGGTTCTCCATCCTTGGTGTATGCAGCTGGAGGCAGGCCATGCTGCTTAACCTCTTGCTGGAGTGCTGCCGCATAGGTCGGGTAGGTCGCGTCTGTCAGCGCTTCAAGCCCGGTCGATTTGTGACGGAAAAAGGCTGTGCCACCGTGCGCGGTTCTGTGAAGGTAAAGCATCAAAGCGATCTGATCTGGGTCAGTGCCATCAACGTGGGGCAGGCATTGTATCGGCAGCAATTGCTCCGGCGGTGTAGTTACGATCGAATACCAGCCTTGCATGACCCAGCCATTCCGACTCTCGCCAAATGAATCGTTCAGCGTAGGCGCAAGCTGATTTGCCCATGCCTCGCAAATAGCGGCAGCAAGCGGCGCGCGCACTCCGGGATATTGAGGCGTGATCTTTGCAAATTTTTGCAAAGATGCGCTGATAATCGCTTCTTCTGGACTGTCGAGGAAGTCCTGAACTGAGATAAGATGATGTTTATTCGATGAAAAATGTGATGCGCGCGAGTTTGCAAGCGAAATTGTCAAATCATGCATGGCTGCGCTCGGCTCGCTTTTTATCGGAATCAGTCTCTCCTCAAACTAACAAAGTCGTACTTCGCAGCCAATCATGAGAATTTAAAATACTGATTTATAGTAATTTATCTGAATATGCAGATGAATTTTGATCGCCAACTTCGGAGGTTCGCGAATCCGCGAGGGGGCAATGTTGCGTTTGCTGCACCTCAGGTGTGACCGCTTGGCCACAAGCTGTTGAAATGTCTGAGGGCCGAATTGCAATATACCGAGCGAAACGAGAGAAAATCTCAGGAAAATAGAGTCTTATTCTCCTCTGTCCCGACTTCTGCAGGATAAAAATTTTGCATTTACCTGCGCAAAAATTCCCGTTATGAAAAAAGATGCAAACGCCGGGGATCGTTGCGGCGTTAGGGGAGAGATCATAATGGTATCTACGCGTAAATCGGCGAATGTTCGCCTGCTTTGCGGGGCGGCAACCGGCCTCGCGATGATGGCGACAGCTGTTCCGGCAGTCGCTCAAGATGTATCGTACCGACGCTGCACAGGACGACGCGGAAGAGGGCACAATT
The DNA here is from genome assembly GCF_055693605.1 of Erythrobacter sp. HA7-11. Classification (NCBI taxonomy): domain Bacteria; kingdom Pseudomonadati; phylum Pseudomonadota; class Alphaproteobacteria; order Sphingomonadales; family Erythrobacteraceae; genus Erythrobacter; species Erythrobacter sp. HA7-11. The sequence continues at coordinate 2,264,582 of NZ_JBVFUF010000002.1, read as the reverse complement.
GTTGTGACCGGCATCCGCAGCGCTATCGAGACCTCGCTCGAGGCAAAGCGGGAAAGCTCAAGCATCGTCGAGGTGATCTCGGCGGAAGACGTCGGTAAACTGCCTGATCTGTCCATCGCTGATGCGCTTGCTCGCTTGCCAGGTGTTACTGCTCAGCGTGTGCGTGGCCGTTCGCAGCAAATCTCTATTCGCGGCCTTGGCCCAGACTTTTCGCTTGCTCTTCTCAATGGGCGCGAAGTCGTTTCCGCTGGCAACAACCGTGGCATTGAATTTGACCAATTCCCATCAGAACTGATTGCGCAAGGTGTTGTCTACAAGACGGCGGACGCAAGCCTTGCTGCAACCGGCATTGCCGGTGCGGTCGATTTGCGGACCATTCGCCCTCTCGATTTCAACGAAACCAAGCTGAACCTTTCTGCTCGCTACGTAATTAACGATAGCGGCGAACTGAACCCGGACTTCAGCAATGACGGGTATCGTTTCTTTGGTTCGTATATTGGTCAGAACGATGCTGGAACCGTTGGTTGGTCACTTGGTGTTACGCACCAGTCGAACCCTACCCAGTTCCTTTCGCGTGAACTCAAGACCAACCAGAACCAGGTTTCTATCGATGCCAATGGTCTGATCTATCCATCGGACAACCCACGCCAAGGTGTCGTTTCGCGCGATTTCGAGCGTACGTCGATTGCCGGTGCGCTCCAGTTTGAGCCAGCCGATAACTTCTCGCTGACGCTCGATGCGTTCTACACCGATACGCAAGACTCAGGCATCTTCCGCGGCACCGAGACTCCGATTGCATCATGGAGCGGGGCGAGCTTTGATGGAGCGACAGGCAACGGACCTTTTGCCGACACCGCGACTTACTCTGCGGTTGTTCCGATCCTCCGGACAGACACCGAAGGCAACGAAGCGCAGATCTTCGCTGCTGGGGCCAACCTCGAATGGGGCGTGACGGATAATCTCACTCTGCAACTTGATTACGGTTATTCAACGCTCGATCGCGATGATATCGACTATGAAAGCTATGCCGGAACTGGGCCGGGACGTTCGGGCGCGCAAGACACCCTCACGTTCACCTTCCCTCGGAATGGACGCTACAGTGTCGATACTCAGCTTGACTACACCGATCCAGGCACGGTTCTGCTGACCGACCCGGGTGGGTGGGGCCAGGTTGGCTTCATTAAAGAGCCCAAGATCGACGACGAGCTCCACCAGCTGCGGGCAGAAGCGGACTACGCTTTCGATAGCGGGTTCCTTTCCAGCATTACCGTTGGCTGGATTTACACCGATCGCGAGAAGACTTTCGACTCGAACGAGAGCTTCCTTCGCGAATCTGCAGCATTCACTGGCGGCTCGCTGGCAATTCCTGCTGGTTCCATCGTTGGAAGCACCGACACCGGCGGTCTTGGCTTTGACATCATCGCTTATGATCCATCGAGCTTCCTGACCGACGGAACCTATGTCGTAGAAAAGGCAACGTTTGACACCGAGTGGGTGGTTTCGGAAGAGATCCACAGCTTCTACGCTCAGGCCAATATCGACACCGAACTCGGTTCGGTTCCGCTCCGCGGCAATATCGGCCTCAAATATGTCGAAACGACTCAGAGCTCGACCGGCACGATCGGTGGCGGCTTCGTCAACACTGTAACCGAAAGCTACGATGACTGGTTGCCAAGCGCGAACTTGAGCTTCGAAGTTGCAGATGACTTCTTCATCAAGTTGGCCTTTGCTAAAACGATCACGCGTGCACGGCTTGATCAGTTGGCCGCGAACCAGAACATCTCGGTCAATCCACTGAGCTGTACTGACACAGATGGTGACCAGATCCCTGACACAGTGATCGGGTTCAATCCGCCATCGCTCGTTTGCTTCAATTTGGGCGGCGGCAACCCCGCTTTGCAGCCATATGCATCCACCTCGTATGATATCTCGTTCGAGAAATACTTCTCACGCGGGACCGCCTTGGTCTTGGCAGTGTTCCACAAGGATCTGTCTGACTGGGTGATCGACTTCAACGACACGATTGATCTTGAACAACAGATCAACAACGCTGGTTTTGGTTCGATCCTGACGACTGCTCCTGAACTGGCAACAGGTTCGTTCAGCGGTCCTGTGAACTTCGGCGACGGTTCAATCACCGGCATCGAAGGAACCTTGCGCGTTGACTTTGTTGACCTGACTGAGAGCCTTGATGGGTTTGGCGGCAGCTTCAGCTTCACTTACGCAGATGCGGAAGTTGAAGACACAATGCAGAACCTGCTCGATATTCCAGGGTATTCGGAAACAGTCTGGTCGGGCGATGTCTTTTACGAAAAGAATGGCTTCCAGGCTAAGCTCAGCGCGCGTTATCGCAGCGGCTTCCTGTCAGAGGTTCAAAACTTCGACGGAAGTCTGAGCGGTGCAGACGCGCTCAGCGAAACAATTCTGGATGGCCAGATTGGCTACACATTCGAAGACGCTAGCGGCTTCCTTGAAGGTGTGGGTGTTCAGTTTGAGGTGTTCAACATCACCAATGAGCCGTTCGTAACGCAGAACGACCTGTTCAATGCGAGTGGCACCCAGGTTGGAAGGTTCCCGAGCCGTCACGAGCTGTATGGCCGGACCTACAACTTCACGATCAAGAAAGAATTCTAGGCTTTCTCCCAGGGTCGCAACTGGAAAGAGGGGCCCGCCAGAAATGGCGGGCCCTTTTTTGCATTCCAAAGTTGAGAATGAACCCGATGCGTTACGACAGCGGCGGATGTGGTTCGCGCGATCTAGGCGTGCGGGGAAGGGCAGTGCTTGCCCAGAAACTCCGAATGCTTTGGCATGGCTGCCACAGCATCGCGCATGGCGCCCGAAATTGCGTCCATCCTCTGGCTCACTGGCACCGCATCACCGCGCATCGCAGCCAAGGCTGGTGCTCGATCGGGCACGATATCCTGTCCGAGATATACGGCGATCCAACTCGGGTTCTTAAACAATTCGCGCTCGTCCGACACGAGCAGCCCGTAATTGCGGAAGTGATCGATCTTGTACTGCAGACTGTCTGGAACATCCATTGCCGCGCAATAACGCCACAATTCTGCATCATCACGCGAAGTTGCCTTGTAGTGCAGGATCAGGAAATCACGGATCCGCTCATATTCGGCGGCGGTCTGCGAGTTGTATTCCTGCGCAAGCAGCGGCGACATCTCGCTGTCGGGTAACAGGGCGAGCAGCCTGAGAATGCCATACTGGATCAAGTGCAGGCTGGTGGATTCCAGCGGCTCCATAAAGCCCGCTGACAATCCGATAGCGACACAATTCTTGTCCCAGAATTTGCGGCGCTTGCCAGTGACGAAGCGCAACACGCGCGGGTCCGCGAGTGCTTTACCCTCAAGTGAATTCAGCAGCGTCTCGGTCGCGTCCTCTTCGCTGATGAATTGACTGCAATGGACATAGCCATTGCCTGTGCGGTGCTGCAGCGGGATGCGCCATTGCCACCCTGCGCTTTTCGCGGTTGAGCGTGTGTAGGGCGCTATCTCTTCGTCTTTTGGGCTAGGCGCGGCGACCGCTCGGTCGCAAGGAAGCCAGTGCTGCCAATTGTCATAGCCCGCTTCGAGCGAGCCTTCGATCAAGAGTCCTCGAAAACCGCTGCAATCGACGAAGAACTCCGCTTCCAGCTCTTCGCCGCTTTCTAGTGTGACGCTCGCAATCGCGCCGCTCTCGCCGTCAAGCGTCGCGTCAACTACCTTGCCTTCAACCCGCTCGACACCGCGTGCTTCGGCATATTTGCGCAGGAAGGCGGCATAAAGAACCGCGTCGAAGTGATAGGCATAGTCATAGGTCGACTGGATTTGCCTGCGGTCGGGTAGGGGGTGCGCAAACTTGCCCGCCTTGGCCATCGCCCAACCCATAGAGAAGTCGTCAATCGGGCCGTCTACCCGCCCTTCGAGGCTTTCGCGCATCCAGAAATGGTAAAAGGGCACGCTGTCGAATTCAGCGCCATGCTGTCCGAAGGGGTGGAAGTAGCTGTGACCGAGCCGCGCCCAATCAACGAATTCAATCCCGAGCTTATAGGAGCCGCCGGTTTCCTTGATGAACGTCGCTTCATCAATCCCGAGCCGTTGGTTGAAGTGGCGGATAGGCGGGATTGTCGCTTCGCCCACGCCGACCGTTCCAATCGCTTCGGATTCGATAAGAGTGATCGAGCAGCTTTTGCCCAGCGTGTTCGAGAGCGCCGCCGCAGTCATCCAGCCTGCGCTGCCGCCGCCCACTATGATGATCGATTTCAATGGAGAGTGAGTGCTAGCCATTTCTCCCTATCCGCCACAACTTTCGCGGATCATCAAGCTTGTTTCGAGCCGGTCGGATGTCGCCTGTCCGCCTTTCGTGTCGATCAGTTTCGAAACCAGCATACGTCCAGCGAGGTTTGCATCTTGATCGATTGTTGTCAGGCGCGGCGTGACGAGCCGAGCCGCTGGTATGTTGTCGTAGCCTACGACGGAAACGTCCTCTGGCACTTTACGGCCCGCCTTCGCCAGCGCGCGCATGGCACCGATCGCGATCAAATCGCTCGCTGCGAAAATCCCATCAAACTGCAATCCCTGATCAATGGCCGAACGGGTAACTGCCTCGCCGGAATGCACATCGAAGTGCGCGGGCATCTGCAATTCGCTGCGCACCGCAACCCCGGCATTTTCGAGCGCTTGACGGTAGCCGCGATAGCGTTGCTCGGCTTCGGGCGCCTCTGTGTCGCCGAGGAAGAGGATGTGCTCGCGGCCCAAGCGGGCGAGATGCGATGTGGCGCGCCGCCCGCCAGCGACATTGTCCGATCCGACAGAGCAATAGGCCGCATCGGCAAATTCGGCTCCCCAGACGACAAAGCGACTATCGCGCTTGGAGAGGTCGTTGAACGCATCATGCAGCGAACTTTGTCCGATGAAGATGACGCCGGTTGCCCTGCTTGTGTTCATTGCGAACTCGAGATCTTCAGCGCTACTCGGGCTGAGGTGGCTCATGACCAGGTCGGCATTGCGTGAGCGCGCCGCTTCAGCAATTCCAGCGAGCAGTTCCAGGAAGAAGGGGTCGGCAACGCGGGTCTCACGGGCCTGTGGAGCAGGAACGACGACTGCAATGGTTGCCTCGGCGCCAATGGGCGCGTTGGGCATCGTACTGCGAAAGTCGTAATCGTGGGCGCGCGCAATCTTCCAGATCGCTTGCTTGGTCCGGCGCTTCACGGCGGGATTGTCGTTCAGTGCGCGTGAGACGGTCGAGATCGAAACCCCTGCCTCGCGCGCAATGTCTTCGAGCCGGGCCGACTTTGTCCCTTTTTCGTCCTGCTCGTCGATCATATGCGCGCCAGTTTGCCCCTTTTACCCCTGTGTCGCAGCCCAATAACCCGACCAAGGTACCATAGCGGTATTGATGGGGTCAGGTGAACCCACTTGCTGCTGGTTTGCAATGGTTTTTGCCCCAGCAAATTCGCTAGGCGGTGACCATTCGCATGGCTCATCACTGAGGTTGAAGGCGCACAATACGCGCGCTTCCGCGCTCTCGCGAATGAACGCGAGTACATTTTCAGGCGTTTCGAGCAGATCAGAGCTGCCATCGACCAAAGCAAAGTGCTCTTGGCGCAGGGCCAGCAGATCACGTGTGTAGCTTGCGGTTGAGGCGGGATCACTGCGCTGTTTATCAATCGCGAGTTCGGCATGCGCCGCATCGACTTTCAACCATGTGCGGTTCGCGTTTGAAAAGCCTGCCTGCGGCGCGTTCGCCATCCATGGCATTGGCGTGCGAGCACCGTCGCGGCCCAATGTGTGCGGCCAATTTGCAATCGCCTCGGGATCGAGCAGGTCTTCGAAAGCAACCTCACCTTGCGGCAGACCTAACTCTTCGCCCTGATAGATAATCGGATTTCCCCTAAGCGACAGAAGCAACAACATGGCAAGTCGAGCCATTTGCTGCTGGCTGATCCCGCCGCTGACCCAGCGCGTGATCGCGCGCGGTGCATCGTGGTTGGAAAACGCCCAGCTTGGCCATCCTTCGCCTTGTTCGCCCGGCCATTGCGAAAGCGACCGGCGGACGGTACCGAGGCATTGAGCTTTGGCGCGTAAAGGAAGTCGAAATTGTAGGCGGAATCGAGACGTTTGCCGTCGGCTGTGAACGCCTTCATCTCGGCAAGCGGGTCTGGTCCACCGACTTCCGCCACGGTGAAGCGCCCCGGATACTGATCGATTGTCTGGCGAATGCGTTCAATGAACAGTGGAATGTCGATATGCGACTGATTGAACTGCTTGATCTGCATGTCGAATGGCCGCGTCACGTCCTCAATCGGAGCATTTGACGGCGGATTGTCGCGCAATTCAGGGTCATGCATGGCAAAGTTGAGCGCATCGATACGGAAACCATCGACACCCCGATCCAGCCAGAATTTCGTCACTTCTAGAAGCGCGTCCTGAACCTCGCGATTGTGCACATTGAGATCGGGCTGCGAGGTCAGGAAATTGTGCAGGTAATATTGCTTGCGCGGACCATCCCACTGCCACGCCGAGCCGCCAAAGACCGACTGCCAGTTTGAAGGCGGAGAGCCATCCGGTTTTGCATCGGCCCAGACGTACCAGTCGGCTTTGTCGTTTGTGCGGTCGCGGCGGCTCTCTTTGAACCAGTCGTGTTCGTCAGACGTGTGCGAATAGACCTGGTCGATGATGACCTTCAGGCCAAGCGAGTGCGCTTTTTCAATGATCCGGTCGAAGTCGTCGAAGTCACCGAAGACTGGATCAATCCCGCAATAGTCGGAAACGTCGTATCCGAAGTCCTTCATTGGCGAGGTGAAAAACGGCGAGATCCAGATGCCATCGACGCCGAGTGAAGCGATGTAATCCAGCCCATCGGCAATGCCGCGCAGATCACCCACGCCATCGCCATTCGTATCGCGAAAACTCCGCGGATAAATCTGATAGATAACCGCGCCGCGCCACCATTGATCGCTTGCTGAGGCGGAATTGTCGCTGTTCACAGGTAGCATCTCATTCATCGTGCAGTCTCGCTCGCGCTCAGCGTGCTAAGTGGCGTGAGCGAGCCGACTAGTTTCGTCAGCCGTTTCATGATCCCTCGCGCTCGCCCGCTTCCTTCAACTCGCAAACCGAGAAGCTGAGTGGAGCAAGCTCGACCGTGACCGATCCCGGTGCGGCGACACGCGCTGGACAAGAGCCGGCCAAGGCGGAGAGCTCTCGCGTCAGATAATCGACTGGGATGTTTTCCTTGATCGGCGCTGTGCTCGTGTTGAATGCGAGGAGAACTTGCTGACCGGTTTCAGGATCGCGGCGCGTAATGGCCAGAATGCCCGGCTCATCGCGATATGCCCTCATCGTCTGAAGGCCGCGACGCAGCGCTGGGTTCGCTTGCCGGACAGCGGACAGTTCAGAGATCAGTCGATAGAGAGGATGCGAAGTGTCGAAGTTCTCATCTGCCGTTGTCGCATCCGTTCCGATCAGCACATTGTCGTTGTAGCTCTCAGTGAGGCTTGGGAACATGTCCTCGCGTGCGGCCTGATCGTTGCCATCGCCAACGAAGCCTTGTTCAGAACCAGAGTAGATTGTGGGCGATCCCCGAACAGTCATCATCACGGCATGAGCCAGTTTGACCCGTTGAAGCAGCTCCTGTTGCGAGATATCCGGATTGGCGTTCCGCACAAAGGTCGAGAAACGGCCAACATCATGATTTCCAAGGAAAGTTGGCAGCGAGAGTGCTGCATCTTCTCCGCCTTCGTACAAAACGTCGCCATCAAAAAGCTCGGCCAGCACGACTGTTCCCTTCTTGCGGTACGACGACCTCAACCATCGCTGCTTGAAAGGCGAAGTCGAGGACCGAAGGCAATTGGTCGCGGCGGGTGTATTGCGCGATATATCCGTTATCGGGACCGTCGCGATATACTTCACCGAAGATGTGAAAGTTGGGCTTGCCTTCCTCGCGGGCTATTTCGAGCATTGCCGGGACGAAGGTCTGCCAGAATTCAGGATTGACGTGACGCGCCGTATCGATGCGGAAGCCATCGATGCCTGCATCACGGATCCATTGACCATAGATATCGATCATCCCACCAAGCACTCTGGGGTGCTCGGTAAACAGATCGTCGAGACCCACAAAATCGCCAAAGCGGCTGCTCTCCTCGCGGAAAGTCGTGTCGCCGCGATTGTGATAATAGATCGGGTCGTTCAGCCAGGCTGGGACTTTCACGTCGCGCTCTGCCTCGGGAATGACAGGCGTGTACGCGTAGCCAGGATCTGTCAGGCGGGCGAAGTTTTCTTCGGTGCGCACTTCGTCGCCCAGGAAGCCTTCATTGATAGGCTCGCCGTCCAACCCAAGTCGGCGCGAATACGGGAAGTCGCCTTTGCTGCGATAGACGTATCCGGTGGCATCGCCTTCCTCAAATCGGATCACATCGGCGGTATGGTTGGTGATGATGTCCATATAGACTTTCATCCCGCGCGCGTGAGCTGCATCGACGAATGCCTTGAACTCAGCGTTTGTCCCGAAATGGGGATCAATGCTGGTGAAGTCCGTCACCCAGTAGCCGTGATAGCCAGCGCTCTCCTGTCCAGGGCCGCCTTGCACCGGTTTGTTCTTGAAGACCGGAGCAAACCAGATTGCGGTGACACCCATGCCCTGAATGTAATCAAGACGATCGGTGAGCCCCCTTAGGTCACCGCCATGGTAGAAACCCTTATGCGTTGGATCGAATCCGTGGTCGAGCGGGCCTCCGCTAAGGCCTCCACGGTCATTGGTTGTGTCGCCATTTTCGAACCGGTCAGGCAGAACGAAATAGACAACTTCGTCCTCAGGCGGACGATCTTGAGGTTTTGCTTCAGCTTCATGAGCCTGGGCAGGCGCAGCCAATATGCCCAAAGCTGCGAGAATCAGTCCAAGATGTCGTTTCATTTCATCCCTCTCCAACAACTTGAATGACACTGAATCAAAAATTTTGCAAATCTTTGTATGTGATTTTTGGATCTATCAGTCAGGCGGTTATCCCACTGTAATTTCTTCTATTCGGCAAGGTTTCTCTGAATATCACACCGGAAATAGAGAGCGTCCTAGAAAGTTTCTTGCAAATTTTTGCATTAGCGTCACACTGGCTGGTAGCACACAATGTCCAGCAGGAAGCCTTTGCTGGATAAAGTGAATGCACGGAATCCGGCGTCTTGCGCCATCGGGCGCTAGTGGTCATCGGATTCTGTGAGGGAGAGAGGCATTACAATGAGCGATAAGATCGCCGTGGCTGGGCGTAAGCCTGCGATGAATCCAATGCAAATCTGGAACATGAGTTTCGGCTTTCTGGGTATCCAGATCGGCTTCGAACTTCAGAACGGCAACATGAGCCGCATTTTCCAGACGCTTGGTGTCGACAAGAACGAGCTCGCGATTCTTTGGATTGCAGCTCCGATGACCGGCCTGATTGTTCAACCGATTATCGGACACATGTCTGACAACACATGGGGTCGTTTCGGGCGTCGTCGTCCGTTTTTTCTCATCGGTGCGATCCTTGCCAGCATTGCGCTCTTCATTATGCCGAATTCGCCGACATGGTGGTTCGCTGCCGGCATGTTGTGGATTATGGATGCATCGCTCAACATCACGATGGAACCTTTCCGCGCTTTCGTCGGTGATAATCTGCCTGATCGACAGAGGACGCGCGGCTATGCGATGCAGAGCTTCTTCATCGGGCTCGGAGCGGTCATCGCGGGTGCATTGCCTTACGTGATGACCAATTGGTTGGGGCTCTCCAACACTGCCCCAGCCGGACAGATTCCTGAGACTGTGCAGTGGGCCTTCTACATCGGAGGTGGAGCGCTATTGCTCGCGGTGTTGTGGACCGTTTTCCGCAGCACAGAATACAGTCCTGAACAGCTGGCGGCATTCGATAAGGCGCGCAGAGAAGCGCTGGGTATCGTCGAGCAATCAGTCGAGACCGTCAGGCGCACGACGTCTCAGTTTTTCTCCGGCAGCGCTGTTTGGCTCGTCGCAGGCGCCGCAGTCGCAGTGCTTGTCGCGTGGGGGCGGGCGAGCGAAATCGAGATCGAAATTGGCAAGGAGCTCTACATCCTCGCCGGATTGATCGCGTCTTTCGGCGTCATTCAAATCATCGCAGGAATGCTGCGCAACAGCGGCAAGGACGACAACGGCTTTATGGAAGTCGTGAACGACCTTTTCGCAATGCCAACCACGATGCGTCAGCTTGCCGTCGTGCAATTCTTCAGCTGGTTCGCCATGTTCGCGCTTTGGATTTACGGCACGCCGGGCGTCACCGAATATCACTTTGGTGCAACTGATACGACCACTTCGGCTTACCAGGACGGGGCAGATTGGTGGAGCCTCATGGGTTCTGTTCGCAACGGTTTGGCCGCCGCCGCAGCACTAGGTTTTATCATCATCGCCGCGAAAATTGATCGTCGCAAACTTCACAGTTTTAATATGGCGGTTGGCGCAATCGGCTTTGCTTTGATGATCGTGATCAGCGACCCGGCGCTGCTGTGGGTGTCGCAAATCGGGCTCGGCATCGCATGGGCCTCGATCGTTTCGCTGCCTTATGCGATTCTCGCGGGATCTGTACCCGCCAAGAAGATGGGCATTTACATGGGCATTTTTAACATCTTCATCGTCGTGCCACAGCTGATTGCGGCAACTCTGCTCGGCTTCTTGGTTAAAGCGTTGTTCGATGGTGCATCAATCTATGCAATGGCCATCGGAGCAGTTTCGTTTGCTTTGGCCTCCATTGCGACTTTGTTTGTGACCGATGGTGCCAGTGCGCTGAAGCAACAAGCTGCTGCGCAGGAGGCTTGATTGATGAAGAAGTCTCTGACGTCGATAGTTGTTGGTTGCGCGCTTACACTGACCGGGTGCGAAGGCGCTCAACAACAGGGTGGATATGAGCCTGAAAGCTACGTCCAGTTCGAAAACGCCGAATGGACCCGCGATGCGGTGATCTATCAGATGAACACGCGGCAGTTCACGAAAGAGGGCACTTTCGCGGCTGCGCAGGAGCAGCTTCCGCGCCTTGCCGAAATGGGCGTGGACATTGTCTGGCTGATGCCGATCCACCCAATTGGCGAGGAAAAGCGCAAAGGCACGATGGGCAGCCCCTATGCGGTTAAAGACTATCGCGCGGTCAATCCCGATTTAGGGACGGAGGAAGAGTTTCGCGCCTTCGTCGATGAAGCGCATGGGCTAGGCCTGAAAGTCATCCTCGACTGGGTGGCCAACCACACCGCTTGGGACAGCGTGTATTTCGAAAAGGGCGGCAAAAACTTCTACGCCCTCAATCCCGAAGGTGAACGGATCGCTCCGCAAGGGACCGACTGGTCCGACGTTGCCGATCTCAATTTCGAAAACCCGCAAGTTCGCGAGATGATGACGGACGATCTCGCCTACTGGGTCCGCGAATTCGATATTGACGGCTATCGTGCTGATGTAGCTGGATATGTACCGCTCGACTTCTGGGAGACCGCTCGCGCGGAGCTAAACAGCATCAAACCGATCTTCATGCTGGCCGAGTGGGAGACCCGCGATCTCCACCGCAATGCCTTCGATGCGACCTATGCCTGGGGTTGGAAAGAGGCGATGCAGGACATAGTCGCGCAAGGCGGCGGAGCAGGCCCGATCCGCGGCTATTACGCAGCCCAGGCGACCACCTGGCCATCAGACGCCTACCGCATGGTTTACACCGACAATCACGATCAGAACTCGTGGGACGGCGTGGCCTCGGAAATCTACGGCCCGGCCTATGAAGCAGCCATCGCCTTATCCTTCACCGGCACTGGTATTCCCCTGATTTACAACGGTCAGGAAGCCGATCTCGACAAGCAGCTCGAATTTTTCGAGAAGGATGAAATCATCTGGAAAACAGGCGCTTACGATGGCCTCTTCCGCACGCTTATCGACCTGAAGACAACCACACCCGCATTGTGGAACGGCCGCTATGGCGCGCCCATGGTCGAGGTTCCAAACACGGCAAGCGAGCATGTCTTCAGCTTCGTTCGCGGCGAAGAGGGTGAGCGCGTCTTTGCTGTCTTCAACCTCTCTCCAGATCCTCGCGAAGTCGAGTTCACGCTCTCCCGTCACACCGGAACCTATAACGATGTGATCAGCGGCGAGGCTGCTACATTCGGAGCTGACGAAGGCGAAGCATACGGCCTCGCGCTCCCGCCGTGGGGCTATCGTATCTTCCGTGAGACCCAGTCGCAGTCGAACCAGCAGGCCGAATAACCCGCCTTCCGCTTTACGGCTGGTCAATCACCAGCGTCTGGCCAGCGGCGACCGATGGCTGGATTGTCTCGGCACCATCAGGCCAGATGATCCGCAGGCCGAGCAGAGCTATGCGATCCCATGCCGAACATTTGCTCGGTTGAATTGTGCGATGTGAAATTGCTGTTCACGGCCACCATCCGCCGCTGAACCGTGTCATTGATCGTCAGTTCCACGATCGCGCCGATAGCCTGCGTGTTGGGCGCCCTCCCGCGCAGACGCACCTTCAGCGTGTTCGCGCCAGACAGGTCGTTGCGCCAGTAATAGGCGGCGTTTTGCGGCTCAGCCGTGAGCAGCAACACATCGACATCGCCATCATTGTCGAAGTCGTCGCACACCACGCCGCGCCCCTGATCGGTGTCGAGGATCGAGGAGCTTTGCGCCTCATCGGTGAACGTCCCGTCGCCCTGGCTCATCCACAACCGGCTGGTGTCGTTTACGTAGAGCGAGGCGGATGGATCCTTGCCCGCTTCCCAGCCATTGGTCTGGTAGATATCGAGCCAGCCATCGGCGTTGAAATCGGCAAAGCACGATCCCCAGCCCCAGCCGCCCGGCTCCACGCCTGATGCTGAGTTGCGCACAAAGCTGAGTGCGCCCCGGTTTTCGAACAGGCGGTTGCCGTTGATCGAGGAAATGAACCAGTCGAAATCGCCATCGTTGTCGAAATCGCCAACCGCCGCGCCCATTCCGTTCTCATCATCGGGGATGAATGTGGCGCCGCTGAATGTGCCATTGCCGTTGTTCACCAGCACGCGCGATCCGCGAAAATCCGAAACCATCAGAATGTCGAGATCGCGGTCGCCATCAATATCGGCAAAGGCGGGCGAGAATGTATAGTCGTAGTTCGCGCCCAGCACGCCTTGCGGCAAATCAAAGGCGAGCAGGCTCGCGACGCCGCTTTGCTGACTGACCGGAGTGAAGGCAAGTGTGCCCGCGCTGCTATCATTGCGCCACAAGCTCTCGGTTTCGCCGGGCAGGTTGGGATCGCGCGGTGTGCCCCAATGCGCCATCAGCACATCCAGATCGCCGTCCGCGTCATAATCACCCAGCGCCATAGAGATGGTCTGCGCGGAACTGGCGGTGTCAAAACCCGATCCTGCCGTCGCATCGGTGAAGCGGCCTGAGCCATCATTGATGAACAGCTTGGTCGGCCCGCTCTCCAAGCCGCCCAGCAGCAGGTCGAGATCGCCATCACCGTCCAGATCGCCAAAGGTTGGCCCGCTGTGGCGGCCATTACTGGTGCCGCCAAGGCTGTAGGCGAGCCCCGCTGCCGCTGCACTTTCGACAAAGCCGGTGCCGCCCTGGTTCAAATAGAGCAGGTTTGGTCCGCTATCCCCGCGCGCAACGAACACGTCGAGATCGCCGTCACCATCGACATCGCCCGATGCTGCGCCCCCTGCAAACTGCGCGACCATCGGATTGAGCCCGGCGGAAAATCCGAAATCATGCGTGATCTGCATCGCGCTGGTCATGTCGGAAAATGTCGTGAGCGCTCCAGCAGGCAAAGTTGCCGAGCCACTGCCGGAGCTTGGTGGCGGGGTAGGGGTGCCCCCGGTCGCGCCGCCGGATTGCGCTTGGGAAGACGAGCCGTCGCCTCCACCGCAAGCGGATAATGCCGCGCAGCAGGCGATGCCCAACGCCAATTTGGCGGTCCGGATTGTCATGTCGTATCCTCCCCGCCGCCGAGGCAATACTCAGCGGTTATGCGCAGTTTTGCAAAAAATTGACTTGGAGAAAACCCCGTAATTCTTAATATAGTGGGTAGGAGAGAATATTTTTTGCAGAAATTTGCATGCGCTTGCGCGGTGTGCAACTAAATGGCGAACGGATCGGGAGAGCATAATGGCGAATTTGGGCGTGAAACTGGCGACATTTGGCGCCGGGTTGATGTTTGCAGCGGTGCCGCTGCATGCAGAGACTTTGCAGGTCTCATCGCCCGATGGCGACATCACCGTAACTGTCAGCGATGATGGCGGCCACGCTACTTATGCGGTCAGCTACGATGGCGAAGTGGTGATGGAGCCTGCACGACTGGGCCTCCTTTTTGCGGACCATCACGGGTTTGAAGATGGCTTGGAGCTTTCAACAGTCAGCCTTCGGTCCTCGACCGACAAGACGTGGGAGCAACCCTGGGGCGAGCGCCGATTGGTCCGCGACAACCACAATGAACTGATCGCTGACTTCTCTTCCACCACAGGGCCAGAGCGCCGGTTAACGGTAGTGTTTCGCGTTTTCGATAGCGGGCTCGGCTTCCGCTACGAATTGGCGGAGCAAGAGGCGTTGCAAGGCGATATCCGCATCACCGATGAGTTGACGCAGTTCAACATTGGCGGCGAAGCCGATGCGTGGTGGACGCCGAGCCGCCAGTTCAACCGCTACGAATATATCTATCGCACCGGCAAAGCGGCGATCGTTGACGATGCGCACACTCCGGTGACTTTCCGCCAGCCTGATGGCTTGCACATTTCCATCCACGAGGCGGCGCTGGTCGATTATTCGGGCATGTCGCTGCTCGCACTGCGTCCCGGCAATTTTGAAGCGGCTTTGCGCCCCGGATCTGACGGGATCAAGGTTCACACGAAGGCCCCGTTCAAATCGCCATGGCGCACGATCCAGATTGCTCCGGACGCGCCAGGCCTCATCAATTCCGACATCATCCTCAACCTCAACGAGCCAAACAAGCTGGATGATGTTTCATGGGTGGAGCCGGGCAAATATGTCGGCATCTGGTGGGCAATGCATATTCGCGAGCGCACCTGGGGCAATGATGGCATTCACGGCGCAACCAACGAAGAGACCAAGCGCTATATCGACTTCGCCGCCGAACATGGCTTTGCCGGCGTGCTGGTCGAAGGTTGGAATATCGGCTGGGACGGCGACTGGTTCAACAATGGCGAGCTGTTCAAATTCACCGAAGCCTATCCCGATTTCGATATCGAGGAACTGGGCGCCTATGCCCAGTCAAAGGGCGTGCGGCTGATCGGTCACCACGAGACCAGCGGCAATATTGCTAATTACGAAGCGCAAATGGAGGACGCGTTCGACCTCTATGAGCGGGTCGGCGTGCGGCAGGTGAAGACGGGCTATGTCGCGGATGCGGGCGATCTGGTTCGCTATGACGCAAACGGCGTGAAGCAATATGAGTGGCACGACAGCCAGTTTCAGGTTGGTCACCACATGCGCGTGGTGGAGTCAGCGGCGAAGCGCAAAATCTCGATCAACGCGCACGAGCCGGTGAAGGATACGGGGCTCCGCCGCACCTATCCCAATTGGATGACTCGCGAAGGCGCTCGGGGCATGGAATTCAACGCATGGGGCACGCCGCCCAATCCTGTCGAGCACATCTCGATCCTCGCTTACACGCGGATGCTGAGCGGCCCGATGGATTACACGCCGGGCATCTTCAACCTGCGCCCGAACGAGAAGCCGCCGGTGCGCGAGGATATGCAGCGCGGCGATCCTTCGAATCGTCCGCAAACGACTTTGGCCAAGCAATTGGCGCTCTATGTGGTTCTCTATTCGCCGCTGCAGATGGCAGCGGATCTGCCGGAGCACTACGAAGAACGGATGGATGCCTTTCAGTTCATCAAGGATGTGCCGGCAGATTGGGAAGAGAGCGTGGCGCTGGCGGGCGAGGTTGGCGAGTATGTCGCGATTGCGCGTCAGGGGCGCGGCAGCGAGGAATGGTTCCTCGGCGCGGTCACCGATGGGACCCCGCGCGACATCTCTGTGACGCTGGACTTCCTAGAAGCTGGCAAACGCTACACCGCGCAGGTCTATCGCGATGGCGCAGACGCGCATTGGGACACGAACCCGTACGACTATGTGATCGAAGAGGTCGCAGTCGAAGGCGGCGCTGATATGGCGTTTTCGCTGGCGTCGTCGGGCGGTGTGGCGGTGCGCTTTATCCCGCTTGACGATTGAGGGAGCGGCGGGAAACGCTCCCGCCACTCTCACCTTTTTTCGGAACCCTCTCGCGCGACAAGCTTTTCACTTCCGACGGAGCTTTCCTTGCGGCTAGGCACGATGGCGATTCTCGTCTAGGCAGCGCCCATGGGATCGACGAAGTTCAAGCGTTAGAGAGGAATACGAATTATGAAGCGTAACGCACTGATGGGCTCGATTGCCCTGGTCGGCCTGTTTGCCCTTTCGGCATGCGGCGGCCGCGAAGCAGACGATACGACGGCGGCTCCTGCCGAAGCAGAAGTCGAAGCACCCGTTGCAGCGGAAGAAACTACTGCAGAAGCGGCTGCTCCAGCAGAACCAGAAGTCGAAGCCAACGGCACTGTCATCGAAGTTCAAATGTACACCCGTGACCCGGATGGCGGCAGCGGCATGCAAGTGTTCAAGCCCAAGCTGGTCACCGCGAAAGTTGGCGACACCGTCACCTTCGTTCCAACCGACCCAACCCACCAGTCTTCTTCGATTGAAGGCATGATCCCAGAAGGCACACGCGGCTGGGAAGGTGAGATCAACCAGTCCGTTTCCTACGTCCTGCCGAAGCCAGGCGTTTACGGCTATCAGTGCGTACCGCACTACGCCGCTGGCATGGTTGGCATGATCATCGTCGAAGGCGAAGGTCAGGACGCCAATGTTGAAGCTGCCAAGGCTGTCTCACACCCAGGTCTCGCTGGCCGGGTCTTTGAAGAGCTGTTCACCGAAGCCGGCCTCTAAGCCGCTTAGGTAACTGACAGAATAAAGGGCGGTGTGGTTTTGGCCACGCCGCCCTTTCTCTTGGTCGCTGCGAGTTTTGCGCGGGCGCCCTCGCTGGCAGCAGGGATCAGGCCGCCACAGACATCCGCGCGAGCTCGCATTGCGACCAAATTTCGGAAAGCGCATTGATCAGGCGCGTTATGTCGCCTGTATCGTGCACGGGTGATGGAGTGAGACGCAGCCGCTCCGTACCCACAGGCACAGTCGGATAGTTGATCGGCTGCACATAGATGCCGTGATTATCCATCAGCCAATCGCTGATCATTTTGCACTTCTTCGCATCACCCACCATCACCGGAATGATGTGGCTGGGATTGTCGAGATGCGGGATGCCCATCGTGTCGAGCTGACGGCGTACTTCCTTCACCCGCTCCTTCTGCAAGTCGCGCTCGGCATTGCTCGTCTTCAAGTGCCGGATGCTGGCCGCCGCGCCTGCTGCCACGGCAGGGGGCAGGGCGGTTGAGAAGATGAAACCGCTGGCAAAGCTACGCACGAAGTCGACCAGATTTCGGCTCGCCGCGATATAGCCGCCCATCACGCCATAGGCCTTACCGAGCGTGCCCTCGATCACGGTGATCCGGTCCATCAGGCCTTCCTGCTCGGCAATGCCGCCGCCGCGCGGACCGTAGAGGCCCACCGCGTGCACTTCATCGATGTAGGTCATGGCGCCGTGCTTCTCGCACACGTCGAGAATGTCCGCGATCGGCGCGATGTCGCCATCCATTGAATAGACGCTCTCAAACGCGACCAGCTTGGGCACGTCCGGGCCATATTCGGAAAGCAGCTCATCAAGATGCTCGACATCATTGTGGCGCCAGATCTTGTAGGGCGCGCGGCTGTGCCGGATACCTTCGATCATGCTGGCATGGTTGAGCGCGTCAGAAAACACCACGCAATCAGGGATCTTGTTCGCGAGCGTGCCGAGGCCCGCCCAGTTCGACACATAGCCCGAGGTGAACAGCAGCGCCGATTCCTTGCCATGCAAGTCCGCAAGCTCCGCCTCCAGCTCGACGTGATAGTGGTTCGTGCCAGAAATATTGCGCGTGCCGCCTGCGCCTGCGCCGCATTCTTCGAGGCAATCGTGCATCGCGTCGATCACGTCGGGATGCTGGCCCATGCCAAGATAGTCGTTCGAGCACCACACGGTTACCGCCCGCGTCTCATCATCGATGAAGCGGGTCGCCTGCGGGAAGGAACCCTTGTGCCGCTTGATATCCGTGAAAACCCTGTAGCGGCCTTCTTCGCGAACGCTGTCCAACTCGCTCTTGAAATAGGCTTCATAGTCCATGGCTGGATCCCTCTGTCTTGATTGTATTTTTTGTATTTGCGGTTGCAGCGTTCACCCGCAGCTGCGGTACGGCCCAGCCCCACAACATCCCGTCGCGGAAGGGCAGGGCGAGAAATATGTGCTCCAGCGCGCCGAGCAGGCACAGCGCGAACAGCAGGCTCGCGCCGATCATCGCCGCGCTGCCCATAGGTGCGGCAATTGCGAGCGAAGCAAACCATGCCGCGACAAGCGCTATGGCAATGGCCGATAAAGCGAGCATCACGGTCATCCGGTTGCGCCCGAAATAGCTCTTCAAATAGCCCAGATGCGGCGGCAGGATTTCAAGGCTGGTATTGGGCACGCCGACAAACATGTTGAGCTTGGTCGACAGGCGCATGATGAACAGCAGGACGAACACGGTCGCGCCGATCTGATTGGCGGCATTCCAGCTGAGCGAAATCAGGGTGAGCGCGGTCAGCGCCAGCGCAATCTCGTGATAGATGACGGTGGCGCTCGCTTGCGCGAACCGGTCAAACCCGCACAAGGTGGGATCGCTCGGTTCGCGGCGAGGGCCAGCGACCGCTCCGGTCAGGAAGCCGACTTCGTGCCAGCCCCAAACCATTAGCGCACCTGCGAACGCGCAATAGACAGAGAGCACGCTGGTTGACTGCAAGGAGAAAAAGATTGCGATCAAGCCCGCGATCCCCACACCACCTGCGACAAGCAGGCTCTTAGTGAAGGTCGCGCGGTCGCGATTGTCCGCCCAGGCGATCAGCCCTGTGGCGAAAAACCAGATCGCCAATGTCACCGCGAACGGGACGATATGGCCGCTCCAGCTTACCATGCAGGCTGCAGCCGAATGGTTTCAGGCAGAGCGTTTGGCTTGGTCCGATGGAAATACATCCGCGCGAAGTTATATCCCGCGCCTGCCATACCGCTGATGCGCTTGGCGAGGCCGCCAATACCGCCCTGTTCCTTGCCGTCCTCGATTTTGAGCGATGCCTGACGCAGCGCTTCCATCCGGGCCCGGAACTTGGGATCATCGATATCGAGCTCGACCGGGAAGACCTGACGGCTGATCTGGTTGCAGATGCCGAAGACCTTGTAGTCATATTCGGTCGGATCGACCCCCAGCGCCTTGTGAAAGACGGGGCGGGCGTGATCGCGCACATACATCGTGGCGTAGACCGAAAGCAGGAAGAACCGGATCCACAGCTTGTTGTGGCCTTTCAGCAGCTTGGGATCCGCCCGCATAAGCATGGCGAACGCCTCGCCATGGCGGAACTCGTCATTGCACCACTCTTCAAACCAGTCGAAAATCGGGTGAAATTTGTTCTGCGGATTGGCGGCCAGATGGCGGTAGATCGCAATGTAGCGCGCATAACCGATCTTTTCTGACAGATAGACCGCGTACCAGATGAATTTGGGTTTGAAGAATGTGTATTTCTTGGTCTTGGTCAGGAATCCCAGATCGACCCCGATACCTGCATCTTTCAGGCTTTCATTGATGAAACCGGCGTGGCGACTTTCATCGCGAGCGAGCAGTTTGAACAGCTGCTTCACATCGGGGTTTTTGGTGCGCCGCGCGATTTCGGCATAGAGCACGCAGCCGGAAAATTCCGATGTCATCGAACTGACGAGAAAGTCGGTAAACTCCGCGCGCAGTTCCGGCTCGAGTCCTTCGATGATGCCGGCAAAATCATTCTTGTGGCGGAAGTGGGTCTTGTTTGGGTCGCCTTTCATGTCGGCGATCAACTGGTCCCATTCCTCGCGCACCAGCGATACATCAATCGCGTCCAGCGCATCGAAATCGGTGGTGTAGAAACGCGGGGTCAGGATCGTGTCCTGCGTGGCGAGGGCCATCGCTTCGTCGCTGGTCATAGTTTTGCCGCCATGTGCGGCGGTGATTTTGGATGGAGCGTTCATTTGATCCTCCCGGCGTTGAAGCTGACTTCGTAGAGCTCGGCCAAGTCGAAATAGGCGGCGAAGCGGATGGCCGCGCGTTTGACCGGGCCGGCGCGGGTCACCGTGGCGGTGCGGTCGAAAATCTGCTTGCTGCCGAACGGGATGCTGATCGGGTCGCCATGCACGCGCACCTTGTCGCCCGGCTCCATCTCTATGCCTTCGGCCAGTTCGACGTGAGCATGGAAGTGCTCGGAACTTTGCTCGACCGATATTCGGCACGGCGTTTCAAACGAGTTGGTTGGCATTAGCTTTGATCCCTTTCCAGCAATGCAGCGAAAACGGCGCGGTTGGTCGCGCCAAATGATCCCAGCTCCACGCTTTTCCCGGTCGTCAAATCGGTTAGCGAAAGTGAGCCATCATCCCATTGAGTTAAATCAAACGGCGGCTGCGCCCCGATACCGCGCACTTGGCGCGCTTGCGCTAGGCTGCGCACAGTCGAGCGGATGAAGCCGCCCGTGCCTGCTTCGTAGCGGGCAATCTCTGCGCCGCTTTCCGCATCGACGATGCTGACCGCGCCTTCGTCCGCGTCGAAGAAGTTAAGCTGGCGGCTCGCAGTGGGCTCCACGCCCGCCTCCGCGCGCACTTCGCTCGGAACAGCCACGCGGTCGAACCAGCCGAAGCTGACTGCGGCGGTCAGCGCGACAGAGATCGCCATCACTGCGCCCATCATGATGATCGGACCTTTGTGAACATCGCCGTGTTCGTGGTCGTATTCGTAATGGGCTGGAGCGTTCATGCGGCTGCTCCCGTCAGGCCTTCGCTGGGGTCGCGGACAGGCGCTTGAGGAGCGAAATCGCCGCGCTCAATCGCGTTGAACTGCGCCGAAGCGTCGGCGAGCTTTTTCGCGACTTGATCGACATCGGGCAGGGCACGCAGCATCGGTTGCGGGCGCGAAAGCTGCCACGGGCGGGCGTGCGGCCACAAGAGGAGGAAGCCGAGCACAGTCCGCTCTCCGCCGAGTTCCAGCGCGATATCGCCAAAGCCCTTGCCGCGCGGAGCGAGATGCGCAGCGGACACTTTCTTGAGCGGGATGTTCACGCGCTTGTCGACGGCCATGCCGATCCGCATCATCACGCGGGCATCGGTGATGATGTAGAGCGTGTTCTTCACCGTCAGCCACGCGGCGCCATACAGCAGCGCGAGGACGAATGCGCCAAAGCCAACCGCCAATGCTGCGGTATCCGGGCTGCCCATCGACAGGGCGATCAAGGCCAGCACCGCGAAGTAGATGCCGATCAGGCGCGTGTGAAACGCGGTGCGCGCCAGAACGCGAAGATCGGGCCGGCCCTGCCACAGCACGCGCTCATCCTTGGCAGGCGTACCCATCGGATCGTCCTGCGCGGATGGATAAGCGGGCAACTCGGGTGCGTTGTTCAGATCCATGGCTCTGTCCGCTCAGGCTTGGCGTAGAAATAGCCGCCGCCAAAATAGGCTTGGACGCGCTCTTCCTCATCGCGAGTGATTTGACCGGGTGTCGACAAAGCCGGCACATCGTCGAACTGCTCGACCGTGATCGCGTCGATATCGATCAGCGGCTTCAGATCGCCGAGCAGGCCGGGTGTCTGCACCTTTGCCATTGGCATCGGCGCGAGCACTTTCTTGCCCGAATTGGTTGTCACTTCGAGATAGCGGATGATGTGCTCGGACTGATCGACCCAGACATCGCTTACCTTGCCGGCGAGCTTTTTGTCCGCGTCGTAGACTGGCAGGCCAACCGGATCCATGTCACCGGGCGCAATCGCGATCTCGTGCGCAGCGCCAATCGGCACTATGCGCGGACGGCCATCGGCAGTGAGATCGGGATAGGTCGCGCGCTTAGCATATGCGCCCGGACCCATGCCTGACTTCATGCCGTCACCGGTTGGCTCGTAAGGAGCGCCTGCCGAGCCGAAGGTGCGCGTGCCTGGCACATCGACCGCATCGCGTGGAACCGCCTCGGGAATGTATTCACCGCGGCCATGCGGCAGCTTGAACACCTTGTCCGGCCCGTCAGACAGTTTCTTGCCCGATGGATCGACCCGGTCGCCCAGTTCTTCCTCAAGCGGATAGCCTTCTCGCCGGCTTTCGCGGTTGAGGTAGATCACGAGCCCGATGAAGAACACGAAGAAGGTCAAAAAGACCAGTTCGGCCACGTCGAACGTGCCCACTATGTATGCCGCATTCATCTTACACTCCTCTCATTCAAATTCAGGTCGGAAATTCGCGCAGCTCGAACGGAGCAGACGCATCTTCTTGCGTTTTGCGATTGCGACCAACCAGCGGCCCGATGGCGACAAGGCCGATCAGCAGCAGCAGGATCTCGATGGAATAAACAGCGGTGTAGCCGGTCGCGCGCGCCGCTTCGGTCCCGCCAGCCAGCGCAGCGGCGATATCGCGCACCGCTCCGCCCAAAGCGATGGCGAGGCCGGCGCAGCTTGCTTGCACAGCGCCCCATGCGCCGAGCGCGAGGCCGGCGGTGTCACTCTTTGCGATGCTCATCGCTTCGATCAGCGTGCCGACCGAGAAAAGGCCGAGGCCAAGCCCGATGGCGAAGGCTCCGCCAAACAGCATGGCGACGGAAGCGAAGGGAGAGGCGAACAGGATAAGAAGGAAGGCGGCGACGCCCGTCACAAGCCCAAGGCCCGCAACGCGCAGCGGATCATCGCCGCGAGTCAGCCAGCGGCCTGACAAGACGAAGCCGAGCAATGCGCCCGCCGCCCATGCTCCGGTCAGCGCGGTCGTCGCGCCGACAGAAAGCCCGAGAATTTCCCCGCCATAGGGTTCAAGCAGCACGTCCTGCATGGCAAAGCCCGCTGCGCCGATACCGATCGCGGTGAGCAGCCGTGCGTTGCGACCATCGCGCACGAAGGAACGCCACAGATCGCCAAAGGCGGGCGTCTCACGGTCAGGCGCGGTCAGTTCCTTGTTGCGCGGCTCCTGCTTCCACAGGGCGACCACATTGAGCCAGAGAGTGATCACCGCCGCGCCCTGGATTACTTGCACAAGCCGCGTCGAAGTAAAGTCGACCAAAAGGCCTCCGATCACAAATGCCGAGATCATCATGCCGACCAGCAGCATGACATAAAGCAGAGCGACCGCGCGTGGGCGCTTGTCCTCAGGCGCAAGATCAGTCGCCAGTGCGAGGCCCGCGGTTTGCGTCGTGTGAATGCCCCCGCCCGTCAGAAGGAAGGCGACGCCAGCGCTCACCAGACCCAGGGTGAAAGTCTCAGGCTTGCCCAGCAACAGCAAGGCAAACGGCATGATTGCAAGGCCACCGAATTGCGCCATCGTGCCGAACCAGATGTAGGGTACACGCCTCCAGCCAAGGACCGAGCGGTGGGTGTCAGATTTGTGGCCAATCAGCGCGCGGAATGGCGCCACCAGCAGTGGCACGGCGATCAGCACCGCGATCACCCATGCAGGTGTTCCCAGCTCTACGATCAGCACTCGGTTGAGCGTGCCGTTGAGCAGCACCATCGCCATGCCGACGCTCACCTGGAATAGCGCGAGACGCAACAGGCGTGACAAGGGCAAATCAGCACTCGCCGCATCCGCGAACGGCAACCAGGCAGACATCGCCTGGACCCATTTGACAGAAGGGGCGAGGGGCTTGCTCATCAGGCTCTCACCAGCTCCATCGCTTGCGAAGTGTAGAACCCGCTGGAAACGCGATGCGTGCGGCCAATCTGCCAGCCGTCAAGCCGGGTGAGGCGCGCGCGCAGCTCATCTTCGTTGACCGGCACGATCGCTGGGGAACGGTCACTTTTCGGGAAGAATTTGCCGACCGTGTGCATCGCGCCGAGCATCCGCGTGTGCGGCGCGAAAGTGAACAATATCGATCCGCTGCATTGCTCGCCCAGTTGCGAAAGCGCGCTGACGAGATCGCCTGCGCTGTAATGGATGAGGGAGTCCATCGCGACGACATGCGCGAACTCTCCCAGCGCAGGGTCGAGCATATCGCCCGCGCGCCAGTAAATCTTACCGTGTCCGATAAAGCTCGGTGTGCGGTCCCTCGCAACGTCCACCAGCCCTGCGGCGACGTCGATGCCGGTGACTTCCGCGCCAAGGCAGGCGGCTTCGATGCTGAGCGCGCCAGTGCCGCATCCCGCATCAAGCACGCGCGTGCGGCGCAGGTCCGCCGGCAGCCAGCCGAGCAAAGTGCGGCGCATCTCTTCACGTCCCGCGCGAACGGTCGCGCGAATGCCGCTGACCTTCGCGTCGGAGGTAAGGTCAATCCATGCCTTGCGCGCGGTGCTGTCGAAATAGGTCGCCAGCCGGTCACGCTGCATGTCGTAGCCAGAGGGAGAACGTGTAGCCATCACTCAAACCCCAGAAAGTCGAAGATATCGCGGTCTTTCATCGGGCTGGCGGTTGACGGTTCAACACCCGCCCACAGCATTGCGGCGAGCCGCAGATATTCGTCCTGTGCCGCGATGACTTCAAGCGAATCTTCCATTTCAAACAGGGTGCATTTCTTGAGGCGCGAGCGGCGGATCGCATCGACATCGCGGAAGTGCGCAAGCCGTTCCATTCCGATCTTGTCGCAGAACCGGTCGATCTCGTCGGTCTCGCGGCTGCGATTGGCGACCACGCCGGCGAGCCGCACATCATAATTCTTCGATTTCGCGCCGATGGCGGCGACAATGCGGTTCATCGCGAAGATGCTGTCAAAGTCGTTGGCCGCGACCACCAATGCGCGCTCGGCATGTTGCAGCGGCGCTGCAAAGCCGCCGCACACGACGTCGCCGAGCACGTCAAAGATGACGACATCGGTGTCTTCGAGCAGATGGTGCTGCTTGAGCAGTTTGACGGTCTGGCCGACGACATAGCCGCCGCAGCCTGTGCCCGCGGGCGGCCCGCCAGCCTCAACGCACATCACGCCGTTATAGCCTTCGAACATATAGTCGTCGGGCCGCAATTCTTCCGAGTGGAATTCGACCGTCTCGAGCACGTCGATCACGGTCGGCATCAGCTTTTTGGTGAGTGTGAACGTGCTGTCATGCTTCGGGTCGCAGCCGATCTGAAGCACCCGGTGGCCGAGCTTTGAAAAGGCGGCGGACAGGTTCGACGAGGTGGTCGATTTGCCGATCCCGCCTTTGCCATAGACCGCGAACACTTTCGCGCCCTTGATCTGGTCGCGCGGGTCAAGCTGCACCTGCACCGAGCCTTCGCCATCGGGCTTGCTGAAGCGGGTCTTTGGATCGAGCAGGTTCATTGGTCTGGTTTCCTCATCACATCATTCCGCCGCGAACACGCCCTCGAGCCGATCCTCGAGTTCGTCGCTGGCCTCGCGCAGAGCGGCGAGGGTTTCGTCATCGGGTTCCCACAGCTGGCGGTCGCAGGCTTCGAGCAAGCGATTTGCCACACGGGCGGAGCTTTTCGGATTGAGCTCGGAGAGGCGGCGGCGCATCTCTTCGTCGAGCACGAATGTTTCGCTGATCTTCTGGTAGACCCAAGGCGCGACCTGGCCCGTAGTTGCCGACCAGCCCATCGTGTTGGTCACGTGGCCTTCGATATGGCGCACGCCTTCATAACCGTGGTCGAGCATGCCCTCATACCATTTGGGGTTGAGTGTGCGGCTGCGGGTCTCAAGGTCGATCTGTTCGGCGAGCGTGCGAACCTTCGCATTGCCGCGCGTCGCATCGAGAATGTAGACTGGCGCGTCCTTGCCCTTGGCCTTGGCGACCGAGCGGCTGACCCCGCCAAGCCCGTCGACATATTGATCGAGATCGGTGACGCCGACTTCGACGCTTTCGAGGTTCTGATATGTGAATTCGACTTCTGCGAGCGCGCGTTGGAGGAGCTCGCGGCGCTGCACTGGCTCGCCTTTAACCCCGTAGGCATAGCCCTTGTGGGTCTCGAACGCGTTGGCTAGCTCGTCAGGATCGGCCCAGACGCCGCCTTCGATCATCTGGTTGACGTTGGCGCCATAGGCCCCCTCGGCATTGGAGAAGACGCGCAAGGCGGCAGTTTCGAGGTCGCAATCTTGCGCCTTCATATGAGCGAGTGTGTGCTTGCGTACGAAGTTGGCTTCGGCTGGCTCGTCCGCCTGGCTGGCGAGCAGGGCGGCTTCGGCGAGCATGCGGGTCTGCAGCGGCAGGAGGTCGCGGAAAATGCCTGAGAGAGTTGCGACTACGTCAATGCGCGGGCGGCCCAATTCTTCGAGCGGTATCAGCTCTGCGCCGCACAGCCGGCCATAGCCATCGCGGCGGGGGCGTGCGCCGATCAGCGTCATCGCCTGCGCGATCTGCACGCCTTCGCTCTTCATGTTGTCGGTGCCCCACAGCACCATGGCTAGGCTTTCGGGGAAGGGCGCGCCGCCGTTCACATGGCGCGCGATTAGCTCCTCGGCCTGCATCCGCCCTTGCTCGCAGGCATAGGCAGACGGGATGCGGAAAGGGTCGAAGCCGTGAATGTTGCGACCTGTGGGTAGCACTTCCGGATTGGCGATGACATCGCCGCCCGGAGCAGGCTTCACATAGCCGCCGTCGAGCGCGTGGATTAGCGCGGTGAGTTCATCGCAAGCGTCGAGTTTTTCGCCCAGTGCATCGCGATTGGCATCATCACCTGCCGCTTCGACCATCGCATCGAGCATTTCCTCGCGCGCGTTGCCTGCTGGGGGCTTTCCGAGCACATGCAGGCCGTGCGGGATTAGCGTTTGCTCGAGCTCGTAGAGGTGGCTCGCGAGCTTGCTGATATCGGTGGAGTCAATGTCCAGCGCGTCGCACTGGTCGGCGATCAGTGTTTCGAGATCGGTCCGCTCGTCATCCTCGGCTGCGCCGCGCCAGCGTTCGACCGTCTGCTTGAGTTCGATGAAGCCCTTGTAAAGTCCCGCCTGCGCGAGCGGCGGGGTCAGATAGCTGACGAGCGTCGCGCCCGAGCGGCGTTTCGCGAGCAGACCTTCGGATGGATTGTTCGCGGCGTAGAGGTAGTAATTGGGCAGGTCGCCGATCAGGCGCTCTGGCCAGCAATCACCGGTCATGCCCGCTTGCTTGCCCGGCATGAATTCGAGCGCGCCATGCGTCCCGAAATGCAGCACCGAATGCGCGCCGAAATCTTCGCGGATCCAGCGGTAGAAAGCGCTGAAGGCGTGGGTCGGGGCGAAAGTGCCTTCAAACAACAGGCGTATCGGATCGCCCTCATATCCGAAGGCAGGTTGGACGCCGACAAACACATTGCCGAAATGCGCGCCCAGCACTTGAATATTGGCGCCATCGCTCTGCGCCTTGCCGGGCGCGGGTCCCCATTGCGCTTCGATCTCGGCGAGGTGCGGTTCGCGCCGCACATGCTCATCGGCGGGAATGCGGGCTGCGACATTGGCATCGCTGCCGAACTGCGTAGAGTTGCCTTCAATGATGGCATCGCGCAGCGCGTCGACGCTTTCGGGCACGTCGACTTCATAGCCTTCGCTCGCAAGCCTTTTGAGCGTCGCATGGAGCGACTCAAACACTGAAAGGAAGGCGGCTGTGCCCATAGCGCCGGCATTGGGCGGGAAGTTGAACAGTACTACCGCGAGTTTGCGGTCGGCGCGCTCGGCCTTGCGCAATTGGATCAGCTTTAGGGTCTTGTCCGCCAGCGCCTCTGCGCGTTCTGGACAGCCCATCATCGCACGGACATTTTGTGATTTGGGCTGCTCGCAATGGCGCTCGCAGCCTTGGCAGGTTTCGCCCGCACCGGCCCGTCCGCCGAACACGCTTGGTGCAATCGCGCCATCAAGTTCTGGCAAGGCAACCATCATGGTCGCTTCGAGTGGGAGCAAGCCCTGATCACGTCCGCGCCATTCTTCGAGGGTCTGAAACTCGATTGCGTGCGCGGCGATATAGGGAGTGTCGAGCTCGGTCAGGATCTCGATAGCGGCTTCGCTGTCGTTGTAAGCGGGGCCGCCGACCAGCGAGAAACCTGTCAGGTTGACGATCGCATCGACCGTGGGCTTGCCGCGCTCCATGAAGAATTTCTCGATCGCCGGGCGCGCATCCAATCCGCTGGCAAAGGCCGGAATGACTTTAAGACCTGCCGCTTCGAAGGCCGCAATCGCGCCATCATAATGGCCGGTGTCGCGGCCCAGCAGGTAAGAGCGCAGCAGCAGCACGCCGACGGTGCCGTTTTTGCCCTTTTTGCGTGGAAGCAGTCGCAGCCCTTCGGAAATCAGCTGATCGGTCGCCGGGTGATAGACACCAACCTCGGGATATTCGCGCGGCGGTTCTGCCGGGGTCTCGCCGCGCCTCGCCTCGCGCTCGCCTGAGGCGTAGCGGTCGATCAGGCCGCGCACCATCGCAACGACGTTTTCGTCCGATCCGGCGAGCCAATATTGCAGCGTCAGGAAGTATGCGCGTACATCCTGCGCGGTGCCGGGGATAAAGCGCAAAATCTTGGGCAGACGGCGCAGCATCTTCATCTGCCCTGCGCCAGAGCTCGCGTTTCTCTTGGATGATCCGCGCAGCTTCTTTAGCAGCGCCAGCGGGCCTTTGGCCGGCGCATCCATGCGGTATCCGCCGAGCCGGGTGAGCTTCACGATTTCGCCTGCCGACATCAGGCCGAGCATTGCATCGCAATTCTCGCGGCGCTCTTCCAGCGCAGGCAGGATCGCGCGCACATGGTCGTCAAGGAACAGCATGGTCGCGATGACGATGTCCGCATCGGCGATCGCAGCCTTGGTCGTGTCCAAATGCTTGGCGTTGCGGTCCCAATCGGCGACCGCGTGCAGCGAAAGCGAAATGCCGTCGCGCGCCAGTTCATCGCCCGCGCGCTCAACCGCCCCTTTCAGGTGATTGTCGAGCGTGACGATGGCCACGCGCACTGGGTGGGGCGCGCTACCGGGCATAATGCGCCTTCGCGTCGTAGAGCGTTTCAACGTCGATTTCGGCGCGGCCCTGGTCGGCGGCGTAAAGTTCGGTGTTACGGCGCGCTTTGCCGCGCACAAAGAACGGTATCTTCTTCAGTTCACGCTCGGCCTCGGCGGTCCAGATCGACCCGCTATCGGCGGGCACAACCGGCTCTTCGGGCACTTCTGCATCTATCGTAGGAGCGCGCCCTTGTGACATTTTGGGCGCGTGAGCGGCGTGGTGCGAGGGCCCGTTCTCATCGGAAAACTCGAAGTCGTCGCGAAACATGGTGAGCAGGTGCTCTTCCAGGCCCATCACGAGCGGATGCACCCAGGTGTCGAAGATTACATTCGCGCCCTCAAAACCCATTTGCGGGGAATGGCGCGCAGGGAAATCCTGCACATGCACCGGCGCCGAAATCACCGCGCAGGGCATGCCCAGCCGCTTGGCGATATGCCGCTCCATCTGCGTGCCGAGCACCATTTCTGGTTGAGCCGCGATAATCGCATCTTCGACCGCGAGATGATCGTCGGTGACGAGCGGTTCAACGCCATATTTTTCGGCAGCAGCGCGCACATCGCGGGCAAATTCGCGGTTGTAACAACCGAGCCCGCACACCTCGAAGCCAAGCTCTTCATGCGCGATCCGCGCAGCGGCGACCGCATGGGTCGCGTCGCCAAAGATGAATACGCGTTTTCCGGTCAGATAGTTGGAATCGACCGAACGGCTCCACCACGGCATCCGTGAGGAATAGTCGCCGAGCGCAGAGGTGGGATCAACCTCTGCTAACTCGGCGACTTCCGCGATAAACGTGCGCGTTGCGTTCACGCCTATCGGGACCGTGCGAACGGCCGGCTGCTTGAACTCGCGCTCAAGCCAACGGGCCGCTTCTTCTGCGATTTCGGGATAGAGGACCACGTTGAAATCGGCTGCGCCGATCCGCGTGATGTCCTGCGGGCTGGCGCCCAAAGGTGCGACAAGGTTTACGTCGACGCCGAGGCAGTCAAGAATCTTGCGGATTTCGACCAGATCATCGCGGTGGCGAAAGCCGAGCGCAGTGGGGCCAAGTATGTTGACGAGTGGACGGCGCCCTTCGCGCGGGGCAGGCCTTAGGGTGCGATCGGCAAGGCTGCGGACAATCTGGTAGAACGTCTCTGCTGCGCCCCAGTTTTCCTTGCGCTGATAGCTTGGCAATTCAAGCGGGATGACCGGGCAGGGCAGGTCCATCGCTTCCGACAAGCCAGCGGGATCATCTTGGATCAGCTCCGCAGTGCAAGACGCGCCGACAATCATCGCCTGCGGCTGGAAGCGCTCGGCAGCTTCGCGCGCGGCATCCTGAAACAATTGCGCGGTATCCTTGCCCAAATCGCGCGCTTCGAATGTGGTGTAGGTAACGGGCGGACGCTTGCTCCGCCGTTCGATCATGGTGAAGAGCAGATCCGCATAGGTATCACCCTGCGGTGCGTGGAGCAGATAGTGCATCTCCTCCATCGCGGTCGCGATCCGCATGGCCCCGACATGGGGCGGTCCTTCATAGGTCCAGACGGATAGCTGCATGACCTATACCCTCAACACGTCGCGGCGGCGCAAGGGACGGGCGAAAAGCTCGGCAAGGTCGCCCGCCTGCTCGAACCCGTGAATGGGTGAGAAGACGAGCTCGATTGCCCATTTGGTCGAGAACCCTTCCGCTTCGAGCGGGTTGGCGAGGCCAAGTCCGCATACGGTGAGGTCGGGCTTATCCCGGCGCACCCTATCGAGCTGCTTGTCGACATGCTGGCCTTCGGAAAGGCGCGCGGTATCGGGCAGCAGCTCCAGCTCGCGCGCAAGATGCGTGCGGTGCAGATAGGGCGTGCCAACCTCGACCGGTTCCATGGCTAGCTCCTGCGCGAGGAACCGGGCGAGGGGCACTTCGAGTTGTGAGTCTGGCAGGAAGCTGATGCTTTTGCCTTCGAGCAATGCGCGACTGTGTTCGATGGCGCGTTTCGCGCGTTCGCGCGGACTGGCAATGACGCGTTCGAAATGCTCATCTTCGACGCCGAAAGCCTCAGCCGCCGCGCGCAGCCAAGATGTGGTGCCTTCGACCCCGAACGGGAATAGAGCATCAAGCCGCTTGGCCCCGCGATCCTCAAGCGCCATGGCGGTGTCGCTGAGGAAAGGTTGCGCGAGAAGGTAGCGTGTATTTGGGCCGACGGCAGGCAATTCGCCGCTCTTGCGCGCAGGCAGTACGCCAACGCGCTCAATGCCGAGCTGCGTAAACAGACGCAGGAATTGGTCCTCGACGATATCTGGCAGTGAGCCGACGATCAGTAGTTCTTGCGGCGTATCGACGGGCGCGCTCGGCATTTCGGGCACGAGCGATGCGAGGCATGCATCTTCGCCTTGTGTGAAGGTCGTCTCGATCCCGCTGCCCGAATAGTTGAGTATACGAACCTGACCGGCATGTTTTGCACCGAGCCGCTCGGCAGCCTTGGCAAGGTCGAGCTTGATCACTTCCGATGGGCAAGATCCGACGAGAAACAGGGTCGCAATATCGGGGCGCCGTTCGAGCAGACGGCCCACGACCCGGTCCAATTCGTCCTGCGCATCGACCATACCGGCTAGATCGCGCTCTTCCATAATGGCCGTGGCAAAGCGCGGTTCGGCAAAAATCATCACGCCAGCGGCGGATTGCAGCAGGTGCGCGCAGGTACGTGAGCCGACTACGAGGAAGAAGGCGTCCTGCATTTTGCGGTGCAGCCAGATGATCCCGGTCAACCCGCAGAAGACTTCGCGTTGACCGCGCTCGCGCAAAACCGGGCGTTCATTTTTGGGACGCTCTTTAAGCGCAAGATCGGAACCGCATCCGCTGGTGGGAGGCAGCGCGTTCATGCTGTGACCGCCTCAAAACGACTCGCTTCAAGCCGCGCTGCGCGCAATTTGAGCAGAAACTGTCCAGCATTGATGACATAGGCCGCGTAAGCCGCGAGCGCGACGAACATCCGGCTTTCGACCGATCCCAAGCCGCCAAACAGCATCACGAGGTAAAGCGTGTGCAGCGCGAGCACCAGCATTGAGAACACGTCTTCCCAGAAGAAGGCAGGCGCGAACAACCATTTGCCGAATACGACCTTTTCCCAGATCGATCCGGTGATCATAATTGTGTAGAGTATCAATGTCTTGATGACGATCGAGGTGTCAGCGGCGACCGCGCCTTCGCCTTCAATTATGAACCTCAGGACGAGGCCGAGACTGACCAGAAAAACGATAAACTGGAGAGGAGCAAGGACACCTTGAACAACGGTCCAGGCCGAGTCGTCGCGGCGCTGGCGCTCTTCCGCGGTGTAGAGCCCCGCTGATTTCCCACCTGGAAATGCCTTGTCTTTGTGTTGGGTATCCCGTCCCATTCGTTGCGAACTGCCTCCGCTCTCCAATCAGGGGCTTACGCCGAGTCAGGGTGAAGTGTCAATCAAAGTGGACGACAAATAAAATTGACACAAACCCGGGTGTCAATTTGCTAATGTGTCAAAATAGGCGTACGGCGGTTTCCGTTGATGATTCCGGAGTCGCGCAGCCTCCGCCATTCTCATCAACGATGACGCAATCCGCGCCACATCCGGGCCTGTTTGACCCGGCAGACTGGGAGAGTCTGACGAATGGCATCTGTGATTGGCACTGGATCAGCTGCATTACGCAAAGTGATCGGAGACCCTTTTTCACGTCTGAAGCGGATCGCGCTCAGCGATGATGACGACGGCAGCCCGGCTACGCTCGACAGCGCTGCCATCGGCTCGATCATCGAGGGGGAGATTATCCCCAGATTGCTGATGGCGCACACGCCGGAGAAAGCCTCGCCCGCAAAGGGGAGCAAATCCGAGATTGATCCCTTCGATGCGAGCCATTTTGCAACGCTTCCGTTGCATGCAGAGGCTGCCGACCTTTTGGATATAGTGCAGGCTCACTTGGATAAAGGCGTCAGCGTAGAAGCAATCTACGTCGATCTGCTCGCTCCCGCTGCCCGCAAGCTGGGTGAGCTTTGGGAAGCGGATGAGTGCGATTTTGTCGACGTTACAATGGGTTTGTGGCGTTTGCAGGAAGTAATGCGCGAGGTCGCGCATCGCTGTCCGCCTTTGGTTGCTGCGGTCTCGGGCGAGCGGCGCATTCTGGTCGCACCAATGCCGGGCGATCAGCACAGTTTCGGACCGATCATGGTCGAGGATATGTTCGCGCGCTCAGGGTGGGCGAGCGAAGTTCTGGTGGAGCCAAGCCGCGGCGATTTGCTGCGAAGAATGGCGGAGAGACCCTTCGATGTGGCGGCGTTGACCATCACCCGCGATTGTCCTAGCTCCGCCATCGCACAGATCATCAATGCGATGCGCAGCGTGGCCGCAAATCCGCACATGCAGATCATGATTGGTGGCCGAGTGGTCAATGAGAATACGGACCTCGTTTCAGAGGTCGGAGCAGATGGAACAGCGTTGGATGCCAGGGCAGCGGTTAATGTGGCTGAAGAGCTGGTGCAGAATGCGATTTCGAGCGAACAGCCCGCAGAGTAAGGCAGAACGCGGATGCTGACACGCAAGCACAGCATTGAGGGTAAGAACCCCTTTGGACAGGCGGCGGAGTTGTTCGACTCGCTGGATGCCGATGCTGCGATGAAGCTCGCCATGGTGGCGGGCGATATCACGCTCGTACTCGATGACACTGGCACGATCCTAGATACCGCTTACGATCCTGACCTCTTTCCTGGAATTGAGAATCTGACCGGCCAGAACTGGCTCGATACCGTCACGATTGAGAGCCGTCCCAAGATCATGGAGATGCTCGCAGCTGCACGGCGCGGTGAAGTGCAGCATTGGCGCCAGGTCAACCACCTTGCGGGCGATGGCGATGTGCCGATCCGCTATGTTCTAATCAGCGTGAATGGCGGTCAGCATCGGATCGCGTTTGGCCGCGATCTGCGCGAGGCGGCGAAGCTTCAACAGCGCCTGTTGCAAGTGCAACAATCGCTTGAGCGGGACTATCTGCGCCTTCGTCAGCTGGAAACGCGTTATCGCATGCTGTTCGATGCTTCGAGCGAACCGGTAGTGATCGTCGATGCGGCGGCTCAGCGTGTGCGTGAGGCAAACCCGGCGGCGCATGATATGTTCGGCCTGCGCAAAGGCGCTCTGGTCGGAAAGAAGCTCTCGGCGCTGTTCGATCGCGCATCGCACGCCGATGTCCTGACGCTGCTTGGCGCGGTGCAAGCGGCAGGTGATGTCGCACCAATCGAGGTGGCAATCGCGAAGGGTTCAAAGTCTGCGAAGCTCTCTGCTTCTGCTTTTACGCAAGACCGCAACCGTTATCTGCTGCTTCGCTGCTCACTCATCGGCGAACCGGACGAACCGCGCGAAGACAACGCTTTGCCCGCGCTCGTTGATACTATGCCTGATGCCTTCGTGGTTGCGAACAAGGATCTGGAGCTGGTGAGCGCCAACGCCTCTTTCATCGAGCTGGTCCAGGCTGGCAGTGTCGATCAGGTGCGTGGACAGCATTTGTCGCGATGGATCGGACGGCCCGGCATCGATCTCGACCTGATCGAGAACCAGATTGAACAGCACGGTGCGGCCCGAAATGTCAGCACTGTTCTGCGCGCGCATGAAGAAGATCAGGGCGAGCAGGTTGAACTTTCTGCCGTGCGGACCGGGGCTGACACCCAGCTTTATGGCTTTGTCATCCGTCCGATTGCGCGGCGTCTGCGCGATATCCCGGCGGGCGCTGCCGACACGCCGCGCTCGGTTGAGCAGCTCACCGATCTGGTCGGACGCATGTCGCTGAAGGATATTGTGCGCGAAAGCACCGACATGATTGAGCGGCTCTGTATCGAAGCGGCCCTTTCCTACACCTCGGACAATCGCGCATCGGCAGCCGAGATTCTCGGTCTTTCTCGCCAGAGCCTTTATTCCAAGCTTCACCGGCACGGATTGGGCAATTTGGACGGCGACAACGACTGATTCATTGCAAAATCCGCAAGCGACTAGCCATAGTGTCAATTTAGTTTGACGCATGCCAGTGTCAGGCATAGCTTGCGCAAATGGAGAGGACAGCAGCCACGACTCGCTCGTCGCCGATTCCGGCGCTCCGCGATGTCGTCCAGCTTCTCAAACCGATCACCTGGTTTCCGCCCATGTGGGCCTTTATGTGCGGCGCGGTTTCGTCCGGCGCGAGCCTTGATGGACGCTGGCTGTTCGTAGCAGCAGGCGTGCTGCTTGCTGGGCCTTTGGTTTGCGGGACCAGCCAGGCCGTCAATGACTGGTTCGACCGTCATGTCGATGCGATCAACGAGCCTGATCGACCAATCCCATCTGGCCGCATTGCCGGGCGGTGGGGCCTCTACATTGCAATCATCGGGACGGTCGTGTCGGCGATTGTCGCGTGGAGCCTCGGCATATGGGTGTTTGTTGCGGGGCTGGTCGGGCTGGCGCTGGCATGGGCCTATAGTGCGCCGCCTTTTCGCCTGAAGCAAAGCGGCTGGGCCGGGCCGGCGGTGGTCGGCCTGACTTACGAAGGGTTGAGCTGGTTCACCGGTGCGAGCGTGATGACGGGCGGCTTGCCATCGACACAAGTGCTGGTTGTGCTGGTGCTCTACAGCATCGGCGCGCACGGCATCATGACATTGAACGATTTCAAGGCGGTCGAGGGTGACCGCGCGACCGGCCTCAAATCGCTGCCGGTGACGCTTGGCATCAGCAAAGCGGCGCGCTTTGCTTGCGGCGTCATGGCGTCAGCGCAGGCGGTCGTGATCCTCTTGCTGTGGCAATGGGGCCTGTTGCTTTCGGCCTTGGCGGTGACTTTCGTGCTGATCGCGCAGATCGCCGCAATGCCTCGCCTGCTTAGAAACCCAGCCAAGTTCGCGCCGTGGTACAATGCTGTCGGTGTTACGCTCTATGTGTTGGGCATGCTCGCCGCAGCGCTCGGCCTCGGGGGCTATATCTGATGCGCGCCGCAAACCCTGCCGCCCCCAAAGGTCTCAGCTGGTTTGCGATTATCCGGATTGGGCTCGTCCAGGCCTCGATCGGCGGGATGGTGATGCTGACGACCACCGTGCTCAACCGGTTAATGGTGGTCGAATATGCGCTTGCCGCTGCTATCCCGGCAGGTCTGGTCGGCTGGCATTATGCTGTGCAACTGTGCCGCCCAATCTGGGGGCACGGATCGGACAAAGGCGGAAGCCGCGCCTTGTGGATCATGGGTGGGCTCGCCGTCCTTGCCGCTGGAGCCTTGCTCGCCGTCCAAGTCACATTGATGACGGCGAACAGTTTCGCGCTCGGCATCACGCTTGGTGTTCTTGCCTATGCGCTGATCGGTGTGGGTGTCGGCGCGAGTGGGACTTCAGCGCTCGCTTTGCTGGCCTCGGGTGTTGCGCCTGATCGCCGCGCACCGGCAGCGGCTGTCACTTGGATCATGATGATCGCCGGCATTGTCGTATCCGCGATCATCGTAAGCCAATTGATCGACCCGTTTTCGCCAGCACGGCTGGTGAGGGTGTCAAGTGGATTGCTGGCGGTCTGCCTGATCATTGCAGGTCTTGCCGTCTTCCGGCTTGAGCCGCGCGAAACGGTGCAATTCGCCGAGACCGCCAAGAACGATCCGCCGCCCGATTTCCGGGCCGCCATCGCCGAGATTTTCGCCGAGAAAGCCGCGCGCCGTTTCACACTTTTTATCTTCGCTTCGATGATGGCCTTCAACATGCAAGACCTCATCCTCGAGCCGTTTGCAGGCATCGTTTTTGCCATGACACCAGGCGAGTCTACGGGGCTCGGGGGTATGCAAAATGGCGGCGTGCTACTCGGAATGATCGTTGCCGGGATCGCGGGAAGCGCCTTTGCAGGGCGGATGCCGGGCGAGTTGAGACATTGGATTGTGTTCGGCTGTCTTGGCTCAGCCCTGGCGCTGGCGGGCCTCGCTATGGGCGCGGTCGTCGGGCCGGGTTGGCCGATCCACGCCAATGTGATGGCGCTGGGCTTTTGCAATGGATTGTTCGCTGTCGCAGCCATCGGGGCGATGATGGGCCTCGCAGGGGCAGGCGCAAAAACGCGCGAAGGCGTGCGCATGGGCGTGTGGGGCGCGGCGCAGGCGATTGCATTTGGCCTCGGCGGATTTCTGGGCGCGGCGGGGCGCGATGCGGCGCTGGCTGTGCTGGGCGATCAAGGCCGCGCGTTCCAGTTCGTCTTCGCGGTCGAGGCCGCGCTGTTCGTTGTCGCAGCTTGGCTCGCCATTCGAGCGACGGCCAAGGGTTTGGCACCGGTTCGGGCCACAAATGATCGCGTGGGGCGAGAGCCCATAGAGAGGGAAGCTGAGGTATTCGCATGAGTGAGAAAATCTATGACGTCGCGGTGATTGGCGGCGGCCCGACCGGAGCAACCGCAGCCGACGACCTTGCCCGCGCGGGCCATTCCGTGCTGCTGATGGAGCGCGGTGGGCGGATCAAGCCATGTGGCGGCGCGGTACCTCCGCGGCTGATGGAAGATTTCGACATTCCGCAAAGCCTTCTGGTGGCGCGTGCCCGCTCTGCCCGCATGATCGCACCCTCCAATCGCGCGGTTGATATGCCGGTTGGCGAGATCGGCTATGTCGGCATGGTTGACCGCGAGCACTTTGACGAATGGCTCCGTGAGCGCGCGGCGAGCAGCGGCGCAGAGCGGCTCTCGGCGACCTTCGACCGGATCGAGCGCGATGATCGGCCCGGCGCGCTGGTATGCTTCCGGCGTGAGCGTGGTGGTGAGATCGAAAAAATCCGGGCCAAACTGGTAATCGGCGCGGACGGTGCGCGCTCGGCAGTGGCCAAGCAGAACATCGCAGGCGCGGAGAAAATTCCGTGCGTCTTCGCTTATCACGAGATCATCGAAAGTCCGGATCATTCCGGCGACAATTACGACCCATCGCGCTGCGACGTTTTCTACCAAGGCAGGCTCTCGCCCGATTTCTACGCCTGGGTTTTCCCGCATGGGAAGACAGCTAGCATCGGCGTCGGCAGCGCGAATAAGGGCTTTTCCCTGCGCGGCGCGGTCAGCACGATGCGCGACGACTTGGGCCTGTCCACCTGCCAGACGGTGCGTCGCGAGGGCGCGCCGATCCCCTTGAAGCCGCTAAAGCGCTGGGACAACTAGCCGCGATGTTATCGTGGCGGGTGATGCTGCCGGCATCGTCGCTCCCGCATCAGGCGAGGGGATCTACTACGCCATGATCGGTGGGCGCTATGTCGCTGAGGCCGCAGCCGAATGCCTTGCGACCGGCGAAGTGAAGGCGCTGCGCCGCGCGCGCAAACGCTTCATGAAGGAGCACGGCAAGGTCTTCTGGGTGCTCGGGATGATGCAGTATTTCTGGTATTCGAGCGACAAGCGACGCGAACGCTTCGTGACGATGTGTGACGACAAGGACGTGCAGCAGCTTACCTGGCAGGCGTACATGAACAAGAAGCTGGTTCGGGCAAAACCGATGGCGCACGTCAAGATATTCCTCAAAGACTGCGCGCATTTGCTGGGATTGAGGGCAGCCGCCTAATGGGCAAAATGTGGGTATTGCCGGTGATTGTTGCGAGCCTCGCAGCGATCGCGGTTGCTGTCATGGGCGCGACGATCACCGATCTCGGCCCGTGGTATCAATCGCTCGAAAAGCCGAGCTGGAACCCGCCTGATCAGCTGTTTCCGATCGTCTGGACCATCATCTTTGCATTCGTGACTGCATCGGCGGTGACAGCCTGGCTCGCCGCGCCGACACGCCGGGTATCGGACGTGCTGATCTGCCTGTTCTCGCTCAACGCGTTTCTCAACATCACGTGGAGCCTAATCTTCTTCCGCATCCAGCGTACCGGATCTCGCCTTCATCGAATTGCTGCTGCTGTGGCTCTCGATCCTCGCGCTGATCATCTACTCGTACCGCTATTCGAAGGCGGCGAGCGTGCTGCTGGTGCCATACCTGATCTGGGTCACGATTGCTGGCGCGCTCAACTGGCAGGTGATTGAGCTTAACGGCCCGTTCGGTTGAACGGACGCCGGAACGCGTGATGCTAACAGACTTTTTCCAGTCCGGTAACGCCGCGGACGTCATTCTGGCTGTTCTGGTTGGCGAGGCGGTGTGGCTCAAGCTGCGCGGTTGGCGCACCATGGAAATCGTGGGATTGCTGGGGCCGGCAGCGCTCATCGTGCTGGGTTTGCGCGGGGCTCTGACCGGAGCAGCCTGGCCGTGGATCGCAACGCCTTTGGCCCTGTCGCTGCCTTTGCACCTCCTGGATTTGCGAACGCGCTTTGCGCAGCGCCAACGCTAGCCTGGCGCGCCCGAACTCAACTCGCACAAAGGAAAACCCGGCCTCCTGGGGAGAGACCGGGTTTTCAATTCAGCGCGCCAGTTCTGTCCGGGAGAGTGGACAACAGCGGAGCGCCATCAAGCGTTAGCCTGTCTGTCACATGGGTGCGTAGTGATGCTCCTGCGCCCAGACGTACCAGTTATCGACCACGGTGCCGGTCAGCAGGATGCCGATGCCGCCGGTCAGCGTGGTCAGCACTGCAAACCACCACGCCCAGCGGTGGATCGATTCCATCGTGGCGTTGAAGCCCATCGTCCAGCGCCAGAACAGGGCTGCACGCTCAGAGGCTGTGCCGCGATCGGTGATCTGCTCGATCTCCCGCTCGCCGCCATAACGGCCCACCGCAAGGATCGTCGCGCCGTGCATGGCGAACAGCAGGGCCGAGCCATAAAGGAACACGATCGAAAGTGCGTGGAACGGATTGTAGAACAAGTTGCCGTAAATCAGCGAGAAGTTGTTGGTCCAATCGAGGTGCGAGAACACGCCGTAAGGGACCGCTTCATTCCAGCTGCCGAGCAGCATCGGGCGGATAAAGCCCAAGACCAGAAACAGCCAGATCGCGCTCGCAAAGGCCCACGGAATGTGCATCCCCATGCCCAGCGACTTGGCCCGCTGATATGTCCTTGCCCACCAGCACAGAACTGAGATGGTGAGGAATGCGCCGGCCATGATGAACCAGCCGCCTTCGTTCAGTGGGACAAACGGGCTGAAGCCATATTCAGGGCCGGGCGGGTTGAGAGAAAGCCAGAAGAATTCGCGCATGAACCCTTGTGGACTCCAATTCACCTGAGCCCAGAAGTTAAACCCGATGATCAGGATAGCAGCCGTGCCGAAAGCGAGGCTGATCATGCCCAGCCAGCCGAGATAGAAAGGACCGATCTGCGACTGGCCGATCTTACCCATCCAATAGCTGTAGAAGGTCGAATTGATCCGATCTTCATCGCCAGCGGGAAGGGCAATGCCCATTTCCGGCTCGGCCTTTACCTGGATCTGCGTGAAGATGTTTTGATAGCGTAGTGTTGGAAATATCTGAAACATTGCCAATTGCTCCTTCACGACCAGATCGGAATGGCTTTCCAGAATTCCCAGAATTCTGGCCAGCTGCCGACATAGAGTGGACCGGAAATCACGATGCATACGGCGCTCCAGAACCCGGCATTGAGCGCCAGGATCAAGCCGACCCGGTGAATGCCCAAAGTGCCGACCGAATAGCCGATGAAATCGCGGAAATAGGTGTCTTCATATTCGGGCGAACGAACCTCTTGATCCTTGCCCGGATTAACCGCCGAAAGCACCAATCCGCCATGCAGTGCGAGCGCGAGACACGTCGTAAAGAAGAACGTGATCGCGATCATGTGCGCCGGATTGTAGTGGAAGTTCACATACTGATACCCGATGTTCGACACCCAATCGAGGTGCGTCCAGATGCCGTATGGGAAACCATGTCCCCATGCGCCCATCAGGACCGGGCGGATCACCACCAGCGTCACATAGGCCAAAACCGCAAAGCTGAAGGCGAAGGGCACGTGCAGCCCCATGCCAAGCTTGCGAGAGATTT
The DNA here is from genome assembly GCF_055693605.1 of Erythrobacter sp. HA7-11. Classification (NCBI taxonomy): domain Bacteria; kingdom Pseudomonadati; phylum Pseudomonadota; class Alphaproteobacteria; order Sphingomonadales; family Erythrobacteraceae; genus Erythrobacter; species Erythrobacter sp. HA7-11. Next base: position 2,223,693 of record NZ_JBVFUF010000002.1, on the reverse strand, counting down.
CCACCTGTCGCAGCGCCCATGACCCGAACGCGACAATCGCGCAGCCGGTTATGACTTGCCAGTACCCGCCTTCGTTAAGCGGCATGAATTTAAGGCCAGCTTCAATCGCTGGCGGATCGATAGAGATAAGCCACGGGTTCAGGGTTGGGCCCTGAGCCGCCGCCGCGAAGATCAACATCGTCCCCATCAGCGCGGCAATCGCGGTCGTTACTCCGAAAAATCCGACGTAAAATGGCCCGACCCAGAAATCGAAGAGGTCCCCTCCGACCAAGGTGCCGCCACGCACGCGGTATTTGCGCTCGAAACTAAGGAGCATAAGTCCATCCTCCCCGCCGGTTAGGGCAGGTTACTCTCGTTACAGAATGAGTTGTTGGAGGCAGGCGAACCTGCCTCCACGCACTATTGAGGGCTCGGCTAGCCGGAGGCTTCCGAGCTCTCGATCACTGCAGCTGCTTGTGACGTCCCCGAACTAGGCCCATCGAGCCAGTTGTAACGGTCCGTGCTGAGCAGGATGAAGTGGATGGTGAAAGCTAGCACTGCCAGCCCTACGTGCAGCGCGACAAGCACCCTGCGTACATCGAATTGATGCCAAATTCTCCACATAGGTAATTCCTATCTTTTGAGGATCAGAGGATCGGAAGCCAGGGCTTGTTGGCCCAAAGCAGGATATGAGCGACAACCGCAATGCCGACATAGAGTGCGAAGGTGCCCATAAATGCTTTATGGATCTCCTTGGCCTCCTCATCGGTCAGATACGTGCCAACGCTCGGGCGATCAGCCGGATCGTTCATTGGTATTCTCCGTATTCCGTTGATGAAGTGAGGACGTAATGCCCTCGACGATATCCCCGCGTGATCCCCCACGTGGATTGCTGAGCCCGGTGTCCGGGCAATCTTGTGAAACTCTTGGTCGCTTGGCTCATCATGCGCTTTCCCCTGCGAGGATGGCATCGGCCAGGCAGTCTGCCGTTACGATCGTGTCGCCGCGTGCGCGCGCGGCGCGCTCGGCGGCGTCGCGCAGCTTCTTGGCAGCGGAAATTCGGACCAGCACGGGCTGCGCTTCAACCAGCTGATCAAGCTTGATCTTGGCTGCTTCGTCCCAGCTCAATTCGGCAAGGTCGCGCGCGGGCGTCGCGGGCGTCTTGTCGAGCTCGGTGCCGAGCGGCAGGATGTTAAACAGCGCATCGAACAGCGCATTGCACACTTCCTGCACCAGATAGGTCGCGCCCGAATATCCCATGAAGGGCGTTCCGGTGTGGCGGCGGATCGCTGCGCCCGGGAAGCTCGCCGGAATGTAGATCCCGCGCGGGCCAAAGCCGCTCCCTGCGCTTTCGGCCATATACATGCGCTCATTATAGCTGCCGAACACGACCAGCGGTGCTTTTTCGGCAATGTCGGCGCGCACTTGCTCGTTATCGGGCTTCACGCCTGCGCTGCGCGAATGCGCAAAGGCGCAAGGCAGGCCCAGATCGCCCTCGAGGAAAGCGCGCACGCCGCGCGCATAGGTTTCGTTCGCGACAATGCCGAAATTCGCCGTGCCAAAGAAGTCCTGCGTGACGGAGCGCCATAGGTCCCATAGCGGCTTGATCGTGGTGTGCTTCTCGCGCTCGATGAACGGCTCTGGATCAAGGCCCAGCTCTTCGCCAAGTGCGCGCAGGAACTTGGTGGTGGAATTGAGCCCGACCGGCGCTTGGAAATAGGGGCGCTCCAGCGTCTCACACAGATTGCGACCGAACTCGCGGTACATGCAGACATTGGCGTCCGACATACCGAGCTGGCGAATATCGGCCAGGTGACAGCCGAGCGGGAAGACCACGCCTACTTCTGCGCCGATCCCTTCGACCAGCCGGCGGATCTCCGCCAAGTCGCTCGCCATGTTGAACATGCCATAGCTGGGGCCGATGATATTGACTCGCGGCTTTTCGCCTTCTTTGCGCTCGCGCGGTTTGGGCATCTTTTTCGGCCCGAATTCGGTCCACAGCCAGGTCAGCGCGCGGTCGGCGCTTTCCCACTGATCCTCATCGATCGTGCGCGGCAGGAAGCGTTTGATGTTCGTGCCTTCTGGCGTGACACCGCCGCCGATCATCTCCGCGATAGAACCGGTCACCACCACGGCGGGCAGTTCCGGATCGAGCGTTTCCCAAGCGCGCTTCATTGCGCCCTCGGTGCCTGTCTTACCGAGCTCTTCTTCGCCTAGGCCCGTCACCACTATGGGTAATTCATGCGGGGGCAGGCCGTCAGTGTAGTGCAGCACGCTGGTCACAGGCAGGTTTTCACAGCCCACCGGACCATCGATGATGACTTGAAGCCCTTTGACCGCGGTGAAGACGTAGGTCGCACCCCAATAGCCACCGGCCCGATCATGATCGAGGATCAGGGTCATGTGCCCACCGCCTCGACTCGCCTTGCGCGCCGCTTCGTTCAAGGCCGCATATTTCTTGCGGAATTTGGGCCGGTCGACGGGAGTGTCTTCCCACACGCCAGCGGTGTGCTCTGCGCCGACACCTTCGAAAAAGTCGCGCATTCTGTCGAAGCGCGCTTTGTTGCTCATAGCCGCGTTGATTACAGTTGCGAGGCTTCCTGCCCCGGCTGGCCCCATCAGGGGGCGCGCTGAAATGAGGTTGGTGAAGTAGAGCGCCGGGATTGCCTTGGCCTTGGCGTGCTGCACAACTGGAGTCGTGCCAATCGCTAGATCAGGCCCGTATTCTTCGACCGCCGCGATGTCTTCTTCAAGGCTCGCGCGGAAGTTCACTTTGACACCGCGCGCTTCAAGCCATTCGCGGTCCGGATCAGACCAGCGGGTTTTGGGGCAGGCGCTGCCGACATAGGGCACTTCCGCGCCGCTTTCGACCAGAAGGCGGGCAACCAACAGCTCTGAGCCTTCATAGCCGGAGACGGTGATGCGGCCTGAAATCGGCTGCGACGCGAGCGCGCCTTGGATTGCGCCGATCATGGCGTTCTTAACGCCGTCGACTTGCGCTTGCGGTAGGCCGAGCGTGTCGCCGATCGATTGGAGCCATGCGGCAGTTCCGTCCGCTCCGACCGGAGCGGAGCCGATCACCGGCCTTCCGGCGGCCTCGAATTCGCGAATGCTGGCGGTGTAGAATGGGTGGATCGCTGCGGCGATTGAGCAATCGAGCGCGGAATAAAGTTCGCGCCATTCGCGCGTCGGAACAACCGGTCCAGCGGCAAGGCCAAGCGGCTCCAGCATTTGACCGATCACCACAGGGTCAGCCGGGAACATCTCGCCGAGCAAGGTGACTGTCGGCTTGTCTGATCGCTCAGCAGGCGCAGCAACGGGGCCAGCGGCCACTTCCTCGCGCGCATATTTGAGCATCGCGCCAGCGAGCACGTCTTTCGCCTCGGCATGCGTGGGAATGCCAAAGCCTGGCACGTCGATGCCGATGATGCGAACGCCGTTGATCTGGTCGGGCAATAGCCGCAGCGGCACGCCGCTCGCGGTCGGCACGCACAGATTTGTGACGATTATTGTGTCGTATTTCTCTGGGTCGGCGAGTCCTTCGACCGCCTCCTTGATGTCTTCGAATAGTTTGCCGGTGACAAGCGTTTCAGAAGAGAAGGGTACGTAGCCGACTGTGCGCCGCGCACCGTAGAAATGCGAGGTGAAGGTGAGGCCGTAAACGCAGCATGCGCTGCCTGACAGCACCGTTGCGGTGCGCCGCATCCGCAAGCCGACCCGAAGCGAACCAAAGGCTGGACACATGCTTTGCGGCTGGTCGTGTGGTCCGACCGGATAATCAGCCGCATATTGATCGAGGATCTCGCTCTTGCCCGCTGCGCGAGCTGCATCCTTTAAGGTCTCTCCACTCGAGCAGCCGCCTTCGCTAGAATCGAGGTCCAGCGTATCCGGGGTGCGTGCCGCGTCAGAGGTGTGCAAATCGGTCATCAGGCGTCGTCGTAAATGACCTCCAATGAAGGCTTCTCTTCATAAACACCGCCGCGCATATCGGCTTGCGTTGCAGGCACGAGCTCGACGTTGCCGCCCGTATCTTCGGGGCTGAACAGATCGAGCAGGCCATCCTGATCGAGCGGTGTTGGCTGACGGGGGGCTTCGGCGACATTCACCGCAAGCTCTTCAAACAGGCTTGCCCATTCACCGCCGGGCGTTCCGATGATCTGGTAGTTGGCCGATTTGCGGCGAATGTCCTCATTCGCAGGGATCGCCGTGAGCACAGGAATATCGACGGCTTTGGCAAAGGCCTGAGCTTCGCCGGTGCTGTCATCTTTGTTCACGATCATGCCAGCAACGCCGACATTGCCGCCCATCTTGCGGAAGTATTCAACCGCGTGGCAGACATTGTTGGCGACATAGAGCGATTGCAGGTCGTTCGATCCGACCACGATCACTTTCTGGCACATGTCGCGCGCGATCGGCAGGCCGAACCCGCCGCAGACCACGTCGCCGAGGAAATCCAGCAGGACGTAATCGAAGCCCCATTCGTGGAAGCCTAGCTTTTCGAGCAGCTCGAAGCCGTGGATGATCCCGCGTCCACCGCAGCCGCGACCGACTTCGGGTCCGCCAAGCTCCATCGCGAACACGCCGTCACGCTGGAAGCACACGTCTTCGATCGTGACTTCCTCGCCCGCGAGCTTCTTCTTCGAAGAGGTTTCGATGATCGTCGGGCAAGATTTGCCGCCGAACAGCAGGCTGGTCGTATCGGACTTCGGATCGCAGCCGATCAGCAGCACGCGCTTGCCTTGCTGCGCCATCATGTAGCTGAGGTTGGAGAGCGCAAAGCTCTTGCCCGAACCACCTTTGCCATAGATCGCGATGACCTGCGTTTCCTTGGTCACTTCTCCGGTGTGAACCGGATCAGGCTCCTGGCTCGCTTCATCGCGTAGTGCGTCTACGTCAAGCATCGTCATGCGCAGCCTCTCCAATCGAGTACCATTTTGAGGCAATCGGGATCGCCGAAAGCACGGGGATAGGCAGAGCCAGCCTCTTCGGCTGAGCGCCGGTCGGTGATGAGCCCAGACAGATCGAGCTTGCCGCTTTCAATCAGGGCGCTGGTCTGCGCGAGATCATCGGGCTGCCATTCAGCCGCGATGCGCAGCCGCGCCTCGGCCATGAAGGCAGGCGCGAAGTCAAAGCCCAAGCGCTTGGAATAGAAGCCAGCGAGCGTGATCTCTCCGCCTTTGGCAAGGTGCGGGACCAGCGCGTCGATCAGGTCTGCATCGCCGCTCGCATCGTAGATTGCCGTGTAATCGCGGCGCTCATCGCCGCTAGGCGCGATCACGTTATAGCCTTGCGCACCATGGCGCCTGCTTGCCTGTGTTTCCCAGACAGTAGGAGCGGGCGCACCCAATGCTATCGTGATTCGTGCGAGCAAACGGCCCAATACGCCGTGACCGACAATCAGTTCAGGTGCTTTCCCGCCATTGATTGCATGCAGTGCCGTAGCGGCGAGTGCGAACAGCACTCCCGACTCGCCAAGCGACTCGGAAACGGGCAGCGCACGCTCCGATGGCACGAGCAATCGCTGCGATGTTCCACCGAACAATCCGCGCGCGTCCTTGTAGCAATTCGCGCCAGGAACGAAGACCCAATCGCCGATGCGATTTCTGGCTTCAAGGCCAGCGTCAACCACGCGACCAACCGATTCGTATCCGGGCACTAATGGGTAACCCATCCCAGGAAATTCAGGCATTTGCCCGGTCCAAAGCAGCTTTTCCGTGCCGCTGCTGATCCCACTGAAGGCCGTTTCGACAAGGACATCGGAAGCTTCTGGCGCGCGTAATTCAAGCTGCCCCAGCGCCAAGCGCTCAGGCCCCCTAAGGATTACGGCCAATGCATCCATCTCGTGTCCTCTGCCCCTCCGCCGCTTTGATGCGGTCCCTGGTCAGGGGGTCATTCCCCACATGTCAGCTACGCCTAACAAATAGAGGTGTCAAATAAATCGGACAGTTAGTTGTCAGGCAGTCGCGACAATTAGGCTGGCGACCACCGGCTGCGGTGTGGCAACCGTGCGCGACTGGGAGAATCCGGCTGCGCCTAGCATCGCCTTGATCTCATCCACGGTGCGCGGCCTGCCGGAGCCCATCGCCCACAAATACAGGCCGAAAAATGTATCCCCCATGCGTTCAGCGCCGGAAATGCCGGCCATGGGTTCTGCGATCAGGAGGCGTTTTCCTGGCGCGAGCGACTTGTGGATATTCTTGAGCAGGTCGAGCGCTGGTCCGTCATCATGATCATGCAGGATGCGGCTGAGCGTGATGAGATCGTATCCAGAGGGGATCGAGTCGCTGAAGAAATTGCCGCCATGTGTTTTTGCGCGGGTTTCGCCGAGGGCTGCTTTCAGAGCTTCCTCGGCTCGCTGCGCGACTTCAGGCAGATCGAACACGGCAAGTCTTGAGATCGTATGCTGCGCTCCAATTGCCCGGACAAACGCTCCGCTTCCGCCACCAACATCGAGCAGCGCGTCCACCCCTTTGAAATTGAACGAGGCGAGTACCTGTTCAGCGACAAAGTGCTGCGATGTCGCCATCAGCTCGGAATATTCCGCTGTTTCTGATCCCCGCTCGGCATGGCCGCGCAGCGCACCCGCATAAGACCAATACTTCGAAAGCTCGGTTGGCTCGGCGCGATTGCGTCTCAACAGTCCCATCGGATCATCAAGGTCGCGATAGAGCAGTCGGTGATGTCGGATCATCGCCTTCGCCCCGCGATTGGAATGCAGCGCTGCGCCTTGTTCGCCCAACATCCAGCGCGCAGGTGCAACCTCTTCAACCAGGTCTAGCGCTGCCGCCGCGCGTAGCAGCCTTTCCGTCGCGACGGGATCAAGTTGCGCTGCCTCAGCGATTTCGGGAGGCTCGCGCGCACCAGCACTGATAAAGTCGATCAGATCGCTCTCGACCATGGCGTAGAGCACTTTTGAATAAGCAAAGCCGACCATCAGATCGAGCATGCCTGTAGCCCGTCTGCGGGCCACCCCTCGCATTATCGGAACCCGCGCGGCCCATGCCTGAAATTTGGGGCTGCCAATCACCGCATTGCGGCGCGTCACCCATCGCTCTTTCAAGGTGGGTTTGACCATCAGTTCGGGTGTCTATCGCGATGCATCTGTCCAAAAGATTGGACATCTTGTTTGTAAAGGTCAATCATCTTGGGTGGGAGATATGCCTTTGAGTGCGCGAGTCGCCATTATCGGAAGCGGGATCGGCGGGCTGGCCAGCGCCGCCTTGCTGGCTTCGCGCGGGCACGAGGTTACGGTTTTTGAGAAAGAGTCATGGACCGGCGGCAAGGCGCGGCGGGTCGAGGTTGATGGACAGCCGATCGACGCAGGGCCGACCGTTTTCACGATGCGCGATGTCTTCGATGGCATCTTCCACGAATGCGGCGCGAAGCTTGACGATCACGTCGACGCGCGCCGGGCAGAAGTCCTCGCGCGCCATGCCTGGGATGACGAGACGCATCTCGATCTGTTTGCCGATCCGCTTCGCAGCGAAGAGGCAATCGGTGATTTCGCCGGGCTGGAGGCAGCTTATGGCTATCGCGCTTTTCGCACCGAGGCTGCGCGCATCTATGATGTGCTCAACGAACCCTTTATGCGCGGACCCAAGGCGAGCACACCGCTGCCGATGATGGCGAGGATCGGGCTTACCCGCCTACCGGAAATGGCCGCGATGAAGCCGTTCGAGACGATGTGGCACGCGCTCGGCAAACATTTCGACGATCCACGTCTCAGGCAATTGTTTGGCCGCTACGCGACCTATTGCGGTTCTTCGCCGTTCGAGGCGCCTGCGACCCTAATGCTGATCGCGCATGTCGAGGCGACCGGCGTGTGGCTGATCGACGGCGGGATGAACGCGCTCGCCAACGCCCTGCGAAAGCTGGGTGAGAGCAAGGGCGCGACCTATCGCTTTGAGACGCCCGTGGCGGAGATCCTGACCGAGAGGCACGCGGTGAGCGGTGTGCGGCTCGTCTGTGGTGAAAAGATCGAAGCGGACCGGGTGATCTGCAACGCTGATCCGGCGGCGCTCGCCTATGGAAAGTTTGGCGCGCAGGCAGCGCATGCTGTGCCGAAGATGCCTGCAAACAAGCGCTCGCTATCGGCTTTTGTCTGGTTTGCGCATGCTAGGGCTTCTGGCTTTCCGTTGCAGCATCACAACGTCTTTTTCTCGCCCGATTACGAGCGCGAATTCGGCCAGATCGCGCGCGGCGAAGTGCCCACAGATCCCACCACCTATGTCTGCGCGCAGGACCGCAGCGCCGCTGCCCAATCCGGCCCACCGCCAGAGGGACGAGAGCGCATTCAGATTATCGTAAACGCGCCCGCCAATGGTGACACCTACAGCTATACCCAAGAGGAGATCGCGCAATGCACCGATCAGATGAGGAACAGCCTGACGCGCTGCGGACTTCAACTGGAACACGAGATGCCGCATCAGCTGGCAACCCCGCAGGACTGGGCGAAGCTGTTCCCGTCGACGGGCGGGGCGCTCTACGGTCGGGCATCGCACGGATGGGCGGCCTCGTTTCAGCGGCAGGGGCCCAAAACGCGGATACCGGGGCTTTACTGCACGGGCGGAGCGACCCATCCGGGCGCGGGCGTGCCGATGGCCGCATTAAGCGGGCAACTGGCTGCGAACACACTGTGCTCGGACCTCGCTTCGATGCGGCGATTCCACCGGGTGGGTATACGTGGTGGTACATCGACGCGATCAGCGACGACGGAAGGCACGGCCTGACGATCATCGCGTTTTTGGGGAGCGTTTTCTCACCCTATTACAAGGCGAGCGGGCGGGGCGATCCCGAGGATCACGCATCGCTTAATGTCGCGCTTTATGGTCCCGATGCGCGCTGGGCGATGACCGAGCGCCCGGCGGAGAATGTGACCCGCGATGCTAAAACGCTGTCGATCGGTCCGAGCGCGGTTCGCTGGACTAGTGAGGCTTTGGAGATCGACATTGTCGAGCGCGACAAAAGGCTCGGCATCCCCTGGCGCAGGCCTGTGCGAGGCCGGGTCCGGATCGTTCCGGAAATGCTCAATCCTGTCGGCTTTGCGCTCGATCCGGAGGAGAAGCACATCTGGCATTGCCTGGCGCCGCGCGCCCGTGTTGTGGTCGAAATGAATGAGCCTGATGTTTCGTGGAGCGGCAGCGGATATATCGATCACAATCGCGGCGGCGAACCGCTCGAAAACGGCTTTCGCTCATGGCATTGGTCGCGCGCGCATCTCTCCGATGGGGCGGTGGTGTCTTATGAAGGCGAGCGCGGCGATGGGTCGCGCTTTGCTAGCGCCATCCGCTTTGATCATGCGGGCGTTCCCGAGCACCACGACTTGCCGATGATGGCTAAACTGCCGCGCAGCAAATGGTGCGTTGCGCGCCGAACGCGCGCGGATAGCGGCGAAGCGAAGGTGGCGAAGACATGGGAGGACACCCCATTCTACGCGCGCTCGACAGTCTCTTCGCGAATATACGGCGAGCCGGTGATAGCGGTGCAGGAAAGTCTCGATCTGCGGCGCTTTGCCTCGCCGGTGGTGCAGTTTATGTTGCCGTTCCGGATGCCGCGCCGCGCGTTCTAGTCGCCTTCATCGGCAGAATTTTTTTCTGCTTTTTCCGCCTCTTTGGCGCGGCGTTTCGCGCGATCTTCTTCGAGCGATTTGCTGACCGACCAATATTGCCAACCGGCAAAGCCGAGCGCGATCCCGTAGAAAAACACGATCTCGATCCAGCCAAAATTGTGTCCGTCCATCGCCGCCTCGTCTGGATTGCCTAGGCACCTATAACATGCGCATCGGCAAAGGCGGCAATCACGCGAGCAGCCGCCGCCGGGTCCTCTTCATGCGCGAGGTGACCAAGCGATGGCCATTCCTGAAGGCTGGCATTGGGAAGTGCCTCAGCGGCTTCTCGCGCCGCGGTAAGCGGCACGGCGTTGTCGCGCGCGGAATGCACCAATTGCACCGGATTGCTGACCGAGCGGAGCCGCGATTGCAGCGCGGGCAAATCCCAATTCGCCATCATCGCCAGTGCGCCCTTCGTATGGCGGCTGTTTGCGAGCAGCGCCGCGTAACACCGCATTCCGGCGGCATCGATTGCCGAGTTTGTCGCGCGTTTCAGGAACCTCTCTGCGTCTTCAGGCCGTGCAACGCTCTTTGAAAAGAACCGCGGGACAAGTGGATTGACGAACAGCATCTTGGCAAAGGCGGGGAAGAGCTGCGCGGCGAGGCCGGGAAAGGGGCGCAGGGCCGCATTGAACCCGACAATCGGCACGCTGAGCCTTCGTTCAAGCGCAGTTTGCAGCGCGAGCGCGACGCCCGCAGAGTGCCCGACAATCATTGCCGGCTCCGCTTCCAGCGTATCGAGCAATTGCACCAGTGCGCGCGCCATCGCGGGCAGCGACATCGCTTCGGGCGGATGACCGCTGGTGAAAGCGTGGCGCGGCAGGTCGGGCGCGATCACGGTGAATCGGTCAGCTAGCGGCGGCATGACGTCGCGCCAGGAATGGCACGAGGCGCCTGTGCCGTGGAGCAAGAGCAGAGCAGGCCCGCTCCCCATGCGCTGCACATGCCAACGCGCCGCTCCCACGTGGACAAATTCGCTCGCATCGCGGTGCGGCCAGATCAGGCCCTCGCGCTGCCAATCGAGCGGACGGCTCATGCTGCGGCTTGGGCGGGTTTGGCGGAGGTCGCGGCGGCGACTGCGGCGTGCAGCATTTTTGCATCGGCCATCGGCAGCGCTAGGAAGCGCGCGCCCATCATGGCGGCGAGATCGGGTGCATGCGGGCCAGGACGTGCGGCGATATCGACCACCAATGCTTCATAGCCAGCGCGGGCAACCCGCTTCGCGGCTGCTTCCGCGTCTTCGCCCGCCTGCTTGCGTCCCGGCGTGCCGTCGGCGGCGATATTGCCGCGCCCGTCGGTCAGCACCACAAGGCTGGGCGTGCGCCCGCGTGCGGCGATCATGTCAGCCAGTTCGAGCGCCATGTTGAGCCCGCTTGCGAGAGGGGTGCCGCCTCCACCCGGAAGTTCAGCGAGAGAACGACGTGCGCGGGTGAGCGAGCGCGTGGGCGGCAACAGCAATTCTGCGCCTTCGCCGCGAAACGCGATCAGCGCGACCTCGCTGCGGGTGACATAGACCTGCGCCAGCATAAGCTCGACCGCGCCTTTTGCTTCAGCAAGGCGCGCGGCGGCGGCTGACCCCGAAGCATCGACGCAAAAGATCGTGACGCGTCCGGTGCGCTCCTCAAAGCGCTTCACGCGCAAGTCTTCCTTGCGCATGATGATGGATGAGCCGGGCGCGGCCTCGGCGAGTTCCTTGCGGCGCAAAGCCTGCCATGGGACGGCGGCGCGTAGGCTGTCGATCAGCGCGAGGCGTGCGCCTCCGCGCGGAAGGCCAGGCCGAGTGCCGAGCGGTTTGCCCCGAAGCGCCGACTTGCGCTTTTGCCCTGTGCCACTGCCTTGTGCTTGGCGCTTGGCCTTCCCGCTTGAAAGCTGCGCGAGCAGATCAGCCGGGATCGCGGCCTGCGCTGCGTCAACCAGCACATCCTCCAGCGGACGGTCACTGGGATTGGTGCTGTCATCATTTTGGTCGTCGGAACTGGTGTTGTCCGGCGGCGGAGGTGGGTGCGCGGCGTCCTCTTCCATTTGTGGCAATTGCGTTGCGCGCGGTGCCAGAACCAGACGTGCCGCAATGGTCAGGTCCTCGTCGGTGACGCGCGTCCGACCTTTGAGCGCGGCATGCGCGCGCGATGCGTTTTGAGCGAAGAGCAGCGGACGCAGGCCGTGAATTCCGAGCGCTGCTGCGGTATGGGCAAGCGCAGCGAGGGCGTCCTCGTCGAGCGCATGAACCTTATTAATCGTGACCGCCTTGCGCGGTTTTGGCAGGATCGCCTCATCGGCGCTCAGGGCGCTCGAAAGATCGCAGTGCAACGCGCTGCGCTCTAACAGCGCCTTTGGCGGTTCCTCTTCCGCCTCAATCCCGTCATCCAGCAAGATCCACCCACATCGCTTGCCGGTTTCACCTTCGCTTGCCTGGACCAGCTCTGCCGGCCAACGCGTCGCTCATGCGCTCGGCCATCGGGATCTGCAGAATCGCGCCTGCCTCTGCTGCTTCGGCAAGAATGCCGCGCTGGCTGATCGCGCGTCCAGCGGCAAGGCTCGCGGCGATATCAACACCGCCAAGCAACCTCTCATCATCGATGTGGCTGGGCAATCGTCTGAGCCGCGCGCCATCCACTTCGAGCGCGGCGATCACCGCATCGCGCGCCGGTCCACCGCCACGCAATCGCAAGCCGCCAAGCGTCTCAGGTGCAATCAGGAACAGCCGGGCGGCGAGCAGCGCATCAGCCAGCGGGTCATGATCCAGACCCGCGCTGGTCATCCGAAGAGTTCGTCAATCGCGCGGGCGATCCGCACGGTCGATCCGGTTTCATCGAGCACGTCGCGCCGCAGCCGGTGCCGCAGGGACGAGGGCGCGACTTCGATCAGGTGGTTGCGCCCGACCTTCTTGGCGCCCGCCAGCGCCGCTTGCGCCCGCGCGGCGCGCATCAAGGTAAGCTCTCCGCGCAGGCCATCCGCGCCCACTGCGAGGCACAATTCCGCAGCGTCCTGCATAACGCTGTCGGGCGTTTCCATCTTCGCAAGCTTGGTCTTGCCGCGCGCGACTTTGCGCAGGATCTTCGCTTCTTCGTCGGCCCAGCTTTCGGCGAAGGCCTCAGCATCACGTTCTTGGTCAGCGCAGCGGCGCATGATCTCGACGCGCTCATCAATCGCGGTTGGCGTTGAGACTTCGACCGATAGGCCGAACCGGTCAAGCAATTGCGGACGCAATTCGCCCTCTTCGGGATTGCCGCTGCCGATCAGCACGAATTTGGCGCGGTGGCGGACAGACAGTCCCTCACGCTCGACCACGTTTTCGCCCGATGCAGCGACGTCAAGCAGCAGGTCGACCAGATGATCTTCGAGCAGGTTGATCTCGTCGATGTAGAGGAACCCGCGATGTGCCTTGGCCAGCAAGCCGGGTTCGAAGCTCTTTTCGCCTGCACGCAATGCTTTTTCCAGGTCAAGCGCGCCGATCACGCGGTCCTCGGTTGCGCCCAAAGGCAGGTCGACGAACGGCACGGCGCGTTTGCGCACGCGTCCCGATGTGCACGGGTCAGGGCACGTGCCGCGCTGATCGCCGGTGCAGCCATAGCGGCAGTCCTCGACCGCAGATATGGGCGGCAACAGGCTCGCCAGCGCGCGCGCAGCGGTCGATTTGCCGGTCCCCCGGTCGCCGAACACCATCACCCCGCCAATCGCTGGCTCAATGGCAGCGATCAACAGCGCCTGCTTCATTTCGTCTTGGCCGACGATGGCTGAAAAGGGAAAGCGTGCCATTACCGCGCGTTGTGGACGAGCCGGACGGCTTGGACAAGTAAAAGTGACAATTTTGCCTGACAGTTAGGCGATTAGCGCTTGGCCGCGCGGTTCAGCATCAATACCGGGATCAGCCCGGCGGCGAGGATCATGAGGCCCGCGGTCGAGGCTTCGGCCAGCTTCTCATCGCTTGCGAGCCGATAAACGCGCGTTGCCAAAGTCTCGAGGTTGAACGGGCGCAAGATGAGAGTCGCGGGCAGTTCGCGCAAAGTGTCGATGAAGACAAGCGCTGCGGCGGCGGCAATGCTGGGCGTGAGCAGCGGGATATGGATGCGCCGCATGACAGCGCCCGGTCCGGCGCCGAGCGAGCGCGCGGCGGCATCCAGGGAAGGCGGCACTTTGGCGAAGCCTCCGCTCACCGAATTGAACGCGACCGTGAGGAAGCGCACCGACAGCGCGTAGATCAGGATCGCGGCCGTGCCGGTGAGCAGGAGGCCATGCGTGCCGCCAAGGGTGTCGCGGGAGAAGCGCGTGATTGCTTGGTCGAACGCGCCGAGTGGCGCGAGCAGTCCGACCGCCAGAAGCGCGCCGGGCAAAGCATAACCCAAGGTTGCGACGCGGATGGCTGCGCGGGTCGCTGTGCTCGATGAGCGGCGCTGCGCAAAGGCAAGCACTAGCGCAGCGACGATGCACACGGCGGCTGCCGCCAGACCTAGCCACAAGCTGTTGGTCGTATAGCTCCAGAGGTTTGCGGCGCTTTGTCCATCGCCGGTCTCAATTGCGAGCAATCCCAAGTGCAGCGCCGGAATGCCAAAGCCGAGCAATACCGGCAGCGCGCACAGGATCGTCGCGCCCCATTGCTGCGCGGGCGACAATTCGATCAGTGCGGCATCGCCGGTGACCGCGTCTTTGCTCTCAGTCCGCCCTTTGCGGCTCGTCGCCTCGAGCGCGACCAGCGCAATCACGAAAATCAGCATGAACGCTGCAAGCTTCAGTGCCAATTGCTTGTCACCCATCGCCAGCCAACTGCGGAAAATGCCTGTGCTGAAAGTGGGAATGGCGAAGTATTCAGCGACGCCGAAATCGGCGAGCGTCTCCATCAGAACCAGCGCCAATCCTCCTGCAATTGCTGGGCGCGCAGCGGGCAGAGCGACACGGGTGAAGGCGCGGGAAGGCGTTGCTCCCAGACTGCGCGCGGCGCGAAACTGGCCGAGACTCTGCGCGGCAAACGCCCCGCGGGCGAGCAAATAGATGTAGGGATAGAGCACAAGGGCGAGGATTAGCGCTGCACCGGGTAGTGAACGGACTTGCGGGAAATAATAGCTACCGATGGCCCAGCCAGTTACGCTACGCAGCCCTTCCTGCACTGGTCCGGTGACGCTCAACAGGTCGGCATAGATATAGGCTGCGATATAGGCGGGCACGGCGAGCGGCAGCACCAGCGCCCATGCCAGCACGCGCCTGCCGGGAAAGCGAGCCGCACTCACCATCCATGCTGTTCCAATGCCGATCACGCTCGCGAGCGCTCCGGCCATCAGCATAAGTACGCTTGTATTAAGCACATATTGCGGCAGGATGCTGCGCGCCATCTCTGCGAGCGATGCCAATCCTCCGCTAGGTGCGGAGACCACAATCGCGATAATCGGCACGGCGGCCAATGCCGCGATTAGCCAGGCGGCAATCGTCCAGCGATCCAGACCGCGCGCCGCAAGCCCCGGCGCGCTTACGCGAGTTTTGCCGGTTGCGCGCGGCAAAGCATTGAGCCTAAGGCGGCTCAACACAATTGGCCCGGAACTGAGATTTGAGCCTCGAATTTCGCCATATCGCCCATGCTTACGGTACCAACAGGGCGTTGAATGACATTAGCTTCATCGCGCCCCAAGGAGAGATCACCTGTCTGCTTGGTTCGTCAGGGTGTGGCAAGTCAACCCTGTTGAACCTCACCGCTGGATTGCTGCCAGTGCAGCAGGGCAGCGTTTATCTGGGCGGCGAACTGCTCGCTGATCAAGCGCAATCACCGCCGCCGGAGAAACGCCCGGTGGGGCTAGTGTTTCAGGACGGAGCGCTGTTTCCGCATATGACGATTGCGCAGAACGTCGCCTTTGGCCTGGCTAAGGGTGGCGGGCGTGATGCGCTGGTTGAGGAATGGCTGGAGCGCGTCGGCTTATCCGGACTGGGTGGACGCTATCCGCACGAGCTTTCAGGCGGTCAGCAGCAGCGCGCAGCCTTGGCGCGGGCGATGGCACCTGAGCCGCAAGTCCTGTTGATGGATGAGCCCTTCGCTAGCGTCGACATCGTGCTTCGCCGGAGCCTGCGCCGAGAGTGCCGTGCGGTGTTGAAGGCGCGCGGGGCAACGGTGATCCTCGTCACCCACGATCCGGAAGAAGCGCTCGATATCGCCGATCGGATTGCGGTGATGGATCGCGACCGGATTGCGCAATACGGCACACCGCAAGAGCTCTACGATATGCCAAGCAGCGCATCTGTGGGTGCGATTTTCGGCGGGGTTAAGGTTATCGCGGCTGAGCGGGTTGAGGGGGGATTGCAGACCGCATTCGGAGTATTCCCGCTCGAAGCTATCGCTGGTGATCCGCCCCATAGTCTGCATCTCGAATTGCTGCTGCGCGCAGACGCGTTTGAAATCTCTCCGGCAGAGAATGGTCTGACAGTGCGCGATGTTCGTCGGACCGGCGCGAAGGCGCAGATCGTGCTCGCCAATGACGCGGGCGAAGAGCTGGTGGTCGAAAGCGCCTCGGCAAAGGCTTTGGACATTGGCACACGAATCGCAATAATGCCGCGCCCTGCCAGTATCCTTGCTTTCCCTGCCGCGTCTGCAGCCGATTGAACTGAAAATAGCGCGCCTTTTCAGCGTGAAAGACGCAGTGCTTGCGCCATCCAATAATAATGCTAATCATTCGCAATAAGACATTTCAAGGAATCGTAATGACATTGAATTTTGCACGCAGCGCCATCGCTGCGGTAATGGCTGGCGTGCTAGCCTCATGTTCTCCTGCGGGCGAAAGCGGCGAAGGCACAGACGGCGTAGAAATCATCGGCGAGGTGAACCTCTATTCCTCGCGGCACTACGACACCGACCTGGCGCTCTACGAAGATTTCACTCGCGAAACCGGCATTCGGGTCAATCGGATCGAGGCCGACGCTGACGCGTTGATCGAACGCATTCAGAGTGAAGGCGAGTTCTCGCCCGCTGACTTGCTGATCACGGTTGATGCGGGGCGGTTATGGCGAGCAGAGGAGGCGGGCATTCTCGCTCCGGTCGAATCCGAATTGCTAACAGCGCGTCTGCCTGACTATCTGCGCCATCCTGACGGCTTGTGGTTCGGACTGTCGACCCGTGCGCGCGTCATCATTTACAATAAGGCAGCGGGCGAGCCGGAAGGTCTCACCACCTATGCCGACCTGACCGATCCAAGCCTGCGCGGCGCAATCTGTGTCCGGTCCTCGTCTAACATCTACAACATTTCGCTGCTTTCCAGCATCATCGCCAATCAGGGCGCGGATGCTGCGGAAAGCTGGGCGCGCGGCATCGTGCGCAACTTCGCTCGGACACCACAGGGCAATGACACCGCGCAGATTGAGGCGGTCGCCGCTGGCGAGTGCCGCATCTCAATCGTCAATTCCTATTATCTTGCGCGCTATGCGAAGGAGGATGCCGAGAACCCAGAATTGCTCGATGCAATCGGCATCATCTTTCCCGATCAGGACGGCAATGGCACACATATCAATATTAGCGGTGCGGGCTTGCTCAAAACAGCTCCCAATCGTGAAAACGCGATCCGCTTCCTCGAATATCTGACCGAGGAACTGGCTCAGCAATATTTCGCCAATGGCAACAATGAATACCCGGCTGTCAGCGGTGTGAAGGCATCCTCAGCGGTGGAGAGCCTCGGAGAATTCATCCCCGACACGCTCAACGCAGCGGAAATTGGCAAGAACCAGGCAGAAGCGGTGCGGATCTTCGACCGCGCCGGCTGGAACTAGATCTGGGCCCACATCCGCAGCAGATTGGCGATGCTCTTGTCCAACGTGAGCATCGCCGCCGGATCGACATTGCCTGAAGCGCGCAAGGTGCTGCGGGTGTTATCGAGATCGAACAGCACTTCGCGCTTTCCACCGTCCGGGATCAGGCTCTCGATCCAGCCGACCGCGACATGACGCTCCCCTGAAGTGACAGGACGAACCTCGTGGATGCTGGTCGACGGGTAGAGCACCAACTGCCCCTGTCCGCCCGCGATTTCCTGCGTGCCGCCCGCGCCGTGGATCACGAGCTCGCCGCCTTCATAGCCGTCGCGCGGCGAGAGAAAGAGCGTAAAGGAGAGGTCGCTGCGCATCCGCCCATCGCCAGCGCCCATCAGTGCATTGTCGACATGTGTGCCATAATGCCCGCCATCTGCGGTCTTGCTCACCATTATGTGCGAGAAACGGCGAGGCCGCGCGGCGCTGTTGATGACCGGATTTTGAGCGATCGAAGGCATAATCGTGTCACGCAAGGCTTGTCCCGCGGCGTCGTTCATCACCGCCTGCTGATTGTCTTTCACAGCTTTGGCAGTCGCGCCTGCCGTCTGGCGCCCATCCTTCCAGGATAAGGCTTGGATCTGGCCGGCAAGGCCCGCAAGAACGGTTTGGTCGGTGATGGCTGCAATGGTCAAAATCATGGGCGCAGTGACTGGCGCAGCGCGCATCACGACGCAAGCCCTGCTGTCTTTGCCCAAGGCGCGCTTTCAAACGCAAACGCGAAACTGTCTTGAAGAAAATGCGCCAAACCGCCACATGCGCCGCGATAGACAAAGGCTCAGCCAATCCGGCGATTGGGCCATTCCAGATGAATTGACCGAGGCACGATTTGACCGAGCTAGTACTTGATCGCGACCAGTTTACCGAGAGCGGCGCTCTCTCAGTCGAGACGGTCACCTATGTCCATCACTGGACTGACAGCCTCTTCACGCTGCGCATCACGCGCCCGTCTTCTTTCCGTTTCCGTTCGGGCGAGTTCATCATGATCGGCCTGCCGGGCGATAATGGAAAGCCGCTGCTGCGCGCCTATTCGATGGCGAGCCCCAGCTATGCCGAAGAGCTCGAATTCCTCTCGATCAAGGTGCAGGACGGCCCGCTCACCTCGCGGCTACAACACATCAAGGTGGGCGATCCGATCTATCTCGGCAAGAAGCCGACCGGCACGCTCGTCACTGACGCGCTGTTGCCAGGCAAGCGCCTGTTTATGCTGTCGACCGGCACTGGTCTTGCTCCGTTTATGAGCCTCGTTCGCGACCCTGAAATTTACAATCTCTATGACGAGATTTTCATCGTGCATTCGGTGCGTCAGGTCGAAGAGCTTGCCTATCGCGAATTGCTCGAAAGCCAGCTTGAAGGCGATCCGCTGATCGAGGATGAAGACCGCGCGCGCTTCCACTACGTGCCGACTGTCACCCGCGAAGACTTTCACACCACGGGCCGGATCGGGACGTTGATCGAAAGCGGCAAATTGTTCGAGAAGAGCAAAGGCCCGCAGCATTTCGTGCCCGATGAAGATCGCGTGATGCTGTGCGGCAGCATGGCGATGATCAAGGATCACGCCGCCGACCTCGAGGAACGCGGCTTTACCGAAGGCAGCAATTCACAGCCCAACCAGTTTGTGATTGAACGCGCATTCGTCGGATAAGTTACGACGCTTGGGTCAGCTCTGCGGCGAGATGTCGCGATACTGCCCTTGGTAATAGAGCAGCGGCTTGTGATCCTGCGTGAAGCGCGCGCGGGTGATCTCACCAATCAGGATCAGATGATCACCGCCATCGTGCACGCCGTGCGTCCGGCATTCGAAATTGGCGAGCGCATCGTGCAGGATCGGAATGCCATTCTCGCATGTGTCGAACGCGATTTCCGAAAAGCGGTCTGTACCTTTGGTCGCGAACAGGGTCGAGATGCCTTCCTGATCGCTGCGCAGGACGTTGACGGCGAAGTGCTCGCATGTCTCTAGCGCTGCCGTCGTTGACGCGCTGCGCGCCGGGCAGACCAGCAGCAAAGGCGGGTCCAGACTGACCGAGGTAAAGCTGTTGGCAGTAAGCCCCACCGGCTCACCATTTTCACCCAGCGACGTTACCACCGTTACTCCGGTCGCGAACATGCCCATCGCATCGCGCAAAATGCGCGGGTCAGAGCCGGAGCGGTATTCGGTGTGATTGGGTGAACGCATGTGTGATGCGCATGTGCGTCTCACCCGGCCAATTTGCAAGCATTGCAGGCGTCCCAAGCGAATTTCTTACGCGTTGACCGCATTCACGGGCTTTACAAAACGCGCGCACTGGCCATGAATTGCAAATGAAGACCTGATTGCACACTTCTTCCCGGAGAGACCCCGAATGCTCGATACATCCCATCGCACCGCCTACAATGAAGATCACGAGGCGTTTCGCGACACGGTACGCAAGGTTCTTGGTGAGCATATGGTGCCCTACCTCGATGAGCATGAGGCCGAGGGCATCGTGCCGCGCAAGGCGTGGAAGGCCTTGGGCGAGGCGGGCATGTTGTGTCCTACCGTGAAGGAAGAGAATGGCGGGCTGGGCCTCGATTTCGGGTTCAACTGCGTGCTAGCAGAAGAACTTGCCTATATCGGCACGTCAGCCGGTTTCACGCTCCAGAATGACATCACGGTCAATTATTTCGAGCGGCTCGGCAGCCCCGAGCAGAAGGCGAAATATCTGCCCGGCATGATCAGCGGCGATATCATCACCGCCATCGCGATGACTGAGCCGGGCACGGGCAGCGACTTGCAGGGCATCCGCACCACGGCGGTCGAAGATGGCAATCATCTCGTCGTCAACGGCTCGAAGACCTACATTACCAACGGGCAAAATGCCGATGTCGTGATCGTCGTCGCCAAAACCGATCCGAGCATGGGCGCGAAAGGCACTTCGCTGGTGCTGGTCGATGCCGACACGCCTGGCTTTGAGCGGGGGCGCAATCTCGACAAGATCGGCCAGCATTCGGCCGATACCTCCGAGCTGTTCTTCGCCGATTGCCGCGTGCCCAAGACCAATATCCTCGGCGGTGAGGGCAGCGGCTTTGTGCACTTGATGGAAGAGCTACCGCAGGAACGCCTGAGCATCGCGGTTTCCGCGCAGGGCGGTGCGCAGCGCGCCTTCGATGAAGCGGTGAAATTCACCAAAGATCGCAAGGCCTTCGGCACTACCATTTTTGAGTTTCAGAACACAAAGTTTACGCTCGCAGATTTACAGGCGAAATTGCAGGTTGGCTGGGCGCATCTCGATTGGGCGATTGCCCTCCATTTGCGCGGTGAGTTGACCACGGATGAGGCCAGCGCCGCCAAGCTATGGCACACCGAAATGCAATGGGAGAT
Source organism: Erythrobacter sp. HA7-11 (assembly GCF_055693605.1). Classification (NCBI taxonomy): domain Bacteria; kingdom Pseudomonadati; phylum Pseudomonadota; class Alphaproteobacteria; order Sphingomonadales; family Erythrobacteraceae; genus Erythrobacter; species Erythrobacter sp. HA7-11. The sequence continues at coordinate 2,202,997 of NZ_JBVFUF010000002.1, read as the reverse complement.
GGTCGATGCCTGTCTGCAATTGCACGGCGGGGCGGGCTATATGAACGAATATGCGATTGCCCGGCTTTGGCGTGATGCACGTGTGCAGCGCATCTATGGCGGCACCAGCGAGATCATGAAAGAAGTGATCAGCCGCGCGATTTGAAGGAGCCCATTGCGATGACCGACCCACTCGATTTTTCCGGCAAGCGCGTCGTCGTCATCGGCGGATCGAGCGGTATCGGCAACGGCATCGCGCACGGATTTAAAGAGCGCGGGGCGGAGGTGATTGTCACCGGAACCCGGCCTGACGAGGGCGACTATCTTGAGGCCGAAGACAGCGACTTTACCGGACTGACCTATCACCAGATCGACGTAACGGATCGCGAGGCGGCGGACGCGTTTGCGCAAGAGATCGGCGCGCTTAATGTGTTGGTCCAGTGTCAGGGTATCGTGCGTTACAACTCGCAGGAATTCGTACCGCGAGGGATGGGATGATGTGATCGACGTCAATCTCAACTCGCTGATGGATATCTCCCGCGCGTTTCATGCGGGGCTTTCTGAAACTGACGGAATGATGATCGTCGTCTCATCTGTCATGGCCTTTATCGCCGCGCCTGGTAACCCGGCCTATGGCGCCTCGAAAGCGGGCGCTGCGCATCTGGTGAAATCACTCGGTCAGGCATGGGCGCGCGATGGGATCCGGGTGAACGGCATCGCGCCCGGCTTTGTGCCCACGAAAATGACCACGGTGACTACCGAACATCCCGAGCGCCGCGAGGGGGCGCTGAAGATGATTCCCATGCGCCGCTTCGGCACGCCGGAGGAAATGGCCGGCGCGGCCCTATTCCTCGCCTCGCCGCTATCCGCTTACATGACTGGGCAAACGCTGAAAGTGGATGGCGGGCTGACGCTCTCCTAATATGCCGCGCCAGAGCGCCTTTAAGGGCGGCATCTGTTCGGAAAAGTCATGCCGTGTAGAGGCCTAATGGCGTGCCAAGGCAACGTTTGGCCGCACAATTCGGCGATATGAGCCTGATTCCTTCCGACCGGAGCTATACGGGATTGCGGCAAGTGTTATCTTCCGGTTAACCATAGTGCTATACCGTCACTGCTACGTAATAATTGGGGTTAATTGGCGTAGCATTTGGCGTTCGCCACTAGCCTGCCGCAGGTTGACTGGTTTGGCGACGTTACTGGAGGGATGATGATCACTGTACGTACGGGATCGGTTGGCTTGATGTCTGCCCTGATCCTGATGGCTGCTCCGGCGAGAGCAGATGTGATGGAAATCGACGCTGATGGCGGAGCGCGCTGGATCGCAGGTGATCGCGCAGCGGTGGTCGCGGGTGCGCCAAGCATCGCGGCTTCGGGCGAGGCCGCGAACCTTGATGGCATGGTCGTGCCTGAGGTGATCATTGCAAACACTCAGCAACATGCTGCCGCCATTCCGGCCGTCTATGCCGGGAAGGTGCACGAACTTGCCGCGCGTTATGATCTCAGCCCTGCCTTGCTTGAAGCCCTCGTTTGGCAGGAAAGTCGCTGGCGCCCCAACGCTGTTTCCCATGCTGGCGCGCGCGGCCTTGCGCAATTGATGCCGGGAACGGCGCGCTACCTGGGTGTCGATCCCGACGATCCGTTCCAAAATCTCGAAGGGGGAGCGCGCTATCTTCGCGAGCAACTCGACCGCTTTGATGGCGACTTGGAAAAAGCGCTCGCTGCCTACAATGCCGGGCCGGGCCGCGTGATTCGTGCAAACGGAATTCCCAACATTCGTGAGACCCGCAATTACGTCGCGGCCATCATGGGGCGGCTTGCCAGTCATTCACGCGTAGAAACAATCGCCTACGGGCAGTAATTCACAAACATCATCGGACAAAAGCAGAGACTTGATGAACAAATCCAACCTTTCGTTATCTCGCCTTACCGCTCGCATTGCAGCCGCTTTTGCGCTGCTGATGGCGCCGAGCGCAGCTTGGGCACAGCAACAGGTTGCCGACCCGCAAGGTTCGGGTCCAATCGTTGCCGCATTGGGCTGGCTGCAGGGCACTTTGCTGGGTAATGTCGCGACCGCAATCGCTGTTATGGCTGTGGCGGCTGTCGGCTTCATGATGCTAACAGGGCGGATGAACTGGCGCTTTGGCGCGACTGTCATCATCGGTGTCTTCATCCTGTTCGGCGCATCGACAATCGTCGCCGGAATTCAGGCGGCTTCGGCATAGAGCAGATGCAATGAGCAATCTCGTTCGCCATCCTGTTCACCGCGCATTGACCCGCCCGCAAATGTTCGCCGGCGTGACGATGAACTTCTTCATCATCAATTTGATGGTGACGACGATTGCGTTCCTGATTCTGAAAAACTGGTGGATCATGATCGTGCCCGTGGTGGTGCATGTGATCGGATATTTCTCCTCGCTGAGAGAGCCGCGGATCTTCGATCTCTGGATCACCAAGGTGTCGAAGTGCCCCCGGATCAAGAATTACAAACATTGGGGCTGCAACAGCTACGCCCCGTAAGAATTTCGAGCAGGCCTGATAAGGAGGGCCAGGTATGGTCAAATGGATTGGAGCAGCGAGCTGGAGCGCGAAAGAAGCGCTGGCTGGCGATCGCCTGCCCTATGAGCGGCTGATCGACGAAAGCACCGTGCTGCTGCGCGATGGCTCGGTCATGACCGCGATCCAGGTGCCCGGCCTGCTGTTCGAGACCGAGGATTCCGACGCGCTCAACGCTCATGCGGCAACGCGTGAAGTGATGCTGCGTTCAACGCTTGATGCGCGCTTTGTGCTGTATCATCACGTGATCCGGCGGCGGGTCGAGGTGGAGCTGGATGCGGAGTTTGACGATGCGCTGTCGCGCCACATCGATGCGCGCTGGAAAGAGCGGCTTGCGGGCGGCTCGATCTTCATCAACGACCAATTCGTAACGCTGATCCGGCGCCCCGCGCGCGGCAAGGCTGGTCTGGCCGAGCGGTTCTCCAAAGTGTTCAGCCGCGCAGGGCGAGAGCTTGAAGCCGATCCGAAAGATGTGCGCAGTCTGAAGGCGGCGGTCACGGGCTTGGTTGCCTCGCTTTCCGCCTATGGCGCGAGCATCCTCGGCGATTACGAAGCGTCGGGCAGCGATGGCACCAATTCGGAAATGCTTGAGTTGCTTTCTGCGCTCTACAATGGCGAGATGCGCCCCGTTCGACGGCCCGCCGAAGACACCGACATCGGCCACATGCTGCCTTATCGCCGCGCGAGCTTTGGCATTGATGCGATGGAGCAGCGCGGTTCGGGTGAGCCCGATTTCTCCGCGATCCTCGGCCTCAAAGACTACCCCGAAGCGACATCTCCTGGCCTGCTCGATGGCTTGCTGCGTTTGCCATATGAGATGATTGTCACCGAGAGCTATGCTCCCAACGAGCGCACCACAGCGCGCGAGCGGATCGACCTGGCGCTGCGCCGGTCGCGTTCGGTCGATGAGGAGGCGGCGGCTGAGCGGGCAGACATGATGGCGGCCCGCGATGCGCTGGGCAATGGCGCGGTCGGCTTTGGCGATCACCACCTCACTGTTCTGGTCCGCGAGCGCTCGCTCGACCGGCTTGATGATGCGACCGCAGCTTGCGGCGCTGCTCTGGCGGACACCGGCGCGATTGCGGTGCGCGAAGACACCAATCTTGAGCCTGCTTTCTGGGCGCAGTTCCCGGGCAATGAAGATTACATCGTTCGCCGCGCGCTGATTTCCTCAGCCAATATGGCGAGCTTTGGCAGCTTCCACGGATTCGCGCTTGGCCAGGCCAGTGGCAATCATTGGGGCGATGCTGTGACCTTGCTGGAGACCACCAGCGCGACCCCGTTCTTCTTCAACTTCCATCACGGCGACCTCGGCAATTTCTCGGTCATCGGGCCATCGGGCTCGGGCAAGACCGTGGTGATGAATTTCCTCGCGGCCCAGGCGCAAAAGTTTAAACCGCGCACCATCCTGTTCGACAAGGATCGCGGGGCAGAACTGTTCGTGCGCGGAATTGGCGGGCGCTATGACCGGATCAGCGCGGGCGAGCCGACCGGCTTCAACCCGCTGGCGCTGCCGGATACGCCGACGAACAAGGCGTTCTTGCGCGATTGGCTTTCCGTGTTGCTGGACGCCGACGGGCCGGAAGAATTCGCAACGATCAGCGCGGCTGTCGATGCGGCCTACGCGAATGATGCGGGGCTTCGCCGTCTGCGCCACTTCAAGGAATTGTTGGCCGGAGCAAGGCGGCCTCAGCCCGGCGACCTTGCCGACCGGCTGTCAGCTTGGATCGGCACGGGCGGCGAGCAAGGCGGCGAACACGCTTGGCTGTTCGACAATGAGCGCGACTTGCTAGACCTCGAACAACGCGTGCTCGGCTTTGACATGACCGCGCTGCTCGAAAACCCGCGTCTGCGAACGCCGACCATGATGTATCTGTTCCACCGCATTGATGAGCGTCTCGATGGTCAACCGACTATGATCCTGATCGATGAGGGGTGGAAGGCGCTCGACGATGAAGTCTTTGCCGCGCGCATCCGCGATTGGCTCAAGACCTTACGGAAACGCAATGCGCTGGTCGGATTTGCGACCCAATCCGCCGCTGACGCGCTCGAAAGTCGCATTTCAACCGCATTGGTCGAACAGACTGCGACGATGGTGTTCATGCCGAACAGCCGCGCGCGGCCAGAGGATTATTGCGATGGGTTCGGTCTGACCGATCACGAACTTGCGCTGATCCGCACTTTGCCTGCGCATTCGCGCTGCTTCCTGGTGCGTCAGCCCGATGCAAGTGTCGTGGTGCGGCTCGATCTGTCGGGCGCTCCCGAAGTGCTTACCGTTCTTTCAGGCCGCGAGAGCGCGGTTCGCAGGCTTGATCTGCTGCGCGAAGCTGTCGGTGACAAGCCGGAGGATTGGTATCCGGCCCTCACCAACAAGCCTTGGCCAGACGGCGCGCCAAAGGATCGCGATGGCTCTGATCCGATGTGGCAGGCCGCCGAATGAGCGTGAATTGCGATTCTGTTGCCGAGAATATGGGCACGGGCGTCGCCGCCGCTTTGACGGCGGTGGACTGCGTCGCCTCGCAAGTGACTGAGCAGGCGTTTGGCCGTCTTTTCGGCACACAAGGTGAACTCGCCACCGTTCTGACGATCCTGCTTGTTCTCTACGTCGTGTTCTTCGGCATCAGCCTGATGCTGGGGCGCTCCAATGTCAGCATTCGCTCTTTGCTGCCACGCATGATGACGTTGGGACTTGTGCTGACTTTTGCGACCAGCTTTGTCGCTTATCAAAGCTTCTTCTGGAACATTTTCACCGGCGGGCCAGACTGGCTTGCGGGTGTGCTCACCGACAACAATGGATCGGCGACGCAGACCTTTGCGGCAAAGCTGGATGTGGTGTTCTTGGCGGTGCAGGAAGCCAGCACGGGTCAGACCGATATTGATGCATTTTCGCCTCCCGGCATGATGTGGCTTGGCGCAATGCTGTTGCTGCTTGGCACAGTGGGTCTGCTGGTCACAGCGCGCATTGGCCTTGCGCTTTTGCTCGCGATTGGTCCGATCTTCGTAGTTCTGGCGCTGTTCAACGGCACGCGTGGGCTTTTTGTGGGCTGGCTCAAAGGCCTGACGATGCTGGCGCTGGCTCCGCTCTTCGCGGTACTCGGCGGTTCGATTATGCTTGAGCTTGCTGTGCCGATCCTCGCTGCTCTGGTCGCCGTGCCTGGCGAGATCGATCAGCAGGCTGCGATGGCATTCTTCTTGGTCGGCGCTGTCCACGTTGCGCTCATGTTTATGGCATTAAAGGTCGCCACCAATATGGTCGCAGGCTGGCAGGTGTTCGGCTTTGCGCAGACCAAAGAGGACACCAGAAGCGTGGACACTGTCACAGCCAAACCGGCGCCGCAAAGCGTGCCGGTCGACAATCGCGCAGCGCAAGTCGCCCCTGCTGCCACGGCTGCTGCTCAGCGGAGGATCGACATGCCGGCAATCGCCACTGCACAGGCGGCGAACGACACCGGCTCTTCAGGCGGCGGGCAGGGCAGTGTCCGCACGACCAAGGTGTACGCCACCAGTTCGGGCGGATCGCAAAACGCGCCGCTTAATCCAGGACAATCGCGCACGCGCGGGATCGGCAACCGGTTCCGCCCGGCTCAAACGCGCAAATCGGAGACACGATCATGACCCGCGCGCCGACTTTCCGGCTTCCCTTGGTGGCACTGGCCTTGGCTGTCAGTCCGCTCGTAGCCAGCCCGACCGCGGCGCAGGACACGCGCCTTGTTACGGTGGTTTATGACGAGGCTGAGGTCGTCCGCATCGCAGGCAAGCCGAAGGTCCAAGCGACCATCAAATTCCGCAAGGACGAATCGATCGAAAACGTCGCCATCGGTGACAGCCAATCATGGCAGGTGACGCCAAACAAGCGGGCCAATTTGCTGTTCGTGAAGCCGCTGTCACCCAATGCCTCGACCAATATGACGGTGGTGACCAACAAGCGGACCTATCTGTTCGATCTGGTTTCAAACCCTCGCAACCGTCCGCTTTATGTGCTGCAATTCGCCTATCCCGAAGAGGAAGCGCGCGAAGCGGCGGAGCGTCAGGCGCGGATGGAGCGTGAGGCGCAGGAACGCGCCAATGCGACCGAGCTTGCAGCGGCCACCGATCCGTTTGCGGTGGTTGATCCCTCGCGGCTCAACTTTGCGTGGGAAAGCAAAGGTGACAAGGAACTGCTTCCGGAACGCGCCTATGACAATGGCGATGTGACATTCCTGACCTGGCCGGAAGGCACCTCGATTCCGGCGATTCTTGTGACCAATCATGAAGGCGACGAGGGTCCGGTCAATTTCACCGTGCGCGGCGACACCGTGGTGGTCGATGGGGTGCCAGCGCAAATCATTCTGCGATCCGGCGATGACAGCGCGACGCTGACCAACACTGGCCCCGTGCAGTCCGCCAGTAAGGGGCGCCCTGAACAATTTGCCCAGACGGAGACGAAGTGATGAAGCTTGCGATGCGACTTCCACCCAAGAAGGGTGTTTCCAGTGCGGGTACGGATGGTGATCCGCGCGAGCAGGAATCGGCAGAGATCATTGATCTGGCGAGCCGCAATGGCTTTCCGGCGGTAACCGACCGCAAGACCAAGAGCGATGGGCTTGGCCTTGCCGCAGGTGTGGCGATTGTGTTTGGCCTCGGCGCGGTGACGCTGTGGAGCATGAACGCGGCGCGCGTTGCGCCTGAGCAATTGCCTCCGCAAGCTGCGCAAGTGCCGCCGCCTGCCGCAGCGCCTGCGACTGTGCAGCCGGTCAATGTGGCTGAAGTGGCGCCTCCAGCGGCACCAGCGGTTGTTCCAGCTCCGGTTTTGTCGAACAATCCGAGCCGTGTCGTGGGCCCGGCGGTAAATCCATATTCAAGCCCGACGATGGTGTTTGATGCCAGCTCGGCTGGCGCTACTGTCGCTCCCGGAGCGGCGGTTCCGGCTGCGACCTCGACAACCGCAGCGCCTCCAGCGGGCGGAGTGGGCGGTCCAGCCGGCGAATTTGCCAGCCGAATTGGCGGGGTCGGCGGAGCTCCTGCGAGCGCACAGGCAATGGTCAATCCGGACACTACCGTGACGCAGGGCACTTTGGTCCCGGCGATCCTAGAAACCGCGATCAACACCGATGTGCCGGGCTTCGTTCGCGCGGTTGTCAGCCAGGATGTGCGCAGCTTCGACGGGTCGAAAATTCTCGTGCCGCGCTCTTCACGCCTGATCGGTCAATATCAGTCCGGTGTGCAGCAAGGGCAAAAGCGCGCCTATGTGATCTGGACCCGCTTGATCCGGCCTGATGGAGTTTCGGTCAATATCGCTTCTCCCGGCGTTGGATTTGATGGCACCACGGGCCTTGCCGGTGATGTCGATACGCATTTCTTCAGCCGGTTTGGTTCGGGCCTCTTGCTGTCGGTAGTGGGCGGCCTTGGCGCGGTGGCCACTGGCGGTGTTGGCGGCGTGATCGTTGCTGGCGGTGCGCAGTCGGCTGCGAATTCGGCAGTCCAGGCCGATGGCCAACGCTCGCCGACCATTCGCGTGAAGATGGGCGAGCCGATCCGCGTCTTTGTCGCGCGCGATCTTGATTTCAGCCAGGTCAACTGAGCGGGATTTCGGGGCGAGCCATGAGCGCTGATATTCACCCGTTGCCGGGCACTCCAGATGCCAATGACGCGCCCGAAAGCGCGTCTGATGCCCCGATCATGGGTGAGCGGAGCGTCTATCTCGACGCCTATCTCGCACCGTTCCGCCGCTGGCTCGACCGCGATACCGTGACGGAGATTATGGTCAATCAGCCGGGCGAGATCTGGATCGAAGATGCCTCCGATCCCGGCATGAAGCGGATTGAGGCGAGCGACATCGACGACCGTCTGGTGCAGCGTCTTGCCGAACAAGTCGCGCGCGTCAGCCACCAAGGGATCAACCGCGAGCATCCTCTGCTTGGGGCGACCCTGCCTGATGGAGCACGCATACAATTCTGCGGACCGCCAGCTTCACGCAAGCATTGGGTGATGGCGATCCGTCGGCACCGGCGTCTGGACCTGCCGCTCGATGCCTATGACACTGGCCCGCTGCTGGGCGAGCAAAAGGTCGCCATGCCTGATCCGCAGAGCGAGCCTATCGCCTATTTGCGCGAAGCGATCCGTCATCGCCGCACGATCCTGATTTCCGGCGGCACGAGCACGGGTAAGACAACCTTTCTCAACGCAATGCTTGGCGAGATTCCTCAGCAAGAGCGCGTCGTGCTCGTCGAAGACACGCCAGAGCTCAAATTCCCTGGCGAGAACGCTGTCGGCCTGGTCGCGGTGAAGGGCGAGCTTGGCGAGGCCAAAGTGACCGCCAATGAATTGCTGCAAGCGGCCTTGCGTTTGCGCCCCGACCGGATTGTACTGGGCGAATTGCGCGGCGCAGAGAGCGTATCTTTCTTGCGGGCGATCAACACCGGCCATCCGGGAAGCTTCTCCACCATTCATGCGAACAGCCTCTCCGGCGCGCTTGAGCAATTGTCGCTGATGGTGATGCAGACCGGCATTGGCCTCTCACGCGAAGACACCATCGCCTACGCCTCCAGCGTGATCGACGTTATCGTTCAGCTCGTGCCGCGACGCCAATGGCAAGCGCGGTATCACGCAGATCGCGGATTGTTGCTCGCTCGTCTGAGGCGCTTGGAACAAGTGACAAGCAAGCCCCTGTGATTTAAACGATGCTGAGCGTCGTGAAGATTTCAGGAATGATGAGCAACCAACCGATATCAGCCAACGATTTGGACCCGGTGGGCTTTGGACCGGATGGTGCGCCAACCGAGCGCGATGGCGACGCTTACTTCAATCGCGAGTTGAGCTGGCTGAGCTTTAACGAGCGCGTTCTCGCGGCAGCCTGCAACCCGCGCTATCCGCTGCTCGAACGGCTGCGTTTCCTGTCGATTTCGGGCAGCAATCTTGACGAGTTCATGATGATCCGTGTGGCTGGCCTAGTTGGCCAAGTGCAGCGCGGTATCACCCGACCTGCGATTGATGGACGCACGCCTTCACAGCAGCTCGCAGCCATCCGTGAGCAGCTCGAGAGCATTTCCGACCTGCAACAGAATATCTGGCGCGAGCTCCATGATCTGCTGGGTGAAGCTGATATTTTCGTTGCCGACGATGACCGGTTGAAGCCCGCTGCGCATGACTGGCTCAAAGCCTATTTCCTCGACGAAATTCTGCCCGTGATCACACCACAAGCGCTCGATCCCGCGCATCCATTCCCCTTCATCGCCAATGAAGGGATGGGGTTGCTCTTCACGCTCAAACGCGATGTCGACGAGGAGCAGATCATCGAGATGGTCTTGATCCCGAGTGCCTTGCCGCGCTTTGTGCGCGTGCCGGGCGAGGATGCAATCTACATCTCCATTGCGAGCCTAATCCAACGCTATGCCAGCAAAATGTTTCCTGGCTTCTCCATAATCGGCGACGGCCTGTTCCGCGTGCTGCGCGACAGCGATATCGAAGTGGAGGAAGAGGCTGAAGACCTCGTGCGCTATTTCCGCACCGCGATCCAGCGCCGCCGCCGGGGGCAGGTGATCCAGCTTGAGATCGAGGAAGACTTCGATCCAAAGGCTGAGCAGATACTGCTCGAACAGCTAGGCATTCACGAAGCCGCAGTGATCAAGACCGACGGGATGATCGGGATCGACGGGCTTGCCGAGATTGTCGAAGAGGAACGTCCCGATCTTAAATTTGACAGCTACAGCCCGCGTTACCCTGAACGTATTCGCGAGCATGATGGCGATGCTTTCTCCGCCATTCGCGAGAAAGACATCATCATCCACCACCCTTACGAAAGCTTCGAAGTGGTGGTCGACTTCATCCGTCAGGCCGCGCTTGATTCCGATGTCGTGGCGATTAAGCAGACACTCTATCGCGCAGGCTCACAATCGGCAGTCATCAACGCGCTGATCGCGGCTGCAGAGGCGGGCAAATCGGTGACCGCAGTGGTGGAGCTCAAGGCGCGCTTCGATGAAGAACAGAACCTGATGTGGGCAAACAAGCTTGAGCGCGCGGGCGTTCAGGTGATCTATGGTTTCGTCGATTGGAAAACCCACGCGAAGGTCGCGCTGGTCGTGCGACGCGAAGAAGATGGTTTTCGCACCTACTGCCATTTCGGCACCGGGAATTACCACCCGATCACCGCGAAGATCTACACCGACCTGTCTTTCTTCACCGCCGATCCTCGGCTCGTGCGCGATGCGGCAAAGATGTTCAATTTTGTGACCGGCTATGTCGAGCCATCCGACCTTGAAGAACTCGCGATTGCGCCGCTCAACCTGCGCGAGGAAATCTACGAACGGATCGATGCAGAGATTGCCAATGCGAAAAAGGGCAAGCCCGCCGAGATCTGGTTCAAGTGCAACCAGATCACCGACAAGGGCATGATTGATCGGCTGTATGCTGCAAGCCAAGCGGGCGTGACAGTAGAGCTGGTAGTGCGCGGCATTTGCTGCCTCAAACCCGGCGTGCCCGGCATGAGCGAGAACATTCGCGTCAAATCGATTATTGGACGCTTTCTCGAACATGGCCGCATCTATTCCTTTGCCAATGGTGAGCCGATGCCGAGCGGTGAGGCGGCGGTCTACATCTCTTCAGCGGACTTGATGGGGCGTAATCTTGATCGCAGGATTGAGGCGTTGATCCCGATCAACAACCGGACTGTGCACGATCAAGTGCTGCAGCAAGTGCTGCTCGCCAATATGCTCGACACCGAGCAAAGCTGGTGGCTGAAGCCTGATGGCAGCTACGAGCGGGTCATGGCCGATTCCAAGCCGTTCAATTGCCATAGCTATTTCATGACGAACCCGTCGCTCTCTGGGCGGGGCGGTTCGCTGGAGGCGGGCGGGGTGCCCAAGCTGTCATTGCGCAAAGGTGGGTCTGGATGACATTGCGGGCGAAGCGGACAGACCGCGAAGGGGTATTCTCCGGTAACAAGGCAGAGCGCGCGATCATCGATATCGGGTCGAACACGGTTCGTCTGGTCGTTTACGGCGGTTCGATGCGCGCGCCGACCGTTCTCTTCAATGAAAAGGTCACGGCGCAGCTGGGCCGCGATATCGCCAAGACCGGCAGGCTCGCCGATGAAGCAATTGAGCTCGCCATGCGCGGCTTACGGCGCTTCGTCCTATTATTCGACGATCTCGGCATTGACGATGTGGAGACGGTCGCGACCGCTGCCGTACGCGATGCGGAGAACGGTCCTGAGTTTGTCGAGGGTGTGCGCGCGCTTGGATTGGACCCGCAGGTTATCTCTGGCGAGGAAGAAGCGCGGTTGAGCGCGCATGGCGTGCTCGGCGCTTTTCCGGGTGCAGAAGGCACCGTTGCTGATTTGGGCGGAGGAAGCCTTGAGCTGATCGATATCGCCGACGGGGAGACGGGTGAGGCCACCTCACTGCCGCTCGGCACCCTCCGACTACCCGATTATCGCGCCAACAAGCCGGCCGAGATGCGCAAATCGCTGGAGAAAGCGCTCAAGCAAGGGGGGTGGGGGAAGCCAATCAACGCGCCGCTCTATCTCGTTGGCGGAACGTGGCGCGCGATGGCGGTCTACGCCATGGGGGAGCGCAAATATCCGCTGAGCGATCCGCACGGATTCGAATTGCCGCTCAAAGAGGCCAAGAAACTGGCGCAAAAGCTCGCTAAGCAAGATCCCGATGCGCTGAAGGGGCAGGACCGCATTTCTTCGATGCGCGCGGAGAAGCTCCCCGATGCGGCGGTGTTGTTGCAAGCCCTGCTGGCGAGGCTCCAACCAGAGAAACTGGTATTTTCGTCATGGGGCATTCGCGAAGGGCTGCTCTACGACCGACTGCCGGAAACTGGCCGCGCGCAAGACCCGTTGCTCGCCGGGGTGGCGCTGTTCGCTGCTCAGCGCGGTGCACCCCCGATGTTGGCGACCTTGGTTGCGGGTTGGACGGTCGATGCGGCTCCTGCTCGTGAGCACGGGTCAGAGCGATTGCGGTTGGCTGCGACCATGCTTGCACTGGCGGGCATGCAGATCGAGCCTAACCTGCGCCATCCGCTGGTCGTCGACTGGGCGCTGCACAAGCGCTGGATCGCGGTTAGCGCTAAGGGCCGCGCGATGATGGCGGCGGCGAGTATGGCGAACGGTAATCGCAACGACTTCCCTCGCGAAATCACCGCATTGGCGAGTGAAGAAGAGCTGCAGGAGGCGATCACCTGGGGGCTCGCGATACGTATTGCTCGGCGGATCGGGGCGCGCTCACGCCGGTCGCTGCAGGTGAGCCGATTGGCGCTGGGTGAGGGTGGCCTTGTTCTACGCCTGGCCGCGAGCCACCGCGATTTGTTCGGTATTTCAACCGAGAAAGACATGAGATTACTGGCCAATCAGCTTGGCGTCGATTTTGAGGTTCAGATTGTTTCCGACGAAGAATTGCATTCGGTCGAGATAGAGCCAGAACCATCCAAATAGGCTTAGGTCAGGCTGACCGCTTCTCGGTCGCAAATGGCGAGAAATCGGTGTCCGTATCGTACAGATCGACACCTTCTGCCTTTTTGAGACGGTTGATCACGAAGTAAGTGACCGGCGTTAGCAGCGCTTCCCAAACGACCTTCAGCAGCCAATTGGTGATCATCACCGTGATGACCGCTTCGGTGGTCCAGATGCCCCAGAAGGCGATCGGGTAAAAGATCAGGCTGTCGACCCCTTGCCCTACCACGGTCGAGCCAATCGTGCGGGACCACAGCGCCTTGCCCTTGGTCCAGACCTTCATCTTGGCCATGACATAGGAGTTGACGAACTCGCCCGCCCAGAAGGCTGTGATCGACGCGAGCACGATCCTCCAGGTGCTGCCGAAAACGGATTCGTAGGTTTGCTGGCAGATATCTCCCGGTGCAGCGGTGCCATCACCCGTCATCTGCAATGTCGCGCTGGCAGCGCATTCCCAACCGCCGAACGCCGGAAGGCCGACCACGACAAAGCTCATGAATGCCAGGAAGATCATCGCTGCGAAGCCGGTCCAGATGACGCGGCGTGCCCGCGCAAATCCGTAAATCTCGGTTAGGATATCGCCGATCACATAGCCCAGCGGGAAGAACAGGATGCCCGCGCCGTAGATGAACACGCCGTCTGGGGCCGGCCACATGCCATCAGGCCAGAACGGCACATCGACGAAAGTCAGCTTGGCCGCGCCGATAATGTTCGACAGCAGCAGGATCGCCACAAACGCTGCCATGACCAGATCATAATAGCGGAACGTGACCGGCGCTGTGCTTGTGGCCTGAGGTGCACCCGAGTTTTCCATCGAAGAATCCATCTATGCCGCCTAACGCGATTTTACAGCCGCGCAAAGCACGCTATTGGGCGCGAGACGCAGATGCACAGTGCGCGCCCGTAGCTCATCTGGATAGAGCGCGAGACTTCTAATCTTGAGGCAGCAGGTTCGAGTCCTGCCGGGCGCGCCATTCACGTCTCGGGCAATTTCGCTTCGTCGCTGCAGCGACACGGCCTGTGGGGCGCGACGCCAGCACAGCAAGTTCTGGCGCCGCGCGACACCTGCGGTTCAGCTTTGCGCGAGCAGTCTCCTCGTTCCCCTATTGGAAAGGAGACGTCCCATGTTGCGTGTCACTTTTGCTTCTATCGCTCTGGTCGGTTCAATGATGGCCGCGCCGCTTGCTGCGCATGATGCCGATATTGTCGTCCGCGGCTACAAGGCGCCGATCTCGCCGAACAACTACACCAACAAATGGTGGATCGATTATCAAACCGACATCAGCGAGGCGAAGCGTGAGCTAGCGAGCGACCTGCGCCGAGCAACCGATGAAGAAGATCGCCGCGACGCTTATGAAGAGTACGATCAGGAAATTCGCGACGCGCGCCACGATTATCGCAAGGAAATGCGAGAGCGCGGATACCGTGTTGTAAACTTTCGCGAAAATCGTCGGCGGCTTGCACGCCGCTAACTTCAAAAAGGTGTTCGGCTATCCGCGCGCGACTGTCTCAAGCAGTTCAGACGTGATCGGATAGCCGGCATCTTCCATGATCCGCAGCATCGGCTGATCGCCACTCTCGTCGATCTGAGGCACGATGGTCTTGACTGGAATGGCCTCGGCCTGCGCGCGAGCCTCGGCGAAGTTGGCGAACATGGCGAGCCGCTCTAGGTTGCGTCGTGTCGGAAAGATCAGCTTGATCTCCCCTCGCTCGGCCATTTCGAGCGCACCCTGAGCGCTGACCCAGAAAAGCCGCGTGTTTTCGGAGTTGTCAGCGGACACTTCGACATCACCGGTGCCGAGATTGGCGAGATAAAAGCGCGTGTCGTAAATGCGAGAGATGTTCTCGTTCTTGGGAAACCAACGCGCAAACGGAACGATCTGATCGAGGTCGAGCGACCAGTCAAACTTTTGGAGCACAGGAGCGAGAGCGCCCTTTTCGTGCAGCAAGCCGCGCGCATCCTTCGCACGCTCCGCGTCGACATCTCCGGCAAGGCCAAGAGCCAGGCCCGTTTCTTCAAGTGTTTCCCTGACAGCGGCGACCTGATGCGCTGCTTCGTCAATCGGCAGCTCCGACCTGATCGAGCGAGCAAGCTCAAAATCCGCCTCGTCCACGCGTCCACCGGGGAACACAGCCATCCCGCCTGCAAACGCCATGTTGCGCGAACGAACAGTCATAAGAACTTCGGGCGGACCGCCGTCAGGCGCGTCGCGGAAGATTACGATTGTTGCTGCGGGGATACCTTCGGAAGATTGCGGGTTTTGCTCTGTCATCTTATGCCTTTGATGAAGGGTGATTGCTCGCTTGCCAACTGCGAAAAGCCTCGCGCCTGTCGGTATCCCTTACAATCGGTGCTATGGTTAATTTTGCGAAACCATCTAAGTGCTTGTTTAAAGGTGTAAACGCATTTTTGGCACAAGCGATGCATAGTATCGGGCAACCCGTGTGGTCTTCGATAAAGAGATGGGACTTTTCTGGTCTCTAGTTCCATCTCCCCGAATGAGAAAAGCCGCCTCGTTTGGTTCACGAGGCGGCTTTCTCTTTGTCCAAATGGCTTCAAGCGCCAGCGCGGCTGCGCGCGAAATCAGCTCTCAGCTTTTGCGACCTGCTTCTCTTCCATCAGTTGTTGAAGCTCACCGGCCTCGAACATTTCCATCATGATGTCGCTTCCGCCGAGAAATTCGCCCTTCACGTAGAGCTGCGGGATGGTCGGCCAGTCGGAGAAGGTTTTGATGCCCTGGCGCACTTCCATGTCCTGCAAAACATCGACGCTTTCGTAGGCCACGCCGCAATGATCAAGGATTGCGACCGCGCGGCTCGAAAAGCCGCATTGCGGGAACAGGGGCGTGCCCTTCATGAACAGGACGACGTCATTGTCGCCAACGATGGTGGAGATGCGTGAATTGATGTCAGACATAAGAGTCCAGGCCTTTGAAATCGGTAATTTGAAAAGTGATGGATTTTAGGTGGGGACCACAGTGGTGACTTGCAAGGCGTGCAGCTCACCGCCCATCCGCTCACCGAGGGCGGCGTAAACCATCTTGTGCTGTTGCACGCGGTTCTTGCCGGCAAACTGCGGCGCGCTCACGGTCGCGGCCCAATGATCGTTGTCACCGGCCAAATCCTGCATTTCGACCGTCGCGCCTGGAAGCGCGGCGACAATCAGCGCCTCAATATCTGCAGCTGCCATCGGCATGCGATCAGCTTTCGCTCATATATTGGCGTTTGGCTTCAATCGTCATTTCTTCGAGCTTGGCGCGGATTTCGTCCTCCGAAACGTCGCATTCGGCTGCGGTCAGATCGCCCAGCAGCTTGCGGATGACGTCTTCATCACCGGCTTCTTCGAAGTCGGCTTGGACGACGGCTTTCTTGTACGCGTCGGTTTCTTCTTGTGTGAGGTTCATCAGGCCAGCGGCCCATTCACCCAGCAAGCGATTGCGGCGAGCAGCCACTTTGAACGCGGTTTCTTCGTCCATTGCGAACTTGGCCTCTTCGGCGCGTTCGCGGTCTTTAAAGTCGGTCATTGGTCCCTCCGAAAAGTCATATTCAGCAAATAGGGTGGGGCGGCGCGCGCGACAAGCGGCAATGCCCCTGTACCGATCAGTCCATTGTCACAACGAGTTTGCCCACGGCCTCGCGGCTTTCGAGCTTTGCAATGGCTTCGCCCGCGCGCTCCAATGGGAATGTCTCTGACACGAGCGGATCGATCTTGCCCTCTTTCATCAGCGTGAAGAGCTCTTTCACCTGCTCGACGAATTTGGCGGGTTCGCGCGCGGTGAATGCGCCCCAGAACACGCCGCAAATGTCGCAGCTCTTGAGCAGGGTGAGGTTGAGCGGCATTTTCGCGATACCAGCGGGGAAGCCGACCACCAGGAAGCGGCCTTCCCACGCGATTGAGCGCAAAGCAGGCTCGGAATATTGCCCGCCGACAATATCGTAAACGATGTTCGCGCCATTGGGCCCGCAGGCGGCTTTGAATGCATTGGCGAGTTCTTTGGACGCTGCCTTGTCCATCTCCTCGCGCGGGTAAATCACGACTTCGTCCGCGCCCGTTTGTCTGGCCACTTCGCCTTTAGCCTCGCTCGAGACAGCCGCGACGACGCGCGCGCCGAATGCCTTGGAGAGCTCGATGGCGGAGAGACCGACGCCGCCCGCCGCGCCGAGCACCAGCACGGTATCGCCTTCCTTTATGTGTCCGCGATCTTTGAGGCCGTGGATCGTCGTGCCGTAGGTCATCAGCAGCGAAGCAGCTTTCTCAAACGGTACGCCCTCAGGAACCGGGAACATGCGGCCCGCAGGCACAATCACTTTTTCAGCGAGCCCCCCATTGCCGATCCCTGCGAGCACGGTGTCGCCAACAGAATAGCCTTCGACGCCTTCGCCGACCGCCTCGACCACGCCCGCGATCTCTCCGCCGGGCGCAAACGGACGCTCTGGCTTGAACTGGTAAAGGTCGCGGATGATCAGCGTGTCGGGATAGTTGATCGCGCATGCCTTTACGTCGACCAGCACTTCGCCCTTGCCGGGGGTTGGCACATCCACCTCATCCAGTGTCAGCGTTTCCGGGCCGCCTACCGAGTGCGAGCGTAGGGCTTTCATGCGTTTATCTCCGTTCCTTTGGTCATCCAGCTTTGCGTAGAGGCACGCTGGGTTTCATATGATGTGATTGCGTTTTGCCGCTCAAGGGTGAGTGCAACTTCATCGAGACCGTGCAGCAGACAGTGCTTGCGGAACGGGTCGATGTCGAATGTGCAACGGTCCTGAAAGGGCGTGGTGACGCTCTGTGTCTCAAGATCAATGTCTATGGGCTCACCTGCCCGTGCGACCTCCATCAGGCGGTTGACCGCCTCCTGCGGCAGGACGATGGGCAGGATGCCATTCTTTACCGCATTGCCTGAGAAGATGTCGGAATAGCTTGGCGCAATGACCGCGCGGATGCCGAGATCGAGTATAGCCCACGCGGCATGTTCGCGGCTTGATCCGCAGCCGAAATTGTCGCCAGCTAGCAGGATCGGCGCACCGGCATAGTTGGGATCGTCAAAGACGTTTCCCTCTTGCGCCCGGATGCTTTCAAACGCGCCTTTTCCTAGACCTTCGCGGCTGATCGTCTTCAACCACTTGGACGGAATGATAATGTCCGTGTCGACGTTCTTCGCGCCGAACGGGATCGCTCGGCCAGTGACGCGCGCGACCGGATCCATCAATCGGTTTCCGGCTTTTCGCCCGAGGGAATGGGGCCGGGCTGGGTCGGCTTCTTTTCATTCTTGCCGCGCTTGTTTGCATACAGCAGGGCTGCAGCGATTGCGGCAGAGCCGATGGCACCGGCGGCGATGGCGGCTTTGGATTTCTTGGTCATAGTCTTCTCATGGGGAGGGGGCGGGGGATTGGCAAGAGGAATGGCAGGCTGGTTCGCCTAAAGCGCGCTAGGCCGTGCTTGGAGCGTTTGGCACCGCATCTTCGGCAGAGGTCCCGCAAGCCATGCAAAATCGGAAAAACGCCATCTTGCGAGTGTCGCAGCTTGAGCAATGGTCGAACAAGGTCATTCCGCAATGGACACAGAAATTGGTCTCTGTCCCGTCCATTTTGGCGATAGGGCGATCGCAACCCGGGCATACGCTTGAAGACATCTTCTTAAACGCTTCATCGTGGGACACGAGCTTACGGCGTTCTTCCTCGGCCTTTTGCTCGACCTCTTGCCGGTTAGCGAGATATTGCCGCATATTCTTGATCAGGAAATGGCCTGCGGCAAAGGTCAGGATGATGCCGACGCCATAGCGCACATATCCGCCATAGCTTGGCAGATACGGGACCAGCTCGACGAAGAAGACGAACACCGCCGCGAGCACGAACCCGCGCGAGATTGGCCAGTATTCTCCCTTGCGCCGTTTGACGACGAGGTATGCGGCAAAGCCCAGCATCGGCAAGGTGATCAGCAGGCGCAGGCCGAAGATGCGAAGTTCCTGCCAAAACTGCGCTTTCTCGTAGGCGGGAATGCCGGTTAATTCTGCATCGCTAATCTCGTCGTACAGCGCGCCGGAACGCTGATCGAGTTGGGTCAATTCGGTCTGCAAGTCGCTGATCGAGCTCTGCACAGAGCGTTCGTTCTGCTGCAATTGTTCAAGCTCTTGAGTTCGGCGGATTACCTCGGGATCCTGGGTCGGATCGGTGGTCGCAGTGCGGGTCTGAATCCAGGCCTCAAAGGTTTCCTTTGCCGATTGCGCCTCTGAGGAGGCCTTATTCTGCTGGATGCGGAGCAAGTCCATTCGGTCGCGCAAGGCGGCGCTTTGCTGCTCCACATCGCGCAATTCGCTCCGCAGACCTGTGACCTGTGCGGTCTCGACATATTCGCTGCGATCGACCCGGCTTTCGACTTGCGGCAAGTCGCCTATAATGAGGTTGCCGAGGCCAATGAGGAATGTGGCGAAGACGATCGAGACGAGCCACAAGACTCCTTTGTAGAGCCGCTCTGGAACTCGAATTCCCTTCATGACGTCCATTTCGCTAATCCCTCTCTATCGCGCGCCCAAGCCGCGAGGCCCCTAGATGAAAACGTCTTGGCCTAGCTTGCCGGGGTTGCGACGCTCTTGTGCAGGACCATCACCTTGCCAATTGTGCCCGTCAAGCGTGCGCGCTTCGATACCGTTGGTTTCCTGTGGGTCGAACATCCGCATGTTTACGCCGACGCGGTCGCCTTCAAAGTGCTCGGTCAGCACCCAGTGGGTGGTCGTTCCGCATGACGCGCAGAACCGCATCTCGACCGCTGGCTCGTCGTAATCAGCTCGGCGATACTCCTGAGTTGCACCGGTGACCTTCACGTCGGCAGACTGGAAGTAACCCCATGCTCCGCCCGACTTTCGGCACAGCGAGCAGTCGCACAGATTGATGTATTCAGGCTTTGCGGCAATCGTGACGTCAACCGCGCCGCAATGGCACTTTGCCTGCATCAGACTAGCTCGCGCACATCAGTGAGGCGCCCCGTCACAGCAGCAGCAGCGGCCATGGCTGGCGAGAGCAGATGCGTGCGGGCGCCGGGTCCTTGCCGACCGACGAAATTGCGGTTTGAGGTCGATGCGCAGCGTTCCCCGGCTGGCACTTTATCGGGGTTCATCCCAAGACAGGCGGAACAACCCGGCTCGCGCCATTCAAAGCCGGCTTGGATAAAGATCTTGTCCAGCCCTTCTTCCTCGGCCTGACGCTTCACGAGTCCTGACCCCGGCACGACGATGGCCCAGCGCACATTGTCCGCCTTGCGCTTTCCTTCGAGCACTTTGGCGGCGGCTCGCAAATCCTGGATCCGGCTGTTGGTGCAGCTGCCGATAAACACATTCTCGATCGGGATGGCGCTCATAGCGGTGCCAGCGGTCAACCCCATATAGTCCAGGCTTTTTTGCGCCGCGATCTCGCTTGCTCTCATCGGCGAAACTTTCGGGCGAGGGCACCTTGCCGCCAATCGCAACCACGTCTTCGGGACTTGTTCCCCAGGTAACAGTCGGTTCGACGGTGCTGGCATCTATCACAACCGATTTATCGAAGGTCGCTCCCTCGTCAGTGTGGAGGGTGCGCCAATAGGTGACTGCCGCATCCCAATCCGTATCCGCTGGCGCCATCGGGCGTCCCTTGAGATAGCTGAACACGACATCGTCGGGCGCAATCAGGCCAGCGCGCGCACCTGCCTCAATGCTCATATTGCACACCGTTAGCCGTTGCTCGACGCTCATTTGCTCGAACACGCTCCCACGATATTCGATCACATATCCGCTGCCGCCTGCCGCTCCGATCACGCCAATAATGTGCAGGATCAGGTCTTTTGCAGTTACGCCGTTGGGCAGATCTCCATCAACGCGAACTTCCATCGATTTCGATTTCTGCAGCAGCAAAGTCTGCGTCGCGAGCACATGCTCGACCTCGCTGGTACCGATGCCAAAGGCGAGCGCGCCCAACCCGCCATGGCTTGCCGTATGCGAATCTCCGCACACGATCGTCGTGCCTGGCAGCGAAAAGCCCTGTTCCGGGCCGACCACATGGACAATGCCCTGCTCATCATCGGCATCGCCAATATAGCGAATGCCAAACTCGGGCGCATTGCGTTCGAGCGCCTCAAGCTGCGCCGCGCTTTCAGGATCGGCAATCGGTATCTTGCCGCCGCTCGCATCGCGCCGCGCGGTCGTGGGCAAATTATGATCGGGCACGGCCAAGGTCAGCTCAGGCCGCCGCACCGGTCGACCCGCCAGCCGCAACGCCTCAAACGCCTGCGGGCTTGTCACTTCATGAACAAGGTGACGGTCAATATAGATGATCGAGGTTCCATCATCGCGCGTCTCGACAACATGCGCGTGCCAGATCTTGTCGTACAGTGTGCGGGGTTTGCTAGCCATAGCGGCTGGATTAGCGGCCTTGCTGCAACACTGGCAAGCGTGATGCGCACCAGACAAATCTTAGTCATAGAAAAGAAATCTATTTCCGCGTAACTTACATCCATGTCAGCAACCCCCGCCTCCGTTCCCTTCGCCTTTCCGATTAAGGTTCTGCCCGAAGACATCGACTTCATGGGGCACGTGAACAACGCGCGTTACCTCAACTGGGTGCAGGATGCGGTGTTGGCGCATTGGAACAAGCTGGCCCCGGCAGAGGAAGTGGCGAGCAAGGCGTGGGTCGCACTCAAGCATGAGATCACCTATCGCAAGCCCGCTTTTCTTGAGGACGATGTGATCGCAAGCACTGTGCTGGAACGCTTTAACGGCGCGCGCGCATTCTATCGCACTGTCATTTCGCGCGGCGAGGATGTGCTGGCTGAGGTGCAATCAAGCTGGTGCTGCATTGATTCCAAGACTTTGCGCCCGGCCCGCATTGGCGAACATATGCGCGAGTTCTTCTTCCCGAACGCGGACTAGCCATTACTCCCATCGTGCGGGATCAAGCGCCAGCAGCTCTGACAATTCCGTATAGAGCGCCGGTTCTTCGCGGCGGAGCTCTTTCGGGCGTTCGAAAAACGTCACCACAGCTTCGGCAAAGAACTCTTGATGATTGGTCGCACCATACGGATCGATCAAAGTGCGCTGCCCGTGTTCCACGCGATCCACGTGATCGTGATAGGCATCCAGCATCGCCTTTTCCCATCCGGCATAATCCTGACCTTTAGGCAGGATCGGGATGCCATTGGTGTGCCCGGTTAAATTGTCCAATTGATGCGCGAATTCGTGGATGACGACATTGTGCCCGTCATCGGGATCGAGCCCGCCTTCAAGCGCATGGTCCCATGACAGGACGACCGGGCCGCGTGCCCAGCTTTCCCCGAGGGTTGCATGATGGCCTTCCTGCACAATCAAGCCATCGTAGCTGTCGCGCCTGGTGCGAAACGCAGACGGGTAGACCAGAATGGTCCGCAGCGTATCGAACCATGCGGTGCTGTTGACGACCAGCAGACAGGCTTGCGCGGCGATCGAAAGCCGCATGGCCTCGGTCACTTCAAGTTCGTTCAGGCCGTGAAAAGTAATCTGATCAAGGAACAGGTTGATCTTGCCTTCGAGCTTTGGCCGCAATGGCTCTGGTAAGCGGTGCAAAATCGGGACAAGCCGACCGAGAATAGCCCGCTGTTCGGGTGATAGCGGTGTTGCGAGCAGCCGCTTGCGGTGCTCACGCTTTGCCCAACGGCGGTATCCGAAGAAACCGGCGATCAGCAACACGATCAAAACAAAGGGAACAATCGACATATGCCAGAGATAAGATGGCTCAGTTCGGATTGTTAGGGCGCGGGGCCGAGAGCGCGCGGCTGATCGGTTTGCGCGGCCCTTCTGACCTTGTATACGCACCCGAATGAGCCGTTCGAGCGTATCTCCTTCAAGATGAACCCGCATTTCACTCTTCCGCGCCGCACGGCGCAGGGCGCGATTGGCCTGGCGCTCGCGACTTTGATTGCGGGCGGCTGGTTGGGCATTCACGCCTATGCGATGTTCGTGTTCGAGCTGAGCTGGGCCAATCTGCCGCTTGCGCTGGCGATGGCGGCGGTGCAATGCTGGCTCTCGGTTGGCGTGTTTATCGTCTGCCATGATGCGATGCACGGCACGCTTGCACCGGGGCAAAAGCGGCTCAATTCAGCCATCGGTACGGTGCTTTTGTTCCTCTACGCAGGCTTTGCCTGGCGCAAACTGCGCGATGCGCATTTCGAGCATCACCGGCTTGCAGGGCACGAAGGCGATCCCGACTTTGACGAGGAACATCCGACCAGTTTCTGGCAGTGGTACGCGACCTTCTTCCGCCGCTATTTCAGCTGGCAGTCGCTGTTGTTCGTGCACACGGTTGTCGGCATTTACTGGTTCATTTTCGACATCCCGTTCATGCAGATTTTCGTTCTCTATGGAGCACCCGCGCTGCTATCTTCTCTGCAGCTCTTCTACTTTGGGACTTTCAGACCGCATCGCCACGAGGCTGGGGCATTTCCCGATGATCACAACGCCCGCAGCGACCAATTCGGTACGCTGGCAAGCCTCGCAACATGCTTCCATTTCGGCTATCATCTTGAACATCATCGCCGTCCTGATGTGCCGTGGTGGGCTCTGCCGCGGGCGAAACAGGCGGGTGTAGGAGCGAGTGTATGAGCTGGCTTGAAGCCATCGGAATTGTGCTTGGCGCAGTCCTCTTCATGGAATGGTGGGCGTGGTTTGCGCACAAATACATCATGCACGGTTGGGGCTGGGCGTGGCACCGTGACCATCACGAGCCGCATGACAACAAACTGGAAAAGAACGATTTGTTCGCGGTCGTTTTTGGCACAATTAACGCGGCGATGTACATTTTCGGCTCACTCTATTGGGATGCCTTGTGGTGGGCCGCAGTCGGCGTGACCCTATATGGGCTGATCTATGCGATCATTCACGATGGGCTGGTGCATCAGCGTTTTTTCCGTTTCGTGCCAAAGCGCGGCTATGCCAAACGGCTGGTGCAGGCGCACAAGCTGCACCATGCGACGATTGGAAAAGAGGGCGGGGTGAGCTTTGGCTTTGTCTTTGCGCGCGATCCGGTAAAGCTCAAGGCCGAACTAAAGGCGCAAAAGGAAGCTGGTGTCGCGGTCGTAAGGGAAGCGCAGCTCTAGGCGCTTAGCCTTGCCGCATGTTCCTTCACCAGAGCTATCATGTTCGGCACGCCTTGGGTGCGGTTGCTCGATAGCTGGCTCTTTAGATCGAATGGCGCGAGCGCTTCGGTCACATCCATCTGTGCGACTTCACTTGCGGACTTGTCCTGCACGGCAGCGATTACGAGCGCGACGATGCCTTTCGTGATAGCAGCATTACTGTCTGCGAGAAAATGCAGCTTTTCCGACTGCTCGGTGGGATAGACCCACACTGCTGCTGAACACCCGCGCACGAGAGTCGCATCGGTTTTGAGCGCATCGGGCATGTCTTCAAGCTCGCGGCCAAGCTCGATCAGCAGGCGATAGCGCTCATCGCCTTCGAGGAATTCATACTCTTCGAGAATGTCGGATAGGGATCGCATGCGGCGCTATGTAGGGAGCTGTGCGCTCATGTCTATTCCGGTTTTTTGAGCAGACGCTTTTTCGCCGATTGTACAAAGACATAGATGCCCAAGACGACCGGGATGACGAGCGCGCCCAGCACCAAATCCTTGTCGAGCGTCGGAACAAGTGCGTTCAAGCCGGCAAGCGCATAGCTAATGATCCCGAGCGCGTAGTAGCTCGCCGCCACGATGGAGAGGCCTTCGACCAATTGCTGTAAGCGCAATTGCATGCCAGCATTGCGGTCCATCGACCGGAGCAGCTCAGCATTCTGGTTCTCGATCCGGGTTTCGATGCGTGCACGAAGGAGCGAGGCCAATTGGCTCGCGCGATCAGCCAGCTCCTGCTGGCGCTTCGTAACTGCCGCGCAGAAGCGGACTGCTGGCGCAAGGCGACGCTGGGTGAAATAGCTCAGCGAGGCAAATCCTTCGATCCGGCGGCTTTCAAGCTCGCGCAGACGCTCTGTCACGAGGCTGCCATAGGCGGCGGTTGCACTCATGCGGAAGCTCGCCTCGGTAATTCCGGCATTAAGATTGACCGATAATTCAGAGATCTCGCGCATCAGGGCATCATCTCGTTCATCACCGTCGGCTATGCGCTGAGCGAGGTTGGTCAGGTGTTCTTCCGCCTCGTTCAGGCTGGGCCAGATCTTCTGCGCGATCGGCAAGCCCAGCAATGCGCGGTTGCGGTAATTGCCGAGTTCCTGGAGGCGCTGGACAAGGCGCGTGAGATCAGCTGGCTCGGTTCCGTTGGAGGCGATGATAACTGCGCCAAAGCCGTCAGGCTTAAGGCGGAAATCGGACCAGATACGAGCCGATTTGCCGACATAGCAGGAAACAAGCTCGTGCATTTCAAAGCCGGTCTTTGCTGCGGCCTTTTCTGCGTCCTTTTCGCTATCGACGACGAGTGCGCGCGTCGCACGTAAGACCGCTCCGGGCAGGCTTTCCGCCCAGTCGATCGCGGCAGCAATCTCCTTATGCTCTTTGGGCTGGAGGAATTCTTCGGTGCTGCCGTTGTCGACGAACAGGCTGATCGTCGTGCCTTCGCTGTGGCGCTCCCATGTGAAAGCGACGCGTTCGCTCAAACGGCCAGAGCGGTGCGTGGTGTTTCCAGAGCCGTTAAGCGCGCCAAACCGCGCTTCGATTGCTGCGGTCTCAGCCTCACGTTCTTCTGGCTCTAATAGCACGACCCACTGCAAGAACAGGCAGGGGACGCACAGCATCTCCCACCGGCGCAAATGCATCTCTTTGACGACTTGTGTGCGAAGTTCGTGTTGCCGCATTTCAACCCAACTAACGGGCGGCTCATTGGGTTCCTTGATTGGGCGCGCGGCGAAGCGTCACCCTCAGTTTAGCCAGAAAGGCCACCCGGGCGCGTGAAGGCGTAGTAGATCACGTAGAACCAACTGAAAAAGCCGTGAATGATCGCCCAGACGATCGATTGATGCAGGCTCCACGAGATCGCCACGGCGATTGCACTGCCGAGGCCAATGCCCGCCGTCGCCGCATTTCCGCCGTGGCTGCTCAAAGTTCAACTCCGCTGGCGATCGCTTCCAGCTTCTTGATGCGCTCTTTGAGGTCGGCCATTTCGATCCGGGCCGCGCCAAGGGTAGCGTTGCCTTCGATCTCGCCGGAGTGAGAGCCGCCGCGCTCAATCTCACTGCGCTTGAGATCGATCCAGTCACGCCACGCGCGCAGCAGCGCGAAGGCCACGACGCACACACCGACGAGGCACGTAATGGCTATGCCGAGGTAAGGGTCGAAGGGGGCAGGCATTCTCTCAATCCTCCGTTTTTTCGTTCTGCGACGTGCTGTCCATTTCGCCTTCAAGGCGGCGCAAATTCTCGATTTCGCTGGCTAGTTGCTTGGTTTTCTTTGCATCCGGCGTGTTTTCATCGGTGACGATCCGTTCAAGCACCTGTACCCGTTCGCGCAGCTCGTCGCGTTCACGCTGGGCATCGAGCAGCGCTTGGCGCTCGTCCTGATCCAACTGTGTGTTCTGATGGTGCTGGCGGTTAAAGCGTAGAACGCCCCACACGACGATGGCCACAATTGCGATGAGGACGTATCCACCCATTATGCATGCTCCTGCTTGTTCGGAGCATCGCGTAGGCTCTCAATTTCGTCCTTCAAATCGTGCGAGCGATCGGTCGCGATCCGTTCAAGAACGCGGACGCGATCTTCGAGATTTTGCTTCGCCTCCGGCTCATTCGTCTGGGCATTTGATTTGCGGCGACGCATCAACAGCCAGACACCGCCGGCTCCGGCTAAAGCGGCGAGGCCCGCCATTTGCAGTGCGTCGATAACGAGGGGTGTGTCTGGTCCGAACATCAGCTTAACTCACTTTCGGTTTCCGTGGCGCGAGCTTGCGGAGCACTTGGTATTCCGCGCAATTGCTCAATCTCCGAGGCGAGATCAGGCTCTCGGTCAGTCGCGATCCGTTCGAGGACGCGCAAACGCTCTTCGATCAGATCAGACTTTTCAGAATTGGCGACTTCATTTGAGCGTTGCTTGAGCTGCCTCAACTCCATCTTATGCGCCAGCACTTTGCCAACGATCCCGTTTACCGTGAAACCCAACACAACAAGCGCTGTCAGGATGAAGCCGAAGATTAGAACAAGATCGGCGTCCATCATGCGTGTCCTTCATCTGTGCGGTTTTCGAGCGAGCGTTCGCGCAGGGCGTCGATTTCGCTGCTCAGCGTGTAGCCGCCATCGGTGACGATCCGCTCGACATTGGCCATACGGTCTTTGATCGAGCCGAGCTCTGCGCGCAGTTCGGCATTCTCTTGCGTGAGCAGTTTCACGCGCTCGTACCGCGGCATCTCCTTTCGGATAGACTGCCTTGCCCCAGCTGTTTTCCAGCGGGTAACCGTTCTTGACGCGGATCCAGGTGGTAAAGATCCAGCCCGCAACGGCGGCAATGCCGACCACGGTGAGCAATTCGGTGGTAATCAGGTCACCCATCACGCTTTCTCCTGCTTGCCGATGTAAAGCGGCACTCCGCTGTCATTTTCGCTATTGCTTTCGAGGGCGGGATTCTGTCGCAGCGCCTCGATTTCTTCCGCGATGCTGTATCCGCGGCTGGTCACGATCGTCTCGAGCACTCGAACCCGCTCTTCCAAAGCCATCTTTTCGCTCGCAATTTGCGCGGTTTTGTTCGCGCCGCGCTCCTCGGCGAGGCTCATGCGCAGCCCATCGAGCTTGCGCCGCGTCAGGTAGACGATCCCACCCAAGACGCCGACCACCGGCACCGCAACGAGCATGAATTCGAGCAGATCGCCCATCAGGCTTGCTCCTGCTTTCCAATGTTGAGCGGAACACCGCTGTCGTTGGTGTCGCGCGATGGACGGTCCCGCAAAGCCTCGATTTCGTCGGAGAGCGAGTAGCCACGGTCGGTCACGATCTTTTCGAGCACGATCATGCGATCCTGCATCATGTCGATCTTCTCGTTCAGCTCGGCATTCTCGGCCTTCAGGCGCTTGGTTTCGGCGGCGCTTTCGCGATTTTCCGACTTCTTGGACTTGCCGCCCCACTCGTCTTCAAGCTCGTAGCCGTGCTTGGCTCGGATCCAGTTGTTGATCAGCCAGGCGCCGTAAGAAACCGCGATAATGGCGATGACAAAAGAAGGACTACCCCAATCCATTATGCTTTCTCCCTTGTGTTCACGTTGAGCGGTACGCCGCTATCCGATTGTTCGACTTCGCGCGTGTCACGCAGCGCCTCGATCTGCGTGGCTATGTCATAGCCTTTGTCGGTGACGATCCGCTCCAGCACCTGCACCCGGTCTTCAAGCTGTTGGACTTTAGAAGAATATTGTGCGGCCTTTTCAGCGGTGGCCTGTGCGGTCGTATCGACCTGCATTTCAGCGATTTTTTCGCGGTGCTTCACCCAGATTGCGACGATTGGGATCGATACGCCGATGATCGGTATTAGCAGGGCAAGTGTTCCGTTATCCATTTTGTCCAGTCCTACCTTTCAGATCAGCGTAGTTTTTCGATTTCGTCGGCGGTCCTGCGGGCCGGGTCAGTGGCGATGGTTTCGAGCACTGCCAAGCGGTCCTGCAGCATGGCCACCGTTTCTTTCAGCTCTTGCTTCTCTTCTGAGAGCTGCGCTTCCTTACCCCTGTGGCTGAGCTGAGCATCGGCCATCTTGTGTTTGTGCTTCAGCCAGCTGTCCCAGATGCCCCATGCAGCCATCGGAGCGGTCATTCCGGCAAACATCAGTCCGAGCATGATACCAGTATCCATGTCAGTGCTCCGTCGGTTTGGGGTTAGCGCAGGCGCTCGATTTCAGCGGTCAGGCGCGGGTTGCTGGTGACATAGTGCGTCTCCACCTCAGCCAGCCGGCGATCAATGTCGCGGAAGCGGGCACGGATTTCGCGGGCCGTACGCTGCGGACTTTGACGGATGCCCTGCCAATACTTCTGCTCTTCCGGGTCAGCGTAAAGATGCGGCGGTTTCTTGTTCAGCAGGAAGCCTGCGAGCAAGTAGGCTGGGATCGTAATTCCGGCGAGGCCACCGATGGTCATGAGGAAGGCGATCAGACGAACCCAGAAGACATTGGTGCCGGTGTAGTCCGCGATTCCCGAGCAGACACCAAGGAGCTTTGCGTTATGCTTGTCGCGGTAAAGCGTGGTGCGGGGGCTATTCATTTCGCGGTTCCTTTCTTCTCAGCCATCATGCGATCAAGCTCGCGAAGCTGTTGGTTGTCTACTTCCTGATCGTGCATCAGGCGGCGGGTGCTGGGGGTGAAACTGGGGTCATCGCTGGCAACCAGACGCTCGACCGTGTCCATCCGCTCATCGAGGCGCTTGGCGAGAGAATAGAGCTCCTCGAGCAGGTCCTCGTCGTCGGTTGTGATCGTTGCTGCGGTTTTCCATTTCGTCACGTGGTGCAAAATCATCCACGGTAGGCCGATAAAAAGCATTCCGACCACCAATACGGGTACTAAATCGTCCATCGTCTCAGTCCTTCTTGCTGGCGCTATCTTTGCCCAGCGCTTTCTTCATCTGTTCCAATTCATCGTCGATCGCGTCTGCGCCTTCGAGCGCGGCAATTTCATCCGAGAGTGAAGGCGTGCCCGATTGATCGGCGATGCCCATCGCTTCGGCGCGTCCCTCGGCATAATCAACCCGGCGTTCGAGCTGGTCGAAACGCGCCAGCGCTTCGTCGGTCCGCTCGGTGCTCATCAGCGTGCGCAGCTTGACGCGGTTCTCCGCGCTTTCGAGCCGCGCTGCGATTTGCGTCTGGCGGCTGCGTGCTTCGCGCAGGCGATGCTGCAGCTTCTGAATGTCTTCTTCATACGCCCGCAGTGCATCATCGAGCACCGCGATTTCCTGACGCAGCTGGTCGCCCATATCGCCGGACTTCTTCTTCTCGACCAAAGCCGCGCGCGCCAGATCTTCGCGATCTTTCGACAGCGCGAGCTGTGCTTTTTCAGCCCAATCGGCCTCGAGCGCATTCAACTTCATCACATGGCGCTGCATCTCTTTTTGATCAGCGATTGTCCGCGCCGCACTTGCTCGCACCTCGACCAAAGTCTCCTCCATCTCGAGGATGATCATGCGGATCATCTTTGACGGATCATCCGCCTTATCGAGCATGTCGGTGAAGTTGGCGGCGATGATATCGCGGGTGCGGCTGAAAATGCCCATAAAGGCTACTCCATCTAGAAAGGAATTATCGCGTTGAGCCTCACTACCATCGTCATGGCGGTGAGCGCGAGTATTGTTTGATTGCGTGCCTTTGCGCAGACGCTCAATTTCTGCATCAAGGCGCGAGACGCGTTTGCCCGGCGGAATCTCTCCAATCTTTGGGCCGGCATTTGCGTCAATTTCGGGTTCGAGTGTGGTTTGCATCTTGGTCTTTTCTGGGCGGGCCGGAGTGTCGCTTTGGTCAGCTGCGGGATCAGCTGTAGGGGTATTCGCCTTACGGGGACTATCAAAGGCGTCTGCGTCCTCCGGCCCTAAACCTGTAGGTTTGTTGGGGCGGTTCATGCGATTTCGATCAGGTGCGTTTCAGCGCCCGGCGCAAAAGCAACCATCGGGTCAGCTTGCATCTGGGTCGAAAGCGCAATCAATGCGGTCATCGCGGCGATGCTGGCGAGCGAGGCTTGACCCAGTTTGCTCTGAAAGAAGCTGCGATTGTACATGGTGTAATTTCCTACTCGTGAAATTGAATTCGTTGTTGTTCACCTATCAGCAAGCAGCGTGCCAAAACTTGTAAGTATCAGAAAAATTGAGAGAATTGAGCTTACATCAATTTTCAACATAGCGTCTATTGCCAAACATTGGGAAATTTCACTATAGTTTGGCCAGCTTCACTAAATAGGAGGGCGGACTGGAGCGGGAAAATCAATTTATCGGCCAGTCGGGGGCCTTTCTGGATTCGGTCGAACGCGCCTCGCGCGCCGCGCCGATGGATCGCCCTGTGCTCGTCATTGGCGAGCGCGGGACAGGTAAAGAACTGATCGCCGAACGTCTCCATCGCCTATCGACCCGCTGGGACGAGCCGCTCGTCACCATGAACTGCGCTGCATTGCCCGAAACGCTGATCGAAGCTGAGCTGTTCGGGCACGAAGCAGGGGCCTTTACGGGTGCTACCAAAGCGCGCGTTGGAAGGTTTGAGGAAGCCGACAAGGGCACTCTATTTCTCGACGAACTGGGCACTTTGTCGATGGGCGCACAAGAGCGCCTGCTGCGCGCGGTTGAATATGGCGAAGTGACGCGCATCGGTTCGTCGCGTCCGATCAGGGTCGATGTGCGGATTGTTGCGGCGACCAATGATGATCTGCCGCATCTGGCCAAGACTGGCGAGTTCCGCGCCGACTTGCTTGATCGTTTGAGCTTTGAAGTCATCACCCTGCCGCCCTTGCGGGTGCGCGATGGCGACGTGGTCGTGCTCGCAGAATATTTTGCGCGGCGTATGGCGGCGGAGCTCGATTGGCACGGGTGGCCGGGGTTCGCCGAGCACGTGATGCGCGAGATGGAAAACTACGCCTGGCCGGGGAACGTGCGCGAATTGCGCAATGTGGTCGAGCGCGCGGTCTATCGTTGGGACGATCCCGAGACGCCGATCTCGTATGTCCAGTTCGATCCGTTTGAGAGCCCATGGAAGCCAGCTGCTCCGCCGCATCGCAAGGAAGAAGCGTCGCCGAGCGCTGTGCCCACAGCTTCTGACTTTGCCACTAGTGCCCCCTGCTTTGATGAGATCGAGGATCTGCGCGCCGCAGTCGATGAGCACGAACGGGCCATCGTAGAGCATGCACTGGGCAAGCATCGCTGGAACCAACGCCAGACGGCCAAGGCGCTTGGCCTCAGCTACGATCAGTTGCGCCACTGCATAAAGAAGCACGCGCTCATGGAAGAGCCAGCGGACGGTTAGGGTAGGGCGCAGCCGCTCGTGCCTCTTGGTTAACAGACGAAATTTATAGACAATTTCGCACAACGACTTATCTTGAAAATTGCGCAGCCCGCCTGTGAAATGCATCGAAATCAGATGATCCGGCGATATCAGTGGTTACCACGCTTGCGCGACTTGATCTTAGCTCTACACCAAGCGCCAGCAGAAAACTGCGCGGGATCGCCGAAGCCATTTTAAGAGCCATTGATCCTGTTCAACATAAATGGAGACGGGGTAATGGGTCTTTCCAGAATTTCTACTTTGCTTAAAGTCGCGGCGCTGACGGGTGTTGCTGCAACTATCGCCACTCCGGCGGCTGCCCAGAACAAGGGCGACAAAATCGCAAACAGCTACATTTGCGTATTTAACAAGCAGGACGTGTCGCGCGGCAATGTGCGCGCGGAGGCGGTTCGTGCAGCGGTGGCCAGCAATGGTCAGCTTAAGCGCATTTATGAGCGCAGTATTCGCGGCTTTTCGGTCAACATGGCACCGCAAGCCGTGGCAAACATGAAGCGCCGCTTCCCGAATATCGCCTATTGCGAGCAGGATCAGGTGGTCACCACGGTTCAGCGCGGCAAGAAGCCTCCCAAAGGTGACGATGGCGGCAGCGGACCAGCTCAGGAAACGCCTTGGGGCATCACCCGCGTTGGCGGCGGTGCAGCAGGTAATTTCGCGACCGCATGGGTGATTGATAGCGGAATCGATCTCGATCACCCGGATCTCAACGTAGACACAGGACGCTCGGCAAACTTTGTCGTACCGCAACCCTGATGACCAAAATGGTCACGGCACTCACGTCGCTGGCACGATCGCCGCGATCGACAACTCGATCGGCGTTGTCGGCGTAGCGCCTGGCGCACCAGTTGTTTCGGTTCGCGTGCTGGACCGTCGCGGTTCAGGCTCGACTTCCGGCGTGATCGCGGGTGTCGACTATGTGGCCGCGAATGGCAGCGCTGGCGATGTCGCCAATATGAGCCTTGGCGGCGGTATCAGCACCGCGCTTGATCAGGCGGTGAAGGATGCTGCGGCGTCAAGCGGTGTGCGCTTCGTTCTTGCAGCAGGCAATGAGAGCCAGGATGCGAACAATTCGTCGCCGGCTCGCGCCAATGGCAACAACATCTACACCATCTCGGCTTTCTCCGAAGGCGACCGGTTCGCCAGCTTTTCGAACTTCGGCAATCCGCCGGTCGACTTTGCTGAACCGGGTGTGGCGATCAAATCAACCTGGAAGAGTGGTGGCTACAACACCATCTCAGGCACTTCGATGGCTGCGCCGCACTTTGCTGGCATTCTGCTCCAGGGCAATGCCGCCACAGACGGGCGCGTAACCGGGGATCGCGACAGCAATCCTGATGTGATCGGTGTAGTGCAGTAAGCACTCAGCCAATTCCGAAACAAACGAAGGGTCCGGTGATTACCGGGCCCTTTTTTGTTGCAATCGCAAATCCGCGCGCCTATCTCGCCCCCATCACGACATTGTCGGGACAAACATGAAGTTGGCGCCTTCGGGGGCCGACCTTAAAATGTTTTGTCTGATGCGATGTCAGAACTGGAGACCCGATGGCCGATCTGGCGCGCCTTTCTGAAGTGATCGAACCCGAAGCGAAAGCTTTGGGCTTTGAGCTCGTGCGCGTGAAGATGATGCCGTCTGAGGCGGGTGATGGCGGCGAAGCGCTGCAGATCATGGCTGAAGACCCGGCGACCGGCCAACTCGTGATCGAGCAATGCGCTGCGCTGTCGCGCGCCGTGTCGGCGCGCATGGACGCGCTCGAAGAGGTAGGCGAAGTGCTGATCGAAGGGGCCTATCACCTCGAAGTTTCTTCCCCTGGGATCGACCGGTACGCTGACTCGCGCAAAGGACTTTGCCGATTGGGTTGGGCACGAGGCGAAGATTTCGATGGTCAAAGGATTTGACGGACAACGCAATTTGCGCGGCTCGCTGATCGGCATCGAAGGTGATACAGTGATTATCGAAGACGCGAAATCGGGTGAGACTCGCATTCCGCGCGGCTCAATTCATGCGGCAAAACTCATCCTGACAGATGCGCTTATTGCCGCTACCAAGCCGCTCGATACGAGCGGTGCCGAAGATATTGTACAAGAAGAGAAGGCAGACGACTGATGGCCAGTGCCATTTCCGCCAATAAGGCAGAATTGCTTGCAATCGCGAATGCGGTCGCATCGGAGAAGATGATCGACAAGAGCATCGTTATCGAGGCGATGGAAGAAGCGATCCAGAAGAGTGCGCGCAACCGCTATGGCGCAGAAAACGACATTCGCGCCAAGCTTGACCCGCAGACCGGCGATCTGACGCTGTGGCGCGTGGTTGAGGTGGTTGAGGAAGTCGAAGACTACTTTAAGCAGGTCGATCTGAAGCAGGCGCAAAAGCTTCAGGATGGCGCGGCTGTTGGTGACTTTATCGTCGACCCGCTGCCTCCGGTTGATCTGGGCCGCATTGATGCGCAATCTGCCAAGCAGGTGATCTTCCAAAAGGTCCGCGATGCCGAGCGTGAGCGTCAGTTCGAAGAGTTCAAGGACCGCGCGGACGAAGTGATCACCGGGGTGATCAAGTCGGTCGAGTTTGGCCACGTGATCGTCAATCTCTAGCCGCGCCGAAGGTGTCATCCGCCGCGATCAGCAGATCCCGCGTGAAGCTGCTCGTGTGGGTGAGCGTGTTCGCGCGCTCATCACCAAGGTTGAGCGTAACAATCGTGGCCCGCAGATTTTTCTAAGCCGTGCCGCGCCTGATTTCATGCGTAAATTGTTTGCGCAGGAAGTGCCCGAGATTTACGACGGCATTATCGAGATCAAAGCCGCCGCTCGCGATCCGGGCAGCCGCGCCAAAATCGGCGTGATCAGCCATGACAGCTCGATCGATCCGGTCGGCGCTTGTGTCGGTATGAAAGGTAGCCGCGTTCAGGCCGTCGTGCAGGAATTGCAGGGCGAGAAGATCGACATCATCCCTTGGAGTGAAGACATTGCGACCTTTGTCGTGAACGCGCTGCAACCGGCAACGGTGGCCCGCGTTGTCCTCGATGAGGAAGAGGGCCGCATCGAAGTCGTCGTGCCTGACGATCAGCTTTCGCTGGCTATCGGGCGCCGCGGCCAGAACGTGCGGCTCGCGAGCCAGCTGACCGGTCACCAGATCGACATCATGACCGAGGAAGAAGCCAGCGAGAAGCGCTCGAAAGAGTTCGCCGAACGCTCCAAGATGTTCGAAGAAGAGCTCGACGTGGATGAAACCCTGTCGCAGCTGCTCGTGGCTGAAGGTTTTGCCGAGCTCGAAGAAGTCGCATACGTGCCGCTTGAAGAGCTGGCCGCGATCGAAGGCTTTGACGAAGAGCTGGGCGAAGAGTTGCAAAACCGCGCCAAGGAAGCGCTCGAGCGTCAGGAAGAAGCGCACCGCGAAACCCGCCGGGAGCTGGGCGTTGAAGACGCGCTGGCCGATATCCCGCACCTTTCCGAAGCGATGCTGGTTGTTCTGGGCAAGGGCGGCATCAAGACGCTCGATGACCTGGCTGACCTTGCAACCGACGAGCTGATCGCGAAGAAGCGCGAAGCACCGCGCCGCCGCAACAATGCTGACGGCCCGCCAGTGCGTCGTCCTCAGCGTGAGCAGGACAAAGGCGGCGTGCTGGGTGAGTTTGGCCTGACGGAAGAGCAGGGCAACGAGATTATCATGGCCGCACGCGCACACTGGTTTGAGGACGAAGAGCCGGCTGCGGCTCCCGCTGAGCCAGAAACTCAGGAGGCCGCCGATGCGGACTCCACCCAATGAGCGCGTAGGCTCCGACATCGCTGATGCTGGCGCTGGGGCTGGCCAAGGTCGAGGACGTCGTTCCGGCCACCGAAAGACCTGTGCGCCAAGTAAAGCCGCACCCGAGCGACGCTGTATCCTCACTGGGGACACAAAACCGCAAGACAGCCTGCTGCGCCTCGCGGTCTCGCCCGATGGAGAGGTCCTGCCCGACCCTTCGGCAAAGGCACCCGGTCGCGGCGCATGGATCAGTCTTGACCGCGCCGCTCTTGAAGCGGCCATCGCCAGTGGCCATTTCAAAGGGGCGCTGGCGCGGGCATTCAAAGGCGGGCCAGAAGGCGTAAAGCTTTCCTACAGCGAAGATTTGCCGCAGCAGATCGAATCTGCACTGCGGCGTTCGCTGATGGATCGGTTCGGTCTGGAGCTGCGCGCAGGACAGCTCGTGATGGGCTCGGGCCGCATCGACGACAAAGCGCGCGCAGGCGGTCTCGAAATGTTGCTCCACGCGAGCGATAGCAGCGAGGACGGGCGCAAGAAATTGGATCAAGCCTGGCGCGTGGGGCGCGAGGCAGAGGGAAGCGGAGAGCGCGGAACAGTCTTGCCACTGGACCGCGCGGCTCTGTCTGTGGCATTGGGCCGCGATAATGTCGTCCACCTCGCAATCAGCGGGAAAGGCGGAGCGGATCGTATGGGGCGGGCACTCTCTCGCTACATAGCTTTCACAGGGGCTGCCCAGACCAGCTGCGATGGCAGCGAAACCATATCATCCAGTTCGGCTTTGCCGGGCCAGGACGACACTTAAGAATGCACGAAGGACTAACGAGCTAGAATGAGCGACGAAGATAAAAAATCTGCCCGTAAACCGCTGACGCTGAAAGGTGCGCAGCCTGGCGAGGTCAAACAGACCTTCAGCCATGGCCGGACCAATAAGGTTGCGGTTGAGGTCAAGCGCCGCCGTAAGCTCCTAAAGCCAGGCGAAACGCCTGAACCTGCGCCAGCGCCCGCACCCGAGCCAACGCCGGAACCGGCCGCAAAGGCGCCCGAGCCTGCCAAAAAGGCACCGGCGAAAAAGGCTCCTCCGGCAGAGACGCCGCAGGAGCGTGTCGCTCGCCTTCAGCGAGAGGCAGAAGAAGAGCGTCTGAAGCTCGCCGAAGACGCGCGCAAGCGTGACGACGCGAAAGCGAAAGAGGCCGCCGCTGACGAGAAGAAGCGCGCCGAAGACAATCGTAAAGCCGAAGAGGAAGCGGACAAGCGCGCGGCAGAAGAGGCCAAGGCGGCAGTTGCCGAAGCAGAAGCTGCTGCTGCGGCTCCGGCTGATGAAGGCGATGCGGGCGCAGGCTCGACGCCGACGCCAGCTGCGCGCAAGTTTACGCCAGTTGCCCGGCCAGAGCCCAAGCGCCCTGAAAAGAAGAAAGAAGACAAGAAGAAGCGCGGCGGAGCGCCTGAGCGCCCGGACAAGCGTCGCTCTGGCAAGCTTACAGTCACCAAAGCGCTCAACGAAGACGAGGGGCGCCGTGCGCGTTCTTTGGCTGCGCTCAAGCGTGCGCGTGAGAAAGAGCGCCGTCTGCAAGGCGGTGGCTCGAACAAGCCGCGCGAAAAGCAGGTTCGTGACGTTATCGTGCCTGAAGCCATCACTGTGGGCGAACTCGCCAAACGGATGGGCGAAAAGGGCGCCGACCTCGTCAAGGAGCTGTTCAATCTCGACATGATGGTCACCGTCAACCAGACGATTGACCAGGACACGGCAGAATTGCTGGTCGAACAATTCGGCCACAACATCGAGAAGGTGTCCGAGGCCGATGTCGATATCGACACCAGCGAGGACAATGATCCGGAAGAGACAAAGAAACCGCGTCCTCCGGTTGTAACGATCATGGGCCATGTCGATCACGGCAAGACCTCGCTGCTTGACGCCCTGCGCGGCACCAATGTGACCAAAGGTGAAGCTGGCGGGATCACGCAGCATATCGGCAGCTATCAGATCACCACCAAGGACAAGCAGAAGATCACATTTCTCGATACGCCGGGACACGCGGCCTTCACTGAAATGCGCCAGCGCGGCGCGAATGTGACTGACATTGTGGTGCTGGTTGTCGCGGCGGATGACGGCATCATGCCGCAGACGATTGAGGCGATTAATCACACCAAAGCTGCTGGCGTCCCGATGATCGTTGCGATCAACAAGATGGACAAGCCGGAGGCGAACCCGGACAACATCCGTAACCGTCTGCTCGAACACGAAGTGATCGTGGAGAGCCTGTCGGGCGAAGTGCAGGACGTGGAAATTTCGGCGCTCAAAGGCGATGGCCTGGATGAGCTGATCGAGAAAATCACGCTGCAAGCGGAATTGCTTGAGCTGAAAGCGCGTCCTGATCGCGATGCCGAGGCTACCGTGATCGAAGCGCAGCTCGACAAGGGGCGCGGTCCTGTCGCAACTGTTCTGGTGACGCGCGGCACGCTGAAGCGTGGCGACACATTCGTGGTAGGCACCGAAAGCGGCAAGGTCCGCGCGGTGGTCAACGACCAGGGCAAGCAGATCAAGGAAGCCGGACCATCGATGCCGGTTGAGGTCCTCGGTCTTGGCGGTGTTCCGTCGGCTGGCGACCTGCTGACCGTGGTTGAGAATGAACAGCGTGCGCGCGAAGTCGCTGAATATCGTCAGGAAAAAGCGACCGAGCAGCGCACCGCGCTGGCTCCGACCAGCTTTGATACGATGTTCAACAATCTGCAAAGCGCCGTAATTGAATTCCCTGTGCTGGTGAAAGCCGACGTGCAGGGATCGGTCGAGGCGATCAACAACGCGCTCCACAATCTCTCGAATGATGAGATCAAGGTCCGCGTGCTGCACGCAGGTGTTGGCGCAATCACCGAAAGCGACGTGACGTTGGCGGCGGCTTCGAACGCTCCGATCATCGGCTTTAACGTGCGCCCGAATGCGAAGGCGCGCCAGCTGGTCGAGAAGGAAAAGGTGCGGATGATGTATTACGACGTCATCTATCACCTGACCGATGAGATCGCGAAAGAGATGGCGGGCGAGCTTGGTCCGGAGCGGATTGAGAACGTGGTTGGCCGCGCAGAGGTCAAGGAAGTCTTCAAGTCTGGCAAGAAGGACAAGGCGGCCGGTCTGCTCGTCACCGAAGGCGTTATCCGCAAAGGTCTCCACGCGCGTCTCACCCGCGAGGATGTTATCGTCTCGGCAACGACCATCGCTTCGCTGCGGCGCTTCAAGGATGACGTGGACGAGGTCCGCTCGGGCCTCGAATGCGGCGTCGTGCTGGAAGACACGAACGACATCAAACCGGGCGACAGCCTTGAGGTGTTCGAGGTCGAGGAGCGCGAACGGACGCTGTGATGCGGGGCTAACGGATGACCAAACTGTACCAGGGTCAGCGTTCTCCCTCTGCCGATCTCATGGGCAGCGAGTTCGTCGCCTTCGACGCAAACAAAGGCGAACTCACCACACGCTTCACGCCTCCTGCCAGCTTCGCTTCACCGCGCGGAGCTGTGCAGGGCGGCCTCATCGCAGGTTTCCTCGATGAGGTAATGGGCGGCGCGCTGCTGGCCGTTACCGAGGATAGTGAGGACGGCGTGAGGCTGCCGCTCAATCTTGACCTCAATCTGACCTTCATTTCCATGGTGCCGCTTGCGCCACCCATCGCAAAAGGCCGCGTGGTCAAACACGGTCGCCGCGTCGTGTTTCTCGAAGGCGAACTGTTTGATGAAGCGAGCGGCCAGCTGCTCGCCCGCGCGACGTCTACCGCCATTCCTACCCCAATGCCCGGCGGCGACTAATGGCGCGCTTCCTGGCCCTGTTGGGCAGCATCAATATCGGCGGCAACCGGGTCAAAATGGTCGATTTGAAAGCCGCGCTCGCAGACGCGGGCTTTGGCCAAGTGCAAACCATCGCAGCGAGCGGAAATGTCGTTTTGTCGAGCGACAAAACCCCCGCGCAACTGGAAGCTGACTTGGCGCAGTTCATGTCCGACCGCTTTGGCTTTAACAGCCGCGTCATGGTGCGCAGCATGGCGGAAGTGCAATCCGCCATAACCGACAATCCCTTCCACGGGACAGGGCCGGAGCACGGTTCTGACAAGATGGTGCATTCGATCTTTCTGGCCGGCCAACCGACGCAAGATGCGTTCGAGGCGCTGTTGCAAGAGCACAAGGATCGCGGCGCAGAACGCCTCGCGCTCGGCGACCGCGTGCTCTATCTCGACTACGTCCACGGGGTCGGCGTGTCCGACCTGACCGGGCGATTTATTGAAAAGCGACTTGGATTTCGCGGCACGGCGCGCAATATGAATTCACTCAAGAATATCCTTTCGAAGATGGAGGGCTAGGGCATGGCCCGCAGGCAAGATTTCACCGCTGAACAGCAATCGGTCCGCGTCCTGAAAGTGGGTGAACGGGTGCGTCACATCCTGTCCGAGCTGCTCGCGCGGCAAGAGGTGCATGACGAGGTGGTGAGCGCCTCGAACATCGCCGTGACTGAGGTGCGGATGACGCCCGATCTGCGCAATGCGACTGCCTATGTGAAGCCGCTGCTCGGCACAAATGAGGATGATGTCGTCAAGGCGCTGCGCCAGAACACCGCCTATCTGCAGCGCGAAGTGGCCACGCGCCTTGGCCTCAAATTCGCGCCCAAGCTCAAGTTCCGCAAGGATGAGAGCTTTGGCGAGGCGGATCGGATCGAGAGGTTGCTCAATGATCCCAAGGTCGCGCGCGATCTGGGCGAAGATGATGGAGATGCCGCATGAGTTCGCTCTGGGGCGCGTTCCTTCTCGCGGGCGCAGCGCTTCAGCCAGCGCAGGCCATCGATGCGCCTGCCGGGGTTGAAGAAAACGAGCCGGTCCGCGCCGAGCCGGTTTTTGAATACGAGACGGGCTACCGCGATATGAGCTTCGTCCCGCGCGGGTGGAAGCTGTATGACAAGGCGGAGGGCGACCTCGACGGTGATGGCCGCACAGACAGCGTGCTGATCATTCAGGGCAACGATCCGGCTCTGATGATCACCAAGACGCAAGGTCTGGGCATGGATTACTACGATGCCAATCCGCGTGCCGTGGTGGTGTTGTTGCAAGATCATCACGGCCAATACCGGCTCGCTGCGAAGAGCCTGACGATCATTCCCGATCACAGCCAGCCGACTATCAGCGACCCTTACGAAATGATGCGGATCGAAGACGGTTCGCTTTACCTCAACATTGCCTTCTTCGCCAATGCGGGCAGCTGGTCGATGTCCAACCAGCAGTTTCAGTTTCGCTGGGACGGCAAGGCGATGGCGTTGATCGGTTACGAGAGCAATGAAGTGCGGCGCAACACGGGCGAGATGCGTCAGACCAGCGTCAACTACCTATCGCGCAAGCGAAAAGATGCAGTCGGCAATATCGAAGACGAAGATGATGAGACCGATTGGAAGTGGAGCGATGTTCCGCGCAGTCAGCGCTACACGCTCGGCTCTATCGGCAATGGTTACGATTTCAGACCGTAAGCCTTCACTTTAACGCGGCACCATCCGCGCTTTCATTCTGATATTGACCTTGTTGCCGACGATCAGTTGAAACGCCTTCATATTGTATTGGCGGCGATCAATCGTTGTGGTTGCGGTGAAGCCGACTGGCGCATTGGCGGTGACCTTTGTTGGGTCTTTATCAAACACGACACTCAGCGTTTGCGGCTTTGAAACACCGCGCGCGGTAAGTTGACCGGTGAACGTGCCTTTGGTCGGGCTCGTCAGTTTCAGTGAACTCCCGACAAAGCGCACAGTGGGATATTTCTCCACCCAGAAGAATTTGTCCCCTTTGAGCCGGTCGCGCGTCAGATCGTCCGACGCGGTCAGCGCGGTCGCATCGAAGGTGACGTTGATGCTGGCCTTGCTGATCTGCTGGGGATCGACGGTGATGCGCCCGTCCATCTTGGGGAAGGTCATCGTCTTGCTGCCCAGACCGAAGAAGGCGACTTTGCCGGTCAGCTGGCTTGCGCTTTCATCAAGCTTGTAATTGCGTGGCGCGCTGGTGTTGGCTGCTAGGAACAAGGCGAGCATCGGCACAGCCAGCAGGCGTGTCGGGAAAAGGCGATTGGGTTGCATAATGATCCTCTCTCCTCCCCTAATACGTCGCAACGCAGCCAAAAGTTTCATCCGATGACTGCTTAGGCCCCGGAAGCAGCTGGCAACGCATAGTCAACTGGCGCATCCGGTCCCAACGGAATGCCGAGATAGAACCAGACGACGATCAGCGCCGTGCCGGAGATCAGCAGCCATACCGAGTAGGGCAGCATCATCGCGGTCAGGCTGCCGAGGCCGAAATCCTTCTGCCAGCGCTGGGCGAAGACGAGGATCAGCGGGAAATACACCATTAACGGCGTGATGATGTTGGTCGCGCTGTCGCCGACGCGATAGGCTGCTGTCGCGCCTTCCGGGCTGATACCGAGTAGCATAAGCATCGGGACGAGGATCGGGGCTAACAGCGCCCATTTCGCGCTCGCCGATCCTACAAACAGGTTCAGCAGGCCAGCAAAGATCACCATCAGGCCGAGAACCAGCGGCAGCGGCAGGCCGGTCGACTGGATACCAGCTGCACCGTGAACCGCCGAGATCAGACCAAGGTTAGACCAGCCGAACATCGCGACAAAGTGTGCTGCGGCAAATGCAAGGACGAGGTAATACCCCATATCTTTCATGCTTTCCGCCATCATGTTGACGAGATCGCGGTGGTTCTTGATCGCTCCGGTGGCGCGGCCATAGGCCCAGCCGGTCGCGAGGAAGAGAATAAAGAAGGCAGCGACCAGCGAGCGATAGAGCGGCGCAAGCTGCGCATGGATCGAGCAATCGGGAATAGCCGCGCCCGTTTCGGTCAGGCAGGCAGGCTCATCGACGAGCGGCGTGCCGGGAGCAAATACCATAATCAGCCACAGGACGACCACGCCCAGCGCTGCGACCCCTGCATGGCGCAGGCCTTTGCTGGCAAGCGCGCCGTCATGCTCGTACCGGGTCGGGGCTTGTTCCGTCGGCTTCGATGCCGGCTTGCGCGCCGCCCGTCCATGCACCGAGACGCGGCTCGATCACCTTGTCAGTCACATACCAAATGATCGGCAGGTAGAGGAAAGTCATCGCGGCTATGAAATACCAGTTGCCGGCAAGGTTCGCGGTCCATAAGGGATCGAGCGCGCTCACGGAGACCGCTTCTTCTGTGATGCCGAACAGCAAGGCGTCGAGCTGACCCGGAGAGATATTGGCCGAGAAGCCGCCGGAAACGCCCGCAAAGGCTGCGGCGATACCAGCCATCGGATGGCGACCAGCTGCGGCGAAGAGAATCCCTGCGAGAGGGATCAGCACCACGTAACCGGCATCGGCGGCGTGGTTGCCGATCATCGCAACCAACGCGACGACAGGAGTGAGAAGTGCGGTCGGCGCGGCCTTCACAGCCTTCGACATGCCAGCGGCGAAAAAGCCCGAGCGCTCGGCAACGCCCGCGCCCAGCATTACCACCAGCACATATCCAAGCGGGTGGAAGTGGGTGAAGGTTGTCGGCATTTCGACCCAGAGCCGCTGGATATTATCGGGCGAGAGCAGGCTAACCGCCTCGATCTTGAGCGGCGTCCCGGTCGTCTCATCGAGTGATGTCGGGTGGAAAGCCGAGACGCCCAGCCCCGCGCAAACGATTGAAACTACGACCAGCGCGATGATCAGATAGAAGAAGATAAAGACCGGATCAGGCAGCTTGTTTCCCGTCCGCTCGACCCATCCCAAGATGCCGCCCATGCCCTGATTGCCGTCGGTATTCGGCGCTGCGCTTGCCATTGCTGTAGATCCCCAAAATATCGCGTTTGATCGAGGGCTAGCATTGCCGCTCGCACCTGTCTGCCCTGTTAATGAACTCTGTGTGCAACTGGCGCGATGGCTGCAGGCGGGCTAGCGTGGCGCGCAATGGCCAAGCTCTATTTCTACTATGCGAGCATGAATGCGGGCAAAAGCTCGAACCTCTTGCAGGCCGCGTTTAATTATGGCGAGCAGGGTATGACCGTCTCTTTGTGGACTGCTGCGATTGACGATCGGCCCGGCTTTGGCGCGATCAGCAGCCGGATCGGCCTGTCGAGCGATGCGCACCGTTTTGATGGAGAGACCGATATTGAGGCTCATGTGCTTGAGGATCACGCGCAGGAGCCAATCGGCTGTATTCTGCTCGACGAGGCGCAGTTCCTGA
The DNA here is from genome assembly GCF_055693605.1 of Erythrobacter sp. HA7-11. Classification (NCBI taxonomy): domain Bacteria; kingdom Pseudomonadati; phylum Pseudomonadota; class Alphaproteobacteria; order Sphingomonadales; family Erythrobacteraceae; genus Erythrobacter; species Erythrobacter sp. HA7-11. The sequence continues at coordinate 2,159,162 of NZ_JBVFUF010000002.1, read as the reverse complement.
CTAAGGCGCAGGTTTGGCAATTGGCGCGGCTAGCAGATAGTCACGGAATTCCAGTGCTTTGCTATGGCCTTCGCACGGACTTTCGAGGCGAGCTTTTCCCCGGCTCTGCGGCTTTGCTTGGCATTGCCGATGCCTTGGTCGAGTTGAAAGCTGTGTGCCATTGCGGGCGCAAGGCGACCATGAACCTGCGGGTCGATGCCAGCGGCAAAGCAGTCAAGGAAGGCGCGCAAACCGAGATCGGGGGCAATGATCGTTATCTGGCACTCTGCCGCAAGCACTTCAGCGAAGCCCTAGCAGACTAGGGTGCTGAACCCTATTTATTGCCTATGTCCGATACGCTTACACTAGCCGTTCTGCTCATCCCCTCGCTGATCATCGCCATCGTTTTTCACGAGGTCGCGCATGGCTATGCCGCCTTGGTTCTGGGCGACCCGACCGCGAAGGAAAAGAAACGGCTGAGCCTCAATCCGCTGCGCCACGTTGACCCGGTCGGCACTCTGCTCGTGCCCGGCGGATTGGCGCTGGCTGGAGCGCCGGTGTTCGGCTGGGCGAAACCTGTTCCGGTCCAGGCATGGCGGCTCAACAATCCGCGCTATGGCATGATGGCGGTCGCAGCGGCTGGGCCGGGCACGAATTTCGTGCTGGCGTTTGTCGGGGCAGTTTTCTTGGGCCTGTTCGGCTCCGAGTTGAACGCCGGTGCGAGCATGGAAGAGCCAAGCCTGCTGGTGCAGGGCTTGTTTTACTTCATTCTGATCAACGTGTTTCTTGGCCTTTTCAATCTGCTGCCGATCCCGCCGTTTGACGGATCGCACATTTTGGAAGGCCTGCTGCCGCGCAAGCTGGTTCCTTATTATGCGAAGTTGCGCCCGTTCGGCTTTGTGCTGTTCTTCGGCCTTGTCGCTGTGACATGGTTTGCTCCTGAGTGGGGCGTGCTTGAGAACACCGTTGGACCGGTACCGTCGACTGGACGATGCGCAAGTTCCTCGCTGTGTCGGCTGCGATTGGGAGCTAACCGCTCACCGCGTCGATAAAGCGCGCCTCAGGGTGCTGTTTTGTGAGGGCGGCCAGCCATTCCTCGCGCGCGCCCTTTTCAACGCAGGCGACAATGCAACCGCCGAACCCGCCGCCGGTCAGGCGCGCTCCAACCGCGCCTAGCTCGACTGCGCTTTCGACCAGCGCGTCAATCTCAGGCAGGGACATTTCGAACAGATCGCGCATCGACGCATGGCTTTCCTGCATCAGCGCGCCGAACGATGGGATGTCGCCCGCTTCCAGCGCAGCGATCGAATATTTCACCCTCGCATGTTCGGTGAGGCAGTGCAGCGCGCGGCGCTTGGGCACATTGTCGAGTTCGGCTTCCTCCACATCCTCGCGGGGAAGCAGGCAAAGATCTTCCGTCCCGAAATGGCGTTTGGCTGCGTCGCACTCGACTTTGCGCGCAGCATAACGGCCATCGGTCAGCTTGCGCGTAAAGCCTGAGTGGATGACGACCATTTCATGACTGCTCGGCAGAGTGACGAGGCTGTATTCCAGCGCCTTTGTATCGAGCGCCATCGCGGTTCCGGGCGTCGCGAGGGCGACCGCCATCTGGTCCATGATCCCGCACGGCACACCCATATAATTGTTTTCGACCCGGCGCGCTGCGACCGCCAATTCGACATCAGATTGTTGGCCACTTGCCGCAGCGCGCGCGGCTTTCAGCACAGCGACGATCAGGGCTGCGCTTGATGAAAGGCCAGATCCTTCGGGAATGGTCGAACGCACATCGAGGCTCGCGCCCCCGCTCAGGAGGCCGAGCGAATTGGCTTCTCGGATCGCGCCGACAAGGGGGTCGGACCAATCGCCAACTGCATCGTCAGAAAGATTGCGGATGGCTGGCGTGTCGTAAGCAGTGGAGCTGACCGCCACTGTCTGATCGTCGCGGGGGCTGAGTGCAACGTCGAGACCGATCGACAGCGCTGCAGGAAGCACCATCCCGCCATTATAGTCGGTATGCTCGCCGATGAGATTGACCCGGCCCGGCGCATGCGCGGTGAATGTCTCAGTCATGTTTGCTCAGCTCTCGCAGCGCGGCAACTGCGCTTTCCGGCATGACATCGACGGTGAACGTACCGGTGTGCTGTTCAACCGAAGCAAGGTATTTCTGCCGCCCTGGCGCCCGCAACAGCGGGTAGAATTGCACGGTGAAGTGATATCCTGTCGACCCTCCACGAGGGGCCGCGTGAAACGCCATCATGGTAGCAGCGGGTTGCTCGAAGAGTGCGTCATAGCGGCGCGTCACTTCGCCAAGCCAGTGTGCCAGCCCGTCCAGCTCCTCGTCGCTGCAATCCCACGGACCTTCGCGCCGAACGCGCGGCGCGAGCCATACTTCGTAAGGTAAGCGGGCGTAGCGCGGAACGAAAGCTGCGACCCCGCCTTCCTCGCCCAAGCCATAGTCAGGCATCGCGGTCTCGATCTCGCCAGCAAGATCATACCCGCTGGCAAAGGCGTCAATCGCGCGCTGTTGTATCTCTGGAACCCGCGCAAAGCCGTAAATCTGCCCGTGAGGGTGGTGCAGCGTCACGCCCACTTCATCGCCGCGATTTTCAAACGGCAGCACATATTCGCAGCCTGCGTTGAACAGTGTTTCATACCGATCGAGCAGAGCCGCGATCAGCACATGCCTGCGATCCTGCCCGATTGTGTGCAGGCTGCCTTTTGCTTCGGTCGCATAGACCACGACATCGCAAGCACCCTTGGCCGGTTCGCTGGTTATGCCGCGCAAATCAGCGGCCTCGGCTGCGCTGGGGTGGAATGCGGCGAATTTATTCTCGAATATCGCCAATTCGAAATCCTCGAACGGGATTTCTGTTTCCGGTCCGCCGGGCCGCGTCGGCGCGAGCGGATCGTTTGCGGCAGACGGCTTGAACGTGCGGTTCTGCCGGTGCGCGGCGTACACATTCCACTCATCGCGTAGCGGGTGATGCCTCAGCTCTCCGCCCTGCGCTATTGGATCAGCGCTTTCGCATTGCAAAGCGCCTGCATGGGGTGAGTGTCCGTAAAGCTGGAGCATGCGGCCATCGGCCTTGCGATGGTCGCGCCGATAGATTGTTTTGCCGCCAAGTGCGCGGGGTAGGGCGGTGTTATCGCTCATGCCGCGCTCGCCTGCGTGGCGTCGCGCGCGGCGAACCAGTCTTCGACTTTTCGCCGCGCCGCCTCGTCGATATGCAGCTTTAGCTTGCTGCGCCGCCACAGCACATCATCGGCGCTGCGCGCAAATTCGTGCTCGACAAGATATTCAAGCTCACGCGCGAAGAGATCACCGCCCAAATGCTCGCCCATGTCATTCAGGCCATTCGCACCTGACAGAAAAATATGTGCACGTGTGCCATAGGCCCTGGAGAGGCGCAGCGCCGCTCCATCGGGTAGCCACGGATAGCGCGCGGCCAGATCGCCAACGAAAACATCAAAACGCATCGGATCGATATCGCCGCCGGGAAGCTGCGCATCCACCGTCCAGCTCTTCGTTCCGTGCCCGAGTTTTTCAAGCGCATGTTCGGCAAGCTTGCGATAAGTCGTGATTTTGCCCCCGAAGATCGACAGGATCGGCGGAGCATCTGCACCGCTTTCATCCTCGTCTTCCAGTTCGAACACGTAATCGCGCGTTACCGTCGAATTGTTCGCCGATGCATCGTCGTAAAGCGGGCGCACCCCTGCGTAGCTGGAGATGGCTTGATCGGGTGCAATGTCAGTCTTCAGATACTCATTCGCCGCATCGCAAATATAGTCCTCTTCCTCAGGCGAAATCTCGATGCCCGACGGATCCCCTTCGAACCCCTGATCAGTGGTTCCGACCAGCGTGAAATCGCGTTCATAGGGGATCGCGAAGATGATCCGGTCATCCTTGTTCTGGAAGATGTAGCAGTGATCACCATCGAACAGTTTCGGGAAGATCAGATGGCTGCCTTTGACGAGGCGCAGGTTCTGGTGCTGCTCGCGCGGAATAGCCCGGCCCAGAACCTTGTCGACCCATGGTCCCGCGGCGTTGACGACCTGTTTTGCAACGATCGTGGTTGCGCCCTCCGCATCGCGCAAGGTCGCTTTCCATAGACCGTCTTCGCGGCTTAGATTGGTACATTCGGTGCGGATGCGAATATCAGCCCCGCGCTCTTTCGCATCAACACAATTGAGGACGACGAGGCGCGAATCCTCGACCCAGCAATCGGAATATTCGAAGCCTTTGACCAATCGGTCTTCGAGGATTTGCCCGTGCGGTGCCTCGCGCAAATTCACCGTGCGGGTTGGCGGCAGCAGCTTTCGCCCGCCAAGATGGTCGTACATGAACAGACCAAGCCGCAGCAGCCAACTGGGCCGCAGCCCCTTGTCATGCGGCAGCACAAATCGCAGCGGCCAGATGATGTGGGGCGCCACTCTCAACAGCCGCTCGCGCTCGATCAGGCTCTCGCGCACCAAGCGAAATTCATAGTGCTCAAGATAGCGCAAGCCGCCATGGACCAGCTTGGTCGAGGCGCTCGAGGTGTGGCTCGCAAGGTCGTCTTTTTCGACGAGGCACACCTTGAGCCCGCGCCCCGCTGCATCGCGCGCAATCCCGGCGCCGTTGATCCCGCCGCCAACCACGAGCAGGTCAAACAGGTCGTTATCGGACTGAACCGATGATTCCGCCGAAAGCGTCATAGGGCTCAGGTGGCCGCTTCGAGATGATAGATCAAGCAGGTGTCCGGGAAAGTGAGGGGCGGCTGTACCCCGTGTCCCATCAAAGCTGCACCTGAGAAGGTTGTTCCCTCTCCCAGAAGATCGGCTGCATCCACGATCGATGGCGTGCTGAGCGAGGGGTTCTGGGTCGGCCAAACCATCCGCAAACGATAGTTGCGGGCAGGGTCCAGTCCGCCGAACAAGATGCGGTCTGGCAGAGTGCGAAGCTCACTTTCCAGCTTGGCATACGAAAACAAACCTTCGCTCTGATCGCGTGCCACGCAGCCGATCATATTGGTCGTCGCGGTCGCTCTCAGCCGCAGAAAATGCCCGCCATGGATCAGCTCGCGGTGTTGTTTATGAAGCGCAATGCCGGCTTTAAGAATTTCAAGATCGGCCTCGCTTTCTTCACGCAGATCAAGCTCCATGCCCATGTGACCGAAGATCGCGCTGGCGACCCGGAAATGCATAGAGAACTTGCGTCCTGTGATATGGCAGCGTTTCGGCCCGACATGGTTGCCCAGCACTCTTAGGGGCAGGAAATGGCTGCCGCCGCGCATGATCTGGTGCCGAGTGCGGGCATCGTTGTTGTCCGAGGTCCAAATGCGATCAGTGTGTCGCAAGACGCCAAAATCGGCGCGCGCACCGCCCGAACTGCAGCTTTCAATCTCCAGATCTGGGTGGGCATCGCGCAGCCGCTGCATCAACCTGTAAACCGCTTTAGTCTGCGCATGCATGGCACCGCGCCCGCCGCTGCCGGGGTAGTTAGTGTCGCGATTCATGTCCCATTTGATGTAAGCGATGCCATATTCGCTAACGAGGCTGGTAATCTTCCCAAACAGATAGTCGGAGACTTCATCGCGGGTCAGATCGAGCGTGAACTGGCCGCGGAATGGCACTGCTTCAACACCGTCAGCGCCGAGCACCCAATCGGGATGCGCGCGGTATAGGTCACTGTCCGGATTGACCATTTCCGGTTCGAACCACAGGCCAAACTCCATGCCGAGTTCTTTAACGCGGTTCGCGATTGTGTGGAGACCGTCGGGGTAGACTTCGTCCGAAACCCACCAGTCGCCAAGACCCATATCGGCATTGCGGCGACCGCCAAACCAGCCATCGTCCAGCACAAAACGCTCGGCCCCGACCGCGGCTGCGTGGTCGGCCAGCTCGATCAGCGTCGCATCATCGTGGTCGAAATAGATCGCTTCCCAAGTGTTGTAATGGACCGGACGCGGCTTGGAAAAGCTGCGCTGATCGAGCACGCGGTCGCACAGATAGTCGTGGAATTTCTGCGAGACACCGTTGAGCCCGTCTTTTGACCACGCGGCGATGAAATCAGGTGTTTGATACCGTTCGCCCTTGGCCAGTCTTATCTCTCCGGGGAAAGCCATTTCGCCCATCTGGACCAGCGAACGTCCGTCACTGTGGCGATCTAGGCGCAGGCGACTGTTTCCACTCCATGCGAGGTGAAAGCCTGCGGTCAGCCCCTCGCTGTCGGAGGTGGAACCGGTCCCAAGGAATGTGCCGGGGAAGACATCGTGACTGGTGCGCCCCGCCTTGTTTTCGCGGACGATGCTGCCTTGAAAGCTGCCAATCTCCTCAATCGCAAACTCGCCTGACCAGCGGTACCGGTAAAGCTGAACATGCGGTCGAGGCGTTGGTCCACGGGAAGACAAAGGGCTGTGCACCAATCCAGTTCAAGACTGGTGTCGCTAAGGTTTTCGATCGAGGTGTTGGTCGACAAAACGCCTGTTGCAGGGTCAATCGACAATTGATGGCATACCGCAACATCGGTGTTCGCGTCGCGGCAGCAGACCTCAAGCGTGTTTGACGCAGGCTGTTCGATGCGTTCAACCCGCAGGTCGATCGCCCAGTCTTGCCCGCCGCGATGCGCAATCAGGCCTGAGGGACCGGAAATGCCAGTGCCGATTTCATTGATCATTGAGCCTCTAAGCGGGACCGAGGCTGTGCCGGGTGCGTGCTGGCGCGTGGCAAGAATGGCGAGTTCTTCAGGTTCGACGCCCGGCAAGTCTGGGCCGGCATAGAGAATGATTGGCCGCGCTCCGCGTGTTGCCTCGATCGCGACAAAGGCACCGCCCGCCCGAAGCGTGGCAAAGTCATGGTCTTGCGCTGGCGTATCGGCAGGGTCGGTCGCCGGCGAGGGGGCATGGTGAAGAATCGCGACCTCTTCACTTGCCCCGTCACCTTGGTGATCCTGAGCAGGATTGGACTCGTTGCCAGCACCTTCAAAATCGGTGTCAATTTCGGTGTTGTCAGCCATCCAAGCTATCCATCCTCTCTTGCAAACCGCAGTCTGAGCGCTTTGCCCGGGAGAACATTTTTAGCAATTTGTCTGGTTTGTGAAGTTGGGATTTGGAGAGGCATGAATTTTTTGGTAAACGCTCAATACGGAATGGAATGAATAGGATTATGTGGGAAGAGAAAGTCTATAAACAAAACCTGCATCTCTCGCCAATCGGCGGGATAAAACTTGCTTGCTTTCTCAACAAAGGTGTCGGGGTCCTGACAGCTAAAAGGACGCTGCCACACTTTACGCTGGTTTATGTGACCCGCGGTGAAGGAAGCTATCGCGATGAAACCGGCATGTCCTGTAAAGTGGAAGCAGGCGATGCGATCTTAGTCTATCCGGGGGTGGAGCACTGGTATGGCCCGAGGCCAGGAGACAGTTGGGACGAATTCTATCTTGTGTTTGAAGGGCCGGTGTTCGACATGTGGCGCGAAGGCGGATGTTTTGATCGGGACCGGCCTGTTATACCGCTGAAGCCAATGGATTTTTGGCGTGATCGCATACTTTCCATAATCAACGCGCCGCAGGCTCATTCGGAAATCGAATTGCTGCGGGAATCGATCCGCTTGCAGGAATTGCTCGCTGATATCACGCAGGCCGGGGCTGAGGATCTTGGCGACGATATTGCGTGGCTGGAGCGCGCAAAGGCTGCCATTGCGAGCCAAATGGACGTTCGTGAAGCCGCTGCTGGAATGGGCCAATCCTACGAGGCTTTTCGAAAGCGCTTCCGCAAACTCTCTGGGCGGTCGCCAGGGCGATACCGAACAAGCCTGTTGATGGAACAGGCGTGCGACATGTTGAACGAGCCTGGGGTGCTGTTGCGCGATATTGCGGATGAGCTGGGCTTTTGCGACGAATATCACTTCAGTCGCCAATTCAGCAAATCGGTCGGCTGGTCACCATCTGAATACAGGTCGCGAATTGGCCGTGGCCAGCGCGAATTTGAACATTTGGGAGGTGTACCATAGCACGGTGAAGGTGCCCTAATAGCCCCTCAGAGCAATCGTGGCATATTTAATACACATCTTGCGTTACGTTTCCATTCGTTAAGCGATCTAATCCCAAAAAATTCATGCCGATCCAATCTGCCCATGGCTTTCATCACTCTGCGCGGCATTCTGCCAAAAGAGAGATAAGCCAAGGGAGATAGGCTATGAGAATTTCGAAGCGGGCACTTTGGGCTCAGTCTGCGGCGATAGCTGCCATTGCGACATCAGCACCAGCCATTGCGCAGGACGGCGAAGCCGCAACTGTCGATGGCGACGAAAACGTCATCGTCGTCACCGGCTTTAAGAAAAGCCTCGAAGATTCGATCAACCTGAAGCGAGACAGCTCAGTTGTCGTAGACGCAATCTCGGCCGAAGACGTCGGCAAGTTCCCGGATCAGAACGTTGCAGAGGCGCTTCAGCGCATTACCGGTGTTGCGATTGACCGTTCCGGCGGCGAAGGCCAGTCGATTACGGTTCGCGGCCTCGGTCCGGAATTCAATGCGGTTTTGCTCAATGGCCGTACGCTTGCGACCGACAATCCCGGTCGGGAATTCTCTTTCGACGTGCTCGCCGCAGACATCATCCAAACCGCTGAAGTCTACAAGTCTTCACAGCCCGGCCTGCAATCGGGCGGTATTGGTGCGGTGGTAAACATCACCACTGCCAAGCCGCTGGATCGCCCTGGCTTTAATGTGTCGCTGTCGGCGGCGGGTATCTACGAGAATCTGAGCGAAGATCTTGGCCTCGATCTCTCCGGTGTTGTGTCTTACTCGACCGATACGTTCGGTGTCCTGTTTGGCGGCTCATACCAGCGCCGCAACGCTCAGATCGACCGCAACATCACCAATGGCTATGCTCTGCGTCAGGGCGATGCCGCGATCTTCGCACCAGAGAGCTCAACCGGTCTGCAAACGACTGACATTGGCGCGCTGCCCGAGGGCGCTCGTGTGCAGCAACAGGTTATCTTCAGCCGCGACGAGCAGGATCGTGACCGCCTGACGCTCAACGGTGCGGTGCAATTCGCACCATCGGATAGCTTCACCGCGACTTTCGACGGCCTATATTCGAAGCTTGAGATCGACTCATTCGACCAGCAGTTCTCCGGCTTTTTCAGCCCGCCATTCCTTGATCCGCAGATCGATGCCAATGGCACGGTAACCTCGTTTAGCCGGCCAAGCATCGATTTCGGCACGCGTAACCCTGACATCGCCGACATCGTTGGTTTGTCACAGAACGATAACGTGCTCACCTCGAACAACCGCGAAGCAGAAACATTGGCATTTGGCGGAAACTTCGAGTTTGAAGCCAGCGATAGCCTCAGCTTCGTCGCTGATGTGTCGTGGTCGCGTGCGACCCGCGATGGCACGAATCCGTTCGTAGTGCTCGGTGCGCTTGCGCCTACTTCGCCGCTGATTGAATCGGTCAACACCAGCGGTATTTCGACGATCACCAACATTAACGCAGCTGACTTTGTCGATCGTGACATTCAGCGCCTGCACTTTGTGAACGTCAACCGCACGCGCGTCGAAGACGAAGTTTTTGAAATCCGCTTGGATGGTGAGTGGGAAGTGGACGCAGGTCCGCTCCAGTCGATAACCTTTGGCGGCATCTATACCGATCGTGAAAAGACGCAGGATGTGTTCGACAACTTTGCTGATCCAGGGTTCGGAAGCCTGACTGCGGCGCAAATCTTCTGCGCTTATTGCGGCTACACAGTGCCGTTTGACACCTCGATCTTGAGCGAATTCGCTTTCGACAACTTCCTCAGCGGTGTCCAAGGTGCGAACACCGTTCCAGCCACCATTTTGACTGCCAGCTTTGCAGATGCCTTCGCGCAGCTAAACAGCATCGCCAACCTGCAAAACGCTGATCGCACAGGTGGTAACACTGCTGAGCTGATCAACTATTTGAACAGCGGTGGGCTGGATCCGGTACTCGGCATCTACACGCCTTCGTTCAATCCGGGCGGCAGCTTCGCAGTTGAAGAGCAGATCTATGCCGCGCACTTCAACACTGAGTGGGGCGGTGACTTCGGCGGAGAGCTGCCATGGTCGGCTAATATTGGCTTCCGCATTGCTTTCACCGATGTCGTGTCGAGTGGTATTGACCAGCCAGTCATCGAATTCCGCGAGACACCCGGCGATACGCAGTTGGTCACAGTCTTTGGCCCGGCGACTGACATCTCGGTTCCGAATGACTACGTGAACTTCCTGCCGTCGGTGAACTTCAAGCTTGAGCCAACCGAAGACACGGTTCTGCGCCTAAGCTATGCTCGGACGGTGACGCGCCCGACGCTGACTGCGCTCGGTGTTGCCAACACATTTGGCGGTACCGTTCTGATGCGCCGCTGAGCGGTGGTGGTAACCCGCTGCTCAACGCCTTTGAAGCGGACAATTTTGACGTGTCATTCGAATGGTATTTCGAGCCACTCAGCTACTTCAGCGTTGCCGGTTTCCATAAAGAGCTCGGCGGCTTCCTGGAAGAGTCCACTCTGCCAGTGCCGGGCGTGGTGATCTTCCCGGCTGGCAATGGCGGACTAACGGTCGATACACCGGTCGATGTGACCTTCCAGGATACGCGTCAGCGCAACGGGCTTTCAGGAAGCATTACCGGTGCGGAAATCGCCTTCCAAAAGACGTTTGCAAACGGCTTTGGCGGCATCGTCAACTACACCTATGTGAATTCAAGTCAGGACGACGCGCCTCCAGGCGACCTCGGCTTCAACGGGTTCACACCGCACACCGTAAACCTCACGGCGTTCTACGAGGATGATCGCTTGTCGGCACGTGTTTCGTACAATTATCGTGACGGCTTCCTGGTGCAGGAAAACGACGTGCAAAGCGAACCGCGCCAGCGCGAGAGCTTTGGCCAGGTGGACTTTTCAGCCAGCTATGCGCTGACCGATCAATTCCAGATCTTTGTCGAAGGTCTTAACGTTCTCAACGAAGACACGCGTGACTTCTCGCGCTTCCGCAACCGCGTGCTAACTTATGAGCGCACCGGTGCGCGCTACACCGCAGGTGTTCGTGCGAAGTTCTGAGGATAAAGTGACGCAAAGCGTCGCATGATGCGATGAGGGGGAAAGCGGGCATTCCTATTTTGGAGTGCCCGCTTTTGCCGTTTCTGTGAGATTTAATCCGCAATTCGCTGCCTAGAAGGCTTGGCAAGTCGAAGCGGACTTGTGACAAGGTGAAAATGAGGGAAGCGCCAGACAGATGGCGCTTTGAGGAGAGTTTTCGATGGATCCGATCCAGATCGCCGTCTTCGTCGGCATCACCGCGCTTATCGCTTTTGCAACATATCTGCATTGCCGGGGCAAATTGGACGAGCGGCATCAGGGGGAGAAGGACTACTTCCTCGCTAGCGGCGGCCTCAAATGGTATTTTATCGCTGGCTCAATCACGCTTACAAACCTCTCGACGGACCAGCTGATCGGCATGAATGGCAATCAGATGGCGCTGCTTGCGTGGTGGGAATTTGCCGCTGTGGCGGGCCTGCTGATCCTCACTTTCGTGTTCCTGCCAGTCTACTACAAGAACGACTGCACGACGACGACTGAGCTGCTGCAAAAGAAGTATGGCGACAAAAACATCCGCGCGCTGATCAGCGTGCTGTTCCTGTTCGGCAATCTGTTCATCTTCCTACCGGCGATCCTTTATGGCGGATCGCTATTCCTTCTCTCGATGGTCGGGCTCGATACAGGCCTTGATAACCTCCTGATCGTCTCTGTCGTGCTCGCGACCGTGGGTGCCTGCTACGCAATTTTCGGCGGGCTGAGGGCGGTTGCGGTTTCGGACACATATTCCGGCGTGCTCATCCTTGGCCTGGCGCTTTTGGTGGTGTTCCTCGCCCTGCAAGCGATCGACTTTGACCTGACCGGCATTCCTGCGGATCGCCTGACGCTGATCGGCGGCAATGACAGCCCGATCCCGTGGCATACCCTGCTCACTGGTATGATCTTCATCCAGACATTCTACTGGTCGACCAATCAAACGATTACGCAGCGCGCCATGGCTGCGCCAAGCATCAAAGAGGCGCAAAAGGGCGTGCTGACAGCGGCGGGCATTCGCTTGCTGATCGTGCCGGCGATTGTCGTCATTCCGGGTATCGTATCTTACAAGCTCTATGGCGATGTGGGCGATGCGGCCTATGGGCGGATCGTCGGCGATGTGTTGCCGGTCTGGCTTTCGGGCGCGTTCGCAGCTGCGCTTGCAGCGGCGGTGCTGACGACCTTCAACTCGATCCTGAACGCATCGGCGGCGCTCTATGTCTGCGACATTCACGAGGCCTATGTGGACCGGCTGAAGTCTGTCGCGAAACTGAGCGCGATTGTTTCCATCGCAATGTCAGTTCTTGCATTGTTGCTGGTGCCATTCTTTGCGAGCCAGGAAAGCCTGATCAACACAGTGCAGCAGCTCTATGGCCTGCTCTCTATGCCAATCTTGTCAGCTTTTGCTGTGTGCCTGTTGTTCAAGAATGTGAAGGCAGGCGCGGCGATGATCGGAGTGGTCACAGGCGTCCTGTTCTACGGCTTCTGGAGCATGGTGTGGGAGCCGGCGCATTACATCCACGGCATGGCTGTCACGCTGGTTCTCTCGATTGCGACTGCGCTGGTCATGAACAAACTGGTTTACGGTGAAACGCCGATCTTCTCGCTCGGTGGTGCGGATCCGGTCCCTGAACCCGCTTGAGGCGCGCGCGCGAAGCGCCTAGCGGGACGGCATGAGCGATAAGAAGCCCGCGCCCCACGGCTGGATCATCCTGGATAAGCCGCGCGGGCTTGGTTCGACGCAGGCGGTTGCGGCAGTAAAGCGGAACCTGCGGCAAGGTGGCTTTTCCAGAACCAAGGTCGGCCATGGAGGCACGCTCGACCCGCTGGCCGAAGGCGTCCTGCCGATTGCTTTGGGTGAGGCGACCAAGCTTGCGGGGCGAATGCTTGATGCGAGCAAGATTTACGACTTCACCATCCTCTTTGGCGAGCAAACCGATACGCTCGACACGGAGGGGGCTGTGACCGCGGTCAGCGACGTCATGCCGTCACTCGAAGAGATCAAGGCCACACTGCCGCAGTTCACCGGCCCGATTGAACAAATTCCGCCTGCTTATTCTGCGCTCAAAGTTGACGGCAAACGCGCCTATGATCTCGCGCGGGCAGGGGAGGAAGTGGCGCTGAAAAAGCGCAGCGTTACGATCCATTTCCTCACCATCGCGGACGGCTCGAAAGAGCCGGACGAAATCACGCTCACCGCCCACGTTTCCAAGGGCACGTACATCCGAAGCCTCGCACGCGATATCGCCCACGCACTTGGAACCTGCGGCCACGTCACCTATCTTAGGCGCACAAAGGCGGGGCCATTCCTCGAAACTCATGCGATTTCGCTGGACAAGTTGAACGAAATCGCTAATGGCGCGCAACTATCTGACCTACTCCTGCCGTTAGAGGCAGGGCTGGACGACATCCCGGCCCTTCACCTCGATCAGACAGACGCGCAGGCGGTCCAACAGGGCCGGGTCTTGTCTGAGCTGCCCCAACCACCCGGGCTCTATTGTGCGATGCTGGATGCTCGTCCCATTGCGCTGATGGAAATTCAGGATGGGACCGCGAAGGTGGTCAGGGGTTTCAACCTTCCCGATGTCGCTGAGTAAGAGAGTATATACATGTCGGTAGCACCCGAGCGTAAGCAAGAAATCATCAAGGACAACGCAACTGCCAAAGGCGACACTGGTTCGCCAGAAGTCCAAGTCGCGATTCTGACCGAGCGTATCAAAAACCTGACCGAACACTTCAAAGCGAATCACAAAGACAATCACTCGCGCCGTGGTCTGCTTATGATGGTCAACAAGCGCCGCAATCTGCTCGCATACCTCAAGAAGAAGGATGTGGAGCGCTACAACGTCCTGATCCAGAAACTGGGTCTGCGTAAATAAGAGTTTCGTGAGAAAGGCGGCTCCAAGCGGGTCGCCTTTCTCGCATCTGGGGAGCGCTCGAATGTACGGCGCTCCTTTATCAAAGGGGCACAGGCTGCAATTCGGCAGCCTAGCCTTGGGGCTTTGCAAACCACGCCCCACACCGGACCGGGACGGATTACCCGGCACAGTAGGCCCCGCACCGCAATAAGGCCGTGCGGGTCATTTTAGGAAAATCAATGTTCGACACGAAAACCGTATCGCTGGAGTGGGGCGGAAAAACCCTCACTCTGGAAACAGGCCGTATTGCCCGTCAGGCAGACGGCGCCGTATTGGCAACCTATGGCGAAACTGTGGTGCTGTGCGCCGTGACCGCCGCCAAGTCAGTCAAAGAAGGTCAAGACTTCTTCCCGCTGACCGTTCACTACCAAGAAAAATTCTCTGCAGCTGGCCGGATCCCGGGTGGCTTCTTCAAGCGCGAAGGCCGCGCGACGGAAAAAGAAACGCTAACCTCGCGTTTGATCGACCGTCCGTGCCGCCCGCTGTTCCCCGAAGGTTTCTACAACGAAATCAACGTAATTTGTCAGGTTCTCTCCTATGATGGCGAGACCGAGCCAGATATCGTTGCGATGATCGCAGCATCGGCAGCGCTCACTATCTCTGGCGTACCCTTCATGGGCCCGATTGGCGCTGCCCGCGTTGGCTACACCAATGATGGCGAATATGTCCTCAACCCGACAGTTGCTGACGCACTTGGCGAAGATGGCAATCTCGACCTCGTCGTTGCCGCCACGCAAGACGCGGTGATGATGGTTGAATCCGAAGCGAAAGAACTGACCGAAGAGCAGATGCTCGGCGCGGTCATGTTCGCGCATGAAGAAAGCCGAAAGGTCATCGGCGCTATTATCGATCTGGCGGAGCAGGCTGCGAAAGAACCTTGGTCGCTCGATCCAGTCGAAGACAAAACCGAGAAAATGGCGAAGCTCCGTGACGCTATCGGTGCCGATCTCGAAGCCGCCTACAAGATCACTGACAAGTCCGCTCGTCAGGACGCGGTCAACGCGGCGCGCGAAAAAGCACGCGAAGCCTTTGCCGATCTCGCTGAAAGTGATCCTGCCGAGTATCTCGGCACGCTGAAGCTGGTGAAGAAGCTCGAAAGCGACATCGTTCGCGGCTCGATCATCAAGGATGGCACGCGCATTGACGGTCGTAAGCTGGACCAAGTCCGCCCGATCGAAGCGATGGTCGGCCTGCTGCCACGCACCCACGGTTCGGCGCTGTTCACCCGCGGTGAAACGCAGGCGATCTGCACCACCACGCTCGGCACCAAAGATGCTGAGCAGATGATCGATGGTCTCGAAGGTCTGTCCTACAGCAACTTCATGCTGCACTATAACTTCCCGCCTTATTCGGTCGGTGAAGTGGGTCGTTTCGGCTTCACCAGCCGCCGCGAAACCGGTCACGGTAAGCTCGCTTTCCGCGCGCTTCGTCCGGTTCTGCCAACGGTTGAGGACTTCCCTTACACGATCCGCGTTCTGTCAGACATCACCGAGTCTAACGGTTCGTCTTCGATGGCGACCGTCTGTGGCGGCGCGCTGTCGATGATGGACGCTGGCGTTCCGCTGGCACGCCCGGTTTCGGGCATCGCCATGGGCCTTATCCTTGAAGGTGAGGACTTCGCGGTTCTCTCCGACATCCTTGGTGACGAAGATCATCTTGGCGATATGGACTTCAAGGTTGCCGGTTCTGAAGAAGGCATCACCAGCCTTCAGATGGACATCAAGGTTGCCGGCATCACGCAGGAAATCATGGAAAAAGCGCTTGAGCAGGCGAAAGCTGGCCGCGCGCACATCCTGGGTGAAATGGCCAAGGCGCTTACCGGCGCTCGCACCGAGGTCAGCAAGCACGCTCCGCGTATCGAGACTATGCAGATCGACAAATCGAAGATCCGCGACGTTATCGGCACGGGCGGCAAGGTGATCCGTGAGATCGTCGCTGAAACCGGCGCGAAGGTCGACATTGACGATGAAGGCACGATCAAGATCAGCTCTTCAAACGCTGATGAGATTGCGGCTGCGAAGGCCTGGATCGAAGGCATCGTCGAGGAAGCCGAAGTCGGCAAGATCTACAACGGCAAGGTCGTCAATATCGTCGACTTTGGCGCATTCGTGAACTTCATGGGCGGCAAGGACGGTTTGGTCCACGTCTCCGAAATGAAGAACGAGCGCGTCGAGAAGGTCACTGACGTTGTTTCCGAAGGCCAAGAAGTAAAGGTCAAGGTCCTGGAGATCGACCAGCGCGGCAAGGTCCGCCTGTCGATGCGTGTGGTCGACCAGGAAACAGGCGAAGAGCTAGAAGACACCCGTCCGCCTCGCGAAAACAAGCCACGCGGTGATCGAGGTCCTCGTGGCGGCGGCGATCGTCGCGGTGGCGGCGGTCGTGGTCGCGGTCCGCGTCGTGATGGCGGCGGCGATCGTGGTGGAAACGGGGGCGGCGACGGTCCAGCGTCGATGCCTGACTTCCTGAAGGACTAAGTTCTTCTAGATCGAACAAAGAAACCCGCTGGGAGCGATCCCGGCGGGTTTTGTTTTGTGCAAGCGCATCCGCGCTCGCGACATCCTCGCGCCTCCGGTGCTGTGGGCGGGCATGGGCCCTTGCGGTCAGCTCTGTTGACCGTGCTCCGCGACCAAGCCGGTTACTGTGGCTTGGAACGTGAACCTTCGCTAAGGCGCTGGCCATGCTTAAACGCGAACTTATCGATACAGCTGAGATCCCTGATGGCGAAGTACTGGAACTGTTCAGCCACGGACGTGACTTCATCATAGCGCTCGGTCGTAATGAGTTGATGAGCACAAGGATGCGCTTCTCGGAGGAACAGCTCGCAGAGCTGACTTACGATCGGCTTGCGGACGATGCTCCGCGCATTCTCATCGGCGGATATGGCATGGGCTTCACCTACCGCGCCGCTTTGGCTCGCACGGGCGAGGGCGGCGAGATTGTCGTCGCCGAGATTTCGGACAAAATCGTGGAATGGGCCAAAGGGCCGATGGCGGAGCTGACCGGAGAGACCCTTTCCGATCCGCGGCTCGACCTCAAGATCTGCGATGTCGCCGCGATGATCGATGACGCCAATGACGGGACGTGCGCGAAGTTCGACGCGATCCTGCTCGACGTCGATAATGGCCCCGATGGAATGGTACGGGCGGACAATAACCGCATCTATTCGCGCACTGGCCTTGGCAAAGCGCGCGATGCGCTAAACCCGGGCGGGATCATCGCGGTTTGGTCAGCCGCGCCCGATTATGGTTTTCGCAGGCGCTTGAAAGAGGCGGGGCTGGACGTTGAGGAGCGCACCGTGCGCTCGCGCCCCAATAACAAGGGCGCACACCACACGATCTGGTTTGCGAGGAAGTCGTAGACCCAAGCCTCGAAGCGACCCCTAAAAATCGTAGATCAGCGTAATCCGGCTCAGTGTATCGGTCTGAACCGCGCCCAGGGGAGGGCTGGTGTCGTGCTCGACGGCATAGGATATGCGCGCCGAAAGATTGTCGCTAAGCGAAGCCTGAAGCCCGGTCGTGCTCGTATATGTGCTGTTGCCAGACTGGATGAAGGCGCTCGCATCCTGCGTCAATTTGAGGCTCTCGGCAATCTGCCAATCGAAGTCCAGCGCCGCGAGGCCGGCGAGATTTCGGGAAACCTCTCCTGTCGTGCTGCGCGTGACGCGGTAGGCAGGGCCAGCCTGCACGGTCAATCTTGGATTGTCGGTCAGCACCCGATAGCCGAGGCCACTCGATGCCGAAACGCGGTGAGAAAAGCCCTGGAACCGGTCGCGCTCCCACTGACCTAGAGCATAGGCGAACAGACGGTCATTCAAATCGACATCGGCTTGATAAGCGGCGAGGAATTGCTCGCGCGTGGTCACGCCATTGCTGCGCTGGTAGTCCGCAAGGAAGCGGAAGCGCTGCTCCCATCCGATTTCCTGCCGGCCAAGTTCGAGACCTGCTGTCACGCCGGTGTTCGATGAATTGCCGGTAGAACGGAATGCGCCAAGCTCGCCCTTGCCAGACCAATTATCAAAGAGCCCGGCTGTGCGGATTTCTTCCTTTTTGGCGACTGCTTTTGCGGCGGCGATTTCCGCTTGATCCGCGTCGAATTCCGCTTGGATCGCATCAAGCTCGGCTATGTCTTCGGGGTTAGTCTTCTTCGCAAGGTCGATCACAGTTGCGACCGCGTTGGCATCGCCACTCTCGATCGCCGCATCGATCATTGCTCGAACAGGATCAGGAACATCGGCCAATGCTGCTGTTGGTATGACGAGAAATGCGGACGCCGCGAAAGCGCCCAATGCGCTATGTAATCTGTGCATATTACTGCCCTGCGAGGCGCAATGGCCCCATAAAATCCATCTTTCCAAGCGGCAGGCCTTTCATACGCAAGATGTCGTAAAACGTCGTTGCATGGAAATAGTAGTTGGGCTGGTTGAAGCTGAGCAGGAAGTCTTGGCCCTTTAATTCCATCAACCGCTTGCCTCCGAGTACGAAACCAATTGTCTTGTCGGCCACGGCATCAACTTCTTCCACTGTCACTGCATCAAGCTTGGCGATGGCGTCTGCCAGCATTTCGCGCATTGCATCCCAGCTGTCTGGCAGATCCGTGAAGTCCGGGGTGAACTCGCCAGTCTTGAACTGATCAAAGGGATAGGCGGTGTGCATCCAGCAAGCGCGCACGTGCCAAGGCAGGTTCCACATGTCCTCAGCAAGCTTCGCTTCGAAAAGCTCGCTCGGCTCGAGCCCATTCTCCTTCGCGTAGTTTTCCGCCTTGTCGACGAGTCCCGACATCCCTTGGAGGATCTGGCGGGCACTCGGAACGAAGGCAGCGTACAGTGAAATCGGCATGGTACTCTCCAAAGCAAAACTGGCCCGCCCTGTTGGCTGGCGCTTCGGAGAAAGACAAGAACTGATCCGCGACGCATGTGCTCGTTCGTGTTGTCAGGGCTTCTTTTGGTTGGTGCCCACGTCTGACAGAATGCTGAGCATACCCTCGCGCGACTTGAAGCAAAAGCGCGCCCACACAAAGAGCAGGGCCGACGTCAACAGTCCGGGCCAGTGCGTGGCGATACTGAAGTTATCACTATTCAATGTGGTCAGAGCGAACAAAAAACCGCCAGGGATTAGGAAAATCCAGGCCATGGCGCGACTGTAGGCAATCCCGATCTTGCGATCGAGACGTTCAAAGCCGTTCTCTGCATCATCCTGCGGCACGTTCACCTCATCCTTTGCGAAGCAATACTGCAATGCAAAGTCTGAGATCGGGTTAATGCAGCTGGCGGATTACCTTAACGGACGCGAGGGCCGCCAAATGGCAAGGGTGGAGGGGGTCTGCGCGCGCCACGAGGCAGCTGTGCTTGATATGCCCGCCCGCAATGTTCGACACAATAAGGAAAGCCGGGGTTTACGTCTTCGCCGCAGAAGTGGAAGTCTGGCTCACCCGGGTGACCCATCGGCCAGCGGCATACCTTTTCCGACAGGTCGAGCAGGCTCGTCTTGTCGGCAATATCCGGGCTAGGCTTGGCTGGGACCAAGCGCCGCGGCGGGGCAGGGGGAATCGGCGCTTGCTGATCGCCTGGTCCTTGCCGTTGAAAGCCTCCAGGGCCGATCGATACAATCTTGGGCAGATCGGGCGTCGGGTTAGGCACGGGCTGCGAAGGCACCGCGCTGCCGCCTGCTTGTGCGCTTGCTGCGGGTTTGGCCGGAGCAGACGCGCTTTGACTTGCGGGAGGTTTCGCCGCTGGCTTGGCCAGTTTGACTGGAGCTTTCTTGGCCGTTGTTTTGGGAGCCGCTTTCTTGGCGACCTTCTTCTTGTCCTTCGCCTTCACCGGCGACGGGCGCGATTTCAGGCCAAGGCGATGCGCCTTGCCGATCACAGCATTGCGGCTGACCCCGCCCAGCTCTTCGGCGATCTGGCTGGCGGTTGAACCGCCTTCCCACAATTTCTTGAGCGTAGCGATGCGCTCATCAGTCCAAGCCATTGAAACTCCATTCCGTTTCGATCGCGTCTTTTACGCGGCGATGCATTCCCGATGGGGTGTTGCATCGCAAGTCAATTCTGTTGCTTGCGAGCGCGCCATGAACGAGCGCACTTGCAAGCCTTCTCCCATCGCCCTAACCGCTGCACATATGGCCGATCAAGCACAATCAGGCGTTCGAGCGGGAAACAGTTCGGACAGCGACAGCGCTTCTGCTGCAGTCCGGTTTCCGCCGCGCGGAACTCCAATTATTACCGGGATAAACCGCGTTGGGGTGTGGAGCCTTTATATTAAGGAGGTTCGGCGGTTTCTCAAGGTGCAGACGCAAACTGTTTGGGCACCTGCGGTGACGACTTTGCTGTTTCTTGTGATTTTTACGGTCGCGTTGGGCAGGGGCGGACGTGAGGTCTTGGGTGTGGGCTTTGCCAGCTTTGTCGCGCCGGGACTGATCGTGATGGGCATGATGCAAAATGCCTTCGCCAATTCCTCTTTCTCGCTGCTCGGCGGCAAAATACAGGGGACGATCATTGACTATCTGATGCCTCCGCTGTCGCCCGGCGAGCTGATGGCGGCCATTGTGGGCGCTGCGGCGACGCGCGCACTAGCGGTTGGCGGAGCCGTGTCGCTCGCCATGCTGCTGTGGCCGGGCGTGACCCTCGCACCGGTGCACTGGTGGGCGGTCATCTGGTTCGGCCTGATGGGAGCAGTGATGCTTGCCATCCTTGGGCTTGCTACCTCAATCTGGGCAGAAAAATTCGATCACAACGCGGCGATCAGCAATTTCGTAATCGCTCCGCTATCGCTGCTGTCTGGCACGTTCTATGTGATCGACAATCTATCTCCGGCGTTTCAGGCGATTAGCCGCGCAAACCCGTTCTTCTATGTGATCTCGGGCTTCCGCTATGGCTTCTTGGGGCGCAGCGACATTGGGCCAGACAGCGCCGTCATGTGGGCAGCTGTGGGGATTGCCATACTCAATGCGGTGATGGGCGTGGCCGTCTACTCTGTGTTGAAATCCGGCTGGAAGCTGAAGAGCTAGCTATCACGCGCCTTAGTGTGTCAACGAGCGCCGCATCTGATAGCGACCATCTTTGAACTGCTCGAAGAGCTGAGGTACGGTCGGGTGGTTGATCGGCCCGCCCTTCGCGTCATCCACCAGGTTTTGCTGGCTCACATAAGCGACGTAACTCTCGTCATTGCTTTCAGCGAGCAGGTGATAGAAAGGCTGATCGCGGCGCGGCCGGATATCTTCCGGGATCGACTGGTACCACTCTTCGCTATTGGCGAAGACCGGGTCGATATCGAAAACTACACCGCGAAAGTCGAACAGGCGGTGGCACACGACATCCCCGATTCCAAAACGCGAGTGCAATTGACGGGGGGCGGTGAGCGTACGGCCAGCTTGGCTGGAGAAGAACTGAGCGCTTTCCATGCGGCGAATATGGACCTCCATTTTCGCAAAACAAGCGTCTGGCCAATTCGCTCCCCAGTTTTGCGACGAAACACCACTTGGCAAGCGCACTTGCCTGCGCTAACGCGCGCGCTTCCCGCAGGCTGGCCAGCGACCGCTTTCAGGCGAATTCGAGGCAAAGTCGGGGATTTGGAGAGGTGCCGGAGTGGTCGAACGGGGCAGTCTCGAAAACTGTTGTGCCTTATGGGTACCGTGGGTTCGAATCCCACCCTCTCCGCCACCAATTTCTGGAATCAAAGAGATTTTTGGGTTTCCGGGGGAAGGTCCCAGAGTATGCGGGACTGGAGGCGAATATGAACTAACGCTTCAGGCCTTGTTCGAGAATTGATCGAGCGACTTTTTCGACGCTGGTCTGCTCGTTATCATCGGCCCAGACCGCATAGCGAAGTCCAAGAAAGACGTTCATTCCCATCAGCGCCCATGCATGGGCTTCGTCGACATCGCTGCGCATCTCGCCTTTATCGGCAGCAGCACGAAGGCGTCCATGGATCCTCGAGGCAGTTGCCTCGTAATGAGCACGATATGCCTTGGGGTCGACAAACTCGGATTCGTCGATGATGCGGTAAATCTCCTTATGTTCGCGGACAAAATCCAAGAAACTCGCTAGCGCAGCCTCTTCCACTTCAAACGCTGTTGGTGAGCGCCTCGACTGCAACGCTTCGACTGCTTGACCCGCTGAAGATTTGACTTGGCCGCTCAGGTCATGGACCAAAGCTTTGAACAGTGCTTCCTTGCTATCGAAGTAAGTATAGAAACTGCCCAGCGCGACGCCGGCTCTTCGCGTGATCGAGCTCACGGACGCCTCATGGAAACCCTTGGCACCGAACTCGACCGTCGAGGCATCAAGCAGCTTGCGTAGCGTCTTGCGACCACGCTCGGTTCGGGGGTTTTCGCTTCGGACTTGCCTGCCTCTTCCACCTTTGTCTGAGTGTCTTTCGGCGCGTTCATGTACTATCCCCTTGTCACGAACGACTACGCTGGCGATAGGTCGTGCGCAAGCATAACTTGAAAGTTGGTTCAACTTTCAATAATGGGGTCGCAGAGAGTTTATTCGGGAGAGTAGAGAAAATGACAGACCGCAAATTTCAGATGCGTGCGCTCTTGTTCACAGGATGCGCAGGGCTTGCCCTGCTTGCTGCGCCAACCCATGCGCAAGAGCAGGCAGAAGTTGATGTCGCAGACGAGGCGGATCAAGCGGAAGGTGTCATTCTTGTCACTGCCAGGCGTCGGGAGGAAAGACTGATTGACGTCCCGGTGTCTCTGACAGCGCTGTCCGGTGACCAGTTGGCGCGCCAGGGTACTCAAGAAATAACCCAGATTGCCCAAGAAGTGCCGAATATCACTTTGGAAGTGAGCCGCGGCACCAACACGACGCTCACCGCCTTTATTCGCGGCGTGGGTCAACAGGACCCTGTTGCCGGATTCGAGGCTGGTGTCGGACTCTATGTCGATGATGTCTACCTTAACCGCCCGCAGGCCGCCGTTCTCGATGTCTATGATGTGGAACGAATTGAGGTCTTACGCGGGCCTCAGGGCACCCTTTACGGTCGCAACACAATCGGAGGCGCGATCAAATATGTGACGGCCCAGTTGCCCGATGATCCGAGTCTGAAAATTCGTGGAACCTATGGCTCATACGATCAGGCCGATCTTATACTCACCGCATCGGCTCCGATCAGCGACAGCCTAAAGATCGGTGCGAGCGGCGCCCGGCTTTCGCGGGGCGGCTTCGGCGAAAATCTCAACCTCGGTACAGAGAACTACAACAAGGATGTCTGGGCCGCCCGCGGCACAATCGAGTTCGACAATGGTCCGCTCTTCGTTCGCCTTTCCGGCGACTACGTGAAAGACAATAGCGAGGCGCGGCAAGGTACGCGGCTCATCCCTGGCCTCTTCAGCGGCGCACCTGTGCTTGACGATGTTTTCGACACGCGAGCAGGATTGAATATCGTCGATCAGGAAGTGGAGGCCTATGGCGGGGCGCTTAATATCTCGCTTGACTTGTCGGACACGCTGACGATCAAGTCGATCACCGGCTACCGCGAAGACAGCTCGACCACTCCGATCGATTTCGACAGCCTGCCGGCCGCCGATCTCGACGTCCCGGCAATCTATGAGAACGACCAGTTTAGCCAGGAATTGCAGTTGCTCTATGAAGGCGACCGGCTTTCGGGCGTTCTAGGCGCTTACTATTTGAACGCAAACGCCTTCACTGCATTCGACGTCGCGCTATTCACTACGGGTGACCTGATTTCTTTGCCTGGGCTAAATGCTCAGACGTTGGGGGATGTGGATACGAAAACCTGGTCGATTTTCGGCGACTTCACATATGAGCTGACTGATCAGATTTCCGTTTCGCTTGGCGGTCGCTACACCAACGACAAACGCACCAGCCGGGTGCTGCGTACGACCTTCATCGGCGGTTTCTCTGACCTATTCGGTCCATCAACGGCTGTGCCCATTGCGGTTACCTCGGACTTTGAGGGCAGCAGGACCTTCGAGGACTTTTCTCCGCGCGCCTCGATCAGCTGGAAGCCCAATGCCGATCACAATATCTATTTTACTTATTCCCGCGGTTTCAAAGGAGGCGGGTTCGACCCGCGTGGACAAACCAGTGCAGCGCCGGATCTTGACGGAGACGGCGACGTCGATTTCGATGATCAGTTCGAATTTCTCAGCTTCGATCCCGAAACGGTCGACAGTTTCGAATTGGGTTGGAAGGCATCGTTGCTGGATAACCGCCTCAACATCTCGCTCGCCGCGTTCTTGGGCAGCTATGACGATGTGCAAATTCCCGGGTCCGTGGGTGTGGACACCACGGGTGACGGCGTCAATGACAGCTTTATCGGGATCACGTCGAATGCCGCGAGTGCGGATGTCAACGGCATCGAATTCGAGGGTAGCGCCCTGGTGGGGCGCGATTTTGCCGGTGTGGGTAGCCGCTTGAACGTGAATTGGTCGCTTGGCGTGCTCGATGCAGAATACAACACTTTCATCGACGCTTTCGGAGTGGATGTCGCTGATGAGCGTGTTTTCCAGAACACGCCGGATGTCACCGCGCATATGGGATTTAATCTGGGGCTTCCGGTTGCATCGGGGATAGTCGATTTTCTTGGTTCGGTCTCGTTGCGCAGCGATGCCAGCCAGTTTGAAACGCCCAATCCATTTCTCGATCAGGACGGCTTTGCACTGGTCGATGCAAGTATCGTTTATACCGACGATGAGGATCGTTTCTCAATCGGAGTGCATGGCAAGAACCTATTCGACAAACGCTACATTGTGGCTGGCTACAACTTTGTCGCGGGCGGAACAGGCGGCGTGCCTTTTACGCCGACGCTCGGGCTCGAAGGCACGCTCACCGGCTTTTACGGCGACCCACGACGGTTCTACGTGACTGGCGAAGTGCGGTTCTGATCAGGCGCGGGTATGCCAGATCAGCGCCCATTTGAAGCGCTGCATTATGTAAGTGCCGATGGCGGGCTCAAACTGTTTGCCCGCGACTATGCCGCTGTTCCAAAGGAGGCGGACAAGCTGCCCTTGCTGATGATGCACGGCTTGACGCGCAATGGCGCGGATTTTGAGCCGCTGATCCGCGCGTTGCGCTCGGATCGCAGGATTATCGTGCCGGATCAGCGCGGTCGGGGCTTGTCGCAATTCGATCCTGACCCCGGGAACTATCGTCCCGATGTCTACGCCGCTGATATGTGGACATTGCTCGATCGCTGCGGGGTCGACAAAGTCGTCTGTGTCGGCACATCGATGGGCGGCTTGATATCGATGGTAATGGGCGCACAAGAGCCTGCACGGATCGCCGGGATCGTTCTCAACGACGTCGGGACCCATGTGCATGAAGCGGGTCTTGCGCGAATTGGCAGCTATGTCGGCACAGATGAACCGATGGCGGATTGGCGCGAAGCAGCGGAGAGATGCAAGGAGATAAACGCATCCGCACTAGACGGGATGACCGAAGCTGACTGGCTCGATTTCGCCAAACGAACCTGCCTCGAATTAGGCGACGGTCGGATCGAATTCGCCTATGATACAGCAATATCGCAGGGAGTTGGCCAAGATGATCCCGCGACAGCTCCACCCGATCTTTGGCCCTTGTGGGAGGCGCTGACCGATATGCCAGTGCTGGTGATCAGGGGACAGAGTAGCGACATTCTTTTGCCTGAAACCGTGGACCGGATGGGCCAGAGGCATGCAGGACCATTCCAGAACGTGGAAATTCCCCGACGCGGTCATGCTCCGATTTTGGACGAACCGTTGGCAGTGTCGGCGATCAAAGGGTTTCTTGCCAGCCACGGTTAGCTTTACCGCATAAATCCGGACTGCGACCAAGGTCGCATATCTATTAGGCACCAAAGCCAGTAGTCTCGCTGGTATGACCAGCGAAATCGCCACGATTGCCCGCTATTTGGAGCAGGTCGCCCCATTCGAGTTTCTGGAGCGCGAGCAAATCGCGTCCCTTTCTCGCAAATTGGAAGTGCAATACGCCAAAGCCGGGACCGAGATACTGACCGCAGGCGAACAGAACGCATTTCTCTACCTTGTTAGATCAGGCGCGGTTGAGCTTCGTTTGGCTGGGGAAGAGCTTACTGCGCGGTTGGGGGCAGGGAGCACTTTTGCCTATCCCTCGCTGTTGCGCGGTGGCGAAGTGCATAACTCGACTATCGCGAGTGAAGACACGCTGCTTTATGCGATCCCCGCCAAGCAGTTTCATACCCTTCGCGATCAGGTTCCGAGTTTTCGCCAGTTCTTCGCGGAAGACGAAGCAATACGGCTTAGGCACGCACTAAGACAACGCCAGCGCCCAGCAGCTTTTGAACTTGATACCAAACGGGTAGGCAGTCTGATCAGCCATACGAAACCAGTTTCGAGTTCGCCCGAAACGTCCATTTCCGATGCCGTTCACCTGATGAACCGGCATGACGTCAGCACACTCGCCCTATGCGATCCCGACGGGCTATGTGGTATCTTCACGGACAAGGATCTGCGCAATCGTGTCGTGTCTGAAGGTGTGGCTTTGGATAAGCCCATCAGTCACGTGATGACGCCTTCACCCAGGACATTGTCGACCGAGAATACGGCGGCTGACGCGATGGCGATGATGGCGGCGGGAGGTTTCCGCCACATCCCCATGATCGGCGAAGACGGCAAGCTCGCAGGCATACTGAGTGCGACCGACATTCTCTCGGCAATTGGCAGCAACGCAATCGATACTGGCACTGCAATTTCTCGCTCGGTTTCAGCCGAAGAATTGATTCAGGCAGCAAAATATGTGCCTGAAAGCTTTGCGGCCATGACTGCCTCGGGGCTCCATGCAAGCCAAACCATGCAGTTCACGTCGGCTCTTGGCGAGGCGGTGCATCGCCGCGCGGTAGAACTGGCTGAACAAGAATTTGGCGAGCCGCCTTGCCCATATGCGTTGGTGGCGTTCGGATCACTTGCGCGGCGCGAGCAATTGATCGGCTCTGACCAAGATAGCGGACTTGTTATCGCGCAAGACGTCGATGCTACTGGCGCGGCATATTTTGAAGCGCTGGGTGCCCGCATTTCCGATCTGCTTGACGCGTGCGGCTATGTTTTTTGCGAGGGCGGGATCATGGCCAAGAACGCTGATCAACGCTTGACGAAACGCGGATGGCTGCAGCGCTACGAACACTGGATATCACAACCGACCGAAGACCGAATTCTCAAGGCGACAATCTTCTTCGACATGCGCTGCGTCTATGGTGAAGCGAATCTGGTGCGGACCTTGCGCAGCGAAGTGGTCGCGAAAGCGGCGGCATCCAGCATCTTCATTAGTTACCTTGCAAGAGATGCGCTGCGCACCAAAGTGCCGCTCGGTATCTTTCGCAATCTCGTGCTTGAAAAGTCTGATGATGGCGAGAAAGTGTTCGATGCTAAGTCGCAGGCCATCATGCCGATCATCGACATCGCAAGAACGCATGCGTTGGCGCACGGCAGCACTGCTGTTGGCACACAACAACGGTTTGAGACCTTGGCTGAGGCCGGAAAACTGAGCAGCGATGACGCGCAAAGTCTCAGCGATGCAATGCTGTTTGTGAATGAGCTGCGCATCGCGCATCAGGCTCGTCAGGTGCAGCAGGGCGAGCGCCCGGATAACCTGATAGCGCCGTATTCGCTCTCATCGCTTGAGCGCGATTATCTGAAGGATGCTTTCGCGGTTATCCGTCGCGGCGTTGATGCGCTCACGCGCAATTTTGCTGGCGGTATCGCCTGAAATGCTTGCTCGCTGGCGGTTCGATCGGCAGCTGCGCTCTCTGGCCGCAAGCGATCATGACGTCCTGCGAAGTTACGCTGCTGCTCAATGGCCAGAGCGCGACTGTGCGGCGTCCGATACGCAATTCATCGCGCTCGATTTTGAGCTAGATGGCCTGCAAAGGGACGCGCATCTACTGCAAGCTGGTTGGGTGCGATTTTCAGGCAGATCGCTGACAATGGGCGGTGCGCAGGCTTTCGACATTCGCAGTGATGCAAACCTCAATGCGCGCGCTGTCACTATTCACGGCATTGGCGAGCAGCGTGCCTCTAAAGGTGAGCCGATAGCGAATGTAATTGAGGTCCTGGTCAGCGAGCTTTCCGGAAAGATCCTGGTCGCTCACGCAGCTGCGATTGAAATCGAGGCGCTAAAGCGAGCTTCTAGATCGATCTACGGAAGATATCTGCCAGTCCGATCAATTTGCACGCTCGCGCTGGAGAAAAAACTCAATCCCAATCTCGTTGGCGGCGAAGCCTATCGTTTGGGTCCAAGTCGTGGCCGTTATGGTCTGCCAAACTACGAGGCACATGATGCTTTAACCGACGCTATCGCGGCTGCTGAATTGTTCCACGCACAGCTATCGCGACTGCCGTCAGATGTAACTTTGGCCCAACTTGAGCGTTGCTGAGACACCACTAGGGTGTAAGACTAAAGTCCATCTCGCACATCAAGCTGCGCCCACGTAGCCTCCCTCTAAAGCTCGGGAATCCCTCCGAGCAATCACGGGAGGGGAACAGATGGACGACAACACATCCACACATGAAACCAACGAGGCGGAGGGCGCATACTGGCGCGAGAATCTTCGCCTTCTTGTCACCTTGATGGTGATTTGGCTCGCCTGTTCTTTCGGGGCGGGAATCCTTTTCCGGGATTTCCTCGATCAGTTCAGCATCGGCGGGTACCCGCTCGGCTTCTGGTTCGCCCAGCAAGGCTCGATCTACATCTTCATCGCTTTGATCTTCTACTACGTCTTCAAGATGCGGAAGATCGAACGCAAATACGATCTCGACGATTGAGGGGGCAATCATGGAAACGCAAACTCTGATCTACATCTTCGTTGCTCTCAGCTTCTCACTCTACATTGGTATCGCCTTGTGGAGCCGGGCTGGTTCGACCAAGGAATTTTATGTCGCAGGCGGCGGAGTTAATCCCGTAGTCAATGGCATGGCCACCGCCGCTGACTGGATGAGCGCGGCGAGCTTTATCTCGATGGCCGGAATTCTCGCTTTCGCCGGATATGATGGTTCAGTCTATCTGATGGGCTGGACCGGCGGGTATGTGATGCTTGCCTTGTTGCTTGCGCCGTACTTGCGCAAGTTTGGCCAGTTTACCGTGCCTGACTTCATCGGCACACGTTATTATTCCAAGGCGGCGCGCGTCGTTGCAGTGATCTGTCTGATCTTCATCAGCTTCACCTATATTGCAGGCCAAATGCGCGGCGTCGGGATCGTGTTCTCGCGCTTCCTCGATGTCGACATCACCATGGGCGTGATCATCGGCATGGGTATCGTCTTCATCTATGCTGTTCTCGGTGGGATGAAGGGCATCACCTACACTCAAGTTGCGCAATATTGCGTGCTGATCTTCGCTTACATGGTGCCGGCATTCTTCCTCAGCTTCATGATCACTGGGACTCCGATCCCGCAGATAGGTCTCGGCTCGGAGGTGGCCGATGGCTCGGGCTTATCGGTCTTGCAAAAGCTGGACTCGGTCCTCGTCGATCTGGGTTTTACAGCCTACACTGACGGCTCAAAGAGCATGATCGATGTGTTCTGCATCACGCTTGCACTGATGGTTGGTACTGCTGGCCTGCCGCATGTGATCGTGCGCTTCTTCACCGTGCCTAAGGCGTCGGATGCGCGCAAATCGGCTGGCTGGGCATTGATTTTCATCGCCCTTCTTTACACCACCGCACCTGCCGTCGGCGCGTTCGGAATGCTCAATTTCGTCGATAAAGTGGATGACACACCTTACAGCGAAGTGGACGAGTTCTTCCCGCTGTGGGAGAGCAACGGTCTGCTCGCGTTTCAGGACAAGAATGGCGATGGCGTGATGCAGTATCGCCCAGGAGTCGCATTTGAAGGCAAGCCCGAATACACCGGTGAAACCGGTCAATCAGGTGAGCGACTGCTCTCGAACAAGCCGAACGCAGACAGCGAAAACGAAGTCTATGTCGACCGCGACATCATGGTTCTCGCTAATCCAGAAATCGCCAATCTGCCGGGCTGGGTCGTCGCATTGATGGCGGCTGGCGGACTTGCTGCTGCGCTTTCGACGGCTGCAGGACTGCTACTGGTGATTTCAAGCTCGGTCAGTCACGACCTGCTGAAATCGACTTTCCAGTCGAACATATCGGAGAAAGGTGAATTGCTGGCAGCGCGTGTCGCGGCGACAGTGGCGATCTGCGTTGCTGGCTATCTTGGGATCTATCCTCCCGGATGGGTGGCCCAGGTAGTCGCATTCGCATTCGGCCTCGCTGCAGCAAGCCTTTTCCCAGCAATCTTCATGGGCATCTTCTTCAAGTCGATGAACAAGGAAGGCGCTATTGCCGGGATGGTCTCCGGCCTGGTCTTCACCTTTGGGTACATCCTCTACTTCAAACTGATGAACCCGGCGGCGAACACTGCGGAAAACTGGCTGTTCGGCATCTCGCCGGAAGGCATCGGAGTGATCGGTATGCTGATCAACTTCGGAGTTGCTATCGCTGTTGCGAGTATGACCGCGAAGACACCGGACGAGATCCGCAAGCTGGTCGACTCCATCCGTGTGCCGCGCGGCGCAGGAGATGCCCACGCGCACTAAGAGCGGGTCCGGGTCGCAAAAGGGGGCGGTGTCGTGAGGCGCCGCCCTTTTTCTTGCACAATTGAATCGAATGGTTAGCCTACCTACCGGGAGAGGTTTGGGATCATGCTGTTCGGCGCGGCCATCGCTGCCGCGACAATCTATTTGGTGTTCCTGTTCTGGCTCGCGGCCCGCCGCGACCGGGCCGGCCCCAATGCCTTGTCGCGTCACTCCGGGCTTATCTATGGCCTCAGTCTGGCTGTGTACTGCACAAGCTGGACGTTTTTTGGTGGTGTGGGAACTGCCGCGACTGCCGGACTCGACTATCTACCGATCTATCTTGGACCGATTCTGGTTTTCACGATCGGCTTCGGGCTGCTTCGGCGCATTCTCGCCCAAGCCAAAGCTCAGCATTCGACTTCAATCGCTGACTTTCTCTCTGCCAGATATGGCAAGAGTGCGAGCGTCGCTGCGCTTGTCACGATAATCGCAACCATCGGTGCGCTTCCTTACATGGCTCTACAGCTGCAGTCGCTTGGGGCATTACTTCGCACGCTTGATACGGACATAGCGACGCAGGTCGCCGCAGATGAGATGGTGCTGATGGTGACCGGACTTATGGCGCTGTTCGCAATCCTGTTTGGCTCGCGTCGCGCTGACCAGGCGGGTGACAATACAGGGCTGGTCTTGACGATTGCAGTCGAGGCGGTTGTCAAGCTGATCGCGCTTCTCGCCGTCGCGGCACTGGCGCTCGTCGTCCTGTTCCAGAGCAAGGCGCCGGTTGCACCGCAGGTATTTAGCCTGGCGCAGATCGATGCACGTTTTGCTATTTTGACGTTGATCTCCGCTTGTGCTGCACTCTGCCTGCCTCGGCAATTCCACATGACCTTTGTTGAGGCTCCGAGTGATCGACCCGATTGGAAGATGCAGTGGGTTTTTCCAGTCTATCTGCTCATCACGTCAGCTGTGATCGTCCCCATTGTCATTGCTGGATTGACCGTGCTGCCAGCCGGCACCGATCCAGATACGATCGTTATGGCACTACCGTTGGCAACGGGTAACCACGCGTTGGCCTTGCTCGTCTTTATCGGTGGATTTTCGGCTGCAGCTGGAATGATTGTTATCGCTAGCGTTGCGCTGTCGATGATGATTACTAATGACTTGATTGCGCCGTGGGTCTTCCGCAGCGCACTGCGAGGCTCGGGGGACCGCAGCCAGATCGCGCAGCACCTTTTGACTATCCGCCGCGGCGTGATCGCAGCGCTGCTGTTCTTCGCATACATGTTCTATCTCGGGTTTGGCGCGATTACGAACCTCGCCGGTCTTGGCACTTTGGCCTTTGCTGCGGTACGCACAATTCGCTCCAGGGTTGGTTCTGGGAATGATGATGCGCGGAGGTAATAGGGTTGGAATGCTGGCCGGTTTGTCGGTCGGCTTTGCACTATGGCTTATACTGTTGATTATCCCTGCAGCCACAGGCACATCTCCAATTTTCTCGCTGCATCACGACACGCTCGTGTCGGGAGTGCTTCTGAGCCTCGGAGCAAATTGCCTAGTCTATTGGATTGGTTCGGCGATCAAACAACCTTCGCTGATTGACGCGTCGCAAGCTGCCGCGTTTGTCGGCACGCCAGCTCCTGGGGCGAAGCCGCGCGTGGTCACCAACAAGCGTGTCGCCGATGTCCGGCTCTTGCTTGCTCAGTTTGTTGGGCGCGAACGGGCCGATTCTTCGATCCGCGCGATGTCGACATTTTATGAAGATGGCGACCAGGCCAACGAGGCCGTGATGGCTATGGCGGAACGGACAATCTCGGGTGTAATCGGTTCCTCCTCTGCGCGTATGGTTACCGCGTCATGGTCGGGCGGAGACCCGGTGCCTTTACCAGAAGTCATGGCGATGTTCGACGAGGCAAGCCGGCGTCTGTCGTTCAGCGGCGATCTGCTTCAGATAGCCATTGAGAATATTGACCAAGGCGTGGCCTTGGTCGACGCTGAAATGCATCTAGTGGCCTGGAACAGCCGGTATCAGGAAATGTTCGACCTACCTGATCAACTTGTAAGCGTGGGAACCCCCATTGCTGATCTGATCAGATTTAATCTGGAACGCACCAATCCGCCTGCCGAAACGATCGAGGAGCAAGTGGCGCGCCGCTTAGCCCATATGCGCGCAGGACGTGAACACCGCATCGAAAGCGAGCAGCACGATGGCCGGATCATGCGCATTGTCGGCTCACCTGCTCCAGGAGGAGGTTATGTCACATCCTACACCGATATCACTGCTGATCGCAGGGCCGAACAGGCGCTGGAAGAAAAGGTGGCGGAGCGAACCCGACAGTTGAGTGAGGCAAATACGGCGTTGGAGCAAGCGACGAGGTCGAAGACACGGTTTCTTGCTGCCGCCAGCCACGACCTGATCCAGCCGCTCAATGCAGCGCGCCTATTTGCCTCAGCTGTCGGTGAAGAAGTTTCGGGAGAGCCGCGCTTGGAAAGACTCGTCAAGGATCTTGATGGCTCAATCGCCTCGGCAGACCGACTCATTCGTGCGTTGCTCGACATATCGAAACTGGATGGCGGGGGCATCGAACCTAATGTCGAAGCGGTCGCTATCGATGTCGTGTTCGATGAAGTGATGCGTGAATTCGCAGTACAGGCCCAAGCTAAAGGGTTGGAGTTGCGCAGAGTTCATACGAGTGCGTGGGTCATGACGGATCGTGCGCTTGTCGGCAGCATTCTGCGGAACCTTGTCAGCAACGCCATCCGCTACACCCATCGTGGCGGCGTACTGCTTGGTGTGCGGAGAGCGGGCGATGGCGCGCTGTTGTGTGTCCATGACACAGGGCGCGGAATTGCCGAAGCTGATGTTGAGCGGGTTTTTCACGAGTTCGAACGCGCAACATCGACTGACCGCGAGGGCTTAGGTCTGGGATTGACGATCGTGCGTCGCATCTCACGGTTGCTCCATGTAGAAGTTGAAACGGTGAGCGAGCTCGGGAGGGGCAGCCGCTTTTCGTTGCGTATGCCAGTTTTGCGTTGGGATAAATCGATCAGAAGGAAGCAAACGCGAGGGGCGAGGACCAAGATGGGTGATGCGACCGTTCTTGTGGTTGAGAATGATCCGGCGGCTTTAAGCGCGACCGAGGCTTTGCTAGAAAAATGGGGACTGGTCGTCGTTAGCGCCGGTTCGTTGGCTGAGGCGCGTTCTGCTTGCGCCGCGCCGCCAGACGTTGCCATTTTGGATTACCGTCTTGATGATGAGGAACGCGGCGATGCCGTGTACCTAGCTTTATGCGGTCAATGGAATCGCGAACCGCCGGCCATTTTGCTGACTGCGGAAGACAGCGTCGAAACCGAAGAGGCTGCGGTTCGGATGGGCGCCAACCGACTGCTGAAACCGTCGTCTCCGGCGGCTTTGCGAGCACTCATATCGGATTGCCTGTTGCGGCGTGAAGTCCCAATTGACGCCTAATTTGAGACTGCGTCGGCAGCAGGTTGTTCTACATCGAGCTTGGTGGCGACCAGTACTGCCTGAGTGCGGCTGACAACACTGAGCTTTCGAAATATGGCGGTGATGTGGGCTTTCACCGTGGCTTCGCTAATCTCAAGCTCGTACGCAATCTGCTTATTGAGCAGGCCTTGTTTGATCGCACCAAGTATACGGCGCTGCGCCGGTGTCAGACTCGCTATACGGGTCAGGTCACCATCGGCGTCAATATTGCTTTCGGGAAACCAGTTGTCTCCATCACGCACTGCGGCAAGTGCATCGCGCATTTCGTCCAGACTGGCAGATTTCGGAATAAACGCAGCAGCACCCAATTGCTGCGCCGCTGCGAACACACGCGGTTCCTCACTTGCAGAGACGATCGCAATAGGAAGCGCAGGATAATCCTGCCGCAGGTCCATCAGGACAGACAGGCCATGCGAGTCCTCCATGTGGAGATCCAGTAAGAGAGCCTCTGCACCTTGCTCCAACTCGCTGCGCGCAGCGCTTGCCGAGCTCGCCTCGATCACCTTTGCATTGGACCACACCTTTGCCACAGCGTGGCTAAGTGCTGTCCGAAAGAGTGGGTGATCGTCCGCAATAATGATCCGCATGGCATGTACCCTAGCGGTTCTGTCGTCCCTCGATCAAGCGATCAACCAGAGACGGATCTGCGAGCGTTGAAGTGTCTCCTAGTGAACCAAAGTCATTCTCGGCGACCTTGCGCAAGATGCGTCGCATGATCTTGCCCGAGCGCGTCTTTGGAAGCCCATCTGTGAATTGGATGTGATCGGGTGATGCGATCGGCCCAATCTCTTGTCTGACCCAGGCGCGCAATTCTTTGTAAAGGTCTTCCGAGCCTTCTTCGCCGGCGTTCAAAGTTACATAGCAATAGATGCCTTGGCCCTTAATATCATGCGGGTAGCCAACCACCGCCGCCTCAGCGACCTTTGCGTGCAGGACAAGCGCGCTTTCAACCTCGGCAGTGCCCATCCGATGGCCGGAAACATTGATGACATCATCGACGCGGTCGGTGATCCAGTAGTATCCATCCGCGTCACGCCGGCAGCCGTCACCAGTGAAATACGTGCCCTTGTAAGTGCTGAAATAGGTTTGCTCAAAGCGGTCGTGGTCGCCGTAGACGCTGCGCGCCTGACCGGGCCAACTCGCGGTGATGCACAGGTTGCCTTCAATTGCACCATCAAGCACCGCACCATCATTGTCGACCAACTGCGGCTGGATACCGAAAAAGGGGAGACCCGCACTACCGGGCTTCATATCGTGCGCTGAGGGCAGAGTCGTGATCATCACGCCGCCTGTTTCCGTTTGCCACCATGTGTCGACAATCGGGCAGCGGCCATCGCCGACAACATCGTAATACCAGCGCCAAGCTTCAGGATTGATGGGCTCTCCAACCGAGCCAAGCAGTCTCAACGAGCTTCGATCGCGGCTTGTGACATGTTGGTCGCCTTCGCGCATCAACGCGCGGATTGCCGTTGGCGCAGTGTAGAGAATGTTCACCCGATGCTTGTCGACGACATCCCAAAAGCGCCCATGGTCTGGGTAATTTGGCACACCTTCGAATACGACACTAGTCGCACCGTTCATGAGTGGGCCGTAGACAATGTAGCTATGCCCCGTGACCCAGCCGATATCGGCGGTGCACCAATAAACCTCGCCGGGCTGATAATCGAAGACGTAGTTGAACGTGGTTGCCGTCCAAACGCCATAGCCACCAGTGGTGTGGAGCACACCCTTGGGTTTTCCGGTCGAACCTGATGTGTAAAGAATGAAAAGCGGATCCTCTGCTGCCATGACCTCGCATGGGCAGTCTTCGTCAGTCGCAACATCGTGGAACCAGTAATCACGTCCCTCGGTCATGCTGATGTCTGCGCCGGTGTGCTTTACCACGAGCATCCCGTCGAGCGGAGTGTCGTGATCGGGCTCGGCCAAAGCCGCATCGACATTGGCTTTCAACGGAACACGTTTTGAACCGCGCAACCCTTCGTCAGCGGTGACCACAAAGCGACTACCGCAGTCTTCGATCCGGCCCGCTAAGGCTTCAGGCGAGAACCCTCCAAACACGACCGAGTGGATCGCGCCGATCCGGGCGCAGGCCAGCATTGCTGTCACGCCTTCAATGATCATCGGCATGTAAAGCGTGACCCGATCACCTTTCTTGATCCCCATCGCTTTCATTGCGTTGGCCATGCGCACAACCTCACCGTGGAGCTCGCGATATGAAAGCGTGCGCGCTGGCGCAGAAGGATCGTCAGGCTCGAAGATGATCGCGGTTTCATCGCCGCGCGCTTCCAGATGCCGGTCAACTGCGTTTTGGCAAAGGTTAAGTGAGCCGTCGCCGAACCATTCAATTTTGGGAGGATCAAACGACCACTCGCCGCCTTTATTTGGCTGGGAAAACCAATCAAGCCTCTGGGCCTGGTTCAGCCAGAAAGTGTCCGGATCTTCGATCGATTGGCGGTACATTCGGTCATATTGCTCGGCTACGCAGTGTGTGGCGCGATCAACTTTCGGGCGCTTGATAGATTGGATCACCTCGAGTCTCCCTCTGGTTCACCAAACTCTTACCCAAGTAACGATTTTGATGCTTTCAGACAAAGGTCTTACGACGTTTCGCTAACTGTGCAGCATCAGAGCGTTTCGGCACCCTTCCCATCAAACATGTGAGGGAGAGACACGCGATGCCACATTCATCAGTTCGCCGAATTGCTCGTGCCATTTTGCTTGGCGCGACGTGCCTGACCGCGAGCCCTGCCTTGGCCCAAGAGGCCTCAGTCGACGAGCGTCTTGATCGACTGGAGGCTCTGGTCGAGGGGTTGATCGAGCGGATCGATGCCCAACAAGGTTTGATGGATCAGCAACAGGCGGAAACTGCCGCAGCGGCCCAAACAGCGATTGCCGAAACACGCGCATTGCAACAACGGCAGGCAGAATTGGCGGAGCAGATTTCCGAACCTAAAAAGCAAGAAGACAAAGGCTTTCGGGTCGGCAACACCACTGTCTCGTATGCGGGTTACGTCAAACTCGATGCGATCACTCAGCGTTTCAGCGGCGGCGATGTACCAAGCGGAAGCATTGTGCGCGACTTCTTGATCCCCGGCGCGATCCCGGTTGGCGGCGAGGGGTCTGGTTTCGACACCGATTTCAGTGCTCGGCAATCGCGCTTCATTCTGAAGACAGCCACGGATGTGGGAGCAGAGCACACGCTTAACTCTCAGATTGAACTGGACTTCATGGTGACAGAGGGCGGTAATGAGCGCGTGTCCAACAGCTATGTCCCGCGCTTGCGCCAGGCTTTCATAACGTATGACAATTGGTTGTTCGGTCAGGCGTGGTCGACCTTCCAAAATGTTGGCGCGTTGCCCGATAGTCTGGATTTCATCGGTACGACGCCGGGTACGGTCTTCGACCGCCAGCCAATGATCCGTTACACCAAAGGCGGATTGCAAATAGCAGTCGAGCAACCCGAAACAGAAGTGACCACTTCAACTGGAGGACGCGTTCTGCCTGGCGATGACAATATCCCGGATATAGTGGCCCGTTTCAACTTTACGGGCGATTGGGGTGGGTTCACTGCAGCAGGTATTGTGCGCAACCTGCGGATCACCGACAATGATTTCGGAACAGGAAGCGACAGCGCGCTCGGTTACGGTCTAAGTCTGTCGGGCAAGGTAAAGGTTGGTCCAAAGGATGACCTGCGTTTCATGGGCACGGTCGGAGATGGTATTGGGCGCTACATCGGCCTTAACATCGTCAACGACGCTGCACTGAACGCCGCAGGTGATCTCGATCCGATTTTTACATATTCCGGCTTTGCGGCATATCGTCATTTCTGGAGCGACTATCTTCGTTCCACCATTGCTGGGTCTTATTTCAAAGCAGATAACCCCATCATACTCACCTCTGACCAGGTGACCGATGAAAGCTGGAATGCCTTTGTAAACCTCATCTGGACACCGGTTGATCCGCTAAGCATTGGTATCGAGTACATGTATGCCGAGAGGAGCCTTGAAGACGGTCGCTCTGGCAATCTGCAAAAGGTGCAAATATCGACAAAGTATAGCTTCTAGCTTCTTTAGTAGACCAGAGGCTCTGCTCCATAGGACGAATCACTTCGATTTCGATCTCTAATTTGGCGATATCCACTTGAGCACCTCATGCGCTCGGAATTGGGGCCGGCTTGAAGAGTGCAATCACTCCGTCCCTCAGCCGATCGCCAAAGGCAAGGCCCTAAAAGCGGTGATGGTTTCGCACTTAATATCGCGCTTAGAAGGGTTCGCGCTAGACTGACAGCACCATATGACCACATGGACAGTGCTAAAGGCCATCGGGCGCACGCGGTCTTTGAGCCAGATCAAACGAGCTGTTTTGCTCTCTGTCGGCAAGTGCCAGCGTGACAGGCCTTTTGATGGCAATCGCGCACGGGTTCCTCATCGCCATTCCCAACAGGAATCTCGATCTGCCCACCGTCACAAAGCTGCGCGATGATCGTATCACCCTTTTGCGGGATAGGGCCGATCACCATCGGGGCGAGCGCCAGCAAAGCAAGAGATGCGCCGTTCATTGCTCGTCCTCTTCATCGATGAGAATGCGGTTGGCCGCCCCATCCAGGTCCTCGTACTGGCCGTCATTCATTGCCCAAAAGAACGCGACGAGCCCGGCTGCGCCCATCAGCAACGCAATGGGGATGAGAAGTGCGAGGCCGGTCATTTTGCGGCTCCTGATAGACGAAGGGAATTGGCGACCACGACCAGCGAGCTGACCGACATGGCAATCGCAGCAATCAGGGGCGTGACATAGCCGAGCAGGGCGAGCGGCACGGCTAGCACGTTGTAGCCAATAGCGAACGCAAAATTCTGGCGGACAATGCGCATGGTTGAACGAGCGACCCGGATCGCGAGTGCGACCGGCATCAGCTTGTCACCGATGAAGACCGCATCAGCGGCTTGCTGGCTGGCATCGCTGGCTGTGCCCGGCGCGATGGAAGCATGCGCGGCGGAGAGAGCGGGGCCATCGTTGAGGCCATCTCCCACCATTAGCGGTCGGTAACCACCATGCTTGAGTTCATTGATGACAGTAAGTTTCTCTTTCGGATCAACACCCGCCGTCGCTTCGACGCCAAATTGGTGTGCAACCGCCTCGACCGCTTCAGTGCGATCGCCGGACAAGATGCTTGATTTGACCCCTGCACCTGTGAGCTCGCCAAGAATCTGTGCTACGTCCGTTCGGAGCGGATCGCCAAAGGTAATCGTGATCGCACGCTCCCCGATGCGCAGCTTGCTCGCCAACGCTGTTGCATCCAGCTCGGCGCGTTCAAGAGCGACCGGCTGTCCATTCCATGTGCCGCTCAAGCCTTGCCCCGCAAGCTCGGAGATGTTGTCGATTTGCGCCGGTTCGACACCCTTGAGGCGGAGCGCCTTCGTCAGTCCGACACTTAGCGGATGGCGGCTGTTTTGCGCCAGCCCGAGCACCACCGCGCAATCAGCTTCGTTGAGATTGGCAAGATCCGGGTGCGGCTCACCCAGCGTCAGCGTTCCGGTCTTATCGAACAGCGCAACGTCGACCTCGGCGAGGCGCTCCAGCGCGCTGCCATCTTTCACCAACAGTCCCTTCTTGAGGAGCGCGCCCGACGCGACAACCTGCGCCGTCGGCACTGCAAGCCCCATTGCGCACGGGCAGGTGATGATCAATACGGCGATGGCGATCACGAGCGACTGGTGCCAGCCTGCGCCCGCGATAATCCACCCGACAAAGGCCAGCGCGGCGAGCGTGTGCACGGCGGGCGCATAGGCTCTGCTCGCGCGGTCGGCGATCCGCACATAGGTGCTGCGCGATTGGCCCGCCTCATCCATCAGGCGCGCAATATCGGCGATCACCGTATCGTCTGCCGTACGCGTCAGGCGAATCCGGATAGGCGCCGCAAGATTGATCGAGCCTGCGTGGACTTCGCTGCCCACTGCGATGGCTTCCGGCGCACTCTCCCCGGTCAGCATGGCGTTGTCGATGGCGCTCTCGCCCTCCTCGACCACACCATCGGTAGCGAGCGCTTCGCCTGCGGCGATGAGAACCAGCATTCCCGGCTTGAGTTCACTCGCCGCGATGCGCTGCGTCGAACCATCCGGTCCAATCACGCTTGCGGATTTTCCCATTCGCCCGAGCAGCGCGCCAATGCCTGCCCGCGTCCGTCCGCGCATCATCGCATCAAGTGCGCGCCCGGCAAGCAGAAAAAAGCAGCATCACAGCGCTCTCGAAATAGGCGTGGTCGCCGCCGGTAATCGTTTCGTAGAGGCTGAGCGCGGTGGCGAGGACCACGCCAATCGAGATCGGCACGTCCATATTTGTTCGGCGGTATTTGAGCGCCATCCAGGCCGAAGAGAAGAACGGCTGGCCTGAATAGGCGATCACCGGCAGGGCAATGAGCGCTGAGAGCCAATGGAAGAGCTCTCGCGTTGCACCGCCCGCCCCCGACCAGACGCTCACCGACAGAAGCATGATGTTCATCATGCCAAAGCCTGCGACAGCCAGAGCGCGCATCAGCTTGCGCCGCTCAGCATCTTCGATCCCAAGCGGGTTAGCTTCGACCGGCTGCGCTTCAAACCCAAGCTGCTCAAAAACGCGGATCAGCGCAATTTCGTCAATTGAAGACGCATGTTGGACGGCCACCCGCTTGGCCGAAAAATTGACCCGCGCCTCGGCTACGCCTTCGATTTTCGGCAGCTCACGCTCGATCTTGGCAATGCACCCGGCGCAGCGCATTCCGGGGACAGTGAACCTCGTCCCGATCAATGCGTCGCCAGTTGGCCGCGGAGGGGTGTGCGGCGCGTTCACTTGAGCTCGCTTTCCTCGCTCCAGACTTCGCCCGCAGCCTCAATGCGCAGACGCACAGTCCACCGACCAGCCGCAATCGGCCCGACCGATCTCCATGTGCCGTCGCCGAGCGATCCAAACCGTAAGCTGGCATATTCGCGCTCACCAAGAGGGCGGCGCAGTTCAGCGGTGATGATCGCATTCGCAGGGACAGCATTCGTCGTAAGCTCCACGAACCCGTCTCCATCGCGCGCAGCCGATGCCTCCCAACCGAGCTGGCGCGCTTGTTCTGCCTCTTCCAGCCAGCCGTTGAATTTCTGGCTCGCGACATAGGAGTTCTCGACCACGATGCCGTGAAAACCGCCTGTCGCGAGGCTCGCCATATAGAAGTTCACAGCGGCCACGATGCCAAAGCCGATCACAAAGATCGCGACCATATGTTTGCCGGTGAATTTTCCCGATTGGGCATTGCTGGTCATCATTGGCTCCCGGGGCTGGTAAAGCTGGTTTCGGCGCTGTCCTGCTCGCCTTGTTCATCAAGCGAGGTGAGCTGGAACGAGAAGCCTTCTGCCACTGCGCCTTGCGGCACGACGACATAAGCGCGCACGACGCGGGTTTCGTCCGCTGGCACGCTTATAGTCTGGGTCTGCGCGGCATCGTCTCGGCCAATTCGGTCGGTCCACATCACCGCGCCTTCGGGCAAACCTACGAGTGCGATTTCCATGTCGCGCGGGCGAGCTTCCATATTGCGCAGGCGCAGCGTGTAGGCATTTCGCACCGAGCCGTCTTTCATCATCATGAAGGGCGGATTGCGATCGGGCGATACGGTAATGTCCGTGTGCGAACGCGTGCCGAGCGCAAACAGCATGGCCACGCCAATCGCACCCCAAATGCCGAAATAGATAAAGGTGCGGGGCCGCAGCAGTGCCTTCCAAGCAGGAGTTGGGGACGCACCAGCGGCTTCGGCTTCGCATTGCTCGAGTGTTGCGTAATCGATCAGGCCGCGCGGGCGTCCGATATCCTTCATCACCCGGTCGCAGGCATCGATGCATAGTGCGCAGGTGATGCAGCCAATCTGCTGGCCTTCACGAATGTCGATGCCGGTTGGACACACCGCGACACATTCGCGGCAATCGATGCAATCGCCGTATTTCTCCGGCTCTTTCTGTGCTTTTTTGAGGCTGCCGCGCTGCTCCCCGCGCCAATCCTTATACGTCACGATCAGCGATTTTTCGTCGAGCATCGCGGCTTGAATGCGCGGCCACGGGCACATGTAGATGCACACCTGCTCGCGCATGAACCCGCCGAGCCAAAAGGTCGTGCCGGTCAGGATGCCGACCGTCGCATAGGCTATCGGCGAGGCTTGCAGGGTGAAGAAATCGACGAACAGCGTCGGGGCATCAGCGAAGTAGAGGATCCACGCACCGCCGGTTAGCAGGCTGACGATGAGATAGACTGTCCATTTGCTCAGGCGGCGAGTTGTTTTTGCGATGCCCCACGGTGCTTTGTCGAGCCGCATCCGCGCATTGCGATCGCCATCGATAAAACGGTCAATATGCTGGAACAGATCGGTCCAGACAGTTTGCGGGCAGGAATAGCCGCACCACGCCCGCCCCACCGCACTAGTGACGAGAAACAGGCCGATACCCGCCATGATCAGCAGACCCGCGACGAAATAGAACTCGTGCGGCCAGATCTCGATATCGAACATGTAGAACCGGCGGTTCGCGAGATCGATCAGCACTGCCTGATCGGGCGCATAAGGACCGCGATCCCAGCGTATCCAAGGTGTGACATAGTAGATCGCCAGCGTGACGACCATGATGGCCCATTTGAACCGGCGAAAAGGTCCGTCGATCCGCTTGTTGTGGACCGCCTTGCGCTTTTCATAGAGCTCTTGAGACGGGCCTCCAGACCCGCCGCCGCCCTTGTTCGACAGCGTAGCCCCCCAATCGCGGGGCTCAGCCATTGTGGTATCAGCGCTGCTCATCGCTCCGATCCGCCATCGCAACCGCTTCTGCGTCACCTTCCATGATCGGCGGAGCATCGCCCGGCGTGGTTTCTTCGGTAGCTTCACCGCCACCGCGTGAGTGAACGTAAGCGGCCAGCATCTTGATGGTTACGGGATCGAGCTTGTCGCTCCAGCCCGGCATCACGCCGTGGCGGGGGTTCAGAATCTGTGCGCGAATGCTCGCAGGCTCACCGCCGTAGAGCCAGATAATGTCATTGAGGGCAGGCGCGCCCTGCTGCGGATCACCCTGACCATTCGGCTGATGACACGCCGCGCAATTCTGCGCGTAAAGCTCTGCTCCGGTGGTATTGCCGCGCGCCTCACCGCTCAGTGACAGCACGTGATTGACCAGAGCATCGGTTTGATCCTTGTCGAATATCCCTTCAAAGGCGGGCATATAGGCCTGGCGCGTCTGCCTTGAGCCTTCCCAGCGGATGCCGTGGATCAGCGTGTATTCGATCTCCGCAAGCTTACCGCCCCAGATCCAGTCATCATCGTTGAGGTTGGGGTAGCCATACTGCTCATATCCGGCGGCCCCAGCTCCGTGACATTGGACGCAGTGTTGCTTGAAAGCGGCCGCGCCGCCGGCAATTGCCTGTCCCATAAGCTCCGGGTCGGCAGGCAATTTCGTGATGTCGGTCGCTGCGATCCGCTCGAACGTGCCCTGACGCGCGAGATCGGCTGCGCTCATCTCCTCGGCGAGGTCACCGCGGCTGGACCAACCCAGCACGCCTTCGCTCGCCTGCTCGACCATTGGCCAGGCCGGATAAAGCACGACGTAGACGACGCTCCACGCAATCGTCGCGTAAAAGGTCCACAGCCACCAGCGCGGGAGCGGAGTGTTAAGCTCTTCAATCCCGTCCCATTCGTGGCCGACAAATTCGGTGCCGGTTGGCTCGTCGATACGTTTGTTCTCAGGCATGATCGTCTTCCTGGAAAATCGAGTGCTTTGCCCGTTCAACGCCATCGCGTGAGCGGGGGAGGAAATGCCATCCGCACAGCAGCAGATAGAGCCCGAAGATAATCACCAACCCGTAGCTGTCGGCAAAGTGACGGAATATCTCGTAGAAGCTCATCGGCCCTTCTCCTCAGCGAGTTCGGCCTGCGCTGCGGCGCTGTCGACATCGACCAGCGTCCCAAGCATTTGGAGATAGGCGATCAGCGCATCCATCTCGGTCACGCGGTCGGGATCGCCATCGAAATCGCGCACCTGCGCCTTGGGATAGCGTTCTTCCAGATCGCCTGCGTCTACGTCAGGATCGGCCTGCGCATAAAGATCAAGGTCGGCCATCTTGATATCGATGTCCTCATAGGGCACGCCGACGCGGCGTAGCGCGTTGAGATTGGCGCCGACATCGGCGACCTTCAGCGAGGTGTCCGCAAGGAAGGAATAGCTGGGCATGATGCTTTGCGGCACGACGCTTTGCGGGTTCTTCAAATGCTGGACATGCCATTCATCAGAATAGCGCCCACCAACTCGCGCAAGGTCAGGCCCCGTGCGCTTTGATCCCCATTGGAACGGGTGATCGTACATACTCTCTGCCGCCAGCGAGTAGTGGCCATAGCGCTCGACCTCGTCGCGGAACGGACGGATCATCTGGCTGTGGCAGGTGTAGCAACCCTCGCGGATGTAGATGTCGCGTCCGGCCTGTTCGAGCGGGGTGTAGGGACGCATCCCCTCCACTTCCTCGATCGTGTTGTCGATCCAGAACAGCGGCGCGATCTCGACGATCCCGCCAATTGCTACTGTCACGAGCGTTGCTGCGGCGAGCAAAGTGACGTTCTTCTCGAGCTTCTTGTGGCCCTCAAAGGCGCCCTGATTGGGTGAGTTATCGCTCATCTTGCGGGCTCCTATTCTGCTGGCTCGGCTTGAGGGCGCGCCGGTTGCTGCGCGATCGGATAGTCGCCCTCAGTGCTGACGGTGTTGTCTCCAA
This sequence comes from Erythrobacter sp. HA7-11, assembly GCF_055693605.1. Taxonomy (NCBI): domain Bacteria; kingdom Pseudomonadati; phylum Pseudomonadota; class Alphaproteobacteria; order Sphingomonadales; family Erythrobacteraceae; genus Erythrobacter; species Erythrobacter sp. HA7-11. Next base: position 2,114,452 of record NZ_JBVFUF010000002.1, on the reverse strand, counting down.
GCGGCGCTTCATTGCGCTGGTGACCGTTGATGGTCATCCAGATGTTGTAAGTCATGATGACCGCGCCCGAGAGATAGAGCAGGCCGCCAAAGGCACGCATCAGGTACATTGGGTGAAGCGCAGCGACGGTGTCGACAAAGCTGTTCACGAGGAACCCGTCAGAGCCGTATTCGCGCCACATCAGGCCTTGAGTGATCCCGGCAACCCACATGCTGGCGGCGTAGAAAACGATGCCCAGCGTCGCGAGCCAGAAGTGCCAGTTGATCATGCGAAGCGAATAAAGCCGCTCACGCTTCCAAAGGCGCGGCACGAGGAAGTAGACACACGCGAAGGTGATCATACCGTTCCACCCCAACGCGCCGGAATGCACGTGTCCGATCGTCCAGTCGGTGTAGTGTGACAGGCTGTTCACTGCCTTGATCGACAGCATCGGTCCTTCGAAGGTGCTCATCCCGTAGAAGGCCAGTGCGAGCACCATCATGCGAATGATCGGGTCTGTGCGGACTTTGTCCCATGCGCCGTTGAGCGTCATCAGACCGTTGATCATGCCGCCCCAGCTCGGCATCCACAGCATGATCGAAAACACCATGCCCAGCGTCTGCGCCCAGTCGGGCAGCGCGGTGTAATGAAGGTGGTGCGGTCCTGCCCAGATGTAGAGGAAGATCAGCGACCAGAAGTGGATGATCGACAGCCGGTACGAATAGACCGGACGGTTCGCCTGCTTCGGCACGAAATAATACATCATCGCCAGGAAACCTGCGGTGAGGAAGAAGCCGACTGCATTGTGGCCGTACCACCATTGCGTCAGGGCATCCTGAACCCCGGCAAAGGCGGAATAGCTGCGCGATCCCAGCAGACTCACCGGCATTGCGAGGTTGTTGACCACGTGCAGCATCGCCACGGTCACGATAAAGGCGAGGTAGAACCAGTTGGCGACGTAAATATGCGGCTCCTTGCGCTTGAGCAGCGTCGCTACGAAGACCGCCAGATACGCTACCCAAACGACGGTGAGCCACAGATCGACATACCATTCTGGCTCGGCATATTCCTTGGATTGCGTGATCCCCAGAAGGTAGCCCGTCGCCGCCAGTACGATAAACAGTTGGTAGCCCCAGAACACGAAGCGCGCCAACGTCGGCAGCGCGAGCGTCGTGCGGCAAGTGCGCTGCACAACGTAGAAGCTGGTTGCGAGGAGCGCATTGCCTCCAAACGCGAAAATGACGGCTGAAGTGTGCAAGGGCCGGACACGGTACCGAACGTGAGGTAAGGCTCAAGATTTAGCACCGGAAACGCCATTTGCAGCGCGATGAACAGCCCGGCCAATAGGCCTGCGAGACCCCAGAACATCGTCGCAATGACACCCCAACGAACGATGTCATCATCGTATGTCGATGGACCGGGAGGCATTTTGAAGATGCTCTGTGCCGTGGTCAGCGGATCATAATTTCGCAAAGTGACAATGATCACGACGCCAACTGCCAAGGCGATAATGAGCATGTGAGCAGCGAAGCCTGCGTCTTTCGCGCCTATCATTGCTGCGAGCGCCAAGAGCAAGACGAGCGCCCAGCCGCCCAGCCTGAAAAAGACTGTTTCCATGAGTTCCGTTCCTTCCTTGTGGGCGGGATAGGGCGGGCCAAGCGCGAAGGTCATTGATCCAAATCAAATTGCCGAAAGTGTTGGCGATTTCTGACAATTGTGCTCCGAATTGGCTGTTCGGATCGCGCGGTTTGATTTGCATCAATGAGCAGTTGGCAGGCCGCTGGCAGAGGCTCCTGCATGAGCAGCAACAATCCTGGGTCGCAGCGGGCGACCACTGCTGCCCAAAAGGGATACAAAATGAGGTATATTCTCGGCTCGGCATGCACAGCGATCGCGTTGATAGCCGCCCCAGCCATGGCTCAGGATCGCGGGGGCGACGTGCAGGTAAAGCTGCTTGGCACCGCTGTATTGCCTGATGGAGAGATCGATCAGATCAATGTCGATATTGTGGGACTGCCCGCTGGCACCGACACCAAAGCCAACGACAACGTCGTGCCAACCGTGGCGCTTGAATACTTTGTGACGGACCAGTTCTCGGTGGAAACAATTGCCGGGATCACCCAGCACGATGTCGACGCGGTTTCAGGATTTCCAGCGGGAACGGAGCTCGTTTCGGATGCGCAGCTGATACCCGCGACGGTCACACTGAAGTATCACTTCGATGTCGGCGGCGTGAAACCGTATGTCGGCGCCGGTCCAGCCTATTTCCTATGGGTCAGTGACAAGCCGGGTGCAGCAACAATTCCGCTGGGCGTCACCGATACCGATCTTTCCGATGAATTTGGCTTCGCCCTGCAGGCGGGCTTCGATATCCCGCTTGGCGAAGATGGGTTTGCCTTGAGTGTCGATGCAAAACGATACTTTATCGGCACGACCGCACGCTGGTTTGCGGGCGATACGCTCGCGATTGAGACGGAGCACAATCTCGATCCCTGGGTCATCAGCGCCGGGGTCGGATATCGGTTCTGACACACAATCAACGCAGTGGTAGAGGAGCGAGTCTATGGCCACATCGGACACACCACCGGCTTCTACTACGCCTCAAATTGCGCTTGATTTGTCGACGGATGATTTGCGCGCTGCGCTGGGTGCCGGATGGGAGGATTTTTGGTCCCGTCCGGCATTTGGCCTTTTCTTCGCTTCTATCTTTGTGATCACTGGCTGGGCGCTCGCCTATGTCTTGGTCGAGCGCGGCGACATCTTCTGGTTGATCCCCGCGGCAGCAGGGTTCCCCTTGCTTGCGCCCTTCACGGCTGTAGGCCTTTATGAAGTCAGCCGCAGGCGCGAAGCGGGATTGCCTATGAGCTGGAGCAATGTTCTTGGGGCATTAAAAGGACGCGGCGATGAGCAGATCCTGAGTATGGGTGTGCTGCTGTTCGTAGCGTTCGGCTTCTGGATCATCATCGCCCATGCGGTCTTTTCGATCTTCCTTGTCGAAGCGGGAGCAGGCTCGGAATCGCTCGAGTTTCTGGTTACGCGAACCGGAATGACCATGCTCGCAGTCGGCAGTGCAATCGGTGCTGTGATCGCCCTCGCATTCTATGTAATCACGGTCATCAGCCTGCCCATGTTAGTGGACCAGAAGGTCGGATTTCTGACTGCCATCATCACGAGCATCCGGGTTTTTCGAGCGAATATGCCGGTTCTGATTGGCTGGGCGGTGATGATAGCAGTCTCGCTCTTTGCGGCGATGATCCCGCTCTTTCTCGGCTTGTTTATTGTCCTGCCCGTCTTGGGCCACGCCACATGGCACTTGTATAAAGCAACTGTCAGACCTGCGGTGCAGAACACCTAACTGCGCAAGACATGTTTGGCTTCACCCTCCATTTGCTGGAGAGTTGTTAGACCAATTGCACCGCTCCGCTTCATGGAGAATGCGCCGAAGAGCCCCGGAACAGCAGAGACTATCACAACCGACGGTTTGCCGTCCTACAAGGCTGCGATGGATGAGCTAGGCAATCGCGACAAGCAAGAGATTGGCCGCTGGGCTGACAACAGGGTAGAGAACTCCCATCTACCGTTTCGACGAAGAGAGCGCGTTATGCAGCGCTTCAGAAGAATGAAATGCCTGCAAAAGTTCGCCTCTGTTCATGCCAACGTCCACAACCACTTCAACTCCGAACGCCACCTCGTCGACCGACAGACTTGCAAAACAAATCGCTCCGCCGCGCTGGCTCAGTGGCAAGACCTCATGGCCTGATCGAAGGTGAGGGAAGGGTGTCCCGCGCCAGTCGGAGCGGGTTCGCGTTAGACTGACAGCACCTCGGTGGGAATGAAGAAATTGGATGAAAGATTCATAGCGCTGCTGCTGTCAAGAGCGGCAAACTTCGCCGCTCGCACCGCCAAAGCCCCAATGATCTGAAATTCTTGGGGCTTTGGCCATTACTGGGTCTGTCCATTGGCTGAAGATACGATGCTCGATAAGCCGCCTAAGCCGAGCCGAAAGTGAGGGTCTCGCTCCCGAAACTTAATGGCGCATCGGGACGTTTCCATCTTCGCCCAGAGGATTGGTCGTCAGTGACTGTAAGTAGACTGAAGGCAAACTGCGCGCTGTCGGACTCATCGCTGATGCTGTCCCCATTTTTTGACATGACCGCAACCACGTAGAATTCCTCATGTGAGTGGCCGACGCTTGTGACTTATTCATCTCTGCGGAGTGTAGAGATGGAATGGGTTGAATTCGCATGGGCGGAAGTGCTGCCATTTGTCGCCATCGGCTTCCTCGCGCAGCTGATTGATGGCGCGTTGGGGATGGCATTTGGGGCCATTTCGACCACTTTGCTGGTCGGATTCATGGGCATGCCGCCCGCGCAGGCGTCCTATAAGGTCCATGTCATCAAGATACTGACCAGCGGTGTGTCAGGGATCAGCCACTTGATCCTGGGAAATATTCATAAGCGCCTCTTCGTGATGATACTTCTGCCTGGAATACTCGGAGGCGTTGTTGGCGCTTACGGACTGGCTCAGTTTGATGGTGATACGGTACGACCGTTTGTCTTTGTCTACCTCTGCCTGCTTGGAATGCTGCTGGTGTTTAAGGGGCTCAAGGGTCGCCTCAAACGCCGAGCGCCCCGAGCGATTGTGCCGCTTGGATTTACCGGCGGTTTGCTCGATGCGATTGGCGGAGGCGGCTGGGGTCCGGTGGTGAGCTCTGGACTGATGTTGCAGGGCACAGAGCCGCGCAAAGTCGTCGGGTCAGTCAACAGTGCGGAATTCTTTGTAGCGATGGCGATATCTGGAGCGTTCCTAGGGCAGTTCGGGTTCGAGCAATTTGCCGGAGCTACTCTCGGGCTCTTGATCGGCGGCGTGCTTGCCGCACCATTCGGAGCGCTGGCGGCAAAACATCTTCCTGCGCCGATCATGCTTGTTCTTGTTGGCGGCGTTTTGGTCGTCACGACCGGTTATTGGTTTGTGGAAAGCCTTTTCCGATGACCTCAGGGAATTTCCTTAATGAGCCAGCGAGACCTGCCCGCTATTCTCGCCCCTAAGCTCTGATTTGAAAAGGAAACCTTTTGATGATGCTGAAACACGGTGCGCTGGTCTGCGCGATGGATGGTAGCAAAATGGTTTTGTTGAGGAATCAAGGCGACACGCAAAAGCCCGTCTTGCAACCAATCATTCAGGAGGCCGCGGACAATCCGCGATCAAGCGAACAAGGGGGCGACCGTACCGGGACGCAGCTTTTCAAGCGCGTCGCCGCGCCGCAGCGCGATGACAGAAACGGACTTGCATAACGAAGCGAAGACCGATTTTGCGCGTCGAGCGATTGCGATTTTGGAGGCGCACCATAGCGAGCACAGCGGTGACCTGATCGTCCTGGCTGCGCCATCAGTGCTCGGGAATTTTCGCAAGCTTTGCCCCGCATCGCTTAAATCGGCAATCGTTGCAGAGATCGATAAGGACGTTGTCAATCATGCGCCGGGCGACATCGCCGCGATCATTAGCGCTGCGCAAGGATAAGGATCTGACAATGGCTACACAGCCCCCCAAACCCGACAGGATTGAGCCAAACGCACCGCCAGAGCGACCCGTTCGTGAGCCCGATCCGGTCCCCGATTGCCCGCCCGAAACCGAGCCGGTTCCGCCTGATATTGACGAGCCTGATATCTCACCCGATGAATTTCCTTCACCTGAGTGAGAGGGCAATCAATCGAGCGTTTTGCAGGTGAGAATACAGTCGGTCCGCAGCAATCCGTCATATTACTCCCTGCATTTAAAGGTTTCATATTAAGGCTGCTACGGACCTATCTGAATGGGTCATCGCATCCTTACGGTTACTCGCCAATCAGCAATTGTTTATTGGCACGATTCGATGAGGGGCAACTTGACCGATATCAAGTGTGATCTGCGAAAGTTCACAAGTTCAGCCACCAGAAGGCAATGCTAGTTGCGAGTGCGATCATGCTGATCAAGAGGGATGCAGCCGCCGGATAAGAGCGTCGTCTACCGTTTGCCAGTGCAATCCCGAGTTTGACTGACATGTTAGCGAGGATTGTTCCTGCCAGTGCTATCGATGCTAGCCAAATGCCAATTGTATCTTCTGGTAAGCCGCCTGCAGTCACGATCGCGACGTCGACATCCATCGATCCCATCAAGAATAGCATCCATGCGATGCCTTCTTCGCCAAATCGCTCGAGGCCCCAACGAGCCGCGACAGCGGCAAGCGCAACAAATATTAGGAATCCGAGCGCGGGAAGAATCGCGATGGGATTCTTCGGCAGACGCGTTCGGCTGCCGCCTGATTGACCTCTCCACAGCCAGAACCCCGCAGCCCACGTCACCAGCAGGGCTGGCAAGACAATAATCGTGAACGGAACGATCAGGCGAGTGGCGAACACGAGCACCAAGATCACCACACGCACATACATCACCGCGCTGGCTAGGACGATGCCAGTGCACTCGACGCCGCTCGGATGATCGTCTCGCAACCTCTGGGCAAGCGATTGTGTCACAGCCGTTGAAGAATAGGCCCCGCCAATGATCGCGGTGAGCACGGTCCCATACCTCGCCCCAAACGTTCGATCGGCAACGTAACCAATGAAAGAGAATCCTGCGACTAGGATTACAACCAGCCAGAGATCTTGCGGGTTCCATGCATCGAATGGGCCCATGTCCTGATCTGGCAGGAACGGTCGGACTGCGAGCGCGATGACAGCGAAGCGCACCGCTGACTTGACGTCGGTCTCATCAAGTTGTGCGATCCAGCGATGTGTTTCGGTTCGCAGGGCGAGCACCATCGCGACCAGCGCGGCGAATGCGACGGCGACATCGGGCGAACCAAAGGTGGAGTAGAAACCCAGAGCGAGTGTCGCAAAAGCCGCGATAGCGTTTGTGGCGTCAGCTTTGCCGCTCAGCTGCGCTTCCCGATGGTAGGCAATCACGATGAGAAGCCCGAGCAATGCGATGATCGCGAAACCGATCAATACCATTTCGACCCGTGCCAGTAGACCCGCAAATCCGCTTGCGATCGCCAATACGATGAATGTCCTAACGCCGGCGGTGCGCTCGCCATCTTTCCTCGTTCGCAATGTCCACCCGCGCTCTATTCCGATCAGAACGCCTGCCGCAGTTGCACCGAGTAAAGCCAGCCAAACTTCAGCCTTTTCAATCACAGGCGATGGCGAGCGCTGGCCTGCGCAATCAGGTCTTGGGCCTCTATAATGAGCGGTTCTGAGATATCGATTTGGTGGCTGGCATAGGCCACGCTGTTGCAAGTGACTAGCCTGGCAAAGCCGTTCGAGTTGGTGACCCGATCGGGTAACTGATCGGCCAGCGCGTGTACCGCGATATAGATCGTCGGTTGCTTTGTCTGGTGCGCAATCCGTTCGATGATTTCCGCCATCGTTCCTCCACTTGAAACGATATCGTCAATCACAACCGGGGTCATCTCCTGTTCGAGGCAGTCTAGCGAGCCGGAAATCAGCACGTCTTGATCGCCCAGACGCTGCTTATCAAGAACTGCAAAAGGCGCGTCGATGCGTTCGGCAATGCGCTTGATCCACGGTGCGCTTTCGCTGTCTGGTCCAATCAGGAAAGGCGTTTCGACGTGCAATTTGATCCATTCTCCGATCGGACCGGTAGCCCGCACCGCGTGGGCAGGGATCGAGAACACTTCGTCGAGGCGCTTGATCCTGTGCAAATGGGGTTCAAGCGTAACCAGCCAGTCAAAGTGGGCCGAGAGAACTTGCGCAAAGGTTTGAGCTGAAATGGCTTCGCCGGGAAGAAAAGTCTTATCCTGACGCATATACGCAAGATAGGGCGCGATCAGCCCGACTTGATGCGCACCCTGCTGACGCGCCGCATCAGCAGCGAACAGTAATGGCATGATCCTCTCATCCGGGCGATCGAGGGTGCATAGCAAGACGACCGCACGATCCTCGACTGGGGTGTGCAGGCGAATATAGCTCTCGCCGTCGGGGAAACGTCGGTGTTCGATTTCGCCGGTCTCCATCACACCTTTGGTGGCGATACCCTCCAAAAAATCGTCAACCGCATGCAGTGCAAACAGCAATGGTTTCATATTGCGCGCTCCTCAATCAGATCGGTGTTTACCCGGTAGTAGTCGAGCGCATATTCGAGCTCGCCGATGCTCGCTCCGTGGAGCGTTATCAATGGTTGGCCGACGTCGACTGCATCGCCGAGGTTGACGTGCAACACGACGCCGGCGGCATGGGATCGGGGCGCTCCGGCAAGTTTCGCCAGACGAGCGAGCCGGCGATTGTCGATCAACGAAACCCGGCCTGGGCGTTCGCATTCGATAACATGTTGGAACGGCGCTGTTTCAGGTCTGCGAAAGCCGCCTTGCGCTGCGCAAATGGCGACGAATTTTGCCATGGCGCGCCCGTCATCGAGGATGGCTGTGGCGATTTTGGCACCTTGACCCGGCGGACAAGCACCGCCCATTTCCAGCATGGCCGCAGCGAGGTGCAACCCTCTTTGTCGCAGCTCTTGCGGTGCAGAACGCTCGCATTCGAGCACTGCAAGAACATCGCGCGCCTCAAGCGCTGGACCAATTCCGTCACCGACTGGCTGATTGCCATCAGATATCACAGTTTCCACATGCAATCCAAACGCCTTGCCAACCCCTTTCATGAAGGTGGTGAGTTCTTCAGCATCAGCTTGCGAGCGAACCTTGGCGGTCGGGCCAACCGGTATGTCGATCAACACATGCGTCGATCCAGCGGCGATCTTCTTCGACATCACTGAAGCCACCATTTGCGATGTGCAATCGAGCTCCAGCTCGCGTTCAACCCGGATCAGCAGATCGTCGGCGGGTGACAGCTCGACGCCGCCGCCCCAAACCATGCAGCCGCCTTCTTGCTCTATGACTTCTCGCATCTCCTTGCTGTTGAGATCTACGCGGGTGATAGTCGCCATCGTATCAGCGGTTCCAGCCGGGGACGTAATCGCGCGTGAAGATGTCTTGGGGATGGTAAGGCCAGCCGCAGCGACAATCGCAACGACAATCGGCGTCGTGCGATTGGCCGGGAGACCGCCAACACAATGCTTGTCGACCACCACCTTGTCTGGCCAAGCGAGCCGATCTCCGATTGAAACCATTGCCTGCGTCAATGCAACGATTTCATCGACATCGGGCGGATGGCTGGCCAGCGCTGAAATGAAGGCCGAGGTTTGAACATCTGACAGCCGACCATCGATAATATCACGGAAGATTGCTGTTGCGCATTGTTCGGTCAGCTTGTGCCCGTAAACCTTGCTGCGGAGGCCGCCCATTGAGCTCAGATTGCGTGGATGGTGCAGGGTAATGCTGTCGCCTTCGCTCAGGCCAAGCTTTTGCCATGCGGCCTCAGACAGTCCGATCTCGTCGATCGCTAATCCGGAGTTTTCCGCTTGGTACATTCTCGCGATTACTTGCTGGTCGCCGTGCCGCAACTCCACCCGTGCGCGCTCAGTCAAGCCTTCGGATCGGGCAACTGTGCAGTCCTGGTTGACGATCGCGATTGCTTCGCGCTGAGTGTGCAGCCTCAGCCGTTTGGCCTTAAGCGGCACAAGTTCGCGCGGTTTTTCAAGGTCGAGAAGTTTCGGCACGAAGGTCATGGCAGACTAACCCGCTCTCCGTGTTCGGGAACCCGCGCATTCCAGCCAAACTGCTCGTTGACTTTCAGTCGAAAACGATCCGCAGATTCTGCTTCACCATGGACGACGAAACACTCATTTGGGGCAGATTTGAAGCCGCCCAGCCAGCGTAGCAATTCGTGCTGGTCGGCATGGGCTGAAAGCATGTCGAGCGAGACAACTTCCGCTCGAACCGGGACATATTGGCCATGGATCTTGATCGTTTCTGCGCCGCCGAGAAGAGCTGCGCCTCGCGTGCCACCAGCCTGGTATCCAGCCATCACGATAGTGCTGCGATGATCGGGAGCATAGCGTTTGAGACGGTGGAGGATGCGTCCTCCGGTCACCATCCCGCTGGCTGAGATGATGATTTTTGATCCTGGTTCGGTGTCAAGCCGCTTTGAATGCTCAACATCGCGGGTGTAGAGTACGTCATCCCATGCGTCGCGGCATTGCGCCGCGCTGAGGCGATGATCGGCAGCGTGCTTGCAAAACAAATCAGTCGCGCTGCAAGCCATCGGACTATCGAGATAGACGGGGACGTCGGGCAAGGCCCCGCGCTGGCGAATGGCGTTGATGTGATAGAGCAAGGCCTGCGCGCGCCCCACCGCAAACGAGGGAATGACAACGCTGCCACCGCGCGCGACCGTTCGGGTGATGATGCTTTCCAGTTCCTGCTGCGGCGAGACGCCAGGGTGAAGCCGGTTGCCATAAGTGGATTCGACCAGCAGGTAGTCCGCCTCTGGCACGGGCTTCGGATCGAACATCAACGGATCGCCATAACGCCCTACATCACCGGAGAAGACGATGCGCTTGCCGTCTGCGATCATCTCGACTGTCGCCGCGCCCAAAATATGCCCGGCATAGCGAAATCGGATTGAGCAATCCGATGTCACCTCGATAGTTTGATTGAACGGCTGCGGTGCGAAGGAATTGAGCGCTTTGAGGGCGTCGGCCCTGGTGTAAAGCGGCAGCGCAGGCTTGTGCTTGCTGAAACCGCGGCGATTGGCGTAGCGCGCGTCTGCTTCGAGCAGATAACCACTGTCAGGAAGCAGCAACCCGCAAAGCGCCTGCGTACCCTGCGTGCAGATCACCTTTCCAGCAAATCCGTTCTTCCCGAGCAAGGGCACATATCCCGAATGATCGAGATGCGCGTGGGTCAGGACGACAGCGTCCAAGCTGGACGGGTCGATGGGCAGAGGGTTCCAGTTGCGTGAACGCAGCACTTTGTAACCTTGGAAAAGACCGCAATCGACCATCACTTTGCTGCGCGATGTTTCGATCAAAAACTTCGATCCGGTGACCGTGCCGGCTGCACCTAAAAAAGTCAGATGAATGATAACACGCCTCCTGTCAGCGAGCTGCCGCCCGTCTTGGAGTTAGGTTATGAGCATTCACGTGCAGGCGAGCGTATCCGTAAATGTCCCGAACCCGCGCGCTCGGGCTCGCAGCGATGCCTTAAGTATATTCACCGATGCCGCTTTGCCCGTGGTTGTCATTAGTCTCTCCATCTATTGAAGCAGAGACTGTGAAATCACTATGTATCAACCAACCGACTTCAAGCTACTAAGCCTGCCGATCGCTATGCCCGCGCGAGACGGCGAGACTCTTTTTGAGAAGGGCAGCGCTTGCACGCAGCCGATCGAGGTTTACAGCGGCATAGCAAGAGCGGTTGCATACTCACGTGATGGCGATCGGCAAATCCTTGCCTTCTTTTTCCTGGCGACGTCATCGGCCTGCCACTTTCGCCACAGCATAGATATTCCGCGGAAGCGGTTAGCGGACTGAGTGTTATCCAACACCGCTGGCACGCTTCTCAGATCGGACAAATTTGCGATGCGTCACCCAACGGCGATCTGGCATCTGCCATCTGGAGGGAAGAAAAAGCCTTCATCGCGCGCAGCCTGATCCTCGGGCATGTCGGTATGCGCGCTCGCATGGCGGCATTCCTGATTTATCTGAACCGGTATTTATCAACGGTGGATGGCATGCTGGATTTCGCCATTCCCCAAGGCGATATCGCATCTTATCTGGCGACTTCGCCGGAGACTGTCTGTCGCGCTTTGCGCCGGTTCCGCGATGAGGGCCTCATCGAAATGCCTTGCCGGGGCCGTTTGCAGATCAGTGATGCGCGTTGGCTCGATCTGATTGCAGAAGGAGAATAGCGATCTGGCCGAGGCGAGCGCGGAGCCTGGCCGCAATGGAAGAGAGTTGGCCGGTATTGCTTGCAAAAAGGGATGTTGTCGACAGAGCGGGCTCTCTAATCTACCGCCCAATCCGATCCGATCTATTCGGTTTCGCTCGACGCTTCTTCGGCTGTCGTGTCATCTTCGGGTTCGACCACGCGCATCGGTGTTTCAGGCAAGTTGACTTCGACCCCGCCTTCAGGCGCAGTGGTCCATTCAGGCGATGGCGGCTGAGGTTCTTGCGTCGCTGTGTCTCTGCCGATCAGGACGTCGCGAAACACGACCAATGACCCCACAATCAGCAGTAGCATGAGCACAATGATCCAAAATGCGGTGGACTTTGTGTTGTCTACGTTGGCCATGATTGCATCCTCTGTGACTCAAGACATCGGATGTATCGCTGTTGTCAAAACCAGATTTGATCCGGAAATGCCCTTAGTTCAGGCTGTCGGCGTGTCGTCGACAGTTGGTGGGGAGCTTCTAGCCGCGCTTCGTCACCCACACCGGCTGAAAACGCGATGCGGAGGAGGTCTGAGAGATTGAACACGCCGAGCTTCTTCATCAGGTTGGCACGGTGAATTTCGACCGTGCGCGGGCTGATATCAAGGTCATATCCAATTGTCTTGTTTGGATGGCCTTTGGTCAATCCGATCAAAACCTCATGCTCGCGCGGGGTCAGTCCATTGACCAGCAGTTCCGCTTCTTCACGCCTTTTGCTTTTCTCGCCCGAACGATCTAGCCGGTCGAAAGCCTCACCAATGGCTTCGAGCATGGTTTCCTTTGCAAATGGCTTTTCGATGAAGTCCACCGCACCGGCTTTCATCGAGCGCACAGCAACATCAACATCGCCATGTCCTGTCATCACGACGACCGGTGAAGGGACGCCGCGTTCTCGCAATTCCGCCTGGACCTCCAGCCCATCCATTTCCGGCATTTGGATGTCGAGCAGCACGCAACCCGGCTCAAGCGAGCGCACTTCCTTGAGAAACTCGACACCGCTGACATAGCTTTCGACTTTGTGTCCAGATGTCTTGAGCATGAAGCCGATCGAACGACGCACCGATTCGTCGTCATCTACCAGATATATCGGGTACTCACTGGTCGTCATTTTCGGTCTCCGCGAGTGGAACGGTGAAGTGGAAGGCGGTGCCCCCCAGCGCCGATGGTTCGGCCCAGATTTTCCCGTCGTGCGATTGCACAATAGAATGGCAAATCGACAGGCCAAGTCCCATGCCATCTTGCTTGGTGCTGTTAAAGGGATGGAACAGCTTCTCGGCAATTTTCTGGTCAAGCCCCGGTCCGCTGTCGATGATCGACACGAGCGCGTAGCCGTCTTTTGTCCTCCGTGTGCGCACTCGCAGTCGCTTGTCTGTAGATTCGACCATGGCTTCAAGCGCATTGCGGATCAGATTGAGCATAACCTGCTGCAATTGAACCGGGTCAACAATTACCTCGTCTGCAGCCGGATCGAGTCCTGTCTCAAAATCGACGCCTTTACCATCACCATTGATCAGCGCGAGCGCCGAGGCCTCCTGAATAATCCGCCGGAGGCTGGACATCTGCCGTTCGGTTTCACCGCTTTTGATGAAGTCGCGCAGTCGGTGAACGATCTGGCCCGCCCGCAATGCTTCGGATGCGCATTCATCCAGCGCCTCGCGGATCACGGAGAGGTTTTCCGCACTTGGATCGCTAATCAGGTCGCGAGCCGAATGCGCATAATTGGTGACCGCTGTCAGCGGCTGATTGAGCTCATGCGCCAGCGAAGTGGCAAGCGAACCCATTGCAGAAATACGCGAGACATGCGCGAGTTCGCTTTGCAGTGTGTGCAATTCGCGCTCGGTTTCATGGTTTTCGGTGAGGTCGCGCATGTAGGCCACAAACCCGCTGTGGTCGCTAAAGTTGAGGTCGCCGATCGCCAGTTTAATCGGGAATGTGCTGCCGTCGCGGTGGCGCGCTGTTGTTACTCGCCCGATGCCTATGATCTTGGCTTCGCCCGTATCTTTGTAATGATCCATGTAATGATCGTGCGCCTCGCGATCGGGTGTCGGCATCAAAAGGCTGACGTTTTCGCCGAGAACATCTGCTTCAGCGTATCCGAACATGGACTCAGCACCGCTGCTGAAGCAGACGATCTTGCCAGACCCATCTGAAATCACCATCGCATCCGGAACCGTGTCGATAAGCGCATGCAGCTCAAGATCGCTGCGCTGCATAATGAAATCTCTGAACTTCATCGTCTCGATCGAGTTTCCGGCCATCATATTCTCCGCCAAAAGGGCGAAAGAACGTCCGCTCAATCCCTAAAACCTAGGGTATTTACGCATATTTGGCGAGTCATTACTTGGGGCATTAGGCCCTTATGGCACGCATCACAATTATCGATGGTCACCCCAGTGGCGATAAAGACCACTATGTTCACGCTCTGGCGAGCGCCTACGAAAAAGGCGCGGAGGAGCTGCACGAAGTCAAGCGGATCAATATCGCCGATCTCGACTTTGCGTTAGTTCGCGAACCGCGCGTGTGGAACGAGCAAGAGCCTGAAGAAGACATCATCGAAGCGCAAAAAGCGATCGAATGGGCGGATCATCTGGTCTTCATCTATCCGCTTTGGATGGGCGATATACCGGCGCTTTTGAAAGCATTTCTTGAGCAGGTCATGCGGTACGGGGTTCGCGAACGAGATAAAGGCCGATGCGAAGTGGCGTCCGCTACTTACCGGCAAGTCGGCGCGGATCATCGTTACGATGGGAATGCCGGCGCCGATCTATCGCCTGTTCTTCCGCTCTCACAGCGTGAAGAGCCTGAAGCGCAATATTCTGCATTTTGTCGGTATCAAGCCCGTGCGCACGACTATCATTGGCCGAGTGGACAGCTGGCCGGGATACCGGAAGAAATGGCTGAAACGCGTCGAAAGTCTCGGGCGGTTCGCGCGGTGAACATGCTGAAATCCAAGATCGAAGCGCGCACCATGCAGGCCATGCAATTCGCAGGTAAAGGCAAGCCGCTGGACTTGGTCGAGCTGCCTGTGCCCGAACCGGCAGCAGGCCAAATACTGATCGAGGTTTTGGCATGCGGGATTTGCCGCACCGACCTGCACATCATAGATGGCGACATCGAAGGTCTACTGCCCATCGTTCCGGGCCATGAAATCGTCGGAAAGGTCATGGCAAAGGGGGCAGGCGCGGACCGTTTTGAGATCGGCGACCGTGTTGGAGTTCCCTGGCTTGGGTCAACTTGTGGGCGCTGTCATTACTGCCGGCACCGGCGCGAGAACCTGTGCGACGCTCCACTGTTTACGGGTTTCACCATCGACGGCGGATATGCCTCGCATGCCATTGCCGATGCTGATTTCTGTTTTGCCATTCCGGCGACGGTTGATGATGCGCACGCTGCCCCGCTGCTGTGCGCTGGTCTGATCGGATACCGTGCTTTCGCCATGTGCGGGGATGCCCAGCGCATTGGCTTCTACGGCTTTGGAGCCTCGGCGCATATATTGGCTCAGATTGCAGCAGGTCTCGGTTGCAAGATCGCCGCATTCACCAAACCCGGCGATAGTGCGGGGCAATCATTCGCGCGCAAGATGGGCTGTGTGTGGGCGGGCGGAACAGACATGCTGCCCCCTTTTGAGCTGGATGCCGCCATCATCTTTGCGCCGGCGGGTGAACTTGTGCCGCAGGCTTTGGCGGCGGTTCGCAAGGGGGTAAAGTCGTCTGCGCAGGCATTCACATGAGCGATATTCCTTCTTTCCCTTACGATCTGCTCTGGGGGGAGCGAGAATTGCGTTCAGTGGCTAATCTGACCCGCGCCGATGGCGAAAGTTTCTTCACTGCGATTGGAGCAATACCTGTGCAAACCCAGATCGAGACTTTCCCGCTTAAGGACGCAAACCTGGCGCTTGACCGGCTGCGCGAGGGAACGATTATCGGCGCTGCGGTGCTTATCCCATGATGCGGGCGCTCTTTGGTATTGTGCTGGGGGCGCTGATCATAGTCGTTCCGGCACAAGCCCAGAACAAATGGTCGACCGCACAGGCTGAGAATTTGCTGCATTGGGTCGAACAGGCGCCGGGCGAGGGCCTTGCATTGCCAGAGGACTCCAAGACGCGGCTTCGCACTGCGATTGACGTGGGCGCCTCCGATCAACTCAATTCAGTCGCGGATCGCACCGCGCTGACTTTGATGCGGGCATGGCGCGGGCGGTGCTGCAATACGGCCCGTACCGTCCTGGTGGCATATCGATGGGCGCATGAGTGATCAGGAATTGCTGGAAGGTCTTGTGCAGGCGCTGAACGCCGATCGTCTTGATCTCTACTTGCGATCAATTCGTCCCTCGCATCGCTATTATACGCAATTGATCGATGCTTTGGCCGATGAGACAGATCTAACTCGCCGGGCAATCCTCAAAACCAATCTTGCGCGCTGGCGCTGGCTCCCATCACAAATGGGGAACCGTTACCTGCTGGTCAACATTCCCGCTCAGAAATTGACCTTATGGGATGGCGGCGTGGTGAAAGGACGCTGGCGGGTGATCGTTGGCAAGCCAATCACGCGCACGCCTGTATTCACTACCCTAGTGAGCGGCGTGGTGCTCAATCCGTGGTGGGAGATCCCATCGAGCATTGCTGCCGAAGGCATAGCAAGTTTCGTCCGCCGAAATCCACGAGCAGCGCGGGCGCGCGGATACATCTACCAAAGTGGCCGATACCGTCAGATGCCAGGCGATAACAACGCGTTGGGGCGGATGAAATTGGTGATGCCCAATCCCTACAGCGTCTTTCTTCACGATACATCCAACCGCGAATTGTTTGCAAAGGATCGGCGCTTTTTCAGCCACGGATGTATCCGCGTTGATCGGGCGCTGTCTTTTGTCGGCACCTTGCTGGCGAAGGATGGTTGGGACCGATCGCGCGTTGAAGCCGAAGTTGCGACGAACGAAACGCAGACCGTTCGCATGTCCGAGCCCATCCCTCTTTATGTGACGTATTTCACTGCAGAACCCTCGCTATCTGGTGGGATTCGTTTCTGGGAAGACGTCTATGGTCGCGATCCGAGTTCAGGTCCGACGGCGCTCGACATGAACCCTACGGGCATTTACGGATCGCCGTTTACCAGCATTTCTTCCAATTCTGGTCTCACCGAAGGAGGCCAAGCATGTCTGAGCTGAATTACCCGTCATCACCCGATCAGCAAGTCACGCGGTTTTCCAACCGCGAAGCCGAGAAAGGCTGGAGCGGCATAGTGACCACGAGGGCTGGAGAGAAAATCTTCATCTCCCCCGCACGCCCGTCAGACAAGAAGGCGCTCGCACGCTTTTTCGAAGGCGTGAACCGGCGCGATCTCTTCTTCCGGTTTCTTTCAGGCATTCGCAGAGTTGATGAAGAACGCCTCGCGCAGATGGTGGACGACACCAACGATCATACCATTGATTTCCTAGCTTTCGATCCCAAGACCGGCGAGGTTCTTGCAAGTGCGATGCTTGGTGCGGATGAGGCCTTCGAAAGCGCTGAATTTGCTGTTTGTACCCGCGCGGACATGAAGCAGCGCGGGATCAGCTGGGCTCTGTTGGACCACGCCGTCCGCTATGCTGAGTCCATGGGTGTGAAGAAGATCACGTCGATGGAAAGCGCACAGCAGAGGGACGGTTTGGACCTAGAGCGCGAAATGGGCTTTATGATCCGTCCGTGCCCCGATGAGCCTGATTTGATCATCGCCGAAAAGACGTTTTGACCGGCGCCTTTGCCGATGACCGGCACGGGAAGCGTCTGGCACGCACTGAGCGCTGAGCAGACGCTTCGCCATCTGAACTCAACGACCGCAGGATTATCCGAAGCCGAAGCTGACGCTCGTCTGCTGCGATACGGCCCCAACCGGTTGCCAGAGGCGCGGATGTTGGGCCCACTTCAGGTGCTCCTGCGCCAGTTTCGCAGCCCACTGATTTATCTTTTGGTGTTCGCTGGCGTTCTATCGCTGGTTCTTGGTGATCGCTGGGATGCGACATTCATCTTCGGAGTTCTGCTTCTTAATGCACTGATCGGCGCATTTCAGGAACTGAAAGCAGATGCGAGCGCTCGCGCGCTGCGATCTTTGGTCCCGCATACCGCCCGGGTGAGGCGGAGCGGTGTAACCAGAGATGTGGGGTCCGAGGAGATCGTGCCGGGCGATGTAGTGGAGCTGGAAAGCGGCGTCTCTATCATCGCCGATATGCGACTGATCGAAGCTAACGGGCTGGAGGTGGACGAGTCGACCTTCACGGGTGAATCGATGGCCGTAAAAAAGCGCGCCGACCAGCCCATGCCCGAACAAACCGTTGTCGCTGACCGTACCAATATGCTTCACGCCGGAACTTCAGTGGTCGAAGGTCGGGCCGTTGCAGTGGTGACACAGACAGGTGCTGCCTCTCAGCTTGGCCATATCGATCGAACCTTGGCTCAGGCAGCCAGTAGCGCCAGTGCTATTCCCTTGGTGCGCCGGATGGCAGTGCTTGCCCGTCAGATCGCCTTGATTGCGGTGGGGTTGATCCTTGTTCTTGGGGTCTTGCTTGCGCTGGAGGGGCAGTCGCTGCGCGACATCATCTTGCTCGCAATTGCGCTGGCCGTCGCAGCAATTCCGGAAGGGTTGCCAATCGCGGTGACGGTGGCCCTGTCGACCGCCGCCCGGCGCATGGCACGGCGCAATGTCATTGTCCGCGCTCTCCCTGCCGTTGAAGGGCTGGGCGCTTGCACGCTGATCGCCAGCGACAAGACCGGGACGCTGACTGTCAATCGCTTGACGGTTGAGAAAGTGGCGCTTCCAAACGGAGAGAGTGTTGATCGTACCGAGTGGCAGCAAGGGGAAGCGGATCATCTGCTCGCAAAACTTTCCGAGGCTGCGGGCTTGTGCAACGAGGCGCAGCTCGGTGTACACGGAAGCCCGGTTGGGGACTCAGTGGATGTCGCGTTGCTCGACTTTGCGCGCGAGAATGGCGGGAATGTTGAAGCGCTGGTCAGCGCGCACCGACTTTCGATCGTGCCGTATGAACCGGCCCTTCGCTTCGCAGCAGTCGAAGCCCATTTAGGATCGAAGATGCGCACGGTCGTCAAAGGCGCGCCAGAGACTGTGCTTCCCATGTGCCGAGGTGAGTTCGCTGACGCACTCGATCTGGCCGAGCAGCTTGCGGCGGAAGGGTATCGTGTCCTGGCTCTTGCTGAAGGGCGCAGCCATCATGACGGCGGTCATATCCGTGACCATCTGCACGACCTTGAGCTTCTCGGCTTTCTTGGCCTTACTGACCCGCTTCGTCATGGAGTGACGGAAGCAGTGGCGAAATGCCGCGAAGCTGGTGTTGCCGTCGCGATGATTACCGGAGACCATCCTGCCACGGCACTGGCGATTGCGCGCAAGCTCGGGATGGATGTTGATGAAGCCGACATGGTCACTGGTGCGCAACTGCAAAGCGTAGCTGATGATCACGAGGCGTTTGCCCGGCGCGTGAATTCCAGTCAGGTTTTTGCGCGCACTGAGCCGGCGCAAAAACTGGCTATTGTCAAGGCACTGGAAGAGGCGGGACACACAGTGGCGGTCACCGGAGACGGTGTGAATGATGGGCCGGCGCTGCGCATGGCCGATATTGGCATCGCCATGGGGCGCGGCGGCACCGACGTAGCGCGCGGGGCTTCCGACCTCGTGCTAGCCGATGACAATTTCGCGACGATTGTCGCCGGGATTGAAGAAGGGCGCGTGACCTTCGCAAATATCCGCAAGATCGTGCTGTTCATGCTCGCGACTGGGGCGGCGGAAATCCTCATGTTCCTGCTGGCAATATCGCTCGGCCTGCCGATGCCCCTGACGCCAGTCCAACTGCTTTGGCTCAATCTTGTGACCAACGGCGTGCTTGATGTGACGCTTGGCTTTGGGCGCGGGGATGGCGATGAATTGGAGCATGCACCGCAGCGAAAGCTGGCCTCACTGATCAACCGCGATGCCTTTATCCTCATGCTTCCAGGCGCTGTCTTAATGACTGTGATCGCTGTTTGGGTGCTGCAAGACCGGCTGGCGCTGGGCATGTCGGTGGAAGATGCGCGAAATCACGTGCTGCTGATGGTCGTTACGTTCCAGATCGCCTTTCTGCTGAGCATCAGGAACCTGACCGTTCCTTTCTGGCGCTGGCACTCCCCTGAAAACGGATGGATGTTTGTCGGGATGGCAGTCGCAATTGCCTTGCAGATCGGTGCGCTAACATTGCCTGTGCTTCAAAGGTTTCTAGACACCGGTCCGGTTAAGGCTGAATTCCTCCTGGTTTGTGCTGCATGCGCTCTTGTCGTGCTCTTGGCGACGGAGGCAGCCAAGTTCTGGCTCGCGAGAGGATCGAGATCATACGGAAGTTTCCGTATCGGTGCGCACTCATCAACCCCGTAACATTGCGTCCTCATTCAGATCCACGGAGACAAGACATGGCAGAAGACACGCTGATAGCAAAAGAGTCCGGTGAACACACCGGGCTATCGGACTACCTACGTGAACCGTTCAACCGTTTGCGCGGCGAAGTTGACCGGATGTTCGATGAATTCCCCCGCGTTTCCCGGCAAGCAATCTTGGCGTTCGATATCTCGCATCGCTGCCAATGCCCGCGCTGGAAATGAAGGAAACCGACAAGGAATACCACCTTTCAGTCGAGCTTCCCGGTGTTGCACAGGAAGATGTCGAAATTTCGGTCGAAGGCGATATGCTCATCTTGAAAGGCGAGAAGAAAGCGGAGCGCGAAGAACAAGAGCGCGATTACACAATTTCGGAGCGCAGCTACGGCTCATTCGAGCGCCGAGTGTCGCTCCCGAAGGACAGCGTCGTTGATCAGATTCAAGCGAACTCGGACAATGGTGTGATCCAAATCGTCATCCCTCGCAGTGAAGGTGTGGCGCACGGCGCGCGCAAGATCGAGATTTCTTCCAAGACCTGAATTGGTGCGGTAAATTCGGAGCTTACTCCATTCTATCGATTATCCCGCGTCGGAGGTTTTCGGCGCGGGACCGGCGCTTACTAGTAAAGACATCGGGTAGCAAAAGGCTAGCACGCTAAAATTAGAACTTGCTAATTTAGCAAATGCTAATATACTTGTGTGATGATCACGATGTCCGCCGACCTCAATGAAATGCGCGAGAATGCGGGCGCGGCTGCGGATTTCCTTCGCGCGTTATCCAACAGGCCGCGGCTGCTGATACTCTGCCACCTAGTGGAGGCGGGGGAGCTGCCCGTGCGCGATTTGGTCGATCGCGTCGGGCTCGGCCAATCTGCGCTCTCGCAACATCTTGCCAAGCTGCGCGATCAGGGAATGGTCTCTTATCGCCGTGAGGCACAAACGCTGTTCTATCGCATAGATGACAAGCGGGCAGAACGGATCCTCGAAACCCTCCATGAGATCTTCTGCGCTTCGGAGCCGTGAGGCAATCGCCTAAGGATTAATCCGTATCGCGCCGAGCCTCGACAAGAGGCGAAACACCCTGAGACAATCTGTGACGTTGACGATTATGAACACTGATACAAACATCCAACAGGCAATCGCGCTGGTCGAAAAGACCCTCGCCGGCGACGGTTCCGCTCCCATTGTTGAGGGTTTCTTTCACGAGCCCACTTTCACAGCATCTTACGTAGTCCACGATCCAGCGACCAAGCGGGCGGCGATCATCGATTCCGTCCTGGATTTCGATCAGGCGTCGGGAATGACGTCGACAGGCCATGCTGATCAGGTAATTGGGTATGTGCAGCAGAAAGGGCTCGAGGTCGATTTCATCCTCGAAACTCATGCCCATGCCGATCACCTTTCAGCCGCGCCATATTTGCAGGACAAGCTTGGCGGCAAAATCGTGATCGGACGCCAGATAGTGACAGTGCAGCAAGTTTTCGGGAAGGTCTTCAATGAGGGCACGGAGTTTGCACGCGACGGCTCGCAATTCGATCATTTGGTTGAGGATGGCGAGGTGCTGCAACTCGGTGGTCTTGAGATCATGGCGCTGCACGTTCCGGGCCACACACCTGCGGACCTGGCCTATGTCATCGGCGATGCAGTCTTTGTTGGTGATACGATGTTCATGCCGGATTACGGCACGGCCCGGGCGGACTTCCCGGGCGGTGACGCGCGCGCGTTGTTCCAATCGATTCTGACGCCTGATGGCCTTGCCAGAAAAGACCCGCGTCTTTCTGTGTCACGATTATAAAGCGCCGGGCCGCGATGAGTTCGTTTGGGAGACAACAATTGGTGCTCAGCGTGCATACAACGTGCACGCCCATGACGGGATCGAGGAAGATCAGTTTGTTGCGATGCGGAGCGCGCGCGACAAGAAACTGGGGATGCCCAAGCTTATCCTGCCGTCGATCCAGATCAACATGCGAGCCGGGCATATGCCTGAGCCGGAAGATAACGGCAGGCGTTATCTGAAACTTCCCATCAACGCATTTTAATGGAGGCCGAGATCATGACAGCTCCCGAACCGCTTGATCCGCTCGTCGCATTGGCCGGCGGCTTATTGATTGGTCTTGCTGCCGCGCTGCTACTGCTTTTTTCCGTACCGCATTGCCGGGATCAGTGGCATGGTCGCCAGAGCAACCGGTATTGCTGATACCGGTATCCCTCGCAAACAGGCTCTCGCGTTTGTTCTAGGATTGCCGTTGGGTGGCCTGATCGTGGGCTTGTGGGTCCGCTCGCCGGACATTGTCGTGACGCCCTCAGTGCCGCTGCTAATCGCGGCTGGCTTGCTGGTCGGTTATGGCACGCGAATGGGAAATGGCTGCACCAGCGGTCATGGTGTTTGCGGGGTTTCCCGGCTCTCGCCTCGGTCATTGGCGGCGACAGCCTCTTTCATGTTGATGGGCTTCTTGGTTGTCGCCATCGCCCGCTACATGGTGGTTGGAGGGTAAGGTCATGCGGCAGACATTCATCGCTTTGCTCACCGGCGTCCTGTTCGGTGCTGGACTGGTCGTTTCGGACATGGTCAACCCCGCGCGCGTGCTCGCTTTTCTCGATATCTTCGGCAATTGGGACCCGGCGCTCGCGTTTGTCATGGGCGGTGCAATTATCCCCTCGGCGATCGCCTATTTGGCTTCAAACAAATTACGCCAGCCGCTGCTTGATGGACGCTTCTTTATCCCGGAAAACCGCATTATCGACCGGCAATTGATCTATGGTGCAGCGATCTTCGGTGCCGGGTGGGGCCTGGTCGGCTATTGCCCGGGTCCGGCGATTGCTGGGGTCGCGTTTGGAGACTGGCAGCCGATCGTATTCATTGCCGCAATGCTAGCGGGCATGTGGCTGCACCGCATCTCGAACGACATTATGGCGTCCCGGAAATCGATCGCCTGACGGTCTTCTATGCCAGCTTCAATGAATTTGGCCCGATACCTGCCGGTTCTTGAATGGGGCCGGGAATACGATCGCGGCGCGTTTGGCAGCGACATGATGGCGGCGGTAATTGTCACTATCATGCTCATCCCGCAGAGTCTTGCATACGCGATGCTGGCGGGATTGCCGCCGGTTGTGGGGCTCTATGCATCAATCGTGCCGCTCGTCGCCTATGCCTTGCTAGGTACGAGCCGCACGCTCGCGGTTGGCCCAGTGGCTGTTATTTCGCTGATGACGGCATCGGCTGCGGGGAGCGTCGCTGCTCCGGGAACACCCCAATATCTCGAAGCAGCTATCGCCCTCGCGATGCTCTCTGGCATCATGCTTGCCATCCTCGGGTTCGTGCGAGCGGGTTTTCTCGCCAATCTACTGTCCCATCCGGTGATTTCCGGGTTTATCACGGCGAGTGGCATTCTGATCGCGACCAGCCAGCTGCGGCATATTCTCGGCGGTTCTGGGGGTGGGGCCACCATGCCCGAGCTTGTCGAAAAGCTAGTGGCCAATATCGACGGGTTCAATTTGCCGACCTTCGGTATCGGGTTGGCGAGCCTCGCTTTCCTGTTCTGGGTGCGGAAGGGCGCAAGGCCGTTGCTCATTCGCCTCGGACTACGATCTGGACTCGCTGAAATCATCGCAAAAGCCGGTCCAATCCTAGCGGTGGCCGTGGCCATATTGGCGGTAGTCGCTGGCAATCTGGCTGATCGCGGCGTTGCAATTGTGGGCGCAATCCCGAGCGGCCTTCCGCCCTTCGCCGTCCCACAAATCAATCTGGGCCTGTGGAGCCAGCTGTGGCTACCCGCGTTGCTGATTTCGATCATCGGCTTCGTCGAGAGCGTCTCGGTTGCGCAGACACTCGCGGCAAAGCGTCGCCAACGCATCTCTCCGGACCAGGAACTGGTTGGTCTGGGGGCGAGCAATATCGCCGCGGCCTTATCTGGCGGTTACCCGGTGACAGGTGGATTTGCGCGTTCGGTGGTCAATTTCGATGCCGGCGCCCGCACTCCTGCGGCCGGGGCCTACACTGCGGTTGGGATCGCGCTTGCCTCGGTGTTTCTCACCCCGCTGCTTTTCTCGCTTCCCGTCGCGACGCTGGCCGCGACTATCATCGTCGCAGTGCTCAGCCTTATCGATTTCAAAACGCCGTTTCAGTTGTGGCGCTATTCAAAGAGCGACTTTTCCGCCCATGTCGCAACTATCATCATAACCTTGATGTACGGCGTTGAGATCGGTGTTATCGCGGGTGTGTCGACCGGTCTGATGCTTTATATCTGGAAAGCGTCTCGCCCGCACGCGGCGGTGGTGGGCCGCGTTCCGGGAACCGAGCACTACCGCAATGTCGAGCGGCATGAAGTCATCACCTTCCCGCATATCTTGTCCATCCGCATTGATGAGAGCCTCACTTTTCTGAATGCGCGCTGGCTCGAAGAATATGTGCTTGAGCGCATGGCTGAAAAACCGGAGCTTCGGCACGTGGTTTTGCTCTGCTCAGCGGTCAATTCAGTTGATGCCTCTGGCCTGGAAAGCCTTGAAGCAATCAATCATCGTTTGGCCGATGCCAAGATCAGCCTGCACCTGTCCGAGGTCAAAGGACCAGTGATGGACAAGCTTGCGCAAGCCGGCCTCATCGAGGAGCTGCACGGTCAGGTGTTTCTGTCTCAAGACAAAGCCATCGCCCACCTGATGCAGCGGACAGACGCCGATCCGGCGGGCGAGGATCACTGGCATGCGCGCGGACTGATTTGAACGCATCCCCCTCCGCATCTTCGGAGGTTTACCTATAGTCTCGATCCCCAAGTCACAGCACTCTGATTCTTGCTTTTGCAAAGAATGAGGAGTCGCAGATATGCCTTCGATTACCCGCCGGATAGCACTTGCGGCCACGACTGCGATTATTCTTGCGACCACGGGTTGTGCGATGAACAGCACGCCCTATCAGCCGCTCAGCGCGGGAAGCCGGGTGTCTGGCGGCTATGCTGATGTTCGGATCGACGAAACGCACTATCGCGTGAGTTTCGCCGGAAACCGCCTGACATCGCGAGAAAAGGTGGAAAGCTACTTGCTGTTTCGAGCAGCGGAACTGACCCTGCTCAAGGGATATAGCTATTTCATAATACAGGATCGCGAAGTGGAGCACCAGATTGAACGACAGGTTCGGCCCGACCCACTCTACGATCCTTGGTATTCACCGTATCACACCCATTGGCGTCCTTATTGGCGGTATTATCGCACGGGCCGCGGTTGGTATCATTGGTATCCCTATTACGGCGATCCGTTCTGGGCGACCCGGTACAACGTCCGCACAATCGAAAGATTCGAGGCCAGCGCGGACATCCTCTTGGGCACAGGTGAACGTCCAAACGGCAATCTGCGCAGCTTCGATGCCCGCGAGGTGCTCGACCGTTTGGCTCCCCAGATCGAATACCCAAGCGATTAAGCTCAGTTGCGCGGAGCCACGCGCATACCATCCTCGATCATACTTCCCGGATTGAGGATGACTGTTGCGCCTTCTTCGAGCCCGCTGAGCAATTGGGCATGCTCATCGTTCAGCTGACCCAGTTTCACGGTCGCGACACGGGCGCGTCTGCCCTGTACGGCAAAGACCTGCCATTCACCGTTTGGTCCGCGAAACAGCGAACCGATCGGTAGCCTCAGCGCATCGTCATCGCGCCAGAGTTCAATGGTGGCGTCGACCTGGTACCCGTGGCCAAGTCGTGCGCCTTGTGACGCTGAGGCTTCATCGAACCGGATCACCACATTCACACGCTGCTCTTCGATGCCGAGCGCTGAAATCCGCAACTGTCCGAAGGGCTCGATACGCTCGACCGTGCCGACCAAAGCATTGGGGCCACCCCATTGCGTGATTTCGACGCGATCACCGGGCTTTACTCGAACCGCCTCGCGAGAGAGTAAGTCGACGACAATTTCGATTGTGTCGGGATTGCCGATCGTCATCAAGGGGGTCCCTTCTGCGATCACCCCTTCGCTTTCGTTGATGACGGAGAACACCTCTCCAGAGGCGGGCGTGCGAACGCTCACATTGCCGCCGCTGCCTTCGCCGCTCGGATTGGCAAGCATGGCACGCAGCCGGGCGACATCGGCACGCGCCTGTTGCTGAGCAGAGCGATCAGTAGCGACGCGGGTGCGGGCGGCTTCAAGTTGTGCCTTTGGCAGAAAACCGCGTGCATAGATCTCTTCTGCGCGTTCGAGATCACGTTGTGATTGCTGGTATGCTGCGCTCGTACCAGCTTCAGCCGCCTGTGCTGCAGCAAGCGCGCCGCGCATTTCATCGCGGGTGCGCTGGTCGAGCGGGCTTGATGGCCGTCCAGTCATTTGCGTAACCAGTGCACCCTGCTTCACCGTGTCGCCCGCTTCAAGCTCAATGCGCGAGAGATAGCCGGTAACAGGCGCGGATACGACATAGAGTTCGTCAGCGCGGGTCACGCCGTCATCGGTAATGCCGACACGCATTTCACCCCGAGAGACCGTATCGGTATCGACCGCCACTGCCTCGGGCCAAAACGAATACGCCAGGCCAGCAATCAGCAATGCCGTGATTAAGAGAGCCCAGCGCCAGCGTTTGATCCATTCAATCATTAGTCACGTGCTTTCAGTACTCGGACCATATCGAGCCGCATGACACGTCGCGTCACAACCATTGCAGTGAGCATGGCTGCGATCAGCACGACGATAGCAGACTCGGCGTAGGTCGCATTGGAGGGGGCAAAGGGGAGGCGGAACAGGTCTGATCCAAAGGCTCGCAGCATGAATTGGGCGAGCCAATATCCCGTGAGGAGGCCGACCGGCACTGATATGACCACCAAGAGGGCGATCTCGCCAATCAGCACAATGGCGACTTCGAGACGATGATAGCCAAGCACGCGCAACGTCGCCAACTCATGCGCACGCTCTGAAAACAGGATCCGCGCGCTGTTGTAGACAACCCCGACCGCAATGGCGGAGGCGAAAGCAATATAGAAGATGATCATCGTGTTGATGTTGTCGTCGATCATCTCCTCAAACCGCGACATTTCAAGATCGCGGTCGCCAATACTCAAAACGGTACCGGCATCGCTTTCAGGTCGGTCAAGATATTCTCGCGCTCGGAAGCATCAATCAGCAGCATTGCTGCGCCAACCGGCGCGCCATCCCGGGTCAACGCCCTGATCGTTTCGTCGGTCGCATAGGCGCGCGCGCCGATAAACTCATCGACCATGGCACCGACCGGGAGCAGTGCTTCGGTCCGCCTTCCCCCAAGCATTTTTACATACACGCTGTCGCCAGCTTCCACTTCCAGCTGATCGGCGAGCTGGCGACTGAGCATTAACCCGCCGGGTGGCATCGTAATCACATTGCCGTATTGATCGATCCGCGCGCTCAGTTGCGCGTCGGGAGAAATTGCTTCTAGGGCAGTGCGCTCCAACTTGTTGCCGTTGCTCATTTCGACGGCAAGCCCACGGACTGGTTCGACCCTGAAAACGCCAGGCATCTGCTCCAATTCGAACAGCACATCCTCATTGCGCGCTTCGGTAAAGGTGACCGAAATGTCCTGCTGCTGCGACCGGAAGAAGTAGGATTCGAGCATGAATTCGCTGGAATCGATGAATTGGAGTGTCGAGAAAAGCAGGGCCATTGAAAGGCCTACTCCGCCGACGGTCATTGCCGAACGCGCAGGCCAGCGCGCGATATGCCTCACGATCATATGCCCGATCGCGGTGAAGCCCGCTTTCTGACCCAGACGCTCAACGGCACCGGCTCGATAGACCGGGGGAGGCGGCGGCGACATGGCGACGGCCGGTGTCAGCCGCGCTGCGGACCAAACTCCGCTGATCGCCCCAATGCTGGCCGAGACGATGGCAAGAGCTCCCGCTCCGACGAAGACGCTCGGCGCGAAATTGAAGCGCAGGATCGGGAAATGATAATAGCGCGCGTAAAGCTCTGTCAGTTCGCGAGCCATCCAGACTCCCGCGAGCGCGCCCAGTATGGTTGCCAGGATGGCAATGGCGATGGCGAATTTCAGGTAGTGCGCGGCAATCGCCGTGTCGGAATATCCAAAAGCTTTGAACAGTCCAATCAGCGATCGCTGCGTGCGGATCATCCTGCCCAGTACGACGTAAACAAGGAAGGTCGCCACCAGCAGGAAAACAGGCGGAAAGATCGTCACCATCGCTTCGAGCTGATCAAGCTCGCTGTCTAGAAATATCTGACTGGGGTGGTCTTCGCGGCCAAAGGCACCAGTTCCTCCATAGTTTTCAAGGATTCGGTCGATCGCGCGGATCACATCTGCTTCCGACGCGCCGCGCTGTAGTTTCACCGACAGCGCGTTGATCGCCTCCGTCCTGTCGGTCGCCGCCTCGAGCGCCTTCTCCCCCATCCAGAACACTCCAAAACGCGTGTCGTCCGGAATAAGATCGCCGGGGGCGAGGGCATTTACGTAATTGGGCGCGAAACCAATGCCGACGATCTTGAGGCGCTGCTTGCGACCGTAGATGATCGCGTCGAATTCGTCGCCGGGCCCGACATTGTTGGCGATCGCAAACGCGTTGTCCACGACGACTTCTCCCGGTTGATTGAGCGCCGGCATGCGTCCGGTTTTCAGCGTGACAAGATTGATCTGGTCGCGGCCACGCTCATCGACTGATTGCAACAGTGCGCGCACCGCTTCGACCCGCTCCGGAAAGTCGAGAATGGCATATTGAATGATCGAACCTTGTGCCTGCTGCACGCCTTCGATCGCGGCGATCTGGTCGACCGCGCTGCGCGGAGCGCGGGTCATATTAGCGAACACATCGCCGAAATTGTTTTCTGAATAATAGGCTTCGCGGGTCTCGAACAGCGAGCGGTGAACGCCCACCGAAAGGATAAAGGTCGCCGATGCCGCAGCCAGCACGATGGCGATGGCAAAGGCTTGGCCGCGCATCCGCCACAGATCGCGCAGCAGTTTGAGGTCCAGCGCCTTCACCAGCTGATCTCCGCCGGTCTGATCTTATGCTGATTAGTTTCAATCCGCGCGATAGTGCCATCGAGAAAGTGGAACACCCGGTCCGCCATCGCGGCGATCCCAGCGTTGTGCGTGATGATCAGCAGCGTTGTGTTGAGCTCTCGATTGGCTGCTTCGAGCGTTTCGAGTACTCGCACCCCTGTCTGACTGTCGAGCGCGCCGGTGGGTTCGTCGCAGAGAAGCACGCCGGGCTGTTTCGCGATGGCGCGGGCGACGGCGACCCGCTGCTGCTCGCCGCCTGATAACTGAGCGGGATAATGATGTTTACGCTCGGCGAGCCCGACCAAAGCCAGCGCATCTGCCGGATCCATGGGGTCAGTCGCAATGTCGGTCACCAGACGGACATTCTCTTCCGCTGTCAGGCTGGGGATCAAATTATAGAACTGGAAGATGAAGCCCATATGCGTCCGCCGAAACTTCGTGAGGTCACGGTCATCGAGAGCGGTAAGTTCAGTGTTATCGTAATGGAGTGTGCCCGATGTTGGCTGATCCAAACCACCGACTATGTTCAGAAGCGTAGACTTCCCGCTGCCCGATGGGCCAAGCAGGACGAGGACCTCTCCTTTACGAATGTCGAAATCGACCCCGCGCAAAGCATGAACCTCAGTTTCGCCCGTGACATAGATTTTGCGCAGATCACGCCCTGAAAAAGCGTGCCTTTCCAATTGCATGGTTCCGGATTGGGGTTCGCCTTGCATGACACAAGAATAGCGGGTGCTGCCACTGGCGCGTTACGTAAATGCCACAGGTTCTCTTGCTAGCGCGCAAGTGAGAGAAGCAATGCGACACCGCCAAAATAGACGCATATCGCCGCGATCGAATCCTGCCCCATACGCAGGACAGTCCGGTCTCTCCGCTCGATCAAACCGATCACGAAAATACCCGTGAGAACCAGCGCGAGCATAGCGGCGGCAATTTCAAAACCTCCAGCCTGCTCAATCACGCCTTGCCCGGGCGCAACCACATCAATCGCCAGAATGATGGCAAGATTGAACATGTTCGATCCGAAAATTTCGCCAATCGCAAGCTCGTAACGCTTGTGGCGCATTGCTCCGACAATCGCGCTGGCCTCGGGGAGCGAGGTTGCGGCAGCGATGATCAGCAGGCCGACGACGCTGGCGCCAAGGCCGGTCTCCTCGGCTATCGTCTCGCCCGCATTGGCCAGCGCAACGCCGCCGACGAGAATGACCGATGCAAGACCGGTAAGAGCCAGCGCCAACTTTGTCGTGGAAATGGATTTCTCTCGTGTTTCTTCGGCGACTTCCAGGTCGGGCGGATTGATGACCTGCCACATCGGACGTTGTTCAGCGCGGTGAGAGATGAACAGAGCGACCAGAACACAGCCGAAAATTGCGATCGACCAGAAGCTTGCGAGTCCGCCAAAATCTCCACCACCTATGCCAATGGCCGCGCCGACGAAGGCGAACAAGGTCATGCCTAAAACGCCCTGAATCAGAGTTACTGGGCGCGCGACCACCGATGTCAGTGCACGGCTGCCCAGCACCATATCTGCCAGCGCGAGAAGCAACAGGTTGAGGCTCGCACTACCAAGAATGTCGTTCAGCGATAGCAATGGTACGCCGATGGCGGCGGCGGTCGTGCCAGTTGCTAGTTCGGGCAGGGATGTGATCCCTCCCAGCACGAGCATTCCGGCCAGCCCCTGTCCAACGCCAGTCTTGTCGCTCAATGCTACGACATAGCCTGGCAAACGCGTGCCCGCCCACCAGACTGCCGACGCTGCGAGAATGAAGACAAAAACTGTCTGCCAGAGAACGCTCATCCTTTGACATTCTGCGCAATCTCGCGAGCCAAATATCCGTAGATGTCCGTGGCCCGCCCACACAATCCAGAGGCGCGTTCAGGCAAACCAGCCACCCTCGGTCATTTGCGTAGTTACGCGCGTGCGCGCCGCACATAGCCTCCAGAAATGCCTCGTTTGGCGAGGATCAGATCGGAGAACCTCATGAGCACCACAATTCTACCTCTGTTCGATAAATCGTTGCAGACAACCGCCATCTGGCTGGATGAGATCCAGTCTGAGATCGGCCCCGACCGGGCTTTCGCCTGGCGGGTCCTGTCGGTTGTGCTGCAAAATCTGCGCGATCACTTGCCTTTAGAACTGACCGCTCACTTCGGCGCGCAGTTACCGATGATCGTACGTGGCACATTCTATGAGCGGTTCGACCCCACCGGCATTCCAAAGAAGTCGGACAGCGCGGAAGATTTTCTGGCTTCGATTTCCCGCGATCTTATGGGCACACGCGGCGTTGATCCGCGCGAAGCGGTGCATGCCGTATTCGGTGTTCTCGACCGCCATCTGTCGCGCGGCCAGATAGACAAGGTCATCCGCTCGCTACCGCGCGGGATTAGAGCGATGTGGCCAGAGGCAGAGGTGGCTGAGCAGGATTGATCCCAGACATTGTCGGAAAGCTCAGAAAGGCTGGGGCGAGTATGAAGGCTGATCAGATCATTCGTTGGTTCGAAACGCTTTCTCGTGGTGACGTTGCAATCGTGGGCGGCAAGAACGCGTCACTCGGGGAGATGATCGGAACGCTTGCTGAAAAAGGTATTCGGGTTCCACCGGGATTTGCAACGAGTGCGAGCGTGTTCCGCGAATATCTTTCAATCAACAATCTTGATGCACTGCTTGAGAAGGAATTGGCCAAATATCACAATGGCCGGAATTCATTGCCTCAAACAGGTCAAACGATCCGCAATGCGATCGCTGGAGGCACGTGGCCAGAGAAGATCGAGCAGGCGATCCGCGCCGCCTATCGGGAGCTTTGTGATCGTGCCGGTGGAGAGATAACCAGTGTCGCGGTCCGCTCTAGTGCCACAGCCGAAGACCTGCCTGATGCGAGCTTTGCCGGTCAGCAAGAGACGTTCCTTAATGTAGTCGGAGAGGAGGCTTTGCTGGAGGCGTGTAAGCGCTGTTTTGCCTCGCTCTACACCGATCGCGCTATCGTCTACCGCGAGCTGAAAGGTTTCGCGCACGAGGCAGTCGCTCTCTCCGTCGGTGTGCAGCAAATGATCCGTGCCGATGAGGCGGGGGCAGGGGTCATGTTCTCCATCGATACTGAGACTGGGTTCGACCAAGTGGTGCTCATCAATGCGGCCTGGGGTCTGGGTGAAAGCGTGGTGCAGGGCACAGTCGAACCCGACGAATACCATGTGTTTAAACCGTTTCTTCAGGACAAATCGCTGATCCCGATTATCGAGAAGAGATGCGGATTGAAGCAGCGCAAGCTGGTCTATTCCAAGGAAGAAGGCGGCACACGCTTGGTTGATACAAGCAGCGCCGATCGCCAATCTCACGTATTGAGCGATGCAGAAATCCTGGCACTTGCGCGCTGGGCGTCAATTATCGAGCAGCACTATGGCTGTGCGATGGATATCGAATGGGCCAAGGATGGCATAGATGGTGATCTTTACATCGTTCAGGCTCGGCCAGAGACGGTGCAAGCTCATGGCCGTGTAGGTGTTCTGAATACATCCAAGGTGCTTGAGCCGGGACGCGTGCTGACCAGGGGACAGGCTATCGGGTCGGGCGCGGCCAGCGGTCCGGTCTGCATCATCTCGGTCGCAGACGAGATTGAACGCTTCGTCGAGGGCTCGGTTCTTGTCACGGGCGTCACCGATCCCGACTGGGTTCCGATCATGAAGCGCGCGGCGGCGATTGTGACTGATCATGGCGGGCGCACATCCCACGCTGCTATCGTCAGTCGCGAGCTGGGCGTCCCCGCGATTGTCGGATGCGGCGACGCAACAGCCAAACTGGGAAAAGGGGAGGAAATCACCGTCAATTGCACGCAGGGGGATCGCGGTCTGGTCCATGATGGTGCGGCTGAAATCAGGGAAGAGAGCATCGACCTTTCATCTCTGCCCGACACTCGCACGAAGGTTATGCTCAACCTCGCGGATCCCGGTGCGGCCTATCGCTGGTGGAAACTGCCCGCCAATGGTGTGGGATTAACTAGGATGGAGTTTGTCATTTCCAATCGGGTCAAGG
The DNA here is from genome assembly GCF_055693605.1 of Erythrobacter sp. HA7-11. NCBI lineage: Bacteria > Pseudomonadati > Pseudomonadota > Alphaproteobacteria > Sphingomonadales > Erythrobacteraceae > Erythrobacter > Erythrobacter sp. HA7-11. The sequence goes on along the minus strand of NZ_JBVFUF010000002.1, from coordinate 2,081,277 downwards.
TGCATCCAATGGCACTGCTCGAGCCCGAGCGTATCGCTGACCCTCGCGAGAAGGTCGTGATCAGGCAATTGACCCGCGGTTTTGAAAGCCCGAGCGAATACTTTGTTGATCGTCTCTCACGCGGGCTCGCGCGGATCGCTGCCCTGCAGTTCCCGAATCGCGTCATCATCCGGTTCAGCGACTTCAAATCGAACGAATATGCCGATCTCGTCGGTGGCCGTGCTTTTGAGCCTTTCGAAGAAAATCCAATGCTCGGATTCCGTGGGGCATCGCGATACATCTCGCCCCTGTTCCAAAAAGCCTTTGCTCTCGAATGCGAGGCAATTCGGCGATTGCGAGACCAAATGGGCTTCACCAATGTCGCAGTAATGGTTCCGTTCTGCCGCACGGTGGGTGAAGCGGATCAGGTGCTGGCTGAAATGGCCTCCAACGGCCTCGAACGTGGCAAAGACGGACTTGAAGTGCTCGTTATGTGCGAGGTGCCCAGCAATGTCATACTCGCCGCAGACTTCGCTCAACGTTTCGACGGTTTTTCGATTGGCAGCAACGATTTAACACAACTCACACTCGGGATTGATCGCGATTCCGAGCTGCTGGCTGAGCAATTCGATGCGCGGGATCCTGCGGTCAAATGGATGATCGAGCACGTCATCGCTGAGGCGCATAGGAATGGCGCGAAGGTCGGAATCTGTGGACAGGCACCGAGTGATCATCCCGAATTTGCCGAGTTCTTGGTCGGCTGCGGGATCGACTCCATCTCTGTCACTCCGGACAGCTTCGTCGCGGTTAAAAACCATGTTGCGGTCGCGGAAGCGGCACAGACCAACGATTAGGGCCAAGCAGGAGCTGCCAAGCCATGATGAACATCGCCACGCTGACGCTCAACCCGACCATCGACATCGCGTACACCGTTGAAGAATTAGCGCACACTGACAAGCTGCGCACCCCTCCGCAAATCGTCGATCCGGGCGGTGGCGGGCTGAATGTCGCGCGTGTGTTTGTGCGCATGGGCGGCAATGCTCGCTGCATTTACCTGTCCGGAGGCGCCACGGGCGTCACGCTCGATGCGCTGCTCGACCTGCACCAATTGGTCCGCGAGAAAATTGCAATCACCGGCGAGACGCGTATCAGCACCGTTATTTGCGACGCGTCGACCGGTGATGAATATCGCATCGTGCCCGCCGGACCAGAGGTAAGCGAGGCCGAGTGCGCCCAGTGCCTCCACCGCATTGGCGAGATAAATTGCGATTACTTGGTGATGAGCGGTTCGCTTCCGCGCGGGGTGCCAGCCGATTTCTATGCCAAGGCCGCTACAATTGCGCATCGGCGCGGAATTCGAACGGTGCTAGATACATCAGGCGAAGCCCTTAAAGCGGCTGTCGCAGGTGGAGGGCTTGAGCTGGTCAAGCCAAACCTCAAGGAATTCCAGGAACTCATTGGCGAAAAGCTGACCGATCTTGAAGCGGTTGGTAAAGCAGCACGAGAAATCGTCATCGCTGGCGGTGCCAGGCTCGTCGCGGTGAGTATGGGTGAACGCGGCGGTGTCCTAGCGAGAAGAGACGGCGTTACCTTCGTCGACGCGCCCGAGGTCGAAACGAAGAGCACGGTGGGTGCAGGGGATAGCTGTGTGGCTGCGATGGTGCATGGACTTGCGCGCGGTTTGTGCGACGAGGACGCCTTCAGGCTGGGCGTTGCTTCCGGGACGGCAGCTCTCATTACACCGGGCACTGGTCTCGCCGCCGCCGACGACATCGAGGCCCTTTACCAAAGGTCGCATGCAGCATGCTGACGCTACCGGATCGCTAAGGCGATCTGCGTAATTACCCTCGAAATTCAAAGCGGCAATGTTCGCTCCGCAATTCACTTAAGGAGCAAGACAATGGCCGAACTCATGAAAGCTGCAATCTTTATCGAACCGGGGCGGATCGTGTTGGGGGAGAAGCCGATACCCAATGTGGGACCGCTCGACGCGCTCATTCGTATCACCACGACAACAATTTGCGGAACCGATGTTCATATTCTGAAAGGCGAATACCCGGTCGAAAAAGGCCTCACCGTCGGGCATGAGCCGGTGGGCGTTATTGAGAAGCTCGGCTCCGCCGTAACCGGCTATGAAGAGGGGCAGCGGGTCATCGCAGGGGCAATAACGCCATCAGGAACATCTTATGGCTCGCTTTGCGGCTGTCACGCGCAATGCGGCGGGCAAGGCAAGCACGGTCTCAAGGCGATTGGCGGCTGGCGCTTTGGCAATACGATTGACGGGTGTCAGGCTGAATATCTGCTGGTCCCCGATGCGATGGCAAATCTGGCACCCATTCCAAACGGTCTTACCGACGAGCAAGTGCTAATGTGCCCCGATATTATGTCGACCGGCTTTAGCGGGGCGGAATCGGGCAAAATCAAGATCGGCGATACCGTTGCCGTGTTTGCGCAAGGTCCGATTGGCCTGTGCGCGACCGCCGGGGCTCACATGATGGGTGCCACCACGATCATTGGCGTTGAGACCCTGCCTGAGCGGCAGGAAATGGCCCGCAAGATGGGAGCCACCCATATCGTGGATTTCAACAAGGTTGATCCCGTCGATGAAATTATGAAAATTACTGATGGACGCGGTGTCGATGTCGCAATTGAGGCTTTGGGATTGCAAGAGACATTCGAAGGGGCCATGCGCGTCTTGCGTCCCGGCGGCACCTTGTCGTCACTCGGCGTGTATTCGGGCGATCTCACCATTCCTTTGGAGCCGCTTGCTGCTGGCCTCGGCGATCATACCATCCGCACCACGCTTTGCCCCGGAGGCAAGGAGCGCATGCGGCGGCTGATGGATGTAGTCGCCTCCGACCGGGTCGATGCGGGGCAATTGGTAACCCACCACTACCCGCTCGACTCGATCGAAGACGCCTACGAACTCTTCTCGCACCAACGTGATGGTGTGCTGAAGGTCGCGATCAGGCCGTAGCGAGCGATGGCCCGGCTGTGGGAGAACCTGGCTTAGCTGCCGAGAGAGTTCCCGCCGCCTGGCGCAGCAACGCCCCAAGCCCAAACAGCATCGTAAACAGCATAACGAGCAGTCCCAGGAACGGGATCATGGCGAGCGCGAACAGGACAACCACCCCGCCCAAGGGCCATCCTATCCGCTCGACAAGGCTCTGGGCAGGACCTGTCTTCTTCGTCAAGGCAGTGCGGCCAGCCATGCCGACAAAATGTGCTGTGACGGCAACCGCCACTGGCGTGAGCACAAGTGAAGCGAAGAAAAGGAATGCGGCAAGCGGGATGCCCAATGCCGTCCAAAACAAGAAGAACCCGAGCACTGGTACAATGACAGCGAAGAGCACTCCGATGCCAAGCGCCTTGAGAGGTGTGGTCTGGAGCATGTGTGATGTGCGCTGCATCAATCCCGGCAGGGCGATCACGAGCAATGCAGCGATCACGAAATAGCTGATAAGGATTGAGAGGCCGAAATGGACAAAGAAAGAACTGAGCCCAGTACCGAACTCTTCGGCGTTGTAGCTATCCGTTGAAGTTAGTTTTGTCTGCTCACCTTCGATCACTGCTGCCGGATCTATCGTCAGCGCTTCTCCGCGATACAGCAAGTCACCAGCGATGCGGGCTTGTGGGCCGAGCACGATAGAATTCCCGGTAAGCCGTGCATTGCCACCGACGGTCGAATTGATGAAAATCTCGTTCGCACCAATGCGCAGGTCTTGCCCCACAGGCGCATCAAATCGTACCTCGCCTCCTGCAATCACAGCGGTCCCGGCAATATTGAAATTCTCCCCTGCGACAATCTCGCCCCCGGCAACGATGACATCATCGGCGACGGTGGCTGCGTTCAGCTGAATATTGCCGCCCGCAGCGATCACATCTTGGACGGTAGCCTCTGAGACTGTCACATCTCCACCGGCGAGGAACAGATGGTCGGCATTAGCTCCTTTGGCTTCGACTGTGCTGCCCGCCGCGAACAGATCATCGCTCGTGCTTTGCGAGGCGGTGACTTTTTCCCCTGCAAGAAAGACCATGTCGTCTTCAGCGTTTGTCTCTTGCGTGGCATTGGCAGCGTTCGCTGTCGGTGCTGTATCGTCTTGTCCGATAGAACTTGCCGGCAACATTAGAGCGCCCACGGCGATCATGAACGGGGCAGCTAGGCATTTGGGTGACCCAAAACGTGAAATTGGCATAGCGAATTCCTCCTACTCCGGGAATTCTGGCGCGAAGGCCATCTCGCCAACATCCGTAAATAACCGGAGGTCATCGAATGATCATGCGAGCTATTTCGAAAAGCCAAGCAATGACCGCGAGCGAAAATCGATGGATATGGCAATTCAAGACCAAGCGGCTGTGTCGGGACACAATTCTGGCTCAGCACCCGAGTACTTAGAGGTGGTCGAAATCCACAAGGCTTTTGGCGCACGTGAGGTCCTGAGAGGCGTCTCGCTAAAGGTCCAAAAGGGACAGGTGGTCGGCCTGTTTGGCCGTGACGGGGCAGGCAAAACAGTCACCTTTTATTGTATTTTGGGTCTCACAAAGTTTGACGCCGGACGGATCATGCTCGGGGAGCGTGATATCTCCCAAATCCCTTTTTATCGTCGCGCACTATTGGGATTGGGCTATTTGCCGGAACAGCCATCTATTTTCCGCGGATTGACCGTCGCGGGCAACATCAGAGCGATGCTCGAAATCGTTGAGCCGGATAAGTCGGTGCAGGATCGGCGTTTGGAAGAGTTACTTGCTGACCTCAGGATTGAGCATTTGCGTGATGCAACCGCAACGTCGCTATCAGGCGGCGAGCGGCGGCGCTGCGAAGTGGCACGAGCGTTGGCTCTCAATCCTGCCTTTATCCTGCTCGATGAACCGTTTGCGGGCATCGACCCATTGACCATCGCGAGTATCAAGGAAATGATCCTCGATTTCAAAAGGCGCGGAATTGGCGTTCTGATCACGGATCAGAACGTGCCTGAAATGCTCGCGGTGATTGATAACGCTTATCTGATCGATGAAGGCGTAACTGTTTTTTCCGGATCACCAGACCAATTGCTTCACGACGAAAACGTCATTTCGCGTTATCTTGGCCGACACGATTAACCGCGTAGACTGGGCCATACCTGTTGCCGAAAAATCAGGTTGCGCACTCAATGCACCGTGTTGCAATCGGGCGCGCTTTAAGTCGCTCTGCACTAATATCTTTGCCGCATTTGGCGCAGCTTCCGTATGTGCCATTTTCGATCCGGGCCATGGCAAAGCGGACCTGCTGGATTTCGGCCCGCAATGCATCGTCAACGCCTTCCAAGGCCTCATCGTCAGCCAGATCGATCGCTTGCTCGCTCCAGTCGGCATCCAGCGCGTGACGAAGGTCATCTTCGATCACTCCAGTGCGTTCAAGCAAGTTGTCCAAGCGCGCGCGTAGCTGCTGCGCCATTTCATTGTGGTCGATCATTCGAAACTCCCTTTCTGGTTTCGTGTGCCGTGAACCACAATAGCGACGTTGCTGACACTACGGCAATTTCCTTAGTAGCGGACCACCTTGCACTGGTCGTCAAAACCCCTGACGACGAAAGCGAGCCTATTGCTGGAAACGCAGCTTGGCCCAGACCGGTAAATGATCCGACGCCTGCGACGCGAGCGAGCTATGATGCACACCGCATTGGACCGCTTCCAACCGATCACAGTGCATGATCCGGTCGAGCCTGGCCACCGGGCGCTGGCTGTGAAAGCTGCGCCCGCAGTCAAGCACCGAGAAGTGATTACCAAAGGCTTTGAAGCATCCGGCATTGCGCCGCCACTCGTTCAGGTCGCCAGCGAGTACGGTGGGATGCTGCTGTTGTTGTTTGCGCGCAAGTTCGGCGATCACATGGGCTTGACGCGTGCGCCACAGACCCGAGAGGTCAAGATGCATCCCAAACACGCACAGGCTTCTGTTTCCGCATTTTAGCGTCGACATGATCACGCCGCGAGGCTCAAGATATGGGATGTGGATTATGTCGTGATGCTGGACTTCGATATTGCTTCGAACCAGGATCGCATTGCCGTGCCAGCCCATGGAATCGCGTTGCACATCAAGTGGAACGGGCCGGTAGTCGCTATGGTTTTCAATCAGGAATTCTGGAATGGCCGCGTTTCTTTTGCCAAAGCGCCGATCAGCCTCTTGGAGAACGACGATATCTGCATCGATCTCTTCGAGCACATTAAGAATGCGCAGCGAGCCGGCGCGTGCGGTCGGTGCCGATCGCCTTGCGAATATTGTAGCTCGCAATCTTGATGTCGGTCTCTCCCATCAGATCAGATCACTCATCATCCGCGCGGAGTTTTCGAGGACTTTCGAAAGCAAAGAGCGCTTTGTCCATTTATCGGGATGAAGGCGCTCACAGCTGACCAAGTGCCTAGCTTCCAACAGCCGGATTTCTTCTGCAAAATCTGAGTCATAGGAAATGAAATCAATTTCCGCATTCAGCTCGAATGACCGCACGTCCAGATTGCTGGTTCCCAGAATCGACACTTCATGATCGACGCGGAAGTGCTTTGCATGAAGGAATTCTGGTTCAAAAAGATAGATTTCAACCCCGGCGGCCAGCAATTCCGAATAATAGCTTTGCTGGGCAAGGCCCACGATCCGGTGATCGCTTCGCTTTGGCGTAATGAGCCGCACGCGAACGCCGCCCAGGACAGCTGCCTGGATCGCAGAGACCAGCGCGTCGTTTGGAATGAAATAGGGGGTCGCGAAGACGATCTCTTCGGCTGCGTTGTAGATCGCCTGAGCAAAGATAAGGTCGACGCCTATTTCCGGTTTCTCAGGGCCGGTCGGGATCAGCTGGCCCGGACGGCCATTGATCGTGGTAGGGGGAGGGAAGTACTCGAGCGAAACTAGCTCCTCGAGTGTCTCGAGATACCAGTCCGCCGAAAAGACTGACTGGAGCTGCGCTACAATCGGCCCGGCAATGCGCAGCATCGCATCACAATTGGCACGGTACCGGAGCGCTCTGCGGGGTCCCAGATGTTCTGCGAACCAGTGTAGCCTATCGTGCCATCGATCACTGCAATCTTTCGGTGGTTCCTGAGGTCAAGGCGTGAGCTGTTTAGTCGGCGGCGGAAAGGCAGAATTTCGTGCGCTTCCGCTCCGCAGCGTTTTAGACGCCGCTTGATGGAGTGGATCGAGCGGTAGGAGCCGAGCGCGTCGATAAGGACACGGCAATCGACACCGCGACTGCTCGCACGCTCGATCGCCGCCATTACGCGATCGCCGATCCGGTCATTGGCAAATATGTAGAATTCGAGATGCACGTGATGCGCCGCGTGATCGATATCCGCGATAAGCGTGTCGTACACGGCCTCGTAATCATCTAGCAGTTCTACCTGGTTGCCGGTGGTGGCGGGAAAGCCGCCGATTCCTTCGGCTAGTCGCGCAACGGCGCGGTTGTCAGATGGGAGGTCCGGCTCGCGGTAATATTCACCGGTCAGCGCATTTATATCGTCGGCAAGTCGAGGAAGTTCGGCGATCCTCTTCAACCTTCGGCTGGCGAAATAAGGGCGCCCGATCAACCAATAGGCAAAAACTGCGATCCATGGCAGAGCGAAGAATACAAGCAGCCAATTGCGGGCCTCGGCCGGTGGACGACGAAACGGCACTAGCACGAATGCGATGATCGCAATGCTCCAGCCGAGCAGCGAAAAGGCGTTGGCCCACACCCACGTACTGACCTCGCCGATCAGTTGAAATAGTTCACCCATAGCAGAGGCTGAATGCATCGGGTCTTGTCGTGCTAGATTGCGCCGCCAGAATTTCTGCCTCCTCTTCTAACTGAATGCACGAAGGTAGCTGGCTAGTCTGCCCGCGCAAGAGGCCAAGAACACTGCACTTGCTCCAGGCCACTAGCATCATGGCAAAACTGATCTTCACTCTTGAAATACACAGCCTTCAGCGATCCCTATGATTGCGTCGGCTCGGCGCGCGGACCTAATTATCGCGCAGAGGTGAGAGTAGAGAGCGCTAAGGCAAACGAAGACGAGTTCGCGTTAGACTGACAGCACCGCCACACACCTCCAGCACTAGTCTCTGGCTCTAGGGCCGCTTGCAAATCGCTGAGAACAGGCGATTACTCAGGCTGTATTTGTAACTTAGGAATCCTTTTCACGGTCTCTCGAGCGTTTTTTGGGGCGTTTCTCGCGGTACGTCTCTGCGGGTACGAACATCGGTTTGGTTTGCCTGTTTAGCAAGGAAAGAACCGGGAAATTTGCAAATTGAGCTTCACAACAGGCCATTTTTTGTCGAACTTGGCTCGCTCCGACCGCATAATCCATCGACTTTTTAGTGGCTTAGGCGGTACGAAACAGAGGTTTCCCTGTTTTTCGACGGAACAGGGAGTTTAGTCACCCAAAGTAGGGAGCGTTTGCTCCGCCAAATCCCAGAACTTTGCGCTGCTTGAACTAGGCCAGAGGAATATCCATTTTCTTGAGCGCTTCGAGGTTGAGATGAAGCGGCTGGCGCCTGTCGAGAATGGCGCGCTCGATGTCGGGTGCGAGTAAGGCAACGAGCAAGACGCGGCGGTCGTAGCTGGAAAAAGGCTCTCCATACATCTCACAAAGTGGCCAAGCTACTTCTTACACTTCTTATCCTTGTCCTTCTTGCGGAAGACATTGCCCACATTGCACATCACATTGCCGGTCACTTTCTTGGCATTCTCGGTGTGGTGCTTCGCGCGATCAGCGGCGACTGAGGCCACAGCCGCGACAGGCTTGTCGCTCTTGGCCGCGTCGGCATAACGGTTCGTGGTCTCCCGAACACTGCGTATGTTCGCTCCAGTTGCCTGGCTGACGGCTGCGCGATTTTGGGCACCTGCCGCGCGGAACTGTTCGGTCGCGTAGTTGGTAGCGGCCTTGGCGTTGCCGAGATGGTGTTCAGCGCGGCTCTTGGCGACTTCGCCAATTGCCTTGAGCTTCTGATCGCTCTGCAGCGCTTCGCCATAGCGCATTGCTACTTCCCCGCGGCGCTCCAGTTTGACGCCTGTTTCACCCTCAATGGCGTTGCGGGCATTGCGATCAAACGCGTCGACCTTTTCGCCAAATTCGCGGGTGTTCTCTACTCCTCTGGCGAAGCTTTCGCGTTTTTCCGCGCCGTAGTCGCTCAAGTTTTGCTGAAGGCGACCCTTCTCAGTGAGAGTGGCTTTCAAACTGCCAAAGTTCTTCTTGTGATGCTCCCAGCGCTGTTTCGCGACATCTGCAACTGAGACGTCTTTGTCGATAATCGCCGAACCATAAAGAAAGGCCTTGCTGATTGGATCTGTCAGTTCGACTCCGGTCAGCGCCTTTGTGCCTTCCACCGCGCCGGCCTCAGCGGCTACAACCAGCAGTCCTACACCTGATCCGGCAACAACTGCGCGCGCACCCTTACCTGCTTTGGCTGCGGTCGCGCCGGTTTTCGCGATTTTCGCCATCTTCGCAGCCTTGACAGCGCTGGCACCAGTTCGGGTCGCTTTGGCTGCTTGGGCGCCAGTTTTGGCCGCCCTCAAGCCTCCCGCTCCGCGTGCTGCCTGAGCCGACCGGCCAGCCTTGTTCAATTTGCTGATATCACCGCCCTTGTCGGCAACGCCGCGCACCAATTGCGCTTCGTTGATGGGGGCTGCCTTACGTACGGCCTGCGCCGCGTCACCTTTGGCGAGCAAGTTCGGCACATCTGCACCCTTACCAATCAGCTTGCGACCAAGAGCTTGTTCGCCGCGAACGGCTTGGCCGCCGGCTTTGAGCGCTTCGCGAGAGCTGCGCGCCTTGTTCCCGCGCGCCACCAGATCATCAAGCTGAGAGCCTTTGCCGATGGCCGCGCGATTGCCAGCTGGCGTATTGAGCTTGCGGATATTGCGTGGGCCTTCCGCAGTATCGCGAGCCCGCAAAACGTCAGCTGCGGTTCTACTAGTGGGTGCCCGGCGAGCGTTCTGTGCGGCTTCCCCCTTTTCAATAACCCTGCCAAGGTCAGAATTGGCGATATTGGCAGGACGCGCATTTGCCGATCGGCCTGTGGCCGCCGGTTTCTTGCGAGCGTTTTGCGCTGCGTCGCCGCGGCGCTCCATATCGGCCAGTTCGTCCGCACTGCCAGCAATTCGGTTTGCCCGGCCGGCTTTCGCGGCTTCACCGCGCGCCTGCAAGTCGCGCAGGCTTGTCGGCCGTGTTGAGGTCGCTGTTTGGCGCAGATTCTGGCCCGCAACATTGGTCGACGTTGGCAGCTGACGAACCTGAGGTGCTGGCCCGCCCTTGCGCTGCGCTTCGCCAATTGTCTTGGCGATGTTGGCAATACTCTTGCTGGGGCTGATGATCTCTTTGCCAGCGACGCCAATTGCGCCTGCAACGATCAGAGTCTTCTCCTCATCCGACAATTCGCCGTCGAACGCGACGTCTGAGCCAGGACCGGATTGCTCGTCCGTGGCGCCAGCATCCTGAGCCATCACCGGCGTTGCCGCCATGGCAATCGCCAAGGCCGAAACGCTCAATCCCTTTGTGATCTTTGAAAACCGCATTTTCTCACTCCCCAAATCTTTCCAATCACCCGGCCCACCGGGTTTGTCTGGATCCTGTTTAGGGAAAGGTCTGGCTGTCTAGAATGAGGTGAACACCCCAATTGTTTTACAGCCTCTAAATTGCCGCACGACGCGTATCGCGGGTGCTATCTTGCTGGGGGCAGTTTGATCTGAGCAACAGTCCCCTCGCCCGGCTGAGAGGTTAGCCTGAAGGCAAAGCCATGACGCTGCGCCAGATCGTGAACAATCGCGAGGCCCAGGCCGTCACCGCTCGAGTCTTCATCCTTGCCCCCGCGCTGCTGAGCCTTGCTAAGAGCCTGCTGGTCCATACCCTTGCCATCATCACGCACTTCAATGAGCCAAGTGTCTTCATGTCGGATGCTAACCCGCACTTCACTGGGGCTGGCATGGCGCAGCGCATTGGCGACCAGATTGCTGACGGACCGGATCAGAGCCAAAGCTGGGACCGATGTTTCGCACGGCTCAGTCAGAATTCTTAGCTCAACGCCAAGGCTGGCGGCCTCCTGAGCAAACATGTCCTCGACCGTCTGAACAATCAGTTCCAACGAATAAGCCTCTTTGTCTGCGTTGAACAAAGCTTGATCTGCCCCCTCCTGATCGCTGTACTCGCGCGTTAGCTCCTCCAGATAGTCCACCGCTTCGCTCAGGCGCTCTTGCAGCACAGGAGACAAATTGTCCGCCTCTGCACGGATGGAGGCCCTGAGCCCTACCAAGGGTTGGCGAATGTCGTGGCTGGCCGAGGCGAGTTGCTGCTTGCGCCGAGCAGCCGTTTCGCGCGCCCGCGAGTATTCCCGTTCGGTCTCCAGCAGTCGACGGCTTGTTTGTGCGTTCGCCTCCAGCGCTGAAATTCTCTCCAGTCTCAAGCGGTCACGCTCTTCCAAACTTCGGCGAATGTCGACGACGACGAACACCAAGAGCGTGCCAGCGACAACCAAACGTACCATATCGCGAATGAAGCCGACCGAGAGCTCTGGAATGACCGTGCCGACGATATCCGGCTCAACAGCGATCAACACCACCGGACAAAGTCCAATAATGCCAACCACGATTTGCCGCAGCCGCTTGGCCATCTCCAACCGAAATACGATCACAGCCACCAGCGCCAATAGAAGGCTGTAATACAGCATTAGAAGGTAGGCGTCGTATTTTTGGTAGAAAAGCCCAGCCACAAGCGAGAGCGGCAGGAACCAGATGGCCAGGCGCACCGCAGGATTGGCAAAGCGATCAAGATGTCCTCTGAAAGCGAACAGCACGATGTAGAGATTGCTCAAGGAGACAATCGCAATGCAGGCCCGCCAAGCCGCGCGGGCGGTTTCAAAATCGGGGCTTAAGGTCGTCACGAACAGCGAGACATCCGCTTGGATAGCAGCAAGCATCAGGCCGATGCCGAGCAACGCCGTGATCTTTCGATTCGCCAAAACGCCCAGCACAACCAGACAAACCCCGACCCCGACGAACGACAGGAATACGATTGCCTTGAGCATCGTGCCGATGATCTGATTGCGGCCCAACTCTCCCTCGCGAAACAGGCCAATCGAAGGACGGTCGACCAGCGCCAGATTGACCAGCACTGTCGCCTTTTCGCCGGGGTCAAGCATGAAACTGGAGGAGTGCAAATAGGTGAGCTTACGCGCTAACAGCTCCGCACTATCGGTGGCTTCACCGCCGAGAATTTGATTCGGTGCGGCATCGCCTCGCACCAAATAAACATCGGGTCTGACATAGAACACGCCGCCTAGGCCAACACTGCGGCGGATGCTCGTTTCATTGTCCGCCGCCGCCTCAATCGGCAGTGCAATCCACAGCCGGCGTTCGTCCCGAATTTCGGACCGCGTTGATTGGTATTCACGCGAAAAACTGCCGCTTCTAAATTGAGCCAAGGCTTGCTGGCTGGTGAGCTCTTCGCCCTCCCGCGTGACAAAATACCAGGCACTGCCCTCGACCTGCTCGGCAGGTTCTCCCCGCTTCAGCAGCACTGAATTTCCGTCACTGGCTAAGGCTTTTTGTCCAGTTGCAACGGAAACCGCTGCTGGTGCTGCTATCGCGGCGGAACCCAAAATCGCGCAAATGATCGCGGCGAGCAGCCAAAATGCCCATGCGCGCCCAAGCCTAAGATTTGCCCCTTCACCCATCTCTTGTGCTATACACATTTTGCTGGTGGGCAGCAGGGGGAGATCGTGACGGCGCGGGGGGCTCCATGACATTTGGCCGAGAATTCAAAGCTGTGATCGCGGACGACCACAGCATCATTCGCGGCGCCTTGGCGCACTTGCTGAGCAATGCCGACGCGCTGGAAGGCTATAACTTTACCGTTTCCGATGAAGTTTGCGACGGCATTCGTGCGATTGGCGCGATCCGAAAGCACCAACCCGATCTGCTGTTGCTGGACGTCACCATGCCGCATGCTGGCGGCACCGAGGTGCTGATCGAAGCCCGGCGGTGGTTGCCGGATTGCAAGGTGGTTGTCTTCACCGGTGTCGAGGCAAGTGGAAAGATCGCTGAACTTGTAGAGGTCGGCGCGGACGGGCTCTTTTGCAAAAGCGATGATCTTGACGAGCTCGCCGCCGCGATCCCGCGCATTATGGAAGGCGACCGGATTATCTGCCGGCGCTTTACCGAGGTGCTCGAAAGCGCAGCGGACATTGAACCGCTGACCAGCCGGGAACGGCAGATTTTGAACCTCGTCGTTAGCGGGCAAACCAATCGAGAAATCGGTGAGACTTTGGGTATCAGCATCAAGACAGTTGATCGGCACCGGACCAGCGTGATGCGCAAGGCCGGGGCGCGCTCTGCCGCCGAACTGATCGCCTATGCCTTGCGCGAAGGCTTGGTTGAGGCGAGCTCCACTTGAAGCAGCACATCGGAGTTCACACTGCTCTCCAGCGTGTACGGCATTGTTAGCGCAGGTCTTCGACACTGACCCAGCCCAACACGCCATAGGCATCGCTGACAGGTAGAAAGATGCCCTGCAAATCACCGATCGGCGTGAGCTCCATGCCCGGACGGATGCTGCGCACTGGCTCAGCTTCCCGGGTCGGCTCTAGATAAAGGAATGATGCCGCGGCAACAACCACGGGCGGCGGCCCGGCAGGTTCAACTGGCTCGAGCTCTGCGACCTCCTGAACCTCGGACAGCTCAGTATCGCCAGCCTTCTGCCCAACGCCCAAGGCTTGCGCCTGGGCAACCATGTTGTTGTAGGCGATGACGAAGCCCTTTATCATCTCGCGCCCGTCTTCTTTCTTGGTGTAGCGGTCGCTCTTCACCGCTTCTTCGACCGCCGGCATCCAAAACCCTTCTGGTGACCGGGCCATGGCATCTTTATCGTCGTCATGGAATTTGAGCTTGGTTTTCTGAACCAGCCCGGTGCCCGAAGCGATTGCGGCGTTCTGTGCCGTATCGACCAGCGTGAGGCCGGTAATCACCGTTTTCTTCTTGCCGATACCCACCATGCCAGCCAGCCCATTGACCACTGCTCCGGCCAGCGGGACCATACCAGCGATATCGCCAGCTGTGCCAATGCCGCTGCGATAACCGCTGTTCTGCGCTAGCGCGGCGGCATTCGCGACGCCCGCATTGTTGAGATTGGTGGCTGTCGCGACCTCAACCTTGTCACCGGCCACGACGTTCAGCATGAACTGCGCAGGTTCCCCGCTGCTTGGATCGTAAATCGTGAAGCAACCCGACTGCTCCACCAGAGCCTCGATCATGGCCTTGGGACTGCCTAGGTTCTTGTCGACCCAACTTCGAGCCTCGCCCTCGATCACAGCAGCCGAACCAAGCGGCGTGTGACAACGCACCAGCTCAATCGGGCGATGTTTCGGTCCAGCAAGCGCAGGGCTGGAAGTCAGGCCGCCAAGCGCGAGTCCCAATGCTATGAATACCCCAAGGCCGCGCATCATTGGCTCCAGCTTTGGTTGTTACCGGCAAAGCAATCCCAAAGCTGAATTCTGCCGCCATTGGTCTTCGACTCCGGCCCATGCGCATCAAGACAGCGCCCGGTGTTCTCATTCACAAAGCTCACCGCGCCTTGCGCTTCTGCGCTCCTTGCCGACCAGATTTGCGACGGGTTCCCATCGCAGCCAAACGCGCGCACGGGTGCGCCGTTGTCTGGTCCAACTGCCTCCAGGCACATGCCGCTGGCCGTCACGATCAAGCCGTCGTCTTCGAGATAGATGAAGTTCTGATTGGCGCCGCCAAGGCATTCCCAAACCTGCATTCTGCCGCCCTGCTTGCCTTCATCGGGTCCATGTAGATCAAGGCACATGCCATCGCCGCTCCGGATCGGGCTGGTCATCTCAGGGGGCAGCTCCATCGGATCCGGTCGGCTGCGCCCAGCAAAGCCATCTTCGGTGAGCACAATCTCCTCGCCGATCCGCATCGCTTCAAATGCGCTGGGATAGGAAAGCTCAACCGGGGCAAGCGAGAATTTCGGATCGAGCAGTCCCTCGCCTCCTGAGGCGAACAAAGTGCCATCTTCGCGGAGTGTCCACTCCATCTCTCGCTGGAGCAATTCATCATAAGCGACCAGTTTTTGGCGGTCGGTCTGGCGCAAGCGAGACGAAGTGACCATGCCGGCCTCTACCACCCAGATAAACAGGTGGGTCCATTCCTCCATTGCGATGACAACGCCGTTTTCAATGATCACCTGTTTGCCAAGCTCGCGCAGGCGCCAGACACCGTCAATCGGCAGCGGATCACCCGGGGTAACTTGGGTGTAATCACTCAGCGCAGCGCGCGGTCGGTTGTCCTGCGCCTGCGCAGCGGGAGCCGCGACTCCCATGCCAATTGCCGCCAAGATCACCCACAGCCAATGGCGCCTATGGTCCTGATTGTTCTGATCGATAGTCTTAAGCACTGCCGCTGCCTCCCCACTATGACAGCCCTTATGCAGCGCATTGCAAGCCATGCGAATGAGGTGCATCCCCCAATTTGCCACAGAACTAGACACTCGAACGCATCGAAGATGAAGGTTGGATACTGGGAGAAAATGCCGAATTTCTGCTTTGTCGGTTATCAATCCAAAAAGCAGACTGGCCGCTGCCGGCCCAGTTCGAGCCATCACGCTTTGTCTGCAATTGGGCGTGAAGGCAGACATCGGGCTTTGCGCCTGACATCCGCCATCATACTCAGACTCGAGCCGTCAGAATATCCCGGCCACGCCGACGCTGGCGCCAGTGTTGCTATCACCGGCATGGCTGACACTAGCGTTGATCGTGATCGGAATATCGACATTCAGACGATGCGACAGACCAAGGCTAAATGCCTGCTGCCCGCGGAAAGTCGCCCCGCGCACGGCATAGCCGGTCTGGCCCGGCTCGGGCGGAAACGGAGCCTCTGCCTGCGCCATCGCAGCGGCAACACCTGAACGCATATCGTCGTCCAAGTCTTCCAAGCGGAACGCGAGACTATCAACCCGTACCGCTTAGCGCATCGAACTGCGCGGTAGAGACCATCGCAACCTGGTTGAGCGCAACGCGGACATTGTCGACCGAGGCTGCGGTGGCGACTTGCTGACGACCCAGCGTGCCATTGGCATCGACGGTGACCGCATCGACCGGGCCAACCTGAGCCGCTGTACTGGCGTCGATATCGCCGATCCGCACGCTGGAGCCTGTTCCGCCCAACGTCACCTGATTGTCGGCGGTTGTTGTCGCATTCGCCCCGATAGCCGTTGCATTGGCATTCGCTGCTGCTGCGCGGAAGCCGATCGCTGTCGAACCGACACCAGTTGCAACCGCCGTATCACCTACGGCCGTCGCGTTAGCGTTCGCTTCCGTATCAAACCCAACTGCCGTCGAGCGGCCCCCGCTGGCAAGCGCCCGCTGACCAATTGCCGTGGCCCGACCTGCAGTGGCAAATGCTGTGTCGCCAACCGCCGTCGCACTGGTTGCCAAAGCGCGCGATCCGCGCCCGAAGGCTGCACTGCGTAAGCCACTCGCGCGAGTTGCCTCGCCCACCGCGCTAGATCCGTCTCCCGAACTATCAGCACCGGCACCCAGCGCGAGCGATTGCGCACCAGTCGCCTCAGCCCCCGCTCCAAACGCAGAAGCATCCTGGGCCTGAGCGCTCGCGTTGGCTCCCACTGCCAGGGCTCGCGTGCCCGCCGCTGAGGCTGGTGCCGCGCCGCCTGATGAGTCGACGGCGACAAACGGATTGCCACCAGCGGTGATGTTTTGGATGGCCGAATTTAGCTGCCCCAGATTGACAGCATCGGTCATAGCGGTGCCATTTGCGATGTTGACAAGCCGCCGCTCCTGCCCCGCGCGGCCAAAGGATACCGTGTTGGCCTGACCTGCGAAGGAATCTTGGCCAATCGCGACGGCATTGTCTGCGGTTACAATGGCGGCGCGGCCAATCGCCGTTGCTCTGGCAACATTGGTGAAAGCCATGTGACCAATTGCGACCGAATCTTGTGCAGCGGAGCTATCGCCGCCTATCGCAACCGCTCTATCGCCGGCAATGTCTGAGAATGCACCAATAGCAATGGCATCGTCGCCAAAATTTGCCTGAGCCAGCGATCCGATTGCTATGCTACCAACACCATCAGCACGCGTTTCATTTGCAAATCCTTGTATGTCTGCGCCGATCGCAATGGATCCCGCGCCATTTGCATTAGCGTTTGATCCAATAGCAATTCCGTTCACGCCAAGGGCATTGGCCGTGCCTGCTGCTCCATTGACGGCGACAAAAGCGCTGCCCGATTGAGCGAGGGCCTCATCAAGCTGCCGTTTATTCACCGCATCCGTGTCATTCCACCCATCTGCGACATTCACTATCCGGCGTTCTTCGCCTGACCGACCAATCGACACAACGTCATCTTGGAGAGCAAGCGATCCAAAACCCAAAGCAACAGAGTTTTCCGCAGTGTTGACTTGCGCTTCGGCTCCGATTGCTACTGACCCAAAGCCGCTTGCAACCGTCCCGGCATCGCCGGGATCGGCTGTATCCGCTCCAATCGCTATTGAGAACTGGCCCTCAGCCCGCGCTTCAAGACCGATCGCAACCGCGTCATCGCCCAAGGCATTCGCGCCATTCCCCGTCGAATTGACTGCAAGAAAAGCACTGCCTCCGCCGCCACTAGCAGTTGCCGCCTCTAGTTGCGCCAGTGTAACGGCATCGTTCGGATTGACGCCCTCTGCGAGATTCTGTAATGCGCCTTTCAGAGCCAAAGCTTCCAACCGATACTGTATCGGCCTCATCTGCGACCGAGTTGGATCCCAGAGCGACCGAGTTGTCAGCCTGTGCGCTGGCGCTTGTACCAATAGACACCGCGTTAGAGGCACTCGCACTCGAACTACCTAACGACAATGAACCAATTCCTGATGCAGAGCTGCCGGCACCAATGGCGGTTGAATTGATACCGTCAGCGTTTGCCAAGCCGCCAATCGCGATCGCTTCATCATTGTTAGCAGAAGCAAGCGCGCCAATTGCGATTGAATTCGCGCCAATAGCAGTGGGCTCCGCGCCCGATGCATCATTCACGACAACGCCAACTGCACCGCCTCCACCACCGCCAGCCAATGCAGCATTCAGCTGACGAACATTTACCGCGTCGGTGTCCTGAACACCGTCGGCTACATAGGTGATAATACGAAGATTGTCGCTGGCACCCACCGAAAAACTATTGGAACGATCAGCGACCGATCCTTGGCCAATGGCAACCGAATTGGGCTCATTCGCAAAGGTGTCTGCTCCAATCGCGACATTGCCGGTTGCTCCGGCGAATGCTCCTAGTTCATCGCCAAAAAGGCCATCCCCACCAATTGCGATAGCGTAATCCGCGAACACCCGAGTGCCAGTACCAATTGCAATTGCATCGACACCAAAAGCCTGAGCGGGCACTGCTCCTGGTCCTGTTGTGCGCGAGCCAATTACGATTGTTCCGGAAGCCTGAGCTTGGCTAAAAGCACCAATTGCTATCGCATTGTTTGTTGCGATTGTGCTGCGTCCCAATGCAACAGCTTCATTTGCTGCAACTGCGCTAAATCCAACCGAAACTGCACTCGTTGATCCTCTTGCATTGTTGCCTAGTGCAACGGACCGCGCGCCCGTTGATTGTGCGCCGACACCGCACGCAAGCCGGGTATCATCATCGCTTGACGTGGCCCCTCCGTCATTATCAGTCGTCTGGCCCACTTCACCATCATCATCGCGATCAAGCAAACAATCATCTGCCTGAGCGGGCGCGGTATTTAACGCAAACGCGGCTGCCATCCCGAGTGACAAGGCCGTCGACAAACGCAGATTCTTTTTCATGGGGCTCCCCCTTTTTCCGAGTCTTGGAAAGGGGAATCACATTTTAATGTAGCCAGAAAACGGCTTTTCGACTCGCCACTGTGTGAAGAATCGCCCCCTGTCCTCAAGGCAATATTAACAAAAAGTGTAAGGTCTCATTGTATTTGAGCGACATTATCCACCACGCACGATCACGGTTTTGAGTAGAGTTACAATACAGACATCTACACTGACCCTCAGAACGGCTGGCCCACTTGGCCGGGGCGCCAAAGCGCCTGCCGGGAGATCATCGTACCACATCAGCACAACAGTTTGGCAGCAGGCCTGGTTCTTGGCCGGAATGTCCTCACTTGGGTCGTTGGCGGAAATGCTGCTTTTCCCTCGGAACCCGCTATAGGCGGACTGTCAGCTCACGGCCCAATTTGAGCCAGAAGTTTTCGACTGGGATAGGGCGAAGGTGGACACCGTTCAGACGGCGTCCACTTCTCTTCATCTTCCAGCAATTGGGTGGCGGTTCCTAGAATTCGCCCCCGATGCCTGCACGCACACTGGTTGAGTCCATTCACCGAATGGTCAATATAGTTGCGGGTGCCCTTGCGATCCGACTGACAATCTGAGCTACTTACAATTCGAAAAGGCTTGAAGAATTCAGTTGGCTGGGGACCGGCTCACTCACCGGGCCCGGCTGCAGGTCCTCGGACTGCAAGTCACAATCGATTTGGCCAGAATTTTGCATTCTAGGCAGCCATCTCTATACCTCGCGGCTAATTCCCATGATCGGCACGATATTCAGGCTCGCTTTCAGCTTCGGGTCGCTGTGCCATGCAAGCAGCGAGACATGACCTCTACAAATGCCTTCTGACCAAAATTTTCCGATTAGCCCTCCGATTGTCGAACTTCCCATCGAGACACACGATAGAGGGTTTTACGATGGTTTCAGTCGAGCGGTAACGATCCCATCGAAGATCATAGTTTCGATGATAATTATGTGGGCGATCTTTTTCCCGGTCAGCGCGAACGAAACGCTGTCCGCGGCCAACACGTCGATTATTGCGAGTTTCTCGGGATGGTATGTCTATCTCGTTGCGGCTTTAATGCTGGCATGCCTAGTGCTCGCAATCATCCCGCAGTCTGGCCGCCTGCGTATCGGCTCTCCCAACGAAAAAGCTGAATTCTCCCGTTTCTCGTGGTTCGCCATGCTGTTTGGTGCAGGGATTGGCATCGGGATGCTGACCTATTCGACCGGAGAGCCGCTTGCCCATTTCAGCAACAACCCTGATATCATTCGCGGTCTCGTTGAACCGCGCAGCGAAGAGACGGTCCGCAGCGCGTACCTTTACACGTTTCTGCATTGGGGGTTCGCTGCCTGGGGTACCTACGCGATGGTTGGCCTCGCGATCGGTTATGTCGCTTATCGCCGCAATTTGCCGCTGACCATCCGTTCAGCGCTCGCTCCGCTCTTTGGTCAAACAATGTCAGGGCCAGCAGGACATCTCGTCGACATAGTCGCGGTCGTGGCTACCATATTGGGCGTGTCTGTTACCATGGGGCTGGGAGTGGAGCAGTTTGTTGCAGGTCTGCATCGCGTCGGATTGGGCGATTGGCTGCTCGATAGCGATGGCTCGGCCAGCACAGCCGCGATCGTTGTTGCTCTGCTGGTGCTGGTGGGGGCTTCGACTGTAAGTGCGCTTTCGGGCGTGGGGCGTGGGATCAAATGGCTTTCCAACATCAATATGGGGCTGTCGTTCGGGCTGCTCGCGCTGTTCGCCATCGTGGGGTCTGGCCTGTTTGGGCTGAAGCTTCTTGGGGTGGGCGTGTGGGACTACATTCGCACTCTGCCGCAAATGGCGCTCACGCTTTTCAGCAGCGACGGCAGCGAGGCGGGTGACGCGCTGGTGCAATGGCAGCTTGACTGGTCAGTCTTCTATTGGGCGTGGTGGATCGCCTTCGCCCCGTTCGTCGGCATGTTTATCGCGCGCATCTCGCGCGGGCGCACAATCCGCGAATACATTTTTGGGGTGGTGCTCGTGCCTTCCTTAATGTGCTTCATCTGGATGGCTCTGGCAGGCGGAACCGCGATCGATCTTGAGCTGTCAGGTACGGCTGGCGGCGCGATCGTCAACACCGGTATTTCGGACCAACTCTACGCGACGCTTGATGTGCTGCTGAGTCCGGGTGCGGCGCTGATAGTATCCTCGCTCGTAGTGCTTTTGCTGATGACCTATCTCGTGACTTCGGTCGACAGCGCGATCCTGATCGTCAACACGATCAACGGGGCAGGTGAAGAGGAAGGTCAGCGCCGCTATCACATACTGTTCTGGGGCGCGGCATTGGCCTTTGTGGTCGGATCCATGCTTATCCTCGGCGGTATCGACGCTATCCGCATAACCATGATCATCGGCGCTTTGCCGTTCTCTCTCGTGGTGGCTTTGATGGTTATATCGATCGGGAAAGCGATCATTTTCGACATTCTGCGCAAGCGGCACGGCGTGCCCACTACTGCTGAGGCGTGCGAAGAGTGGAACGAAAAAGTATTGGCAAAAGAATAGTTTGTAGAATTGATTCATTGGTATGAAGAGTAAAGCGATTGCCATTTGCCTCTACTTGAAAAATAAATAGGATCATACTTTTCGATATTTTGGCAAAAATACCAATAAAACTATCAATACATAAAATCAGAGATTTCTATTTCGATTGTATTTCAGCACCCACGTCGATGTTGTTATTGTGCAACACGCTGAAATCGAGTCCGAGAATTTCGAAGTCCTGCTGTGGCCGAGCCATCATGTGCTTGTTAGGGCCGTTGGTGAGCGCGCGGAATATTTCGCTTTTGCGCCTTTTTTACTGGCTTCATGCCTTTCGACCACTGGTCGACCAATGTTCTACAGGGGACAATCATAATGAAATCATTCGCAAGCAGCGCCTCGGCGAGTGCGCTGGCTATTGCTGTCGCATCTCCCGCACTCGCGCAGGATGCGCCAGCTGATCCAGCCGAGCAGACCGAACAGCGTGGCGGTGTCCAGACCATCGTCGTGACCGCGCAGAAGCGTACCGAAGACTTGCAGGACGTGCCGGTATCGGTTTCGGCCATCGGCGAAGAGCAGCTCGAAGAGCTCAACATCGACACATTCGATGATTATCTCGATCAGCTTCCAACCGTCACGGCTGGTGGCGGCGGCCCGGGTCAGAGCACTATCTATATTCGTGGACTTGCCTCGACCACGCCTAACCTTTCGGTCGCAGGTGTCGCAGGTCTCGCGCCAAACGTGGCGCTCTATCTGAACGAGCAGCCGCTCGCACAGCCAGGCCGCAACCTCGATGTTTATGCCGCTGACCTTGAGCGGATCGAGGTGCTTTCCGGCCCGCAGGGAACTTTGTTCGGTGCAAGTTCGCAGGCCGGTGTTGTCCGTCTGATTACCAACAAGCCAAGCTTGTCGGGCTTTGACGCTGGTTTCTCTGGCGGGGTCTCGTTCACCAAGGGCGGCGAAACAAGCTATCAGGCAGAGGCAATGGTCAACGTGCCCGTGTCAGACAGCTTCGCGCTGCGCGGCGTCGTCTACCTTGACGACCAGGGCGGCTATATCGACAATGTGGCTGGCACGCGTTCGGTGCGTGAAAGCGGTCGTTTCCGTCCATCAGGAACGGTGCGTTCGAATGGCTTGCCAGTGAATGCAAATCGCGGTGGCTTCCAATCT
The DNA here is from genome assembly GCF_055693605.1 of Erythrobacter sp. HA7-11. Classification (NCBI taxonomy): domain Bacteria; kingdom Pseudomonadati; phylum Pseudomonadota; class Alphaproteobacteria; order Sphingomonadales; family Erythrobacteraceae; genus Erythrobacter; species Erythrobacter sp. HA7-11. The sequence continues at coordinate 2,058,830 of NZ_JBVFUF010000002.1, read as the reverse complement.
GACCCGGCGACGCTTGCGCAGATCGATGCGAACGTGACCTTCATCGAGGCCGACAATGCTGGCCTCGTTCAGGACGATTTCAACGACACGCAATATGCCGGTTTCCGCGTCAGCGGCCTTTGGGAAGTGACGCCTGATTGGACTGTCACGGTCGCTCACCAACGCCAGAGCATCGAATCCGACGGCGTGTTCTTCGCCGATCCGGAATTGGACGGCCTTGATGACCTTGAGATTCAACGCTTCGAAGAAGATCGTCTCGAAGACGATTTCTCTAACACCAGCTGGACCGTCGAAGGGCGCATCGCGATGCTCGATGTGGTCTACACCGGGGCATATACTGAACGTGAAGCCAATCAGCGTTCGGACTACACTGACTATCTCTTTGTCGGTCAGTACCTGCCCTATTACATCTGTGATGGCAGCGTGACCTATCCGGGTGCGGGCGGACCGAGCGGCACATGTCAGGCGCCAAACCTCTACATCAACTCGGTGAGCGAGACTGAGGTCTTCACGCAAGAGCTGCGCTTCAGCACTCCTGAAGACTGGCGTTTCCGCGTGACGGCTGGTGGCTTTTACTCCGACCTTGAGCTGAAAGAGCGCGTCGATTTTGCCTATCCTGGCAATGTTCTGGCGCAACCATTCGGCCCTTTTGCACCAAACTTCCCGCAGGAAGGCTTCACCACCGATCCCGGACCCTTCCCGGCAGAGACCATCTTCCGGAACGATATCCGCCGGACAGATGAGCAATTCGGCATCTTCGGCGAAGCGAGCTTTGACATTGTGCCGGACGTGCTGACTGCGACATTTGGCGCGCGTTACTACGATATCGAGGTTGATTTCGAGGGCAGCGCCAACGGATCATTCTGCAACTCGGGTGCGGCGCAGGATGCGAACGCATTCGGCACCGACATCAACGATCTCTATGACGGTGATGGCGAGTTCACCTTCATCGGATCGTGTAATGCGGCGCTGCGACAGACCTTCACTTTGGGTCAGAGCATTGCCGATATTGAAGCTGCTGGACTCAGCACGGCGCAAGCAACGCAGGTCTTTAACGCGCTTCAGGCACCTGACGTGGCCGAGACCAGTGGGGTCATTGTGAAAGGCACGCTGACTTTTACCCCGACCGAGGATCTGCTGTTCTACGCAACCTATTCGGAAGGCTTCCGTCCAGGACTGCTCAACCGCCCGGGCGGCGCGCAAGGGCCGAACGGCTTTACCGTTCCGTTCGAGCTTGAGACCGATGAAGTGCAGAATTACGAGCTGGGCTGGAAGATGGACCTGCTCGACGGGCAATTCCGCTTCAATGGCAGCGCGTTCTTCGTCGATATCAGCAACCTGCAAACGACGATCTTCGATCCGAGCATCACCAATCTGTTTTTCTCGGACAATGCGGCCAATGCTGAGATCTACGGGCTTGAGGCAGACTTCACCGTCGCGCCTTATGCAACGCCGGGCCTGACGGTTGCGGGCGCATTCTCGGTGCTCGATACCGAGATCACCGATGTTCTCACGCCGACCAATGACGTGATCGAAGGCGGGGAGTTGGCATTTGCGCCAGGCTTCCAAGGCAATCTGCGGGTCCGCTATGAGTGGGATCTGAGCGACACGCTCGAAGCATTCGTCCAGCCACAGATGACACACTCGGCCTCGAAGTTCACCGATATTATCGAGATCAACAAGCTGGAGCTTGATAGCTTCACCACCTTTGATCTCTCGGCCGGTGTGAAGGCGGACCAGTGGCGGTTCGAGATTTTCGGCGAGAACTTGAGCGACGAACGCGCTCAGGTTTCGGGCAATTTCGGCAATGACCGTCCGCGCATTGTGACCAACCGTCCGCTTACCGTGGGCATCCGCATCGGCTACGATTACTGATCGGGAGCCGCATAATCGAACGCAAGCGGCGGGGGTGGATCAATGCGGTCCACCTCCGCCGCTTTGCGTTGATGCACAGCGCTAGTAAGGCACGCAGATGGCGACACGCGAAGAGCAGTTGAATTCCGCGCAAGAGGCGCTGCAATCGGGCGACTTTGAGCGAGGTCTTGCGCTGGCCGAAGCACTGCTTGGCGACGATGGTGGCGATGGCGATGCGCTGTATATCGCCGCTGTCGCATGCCGCTATCTGAAGCATTTTGAAGACGCTGCGGCGCACTTGCGCGCACTCCATTTAGCGATGCCGGAATATGGCCGGGCTTGGCAGGAAGAGGGGCATTTGGCCCTCGCGAAAGGCGATAGTACAGCAGCGCTCGACGCTTTTAATCGCGCGGTAAAGTTCAATCCTGCGCTTACTGCGAGCTGGCGTGAGATTGCTCGATTGGCGGGCGAGCAGGGGCGTGCGAACGAGGCTGCCAATGCCAAGGCGCAGTTCGACCGCTTAGCGGCGCTCCCGCGTGAATTGCTGGCCGTGACCAATCATCTGGCTGAAAGGCGCTTGCTGCGCGCCGAAGAGATTTGCCGCCATTTCCTTCGCACCCATCCGCATCCTGCTCCCGGACATGTGGAAGGGATGCGATTGCTCAGCAAGATCGGGATGGAACTCGGCATTCTCGACGACGCAGAATTCCTCCTTGAAAGCGCAGTGGCATTTGAGCCTGACAATCTGCAATTGCGCTTAGACTATGTCGATGCGCTGCGGCGCCGGCAGAAGTTCGAGCGTGCCTATGTGGAGGCAGAGAAGCTTTACTCAAGCGACCCTGAAAACCCGCTGTTCCAATCGCGTCTCGCGATCGAGAGCATGCAGACGGGTGATTACGAGCGCGCCTTTGCGCTGTTCGAGCAGGTGCTCGAAAAACTGCCGCAAGACCCTGCGACACTCACCAGCATGGGCCACGCGCTCAAAACGATGGGTCAGAGCGAGCAGGCGATTGCTCGCTACGGCGAGGCGATCGCGGCCAAGCCCGACCAAGGCGATGCGTATTATGCGCTCGCGAACCTAAAGACCTATCATTTTTCGGACGAGGAGCTTGCCGCGATGCAGGCGCAAATCGCGCGCGGCGATCTCGCCTTTATGGACCGCGTACACATCCTGTTTGCGATGGCCAAAGCGCTCGAGGATCGCGGCGATCACGCCGCCAGTTTTGAGGCGTATAAACAGGGCAATGACTTAAAGCGCGCGCAGACCTGCTACAGCGCTGACGCCATGACAGCAGAGCTTTCCAAACAGCGCGAGATTTGCACGGCAGAGCTTTTTGAAAGGCACAAAGAGGCAGGACACGACGCGCCCGATCCGATCTTCATTCTCGGTCTGCCACGCGCGGGTTCGACCCTGCTGGAACAGATCCTTGCCAGCCATTCGCAGGTGGATGGAACGCTGGAGCTGCCCGATATCCTCGCGCTCGCGCACCGATTGCGGGGGCGCAAGGCGGGCCAGTCGAACTACCCGCAGGTTCTTCACGATCTCAGCGATAAGCAGATAAGCAAATTTGGCGAAGAATTCATCGCCAATACCCGCGTGCATCGGCAGAGCGCACCGTTCTTCATCGACAAAATGCCGAACAATTTCCGACATATTGGCCTGATCCATCTGATCCTGCCCAATGCCAAGATCATCGACGCGCGGCGCGACCCGATGGATTGCTGTTTCTCTGGCTTCAAACAGCTCTTCGCTGAGGGGCAGGAGTTCACCTACGGGCTTACTGAGGTTGGCCGATATTACCGTGATTATGTCGATCTGATGGAGCATTGGGACAACGTGCTGCCGGGCAAGGTGCTGCGCGTGCAGCACGAAGATGTGCTTGACGATCTGGAGGGCCAGACGCGGCGGATGCTCGATTATCTGGGCCTGCCATTTGAAGAGGCGTGCCTCGAATTTCACAAGACCGATCGCGCTGTGCGCACCGCCTCCAGCGAGCAAGTGCGCCAGCCAATCAATCGCAAGGGGCAGGGAGCGTGGAAGCCATTCGAGCCTTATCTCGGTGACTTGAAAGAGGCGCTGGGAGATTTGGCCCGCTAATTCGATGATGCGCGAGGTTCAATTCTACCTTTGGCTCGCGTCCGAATGCGTCTCGATTGTATAACCTTGATTTGCTTCTGACTGATAGGCCCCTTGGGATCGAACTTTGCGCCAGCCCAGTCTTTGGAAACAAGAATCTGCTCACCGCCTAATTGCAGTCCCTGAGGCTTCACGATGTTGGTCTATGGGATCGGTACGGAAATGGGAGACCAGTTGCGAACCGACTGACACCTTCTCCCCAAATGTTGATGCGCCTGATGGTGATTATCTATGCCCGATTTCTTCAAGACTCACGAAACGCTGAGTCATGGCTGTTTGAGCCGGGGGGCGAGACCACCCAGAGTTGCGTCATTAGAAAAAGATGCAAGAAGGCCGCACTTTTCTTCTTCAAGAACGCCGTGGAGCCGAACGACAAGGCTGAAGGTGCAGGCGGGTTTGCATAATTTGATTGTTGCGCCCGCCTGCACGCTACGAGACTTTTAGAAGCCGAGCGCCACGCCGGCCTGCGCAACCACTGAGCCGTCGCCCGTATTGCCTGCGATGCCGGCACCGATGGCAAAGCTATCGTTTACCCGTACCGGTAAAGCTAGCCGCGAAGCCTTGCTCACCTCGATAGGTCGCGATGTTACCGGCAATGGTAAAGGATTTGTCCGGCATCGCAATCGCGCTGCCAATAGCTGCCGCCGCTGCGATACCGCCGCGTGTGCTTTCGTCGAGATCCTGCAAGCGGAAGTCCAAGTCCTGCACGCGGCCTGCCAACGCATCGAATTGAGCTGTGCTGACCTGCGAGAACGCGTTGAGTGCCACGCGCACATTGTCGACCGAGGCAGCGGTAGCAACCGTTTGACGACCGAGTGTGCCATTGCCGTCGACTGTTACCACGTCAACCGGACCGACTTGCGCGGCGGTGCTGGCGTCGATGTCGCCAACCCTAACCGAGCTTCCGGTTCCGCCGAGCGTCACCTGATTGTCGGCATTTGTCGCCGCGTTTGCACCAATTGCGGTGGCATTCGCATTCGCCGCTGCAGCGCGGAATCCAACTGCAGTCGAACCGGCGCCAGTCGCAACCGCCGTGTCCCCAACTGCCGTCGCGTTTGCTCCAGCCTCGGTATCAAAGCCGACTGCCGTTCCTCGGCCGCCGCTCGCCAAGGCACGCTGACCAATCGCTGTGGCGCGGCCCGCAGTGGCAAACGCCGTGTCACCGACTGCCGTCGCACTGGTTGCCAGCGCGCGCGATCCTCGACCAAAGGCTGCACTACGCAGCCCGCCAGCGCGGGTAGCCGTTCCGATGGCCGTAGACTCTGCACCTTGCGCCAAAGCATCCGAACCAAGCGCGATTGCACCGGCTCCGGTCGCGCTCGAACCCACAGCCCCGGCAAAGCTGCCTTCGCCGCTCGCCACCGCATCAGCGCCGATTGCGACTGCAGCAAGACCCGTCGCCTGCGAGCCAAGGCCGTCATTGCTGAGGCTTCCCCCCAATGCGACCGCTGCCTCACCCGTTGCAGCGCTCAAAGATCCAATAGAGATCGCATCGTCACTTGATGCCGTGCTTCTGGACCCCAGGGCAAGCGAAAAGTCCCCATCAGCCCGGCTTCTTTCACCCAATGCGGCGCTCGTCAGTCCGTTAGCCGCTGCGACTGTGCCAAGAGCGATCGCCGCTGATGATGATGCCCTTGCAGATGACCCGATAGCAACCGTGTCGGCAAATGTCGTGGATGAGTTTGTGCCAATCGCGACAGAAGAACCACCCTCAGCAAGAGAACCCGCGCCGCCAGCAAAGCTGCTGAAACCGAATGCCTCGGCGCCGTTACCCAAGGCGACAGCGCCCGTTGCTGTCGCTGCCGTATCTGCGCCAAGCGCAACCGAGGCTGTGGCTGTGGCCTGCGCACGCGCGCCGCCAGCAAACCCGTCCTCGACGGTGGCGACCGCTTGTGTGCCCAGCGCCAGCGAATTTCTGCCGACAGCGTTAGTTTGGGCTCCAAGCGCAGCCGAGTTATCTCCGCCGGCAAAAGACCCTAGACCAAGCGAAACCGAATTCACCCCAGTGGCAGTGGCCGCGCCAACGCCGTCTTCGTTAGCGCCGCCGCCTATCGCGATTGCGCCATTGGCCGCTGCATTTGCATTGTCGCCAATCGCCACCGCTTCAACGGTACCGTCGCATTTGCAAGGCTGCCAATCGCGATGGCACTCTCGGCGCTCGTTTCTGCTTCCGAACCAATGGCAATCGAAGCAGTGCCGGATGCGATAGCCGAGTCTCCGTTAGCAACTGCCCTTGAGCCGGCCTGGGAAAAAGCGCCCAGTGCAAGAGAACGCACGCCTGAGGCGCTTGAGTCAAAACCGATAGCAGCCGAATTGTTGCCCGCCGCATTGGCATCTTGGCCAAGCGCGGTTGCTTGAATGCCTGTCGCATCAGAGCCTCCTCCAAGCGCGGTGGCACCGTTTGCAGACGCATTGGCATCTTGGCCAAGTGCAATTGCTTGAGTGCCAGATGCAGCAGAGCCTCCTCCAAGCGCGGTGGCACCGGTTGCGGACGCATTGGCAAGTTGACCAAGCGCAATTGCTTGAAAGGCACTTGCATCAGAGTCTTGTCCAATTGCTGTGGCTGTGGCTAGGGCACGAGCGGCATGCCCGAGCGCTGCACCATCGGTTTGGGCAAAAGCGCTGCGTCCAACTGCTGTGCCTCGGTCTCCGTTCACCACTGCAGAAACGCCGACCGCAGTGGCATCCACAGCGCCGTCTCTTGTTTGTGCGAACGTGCCTATAGCCGTTGAGCGGTCGTTATCAGCCACTGCAGCATGGCCAACCGCTGTTGATTCATCGCCTTCCGCCCTGGCAGCCCCTCCGACGGCTGTGGAATTTTCGCCGTTGGCGTTTGCATTCGTGCCAACCTGTGTTGACTGAGCCGCGGCGGGTGCGGGCTGGAATGTCAGCGCGGCGATGGTTGCACTGGCTGCAGTGGTTGAAAGTAGAGTTAGCTTTTTCATATCGAAGGTGTCCCCTCATTGGTGTTTCACAATGCAGGGACGGCATCCGCGTCGGGGGAAAGCCCCGCGCAAAGAGTGCCCGATCAGTGAGTGAACGCATCTGGCCCAAAGGGTCGATAAGAGCCAAAACACGCCCACTCACTGGCAGGGACACCATTCCTGCGGGGACCCTAGCTAAAGGCCTAGCGTGTTAGAGAGCGTGTTAAAAACCGTGTTAGGCCGTGTTAAAACGCCCCCAAAAGCGTGTTAATTTGCAAAAAAGTGCGTTTTTTTAGCGAAATTGGCTGATCGGCGCGAAAATTCGCGGGTTCGGAGCTCGGCAAACGAATCAGGCCGCCCGCGCAACCAAGCGCGAGCGGTGTCTTGGTCGGAACCATGATCCTGCATGGCATCGAGTGGCGGCGGTCAGAGACGGTCAGCTAAGGCAGTCATTCGAGCAATATCGCCAACCCGGCGGCGTAGGTCGAACCGTCGGCATTGTTGCCCGTAAATACTGATACAAGCTAAGGCTTCGATAATCGACCGAAGCCCGTTGTTTGTGCAATGCAAACGGTTCATCTAACCTCAGCACAGCGCCACATGTCATGCTCACGGCTGGGAAAGGATCCGCTCTATCGCAAAGCATCCCGTATCGACCGAAGAAACCTTGTCTACGGCGTTGCCGGCAGTCTGTTTCAGTGTGGGGGTAACAGGACATCGGGCGTCGCATCGTATTTTTAACCAGAATGCGAAGCGCATCAGCTCAGTTATTGCTGAATTGTTCGGTCACATCGACGCCGCTGCTAAGAGCGCGCCGAAGGCAATCGAGGCTCAGGATGAGCCGAAAATCCGGCTGCACACGCTGATGGTGGACGGATCAGACCAGCTGGCAGCTCGGCTGGGTCTCGCTTGTGGCTGGGAGCTTGTCAGTCCACTGCCCTTTGGCGAGACCCTCAATCTCGCGATCAATGCTTTACCGAAGACTGTCGAGGACGCCCGACGGTTGCTCGGTGGTAAAGACCCTGTCGATGATGAAACAAAGGCGCGCAGAGACAATATTTCTTCAGTTACACGGAAAGCGCGCCTGTTCGAACTCGCGGACCAAGACGCAGCGATAGAGAGCTTGTTCCTTACCGCTCTCGAATCTCCGGATGATTTCGACAAGGCTCAAGCCTTCGCATTGGAGAGCGCGAAGCGGGCCGAAATGGCGGGTCAGGTTTTGATCGAGCAGGCCGATATATTGGTCGCAGTCTGGGATGGGGCTAGCACCACCAATGTAGGCGGCACGGGACATACCGTCCTTCAGGCGCTGGAGCTTGGAACGCCGGTAATCTGGATCGATCCTGCAAACCCGGAAGACTGGTGCATTCGTCATTCGCCTGAAACCCTCGTAGCGCTCCATTCGAAACGGATGCGCGAAGACCCGATCGGCGCTTTGAAGAAGCATGTGGCAACAACGGTTTACCCGTCAGAGATTGGTTCGTTAGATGAGGACGCGCTGGCGGACCTGAAGACGGAAACCTGGCAGAGTAAGAGCTCGCGCTGGGTCCACGCTTATCGCCGGATCGAAGCTCTCTTCGCCGGGGATGAAGCGCGCTTTCGATCGCTGGTTGTCAAGTATGAGAACCCCGATGAAGTTGCCTCGGGAAGCGGAGCAGAATTGACGGAGGCAATAAAGCAATTGCCCGGCGGTGACGAAGAATTGGCCGACCGGATCGAACGCCAGGCCTTGCAGCCTTTCGCATGGGCAGATGGCGTTTCATCGCGCCTGTCCGATCATTATCGATCGGGCATGGTCGTCAACTTTCTCTTGTCTGCCTTGGCGATCGTTGGAGGTATTCTGTACCTTCCATTGGTCAGTCCCGAGCAGAAATGGGGCTTCGCGCTGTTCGAGTTTCTCGTTCTCGTCGCTATAGTCATCATCACCTATCGCGGGCGCAAATATCGCTGGCATGCAAGATGGTTCGAGACGCGCCGCGTCGCTGAATATTTTAGGCACAGCCCGCTCTTGCTCAGTCTTGGCGTTGCGAGGCCTACGGGGCATTGGCCAAGAGGTGCGGATTCGTCATGGCCGGAATGGTATGTGCGGCAGGCGCTGCGCGGCATCGGGCTGCCAAGAGCCAAAGTCACTGCGCCCTATCTGCGGTCAGTCTTGGAAATGCTCGACCAGCATCACGTCAGCCCGCAGCGTGATTACCATCAGGGCAAGGCGCAGCGGTTGAAGAATATCCATGACAACCTCGATGGATTTTCTGAGTTCCTCTTCAAGCTGGCGCTGATTTCGGTGGCCTCATATCTCGTCCTCAAGGGAGGGGCAGCGGCGGGGCTGTGGGACGGAGGTTTCGTGACCAAGCTCTCCAAGACATTTACAGTGCTCGGTGTGTTGTTCCCGACGCTTGGCGCTTCGATCGCAGGGATACGCTACTTTGGCGATTTTGAGCGCTTTGCCTCGATCTCTGAAGTAACCTCGGAAAAACTCGATGCCATCAGCCGCCGGATCAATGTACTCCTTCAGGCTCCCGATGAGAGGCTCAATTATGGATCTGTTCGCGAACTGGCGCACGCGGCTGATGACGTGGTCTTTGCGGAGATCGAAAACTGGCAGGCTGTTTTCGGAGGCAAGCATATAACGATACCGGTCTAGCTCGCCGGCAAATTTTGGTGCATGGTGAGCGTAATGGGCCGCAATTTCGTTGTTTTCAAAGAGTGGCTCAAGGTGGGGGATAGATATGTCAGACCAAGGCGTTCCAGCGGACGCAAGGGCTTCGACCGTATTCTTCAGCTATTCACGCGCCGATCAGGACAAGGCCAAACCCATCATCGAAGTCCTGGAGCAGGCGGGATATACCGTCTGGTGGGATGGCCTGCTTGAAGGCGGAGAGCGCTTCGCAAATACCACCGAAGCTGCTTTAGACAGAGCACAGGCTGTCGTCGTCCTCTGGACAGAGACATCGGTGAAATCGCACTGGGTCCATGACGAAGCCACAAGGGGGCGTGACAGCGGCCGGCTGGTCCCAATTTCGCTTGGCAGGGCGATGCCGCCGCTCGGTTTCGGCCAATTCCAATGCCTAGATCTTTCGCAGTCCAATTTCACCGCATCCGATCCTGACATGATCAAAATGGTGCGCGCTGTGGCCGCCATGCATAGTGAAGATGCACCTGCTATAAAGGCTCCTGCGGCGCGCTCGCAGGCGGGCGTTTCTCGGCGTACAATCATGATCGGCGGGGGCTTGGCTGCCGTCGCGGTTGCAGGCGTAGGAGCCTGGCAGAGCGGGCTTTTCACGCTAGGTGCCGGAGGTGAAGGGATTGCGGTGCTGCCCTTCAAAAATCTCAGCGGTGAAGAAGAGCAAGACTACTTTTCTGAAGGTCTGACCTCGGAAATCAGAAGCCGCCTTTCGCGCAATGCTCTTCTGGAGGTAGTCGGTCAGACGTCATCAAATGAGTTTCGCAACTTTGAAGGTGGCGCGCGGGAGATTGCGTCCAAGCTCGGGGTGTCGTTTTTGCTGGAAGGCAATGTCCAGAAGGCGGACGATACGATCAAAGTTACCACGGATTTGAGTGACGACCGCGATGGCTCGAGCCGTTGGAGCCAGAGCTTTAAAAGGCCGCTGACGGACATTTTTGCAGTCCAGTCAGAGATTGCGCAGGCTGTGGCATCGGCTCTGGCAGCGGCAATCGAAGGCAATGACCAGGGCCAAGCCGAGTTGGGCGGAACCAAGAGCATTGCGGCGTTCGATGCCTATTTACGAGGCAAGGACCTATACGAATCTGCAGCAGATGAAGCCTCTGACAGGCTTGCGCTCGCCAAGTTTGATGAGGCGCTATCGATTGACCCAGCCTATGCCGCTGCGGCTGCTGCTCGCTCGCGCACACTGGTCCTGATTGCGAATTTGTATGCAGCCTTCGAGGAGCGCTCCCGGCTTTATGACGAGGCCGTGGTGACAGCCCAAAAGGCAACTGAACTGGCACCGGATTTTGCCGATGGCTATTCGGCGCTGGGTTGGGCGTATTCGAACGGAAAGCTCGATATGAAATCGGGCAGGGCGGCATTTCAAAGATCTTATGAACTCGGGGCAGGGGATGCGGATACCGTTGCCCGCTTCGCAAGGTTCAGTTCGAAGATCGGAGAGTATGCTGCTGCGAATGAAGCGATCACCCGTGCGGCGCAGTTGGATCCGCTCAACTCTCGGGTATTTCGAGCTAGTGGAGAGATCCATTTCTTTGGTCGTCAATACCAACTCGCAATCCCTGAATTTCAGCGTGCGCTGGCGATCAGGCCTGATGACGGCACCTACCATTCGCAATTGGGCCTAACGCAATTGATGCTGGGCGATCTCGACAGCGCTTACGCATCTTTTTCGCAGGAAATGAGCAATGTTCGGCGGCTGCCGGGATATGCGATCATCGCCCACAGGCGCGGAAACCAATCGGAGGCGGAGGCTCATCTCGCCGATCTGATCGCTGAATATGGCGACAAGAGCCATTACCAATATGCGCAGGTCTATGCGCAGTGGGGGGATCAAGATCGAGCTGTTCAAGCGCTTGAGAAGGCTTGGGAACTGCGTGACGGTGGATTGGCAGCGCTTTACGTCGACCCGTTATTGGAGCCGGTTCGTGAGCGAGGCGAATATGGCAAATTGGTAAGCGCGATGGGTTTCGTGTAAAAGACGTGTAGTCTGCGAGTAGAGGGGAAAAATTATGCGCAAGACGATTTTCATTTCGGCACTTTTGTCAGCATCATTGGGTTTGTCTGCCTGCAATCAGGCAGCAGACGATGGCAGCGAGGATACCACCGCCGCGTCCGACGATCGCACCGGCGAAGATGATCGATCTGGTGAAGATGATCGTACTGGTGAAGATGATCGCACCGGCGAGGATGATCGCACCGGCGAGGATGACCGAACAGGCGAAGATGATCGTACTGGCGAAGATGATCGCACCGGCGAGGACGACCGTTGATCTTGACCTAGCTCCTCGGAGCTTTGGTCACTTTTCGGAGTTACCGTTCCTGCTGCGCTGGCTCTGGCCAAGTGCTGACGGTTGACGTGCGCGCCGCCTGCTTGGCTTGAGCAATCCAGTCTGCATAATGAGAAACACGGACATAAACCGCAGGTAGTCCGGGCGCTCCGCAGCCTTTGCCTAGCGAGACGAGACCAACTAGCCGGCGCTCGCCACCATTCTCAAGGCGGGTCAGGGGGCCACCACTGTCTCCCTGACAGCTGTCCTTGCCGGTGCCGACCGTTCCGTCTTCGATTACAGCGCCCGCGCAGAGGCTGCCTTGACCGAAGTCGGCGAAGTTATCCTCGCACATGGCATCGTCGAGATAATTGATCGACAATTGCTGGAGAGCAGCCGGCTTTCGTTGGAGCTCTCCCTGGCTGTCGCGCAGACGCTCCCAGTCGCGGTTCGCGTTGCGCTGCCCCATGTAACCCCAGCCGGTAACCCTGAGTTCTTCCTGCTCGTCAAAACCGCGATCGCTTGGCTGCATTAACGCAATAGGCTCTAACCGGCCATCAGCGAGTAGCGCATCCAGCCGCTGCTGCGTTTTCGCATCGTCAGACAAGCGGATCAGCGCGATGTCATCCATCTTGTCGGCCTTGGAATAGCCGGAGTGAACAACAACCGATCCAATCGAGAACTTGTCGTCCTGCACAGTCAGGTTCTGGGTGCCGAGTATGATATGGCGATGTTTGATCGCATCGCTATCCGTGCCATTGGGCGCCTTGATCCCAACGACGCAGTGCGCAGCAGTGACGATCCAGCCATCACCGATGTAAGAACCACCACACTTGTGGGCGAGCTCAAAATCCTCACGCTCAGCCAGATAGCTTTTGCACTCGTCTCCGTCGTCAAGGGTGGCGTCAAACCTGCGCTCGGCTTCGCTATAATCCGGTTCGGACATGATCGCGATTTGCCACGGAGCTGAACCTGGCCGCGCAGGTTCCCCGCCAACAACCCGCCCGCCGCTCTCTTTTTCGAGCCGCGCCTGACAACGCTCGCGACGTGATGAGCCTTGCGCGTCTGCTGTCTTGGAACCGGCCTTGGCTCCCTCGTCTGACGTGGCCGCTGGCTGGCAGGCGGAGAGCGCTCCCAATGCCAGCGCAATCATTCCAAGCGAAGCGAAATGTGCAATTCGCATCTTCATTCTAATTCACCAATGCCGAAGAGACTGTTGCAAGCCACTTGTCGATTGCCGCCACAGAAGTATCGCGCGTGCCTTTGCTCGCGGAGCACAGCAGCCTTTCGAGCGGCGTTGTGCACGCAGTGATATCGCGTGTGCCGCTGCCGCTTTGTTGGAGGGCGTCGACCCGAATGCGTTGATCGCTGGCAATGGTCACAAAGCGATAATTGCCCGGCTGGGCGAAAGAGATCGGTCCGCGCCGATAGGGACGGTTGGGCTCGATCTTGCCATCGTTTTCGCCAGCCGCTGGCAAAACCTGAATGACGCTGTTCAAGGGATCGACGGCAAGCACATAGATAAACGAAGGTTCTCTACTGCGATTGATGACCGTTACGAAGGTCATGTCGCCCATCTCAATCTTGCGTATTCCGCCATCATCAGGCTCGGGACAGGCGCCCGGTCGATAGCCTTCCTGCGCGATGCAGAATTCCACCGGCCCCACATCGCTGACGGCATCGCCTGATCGGCTGGTGGTCCTGAGCGCCAACAATTGATTGACCCGCGCGATCTTGATGAGTTCGGCCTCAAGTCGCGCTGGGAACTTTGCGTCATTCGGATCGCCCAGCTCGGCATAAAGCATGCCGTCGCTTGCCTGAAGCAGCGCCGCAGAAGGGTCGTTTGGCGCGGAGACAATCTGGATTGCGCCGTCAGCTGAGGATTGTGCAAATTCGATTTTGGCCAATGCTTCGTCAGCGATGGCCGCTATCGGAGCGTTGCTAAGACGGTTGCTCACCTGGAGGCTTTCAGGCGGCAGGAAATGCGCGATCTCTTCTGCGAAAAGCTGGGATGGCAATGGTTCGCCTGATGCGTCTTCTACCTCCAGGCGTGCCGACGTGGGTGTGAGCGAAACGATCGCAGCCGCAGCAACCGAATTCTCGCGTGCGACAGCGTCACTTTGCGAGCGATAGAGTGCGAAACGCGATCCTTTAGTCATTCCTGAAAGCGATCCCGCTGAAAGCGTGACCTCGCTTCCATCAGACACGGCGTCGAACACCATGGTCGATCCCGCCTGTGCCCCAAGAGCAGCGGTCAAGGCTCCCTCAGCGGACGGCACTTGCGCAGTATGCCCCTTGCGCGCAACCCTCAGCCGAACTTCGCGAATAATGTCCCCGAAGCTGGCATGTCGCATAGCGGGCATGCGAAGTGTTTCAATCAGCGCATTCGTGAAGAGACCGGCTCTCTCGCCGACTTCGCCGCTCACAGCTTCTTGCGCTTCCTGCCCATCTTGGGCGGCGGCGAGATGCACCCAGTAGCCGCTTGCTTCAGAGGCTGTCGCACTCGACTGTTCTTGCAAATCAGGGGGAGGGGCGACGGTCGACACAGGAACGCTGCGGGACTGACCATTTGCGCCATCACGTGTTGCTGTCCCAGAATTACAGCTATCAAATATCGAGACGAAGTAGATACCTTTTGCCGTCGCGCGGTCCTTGCGGAGCTTCAATTCGATATCGAATATTTCCCCTGGCGAGCCATCGGGGTTGCGCGCGTCGTAAGGCAGAATTGTCCCATTATAGCCTGAATCCTGATCATAGTTTTCATCGTCGCGATATTGCGAGCCATGCCCCGCGAAATAGAAGATCAGCGTATCGCCTGCTTCGAGCGTATCGATCTTGCGGTCGAGCGCAGAGAGGATTGCTTCGCGCGTGGCGCAGGCATCCAGCAGGGTCTCTGACAGGTCGTTTTCGGACCGGCATTCGGTTTCGGGCGCCTGGTCAAGTTCCAGGCCGTACAGCTCACCAAGTGCAGATTTAAAGCGTCGGGCATCCCCGACGGCCCCTCGCAGATCGTTGAATTCGGCTGAGCGGAGCTGAGCGCGGGAGAACTGATAATTGTCGACACCGACAAACAATCCGTAAACGTTTTCCAGTGGCTCCCCTGCAAGCGGCGTCGAATTCTCCGGGACGCTCACGGCCTGATAGGGCTCAACCGTTTCCTCCGATGAACAGCCTTGCGATATCAGGGCGAGGCCGGCCAAATAGACGAAGGATAAAGCCCGCTTCATGGTCTAAGGCTCCGCAAAATTGTTTTGTGCGGAAGAACGTTGAAGTTGAAAAGCGACGGTTCCTGCACCCTCTTGCTAGTCCATCCTTCTGGTTGATCGTGGAAAACCAAGGTGCGCGCAGCCAGCCCTGCGACGCGTGGATCAGACTGCATGTCTGGCAGGCGCTCGACCGCGTAGGTCAGCCATTCGGTCAGCAGAATTTGCCCATCGTCATCAAGATCAGCCATACCCCCGCTCGCGTTGATCCCTTCTGCGGCGAGCGCATAGGTTAAGAGACCATGGCTCAAGCTCGCATCTTCGACCGCTACGTCGTCAGCTTGCGTCGCAGTAAGGATCAACACCCCCTTATCAAAGGCCAGTTGACCCAGACCGGGATCACCAAGCGGGCCCGGCTTGAATGTCCCGTTTTCGACACTCGCAGCTGAATGGCACGCATCAATCACCAGCGCCATCGTGCCAGCGTCAATATTGCTCATCCAGGTCGCAAGCTGGACGGAGGAGACGAGGCTATCGGTATCTGGAGTACCGGCCTCATCGGACCAGACCGCGTTCGATGTAACGATGAAAAACTCGTCCGTTTCGTCGGTCCAGCCATGCCCTGCATATGAGATGATCACCAAGTCATCCGGCGTCGCTTGCTCCAGCATAGAGGCATCAATGCCGACGCTCATCAACCGCGCGCGCGCATCACTGGCGTCTTCCACCGAGAGAACCTCAAGCAGGTCGCGAAAGACAGAAGGGTCAATGAAATCGGGCTGGTTCGCAGCCAAGCCCACCTCTTGCTCGCTGGGATCCGATGAGGTTGTGTCACCCAGGGTGCGCACGGCCAGTCTGCGCATCTCATATCCCGGAATCTGGTTGAGGCTTTCCGCCATCAATACTGCGTCGTTCCCTGCAAAATTGAGATTGAGACGAGCTTCTTGATAGTGGTCGATGCCGATTGTGAGCACATAGGCTCTCGGCACGCGCCGCTCGACCTGAGGTCGTTCATAACGGAAGAAGGCAGTCTCAGATTTGATGCGGTCTTCATTGAAGGCATACGCTGTGAAGACCGGGGATGTGTCAATGTCTGCCTCGCTCGTACCCAGCGACACGGTGCTGGTCAGGCGAACGGTGCCGTTTGAGTCGATTGTTCCGGACTGGATCGCATTTGCGCTTCGCCAGTCGGCGAGATCAGCCTGCTGCTCGCCTTTGCTGGAGGGCTGGCGAAACACCAACTGATGATTGCGAAATACGCGCGGATCAAATACCCACGGCAAGTCTTCTTCATCCGAACCAGGCGACAAATCACGGCGGATTTCAACTGTGACAATCGCTTCACTGGGGACTTCACCCGGCTGGACATCGACAATCGCGACCTTAGGCAATTGCCGGTTGAGATAGGCAATCGGTTTGGTTGGTTCGAATGTGCCTGCGCAATTCTCGTCGACCGAACACGCGATCCACCGCTCGGTCAGGCCGGGTGTGTAATAGTCGCGACTGAAAGCATCCGGGTTAAGCGAGACAAATGGCTGATCCGGAACAAGCCAGCGAAACTTCGCACCATAGGGATGAACATTGCTGTCATATCGCCCATCTGGCGTGACCGCGAGAAAACCCTGATCGTCGAAGAAATAGGTAGTTAGCACGATCGACCAATCGCGCGTATCCCACAGCCTCAACCCCTCTTCGGCAGAGAATGCCCAAAATAGAGGCTTGTCTGGGAAGAAGCCGCCGGAGGAGACATTGCCAAACTCCAGCGAGGGCAAGAGCTCTCCTCCGGCAAAGTCAAGCAGCCCGATCGCGTCATCGGCTTCGCCTGCGACTGCGAACAGGTCTCCTTTCTGGTTCAGTACTGTGGTGTCGAGCGTTGAAATTTCCATCGGGCCCCAATCATCGGTGGCCAGTTGCCAGCGAAATACCTGCCCGTTTCCTGAGACAAACACGTCTTCCCCGTCAGCGGAAAACGTGACCATCTCGGTGTATGCCAGATCCTCAAAAGTTCGGCTGAAAAGTAGTTGGCCAGTCTCGGCATCGAGGATGTGGCCGATCAGCGCAAAACCGCCTTCGTCAGAGCTGTTTGCCTCCGTCACTGCCAGCAACGAACCGTCCGCGGAGATTTCAATCAGATCAATGGCTCTGCTATCTGCTAGCTCGCTAGGTCCAAAGCTGCTCCATTGTTGAGATTGAGCGCTATACTTTTGTAAGCCCCAGCCACCCTGGGGAAAGGACCGGCAGATTTGCTGACCCGCTCCGACAAAGCCGCCATCGGCAACAGCGACCAGATAGCATCGCGGCTCAATCCGATCTTCAATTTCACCGCCCTGTGCCTTGACCACGATAGCATCGGGAGCAGGTCCCTGATCTGGAGCGCCATCGCGCATGCCATCATTGGGGGCGGAGGTTTCAGTTACGACGAAGCGTTCGTCTGATAGCCACTGGATGTCGCTGTAGTCTCCGATGATTTTGACCTGCGGCTCGAATGTCGCGGTCTGAATATCGTAAATCTCGATAATCGACTGCTCGAAGCCGGACTCCTCATCATCAATCATTTTGTCGTTGGTCATCGCGAGCCAACGCCCCGTGGGTGAGAGCGTGGCCGCATCATATTTCTGCATCGGCTGATGGAGCAGCTCGCGGCGCGATCCGTCCACCATGTTGGTCAGAACGAGGCCGCCTTCCGGGATCCCCCCTTCTTCGAGTTCCGAAGGGACGGGGAGCCGGGCCAGCGTCCAAATGCCATCGGGAGAATCAGGCAGAGGTGGTAGGCCGACTATCGCATCTTCGGGCGTGTCGAATAGCTCGTCGTCATTTTCAAACACCGCTTCGAGGGCATCGACCGCGGCTTCGATATTGTCCTGCTCCAAATCGACGTTTGGATCAGACGTAGATTGCGCGATTTCGACCGTGCGTTCTTCCAGATTCAGCTCGTATCGCATGCTGCGGGGAGCCGCATATTCGCCCTCGGCAACGTATAGTGCTGACAGCCCCTCTATCACGACCGTGTTCCCGTCGGGCGACACTTCCATCCCGCTCAATCGCAACAGGGCGCCTGTCCTGCCATTTTCGGCGGGCATCCTGATGCGGTCGACAATGTTACCGCTCGCCACCTCCCAAATTGCGATGGAGCGTGTCGGCCCAACTGCGGTCACGATGTATTCGTTATCAGGGGTCCACGCCGCGACCTCTATCCCTTTGGTCGGCAGACTCTGGAGAACGATTTTGGGTCGTAGCTCGACTGGGGTAGGGGCAAATTCGCGTGTGGGCTTGAATTCTTCGACTGGCGTGCATGAGATGAGCGCAGCCAGGCACAGCGCTCCAATAATTATGCGGACATTACTGTAAGCATTTGAAATAAATGCCATTATCTGTCCCTCACCACGTTGTTTTACATGCTTTCAAACCTGTCCTATCCTGTCAAGGGTCGCAGGTGATTTCTAACTTGGGGAGTGAGCATGCTTCGACCGAGGATTCTGGCGCTGTTACCGGCCTGCTTTGTGCTGAGTGCAAACTCGCAGCAGGCAGATATTGAACCATTGATGCTTGCGACCGGGTCCGGCTACTTCTCTGCAATTGGAACTCTGGTTCCTGAGACAGGCAAACACATCGACCGGGCCCGCCGTGACCACCCAGAGATCAAAGTTCTGATTATGCAGTTCGTGCCCGGCTCGGACGATGACAACGACTATATGGATGCTGCGTGGAAGCTGCACCGTGATGGTTTCACCACAGTAATCCCTTCGGACGGATTGGTTGCCTCTGGCGGCACGGACTTCTTCCTCGCTGGAAAACGCCGGATCATTGAACCGGGGGCATGCGTCGGCGTCCACAGCTGGGAAGATGGAGAACCGCCGGCATATCAAGCGACCGATCTCCCGCGCGACCATGAGGACCATCAGGACTTTCTGAGCTTCTTCAATGCGATCGGCGTATCGTACCGAATTCTATTGGTTTACGATCTCAGCAGCGCCTGCCGACGGCATGCACTGGATGTCCCCGGCGGAGATAAACCGTTTCCAAATGAGTTCTGAGCCTGTTGCTCTCGACGATGAGAGCCCCGCGGACCGCGCTGCCAGATGCAACAGAAGAGCGAGCGGATTGTGATAATGAAGAAGTCTCTTGGAATGCTGGCCATTATGGCCATGGCTGCCGGCCAACCCGGGCATCCTCCGCCACCGCTGGAAGAAGAGCGGTTTGATCCCAACGTGCTGCCTGAGCATGAAGGTGATGAATATCCCAATCGCCGCGCAAAACCGATCATTCGAGGTTCGGAAGCACCACCCGGGACTGCCCCATGGCAGGTGCAGATCTATTCAACGGTGCCCTATACTGCGGCTGAAAAGGCACGCGATGCCCGGCTCTCACCGATTGCCGCGAACAACCGGAATGGCGAGCAAAAGAAGTATCTCAACGAGCGAAACGAATACGAACTGAACCACCGATGTGGCGGCGCATATTTGGGTGAACTCTGGATCGTGACCGCCGCGCATTGCGTGTTTGGAAAGCCCTTCGACGGCGACAGAGTGCGCAAGGTTCTGACGGACCGGCGGGTGAGGATGGGAACGCAATCGCTGACGTCAGGAGGCGCCACTTATCCGATCGATGCAGTTGTGATCCATCGCAAATACAAGCCGGGCATCAAGAAGCATGATATCGCCATGATAAGAATTTCCACTCGCGGAAAACGGGGGTCGATCAAGTCTGGCCAGCTCAAGAGCATCAAGCTTTTCAAGCGAGACATTCATGGAGAGGCATCACTCAAAGAGCGACCGCTATTTGTCTATGGCTGGGGCGTCACCGGACCGCTTGAAGTCGGTGCTGAAAACCTGCGTCTCGACAAGGACGGTAATATCCAGCGCTCACCGTCGAAGTTGCAATATGTTCCGGTGAACTATCTCTCTCTTAAAGCTTGTAGGAGATATTCGGACCTCAAGCGAAGCCTCGCGTCTGGCATGATCTGCGGCCTGGGGTGGGCGCGCCCGCAGGAATCCGATGTCTATGGCGACTCATGCCGAGGTGACAGCGGCGGGCCTTTGATCCAACGCCGGTCAAACGGCCTTGCAAGGCTCGTCGGCTTAGTGTCCTGGGGCAAGGGCTGCGGGTCTGAAAAGCTCCCGGGCGTTTATGTTGATGTATCGCATTACGCGCTTTGGATTGAGACCGCGCAGGTCGGGGTTCGGCCCGGAGTATGGCGCAGGTAAAAAGGGCTGCTACTCTTTGCTCAATCGTCTGTTTCTTCGCGCGCCCACAATCGCTCCATCATCAGATAGGTGAAGGAAGCGCTCCACGCGATGAGGAGCAGGCCGGCCAGCGCCTCGATCCCTGCGACCATTCGCATTGCGCCGTCAGGCGCGATGTCGCCAATCCCCAGCGTCGAATAGGTGGCGATAGAGAAATAGAAATAGTCGACGGCAGTGGAGTGATAGGCGCCTGAAAGCTGTCCTAAGCCCACATTGCCCATGGCATAGAATGCTGCTGCGAAAAGCGCGATTTCAACCACGTGGGTCAAGAAGATCACCGTCATTATGATGATCATCGGACGTTTCACTGCAAGATCCGGCTTTGAGAAATGGCGGCTCATTGAGCGCAAAACAGCCAAGTGCAGGCAAAGGCTCGCCGCCACCAGGAGGAACGAAATCAAAGTACCGGCGATGACCTGACCCACTCAATCCCCCATGTGCGGCGACGATTGAGCGCGCCAGCATGACTTTCATTGAGCGTTACGTTTGCAGCAAATCATTTGCCACGCAAGGGATGCGGCCTGCAAGCACAGGCTTCCCGAAAACCGAGTTGCGGCTTTGTTTGCGCCGCAAATTGGAGGGTCGTCGACTTCTTAGCGGCTTGCTTGACCAATGCCCTTCAGGCGAAGCTCCTGAGCTTGGAGATTGATGCGCTCGTATGCGGCGACGTGAAGTCCAGCGCGTTCGTTTTCATTGCTCTGCGCATAGATCTGAGCGGCGGTATCGTGGAAGTCCCTGAACAGCGCGTCTGTCTTGTCGAGGGGCTGGTCGGCAAACGTTTGAGCGATATGGCTTTCGGCAGCCTCGATGTTGCCGCGCTGCAGCTCGACCTGTGCGAGCACACCGTGAGCGAACGGCTGCCAGCGCGGAGCATGCTCTTCGCAAAGCGCAAGCGCTCGCTGAGCGGTTGCTTCTGCTTTTTCCACCATGCCATGCTGGACCTGCGTTGCAGCCAGGTTGGTGAGGATGCGCGCTTCAAGTAGCGGGCTCGACATCTTCTTCGCGATGGCCAGCGACTTTTCGAATTCCTGTTCGGCTTCGTCAAATTGCTCAAGGCCTCTGAGGGCATTGCCAATATTATTGTGAGCCGACAGCGAAAGTGGACCTTCGTCGGTGAAGATTTCGACCGCCTGGCGATAGTAACCCAGGACCTTCTCGAATTCGCGCGCCTTGGAATACAGCGATCCAATATTCTGGAGAACGATTGCGCGGCTGCGCAAATCACCGAGGGTGGCGTAGCGATCACTTGCGAGTTCGAAATGGGTCAGAGCTTCTTCGAACTCTCCGGCGCGAGCCTTGGATGACGCAGCCGAACGCAAAAGGTCGGCATAGATCTTTTCTTCTCTGAACGATGCAGAGGCCTCTGCAAGCGCAGCGTCTAACAGGCTCGAAGCTTCATCGCCGCGATTGAGCCGCATCAGCGCTTCACCTTCGAGCCAACGAGCCGTCAGGCTGTTGCGCGCTGACACTCGGGAATCGCCATCCACTGAAACCTTCGCTTCACGCGCTAGGTTCAAGGCTGTAGCCGGATCGGCCATCATCTGCGATTTTGCCCGTGCGATCGTGCTCTCGAAACCGTCAGTGCCGAGATCGCTACCTGCAATGGCCGGTGTAGAAAGGCCGAGGAACATAGTAGCAGCCAATGTCGCAACCGCTTTGTTCGCACCCTTAATCATGCCCAGTTTTCCCTCAATTTTCGCTTGATCGACGTTATTGTTTGTCATCGCTCTGATACCCCTTAGCCCCATCTCAGAACCGCAAACCGAAGTTTGCGCCGACCATAAAGTTTGCTTCTTCACCCTGAACACCGTCGCTAATGTAGCGACCGATCAAGCCGAACTCGGAATTTCGGCTGACAGGTGCGGCATAGACCAGTTCCGCAGTATGGCGGCGCTTGGTCTCGATTCCGATCGTCTGCGTGACGACCCCGCGCTCTCCGGTCAGGCGATTGACCACCTGCTCACTGCTGAATTCCAGCTCGCCGCGGTCAATGTTGAGCGGCTGGCCAATCGAGACCCGCAGAAGATCGCTTTCCCCGATCAATCCACGTTTGTTGATCGAGAATTGGCCGGCAGTGCTGAGCGTGCGCTGCGATGTTGCGAGTAACTGTCCTTCGTCAACCTCTGTTGCGCCGCCGGTTGCTGAAAGGCCCAATGAGAACCCTTCGCCCAGATTCATCGAAGCGGTGAGCGTGAGTGCATCGGTTTTTGACCCTTCGCCGAGGAAGGCATCGATACCCGTTTGGTTTCCAAGGATAGCATCCTTCTCAGTCAAACGGGTCCATTGCGCATCGACGGTGAGACCGTCGGCGATCTTTTGCTGAATACCCACGGTGAAGGCCTCGGCCTTGCGAGCACCAAGCTGACGCTGGATCGAGCGTTCAATTTCAGAGACGCCTTCGAGGTCTTCCCAGTCCTCGTTCTCTTTGCTGTAGCCAAAGCTCACCGTCGTCGACGTTGCGAGCTTGTATTGTGCCTGGGCAAACATTTCACCCGAAGCAAAGCCAAGTACCGGGTTCACACCGCCGGTCACCGGATTGTGATCGCTGATCATGCCAAACTCGCCGCCGGAAATGGCAAGCGCGCCTTGGCCCTGACCCACGGTGAACGACACCACGCCCGTTGGATCGGTCAGCGTAGCGGCGTTGTGGACAGGGCGTACTGCGCCGTCTTGGCCGAAATTCGGTGCAATCGCATCAAAGCGCATGCTCCATTGGCCGCTCGTCTCAGCCAAGCTGGAGTGGACTTGCGAAATACCGGCTTTCCCGTTTCCGTTCTTGTCCTTGCCGCCGCTGAGTAACCATTTCGCAAAACGACCGCCTACGAAATCTTGCAGCCTCTGCTGGCCGTTGCCAAGCTCATCAGTCGATTGACCACGCGTCAAAGAGGACATTGGGATTGCAAAGTCACGGTGGGTACTGCCGATGTCCTCAAACGCCGTGAAGAAGACACCATTGGTTTCCCACCATGTCGGGATGCCCAGACTGAGAAGCTGCGCTGGGTTTAGCGACTCATCTTTCCAACCAGAGCCTTCGCGCTTGTAGAGCTTGAACTTCATCTGGTTGAAGTCGAGTGGCGATTGCGAAGCGGCCACATCAAGCAGTCCCCAACCATATACTTCATCGGGGCCTGGTGCGCCCAAATCTTGGGCCGAGCGGAAGATGATCTCGGTCGTTTCAAGGGGTTTCTTGGAGAGCCATGGCCAGCGGTCATGCAGCAGCGAAACCGCGCCAGAAACTAGCGGGGCAGCGAATGACGTGCCCGAGTGACGCACAACGCCGCCTTTGCCGTCGGACATTAGGATCAATTCACCAGGCGCGACGATGAAGCGCTTGAAGAACTCGTTGCCTTCCTTGATCTGTCCGTCATCTAACAGGACGGCGCTGCCTGGCCGGTTCGAGAAGGAAGAAATCTGGCCATCCGGGCGAACCGAACCGACGAGGATCAAGGCGAGCTTTTCCGGGTCTTTGAGTTCGACATTCGCTGTCTGGCTGATGCCTTCATTGCCGGCAGCGATCACGAAGACCGTCTTGTTGTGTTCAGACTTAATCTTGTCGTGCCGCAGGACGTCCGCCATGCCTTGCGCGAGGACCCAGCCCTTTTCGCCAAGCGACAGGTTGATTATGCTCACCTGCCCCGTTTCGTTCAAATCATGACGATCGAGATCGAACAAACTTATGATGCCGTTGGTGACATCTGTGTAAGAGGCAGTGCCATCTGCTGTGAATGGATTGTAGCTCGCGATGTTCACGCCTGGCGCGATGCCCATCACACCTTGGCCGTCATGCTCGCCTGCGATCAAGCTGGCCACGCCCACTCCGTGACCACCAACCGCGCTGTTGTAACCACCCGACCAGATGACGTTGGTCCCTAGGTCTGCGTCGGCGGCAAAGCTGCCATCGACGATGCCGATAATGGTCCCTTTTCCTCGGCCTTGGATCTGTGTGATTGCTGGGGTCCAATTGACCGTATGCATCCAGTGATCGACAGCATCGATGCCGGAATAGCCGGTCAGCGTATCGTGCCAATCGAGGAATAGTTTGGCCCGGTCGCCAGCAGACTTACCAGCGAGTGAGGTCTTATTTTTCAGATCAACGCCATGACGAGCGAAAATCTCGGTGACCAGGTCGTTGCGGAATGACTTACCCGTTTCGGCTTCATATTTGGCACCAAACTGAGTCTCGGCCTCATCAATCATTGCGCCGAGCGCTTTTAGAATCCGATTTGGTGTACCATCGTATTCGAGGAAATATCGTCCGCCATCACGTTCATACTTTAGCGCGCTCCACACCTCGTCAGCGTTTGCCATCGACGCGCTGTTTGCTGCCCAGAACTCGCCTAGCAACTTCAGGTTGGTCGCATCAAAAGCGCCGATGTCACCATAGAAAGCATCGATATCGCCCCAAAACGCGCCGATATCGCCGTAGAATGGGCTGATGTCTCCGTAGCGTGCGTTTACATCACCTTCGAACGGATTGATGTCTCCATAGAAGGGGTTGATGTCGCCGTAGAACGGATTGATGTCACCCCAGAAAGCATCGATGTCACCATAGAAAGCGTCGATGTCGCCATAAAAAGCGTCAATGTCACCATAGCGTGGAGTAAGGGTCCGAGGCGTTACGATACCGGCATTCGCTTGGATGTTGATCTGCGGCGCGACTTGTAAGGCAGGCACGGTAAGCGGCGTGTCAGTGTTAACGGATGCTAACGTGATCGCGTCAGTGGATTTGAGCTCACTAATATCGAGCCATGGCTCAGCTGCATCCCGGTCAATAGCAGCGTCATTCTCAGGCATCACATGCGCATCGCTCTCGCTCGCATGCGCCGAAGTGGCGAGCGAAACGGCAACGGCAAATGTCGCGGTGCTGAAAAACAATGACTTCATCAGTTCAATCCATCGGTTATTGGGAGCAAATTGCTCCAGTCACGCCCTTGGATTAGCCGATGAGGTTCTCGAGTTGGGTTTGCGGAGAAGGTTAAAATTGAAAGAATTTTGAACGATTTATGAAGGTGGCAATTGCACCTGAAAATATGGCTGTTTGAGCGGATCGCGCCGCTTTCGATCGTTAAGGGCGAGTAAAGTAACCCTGTTGCGGCAAATCTGCCCAAAAATGATTGGTAACTGTTTTGACGGTTCGGATGACCTTGACGAGCGGGAATGCCTAACCGCTACAATCCTGCGATTCGGGGGCAAGCTCCAGGCCCTTTGTCTCACTGTATGAGAGCGGGTGGTCGTTTGGGCTTGTGCCTGAATAAGACGTTAGAAATCCGACGCTCTGATCTGCAAGAAGGGACGGGCTGGAAACATGACCGCATAGAATGCGGAAGTGCCAACAGGGCATGCCGTGTCAATTGGTGAATTGTTCAAGTTCGACTGGCACCAAAGAGGGAGCGGGCCGACGATTGCGTCGCCCCGCCCATCCTTTTCAGCCGATCAAAACTCGCCCGCGATGCCGGCGCGCACGCTGGTTGAGTTGCCGCCTGCATATGTGACACCAGCGGTGATGGCGAAGTCCCCGTCGAACCGGTGCATCAGGCCTGCAGAGACACCAACCTCGCCGCGATAGGTTGCAACATTGCTGGCATAGCTGGTCTTGCCCGCTTCGCTCGGGAAGTGCGGGTTGGCCTGAGCAGCGATCGAGGCAATGCCGCGCTGCGCATCCTTGTCGATCGTCTCGGTGAGATCGAACAGAGTGCTTACCCGTCCGCTCAGCGCATCAAATTGCGCGGTCGAGACCATCGCGACCTGATTGAGCGCAACCCGCACATTGTCGACCGACGCAGCAGTTGCAACCGCCTGTTTGCCCAGCGTGCCATTGGCATCGACCGTGACCGCGTCAACCGGACCGACCTGGGCAGCGGTGCTCGCATCAATGTCGCCAATGCGAACACTTGAGCCCGTGCCTCCAAGGGTTACCTGGCTGTCAGCTGTTGTGGTCGCGTTCGCGCCGACCGCTGTCGAATTGGCGTGCGTGACAGTTGCGCGGAAGCCGACCGCTGTCGAGCCAACACCGCTGGCATTGGCCGTGTCGCCCACAGCTGTCGCATTGGCTCCTGCTTCGGTGTCAAAGCCTACCGCGGTTGACCGACCGCCACTTGCGAGCGCGCGCTGACCAATTGCTGTGGCGCGTCCGCCCAGAGCAAAGGCAGTGTCGCCGACCGCCGTCGAACTCGTTGCAAGCGCCCTCGAACCACGACCAAAGGCTGCGCTTCGCAAAGCGCCAGCCCGCGTTCCGCTGCCGATCGCCGTTGCATCTTCGCCTTGCGCCAAAGCGTCTGCACCAAAAGCACTAGCCCGAGCTGCAGTCGCCTGCGCGCCATCTGCATCAGCATCCGCTCCGTCGCCGCCGATAGCAATTGCGCCTACGCCGCTTGCATTGCTCGAAGCGCCCAAAGCGATTGCGCCATCGTACCGTTGCTGTCGCTCCAGAGCCAGTGCTGCTTACAGCAAAATAGGCGAGTTCAGCCGCATTAGCCCCCGAAGACGCCTGTAAAGCAGCAATATCGGTCGAGTTTTGCGCAATTCCCGCAGTGTTCGTCGAAATCGCCGCCGCATTGGTTGCGATATCAGCGGTGTTGCCAGCAATTGCCGTAGTGTTTGAAGCGATACCGGCTGTATTCGCATCGGCTGTTGCTTGGGCCGCAGCAGCGTCGGCAAGAGCCTGTGTCGCATCGGCTTGAGCCGCATTGGCGTCACCGACGCCGGCGAGCGCCGTATTGAGTTGTCCGACCGTGACGGCATCATTGTCATCCGTGCCTTGAGCGACATTGGTGATGCGGCGTTTGAGCGTCGTATTGCCAACCGAGACAGTGTTGACTGCGTTGGTGGTCGACCCTGCGCCCAAAGCAACCGCATTGGCGTGGCCTGCTAAGGCATCGGCGCCGAGCGCGGTCGAATCCACCTGAGTTGCGCGCGCACCTTCATTGTTCAGGTCTTCACCATCGCCGCCGAGCGCCACCGCTCCAGTGGCGCTGGCCTGTGCGAACTTGCCGAGCGCGGTTGCATCGTCTGCGCTGGCCATCGCGAACGCGCCCAAAGACGTGGCGAATACGCCAATCGCCTCGCTGTTCTCGCCGACCGACGTGGCGCCTTGGCCGTCCGCTTCCGCCTGAGCGCCAATCGCAATTGCTTCAATTCCTTGAGCCGAGCTGGTTCTCCCGAGCGCGATCGAGCCGCTCCCACCAGCCACCGAGTTCACGCCAAGCGCCATGGCGTTGCCATTGGCGGCGCTTGCGCCTGAGCCGATGGAGATAGCGGAGATTCCGGTGGAGCTAGCGTTTTGACCGATTGCGATCGTGCGCGTTGTGCCCGCATTGGCAGCATCGCCAATCGCCACGCCGCCGCTGGCGTTCATGCCGGTGCTGGCGTCGCGGTCGAGCGCTACGGAGCCTTCACCCATGGCCCGCGCGGCAACTGTGCCGGCATCATCGCTGTCCCCGCCGATAGCGATGGCACCGACACCGGAAGCATCTGCGAGCGAGCCAGGTTGATCCGCATCCACGGCGACAAGCGAGAGCGAGCCGCTTGGATCGATACCGGTTATGGCGTTGTTCAACTGCGCCAATGTTACCGCATCACTTGCATCGACCGCGTCGCCGACATTGGTGATGCGACGCTTGAGTGTGCTGTTGCCGACCGAAACGGTATCGGCGACGTCGGCAACCGAGTTTGCGCCTAATGCGACCGAGCTATCGGCGTTAGCAGACGAATTCTGCCCGAGCGCTGTCGAACGGCCTCCCGATGCATCGGCATTCCAGCCAAATGCACTTGATCCCGTGCCGGAAACGGCATTCGACTGGCGACCAACCGCGGTCGATGAGGATGTCCCAAGAAGGAAATCCTCACCGCCAGTCGCGTTTGCACCGGCACCAAGGGCCAAAGAGCCATTCCGTCCGACTGCCGCACTGCCTATTGCCACAGACTCAGAGTCGGTCGCGGTGGCCGCAATACCGACAGCGACCGTATCCGCATCGCGCGCCTCGGATCCCGATCCAATCGCAGTGCTGCGGAAGCCAAGCGCTTGCGACCCGCTGCCAACTGCCGTAGCACTGACATTAAGTGCGTCCGCACTAAAGCCGGCTGCGAAGGAAAAATTCGCAGCTGCAATAGAACGATCTCCGAATGCGATAGATCGCAAGCCCGAAGCCTCGCTGTCCGTCCCGATTGCAATCGCGCCCTCGGCACCGGCGCTGGCGCCAACAAAATCAGCATCGTTACCGTCTGATCCAATCGCAATTGCGCCAATGCCAGTGGCCGTAGTTGACGCGCCCAGCGAGATGGATCGCACCGCCGTCGAGCTCGCGCTCGCTCCGACCGCGATAGCTTTCGACGCATCGGCAAGGGCTATCGAACCGAGGGCTGTGGAATCAGCCGCCAAGGCAGAAGCCGCAAAGCCTTGTGAAGTCGAGTTTAACCCGGTCGCACGAGCGCCATAGCCGACGGTCGTCCCGTTAACACCAGAAGCGATGGTGGCTGCACCAATGGCAACGGCGAAACTGGAAGAGGCGGAGCTGCCATTGCCGAAGCCGATCGAGTCAGCGCCGCTCGCCGCCGAGTTCGTTCCGATAGCGGTAGAATCAGAGCCGCTCGAAACGGAATTCAATCCCAACGCGATTGCCGCGTTGCCAGACGCGGTCGAGTCGCGACCGGCGCTGAAGCTGTTGATGCCTTCAGCACGGGCCAGATAGCCAAGTGCCGTTGCGCCTAAAGCAGATGCTCCGGATTGGTATCCGACCGAGGTAGTGGCAAATGCGCTGGCGAAGCTCGTAGTGCCGATCGCGATACCGTAATCACCGGAAGCATTGGCACCCGATTGCCCAGTCGTACCAACAACCGATCCAATAGCGAGCGCGCCAATGGATGTGGCTTGCGCTGCGCCGCCCAATGCCGTGCTGCCTTCAGCGGTCGCATCGGCGCTCCAACCAGCAGCCAAACTTTCCGCGCCAGAAGCAATTGCAAAGATGCCAAGCGCAGTCGAAGAACCGGTTGTGGCTTGGGCAAATGTTCCGACCGCCGTAGATCCCCCGCCACTGGCGAGCGCATCATGACCAATGGCGATTGTGGCATTGCCTTCTGTTCTCGCATTAGCTCCCAAAGCTGTGCTTTCGTCGCCAATGGCGACGGCAGTCTGGCCAATTGCAGTGCTGTCACTACCTATCGAACCGGCTCGTTCACCGATCGCAGTCGAATTCTGGCCGATAGCACTTGATTGGCGACCAACGGCAACGGTCTCATCACCAAAAGCATTCGCATCCGTTCCTACCGCAACCGAAGCATCGCCTGAAGCGGTGGCAAGAGCCCCGCATTGCAAAGAAAGCGGCTGCGCGGGATCACCAGAACCATCCTCGCAAGGTCGTTCATCTGCCCGTACTTCACTCGGCGCGACGGCCATGGAACCTACAACAGCCAGCATCGCAGTGCCGGCAAACAAAACAGTCTTCTTCATGGGTGTCCCCTCATTCAAACGTATGGTTTAAGTGCGCGACCAATTGTTTGTTTGTGAGGGTGTGCTGGCCGAGGCCCGCCGGGCTGTCATACACCCGATGGGGTATGCGGTAGATATTTTTGAAAAATCTAATGCTTATTCAGCTTTGGCTGCGATCGCGCCGAGACAGCTTGCGTATCCCGGCGCGTTCTCGCCGATATGCCGGATTGTCAGCTGCGCAAGGCTTTCTGCAGCGCGGTAGAAATAGAGCTCACCGGTGTTAGGGAGGACTTCGAGCGTGCGGTTGCCGCCTTCTGTTACAGCTCTACGATAGGCGTCTATCTCATGAATCTCGTCCTGCTCAGGCACGGCGAAGAGCATCGGCAACGTGCTGGTTTTGAGCAGTTCGAGCGCAGGCTCGCGCGATTGGGTGAATTCGCGCGAATACACATCCGCCCCTTGCGCCAACAGATGCCGAGCAGCAGCACGGATAAGTCCGGCATTGCTGCCTCCGCGGAAATACGCAGCATCGACCGAGTCCTCGCCCAAAATACGGTCGATATACCAATCCGCGCCGACGCGGATCATATTGCGATAGGCAATGCGAGTGAAAGTCTGCAGCAAGCGCGGGGCTAGCTGGGCAAGCTTGAACGCGATCCGGTGATGCGGTACGAATGTCGTCGGGCAGCGGGATGTATGGCAACCAGATGTAACCCGTATGCGCGACCGAGCTAACCAGACCCGGTTCGTCCTGTATCGCTTTGCCAAGCGGAATCAGACCACTGCTAATCGCAATAGCGGGACCGCCTTTCAGATCGTGCAGTCCGCAAAATTCGCGGATTGCCATCGCGCTGTCCTCGGTGGCGTCGCAGTCGGGATCAAACTCGCTGTGGCCAAAGCCGGGACGCGAGAGGATGTGGAGTTTTAAGCCCGCTTCGCGAAAGAGCTGGTCAGCCTCGGGCGGGAACAAATGGGCGAGTGTATGGCCATGCACCACCAGCACCGGCTTGCCGTTCGGCGCACCCTGCCAGGCATAGGCGATTGAGCGGCCATCGCTTCGCACAAAGGACGCCTCGCGACCAAGCGGGTTTGACCATGGCGCTTTTCGGCTGCGACTGTCGAGTGAGGCGCGAGCTGCTAACAGCGAGAGCAATTGCAAAAGCTGCGCCTGATTGGCGGTGTTCGACTTGGCGTAGATCGATTTGAGTTGCGTGCGAACAGTGGGCACGGTTGTGCCGCGGTGCTCAGCCACTGCCTTGCTGTCGCGCAATTCGTAGAATTCGCGGGCGATGCCGCATTCCGCCTCTGTCAGGCCGAAGGTTTCCTGCAATTGCTGGCAGAGTGCGTCGGGCCACGGAATCTCAAGGGCTCGCAGGGCAATGCACCCGTGATCACGATGCGGACTGTCAATGATCAACCCCTCGGCGAGCTCATGCTTGATGGGTTGGTCTTCAGCGCCTGACAGTTCGTCAGGATCGAGCCGCACAATAATGCGCCGCTGATTGCCCCGCAGGCGTGCGCTCGTCAAAAAGCTGTCAAATTGAGCGCGGTAGCTGGGATCAATGCAAATCGTGTCGAATGCCGCCCCCGGTTTTGTAGCAAACAAGGCTTCACCGAGCTCATTGGCAACAATCACATGGCAAGATGGATCAATGACGATTGCCGCAGTTGGAACTTCTTCAACCGCGCGCTCCAGCGGATCTCGAGAAACTGCGACTTGTTGATGTTCCATCAGATTATCGATGGTTCCGAGCTGGCGGGATACGGACTCTCGCAAGGCTTCGTCCGCGGCGGGCGCTGTCGGAGCGTACCTGCGCTGCATCGTGGCTATCAGGTTGTCGAACGTGTCCGCTTCGCTTGCGGCCTGATAAAGCGCTGAGACCAGCTCGATATCCAAATCTGCAAGAAGAGCCTCTCGGCTCGGGTTGCGCTCGTTCATGGGTGGTAGATTATCGGTAATGTGGCGGATGGCAAGCAAATCAAGCGATTTCAGTGGTCTGGATGCGATTCCTTTGGAGAATTGATGTGCCTGGAGTTATCAGCACTTGCCACTTGAACATGGCCCGATTGCGCAAAGCTCTCGGCTGATCCATGGCTATGCCGAAATGTCATCGCTGCCCAACCTTGTCTTGTTCGCCCGATACCCCATTGCCGGAGAGTGCAAGACCCGTTTGATACCTGCCGTTGGCGCAAAGGGGGCGGCTAGAATTCATCGCGAGCTGGCGGGCCGTACCGCCAGATTGCTTCGCCAATCTGGGTGTCCCTTTACTGTGGCAATGACAGGAGGCGGTGAAGGGCAATTTCGCGATTGGCTGGGGTCCGGGATTGAGTTTGTCCCGCAACCAAAAGGCAATCTGAGCGATCGTCTGCTTGCTTTCGTAGGCCGCGCCCCCGTCATCTTTTTCGGCGCGGACACGCCCGATCTCAGCAGCGCGCACATCGCCGCCGCGGTCGAAGGCCTAAAGACACATCCGGTAGTGATTGGTCCGGCTCGAAGATGGCGGTTATTATCTG
The DNA here is from genome assembly GCF_055693605.1 of Erythrobacter sp. HA7-11. Classification (NCBI taxonomy): domain Bacteria; kingdom Pseudomonadati; phylum Pseudomonadota; class Alphaproteobacteria; order Sphingomonadales; family Erythrobacteraceae; genus Erythrobacter; species Erythrobacter sp. HA7-11. Next base: position 2,026,575 of record NZ_JBVFUF010000002.1, on the reverse strand, counting down.
ATCGGAATGCGTGAGTGTGTGCCTCAACTGCTAACCGATATGCCGTGGAGCACGGCTCAGGTCTTGCCCGAAACTCTGCGGCGGTGTTCTGAGATGGGTGTTGAACCGCTTATGCTTGAAACGCTTTCAGACTGCGACCGGCCCGAAGATCTCGATCGCTGGCCGGAATTGCGCCCGTGACCACCGTCACGATCCTCATTCCGACCTTCAACGAGGAAGTCGCGCTCCCGAAAACAATCGCATCGCTTGCCATGCTCGATCCGCAACCAGACGAAGTGATCGTGGTCGACGGCGGTAGCGATGATGCGACGGTTCAGATTGCGCAGGATGCAGCGCTGAAAACTATAGGGTCTCCGCGCAAAGGTCGCGGCGTGCAGATCAACGTCGGCGTCGCCGAAGCTGAGAGCGAGGTTGTGTGTGTGTTACACGCCGACAGCCAACTTCCCGCCGACGCGGTCGCACTGATCCGCAGCACGATGGCGGATCGCAAGATCGCTCTGGCGAGCTTTCTGCCGAAGCTGGTCGGAGAAAGCCGCACGCGGTGGGGGTCCACGATCCATAACTTCATCAAGACATGGTACGCGCCTCTGCTGACTAGGCCGCTCCTATTCTTGCGCGGGGTACGTTTGCTATTCGGAGATCACGCGATGTTTTTCCGGCGCGCAGATTTTCTCGCGATTGGCGGCTGCGATGAGCGGCTCGGCATTATGGAAGAGCCCGGACTTTGCATCAACTTTGCCGAGCTCGGGCGGACCCGGGTTCTTCGCCGCTTTGTTAAAACATCCGATCGTCGCATTGCAGAGCTGGGCAGTCTACGGGCGCACTTGATGTACTTGAAGGTTGCTTTGATGTGGTCGGTACGGAGTGCGTGAGGGATTGGCCGATCACTATCCTGACATCCGATGAACTTGCCGATTTTCACGGTTTCACAATGGCCGGTTCGCAACCCGATGGAGATCGGTTATGACCGTCGCCTCTCAGGTAACCAACCACCGCAATCAATCGAATTCTAGATCATGCAAAATGAGCGATCGCCCTTCGCGCTTACAAAGCCTAGCCGTATCGAAGCTGGCAAATTCGCCGACCCGTTCCGCACGCTGAAGGGCGAAGAGCGTGCATCTGTTGCGCTTGATAGCTTGGACACGCTCTGGTTCAACACTGGGACTCTGTGCAACCTAGAATGCAAGTCCTGCTATATCGAAAGCTCGCCGCTTAACGATGCGCTTGTTTACATCTCTCTGGCGGAGGTGCGCAGCTATTTGGACGAGATCGCTGCCGCCAATCTGACTACCCGTGAGATTGCGTTCACGGGCGGTGAGCCGTTCATGAACCCGGATATCATCGACATTCTGGAGCTGAGCCTAGCGCGCGGTTTCGATGTGCTCGTTTTGTCAAACGCGATGCGTCCCATGAGACGGTTTGAACAGCAATTGCTTAGCCTCGAAAATAAGGATCGTCTGACAATCCGTGTGAGCCTCGATCACTACACGAAATCGGTCCACGAGGCAGAACGCGGGCCAAGCTGGGACAAGGCCATTGATGGCCTGAAATGGCTAGCAGGAAACGGCTTCAAGATAGCAGTGGCGGGCAGACACCTCGAAAACGAAACGGACGCTGATGCTCGCGCAGGCTTTGCAATGCTCTTCGCTCAATTGGGGATACAACTGAATGCGAACGATCCGGGGCAGCTCGTTCTATTCCCAGAGATGGATGAGACGGCAGATATTCCGGAAATCACGACCGATTGTTGGGACATACTGAGCGTGGACCCGCGCAGCATGATGTGCGCGTCAAGCCGGATGGTGGTAAAGCGCAAGGGAGAGGCCAAACCGTGCGTGGCCGCTTGCACCTTGCTGCCGTACCAAGCGGATTTCGACTTGGGCGAAACGCTCCAGGAGGCAAGCCGCTCTGTCCAACTCAATCATCCGCATTGCGCGCGTTTTTGTGTGCTCGGCGGAGCGAGTTGTTCTTAGAATTCAAGACATGAATCACAGCTTCAATTACTCTGAATAGGCCGTGTCGTTCTTACTGTTCCAGGTAAACGTGGATGCGGATTCCGCGACTTGTCCGTCTGGTTGCTCACCCATGCGCGTATGGTATGCTCGCGCATTACGGGAGCGAATTTGCGATGAAATCAACGATTAGAGTTTGGACTGGTTTGGGGCTAGCCACGGCATTGGCTGGAACCGCGCTGGCTGGCTGTTCGGGGGAAGCCGGCGAGGGCGGTGAAGGCGGCGAGGCTGCACAGAATGGTGAAGCTGGCGCTGGCGAAGGTGGGGAAGCTGGAGCCGGGGAGGGCGGTGAAGGGGGTGAAAGCGGCGCAGTCGGTTCGCTGGAATTGCCCAAGCGGCTTGCGTTTATGTCTGGTCACGTCGCCGCGGGGATTGCTCTTTATCGGGCCGGTGAGCCTGAAGCGGCAGCCCCGCATTTGCTGCATCCTGTTTCAGAAACCCATGCATCTGAGCGAAAGGGTTTGGAAGAACTCGGTTTTGACCCGGTCCCGTTTGAGGCTGTCTCAAAGGCGTTGGAAGAAGGGAAGCCTGCCGCCGAGATTGAGCCTCAACTTGAGACTGCGGAAGCCGATCTTCGCGAACTTCGTCAAAAAGCTGGCGGCGATCCGTATGAATTGATCCGATATCTGATGGATGTGACGGTTGAGGAATATGCCATCGCAGTTCCAGCAGCGACTGTTACCGACGCTGGTGAATACCAAGATGCGTGGGGCTTCGTCACAGTCGCTCGAGAATTGGCTGCTGATCTGGATGGCCCACGCGCAGACGGGATCCGCAAGGCACTCGACGGATTGCTGACGCTGTGGCCGGAGAAAGCGCCTATTGTGCCAAATGACCCCGCGCCTCTGGGACAAGTGTCAGCCGCCGCATCCCGTGTTGGACTGGCTCTGCCGCAATCCGAATGAGCCAAGCTCACCCAAGTGCGCTGACTGCTCCATCACGCTGTAAGTTCATACGGCCAAGAAGGGTTTGCCACTTTGCTGGTTTGCCGACTTGCCAACCCTGCACATAATCGCACCCAAGTGTTCCTAGCAACTCGAGTGTGGCGAGATCCTCCACTCCTTCAGCGACAATTTCGAACGAGAGGGCGTGCGCAAGATCAATAGTGGATTGCACCATGATCCGGTCAGCACGGTTGTTGACGAGATCGCGCACAAAGCTCTGATCCAGCTTGATCTCGTTCGCCGGAAAACCTTGCAAGTAGTTGAGAGTGGCCTGCCCGGTGCCATAATCATCGATAGAAATTCGCGCGCCCGCGTTACTCAATTGGTTCAGCGCGCGTTTGGCCAGATCGGGGTCTTGCAGAGGCGCACTTTCTGTGACTTCCAGAGTGATGCCCTTGTGTCCCTTGGCGCGCTCGAACAACAGCATTTCAGTGATCGAATTGATGAACTCGCGATCCGACAGCAATTGCGCCGATATGTTGACGGCGAGCTGCAATGGCACATCTAGTGCCGCTGCTTCGCGGCTGCGCTCCAGAGCTTCAGCAAGCACGAATTTTGTCAGTGCTCCAACTTGCCCCTTCTTTTCAAGGATCGGGATAAAGTCGGTACGGAGAGATCGGCCCGAGTGTTTCGCTCTCCCACCGCACCAGACATTCTGCGCCATAAACCACTTTGTCCGACAGCCGCATTTTGGGCTGGTACAAAACATGGATTGCGCCCGAATTTAGGGCCTCGTCGAGCTCACCGAGAACGTGCTGTTGGAAGGCCGCTTCATCTTGAAGGCCGACGGCACTGGACGACCAATGGATTGATTGCCGCCTTGCATATTCCGCAGCGGTGACAGCTTCCGCCAATGAGTCTGCCGAACTGCCGAAGCGCGCTTTGACCAAGAGGCGCTTTTCATTGATCTCAAACGGCGAGTTGAGCACCGTGCGAGCGGTCGCGAAATGATCGTCCAATTCCCCGCATTGTTCGTCAGGTACGAACCAGGCAAATTTTGCACGATCAATCCTGTAGACAGCGGAATTGCCGGAAAGCAGAGTCAGGCGTTCTGCGATTTTGGCATCCAGGCCCGACACGTTTTCGCTGTTGAGGACAGCCTCCATTTGAGCAAAATCGTCGATCCGGGCCACCGCAAATAATGCAGATTTGCGCTTGAGCGCGGCAACTTCCATAGCGCGGCGATTGGGAAGGTTTGAGGCGGTGTCAGTCATACGCGCATTGCGAAGCTCGAGGCCCGAGACGAGGGCTCGGTCGAACGCCAGAAACGTACCGACGAAGATAGCTCCCGACATAAGTTGGAGATAGACCGATGAGAATTGGTCCAGCAACAATGCCATGACTACTGGGATCAGGCTGAAGGCTGCGGCTTGGTATCCATTCAGGCGTCGTGTCTTGCGAGTGATAATCGCGCCAATGCATAAACCAGCAAGCAGCAACGGGATCCATGGACCACTATCGCTTCTCACCCGACCCTGGAGCAGAGTTTCTGCAGCTTGCGCCTGAATCACCACGCCAGGCTTAACGCCAAACAGGCCGGTGGGATAACGGTCGCCCAGCTCAATTGCCGTTGCGCCAATGAGGACTTTCTTACCCTCAATGCGATCACGCGTGACTTTCCCTCCGATCAGGTCAACGAAGGATATTCGTTTGATCGAGCTGGGATCTATCGCCTGATCGACGCGGAAAGACTGTCCGGTTTGGCCCGCCTTGCCCGTTACCATTGACGGCAAAGATGGTCGCGGCACCCCGTCCGTGACAATACCATATGGGTAGAATTCGATTTGTCCGTCGGCGTTGGGAAAGACGTTTACCGAGGCTAGAAATGCATGCTTTTTGAACGCATCAATCGGCAAGGATTCCGTCACGCTGCCTTCCTCGACGGCGCGGTCTTCCTGCCGGAAGGTAGGTAGGATGACTGCACCATTGAGGTCGGCAAGCGCCTTTTCAAATGCCGCATCTTCCTCTGGCGTAGAAACCGCGGAAAAGTCGATATCGAACGCGATCTGGTCTGCGCCGAGGCGATCAAGTTCGCGTACGGCCTTTGCATAATTGCTGCGCGGCCAAGGCCAGCGCTCAAGCGCCTGGAGTGAGCGGCCATCGACTTCAACGATTAAAATCTCCCCGGATGCTGGGGCAATTCGAAGATAATCGCGCTTTAGGCGCAAGTCGCTCTCGAACGAGCCGGCAAGACCCGAAAGAATGGCCGCGATCGAAACCAACGCAGCGACAGCAAATGACACGGCACGGATGGTGCCGTCTTTGGTCAAAGCTCCGGTCAGCGAAACGCGCACGTAATCCTCCCAAGTTGCGGTAATCGCCCGCAATCAAGGTGCCCGGCCTAGCGAAAAAGGGTTTATGCGAGGTTTAGGATATCGGCCTTGCGCTTGATTGGCGCGCGCGGACTTGAGATGAATCTCTCAGTTGCGAGGGTTTCCACGTCCGAGGCCACGACCGGGACGATCATCTTCATCTTGATCATTGCGAACGCCCAAACCGAGATTGAGTTCAATATCTTCACCTGCGTTATTCCCCACGGGAGCGCCCAGATTGATTTCGATCAGATCGTCGGCGGAGGTAGAAACATCTAGCTCATCGTTATCATCGTCCCGATTGCCGTTGGGACCACCATTACCCTTGCCTTTACCGTTGTTGCCTTTGCCGTTTCCATTGCCCCGATAGTCATCGTCGTCGTCATCGTCACCTAGGCCTAAGTCTTCGGTTAAATCGTCGGTGTCCTCATCAGCGTCGTCATTGGGCAGCAGGCTTTCGTCTTCGGTGTCATCGCCTCGATCGCCATTGGGGCCGCCATTGCCCTTGCCTTTACCTTTGTTGCCTTTGCCGTTCCCATTGCCCCGATAGTCATCGTCGTCGTCATCGTCGCCAAGGCCTAAGTCTTCGCTCAAGTCGTCGGTGTCTTCATCAGCGTCGTCATCGGACGGGAAGCGTTCGTCTCCATCATCATCGCGATCTTCGTCGAGGTCGTCATCCTCGTCCTCGCGCTTATCGTCAAAGTCGTCGTCGTCGCGGTTATCGTCGAGATCGTCGGCCTTGCGATCCTCGTCCTCACGCTTATCGTCAAAGTCGTCGTCTTCGCGGTTATCTTCGAGATCGTCGGCCTCCCGCTCTTCTTTCAGGCCCTCATCCTCGCGATCCTCTTCCAAATCGTCGTCTTTGCGTCCTTCGTTGAGGCCTTCATCCTCGCGTTCTTCTTCGATATCCTCATCTTCGAAATCAGCGTTGGCGCGAGCGCCTCCATTACTGCGACTTTCCGAAGCGGCGTTGCCATTTTCGCGCTCGCTCGCTGTACCTAGAACCGGCTCGATATCATCGCTGTCGATGATTGGGCCTGCAGATGGGGTGATCGGGCTGCCGCTTGAAGCGATACGACCATCATTGTTGCGGTTCGCCTGAGCGCGGTCTGCACCGATTGAAATTCCGGTCGCGTCAGGGCGACCTGGCGCCTCGCGCAGTTGTGTGACGAAGCTCGGTTGGCCACGCACAATGGCGCGTTCGGATGCGGCTTCGTCTTGCCCGGAAATCACGATCAGCTCGCTGGCATCATCAGCTTCGACCAAACCGACAAGCCCAGGGGTAAGCAGGGCGGCTTCAAGATCGTCACCAGTGCTGACTTCCACAGCGCCCTCGGTAACCTGCACGCTTGTGCCTTGCTCGGTCACGGAAACGTTAAAGGTCGTTCCTTTGACTACCGCTGCCATGTACGGCGTCTCGACACCAAAGTGCGGAGTACTCTTCTTCTCAATCTTGAAGAGAACGTTGCCAAGATATTGGAATATCTGGGTTACCGCGCCGGTTTTCTTCGGCTCAGCAATGCGAATGTGCGCCTTGGGAGAGACGACCACGTATTCTTTGCCGCGCACGAGCACAGCGCGACTGCCTTTGCCCGTGCGGATGACATCGCCTGCCTGCAATTTGGTGTTTTTACGGGCCGAGACGACCTGGTCTCCGCGTGTCACGGTAACGGAGCCGCTCGCTTCCGACACAGCCCATCCGCTGCTCGCATAGGCGCTGGTGCTGGCGAATAGCGCCGCAACCACAACCGATTTTTTGACTAACCCAAACATACTCGAATTCCGAATTCTCTTCTTGTGCACGCTGCCCCTAATGCACCGGGCCGTCTAAAAGAGAGTTGAAGCGGGTTCCCTAACACCGACTTAAAATGCTGCATCTGTAAGGTTTTCTTAGGTCAGCATGGTTAAGCGGGCGGCTCTATCTCAGGAGTCGTTGATGGTGTTTGCCAGGGTCGGAATGTTGGGTGCATGTCTATGCATCGCGGCCCCTGCTGTGGCCGCAGAAAAGGCGAGCGATACTCCACGCATCGCGATGCAGAATGTCCTCTATGTTTCGGAGCCGACTGCCGTTGATCCGGATGAGGGCCAAATTGCTGCGGTCGTGATCGTCGGAAACGAGGCAATCGATGACGCGCGCTATCAGGCCGCAGTAGAAGATTTCTTTGGCGAACCGCGAAACGAAGAAGTTCTGGCGCGCCTCACCAACCAGATTGCTGACCTTGCGCGAGACGAGGGCTATCCATACGCTCGGACCTCGATCATCGAAGATACGAGCGGCTTCGGAGTCGTGCAGGTTTCCATCGACGAAGGCCGGGTCGATGGCGTGGAGATCGAAGGCTATCAGAACGCGCGAGCTACACGCATGCTCAATGAGCTCATCGGACGACCGGTCAGCAAGGCCGATCTTGAGCGTATGCTGCTGCTCGTTAGCGACATTCCTGCGGTCCGCTTGCGCGGTGCCAACATCAAGCGCCGAGATGGCCAGAGCGTGCTCGTTGTCGAACTGGCAAAGCGTGACGATCGCTACCGTGTCGAAGCCGACAACTACGGCACACAATCCTTTGGGCCTTACCGGGCCTCTATGTCAGCTCGCGTAACAGATGCGATATCGTCTTCGGATCAAATCTACGCCTCGGTACGGATCAATCCGGTCGATCTCGAAGAGCTGCTTTACGCGTCAGTTTCCTACAAGACACAACTCAGCAATAGCGGTTTGACTGCGGCAGCTAGCGGTTCAGTCGGGACAACTTCGCCTGGCGGCCCCTTCGGCGACAGCGAAATCAACGGCGATTCAGTACGCGGTACCGAGTGACACTGAGCCAACCAGTTATTCGCTCCAAAGATGCCAGCCTTTGGGTCAACGCATCAGGATCCTATATCCAGATCAGCCAGGACGATCTGGGCCAATTGCTGCGCGATGATACGATCGTCACTGCATCAATCGGCCTGACGACGCAGTTTGCAGTCGCTGGTGGGCGTTTGCGCGCCGGCATCACCCACGAACGCGGACTTGGGATACTTGGGGCAACCCGGCGCGGTGATGTGTTCGCCTCGCGCAGTGATGGCGACGGGGTGTTTTCAAAGGTCAACTTCTGGAGCGATCTCCGATTGCCATTGGCGTCGCGGCTGGATGTGTTTCTGTCTGCCGGTGGCCAGATCGCAGATCGACCATTGCTGTCTGGCGAAGAAATCGCACTCGGCGGCGCGTACAGGACGCGCGGATACAATTTCAGCGAAGTCTTGGGCGATGAGGGCATCTACGGTCTCGCAGAATTGCGCTATCGCGTTGCGACTGACAATCTCCCGCTCGACTCTCTTCAGTTCTACGCATTCGTTGATGGCGGCTATGTCTCCGATATTGGGCTAGGTGTTGGAGAAGGCTCACTGTTTTCAGCGGGGCCAGGGGTACGCGCACAAATCGGTCCCGTCGGCTTTGAAGTGGAAGGCGGCTTCCCGCTCGGCGGAACGGCAGAGCGCGGCGATGATAACGAGCCGCAGCTTAATGTGCGCGCCGGAATCAACTTCTAAGCCAACAAGAGGCATTTGGAACGCGGCGGGCCAATCTGCATTGGTCTAGCATGAGCGAAGTGAAAGTCTGGTATGATGGTGCGTGCCCCCTGTGCCGCCGCGAGATCTTGCTAATGCGCCGTCTCGACAGCCAGGATCGATTGCAATTCATCGACGTCTCCGAAGCGTCGACCGAGGCATCCTGTCCGATCGACCGCGAAGAATTGCTGGCACGCTTCCATGCCGAGGAAGACGGACGCTTGCTAAGCGGCGCCGCAGCGTTTGCAGCCATGTGGCGTGCGATCCCAGTTTTGCGCCCGCTCGGATTGCTGGCCCGGAATCGCGTGGTTCTCGCTATTCTTGAGCCGCTCTATCGCGGCTTCTTGCGCATACGGCCCGCCCTGCAAAAACTATTTGCGTGAAATTCCGCTTCGGACCAAGCTGTGCCCGACAAATCACGCGATCAATGGGAGAGAGGCGGGCATGAGTTATTTCGGGGCGATGCAAAACGAGATTTACAACGCCGGATTGCAAGGCGTTCTGCCCGAATTTCCGGTCGACTTTGCTACGCTCGAAAAGCGCGCGCACGAAGCGCTCGGCCCGTCGATGACGAATTATGTCGCGGGCGGCTGCGGCGACGAGCACACGCAGGACACCAATTCTTCCGCGTTCCATCATTGGGGTATGATCCCGCGTATGATGGTCGATACGCAGGAGCGCGATCTGTCGATCGACCTGTTTGGACTAAAGCTGCCAACCCCGCTGTTTATGGCTCCCATCGGCCTGACCGGCGAAGCGACGCAGGACAAGCATGGAGACATTGCCGCCGCGCAGGCCTCTGCCGCGACCGGCGTTCCGCTCTGCGCCTCAACGCTCGCCAATGACAGCATGGAGGACGTGCATGAGGCTTGCGGCGACACGCCTGCCTTCTTCCAGCTTTATACGCCGCGGCACAAAGGGCTGGCGGAGAGCCTGATCGGGCGCGCTGAGGCGGCCGGGTACAAGGCGCTGGTGGTAACACTCGACACCTGGGTCACCGGCTGGCGTCCGCGCGATCTCAACGCGTCAAATTTCCCGCAATTGCGCGGCAAGGTTCTGCACAATTACTTCTGCGATCCGGTGTTCCGCTCGCTGCTGCAGAAGACCCCTGAAGAAGACCCGCAGACTGCGATCCTTACTTGGGCGGCGACTTTCGGGCAGGTGCTGACGTGGGAGGACATGAAGTGGCTCAAATCGGTCACCAAGCTGCCAATCGTGCTCAAAGGCATCTGTCATCCTCATGACGCCAAGAAGGCCGTCGATACAGGTGCAGACGGGATCTATTGCTCGAACCATGGCGGCAGGCAGGCCAATGGCGGAATCGCGACAATCGACTTGCTTGAAGACGTAGTGAAGGCCGCTGGCGACGTGCCTGTGCTGTTCGACAGCGGCATTCGGTCCGGCACAGACGCGGTGAAGGCGTTGGCATTGGGTGCAACTGCGGTTGGAGTAGGGCGGCCCTACACGTATGGTTTGGCGCTCGGAGGAGCGAAAGGCGCAGAGTTTGTCCTGCGGTCAATCTTAGCCGAGGCCGATTTGCTGATGGCGGTGAATGGCTATCCCACGCTTAAGGATGTCCGCGCGGCAGGAGTGCAGAGGACCGCTTAAGGACGCAAGCGGCACTTACTATTGTCTGTGAGATTCGCTCGCTTGCCACTCTGAAGCGAGTGCTCAATTCGTACCGTCAAATCAAAGTGTGAAATTTGGACTCAGTTTTCCACACCATTGGTGATATCACTTAATTAACCAGAATATGCGAATCGGGCCATAAGAGCCCACCACGGGGAAGCGACGCATGGAGATACCGACTATCAGGTCGAGTGGCCCAGACTGCATGGGCCGGACTGTTCAGCAGAAAGACGAAGCATCGCGCCGCGCGCGATACGTACCGCATCCAGCCGATGGAATCGAAAGGTCCATTTGCTCGCGTCCTTTCGAAAGTCATCCCACTTTAGCTCAAGCGCCCGACTTGGCGACCGTTACTAGCTTGGTCTCGGTATAACCGAGATAACCTTCTACGCCGCTTTCAGAACCAAATCCGCTATCGCCGATCCCGCCAAATGGCGTTTCGGGAGAACCAACGGCGAAGTGATTGATCGCGACCATTCCGGCTCGCAATGCGTTGCCCAGGTAATGGCTCTCATCGAGATCTGCCGTGAAAGCATAGGCCGCGAGGCCATAGCGCAACGAATTCGCGATCCGCACAGCCTCTTCGATATCGTCATAAGGGACAATCCCCGCGACCGGGCCGAACGGTTCCTCCGTCATCAATCGGCTGTCAGGTGAAGGGCCAGCAACGACCGTCGGGCTGAAGAAATGGCCTGGGCCGTCTGGAGCCGAACCGCCTGTGACAATTTCGCCCTTTTGGCCGCCGAGCGCCCCCATCAAGTCCTGCATCGCGGCGACCCGGCCGGCATGGGCGAGCGGTCCCATATCGACGCTGTCATCAGCGCTGGCATCGCCCACCTTGAGGCCGCTCGCATAGGCGGCGAACTCGCTCACAAACCGGTCATAGATCCCCCGCGCAACCAGGAAACGCGTTGGCGATACGCAGACTTGCCCAGCATTGCGGAACTTAGTCGTCGCGCAAGCCGCCACTGTGCGCTCGAAATCCGCGCTTTCTCCAATGACAACCGGCGCATGTCCGCCAAGCTCTGCAGTAAAGCGCTTGAGGCCTTTCGCGGCCATAGCGCCCAGTTGCTTGCCGACCGCAGTCGAGCCGGTGAAGCTCACTTTGCGCATCGCGTTAGCAGTGATGAGGTGCTCGGATATCTTCGCCGGATCGCCATAGACCAGATTGATGGCGCCCGCCGGCACGCCTGCTTCGACAAAGCATTCGACCAGCATCTGCGCGCAGCCGGGTGTCGTCTCGGCGGGTTTCAAGATGCATGAGCACCCTGCCGCCAATGCGCCTGCAATCTTCTTGGCGGGCAAGTTGACGGGGAAGTTCCATGGCGTGAACAGCGCAGCCGGGCCGATCGGTTCTTGCGTCACGCGTTGTTGCAGAAGATGGCTACCACGGACGGGCACTAGGCGTCCGCCTTGTCGCTTGGCCTCTTCCCCCATGAAATCGATGATCTCTGCAGCGTTCATGATCTCGCCAGAGGCTTGCGCGAGTGGCTTGCCGACTTCGATCGTCATAATCCGCGAGATTTCGGGCGCTCGCCCGCGCAGCAGATCGGCGGCGCGCCGCAAGATCTTGTGCCGTTCCGCACCGGGGGTCGCTGCCCATTTCGGAAACGCTTCATCGGCGGCCGCAACTACACCATCAAGTTGCTCGCTTGAGACTTTTGGGCAATCGCCGATTTCTGCCTCAGTCGCGGGATTGCTGACAGGAAACGAGCCATCACCGCCGTCACTGATCCATTCGCCGCCGATCAGCATCTTCAATGTTGGGTAAGCGGTCATGACGGGTCTCCTGATGATGTGCGGTACGAGGCTTCCGAGCCTTCTCACCAAAGCGCATGAGTGATGGCAAGCATATTTGTTTCGATTGTAACTTTGTTGCGCATCGCATAAAACGAGTCGCGAATTCACCTCCCATTTGCCCATGGAGTTAGGCATGCTTGTCGGCGTCCCCAAAGAAATCAAAACCCACGAATACCGTGTGGGCCTCACACCAGAGGCGGCGCGCGAATATATCAGTCGCGGCCATCAGGTCATGCTCGAAAGCGGCGCTGGGTTGGGCATCAGCAAGACGGACGATGATTACCGCGCGATTGGCGTTCAGATCGTCGACACGGCTGAGGAAGTTTTCGCCAAGGCCGAGATGGTGGTGAAGGTGAAAGAACCGCAACCCAATGAATGGGTGCAGCTGCGTGAAGACCAGATCCTGTTCACCTATCTGCATCTTGCCCCCGATCCCGACCAGGCCCGCGGGCTGATGGAGGCGGGCGTCTCAGCGGTCGCCTATGAGACGGTGACGGCTCCTGACGGTTCTCTCCCGCTGCTCGCCCCAATGAGCGAGGTGGCGGGCCGCCTGTCCATCGAAGCGAGCGCGCAGGCGAGCCACAAGCAGAATGGCGGACGCGGCATTCTGATGGGCGGTGTGCCCGGTGTGCTTCCGGCAAAGGTGGTTGTGATCGGCGGCGGCGTTGTCGGCACGCAAGCGGCTCGCATGGCGGTGGGTCTGGGCGCGAATGTCGAGATCCTAGACCGTTCGCTGCCTCGCATCCGCGAGCTGGACGATATGTTCCAGGGCCGCGCCACCACGCGATACTCGAACGCAGGAACGATCGAAGATGCGATCACCGATGCCGATATCGTGATCGGGGCGGTTTTGGTTCCCGGCGCGAGCGCTCCGCGACTGATCACCCGCGAAATGCTTTCCTTGATGCAACACCGCGCTGTTCTGGTCGATGTGGCGATTGACCAAGGCGGCTGTTTCGAGACTTCCAAACCGACTACGCATGATGTCCCGACCTATCTGGTCGATGACGTCATTCACTATTGCGTCGCCAATATGCCCGGCTCGGTTCCGCACACCTCAAGCTATGCGCTCAACAACGCGACTTTGCCGTTCGGACTAGCGCTGGCGAAGCACGGGATTGCCGCGTGCGAACTCGATCCGCATCTCGCGCCCGGTTTGAACGTGCATAAGGGCAAAATTGTCAACGAGGCTGTCGCTGAAAGCCTTGGTTTTTAGAGCTTTTTGCACGGTTGCATAAAACAGAACATATACTGCTTCGAATCTGATTCCGCTGGGGGATCGAGGCTGCCATTTATGCGTTGATCGAGTGAGGCCGCACGCGCGGCATTCGAAGATCAATCACGGTGCATAAGTGGAGTTGTCACATGCAGCATATCGACACCAAACCGCTGGTTCGGCAGGTCAATCACAGGATTGATCTAACCGCTCATGTCGAGCCGAAGACGAAGAGCGATAGGATCGCTTTTGCATTCGTTAAATTGCTGCGCTTTTTCGCCGATACCTTCTTTGCGAAGCGCTACGGCCACCGTGCAGTCGTGCTTGAGACTGTCGCTGCTGTCCCCGGCATGGTCGGCGGGCTTTGGCTCCACCTGAAGGCGCTGCGCTACATGCGCGATGATGAGGGCTGGATCCGCACTCTGCTCGATGAAGCGGAGAATGAGCGAATGCATCTGATGACTTTTATTAAGATCGCCGACCCAAGCCGGTTTGAGCGCGCTCTGATCGTTGCAGTGCAACTCGTGTTCTACAATTGCTACTTCTGGCTTTATCTTTTCGCGCCGCGCACTGCGCACCGCGTGGTCGGATACTTCGAAGAGGAAGCGGTGATCAGCTACACTCAATACTTGGCCGAGGTCGACGCTGGACGACATGAGAATGTGCCCGCGCCGCAGATCGCCATCGACTACTGGCAGTTGCCGAGCGATGCGCGCCTTCGTGACGTGATTATCGCTGTGCGCGCCGACGAGGCCGAGCACCGCGACGTCAATCACGGCATGGTCGCGATGATCGACGACAAACGGCGCGACTAAGGCTCGCCCTTCGGCATGATTGCTTGACGCGCGCGCCGCACTGGTGTTGCCCTCCATTCTAAGCGAATTGAGGAAGACGCCTGATGAAGACCCGTGCCGCCGTTGCATTCGAGGCCAAACAGCCGCTCGAGATTGTCGAGCTTGATCTCGAAGGCCCGAAGTCTGGCGAGGTGCTGGTCGAGATCATGGCGACCGGCATTTGCCACACCGATGCCTACACGCTTGACGGGCTGGACAGCGAAGGGCTTTTTCCGAGCATTCTCGGCCATGAAGGTGCCGGGATCGTGCGCGAAGTGGGCGCGGGCGTCACTTCGGTTGCGCCGGGCGATCATGTGATCCCGCTCTACACGCCCGAATGCCGCCAGTGCAAAATGTGCCTGTCGGGCAAGACCAATCTGTGCAGCGCGATCCGCGAAACGCAGGGTAAGGGCCTGATGCCCGATGGCACCTCTCGCTTTAGCTACAAGGGCGAGACGATTTATCACTACATGGGCTGTTCAACCTTCTCGAACTTCACGGTTTTGCCCGAGATTGCGGTGGCTAAAATCCGCACTGACGCTCCGTTTGAAAGCGCGTGCTATGTCGGCTGCGGAGTGACGACTGGAGTGGGGGCGGTGACCAACACCGCGCAGGTTCAGCCGGGTGACAACGTGGTGGTGTTCGGACTCGGCGGGATTGGGCTCAATGTAATCCAGGGCGCGAAAATGGCGGGCGCTGATCGGATCGTCGGCGTTGATATCAACCCGTCAAAGAGCGAGTGGGGCGAGAAGTTCGGGATGACCGACTTCGTCAATCCGCGCGAGACCAAGGATGTGGTCGGGCACCTGGTCGAGATGCTGGATGGCGGCGCGGATTATTCTTTCGATTGCACCGGCAACACCGAAGTGATGCGCGATGCGCTCGAATGCTGTCACAAGGGCTGGGGCACGTCGATCATCATCGGTGTGGCTGAGGCTGGCCGCGAGATTTCCACCCGCCCGTTCCAGCTGGTAACCGGACGCAATTGGCGTGGCACGGCCTTTGGTGGGGCGAAAGGGCGGACCGATGTGCCCAAAATCGTCGACTGGTATATGAACGGCAAAATCGCGATCGACCCGATGATCACGCACAGGCTGACACTGGAGGAGATCAATAAGGGCTTCGACCTGATGCATGCAGGCGAAAGCATCCGCAGTGTGGTAGTGTACTGATGATTTCCAAGGTTAACCTGACTGACAAGTTCGCGCTGTTCGACGAGCACTGGGCGCCACGTCTCGTCGCGCGCTACAACGGCAATGAGGTCCGCCTAGCCAAGGTGAAAGGCGAGTTTCATTGGCACAAGCATGACGACACAGATGAGCTGTTCCTCGTTATTGAGGGCACGCTCGATATGGAGTTTCGCGACCGGACGGAACGCCTTAGTCAGGGCGATTTGATAGTCGTTCCCAAAGGAACGGAACACCGGCCTTGTGCACGTGAAGGCGAGGTCAAGCTGCTAGTGATGGATGCCGAGGGAACGCCGAACACCGGTGATCACGACACGGCATTCAAGCCCATCGAGGTTTGATCAGACAGCAACCACGTTCTGTTCAATCGCGCCGAAGATCGAGTGGTTGTCCTTGTCCCGCATCTCGATTTTCACGCTATCGCCAGGCTGCATGAAGCGGGTCGATGCTTCGCCATTGGCGATCGTCTCGATCATGCGGATTTCAGCGATGCAGCTATAGCCGAGCCCACCTTCGCTGACCGGTTTGCCGGGGCCGCCATCCGCGCCCTTGTTCGAGACCGTGCCCGAACCAACGATCGCGCCAGCGCCTAGATTGCGGGTCTTGGCGGCATGAGCGACCAGCTCAGCGAGGTTAAAGGTTGCATCCTCGCCAGCTTCTGCGCGGCCAAACGCCTCCCCGTTGTAGTCGACCATCAGCGGCAGGTGGACGAGGCTATCCTTCCATGCATCGCCCAGCTCGTCTGGCGTAACTGCGACGGGTGAGAAGGCGCTGGAAGGCTTGGACTGGAAGAAGCCGAAACCCTTGGCAAGCTCGCCGGGGATCAAGCCGCGCAGGGACACGTCATTGACCAGCATCACCAACTTGATGTGTCCCGCCGCGTCCTCCGCTGAGACGCCCATCGGCACATCGTCGGTGATCACAGCAACCTCGCCCTCCATATCGCAGCCCCAAGCGACATCGCCCAGCGGGATGTCTGCGCGCGGAGGCAGGAAGGTGTCAGAGCCGCCCTGATACATCAGCGGATCGTGGTAGAAGCTGTCGGGCACCTCTGCATTGCGCGCTTTGCGCACCAGCTCGACGTGGTTGATATAGGCGCTGCCATCGGCCCATTGATAGGCACGCGGCAGGGGCGAATGCGCCTCGCGTTCGTGGAACCGCTCGCACGGAACGGTCTGATGCTCCACATCCGTGGCGAGCACCTCCAATTGGGGAGCGATCCGCTCCCAATTGTCAAGCGCGGCCTGCATGGTTGGCGCGATGTAGCCTGCGGCGCAGCAGCGTGTAAGGTCCTTTGAGACGACGACGAGCTTGCCGTCACGTGTGCCATCGTTGAGTGTGGCGAGCTTCATGTGTTTGCCTCCAAGGCTTCGGATTGATTGTCAGGATGCGCACGCTGGAACTCAGGTAACGCAAGGCACGCGGCTTCGATCCGCGCCATGTGCGGATGCGCATTGACATCGTATTTGAACCGCCGCGCATTGTAGACCTGAGGCATCAGTACAACCTCGAAAAGGCCGGGCGTATCAAGCAAGAAGTCGCCTGTTTCGATCTGCGCAAGCCGAGCTTCGACTGGCTCCAGCGTGCGCGCGAGCCAGTGGCGATACCACGTCTCGACTTCGTCCTGCGACTTGCCATATTCGTTCTTGAGGTACTTCAGCACCGGCAGATTGAGCGGAGCGTGTAGCTCGGTCGCGATCGCATAGGTGAGCTCGCGCACGGTGTAGCGATCCTCGATGTCGGCAGGCAGCAGCGGCCTCTCCGGATAGGCCTCGTCCAGCCATTCGAGCAGCGCCATCGACTGCGCGCGGTCGCGGCCATCTGCCTCCAGCATTGGCACAGAGCCGAACGGGTTGCGCGCGGTGAAGGCCTCGTCCTTCTGCTCGGTCTTGAGCAAGTCGACCGGCACGTTGTCGAACGCAATGCCTTTCAGCTCCAGCGCGATGCGCAGGCGGTAGCTGGTCGAGCTGCGGTAGTAGCCATAGAGTTTCATAGGCGGGACTCCCGAGGCTCGGTTCGTCTCACATACGCAACACGTGGATTGCATGTTACACGGTCCTGCGTGTTTTCTTTCCGCACCCAAAATCGCCCAAAAATTGGGCCAGAGATAGAGGCGGGCGACATAGTCATTCCGTCTCTATGGCTCCGGGGCAGCGTATAGGACAGAATTTCCTCATCCAAACGCCGCAATGCCGGTGATCGCACGGCCAAGGATCAGCGCATGAACATCATGCGTGCCTTCATAGGTGTTCACCGTCTCAAGGTTCACAGCATGGCGGATCACCTGATACTCTTCCGAAATGCCATTCCCGCCATGCATGTCGCGCGCTTGGCGAGCGATGTCCAAAGCCTTGCCGACATTGTTGCGCTTTACGATCGAGATCATATCGGGCGCGAACCGCCCTTCATCCATAAGGCGACCAACGCGCAAGGACGCTTGAAGCCCCAGCGCAATGTCGCTCATCATGTCTGCAAGCTTCTTCTGGAACAGCTGCGTTGCCGCAAGTGGCCTACCGAATTGCTTGCGATCGAGGCCATATTGCCGCGCGGCGTGCATGCAGAACTCCGCCGCGCCCATGCTGCCCCAGCTGATGCCATAGCGCGCCCGGTTGAGGCATCCGAATGGACCTTTCAGACCCTGCACATCGGGCAGCAAAGCGTCCGCTGGCAGCTTCACATCATCCATCATGATCATGCCGGTTGTCGATGCGCGCAGCGAAATCTTGCCTTCGATCTTGGGCGCGGAAAGCCCCTCCATGCCTTTCTCAAGGATGAAGCCGCGAATGCCGCCGCCATGCTCTTCGCTCTTGGCCCAGACGACAAAGACATCGGCGAAAGGTGAGTTGGAGATCCACGTCTTCGAGCCGCTGATGCGGTATCCATCGCCATCCTTTTTCGCGATGGTTTTCATGCCGGCAGGGTCGCTGCCCGCGTCAGGCTCTGTCAGGCCAAAACAGCCGATGAGCTCGCCCGAAGCGAGTCCGGGGAGATACTTCTTGCGCTGCTCTTCCGAGCCATAGGCATAGATCGGGTGCATCACGAGGCTCGACT
This sequence comes from Erythrobacter sp. HA7-11, assembly GCF_055693605.1. Classification (NCBI taxonomy): domain Bacteria; kingdom Pseudomonadati; phylum Pseudomonadota; class Alphaproteobacteria; order Sphingomonadales; family Erythrobacteraceae; genus Erythrobacter; species Erythrobacter sp. HA7-11. Next base: position 2,008,045 of record NZ_JBVFUF010000002.1, on the reverse strand, counting down.
GGACCGAAGCCATGGATCGGTAACCGCTATCGACGCGCTCGATCTCGCGCGCGATCAGGCCATAGGCGACATAGCTGGCACCAACCCCGCCATACTCTTCGGGGATGGTCGCGCCGAGCAGGCCCGCCTGACCCATCAGCGGGAACAGCTCAGGTGCATCAACCTCATCGCGAAAAGCGTCGATCACGCGCGGCTGCAATTCGCTCTGCGCGAATGCGTTTGCGGTGTCGCGGATCATCCGCTCGTCTTCGGTCAGCTGGCTTTCGAGATCGAACGGGTCTTCCCAATTGAACGGAGCCATGCCGCCAGGCGACTGCGTGATTTTATGAGGGGCGTTCATTTGGTTACTCCTGAAACTATCGGCGGCGTATGTCGCAGTGTTGTGTGCGGGTTTCAACCCCAAGCTTGGGCGTTAGGTCGCGGGCCTGTTCGCCACCAGATCATCGACTACACTTGGATCGGCGAGGGTCGATGTGTCGCCAAGGTTCGACATATCATTTTCCGCGATCTTGCGCAGGATCCGGCGCATGATTTTGCCCGAACGCGTCTTGGGCAGGCCGGGCGCGAATTGCAGCACATCTGGCGTTGCAATCGGTCCGATTTCCTTGCGCACCCATTGGATCAGCTCCTTGCGCAACTGCTCGCTGTCGTCCGTGCCTGCATTGGTGGTGACATAGGCGTAGATGCCTTGACCCTTCACATCGTGCGGCATTCCGACGACCGCCGCCTCTGCCACGAGCGCATGTTCGACCAGCGCGCTTTCAACCTCGGCGGTACCCATGCGGTGGCCGGAGACATTGATCACATCGTCGATCCGCCCGGTAATCCAGTAATAACCATCCTCATCGCGGCGGCAGCCATCGCCGGTGAAATAATAGCCGGGATATTGGCTGAAATAGGTGTCGAAGAAGCGCTGGTGATCGCCATAGACGGTGCGCATCTGGCCGGGCCAGCTGTCGGTGATGACAAGCGCGCCGGAGGTCGCTTCGTCGAGCATGGTGCCTTTTTCCGGATCGACCAGCGCGGGCTGGACGCCGAACATCGGACGCGTGGCGCTTCCGGGCTTCAGGGCGGTTGCGCCGGGCAGTGGCGTGATCATCGCGCCGCCCGTTTCGGTCTGCCACCATGTGTCGACGATGGGGCAGCGACGTTCCCCGATAACGCGGTGATACCAGTCCCACGCCTCAGGGTTGATCGGCTCACCCACGCTCCCGAGCAGACGGAGCGAAGAGCGGTCGGTCTTGGTTACCCACTCATCGCCTTCGCGCATCAGCGCGCGCAGGGCCGTTGGCGCGGCGTAGAAGATCTCGACTTTGTGCTTGTCGATGACCTGCCAGAACCGGCTGAAATCGGGATAGTTGGGCACGCCCTCAAACATAACTTGAGTGGCACCGTTCATTAGCGGACCGTAAGTGACGTAGGAGTGGCCGGTGACCCAGCCGACATCGGCGGCGCACCAGTAGATTTGGCCCGGTCTATAATCGAACACATATTCATGAGTCATGCTGGTCCACACGGCATAGCCGCCGGTCGTATGGAGCACGCCCTTCGGCTTTCCGGTGGAGCCGGACGTGTAGAGGATGAAGAGCGGGTCTTCCGCGTCCATCACTTCTGGTTCGCACTTTGGCGAGGCATCGGCTGTGACGTCATGCCACCAAAGATCGCGGCCTTCGACAAAGCCGACATCCGAGCCGGTATGCTTGAGCATGATGACGGTTTTGCACCGCGCTTTCTCAAGCGCGGCATCGACATTGGCCTTTAGCGGGATGGGTTTGCCGCCGCGCAGACCTTCATCCGCGGTGATGACGATGTCAGATTGGCAATCCTCGATCCGGCCCGCGAGTGCATCGGGGCTGAAGCCCGCAAACACCACCGAATGCACCGCGCCGATCCGCGCACAGGCGAGCATGGCGATGGCTGCTTCGGGCACCATCGGCAGATAGATCGTGACGCGATCGCCCTTTACAACGCCTTGCGATTTTAAGGCATTGGCGAACTTGCAAACCTCGCGGTGCAGATTGCGATAGGTGAGGGTGCGGTACGGGGGTATCGGGATGGTCCGGCTCCCAGATGATCGCGGGCGTGTCACCGTGGGTCTCCAAATGCCGATCGAGCGCATTGGCGCAAATGTTGAGCTTTCCGCCAAGGAACCAACCGATGCGGAAATCTTCCTTGTCGTAGCTTACGTCTTTGACCGTTTCGAATGGGGCAATCCAATCGATCCGCTGCGCTTCCCCGCGCCAAAAGCCATCCGGATCACTGATCGAGCGTGCATAATGCGCTTGGTATTTGGCATCATCGAACTTCGCGGAATTGGCCCAGTCTTGCGGAACGGGAAACAGCTCTTGGCTCACTTAGTGCTCTCCATCTCTCTTGTCAGAGGGATAGGCCAAGGCGAAGCGCGAGGGAAGCGCTTGATTGCGGTTTCAAAGGCTGGGTCAGGGCGCGTTTCGCGGGCCCGGCGTGTCACTGTTTCTCGAGAACCTTGTTCACCGTCTGCAGCATTTCATTAGGCGGGCACGGCTTCGTCAGCGTGGTCGCATCCGGAAAACGCTTTTCTACCTCGTCGCGTGTGAACTGACCCGAATGGAAGATGATCGGTACATCTTCGTTCGCGAGCTTTTCTGCCAGCGGATAGACGATCCCATCGTCGAGCTTCACGTCGAGAATCGCGAGATCGGGCTTTTCCTTTTGAAAGGAGAGCATCGCCGAGGAGATATCTCCATGCGGCCCAGCGACTTCAAAGCCCGCCTCTTCGACCGTGTCACACAGATCGAAGGCGATTATCCGCTCGTCTTCGGCAACCAGAATTCTTGCAGGTTTCATGCTCTTTCCCCTCGCGTCAACTATCTTAGTAACACAGATGAAGGAAAAAAGATCCCTTTATTTCATCCGTTTTGGCCGAACCTTGCGGCAAAGCCGGTTTCATCGCCCGCGGCGAGCAGTTTCGCCTGCTCCACCCAATTGTCGCGACGGATGCGTCCTTTGAAGCGATCAAGTTGCTCGTCAACGCGGTCGATCTCGGCATCGTCCCAGCCTGCGATCTGCGCATAGGTGGTCACGCCCATGCCGTTGAGCAGGCCTGCAAGCTTTGGCCCCAGACCCTTGATCACGGTCAGGTCATCACCATCGCTGCTCGGCGCCTTCACAGGGGCAGGCTCTGGTGCGGCTCGGAACAGGCGTTTCGCCCACATTGGTTGGCACGGGGTCTTCCTTGATCAGCGGGGCAACGCTCGCGCCCGCTTCAGCATCGGCGGTTGCGCCCGCAGCGGCGATTATGTCGGAATTCGCATTGGCCGAGGTAACGCCGACATCCTTCGCAACCGCGCTGGGGGCGTCGATCAGCGCCTGATTGCGCGCTGCTGGCGATGCGCCTTCATCCAGCACATCCTTCTTGTCAGTTGTCACAACGGAGGTCGTGCGCCTTCCTGCCAGCCAGAAGAACGCCAGCACCAGAACGACCAATGCTACGATCAGGATAAACGGCCAGTTGGCCTCGAAGAATTCAGGCGTCATTTCAGATCCTCAGATGTAAAAAGCATCGACAGGCGCATAGCAGCGGGACGAGCGCGATTCCAACCGGCTTTAGACGGTTTTTCAGTCCTGCCTATTTGCTGGATTTGCGGAACAGCATCCGATCTTCGTCGCCAAAACCGCGCTTCCAGATCACAAAGCCGTAAGTCGCAAGGATCGCCGGAATGCCGAAAATCAGCTCGACCCATTCGGGCAGCAGCGTGAAGATGAAGCCGACGACAACAGCCGGCGCCGTCGCATAGACTAAGGCCCAACGCCAATTGCTCACCGAGGCTTTAAGCAACGTCTTGAGCACCAGTGCTTTCACCAGACTGGAGACGCCCAGCGCGACAAACAGGGCAAGCGCTGCGCCTGCTGCCTTATAGCCTTCACCAAGGCCAAGGTGATCAGCGAGCAGGATAAAGCCAATAGTGAGCGCGCCTTGAAGCGCGATCACGCCGACCGAGATCGCGAAATTCCGCTTGCGCGCAATATATACCAGGACGCTTTCCGACACTACCGCCATCGATGCAATCACTTCGGCTGCCAGCAGGATCGCCAGCGCGCCTGTGCCGCCAACAATTGCCGGCCCGCCAAGCCCCATCACTGCTTCGCCCGGTATTGCCAGCGCAAGCGCAATGCCGGCCTGCAAAGCGATGATCCAGAAGCCCACCTGTCGTACTTGCGAGGCAATCGCTTCCATATTGCCGATCTTCAAATTCTTGGTGATCACCGGCGAGAGGATCGGTTCGAAACTGGTTTTGAGCTTTTGCGGGATGCTGACCACTTCCTTCGCGAAGAAGTAGATGCCCACGGTCGCGGCTGAGGCGGATTGCCCAATCAGGAATACATCGAGCAGGCGCGTGCCGCGCTCGATCACATCCGCCCCGATCAGCGGCAGCGCGCGCGCGGTCATCTTGCTGAGATAATTGGGGCGAGGGCGCCAGGCTTTGGGCATTCCATAGGTCCGTAAGAACGCGATCAGCGCGGTCAGAAGCGCGGCGTAAATCGCGGCGATAAAAGCGAGTGCGAGGCCGCCTTCGCGCAGCCACTCGCTGCCTGGTATCAGCAGCGGCAGATAGAAAAATGCCCCCACCGCGATCGACTTGGTCCACGGCTCGACAATGGCGCGCGCGCGCACGGTGGTCGCGATATCGTACTTATAGGCTTGGGCCGCGAGCAGAATTTCAGTGAGCGCAAACGCGGGAATCGAGGCGATCATCCACATGTCGACGTCGCTATTCGTCCCGCTCGGAAAGATGATCACGGGAAAGATCACCAGGATAGCGCAGGCCGCCAAAGAGAACAGCAGCGAGGTGAGCATTCCGTCGAACACAAGATTAACGCGCTTTTGCCCGTCCTCCTCGGCTCCTTCGGTCAAGCGCTGTGCGAGCCCGCGCTTCTCACCCAATGCGCAGATCAGCGCGAAAATCTCGATAATGACGAAGGCGGCGGCAAAGCGCCCCATCTCGTCCACACCGTAAAGCCGGTATCCAATAAACAGGAAGGGGATGCCGCCGAGCAGGCGGATGAAGAAGCCCATCGCATTGGTACGCCCACCCTTAGCGAGCGTCGCCATGTCGTCACCGCCAGAGGCGGGTGCGACAGACGCTCCACCGGTTGGCGGAGGAGGTTGGTCTGGCGTTTGGCTCAAGCGTTCGCGTTCCTGGTGCCGGTGTCTTGCTCCGCCTTTAGCGGACGGGCGAGCAGGCTGGCGACCACCGCACGCGGACTTTCCCCCGCGAGGATTTCATTCACCGCGACAACGATCGGCATGGCGATGCCGTGATCCTCGGCCAGTTTTTTAAGCACGGGTGCGGTGTGCGCGCCCTCGGCAACTGTGCGCCGGTCAGACATGAGGTCTGTTGCAGGTTGCCCTTCGCCAAGCGCCTTGCCGAGCGAGAAATTGCGGCTGGAGGTCGAGGAGCAGGTGAGCACCAGATCGCCGAGGCCACACAGCCCGGCGAGCGTTTCTGCTCGCGCTCCAAGTGCATCGCCAAAGCGCAGCATTTCGGCATAGCCTCGTGCGATCAGCGCAGCGCGGGCGTTTTGACCGAGCGCAAGCCCGTCAACCACGCCGCACGCGATAGCGAGCACGTTCTTGATCGACCCGCCGATTTCCGCGCCGGTCACATCGTCGCTGTAATAAGGTCGGAAGGTCTCACGCGCGATTGCCGGAGACAGCCGCTCCCATTGCTCGTTGCCGCCACTGCATGCGAGCGTGACTGCGGTGGGCAGGCCGTCTGCAACTTCATGCGCGAAGGTCGGGCCGGATAGGACTGCAATCTCGCTACCCGGGCAGGCGCTTTTCGCAACATGGTTCATCAGCTGACCGGTCTTGGCGTCAATGCCTTTGGAACACAGCACGAGATCGCGCGGGTCGTTCGGCAATTGGGTCAGGACGGTGCCCAGAACTTGTGCCGGGGTTACCACAAGCACCGTGTCGAGTGTCGCCAATTCGCCGAGATCGCTCGTCGCGCGGATGCTCGGCGAGAGCGTGGCTGATGGCAGGTAAAGCGGGTTGCGATGCTCGGAATTTATCGCCTCGGCGACTTCGGCTTCGTACGACCACAAAATGACATCGCGCCCGTCGAGGCTGAGCATTTGCGCGAGGGCTGTGCCCCACGCGCCTGCGCCGATTACGCCCACTGTTTCATGCATTATGCTTTCACTCCTGCCCCGCGAACCGTGTCCGCGTCGGGATCAAGCGGCCAACGCGGCCGCGCCTTGAAATCGAGCGGATCGGACTGACCGGTTGCGTACCGCTCACACCCCGCCCAGGCGATCATCGCGGCATTGTCTGTACACAGCGCTAATGGTGGCGCGGTAAATGTCATTTGGTGGGTATCGGCAAAGCCTTCAAGCGCGCTGCGCACCGCTTTATTTGCCGCAACCCCGCCAGCAATGACCAGCGCAGGCGGCGTTTCGATACGTGTTAGTGCGTGGCCGAGCCGGTCGATCAGGCAGTCAATTGCGGCGGCCTGGAAACTGGCGGCTATGTCTGCAGGTGCATATTCTCCGCCTTCGACTGCGCGCAGCACCGCGCTTTTTAGGCCGGCAAAGGAGAAATGAGGCTCTTTCGATCCCTTCAGCGGGCGCGGCAGTGGCACTGCGCTGGCATCACCATCGAGCGCGAGCTTCTCGACCTTTGGCCCGCCGGGATAGCCAAGCCCGAGGATCTTGGCAGTCTTGTCAAAGGCTTCGCCCAATGCATCGTCGATCGTGGTCGCGAGGCGGCGATACTCGCCGACATCTTCGACCAGCAAGATCTGGCAGTGCCCTCCGGAGACGAGCAGTAGCAGATAGGGAAAGCCCAATTCAGCGTCGGCGAGGCGGGGCGATAGCGCATGGCCTTCCAGATGGTTGATCGCCATCAGCGGCTTGCCCGATGACATCGCCAGCGCCTTTGCGCTGACCAGCCCGACCATCACTCCGCCAATCAGTCCGGGACCGGCGGTCGCCGCAATCGCATCGACGTCGTCTAAAGACATGTCCGCATCATCCAAAACCGCTTGGATCATGGGCGCGAGCCGGTCGGCATGCGCGCGCGCGGCTATCTCGGGAACGACCCCGCCATAGGGGGCGTGCTCGGCTTCCTGGCTTGCAATCCGCTCGGCCAAAATCACCCGATCACCACGCACCAGCGCCACCGCCGTCTCATCGCAGCTCGATTCAATTCCGAGGATCAAGGGCGGCAATTCGCTCATGCGGCTTCCCCTTAGAGGAACGGGAAGCTAGGGCAAGCGCAGCTATGACCCAATCTACGATGCAACAGCCCAGCAGTCCGGCGCCGCGCGAGATTCGCATGCGGCTGGGGACGCGCGAATCCCCGCTGGCGATGGCGCAGGCCTATGAGACGCGGGCGCGGCTGTGTGCGGCGCATGGCTGGGGCGAGGATCAGGTTGAACTGGTCCCGGTGAGCGCGAGCGGGGACAAGATCCAGGACCGCCCGCTGGCCGACATTGGCGGCAAGGCGCTTTGGACCAAGGAACTGGACGCATGGCTTGCCGAAGGGCGGATCGATGCGGCGGTGCACTCCCTGAAAGACGTCGAGACGATCCGGCCCGCAATCTTCACCATGGCCGCAATCCTGCCGCGCGCGGACAAACGCGATGTGCTGATCGGGGCAGAGAGCATCGCTGCGATTGCTGAAGGCGCAATTGTGGGCACAAGTGCGCCGCGCCGCGCTGCGCAATTGCTCAACCACCGGCCTGATCTCAAAGTCGTGATGTTTCGCGGCAATGTCGCGACCCGGCTTGGCAAATTGCAAGCGGGTGAGGCGGATGCGACCTTCCTTGCGGCGGCAGGATTGCAGCGCTTGGGCGAGGAAGCGGTTGGCGCGCCGCTCGACACAGGCGAATGGATCCCCGCCGCCTCGCAAGGCGCCATCGGGATCGAATGCGCCGTCAAAAATGAAGCGGCGGTCGCAGCAGTCAGGGCGATTGATCACGCCCTCTCGCGTGCCGAGGTTCTGGCCGAACGCGCGCTGCTCGAAGCGCTTGGCGGCACCTGCCACAGCCCGGTTGCGGTGCAATGCGATGCCAAGGGTGAGACGCTGACGATGCGCGCAGCATTGTTCAGCGGCGATGGTCAAGAACGGGTCGATGGCGAGGCGAGCTTTGCCATTGGCGACGACGCGGCGGCGAAGGCGCTTGCGGCGGACCTGCTCGGACGAGCGAGCGCTGAAATTCTGAAAAACTTCGGCGGCGCGGGCTGACATCCGATGCGCACGGCGATCATCGCCATCCGACCCGAACCGGGGCTCAGCTCGACACTCGAACTGGGAAAGGAATTGGGTCTGCCCATTGAGGGAATAGCGCTCTCAACTGCCGAGCCAGTCCAATGGGAAGCGCCAAGTCTCGAAGGGATCGACGCTATCCTCGTGGGCAGCGCGAACGCGTTTCGCCACGGCGGCCCGCAGCTTGAGCACCTCAAACATTTGCCGGTTCACGCGGTTGGTCATGCGACAGCCAAAGCAGCGCGCGATGCGGGCTTTGGTGTGGCTCTCACCGGCGACGGCGGCTTGCAGCCTCTGCTAGACACATTGGCAGTCGCGCCAGCGCACTATATCCGCCTCGCAGGTGAGGAGCGGATCACGCTTCACCCGCCCGAAGGCGTCACTATCACCGAAAAAGTGGTTTACAGGATGCGGCACCTGCCGCTCGAAAATGCACCTCCTTTGCCTGGCATCGTGCTGCTTTATTCGGCAGCTTCGGCGCAGCATTTTGCCAATGAATGCGTCCGCTTAGGAGTTGATCGCAGTCAGATCACGCTCGCAGCGTTGGGCCCACGTATCCTCGCCGCAGCAGGCTCGGGCTGGGCAGCTACGCATGCTCCCGCTTCCCCAAATGAGGCCGAATTGCTAGCTTTGGCGCAGGACATATGGCAAGAATAGCCAAAATCCGCGCGCCTGGTGGCCCGCGAAACGGATCGCAGAACGGACAATAATGGAATCGAAATACGGCAGTCGTCGCAAAAGCGGCTCTACCAAAGGTGTATTGTTAGCAGCGCTCGCGAGCTTTGCCGCAGGCGGGGCGCTGATCGGCTATATCGTGTGGTATAACGCCAACCAGAACGAGCCGACGCAGATCGCGGCGGTTAGCGAACCCGCCGAAACCGCAAGCCCTACCGAAACCGGCGAGGCTGAACTTCCTGCTCTGCCCGAACCGACTGGCGAGGCGACCGAGGCCGCGATTGAAGAACAGGCCGAGGCGGTTGAAGGCTTGGCTGAGCAGCAGGGTGGTTTGGATCAACGGCTTGCGGCGGCAGAGCAGCGCCTCGCGCGGCTTGATCTGCAAGCGCAGGCGGCGGCTGGCAACGCGGCGCGCGCAGAAGGCCTGCTGATCGCTTTTGCGACCCGCCGGGCGGTCGAGCGCGGCGCTGAGCTTGGCTTCCTCGCCGACCAGTTGCGGCTGCGTTTTGGCGACAACTGGCCCAATGCCGTTCGCACTATCATCACCTTCTCTCGCCGCCCGATCACGCTGGATCAACTGCTCGCGCGGCTTGAGGGGTTAGGGCCGGAAGTGACCGAGGGTGATGAAATCAATTCCTGGGCGGATATTCGCCGCGAGATCGGTGAGATGTTCGTCATCCGCCGCGAAGATACGCCTTCGCCGCAGCCCGAGCGTAGGCTGGACCGCGCAAAACTGTTCCTGCAAAGCGGGCGCGTGGATGCAGCGATTGCCGAAGTGCAAAACCTTCCCGGCGCCGCGCGGGCGGAAAACTGGATTGCTGATGCAACGCGTTACAACAATGCGATGGAAGCGTTGCAAACGCTTGAAACCGCCGCTGTTCTGGAGCCACGCCGTTTGCGCGATGGTGCCGGCAATCCGGTTGAGCAGTTAAGCCCGGTCGAAGCTACGTCTGAAGAGTAGGCTGCTTGTTTAGGCGCGCAGCAATTCCGGCAGATCGCCGGAGACGCCGCGCGCTTCGTCCATAAACCAGTGCTTCAATGCGCCGCTGCGCTGCACCGCGCCCATGCCTAGCCGCCGCACGGCAGAGGCGGTCTTGCCTTTTACACCAAACAGCCGGGTGAGTGTGTCGGTCGCGCCGGCCACCATAAAGGCATCGAGCCCGCGCCAATTCTCATAGCGCACAAGCGATTGGTGATCGCCGGGGTCGAGACCAATGCGGCGGCCCTCTTCCAGTACTTCAACCAAAGTTGCCGCATCGCGCAGCCCGAGGTTCAGGCCCTGTCCCGCAATCGGGTGGATGCCGTGCGCAGCATCGCCAACCAGCGCGAGCCGCTCTCCGGTGATCTTGGCGGTGTGATGGAACCCGAGCGGCCAAGATGAGCGCACGCCAACACTTGTCACCTTGCCATAAATGCCGCCCATTCGTTTTTCGACCTCGGCGAGAAACGCACGGTCGCCCAGTTTTGTGACACCCGCGCCATCTTCTTCCGAGACGGTCCAGACCAGCGAGGATCGGTGGCGACCTTGCTCATCATCGAGCATAGGAAGCAACGCGAACGGACCGGCGGGATAGAAGATTTCCCACGCGATGTTCTCGTGCGGTTTTTCATGCGTCAGTCCGGCGATCACGGCGCGGTGGCTGTAATCCCAATTGGCAACGACGAGGCCTGCTTCCTTGCGGGTCGGCGATTGGCGACCTTCGGCGGCGACCATCAGCCGCGCTTTCAGTTTGCGGCCATCGGCGAGCACAGCTGCGACGCCATATTCGCTGCGCTGACGCTCACTGACTTCGGCCTTCGAGACCCAGTTGATCAGCGGTTCGTCCGCAGCAGCCTCGAACAGCGCCAAGCGCAGGCGGCGATTGGGAAACATCCGCCCGAGCGATCCCTCATGCGGCTCTGGCTCAAAGTCGATCCGCCCCGGCTTTTGCTGGTCAGTGACGGCGATTTTCGAGATAGGGCAGGCGAATTCCTCTAGACCCTCAGCAAGGCCGATGTTCTTGAACAGATGCCAACTGGCGGTCGAGATTGCGGTCGCGCGGTCATCAAACCCTTCGGCGGTCAGTTCAGCCGGATCTGCGCGGTCGATCACATGGCTCGAGAAGCCCTTGCGCGCTGCCGTTAGGGCCAACGTCATGCCGACCAGTCCGCCGCCAAGGATCAACAGGTCGCGTGTCTCTTCGCTCATATCTTGCAAACCTCGTGCAACCTTATCCGCGCCGATTGCGAATACTCATCAGCGCTCCTAAAGGTTTGGCCGTGATAGAGGCAAGAATGTTTCGCTTTGCAAGGCTATGGTTTGTTGCATGTGCGCTTGCGCTCGCCGCAATTGGCGGCGGGTTGATGCCGTTGCTCGCACCGGCTGCTGCACAGGACAACTCGGCGGCAATTCCCTCTGAGCCGGTATTTGGCGATGACAACATTTCCGTTGAGCTGTTTGCCGATGGCCTGCCGGTGGCTGGCGAAGAATGGATGCTCGCGCTGCGTTTTACGCCCGATCAGGCGAGTGGAGAGGAGTGGCACGGATATTGGTCCAATCCCGGCGATGCGGGGCAGGGGATGCAGTTGCAGCTCGATCTGCCCGAGGGCTGGGAGATGGGAGAGCCGCTCTATCCCGTCCCGCAGACCTTCGTGCAGGCGCTCGAGACCGGCAATCTGATGAACCACATCTATAAGGGGTCGTATACGGTGCTGGTGCCGATTACGGTCGGAGCAGAGGTCGATAACACGGCCCGCGCGCCGGTGATGGGATTTGTCCAATATCTCGCCTGCACTGACGAGATATGCGTGCCGCAGGATACGGTTCTACGAGAGACACAGGGCGGCGATTTTGCGCGCTGGCGGGCGGAGATTGCGCCGCTGCTGGATGCCACGGCAGTATGGGCCCCGGGCGGCGACAATGTGCGCCTTTCCATTCCTATCCCCGAAAGCGTCGAACTGGCGGCTCCGCATGTGTTCGTAGCAAATACGCGCTTGGTGCAATATGCTGGGGCGCAGACGTTCCGTCGGAGCGGCGATAAACTGTTCGCTGAGATACCCTACAATCCCTCCAATGACGGGACGATGGAGACGATTTCCGGCATTCTGGCATTTGACGATGAAACCGGCGTCCGGTTCGAGGCGATCAGGGGCGATGTGCAGCCTGAGGGTGATTTGATCGCAGGCCCGGTTGGAATGTCGGGTATTCCGCCGCTTTGGACGCTGTTCTTGGGCGCGCTTGCGGGGGCTTTCTGCTCAACATCATGCCCTGCGTCTTCCCGATCCTGAGCCTAAAAGCGTTGTCGCTCGCCCGCGCGGGTGAGAGCCAAGCCGCTGCGCGCAGCGACGGGCTGGCCTATACCGCAGGCGTGGTGCTTTCTTGCGTTGCGCTGGGCGGGCTGATGCTGGCCTTGCGTGCAGCAGGCGAGCAGGTGGGCTGGGCGTTCCAATTGCAAAGCCCCGGCGTGGTGGTGGCGCTGCTGGTGCTTGCGAGCGTGATCACCGCAAACTTTGGCGGGCTGTTCGAATTGCCGAGCATCGACACGGGCGAGAGCCACGGACGCGGAGCATTCGCGACGGGCGTGCTGGCCGCTGTCGCTGCGACCCCGTGCACCGGACCATTTATGGCGGCGGCTTTGGGTGCAGCCTTGCTGCTACCCATCACTCCAGCCTTGCTGCTGTTCGCGGCTCTCGGGCTAGGCCTCGCGCTGCCATTTTTGCTGATCGGTTTTGTGCCAGCCTTGCGCAGACGCCTGCCCAAGCCGGGGCCGTGGATGGAGCGTTTTCGCCGCATCATGGCAATCCCGATGGGCCTCACTGCGCTGGCGCTGTTGTGGCTCACTGTGCAGCTGGGCGGACGCGGCTTTGCGATGTTCGCGCTTATCGTCGTCTTCGGCGTGATCCTAGGCCTGATGGTGGTGGGCAAGCTGCAACGCGCAGGTAAAATGGCCTGGCCTGCCTTTGGCCTGATCGCTGCGCCATTCCTGATCTTTGGAGCTTTCGCACTTCCATCAAGCTACACCGAGCAAACTTCGGACCTCTCAAAATCGCTCCTCAAACCGCAGGCGTTCAGCAACGTCGCTCTCGCTGAGGCGCGGGCGAGCGGTAGGCCTGTCTTTGTTTGGTTCACCGCCGATTGGTGCGTTACCTGCAAAGTGAACGAGAGCGTCGCGATCGAGCGCGAGGCAACCGCCAAAACGTTCGAGGAAGCGGGCGTGATTGCGATGGTCGGCGACTGGACCCAGCGCGACGAGGAAATCACCATGTTCCTGAGCGAGCAAGGGGCGGCGGGCGTGCCGCTATACCTGTGGTACGAGCCTGACGCTCAGGCGGAGCAATTGCCGCAAGTTCTGACGCCTGAGATGCTTATTCAGCGGGCTCAGGCTCTTCGGTAAGCTCTTCGCTATCAACAAGCTCGCTCTCTGACCGGTCCGCCTCTGCCAGAAACTCAGGCTCTGGATTGACCCTGCCGCCGCGGCACCCGATCACCAGATCGCGCGCCAATTCACTGCGGTTGAGTGTCACCATCCCTGCGCCGGGGATCGTCACGGTCAAGTCGCGCGGGCCGGTCAGCGGCTCCCAGTCAGTGTCGCTCGCAGGGTCCTCACCCTGCCACACGAATGTGCCGTCGACCTCGGTCGCATCGACCTCCATCCGCCCGATATGACCGTTCCCGACAAAGGCGAGGATCGCGCCTGCGCCTTCATCGAGCCGGAGCAAAACGAGTGACGCGCAGCACTGTCTCTGGCCCTTCGTCGAGGCAGGAGAGCGCAACCAGCGGCGGCTCTCCCGGTTTGCCATATATGATCCGCCAAGGGGTCGCGCTGGCGGCCCACGTCGCCCCTTCGGTATCAGGAGAATCGAGGGGCTCGGACGGACCGGTGTGTGCCTCCTCAGGCATATCGCGCGCGATATCCGCATCGGTCGGCGGCGGCTTGCACGCGGCGAGAGTGGCCATGCCCGCAAGGACTAGCGCAATCCTCACGGTTTCCCGCCCATCTTCTTGTATCGCGTCTTCCCATAGCGTGTTTTGCGTGTGCCGGGTCGGCCTGCGTCTGAACGACCGACGCGCGGTGCCTTCTTCTGGTCATCAGGCAGGCCGAGCTCGTCATTTTCAAGCCGGCGGATTTCATCGCGCAAGCGTCCGGCTTCCTCAAATTCGAGGTTCGCCGCCGCATCGCGCATGCGCTTTTCGAGGTCTTCGATGTATGCGCGCAAGTTGTGGCCCACCAGATTGTTGACCTCATCATCGCCGGTATCGACGGTGACGCCATCCTGCGCAGCGCTGTGCGCGACGATATCGGCAATGTCGCGCTTGATTGTTTGCGGGGTGATGCCGTGCTCTTCGTTGAAGGCCCGCTGCTTTTCGCGGCGACGCTCGGTCTCCGCCATCGCGCGTTCCATGCTGCCGGTGACGCGGTCGGCATAGAGGATCACACGGCCATCGACATTCCGCGCCGCGCGCCCAATCGTCTGGATCAGCGACGTTTCGGAACGCAGGAAGCCTTCCTTGTCGGCGTCGAGGATCGCCACCAGCCCGCACTCGGGAATGTCGAGCCCTTCGCGCAGCAGGTTGATGCCGACCAGCACGTCATAAACGCCGAGCCGCAGATCGCGGATCAGCTCAATGCGCTCGAGCGTCTCAACATCGGAGTGCATGTAGCGGACCTTGACGCCCGCTTCGTGCATGAATTCGGTAAGGTCTTCGGCCATGCGCTTGGTCAGCGTAGTAACGAGCGTGCGATAACCCTTTTTCGCGGTCTCAAGGCATTCCTGAATGCAATCCTGCACCTGATCCTCGACCGGGCGAATGTCGACCGGCGGATCGATCAAGCCGGTGGGGCGGATGACCTGTTCGGCAAAGACGCCGCCGGTCTGTTCCATCTCCCACGCACCGGGGGTGGCCGAGACGGCGAAGGTCTGCGGGCGCATCGCGTCCCATTCGTTGAAGCGCAAGGGGCGGTTGTCGATACAGGAGGGCAGACGGAAACCGTATTCCGCAAGTGTGATTTTGCGCCGGTGATCACCTTTGGACATTGCGCCGATTTGCGGCACGGTCTGGTGGCTCTCATCTACGAAGAGCAGCGCGTTTTCCGGCAGGTATTCGAACAGGGTGGGTGGCGGCTCTCCGGGAAGCCTGCCGGTGAGGAAGCGGGAATAATTCTCGATCCCCGCGCAGCTGCCCGTCGCCGCGATCATTTCAAGGTCAAAATTTGTGCGCTGTTCCAGCCTTTGCGCTTCGAGCAATTGCCCCTCTTCCTGAAGTTCCTTTAGCCGGTGCTCCAGTTCAAATTTGATCGCCTCGGTCGCCTGCTTCATCGTCGGGCCGGGCGTCACGTAGTGCGAATTCGCATAGACCCGAACCTTGTCGAGCGAGGCGCCCTTCTTGCCGGTCAGGGGGTCGAATTCGCTGATCTCCTCGATCTCATCACCGAAGAAACTGATGCGCCACGCCATGTCTTCATAATGGCTGGGGAAGATCTCCAGATTGTCGCCCCGCACGCGGAAAGTGCCGCGCTGAAACGCCGCATCGTTGCGCTTGTATTGCAGCGCGACGAGCTTGCGGATCAGCTCGCGCTGGTCGACCGTCTCATCCTTCTTGATGTCGAAGATCATCGCCGAATAGGTCTCGACCGAGCCGATACCGTACAGGCACGAGACCGAGGCAACGATGATCACATCATCGCGTTCAAGCAGCGCGCGGGTGGCCGAGTGGCGCATCCGGTCGATAGCCTCGTTCACGCTGAGACTCTTTCTCGATGTAAGTGTCGGAGCGCGGAACGTAGGCCTCTGGCTGGTAGTAGTCGTAATAGCTGACGAAATATTCGACCGCGTTTTCGGGAAAGAAGCTTTTGAACTCGCCATAAAGCTGCGCGGCGAGGATCTTGTTCGGCGCAAGGATCAGGGCAGGGCGCTGAAGCGTCTCGATTACTTTGGCCATGGTGAAGGTCTTGCCCGACCCCGTCACGCCTAGCAGCGTTTGCGTTTTTTCTCCTTCCTGTGTGCCCTTTACCAGTTCCGCAATCGCAGTCGGCTGGTCGCCCGCAGGCTCATAATCGGACACCAGCTTGAAGGCCTTGCCCGGCATCGACTTTTCGGGGCGCTGCGGGCGGTGAGGGGTAAATTCTTCGCCGGTTTCCGGCTCTTCCAGACCGCGCCTAATGATCAGTTCTGACATGTCAGCCCATATGCGTTGTCCGATCGCCCTTGTGAAGAGAGCGAGGCGGCGATACCTCTAGACATTCGTGATTGATGGCGATGTGGCTCCCCCGAGCTGTTTGTGAAGGGATTACTGATGAAGACTTCTATTTTTGGCGCAGCGGCGCTCGCACTTACCTTGGCGGCTTGCTCGGACAGCTCGGATATCAGCACGGCAGACGCTGACACTGATGGCGATGGCGCAGTCAGCATGGCTGAAGCGGGCGCGGCGGTGGATGCAGCCGGCGGCGCGATTAAGCCTAAGGCGGGCCAATACAAGGCAACCGTGGAAATGATCGACGCGAAGGTTCCCGGAATCTCTGCTGACCAGATGAACCAGGCTGGGATGAACACGACAGTCGAATATTGCGTTACCAAAGAGCAGGCTGAAAACGGTTTCCAGGACATGATGAGCCAAGGTCAGGAAGGCGATTGCTCTTACGAGAAGTTCGACCTCGAAGGCGATCAGCTCGACGCGGTGCTCGTCTGCAAGGCTGCGGGCGGCGAGATGCGCATGGCGATGGAAGGCACCGTTGGCGCGACCAAGACCGAGACGAACATGACCATGACCTCACAGATACCCGGCGTTGGCGAAGCCTCCATGACGATGAAGAACACCTCCGAATGGGTCGCTGACGAGTGCACCGAGTAGGGTAAGCTGCGCGCAGGCTTCAGTCGGTGTTCACGCGAGGTGAGCGATGAAACGGCGCATGGCCACGCGCGCTTCTTTTTCTGATAGGCGTTCTTCGCTTTGGACGCGGGAGGAGCTTGCGCGCCGGGTTGCTCTGGCGCGTGAACCCGTTGAAGCGCCAGCGAGTCGCCCGCCGCTATGGCGGTTTGCCGCAGAGGCGCAGGCTCTTGGCGAAGTCGTGCGTCGCCGCCGCCGCCAGATCATTGTTCGCAAGGCCGAGAATCCCCGCACAGTGATGGTGCTACCGGGCTTTATGACGCACCCCTATCGGATGCGCTATATGGCGCAGCATCTGGAAAAAGCCGGGCATACGGCCAAGCGATGGGGGCTAGGTTGGAACCTTGGCCCTACCGAGGAAAATCTGGAGCAGTTGGAGGCGCGCCTGCTCGAATTGCACGAGCGCTCCGGTGAAAAGGTCGTGCTGCTCGGGTGGAGTCTTGGCGGGATCTTCGGGCGCGAACTGGCCAAACGCCAGCCCCAGGCGGTCGCCAAAGTCATCACGATGGGCTCGCCGTTTTCGGGTGATCCGCGAGCGAACAATGTATGGCGCATCTATCAATTCGTAACTGGACACAGCGTCGACAATCCGCCGGTCGAAACCGATGTTGCGGAAAAGCCGCCGGTGGAAACGATCGCATTGTGGAGCCCGCGCGACGGCATGATTGACGTGCGCGCCGCTTGCGGTAAGCCAGGAGAGCGCGACCGCGCCGTTTCCCTGCGCTGCACGCATATTGGCTTTACCTATGCGACCGATGCGATTGAGACGGTTCTTGAGGAACTAGAATCCGTCTGAGCCTTTCCTTGTGAAGACGGGGGTTTGCGCTTAGCGTCCCTCTGCGATCGCAAATCACGGGGAAACTGTTCTGTCGTCCGCCAACTTTGACGAAATGTATGACGCGGCTGGCGAAGTTCGCCCGGCCTATGCCGACTATTGTAAATGGTTCGACGAGCAGCCGAACGAGCTGTTGAAGCGCAAGGCGAAAGATGCGGACGAGAGTTTTCGCCGCACCGGCATCACCTTCAATGTTTATGGCGAAGATGAGGCGGAAGAGCGCTTGATCCCGTTTGATATGGTGCCGCGCATCATCACGGCGGATGAATGGCGCAAGCTTACCCGCGGGATCGAGCAGCGGGTGAGGGCGCTTAACGCGTTTCTCTATGACCTCTATCACCGGCAAGAGATCATTCGTGCGGGGCGCTTTCCCGAGCGGCTGCTACGCAACAACGATGCGTGGCTGCCCAATATGGTCGGTTTCACCCCGCCGGGCGGGATTTACACGCATATTGTCGGAATTGACCTGGTTCGCACCGGCCCGAACGATTTCTTCGTGCTCGAAGACAATGCCCGCACGCCGTCGGGCGTGTCTTACATGCTCGAAAACCGCGAGACGATGATGTCGATGTTCCCTGACCTCTTCTCTCGCGTCGCGGTTGAGAGCGTATCCAACTATCCGCGCCGTCTCGCGCGCAGTCTTGCAGCTTGCGCACCGGAAGGGATCACCGGCAAACCCAATGTCGCGGTGCTGACGCCGGGCATCTACAATTCCGCCTATTTCGAGCACGCGTTTCTCGCTGACCAAATGGGCGCGGTCCTCGTCGAGGCGAGCGATCTGCGCGTCGTCGATGGCCGGGTGCAGATGCGCTGCACCGATGGCTATAAGCAAGTCGATGTGATCTATCGTAGGGTCGACGATGAATATCTGGATCCGCTGACGTTCAACCCTGACAGCGTGCTCGGCATTCCAGGCATCATGGATGTCTATCGCGCGGGCAATGTCACCATCGCGAATGCACCGGGTACGGGCGTGTCAGATGACAAGGCGATTTACAGTTTCATGCCGGAGATCGTCGAATTCTACACGGGTGAAAAGCCGCTGCTGCCCAATGTCGAAACGTGGCGGTGTGCCGATTCCGATAGCCTAGCGCACGTGCTCGACAATCTTGACGAGCTGGTGGTGAAGGAAGTCCACGGCTCGGGCGGGTACGGCATGCTGATCGGCCCGACCGCGACCAAACGCGAGATCAAGGCGTTCCGGAAGAAAATCGAAGCGAATCCGGAAAGCTATATCGCGCAGCCGACCCTATCGCTGTCGACCTGTCCGATCTTCACCAATAAAGGTCTTGCGCCGCGCCATTTAGACCTGCGCCCGTTCGTGCTCGTTTCGCCCGACGGGATCGACATTACGCCCGGTGGCCTGACCCGTGTTGCGCTGAAGAAGGGATCGCTGGTCGTCAATTCCAGCCAGGGCGGCGGCACCAAAGACACCTGGGTTTTGAAAGACTGATGGTGGAGGTGCGCACATGCTAGGCCGGACCGCCAACGGGATGTTCTGGATGTTCCGCTATCTTGAGCGG
The DNA here is from genome assembly GCF_055693605.1 of Erythrobacter sp. HA7-11. Lineage (NCBI taxonomy): Bacteria > Pseudomonadati > Pseudomonadota > Alphaproteobacteria > Sphingomonadales > Erythrobacteraceae > Erythrobacter > Erythrobacter sp. HA7-11. Next base: position 1,988,897 of record NZ_JBVFUF010000002.1, on the reverse strand, counting down.
GCGGAGAACACTGCGCGCCTGCTCGATGCGGGCATGCGCATGGCTCTTACTCGCGATGAAGCGACGGCTCAGGCCGAATGGCGCTCTGTGATCGCAACCTCTGGCCAGCGCGCCGCTTATGAAGCGGAATATGACGAATATACCGGACAGCAGGTGTGGAATTTCATCCTGCGAGAGCGGGCAAACTCTGCCAATGTGCGTGAAATGTTCGGCCTGGTCAGGCAGAATGCGCGCATGGCTCGGACCAATATTTCGAGCGAGGTGTGGACTGCGGTCAATGAAAGCTGGATGGAGCTTGATGAGCGGCTCGCTAGGCCCATCGGTCCCAATGTTGTCGGTGACGTGATCAGCATGATCCGCCGGGCGGGCACGATGGTTCACGGCGCGGTCGAAGGTTCCATGCTGCGCAATGAAGGCTACCACTTCGCGCGCGCTGGCACCTTTATCGAGCGGGCGGAGAGCACAGCGCGCATTCTCGACATGAAATACTATCTGCTGCTGCCGAGCGTGAAGCATGTCGGGACCAGTCTCGATACCGGACAGTGGGATCAAGTGCTGCGCTCGGTTGCGGGTGAAAGCGCCTATAGCTGGCTCAATGCAGGCGTGATCGACGCGCGCAGCATCGTCGAGTTTCTGGTGCTCGATGATCGCTTTCCGCGCAGCCTTGCCTTTTGCCGCAATGCGCTGCGCGTACACTTGGCCGCATTGGCGAAGATCCACGGTGCCGAGGGCGAGTGCAATGAGTTGATGCGCAATGCGGATATGGAGATCAACGAGCTGACCGTTGAAGGAATTTTTGAACTTGGCCTGCACGAATTCCTTTTGAGGTTCATGGCCCGCAGCGGCGCGATAGCGCAGGCCATCAGTGAAGATTACAGGTTCCTGGCATGAGGAGCGCACAATGAGATTGGCGATCCGCCACACCACGCATTACACCTTTTCCGAGCCGGTGGTGCACGCGCTGCAGCGGCTGCGCCTGACCCCGAAGGAGACGCAAGGCCAGTCGATCCTCGATTGGCAAATGGAGTATGAAAACGCCCATGCCGAGCTTGAGCATGAGGACCAGCACTTCAACACAGTTACCTTGATCTCGGTCAAGCCTGGCTCGCGCGAAGTGACGGTAACATGCCGCGGCACAGTTGAGACACGCGACAATGCTGGCGTCATCGGGAAGCATTCCGGACACCTGCCGCTGTGGAGTTTTCTCGGACAGACAAAGCTCACCAAGCCAGGCCCAAAAATGCGCGCACTCATGCGTGAACTGTCCGAAAGCGGAGACGGCAGCCAGCAGAACAAGCTCGATTTCCTGCATGCACTGTCGGCGAAGATCCGTGAGGACGTGGCCTATCAATCCGGGTTCACGGTACCGTCACCACCACCGCAGAACAGGCATTGGAAGCTTGCAAAGGCGTGTGTCAGGATCACACGCATATCTTTCTGGGCGCCGCGCGCGCATCAGACATTCCGGCGCGCTATGTGAGCGGCTATCTGATGATGAATGACCGGATCGACCAGGATGCCACCCATGCCTGGGCAGAAGCGCACATTGACGGGCTGGGCTGGGTTGGGTTTGACATATCAAACGGGATCAGCCCCGATCCGCGCTATGTCCGCGTCGCAACCGGGCGAGACTATCGCGACGCCGCGCCTGTGACCGGGATAAGCTTCGGTTCGGCAGAGCAGGCTTTGACGGTGCAGGTCGCTGTTGAGCAGCAGCACCAACAATGACGCTCGGCGATATCCAACCGCGCAATATAGCTTTGATCGGCGCGCATTCTCGACTAATCAGCCGCACTCATTTTAGACAGAGACTTGTATGACTTATTGCGTTGGGATGGTGCTCGACAAAGGGCTCGTGATGATGAGCGATACCCGCACAAATTCGGGCGTCGACAACATCTCTGTGTTTCGCAAGATGTTTCACTGGAGCGTGCCGGGAGAGCGGATCATCACAGTGATGACGGCGGGTAATCTCGCTACGACGCAGGCCGTGGTCGGACAGCTTGAAGAGCGGACCAAGGCGCCCGATGAGCGCGAGAACACTCTGTTTAAATCTCCGACCATGTTTCAAGTCGCGTCCGATATCGGCAAGTTGCTGCGCTCTACCGTCGAACAAAGCCAATCTGCTAATGGCGATCGGGGCAAGGGGCGTTTCACAGCATCGATCATTGTCGCAGGACAGATTGCAGGTATGGAGCCGCGCCTGTTCATGATCTATCCTGAGGGCAACTTCATCGAAGCGGGCATTGAAACTCCATTCTTCCAGATTGGTGAGACCAAGTATGGACGCCCGATTATCCTGCGCGGTTATGATCGCGACATGAGTTTCGAAGACGCGGTGAAGCTGCTGATGGTGTCGTTCGATTCAACGCTGAAGGCGAACCTGTCGGTCGGCCTTCCGCTCGACCTGATGGTGATCGAGCGAGACGCTTTCGCGCCCAGCCACCAGCACCGCATCACGCAGGAGGATCCATATTTTGAGTCGATCTCGTCTAGCTGGGGCGATGCGCTGAAATCGGCGTTTCATTCGCTGCCCAATTATACAATTGACACGAAATAGAGATAAATTTTCCAGTGATTTGAAAGCCTTCTTTTCTTGGAATACAAACTATCTCCGAAATGGCGGAAAATAAGCGTGATTTTGCGCCTCTTTAGATAAGTATTGCCGAATCATTGCTCGAAATCGGACACGCTCTCGCGTGTAATGCACTGAATCGCAGCGCATCAGATGCGCATGACACGCAAAGCAACCCTTCACTTTATCGACTCGTCGAGCCGGCATCGGGCAGAATTATCGCGTGTGGGGTTCGCATTGGGTCACCATTGCGAGGTCTACGGCGATCTCGGCGATCTGTCTGTGCACCCGCCCCGCGACGGTATCATCATCGCGCGAGACGCTGTTGAAGAAGGCGGGGTTGCAACGATCCTTGATCGTTTGAGCAAGCTCGGCGTCTGGTTGCCCCTGATCGCGGTCGATGAGCAGCCGCGGCCCGGACGAATTGTCGAGGCGGTCAAATCCGGCGCGCTGGATTACCTTTCCATGCCGCTCGATCCGGAGCGCTTCGCTCGCTGTCTCGATCGGATCGAGAAAGAAGCCGAAGTCTTTGGCGAGGCGCGTCGCCGCATGATTGAAGCGCGAAATCGGATTTCCAATTTGTCCAATCGCGAACGCGAAGTGCTAGACTGGCTATCGGAGGGCAGTAGTAACAAGCTTATTGCGCGTGAGCTCGATATTAGTCCCCGGACGGTCGAAATTCACCGCGCCAATATGATGAGCAAACTTGGCGCACGGCATGCCGCTGAAGCAGTGCGGCTGAAGCTCGAAGCCCAGCTTGAACCGGATATGCCAAACGCCGACTAGCGCTTTGCACGAGGCGCAGTTTGGCTGAAGAACAAAAGAGGCCTTCGGGTTGGCCCTGGGATCAAAACATAGGTCTTTTGTGCGGTCGTTTCGCGCGACTGCATTGGGGCGTCCAATCGCGCTTGAGGCGGTAGATCGCACTAGCGACAGAACTTTGCGCCAGTTCCTTCGACGTGAAAGTGGTCTTCGTGCGCGCGATTATAGTCTGGTCCCAATACCGTGCCAAAGCGCTTGCAGGCGCTGCGATGCACGACACGCAAAAATTCGCGTTCAGCCGCGCTTCCGCCTGACCAGTCGCCTTTGACGTTGATTCGCCGACCGTCTTTCAAGATGAAACCGGATATGTCGATCGCTTCGGCGCGCGCATGTGCAGAGCGCCGTGACGTCCCCGCCACGTTCCTGCATGAATAGGAACCCATCGTCTCGATCCGTTCGAGCGGGCTGCCAAGAATTTGCCGCGCCGCGCGGTCCACTCCGAAACGTGCCCAGGCACTGAATGCATTGGCGGTCTTGCACTGGACTGGACCGATATTGCTTACGCCGAAGGCGGAACGATCACCGGCGAGCGAAGACAATCGCACCGTGCCAAGCTGGGTACAGCCGGGTGCGTTGTATTGATCAGGCAGAGCGGAGAATCGCGTGCCGCTGGCGCTCAGTTGGCTGAAACAGGCGCGATCATCGGCGCGCTGTGATATCCGGCTCTGTGCGGAAGTGACGCGCGGCTTTGCATCGCTGCGCTGAGCGCTTGGGCTGCTCGATCCCCCTGACGAGGGCAACAGGCTGCATCCAGTCAATCCAAAAGCGCTGAGCGACAGAAGAGTAAGACGGAACGGCGCAGTGTGTTTCATGATGCTCGAACCATGCCGCAAACATGGTTAACAAGCTGCTAAGGATAACTGGCACGCGTGGGTCATGCCGCAAAATCGGCCCTATTCACCGCAACGCTTAGAGGCGCGTATCCCAAAGCTCTACGGCAGGTCTTCGGCGACTTGCTCCCAAAGCTCAATCTTGATGCCGTTGGGATCAAGCAGCCAGGCGAACTTTCCGTAGCCTTCATCGGCGGTGTCGAGGATCTTCACCTTCTTCTTTTTGAGTTTGGCTACGAACCCGTCGAGATCACTAACCCTGAGATTGATCATGAACCCGCTTTTGCCCGGTTTGATATACTGATCATCGGAGAAGTGACTTATCAGGGAATAGGGGTTTTTCTTGGGCTCGTCAGCCCAAGCGAGCTGCGGTCCGTACTCTCCGTCAATGCCCAGTACGTCGCGATACCATTCGCGTGTCGCTGCCGGGTCTTGGGCAACATAGAAGACGCCGCCCAATCCGGTGACGCGCGGTTCGTTCGTTTCGGTCATTTCTCAATTCCCTCCCAGGTCCTGGAGCCATGGTTGTAACAGGTTTTGCCGTGGTGGAAGAGGCCGCTCGTTGGCATCCGCGTGGATGTTTCGAATTCATACCAGACGGATGCAAGGAAAAGCCCCGGACGTTTGCAACGGTCGGGGCTCCTTCGATTTTTCAGGTTGGCTGCGATTAGAATTCAGCAACGAGGCCGATCGTGCCAACGGCGCCGCGTGGGTCGTGGACCCGGCTGTCAAACCCGCCATTCGTGGCAACGCGCGGTGGGAGAACGTCAAACACGTTCCTAACACCTGCGGTCAGCGTCAAAGCCTTGTCGCGATCAAACAGCTCGTTGATGGCGAGGCTGTATTGAATGTCGACACGGAAGTCGCTGTCGATGTCTGCCAACGCGTTCTGATCGTCGAGATAGCTATCGATGTAGCGTCCGAAGACGTTCAGCGAATGCGCACCCGCTTCGACCTGGAGCCCTGCGTTGAAGCGCAGTTCTGGCGCTGGCGAACCAAAGTTTGTGAAGTTGCGAACTCCAGCACCCTCGATCACCGGACCACCTACAGATTCCTGAAGGTCGTAGCTGATGATGTAGTTACCTTCGAAGCTTGGCGTGATCGTGCCGAAGCCGGTGTCGATGATGTAGCGGATCGAGAAGTCGATGCCCGAGGTCTCAACGCTGGCCGCATTGGCATAGCTGTTGTTGACCTGGATGATCGTGCCAGCCGGGCTGCGGATGATGTCAGGGCCGTTTGGATCGGCGTTCACGAGCGCCTGAGCCGAGGTCTGTACAATCGCGTTGTCGAACTCGAAATTGTAATAGTCTGCGCTGATCTCAAGACCACCGAATGGCTGCAATGTGAAGCCGAGGTTGTATGCGGTAGAGTCCTCCGGAACCAAAGTCGGATTGCCGACTGCACGGACCGCGACAAAGGCGTTTGCTCCGCCATTGTTAGGGTCAGACACCTGTTGCAACGTGGTCGACTGACCTTGCTGCTGGAAGGTCGACGGCGCGCGGAACGAGGTCGAAAACGATCCACGCAGTGACAGCCAATCGGTTGGACGGGCAAGCAGAGCGATTTTCGGGTCGAGCGTGTCGCCACCGTCATCGCCATAGTCTTCGAAGCGCAAAGCGAGCTGGAGGTCGAGCCATTCAGTCACCGGCACGGCAAGTTCGCCGAAGAATGCATAGACATCTTGAGCGCCGGAGAACGCTTGCTCACCAATCAGGAAGGCGAAGCCATCATTCTGCGTGATGTCGTCGAACGTCGCCGAAATTCGCTGGTCGCGATATTGCACGCCAAGCGCGATCCCGACGGGGCCCGCAGGCAATTCGAACAGATCGCCCGAAATAAAGCCTTCTGCGACGAACAATTCAGATTCGCGGTTCGAAACCGAGAATTCGGTGATGTATTCAAGCAGAGCTGCATTGCTACCCGGGCTGCCGAGCAGTGCTGACGAGAACGGGTTGAAGAATGTGCCATCACCCGGGATCGTCGCGCCATTGGCAGTCAGGAACGGGTTGCTCGCGGTACAATCGAGGCCGGTTGCCGCATTGAACGCAGGGACAGCGTTAAAGCCGCGCAGGGCGCAAGCGAACCGGTCGCGAACGGTGTCTTCGGTGTTTCCGGTGAAGTCATTGTCCGCATAGGTCAGGCTGACGTTCCACAGACCGTTAGAAAGCAAACCGTCAAAGTCGCCCTCGAGAGTGGTCGAGATACGCAGTGTTTGCGATTCAAACAGCGCAGGGGAAACCTCGCCGCCGACACCGCTCGCGCGGCCGAAGAAGACCACATTGGCACCAAACGGGTTGTTCGGGTTGAAGTCTGGAACAACAGCCTGGCCGAGTTGCAAGAACGGGAAGGTTGGCGAGTTGCCGCGCCGCGCTTCGTTATCGGCATAGCCGACCTCGGCGCTGAAGCGTACCGAGTCAGACAGATCAGCATTCGCAGAAACGAAGGCGGTGATGCGCTTTTCGTCCGGAACGAGGTTGAAGAACTCGCCGAAGTCGAAACGGCAGAGGCCCACATCAGGAATGCCTGCGGGTGTAGCGCTGATGACGGTGGGAATGCCGCCGGCTTGGCCGCATCCGGGGTCAATGACTGGTGCACTTGCTGGAAAACCGGGGACGCCAAAAAACGAGCCAGGGTTGCCGAGCGAAGATGTGTCATCACCGATGAATGTCGGGACGCCGTTTGCGTCGAATTCTGGTCCGCGTGACAGGCGGCGTTCGGCTGTCGTCAACGGAGAACGATCAACATAGCTGATCGCGCCAACCAGGTTGAAATCGCCCGCTTGGAAACCGGCGAGAGCCTGAAGGTTATATTCGTCGTAATCGCCCGTGCCGAGGTGATTGGTGTACTCGCCTGACAGCAGTACACCTTCGTAGTCCTTGCGGGTGATGAAGTTGACCACCCCGGCTACAGCATCCGAACCGTAAAGCGATGACGCACCGTCCTTCAGGATTTCGACGCGTTCAACCGCAATCAGCGGTACTAACGAAGACGTGTCGACGAAGTTGATGCCGTCATTGGTTGGCGATGCGGAAAGCGTCTGACGCTTGCCGTTGAGAAGGATCAGGGTCGAGGCGACACCGAGACCGCGCAGGTTGATGTTGGACGTACCTGTCGTGCCGCCCTGGGTGAAGGCATCCGGGTTGTTTTGCGCGCCGCTGTTGATTGTCAGCGACTGCGTAATCTCACCGATGTTCTGCGCACCGATATCGTTGATCGCGCCAGCATCGACGGTCGCCAGTGGCGAGGCCAGGTCGGCTTGCGAGTTGCGGCGAATAAACGAGCCCGTGACGACGATAGTGTTACCATCGTCGAATTCGTCGGCAGCTTCGGTGTCGCTGCTGACGTCTTGATCTTGGGCCAGTGCAGGTGAGGCAAACGCTACAGCGGCTGCGGCACACGACAGTTTAAATGCAGTTTTGGTGAGTTTCATCTAGGGGCACTCCTCTCTCTCAAATATCCTCATAAATAAGGAGATTCTCGAATGAAAGTGCGGATTGGTTTCGCGGTGAAACTTTGTCACGCATAGGAATGCGTAAAATCAGTTTCGAAAACGAAACTTATCTAAAAAGTACATTCGACACAGATATTTGCATCGTGCAGTGAGCCGTCATTCTCGCTGTAGCAAATCTGCAACAACTCAGGCTGCATCTTTCTTGCGCTTCGCTTTTTTGCGCTCATGCGGGCACAGCAAAGTCTTGCGCAAACGGATGCTTTGCGGGGTCACTTCGACCATCTCGTCGTCATCAATATAGGCGATTGACTGCTCAAGGCTCATCCGGCGTGGCGGGGTCAGGCGGATCGCATCATCTTTGCCCGATGAGCGGATATTGGTGAGCTGCTTCGACTTGAGCGGGTTGACTTCAAGGTCATCCGGCTTCGCGTTTTCGCCGATCACCATGCCTTCGTAGACCTTCATCTGTGGGCCAACGAACAGCTCGCCACGTTCCTCAAGCGCATTGAGGGCGTAGGCGACCGTTTCACCGTCGCTATTGGAAATCAGAACTCCGTTGTTGCGGTACCGTCAATCGCACCTTTGTAGGGGCCATACTTCTCGAACAAGCGGTTCATGATGCCCGTTCCGCGCGTGTCGGACAGGAACTCACCGTGATAGCCGATCAGCCCGCGCGACGGAGCGGAGAAGGTGATGCGCGTCTTGCCTTGGCCCGATGGGCGCATTTCGGTGAGGTCGGCTTTGCGCTTTTGCATCTTCTCGACGACCGTGCCGGAGTGCTCGTCATCCACATCGATCACGACGGTTTCGTATGGTTCTGTGCGTTCACCGCCTTCTTCCCGGAACAGCACTTTCGGGCGCGAAATGCCAAGCTCGAAGCCTTCACGGCGCATCGTTTCGATCAGAACGCCAAGTTGCAATTCGCCGCGGCCAGCGACCTCAAAGGCGTCCTTGTCTTCGGCCTCGGTCACGCGGATTGCAACGTTGGTCTCAGCCTCGCGCAGCAGACGATCGCGGATCATGCGGCTCGTTACCTTATCGCCTTCGCGGCCTGCAAGAGGGCTATCGTTCACCGCGAAGCGCATGGCAAGCGTAGGCGGATCAATCGGCTGCGCGGCGATAGGATCGCTCACAGAAGGGTCGCATATGGTGTTGGAAACGGTAGCTTTTTCAAGGCCGGCGAGTGCGATGATGTCACCGGCTTGCGCGCTTTCGACAGGTACGCGGTCAAGCCCGTCAAAGCTCATCAGTTTGGTCGCGCGACCGACTTCGACGACGTTGCCATCGACGTCGATGGCGTGGATCGGATCGTTCACCTTGAGCGTGCCCGACTGCACGCGTCCGGTCAGAACGCGGCCCATGAAGTTGTCACGGTCGAGCAGCGTGGCGAGGAAGCTGAATGGACCAGTTGTGTCGAGGTCCGGCGCTGGCACGTGGTCGATGATCTTCTCAAACAGCGGGGCGAGAGTGCCTTCGCGAGCATTCTCATCTTCGCTGGCATAGCCATCGCGGCCTGATGCAAACAGTGAAGGAAAGTCCAATTGCTCATCATTGGCATCGAGGCTCGCGAACAGATCGAAAACCTCGTCGAGCACTTCCTGCGGGCGGCCATCGGGGCGGTCGATCTTGTTGACGACGACGATAGGACGCAGGCCCAATGCAAGCGCCTTGCCGGTCACAAACTTGGTCTGCGGCATCGCGCCTTCTGCGCTGTCGACCAGCAGAATTACGCCGTCAACCATGCTGAGGATACGCTCAACCTCGGCACCAAAATCGGCGTGGCCTGGCGTATCGACGATATTAATGCGAGTGGTCTCACCGTCTGAGCCTTCCCACTCAACACTGGTGCACTTTGCGAGAATCGTGATGCCGCGCTCTTTTTCGAGGTCGCCGCTGTCCATCGCACGTTCCTCGACCCGTTGGTTGTCACGGAAGGTGCCCGATTGGCGGAAAAGCTGGTCAACCAGGGTCGTCTTTCCGTGGTCGACGTGCGCTATAATGGCGATGTTGCGGAGCGCGCGGGTTTGAGAGGCGGACATGTTTGAAAACGCTTTCGGATGAATGTTGCTGGCAGTCGCCGAGCGGCTATAACAGCAAAGGTGCGGCGTCTATCGAGCGCCTGTAATTCGACAAAATTGGCTGCGCACACGTTGTTGCGCTGCAACATTGGTGGCGCGCCTAGCGCAGTGCCGCCCTTACGGCAAGCAATAGCGGGCCCAAAAAATCGGTGCAGTGCAGCAAATCCACAGTGTGACGGCAAAGACACAGCGTCGATTCCGCCCTCGTGCGCGAGGCGTTTGTAACTTGTCGCATATGCACCGCTCGCTTATTCAAGCGGGTAATCAGTTGGGGCATCAACGCATTTGGAGATGTGGTCGCAGCTGACTTTATTGTGGAGAGGAGATCCCATGCGTTCGATTTTTGCCGGTTCTGCCGGTGCTCAACGATTCACCCTGCTTTCTGGCGCCGCGGCTGTTGCCCTTTGCGCGCCAAGCATGGCTTTTGCCCAAGACGCCGAAGTCGAAGCAGACGACGAGTTCAACAACAACACAATTGTTGTTACCGCGACCAAGCGCGAACAAACCCTTCAGGAAACTCCGGTTTCGGTGTCGGTTACCACCGGCGAAACACTGGAGCAGGCTCAGATCCGCGACGTGCTCGATCTGCAGACCGTTACTCCTTCGCTGCGCGTGAGCCAGTTGCAAACGTCATCGGCCTCGACCTTCATCATTCGCGGTTTCGGTAACGGCGATAACAACTTCGGCATTGAGCCATCGGTGGGCGTCTTCATCGACGGCGTTTTCCGTTCGCGCTCTGCCGCTGCTCTGTCTGACCTTCCGAACGTCCAGCGGATTGAGGTCCTGAACGGCCCGCAATCGACGCTGTTCGGCAAGAACGCATCTGCAGGCGTTATCTCGGTTGTTACGCGCGAGCCGCAGTTCGACTTCGGCGGCGCTGTCGAAGTGACCTACGGCAACTTCAACGCGGTGACTGTAAAGGCCGACGTAACTGGCCCGATCAGCGAGACCGTCGCGTTCTCACTCGATGGTAACTACAACCGCCGCGATGGCTATGCTGACATCGTCAACCTCAACGAAGAGCAGAACGATCGCAATCGCTGGGGCGTTCGCGGCCAGTTGCTGTTTGAACCAACCCCTGATCTGCGCATCCGCGCGATCGGCGACTATTCGCGCATTGACGAGGTTTGCTGTCAGGTCGCAACCTTGGTCGCTGGTCCAACGGCTGCGGGCATTGCCGCGGTGGGCGGTCAGCTTAGCACCGATTTCTTCGGCTACGAAGCATTCTTGAACTTCGTACCGACCAACGAAGTCGACAATTATGGCGGCTCGGTTCAGGTCGATTGGGATTCCGGGCCCATCTCGGTCACTTCGATTACCTCGTATCGCGAGCTGAAGAACTTCTTCCTGTCAGACATCGACTACACCAGCGCTTCGATCGCGACTGAGACGCGTGATCAGGACGTGGAGAGCTTCACTCAGGAATTCCGCATCAGCTCTGATTTCGATGGGCCGATCAACTTCCTGCTTGGTGGTTACTACTTCGACGAGAAGATCAGCCAGGACAGCGCGATTCAGAACGGCGCTGACATCCGCAACTTCTTCGAAATCCTCGCAGGCGAAGATCCTGTCGCGGTTCTGACGGGTCAGCCGACTCTGTTCAACGGTCTTGAGGCTAACTTTGGTTTCCCTCAGGAGAGCATCTTCAACACGCCGCTGTTGACCGAAGAAACCTTCCGCATGGAGAACACCTCGTGGTCGATTTTCGGAACGGTTGATTTCGAGCCGGTTGACGGTATCGTTTTGACCGGTGGTTTCAACTACACCGATGATCAGAAGGATTTCGCGCTTAGCCAGACAAGCTTCGACCCGCTTGCGCAGGTTAACTTCGTCGATGCCTTCATCGTCGGGGCCACTGCCGGCGCTGTCACCACACGCGACCAGTTCCAGGCTCTGCCTCAGGCGAACCAGGATGCACTGCTTGCTGCTGCGACAGATCCGAACGTAAACCCATTGCTGCCGCTGGCTGGTTTCCAGTTCCAGCCACCGTTCTTGGCCATTCCAAACGCGGTTGAGCCTGGTCAGACCAACGATGACAAGTTCACCTACCTGCTTCGTGCAGCCTTTGAGATCACACCAGATATCAACGTCTACGCAAGCTATGCGACCGGCTTCAAAGCAAGCTCGGTGAACCTGTCGCGCGACAGTCGTCCATCAAACACAGACTTCCTGGCCGGACCAGGTGGTTCGACTTTCGCCGCTCCGGATTCGCCAATCGTGAATGCAGGACTGGCGCTGCCGAACCTCGTATCAGGCTCGCGTTTTGCTGGCCCAGAGGAAGCTGAAGTCTACGAAATCGGCATCAAGGGGCAGTTCGAAGGATTTGGCTTCAACCTCGCAGTGTTCGACCAGACGATTGAAGGCTTCCAGAGCTTTGCTTTCACCGGCACAGGCTTTGCGCTTCGTAACGCTGGTCAACAGTCGGTCCGTGGCTTTGAGCTCGACACGACGATCCAACCGACCGACGGTCTGGTTCTCACCTTTGCCGCAACCCACCTTGACCCGATCTTCGATGATTTCCCCGGAAGCGTTCTTGGCGATCTCAGCGGTGAACGTCCTGGCGGTATTCCATCATGGGCAATCTCTACCTCTGCAACCTACACACATGAGTGGGACAGCGGTACGCGCCTGATCAGCCGTGTTGACTACAATCACGAGAGCAACACCGACATCAACAATGGCCTGCCGACGTTCAACACGGCGCTGGGTAACACCGACATCTTCCGCCGCGAAGTGAACCTTGTGAACGCGTCGATGACTTTGGCCCTCAACAACGGCCTCGAAGTTGGCGTGTGGGGCCGTAACCTCACCGATGACCAGCACATCCTCACTGTGTTCGACGGTGTGGCGCAAGCTGGTACGGTATCGGGCTATCCGAACCAACCACGCACCTATGGCGGCGTGGTTCGCTTCAAGTTCTGATCCGATCAGATCAAGACAACCAAGAGGGGCTCGCGCTTGCGGGCCCCTTTTTTGTGTCCAACCCTTGCACATTGCCGGATGTACGGTTGCGACAACAATAAAATTGTGTGCATTGTCAAAGCAGTGTTGATGCCGGAATGACCGGTGAGAGGGGATCACATGCAAGTCGATATCGGACGCGTATTCACCAATAGCTTTGCCATTCTCCGGCAGAGGTTCTTGTCACTGCTGGGTGTGTGGGGTGTATTCTTTGGCGCCAGCATCGCGCTGTTTATGGTGCTTGGCTTTGGCATGGGCGGAGCCGCGTTTGTGGGCGCGGGAACAGATCTTGAGAATGCAGGGGCGTTTGGCGCCGGTTTCATCATCCTGATTCTGCTGTTCTACGTGGGGTACTTCTACATCAACGGCGCCCAGCAATGCGCAATGGTCGCCATGGCCACTCCGCTTGAAAAACCTAGTTTCAGCGACGCTCTGAATGCGGGATTGCGCGGCGGGCTGACCTTTATGGGTGTGTTGGTCCTGATCCTTATCGCTTACCTCATCGGCATTTTGCTGCTGGGACTTGTCGGCGCGGTAATGACAATGCTGGGCGATATTGGCGCGGCGCTGTTTGCCATCCTGATATTGCCGGTGCTGATCTATCTTGCCTGCCGCCTTGTCCTGGTAGTGCCTGTTATCGCAGTTGATCGCACCTACAATCCGATCAATGCCCTGTCCCGATCATGGCAGCTGACAGCGGGCAATGTGCTGCGCATCTTCGTGGTGCTGGTGGTGTTGTCCGTGGGCGCATTTGTCGTTTTCGGCGCACTGTTCGGCGTGCTGTTTGGCATCGGTTTCAGTGCAGGTTTCGATGTCGACAATCCTGCCGCTGGGGTGGGCGGAATGGTCGCAGCATTTGCAGTTGGGTTGCTGTTGCTGTTCCCGCTTTACATTCTCTTCTCACTGTTCGCATCGACCGTGATGGCCGCGTTGCACGCAGAGGTCAGCGACAGCTCGGTTCAAGAGCTCGGCGAAACGTTCGGCTAGGATTTGGGCAGGCTAGGCGAGAGCTCTGCGTCAGAGCTCTCGCAATGCTTGGGCTGGCTTCGCGCGCAGCAGTGGCAGCGAGCCGCCAAGAGCAAAAGCGAGCACCATTGCAAGACCAACCCCGAGCACCGCAAGAATGGCTCCCCAGGACGGCAGCCAGTCAAACTCGAACAATTGCGTGATGATGACCCAAGCGAGGGTCGATCCAAGCGCCAAGGCGACCAAGGCCAATAGCGTTGCAATCAGCCCATATTCGGCCAATTGCATGAGCAAGACTTGACGGCGGCTAGCGCCAAGCACGCGCAGCACAACCGTGTCATACATGCGCGAGGCTCTTGCGGCTGCTATTGCGCCCATCAAGACCGCGAGGCCAGCCAGAACCGCGACGGCGGCCGCTGCGAGGGTTGCAAGGCCAACCTGGCGCAAGATTGTGCGGGCCTCGCCCAGAATCTCTCCGGTCTCGATCACCGAGCTTGAAGGGAACTCGCGCACAAGATCGCGCAGCATTTCACCGCGCGCGGCTGTGTCCGCCCCGTCGGGCAGATCGAGCGTCGCCGAGAGGTTGTGTGGCGCATCGGCTATGGCATTGCGAGAGAAGACCATGGTGAAGTTGAAGCCCATGCTTTCCCAATCAATCTCCCGAATATTGGCGATGCGCGTTTTGCGCTCAACGCCGAGCACACCGATCGTCAGGTAGTCCCCGACGCCGAGCCCGGCTGCGTCCGCCAATTGTTTGTCGATCGAAACTAGAGGTTCGCCTGAGTAATCAGCGTCCCACCATTCGCCCTCGACCACGCGGTTGCCCTGGGGGATTTCGTCGGCATAGGTGATGCCGCGTTCACCGCGCAGCGCCCATGCGCCTTCCGGGATCTCTTCGAGTTCCGATACGCGCTGCATGTCTTCTTCAGGCCCGAATGCGAGCACCGCTCCGCGCAGGGTCGGCACTGTACGCAGTGCTGCTTCTGGAAAGCGGTTTTGCACCAGTTCGACGAAACGTTGTTCTTCCGCAACCGGCACATCAAGCGCAAAGTAGTCAGGCGCCTCTTGCGGCACACGGCTTTCGATGTTTCCGTCAATCGCGCTTTGAACGCCAGCCAGCAGAACGAAAGCGGCCAGGCCGAAGCCCAGTGCGGTCACAAGCGCACTGGTCGGCGCACCGGGCCGATGGAGGTTCGACAGTGCGCTGCGCAGCAAGGGGTTACTGGGGCGGGGCAGGCTCTTGGCAAGTTTCTTTATTGCAAAGCCCAGCGCGGCGAGGGCGAGCAATGCTCCGGCTGCACCAGCCAAAAACCCCGCAGACAGCCAGACCTGATCGGTGGTGAGAAGCGCCAGAACGCAAATCGCTGCAAGACCTGCAACCGTAAAGCCCAAGGCGCGCCAATCGCGTGTTAGCGGGGTTATGCCCGAACGCATCAGCGCCATCGCCGGAAACGTGCGTGCGCGCAGCAGCGGCGCGGCGGCAAATGCGAAGGCGACCAGTAAGCCATAAGCTGCTGCCAGCATCAATGGAGCAGGTTCAATCACAAATCCGGTCTCTACGGGGAGCAATCCCCGCAAAGCCCCACCGAGTAGAGGCGTCACCAAGATGCCGACCGCCAGACCCGCTGCGCTTCCAATCAGGGCTGCAACAGCGATCTGTAGTGCGTAGATGCGCACGATATCGGACGACGACGCGCCGAGAACTTTGAACGTGGCAATGCTGCCGCGCCGCGCATCAAGATAGGACGACACGCCGCCAGCAATGCCGATGCCGGCGATCACCAGAGCGGCTAGCCCCACAAGCGTCAGAAAGTCGCTCATGCGGCCTACGAAGCGGTCTGCGCCGGGGGACGCGCGCTCGCGGTCTCGGAAATCATACCCGGCTTCGGGAAATTGTTCCGTCAGTGCTTCTTGAACATCGTCAGGGTCGAGCGAGGTGTTTTCAAAGGCGACGCGATATTTGCTCTCGTAGAGCGCGCCGGGTTCAAGCAATCCAGCGCGGCCTGGCACATCTTCGGCGACGATTACGGTAGGGCCGAGCTGAAAGCCCTCTGATAGCCTGTCCGGCTCGTTGTCGATAATCCCGCCAGCGACCAGCTCGACCGTGCCAACAGTAAAGGTGTCGCCGACTGCAATGTCCAGCCGGTCGAGCGCACCTTGGCCAAGCCAGGCGGTGTTGCCCGTTGGCGCCCCTTCTTCGCGCCCATCCTTCAGGGTCAGTGCGCCGTAGAGCGGCCATTTGATGTCGACCGCCTTTAGCTCGACCGGAGCAGCGCCTTCCTCAGTTGTCGCCATCGCTTGCAGCCGCGTGCCGCCCGAAACCTCGCCATATTCGGACAGGGCTGTGAGCTCTTCCTCGTTCAGTGCGCGCTGCCAGATTTCGACTTCAAGATCGCCGCCGAGGAGCTCTTGACCGCTCGATTCCAGCTCGCGTTCGATCGCGGCGGTTAAGGTTCCAATGGCGGCCAAGGCTGCCGTGCCAAGGAAGATACAGACGAGCAGCAGCCGTAGTCCGCGAAAGCGCGCATTGAGATCGCGCCGGGCAATGCGCCATGCGCCGCTCCATGAAAGGCGGGTAGGAGACGCGGCCTTGCTCATGCGGCCTTGGCTACTCTGGTGTCAGAGGCGATCACGCCATCCGCCATCGTGATCACGCGGTCACAGCGTTCAGCAAGCTTAGGGTCATGCGTGATAATAAGAAGCGTCGCGCCCGTTTCTGCGCGGCGTTCGAACAACAGTTCGACGATTTCCTCTCCAGTCGCGGCATCGAGATTGCCTGTTGGCTCGTCGGCGAAAATCAGACTGGGGCGCGGAGCAATCGCGCGGGCAATCGCAACGCGCTGTTGTTCGCCGCCCGAAAGCTGGGTGGGGTAATGGCCGATCCGGTGCCCCAGACCGACGGCGGTCAGCTCCGCCTCGGCGCGCTGGCGAGGGTGCTCGCCGCCTGAAAGCTCCATCGGCGTCGCGACATTCTCTGCCGCAGTCATGGTTGGGAGCAGGTGGAAAGCTTGCAACACGATCCCGATCCGGCCGCGCCGCGCCTGCGCCAAACCGTCTTCGTCAAGACTGGCAAAGTCCTGACCTGCGACTTCCAGACTGCCGCCGCTCGCACGTTCAAGGCCGGACAGAACCGCCATAAGCGAACTTTTGCCCGAACCCGAAGGACCTAGCAGAGCCACCACCTCTCCCTCGGCAATGTCGAGGTCGATGCCGCGCAGGATCTCGACAGGTGCTTGGTCCGACCCAAGTGTAAGGGTCAGGTTGCGGGCGGAGATCGCGAGGGCGGGCGTAAAAGAAGAGTTTGTCACAGGATCCAAATGGCATAGGGGTGGGTTGCAAACAAGATACCCAACTCGGAGGCTGGTAGATGCAAATGGGCGTTTGGTCGAAGAATGCGCTGGCGGGCCTGTTGGCGCTCACTTTGGCAGCGTGCGGCGGGGAAACTCCTGCGGCGGATCCGCAAAGCAATAGTTCTGAAAATGCCAACTCCCAGAGCGAGGCTGCGGTTCCCGTAGAAGGGCCAGAGCGACGCATCGTCGCATTTGGGGACAGCCTGTTTGCCGGATACAACGTAGCACCAGGGGATAGCTATCCATCGAAGCTGCAGGACGCTCTGCGCGAAGCTGGCGTGAATGCTGAGGTCGCGAATGCGGGCATATCGGGCGATACAAGTGCGGCGGGGCGTCAGCGGCTGGCCTTCACGCTAGATGCGCAGGAGGAAAAGCCTGACCTTTTCATTCTTGAGCTTGGCGGAAACGATTTACTGCGCGGCATTGAACCGCAGGAAACGCGCGCAAACCTATCGGCTATGCTCGATGAGTTAAAAGTACGCGAGATCCCGGTGCTGATTTTGGGAATGCGCGCGCCGCCCAATTACGGACCTGAATATCAAGGCGATTTCGATGCGCTCTATGGCGATCTGGCGCGCGAATATGGCGCGGCACTTATCCCGTTCTGGCTTGAGGAGATCTATCAGGAGCCCGATCTATTCCAGTCGGACCGTATCCACCCGACGGAAGAGGGGATCGAGCGATTGGTCGCTTCGACACTGGAGCAAGTGCAAGCTGCTCTTCCACAAGATGATGAGAATGCAGCGAGCGCGGACTGAGCGCGTCTAGGCGCGTTCGAGCGATCCTCCGCTCACACGCCAAATAGCGGCTGTTTCTTGCATCCCCTCGAAGGGGGAAAGTTCCGTGCCCGTCATCCACACCTGCGCGCGGCCCTGACCGAGCCGCTCGAACAGCGCCGCTCTTCGCACCGGATCAAGATGCGCGGCGACCTCATCGAGCAGTAGCACAGATGGACGCCCTTCGGCTGCGAGCACCGAATGCGCGAGCGTGATGGCGATCAGCATCGCCTTCTGCTCGCCTGTAGAGCAAGACGCCGCTGCCTGACCCGATCCCGCCATTACCACGTCAAGCTCGTCGCGGTGCGGCCCGGTAAGCGCGCGTCCCGCAGCACGATCTCGTCCGCGTTGCCGCGTCAGCTCATCACGCAGCGCCTCCGGTTCTGTCGGTCCGCCGGCGCGGTAGGTAAGTACGGGCTTGGCGAAGGGCTGCGCAGGCAGGGCGGATAGCTCAACACTCAGCGCTTCGATCAGGCCCAGGCGATTGGCCGAGACTTGCGAGCCGTGCTGCGCGACTTGCGCTTCAATCGCGTCAAGCCACCGGGCATCACCGCGCTCTTCGAGCAGTTTATTGCGCTCGCGCAGCGCGGTCTCAAGGCTCGCGACCGATTTGGCGTGGCCGGGCTCTATCGCCAAAGTCATGCGATCGATGAAGCGTCGCCGTGCGCCAGCGGAATCCATGAACAGGCCGTCCATCGCCGGGGTGAGCCAGGATATCGCGAGCCATTCGCTCAGCGCGCTGGCGCTGCTTTCGGACTGATTGATGCGCACGAGACGCCGACGAGGCTGATCGGGATCAATATAGGTGCCGATGCGCGCGCTCACCTCGCCCTGCTCGATCAGGCTCGCGCCAATCGCAAAGCCACCATTGCCATCCTGTCGCGGGAGATCGCTTAGCGCTGCGCGGCGGATACCGCGCCCTGGACTAAGAAGCGACAGTGCCTCCAGCACATTGGTCTTCCCAGCGCCATTTTCGCCCACGAGCAGGTTAAACTGCGCAGTGCCGGTTAGTTCGCTCGCCGCGTGATTGCGGAAGTTTTCAAGGGAAATCCGGTCAAGCGCCATGGTCAGATGGCGGTAGCACGCGCGGCATTTATCACCAGTCACCCAGGGCGGAAAATCACCGATCCTAATAGATGGGAAAAATTCCTAACCTTTCGGAATGGTGAACAAAGTGTTTCATCATGTAAAATCGACAAGCCGCAGAATTCCGCCGTTTTTCGAGTTTGGCACGGTCCCTGCAATGTGTTGGGCATCGAGAGAAACACTCTCTCAGAAACACGAAAGACCCAAGTAGGAGACAAAAAATGTTCACAGTTGATACCACAAACCGTTTTCTCGCCGCAGCCTTCTCGCTCGCCATCTCGGCAGCATTCATGGCCACCGCGATCCTCCCAGCCAGCCCACAACTCTTCGCTTAATCACGAAGCTCCATTCAAAGGAAAGCCCCCAATCATGTTTAGCAACGATATCGGATCCCGCGCAGTCGCCGCCGTTTTCTCGGTAGCCATCTCCGCAATCTTCTTCGCCAGCGCCATCATCCCCGGCTCGCCCGGTCTGGTCGCTTAATTCAAACCCGCAATCCAACACATACAGGAGACAATACAAATGTTCGCTTCCGTTGACCTTTCCAGCCGCGTTTTCGCCGCTGTGTCCGCCCTGGCCATCTCGGCCGTATTCATGGCCAC
This sequence comes from Erythrobacter sp. HA7-11, assembly GCF_055693605.1. Taxonomy (NCBI): domain Bacteria; kingdom Pseudomonadati; phylum Pseudomonadota; class Alphaproteobacteria; order Sphingomonadales; family Erythrobacteraceae; genus Erythrobacter; species Erythrobacter sp. HA7-11. Next base: position 1,969,400 of record NZ_JBVFUF010000002.1, on the reverse strand, counting down.
CGCAATCGTCCCGGCCTCACCAGCTCTTGGAGTTCTGGCATGAGCAACGTGACGAATACGCCAAACGGCACGCCGCCAAGCAGAGGCCTTCGCCTTGATAAGCATAACGGCAAAGTTTTCGGTGTTTGCGCAGGCCTCGCCAATTGGTCGGGTGTTGATGCACTGATCTGGCGCATCGGCTTTGTTGGCTGCACGCTTCTAGGTATCGGATTTCCGATCCTGATCTACATTGCGATGGCACTGATCATCGACTGAGCTTGGCGTTCAAAAAGCGGTTCCCGGTTTTCGGGACGCCAAGACCGACTAATCAAACCGGGAAGGGGCCACATCGGCCCCTTTTCTTTTATTTCCGCACACTATCCAGTGTGCGATTTCCTCGCTCACGCGACCCGGGGGTCGCATCGCTGCGGGCGAGCAGTCGCCCTTGCGGGCCTTTCAGGCCCGAAACCAAACGGTATAGGCCAAGATCACATCGCGCTGATGCCGCCATCCAGCTTGATCTCTGCGCCGGTCATGAACCGACTTTCATCACTCGCCAGATAGACCACCGCGTTTGCGATATCGTTCGGCTGGCCGACGAAGCCCAGCGGGATTTGGCGTGCGAGCTTGTCCATCAACACGCCTTTTTCGATATTGTGATGCTGAGCCGTGCCGTCGAGAATCGGCGTATCGACAAAGGTCGGATGCACAGAATTGCAGCGGATCTGCATGTTATTCTTCGCGCAGTGCAGAGCGATCGACTTCGACAGCATCCACACACTCGCCTTCGAGGCATTATAGGCCGGCATCGTATCGCTGGCGATCAGGCCAGCGATCGAGCTGATATTGATGATTGAGCCGGGTGCGTGCTCGCGCATCAGCGGCAAAGCTTTTTGACAGCCGTGGAAGATCGAATCGACATTGATTGAGAAGCAGCGCTTCCAATCGTCAAAGTCGCAGGTCTCGATATTGCCCGCGACGCCAATCCCTGCATTGTTGACCAGCACGTTGAGCCCGCCGATCTCCTCGCGCGCTGCATCGACGACCGCCTCCCACGCATCGGGGTCGGTTACATCGTGCGCGATACCGTGAGCATGACCTGCGCCGCATTCCGAATTGATCCGCGCCGCCGTGTCCTCCGCGCCCTGACCATTGATGTCTGTGCACAGCACGCGCGCGCCTTCTCGGGCCAGCAGGGTCGCATGGGCCGCGCCGAGGCCCTGCGCGGCACCAGTTACCAAAGCGAGTTTTCCCTCACAGCGTTTCGTCATTTTAAATCCTCTCCTAGAAATCCGGGCATCATCAGCATTGCGATCCGCACATCCACACCGTGTCCGTGCGCGCGCCATTGGTCTACAAATTGTGCGAGGTCGCTCAGCGCAACGCGATGCACCAAAATGTTTTCGCTATCAGTTCCGCCGCCTTCACCGATCTTTTTGAGGCCGTGAGCGCGCAGCAGGGTGAAGGCTTCGCTCACCATGCCAGGAGAGCTGAAAAACTCGCCGAGATTTTCCATACGCTCGGCCGTGTAGCCGGTTTCTTCTTCCAACTCGCGCAACGCAGCATCTTCGGCGGCTTCGCCTTCTTTGCCTGCATCATCGCCGATCAAACCTGCCGGAATTTCGAGGCAGAACTTGCCGAGCGGAACGCGGTACTGGCTGACAAGCAGCACATGGCGCATTCCATCAGCGTCTTCGTCGATTGCGAGGATAGCGGCGGCGCGAATACCGCGTGTCCGGTACGACATATTCCCACCGCCCGCGCTTCTTCGTCGCGATGAAGCGGCCTTGCCAATTCACCTCTTCTGGCAGGTCGGCATCCGGATCACGGACAAGGTCGGCGGCATCGGGAATATCGAATCCGGGGCTGTCAGCGCTCATGGCCGCAATGCTTAGACTTCGATCAAGCGGTCGGGAAGCTCGTTTTCATCGTCTTCTGCGCGGGGGAAGTGTTCGGACAGGATTTCGCCCACATCGCGCACGCCGATCGCCATGCCTTCGGCGATATTCCCCGCTTTGATTTCGGAGAGCATGTCCGCCATCGCCTCGCCCCAGATCTCGGCAGAGACTTGCTCGGCAATAGGCTGGTCGGCCACGATTTCTGCGCGGTGTTCGCTCATCGACAGGTAGATCAGGATGCCGGTGCGCCCATGCGTGCGGCGCTCTGCGCCGACTTTGAAGTGCTTGATCGCTTGTGCGTGAACACGGCTCGTCTTGATAGGAGAGGGCACGAGCGCGAATTTGAGCGGGTCCCACAATTGCGCCGCCCAGGCGATCACAAAGGTCAGTAGGCCGAGCGCAATGGTCATGCTGGCAATTTGTCCGGTACTCCAATCAATGCCCCATCCGCCCGACAGACCGTCCCAGAAATCGAGGAAGGGCTGAGGCAGGGCCGCGAAGAGACTCATCGTCGTGAATGCAAGAGCCGCTGACCAAAGCAGTGACACATCGGAATAGCCGTCCGATCGATCGGCGAGCACGGTCAGGATTTCGCCCGAGGTTTGCAGCTCTGCTTCGCCGACCGCGTCGGAGACTATCTTGTGCTGCTGTGCGTTCAAATAGGCCATTTACCAGCCCCCCGAGGCGCCGCCGCCTCCAAATGATCCGCCGCCGCCAGAGAAGCCTCCACCAAATCCGCCGCCTCCGCCGAAGCCGCCACCGCCACCCCAATCGTCGCCGCCGCTCATTGCGCCGCGAACGATTGCGCTACCGACCTCCCACAGGATGATATCGCCGACCGTGTCGCCGATATCGCGCGAGCGTCTGCCCCAGGGACCCTTGCCCTTTTTCGAGCGATAGCGCCGCCCACGCCGAAGCATCGGGAGGATGAAAAAGAAGAACAGGAACCCGAGCCAGATGAGCCCGCCAAACGGGAAGCCGCCGGAGTTTTGACCACGTTCTCGCGATTGGCTCGCCTCTTGCGCCACCAATGCAGCTTGATCCGGGGGAAGCTGCAACTGGGTCACGATGGCATCCGTGCCCGCGACAATGCCGCCTGGAAAGTCACCCTGTTTAAAACGCGGGATGATCTCGTTTTGGATAATCAGCGAGGAGAGCGCATCGGTCAGATAGCCCTCAAGGCCATAGCCGACTTCGATCCGGACTTTCCGATCATTGGGCGCAACCAGCAGGATTGCTCCGTCATTCCGCTCAGCGTCGCCAATTCCCCACGCACGGCCCAGCTGATAGCCGTAATCGCTGATGTCGTAGCCTTCGAGCGATGGAACCGTTGCAATGACTAACTGCCGCTGCGATTGCGTCTCCAGTTCCTCCAATTGGCTTATTAGTTGCTCCTCGACATCAGCGGGAATGATATCCGCATTGTCGATCACCCGCCCAGTCAGCTCCGGAAATTCGGACTGAGCTGCGAGCGGGGCGGCAAGCAGCGAAAATAGCGCCGCGAACAAGATGGAAATTCGCTTCATGCGGCCTCTTTCAGATCAAATTGGGTCACTTCGCGAATTAGATCGTTCACGCCATCGTCGATACCAGACTCAAAGTCTCCTCGGCGAAATGCTGGCAGAATGCTTTCTTGGATTATCGCTGCCGCCTCTTCATCTTTCACCGTGTTTTCAAGCCCTTTGCCAACCGCAATCCGCACCTGGCGCTCATTCGGCGCGACCAACAGCAGAAGGCCGTCGTTTCTTTCTTTGCTGCCCAAGCCCCACGCATTCGCCAAATCGACCGAGTAAAACAGAATTTCTTCGCCGCCCAAATCTGGTGTGGTTGCTACAACCAACTGCACCTCTGTTTCGGTTTCCAAAGCTGTCAGTTTTGCACTCAGAAAATCCTCAAATTCAGGGTCGAGGATATCCGCCGCGTCCACGACGCGCCCCGTGAGCTCAAGTTTGGGCGCTTCCTCTGCGACATGCGCGTCAGCCGTACACCCCAAGAGTGCGAGGCCAGAAGCAACAATCGCGAGCAGTCGGAGCACCTTGCTCAGTTCGACGTCATATCGAGCTGAGGAGCTTCTTCTGCGCCTTCTGTCACGGACGTGTACGGCTCAAGCGGTTCTGCGCCGTGGATTATGTTGGCACCGATCGTGTCCGGGAAGGTGCGGATCGTCGTATTATATTGGCGCACCGCTTCATTGTAGTCGCGGATGGCGACCGCAATGCGGTTTTCAGTGCCTTCGTATTGGCTTTGGAAGGCAAGATAATTCTGGTTCGACTGAATGTTGGGATAGGCTTCGAAACTGGCGAGCAGTCGCCCGATGCCTTGGCTGATTTGGCCTTGCGCAGCGGCATATTCCTCCATTGCTTGCTCATCGCTGAGATTGTCTGCGGAAATATTCACGCTGGTTGCGCGGGCACGTGCTTCAGTCACTTCGGTAAGGATCGCGCGCTCATTTTCAGCAGCACCCTGAACGATTTCAGCCAGATTGGGGATTAAGTTCGCGCGGCGTTGAAACTGGGCTTCGACATCAGCCCACTTCGCCTTGGCGTTTTCTTCTGCTGCTGGAACAGAATTGATCCCGCAGGCGGCCAGGCCCAGCGAAGCCGCTGCAACCAAAGCAAAGCGGCGAATGTTTTTGAAATTCATGAGCATCCCTTTCCATAACACCGAGAGCATGTCTGCCCGGTGTCGTCCCTATCTGTATTGTGTATATAGCACACCTAGGTCCGCGTTCAAGGCGTGGACGCCACAGACTAACACGCTTGGCAATCTGCGTTAACCATGTCAAAAGCCTTAGCGTTGGGATTATTTGAGGGGATCAAGATGCTGACAGAATTCAAAGAATTTATTGCCAAAGGCAATGTGATGGAGCTCGCTGTCGCGGTCATCATCGCAGGTGCTTTCGCCGTTATCGTTGCATCTCTGACTGACGATGTGATCATGCCGATAGTGGGAATGATCTTCGGTGATGTCGACTTCTCTAGCAAGTACACTGTTCTGTCCGGTGCGGAGCTGATTGAGCCCGGCATGTCGCTCGAAGCGGCGCGCGAAGCCGGTGCGAACGTTCTTGCATGGGGCGCGTTTGTGACCTCGATCATCAACTTCCTGATCCTGGCATTCATCATCTTCATGCTGGTCCGCTATGCGAACAAGGTGAAGGCGCGCTTTGATGAGCCGAGCCGAGGAAGAGGCACCAGCCGGCCCAACCGAAATCGAGCTGCTCACGGAAATCCGCGACGCGCTCAAGAAGTAGGTTCCTTTACAAAGTCGAGCGCCCGTCCTGCAGCGATGCGGGGCGGGCGTTTTCTGTTCTGCGCATGCGCCCGTCGGCACCCAAAAGTCCCATCCACTTCCCATTAAGCGTTTGATCGCTATATAGGGCATGTCGGTTTCGGTACCGACTATGGCGATAAATTGCTGCGTGCAATAGGCACAACGGACCCGGGGGCAGTACCCGGCGGCTCCACCATAACTCTCTGTTTGCATTCGTGTTTTCAGGGGTTTCTGACGGGGCCGAACTAGGATCGACGTGGGCTGAAAAGCGTAGTTTTTGCCCGGGCTGAGTAACCCGTAAAACTGTTCAAAACACACAAGTGCCAATGATAATGAAGCACTCGCTATTGCAGCGTAATGTGACGGCCTAACGGCCTGAATTTACAAAGCTAAAGCGCGGTTGGACCCACCGGGCAACAGAAGCGGATTCCGGGGGCTCGGGGGAGCCTAGCAACAGAATCCCCCACCCTCTAATCGACGAGCACAAACCGAACTGGCAGAATGATCCAAGTGAGCATTTTGCTTTCGTCATCCACCTTCAGCACAGGCGCAATGCCGGCGGCTGCCACGGCTTTACAGCCGATCTGGTCGAGCGCCTCATCGCCGCTGCTTGTGTAGGTATGGCAAGTGTTTGTCGTCCCGTCGTCCGCGATCTTAAAACGGACCTTTACAACACCTTGGACGCCTTCCTGGACCGGGCCACCCTGATACATTGAAGTTGCGCGCAAAGTTACCTTCGCGCTCCAGCGCCGCGCTGCGACGCGCCATTCCTCGCTCGTTTCGTAAACCTCAGGCTGCGTCGATTCAGCCGGCTCAATCAGCACCGGCGCGCTTTGAAGCGCCAAGATCACCCCAGCCGCGAACATTCAGTATTGTTCGAGAGGAGCGGCGTTTTCTTGCGTGTCTTGCGACTTAAGCCTTTCGAGCTCTTTTTTCGCTTTCAACCCGTCAAGGATCGCTGCGCCGCCTAGGAAAACAGCGCCCGTCGTCGCCAAGAACAACAATTGTCCGCCGAGGCCCGGATATTCCTGCAAGTACGCTGCGCCGCGTGTCGTCGCGCCGAGAGCCAGAGCGTAAATGATCACGAAGGCTTCAAAGCGAGTCTTGATGACAAACAGCCTTCCGATTTTCCGCAGCATGCGCTCTCCTTGATTAACCTTTTGGTTTGCAAAGGCCGTGCCAAGAACGGTTGGCTGCGGGCCCGCGTGGTTAACGTGGGACGAAGTGTAAGCGGCTCCGACGCAAAGGCCAAACGCGTTAACTTTGTTTAACCAAGCTCGGTGAGGTCGACTGCGGTGAGCAGTGCCTGCCGCGCGGCGATCACCGCGTCTGCGAGCGTTTCGCTACCGAGGTCTGCGGGGTCAATCTGTTCGAGCCAGTTCTCACCGATCACCTTCTCGAGCAAGTCAGCCTTCGCTTCGCTTAGCAAAAAGCGCGGATCGACGGTCGCCGGATCGCACACCACGCGCAGCCGCAGACATGCAGGGCCACCGCCATTGGCCATGCTCTGGCGAACATCGACCGGAATGACCTCGCGGATTGGACCGTTGGTGGCGAGCATGCCTTCACACCATGCCCAAACGCTGGCGCTTTCGCGGCATTCTTCCGGAACGATCAGAGCCATGCCGCCGTCGGGTCGCGAGACTAATTGCGCGTTGAAGAGATAGGTGCGGATCGCTTCGGTGAGGGGCACTGCATCGCTCGGCACTTCGACCACTTCAAGCGCGGGGAAGGCAGCGCGCATCGCTGCATACGCGCCTTGCTGATCGGCGAAGGCCTCCGCGTGGGTGAACAGCACATTTTCATTCGCTACTGCAACCACATCATTGTGAAATGCGCCCGCCTCGATCGCGGTACGGATTTTGCTCAATGAAGACGCATTTTGCCGGGTCTAGACCATGCAGCCGAGCGACCGCGCGACTGGCTTGTTCGTGTTGGCGCGCGGGGAATTTGCCGCCGGGCTTGCCGTAGACGAACACTTCGACGCCTTTGCTGCCATGCCCTTCGCTAAGGCGCATGTGATTCGCCGCGCCTTCATCGCCGAAGCTTCCCGGCACCGCATCGTGCACGGTGAAGTGTTCGCTATCGCCGAACGCGATGTCGAGCATGCGTTTGGTGTCGGGCCATTCCTGCGCGCGGTGAAGCATGGTCACAAGATTGGCGGGGGTGAGATGGCATTTGCCATCCGCAGTGTCTGGCGCCGGGCTGACGGTCGCAGCATTCGCGGTCCACATGCTGGAGGCTGACCATGCGGCTGCGAGCAATTGGCGCGGGCTGTGGCGATCCACAGCGAGACGGTTGAGCAGGGCTCCGTTCGGGCGGGGCAGGGGCAACAGGAAGCCCTGATGCCCGAAGCGCGCAAGATTTCCGCGCATCTTCTCGATGCCCTGAAGCGCAGCGGCCTTTGGATAGGAGACGTCGCCGCCATGGCTCGCGCTCGCAATATTGCCGAGCGAAAGCCCTGCATAATTGTGGCTCGGTCCAACAATGCCGTCGAAATTGATCTCGACCAATTTGCTCATCGCCCGACGCTCCAGACAGTGTCGCCGATGGCAACGTCCAGCGTGTCCGCCGCGATCGCATCGATTGCTACCGAACCGTCTTCGGCAATGTCTCGCGCGCCATAGCAGGCACGGAAGTCGGCGAGGGCGCCGGTAGCGATAATCGCTTTTTCGCCTTCGGTGTTTTCGATCCCCCTAATTGTCGCTGATGTCGAACCAGCCACGCTGTGCACCTGATCGGTCTTCGCGAGCATAGTTGGGCCGCCGTCGAAAATGTCGACATAGCCCTCGTACGCGAAGCCCTCTTTTTCCAACATCCGCATGGCCGCGCGCCCCGTGGGATGGGGCAGGCCGATAACCTTCTTCGCTTCTTCGTCGAGCATCGCGACATAGACGGGATGCTTGGGCATTAAATCGGCAATGAACTGGTTGCCGTTGATTGCGTTGAAATAGTCCGCTTCCTGAAAGCCCATTCCGAAAAAGCGGCCTGCGACACCGTCCCAGAATGGCGAGCCACCGCGCTCATCAATAATCCCGCGCAGTTCAGCTAGGATGCGATCGGCAAAACGCGCGCGGTGCATCGCGATGAAGAGATAGCGCGTACGCGCCAAGAGCAAGCCTAGCCCGCCTGCCCGTTCATTTGGGTGAAGGAACAGGCCTCCAACTTCGCTCGAGCCCTCAAGGTCGGTGACGAGGCTGAGCAATTCAGCGCGGACTGTGCGATCCAGCTCCTGGCTGTACTGCGTCAGCGTATTGAGGCGATAGGAATAGAACGGCCATTGCTGGCCCACCATCGTCATCAATTGGCATGTGCCGCGAACCGCGCCGGTCTCGACATTCTCGAGCACAAGGACGAAGGTTTCGTTGGTGAGTTCATCACCGGTATTGGCGAACGCCTTGGCCGAGACTGCGAGTTTTTTGGCCAGCGCATCACGATCGGCGGGCAGGTTCGTAAACCCGCCGCCCGTTAACTTTGCCATTTCATAAAGGTGTTCAAGATCGGATGTGCGCGAGGCGCGCATGCGGAAGGTCAATGCATGTCTCCAGCGGCGATGCGGGAAAGGACTAAGGATGAGAGCGCGGCGCGTTCGGCAAGGCTTGAGACAATCAGGAATTCGTCTGGTGAGTGGATGCTGCCGCCGCGCACTCCCATCGTGTCGACGACAGGTACTCCGCAGGCGGCGATGTTGTTGCCGTCACACACGCCGCCGGTCGATTTCCAGCGAATATCATGACCCAATTGTGCGCCGCATTCGCGCACAAGATCGAACAGTTTTTGCGCGCGATCATCGACTGGTTTGGGTGGCCGGGTAACGCCGCCATGGCGATGCGTTTGCACTTCATGTTGCGCTTCTATGCTGCGCAGCAAAGCATTAAGATTGCTATCGAAACTTTCCATCGCGTCAGTGCTCTTCGGACGGATGTTGAAGCGCAAAACGGCGTGATCAGGAACGACATTATTGGCCGCGCCGCCCTCCAGCTTGGCAGGGTTCACGGTGATGTCTTCCCGCTCCATTTGCTTTAGGCGCAGGATTAAATCAGCAGCGGCTACAATTGCATTGCGACCCTCATGCGGGTTGCGTCCGGCATGGGCCGACTTGCCGCTTATCACGATAGAGTAATTGCCGGTCCCTCCGCGCGCATGGGCGAGCGTGCCATCCGGCAAAGCGGCTGGCTCATAGGTGAGCGCTGCGAGTTTTCCGCGTGCCATGTCTGCGATCAAATCGGAGCTGGCGAGCGAGCCTGTTTCTTCGTCTGAATTGATCAGAACATCGTAACCGAGCGATCCGGCAGACGCGCTTTTCTCGAACGTCATCAATGCGTGCAGAATAACCGCTATACCGCCCTTCATGTCGGCAACACCTGGACCATTGAGGACATCATCTTCAAGCCAGGTCAGCTGCTGAAACGAGTGATCCTTCGGAAACACCGTGTCCATATGCCCTGTCAGCAGGATACGCGCGTTCGCCTGCGGCTGCACGCGGACAATCAGGTGCTGGCCATTGGCTTTGTCAAACTCCTGCCCATCTGCGCCCATCGCGCTCACAGGAGCCGGGTCGACCAGTTCTATCTCTCCAGGAAGCGCTGAAAACGCATCAGCCAGCGCGCCCGCCTGACGCGAAAGCCCTTCAAGATTGCCTGTGCCGGTGTTGATTGCACACCAATCCTGTACCTGCGCAAGCATGGCGGATTGATCGATTGTGTCGTGAATGTTCCCGGTCATTAGCCACCGCTCTAGCTGGGTGCAGGCGATCATCCAACCCACCTTGGCGTTTCGATGTTAACAGGCCCGTTGCAATTCCGCGGGAGCTTCGCCATAGCCCGCCTCGTCCTCCTCCCCAGGCACCGATTTTTCGAGTCATGAGGACAATAAATGACCACTAAAGTTGATCGCGCTGGCCTTGTTGTTGATGAGCGGCTGGCGACTTTTCTCGAAACCAAAGTTCTGACGCCACTCGGTACCGTGATGTCGGTGAGTTCTGGCAAGGTTTTGCTGGGCTTTTGTCCGAATATGCGCCGCGCAATGCGAAGCTGTTGGCGAAGCGCGACGAGCTTCAGGCGAAGATTGATGCTTGGCATAGCGAACGCCAAGAGCAGCCGCATGATGCCGCTGCCTATAAGGCGTTCCTCCATGAGATCGGCTATCTTGTGCCCGAGCCGGGTGACTTCACCATCGGCACTCAGAACGTCGACCCCGAAATCGCGACCATGGCCGGGCCGCAGCTGGTGGTCCCGATCCTCAATGCGCGCTTCCTGCTTAATGCCGCAAACGCACGCTGGGGCAGCCTCTATGACGCTTTCTACGGTACCGATGCGCTAGATGCGCCGCCAGCCAAGCCCGGCGGATATGACAAGGAGCGCGGCGATGCCGTGATTGCGCGCGGACGCGAGTTCCTCAATCAAGCGCTGCCGCTGGTGGATCAAAGCTGGGCCGATATGGCTGACGAGAATGACGGCAAGTTGCAGGATGAAAGCCAGTATGTCGGCAAGACAGACAACGGCCTGCTTTTCGTCAACAATGGCCTGCATATCGAGGTGGTGTTTGATCGAAACCATCCTGTCGGCAAAGACGACAAGGCTGGCATCGCCGACATCAATGTCGAAGCCGCACTGACGACCATCGCAGATTGCGAGGATTCTGTCGCGGCGGTGGATGCTGAGGACAAGCTGCTCGCCTATACGAATTGGCTGGGCATTATTCGCGGCGATCTCGAAGAGAGCTTTGAGAAGGGCGGAAGGGTGATGACCCGCGCTCTGAATGGCGACAAGGCCTATGCTGATAGCGAAGGTATTGCGCATTCGCTGTCCGGGCGCAGCCTGATGTTTGTGCGAAATGTCGGGCATCTGATGACCAATCCGGCGATCCATCTTCCTGACGGAAGCGAAATTCCGGAAGGCATCATGGATGCCGTCTTTACCAGCGCGATCAGCACGATCGATGTCGAAGGTCATGCGAAGTACGGCAATTCGCGAGCGGGCTCGGTCTACATTGTGAAGCCAAAGATGCACGGACCGGACGAATGCGCTTTCACCAACGATTTGTTCGATGCGGTTGAGGACCTTCTTGGCCTGCCGCGCCACACGATCAAGGTCGGCGTGATGGACGAAGAGCGCCGTACGAGCGCAAATCTCGGCGCGTGTATTCATGCGGTTCGTGACCGGATCGTGTTCATCAACACTGGCTTCCTTGATCGCACGGGTGATGAGATCCACACCTCTATGCGCGCCGGTCCCATGCTGCGCAAAGGCGCGATGAAGGGCTCGGATTGGTTGACCGCCTACGAAGCGCGCAATGTTGGCATAGGGCTGAAGCATGGCCTGTCTGGCAAGGCGCAAATCGGCAAAGGCATGTGGGCTGCGCCTGACTTGATGGGGCAGATGATGGTCGAAAAGATCGGCCATCTGCGCGCCGGCGCCAACACCGCCTGGGTGCCTTCACCAACGGCGGCTACGCTGCACGCGCTGCATTACCACCAAGAGAATGTGTTCGACATCCAGCAAGGGCTCGGCGAAATTCCGAGCGTCGATACGCTGCTTCGTATTCCGCTCGCCGAAGGGACAAACTGGTCCGAGGATGAGCTGCGCGACGAGCTCGATAACAATTGCCAAGGTCTGCTCGGCTATGTGGTTCGCTGGATTGATGCCGGCGTCGGTTGCTCAAAGGTTCCGGACATCAACGATGTCGGCCTGATGGAAGACCGTGCGACCTTGCGCATTTCATCGCAGCACATTGCTAACTGGCTGCTGCATGGCGTGGTCAGCAAGGATCAGGTGATGGATTCGCTTACCCGAATGGCGGCCAAGGTTGATGCGCAGAATGCGGGCGATCCGGGCTACACGCCGCTGATCGGCAATAAAGACGGCGCAGCATTCAGTGCGGCCAAAGACCTGATCTTCAAGGGCATCGAACAGCCGAGCGGTTACACCGAGCCGCTGCTTCACGCTTGGCGGCTCAGGAAGAAAGCAGGCTAGCGCTCCCCGATCACCTCGAGACGAGAGCGCCGCGTTTGCGGCCCATCTGGATATTGTTGCAGTTGGCGACAGGGCCGCCTTTCTGCAATTGCTCGCCTGCGATCTCGCTCAGCGCAGCCACGCCAATGCTGCGTTCAAATTCGACGCCGCAAGCCTCGTCATTCGACCAGATGACAGTGCAATAGATCTCATCATCGCCGAGGATCAGCATACCGGACACGCCTTGGGCCGGGGGCGATTCTGTTTCCAGCTTCGCACCATTGTCCGAGATATTGGCCATCCGGCACTCTCGGTTGCCGCTTGCTGTGCGGAAGACAGCAGGAATGGCAACAACGAAACGCCCAGATCGGCGTTGATCGGCATGCACGCTCTGACGGCGTGCTTCAAGAAAGCTCATTTCGGCTCTCGCATGTCTGCCCGGTTGGTTAGCCCGGTAACGGTCTCATGAGAGTCGGGCTAAACGCGAAAATTCGCCAACTGGTTCGCAAACACGCTTACCTGAAATTAACCAAGAGTGCGGGCGAGGGCGACAAATTCATCGACGCTGACGGTCTCAGCCCGGCGGGTTTCATCGATCCCGACCACGCGTAGGGCGTCGAGAGCGTCAGGTATGCCTTTCAGGCTTTGGCGCAGCATTTTCCGCCGCTGACCGAAGGCGGCCTCGGTGAGGCGTTCGAGCGTTTTGGCCGAAACATCATCCGGCGCATCGCGTGGTTCAACGTGCACAATTGCACTCATGACCTTCGGGGGAGGTGTAAAGGCGCTGCGGTGGACTTTCATCGCCAGTTTTGCCTGAGCGCGCCATTGCGCGAGCACGGCCAGCCTTCCATAAGCTGAGCCGCCTGGCGGGGCGACGATCCGCTGCGCAACTTCCTGTTGGAACATTAGCGTGAGCGAGCGCCAGAGTGGCGGCCAATTCTCCCCGCTGAGCCAATTGACGAACAGAGCCGTGCCGACATTGTAGGGCAGGTTCGCGAGCACTCGGTATGGTTCGCCTTGCACCAGTTCCGCATGGTCCAGCTTCATCGCATCGCCATGGATGACCGTGAGCTGGCTGGGAAAGGCGTCCGCTAGTTCTGCCAAGGCGGGCAGGCATCTTTCATCCATTTCGATCGCAGTCACCTTGGCGCCCGCTCGAAGCAGCGCCCGTGTCAGCCCTCCGGGTCCAGGTCCAATCTCGAGCACATTCTCGCCATCTAAATCGCCTGGAATGGCGGCAATCCGGTCGAGCAATTGCTCGTCGAACAGGAAGTTTTGTCCCAGCTTCTTTGACGCTGAAAGTCCGTGGCGCGCGATCACTTCGCGCAATGGAGGCAGATCAGGCATCGATCGGCGTTTTTAGGCGGTTTTTGGCGCACTCGGCGGCCATGCGGATCGCTGCGATCATCGCGCCGGGATCGGCCATCTTTCGTCCGGCAATGTCGAAGGCCGTGCCATGATCGGGCGACGTGCGAATGATCGGGAGGCCGAGCGTTACGTTGACGCCTTGATCAAACTCGATGGCCTTGATCGGGATCAGCGCCTGGTCGTGATACATGCAAAGCGCCGCATCATACCCGGCGCGTGTGCGCGGCATAAATAGCGCGTCGCCCGGATGCGGGCCGCTCGCATCAATGCCATCCTCGCGAAGTTCCTCGATAGCAGGCGCGATCATGCGTGCTTCCTCATCGCCAAACTTTCCGTCTTCGCCCGCGTGCGGGTTTAGTCCGGCAATCGCGAGGTGGGGATCAGCAACACCGAAATCGCGCGCCAATGCGGCAGCGACAATCCGAGCTTTGTGGGTGATGAGATCGCTCGACAGCGTGCTTGCTACATCGGCGAGCGCGATATGGACTGTTAGCGGGACAGTGCGCAAAGTAGGCCCCGCGAGCATCATCACCGCATCATCTTGAGGCAATCCGCAGGCGGCGGCGAGGAATTCAGTTTGGCCGGGAAATTCAAAGCCGACTTTGGCCAATTGGCCTTTGGCAACTGGCGCAGTCACCAGTCCGGATGCCTGACCCAAGAGCGCCATTCGCGTCGCCTCCGCGAGCGAATAGAGCGCTAGCGCCGCGCCTTGCTCATCGGGCTCGGCAGGGCGATATTCGCAATCCTCGCTGACGAGGACTGGCAGGCCGCTTGAAAACGCGTCCACTGCTTCACTCGGGTCGTCAATGGCGATGAGCGGGCATCTGACTCCGCGCGCCTCGGCGGCAGCGCGGAGTACGTCAAACCCGCCCATAACGAAGAACGGCGAGAGATTTTCAGTCTCCCGCTGCACCCAGCTTTCCGCGATAAGTTCAGGCCCGATGCCCGCCGGATCGCCCAGCGAAACGGCGAGGGGGATCGAGGCTTTTGTCACTAAGCCCGCGCTCAGTTGTACTCGATGTAGGCATCGTTGCGCAGGTCACGCAGGTAGCGCTGCGCGCGCTTTTGAATCCGATCTTCCTCGATCTGGTTCATGACCGATTGTACCGTCGGGCTGCCAGCAACCTGTGGATCGTCGCGGTCGCACAGCATCAAAACGCGCACTCCATCTTCAACCGATCCAAACGGAGGCGTGGTCTGACCGATCTGAAGTCCAAGAATGATGTTCTGCAATTGCGGCGGCAATTGCTTGGCAGGAATTTGCTCATTCGAGACGACATTCGCACCAATCGCGTCGCGCGCGCTTTCGGCATCAGCGCAGCCGCGCAAGCCGCCTATAAAGGCGTTAAATTGCTCAACCCGCCCTGCTGCATCTGGTTCGGTCGTTCCTTCCGGAAAAGTAATCGAGATTTGCTTGAGGTTGAGCAAAGCCTCCAGCGGATCAGCGGTCAAAACCTGCCGCTTCTCGATCAGATAAACGATGGTGAAGCCGCCCGGAATCTCCAGCGGGCCGACCAATTGGCCCGGCTGCATTTGGCGCACGGCGTCCGCCATCGGGCCGGGCAGGGTTCCAATCCGCAAGAAGCCCGTATCCCCGCCCACGACCGCGGTCGAAGCCTCGGAATACTGGCGGGCATAGGCAACGAAACTGCCGCCCTGCTGCAATTGCTGCACAATCTGGCGAGCGTTCTCCATCACGGCTTCGCGATTTTCGCTGGTCGCAGACAGATAGATTTCGCCTAGCCGATATTCGTCGGTGCCACGATCAGCCTCAAGCCGGCTAAGGATCTCGCGCGCTTCTTCCTCGGCGACGTTAACGAACGGAATGACATTACGGCGCAGCGCATTCTGCCAAGCGATCTCACCGGTGATTTGGCGCTTCAATGCGTTGGGGGAAGAACCGATCGAACGCAGATACTCATCCATTGCTTCAGGGTTCTGGCCAAAGTTTTGCGCGGCCAGTTGCGCGTATTGCTGTTCAACCTGAGCCGGGTCGACAGGAAGTTCCAGATTGTTCGCTTCCTGAATCTTGAGCGTTTCGTCGATCAAGTTGCGCAGAACCTGTCGGCGCAGGCGCGACAATTCTTCGTCGGAAATCTGGTTCTCTGAAGCCGCAGCAACAAGCGCGACGCGCTGATCTATGTCGGTTCCGGTGATGACAAAATCGTTCACAACCGCAGTGGCTGTGCGGATATTGGGGTTCGAGCTGCCGATTATCTGCACGTCATCCGGGATGCCGAATGGGTTGGTTGGGGCGGCTGCCTGCGCCAGCAAAGTCGCAGGCACGGCGGCTATGCCAGCCAGCGCTGCCGGTTTCAGAAATTTCGACCAAAAATTACGTGTCACGTGTAAATCCCGAGTTTATTCAATATTCTGCTTGTTTTCCTGCTGCTTACGGCATGCGTAATGCTGCACGGGAAACCATACATTTCTACCATTGGCAGGAGGTGGCTGAACGCGCGCTGAGTAGCGCAGATCTGCACTTCAACCAGCATCCCCCTCGCTTATCGCGGGCTAATAGCGGCTTTGTCTCGGCGTGCCAATCGCTGTGGCAACGCTTTGCCCGTTTAGCGGAAGCCCAGATTGCGGAGGCTGAAGAACAATTGGAAAGTGTTCCCGCGCTGCGCATCGCCGGCGGTGATATAATCGCGGCGCCAAGTGAGGCCGAATTCGAGTTGCTCATCCTGATAGGCAACGCCGAGGCGCGTTCGGATCGGCTCGAAACCGTCGGGTGCAAAAGTCGGGTCCTCATCCTCGTTGGTGAGGTTGAATACGCCCGAACCAAAGACCGACCATTTGCGATCAATCGCGAGGCGCGCGGCGGCGCGCACTTCTTCGCGGTCCTGCAAGTCTTCGAGGTCCTGAATATCGCGATCAAGCCGCAAATAGCCGAGCTCCAGGTAGGTTCGCTGACTGCCAACCGTTGCGTCAATCTCGTTGCGACGCACTGCGAGATTGTCTTTGTCGAGCCGGAAGCGGTGAGTGAATTTTACGAAATCGCGGAAGCGAACTTCGGTGCGGCCAACAAAGTCGGACACACGCTCTGAAAGGCCCGTGCCGTCAGGGAAGATTTCGCGCGCAGCGTCGAAACGATAGGATTGGCCGATCGTTGTGTTTACCCGCCAGCCGGGACGGCGAAGTTCCCAGTCTACGCCCCATGTGACCCGCACACCGTCCTCAACCCGGTCATATCCGGGGAATCGGTTGAGCGCGAAGAGATTGGAATCCTCCAGGTCGATGGCGCGTGAGTCTTCGTTAGGGACAGCGAGATTGCAGAATCTTCGGGCTGGCAACCACTTGCACGCGCGGTTTCAGGACCTGCGTACCGCCCATAAACTCGCCGACAAATGGCCATTCGACATCAACCGCACCGAGTGCGATGGCGCGCGCGTTCCAACCGGGCTCGCCGCGATAAATCTCGGTGGCGGTGAATTGCGTGCCATCGGTATGATACAGGTCACCACGAGCAAGCGCGCTTACCGTCACCACTTGCCCCAGATCTGTCAGCCGCCGCATTTTCCACTTCGCCCCAGCGAATGCGCGCTGGGTATCTTGCCCGTCGCGTCGCAGCAGGGCGAGTGAATTGAGCTGCAATTCGATCTCGCCGCCGAGCACATTCTCGTCGATCCGGCGGCGATAATCGATGACGGGCAGGGCCAAGGGAACTTGCCCCTGATCTGCGCCCAGTCGCAGTGTCTGCGTCGCCCATCCGGCGATGGAGAGGTAGGAATTCTCATCAATCCTCTCGAGATTGATGGTTGAGCGCAGCCGATCATCGCGGCTGATGTCGTACCGCCGCAAAAATGTACGGTCGCTTGCGAGCCTGATCGATCCGGTTAGGCTCCATTCAGGCGAAAATTGAAACTTGCCATTGGCGTCGAGATAACCGCGCGGGTCGCTTTCTCCAGCCAATGTGCCGTCATTGTCGACAATGCGGCGCGAATGGGTGGCATAGCCGGTGATCTGGTAGGCGCCTTTTTCGGTAAGGTGACGCCATTCGGCGGAGATCATCGGTGCCACTTCAGTGTAGACGAAAGCGCCGAGCGTCAGATCGTAATTGTCGGCAAGCCGCCAATAATACCTGCTGGACAGTTCAAGTCCGTTACTCTCCGAAACTCTTACATCAGGAACCAGCAGGCCTGACACTGCCTGGCCATCAGTGCGGATTGCGAGGCCTGGCAGTGGCAAGATGCGCGCGCCGAAAAGTTCAAGCACGGCGCCTCTGAACCTAACTCGACTGTCCTCCGGATCATAAGTGACGCGATCCGCAGTAATTCGCCAACTGGGATTGTTCGCGCATTCCTCCTGATAGGAGAGCGCGCAGGCGGTGTAAGCAGCATCGGTCAGGATAACAGTGCCGTCTTCACCGCGCGCGCCGGACCGCGCGGCCAATCGTCCGCCAGCCCTTAGGGCAAGCAAGAGATCTTCCATCGCTCCTGTTTCGAACGTGTCCGTAAGTTCGGTGCTCTCTGTGAACAGCTGGTTGCCGTTTTCGTCGACCAAGCGAACATTGCCGGTAGCGAGGATGGAGCCGGCCCGGCGATCCCAACGTACTTCATTGGCGCGCACTGATCGGTCTTGGTTGCGCAGGATGACATTGCCGCGCGCGATTACGACGTCGGCTTCGTTGTCATAAGCGAGTTCGTCCGCTTCAAAGTCGATCCGGCGGTCCGCTGCTGCGTCTAGCTCTGCCTGCTCCTCTTCGGGTAGCTCGTCCTCGGTTGGCGGTGGATCATCCGACTGTGCTGTATCGACCGCTACCGGCTGGGAAAAGTCGACCTTGGTTGCGCTGTCGCTGGGAGCGCTCGCTACCTCGATGCGACCTGTTGCCGAGGCTTGCCCACCTTCTTGAGCGGCAGCTGTCGTAGCCGCCGCGCACAACCCCATCGCCAGCAACGCTGCGTAAGCGGCTGGACGCGATGCATTGCGCGCAAAAACTGGAAGCACGACCCGTTTGTCGCTCAAAGAACCTCCCGACATGGCCTTGCCTATCGCACCGCTCACGCCTAATCGCAATCGCCATTCCGCCACCTGTCGATGATCGCATTCGGATGGTGGTTAGATTGCCTTATGCACCGGCTATGTCCGGCTCGAATTTTCGGAGTAACTATGCAAATCGACTTTAGCGCTTCCGTCCCCACGAACATCCGCCTGATCGCGCGGGTTGTTAACCAGGGCGATGACCTTACCGATCTCGATGCCGCGCTTGCCGATGGGGCCAAAGCTAGCCGGTTTGCGGGTCGCGCCGGGCAGGTGTTTGAAAGTTTTGCGATGGACGATGGCGCGCTGCGCCGCGTTGCTTTGACCGGTGCCGGTGAGAGCAATTCTGCTGATCGCCGACAGAATGTCGAGCGCGCTGGTGCTGCATTGATGGCGAAATATCTGCGTTCCGGCGAAACCGAAATGGTGGTTGATTTAGGACACGCCGACCTCTCGGGAGAGGAAGCAGCAGCGGTTCTGCTTGGCCTGCGGTTGCGCGGCTGGAGTCACGAGAAATATCGCACCAAGCTTGCCAAGGAAAAGCGCATCTCGCTTGAAAAGGTCGTGGTCGTAAATGCACCTGACGGCACCGAGGCGGCTTGGGAAATTGCGGCTGCAATCGCCACCGGCACCGAGTTCACCCGTACGCTTGTCGCTGAGCCTGCCAATGTGGTTTACCCGGAAAGCTTCGTTGAGCTTTGCAAAGAGGCGTTCAAAGACACCGGCGCTGAGCTGATCGTGCTCGACGAAGCGGAAATGACCAAGCTCGGCATGGGTGCATTGCTGGGCGTCGGCCAGGGTTCTGAGCGGGAATCGCGCATCCTCGCGATCCGCTGGAACGGCGGCAACGATGGTGACAAGCCAATGGTCTTTGTCGGTAAGGGCGTGACCTTCGACACTGGCGGTATCTCCCTGAAACCGCCGGGCGGTATGGAAGACATGAAGTGGGATATGGGCGGCGCAGGCGCTGTCGCAGGCGGCATGCTTGCCGTGGTGAAGCGCAAGGCCAAGGCCAATGTCATCGGCGTGGTCGGCCTGGTCGAGAACATGCCTGACGGCAAAGCGCAGCGACCCGGCGATGTCGTCACCACGATGAATGGCCAAACCGTCGAAGTGATCAACACTGACGCCGAAGGACGCCTCGTGTTGTGCGACGCTCTTCACTGGGCGCAGGAGACTTTTGAGCCAGAAAAGATCGTCGATTTTGCAACGCTAACCGGCGCAATGATTATCGCGCTTGGTAATGAGCATGGCGGATTGTTTTCTAACGATGATGACTTGGCCGATAGCATCACTGCAGCGGGTAAAACGACCGGAGACAAGATGTGGCGCATGCCGATTGGTCCGGCTTACGACAAGCTGATCGACAGCCCGATTGCGGACATCAAGAATGTTGGCCCTCGCCCGGCTGGCTCGATTACTGCGGCGCAGTTCCTCCACCGCTTCATCAAGAAAGGTACGAAGTGGGCGCATTGCGACATCGCTGGCATGGTCTGGGCCGACAAGCCCGGACACAGCTGGGATAAGGGCGCAACCGGTTTTGGCGCACGCCTGATCGACCAGTTCGTTAAGGACAATTGCGAGAAGTAGGGGGCCATCCCATTCCAAAAATGCGCAAGAAGTCCGACCTGCCGAGCAAGATTTGCGAGGCATGCGGTCTGCCTTTTACCTGGCGCAAGAAGTGGGAGCGCGACTGGGATAATGTGAGGTATTGTTCTGAGCGTTGTAAGCGGCAGAAGGGCAAACCTGCGTGAAGGTCGATTTCTGGCAGATATCGCGCGATCCGGTTGAAAAGGTCGTGGCGCTGATCGCGGGCCGTGTGCTCGACTCGGGCGAGCGGTTGCTTGTGGTCGCTGCCGATGCCGATCAGCGAAAGGCGATCTCTCGTGAATTGTGGCAGGCAGGTGCGGAGAGCTTCCTCGCAAACGGTGAGGCCTCAGGCGCTTCGCCTGACGAGCAGCCTGTCTTACTTTCGGATAATTGCGAAGCGGCCAATGGCGCAAGCCACGTCATATTCGCCGATGGCGAATGGCGAGAGGCAGAGGGTTTTGATCGTACTTTCCTGTTGTTCGGTGATGCAACAGTTGAAGCGGCGCGCTCAACTTGGCGCTCACTCGATGAAAAGGATGCTCTCGAACGATCCTTTTTCCGCCAAGAGGACGGAAAATGGGTAAAGGTCGCATGACCAGCCTGTGACGGCACGGGCAAATTCGCGTCTACATTCCCTTCATCGATAGCTGTCTTGCCACGGTGCACTACGAGGGCTATTGGGCGCGCCGGAAATCCCGCGCGGCGCCCATGCAACGCGCACACCCCTCTCGGGCATGTCGATCGCGACCAGCCCCCTCAATTCAAGGATATTTGTCATGGCGGTCACCCGCACCTTTTCGATTATCAAGCCCGACGCGACCAAGCGCAACCTGACCGGCGCCGTCACCAAAATGCTGGAAGAAGCTGGCCTGCGCGTCGTCGCTTCCAAGCGCATCCACATGAGCCGCGAGCAGGCCGAAGGCTTTTACGCCGTTCACAAAGAGCGTCCGTTCTTTGGCGAACTTGTCGACTTCATGATGAGCGAGCCGGTGGTCGTGCAGGTTCTCGAAGGTGAGGACGCTGTGAAGCGCAACCGCGACATCATGGGCGCGACCAACCCTGCCGAAGCCGAGCCAGGTACCATCCGCAAGGAGCACGCCCTCTCGATCGGTGAAAACACCGTCCACGGTTCGGACAGCGAAGAAAACGCGAAGATCGAAATCGACTTCTTTTTTTCGGCAGACGAAATCGTCGGGTAATCCGGCCTAAATCTGACTTGGAAAGGGCCGTCCGCTTGGGCGGCCTTTTTCGTTCGCGGCTCAGGCTTGCGCGGCGAACCGCTGCAATTGTTCAGAATGGGCGCGGTGATGGCCGGTCTCGCTGTGTGCCATCTTCGCGCGCATAACGGCCAACGCTGCTGGCGTAAGTTCGATGCCGAGGTCTTCGTAGGTGCGCGTAATCTCCCGCTCCCAATCGGCATTAAGCGCGTCAAAATTCAGCCGCGAAACCGGTCCTGACCAGTCCTTCAGTGCGTCCGCAATTCTCGTTTCACGAAGCTCAATCTTGCGCTGCCACATCGCTTTGATGGTGGTCAGGTCACAGTCGTCACACTGGATTGCCATCTGGTTGGCGGCGAGTGAGACAGCGCTGCGCAACACGGCTTCGTGTTCGCGCTCGGCCAGCACCAGCCGAGCGTCCGGGAATTGCTTGAGCAAAGTTTGTAGATCTTCGGAAAAGGCGGGCACCTTAAGCACGCGCGGCTTGTCGGCATTGTCGCGGTGCGCTGCGTCGGTTTTCAGGATCCGCGCGAACTCACGATAGATCGGATCGGGGTCGCGCGCCTCGCTCCACGCCGAAAAACTCGGGATGTGCCACTGCGATTCGTAAATCGAGTGGTTGAGAGATGCTGCGATCCAGGCCAGTTCCTCTTCGACCTCTGCCGGGGCCATTGGATGGATCGACTGAAGCCAAGGATTGAGCGCGCCCAGCATCGCAAGATCGAACGCGCTTCGTACCCGATTCAAGCCAAAGCGTGTAGGGACGGGATGATAGGCATCGCAGTATCGCGTGTGCGAATGTGCAGGGTCAGCGGCGAGCAGCTTGTGAATCCGAGTCGTGCCGCTGCGCATATGCCCAA
This sequence comes from Erythrobacter sp. HA7-11, assembly GCF_055693605.1. NCBI lineage: Bacteria > Pseudomonadati > Pseudomonadota > Alphaproteobacteria > Sphingomonadales > Erythrobacteraceae > Erythrobacter > Erythrobacter sp. HA7-11. The sequence goes on along the minus strand of NZ_JBVFUF010000002.1, from coordinate 1,947,285 downwards.
TCACTATAATTGGAGGTGCAAGCTTTGTGGCGAGAACATGCGGCTTGCGCGTCCAGAGCGCGCCGAACTTCAAGCGATTGCGGATCACGCGGACCAGCTGGCCATAAGCCATGGCGGTGCCGAGCGGATTGAGATTTGCCTCGCTCACAATGCTCTCAGTGAGCTTGGTTAGGCGCAGGCGGAAATCATCGACGTCCTGCGGCTGACGCCCGGCGATTTCAAACGCATTTGCCTGTGTTCCGAAGGGTTTCGCAGCCTTTTCCCAAAGCGCATCAGCGCTCAAATCAGGATCAGGAAGCCAGCCCTTGCCCCATGCCTGGCCCAGAAACGCGCTGGACCGATCGACCAGAGAACTGCGGGCGAGGGGGTGAGGGCGTGGTTGCATTGAACCTTTAGCTTACCTTCAAAACATTTCGGCTGCATCCTGCAGCTTGGTCAGTCGTTTTGGCGCGACGCTGCGCCAACTGCGTGTGAGCCAATCGCCCACGTCGTCCCAATCTACACCCGGACGGTTAAGGATTACGCCAACCCATCCGCTTGCGCCATAATAGGCTGGTTTAAAGTATTTCTCGGGCTGCGCTTCGATGAGGTTCATCAACTCATCCATGCTGCCAGTTTTTACCAGAACAGCGATATGCTTAATGCCGTGATGTTGGTCGTTGAAATGAGCGAAGAACTTGCCGCTTTTCTCTGGCCCGACGCGAAATCCAGGTGATCCGTGGCTTTCGCGTTCGGAGCTTTCGGGAAGCGCGAGTGCGAGCTCGCGCACCTTTGCAAGCAGATGCTGTGGGTCATAGTCGCGCGAGACATAGTCTGCGAGCGCGCGCGGGTAGAGTTGATGTTCGGCGATCTTCACCCGCTCCGCGAGCGTGTCGGGCGTATCGTTCGGCGCGATCGCGACTTTGGCTTGTGCCAGCACTTCGCCCGCGTCCAGTTCGGGCTCGACCAAATGTACGCTCGCGCCCGCATGGCTGTCACCAGCCTGAATCGCGCGGGCATGGGTTTCAAGCCCTTTGTACTTTGGCAGCAGCGAGGGGTGGATGTTGATGAGCTTACCCTCCCAACGGATCACGAACGCCTCGGACAAGATGCGCATATAGCCAGCGAGCACGATAATCTCAGCGCCCGAATCAAGTACTGCCCTTTCCATCACCGCGTCGTGGTCCTCGCGCGACATGCCTTTGTGCGAGTGGGCGAATGTCGAAACGCCTTCGAGCGCTGCCATCTCGAGCCCGCCCGCATCCTCTTTATTGCTGGCTACTAGCACCACTTCATAAGGACTGCCCACGAGCCTGCTGGCATAGAGCAACGCAGCCATGTTGGTCCCGCCGCCGGAGATAAAGATCGCAACTTTGGCTTTGTTAGCCACTATGGGTCACTTCCCAATCGCTTGTTGCAGACCAGGTGCCTTGCGATCCGATCACAGTGCAGCCGCGCGGGCCGCCTGCAATCTCGCCAACTGGAAGCACGGTTTCGCCTGCCGCTTCCAGCCTCGTGGTCACATCCGCCGCTTCGTCGGCATCGACTGCAAGCACCATGCCCACGCCGCAATTGAACGTACGAGCCATCTCTTCCGGCTCAATACTTCCCTGCGCTTGTAGGAAAGCCATTAGGCGAGGCTGATCCCACTGATCGGCATTGACCATCGCGTGCGCGCCTTCGGGCAAAATGCGCGGGATGTTTTCGAGCAAGCCGCCGCCTGTGATATGCGCCAATGCGTTGATCTTGCGCTCGCGTACGAGCGGCAAGAGGCTCGCAACATAGATGCGGGTTGGCTCGATCAGAGCGTCGATCAAAAGCCGTTCCTGATCAAACACCGCAGGCCGGTCAAGCTTCCAGCCGAAATCGTCGGCCAGGCGCCGGACCAGCGAATAACCGTTGGAGTGAACTCCCGAGCTGGCAAGGCCCAACAGCACGTCGCCGGGAGCGACCGCTTCTCCGGTCAGTTGCTCGCCGCGTTCGACTGCGCCTACGCAAAAGCCTGCCAGGTCATAGTCGCCTTGCGAATACATTCCCGGCATTTCAGCCGTCTCGCCGCCTATTAGCGCGCAGCCTGCTTGCTTGCAGCCATCTGCAATGCCTGCGACGACGCGTTCTGCGACGCCATTGTCGAGCTTCCCGGTCGCGAAATAGTCGAGGAAGAACAGCGGCTCTGCGCCTTGCACGATCAAATCGTTGACGCACATTGCGACAAGGTCGATCCCCACGGTGTCGTGGCGGTCATGCTCGATTGCGAGCTTGAGCTTGGTTCCGACGCCATCATTGGCTGCAACCAGCAGGGGATCCTCATAGCCTGCCGCCTTGGGGTCGAAGAAACCGCCGAATCCTCCGAGCTCGCTAGTGGCGCCCGGGCGCGCGGTTGCCTTGGCCAAAGGAGCGATGGCTTTGACCAAAGCATTGCCCTCAGCGATCGAAACGCCCGCTTGTTCGTAGGTATATGGGGAATTCTTGCCACTCATGCGCCACGTTTAGCCTTTCGCGCTTGGAATTCCACTCGCCTTTAGGCAAAAGGCACATCGTTTTCCCCGATGAGCGATGTTTTTGCCTCGACCGGCCCTATGCCGACCCTGCAGCTACCGCGCTGGAACCGCGCATTTGCGCGCGCCGCAGCGGTAATTGGCGTGTTCGCATCGCTCGGCATCGGTTTGGCGATCGCCATTGCTCAGGTAGGCGGCGAGCGAGGAATTGCTCCAACGGCGTCTAGCAGCGATGTCGATGTGCGCGGAATTGAGGTCGACGTGAGCGCGGAGACCGGAGAGGAAGCGCGCGACAAGGCGTGGCGCGAGGCGCAGCGCAAGGCTTGGGCACAGGTCAACGGGCCTCCGGTATCGGACGGACAACTGGCGAGCATGGTGTCGGCTATTGTGATCGAGCGCGAGCGGATCGGGCCCAAGCGCTATATCGCGACCTTGGGTGTCGTCTTCGATCGCCAACGTGCTGGGCGTTATCTGGGTGGGCAGGCGCGCAAACGCGCCTCCGCGCCGATGCTGTTGATGCCGGTGTCGGAAAGCGGCGGTGCTTACACTATCTTCGAGGTGCGCAATCCGTGGCAGCGCGCCTGGGCGGAATACAACCCGGGCACCAGCAGGATCGATTATGTGCGGTACGAGCGGGGCAGGGGGCGATTCCCTGCTGCTCAATTACGGACAGATCAGTCGTCGCAGCCGCACATGGTGGCGCACAGTGCTCGATCAATACAGTGCCGCCGATGTTATCGTGCCGATCGCGAGCCTAACCTACCAGTATCCTGGCGGGCCCGTCACAGGCACGTTTACCGCGCGTTATGGTCCTGATAGCACGTTTCTCGAGAGCTTTGAGTTGACTGCGGACAACCCGCGCGAATTGCCTACGATGCTCAATCGAGCGGTTGAACGCATGGACGGCATTTTTGAGCAGGCTCTGGTCGACGGCAAATTGCGCCCGGATCCAACGCTCAATGTCGGCAGCGGCGATGCCGATCCTGCGATCCAGCGCCTGATCCAGATTGGCCGCGCGATCCAGGCACGCGAAGCCGCGGCAAGGGGCGGTGGCGCTCGGACCAGCAGCGATCCATCGACTCCCGTCGCGACCGCGACTGAAGCGCCAGCGGTGATCAATAGCTTTGTTGTCCAATTTGCCACGCCTGATGCGGCCAGCTTTGACGCGGCGCTTGGCGCGGTGCGCGGAACAGGTGGTGTTCGCGGTGCGGCTGTCACCAGCACTGCAATTGGCGGAACATCGGTGATGAGCGTCAGCTATGGCGGAGATCTGAGCCAGTTGGCCGCAGCATTGCGGGCGCGCGGCTTTAACGTACGCCAAGGCGCAAACGCACTCGCAATCAGCCGCTAGCCAGGCCTTGGCGCTTATGTCGCAAATTGCACTTCCGCTCGAAACTCACAGTGATGGTGACCCTTCGCGTATCATCGTCGGGAACGCCAATGCGCAAGTGGTAGAGGCGCTGAGCGACCCATTAAGCTGGCCGTTTCGGACAGCTGTGCTTACCGGCGCGGCGCGATCGGGCAAATCGCTCCTTGGCCGCTGGATGAAAGGCCAAGGCGTGCAAGTGATCGACGGGGTTGATGCTCTGGATGAAACTACAGTGTTCCATCGCTGGAATGCTTCGCAAGAGAGCGGGGAACCGCTGCTCCTGATCTCTGATAAACAGCCTTGGGAGATCACTCTGCCCGATTTGCGCTCGCGCATGGGTGGTTCGCTACAGTTGGAAATTGGCGAGCCGGACGATGAGATGGTCGCACAATTGATCGAGGCTATTGCAGTCCAGCGAGGCCTTTCGTTGGGCATGGGCGCAACCGACTATCTTGTCCCGCGGATGGAGCGCAGCTTTGCTGCCATTGAGCGACTTGTGGTCGCAATCGATCGGATCAGCCTTGAACGAAAAGTCCCTGCCACCATGTCGGTTTGGCGCGACGCCTTGGAAGCAATTCTTGGTCCAGAGCAACATAACCTCTTGTGAGGTGATTTGCATTGGCGCGCATTTGGTGGAAGGAAGGTGCCATGTTTGATCGGCTGAAATCCTATTTGGATTCGATCCGTGCGCGCGACCCGTCACCGCGTTCGCGCTGGGAAATCCTCTTGTATCCAGGGGTTTGGGCGGTATTCTTCCACCGGATCGCGCATTGGCTGTTTGAAGCAAAGCTGTATTTTCTCGCTCGTTTCGTGAACCATTTTTCTCGTTTCGCGACCGCTATCGACATTCATCCCGGCGCGCGGATCGGGCGAAACTTCTTCATCGATCATGGCTTTACTGTCATTGGCGAGACCGCCGAAATCGGCGACAACGTGACGATCTATCAGTGCGTCACCTTGGGCGGGACAAATCCCACCAATGGCAAGGGCGGGAAGCGTCACCCGACCCTGCGCGACAACGTGATTATCGGTTCAGGTGCGCAAATTCTTGGGCCGATCACCGTCGGCGAAAGGGCCCGTGTCGGCGCGAGCGCGGTGGTCATGGAAGATGTGCCGGATGGGGCGACCATGGTCGGCTTCAAGGCGCGTTCGACGCTCGTCCCGGCAGAAGAATGGATCAAGGAATTCATCCCGTATGGAACTTCGCCCGAATGTGAAGATGCTGATGGCAACAGGATCGACTGCATTGAAAAGCTTGAAGGCGAGCTGGTTGCGATGAAGGCGGAAATCGAAGCTTTAAAGGCCGCTCAAGCGCCAACTGGCGATCTGTTCGGCGGCCCAAATCCCAAACGTAGCGGAACCAGCGACTGATGCGATCAGACCCCGGCATGTCCGGTTCTATTGTGCAGTTTCCCGGTCGCGCGGTCGGGCAGGTCGGATTTGAGCGCGACGAGCTTCAGCGTATTCTCGATCTATATGGCCGAATGGTCGCCGCCGGTGAGTGGCGCGATTATGCGATGGATTTTGACAAACACACCGCGACCTTCTCGGCCTTTCGCCGCGCGGCAGAACGCCCGCAAACGCGGATCGAGAAACGGCCAGCCATGCGCAACAAGCAAGGCATGTGGACGCTATTCGGAGAGCACGGGCAGACGCTTAAGCGCGGCCATGATCTCGCGGGTGTCCTCGCACCGGTCGAACGGCGACTGGTGAAGGCCGTGGACGATTAGGTTGCGCAACCCCGGCCTAGGTGAACACGTTTGAATTGATGTGGCCAGCCTCCAAAGCGTGGCTCACTTGCCGGATGATTTGGACCAGTACAAACGCACAGGCTGCGGTCACAATCGATCCGGCAACGCCGAGATACAGGCCTGCCGTAACTGTGCTGCCCGTCTCGGACAGAACCAGTCTAGCACTGATGTTGCTCGCGAAGTTTCCGACGAGCCAGGTCGTCCACCAGATTGCAAGTAGAGATGGTGCGCTTTCATTCAAATGCTCGTCGCCATGCATCACTGCATTCCAGAGCTCCTTCATAGCCTGAAACGGTTTGACGAGGTTGGCGAAAGGAATGAAGTACCACCCCACGGCCCACCCCGGAGTAAATTCAAGCCCTTCCATGCCCGAAGCCGAGATTTTTGCGTGAGAGCGGTGAATCCACATGGCAACTGCAACAATTGAAACCACTTATGCGCCAGCAAGCAAGAGATAGACGATGGCTGCGAGAGCCGCGAGCGGCGCCAACTCCATCTCTTCAAGACTGATGGTGCCTTGCGCTTCCAAAAGCTCGAACACTGCGCTTGCGAGCGCCAAGGCAAACACGATCCAAGCCATACTCGTGGCAAACTTGCGACGTCCGTCGATCGGTTGTTCTGTTTGCACGACTAAACTATACCCCCAAAAAGAAAATCCCCGCCCATAAGGGCAGGGACCTTCATTCTTTTCAAGCCAATCAATCAACTGACTTGGTGATTACCTGCGTGCGCTGTCGGGACCGGTGCCGGTTACCTTTTGCATCGCGGTAAGGATCGCGCCTGACTGCTCAGATCCACTTTGCGGGGCTTTAAGGTTTGAGAATTCGCTGATCTTGTCCCAGTTAGCAGCGAAACCTTCAACGGTACGCTCGCCATCGGGCAGCCAAACAGCGTCGTTCATCACTGTCCACGACGAGTGGAAGCCGCCAGCACCAGCACCGACGATAGCGTTGCTCGGTGAGTCTTCGCTCACGAGGAAGAGCGCGGCAGGAACCACGTTTACCGGATCGAAAAGCTTGAACGCTTCTTCAGGGAAGAGGTCTTCGGTCATGCGCGTGCCGGCAACAGGCGACAGCGTGTTGACGCGGATGTTGTACTTTGCGCCTTCGAGCTGCAGCGTCTTGGTCAGGCCAGCGAGACCCAGCTTGGCCGCGCCATAGTTTGCCTGGCCAAAGTTGCCGAACAGGCCGGTTGAAGATGCGGTCATCAAAACGCGGCCATAGGCTTGCTCGCGGAAGGTTTCCCAGCACGCCTTGGTCACAAATGCCGAGCCGGTGAGGTGGACTTTGAGAACAAACTCAAAGTCTTCCGGGCTCATTTTGTGGAAGGTTTTGTCGCGCAGGACGCCCGCATTGTTGATCAGAACATGGACGCCGCCCCATTTCTGCTTGGCATCGGCGATCATCTTTTCCATTTGCTCGTATTCGGTAACCGAACCGCCGTTGGACATGGCTTCGCCGCCCATCGCTTCGATTTCTTCAACGACTTTGAGCGCCATGTCAGAATGACCAGTGCCGTCGCGCGCACCCCCAAGGTCATTCACGACGACCTTCGCGCCGCGCCGCGCCAGCTCCAGCGCATATTCGCGGCCCAGACCGCCGCCTGCGCCGGTGACGATGGCGACCTTGTCTTTGAAATCGATGCTCATGGATTGTGTCTCCTGCAAATGAATTGGCGCGGTTTACGCGCGCGTAAAGTTATGACCGGCGCTGCTTGGCAGCTTTCGTGCTGCGCTGCAACAGGGGGAGTGCGTGACGCAGGGCGTCGTAACGGCAGTGGGGCTTCTTACAGCGATTCTAGGGCGGAAATCAGGCCGTCGAACGAATCGATGACAGCATCACCGCCGAGCTCATGCGGAGGTTTGTCGCAATAGCCATAGGCTGCGACCACCACCGGCACGCCTGAGGCTTTGGCTGCGTTCACATCGTAAGAGCTGTCACCAACAAACGCGAAGCTGCCGCCGCCGCAGGCTTCCTGCGCGGCGAGGACTGGCTCGGGGTTCGGCTTCGAAAGGTATTTGCCGTCTGCTCCTTTGCCCATGCTGTCGCCGCCGATGATCGCGACAAAACGGTCTGCAAGGCCTAGCGTGGTGAGGATTTGCGTCGCAAACTCTTCAAACTTGTTGGTTACGACCGCCATTTTCACGTCGCGAGCGGCCAAAGCATCCAAGCTCTCTATGACGCCAGGGTAGGGCGCGGAGTGCACCGCATTGTGCTCTGCGTAGTAACGCAGCATGACTTTGTAGAGCTTACGGAAGTCTTCGGGTGGCATGCCGCCTTGCGCCTCGACCGCGCGGCTGAGCATGATCTTGGCACCACCGCCGATCGAGTCTTTCGAAGTGCCGACGGGTACAGGGTCGAAACCGCCTTGTTCAAGCGCATAGTTCACTGCTGCACCGAGGTCGCGGAACGTATCGAGCAAGGTGCCATCAAGGTCGAAACCGATGGCATCGAATGGAAAGTCAGCCATGCGCATGGCGGTGGCGCAGCGCTCTTCAAATCGCAAGCATTTGCTGGCAAGGCGCGCAAAAGACTATGAGAGATACGCATGACTGATTTTGCTGCCATTATCCTTGCTGCGGGCAAGGGCACTCGGATGAAGTCCGACACGCACAAAGTGCTGCATCCGATTGCGGGGCGTCCGATGCTCGATCACCTTATGGCGTCGGTTGATGAATTGAAGCCAGCACGGCGTGTTGTTGTGGTTGGCGCTGGCCGCGATCAGATCGAAGCGGCAGTAGAGGGCCGCGCCGACACCGCTTTGCAAGATCCGCAGCACGGCACTGGGCATGCTGTGCAGCAGGCCGAGGCTCCGCTCACGGGCTTCGAAGGCGACGTGCTTGTGCTCTACGGCGATGTGCCGTTTGTGCGTGCTGAGACTATGCGGGCCATGCTCGATCGGCTGCATGCGGATGATGCGCCTGCGGTGGTCGTGCTCGGCTTTGAACCAGAAGATGCGCTCCAATATGGCCGCGTCATTGCTGATGAAAATGGCGCGATCAGCAAAATGGTCGAATTCAAGGATGCGAGCGAGGAGGAACGCGCCTGCCGCATGTGCAATTCCGGTCTAATGGCAGCAAGCTCAAAGGATATGTTCGCGCTGCTCGGACGGGTCGGCAATGATAACGCGCAAGGTGAGTATTACCTGCCCGATATCGTCAATATCGCGATTGCAGATGGGCGCGTGTGTGCCGTCGTCAGCACCGATGATCCAGGCGAGGTGGCAGGCATCAATTCGCGCAGCGAGCTGGCGCAGGCCGAGGCGCGTTGGCAAGCCGTGCGCCGCGAACAGGCGATGGCGGATGGTGCGTCTTTGCGCGCTCCTGAAACGGTGTTCTTCAGCTGGGATACCAAGATTGGCCGCGATGTCACGATCGAGCCAAACGTGGTCTTCGGCCCCGGCGTGACAGTTGCCGATGGCGCACATATCAAAGCGTTCAGTCATGTCGAAGGCGCGACGATTGGCATGAGTGCGCAAGCTGGGCCATTCGCGCGGCTCCGCCCTGGCGCAGTGCTCGAAGAGGGCGCGTTTGTTGGCAATTTCGTCGAGATGAAAAAGGCGGTTCTCGGGCCGGGGGCAAAGGCGAGCCATCTCACCTATCTCGGCGATGCGACCGTTGGTGCGAACGCCAATATCGGCGCCGGCACGATCACATGCAATTACGATGGCTATTTCAAATATCAGACCGTCATTGGCGAGCGTGCCTTCATCGGATCGAACAGCGCGCTGATTGCCCCTGTAAAGGTTGGCGCAGATGCGATCGTCGCTGCGGGCAGCGCGGTCAGTCGCGATGTCGGCGATGGCGAGCTGCGGATGGTTCGCGGTGAGCAGCTGGTGAAACCGGGCTGGGCCGACCGCTTCCACGATACAATGAAAAAGAAAAAGGCAGCGGCGAAAGACAAGAAATGACCCCGATCCTCTTCACAGCAACGACGCGGCCTGGCGAAGCACGTATGTTCTACGAAAAGGTGATGGAGTTCAGGCTCACGGACGATAATCTCTTCTCGCTCGAATTTGACGCGGCTGGGACGATGTTGCGCATCCAGAAGGTTGAGCAGCTGCAACCGCACGCCTTCACTCAGCTTGGCTGGCGGGTCCCGGACATTGCTATGGAGCGCGAAAGGCTCGCAGCGCGCGGCGCGGTTTTCCTTCATTTCGAGGGTCTGGAGCAGGATGAGGATGACATCTGGACCGCGCCCGACGGCGCAAAAGTCTGCTGGTTCAAGGACCCGGATGGCAACACGCTGTCGCTAACACAGTGGCCTGAGTGAGCAAGGAAGAACCACTCTCCTGTTGGCTTTGCGGTCGCCCGTTTGAAACTTTGATCCAATGGCATCATCCCGTGCCTAAATCGAAGAAGGGGCGCGAAACCGTCCCGGTCCATCCCATTTGTCACAAAGCGATCCACACCAATTTTACCAATGCCGAGCTTGCTCGCATCGGTGATGATCCAGATCGTCTGCGTGAAAATCCGCCCATCGCGAAATTCGTGAGCTGGGTGGCCAATAAGCCGCCCGATTTCCACGCCCCGACGCGCACCTGATCACATCCGGGAACAAAGCGCCTGCGTAACTGCTTGGTAGTCAATGACAGCAGCGAGGTGCGATGATGGGCACGAAAAAATGGATTGGTCTTGGCGTCGGTGTCATTGCCCTCGGCGGCGCGGTGGCATGGGCGCAATATCGCAACATCGAAGAGACCAGCTATGCTCTCGTAAAGAGCGAAGGCGATTTTGAGCTGCGCGACTATCCCGAAATCATGGTCGCCGAGGTCACGCATTCGGGTGATCGCAATGCTGCGTCAGGCAAAAGCTTTCGCCGTCTAGCTGCGTACATTTTCGCCCAGGACCGCCCGGCTGGTGGCGAAGAAATCGCCATGACAGCACCGGTCATGATGGATCAACCGAGCCAAGCGAACGAAGAGATCGCTATGACGGCTCCAGTTTTGCAGGATCAGGCTGGTGAGGGCGAGTGGCGCATGCGCTTTGTCATGCCGTCGAAGTACACGTTAGATACTTTGCCGCCGGCTCCTGAAGACATCACGCTGACAACAGTTCCAAGCCGGAAAATCGCAGCCGTAAGGTTCAGTGGAACAGCGCCAGCGAGCGAATTGTCAAAACAAGAGAGCGCCTTGCGCGGCTGGATCGAAGAGCAAGGCCTGATTGCGGTCGCCGATGCCGAATATGCATTTTACGACGCGCCGCTGGTTCCCGGCCCCTTGCGGCGCAACGAAGTGATGATCGAGGTCGCGGCGGAGTGAGGGTGTCTCCGCCGCTAACTCTTTACCGGGTCTCAGCAGGCGTGATTACGCGTCTTCAAGCTGTTGGATGCGATAGACGTTGCCGCCGGTTTCGCGTTCCCACTCCTCAAACTCTGCGCGGCTCAGCAGATAGCGTTCTCGCGCTTCATTGAAGCTGATCACGTCCTCGCGCACAGCGCGAACAACGTCGGCCTTGCGGGCCTTTGACCAGTGAACGCGGTGCGAATGCGGCAAGCCTGCGCGCTTGATTGCTTCGGCGATGGATATGTCGCGGGGATAAGCCATTTGATAAATCTCCATTTCTTTCCGCCCCCGGTGAAATGGAATTTTGGCTCAGAAGGTTAACACCGACCTAAGAAACGCGGTTAAGATAGACCTAACCACCCCATACGTGCTGACCCTGCGACGAATGGATGGTAAAGTGTCGGAACTGTTTACAACGCGCTCAATAAAGTAGGCGAGAAGCGCGAATCACGCCTCCCGCCCATTCGTAAATCGGGTTAGTTTTCAGTTAGTTCACCCGCCAGATTGGGGCTCTCCATCTGCCTTCGCTTCGCCCATCAATTGCTGCATCAGATAGACGTATTGCAGCGCCTGAAGCTTCGCGCGTTGCTCGTTATCGACGCCGCCCGAATGCCCGCCGGTCATATCTTCGAAATAGAAGTAGGGCTGGCCCAATTCCTTGAGGCGCGCGGCACCTTTGCGAGCATGAGCCGGGTGCGTTCGGTCATCCGCGGTCGAAGCCCACAGGAACGGTGTAGGGTAGTCCACGCCTTCGACGATCTTCTGATAAGGCGAGTACCCTTCAATCCATTCGCGCTGTTCGGGGATACGCGGATCGCCATATTCACCGATCCATGAAGCTCCGCGACCGATCAGGTGATAGCGCAGCATGTCGAACAGCGGGATCTGCACAATTGCACCGCCGAACAGGTCGGGGCGCTGCGTAAAGGCGGTGCCGACCAGCAAGCCACCTTGCGATCCACCTTGGATGCCGAGATGCTGCGGCGAAGTGAAACCTTTGTCGACAAGGTCCTGACCTACCGCGATAAAGTCATCCCAGGTCCGTTGCTTGTTTTCGCGGATCGCGGTCTGGTGCCAGCCGGGGCCAAACTCACCGCCACCGCGCAGGTTTGCGACGACATAGGCACCGCCATTTTCCAGCCAAAGCTTGCCTGTCGTTCCGAGATAGCCTGGTAGGCGCGGGATTTGGAAGCCGCCATAGCCGGTCATCAAAGTGGCTGTGCTGCCATCCATCTCCATGCCGACAGGTTTGACGATGAAGTAGGGGATCTTGGTCCCATCCTTGCTCGTCGCCTCGTGCTGCTCAACCTCCATACCTGCTTTGTCAAAACGGCTGGGAGAGGTCTTGAGCACCTCAGGCTCGTACTGAGCCATCTGTGTAATAAAGCGTGGTGGGATTGAGGAAGTCGGTGACTGTAAACATCACCTGGTCGCTCTCGCTTGAGCTGGCTGCAATCCCGACCGTCGCATTGTCAGGAAGCGCAACCTCTTCGCTTGTCCAAGCGCCGTCGGCAAAGTTGAATTTGAGCATTTTGCCGACGACATTGTCGAGCAGGCCAACATAAAGCGCATTGGCGGTGATCGCGCCGCCACGCTTGGTCTGACGCTCCATAGGAGCCCAAACCAACGTCTTTGCTGCTGCGTTCGGGTCTTTCTTCCACTCTTCCAGATCGACCGCGATCAGGCTGTCTGCGGGGAATGTTTGCCCATCCGTCTCCCAATCGACATCGGTCGAGTAGAGCAAATGACCATCGACAATCCCGTAGGGCGAGGCCTTTTTGGGAATGTCGAGTTTGACCCATTCGTCGTTCGCCGGATTGAGCCAGAAGTACTCCGTCTCGTGAAAGCTGACGCCGCGAAACGCGGTGGTCGCATGAATTGTACCAGTGCTGTCGCGTAGCAGGCTGGCGCCTGCCCAAACGTCGCTCGCTTCACCGCGGAAGATTTCCTTGGCATCCGCCAAGTCAGTTCCGCGTTTCCAAACGCGCGTGGTGAAGGGATATTCGCTTTCAGTAAGCGTGCCTTCGCCAAAGTCACGGCCTACCATCAGCGTGTCCTCATCAACCCACTGAATGCCGCCTTGGCTCTTCTCTTCGATGGCAAAGCCGCCTTCGACAAAGCTCTTGGTCGTCATGTCAAATTCGCGCAGGATCGTCGCATCTTCGCCGCCGTCTGACAGCGCGATCATGCATTTTCTCAAGTCCGGTGGCAGGCAGGTCGAACCCTTATAGACCCATTCCTTGCCCTCAGCCGCTGCAAGCGCATCGACATCAAGGATGACTTCCCAATCCGGCTCATCGGTCTGATAGCTTTCAAGGGTCGTGCGGCGGAGAAGGCCCTTCGGGTTCTCCTTATCCTGCCAGAAATTGTAGAGGCCATCCGGGCGGAAGCTGACGTAAGGGATGCGGTCTTCGCTGTCGAAAATCGCCAGAGCCTCGGCTTTGAGCTCGTCAAATCGGGGGTCTGCTTCCATATGAGCAAGGGTCCGCTCGTTTTCGGCGCGCACCCATTCGAGCGCGCGATCGCTGCGCGCATCTTCGAGCCAGATGTATGGATCTTGTTCGGGGCCGGGAACGCCGTCTGCGACGGTCTCAGTGGTTTGAGTGTGTTCGCCGTGGCCGTCAGCTGCTGCAGGAGTAGTCGCTGTCATCGCGATTGCAGCGCCAAGTGCAAGTGTGGAAACAAGTTTCAAAGGTCCTCTCCTTGGGGGATTTCGTACGAAGAATGTGCCGTGCACCCGCGCATTTGTGAAGAGGAAAAGCACCTTATTTCTGCAGTGCTACTCCGGGAAACTCGGAGAAATATTGAAGGTGATCGCCGGGCAGTTCGACGGGGAAGAATGCGCCTCCATATACTAGCACGAGGACTACACCGACGATAGGTCCGGCGATCAGCGCGCGCGAATGCCAAGCACTCGGCTTCCTGAAGTGTAGCGCCGCCATCAAATGCGCGAACAGCGCGGTAACGGCAAGCACATAGTAAGGAGCGAAACCGTATTTTAGCGGCGTAAGCGTCAACGTGCCAGCTGCCCAATAAAAGTTCGTATCGAGCCCGATGAGCAGCCGCGTGCTGAGCGCGGCTCCGGTGTGCATGACGACAAAGAATGCGAGGTAGCAGCCGCTCGCAAATTGGACCCAGTGCCAACCGTCCTTGCGTTTGCGCTTTCCGATCATGCGCAGCAGCGCGATGCCAAGGAACACCTGCACGGCGAATGCCGTCACCAACACGATCTCGATCAGTGGGAATTGATAGATCTGGCGACCTGCATTCAGGACGCTTTGATGAGCTTCGAGACCCAGCAGAGCTGAAAAGTGTGTCGCGAAATGAATCACCAGGAACAGTCCGAGAAACGCAGCGAGGTTGCGATGCGCTTGTTTGGCGATCCTCGTCATGTCATGCTCCTAAAGCGGATATTCTTTATCCGGATAAAAGATGTCCAATTAAGGAGTCAAGCATGCAGCTCGGTAAAGGTGTCGAATGGACCACGCATATCTGCACTATGCTGGCGATTGTGCCTGCTGAGCGTGGGCTGAGCGTCGATGCTCTAGCTGAATTCTTTGAAGTGCCGGCGGCCTATCTCTCCAAGCAAATGCAGCTCTTGAGACGCGCCGGGATTGTCCAATCAGTGCGCGGGAAGGGCGGCGGGTATCGACTCGCGCGAACGGTTGAGCAAATCAGCTTGCTCGACATTGTCCTTGCGATTGAGGGTCCGATGCCTGCATTTCGCTGCACCGAAATCCGCCAAAACGGCCCGTGTGGTTTGCGACGAAAAGACTGCAAGCGCCCCTGCGAAGTGGCGGCTGCGTTCGCGCAGGCGGAGCAGATTTATCGCGATGCATTGGCGGAACACTCACTCGCATTGATCATGCAAGAAGCGGCGCTCAATTCCTTGCCCGAGCATCTCACTCACATTGCTTCTTGGGTGACTGATCAGACGCAAAAATAGCCTTGCCACAGATACGCCTCCGCGTGAGCGGCCTTGGCGAATTTACAGCATTTTACGGGTGAAAGTGAATCGGCGTTAATTTTTTGCGCGCTATCGCGGGTTCGTCGCGAGAGGCTGCGAATAAAAAGGAATAACAATGATCGCAGATGCAAAAGCTAAATCCGGGCCGGCAAACGCGATCTCCCTTTGGGCAGATGGGAGGAGCATTGGAGCTAGCGTTATCTGGCTCTCGCAAACCGACGCTGAACTGCTGGTCGAGCAAGGCGTGTCGCTTGGCGAGGGGCAGAAGCTTATGCTGGTGATTGCAGACTTCGTGACGCTCCCCTTGCGCGTCAGAAGCACCTGTCGCCAGCATGTCAGCGTCCAATTTGACAACATGATCCACCGATCAGTTATGCAGATGATTATGCGCCAAATGCCGGGCGCAGGCATCATGGGCATGATCGAGCACCTCGAAGAGCGCGCGATGCCGGGCAACCGGCTTGCCGAGATGGAAGCCTGGCTCCGAGAGAACAGCGACGATGACGCCGATCTGGGAATGAGCGGTCAAATCGATTGCTGTGGCAGCTTGAACTGCGACTGCGTGCTCGAAGCGGCCTGATCGCAAATAGACATTCTTGAGCGCGGCTGACGCTGCATGCCGGCTCAAATATGCGGGGATCCCACGTTCTCTCTCCCCGCTGGTGCTCCCTCCACCCGCCCCTCCCGAACCATGCGGGTGGATGGGAGTGCCGCCACTTTTCGACCACCGCCAACGCAAAAGGGCGACCAGCAAGGATCGCCCTTTTCAATCTCGGTATGCTGACGAAGTTACGCCTCGACGTGTTCCGCCAGGACCGTGAGGCCCGTATCGCCCACTTCGGCAAATCCGCCGCGCACTTCGATTAACTCCGGCTCTGCGCCTTCGCTCTTGTAGACCTGCACAGCGCCGTCGCGGATGGTCGACATGAAAGGCGCGTGGCCCTCGAGCACGCCAAATTCACCTTCGGTTCCGGGGACAACCACCATGTGGACCTCCTCAGAGCGAACCTGTTTGGCCGGCGTTACGAGTTCAAAGTGAAGTGGCATGTCTGCTTACCCTTGGAACCCGCGCTTACGCGTCGTCTGCCATGTCAGAGGCTTTTTTGACCACGTCTTCGATGCCGCCGACCATGTAGAAGGCTTGCTCTGGGAGGTGATCGTATTCGCCTTCGACAACTGCTTTGAACGAAGCCACGGTGTCTTCGAGCTGCACGAAGCAGCCTGGGATACCGGTGAAGACCTCAGCCACGTGGAACGGCTGCGAGAGGAACTTCTGGATCTTACGCGCGCGGGCAACGGTGAGCTTATCTTCTTCGGAAAGCTCGTCCATGCCGAGAATTGCGATGATGTCCTGAAGCGACTTGTACTTCTGAAGGGTCTCTTGAACCTTACGCGCGGTCTCATAGTGCTCTTGGCCAACAACGCGTGGTTCAAGAACGCGCGAAGTGGAGTCGAGCGGGTCAACCGCCGGGTAAATGCCCAGCTCAGAGATTGCGCGGTTCAGCGTTGTCGTCGCGTCAAGGTGAGCAAACGAGGTCGCTGGCGCAGGGTCGGTAAGGTCATCGGCAGGCACATAGATGGCCTGAACCGAGGTGATCGAACCCTTGGTGGTCGAGGTGATGCGCTCTTGCAGGTTGCCCATGTCAGTCGACAGGGTTGGCTGATAGCCCACAGCCGAAGGAATACGGTAGAGCAGCGCCGACACTTCCGAACCCGCTTGAGTGAATCGGAAGATGTTGTCGACGAAGAACAGCACGTCCTGACCTTCTTGGTCACGGAAGTATTCCGCCATGGTCAGACCCGACAGAGCAACGCGGGCACGCGCGCCGGGAGGCTCGTTCATCTGACCGAAGACGAGAGCCACTTTCGAACCTTCGCTGATGGCTTCACCAGCGTCGTTCTTCGCTATAACGCCGGCGTCGAGGAATTCGTGGTAGAGATCGTTACCTTCGCGGGTACGCTCACCAACACCAGCGAACACGGACACGCCGCCGTGGCCCTTTGCGATGTTGTTGATGAGTTCTTGAATGAGAACGGTCTTGCCCACTCCGGCACCGCCGAACAGGCCGATCTTGCCGCCCTTTGCGTAAGGTGCAAGCAAGTCGATCACTTTAATGCCGGTGACCAGAATTGCCGCTTCAGTCGACTGATCAATGAACGCAGGCGCCTCTGCGTGGATCGGAGCGGTTTGATCGGCACCGATAGGGCCGCGCTCGTCAATCGCTTCACCAACGACGTTCATGATCCGGCCAAGCGTTTTTGGGCCAACCGGCACAGAGATCTGCGCGCCGGTATTGATCACTTCCTGGCCGCGGGTGAGACCGTCAGTGCCGTCCATAGCGATAGTGCGAACGGTGTTCTCACCAAGGTGCTGGGCAACTTCAAGAACGAGCGTATTGTCTCCATTCTTGGTTTCGAGCGCGGTCAGAATGGCGGGCAGTTCACCGGGGAATTGCACGTCGACGACAGCGCCGATGACCTGGGCGATGGTGCCGTTTGTGGTCTGATTGAGTACTGGTGCGGTGGCCATGATTGGTTTCCTGCTAGGTGTAATTAAGCGCCTTGCGCGCAAACTTTTTCTGGATCGTCGAGCGTGTAGGCGAGTTCGCCATCGCTCTGAGTGACTACGCCTTCGTGGCGGAGATATTCGTCATCGCCGAGGCCATACTCGCACAGGAAGCTTGGGCTTCCCATGCCAAGTGCTGTGCAGCTGGCATTGTTGACTGGCTTTGAGCTTGGGCAAGCAGCGGCATAGGCAGCTGCAAATGCGTCACGGTCTGCCGGTTCACGCTTGTCCTCAGCTTCGGCAGCCAGACTTTCTTCAACTGAAGGTGTCTCTTCAACCACTTCTGGAGCAGCTTCTTCGCCGCATGCGGCGAGCGTGAGAAGGAGAGCGGGGATAAGGGGGGCTGCAAATTTCATTAGAGTGCCTCGGCGCCTGCTATAATTTCAATGAGTTCGGTGGTGATCGCGGCCTGACGGCTGCGGTTGTACTGGATGGTCAGCTTATTGATGAGATCGCCGGCATTGCGGGTCGCATTGTCCATCGCGGTCATCGACGCGCCTTGTTCAGACGCTTCGCGCTCCAGCAGCGCGCCGAACAGCTGCGTCTTCACATAGCGCGGAAGCAGCTCTTCGAGGATTTCTTCTTCGCCCGGCTCATATTCGACCATTGCGCCGTTATCCTCGCTTACCTCTGGTGAGGGGACGGGGATTAGCTGAGTGGTGATCGGGTTCTGAACGAGCGCGGATTGGAATTCCGGGCGGATCAAATGCGCGACGTCGAACTGGTCAGCGTCGAACATTTCAATCAGTTCAGCCGCGATCGCATCGGCCTCTTCAAAACCGGGCGTGCGCACCGTGGATGTATCGAAGTGTTTGGCAATGTCGTTCGGATATTCGCGCTTGATCGGCGCGCGGCCTTTCTTACCGACAAGATAGAACGAGACATCCTTACCTTCGGCAATCAGCTTTTGCGCCTGAGCCTTCGCCTCTTTCACGAGGTTTGAATTGAGACCGCCACACAGACCCTTATCGGTGTTGACCAGCACCAGCATGTGACGCTGGTTCTTGCCGTTGCCAGCGAGCAGCTTTGGAGCGCCATCGCCTGAGACCTTGCTGGCGAGTGACGCCATGACGGCAGACAAACGCTCTGCATAGGGGCGAGCGGCTTCAGCAGCAGCCTGCGCACGGCGAAGCTTCGCTGCGGCGACCATCTGCTTGGCCTTGGTGATCTTCTGAGTCGACTTAACCGACCCGATCCGATCCTTGAGTTCTTTGAGGCTAGGCATTTCGCTTACTCAACATTTCCCATCACAATTTCCGATGTCCGATACTTGTCACTCAATTCGAGGATGGCAGTCATCAAATTCGGATCGGCCATCATCGGTGCATAGACTTTGAACGGTTCGGTAATTCCTTGTGTTTTTTCCTCTGAAAGAACGGCTTCAAACTCGCTCAGCGTGATATCTTCGTCATCCAATTTCAGCGATGCGTCATTGGCAATCCGAAGAACACGCTGGCTCATATCAAGCGAACTGCTTGGCGAAGGTGTCGAGTGCTGCGACAGTTTTGTCTTTCACATTGTCCTCGAACTTCTTGCTCTCGCGGATTTCACTGAGGATGTCGGCGTGCTCAGACCGGATGAAGGCAAGCATTTGCTCTTCATATTCGGTCACGCGATCAACCGGCACATCTTCGAGATAACCGTTGGTGCCGGCGAAGATCGACACGGTCTGCTCTTCGAACGGCATTGGCGAGAACTGAGCTTGCTTTAGCAGCTCAGTCAGGCGCGCACCGCGGTTAAGCAGCTTTTGCGTCGAGGCATCGAGATCCGAACCAAATTGAGCGAAGGCCGCCATCTCGCGGTACTGTGCGAGGTCCAGCTTCATCGAGCCCGAAACCTTCTTCATCGCCTTGGTCTGAGCGGCGCCGCCCACACGGCTAACCGAAAGGCCCACGTTAATTGCGGGACGGATGCCTTGGTAGAACAGGTCGGTCTCAAGGAAGATCTGACCGTCGGTAATCGAAATCACGTTGGTCGGGATGTATGCCGACACGTCGCCAGCCTGCGTTTCAATGATCGGCAGTGCGGTAAGCGAACCGTGACCTTCAGACTCGCTCATCTTGGCCGCACGCTCAAGCAGGCGGCTGTGGAGATAGAAAACGTCACCCGGATAAGCTTCACGGCCTGGAGGACGACGCAGCAGCAGCGACATCTGACGATAGGCAACAGCTTGCTTGGAAAGGTCGTCGTAAACAATCACGGCGTGCATGCCGTTGTCGCGGAAGAACTCACCCATTGCACAGCCGGTGTAAGGTGCAAGATACTGCAACGGGGCAGGCTCCGAAGCGGTCGCGGCGACAACGATGGAATATTCCATCGCGCCGTTTTCTTCGAGCTGCTTCACAATTTGAGCGACAGTCGAACGCTTCTGACCAACCGCGACATAGACGCAGTAAAGCTTCTTCTTTTCGTCGTCGCCTTCGTTGACGGTCTTCTGGTTGATGAAAGTGTCAATTGCGACAGCGGTTTTACCGGTCTGACGGTCACCAATGATCAGCTCGCGCTGGCCGCGGCCAACCGGAACTAGAGCGTCCACGGCTTTCAGACCGGTTTGTACCGGCTCGGAAACAGATTCGCGCGGAATAATGCCCGGCGCTTTCACTTCGACGCGCTTGCGCTCAGCACCTTCGATCGGGCCTTTGCCGTCGATCGGGTTACCCAGAGCGTCTACAACGCGGCCCAGCAGACCTTTGCCAACCGGAACGTCCACAATCGTGCCGGTCCGCTTGACGCTGTCGCCTTCCTTGATCTCAGCGTCGGAGCCGAAGATCACGACACCGACATTGTCGGCTTCGAGGTTCAAGGCCATGCCCTGAACACCGTTGGCGAATTCGACCATCTCACCGGCCTGAACTTTGTCGAGGCCGTGAATACGGGCGATACCGTCACCAACGCTCAAAACTGAGCCGACTTCGCTGACTTCAGCTTCGGTGCCGAAATTGGCGATCTGGTCTTTGATGACCTTGGAGATTTCTGCTGCGCGGATTTCCATGTTTTGCAGTCCTTTAAGCCTTCATGGCCTGGGCAAGTGAATTGAGGCGGGTGCGGATCGAGCCATCAATGCGCTGCGATCCAATGGTGACGACAAGCCCACCGAGCAGGTCGGGGTCGACGCTTGGGTTCACCTTGACAGTGCGACCTTCGCGTGCGGTCAGCTTATCTTTAAGAGCGGAGAGCTGGGCGTCGGAGAGCGCGTGAGCGCTCGTGACATCAGCGGTAACTTCGCCGCGCTGGGCGGCAGCGATCATGCGGAAAGCGCGGATCATGTCGGGCAGGGCCGAGAGGCGGCGATTGCTCGCCAGCACGCCGAGGAAGTTCTGGGTCAACTGGCTAAGGCCGAGATGCGCGCCCACGCCCTTGATCGCGTCGGCCTGTTGGCTGCGCGACAATTGCGGGTTGGTGGTGACTTCGCGCAGTTCCGGCGAATCAGAAAGCGCGGCGGAGAGCCCGTCGAGGTCGCTCTCTACCGCTGTGACGGTGCCATTTTCGGCGGCCAGCTCGAACAATGCCGAAGCGTAGCGCCCTGCTAGGCTAGCCTGAATACCGGCGGAAATTTCCACGCGTTTGACGTCCTTCTGGATCTGACGAGATAACGATGCATCGCTTTATGAGTTCCGGGCCCTGGAGAGGGTCCGTGTCAAAGCTGGCGCGCGCCTAGCAATGTCTTTCTGATTCCGCAAGCGAGTGCGGCGTGAATTATGGACATCATTCGTTGCTTAGGGCAGAACACGCGGTGATAGGTGCAAACACCTACGGGAGAGGAATAGATGCTACTTACGCCAATGGCCCCCAAATGCGGGGTGGAGATTTCAGGTGTTTCACTCGCTTCGTGCAGCGACGCGGAAATGGAGCAGATCAAGCAGGCGATCTACGAACACGGCGTTGCAGTTTTCCGCGATCAGGAGTTCTCGCCGGAAGATCACATCAAGTTCGGACGTCGTTGGGGCGGGATTGATGTGAACAACTATTTCCCGCTTCAGGAAGACTTCAACGAAATCGCAGTCGTCAAGAAAGAGGCAGACCAGCAAACCAATATTGGCGGCGCGTGGCACACCGACCATTCCTATGACCAGATCCCTGCGATGGGATCGGTGTTGGTGGCTCGCGAGCTTCCGCCGAGTGGCGGTGACACCGAATGGGCGCATATGGGCGCGGCCTATGATGCGCTGCCTGATGATCTAAAAGCTGAGATCGAAGGGCTTGAGGCCTATCACACAGCTGACCACGTCTATGAGGAAGGCGGGCTCTATGCACAGACCGATATGGGCGACAGCTTGCGCGGGCAGGACCTCAAGACGGGCGCGATCCATCCTGTCGTGATCCGTCATCCGCATACCGGGCGCAAACTGCTTTATGTCAACACAGCTTTCACAATCCACTTCGCAGGTAAAACGCGCGAAGAGAGCCTGCCGCTGCTCCAGCGCCTGTGCGATGCTGCTTTGACTGAGGACAATCAGTGCCGCTTGCAGTGGAAGCCAGGCACGATCGCGATCTGGGACAACCGCACGACGTGGCATAACGCGATCAACGACTACCAAGGCCACCGCCGCGAAATGCACCGCATCACGCTGAGCGGAGAGGCACTGGCGGCTTGATATTCTCCCGCGCGAAGCGGCATTGCTGTTCGCTCCGAGAGGTGCGGCGGTAGCCGCGACGGTACGGTCGGCCTTGCGAACCGCGATACGGTTCGAGTGAATCAGGTGCTACTCTCCACCAAATTCAGCATCGAACGCCGCTTCAAGCGGAGTCGTTTGCTTCGTTTCGCACGTGTAGACCAGTCGCTCATTCGGGCGGTCTGGCAGGAGGCCGAGCACGCTCGATTGCTGGTCACCCAGCTGGTTTGCCGCGTCGGTCACGCCGCAAGCTGGCGGGGAATATTTGCCGCGCGCCTGCCGCGCTTCCTGCATCGCGCTTCGGCCAAGCAGATAGCGGTCGGTCTGGAAAATGCGTGTCTCAGGATCGTAGGAATTGACCGCGACTGCTGCCTCATCATTTGGCACGAACACACGCGACCATTTACCGCCCGACAGGCCATATTGCGTGCGGCCATTGACGCATCCATCCGCTGCCCAGTCAAACTCCACATCATCGGTGCGTGCGCCTGTCACCCGGCTGCGCTCCGGCACAAAGGTGCACACGAGAGTGCCATCGCCAGCCAGAGTTGAGGGGGTCTCGCCCGATGGCGCTTCGGTCTCTTCCAGTGCAGCGGCAACCCGGTCATCGATTTCGGCAAAGGATGGCCGCGTTAGCCAGACGAGCAGAGCGCCGAACAACGCTGATCCCGCCATGCCGGCGGCAATCATCAGCACTTTGCCCGTCTCGCCATCGCGGCGGGTCTGATAGGCGACATACATGCCGCCGAGCGCGATGAGTAGCAGGACGAGAGTGAGCATCATCGCATTCTCGCGTTCTTGCAGGACTTCGAGCTGAGCCTTCATCCGCGTCTCGCTACGCTTGGCCGCGATTTCAGCCTCGCGCGCGGCGACCAGTTCGCGTGCCTCGGCGCGCTCGGCTTCAAACCTGGCGCGCTCAGCGGCGTTCAATTCGTCGATCGAGCGGCAGGGCAGCGCGTTGGTGCGCGGCTCCACATTGTTTTCGCGCAGAAAGGGGAGCAGTTCGCGCAGCGAGACTGCGAAGTAAAATTCCGCATCCGATCCGTTCGAGTCGGCGCCAAAACTGTTAACCCCCAGCACCCTTCCGCAACCATCGAGCAAAGGTCCGCCCGAATTGCCGCGTGCGATCGGCGCGGTGTGCAGGATTGTGTCGAATTGGCGGCTTGGTCGTTGGCCCGAAAGAAAGCCGCGACTTTTCACTGGCGGCTGCGCGCGGAAAATATCGCTGAACTCCAGGCCCTGCGCGAGATCGACATTCATCGGATAGCCGACCGCGGAAACCTCGCCCATATCGCCATTGACCTGTCCAGCCATTGTGAGCGGGGGCAGACGCAGATTGCCTTCTGTGAGTTCGATCAAAGCCAAATCATTGCGGGGGCTGACGGCTATTGCTTTGCCGAATCCGCCTTCCTCGCCCTCGCTGGGCACGATGCCGATCCGCAAAGTGTCATCCTGCAATGCTTCGCGCACGACATGGGCGTTGGTGACAATCTTGGTCGGTGTTACGGCGAACCCCGTGCCGTGGCTGACAGGGAAGACTTCCTCGCCATTGCTGCCCACTATTACGACGCGCACTACGCCGCGCGCAGCGGCATCGACATCGCCGGAATCGGCATGGGCGAGGTTTGGGACGAGCAGAGCCAAGAGGCTCGCCAGCGCAGCAACAAGACGTGTCATAAATGCGTGTTTGACGAGCAATCGCTTTGACCGCAAGCTTCGGGATGCGACAAACCCCGCCTATGGCTAGTGATGCACCCATGAACCAACTGACCCTCACCTCTGATGAAGCGTGGAATGCTGTGCAGCGGCGCGATCGCAGCTTTGACGGGCGCTTTGTGACCGGCGTGCTGACGACGGGCATTTACTGCAGGCCATCTTGCGCGGCGCGCCACCCGGATCGCCGCAATGTGCGCTTTTTCGCGACTGGAGAAGAGGCGCGGGCCGCTGGCCTGCGCGCGTGCAAAAGGTGCTTGCCTGATGATGTCGGGCGCGATGAAGCGGCGGTGCTGGCGGCGATCGACGAAATCAAATCGAGCGAGAGCGCACCTACTTTGGACGAGCTTGCGCGATTAACCGGCTATTCGCCCACGCATTTCCAGCGCGTATTCAAGCGCGCGCTGGGTCTGTCGCCTGCTGCCTATGCCCGCGCGCTTAAGGAAGAACGTGCCAAGCTGGCGTTGGTTGAGGCCGCATCGGTGACCGAGGCAATTTATGACGCAGGCTATTCCACGCCTTCGCGCTTCTATGAGGGGACAAGGAACAGGATGGGAATGACGCCAAGCGATTGGTCGAATGGCGGCGAAGGCCGCGTGGTGCATTGGGCTGTGATTGCGACCAGCCTTGGCGAGATGCTCGTCGCGGCAACGGAGAGAGGCGTGTGCTGCCTTTCCTTTGACGAGGGCGAAGCAGAGCTGCGCGCGCGCTTTCCTAAGGCGGATTTGGTCGAGGCAGGTGAAGATTTTCGGGCGCTGTTCGATGACGTGGTGAAGGTGGTCGAAGATCCGACCCTCGACAATGCGCATATCCCGTTGGATGTGAAGGGCACCGCCTTTCAGCAGCGCTGTTGGCAGGCCTTGCGCGAAATTCCGGCTGGCGAGACGCGCAGCTATGGCGAGCAGGCGGCCATGCTTGGCAACCCTAAGGCCAGCCGCGCGGTTGGCAGCGCAAATGGAGCGAACAACATCGCCGTGCTCATCCCATGCCACCGGGTGATCGCGGTACGATGGCGGGTTGGGCGGCTACGCCTATGGCACGACAATCAAATCCGAACTTTTGAAGCGCGAAGGTGCGGCTACGCAGCCCGAGCAGAAGGACTTACTTTAAGATGACACGAGATGATTTCGCGTCGCTGCATGTCGGCGGCGAGCCGTTGGTGCTGTTCAACATCTGGGATGCGGCGAGCGCTCGCGCCGTCGTTAGCGCGGGGGCAAAGGCGGTTGCGACCGGAAGTTTAGCGCTCGCTGGAGCGCAGGGCTTCGAAGATGGCGAGGCTATACCTTTTGACCAGCTTTTGCTCACAACGCGGCAAATCGCCGAAGCGACCGGTGATGTGCCGCTGTCGGTAGATATTGAGAGCGGTTTTGCCGATGATGCAAGCGCGCTTGCGAGCAATGCGAGAGAATTGCGGACCGCCGGCGCGGTGGGTTGCAATCTTGAAGATCAATTGATTGGCCAAAGTGCCCTTCGCGAGGTGGCCGCACAGGCTGAACGCATTTCCGCAGTCGCCGAGGCCGGGCTGTTCGTGAACGCGCGTACTGACATCTTCCTTGGACCTCTCATGCGAGGCGAAGACCCAAACCGCTCCGAACTGGTCGATGCCGCGCTGGATCGCGCGGCTGCCTATCACGAGGCGGGAGCAGGGTGTTTCTTCGTCCCGGGCCTAAGCGATCCTGCATTGATCCAACGGCTGTGTGGGAGCGTCGAGATTGCGATCAACATTATGCGATTGCCGCACATGATAACCAACGCTGAACTCGCCTCACTCGGCGTCGCCAGGATCAGCTATGGACCCGGACCCTGGCGCGATGCGATGGCAAGCGTAGAGGCTGCAGCTGCGGAGGCCTTCGACGCATAAAAAACGGGGCAGGCCGCTAAGCCCACCCCGTTTCTGTCTAATTGAGAGAGCGCAGCCTCAAAGGCCTTCGACGCTCTTGCTCACCAGAATGTTCACCGCGACGCGGCGGTTCTGCGCTTTGCCAGCTTCGGTCTCGTTATCAGCCAGCGGGTCGGCTTCAGCCATGCCGGTTGGGGTCAGCATACGATAAGGCTTCCAGCCGCACTGCTGCTGCAGATAATTCACAACCCGGCTGGCGCGCTTTTCGCTCAGCACCTGGTTGTAATCATAGTCACCCACGGAGTCGGTGTAGCCCACGACCAGCAACAATGCGTTGTCGGTTGCCTCGGCTTGTGAAGCAGTTTGACACAGCTCGGCCTGGGCTTGACCGGAGAGGTTGTGCTTGCCGGTGTCGAAGAACACGTTCGTCGTGCCCTTGATGTTGTATTCGTCGATGTTGGCAACGCGGCTGCGAAGCGCATCGGTGGCAGCGGTCTGCTCGGCAAAGCCTTGTGCTGTACCGGTTTGGATCATCTGAGCCGTCTCAAGGTCGTTGCCGCTTAGATTTACGCGGCTTGCGATCAGGCCGCCATCCCACTGCACAGTGCGCACGGTCACGGGCAGACCGTTGAGCAGCGATGCTTTGGTCAGAGCCTTGCGGTTGATGCCGAGAAAGCCGCTTTTTGCGCGGATATCAGTCGTATCGCTGATCCAAACGGTGGTCGCTTCACCATTGGCCGTCGATACTTTCATCCGGTCACCTTTGCGCGCAGAGATGAATCCTTCGATTTCCGGGCCTTCGGGGAGGCTGGACAGGTCTGTCGGTGCAACGCTCTCACCATAAACGGTGGTTAAAGGTGCGTCAGTTTCTGGAACCGGCACAGGCTGTGCGAACAGGCTGGCCGGAGCAGCGATTGCCGCACTGGCGAGCACAGCGAAGACACTCTGCCGTTTAGAAATGATAGTCATTATATACTCCTTCAAAATTCATCAGCCGACCGTGCGCCCATTCGGTCTTTAATCTTCTCCGCCCCTGTTCAATGGCGTGTATGGCTGTGGGAACCCCCAAATGTGTAGGCGATCATAGTCCGGTTGCGATGCGGACATTCGCGATTTCCGCGCCCGACCTTTCAGAACAACCTTTCTGCCAGATGAACAAGATCGACAGCATGTTAGTTTGAGCGGGTAATCGGAGCGCACGTTGCGGCGAACCGTTGTTGCATCAAAATCATAGTTCGAGGAGAATTGGCGATAGTGGCCGCGATTACGTTTGGCGCGGCTGAGAGAATCGGTCGCGCGAAACGCAGCGCGTTTTGCAACAATGGGTGCGACGGGTGCGTTTGTGGCGTTGCACATTTTGTATTATCGGCGAGCCAACAAGAGGTAAGACTATGACCCGTTCGCTGACTGCTCCCTTGTTCAAAGCATTGCCGATCATGCTTCCGCTCGCCGCGATTGGGTTGGCGAGGCTGCTGACTTATTCCTCTTGGGCTGAGGCGCATCCGGGATGGGCCGCTTTGCTGTTCGCTTGGATCGTGGCAGATGCGCTGATGCTTGCTTTGATGTTCAAAGCCGCCGATCACAAGCCGCCCTTATTCGACGTGGTTGGCGTGCTCGCTTTAGCCAGCATTGTCATTATCGTCGGAGCCGCCTCCCCTGTGCGCGATATTTACCTGAGCATGCCGCCGGTCTTGGTCGCTGCGGCAGGGACGCTCGCGCTCTTTGCTGGTTGGACCACCTTGCGCGTGACCAAACTTGCTCGCGAGAACGGATCAATTGCTCAGGCGCTTGAAGACGTCTTGCCGCCAAAACTCGTGCGTCCGGCGATCAAGGAGGCGCGCATGCTGCACCTTGCACTGCTGCGTTGGGGCGCTCCGGCAGACGTGCCTCACGGGACGCGCCTTTTTATCTATCACACCTATCTTACCCCGATGCTGATCACCTTTGTCGTGTTGCAGCTGATCGAGCTGAGCGTTGTGCATTTCCTCTTGATGTTATGGAACCCGACTGTCGCATGGGTGCTGCTTGCACTCAGTGTCTGGGGCGTGATCTGGACCATCGCTCTGATCAAGAGTTTCCGCATCTATCCCGTGCTGCTTGACGACACCAGCGTGCGGGTGCGCAGCGGGATGATCTACGACTTCGAAGTTCCGCTTGATCGGATCGCTGATTATGAGCGCGGCTTTACCAGCGAAGAACTGGACGCGAAATCAGTGCTCAACCTCGCGATCTTGTCGGCTCCGAATGTGAGCCTGCGTTTCGCCTCGCCGGTGGTGATCCCAACCTTCTTCGGTGGGACCCGCGAATTGACCGGCGTCGGTTTGCGGCTCGATGACAGCGCGGCATTCATCGCCGCGTTGAGTGACCGCCGCTAAGCAGCAGCGCGGGCCTCACGAAAAGTGATTAGCTTGCGGCTGTCTTCGTCCCACAAAGCCAGCACCATCGGCTTGATCGTCTGCCGCATCAAGAAGCGGTTCAATGTCTCAAGCTCGGGATTGGCTTTCAGCACTTCGGGCAAGCGATAAAACGGAATGCTGCTCGCCAGATGGTGGACGTGATGGATGCCGATATTGCCGGTGAACCAGCGCAGGGGCTGGGGCAGGGCGAGATAAGAACTGCCGTGCAAGGCCGCCTCATGGAAGGACCAGTTCTCTTGGGTATCCCAATGCGCATCTTCATACTGATGCTGAATGTAGAACAGCCACACCCCGGTCGCCCCGGCAAAGATGACCGTCGGTAGCACGACCAGCAGCGTGGTTACCCAGCCGAAGCTGACAATCAGAGCAGCGAGTATAGCTGCCTGAACTGCGTTGGTGCCCATCGCGCTCGCCCAATAGAGCCAGCCTTCGCGCATCAGGCCGACCGGCAGACGGTGACGCAAAAGGAATAGATAGACAGGGCCAATGCCGAACAGCACCAGCGGGTGGCGGTAGAGCCAATATCCGAAGCGTTGCAGACGCGTGCCTTCGCGATATTCGCGCACGGTCAGCGTGTCGACATCGCCAAAACCGCGCTTGTCGAGATTGCCCGTGCGGGCGTGGTGGCGCGCGTGCGATAGCTGCCAGCAATCATACGGCGTGAAGGTCAGCACGCCGAGCGCGCGCCCGGTCCACGTGTTGCCGCTTTTTGAACGCAAGAACGAGCCGTGCCCGCAATCATGCTGGATGATGAAAAGCCGCAGCAAAAGCAGTCCTGACAGCGGGATCAGTGCCAGCGCGAGCCAATAGCCGGCATCAAGCGCAAACAACATCGCCGCCATCACAGCGAAAAACGGAGCGAGCGTGATCATGAGTTCCAGCATGCTTCGGCCCGTGCGGGCCATCGCGAACCCTTTGAGCCGCTTCATTAGCTCCCGCGCATTGGGCTTGGAAGTCGAGGCGGCAAGGTCGCTTTGAATATCAGGCATTGTAACTCCGTTGCGGCCCAAAATTGCGCCTTGGTGACAGATCGTTGGCGCCTAAGATAGCCTTGGCGGGGGCCCAATCTGCGAAGCGTTGATAAACGAGGATAGATGTCAAAGCTTGAACGGACTAGAGCGCGCTGCTCTCGTGATCAATCTAGTTTCGGCGGGAAGCCCGGCTCAGCCTTCGCCATTGCCCGCTGATATGCGTCACGAGCGCCGATGCGCTGCAGATACGCCTTCAAGTTCGGCATATGGTCGATGCTCATATCGCTGAATGCGCGCGCGGTGGTGAGCGAAAAGCCGAGCATAATGTCAGCAGTCGTCAGCGCTGAGCCGCCAAAGTAATCCGCTTCCCCCAGCCGCTTTTCAATGTGCGCCCAGGCATTGGTGATGCGCTTCATCAGCGGCGGCGGCATTTCCGCACCGACAGCGTTCACCGCAATGCTCATCATGCCATTAGTCATCAAAGTCGCATTGGCGAAGTGATACCAATATAGGTGATCAGCGAAGTCAGGGTGGTCAGGTCCCGGCACCAGATCGGTGTCGGGCGCGTATTTGCCGACGATATAATCCATGATCGCGCCGCTCTCGCCCAGCACCAAATCGCCATCGGTGATGACCGGTGCAATCTCCATCGGGTGAAGCGCCTTTAGCTCAGGAGGCGCAAGCCGTGTTTCCGGATCGCGATTGTAGAGCTTTAGATCGTATTCGATGCCTAGTTCCTCGCACAGCCAGACAATGCGTTCAGATTGCGAAATGCGCAGGTGGTGGATGGTGAGCATGTCCGAGGAACTCCGTTATTGACTGTGTGAGCAGCCTTTGCGGGCAGCGCGCGGCTTGTCGAGTGAATTGTTGCGGCTTAGGGTCGCCGCATGAATTCTACCGATCTTGCCGAAGAGCTGTTCACTTCGTTTGAAAACGGCAATTTGGAGCGTGCTCGCGAGCTTTGCTCCGAGGGCTTTCGCGGTTCGCAAAATGGCGGGCCGGAAATGGACCGTGACACGCTGCTCAAATTCACCGGTGCGGTGAACGCGGTCGTCCCCGATTTCCGTTATGAAGAGGCGATGCGATCCGCGACCGAGACCGGCTTTGTCGAGGAGCACCGTGTTCGCGGG
This sequence comes from Erythrobacter sp. HA7-11, assembly GCF_055693605.1. Lineage (NCBI taxonomy): Bacteria > Pseudomonadati > Pseudomonadota > Alphaproteobacteria > Sphingomonadales > Erythrobacteraceae > Erythrobacter > Erythrobacter sp. HA7-11. The sequence continues at coordinate 1,917,188 of NZ_JBVFUF010000002.1, read as the reverse complement.
ACTTTACCTGATGGCAGCGAGCTTGATCTGATGGTGTGCGTCGTCGGCGAAGTCGAAGACGGTAAAATCACTGTTCTGCGTGAATATGTCGACAGCGCACAAGCCGCCGGTCTGCTCAGAGCACTCAGCGGCGGTTAGTCGCGCGCCCAGCCTTTGCTCGCTGGTTCCAGACTGTCGAGGAACGCGTCGGCGCTATCCAAGTAGTCCTGTTTCTTTTCGTCATCCATCCGGTCCCAATTCGAATAGATGCGCCCGATCCGGTGATTGCTTTCCAGCCGGTCGCGGTGGCGATCCATAAAATGCCAGTAAAGCGGGTTGAACGGGCAGGCGCCTTCGCCCGTTTTTTTGCTGACCGAATAAGAGCATTCTTTGCAGTAATCGGACATTTTGTTGATGTAATTGCCGCTCGCCGCATAGGGCTTGGTCGCAAGGTTTCCGCCATCGGCATAGAGGATCATGCCGACGACATTCGGCATCTCGACCCAGTCATAGGCATCGGCATAAACCGCGAGATACCAGTCCTGCACGTCGCGCGGATTGATCCCGGCGAGCAGGCAGAAATTGCCAAGCACCATCAGGCGTTGAATGTGATGTGCATGCGCGTTTTCTTTCGTCGAGCGGATGCAATCGGAAAGGCAGCGCATGTCGGTTTCTCCGGTCCAGAAAAACTCCGGCAGCGCGCGCTGGGCGTTGAGCTTATTGTCGCTTTCCAGACCCGGCATAAAGTGCCAGTAGAACCCGCGAATATACTCGCGCCAACCGATGATCTGGCGAATGAAGCCTTCGACTGAATTCAATGGCGCGCGGTACGTCTTCGTAAGCCCGTTCGGCGCGCTGGCAAAGCTCGAGCGGGTCGAGCAGGCCGCAATTGATGCTGGTCGATAGCATCGAGTGATAGAGGTCGTCCGAGCCGTGGACCATCGCGTCCTGATAGGGTCCAAATTTCTCGATCCTCTCGGCAAAGAAGGCATCGGCTGCTTCTTCGGCCTGATCGCGCGTCACCGGCCACTCAAACGGCTCAAGATCGCCGAAATGATCTCCGAACTTGTCAGCGACGAGATCGAGCACATCGCGGGTGATATCGTCCGGTTTAAACTTGGCGCGTTCGGGCGCGTCCATTTCGTCTTTTGGAGGCTCGCGATTCTGCTTGTCGAGGTTCCACTCGCCACCCTTCGGTTTGCCGTCTTCGGCCATCAACAGGCCGGTTTTGCGCCGCATTTCGCGGTAGAAATGCTCCATGGTGAGGTGTTTTCGACCCTCAGCCCATTCTTCGAATTCGGCGTGGGTGCAAAGGAAGCGATCATCGGGCAGAATTTCGACGTCGCACGCAAACTTGTCGGGCCATTCCTCGATGGCTTGCTGCACGCGCCACTCGCTCGCTTCCGTTACATGGATTTCGCGCGGATTATGGCGCTCAACGGCGCGCGCCACTTCGCCGGTGAAACTTCCTGCATTTTCGTCATCGGTGAGCTTGACGTAGTCGACGCTCCAGCCCGCATTGCGCAATTCTTCCGCGAAATGACGCATGGCGGAGAAGATCAGCGCTATCTTTTGCTTGTGATGCTTGACGTAGGTGGCCTCGTCCCAGACCTCCATCATCAAGATGACGGTATCGTCCTTGGTGCGCCCGCGAAGGCTGGAAAGCGTGCGGGTCAGCTGATCGCCGAGGATGGGAACAAGGATCGGGTCGGAAGCCATGCGCTTGTAATGCACGGGGCCTCAGATTGTGCCCTCAGACGAAACTGTAAGGATCAATATCGACGCCCACGCGCAGGCCCGGCGGAAATTCTTGCGCGTCTAGCCACTCGCGCAAGACCTGCTGCAGATTGGCCGAACGCCGCGCGTTCACAAGGAAGCGATAGCGGTACCGCCCGCGCAGCATCGCGAGCGGGGCGGGAGCTGGACCGAGGATATAGAGATCGTCTTTGTGTGGGCGCGTATCGCCCAGGCGATTGGCGGCTGCGCGCGCTTCCTTTTCATCTTCGCTGGACAGGATAATCGCGGCCCAGCGGCCAAAGGGAGGCGCACCAGCATCGCGTCGCGCCTCGGTTTCGGCCTCGTAGAACGCATCGCGGTCGCCTGCTTCGAGCGCTGCGATAACAGGAGCTTCGGGGTGGCGGGTCTGGATCAGAACCTCGCCCGGTTTTGCACCTCGACCTGCGCGTCCGGCCACTTGAGCGACTTGCTGGTAGGTGCGCTCCGCTGCACGCAGATCTCCGCCTTCCAGACCGAGATCGGCATCGACCACGCCGACCAACGTAAGCTCGGGAAAGTGGAAGCCTTTGGTCACGAGTTGCGTGCCGACAATCACGTCGATAGCGCCGTTTTCAGCCTGCGCGATGAAATCCGCCGCGCGTTCTGGATTGCCAAGCGTATCCGAGGTTGCGACGGCTACGCGCGCCTCGGGGAACAGCTCTTTCACCTCGTCAGCAATCCGCTCAACCCCGGGACCGCAAGCAACCAGACAATCGCCTTCGCCGCATTCGGGGCAAGCGTCGGGCGGCTGGGTCTCTAGCCCGCAATGGTGGCAGGCGAGCCGAGACGACAGCCGATGTTCGACCAGCCACGCGCTGCAATTGGGGCACTGAAAACGGTGACCGCAGTTACGGCACAAGGTCAGCGGGGCATAGCCGCGTCGATTGAGGAACAGCAAAGATTGCTCGTTCTTCTCAAGCCGCAATTCAAGCGCTTCAATCAACGGTGCGGACAGCCAGCGCCCATTGGCGGGCTTTTCCAGCGTCAGATTGACGAGTTTGATATCGGGAAGTTCAGCGCCGCCAAACCTGCTGGGCAATTCAAGTCGTTCATACGTGCCAGTCGAGGCCATATGCAGGCTCTCCAGCGCAGGCGTAGCGCTCGCGAGGATCACCGGGATTTGCTCGTACCGCGCGCGCATTACCGACACGTCGCGGGCGTTGTATCGCACGCCTTCGTCCTGCTTGAAGCTGACCTCATGCGCCTCATCAACCACGATGAGTCCGAGCTTTGCATAGGGTAAGAAGAGCGCCGAGCGCGCGCCGACAATGACTTGTGCAGAGCCATCGGCAATTGCTCGCCATGCGCGTCTGCGCTCGGTCGACTTGAGCGAAGAATGCCACAGCACTGGAGGCGAGCCAAAGCGCTGCTCGAACCGCACGAGGAAATTCTCGGTCAGCGCAATCTCGGGCAGCAGCACGAGCACTTGTCGACCCAGTCGGATCGCTTCAGCGACGGGTTCGAAATAGGTTTCGGTCTTGCCCGAACCGGTCACCCCGTCGAGCAGCACGGGAGCATACTCTTTCGCTTCGACCATCGCGACCAGCCGTTTGGCCACTTCCATCTGATCGGGCGACAAAGCAGGCTGATGAAAATCAGGATCGGCAGGCGGGTAGGGGCGGTCGATTGCGACCGACACAGGCTCGATCACACCTTGGTTGACCAGTCCGCGCAGCACGCCTTCGGACACTCCGGCAATGCCAGCGAGCTCTCGGATCGTTGCCTGTTCGCCATCGAGCGCTTCGATCGCCGCTTGGCGCTGCGCAGTCATGCGCTCGGGCGCGCCGCCTGACAGCCGGTATTCTGTCATAGTCGTCGGTCCGCCCAAAGCGCCGCCGCTCGAAAGCACCATGCGCGCAACGCTGGCGAGCGCAGCGCAGTAATATTCCGCCGTCCATTCGATCAGGCCTCGCAAGGCTGACGAGAGCGGCGGTACGGGAACGACTTCAAGGATCGCGCGCAGCTTGCTCGCGTCTACTTCGCGTCCCGGCAAACGCCCTTCGTCCCAGACGATCCCCGTCACTTTGCGGGGACCCAATGGCGCGATCACCACAGAGCCGACGGGCGCCTCAACGCCGTCTGGCAGCTTGTAATCGAGCGGGCCAAGCGCAGCATTGAGGATGAGGAGACGAACGCGCTTCATGATTGGCGCGCAATATGGGATAGAGCGCTGAAGAATAACAGAGAGAGGGAGCAGGATATGAACGCTGGAGATTTTAAAGCGCTTGATCGCAGGACTGTGATGCGGAGCGGGGCGGCAAGCGCACTGGTGCTGGCACTGCCCGCCTGTTCGACCATTCCGGGCCTCAGCTTTACCGACGCAATCCGCCGACTGCTGGTGCTGTCGAGTGAGCGCGCCTTTGCGCGGCTGACGGCGCCCGATGGCTATTGGGATGAGCAGATCGGGCGTCTCGGACTCGGCAATGTGCTGGGCACACGCGGAGATGTCCTGACAAGCATTCTCACATCGGGCTTGGTCAAAGATCGGCTGGAAGGCGCGTTTGCCGATATTGCGGTTGAGGGCGCCGAGAGGGCCGCGCCGCTCGTGGCTGACACTGTGCGTACGATCGGTATTGCCAATGCGGCGGCGCTGGTGCGCGGCGGGCCAAAAGCGGCCACATCTTTCCTGCGCGAGGAGATGGGCAACACTCTGATTGAGGCGATGGTGCCGGAGCTGGGCCAGGCTATCCGCATCGCGTCGGACCCGCTTGTGGGCGAACTGGTCAATGCAGCCACGGGTGCGAATGTCAGCGGTATTGCTCAGCGTTTTTCCGGCTCGATCAACGATGCGATCTGGCAGGAGCTTGGCGTGGAAGAGGAGGCGATCCGCGCCAATCCGCGCAGCACAAACGATCCCTTGCTGATCGGCGTGTTTGGAGTCGGCGCGGGGCTCTAGCCAAGCGACAGTCCACATTCCTCAAAGTTCGGCGGAGCATGGCTGGCCAGCGCCTCTGGCCTATGCCAATCAGGCCGGAGCGATTCGTGTGCCATAGGGAGCCAGAGCACTCATGAAATTCTTTGCCGACACCGCCGAAATTGAGGACATCAAGGAATTGGCCGCAACCGGCTTGCTCGATGGGGTGACAACCAACCCGTCGCTGATCCACAAATCGGGCCGCGATTTCATGGAAGTGACCAAAGAAATTTGCGGCATCACCGATGGCCCCGTGTCTGCAGAAGTCGTCGCGCTCGATCACGAGACGATGATGAAAGAAGCTGAGGTGCTGCGCAAAATCGCCGACAATGTCTGCATCAAGGTGCCGCTGACTATTGATGGCCTGAAGACCTGCAAGGCGCTGACTGGCGATGGCACAATGGTCAACGTGACCTTGTGCTTCTCGGCCAATCAGGCGCTGCTCGCAGCCAAAGCTGGGGCGACCTTCATCTCGCCGTTTGTCGGTCGCCACGATGATAACGGCTTTGACGGGATGGACCTGATCGAAGACATTCGTCTGATCTACGACAACTACATGTTCGAAACCGAGATCCTGGTCGCAAGCGTTCGCCACGTTACCCACGTGCTCGAAAGCGCGAAGATTGGGGCTGACGTCATGACTGCTCCGCCCAAGGTGATCAAAGCGCTTTTCAACCACACCCTGACCGACAAGGGCATCGCGGCCTTCTTGGCCGATTGGGAAAAGACCGGGCAATCGATCACCTGACCCCTATCTATCCCTAGTATGTCCGAAGAATCCCCTCTTGATCGTTTCAAGCACGCGCTGACCGGCGCGAGCCGCGCTATTGCGCACGATCATGAGGTCGAGGTGGCGTGGAGTGCGGACGTGCCGGGTTCTGCGGGAAATCGCTTTCGTGTGCCTTTGCCTGGCCGCGAGCTGCCGAAAGATCAGGTCAGCGAGGCGCGCGGCTTCGCCGACAGTTTCTCGCTGAAATTGCGGCACCATAACGCAGCGCTTCATGCGAAGAATATGCCGCCAGAACCAGTTGCGCAGGCTTGCTACGATGCGGTCGAGCTGGTGCGCTACGAAGCGCTCGGCGCGAACAATTATGACGGGATGCGCGGCAATCTCGACGCTGCCCTGATGGCGCGGACCGGCACCGATCCGATCACCCGCGCACAAAACGAAAGCGAAGTGCCAATGCAGGCGGCGCTTAGCCTGATCGTGCGCGAGAAGCTGACTGGCCAGCCGATCCCCGATGCCGCCGCGCCTGCGGTGAACATGGTGCGCGAATGGATCGAGGACAAAGTCGGCGACAGCTTTGATGACCTTGCGGACTCGCTCGATGACCAGCAGGCGTTTCAGGACCTGACGCTCGATATGCTGCGCGATCTCGATCTCACCCGTCCGATGGAAGATTCGACCGAAGACTCCGACAATGATGACGGAGATGAAGAGGACGGCAAGGACGAAGAGCAAGAAGGCGACGAGCAGGAAGAGGGCGACGCCGATCCGCAAAGCGCGGAGATGGCGGGCGAGCAATCCGAGGGCGATGGCGACGGCGATGCCGACACTGAAATGTCGGGCGATGAGGAAATGCAGGATGGCGAGCCGGGCGAGGAGGGCGATTCCTCCAACGCGCCCGTTCGCCCCAATCGTCCACCAGCCGACATTCCCGAAGGCTTGGACTACAAAGCTTTCACCGAGAAATTCGATGAGGAAATCGAAGCGCCCGAGCTGTGCGATTCAGAGGAGCTGGACCGGCTGCGCGCTTATCTCGACAGCCAGCTGACCGGTTTGCAAGGCGTGGTAACCCGGCTCGCGAACCGCTTGCAGCGCCGCCTGATGGCGCAGCAGAACCGCAGCTGGGATTTCGATCAGGAAGAGGGCGTGCTGGATGCCGCGCGGCTTTCCCGCGTGGTCGTCTCACCCGGTACTGCGCTGACTTACAAGGTTGAGCGCGACATCGATTTCAAGGACACGGTTGTTTCTCTGGTGATCGACAATTCCGGCTCGATGCGCGGGCGGTCGATCAGCATTGCGGCGATCAGCGCGGATATTCTTGCGCGCACGCTTGAGCGCTGCGGGGTCAAGACCGAGATCCTCGGATTTACCACCCGCGCGTGGAAAGGCGGGCAGTCTCGCGAAGCATGGCTGGCTGATGGCAAGCCGCAAGGTCCGGGTCGTCTCAATGATCTGCGTCACATCATCTATAAGCAGGCGGATGAGCCGTGGCGGCGCGCGCGGCGCAATCTGGGCCTGATGATGCGCGAAGGGCTGCTCAAAGAAAACATCGATGGCGAAGCGCTGATGTGGGCGCATTCGCGGCTGATCGGACGGCCCGAAGAACGCCGGATCATGATGGTGATTTCTGACGGTGCGCCCGTTGATGACAGCACGCTGAGCGTGAACTCCGCCGGCTATCTCGAAGCGCATTTGCGCGGCGTGATCGAGTGGATCGAGAATGTCTCGCCGGTGCAATTGGTCGCGATTGGCATCGGCCACGATGTGACGCGCTATTATCGCCGCGCGGTGACGATCATGGATGTTGAGCAGCTAGGCGGCACGATAATGGAGCAGCTTGCGGAACTGTTCGAGGATGAGAAGGGGCCGAAGGGGCGGTGGTGATGACTGAAACAGTTACGCTCTGGAGGCCCACTGGTCCCGAGGAACTTAAGCTGGTCGAGGACTCCGACTGGAAGGCTTGGCCTCCTCGTCTTCCGGAACAACCCATCTTTTACCCTGTCACGACCGAGGAATACGCTATAAAGATTGCTCGAGACTGGAACGTCCGAGCCAGCGGTTCAGGTTATGTGACCCGCTTCGAAGTGCGAAAAGAACATCTCGACAAGTACGATGTGCAATTGGCAGGCGGCAAAGAGCACGCAGAATATTGGATACCGGCGGAAGAGCTGGATGAATTTAACGCTGCCATTGTCGGTCAGATTGTTGTGACAAGGACCTTTCCCGAATGAACGTAACCGAAGCCGTCACCAGCCGCCGCTCTGTGCGCGAATTTCTCGACAAGCCAGTTGATCTCGACACCATCAAACGCGTGATGGATACCGCGCGCTGGGCCGCGTCGGGCTGCAATTATCAGCCGTGGGAGGCGACGGTGGTCACGGGCGGGCCGCTTAAAGAGTTGCAAGCGAAGATTGCCTCCACCCCGCCGCAAAAACTCGAATATGATTGGGACGCGCCCAAGCAGGAGGACGCCTACAAAGACCGCCTTCACGGCATCTCGAAGGGCATGTTCGACGCGCTCGGAATTGCCCGCGATGATGGCGCCGCGCGCATGGCGGCGATGGGCCGCAACGCCACTAGCTTCGATGCGCCTGCCGTCATGTTCGTCTATTTCCCGCGGCTGATGAAAGAGCCGCAATGGTCCGACACTGGCATGTGGTTGCAGACGGTTGCGCTGCTGCTGCGCGAAGAGGGGCTCGACAGCTGCTTTCAGGAATTTATGGCCTACTACGCGAATGTGATCCGCGAGCATCTGGGCCTCGATCATGAGCGCTACATGTTCTTTTGCGGCATGGCGATTGGCTACCGCGATCCGGATGCGCCGGTGAACAATTTTGAGCGTGAACGCGTGCCGCTGGGCGATCAGGTCAAATTCCTTGGTTTTGATTGAGTAACGCTACGCTTTGCCGCGCTGTTCCTCTGAAACCTTTTTCTGAATGTCTGGATCGCGCCAGATCATGATACCCATCGTCATGAACCAAATCAGCTTGAGCCCGGCGAGCATGCGCTCGTAGAGCCCATCCCATTCCGTCGGGATCAGGAAGAAAATCGGGCCAAGGATCAGCCACAGCGCGCCGAGCGCGTAGAGAGCAATGCCGAGGCTTTTGTTGATCTCCCAGAATTGACCAGCCGTCAGCAGCACGGTGGCAGGGAAGGCAAAGCCCAACACGTAGACGAGCCAGTAATGGATCACTGGGCCATCGCCCGTCGTATAGGCTTCGTACCCCGCAATCAGCGTGACGCAGATCGCGACCACCACCAGCAACCATGATCCGATTTTCCAATCGAGCCGATCAATCCGCCATCGAAGCAAGCCATAGGTCGTCGCAAGCACTGCGAGCACAAAGGCATAAAGGCCGAAATCGGCAACCTCATCGACCACACTGTTTTCGTTGTTCGCAGCGAGGTCGCTGATCGTGTCGCGGACCATGCCGACGCGTTCGGTCAAGCCAAGGCCGATAAAGTCCATGGCGATCGCGACCAAGCTGCCGACAATTGCGATGCCGCCAATGATGCGAGATTGTAAGTCCGTACCGGAATCGGTGCTGATGTGTTCCTCCTGTTGCGCGTTGCCGAGTATTGTCGCATGGGCGGCGGATGGCAGATCAACCGCTCAAATTGTTCAATTCTCTCAATCGTCGGCTCGAGGAATTTGTTCCGATCCACGAAGGCGAGGCGCGCGTGTACACCTGCGGGCCCACGGTCTATAATTATCAGCATATCGGCAATATGCGCGCGTATATCTTTGCCGATACGCTCGGACGCACGCTGAGCCACAAGGGTTACAAGCTCTCACACGTCATCAACATCACCGATGTCGGCCATCTCACGTCTGATGCCGATGCGGGCGATGACAAGATGGAAAAGGCAGCGGCTGCGCAGGGTAAGAGCGCATGGGATATCGCGCGCTATTATCAGGAAGTGTTCGAGGCTGATCTGGACCGGCTGAACGTGCGCAAACCGGCTCACCCGCGCGCCACCGATTATGTCGAGAGCATGATCGAATGGGGCAAGGCGATGCAGGACAAGCATTGTTATGAGCTCGACAGCGGGCTCTATTTCGACGTTTCGACTGTGCCCGAATATGGTCGGCTCGCCCGCGCCGTCACCGAGGATGGGGAGGGGCGGATCGACGAGGTCGAGGGCAAGCGCAACGCAGCCGACTTTGCTATCTGGCGCAAGACTCCGCCCGGCGAAACGCGGCAGATGGAATGGGATAGCCCGTGGGGCAAGGGCGCGCCCGGTTGGCATTTGGAATGTTCGGTGATGAGCGCGGAACTGCTCGGCCACCCGTTCGATATTCACACCGGCGGGATCGACCACCGTGAGATCCATCACCCCAATGAAATCGCGCAGAACCAGGCGCACAATTGTTCAGCCGACAGCGCGGCGAGCATCTGGATGCATAACAATTTCCTGATCGACCGGCGCGGGAAGATGTCGAAGTCGAGCGGTGAATTTCTGGTCCTGCAAACACTGGTGGACCGTGGGTATCACCCGCTTGCCTACAGGATGCTGTGCCTACAGGCGCATTATCGCAGCGAGCTGGAATTCACTTGGGAGGGGCTGGAAGCGGCACTGACGCGGCTGAAGCGGATGGTCATGCTGGTCGAGCGGATTGCAGATGCTCCGGAAGGCGGCGCGACCGACCATCCGAAGTTTGCTCCGGTGGTGGAGAAGTTCGAGATGGCCATTGCAGATGATCTGAACACAGCGATTGCGCTCACTGCGCTGGAGGATGCGCTCGCGACCAAGAAGGTCGATGCGGGTCTCAAGCGCGCCATGGTCGAGCGGATTGATGCGGTGCTCGGCCTCGGCCTGTTCGACCTTGCCCGCACCGACCTGCGTTTGCGACCTAAAGACGCGCAGCTGACCGAAGAAGAAATCGAGGGCGCGCTCGCTCGCCGCAAGGCTGCGCGTGCGGAAAAGGACTTCGAGACGTCTGACCGGATCCGCGATGAACTTGCAGAGAAAGGTATCGAGGTGATGGACGGCGATCCGCTCGGTTGGGAGTGGAAGCTGTCATGACTATCCTCGCCATTTCAGGCCTCATTCGCCCGCTGCTCGAACCGCAATTGCCAGCCGATCTCGATGTGCGCTGGTTCATGACGCATGAGGAGGCGCTGGAGGCGGTGCCCGAAGCGGAAATCGGCTGGTTCGATATGTACGATCAGGCCGCGATGGGCGACACCTTACGCGCGGCGAAAAAGCTCAAATGGCTGAACTCGATCTATGCCGGTCTCGACTTCCTGCCGATGGATGTGCTGATTGAGCGCAATATCACCGTCACCAACGGCGCCGGAATCAACGCGATCACAATCGCCGAATATGTGGTGATGGGCATGCTCAACATCGCCAAGGGATATCGCGATGTCGTGCGCGCGCAGGAGCGGCGGGAATGGCTGCTCGACAGTCCGGGCAAGCGCGAACTCGCCGGATCAAAGGCATTGCTGCTCGGCTATGGTGCGATCGGAAAGCTGATCAAGCCGCGGCTCGAAGCCTTCGATGTCGACGTGACTGTCGTGCGGCGCACACCAGCCGAAGACGTGCTCACACCCGACCAATGGCGCGACCAATTGGGCGAGTTCGACTGGATCATCCTTGCGGTCCCGGCAACCGATGAAACAGATGGAATGATCGGCGCTGACGAGCTCGCGGCGATGAAGTCTGACGCGGTGATCGTGAACATTGCGCGCGGTGCAGTGATCGACCAGCCAGCGCTGATTGACGCGCTTAAAGCCAAAACAATCGGCGGCGCGTTTCTGGATGTAACCACGCCCGAACCCTTGCCAGAAACCCACGAACTGTGGACGCTCGACAATGCGCATATCTCGATGCACTTGTCGGGCCGCGCGCAGGATAAGATGTTCGTGCGTTCTGCTACGCGTTTCCTTGAGAATCTCGATAAGTATCTAAAGGGCGAGCCTGTAGCACCCATCTTTGACCCGGCGCGGGGATATTAATTCCGACAATAGCCTAACTTTCGGCATCCGCGCGTGAAACCAACTGATTGCTGAGCCATTGGCTTAGCAACATCGATTGCGAAGGATGCAAGATATGCCTGACACCAAGAAAGCCTCCGACCTGTTTGTTCAATGTCTGGAGGCGGAAGGTGTCGAATATATCTTTGGCGTGCCGGGTGAGGAAAACCTCGACTTTCTCGAAAGCCTGTCTGACAGCTCGATCAAGCTGGTGCTGACCCGTCACGAGCAGGGCGCTGGCTTTATGGCCGCGACCTATGGCCGGCATACGGGCAAGACCGGGGTGTTTCTGGCGACATTAGGACCGGGCGCAACCAATATGGTGACGGCGGTTGCCTATTCGCAGCTTGGCGGAATGCCGACTCTCGCGATCACGGGGCAGAAACCGATCAAGAGCTCTAAGCAGGGCCGCTTTCAGATTCTCGATGTGGTCGACATGATGGGGCCGATCACGAAATTCACGCATCAGCTACATTCGGGCGACAATATCCCGAGCCGCGTTCGCGAAGCCTTCCGCATTGCCGAAGAGGAGAAGCCCGGCGCGACGCATCTGGAACTGCCAGAAGACATTGCTGCGGAAGAGACCGATGCAGCGCCCATTCCGCGCAGCATAGCTCGCAGGCCCTCAGCCGAAGCGAAGGCGGTTCGTCAGGCCGTCGACATGATCGAAGCGGCTAAGGCTCCGGTGCTGGTGATTGCAGCAGGAGCAAATCGGCGTCTCACCAGCAACATGCTCGGCGAATTTGTTGAGAAGACCGGCATTCCATTCGTCACAACGCAGATGGGCAAGGGCGTGCTCGATGAACGGCACGACCTCTTTCTTGGTTGCGCCGCGCTGTCTGCTGGCGACTTCTGCCACCGCGCGATTGATGATGCAGACCTCATCATCAATGTCGGCCACGACGTGATCGAAAAGCCGCCGTTTTTCATGAAGGATGGAAAAGCGGGTGAGGACACAAAGGTCATCCACGTTTCCAACACCACAGCCGAGGTTGATCCGGTCTATTTCCCTCAGGTCGAAGTGATCGGCGATATCGCCAATGCAATCTGGCAGATCAAAGAGGCCGTCACCGTCCAGGATGATTGGGATTTCGGTAGATTGCTTTGCTATCGCCGCGCCGAAGAAAAGCATTCAGAGCCGCTCGAAGCGGACAGCCGCTTTCCAATCTTCCCGCCGCATTTGGTGCGCCAGATCCGTCAGTCGATGCCCGACGATGGCATCATCTGCCTCGACAACGGCGTCTACAAGATCTGGTTCGCGCGCAACTATACGGCCTACCTGCCCAACACCGTGCTGCTCGACAATGCGCTCGCGAGCATGGGAGCAGGACTGCCTTCTGCGATGATGAGCGCAATGCTCTATCCGGACCGCAAAGTCATGGCGGTGTGCGGTGACGGCGGCTTCATGATGAACAGTCAGGAACTGGAAACGGCTGTGCGCCTTGGCCTCAATCTGACCGTGCTGATCCTGCGCGATGATGCCTATGGCATGATCCGGTGGAAACAATCGAACATGGGTTTTGATGATTACGGTCTGACTTTCGGCAACCCTGACTTCGTAAAATATGCTGAGAGCTACGGCGCGAATGGACACAGGGTCACCAGCAGCGAACACCTTACCGATGTGCTCGCCCATACGCGCGATACGCCGGGCGTGCATGTCATCGATTGCCCGGTCGATTACAGCGAGAACGACCGGATATTGAATCACGAAATCAAGGAACTAAGCGCCAAGCTGTAAGGTTGAGAGGCAAAGGAGACCCCGACGTGCCCACGCTGAAAGATACCTATCCGCTCTACCTCAACAACAAGGCCGCACAGCCCAACACCGACCTTGAGGTGACCGATAAATACACTGGCGAGGTTGCGTTCCGCACTGCGCTCGCCTCGCCTGAGATCATTGACGAGGCGATTGCCGGTTCGGTCCGCGCAGCAGAGCCGATGGCGCGGCTTGCATCGTACGAAAAGCAGGACGTGCTGATGCATTGTGTCAGCCGCTTCAAGGAGCGGTTTGATGAGCTCGCCTATGCGCTCTGTGTCGAGGCGGGCAAGCCGATCAAGGACAGCGAAGGCGAAGTGACGCGCTTGATCGACACGTTCCGCATCGCTGCTGAAGAGGCGGTACGCAACTACGGTGAGGTCATGCCGCTCGATATTTCGGAGCGTGCCAAGGGCTATCAGGCAATGTGGAAGCGCGTGCCGATCGGGCCTTGCAGCTTCATCTCCCCATTTAACTTCCCGCTCAATCTCGCCGCGCACAAGATCGCGCCCGCCATTGCGATGGGCTGCCCATTCGTGATGAAGCCAGCATCCAAGACCCCGCTCGGCGCGCTGATTATGGGTGAGGTGCTGGCCGAGTGCGACATCTTGCCCGAAGGCGCGTTTTCGATCCTGCCCGCCAGCCGCGATGGCGCGGACCTCTTCACCGAGGATGAGCGGTTGAAGCTGCTTAGCTTCACCGGATCACCCGGTGTTGGCTGGGCGCTAAAAGCGCGCGCTGGCAAGAAGCCGGTGATCCTTGAACTGGGTGGAAACGCCGCCGTTGTGGTCGATCACGACGCGGACTTGGAAGATGCGCTTGAGCGGATCATCTTCGGCGCATTCTATCAGTCCGGCCAAAGCTGCATCGGCGTGCAGCGCATCATCATTCACGAAAATGTCTACGACCGCTTCAAGGACATGCTGGTCGAAAAGACCAAGACGCTGGTCGCGGGTGATCCCAAGGATCGCGACACCTTTATCGGACCGATGATTTCCGAAGGCGAGGCAACGCGCCTTAAGGGCTGGATCGACGAGGCGGTGGAAGGCGGCGCGACCTTACTCACCGGCGGCGGCCTCACCAACGGCAATATGCTGGAGGCAACACTGCTCGAAAATGTCGACCGCGATGCGCGCGCGATGAATGACGAAGCCTTTGGTCCGCTCGCGATCCTGATGAAGTTTTCGGACTTCGACGAGGCTCTCGATGAAGTGAACCGCAGCGAGTTCGGCCTGCAAGCGGGCATCTTTACCCGCGACCTGTTCAAGATGTTCGATAGCTGGGACCGCCTGGACGTGGGCGGCATCGTGATCAACGACGTACCCAGCTATCGGGTGGACAACATGCCCTATGGCGGCGTGAAGGACTCAGGCTTGGGCCGCGAAGGAATCCGGTTCGCCATGGAAGACATGAGCGAAATCCGGAACCTCGTGGTGCGGAGAAATTAGGTTTCTTCGAGCAACAGCAGCACCGCTGTCACCGCCATTTGCGGCTCGGGCGTGTAATTGCTTTCAACGGTGGTGATAGTCGCGTCGGCGACCAGTTGTCCCGGCAGCGCGAACTCGTGATCGGGCAAGGCGGCGATGAATTGCTCGCCCACTTTGCACGCCGCGATACCGTCAAAAGTCAGCACCAGCTCGTGCCGCGTGCCCGAGAATGTGATCGATGCCCAAGGCTTTTCCGCATGGGTGAGCAACTGCGCTTGTTCATTGGTGAGCGCCAGCACCGCTTCGCGCACCCGATCTGACAGAGTGCGCCGCGGGCGATAGCGACGCGCTCGCTTCGGCGCCTTCATTTGGGCGTCCGGATCAGGCCCGGCCTGAGACTTGAACTCCGGGATCATTGCCGAGGCTTCGGCGGCGTGCATCTCAGTGAGCATGGGCGAGCTCCTGTGCGTAAGCTGCGCCGATGGGGACGATGGAATAGTGGACCGGATCGAAGCGGAAACTGTCAGGCATGGCCTTGAATTCGGCCACGTGATCGGGGCGGGTGAGCGTCCCGCTTTCAAACTGAGCCATCCATCTGCGCGTGCGCGCTTCGGTCGCTGCGCGCGGGATGCGGCCCATGCGCAAGTCCAGCACAAAGCGCGGATCATGCGCGGCGAGACGCCCGAATTTGGTCGCGGGCATATCATGCTCTCGCAGGAACTTTTCGATGGTACGGATGAGCATAATGATCCCCTTTTGCTGGTCCTGAAACGAGTGATCGCGACGCTGCAGAATCGCTCAATGTTACTAAAATGTTCCATCCCAAATCCTACTTGTCTAGGAAAAATCCTATGCTATAGGAATTTTAATCATGTTGAGGAGGAAATGATGGCTGAAGCCACGAATGCCCGTAAGAGGCTCAAGGAATTGGCGGACGAAAAGGGAGTGAGCCTGAAGCAATTGTCGGAGATGCTCGGCAAGAATGCCGCTTATCTTCAACAGTTTGTTGCGCGCGGTACGCCGAGAAATCTGCAAGAGCGCGATCGCCGAAAACTTGCAGAGTTCTTCGGTGTGGACGAGCAAGAGTTGGGCGCGCCAGCGTTTGAAAGTGAGGAAAAATCCTACAATCGGCAGTCGATTGTTCCCTCAATGAGAAATTGGATCGAGGTCCAGCGCTTGGATATAGGCGCGTCGAGCCGGGCCTGGAAGTGTGCCCGACGCTGAATTGCCGTTCGACACGATCCGTTTTTCCAAACGCTGGCTCAGCGAACAGGGGCTGGAAGGCGCGCAGCTTTCCGCGATCACTGTGGAGGGCGATTCGATGGAGCCGCTGCTTAACAATGGCGATGAGATTCTGGTCGACCGGCGCCCGCAGCCCTTTCGCGATGGCGTGCATGTTGTGCGGCTAGACGACACGCTGCTGGTAAAGCGCGTTGCGAGCGCTGGGGGTGGGCGGCTGTCGCTGCTATCGCAAAACCTCGCCTATCCTCCGATTGAGGTCGCGGCGGAGGATGTGGAGATTGTTGGTCGCGTGGTCTGGAAAGGGGGACGGGTTTAGCCCAGTTTCAGCTTGAACCCGGTGTGAGATGGAGAGAAGCCGAGCCGCTGATAAAATCTATGCGCAGCGTCACGTTGGCGGTCACTTGTGAGTTGGACGAGGCCGCAGCCTCGCTTTTCACATTGCCTCAGCGCCCAGCTCATCATCTCAGAGCCAATTCCTTGTCCGCGGCAAGCCGCGCTCACCCGCACGCTTTCGATTTGCCCCCTCCATGCGCCGCGTCGCGAGATTCCAGGGATGAAGCTCAATTGGAAGCTGCCTACCGGCTCGCCATTTTGTTCAACGATAACAAGGGAGTGATTCGGGTCGGAGTTGATCGCTTCTAGACCCTTCTTAGCCTCGACTTCGTGGTTGCTGGGCACGGGATCGCGCGCAGTGAGAACAGAATCTTCCTCGGCAAGCTTGTAGATAAACGTCAGGTCAGCCTCTGTCGCGGCGCGATAAACCAGTGTCTTCATAGGTCTGCAATAGCCTTGCAAGTCGCAACCGTCACCGCCATTTGGAATCCATGACCGACACTAAACCAACTCCACCCATGCGCGCGGCGATCCTTCCCGTCACACCGCTGCAGCAGAATTGCTCGCTGATCTGGTGCACCAAGACGATGAAAGCTGCGCTAACCGATCCGGGCGGCGATCTCGACAAGCTTAGGGCAGGTGTTGAGAAGGCCGGTGTGACGCTCGAGAAAATCCTGATCACGCACGGCCATCTCGATCATTGTGGGCAGGCGGGCATGCTGGCGGATGAGCTCGGTCTGCCGATCGAAGGCCCGCACAAGGACGACTTGTTCTGGATCGAGCAACTCGACAATGATGGCGCGCGCTACGGGATGGAGGCGAAGAGCTTTACGCCGGACCGCTGGCTGGAGCATGGCGACACGGTGACTGTGGGCGAATTGACGCTCGATGTGATCCATTGCCCCGGACACACGCCGGGCCATGTCGTGTTCTTCCACGAGCCAAGCCGTTTTGCGATTGTCGGCGATGTGCTGTTCCAGGGTTCGATCGGGCGGACCGATTTTCCGCGCGGGAACCATCAGGATCTGATTGACGCGATCACCCAGCGCCTGTGGCCGCTGGGCGAGGACGTGATGTTCATTCCCGGCCATGGACCGACCAGCACCTTTGGCCAAGAACGCAAGACAAACCAATTTGTGAGTGACTACGCGCTTTCTTAAGTGGGTTCGCCCATCCGGGCGAACTCCTCGGCCCGGCTCCTCCGCTTCGCTACGGTGCGCCTGCGGGCGGTAGCTTGGCCTTGCGGCGGCTCGCGCCGCCGTTCAGTCGCGAATTATATCACCTTCATCACAATCAGCACCGCTGCCACGGCAAGGCCGATAAGCGTGAGCATCGATATGATTGTGCCGATCATCCGGCCCTTCGCGACGTTGCCGCCGTCCATGCCAATCCCATGCGCAATGCGGGCAAGCATATAAAGCCCCGCGACATAGGCGAGCCACGGCTGGCCGCGCCCTGAAATCTCGATCGCTGCGATCAGAACAAGCACAAACGGCGTGTTCTCGACAAAATTCGAATGCGCCCGCATCCGCCGAATTATCGGCTCGCTTCCGCCATCGCCGACAAATACCTTTTGCGTGTTGCGCACCTGACCCACGCGGATCATCAGCCAGACATTGATAATCGCAGCGGCGGCGGCAGCAGTCAGCGTTACTGGTAGAACAAACATGACTTTAGTCCCTCTCAATCCCGTTTCGACCTTGCTAGTGAGGGCAGAGTCAGGTTGCAACGTGCGATTTTTTCGGTATAGCGCGCGCTTCCCCGCCACGGACAGGCAAGGATTCTCGCACGAGCCTTATATCTTGTGCGGCATCCATGCTTGCCCTAAGAGCGTCGCAACAGACACGCGCAACCTTGCGCAATCACACGGTTTATTTTGAGGAACAGGTGCCGAGATGGCTGTCCCAAAGAGAAAAGTTTCCCCACATCGTCGCGGCAATCGCCGTGCGCATGATTCGCTGAAAGTTGAAGCGCATCACGAATGCAACAATTGTGGCGAGCTGAAGCGCCCGCACAATCTGTGCCCGCACTGCGGCTATTACAACGGTCGTGAGGTTGTTGCGGTTGGTCTCTAAGACCGGCTGATGATTTTGACGGAGAAGCTGCCATGAGCCTGCCGCGTATCGCCATTGATGCGATGGGCGGCGATGAAGGCGTGCGCGTAATGGTGGAGGGCGCTGCTCTGGCGCGCCGCCGTCACGAAGGCTTCCACTTCCTGCTGGTGGGTGATCAGGCGCGGATTGAGTCCGCGTTGGAAAGTCACCCTGCTTTGCGATCGGCGAGCGAAATTCTCCACTGTGACGATGTTATCGCGGGCGACGAGCTGCCAAGCCGCGCGATCCGGCGCGCGAAAACAACTTCGATGGGCCTTGCCGTCAATGCGGTTAAGGCGGGCGATGCTGGCGCGGCGGTTAGCGCTGGTAACACCGGCGCACTGATGGCGATGAGCAAGCTCGCGCTGCGCACCATGCCCGGCATTGGCCGTCCGGCTTTGGCTGCTCTGCTCCCGACATTGGAAGAGCATGATGTGGTGATGCTCGATCTCGGCGCCAACACAGAAGCAAACGCCCGCAACCTCGTGCAATATGCAGTGATGGGCGCGGCCTATTCGCGGATCGTTAACGGGTTTGAGCGCCCGCGCGTGCGCTTGCTCAATATCGGCACCGAAGAGATCAAGGGCACAGACGCCTTGCGCGATGCAGCGGCGCGCCTACAGCAAGCAAGCGAGGCCAGCGAGGGCGGCCTTGCGCTGGAATTCGACGGCTTCGTCGAATCCGACAAGATCAATCGCGGCGAAACGCACGTCGTCGTGACCGATGGGTTCTCTGGCAATATCGCCTTGAAGGCGATCGAAGGGTCCGCGCGGTTTGTGACCGATCTTTTGCGCAATGCCTTCACCAGTTCGCTGCGCTCGAAGATCGGCTTCCTTGTGTCGCGTCCGGCAACCGAATTGCTGCGCCACCATCTCGACCCGAACAACCATAACGGCGCGGTCTTCCTGGGCCTGAACGGTGTGGTGGTGAAAAGCCACGGCAGTGCCAACGCCAACGGTGTCGCCAATGCAGTGGCCGTCACCGCGCGCTTGCTCGAAAACAATCTGACCCAGCGCATCGCGCAAGGTCTCGCTGAGTTGGGCGAGGATGCGCTCAAGGAAAACGGCAATGGCGCATCCAGCGATGAGGCGGCTGCGTGAGCCGTTCGCGCCTTCGCGGCACGGGATCGGCTCTGCCGGCGCAAGTCGTTACAAATGAAGAACTCGCCGCGCGCGTCGACACCAGCGATGAATGGATTGTTGAGCGCACGGGTATTCGCCAGCGATATATTGCGGGCGAAGGCGAAACGACCGCAAGCCTAGCGACCGACGCAGCTCGCGCAGCTCTGGATGATGCGGGGATGGAGGCAAGCGAGATCGATCTGATCGTGCTCGCCACGGCGACACCCGACAACACATTCCCGGCAACCGCTACCAAGGTTCAGCATGCGCTCGGCTGCAACGGCTGCATCGCCTTTGATGTCGCAGCGGTGTGCTCGGGTTTCCTCTACGCCGTCGCTACTGCCGATTCGATGCTTCAATCGGGCATGGCGACAAAAGCGCTCGTAGTCGGAGCAGAAACTTTCAGCCGCATTCTTGATTGGGAAGATCGCACCACTTGCGTGCTTTTCGGTGATGGAGCGGGCGCGGTTGTGCTGGAGCGCGATACGGCTGACGAGGCCAAAGCCGATGCGCCCGGTATCATCACAACACGGCTCCACGCTGACGGGGCGCAGCACGATCTGCTCTATGTCGATGGCGGGCCGTCAACCACGCAAACCGTCGGTCATTTGCGGATGAAAGGGCGCGAAGTGTTCCGCCATGCGGTCGTGAATCTTTCCGATGTTCTTCATGAAGTGATTGAAGAGGCTGGGGTTTCAGCCGATGAAATCGACTGGATTGTGCCGCATCAGGCCAACAAAAGGATCCTTGACGCGACTGCGCGAAAACTCGGCATTCCGGCTGAAAAAGTGATTGTGACAGTCGATCAGCATGCCAACACGTCAGCCGCGTCTGTACCCTTGGCGCTCGACACGGCGCGCCGCGACGGACGGATCAAGCCCGGCGATCTGATCATGTTGGAAGCCATGGGTGGCGGTTTCACCTGGGGTGCCAGCTTAATTCGCGTCTAACTCGCCGCACCCACGCTTCGCCGACAATGTGCAAAAAAAGGTGCCACATTGGTGTAGTCAAGTTGCGAGAATTGCGAGAAAAGTGTAATAAGCCATTGGCTTTGTGGTCGCGCCTGCAAAGGAGATTATGATTATGCGTTCTGTTGGCACGCTCACTCGGGCCGATCTGGCCGAGACGATTAACCGCCGTATGGGCTTTAGCCGGGCGGAATCGCTCGATCTCGTCGAAGCAATCCTTGATCAAATGTGCGATGCACTCGCTGATGGCCAGAATGTGAAGATCTCCGGCTTCGGCAGCTTTGTTTTGCGTGACAAGAATGAACGTATCGGGCGCAATCCCAAGACCGGGGTTGAAGTGCCGATTACTCCGCGCCGTGTGATGACTTTCCGCGCGAGCCAATTGCTCAAAGAACAGATAGCCAAGGGCGCATAATGCATGACTGACTTTGACGATGGTAAAGACGAAGGTGCGCTTCGCACCATCGGGGAAGTCAGCGATGCTCTTGGGATCAAGCCGCATGTTCTGCGGTATTGGGAACAGCAATTCACCGCGCTGAAACCGCTGAAGCGCAGCGGCGGGCGCCGATATTACCGACCTGAAGACGTCGAGCTGGTTGAAGAGATCAACCGGCTCGTCAATGATGAAGGCTACACACTGAAAGGCGCGCAGGCGGCCTTGCGTGCTGCCAATCGCGCTGGCGGAGACCGGCGTTCGAGTGATGACCGCCGCGCTGGTGGCCGCCGCGCCACCGATGGTGAATTTGACGAGGAAGGCGCGAATGGTGATGCGCCTGTCGCGGCACCTGCAAAAGATTTCAGTGAGGCGATCGCGCAGCTCAAATCCATCCGCTCACGGCTCGCGGCTGCAATCGAAGCCTGATCTTACGAAAATTTGTTTAAGCGCGGAGCTACTCCGCCGCCATCAATGCTGCTTCGCCCAGATCGACGCTGACCAAGCGCGAGACGCCTTTTTCCGCCATTGTCACGCCGAATAGACGGTGCATCCGGCTCATCGTGACCGCATTGTGCGTGACGATCAGATAGCGGGTCTTGGTTGTGCGGATCATCGAATCGAGCAGATCGCAGAAGCGCTCGACATTCGCGTCGTCCAGAGGCGCATCGACCTCGTCGAGCACGCAGATCGGCGCGGGATTGGTGAGGAACAGCGCAAAGATCAGCGCGGTCGCAGTCAAGGCTTGCTCACCGCCAGACAGCAGCGACAAGGATTGCAGGCGTTTACCCGGCGGCTGGGCATAAATCTCAAGGCCCGCCTCGAGCGGATCATCGCTGTCGATCAAGGCGAGGTGCGCAGAGCCGCCCTGGAAAAGTCGCGGGTAGAGCTCTTGGAAGTGCTTGTTCACTTCCTCGAATGCGTCGCGCAGGCGCTCGCGCCCTTCGCGGTTGAGATTGCCGATTGAACCGCGCAGACGGTTGACCGCTTCTGTCAGTTCGGCCTGTTCGCTGGCATTGGTGCCGTGTTCGTCTTCGAGCTTTTCGAGTTCCTCAGCCGCGACCAGATTGACCGGGCCGATGCGCTCGCGGCTGGCGGTGAGGCGATCCATTTCGTCGCTTTCAGCGGTGGCATCGAGCACTTGCTCGGCATCGAATTCAAACCGTTCCGCGAGCATCGGGGGAGGGCATTGGAAGCGCTCGCCTGAAATGCGCGCCATTTCACCACGCCGCGCTTCCTGGCTTTCGGCGCGCGCGGCCAAAGTCGCACGGCCCTCGCGGGCGACGGTCAGCGCTTCGTTGGCTTCGGAGAGCTTGGCATCAGCTGAATTGGCAATTGCTTGGCATTCGGCAAGCGCAGTCTCGGCCTTCGCCAATTCCTCGCCAAGCCGCTGGCGCAGCGCATCGCCTTGCTCGATCTCGTCGATCAGCGCGGCGGGTTTTTCAGCGTAGACTTTGCGCTCTTGCTCGATCTCTTCGAGCCGCGAGCCCGCCTCCGCTCGGCGGCGCACGGCCTCGCCGGAGCGCGCTTCCCAATTGGCGTGGTCGGCTTGCTGAGCGGCGGCGCGTTCGCGCGTGACCGCCAAAGCCTGATCATGTGCTGCGAGTTCTGCCATCGCAGCCTGCACCGCCGACTTTGCCGCTTCGTGCTTGGCTTGCGCTGCTTCGAGGCTCGCGCGGCCTGCGTCGGGCGCGGGCAGAGCTGCGAGCTTTTCCTTCGCGGCGGCAATATCGGCATCAGCAGCGGTGGATTGCTCAGCGAGATCGGCCTTGGCCGCGGCCAATTCTTCCAAACGGTTGGCGATCCGCTCTTTCGCCGCTTCGGCTTGGTCGAGCGCGCGCAAGGCCTGTCGTTCATCCTCGATGGCGCCAGCGATGGCGCGCTCCTGCGCGACGAGATCGGTTTGAAGGGCGCGCAGCTCTTCGCGGGCAGTCGCTTCGCCGCTTTCTGCCTGCTCGGCAGCCTCGCGCAGATCCGGCAAAATTCCCTCGAGTTCGGCGAGACGATTGGCTGCTTCGAGCTTTGCCGCTTCGGCTGCGCCTTCACCGCGCGCGACAAAACCATCCCAGCGGCGCAGATGGCCTTTCTCGGTAACAAGCCATTCGCCCGGTTTCAAAGCGCGGCCATCATCGGACGCGGCAAAATGCACCAGCGCAAGACGAGCGCGCAATTCTTCGGGGCAGGATTTGACGTGCGACAGCAGGCTGTCCGCGACGGGGGAGGGGCTTCACCACCCGCCCAAAAACGCCCGTCTTTGCCTTCGGTCGGCTTGCCGAGTGGTGACTTGGAATCGCGCCCCAGAACGGCGGCCATTGCGCGCTCATAGCCGCGCTCAACGCTGACCTTTTCGAGCGCTTGCGGCAGGCCAGCGCTGTCTTTCGCCCGTTTGGCTCGCGCATCACGGTCGCGGGCCAAGGCGCTGTATTCGCGCTCAATCCCGGCGAGTTCAGCCTTGGCTGTGGCAAGCGCTGCTGCCGCCTCATCGCGCGCGGTTTGCAATTCGCCTTTGCGCGTCTGATCGGCTTCGAGCTTTCCGCGCAATTGAGCGACGCTTTCAGCGGCGCGTTCAGCCGCCGCGCGGGCGCTGGCCACTTGCTCGTCAGGATCGCCGCCTTCGGTCAATTCCTGCTGCTGGCGTTCAAGCCGCTCGCGTTCCGCCGTCAGCCGCGCGACGCGGGCCTCTGCCTGCTCAATCGCCGCTTCGGCAACGCGCCATTCGGCCTCAACGCCTGCATGGTCGGCGGTCGCTTTAGCCAGAGCAAGTTCCGCCGCGCGGCTGGCTCTTTCGGAATCTTCCGACTTTGCCGCGAACGCCGGGCGCAATTCCTCGTCGCGCTTCAAGGCATCATTGCTCGCCGCCATCTCGCGAGTCAGGCGCTCAAGCGCTTCGGCAGCATCCTTGGTCATGCGGTCGGCATCGCCGCGATCTTCTTCGAGCCGTACGCGCTGACGTTCCAAATCGGCGAGGCGCTGTTCTGCGGCTTCGAGCTTTTCCGACAGAGCCGCCATACGGTGGCCATGCGCGCTCGCATCATCGCGCCGGTCGGCAAGTTCATCACGCGCCTCGGCAAGTTTTGCTGCCAGTGCGGCTTGTTCTTTCTGCGCTTCATCGACCGCGACTTTGGCGGTCGCGACACGCTCATCCGCGCCCTCCGCCGCCTCACGCGCTTCCTTTGCTGCGTGCGCGGCATCGCGCCAACGAGCGAAGACAAGACGCGCTTCAGCCAGCTGGATCTGTTCGGTCAGTTTCTTATAGCGCTCGGCCTGCTTCGCCTGACGCCGCAGCGAGGCCATCTGGTTGTCGAGACCCGCCATAAGGTCTTCGAGCCGCTCGAGGTTCTTCTCGGTCGAGCGCAGCTTGCTCTCAGCGTCTTTGCGCCGAACATGCAGACCTGCGATCCCTGCCGCCTCTTCAAGCATTTGCCGCCGTTCGGTCGGCTTTGCGGCGATCACCTGCGCGATCTTGCCTTGGCTCACAAGGGCAGGTGAGTGCGCGCCAGTCGCCGCATCAGCGAAGGTCAGCGAGACGTCTTTCGCTCGCACATCGCGGCCATTTACGCGATAAGCGCTGCCCGCACCGCGCTCGATCCGGCGGGTAACGATCAGCTCTTCGCCGTCATCGTCAGCGGCGTGCAAAACGACTTCGGCAAAATCGCGCGGCGGGCGGCTTGCCGTGCCAGCGAAGATCACATCTTCCATTCCGCCAGAGCGCATCGACTTGGGCGAGTTTTCACCCATGACCCATCGGATTGCTTCGAGCAGGTTGGATTTGCCGCAGCCATTAGGCCCAACAACGCCGGTAAGGCCGGGTTCCACGCGCAGTTCAGCCGGCTCGACAAAGCTCTTAAATCCGCTGAGCTTTAACCGGCTGATTTCCATAGGCTGCGCGTTCCCTCCCGCTAATCCCGCTTAGCGGGCTCCGGCGCGTTGCAGGATCGGTTCGAGCTGTTCCCAACTCAGCGCGTCAATCTTAGCGCCATTGAGCATGAAGGTCGGGGTTCCGGCCACTTCATCTTCCTGAGCTTTCTGGCCGACCGCTTCCGCCATCGCTTCGATCTTCGCGCCGTCAGACAAGCAGCTTCGAGCTTGATCCGCAGAAAGACCACGGGCCGCGAAGAAATCGATGAGGCCGGTTGCAGAGGCGATCGCCACGAACCGCTCATCCGGACCTAGCTGGCCAGCAGTCGCAAGCGCTTCCTGATTGGCCTGAATTTTGGACATCACATTCTGGTGATCGGCCCAAACCTGATCGGACAGGGGCTGGAACTGCTCGGCTGGCCCGCATTGTGCCAGCGTCGCGATCACCACGTCGAAGATGTTGAGAAACACCTCGCGCTGTTCAAAGCTGACGACGCCGGTTTCGACATACTCCTTCACGCCAGCCTTGCCGTTTTTGGCAAAGTTCGCACACGCGCCGCACGTGTGCGAGGCGTATTCGACCAGCTTCAGCGGGGCGTCGGGATTGCCGATCTTGTAGCCGCCTTCCTCGGTCACCATCACCGTGTCAGACCACGTTTCGCCGTCAGGTGCAGGGATTGCAGCGATGGCGTCTCCCGAAAGGTCGCCGTCCGCTTCCGCGCTGCCATTGCAAGCGGCAAGGGCCAGCGCCAGAGGAGCTGCGATAGAGGTGCTGAGGATACGGCGGGATAGGGTCATGACGCGATAAGTCCTTTGATCTTCATGCCGACGCTATACGAAGCGAAAAGCCTGCGGAAGCGCCGGAAGTTTGCTTGTTCACAAATGAGTCGGTTCAAAGCCAATTGCGAGCGAAATTATGGCGCTTTGTCCCGAATATGGACGAATTTGACGGTTAGAACTGGCTTTCGCCCAGCTGCGGTTCCCGATCAGTATCGTCCATCGCCTTGTAGTGCGCTTGCAGAACCGGATAGAGCGACTGCCAGGAGTGGACGTTCTGAAGCGTTTCGCCATTGAGCGCGAAGCTGGGCGTGCCGTTGATCCCGAAGTCACGCGCCGCGCTTTGCGTGCCCAGCATCAAGGCTTGCGCTTTGGCGTCATCGGCAAGGCAGGTGTTGACCACTGGCAAGGCATAGCCGCGCTGCTTGGTCATCTTGTCAGAAAGCCCGAGCGCGCTCGCCATGCTCATCCGCGCATTGCGATCACCGCGGCCCCAGATCGCCTGCTGGCTTTGCGGAGCGGCAGCGGCTTTCTTGAGCCAATCGTCATGCGAGCGCATGAACATCGCGTGATTGCCTTTGAAGTTGCTCGGGTCACCGCAAGCGACCAGCATGGAAACGGTCAGGTCGAGCGCATTGCGGATGTAGGAGCGCACCTCAAAGCGCAATTTGCCATTGGAAATAAACGCGATGTCGAGCGCTGCATCGCCTTGCTTGGCGAAGGTTGCGCAGTGCCCGCAAGTGTAGCTGACGAACTCGGTCAGCACAGTCTCTGCATCGGGATCGCCGATCACATGGCCTGCTTCTGTGACCTCGACATTGGTGTGCCACGGGCCGGTCGTGGGAGCGCTTTCTTGCGCGGCTAGCGGCGATGTTGCGGCCAGAGCCGCAGCAAGGCCAAGCCCTGCAAAATTCGTCAATTTCACGATCATTCTTTCTTATCTGTGTCCCCGTCACCCATACTGCGCGCGAGCGATTCCAGCACGGTCCGCAGCTCCGGGTCGCCGATATCGCGCAAACTGTCCCCCAGTTCCATCGGAATGGGTTTGAGCGATGGCGGTGCCTTCGCAGGCTCTTGAGCATGGGTTGGCTTAACCGCGCCTTGCCGGATCTTGATCCGCGACACCGCCTGATAGCCGAAAAAGCGGTTCACCCGCTCTGTGATCTCGGGGATCACCTGCTGGATCAGCGGCGCATGGGCGGGCAGAACGACAAGCTGCAAGATGCCTTCGGATTTCTCACCCGGCGGGAAGCGTAACGCTTCGGGGCTGCAAACGCGGGCGTGATGCGGGCCGACGATTTCGGGCCAGCGGGTGACGACCGAGCTCTGCACAAAACCGAAGCGGCGAAAGGCGGTGCGCCCGATCTCGGGCATAAGCTCACCGATGGCGCGCACGCCGCGACCGCGCGGTACGCTCATATTTCTTGGCCGGTTTGCGTTTGCGCGCAGGCTTCTTGTCTTTGCCGGTTTCCATTGCGGTTAGCCTCATGCCATAGGGCGCGGGTGAGTTCCACAATGTCTGACATCTCAGCTAAACTTTTGAACTGGTATGATGCGCATGCGCGCGATCTTCCGTGGAGAAATCCCCCGGGTGCGCCTCGCCCAGACGATGACGCGTGGCCCTATCGCGTGTGGCTATCCGAAGTGATGCTGCAACAGACGACGGTTGCGGCGGTGAAACCCTATTTTGAAAAATTTACAGCGGTTTGGCCAAGCGTCCATGATCTTGCTGCGGCGAGCGAAGATGACGTCATGGCGGCATGGGCGGGGCTGGGCTATTACTCGCGCGCTCGCAATCTGGTGAAATGCGCGAAGAAAGTGGCCGAGCGCGGCAGCTTTCCAACGACCGAAGCCGAGTTGCGCGAGCTGCCCGGGCTTGGCGCGTATACGGCGGCGGCGATTGCGGCGATTGCCTTTGGCGAGCGCGCGGTGGTTGTCGATGCCAATGTTGAGCGGGTGGTGGCGCGATTGTTCAACATCACGGAAGCCTTGCCAAGGGCGCGCAAGGCGATCCGCGAACGTGCGGACGAAATCACGCCCGAGGCGAGGGCGGGTGACTTTGCTCAGGCGATGATGGATTTGGGATCGAGCATCTGCACCGGCAAAGCGCCCAAATGCTTGCTGTGCCCACTGTCAGACGCTTGCGAAGCGCGAAAAGTGGGGGAGCCGGAAAAGCTGCCCGTCAAACCGCCCAAGAAAGCCAAGCCCGAGCGAAAGGGCACGGCCTATTGGATCGAACGCTGTGAGGAGGAGGCCCGTGAGATTTGGCTCGTCAAACGCGCAGGTACTGGGATGCTGGGCGGCATGCGCTCGCTGCCAGATGACGGTTGGTCAGCGCGCCAAGATGGTTCAGGCGAGCCGCCTTTGACTGGCGAATGGGCGGAGTTGGGCGCGGTGCGGCATACTTTTACTCACGCGCATCTAACGCTCAGCGTCCTCCAACATGCCGGGCAAGCTACACCCGATGGCGATGGAGAATGGTGGCCGCTGGATCAGCTAGAAGCGGCTGGCCTGCCGACGCTATTCGCAAAGGCTGCGCGGCTGGCGATGGCGCAGGATTAGATAATCCCGCCGCCCAGGCTCAGCCTCAGCGCCGCAATCAAGAGCACGATCAGACAAAAATTGCGCCCGCTATCTTTCGACGACAGCGCACCCAGAACAACACCGATCACAATCAGCGGCAAGGCAAGCCAATTGCCCCAGCCGAGTAGCGGGATTGTCGAAGGGATAACGATCACCAATGAGAGGATTCCGAACAGGAACGAGAGTAGGTTCAGCATGTGTGTTATATGGGTATAACACTTCTGGTTTGCAAGCCTCTCATGACAAGTCCTGATTGACCACTTATCGCTTCACGCCCTAACAGCGGTTCACATAACACTCAGGGCAATGTGTCTAGCTCCGGTACGGAAATTTAGACCTGACAAATAGAGAGGCTCACACCCCTATGGCATTTCGCGAATTTCACTCCGCCCCGACCTCGCGCCGGGCTTTGCTGCGCGGCGGCGCATATCTGGCTGCTGGTGGCGCGCTGGCGAGCATGCCGTTCGGGCGCATCGCGCTTGCGCACGACGTCAGCGAGAGCTGGCCTAACGTTGCGGCGATGGCAAAAAGCTACGTCGACAACCGCAAGCTTGCGAACCTAATGGTGACTTTCGGAAGCGGACAAGAAGACCATGCGCACACTGTTGGCGGCGGGACTTTGTCTTTGCAGAGCCACAAGCAAGTCGATGAAAACACGCTCTATCGCATCTATTCGATGACCAAGCCGATCACCGGCATGGCGATCATGATGCTGATTGATGAGGGTAAACTAGGCCTCGATCAGCCGCTTGGCGAAGTGATGCCGCAATTTGCCAATATGCGCGTGCTCAAAGATCCCGAAGGCGCGCTCAGCGACACCGTGCCGACTGATCGCCCGATCACAATCCGGCACCTGCTCACGCACACGGCTGGCATTGGTTATCTGATCACGAGCAAAGGGCCGCTGCTCAAAGCCTATCAGGAAGCCGGCCTAGTCGGTGGCAGAGTTAGCCGCTTGCCGATACCCGGCATTACTCCTGTTACCCCTGCGCCCAATCTCGAAGTGTGGGCTGATCGCCTCGCTGAGCTGCCGTTGATGTATCAGCCGGGTACCAAGTGGAGTTATTCCGCCAGCATCGACCTGCTAGGCCGAGTGATCGAAGTCGCATCGGGTCAGTCCTTCGAGAGCTTCCTGCAGGACCGCATATTTACGCCGTGCGGGATGGAGAGCACCTTCTTCACCCTGCCTGAAACCGAAGTCAGCCGTATGACCGACAATTATGGCATTGCCTTCGGCGCGCCTCTGCCGATCGATCCGGGCCGTAGCTCGATCTATCTTGACGCGCCCAAAGTGCCATCGGGCGGTGGCGGTCTGATCAGCTCGCCCAAGGATTACGACCGGTTCCAGCGGATGCTGCTTGGCTATGGCACGCTCGACGGGGTCGAGGTAATGAGCGAAGCGGCGGTGCGGATGGGCACTTCAAACCTGTTGCCAGAGGGCCTTGATCTGTCAGGCTCATGGATCGCTGGCCAGGGCCACGGCGCCGGTGGCCGCGTGGTTGGCAAGCAATTTGGCTGGGGCGGGGCTGCTGGCACACTGGCCAGCATCGACTATGGCCTCAACATGCGGGTTGCCTTGTGGACGCAATATATGCCGACCGAAGCGCATCCGGTGCGCGCGGAATTCATGGCCGCGCTGGAAAAAGATCTCGCCGGAATGCGGGGTAGCTAAGCCCAGTGGACGCGCGAACCTCCGTATCGAAAACCTCCGCCACCGGACCTATTGCCTTTGCCGGTTCGCCGATTGACCGCGCGGACAATACGCGCGCTGACCCACAGGCGCTTGCTGCGCTGATGAACTGGAAAGCGCGGCTGCTCGCGCTTGATGGTTTGATGCCTGCACTTGATGATGCGGGACGGCTGGCATGGGGCACTTTGGCCGATGCGCCGGAGGATGCAGAGCTGGTGTTCCTTGGATTGCTGGACGGCAATGCGTGCTTTGCCGCTGTGCCCGACCAAGGCGATGCCAGCCCGCGCATGGCGAATCCGCGGCTGTGGTCGCTGATGGCAACGCTCGATCCGGGTGATCTGGCGCTCTATGGTGGGGCGCGCAGCCTCACCGATTGGCACGCGCGGCACCGCTTCTGTGCGCAATGCGGCGCTCCCACAAAAATAGCCAAAGGCGGGTGGCAGAGAAATTGTGGGGCTGAAAGCGGCGGCTGCGGCGCGCAGCATTTCCCTCGCACCGATCCAGTCACCATCATGCTGGTCGAACACGAAGGCCGCCTGATGCTCGGACGCGGCAAAGGCTGGCCCGAGGGCGCCTTTTCCGCACTCGCTGGCTTTGTCGAACCGGGTGAGACCATCGAGGAAGCGGTTGCGCGCGAAGTCTTTGAGGAGTCGGGAGTGCGCGCTCGCGATGTGAGCTATATTGCCAGCCAGCCGTGGCCGTTTCCGAGCCAGCTTATGCTCGGCTGTCACAGCTATACCGATAGCGACGAGCTGACGATTGACGAGACCGAAATGGCCGAAGTGCGCTTCTTCACCCGCGAAGAAGTGGCCGCGTCGATTGCAGGCGAGGGGCCATTTCGAGCTCCGCCCAAGCATGCCATCGCCTCAAACCTGATGTACTGGTGGCTAGAGAAAACCGCGTGACTTCGCCTGCTGCCATGACGATCGACATTTACTCTGACGTCATGTGTCCGTGGTGCCTGATCGGCTATGGTCAGTTGACCAAAGCGCTGGAGGAACTCGAAGGAGAGGTCGAAGCGCAAATCCGCTGGCGTCCGTTTGAGCTGAACCCCGACATGCCCGCCGAAGGTGAGGAGCAGGATGCGCACATCGCCAAGAAATACCGTCGCAGCGATGAAGAGCGCGCCGCAATCCGCGAGCAGATGCGCAGCATTGCGGAGAGCGCTGGCGTGTCACTGACCTATGACGGCGTCAAAGACGAAAAAGGCGAGGCGCCGCCTGCGATGATGTGGAACACCCGCGATGCGCACAAGCTGCTCGGCTGGGCTCTCGAAGAGGCGGGGCCGAAGGTGCAAACCGACTTGAAGCTCGCTCTGTTCAAGGCGCATTTCAACGAGCGACAGCGGATTGGCGAACGTGACGTGTTGCTCGATATCGCCGCCAGCGTTGGCCTGCACCGCGAGGCGGCCAAAGCGGCTTTGGACGATGAGAAATTGGAGGCGCGTGTCCTCGCGGAGGAACGCCAGGCCTGGGACCTCAACATTTCCGGGGTGCCAGCGATGATCGTCAACGGCAAGTTTATGATCCCCGGCGCGCAGGCTCCCGAGGTCTATGTCAACGCGCTGCGCCGGGTGGTCGAGAAAGAGAAAGCCAAGGAACAGGCGCAGGCGTGATCCGTTAAGGGGCTTATGAAGAGCATAATTGTCGTCATAGTTGTGAGCGCCTTTGCGCTGGGGTTTGGGCACTTTGCAGGGGCAAACAGCGTTGAAATCGGGGGCTATTCGGCCTTCCTGCTCTGCGCAATTATCGCCCTTGCGGTAAACTGGCTGGCCTACATTCCCTCGGCCATCGCGCAGTCGGACAAGTATTACGACACGATGGGCGCGATCACCTATCTCACCGTGACCGGCTTTGCCTGTTGGACGGCATACAATGCGATGGGTTCGCTTGATACACGCGCGATCGTGATCGCAGCGATGGTCGCGCTCTGGTGCATCCGGCTCGGCACATTTCTCTACATCCGAATTCACGCGATGGGCGGCAGCGATTCTCGCTTTGAGAAGATCAAGACTAAGCCCACGCGTTTCCTTGCAGCTTGGACCCTGCAAGCTCTCTGGGTGATCCTCACCGCGTCTGCTGCGCTGGTCGCAATCACCGCAACCGAGCGTGCAGAGATCGGCGCATTTTTCTGGATCGGGGCGGCGATCTGGCTGATCGGCATCACTTTCGAGGTGGTCGCCGACGCCCAGAAAAGCAAATTCAAAAATGATCCTGACAACAAGGGCAAGTTTATCGATGTTGGCCTATGGAAGTGGTCGCGCCATCCAAACTATTTTGGCGAGATCACGCTGTGGACTGGCATTCTGGTTATGGCGATCCCGGTGCTGTCCGGATGGTCCTGGTTGGCGGTGATTTCACCAATCTTCGTGTTCCTGTTGCTCACAAAAATCAGCGGCGTGAATCTGCAGATGAAACAGGGATTGGAACGCTGGGGCGATGATCCGGACTATCGCGAGTATCTTGCGAATACACCTGCGCTGATTCCTTCGCCGCCCAAAAAATGAGGCAGGACTAAATCAGTCCCAAGCGCTCTAGCTTGCCAGCCAACTTACCCGGCAGGGCATCGCCGATGTCCTCGCCCGGATCGAGATCACGCGGAGGCTCGCCTTTGAGATAACGCCACCCCTGGTGCGCCCGCTTGGGGCGAGGGTCGACGCGGACTAACTCCGGCTTCAACTCAATCCGCCAGCGACCGTCGTCGCCTTGCGTAAAACCTGTGATTTCCGAGCGCGCGACGATCGCATGCTGGTGGATCCAATAAAGAGAGCCACCGATGCATTCTTCCCAGCGCTTGGGGCGATACTTGGTCGTCAGATAGGGGCTACGACGCCCAGCATACCAGCTTTCGATATCGGCATAGCTCTGCGCGCCGAACGCGATCTTGGTGAGATGAAGCGGCATGGGGTCAAGATAGGCAGTCTCGCGGCTTTTGCGAGAAATGAGGTTGTAATATCCACTTTATTTGTCCGCAAGGATGCGAGCGTTAGCGAGCCGCAGAGCTAAAGCGGCACCAATCCGCTCGCAACCGCAAGGCCGAGGAAAGCCAAAAAGCCCATTGAGTCGGTGATCATCGTCACGAACACGCTGCTCGCGACCGCAGGGTCTTGATTAAGCCGCTCGAAGATCACCGGCACCAGCACGCCCGCAAGGCCTGCCACCGCGATGTTGATAATCATCGCGAGCGCGATCACCGCGCCCATCATCGGGGAGAAGAGCAAGCCTGCAGCGATCCCGATCAACAAGGCAACAGTCGCGCCATTGAGCAGCGCGACGCGGAACTCCTTCCACAAAATTCGCCAGGTGTTCGCGCGGGTCAGTTGGTTGGTCGCGATCGCGCGCACCGCAACGGCCATAGTCTGCGTGCCAGCATTCCCGCCAATGCTCGCGACTATCGGCATCAGCACGGCGAGTGCGACAAGTTTTTCAATTGCAGCGCCGAAAAACGCGATGATCGCCGAAGCAACCACAGCCGTGCCAAGGTTGGCGATCAGCCAGCGCACGCGGCTGGAAAACGCCTCGCGGATCGGCTCGTTAATGTCTCCATCGCCAGCACCGGAGAGGAGTAGCGCGTCTTCGCCCGCTTCTTCGGAGATGATGTGCACGATGTCATCCACCGTCACTTGACCGACCAGTCGCCCGCTCTCATCCACCACAGCAGCAGATATCAGCGCGTATTTCTGGAACATCAGCGCGACTTCTTCCTGATCCATCGTGACGGGGATCAGCGTCTGATCGCGCTTCATAAGATCGGTGAGCTTGATCGAGCGTGGGCTGGTAAGGATCCAATTGAGTGCACAAGTGCCGACCGGGTGGTGGCGCTGGTCGACAACAAAGACTTCCCAGAAATCGTGCTCCAGATCGCCTTCCTCGCGCAAAAAGTCGATCAAATCACCGACCGTCATATGCTCGGGCACCGCCATGAAGTGGCGGTTCATTAAGCGTCCGGCGGTCTCCTCCGGATAGGCGAGCGCGCTGGTAACTGCTGCCTGCGTTTCAGGCTCAAGCTCGGCGATAATCGCCTGCTGGTCTTCCTCGTCGAGGTCTTCGAGCAGCTGGACCGCATCATCGGTCTCCAACTGTTCGGCGATGGTCGCGACCGCCTCCGGCTCGAGCGCCTCCATCATGTCTTCGCGCACGTGATCGTTGAGCTCTGCGACCACATCGCTGCTCATCAGATCGGACAGCGCGCTGGCAAGACCTTGCCGCTCATCAGAGTCGAACAATTCGAGCAGGTCGGCCACGTCAGCTGGGTGAAGCGGCTCAACCAGATCATGCACGGCGGCATTGTCACCCGCTTCGAATGCATCGCGAACCGAGCGGACAAAGCGCGGCTTCAGCCGGTTTTCTTCATCGTGCCGTTCATCGTCGATCCGGTCATCCGGGCGCGCGCCATCATCGCCCGTATCCTGCGGAGCGGTATCGATCACAAGATCATCATCGAGGCGGCCATCATCCGACATGGCGGTTTGTCTAGGCTGCGCGCATTCAAAAGCAAGCGTGTTCGAGGGAAGGGTGGGGGTGACTCGCGGCTCGATATGCGTATAGCGGGGCCAAATTCTTCAGGAGAAACCTTTCCCATGGCCGATACACTTACCTTCACCCTCGAATCCGGCGACGTTGTGATCAAGCTGCGCCCTGATCTGGCCCCCGGCCATGTCGAGCGCATAACCGAGCTGGCGGGCGAGGGCTTCTACGATGGCGTAGTGTTCCACCGCGTGATCCCCGGCTTCATGGCGCAAGGCGGCGACCCAACTGGAACCGGCATGGGCGGCAGCGACAAGCCAGACCTGAAGGCCGAGTTTAATTCAGAGCCGCACACCCGCGGCACGTGCTCGATGGCCCGTACTCAGGTGCCGGACAGCGCGAACAGCCAGTTCTTCATCTGCTTTGACGATGCAGAGTTTCTCGACGGTCAATACACCGTCTGGGGTCAGGTCGAGAGCGGCATGGAGCACATTGATGCGCTGCCAACCGGCGAGCCACCTGCAAGCCCCGGTAAGATCGTGAAGGCGGTGGTTTCCTGATTGCGTCAGAGTCCACTGGGCGAGCGTATCAGCGTGTAGCTGCTCGGCTCGCCCGGACCTTCAGCATTACGATAGACTTCATTGCGCATCAAAGAACCGTCGCCGCGCTGGTTATAGGCGAGCGAGAAGGCATGGCTTTCTCCCTCATCGAGCCCGGTTACATCACGAAATTCGAATGTGATCGCGTTGCCATTTCCTACCACTGTCTGGAGCCGTGGCTGGTTGCCTTGCGGACAGTAATGCGTGGCCACAATCCTGTCGCCGTCGATATGATAGACGGTCATCGAGTGAAGACCCGAGGCGGTTTCCCACCTTTCGACAACGGTATGACCTCGCGCGGTAACCTCGAACACGATCTCAAGCGCATCGGTTTCAGCGACCTGCCAGCGGCCTTCCCACGATAGGATTTGCGCAAACTGTCGCTCGGCCAGCGTAGGGGCAGTTTCCTCGGCGATGGCTGGAGAGGCAAGCGCTATCATGGCAGATATGGCGACAATGGATTTGCTGTTCATCGCCAACATTTGCCAGCCCCCGACAAAAATGCAAGCGCTCGCCAATTGAACCCTCGCGCCAATCTCGCTAAACGCCCGCCCATCATGAAACCCGTCACCACCCCTCCCAAGACCTACCGGGTCAAAAACTTCGGCTGTCAGATGAACGTCTATGATGGCGAGCGCATGGGTGAGCTGCTCGGCGAAAAGGGACTGACGCCTGCGCCAGAGGGGGAGGACGCCGATCTGGTCGTGCTCAACACCTGCCATATTCGCGAGAAAGCGGCGGAGAAAATCTACTCCGACATTGGCCGCCTGACCAAGGGCAAGACGCAAAAGAAAGCACCGATGATCGCGGTGGCTGGCTGCGTTGCTCAGGCCGAGGGCGAAGAGATTATGACCCGCGCTCCGGCGGTGTCGATGGTCGTCGGTCCGCAGGCCTATCACCGCTTGCCCGACATGCTCGATCGTGCAGTGCAGGGCGAGCGCGCGACCGATACGGACATGCCCGCGATTGCCAAGTTTGACAGCCTGCCGACGCGTCGTCGCAGCTCTCCCAATGCGTTTTTGACCGTGCAGGAAGGGTGCGACAAGTTCTGCACCTATTGCGTGGTGCCCTACACGCGCGGTGCGGAAATATCGCGTCCGTTCAGCCATTTGGTCGACGAAGCGCACAAGCTGGTTGACGCTGGTGCGCGCGAAATCACGCTGCTGGGGCAGAATGTAAACGCATGGAGCGGAGAGGATGATGCGGGCAGGGCGGTTGGTCTTGCAGGGGTCATCCACGCCATTGCGAAAATTGATGGTCTGGAGCGCATTCGCTACACCACCTCGCATCCCAACGACATGGACGATGCGCTGATTGCGGCGCATGACGAGGTCGACAAGCTGATGCCGTACCTGCATCTGCCCGTGCAATCAGGCAATGACCGAGTGCTCAAAGCGATGAACCGCAGCCATACGGCGGAAAGCTATCTCAAGCTGCTCGAGCGTTTCCGCGAGGTGCGCCCCGACATTGCGCTGTCTGGCGACTTCATCGTCGGATTCCCAGGTGAGACTGAGGCAGAGTTTGAAGACACACTGAGCCTCGTCGATGCAGTCGGCTATGCCGCCGCTTACAGTTTCAAATACTCACCGCGCCCCGGAACACCCGCCGCGACGATGGACGATCAAATCCCGCAAGAGGTGATGGAAGATCGGCTCGCGCGCTTGCAAGACCGGCTTGGACGCGATCAGCTTGCCTTTAACGAGGCGACCGTGGGGCGTCGCTGCGATGTCCTCGTCGAACGCAAGGGTAAGCGCGAAGGCCAGTGGCTCGGTAAATCACCGTGGTTGCAAAGTGTGTTCTTCGAAGGTGATGCGCAGCTCGGCGATATGGTGACCGTCGATCTGGTCGAAGGCCGGCCAAGCTCGATGCGAGGTGAGTTATTGCGCTGAGGGTTGATCCTCGGCGAGCTCCATATTCGCCGCAGTCGCGGCAATCCCGCTATAATACTTCTTCGCCTGCGTGTTGCGCGACTTTTGGTAGAGCCCTGTGATGAACGCCTGATCGAAGGTGGTCAGACCATCGGGCGCTGCGTCGTCTTGAAACAAGGTGAGGATTGTCTGCGCGGCGGGCACCGTGCCTGGCTCAAGCTCTCCGGTCGAAGCAAGCGCGCGCATTGTCGCATAATCGGCCAATTGCTGGAGCGTTTTGCCGTTCGCGCTTGCAAGTTCAATCAGCACCACGGCTGACCGAATTTCGGTCGTGGTCGGGTTGCGCAAGCGAGAGGTTGAACGTAGGCGGTTTTGCGCCTGTTGGAACCGGCTGTATGTCCGCTCAGGGATCGGTATGCCATCGGCGCTTCGAATTTGAATTGTGTTCCATGCGCGCACCGGACCTTCTTCGTTCAGAACCCACATCCGTCGATAGCTGAGCAGATGGTCGAGTTCTTCGGAATCGTATGTCAACCAATCTTGTGGCTCGCCTTTGTTGGGCGGAATGAATTCGACCAGCACATTGTGCGTGCACGGGGTTGAAGGATCGCGGCGATTGGCGCCCAAACGGGCGGCGTTTTCTTCGATCCGCTCCTTTACGACTTTGGCGGCGTTGTCGGGCAGGCCGACGACCTTGGGGCAAATCGCTTCAAAGAACGTGCCGACTGTCCGGCCCTGTCGCGGCTTGCGAAAGATTTGCGTTACCATCTGGCGCAGCTCTTTTTGCCGCTCCAGCTTTGTCGGCGCTTCGTCAGGCGCAGTCACCACAATTTCGTTTTGCGAGCGGGGCGGGGCGCTGTCTTCGCTGGGGGATTGAGCGGGCGTTTGTGCCTGCGCCGCAAGCAGAGCGGTAGCGAGTAGTGTTGCATCCATCATCATAAACGCGCCTCCTGCTATTGCGGCCAGAGGGTTATCTCTTGGCGAGGCCTAAAGTAACGCATCAATCGATGAACTGCGCATGACTTTCCACCGCTGCGACAGTCGCGCTCGCTTGCTTTGCCCGGCGGAGCGCTTACCT
Organism: Erythrobacter sp. HA7-11; assembly: GCF_055693605.1. Classification (NCBI taxonomy): domain Bacteria; kingdom Pseudomonadati; phylum Pseudomonadota; class Alphaproteobacteria; order Sphingomonadales; family Erythrobacteraceae; genus Erythrobacter; species Erythrobacter sp. HA7-11. The sequence goes on along the minus strand of NZ_JBVFUF010000002.1, from coordinate 1,879,516 downwards.
TTCCGACTCGATAACGAGCCTAGAACGCAAAGGAACCTATGGGCCGCAAACCGACCGCAAAAGCCGCTGGTGCAATTGATCCATCAGTCGTGCCCGAGGCAATTAATCCAGGCGATGTCTCACCCGCCAAGACCGAGCTGACGTTTGAAAACCAGTCTCTGCTCGGGCCGCTGTTCGGGCAGTTCGATGCCAATCTGGTGCAGGTCGAAAACCGGCTTGGGGTGATGATCCATGCGCGCGGGGACAAGATTCTGATCGAAGGGCCGGAGGACAATGTTGCGCGAGCGCGCGAGACGCTGACTACAATGTACGATCGGCTTGCGAAGGGACAGGATTTGGACAGCGGCGCGATCGAGTCTCTGATTGCGATGTCGAACGAGCCGACGCTCGAAGGGATTATCAGCGGCGACAAGGAAGAGCCGCCGATCATGATCCGCACGCGGCGCAAAACGATTGTGCCGCGTTCCGCCAATCAAATCCCTTACATGAAGCAGCTTGCGCGCGATGAATTGATCTTTGCACTCGGGCCAGCGGGCACGGGCAAGACCTATCTTGCGGTGGCGCAAGCCGTCAGTCAGCTCATTTCGGGCAGCGTGCAGCGTCTTATCCTTTCGCGTCCAGCGGTTGAGGCTGGCGAAAAGCTCGGCTTCCTGCCCGGCGATATGAAGGAAAAGGTCGATCCCTATCTGCGTCCGATTTACGACGCGCTGTATGATTGCATGCCGCCCGAACAGGTCGAGCGGCGGATTGCCAGCGGAGAGATCGAAATCGCGCCGATTGCCTTCATGCGCGGGCGCACATTGGCGGACGCCTTTGTGATTCTCGACGAGGCGCAGAACACCACGCGCGAGCAGATGAAGATGTTCCTCACGCGCTTTGGCCAAAACAGCCGGATGGTGATCTGCGGCGATCCGCGGCAGGTCGACATTCCCGGCGGTGACCGGATGAGCGGGCTTGCCGATGCTGTCGAACGGCTTGAAGGCGTCGAGGGCATTGCGATCACGCGCTTCACCGCGGCAGATGTTGTTCGCCACCCGATCGTGGGGCGCATCGTCGAAGCCTATGAAGGGCCGGCTGAGTAATCTCCCGCGTCACATTATTACGCCGCGCACACGCTTCATAATTTGCACGCGCAACCGAGCTGCCCTAGACCCTGCGTGATCTTACGCTGACCTTTCGTCAAAGGAATACCATGAAATCCACCAAGCTCTTCTCGCTCAGCCTGCTTCTCAGCGCGTCCACATTCGCTGCGCCCGCCATCGCCAAAGAAGGGATGTTCACGCCCGACCAATTGCAGGACATCAGCGGGCAGCTTGAAGAAGCGGGATTGGAGCTTGATCCAGAGCAACTCGCTGACCTCACCGGCTTCCCGATGGGTGCTGTTGTTTCACTGGGCGGTTGCTCGGCGAGTTTCGTATCGCCTGAAGGTCTGGTGGTGACCAACCACCATTGCGCGCGCGGATCGGTGCAATACAATTCGACCGCAGAAAACAATTACCTCGTCGATGGTTTCCTTGCTGAAACCAAAGGTGATGAGCTGCCCGCCGCGCCTGGGTCACGGGTTTACGTCACTACCAAGCTGACCGATGTGACCGAACGGGTGCGCGAAGGCACAGCCGAAATGGCTCCGATTGACCGCTACGCCGCGATCGAGCAGCGCCAGAAAGACATCACCGCCGAATGCGAGGAGCAGGACGGCTATCGTTGCCTCGTCGCGAGTTTCTATGGCGGCGCGCAATACAAACTGATCGAGCGGCTCGAAGTGCGCGATGTGCGTCTCGTTTACGCGCCAGCGGACTCGATCGGCAAATATGGCGGTGATATCGATAACTGGCAGTGGCCGCGCCACACCGGCGACTTCGCCTTTTACCGCGCCTATGTCGCGCCGGATGGCTCAGCCGCCGATTTCAGCGAAGACAATGTGCCCTACGAGCCGGAGCATCACCTGAAAGTGAGCGCTGCTGGCGTTGACGATGGCGATTTCCTGATGGTCGCGGGCTATCCCGGCTCGACCAGCCGCTACACTCTGCTGGCCGAAGTCGAGAACACGTTCAATTGGACCTATCCAACCTTTCAGGGCTTGCTGACCAGCTGGATCGAAACGATCGAGACCGCCGCGCCTGACGGATCAGACGCGCGGGTGAAGTATGAAAGCCGCCTTGCAGGCCTCAACAATTTTGAAAAGAACCTGCGCGGCCAGATCGAAGGCGCTCGGCGTGTAGGCCTGGTGGACCGCCGCGCTGCGCGTGAAGCGGCGCTGGCTGAGTGGATCGCGGCGGATTCCTCGCGCGCCGGCTATGGCGAAGCAATCGCTGCCTTGGCCAAACTTTCGCAGGAGAGCGCGCAGGCCGCCCGCACCAATTTCTGGTACAACAATGCGACGCGCCCGGCGCTGCTCTCGGCCGCCCAGCGGCTCTATCGCCTGTCGCAAGAGCGCAAGAAGCCCAATGCGGAGCGCGAGCCTGGCTATCAAGACCGCGATATGACCTTCTTCCGCCAAGGCCTGCAAGCGCTTGACCGGCGCTATGATCCGGCGGTCGACAAGGCCGAATGGGTGCTGTTCCTCTCCGGCTACATTGAGCAGCCAATTGGCGAGCGGGTCGCGGATTTCGATAAGGCGCTTGGCCTCACGCAAAACACCACCGCCGCTGAGCTGCCCGCCTTGCTCGACCGGTTTTATGCGAACACGACGCTTGGCGATGCTGAGACGCGCCTTGGCCTGATTGAGGCGGACGCAGCGACATTCGAGGCCAGCGATGATCCGTTTGTCGAGCTCGCGGTTGCGCTTTACGAATATGAGCGCGGCCTTGAAGACGCAGCCGAGGAGCGCGCCGGTCGCTCGCTCGCTTTGCGCCCCGCTTACATGGAAGCGATCACGCAGTGGCAGCGCGAGCAAGGCCAGTTGACCTATCCAGATGCCAACAGCACGCTGCGGATCACCTTCGGCAATGTCATGGGCGGATCACCGTTTGACGGCATGGCCTATCTGCCGTTCACCACGCTTGAAGGGATCACGCAAAAGGACACGGGCGAAGACCCTTTCAATTCGCCGCAAAGCCAGCTCGATCTGATCGAGGCGAAAGATTACGGCGAGTACAAACTGGACTCGATCGGCTCGGTTCCGGTGAATTACCTGTCAGACCTCGACGTAACCGGCGGAAACAGCGGTTCGGCGACGCTGAACGCGAAAGGCGAGCTGGTCGGCCTGTTGTTCGACGGCACGTTTGAAAGCGTCAATTCGGACTGGGATTTTGATCCGCGCACCACGCGCAGCATCCATGTCGACAGCCGTTATATGCTGTGGGTGATGGAGAAAGTCGACGGCGCAGACGCGCTGATCGAAGAAATGGACGTGGTAAAGTAAGCCCTTGGTTCGAGCGGACTAGAACCAGGCGCGGACCCCGACAAGCACTTTGAGCCCGTCGGGGTCTTCTCCCTCGGCGCGGGCAAAGTCTGCGGTTTCACCGAGCTTTGCCTCGTATTCGACCCCGATATAGGGCGCGAATTCGGGCTTAAATTCGTAGCGCAGGCGCAGGCCCGGCTCGATCTTGGTGATGCCTGTACCGATCCCGCGCTCGGGAATATCCTGTGCGGCAAGCTCAACCTCGATGCGCGGTTGCAGAATTAATTGCTGAGTGATGCGCTGATCATATTCGCCTTCGAGGCGCGCTGTGAGGTCACCGCGATCTGACAGGAACAGCGCGCCGTCGACATGGAACATATAGGGCGCAAGACCCTGCACACCGAGCACCAGATGCGCGCGTGAGTCTGGTTCCGGGTCGAACCGTAAGCCGGCTTGCAGATCGAAGAACGGCCCAATGGCGCGACTGTAAAGGCCCTGTATCTCGGCATCTTCGAGTTCGCCGCCGAATTCACCTTCACCCTCGGTCTTGAGGACGAAGCGATTGATGTCGCCGCCATACCAGCCTTGCGCATCCCAGACGTACCCGGTGTCGCCGCCATTGGTTGGAAAGCGCGCTTCGAGCCGCTCGATCAGCACCATTCCGGTTTTCATGCCGCCATTTTCGCGAGCGAGCTGGCGGCGCGATGGAGCCATGGCTTGCTCGCCCCAGATCGCATCGACCGCGTGGCGCGGCCCTTCGAATGCGCGGGCGGGGACGGCGCTTTCCGGCGCGGCTCCGGGCACGGACTTGTCAACGCTCATATTGTGACCCGAGTGGTCCATCCCGCCCTGTTGTGAGTGGTCCATCTGGGAATGATCCATCCCGCTAGGTTCCGTATGGTCGACCGGAGTATCGTCAGCCTGCTGGTGCTGGGAGTGGTCCATTTCCCCATGAACCATTTGGGAATGGTCCATCCCTTCTTGCCCGGTCGGCTCCTTCTTCGGCGGGCATTGCTCGGGCGGCAAATGCCCCATTGCGCAATGATCGACTTCGGGCTTGTCGTCCGCCTGCGCAGCCTGACCGTGCCCGGCATGCGCGCCATGACCCCCATGACCTTGATGCGCAGAATGATCCTGCGCAGCCAAGGGAGAACAGACCGGAGCGGCTCGTCAGCGCCGCGCTAGCTAACCACATGAACCGCATCATGCGTTTTCCGGAAAGGGGCGTACTGTGACGACCTGCATCATGCCGGCATGCATGTGATATAGCAGGTGACAGTGAAACGCCCAATCGCCCGGCTCATTCGCGGTGAGATCGAAAGTCGCGGTTCCGCCCGGTTGCACCACCATTGTGTGCTTCAACGGCTGATGCATGTGATCCGCGCCATTAACCATCTCGAAGAAATGGCCGTGCAAGTGGATTGGGTGCGCCATCATCGTCTGGTTGACGAGCTTGACCCGCACTCGCTCATCAAAGCCGAACCGAATCGGGTCGTCGGTGACGGCGGTGAATTTCTTGCCGTCAAAGCTCCACATATACCGTTCCATATTGCCGGTGAGGTGAATCTCCATCTCCCGCTCCACCTCGCGGTGCGGGTTCATGTTCTTGGCCTTAAGGTCGGTGTAGCGCAGCACGCGGTGGTCGACAGTGTCGAGGCCGAGGCCGGGAAAGTCCATCCGGTCCATCGGCATGGGCGCGACCATGTCGAGGCCGGGGCCGACCTTCACATCATCGGGCAGCAGCGAGGTATCCCGCATATTGTGATCCATGCCGGCCATATCACCGTGACCCATCGCAGCGTGGTCCATCATGCCCATATCGGTGATGCTCAAGGTCGGGATTTTGCGCAAAGGCGGCGGGGTGGCGATGTGACCTTTATGCGAAGTCAGGCTGGCGACGCCCATGCCGCTGCGGTCCATCGCTTCGGCGACGATGGCGTGGCTTCCATCCTCAGGCTGAACCACCACGTCATAGGTTTCCGCGACGCCGATCTGAAACTCGTCAATCTCGACCGGTTCCACATCCTTACCGTCGGCCTGAATGACCGTCATCGCCACGCCGGGAATGCGGACATTGAAAAAGCTCATCGCCGAGCCATTGATGACGCGTAAGCGCACGCGCTCACCCGGCTTGAATTCGAGCTGCAAGTTATCCGCCGGGCCGTGCCCGTTGATGAGGTAGGTGTAGGTCATCCCCGTGACATCGGAGATATCGCGGGGGTTCATCCGCATCTCGCCCCACATGCGCCGCTGCTCGCCCGAAAGCTCGCCTTCGCTCGCGGAGTTCATCTGGTTCTGGAAGTAGTGCTCGCCAACCTTCAGCTTGCGCATGATCTCATGCGGATGAATTGGCGTAAACTCGGACAGCAGCACTATGTAATCGCGATCATATCGCGGATCGGGCTCTGCCGGATCAATAATGATTGGTCCGTAATGCCCCGCTTGCTCCTGGAGCCCCGAGTGCGAGTGCCACCAATAGGTGCCGTGCTGGCGCACGGGGAATTCATATGTGAAAGTCTCACCTGGCTTGATTCCGGGGAAGCTGACGCCCGGCACACCATCGAACTGGAAAGGCAAGAGCAGTCCATGCCAATGGATCGAGCTGTCCTCATCCAGATTGTTGGTGACGTGCAGGCGAATGTCCTGCCCTTCCTTGAGGCGGATCAGCGGACCCGGTACTGTTCCGTTGACCGCAAAGGCATGGCCGGAACGTCCACCGGTCATGAAATGCGCATCACCAATCGAGAGCTTGATGTCTTCTCCCGAAAGCTCGCCAAAGCCGTTCTTGGCATGGGGCATGGATGCGCTTTGGGACTTGCCGCGCGCCCAGGCGGGCATCGGCAGGGACGCTGCGGCAGCGAGCGCGGCTGTGCTGGAGATCAGACTGCGTCGTGAAATTTGGGTCATGGTCGGATAATTCGCGCTGTTGTCACTTCGTTTCACACCTCTATATATACCCCCACAGGGTATTTCAATCGGCGCGGGAACATGAGTAAGAATACGAACACAAAGATCAATCGGCTCAACCGGATTGCGGGGCAAGTGCGCGGCGTCGCGCAGATGATCGAGGATGACCGCTATTGCATGGACGTCCTGCACCAGATCACCGCGATCAAATCGGCGCTCGCCAAGGTTGAAAGTCAGGTGCTGAAAGATCACGCGGCGTGCTGCGTTTCCGAAGCGATTGCGAGCGGTGACGAGGCCGAGCAGCGCGAGAAGTTCGAAGAGCTTGTCGATCTGCTTGAGCGCACGCGGAAGTAGGCTGCCCCAAGTTTGGATGAGAACTATCGCTCATCGCTCCCACTGTCCTACGGCAGATCATCGCGCTAAGAGCGACGTATGACTGGCGCGAACCTCTCTTCTCTTTTCGCGAATTTCGCCCCGCTGCGCGCAACGAGAGTCTTCGCGCTAGGGCCGTGTAATGTGCGGTCCATGTGTGGTTGGCTGTCGATGAACCGAGCCGTCGACTGGAACACCTATGCAGCTTGAGATCGACATCGAGGGCTGGCCCGAGGCTGACTGGGAAGCGCTGGCGCAGCGCGTTGCCAAGGCTTGCGGAGAAGGGGAGCCGGCGCTCGCCAATCCGCGCCTGCACGTCAGCCTGCTGTTCACCTCTGACGAAGAGGTGCATGCGCTCAACCGCGAATGGCGGACCCGCGACAAGCCGACCAATGTGCTCAGCTTCCCGATGCTGGCGCGTGATGAGCTGCTAACGCTGGAGCGGGATGGCCCGCCGGTGATGCTCGGCGACCTCGCGATGGCGTATGCCACATGCGCGCGCGAGGCCGAGGAGAAGGGCGTCGCTTTGGAGCATCACGCGGCGCACCTGATTGTCCACGGCCTGCTGCATCTGGCGGGCCATGACCACGTCCATTCGGACGCTGAGGCGGACGCGATGGAGGCGCTGGAAATCACCGCTCTTGCCAAACTGGGGATCGCGGACCCATATGGAGCTGCGTGACCGCAATGGCGTCATCACATAGGGCCCCAAGGAGACCCTGAACAAAGCAATGCCAGATTCCCAATCCCCCGCTGGAGAAGCGGAGAGTAGTAAGCGCGGTTTGTGGTCCGCGCTCCGCCGGTTCTTCGATGGTGACAATGATCGCTCGCTGCGCGCGCAGCTCGAGGAAGCGATCGACGAGCATGAGGGCGAGAACGGCGGCGAGAGCGCGCCTGAAACGTCCGAAGGTAATGGTGATCTGACGCCGGTTGAGCGGCAGATGCTGCGCAACCTGTTGCACTTTAGCGAACATGATGCCGACGATGTGGCCGTGCCGCGCGGGGAGATTATCGCAGTGGACGCCTCGATCAGCTGGGAAGAGCTGGTCGCAACCTTCAGCGAAAACGGCCATTCGCGCATGCCGGTCTATCGCGAAACTCTCGATGAGGTGATCGGCATGATCCACATCAAGGACGTGTTCCCTTTCCTAGCGAACGGGAAGCCGCCGCCAAAGGATTGGACCACTTTGATGCGTCAGCCGATCTACGTGCCGCAAGTGCGCGGGGCTTTGGACGTGTTGGCCGACATGCGTGCGCGCAGGGTTCACCTTGCTGTGGTGCTCGACGAGTTCTCGGGCACGGATGGCCTCATCACGATTGAGGATTTGGTCGAAGAGATTGTCGGTGAGATCGAAGACGAACATGACGAAACGCCCGAAGCGTTGATCGTCGCGATTGGCGAAGGCATGTGGGATTGCGACGCCCGCGCCGAGCTGGAGGATATTGCCAGCACGGTCGATCCGCGCCTCGCTGAAGTCGAAGAATCGGTCGATACGCTGGGCGGGCTGGCGTTTGTGCTGGCCGAGCAAGTCCCGCCAGTTGGGACGCGTCTCGAACATCCCAGTGGATGGCGCATCGAGGTTACGGCGGCGGATGAAACGCACGTAAAGCGTTTGAGGTTGCATGCGCCGCACGATGAGGAAAAGGCAAGCTAACTAGGCCTTTTTTGCGCTTAGTTCGATTTTTTGCATCCTTTTGGCTCGCTATGCGTAACTCCATAGAACAAGGAGTTATTCATGCCATCGCGTCGTTTACCCCCTCTGCGTGCTCTCGAAGCATTTATGCGCACCGTGCGTCTTGGCTCGGCCCGCGCTGCAGCCGAAGAAATCGGCCTGAGCCCGTCTGCCCTGTCGCGGCGGATAACCAATCTGGAGGAATTCGTGGGCAAGAAATTGTTCACGCGCGCGCGCCAGAGCATGCAGCTGACCGACGAAGGACAGGCGTTTTATGAGGCGGTGAACCCGCATCTGGAATCGCTCGCCCGGGCGGTGGAAAGCCAGTCGGACAATATCTCGCTATTGCGCCTTCGCCTCGGTGTCTTGCCGCTGTTCGGCAGTCAGAGGCTGTTCCCACGGCTCGGTGAGCTGCGGAAACGCCACCCATTGCTGCACATTGATATCGACACAGGTCCCCATCTGGAAGATCGCGTCGGAGACACGCTCGATGCGGCTATCATTTTGAGCCAGGGACCGGACACCAGCCTCCACGCTGTGCGGCTTGATCACAATCTCGTCCATGCGATTTGCAGCAAGGAGATTGCAGAAAAGATTGGTGAGGACGTCAATCAGGAAGCGCTCGAGAAGCAGACATTCCTCATCCACAACGAACTGCCTGCCAGCTTTGAGGCTTGGAAAAAGGCGCTCGGCATGGAGGAGATGGACCCGGCTGCGATCGACCATTACGACTCGGGCCAATTGATGCTCGAAGCGGCTGCGCAAGGATTGGGCGTCGCGATCATGCACGACGATCACCTCAGGCGCGCGCAGGACACACGGTTGACCGACCTCTACGGTCTCGAGGTTGAAAGCCCCTACAGCTACTGGTTTGTGTGCAAGCCGACCGCATTGGAATTGCGCCCCGTCAGGCTGTTCCACGATTGGCTGGTTCGCGCGGGCCTTTAGATCAGGAGCTAGTTCGCGTCTTCGTTGCGCTCGATCTGCGCGACGGCTTCTTTGGGCGCCTCGTAGCGAATGGGCGGAACTGTATGGCGGAAGTCGCGCAGTGGCTTGCCAAGCCTCTCCAGCAGCGCTTCTTCGATCCGGCGCCGGGCCTCTGCGCCAATCTTCTTGCGCCCGCGAAACTCTTCCGGGCTGAATGGCTCGAGAAAATGAATTCGGAGCGGGAACGTGCCTTTGCGAGCCAGGACACGCTTTGCATTGTTCAAGCCAGTCTCGTCCCCGATCCAGCCAATCTCTTCGGCGACATCGCCGTAGTCCAGCAAAACCGGCTGGACCATGACGCCGGGCGGTGGCGGTTCAAGCACGCTCAGCATGCTGGTTTTGAAAGGCAGCAGCGATTGGCCGTCGGTTGTGGTGCCTTCAGGAAAAACGGTGACCGCCCAAGTGTCAGCCAAGGCCTCCTTCAAGGCATTGATCTGCTCGGCGACGCCCATGCGGTGTTCCCGTTTCACGAAGACCGTGCGATTAAGCGATGCGAGCCAACCGACGACCGGCGCTTTGGCGAGCTCTGCCTTGGCGACAAAGGCCGTACCACACGCGCCTGCCATCGAGAGGATATCGAGCCACGAAAGGTGGTTTGCGACGTAGAACACATCGCGCTTCAGATGCGTGCCGATGATCTCGACGCGCGCGCCTGAAACCCAGGCGGCATAGCGCAAGAAATACATGGGGATCGGCGAGCCATAAGCGAAAATGCGCCACAGATAATGGATCGGCACGCAAACCAGCACGCCCAAGGCCAGCATGATCGACCGATACGTAAATCTCAGCCAGCCCATCGCTGAAAGCGGGGTCGATTTGCCGTGCATAGCATCAATCCGCCGTGCACGGTCGAGGCGCTCTCGCTTAGTCGTCACGGTTGAGACGCACGCCGTACAATTCCATGCGGTGATCGACCAGGCGGTAGCCGAGCCGTTCCGCGATCTGGCGCTGCAAGGACTCGACTTCAGGGTCGACAAACTCGACCACTTTGCCGGTCTCAACGTCGATCAGGTGATCGTGGTGAGCTTCAGGAACGGGCTCATAGCGTGATCGGCCATCGCCGAAGTCGTGACGGTCGAGAATGCCCGCTTCTTCAAACAAGCGTACGGTACGATAAACAGTGGCGATCGAGATCTTGGGGTCGATCGCCGATGCGCGGCTGTGCAGCAATTCAACGTCAGGGTGATCGTCGCTTTCAGACAATACTTTTGCGATGACACGGCGTTGCTCAGTGATCCGCAGGCCTTTTTCGGCGCACAATTGTTCAAGATCAATCTTTTGCTGCACTCTCAACTCCGCCAGATAGCCGCCTCGTCGCGTTATGTTCGCGATCATCTCGCTCCCCATATCGGGACGAGGCGCATTGCTCAAGTTGAAGGGGCGTATTCCGCCCAATCTCCACGCAGATTACTTCTTGCGACGACCACGTCCTTTTGACGGTTTACGTCCCAGTCCAATCTTCTTTGCCAAATCGCGGCGCGTCTCGGCGTAGTTCGGCGCCACGAGAGGGTAGTCTGCGGGCAGTTCCCAACGGGCTCGATACTCTTCCGGCGACATATCGTGTTCGGTGTTGAGGTGCCGTTTGAGCATCTTCATTTTCTTGCCGCAATCGAGGCAAATGATGTGATCTTTCTTGATAGATGACCGGACCGAGACGGCAGGGTCGGGACGCACTTCAGCCACTGCATTGCTTTCGCCCAAGCCCGACAACGCGGAGAACACATTGGTGATAAGCGATGGTACATCATCAACGCTGACATCATTATTGCTCACATGCGCTGCAACGATATCGCTGGTAAGCGTTATCAGCGTTTCCTTCATCTCAATTTCCAGATCTTCCATAAGAGTCCCTCATGCATTTTTTGTTCGGATTTTTCCGATACTTTGCCCATGAACCAGCGTCGCAGGCATTGCAATAGCTGGGCGATGTTGTTCGCAAGTAATGTAAGAAAAGGGGATGTAAAACTTGGAAAGGTTTGAGCGTTTGACTTTAAATTGCGCAGCCAAATGTAATTGCATCAATCCGCTCACCGTTCTCCAGTCGGTAATAGTTTGGACGCTCGCCGATCGGTTCGAAGCCAAATTTCTGATAAAGGTGGATGGCAGGGTTGCCGCGGCGCATTTCCAGAAAGATGCGCTGCGTTCCGCGTGATCTCGCAGCGTCGATCAAATGAGCAATGAGCTTTTGGCCTAGCCCTTTGCAACGGTGATCCGGCGCGACAGCGATCAGCAGCAATTCTTCTTCATCCGCGGCGTGGCGCGTGAGGACAAAACCAGCGGGTTCTTCATCGCCGACCGACTCGATTAGCTGGCCATGAGCATTGATGATGAGTTCATGGGTGTTGGGCAGTGCCATTGCATCACTGACCTGCCTACGGTTCCACGCCTCACCATAGGCAGGGTCAAAGGCGGCCTCCATGACGGTCATGATGTCGTCGACCGGATGCTCGCGAACACTCACTGGCCGATTGCCTGAGCTTGCGGCTTGGCATCTGGCGCGCGGCCATAGATCGGAGCGAGATCCTTGGTGAGCTGGCTTTCTTCGAGGAGGTTTGTCTTGCTCGCATCGGGAAGGAGATTGAGTGCTTCCTTGCTCCCATCGTCGAACAGAGCAGCAAGCTCATTCGCGCTATTGCCGACGATCACATCGTGCCGGCACGCCTCTTTGGCTGCTTCGGGCGAAAGCGAGCGCAATTCATCCTCTGCCGAGCTGCCATCAAAGTTCTGGACGAACCACTCGCCGTGTCCGCCATTCATACAGACAGTGACCTTGCGCGGTGTTGGTTGCCAAGAGCGGATGGCGACCAGCGCGAGCGTCGGATAGCCCAGCACTTCCGCTTTCCATGCTACGCCCAGGGCGCGCGCAGCGGCGATACCGATGCGAACACCGGTAAAGCTGCCGGGGCCGAGCGAGACGACAATGCGATCCGCCCTGCCTTTATCCGGCAGGTCGGCAATCATAGGGATCAGGCGCTCGGCATGACCACGCCCCATCTCGGTATGCGTGTTCGCGATCAGCTGCGTGTCTTCAAACAGCGCTACTGAACAGGCCTCGCTGGCCGTCTCGATGGCGAGAATTCGCATACCGAGCGCACTGCCTTAGCGAGCGCTAACCTGCAAGTCAGACAACGCGATTGAATTTGTCGAAGTCGGGGCGAGGGGAGCGGTCAAAGATGCTCTCGGGATCGCCATAACCGACCGAGCAGATAAAGTTTACGCGGTGACGCGGCGCATCGGCGAAGAAAGTCTCATTGACCTTGTCCTCATCGAAGCCTGACATCGGCCCGCAATCAAGTCCGACCGCGCGCGCAGCGAGGATCAGGTAAGCGCCTTGCAGCGAGGAGTTGCGAAATGCGCCTTCCTTACGGCCCTCTTCATCGCCTTCAAACCAGCTTTTTGCGTCGGCGTGCGGGAAGAGCCATGGCAGCTCCTCATGAAAATCAATATCGTAGCCGATGATCGCCGTGGCAGGTGCGGCCTTGATCTTGTCCTTGTTGCCATCAGAAGCGCATTCGGCGAGCTTCTCTTTCTGCTCGTCCGATTTCACCCAAACGATCCGCACCGGCTGCATATTGGCCGAAGTGGGAGCCATTTTCAGCAGGTCCCAGATCGCGTGAAGCTGATCGTCGCTCACCGCCTTGTCGAGCCAGTCGTTGTAGGTGCGCGCTTCATTGAAAAGTTGATCGAGCGCGTCGGCAGAAAGGGTATTGTCGTGGAATTGCTTGGTCATTGTGGCCCCAAAGGTCGTTGAAATTTATGCTGCGCGTACTTCAACGACTTCAGGGACATAATGTTTCAGCAAACCTTCAATTCCATGCTTGAGCGTGGCCGTGCTTGATGGGCAACCCGAGCATGCGCCCTGCAAGGTCAGGTACACCACGCCATCCTTGAAACCGCGATAGGCGATGTCTCCACCATCTCCGGCGACGGCTGGCCGTACGCGCGTTTCGAGCAGTTCATTGATCTGCGCGATGATCTCACTGTCTTCGGCCAATTCCTCAACTGCCATCTCGTCATCGGCAGGGACCGAGATGTCGCCGGCCGTGCCCGCTTTGAACAGCGGAGCCTCCGATACGAAGTGGTCGAGCAGGATTGCAACCACTTGCGACTTGAGCGAACCCCAGCTTGCGCCGGGCGCTGCTGTCACGCTCACGAAATCGCTGCCGAAAAATACATTCACGACCTCGCCGGTGTCGAAGATCGCTTCCGCAAGGGGGCTGGCTTCGGCAGCTTCTGGGCTGGCAAATTCGCGCGTACCCGCGCTCATGACCGGCTTTCCGGGCAGGAATTTGAGGCTGGCGGGGTTCGGCGTCGTTTCGGTTTCGATAAACATGGGTCAGTATTTAAGAGCGCACCGCTCAATCGACAAGGCAATGCGAGACGCTGTCACGCCAAGGCGCAAGAGAATTACGCGCAATTCACCAGCATTCACTATCCCTTCACACCTCTCGCGCCTATATCTGTCGCCATGAACGTCATTCTTAAGGGCGCGAAAGCCCTCTTTCTGCTTGCCGCACCCGCGGCATTTGTCCTTCCCGCCAGCGCGCAAGATGCCGAGCCGACGAACCCGCCTCCGGTCAGCGTGCCGTCTGCGGTCGCGATTCCCGATCCGCAGAACCTGCAAGGTGAGGACGAGACGCCTTGGCTCTACGAAAACAGCAACGTGCCGGTCGACCGCGAGTGGCTGTTCGGCGAGATGGACAACGGTCTGCGCTATGCGGTGCGCCGCAATGGCGTGCCCCCGGGACAGGTCTCGATCCGCGTTCGCATTGACGCGGGTTCACTGCATGAGCGCGATTTTGAGCAAGGCTATGCGCACTTGCTTGAACATTTGCTGTTCCGTGAGAGCAAATATCTGGGGCAGGCCAAGGCAATTGAGACTTGGCAACGGTTGGGCGCGACTTTTGGCAGCGATGCCAATGCAGAAACCAGCCCTACGCACACGGTCTACAAGCTCGATTTGCCGGGCGTCACGCAGGCAAAGCTGCAAGAAAGCTTCAAGCTGCTTTCCGGGATGATCCGCGAACCCGTTTTGAGCGATGAGAACGTGGCGATCGAACTCCCGATCGTCCTTGCTGAAAAGCGCGAGCGGGGCGGGGCGGGCGAGCGTGTGGGTGAGTTCACGCGCGCCAAGCTGTTCGCTGGCCAACGTCTTGCGACCCGCACGCCAATCGGCACGGTCGAGACCTTGCGCGGCGCGGACGGCGCGAAAATGACCGAGTTCCATCGTCGTTGGTATCGACCCGAAAACACGGTGATTGTCGTCGTCGGCGATGCGCCGCCCGAAGCTCTCGCAGGATTGGTCGAGCAATGGTTCGGCGATTGGCAAGCTGCTGGTGAGAGCGTGCCTGCCCCTGACTTCGGCGATCCGGTTGCACCTGCTGATGCACCGGCAACCAATGACCCAAGGGGCCCCATCGGAGAACTTGGCGTCTTGGTCGAACCCGATCTTCCGCGCAGCCTCACTTATGCTGTGATGCGCCCGTGGCGGCAGGTGGAAGACACCATCGTCTACAATGAAGGTCTGATGATCGAAGCGGTCGCGCAGGCGATCATCAATCGCCGCTTGGAGTCGCGCGCGCGCTCCGGCGGAAGCTATCTTTATGCGCAGGCGCAGCAGGACGATGTCTCGCGTTCGACCGATGCGACTTTTGTGACCTTTGCTCCGCTTTCCGACGATTGGCAGAGCGCGCTTGCCGATGTTCGCGGGGTGATTGCTGACGCTTTGGCCAGCGCGCCAACACAAGAAGAAATCGACCGCGAGGTCGCCGAATTCGACATCGCGTTTGCCAATCAGGTGGAGCAACGCACCGTCATTTCTGGCTCTGATCTCGCTAACACTTTGATCAATGCAGTCGACATTCGTGAGACTACAGCGTCGCCCGAAGTGGTCCTGCAAGTCTTCCGCGACACCAAGCCGCGTTTCACTCCAGACGAGGTGCTGGCGCACACGCGCAAGCTCTTCACCGGCGATGTGGTGCGCGGTGTCTATGTGACGCCCGCAGCCGGCGAGGCGGATGAGCCTGCGCTGCGGCTGGCGCTTGGCAAAGAAGTGACCGTTGATGGCAGCGCGCGATTGGCCGCAAGCACAATCTCGTTTGATGAGCTTCCGCCCGTCGGTGAGCCTGGCACCATTGCAAAGCGTGAGCCGATTGGTTTGCTGGATATCGAACAGGTCGATTTCGATAACGGTGTGAAGACGCTGCTTTGGGCCAACAATGCTGAGCCAGGACGTGTTGTCGTGAAAGTGCGCTTCGGTTCAGGCTATCGTGCGTTCGATGCTGAAAACGCGCCCTATGCGACTTTGGGCACGACGGCGCTGGTTGGCTCGGGCCTTGGCGAATTGGGCCAGGAAGAGCTTGATCGTTTGGCGACTGGCCGCAAGCTCGGCTTTGAGTTTTCGATCGAGGATGCCGTGTTCACCTTTACCGCGCGCACGCGGTCTGATGATGTGGCGGACCAACTCTATTTATTCGCAGCCAAGCTGGGCATGCCGCGCTGGGACAAGGATCCTGTGATCCGAGCCCGCGCCGCTGCTGAACTCGCCTACAACACGTTTGCGACCAGCCCGAACGGCGTGCTCAATCGCGATTTGGAATATCTGATGAGCAATCGCGATCCGCGTTTCGCAACACCCGATCCCAGCGCCTTGGCGAATGTCACGCCAGAGGGCTTTCGCGAGGTTTGGGAGCCATTGCTTGCTCAAGGTCCGGTTGAGGTGCTGATCTTCGGCGAGTTCGACAAAGAGGCGACGGTTGAGGCTTTGCGCACAACATTTGGCGCTTTGACGGAACGCACGCCGATCCCGCAGGATGTGGCGAACAAGGTGCCTGCATTCCCGGCATCCTCGGCTGACACCACCGTGCTCAACCATCGCGGCGATTCCAATCAGGCTGCCGCCGTGATCGCTTGGCCAAGCGGCGCAGGGGTGCAGTCTTTGCGCGAATCCCGTCAGCTCCAGATTTTGATCGACGTCTTCAACAATCGCCTGCTCGAGGCGATGCGGGAGCGCGCCGGGGCGAGCTATGCGCCGCAAATCTATTCAGATTGGCCGGTTGATCTCGACGCGGGCGGCACGATCACCGCGCTTGCGCAATTGCAGCCGCAGGACGTGCCGGTGTTCTTCGCCGAGGCTGACAAGATTGCACGCGATCTGGTGAATGCACCTCCGACTGAAGAGGAGCTTGACCGGGTAACCGAGCCGCTGCGGCAATTGTTCAGCCGCGCATCGACCGGCAACACCTTCTGGCTGTTCCAGTTGGAAGGCGCGACGAATGACCGCCGCAGGGTCGGGCTGCTGCCAACGCTCTTGGATGATTATTCGCGGACCACTCCGCAGATCATGCAATTCCTCGCGGGCCGATATTTCGGTCAGCGCCCGGGATGGCGGCTTGCCGTGATCCCCGAGGGAACCGAATTGTCGCAAAGCCTGCCGTCTGAAAGCGCACCTGCGGCTGCCCGTTCAGGCGCACGCCGTACCGGAGGTTATCGGTCGCTAATACGCCTTGATCGCGCGAACCGATCAGAGCGTTCGTGAAATAAAGTTGTGCCTCGGGCGGTTCTCGCTTTACATTTGTAATGGATGCGCGGTAACCGCGCCGCCGCATTTGCGATTATCATGGAGCGCTTTTCGCGCCTCATCTTGCCCCCGTTTTGAACGAGAAGAGTTTTAAAGTGTCACAGAATTGGTCCCCGGAAAGCTGGAAATCCTTCGAAGCGCGGCATTTGCCGAACTACGAAGATGCCGCTGAACTCGCCGATGCTGAGAGCACTCTGGAAGCCTATCCGCCGCTTGTCTTTGCGGGCGAAGCGCGCGCGCTCAAATCGGACCTGGCCGATGTCGCCAATGGCAAGGCATTCTTGTTGCAAGGCGGCGATTGCGCCGAGAGCTTTGCCGAGTTTCACCCGAACAACATTCGCGACACCTTCCGCGTGCTGCTGCAAATGGCGGTCGTGATGACTTTCGCCAGCAAGCGTCCGGTCGTCAAAGTTGGCCGGATGGCAGGGCAGTTTGCCAAGCCGCGCTCGGCGCCGACCGAAACCAAGGGCGATGTTACGCTGCCGAGCTATTTCGGCGACAACATCAATGGGATCGAGTTTGACCCGGCGACGCGCCGCAACGATCCGGGGCGGATGGTCCGCGCCTATTCGCAGGCGGCATCGACGCTCAACCTGCTGCGGGCCTTTGCCGGCGGCGGATATGCCAATTTGCGTCAGGTCCACCAGTGGACGCTCGAATTTATGGGCCGCACGCCTTGGACTGAGAAATTCGCCGAAACTGCCGACCGGATCGGTGAGGCGCTCGACTTTATGGAAGCATGCGGAATTGATCCGGCGACGGTTCCGCAATTGCAGGGCACCAGCTTCTACACCAGCCATGAAGGCTTGCTGCTTCCTTATGAGCAAGCGCTCACCCGCCAAGATTCGCTCACCGGTCAGTGGTACGCCACTAGCGCGCACATGCTGTGGATCGGGGATCGGACACGCTTCCCGGGCAGCGCCCATATCGAATTCGCGCGCGGCATCGGCAATCCGCTGGGCATGAAGTGCGGCCCTTCGCTCGAGCCTGATGCGCTCATCGAACTGCTCGATCAACTGAACCCATCGCGCGAAGCAGGCCGGATCACGCTGATTAGCCGTTTCGGTCACGACAAGGTCGAAGAGGGCCTGCCCAAATTGGTCCGCGCGGTTCAACGCGAAGGCCATCCGGTCGTGTGGAGTTGTGACCCGATGCACGGTAATGTCATCAAGTCCGACAGCGGGTTTAAGACGCGGCCGTTCGATCGCATCCTGACCGAAGTGAAGGGCTTTTTCGCCGTGCACCGTGCCGAAGGATCGCATCCCGGCGGCATTCATATCGAGATGACCGGTCAGGACGTGACCGAGTGCGTAGGCGGCGCAGTGGCGATTACCGATGAGCGTCTGGGCGATCGCTACCACACTCATTGTGATCCGCGTCTCAACGCAGAACAATCGCTGGAACTGGCCTTCCTGATTGCCGAAATGCTCAACAGCGAGATCAACGAGCGCAAGGCAGACGCGGCATAAGCATTGCCCGTGCATTAGGTGCATTCACCTAGTGTGTCACAGCAAACCGGTTGACGATTCACCAATATACCACGCTCATTAACGAGCGGGGTAAGTTGCATGGACGGCATATTGGCCGCTGATACTGGGCAGCAGATTGCTGTCGCTGTCTGCCTTTTGCTTGGCCTCGTTTCCATTGCGCTGCTGGCGTCGACGGTTTCCGCGCGCCGCGAAGCGCGCTTTTCCTCCCGCTTGGCGCGAGAGCGCGGTGAGCGCATGAACGAGTTGCTGCGCACGGTCCGTATGGCTGAACACATCGCGGATCTTGGCGTTTGGCAATACGATACCAAGACCGGCATGCAGCAATGGTCCGATGGTATGCGCATGCTGTTTGGTATCGACAAGGACGAACAATTCGTCGCCGGGGATGCCGAAACGCTGCTGTTCGCCAATGACATTGATCTGGTCGGGCAGGTTATGGCTCATGCGGACGAAACCGGCGTCTATGAAATGTTCTACGACATCACAGGTTTTGACGGTGTGCCGTGCTCGATTTCGGTGCAGGCCTGCAATCTGCGCGACTGAGAAAAGGAGGTCGTGAGGGTCGTGGCCGTGGTCCGAGATGTCACCGACCAGGTTGAACGTGAACGCGAACTCGAAATGTCGCGTGTCTCCGCCCTTCATGAAGCCAGCGTGGCGAGGGAATTGGCGCAGACAGATCCGCTCACAGGAATCGCCAATCGTAGGCGCGTGATGGCGGCGCTCGACCATCTGGTGGTGAAGTCCCATCGCCAGAATGAGCCCCTTGCGCTCATCATGTTTGATATCGATCACTTCAAGTCGGTCAACGATACCTACGGTCACCCCCATGGCGACAAAGTCTTGCAAGAGGTTGCACGCATCACGAGAAATCAGGCGCGAGACGGTGACATCGTCGGTCGCGTCGGTGGAGAAGAGTTTGTCTGGATCGTTCCGGGCGCCGACAAGGCATTCGCGCGGATCATTTCAGAGCGTTTGCGACTGGCGATTTCGGTGGGCACAGCGATCGGGGATCGCCCACCTGTGACCGTAAGCATCGGCTTCACCTCGCTGATGCCTGACGATTCGTCGCTTAGTCTGTTCGCTCGGGCCGATGCGGCGCTTTACGAGGCCAAAGGCGCAGGGCGGAACCGGGTTCGCATGGCAGCCTAAAGGCATAGCGAACCTGAAGTCGCGGCCTATCCCTTTCAATTGCAATCGCTTTCGGGCATGGCTGCTTGTGCGTGGGCCATTTCGAGCAACCCGCGCAGTTGGGAGACGCTGGTGCCACAAGCATCGCTTGAAGATCGAGGATCGCTCAACGCGGATGATCCCGCCTCGCTTTCAAAGCGTTACGAGACGACAAGGGCGCTGATGGAGGCGCTGGCAGAGCGGCTTTCCGATGCCGATGCGACGCTGCAATCGATGGAAGATGCTTCGCCCGCAAAATGGCACCTCGCGCACACAAACTGGTTTTGGGAAACGTTCCTGCTGCGCGACCATGCGCCCGATTATCGCCTCTTCAACGAGGAGTGGCCATTCCTCTTCAACTCCTACTACGAAGCAGAAGGTGAGCGGATTGCGCGCTTTTCTCGCGGGCTTTTGTCGCGACCAGAGCTTGATGAAATTCGCGAGTGGCGCGCGCATGTCGATCAAAAGATGGCGTCGCTGATCGACGATCCAGCGCATGCCAATCTGATCGCGCTCGGGATCGCACATGAGCAGCAGCATATCGAGTTGCTATTGACCGATATCAAGCATGCTCTGTTTCAAAACCCGCTCGGCCCGGCCATGTGGGACAGCGCACCCGAAGCCGCAATGTCTGCGGGCAACACAGAGCCCGGCTGGCATGAGCATCCCGGTGGCGTCGCGCTGATCGGGCATGTCGGAGAAGGTTTTGCCTTTGATAATGAAGGGCCGCGGCACCGCGTGCTTCTCGAGCCATTCGCGCTGGCCGAACGGCTCGTCACCAACCGCGAGTGGGGCGAATTTATCGCTGATGGCGGGTATGACACCGCGTCGCTTTGGCTGTCGGACGGCTGGGCATGGGTGCGCGGAGACGGGATCACCGCGCCGCTCTATTGGCGAGATGACGAGGCCTTCACCCATCAAGGCTGGCAGCCTCGCGATCCGGGCGCGCCGGTGACGCATATCTCCTATTATGAGGCGGATGCTTTCGCGAGCTGGGCGGGGCAAAGGCTCCCGACGGAGTTCGAGTGGGAAGCGATCGCGCGCGGCCAGGATGGAGAGCGAAGCACGCCCGCACACGACGCGAGCGCGGGCAACCAGTTGGACCGCGCCGCCGCTCCAGAGCAACATGGCGGCCTGTCGCTGTTCGGCGATTGCTGGCAGTTCACCCGCTCGGCTTACCTGCCATATCCGCGCTTTGAACCGGCGAGCGGTGCAGTCGGCGAGTATAATGGCAAATTTATGAGCGGACAGTTCGTGTTAAAGGGCGCGAGCTGCGCGACGGTGCGCGGCCATTCGCGCGCCTCCTACCGCAATTTCTTCTACCCGCATCAGCGCTGGCAGTTCACCGGAATGCGGCTCGCAAAGGATCTTTGATGACGACTAAGAAGGGCCTCGCCCTCGTTTCCCTCGATGACGAAGGCGTTGATATGGCGTTTCGCGCGGATGTGCTCGCGGGCCTGAAGCAGTCGCAAAAGGCGATCCCCGCGCGCTGGCTCTATGATGATGCCGGGTCGCAGTTGTTTGAAGACATCACGCAGCTGCCGGAATATTACCCGACCCGTGCGGAGACTGAGATCTTGCGCGGGCTCGCCGCCGAATTTGCGCAGATGATTGGTCCGGACCGGGCCGTAGTCGAATTTGGATCAGGCAGCTCTGTGAAAACGCCGCTCTTGCTGAGCGCCATTTCGCCCAAAGCCTATGTCCCACTCGACATCTCCGGCGATTTCCTGCGCGCTGCGGCGAAGGAGCTTTCAGCGAAGTTTCCCGGCCTGCCGGTATATCCGGTTGAGGCCGACTTCATGCGGCGGGTTGAATTGCCGGAAGAGGTCGCAGCGATGCCGAAGCTCGGCTTCTTTCCTGGTTCGACCATCGGCAACATGGTTGCTCGCACAGCGGTTGATCTGCTGCGCACCATGCGTGAGACTTTGGGCGAGGGCTCGCAACTGCTGATCGGTATGGACCTTATCAAGGATGAAGAAATCCTGGTCGCAGCCTACGATGATGCAGCGGGCGTTACGGCCAAATTCAATCTCAACCTGATGCGGCGGATCAACCGGGAGTTGGGCGGCGATATCCCGGTCGATCAACTTAGGCACGAAGCGCGCTGGAACGATGATTTCGCGCGGATTGAGATGCATCTCGTTGCGCAAAGCGATTTTGAATTCAGCGTTGCCGATCAAAGTTTTGCCATGAAACAAGGCGAAACGATCCACACCGAGAATAGCCATAAGTTTGATCGCCGCACGGCCAATATGTTGCTGCTCGCAAGCGGGTGGGAGCCGCGCGAGCGCTGGCTGGACGAGGCAGGACGTTTCTCGCTGATCCTGGCAGAGGCGGCACGAGCCAAAAAGCGCGCCGTAAACTCAGAATTGAAACCGACCGGAGCGCCGCGCGTTGGAGGCAGCATGGACGGTTCTAACATGCAGATCGCGATTATCGGCGCCGGAATGGCGGGGCTAGCCTGCGCAACGCGTCTTTCCGAAGCGGGACACGAAGTCGCGCTGTTCGACAAGGGTCGCGGGCCGGGCGGGCGGATGGCGGCTCGCCGCGCGGAGATCGCTGGCGAGACGGTTGGCTTCGATCACGG
The DNA here is from genome assembly GCF_055693605.1 of Erythrobacter sp. HA7-11. NCBI lineage: Bacteria > Pseudomonadati > Pseudomonadota > Alphaproteobacteria > Sphingomonadales > Erythrobacteraceae > Erythrobacter > Erythrobacter sp. HA7-11. The sequence goes on along the minus strand of NZ_JBVFUF010000002.1, from coordinate 1,857,411 downwards.
TGCGCAATACTTCACAGCACGCGATCCCGAATTCCGCAAGGCGGTCGAGGCGTGGCACGCATTCGGTGTGGTCGCTCCTTGGCCCGCTGCTGGCGAAGAGGCCTGGGTTGGGACACCGGGAATGAACGGGCCGATCCGCGCGATGGCGAGTGATCTTGATGTGAGCTGGGGCACGCGGATCGAGCGCATTCACCGCGACAGTGATCGCTGGAAGCTGGAGACAGATCACAAGAGTTTTGTCGCCGATGCCTTGGTTTGCGCTGTGCCGGCGGAGCAAGCGGTACCGTCTTGCTGGACGATGCCGCTCCTGATCTCGCCGCAGTGGCGCACAAGGTTACGTCACAGCCATGCTGGGCGGTGATGGCGGCTTTTGCCGAGCGCCTGGAGATCGAGGACGATGCTTTGCGAGCGCCTGACGCAGCGATCTCGTGGGCCGCGCGAAATTCTGCGAAGCCAGCTCGCGCAGGCGGCGAATGCTGGGTGTTGCACGCAAGTCCGGCGCGTTCGCGTGAAATACTCGACCTGCCGAAAGAAGAAGCGGCAGCAGTCTTGCTGGGCGATTTCTTCGAGCAGACCGGCGTGTCAAAGGTCATACCGATCCATCTCGCCGCGCATCGATGGCTGTACGCCATGCCAGGCAAGCCGGACAGCGAAGCTGCGAGATATGACGCATCACAGCGCATCGGTATTGCGGGGGACTACCTTCATAGCCCGCGCGTCGAAGGCGCGTTTCTATCCGGCTTGGCGCTCGCCGATGAGATTTTGGGAAATGCCTCAAACGCCCAAGCAGCGAAGCGGTAGCGTGAAAAGCGTGCGCTCAGGCAGCGACGCGGTAGCGTGAAGGAAAAGTGGCTGGGGTGGCAGGGATCGAACCTGCGAATGGCGATACCAAAAACCGCTGCCTTACCACTTGGCTACACCCCAGCAGAGCGCCGCTGTATAGCGGCCTTCGCGCAGATGTGAAGAGGGTGCGGGCGGGAAATTTCACCTATTTACACCCTCATTCTTATCCGCTGGGCAATTAGACCGCTTTGCCCTCAAAATCGGCGGCGGAATGGCGCTCCAGCAATTGTTCGTTTTCCTCGCCCCACGTCTTGTTGACGATGCGTCCGCGCTTCACGCCGGACCGGGAAGAGATTTCTTCGACCCAGCGCGCGACATTCTTGTATTCGTCGATCGACAGGAAGGTTTTGGCATCATTGTAGATATTGCCATTCACGAAGGGCGCAAGCCACGGGAAATTGGCGATATCGGCGATCGTGTATTCATCGCCTGCAAGGAAACGACTTTCGCCGAGGCGCTTGTCGGCGACGTCGAAAATCCGCTTTGTTTCCATCGCGTAGCGGTTGATCGGATATTCATATTTCTCCGGCGCATAGGCGTAGAAATGGCCAAATCCGCCACCGATGAACGGCCCGGTTCCGACCTGCCAGAACAACCAGCTCATGGTTTCAGCGCGGGCAGCGGGATCGGTTGGCAGGAACTCGCCGAATTTCTCGGCCAAATGCACCAGTATCGCTGCGGATTCGAACACGCGAATCGGAGTGTCGCCGCTCTTGTCTAGCAGGGCTGGGATCTTCGAGTTTGGGTTGATATCGACGAAGCCGCTGGTGAATTGGACGCCTTCGCCGATATTGATCGTATAGGCGTCGTATTCCGCGCCTGTGTGACCCAGCTCCAGCAGTTCTTCAAACATGATCGTTGCCTTCACGCCGTTTGGCGTCGCCAACGAATAGAGCTGAAACGGATTTTCGCCTTCGGGCAGTGCTTTGGTTTCGCGCGCGCCAGCAGTCGGCCTGTTGATGCTCGCAAACCGGCCACCATTTTCGGCGTCATAGGTCCATATGGCGGGCGGGGTATAAGTCGGATCGGCCATGAATAATTGCTCCTCTTGCGCGGGATATGCTGTGTTATTCGTGAGGTGGGGGATCGAAGTTACGAGCGCAAGCGGGAAACAAGCGACGCGGTGACGCGTTTGTGTTTGCGATGGAAAAGCTGATCTATGTCGATGACAGCCTGCCGGGCATTACGCGCAAGGGCGCGGGGCGCGGCTTTGCTTATTACACGCCTGCAGGTGAGTTGATCCGGGATCGCAAGGAGCGCGCGCGCCTCAACGCAGTCGCCTTGCCGCCAGCCTATCGCGATGCATGGTTCTGCCCCGCAGCGAATGGTCACATCCTCGCGACCGGATATGACGACAGGCGGCGCAAGCAATATCGCTATCACCCCGATTTTCGCACTTTGCGGGAGGCGGAAAAGTTTGATCGCTGCGCCGAATTCGGAAAGGGGCTCCCCCAAATCCGCAAACAGGTTGAGGCTGATATTGAAGGGGCGACGGCGACGCGCTCACGCGTGCTCGCTGCGGTTGTCCGGCTGCTCGACATGGGTTTCGTGCGCATCGGCAACGAGATCTACAAGAAGAAAAACCGGTCGTTTGGTGCCTCTACACTGCGGGATCGCCACGCGACGATAACGGGCAGCAAAATTGAGCTTTGCTACACCGGAAAAGGCGGGAAAGAGCGCAGCATCACACTTGAGGATGAAGCGCTTGCGCGTGCGGTCGAGGATGCCCGCGATGTGCCGGGGCATCACCTGTTCCAGTATTACGACGATCATGGGCAGCGCCAACCGATCGGCAGCAGCGACGTGAACGACTACCTTCGCGGCGTGATGGGCGAGCAGTTCTCGGCCAAGAGTTTCCGCACATGGCACGCGAGCGTGCTTGCTTTTTCCATGCTGGCGCAGGCGAGCGAACGACCCACCATCAGCATGGTACTTGATGAGGTTTCGGAGAAGCTGGGCAACACGCCGACAGTTGCGCGTAACAGCTATATCCACCCGGCTGTGATCGACATTCTCTCACGCGAAAACGGGTGGGATGAGTGGCGCGAAACCCTGCAAATGCCCCGCGCAACGCGCTATCTTACGCGCCATGAGCGCGGTCTTCTCTACCTGCTGGAGGAAAGCCCGGAAGCTGCTGAATTGCTCGCGGCCTAGGAAGTCAGCGAATTCCCCGCTAGAGGCTGCTTGAAGCAGAGGGAGCAATAGTCGGCTATGGGCCAAGAAACGCACCGATTTTATGACCTCCACACGCATGGGTTTGTGCGCGTGGCGACCGCCACGCCGTGCACCCGTCCGGCGGACGTCGCCTACAACACAGCAGGCGTGATCGCGGAGGCGAAGAAGGCGCACGAGCAATCGGTCGATCTGGTCGTCTACCCAGAGCTGTGCCTGTCTTCCTATGCGATTGATGATTTGCACCTTCAGCAGACAATGCTGGCGCGGGTCGAAGAAGCAATCGCTGAGGTGGTCGAAGCCTCAGACGATGTGTCGCCTGTGCTTGTGATCGGCGCGCCGCTCAAACGCGGCGACAAGATCTACAATTGCGCGGTCGTGATCGCGGGCGGCGAATTGCTTGGCGTGATCCCGAAGAGTTATCTGCCCAACTACCGCGAATTCTATGAGAAGCGCTATTTCGCGCATGGCCGCGATTGTCAGGATTTGTGGATCGGGGTGAACGGCGAAGAGGTGCCGTTCGGCACGGACCTGGTCTTTGCCGCTGGCAATCTCCCCGGCTTCACGTTCGGCGTCGAGATTTGCGAAGATTTCTGGGCGCCCAATCCGCCCGGCACCTTGGCGGCGCTCGCTGGCGCGCTGATCCTGTGCAATCTGTCTGCTTCACCGATCACGATTGGCCGCGCCGATGATCGCCATCTGCACTGCCGCAGTTCGTCTGCGCGCTCGATCTGCTCCTACGTCTATTCCGCCAGCGGCCACGGGGAGAGCACCACCGATCTCGCATGGGACGGACAGGGCGTCATTTACGAGCTGGGCGAGCTGATGGCCGAGAGCACACGCTTTGATCTCGAGCCGGAATTGTGCCTCGTCGATATCGACACGCAGCGCATCCAGTCAGAGCGGACGCGCAACCAGACCTTTGCCGATGCCGCAGAAGCGCATGACCGGCCAGAGGATCATTTCCGCCGCGTTGTGTTCGAGCATGCAGGGGCAGCGAATGGAGCGCCTCGCGATGTCGGCTTGATCCGCCCGATCCGGCGTTTCCCCTTCGTGCCCAACAACCAGCACACGCTGGATGAGGATTGCTACGAAGCGTTCAACATTCAGGTCGATGCCCTGATGCGCCGCATCACAGCGACCAAGGCAAAGAGCTTGATCATCGGCATTTCGGGCGGGCTCGATTCCACCCATGCGCTGATCGTTGCGGCCAAGGCCTGCGACCGCCTCGGCATACCGCGCACGGCGATCCGCGGTTACACCATGCCCGGCTTTGCAACGTCCGAGGATACCAAGTCCAATGCGTGGAAGCTGATGGAGGCGATGGAGATCACCGCGGAGGAGATCGATATCAAGCCAGCGGCAACGCGCATGCTTGAGGACATGAAGCATCCCTTTGCCGATGGTGAGCCTGTCTACGATGTGACATTCGAGAATGTGCAGGCGGGCCTGCGCACCGACTATCTCTTCCGACTGGCAGGGCAGCACAGCGGTTTTGTCGTCGGAACGGGCGATTTGTCAGAGCTGGCGCTCGGCTGGTGCACCTATGGCGTGGGCGACCATATGAGCCATTACGGCGTGAACGCTGGCGTGCCGAAGACGCTGATCCAGTACCTGATCCGCTGGACCATCGCGACGGAGCAGTTCCTGCCAGTGTGCAGCGAGGTGCTGGGCGCTATCCTCGACACGGAAATCTCGCCCGAGCTCGTCCCTGCAGGAGAGGACGGTGCGATTCAGAGCACGGAAGAACGCATCGGCCCGTATGAGCTTAACGACTTCTTCCTTCACCACACGATCCGGTATGGCCAGAAGCCATCGAAGATCGCGTTCCTCGCCTACCATGCGTGGCGCGATGCCAAAGCGGGCAAATGGCCCGCCGGTTTCCCAGAGACCCGCAAAAACGAATACGATCTTGGCGTGTTGACCAAGTGGCTAGAAGGATTTCTGCGCCGCTTTTTCGGCTTCTCGCAATTCAAGCGCAGCGCGCTGCCTAATGGGCCAAAGGTCAGCTCTATGGGTGCTCTTTCGCCACGCGGCGATTGGCGCGCGCCATCTGATGCGGTTGCCGATGTTTGGCTGGAAGAGCTCAAAGAAAACGTGCCGGAAAGCTGAACTCTCTTTCCGACACGTCCAATTGGGTCGCTAAGGTTTAGCCGCGATCGATTGAGAAGCGGCCCGGCCCAAAGGCAGCGACAGCAAACATGCCGCCTGCAATCGCAAGATTCTTCAGAAACGCTGTCATCTCGGTCTGCTGCGCAAAATCGTTGTGAAAGATCACAGCCGTCAGGAACGAGAAGATGCCGAGCGCACCGGCAGCATATCGCGCCTTGAAGCCTACTGCGAGCATCAGTCCGCCGATGATCTCAATCGCGACGGTCGCGTAATAGACCAGCTCCGGCATCGGCAGTCCGACCGAGCTGATATACCCGACGGTTCCTTCCATGCCGCCGATCTTGTTGACGCCAGCGAGGATAAAGAGGGCCGCCAGCAACAACCGGGCGACGAGGGCGAGAGTGTCTTGAGCTTGAGTGTTCATTTTGATTCTCCTGCAACAGGTGACGCTGTCAGCGATCAGCTGATCAGCTGATCCACTTTGGCTTCCGCATCAGCAATCTTCTGATCGGCGTTTTCGCCCATGATGCCATCAGCGGCGACGATTTCTTCGGTGGGGATACCGAGGAAACCGAGGAAATGCTCAAGCCATTTGGTCATGAGGTCGACTTCGCTGCCGACCGGAACGCCGCCGGATGACGCCGTGATATAAGCCTTCTTGCCTGTCAGCAGCCCTTCTGGGCCGTTCTCGGTGTATTTGAAGGTCGTACCGGCGCGCGCGACCAGGTCGGCCCATGCCTTAACGCTGGCGGGCACGCTGAAATTGTAGATCGGTACGCTCATCACGATCACGTCTGCGCCGCGCAGCTCTTCGATCAGTTCGTCGGCGATCTGCGCCAATTCGCTCTGTGCGGTGTTACGTTCTTCTGGCGCGGTGTTGTTCGCTTCAAAGCGCAGCGCATCGATCAGCGGAGGGTCGTTGGCTGCAAGATCACGCTCTACAATATCCATGCCGTGCTTGGCAGCGAGGCCTTTTGCGAGCTTGTCACCGAGTTTACGGCTGGTCGATGCGGCACCATTGATGCTGGCGGAAATGTGAAGGATGTTTGTCATAGGAATATCTTTCGTTTTGTAAGGGGTTCAATAGCTTAATGATGGAGCCAGCCGTTTGATCCGGCTGGCCCCGGAATTATCAGGCAGCGTCCACCATCACGATTTCGCTGTCTTCAAGAGCGGTGATGGTCACGCTGTCGCGCTGAGTTATCGCGACGCCGTCGCGCGCTTTGGCTTCAACCTCTTCCACCCGGACCTTGCCCGTGGCGGGCACGAGGTAGAGATGGCGCGAGGCGTCCGTGATGTCGTAAGTCACGCTTTCACCAGCTTTGATCGTGGCGCCCAAAACCCTGGCGTCGGTGCGGATGGGGAGGGCATCGTTGTCGTTCGAAGACCCGCTCGCCAAAGTCACGAACTTGCCTGCACGGTCACCCTTGGGGAACGGCGCAGCGCCCCAGCTCGGCTCACCGCCGCGCTCTTCGGGGATGATCCAGATTTGGAAGATTTGGGTGTCCTCGTCTTCGCGATTGTATTCCGAGTGCTGCACGCCAGTGCCTGCGCTCATCACCTGGACGTCGCCCGCTTCGGTGCGGCCTTCATTGCCCATGCTGTCGGTGTGAGTGATCGCACCTTTGCGGACATAGGTGATGATTTCCATGTCCTGGTGAGGGTGAGTTGGAAAGCCGGTGCCCGCTTCGATGGTGTCATCATTCCAGACGCGAAGGCTGCCCCAATTGACCCGCTCAGGATCGTGATAGCTGGCGAAGGAAAAGTGGTGATGCGCGTCGAGCCATCCGTGATTGGCGGAGCCGAGGCTTTCAAATGGACGAAGTTCAATCATGAAAAATCTCCTCATTCGTGTCTGTGTTGAGAAGGAGATAAGCGTGAACTGATTGACAGATAAGTGCGATAAAACTTGTCAAAATGTTCAGAATATCCGAACATATGGTCTGTCATGAGACTTGGCGAACCAACACTCGATCAGCTGCGCATTTTTATCGCGGTCGCAGAACGCGGCAGCTTCGGCGCGGCGGCGCGGGAAATGGGCCGCGCGGTTTCCGCGATCAGTTATGGCATCGCGCAACTGGAAGCTCAGTTGGCCGTGATTTTGTTCAACCGAGAGGGATCACGCAAACCGGTCCTCACTGAGGCGGGGGCGGGCTTGCTGGCAGAGGCGCGGGCCATCGCCGATGACACGGACGCGTTGCTCGCGAAGGCAAGAAGTCTTCATGCGGGGCTGGAAAGCTCGCTCGGCCTAGTGCTCGATGTGATGGTGCCGGGGGATGTGACGGCCAAAGTCTTGCGCGAATTCCGTACTATGTTTCCCACCGTCGCCCTTCGGCTTCAGGTGGAGGGATTGGGCGCGGTCGCAGCCTGCCTGATCGGTGAGGAAGCCGATCTCGCGATTGGCGGTCCGGTCATCGGCGACAATCCTGCATTCGAGCGGCAAGTCATCGGCGGTGTTGAACTGGTCCCGGTGGCCGCGCCTTCGCATCCGCTTGCCGGACCAGACATCCCGCCGGGAGAAAGCCGCAAGCATTTGCAATTGGTGCTGTCGGATCGCTCACCCATGACGGAGGGGCGCGAGTTTTCCGTGCTCAGCCCGCAGACGTGGCGCTTGGGGGATCTTGCGGCGAAACACGCGCTGCTGAAAGAGGGGCTGGGTTGGGGCAATATGCCCTCGCACATGATCGCTGCCGACGTAGCGGAAGGGCGGCTGGTCGAGCTCGACCTGCCTGAAAAGCCTGGCGATACTTATCCCTTAAGCGCGCTTTGGCGGCGCGATGCGCGCCCTGGACCCGCCGCAAGCTGGTTCATCGACAGGTTTCGCGAGCAATTGGCGAATTGCGCCGCCCGTTAAGCGGGCGCGCGCAGCCACGCCACGGCGTCGGCCTTGTCCTCAAAAACTTCGGTCATAACACCTTCGTTCAGGCGCTTGTATTGCATTGCAGCGAGCATAGAGTCTGACAGCAAGGCCGTGCGGTCCATACCCATCTTGGCGGATTCGCGCATTACAATGCCAATTCCCTCAGCGACTTCGCGTTTTTGCGTCACAAAGCCGGTCAGATCGCCAAACACGCGCATGGGCCTTTCGTCTCTGAAAAGCGGTTTGGCACTGCTCAGCAATTCGCGCGAAAAATCGGCGAGAACTTCCATGTCCCATAGGCCGCTCGCTGCAAAATGCACCTCGCGGCGCTCGGTATCGACCGAGACAGAGAAAGAGGGGGCAAGCGCCTTCATGCCGTCCCTATAGCGCAACCTGATTAAATAAAGATTATTGGGATCAGGCTGTTGCTGGCCCGAAGGCGATCGCTTCATCGCCCGCCTTCCACGGTGTGATTTTGGGCATGATTGCCTTGAACAAATCCGAGGAAAGATGCCCTTCGAGCCACGCTTGAAGATCGGGCAAATCCTGCGCATCGAACCAAGCACGATCAGTGTTGGCGAATTGACGGATGAACGGGAACAGCGCGATGTCGGCCAGCGATCGCTTGTCTCCGCACAGCTGTTTTTGCCCTGCGAGGCGTTCATCCAATTCTGTCAGGATCGCGAGACCTGCCATGCGATGATGCTCGCGGAATGCGCTTTCATCGCCTTTTGTCTCGTCGGGGTAACGCGTGGGGTATTTGTAGCGATCCAAATGGTGCTTGAATTCGCCATCATTACGCTCGATCAGCGGGAAATCATCCCCGCTCAGCCAGACCTCGGGATCGTTTTGATGAAGCGCCCAGCGCATGATCGCGATGCTTTCCTCAATCACCGATCCGTCGCGGAAGTCCAGCACCGGCACGGTCGCCTTGGGCGAAGCGTGGATCAATTCAGGCGGTTTGTTCGCGAGTTTCACCTCGCGCAATTCGACGGTGACGCCTGCGATCCAGAGCCCCATTCGCGCGCGCATCGCATAGGGACAGCGCCGAAAGGAATAGAGGATCGGGAGATCGCTCACGCGCGCTCTTGGTCCTCGTCGCCAAGCAATCCGCCCGGAAAGTTTTGCTCCCAAGAGCCATCGGGAAGCGTGCCATCGTCCGCGCGTCTCGAGCCTTCAACCGTCGCACCCACATGCGCTTCGCCGCGCTGTTTGGCGAGCTGCTGCTGCTTCTGTCGTTCGGCATAGCGCGCGCGCTGCGCCTCGTCGCGGGTGTCGATGCAATGCGGGCAGCTGATGCCCGGCGCGTATTCGGGCGAGGCCATTTCTTCTTCGCTTAACGGCATGCGGCAAGCAAAGCATTGGCCATAGGAACCGAGCTCGAGTCCGTGCTTCACCGCGACGCGCTGATCGAAGACGAAGCATTCGCCGTGCCACTTGCTGTCTTCCTCGGGCACGGTTTCGAGATATTTCAAGATGCCGCCTTTGAGGTGATAGACCTCGTCAATCCCCTCGGACCGCAGGAAGCTGGTCGACTTTTCGCAGCGAATGCCGCCGGTGCAATACATCGCGACCTTCTTCTTGCCCGATAGCAGATCTTCGCGGTGATTGCGGAACCACTTGGGGAAGTCGCGGAAGCTCGCGGTTTCAGGATCGACCGCGCCTTCAAACTGGCCGATGGCGACTTCATAATCGTTGCGTGTGTCGATCACGATGGTGTCGGGATCGCTGATCAGCGCATTCCAATCGTTGGGATCGACATAGCGCCCGACGCTCGCGCGCGGATCAATGCCCGGCTCGCCCATGGTGACGATTTCGCGCTTGAGCCGCACTTTCATGCGGTTGAACGGCATTTCGTCTGCGTGCGAGTATTTGACATCGAACTCAGCGCAGCCGGGCAGGGTGCGGATGTGATCGAGCACTGCCGCAATGCCTTCTGACGAACCGGCGATTGTGCCATTCACACCCTCTGGTGCGAGCAGGATCGTGCCGCGAATGCTGAACTCGTCGCAAACGGCCTGCAGAGGCGCTTGCAGGGCTGCGGGATCGTCAAACGGCGCGAAGTTATAGAGCGCTGCGACCTGGATTTCGGTTTTGGAGGTGCTCACGATTGCTTAGATCCGCTTCACCCAGCCATGCGTGTCGTCTACGCTGCCGCGCTGAATGCCGACCAATTTTGCGCGGATTTTGCTGGTCAGTTCGCCCGGTCCGCCATTGCCGATTACGAATTCGCCATCTGCGCTGCCGACCTTGCCGACCGGTGTCACAACAGCCGCTGTGCCGCAAGCCATCACTTCAACCAGATCGCCGCTTGCCGCATCGTCGCGCCATTGGTCGATGGAGTAGGGCTCTTCGCGCACGTCGCGACCTTCTTCGCGCAGCAATGTGATCAAGCTCTCTCGCGTGATGCCAGGCAGGATTGTGCCCGTGAGCGGCGGCGTGATCACGCGGCCATTGCGCATCACGAAGAACAGGTTCATTCCGCCCAGCTCTTCGACCCATTTCGTCTCGACCGCGTCTAGGAAAAGCACCTGGTCGTGTCCGCGCTTGAACGCCTCGCCAGTGGGCACAAGGCTCGCTGCGTAATTGCCGCCCGTTTTGGCAGCGCCGGTGCCGCCGGGGGCCGCGCGGGTGTATTCCGATTGCCAGATGCTGACCGCTGGCGCGCCTGACTTGAAGTAATTGCCAGCCGCGCTGAGGATCACGAGGAATTTGTATTGCTTGGCCGGGCGCACGCCTAGGAAGGCTTCGGTCGCGAACATGAAGGGGCGGATGTAGAGCGAGCCACCTTCAACGCCGGGAAACCAGTTCGCGTCTGCGGAGACGACTTGGCGAACCGCTTCGAGAAACAATGCTTCGGGCAGTTCCGGCATCGCCATGCGGCGCGCGCTGGCGTTGAAGCGGCGCGCGTTCTCTTCAGGACGGAACAGCGCCATCGAGCCGTCTGCCAGCCGGTAGGCCTTCATCCCTTCGAAGATTTCTTGCGCGTAGTGCAGGACGCTGGCTGCCGGGTCGAGCGCGATCGGCTCACGCGGGCCGATGCGTGCTGAATGCCAGCCGCCCCCCACTGAACCTTCAACGCCCTCGTCGTAATCGATAATTGCCATGTGGTCGGTAAAAACTGTGCCGAAACCGGGATCGGCAATCGCCGCTTCGCGTGCGGCGTCATTGGTGGGCGAGGGGTGAGGGATGGTCTCGAATTGCATGCGCGTGCGGATAAATCGGACTCACTGCAAGGGCAAGACTGATCAGGTCAATAAACCTTGGTCGCACACTTCGGGCAGGTCTTTAGCACCCATGGATAACAGACCATTCCTCGCATCGTAACCAATCCATGGCCACAGGATCGCGGCTGGAACGATATGATCAAGGCCAATCCAATAAGGAAACACCCAACTGTCATCGCCACATATTGCAATGGACCCGGCAGAAGTGCCCCAAAGATCGCGGTGACAACTCCAAGAATAAGCAGGACTGCCAGCCAAGGATAAAATCGCTTCAACATAGACAATTCGCTTTCTGATATGAAAAGGGCTGAACCTCGCCCGTAGGAGGTTCAGCCCTTTCATGGTCAGCGACTGGAAGTGCCGCTCACGTAGCCTTACTCGGCATCTGTTTCCGCGTGGGAAATTACCGAATATGCTCCGTAGGGATCTTCACCGACCTCGCTACTGAACCATGAGACATCGGATCACCTCCTTTCGCGCTATTAAGCCAAGACCCTGCCGTTTCACTGGGGGCCGAGTACTGCGTTCGCCGCTGAACTCAGTTGCCAATTTGAGTCGTTCGGGACGCGAAAACAAGTCTTGTAAAAAACTTATCCCACGTCAGAATGGTTTTTTGCGGCTTAGAGCAAATTGAGCCGGCTAAACCAACTCACCTACAATCTTCGATCACGCGTGTGACCTCGGCCCAGGCCGGAAGGTAGAGCGTCGGCAGGCCTGCCGTCTCGACCGCAAAACGCCCCTTGGTGATCGCCATCGCGTCGAGCAGTGGATCCGAGCTGCGCAGCCGAACTGCCACTAAGTCGCGCTGGCCCGGCACCGGTTCAGCCGTCATCGAGCGAGCAGTCGTTTCCGTCGTAATCCGCATCTGCGTCGAGCCGTTCGCTCCGCGCCTACCAAGCCAGACCTCGCGCGCGCTCACGCTGCAGCGGATAATAAACGGCGCTGCATTCTCCGTGCCGCGCTGCGCGAAGAAAGCGAGTGTCTCGTCCGGGTCCGCACCATAGCTCCAGGTGCCCTCGGTCTGAGGAGCATCGAGATAGTAGTCGACTTGCGGCGCGGCGATCGTTGCAACCGGTGTCGGCGTAGGTGTGGAAGCTGGTGCGACAACGACAGGTTGCGGCGTTGACGTCTCGGCCACCGGCGGCGTGGACGAGGGTACACATGCGCAAGCGGTGAGCATCAGAAGCGAAAGGGAGGCGGCTTTGCAGGTCATTGCTTTCATGCCGCTTCAATGCGCGCTAACGGCTTATGCGTCTATGGGAAATTCACCGAAATCCTCAGCAAAGCCGGCGAGGCGCCGCGTCGATCACCTGCTGGTCGAACTCGGCCTTGCCGAAAGCCGGACGCGAGCTCAGGCGCTGGTGATGGCGGGCGTGGTTTTCGTCGGCGAGCAGAAGGTCGATAAGCCGGGGCAGCAGATTGCCGAAGACGCCGCACTCGAAGTGCGCGGGCGCGATCATCCCTGGGTCAGCCGCGGCGGGATCAAGCTGGCGCATGCAATCGACCACTTCGATCTTGATCCGGCTGGTGTTGTTGCGATGGATGTTGGCTCGTCCACCGGAGGCTTCACCGATGTGCTCCTGAGCAAGGGCGCGGCGCATGTCTTTGCGGTGGATAGTGGGACCAATCAGCTCGCGTGGAAGCTGCGCCAGGACGAGCGCGTCACCGTGCATGAGCAGACAAGCGCGCGGGTGCTGACGCATGAGCATATCGACCAACCGGTGACGTGGGTGGTGTGCGATGCGAGTTTTATCAGTCTCGCCAAGGTGCTCGAGCGGCCCCTGCAACTCGCTGAATCTGAGTGCCAGCTCGTTGCGCTGATTAAACCGCAGTTTGAAGTTGCGCGCGATGAAGTTGGCAAGGGCGGAGTGGTGCGCGATCCTGTGCTGCATGAACGTGTTTGCGGCGAAGTGCGCGAATGGCTGGAAAGCGGCGGCTGGGGAGTGCAGGGCATCGTCGAAAGCCCGATCACCGGACCGCAAGGGAATGTCGAGTTTTTGGTGAGCGCTATCAGAAACTAGCTGGCTTAGTCGCGGAGCTTAGGCCGAAGGCCCGCAAGGGCGCACGCCCGCCCGTAGTGAGCGCGGAGCGAGGAAATTGCAGTCACGGATGTGACTGCGGAAAACAAAGAATCACTCCAAATCCAAACTGCTGATCTTCTCGTCCAGATCAATCGGGATGGAGCTCAGAACCTCAACGCCGCAATCTTTCTCATAACCCTTTTTGCCATGCTCCGCGACCAGCTCAGCCTGACGCTCGTCGCGTTGGCGCAGCAGCTCCGCGATCTCGTCACGATAAAGCGCGACCATCGCCGTCACCAAGCGATTGACCAGATCATCCTCTCGCGTCTTGTCGACATTGTAGAGCGGCAAGTGCCGGATCATCACATCGGCGGGGTAGAGAAATTCGTTGGTGACGAAGCGGTTTGTGGTGAACCAAGACATCGGGATGCCGTTTGTGTCGATCGACAGCGCCACCAGGTGAGTCACATGCGCCTTCGCATTCTCTCCTTCGGGAGGCATCACCGAAGGCTTTGTACCCGTGATCAGTTGATCGCGGTGCAGGAACAGGTGGAAATGGCCATGCTCGCCCGGATCGCGGTTGCCCGGCGCGTGGACATGATAATACCAGCGTGACTTGGTCTTGGCATCGCGCGCATCTTTGGGCGGATAGTGCTTCCAGAAATGCACGTCTTGCTCTGGTAGAACGCGCGTCATCAATGGACGCTGTTCGCCCGCCATCTGCGTGATGGTTTCGATGACGGTCTGAGCGGCTTCGATCGGAGTCATGATGCTGACTTAAGAAACAAAAAAGCCGACGGCAACCACGTTGCCATCGGCCTTTTTTGTCTTGCTAGGCTGAATTATTCAGCAGCGGCGCAACATGCAGCTGCACAGCAAGCGGCTGCACAGCAACCTTCAGCAGCACAACCAGCAGCTGCACAGCAGCCTTCAGCAGCACAAGCTACTTCTTCAGCAGCTTCACAAGCTGCACAAGCTACTTCTTCAGCGGCTTCACAAGCGCTCAAAGATGTCGCATCTGCATCGGTGCCTGCTTCGTCAGCTGGAGCCGAACATGCAGCGGTTGCGACCGAAAGGCCGCCTGCAACTGCCAGCATGGTGGCGAGTTTGGTCTTTTGCATTGAATATTCCCTCTAGGGTGGGGCGCTCCACTCCACTTTCCTTACCGCACAGCGCCCACGAATCACGGCAAGAATGTGGCGAGGCTATCAAAAGAAATCGTGCATGTCGCATGCTTTATGCGTTTTTTTGTGCGTTCATTGCGTGTGCGCCCTGTTCTCCCCGACGATCTGCCCTTCAAATAGGGTGATGCGATTGGCCTTAACTGCCGGTTTGTGTATCGCCGCGGCACTGACGTCTTAATGTCGAAATTGTGGCGGCGATGATCGGGAACCGATCGCAGCCAGTCAAAGTTGAGGGACTGAATGACTTTTCTGGCTTCCAAAGCGCAGCTGCGCGCGAGCTTCTTGCGCTGGGCACTTTTTCTGGTTCCTCTCACGGTCTTGCTCGGCTTTCTCGCCGGGCAATTGGGTGGGCCTGATACCGCATGGTTCCAGAACCTCACCAAGCCCAGCATTTTCCCGCCTCCGGCGGCATTCGGGATCGTGTGGACGATCCTCTACGTCATGATCGGGATATCGGTCGCACTGGTGGCGAGCGCATGGGGAGCAAGAGGGCGCGGTCTCGCTCTGGTCCTGTTCGCGATCCACTTTGCCTTGAACCTCGCATGGACGCCGACTTTCTTTGGCGGCCAGAATATCACGGGCGGCCTAATTGTGATCGGCCTCGTCGCGGTGACGCTGGTGATTGTCATCTGGGCGTTCTGGCGGGTGCGCCGGGCAGCGGGCCTGCTGCTGCTGCCTTATTTGGCATGGGTGCTGTTTGCGACGGCGCTTAACTATCAGTTTCTGGTCGAAAATCCCGATGGCGGCGATCAGTCTGATGCGGCTGCGGCGCAGCGGATCGAGTTGTAGGGCGGATGTGAAGCGCGGGAGGGCGCAATTTCACTTGCCCTCACTGCACCGGATCGCCACATAGCAACCATGCAAAGCGAAAACCCGATCATCGCCGACTTCGTCAAACTCGCAAACAGCGCCGCTGGCACCATGGCCGGCATGACGCGTGAGGCGCGTGAGAGCGCGCGTGAACGCATGCGTGAAGCGCTTGGCGGCGTCGATTTTGTCAGCCGCGAAGAGTTTGAAACGGTCAAGCTGATGGCGCAAAAAGCGCGCGAGCAAAACGAAGCGCTCGAAGCCCGCATCGCCGAGCTGGAAGCCAAGCTCTCCGGCAAGTAAGCAAGCGAGCAGCCGATGCAGCTGCGCGCCCCTGCCATTCTCGTCGCATCTCGGGCGCATGGAGAAAGCGCGTCCATCGCGCGGTTCCTTACCGAAGAATACGGCCTCGCCGCCGGCTATGTCGCAGGTGGGCGCGGACGCAAATTACGCCCGGTGATGATTCCGGGCAATTCGGTCGAGATTGAGCTGCGCGCCAAGTCCGACAGCCAATTGCCGTTTGCGCGGGTGGAGCTTGCGCAAAGCCGTGGGCCTTGGATGACCGAACCCTTGCCTGCCGCTGCAATCACATGGGTTTGCGCGCTCACCGCCAGCAGTCTACCCGAGCGCAATTCCTATCCCGGTCTCTATCAGGCGCTGTCCGGTGTGCTCGATGCCGTGTGCCATGCACCGTCCGCGCGCGGGTGGCTGTCTGCTCTCATCACCTATGAAGCGATGCTGCTGCGCGAGCTTGGCTATGGCGGGGCAAAGCCCGATCTTTCAGGTGATCTGCCCGCGCAATTCGCGCAATTTCGGGCATTGCACCGGTACGATCGAGCGTTACCTTCTTGCCGAGCGTGACCGCGATGTTATGTCCGCACGAACCTTATTGGGCGAACGGCTCGCCCGCATGATCAGCTGAGGGGCGAGCATGAAGATTGCCATTTTGCCGGGCGACGGGATCGGACCGGAAGTCACACGCGAGGCGGTGCGCGTGCTCGAGAGCCTGAAGCTGCCTGGCCTCACATTGTTCGAAGGTGATGTCGGCGGCATTGCCTACAAACGCCACGGCATGCCTCTGCCCGAAGAGACCCTGCAAATCGCGCGCGGATCGGATGCAGTGCTGTTCGGCGCCGTGGGTGATCCTGAATGTGACGCGCTGGAGCGGCACTTGCGACCCGAGCAGGCGATCCTGGGCCTGCGCAAGGAGCTTGATCTGTTCGCGAACTTGCGTCCGGCCAAGGTGTTCGCCGGATTGGAACATCTTTCGCCCTTGCAACCCGAGATCGCAAAAACGCTCGACCTTTTGATCGTGCGCGAGCTGACCGGCGATGTCTATTTCGGCGAGAAGGGCGAACGCGTTGCGCTCGATGGCAGCCGTGAGGGCTGGGACATGATGTCCTATAACGCGACCGAAGTGAGCCGGATCGCGCGCGTCGCCTTTCGCGCGGCGCGGGCGGCTGGCAAAGGTGTCACCAATGTCGACAAGGCCAATGTTCTCGAAACCAGCCAGGTCTGGCGCGATACGGTGAAAGAGGCGGCAGGCCCGCACCCCGATATCGAGCTGGAGCACATGTATGTCGATAATGCCGCGATGCAAATCATCAGCAGACCGTCGCAATTCGGCGTGATCCTCACCGGCAACCTGTTCGGTGACATCCTGTCGGATCTGGCAAGCGCAGCGGTCGGTTCGATTGGATTACTGCCCAGCGCCTCTATCGGTGAGCGAAAGACCGAGCACGGCATTTTCGGCCTCTATGAACCGATCCACGGCAGCGCGCCTGATATTGCCGGGCAGGGCAAGGCTAACCCGATGGCGACCGTGCTGTCGGTTGCGATGATGCTGCGCCACTCCTTTGGCCGCGAAGATGAAGCCTTGCGGGTCGAAGATGCGGTGGCCAAAGCGCTCGCTGACGGGATTCGCGGAGCCGATCTCGGCGGTGAACACGGCTGCGAGGAAATCGGCAGCGCGATTATCGAGCGGCTCTGAAGGCTGCTAAACACGCGCCGCCATGGGTCAGCCTCTCGAACTCGCGATCATCCTTCCGACCTTTAACGAGCGCGGCAATCTCACCCCATTGATCGACCGCATCGCGGAGGCTTTGGGGGCAGAGGGTTGGGAAGCGCTGATCGTCGACGACAACAGCGAAGATGGCACGGCTGACGAGGCGCGCGCGCTCGCGCTGACTGACAGCCGCATTCGCGTGATCCAGCGCATCGGGCGGCGTGGGCTTGCGAGCGCCACGATTGAGGGGTTTTGCGCGACCGCTGCGCCCTTCGTCGCCGTGATGGACGCCGATCATCAACACGATCCCGCTTTGCTGCGCGACATGCTCGAGGCGGTTCGCAAGGGTGAGGCCGATGTGGCGGTTGCATCGCGGTTTATGGCGGGGGCGAGCGTTGATCGATGGGAAGAGCCCGCGCGGGAGCGGCTGTCCGGCTTTGCCAATGCGCTGGCCCGCCGCATGACCAGAGTGGCCCTTACCGATCCGATGAGCGGGTACTTTCTGCTCCGCACCGATGTGGCGAGAGCACTGGCGCCGCGACTCTCCGGGATTGGCTTCAAGATTCTGCTCGATCTGCTCGCGACTTCCGACAAGCCGTTGAACGTCAAAGAGTTTCCGCTCAAATTTGCGCGCCGCAGGGCAGGGAAGAGCAAGCTCGACCGCGCCATCCTGTTCGATTTTCTGGCCGGAATCTACGACAAAACCATCGGCCGCGTGATCCCGACCCGGTTCGCGCTTTTCGGCACAGTTGGCGCGCTCGGCGTGCTGGTGCACATGGTGGTTCTGGGCGCGATCCTCTTCGGTTTGGGAAAGACATTCGCGCTCGCGCAAGGCGTAGCGGTGTTTGTCGCGATGAGCTTCAACTTCTGGCTCAACAATTGGCTGACCTATGCGGACAAGCGCCTCAAAGGGTGGGGCGCTGTGTTGCGCGGCTGGGCAGGGTTCTGCGCGACCTGCGCGGTAGGTGCTTTTGCCAATGTCGCGGTGGCGACTTTCCTCGAGAGCCGAGGCGCGTTTTGGGCGCTCGCCGCGCTGGCGGGAATCGTGATCGGTGCGGTGTGGAACTACGCTCTATCGAGCCGCTTTGTTTGGGGGCGGTTCTAACTCTAGGCGAAAAAGAGGAGAGACCCGGATGCGTAGCATCCGCAAGGCTGACCAGCCGCCCGCAGCGATGCGATCTTTGATCGTACGAGCGAGGATTTCGCACGCTGGATAGCGTGCGGAAAAGAATTAGAGCCAGCCTTCCATCCAAACCCAGCGGGAGAAGTCTCTGGGCCCGTCCAATGCCGCCGCCGTCAAAATCGGGAAGAACAGCGCGAAGATGAGCGCGCTTCCCGCGAGCGACCCATAGACCCACCATTTAAAGCGTGTCTTGACCACATCGCTCAGCATCAGCGCCAGCGCCGCGAGCAGGAAAAAGCTTGGCGCGAAATAGTGGTAGTAGAACTGCACCGGCTTGGGCGCGATCAGCCACAGACCGAGGCTGACGCCATAGCCCAGCACGACTGCGATCTTCGCCCAATCGCTGCGCAAAACTCCGCCGACCGCGCACCACACTAGCGCTATCAGGCCGAGCAGCATCGTGAGCGGATTGCCGATCAGCATCACCCCGCGCTGCGCTCCATCGGTGAATTCGTAGAGGTACCAGATGCTGCGCGTGTTGAGCATCCATTGATCCCAAGTGCTCTGGTAGGGGTGCGGGGATTTGACTGACCCTTGCAGCTCGATCATCTCGCGGTGCAGACCGAAGATGCCCTTTTCAGCCAAGGGAGAATTGAGCCAATCATAGGCCGGCCAATAGGTCATGGCGTAGGCGATGAGAGGGACGATCCCAAGCCACAGAAATGCCTCGGCGAGCGAGACACCGGGCACTGGCGCGCCGCGACTGCTGGTGATCAAATGCCGGCGGCCTGCCGACAGTCTGACAATGAAGAATGTGAGGCCTGGCAAGATCGCAATCGGAACCGCGTTCCATTTGGACGCCATCGCAAGGCCGAGTGCGATGCCGGTCAACGCGAGGCGCAATCGCCCGCGCTCGGGCTCCCGGACAGCTGCGGCGAATTGCCATGCGGCGAGGCTCAAAAACGCGGCCATGAACACGTCGAGCATGGCGATCTGCGAATGCACCAATAGGTGAAACCCTGTCGCGAGCAGAAGACCATAAGAAAGCGTCGCGAAATGATCATGGCTGGCGTGCCACAGCGCGCGCATCGCGGCGAACAGCGCGATTGTGCCCGCGACAATCGACATAATGCGCCAACCGACAGGGTTGTCGCCGAGCAGCGCGATGCCCAGCGCGATCAATTGCTTGCCCAGCAGCGGGTGCTCGCGATTGAGATAGCTGCCGTCTGACAGGATGGCCTTTGCCGCTGGCAGGTAATGAACCTCGTCAAAATAAGGCGCGCTGGGGACGCCAAGCCTGACCAAACCGATAGCGGCGAAGAGAAATACGATGCCAAGGCTCGCCAGCCAGGGATCGCGCAAATGGAGACTCGTATTTTCAGGAGGGAGCGGTTGCATCGCCTGAAAGCGCTATCGCAATCAGGGCGATGCAGACAAGCCTAGGCCTTTGCAAATTCTCCAGTTTCGTGCGCGGCCTGATGCTCCAGCCAGAACAGCCGCGCACACATGGCGAGCAGGCCGATGCTGGCGGTGAGGCCTGATAATACGAACCAAAATGGCACATTCATACCGGCTTTGCGAGCGCGCGGTGCGATGAAGAATAATGCGATAATCACGCACATAACCAAATCCCACCAGACTTGCAGACCGGTGAGATTCTGCGTGTGATTGATGAAGAAGGCGATCACGCCTTCTTGCCAGATTTGCACAGCAGTGAAGGCGCCAAACGCGCCTGCGAGCATGGCTGCAAAGATTGCGCTACCGGATTCGCGCGGGGTCAACAGGACGGTCAGGAAGGCGATGACGCCGCCCGCAGTGACCGCGATCCATAGCATTTCGATCGTATTCATCCTCCAAGTCCTCCTATAGTGTAGCGACTGCTACAAGGGCTTGTAGCGACTTGTAGCGATTGCTACAAGCGGAAAATGTCAAAAGCCACACTTTCGCGCGAAAGCCTGCTTCCGGCGCTCGCCAATCACATTCTCCAGCACGGTTTGGGCGAGGCGAGCTTGCGGCCTTTAGCCAAGGCTGCGGGCACAAGCGACCGAATGCTCATTTACCATTTTGGTAATAAGGAGGCGCTGATCACCGATGTGCTCGAGTATATTGCGCAAGTCTATTCCGCCGCGCTTGAGGCGGCAGTCGGCGATGAGCGGGCAAAGACGCGGCAAGACTGTGTCGCGCGGATCCTCGCCTATGGACGTCAGCCGGAAGTGCAACCGTTCATGACATTGTGGTGGGAAATCGTTGCCGGCGCGGCGCGCGGTGTCGCTGGCTATAAGGAGGCTGCCGAGACGATGATGAATAAGCTTCTCGACTGGCTCGAAACGCAAATGCCCGAAGATGATCCCGATCCCAAGGGCGGAGCGCGCTATCTGCTCACATTGATCGAAGGCACATTGATGCTCGGCACTGTCGGACATGCGCGAACCGCGCGCGAAGGACTGCTTGCGAGCGACCTCATGCCAAACTAAGCGTTTCGGTATGAAGAAGACCACCGGAATGGATCGCGCTGCGACGCGCAATTGGCGGCCTGCCACCCGCGCGGTGCGCGGCGGCACCTGGCGCAGCGAGCATGGTGAGACGAGCGAGGCGTTGTTCCTCACGTCGGGCTACACTTATGACGATGCGCAGACGGTCGCGGACAGGTTCGCAGGCGATGCGGTCGGAATGACCTATTCGCGCCTCCAAAACCCGACGGTTGCGATGCTGGAAGAGCGCATTGCGCTGCTCGAAGGGGCGGAGGCTTGCCGCGCTCAGGCGAGCGGCATGGCCGCGATGACGGCGGCTTTGCTTTGCCAACTTTCTGTGGGAGATCATGTGGTTGCCGCGCGCGCGGCCTTTGGTTCGTGCCGCTGGCTGGTCGACGAATTGCTGCCCAAGTTTGGGATAGAGACGACCACGATCGACAGCGCGGATGATGCCGCATGGGAGGCCGCGATCCGTCCCAACACCAAGGTCTTTTTCTTCGAGACGCCGGCCAATCCGACGCTGGATGTGGTTGACCTCAAACATGTCTGCGATCTGGCCAAGGCGCACGGCATTACCACGGTCGTCGACAATGCCTTTGCCTCGCCAGCGCTCCAGCGTCCGATGGAATTCGGCGCGGATGTCGTGGCCTATTCAGCGACCAAGCTGATGGACGGGCAGGGGCGCGTTCTGGCGGGCGCGATCTGCGGCGGCGAAGATTGGATCAATGAGGTGCTGATGCCGTTTCAGCGCAACACCGGACCGACCATTGCCGCGTTCAATGCCTGGGTCGTGCATAAGGGGCTGGAGACGCTCAGCCTGCGCGCGCACAAGCAGAGCGAGCAGGCGGTCGAGCTGGGCAAGTTCCTGGAGCTGCGGCTCGAGAAAGCGGGTGGGCACATGCTGCATCCCGGCCTGCCAAGCCATCCGCGCCACAATCTCGCGCTATCGCAAATGGACGCGACGGGGCCGATCTTCGCCTTTGATGTCGGCACTCGCGCGCGAGCCTTTCAAATTCTCGACGCGCTGCAATTGATCGATATCTCGAACAATATTGGCGATGCGCGCAGCCTGCTCTGCCATCCTGCTTCGACAACCCACGCCGGGATGAGCGAGGAGGGGCGCGCGGAGATGGGCGTCACCGAGGGCCTCTTGCGGATCAATGTCGGGCTGGAGGACATTGCTGACCTCACCGAGGATATGGATCAGGCGCTGGCCGCTGCCGGGATTTAGTGGTGGCGACTTAGGTTCCGAAACCGGGCGCGATATCACACAGGACTTCGCGCAAATGCGCAGCCGAGCAGGCGGCGCGATTGGGCGTTTCATTGTCCGTTACTGCAGACAGCGCCACTTGGTCATTGTCGCGGATCGCGTCGATTAAGAGCGCTTCGTCTCGCGTCATTCGCGGCGCGCAGCACGAGGCGATCTGAATGCGGCGCTGCGATGCGCTCGCGGTTTCGTGCAAAAAGCAGCGGATGAGGACAAGGACCTGGCGGAAACGCTGGCCGAACCTGTGCATCGCGAAATGGCTCGCCTGAGCATCGTTTCGCCCGTGGATGGCGAGCCTCCGGAAGACGATCAGCGTGTCGCGCAGCATAGGCTCGCTGGGCATGGGGCAGGGCAATTGTCGGGCGATTTGAGATTGTGAAGCCATGATTCTCTCCGAATGCGACTCTGGTATCGCAAATGATAATCAATCGCAACAAGAGAGTGTAACTCTTCTATATGAGGTCGCCTGGCCTGCTGCTTTCCTTTTCGAAGAAGTCGTGAATTCAGAGAGTTAGCGGCGACGGCGATTGCGAAAGGGTTCGCAGGCTACTCCGTCGAGATCGCCATCCAGTTCCGTCCTGTATCCGGGCTGATTGGCGTAAATCGGGGCCGCGCCAGCGCGCCATGCAGCGGCGCAATCAGAATAATAGACGCGGGCGGGTTCTTGTGTGCGGGCCATAGGCTCCATTGCCGGTTCTGCCGGGCCCTCTTTGGGCGGAGGCGTAGTACAGCGCAGCTCGCGCGTTACGCGATCTTGCTTGCAAACTGGCTTTGCTTGCTGCGGCTCGTTCACCGGTTCAGTCGGCTGCGCGAAGGCTGCGACCGGAATTGAAAGCGTCGAGGCGAGCCCGACCAAAAGGAGCTGTGTTCGATCCATAGCGATTGACCGAATAGAGGATTTGCTTCCCTTTTGATAGAGGCGTGCGCCTTGATCACCTTGTGCAGTGCAAAGCCGAGGTAAAACCGCGTAAACCCTCCCATGAATACGCATTCGTGCTGTTGTGCAGTGCAGCATAAGTCGGTAGGGGCTGTAAAATTCTCGCGGTAAGAGCGCCGCCGACGCCGCAATCGGCGCACAATCTGGAACGTGTAATGACCTCTCAAGCCGCCACTTTCGCGGACACCTTTAAGCGCGACTGGTTCTCAAATATCCGCGCTGACATCCTTGCCGGCATTGTCGTCGCGCTGGCGCTAATCCCCGAAGCGATCGGCTTCGCGCTGATCGCGGGCGTCGACCCGAGCGTCGGACTTTATGCAAGCGTTACCATCGCGATGGTCATTGCATTTACCGGCGGGCGTCCGGGCATGATCTCTGCCGCGACTGCCGCGGTGGCGGTTGTGGTGATCCCGCTGGTGCGCGATTACCCGATTGAGTATCTGTTCGCCGCGACGATCCTAATGGGCATTTTTCAGGGGATTGCGGCGCTCCTACGGCTCGACTTGCTTATGCAATTCGTCAGTCGCAGTGTCATCACCGGCTTTGTAAACGCGCTCGCAATCCTGATTTTCATGGCGCAAATCCCGCAGCTCTTGCCCGGCAATGAAGGCGTGGGGCCGTGGACCTGGGTGATGGTCGCGGCAGGTCTTGCGATCATTTACGGCTTCCCGCGCATCACGAAAGCGGTGCCGAGCCCACTGGTCGCCATCGTTCTGCTCACCGCCGCTGCGATCTTCTGGGGCCTGCCGGTCAACAATGTCGCGGGTGAGGGTACTTTGCCCGATGGCTTGCCAAGCTTTGCGCTGCCCAACGTGCCGCTGACATGGGAGACGTTCCAGATCATCGCGCCATACTCGCTGACAATGGCAGCGGTCGGCCTGCTTGAAAGCCTGCTCACTGCGCAGATCGTCGACGACATGACCCACACCGAAAGCGACAAGCGCCGCGAAAGCGCGGGTCAAGGCGTGTCCAACATCGTCGCGGCCTGCTTTGGCGGCATGGGCGGCTGTGCGATGATCGGTCAGTCGGTGATCAACGTCGCCTCTGGTGGGCGAGGCCGCTTGTCGACCTTCACTGCGGGCGCATTCCTGCTGTTCCTGCTCACCGTGCTCGGCAGCTATGTTGGCCAAGTGCCAATGCCGGCGCTGGTCGCGGTGATGATCATGGTCAGCATTGGGACGTTCAGCTGGAACTCGATCCCGAACCTGCGTCGCCACCCGCCGACCAGTTCTATCGTGATGGTCGCGACCGTTGTGGTCGTCGTTTGGACGCATGACCTGGCGCTCGGCGTGCTCGTCGGCGTGCTGCTCTCAGGCATCTTCTTTGCGCAGAAGGTCAAAAACTTCTTCGCGGTCGAGCGCATTCGTCGCCCGCACAGTGCGGTCTATGTTGTGACTGGCGAAATCTTCTTCGCCAGCGTCGACAAGTTTATCGAAAAGCTTGGCCCGGAAAGCCAGTATGAAGACGCCGCGCACCACGTTGTGATCGACGTGTCCAAAGCGCATTTTTGGGACATTTCGGCCATCGGCGCGCTTGAAAAAGTGATCGAGCGGATGCGCCGCAATGGCCGGCACACTCGGGTGGTTGGGCTGAATGCTGCGAGCGCAGACCTGTTTGACCGGTTCGCTTTGGAAGACCGGACGGGTATCGAGCTGGGCCTCGCGCCGATGAGCTGACCAGCGGCAACAGCCCTATCTGCGCCAGTTTCGCCTAGGCCAATGCTCGGGCGAGAACCAGTCGCACGCCATATCCGGTACGCGCATCGGCCAGCGCCATGAAGCCTTCGAAAGTCGAGACTGATTTGGCGCATCGCAGCCGTCTCAGTCCTCGGCAGGTGATCAGCGCGGAAAGGTCCTTGTCCTTCACGCTAACATTGGTGAGCGTCAATTCTTCGACGGCAAACCCGTCGAGCGGATCAAGGCTTTCCAGTTTCTGAGTCGTGTTGATCGATCCATCTATGCCAAGCATTCTCAGTCGATCCTTCAGGGGCCACAGCCAGCGAAGATCGTAGAGATGCTTTGCGTTCTCGATCTCAAGCCGTTCGAGTCGAGGGATCCTCGTCAGCGGCGAGAAATCTGTGATGTTGCGCGGACTGTCGATGCGCAGCGCCTTGAGCTTCGCCAGCCGCGTGAGGCCCTCCAGCGTCGTCGCTGTGACGGGCCATCCAAGGTTGAGCTCTTCGAGCTGCGAAAGCTGGCAGATTTCGTTGAGAAACTCCTGGTTGACCGCTCCCGCAGAAAGAGACCGCAAACGCGTCCGCGTCGAGATGCCCCGGAAGGAGTTCTTCTCGCGGTTGTGCATTCCGATTTCGGCAGTCGGGCCGATCTTTAGCCGCCGCGTGATTTCGTCCTCATCCATTGCGCCGCCTTAACCCGGCTTCCTTAAGAAAGCCCCATGCGATCGGGAGTGGGGCGCTTGCCATCCCCATTGCAACGTGCAACCTATCTCTTGAAGGGGAGATAAGACACATGGCCAATCGCGTTGAACTCACTTTCGATTTCGTCAGTCCCAATGCCTATCTGGTGTGGTGGCCGCTGCGCGATCTGATCAAGCGCACTGGGGCGGAGCTAGACGTCGTGCCCGTTTTCCTGGCCGGGATGCACAAGCTCACCGGCAATGCGCCGCCCTTTATGCGCGACGCGGAGGTGAAGGGTAAAAACGATTATGCGATGCTCGAAATGCGTCGTTTCGTCGCCAAGCACAATCTCGACAAGTACAAGCTGCACCCGCAATTCCCGTTCAATTCGATCACCTTGCAGCGCATGCTCTATGCCGCCGATCAGGATGGGCGCGGCGTGCAATTTGCCGAGGCGATGCTGCCTGCGATTTGGGAGCAAGGCGTGGATATCAACGATCCAGACGCCCTTGGCGAGGTAATCGGCGAAGCGGGCTTCGACGCGAAAGATCTGTTTGCGCGCAGCCAAAGCGACGAAGTGAAGCAAGGGCTGGTGGACAACACCTCCAAAGCGGTCGAGCGCGGCGCGTTCGGCATTCCGACCATGTTCGTCGGCAAATCAGGCGCCGATCCCGACACGTTCGAGATGTTCTTCGGCAAGGAGCGGCTCGATCAAATCGAGGAAGAACTGTCCAAAGGGTGAGTAGGTAACGCCGCCTAGGTAGTCCTTTTATCGCTAAGTTGGGATACAGCGTGGATTAAGCGCGTTGGTGGTCTTGTGGAGCCGATGAGAATCGTTACCTTGAGAGACCTATGAAAGAGCTGTTCCAACATGCTGCTGTTACCGACGGGGTCACCGTCCGGGTCGCGGTGAACTTTCTTCCAGAGCAATCACAGCCAGAGGCAGGCAAGTGGTTCTGGGTCTATCACATCCGCATCGAAAATGGCTCGCATGAGCCACTGCAACTGCGCACGCGGCATTGGCGGATCACCGATGCGCGCGGCATGGTGAACCATGTCGATGGCGAAGGTGTGGTGGGCGAGCAACCGACGCTCGCTCCGGGTGAAAGCCACGATTACGTGTCTGGTTGCCCGCTGACTACGGCGCATGGATCGATGGAAGGTTTCTACACCTTCCTGCGCGGCGACGGTTCACCGATCGAAGTGCGCATCCCGTTCTTCCCACTTGCGGCTCCCGAAACAGCAGATCGCTGATAAGCGCGACTCTTCGTCGCATACGCTCTGGCTTGCAGCGTCCGTTTGTGCGGCCTAAATGATCGCGCGTGAAACGGACCCATCTCCCCTTGAATGCGCTGCGTGTCTATGATGCGGCGGCGCGGCACCTCTCTTTCACCCGAGCGGCGGATGAGCTGGCGGTGACGCCTGCGGCTGTCGGTCAACAGATCCGCGCGCTCGAAGATCACCTCGGGGTTGTCCTCTTTCGCCGCACGAGCAAGGGGCTGGAGCTCACGCCGGAAGGCGAGGCGGGGCTAGATCCCCTGCGCGAGGGGTTCCTGCAATTCGAGCAAAGCGTGCAGTCGATGCAGGCGGGCCAAGCCTCTGACCGCTATACGATTGCCGCGCCGCGCGAATTCTACGCGCAATGGCTCGCGCCGCGTCTTGCCGAGTTTCAGGCCGGGACCGAGGGCGTGCAATACATCATTGTCGCAGACGAAAACGCCGATTTTACCGAAGCGAGATCTCGACATAGCGATCCGTCTGGTTGACGGCCCGGGCGATCTGGAGGGCGTGCAATTGGCCCCGGCAGAGCGGGTGACGGTTGCTGCTCCCAATGCGCGCGACGCGTGGATCGATTGGCCCGGCGCGGCTTTACCCGAAGGCACGAAGCCTTGCATCAAGGCTGGCAATCCGGGGCAGGCGCTCAGCTCGGCGCTCGCAGGCATGGGCCGCACGGTGCTGCCGCATCCCTTGGTGGCCGAAGCGCTGGACAATGGTCGCCTGGAGGCTCTGGACGAACCGAATGAGAGCCAACGCGCATATTGGCTGGTCGCTCCGCTGCCGCAATGGCGGCAGAAGAAGGTGAAGACGCTGGTAGAGTTTTTGAAGGGTGGGCGGTGATCGGGCCGAAGGCCCGCAAGGGCGCATGCCCGCCCGCAGCGACGCGATCTTTGATCGCATGAGCGAGGATAGCCAAGCGAGTGGATGCGAGCGCCGGCGCTTGAGGCCAATAAGGACCCAACGCTATGCTCTGCGCGCGCTCCAGCAAAGCGACTGCGCCGCGCTGTTCCCGACCTTCGCGGACAAGCAGCAAAACCTTTATATGTCGCGGGCGGAATTCACCTCCGAAGAGGAGCTGTGGGGATGGCTCGCCGATCCTGACTGGAATGGCCGGACATGGATTGCCGAAGATGATGCAGGCGACGTCGTGGGCCGGTTTGTCTCCGTGCCCTCTCACGAGCAGGGCATCGAAGAAATCGGCTATGTCACCGTAATGCACCGACAGGGCGAAGGCATTGCAAGCGAATGCACGTACCGCGTTGATCGAGCATCTGTTTGCTACCGATAGTCTGCGCAAAATCACAGCAGAAGTCGATGTCGACAACACCGCTTCGATCAAGCTTCTAGAGCGGCTCGGCTTCACCAAGGAAGCCCATTTGCGCGAGCACGAAACCACGCATATCGGCCTGCGCGATGTGCTGCTTTATGGCTTGCTCGCCTCCGACAAGCGCTAGCCTAGTCGCTAGCCGAGAAACACGAAGCCATCGATTTCGCTTGTAATTCCAGCGCAGCTTTGGAAAGCCACAATCCTCAAGGATAATGCTAGCACTTCCTTCATATCACGCGATGGCCGCAATGGTTCTGACGATCCTGATGTTCGTCGGATTCGTGCGGGGCCGGATGTCGATCGAGATCGTCTCGTTGCTCACCATCGCAGTGATTGCGGTGGGGCTTTATTTCTTCCCGCTGCCTGACACGCGCCCGATTGACGGGCTGGCCTTGGCATTTGGCGGGTTTGGTCATTACGCGCTGATCACTATCTGTGCGCTGATGATTATGGGCAGAGGGCTGGTCGTGACCGGCGCGCTAGAGCCTGCCGCGCGCATTTTGGAGCGCGTGTTCAAGGTGAACCTCCAACTGGGCCTGCTGGTCTCGCTTGTCATCGTCTTTTTCCTGTCGATGTTCGTCAACAACACGCCGGTGCTGGTGTTGATGATCCCGATCTTTGCTGCCCTCGCGGCGCGCGGAGCCTTGCCGACATCGAAGACGCTCATGCCGCTCAACGCCGCATCGCTGATCGGCGGTTTGGCGACCACCATCGGCACGTCGACCAACATTCTTGTGGTCTCGATCGCGGTTGATCTGGGCATGCGCGAGATTGGCGTATTTGATTTCACCCCGATTGTGCTGCTCGCTGGCCTAGTCGCGCTGCCTTACATGTGGCTGGTTATGCCGCGTCTGCTGAAAGACAATAAGGTTGCCGCTGATGAGAATGTTCGGCGGTTCCACACCCGTTTGCGGATTGGCGGTGACAGCGATCTAATTGGTCAGGATTTTGGCGATATTTTGCCTAACCTGCCGAAAGGCATCGTCTTTCATGGCGATCAGACTGGACCGATGCAGGCGCAGCAACGCATCCATATTTCAGGAACGCACGAAGCGTTGGAAGACGCCGTTCGAGAACTGAAGGGAGAGCTGGCGCCGAACTGGGTGCTCGACCGGATCAAGCGCAATGCGTCTGCCAAGGGCAGCGATATTCTCGTCTTTGAGATGACGGTCACGGCGGATTCGCGGCTCATCACTCGGACATTGCCATCCTCGGGCATCGCCGATCTCTATGGCGTCGCGGTGTTAGGCATCCACCGGCCTGAGAGGCTGCTGGGTGAGCGCGACCAATATTCCGATGGCGGCGACCTGCGTATTTCAGAAGGCGATGTGCTGCTCGTCATGGGGCTTGAAGAAGACTTGCAGGCATTCGCACGTTCGGACAGCCTGTTGATGCTCGATGGTGCGCGCGAATTGCCGCGCCGTTCCAAGGCGCTGCTCGCTGCCGCGATCATGGGGTTTGCGGTCTTCACCGCCGCGGTCGGTATCTTCCCGATTGCGATTTCCGCGCTAGCGGGCGCGATCCTGATGTTTGTCACCGGCTGCGTGAAATTTGACCGGGTGGGCAGGGCGCTATCGGGCCAAGTTATCGTGCTGGTCGCAGCCAGTATCGCGATTGGCCGCATCATTGACGAAAGCGGCGCAGCGGCGTGGCTGGGCGAGGCGCTATCGCTCGGCCTAGTGATGCTGCCCCCGGCCTTGGTGCTGGCTGCGATCATGGCCTTCGTCACAGTCCTCACCAATTTCGCCTCGAACGCGACCGCTGCGACTGTTGGCACCCCAATTGCCTTCAGCATCGCTGCCCAGCTTGGCCTGCCGCCAGAGCCGCTGGTGCTGGCCGTGCTGTTCGGCTGCAACCTGTGCTATGCGACGCCCATTGCCTATCAGACCAACATGCTGATCATGGCCGAGGGCAATTACGACTTTAAGGACTATGTGCGCACTGGCGTGCCGCTGGTCGTGTTGATGGTGGCGACCTTGTCGGTGCTACTGGTGATTACTTACGGACTGTAATTCGGCTCCGGGTCCAGGGCGAAACGAGCGGGAGAGAGCACAATGCGCGGTATTTTTAAAACAGGTTCGGCGGCGATTGGCCTCGCCTTGGGAGCATTGGTGCTGAGCGCGCCGGCGCAGGCAGATGAGCTGCGCGATGCCGTAAGCGAGGACATGCCGGGCCTGATGGAGCTCTACAAAGACCTCCACGCCAACCCGGAGCTGTCGTTCCAGGAATTCGAGACGTCAAAGAAGCTGGCGGCGCGCGCGCGAGCTCGGCTTTGAGGTGACCGAAGGCGTTGGGCAGACCGGCGTTGTCGCGGTGATGCGCAATGGCGATGGCCCGACGGTTATGCTGCGGGCAGACATGGACGGCCTGCCAGTGGAAGAGCAGACGGGTCTTCCCTATGCTTCCAAAGCGCGCGGTGTTCCTGCCTCTGGCATCGAAAGCGGGTTGATGCATGCCTGCGGTCACGACACGCATATGGCGGCATGGATCGGCGCAGCGCAGCTTCTTTCAGAGCGCAAGGATGAATGGTCGGGCACGCTGGTGATGATTCTGCAACCGGCTGAAGAGCTGGGGCTGGGCGCGCTGGCGATGCTGGAAGACGGCCTGTTTGAGCGCTTCCCCAAACCTGACTATGTGCTCGGCTTCCACGATGCCGCAGGCGCTCCGGCTGGCTTTATCGGCTATGCCAAAGGCTATGCGCTCGCCAATGTCGACAGCGTCGATATCACGGTAAAGGGCGTCGGCGGGCACGGAGCTTACCCGCACACCACCAAAGACCCGATTGTCGTCGCATCGAGCATTGTGATGCGCCTGCAAACGCTTGTGAGCCGGGAGAAGAACCCGCTCGAGCCTGCGGTAGTCACGGTCGGCAGCTTCCTCGCAGGCGCGAAGCACAACATCATTCCTGATGAAGCCAAGCTGCAACTTACCGTCCGGTCTTACGGGGCGGAATCGCGCGCAGCTTTGCTCGAAGGGATTGAACGGATCGCCAAGGCTGAGGCGATGGCAGCTGGAATGCCGGAGGATCGCATGCCGGAAGTAACCGTGCAGGACCCGTATCTGCCCTCAACCTTCAACACACCCGAATTTACCGAGCAGGTGATGGCGCGCCTTGCTCCGCGCTTTGGCGACCGTATCCAAGAGGTGCCTCCGGTTATGGGCGGCGAGGATTTCGGACAATTCTATCTGGCGGACCCTGAGAACATCGAATCGCTGATCTTCTGGGTCGGCGGGGTGCCGATGGATCAGTGGGAAAAATCGCAGGCGGGCGAGTTGGAACTGCCTTCCCTGCATTCGCCGTTCTGGGCGCCTGATGCCGAGGCGGTGATCTCTACCGCGACCGAGGCGATGACGTCGGCAACGCTCGACTTGATGCCGCGCAAGGGCGGGTAGTTTTTTAATGCGGACCGGATGGGTGTCCGGAGCGCGCGGGCGGCTACGGCTTCCCAATAAATAAGCGCCCTCAAGTAGCGCAGCGGTAGGGCATCAAAAAATTAACGTACCGCCAAAGCGTGAAGGGGTTCGCGCTTTAGCGGTACCGTATTCTCCTCCCCAGGAGAAACTGTGAGATTGGGTAACTCGTTACGATGCGTCGGGCACGTACGTCCCCAAGCGGTGGTGCAGCGCGTTGATCTTCGCGAGTTCGTCGCGGTCTTCGGTGCCCCGCGCGTGGCTTTCCAAAGCGCGGCGCAGCAGCTTCATATCAGCGGTCGAAAGCAGCGCACGGGCGCGGGCTGGTTCGGGGCTGGTGGTCGTGTCAGTCATAATCACTCTCCTGGGCTGATAAGTCTAAAGCTCTTAGCCCTTGTCATTGGTTCCCGGTGAGGATGCCTTAGCACATCCTCACGCAGGTTCCGCGCGGCTTTATCAGGCAGCCGCGAACTGGTTCATGGTGTTGTCCTTGCCGCCCGCTTTCAGAGCAGCTTCACCGGCAAAGTATTCCTTGTGATCATCGCCAATGTCGGATCCAGCCATGTTTTGGTGCTTCACGCAAGCGATACCCTGACGGATCTCTTCGCGCTGGACGTTCTTCACGTAGCCGAGCATTGCCTGCTCACCGAAATACTCCTTGGCGAGGTTATCGGTGCTGAGCGCAGCCGTGTGGTAGGTCGGCAGCGTGATCAGGTGGTGGAAGATGCCAGCACGCTTCGCAGCATCGGCCTGGAAGGTGCGGATCTTCTCGTCAGCTTCAGCAGCGAGATCGGTGCTGTCATAGTCGACACTCATCAGCCTGTCGCGGTCGTAAGCAGAGACATCCTTGCCCGCTTCGGCCCATGCATCAAAGACTTGCTGGCGGAAGTTCAGCGTCCAGTTGAAGCTTGGGCTGTTGTTATAGACCAGCTTGGCGTTGGGAACGACCTCACGGATCCGGTCAACCATGCCGGCGATCTGCTCCACATGGGGCTTTTCGGTTTCGATCCACAGAAGGTCAGCGCCGGCTTGCAGTGAAGTGATGCCATCAAGCACGCAGCGATCTTCACCCGTGCCAGCGCGGAACTGATACAGATTTGATGGGAGGCGCTTTGGACGCAGCAGCTTGCCGTCGCGGCTCAAGAACACGTCGCCATTCTTGATGTTGGCCGGATCAACCTCTTCGCAATCGAGGAAGCTGTTGTACTGATCGCCTAGATCGCCTTCTTCCTTGGTGTAGGCAATCTGCTTGGTCAGGCCAGCGCCGAGGCTGTCGGTGCGGGCAACGATTACGCCGTCTTCAACGCCCATTTCGAGGAAGGCGTGGCGACAGGCGCGGATCTTCTGGTGGAAATCCTCATGCGGGACCGTGACCTTGCCGTCCTGATGGCCGCACTGCTTCTCGTCAGAAACCTGGTTTTCGATCTGCAGAGCGCAGGCACCCGCCTCAATCATCTTCTTGGCAAGCAGGTAGGTCGCCTCGGCATTGCCGAAACCAGCGTCGATATCGGCGATGATCGGAACGACATGCGTCTCATAATTGTCGATCGCGGTTTCGATGCGCTTGGCTTCGACCTCATCGCCGCGCTCACGCGCTGCGTCGAGATCGCGGAACAGACCGCCAAGTTCACGGGCATCTGCTTGTTTCAGGAAGGTGTAGAGCTCTTCGATCAGCGCAGGAACGCTGGTCTTTTCGTGCATCGACTGGTCGGGCAGCGGGCCAAATTCGCTGCGTAGAGCGGCGACCATCCAGCCCGACAGGTAGAGGTAGCGCTGCTTGGTGCTGCCGAAATGCTTCTTGATGCTGATCATCTTCTGCTGCGCGATGAAACCGTGCCAGCAGCCAAGCGACTGGGTGTATTTCGCTGGGTCGGCATCATAAGCGTCCATATCGGCGCGCATGATCTTCGCGGTGTATTTCGCGATGTCGAGGCCGGTCGGAAAGCGGTTCTGGATCGCCATGCGAGCAGTCGCTTCTGCGTCGATCGCACCCCAGCTTGGGCCAGCATTTTCGATGGTGCTGCGCATTTGCGCGATGGTGTTCTGATATGTCATGGCTGTTCTCCTGAGCCTTTGAATGGGGAGGGTTTCGCCATCTTGTATGCGCTCCTGACGGGTGATTCTCCAGTAAACCTTACAGACAATCGTGTCTCTATGGACCAAATCAGCCGATATCTTGTGTAATACTGTAAAGTAATTTACAAAGCGGCGATATGGCTGACAACGCACTTCTGGCTGGCCCCGCACTGCGCCGATTGCGCAAGCGCGAGGGGTTGACGCAGGCCGCAATGGCCGCATCGCTTGGCATTTCGCCCAGTTACCTCAATCTGATCGAGCGCAACCAGCGCCCGCTTTCCGCCCGCGTGTTGGTGCAAGTGATTGAACGGTTCGACTTCGATCCGCGTTCACTGCGCGAAGACGAGACAATTGGCGGCATTGATGGCCTTGCACGGCGCTTGTCGGATAAGCGGTTTGCCGATCTCGGTATTGATCGTGAGGAAATTCAGGAGTTTCTCGCTGCCGCGCCTCAGGCCGCCGCCGCCTTCGCGCGGCTATACGATGCGGGTGGTGCTGGCGAAGCGCGCAGCGACAGTCCCGACAATCAGGCGCGCGAAGCCGTCGAGCGCTGGCAGAACCACTTTGCCGATCTGGATCATGCGGCGGAGGCGACTGCCGAGGAATTGCGGCTGTCGGTGGGGGAAATCAGCGCGGCGCTCAGCCAGCGCTTGCGTGAGCGACATCAATTCTCGGTCCGCATCCTCCCTGCAGAGGTGATCCCCGGGCAGATGAGCCGGTTGGATCTGCATGCGCGGCAATTGCAGATTTCCGAGACGTTGCCCGGCGCCGCTCGGCGGTTCCAGATCGCGCGGCAAGTCGGCATGCTTGAGCAGCGCGAGGAGATTGATCTGGTGGTCGAGGGCGCAAAGCTGCCTTCCCGAGAGGCGCGCGACCGCTTCCGCGAGCACCTCGCCGATTACGTCGCGGGCGCGCTTCTGATGCCCTATGGCCGCTTCATGCGCGCTTGCGAGCAGACCGCGCACGACCTGACGATTCTGCAACGCCGTTTCGCGGTGAATTTCGAGCAGGTGGCGCAGCGGCTCACGACCCTGCAACGCGTCGGCGAACGAGGCTTGCCATTCTTCGCAGCTCGGATTGATCGCTCGGGGAGATTGGCGGATTTCACCGCCGGGGCAAGCGGGGCGATGTACCCGCTTGAAGGTGCGCGCTGGCCAGCCTGGGTCCCTTATGCTGCATTCGAGCGGCCTGGCACGATGCTCAGCCAACCGGTCTTGTTTGGCGAGGGGGAGGCTGCGCCCAAACACTGGTTCAC
Source organism: Erythrobacter sp. HA7-11 (assembly GCF_055693605.1). NCBI lineage: Bacteria > Pseudomonadati > Pseudomonadota > Alphaproteobacteria > Sphingomonadales > Erythrobacteraceae > Erythrobacter > Erythrobacter sp. HA7-11. The sequence goes on along the minus strand of NZ_JBVFUF010000002.1, from coordinate 1,822,679 downwards.
CATCGCGCGCACGGTCGATGGCGTCGGCGTGGCGTGCAGCGCGCGCAATGCGGTTGTGCTGGGTGTGGAAGCGCGCTTCGCCAGCGAACTGGCCGAGGCGCGCGGGGTTTCGTTGAAGCCGGAGGACGCAGTGCCGCTGGGGGATGAATGTCTGCGCTGCGAGCGGGTCGATTGTCTCAACCCGCAAACCAAGCGGCTCGCCACGCAATCACGTTATTGATCTCTGTTCGATGAGACGCGGCGCGCCCGTATCATCCAGTAGGTCGCGTTTTACGATGGGTTAACTCTCGTATCCGGCGCTGACCGCCTGATCGCGCAGCCGTTGTAAAGTTTACCGACACTTAATCTCTCAGGGTTAAGGCGAGGGTCGTGAAAGACCTTTTGCGCGAGCCTATTTGTCGATGATCCGCTTGTTCAAGCACTATATCCCGCACGCCGTTCTGCTGCTCGGCCTGCTCGATTTCGCGCTGCTCATGCTCGCGGGAGAGCTCGCGTGGCAGCTGCGCGCATCGCAGATCGGGATGGATGCCGGGCGCTTTGGTGAGCGCTGGATGGCGATTGCCGGCTCTGCCGCAGTGGTCTGGGTGGCCATGATATCAGTTGGAGTTTACGGCCCTAATGCCCTGCGATCATTGCGGTTTGCAGGCGCACGCCTTCTGGTCGCGATCAGCCTCGGGATCATCGCGCTCGCCCTGATCGACTTCATTTTGCGCGGCGATGTTTTCTGGCGCTCGACCCTGTTTTTCGCGATGTGGCTCGCCATCGCTCTGCTCGTCGTCGACCGCCTGTTCCTCAACAGCTTCCTCGGCTCTTCCGCCTTTCGCCGCCGTGTGATGGTGCTTGGCGCAGGGGACCGGGCACAGCGTTTGCGCGAACTTGCCGACAAGCCGGAGAGCGGTTTCGTCATCGTTTCATATATCGCCATGAACGAGCCGGAGCGGGTCGTCGAAGAGGCGATTGCGCGCGAAGCGATCCATGATCTGGGCCGCTTTGCCGAGAATCTGGGCGTCAGCGAAGTGGTGCTCGCCTTACAGGAACGGCGCAACGCCCTGCCACTCCCAGACCTTTTGCGGATCAAGACCAAGGGCGTGCATGTCAATGATTTCTCGAGCTTTCTGGAGCGTGAGACAGGCCGCGTTGATCTCGACACGGTCAATCCTAGCTGGCTGATTTTCTCTGACGGTTTTTCTTCGGGCCGGATGCTTTCAAGCGCGTTCAAGCGCGTGTTCGACATCATTGCGAGCCTCGTTCTGCTGCTCGCCACATTCCCGATCATCGCGATCTTTGCGGTGCTGGTGAAGCTCGACAGCAAGGGACCGGCCTTTTTTAAACAAGAACGCATCGGCCTCTATGGAGAGCCTTTTTACCTCATCAAACTGCGCTCCATGCGCACCGATGCGGAAAAGGACGGCGCGAAATGGGCGGAGGAAAACGATCCGCGTATTACTCGCCTGGGCCGCTTCATCCGCAAGGTTCGCATCGACGAATTGCCGCAGACCTGGAGCGTGCTTAAGGGCAACATGAGCTTTGTTGGGCCGCGCCCCGAAGTGCCGAAATTCGTCGATGACTTGCAGGAAGAAATCCCGTTCTACGGCGAGCGTCACATGGTCAAACCCGGCATTACCGGCTGGGCGCAGATCAACTACCCCTACGGCGCATCGACCGAGGATAGCCGCAAGAAGCTCGAATACGATCTCTACTACGCGAAGAATTACACGCCGTTTCTGGATCTTGTGATCCTGCTGCAAACGGTGCGGGTTGTGCTCTGGCCGGAAGGCGCGCGGTGATTATCGAGGCTGATCTTGCGGCCTATGCGGGCTTTGTCGGCTATCTCGCCGGCTCCGTGCTCAGCGCGGGCGCAGGCCTGTGGATCGCGCGCAGCGGCGACAGATCGCGCCCGGACCGCACAGCAGCGCTCTTTGCAATTGCGCTCACCAGCATCTGGTGTGCATTGGCCGCAGGGCTTGGCCCCTGGGAACCGCCGACGCGCCTCGTCGAAACCGCGCGCAACCTTGCATGGATCGCGGTTATCTTCCGCCTCTTCGCCAATGATGGCCGCGATGAAAGCCTCAAACCCACTCGCCCGGTAATCATCACTTTGGCCCTCGTGCAATTGCTCCAGCCGGTGCTGCTGCTCATTGAGGTTCGCTATGCCATCACACCGGGTCTGCAAGCGCTTACGCACGAGGTAAGCGCGGCATTCGGCATGCTTGTCTCGATCGGCGCGCTGGTGCTGCTGCACAACCTCTATGCCGGCGCTTCGGCAGAGGCTCGCCGAATTCTGCGCTGGAGCGCCGCTGCGCTCGCAGGGATCTGGGCCTATGATCTGAACTTCTTCACGCTCGCCTATCTGAGCGGCGAGGAACCCGGCCTGCTGGTCGCGATGCGCGGCATTTTGAGCGGTGCCATGATCGGCGTGCTGGCATTTGGCGCAAATGCCCGCAGCGCCAGCCTTGAATTCCGCCCCTCGCGCGCGGTCACCTTCCAGAGCCTCTCTCTGCTTGTCATCGGCGGATATCTGCTGGTGATGGTGCTGGTGTCGAAATCGCTCACCGTTCTGGGGGGAGATTTCGGACGCGCCACCCAGGTCGTCTTCCTCGCGCTGGCAATTCTCGGTGCGGTTGTCTGGCTGCCCTCGCAGCATTTGCGTGGATGGCTGCGTGTGACCGCGACCAAGCACCTGTTCCAGCACCGTTATGACTACCGCGAGGAATGGCTGCGCTTCACTCGCACGGTGGGCAGCGGCTCGCACGATGCCGCCAATGGACCGAGCTTTCACGAACGCGCGGTGAAGGCGGTTGCCGACATCACCGACAGTCCTGCAGGCTTGCTGCTCGCGCCCAATGAGGAAGCGCAGTTGGAGCTGGTTGCGCGGTGGAACTGGCCAACTCTGGCGGTGCCGGGAGTGGCGGCTGATTACGAGCTGTGCGGACTGCTCGAGGAGCACAGCCACATTCTCGACCTTGATGAAGTGCGCGCCGGGCATGACCGCGTTGGTGAGCAGGCGCATGTGCCCGATTGGCTGCGCGATGCAGACGATGCCTGGGCGCTCGTCCCGCTGATCCATTTTGACCGTCTGGTCGGGACAATTGTGCTCGCCCGTCCGCGGATTGAGCGTCGTCTTGATTGGGAAGATTTCGATCTTTTGCGCGTCGTCGGTCAGCAGCTCGCAAGCTATCTCGCTGAGCAATCAGGCCAGCAGGCATTGATGGAAGCGAGCCGGTTTGACGAGTTTAACCGCCGCATCGCCTTCGTCATGCACGACATCAAGAACCTCGCGAGCCAGCTTTCGCTGCTGGCGCGCAATGCCGAAAAGCATGCCGACAACCCCGAATTTCGTGCCGATATGCTCGTCACTCTGCGCAATTCCTCGGACAAACTGACCAATCTTCTCGCGCGGCTTGGCCGCTATGGCGCTGGCCAGTCGCAAATGACCCAAGAGGTCGATCTGGTTACGCTCGCCAAGGGATTGGCGAAGCGGTTTGACCATGCTCATCCGGTGCAGTTGACCCGCGTCGATCCCGCCGTGGTGATGGCCGATTTCGAAGGGCTTGAACAAGCGCTCATCCATCTGGTTCAAAACGCGATCGATGCGAGCGATTCTGACAAGCCGATCTACCTCGATGTCTCCAGCGATGGCCTGAACGGCCAGATTGACATTATCGACACGGGCAGCGGCATGACACCCGGCTTTGTCCGCAATGGCCTGTTCAAGCCGTTCGTTTCTTCGAAAGATGGCGGCTTCGGCATTGGCGCATTCGAGGCCCGCGAGATCGTGAAAGCGATGGGCGAGCCGCATCAATGTCGAATCGCGAGAAGGGCTCGGCACCCGCTTCAGCGTGCTTCTGCCCCTGCGCGAAGCGGCGCAATTGCTCGATAACGCCAAACAACCCCAACAAACCAATGAGGTCGCCTGATGGCTGACAAAAAACCCACTTTGCTGATTGTCGAGGACGATGAAGGTCTGCAGGCGCAGCTCAAATGGGCCTATGATGATTTTGAGGTTGTGATCGTTGGCGACCGTCAGGCGGCGATCAACGCTCTGCGCAGTGAAATGCCAGCTGTGGTCACGCTGGATCTCGGACTGCCGCCTGACCCGGATGGGACAAGCGAAGGTTTTGCCGTGCTCGATGCGATCATGGAGCTGAAGCCTGACACGAAAGTGATCGTAGCCAGCGGGCACGGTGCGCGGGAGAGCGCTTTGCAGGCGATTGAGCGCGGCGCCTACGATTTCTACCAGAAGCCGGTCGATATCGAGGCATTGGGTCTGATTGTTCGCCGCGCCTTCAACCTGCATGAAATCGAGCAGGAAAACCGCCGCCTGATTGCGAGCGCAGGCGAGGACAAGACCGTACTGGGCCGCCTGATTACGGGCGCGCCGGAGATGGTGAAGGTCGCGCGCACGATTGAGCGCGTCGCCAACACCAGCGTCTCTGTGATGCTGCTGGGCGCGAGCGGAACGGGTAAGGAACTGCTCGCCCAAGGTCTGCACGATGCCAGCGACCGGGCCAGCGGACCGTTCGTTGCGATCAACTGTGCGGCGATCCCTGAAAACCTGCTCGAAAGCGAGCTGTTCGGCCATGAGAAGGGCGCGTTCACCGGCGCGGTCAAAACCACCGAGGGCAAGATTGAGAGCGCCAATGGCGGCACGCTGTTCCTCGATGAAGTCGGCGACATTCCGCTGCCGCTTCAAGTGAAACTGCTGCGCTTCCTGCAAGAGCGCACGATCGAGCGGATTGGCGGCCGCAAGCAGATCGCGGTCAACACGCGGATCGTCTGCGCAACGCACCAGAACCTCGAAGGGATGATCGGCGAGGGAACCTTCCGCGAAGACCTTTTCTACCGATTAGCGGAGATCGTGGTTCGCATTCCCAACCTGGCCGAACGGCATGGCGATGCGATCCTGCTCGCCAAGGCATTTCTAAAGCGCTTCGCTGCCGAGATGAACCCGACCGTCACCGGCTTCGGCCCTGACGCGCTCACCGCGATTGATGGGCATGACTGGCCGGGCAATGTCCGCGAGCTGGAGAACCGCGTGAAGCGCGCGGTGATCATGGCCGACGGCAAGCTCGTCCACGCCGAAGACCTCGATTTCGACGGCGGTGAAGACGAAGAAGATGCGGACGTGCTCAACCTCAAATCCGCGCGCGAAGAGGCCGACCGGCGCGTGATCCGCCATGCGCTGGCGCGCAGCGAGGGCAATATTTCGAGCACGGCAAAGCTGCTGGGGATCAGCCGGTACCGACTTTGTACGATCTGCTCAAGCAATATGATTTGCAGACGTAGGTCTCAAAGCCTTGCCAAGGGTGGGATGGCGGCGCTGATCGGCGGCGCGATGATGCTCGCTGCCTGTTCGGGCGGTATGGACCAAAAGCCGCGCGGCGCGCAGATCGAAGGCGGCGAAGAATTCGTGGCCCTGGTCGAACAGGCACGCGGCGCGATGGGCGAAGGCAATCTGCCCGAGGCTGGCGGACTGCTGGATCAGGCCTTTGCGCTTGAACCCGAAAACCCTGCGCTTTGGGTCGAGATTGCGAGGCTGCGCTATCGCGGGGGCGAACATCTGCCCGCGCTAGAAGCGGCGGAAAAGGCGCTCGAGCTCGGCCCTGAATCGGCGCTTGCTCTGTATCTCCGCGCGCAATTGGTGCGTGATGCTCACGGGCTGGCGGATGCTTTGCCGTGGTTTGAGGCGGCGCATGCTGCCGCGCCTGATGATACCGAAATCCTCGCAGATTTGGCTGCGACATTGGGAGACCTTGGTCGCAATCAGGATATGCTGGTCGAAGTACGCAAGCTTGCCGAACTCGATCGCTCGCATCCCAAAGTGCACTATCTTCAGGCGCTACTGGCGGCCCGTGCGGGTCAGCCGATCTTTGCCCGCGCGCTGCTTGAGCGTAGCGCGATGCTGGCCAATGAAGTGCCCGCAGCCGTCTTGCTCGATGCCTTGATTGATCTCGATCAGGGCAATTATGACAGCGCTGCAGAAAAGCTGACCGCACTGAGCGCGCGCCAGCCAAGCAATACACGCGTCATCGAATTGCTGGCGCTCGCATTGCTTCGCGGCGGGCGTGACGAGGAAGTGATCAAACGCTTTGCTGGCCGAGCAGGATCGCTCGACACCTCGCCCTACCTGCTCGAATTGCTGGGCCGCGCGCATGAGCGGATGGGCGACCGCGAGGCGGCTGCCCCCTATCTCCAGCGCGCGCAGGATGGCCGACAGCGTGCATTGTTTGTGCTGGGTACGACAGCCGATGCGCGCGCGGTTTTGCCCGCACCGACAAAGCAGCTCCGCACTATGATAGCGAATGACGATGTGCGCGGTGCAGCGCGGCTGGCCAATTCTTTACAACGCCAGTTTCCCGCTTCTGCTGATGTGCATGCTCTGGTCGGAGATGTTGGCCTCGCCGTGAATGATCCGCAGCAAGCGCTTGAGCTTTACCAAAACGCTGCGCAAATCCGGCGACCTTGGCCGCTCACCAAGAGGATTATCGTCGGCTATCGAATGGCTGGAAACGAAGATGCGGTAGACACTCTTTTGGTGCGTCATCTCGCTGGTGAGCCGAACAATGCCGAGGCGATTTTGATGCTGGCGCGGCGCAGCGCCGAAGCGCAGGATTGGCTGCGCGTTGCACTGCTGCTTGACCATGCGATTGAGCTTGGCGCGGGCAATGATCCTGAACTGCTGACATTGCGCGCTTTGGCCGCGCGCGGGCTTGAGAGAGAAGACGAGACAGAACGCTTTGCGGCTTTGGCCAAAGAGCTGCGTCCGAGCGATTTCGCGCCGCCTTCAAGCGACTAGCTCGACAAAGGCAAAAAGCGCGGGCACAGGCGCAGGCTCTATGCGTTCGATCCTCGCCAAATTCTCCGATCCGATGATTGTCGTGCTGCTGCTCGCAACGGCGCTCGCCAATATCGTTCCGGCGATGGGCGAGCGGCGCGAAGCGGCGCAAGTGATCGCCAATGTCGGCGTGTTCTTGCTGTTTCTGGTCAATGGCATGCGGATCAGACGCAGCGAAATCATGGCAGGGTTTGCCAATTGGCGTTTCTTCGGGCCGCTCGCCTTGTGGGTGTTCGCGGTGATGGCGCTGATGGGCCTCGCGTTTTCACATGTCGCGGCCTTTCAGCTCAATCCGCTGGTCGCGCTTGGCTTCCTATTTCTCGGCTGTCTGCCATCGACGATCCAGTCGGCGACAAGCTATACCAGCATTGCCGGCGGTAACATCGCGCTGTCGGTGGTTGGAGCCGCGCTCATCAACATCGCCGGCGTGTTTGTAACCGCGCCTCTGTTTGCGGTTCTGGCGGGCAGCGAGGCGGCGAGCCTTGGCAATGAAGTCATCATCCGGATCGGCATGATCCTGATCCTGCCTTTCGTCATCGGACAGGCGGTGCAGGGTTGGACATATGACTGGGTCAGCGCGCGCAAGGCGAAGATCGTCTGGCTCGACCGGATCGTGATCGGCATCCTCGTATATGTCGCGTTTTCAGGCGCGGTGGAGCAGGGGCTTGCGACAATGTTCAGCGCCGCTGGCTGGGCGGTGTTTGTGGCGCTCACCGCCGGGTTCGTGGCGCTCGCCAATGCCGCCGCGTGGATCGCCAGCGGTGTGCTGGGCTATCCGCGCGGCGATCGCATCGCGTTTCTCTTTGCCGCTGCGCAAAAAAGCGTCGCCATTGGCGCGCCGCTCGCCGCGATCATGTTTGAGCCTGAAGTCGCAGGCTTCATCATTGCGCCGCTGCTGCTCTATCACCTGCTACAGCTGTTTCTCGCAGCGCCGGTTGCCTCGCACTTCAGACAGGCTGAGAATTAGCCTCAGCCGCCTTTTCCGCGCGGTTGTGCCGGATCGACCACCATAGCGAGAGACCGATCATCACCGCGCCGATCAAGCCCGTGATCGTTTCAGGGATGTGATAGCGCGCCGAAACCAGCATGATGACGCCAAGCGCGATGATCGCCCAGAACGCGCCATGCTCAAGATAGCGGAACTGTGAAAGCGTGCCAGCGCGCACCAGGTGGATCGTCATCGAACGCACAAACATCGCGCCCACCGACAGGCCTAGCGCGATGATGATCATGTTGTTCGACAGCGCGAAGGCTCCGATCACTCCGTCAAAGCTGAAGCTCGCATCGAGCACTTCGAGATAGAGGAAACCGCCAAGGCCGGAACGCACGATTTCGCCAGCGGCTTTCTTGCGCGCCTCGTTTTGCTCGATAATCGCCCCCAGCGCATTCACGCCGATAAAGGTCAGCAGGCCGAGGATTGCCGCGGTCAGGAACGTCATCGCGTCATCGGGTGAGAGCATTGTCGAAACGCCGTAGACCAGGCCAAGCACCAGCCCGATCTCGACCGCAGGCACGCTGGAAAACTTGTTCACCGCGCGCTCGACCACGCCGATCCAGTGCACCTCTTTATCCTCTTCGAAGAAGAAGGTGAGGCCGACCATGGCGAGGAACGCGCCGCCAAATCCGGCAATGCCGATATGCGCGCCAGAAACGATGCGCTCATACTCTTCCGGATCGTTGAGCGAGAGCTCGACCGCTTCCCACGGGCCAACGCTGGCGGCGATCGAGACAATCGCAATCGGAAACACGATCCGCATCCCGAACACCGCGATCAGGATCCCGATGGTGAGGAAGCGTTGCTGCCACACTGGGTCCATTTCGCGCAGCACGGTCGCGTTCACCACCGCATTGTCGAAGCTCAAGGACACTTCGAGGATAGACAGCACGATCACGATCCACAGGATCGAAAGGGTCGCAGTAACGCTGCCGGTGCTGGCCCAGCCATACCAACCGGCCAGCACAAAACAGAACAGCGTAAAAGCGATCGAAAATTTGTAGTATTTAAGAAGTGTCTGCATGGATCGCGCGCCGTTAACGGCGCCCCCTTAAGGCGATGGTCAGCCTGCCTTGGTTGGTCTATTTTTTGGGTTGATAGGTCTGGTCTTCGCTGGGGAAGGAGCGTGCGCGCACTTCCTCTGCATAGGTCGCGACCGTCTTGTCGATCATCTCGGCAATGTCGTTGTAGCGTTTTACAAAGCGCGGAACGCGTTCGAACATGCCGAGCATGTCCTCGGTTACCAGCACTTGCCCATCGCATTGCGCTGATGCGCCAATGCCGATTGTGGGGCAGGACACTGCTTTGGTCGCGGCGATGGCGATGGGTTCAACTACGCCCTCGATCACGATGGCGAACGCGCCCGCTTCATCTAGCGCCTTCGCATCCTTGGTAATCTTGTCTGCTTCCGCATCGGAGCGCCCGCGCGCCGCATAGCCGCCCAGCACGTTCACCGCTTGCGGGGTGAGGCCGACGTGACCCATCACCGGAATGCCGCGATTGGTAAGGAAGTGGACGGTCTCGGCCATCGCTTCGCCGCCTTCCAGCTTCACTGCCGCCGCGCCGGTTTCAGCCATGATCCGGCTTGCGGTGTCAAAGGCTTGCTCTTTGGAAGCTTCGTATGAGCCGAACGGCATATCGACCACGACAACGCTGTGATAGCTGCCGCGTACCACGGTCGCGCCATGCGCGATCATCATATCGACCGTGACGGGCAGGGTGGAATCGAGTCCGTAAATCACCTGGCCGAGTGAATCGCCGACCAACAACAGGTCGCAATGCGTATCCAGCAACTGCGCCTGACGCGCGGTGTACGCCGTCAGCATTACCAGCGGTTCCTTGGTCTCGCCGTCTTTCTTGTGGTCGCGAATGCGCGGCACCGTCAGCCTTTTGCGCGGCTTTGGCGTGGGAGTGGCGCGGCTGGTGCTCGTATCGAGCTGAAATGTTGTCGACATGGGGCCGCATCTAGCGCCCGCTTGGGATAAAGGCAAAGCAAGACCCTTGGCCTGAGCGCGGAATCATTGCACAGAGGGGCGCAATGAGACGGCGCATTGGGGAATGCGCGGCAAGAGGGATAGATTTTCAATCATGGCAGTAACAGGTTCGGGCGCAAAAGCCGGTCACGAAAACTGGTCGTCGCGCACAGCGTTTATTTTGGCCGCAGTCGGGTCAGCTGTGGGGCTGGGCAATATGTGGCGCTTCCCCGCAGAGGCGGGTGAGAATGGCGGCGGTGCCTTCGTTCTCTTCTATATTTTCTGCGTATTGCTGATCGGTCTGCCGGTCCTTCTGTCCGAGGTTTTGATCGGTCGCCACGGACAAGCCAACGCGCCGGAAAGCGTGCGCCGTGTCGCGCGCGATTCCAATGCGTCGGAAGGGTGGAGCATTCTTGCCAGCATGGGCGTGTTCGCCGCCTTCCTTATCTTGAGTTTTTACTGCGTCGTGGGCGGCTGGGTCGTCTATTACATCGGCGTCTTTATCAGCGATCTGTTCCAGACCGGGCTGACGGGCGGCGCGTTTGCGGGCCGTCCCGCAGCCGACATCGAAGGGCTGCTCCCCGGATTGTTCGGCAATGGTCCGCTGATGATCGGCCTCAACCTCGGATTTCTGGCGGTGACGATGTTCTTCGTCTCGCGCGGGATTTCGAGCGGGATCGAGTGGGTGGCCGTCTATCTGATGCCGCTGTTCTTTGTGCTGTTCCTTGGCATTACGATTTATGGCGCGTTCACCGGCAATTTCGGCGAAGCGCTGAGCTATCTCTTTACCTTCGATCCGAGCAAGTTGACGGGCGAGGTGATGCTCGCAGCGGTCGGGCAGGCGTTCTTCTCGCTGTCATTGGGTGTCGCCGGCATGATGACCTATGGTGCATACGCCAACCGTGACACCAATCTGGGCAAGACTTCCGGCATCATCGCGGGCGCTGATACGGGCGTTGCGATCCTTGCCGGTCTCGCAATTTTCCCGATTGTGTTTGCGGCAGGTCTTTCGGCAAGCGCCGGTCCGGGCCTGATGTTCGCATCGCTGCCGGTAGCGTTCCAGGCTATGCCGTTTGGCTCGATCATCGGCCTGTTGTTCTTCGTCATGATCTTCTTTGCCGCGCTCACCAGTTCGGTGTCGCTGCTCGAGGCGCCGACCGCCTATGTCTACGAAAAGTTCAAGATGCCGCGCATGGTGGCGACGCTGATCGTTGGCGCGGGCGCAGCAGTGCTCGGTGTGCTGTCCTCGCTGTCGTTCAACGACATGGCAGAGTTTTATCCGCTCGGCTTCATACCGCTGTTTGCCGAGACCAACTTCTTCGACACGCTCGACGGGGTGACGGCCAAGCTGTTTATGCCGATTGGAGCCATCCTGACCTGTATCTTTGTCGGCTGGATCGCGGATGCGCGGCTGATCGACGATGAGAACGGCCTTGATGGCGTGTTGCACCAGACCTGGCGCGCGCTGGTGCGGTTTGTTTGCCCGATTGTTCTCACCGTTATTCTCTATTTCGGATTGGTCGGATAAGGCACGAAAAAGGGCCGCTCAAATGGCGGCCCTTATCCTTTTCGGTCTCGTTTGCGCTGTTACAGCGTCGTCTCGAGCTTCTTGTTTTCCATGTCGTCGCGGACGTTCATGCCCATCGCCATCTTGGCGGTGCTGAGCGCGCTCATCTCGCCGCTCCAGATTTCTGCTTGATCAAGGTCCATACGCAGGAACAAGAGGTCTGGATCGTCCTTGCCGCCTTCGTACCAGGCCTTCACAAAGTTGTTCCAGAACTGTTCGAAGCGTCCTTGGTCTTCCTCGACTTCGAGCTTACCGGTGAAGCGGGCGAACACGTCGTGATCGCTGCCTTGATAGGTCGCGGTCACATTGCCCAGCTTGGCAAAATCGCTCTTTTTCGAGGTGAAGAACCAGATCGCGCTGTCGGCGTCTTTATCGAGCTGCGCCGTCATCGGCACTGCGGTTTCGGGATCGGCATCGCGCTGGAGGAAGACGAAGGGTGAGTCGGCGAGCGTCTCCCAGAATTTGGTTTTGAGTTCGTCGGCATTTCCATTGCGAAAGTTCATTTAGTGTATCTCCTTAGTGTCTGTAAAATCAATGGTTTTACAGGCGATACGTTCCGGCTTTGTCGCTGAGGCGAGCTTTGTGAGCGATAAATCGCATTACGAATTGCGAATCGCTGAAATATGGAACATAGTAAGAACAAACGAGTCGTATGCTCGAGTGTTTCATTATGACAGTCTCTTCGAATCCCTCTTCGCCCGAGCGGCGCGTTGCCAGCGATATCCTCGCTGAAGCCAAACAGCGTGAGACACGCTGGCGGGCAGGTCTTGGCAGCGCCTCGCATTCGGAAGTGTTCGCCGCTGGCGGTGATGCGAGCGGGGCGGGGATGGCGCTCGCGCTCGCTTGCGACGGGTTGGCGGTGGAGGATGCGGCGCGACAGGCCGATCCACTCGGCGATGCGGAGGATCACCGCGCCATTTTGTGGGTGCAGGATAAGGAGGCGATCCGATTGGGCGGGCGTCCTTATATTCACGGCCTGCCCAAAACACTCAGGCACCGGGTGATCCATGTTGCGGCCAAGAACGCGCAAGATGCGCTGTTCGCACTTGAAGAGGGGCTCAAATGCCGCGACCTCGCATTCGTGGTGGGAGAGATCGCCGGAAACCCGCGAGAGCTTGATTTCACCGCCTCGCGCCGGCTCAGCCTGACGGCAGAAAAGCACGGGGTTCCGCTGTGGCTGGTGCGGCTGGATGCGGGCCCGGACCTTTCATCGGCACGCATGCGCTGGCGCGCGCAGGCCGCACTCTCTGCCCGCCCGCGCTGGAACCGCGATGCCCCCGGCGATCCGGCGTGGCTGGCGGAATTGTTCCGCGCCCGCATGCATCCCCCGGACAATGGATTTTGAGAGATGAGAAAGGACATCTGCGCACCAGAAAAGCAGCCATCCCGGCCACCACCCCGCCGGATCATGGCGATATGGCTCGCCCGACTGTCGGTCGATCGCTGGCGGCGCTCTAACAACCTGACGCGCGGCGAGGGCGCCGATGCGCAGCCAACCGCGCTGGTCACGGAGACTGCGCACGGCCCGCGCATCCATGCGCTGAACAAGGCTGGGCGCGCAGCAGGGGCGCAGGTCGGCACGATGCTGGCCGATGCGCGCACGCTCTGCCCCGAGATTGTCGCCGCGCCTTCTGACCACGCCGGCGATCTCGACTTTCTGGAAAAGCTCGCGCTGTGGTCTCAGCGTTGGGGGCCGTGGAGCGCGATGGATGCGCCCGATGGCGTGCTGGTCGATGTCACAGGCGCAGCGCACCTGCTGGGCGGGGAGGCGCGCCTGCTGGAGGATGTCCGCGCCTCTTTCGCCGCGCACCGGCTCATCACCCGCGCCGCTATCGCTCCGACTGCGGGCGCGGCCTGGGCGCTGGCGCATTACGGCCGCCTGCGCAACGCGGCAGAGGCGATCATCGCGCCGGAGGATGATATGATGAGCTATCTCTCCGACCTGCCGGTTGCGGCCTTGCGGCTCGATGAGGATGTGATCACCGTGCTGCGCCGCCTTGGCCTGAAACAGCTGAAGGACGTCTATGCGGTCGCGCGCGGGCACAGCCTTATGGATCGCGATCTCGACCCTCAGAAGGTGGGCCGCGATGCGCTCAAACGCCGGTTCCGCAGCAAGTCGCCCACCGCCAACCCGCTGATCCGGATCGACCAGATTCTCGGTCATGTGCCCGAACCGATGCTGCCCGTGGTCGCGCAGCCGATGGCGACGGTCCAGCGCCGCCTGATGGAGCCGATCCGCCACCGCTCGCTGCTCGATCAGGTGCTGGCGGACCTCGCCGATGATATGGTGCGCGAGCTTGAAGGGCGCGGGGAAGGGGCAAGACGGCTTGAACTGGGCATGTGGCGGGTCGATGGCGAGGTGACGATCCGCACGCTCGAAATGGCCGCAGCGACCCGCGATCCGCAACACATTACCCGCCTGTTTACCAACAAACTTAACGATATTGATGCAGGGTTCGGGATCGAGCTGGTGCGCCTGCGCGCCACCTGGGCCGCGCCCTTGGGGCTGGCGCAGGCCGATATAGAGGCCGCCAGCGAACAGCGCGGCACGTCGCTATCGGTATGCCTTGACCGGCTGACCGTGCGCCTTGGCAAGCAGGCCGTGCAAAAGCCGGTGATGCGCGCCAGCCACATTCCCGAACGCGCGCAGGGCTGGCAGCCGCCGCTGGATGCCGACATCCCCTCCCAACAGATTCTGGAGTTTCACAAAAGGCCGCTGAAACTGCTTGATAGGGAAGAGAAAATCACGGTCCTTTATGCCTCGCCCGATGGCTATCCAGAACGGTTTCGCTGGCGCGGCACAGTGCACGAAGTGGCACGTGTGGAAGGGCCTGAACGCATCGCCCCTGAATGGTGGCGCGAGCGCTCTACGGTGCGATTGCGCGATTATTACCGGATCGAGGATAAACAGGGCCGCCGCTATTGGATTTATCGCAATGGCGTGACCGGCGATGGCCGCGGCGGCGCGCCCAACTGGTATTTGCAAGGGCTGTATGCCTAGCAGCGCAGGCACTTAACCATTTTTCCGGTCGCCCTGCTTAGAATTTTTTTACCAGTTCACGCTAAGCCAAGCCTCATGAACATGCACTCGATCCCACGCGCGGTACGAACGCAAGCCGCTGAGCCTGATGGTCAAGAGCCGTGTGCGCTCTCGGCTGGTGTTTGTCGATCTGATCGATATTTCCGAAGGTGGCTGCAAGATCAGAGGCACTGCCGGTTTCGGCAATGTCGGCGATCGGGTCGTGATGAAGGTCAATGGCATCAACGCCCCGATGGGCACGATTGCCTGGATCGAAGGCAAGACCGCTGGTGTTGCTTTCGAAGGGCAAATGCACCCTGCCGTGATCGACTATCTGTGCGCGGAAAGCGGCGCCAAGCTGACCGAGTTCGACCCGCAGAAAAAGGCGGGCTGAGGCCTAAGCACGCGCAGGGCTTGGCGGCATTCGACCCAATCTCGGTCATGAAATACAAACACGCCAATGACCAAAAGCGGACGCAGTTTGCGCTGGCCCCTTATGTCGTAAACTGGGGGAGCGAAAGCGGACACCCGACTACTATCGTCAAAGGAAGTTATCCTAATCGGAGAATGAGCTCTGTGGGTGCAATCCGGCCATTCGAAATACTGCTGACCATGTTAGCGAGCTTCGTTGGAAAATCTGACCCCATCAGGATATGCAACCCGACCGCCGGCAAGCCATCGGTCCCACGGCGTCGCTTCTGTTCCGCAAAAAATTCGAGTGCTGCCGCCGTCTTATCGCGACTTGAAATTTCCACAAATCCCGCCTGATTTGCCGCCTCTCGATATGCTTGGAGGTCCGCAAGAAAGGAATTTTTCGCTACGCTTGCCCAAGGAACCGGAAACGAGATCGGCTCAGCCCCGACCTTCATGATGTCGTAAATTGCGAATAGTCCATTAGGGCGCAGAACGCGCGCAGCCTCACACAGAAGCGCGGATTTGTCGGGAATATTCATGCCAACATGAAGCATCAAGGCAGCATCGAAACTGTCATCCTCGAATGGGAGGTTGAGCGCGCTGGCAGTCCGGAAATCGGTCACATCGTCCATCCCGACCAACTTACTCAAGCCTATCGCCGTGGAAGTGTATTCTGGTGTCAGGTCCACGCCTGTGACGTGTGCGCCTGTTTGTCCTGCAATGAAACGAGCGGTACCACCAATACCGGAACCTATATCAAGGACCTTCATTTCCGGCTTGAGTTCAAGTTGATCGATCAATGCGGTCGTCGCCGAAATTCCACCAACGTGAAATTCGTCGACTGATTTCAAATCCCCCGGTGCCGCAGAAGAGCGCGAAACCCCAACTTCGGTGAGCGCGTCAAGAATCTGCTTGAGCAAACCGCCTTTGGCATAATGTGCAGATACTTCAGCTTCGAGTGCCAATTGATTTACTCCAGAATCCGCACTCTGATAACATAGGTATGGCAACAGTCGGTAGGCATCGTTTATCGGACGACTAGCAACGACCGCAAATGGGTCGTTTGCAGCCATAGCGGTCTAAGTGTGAAAGCGTCTGCTTTCTCTGTGTTCATTTCCAAAACCTGCCGGTCCGCTTCCCACTCAGAATGCGACATTTGATGCCGCGCGCATAAAAGCGATCCTCTCCTGCGCAACCTGCCCAGACACCGCCAAACAAAAAAGGGCCGGCACCGCAGTGCCGACCCTCTTCGCAAATGTTGGCTGTGCCGATTAGCTTGCGCTGTATGGCAGCGAGCTGTGGTGCAGCACGATATCGAGTTCACCGTCTTCGCCGCGTTCGTAGGCGAATGAATACTCAACCTTGGTTTCGTTGCCGTCAGTGCCGGTGAAGAAGTAGTTGCCCATGGCAACGGCCATGGTGCCATCTTCGGAAATCACCGTGCCGTTATTGTCCCAGCGTACGGCTGTGTAAGGCGCGATAGCGAAGCCGCCATCTTCTGTGCCTTCTTTACCGACGAAGTAGCTGAGAGCTTCTTCGGTGGTTTCACGGAACTGGTCTTCGGCAGCCAGGGTTGGCTTGAAGAGGATGGTGGCGTCATCGCCATAGGCATAGTGCGTGGCAATGTGCTCAGATGCGCGAGCGGTGTAGTCGCCTTCGTCAGTGAAGGTCTTGCCGATAGCTACGATGCCTTCACCCCAAGCGGTTTGCGCCGCTGCGACTTCTTCAGCGGTGATCGGGTTGGCGGCAGCGGTGGATTCATCTGCGGTCGCTTCAGCGCCGCTGCAAGCTGCGAGAGCCAGCGAACTTGCACCAAGAACAGTAACACAAACAAACTTATTCATAATTATACTCCCTTGCAGGGAGATGTGCCCCCTGCAGAATACTAGGCGGCGTTAATTGCCGCGGTTCACGTCCGACATCACGAGCAGGATTGCTCGCCAGAGGGGCCCGGTCCGTGGCCTTATTACGCATGAAACTTTTTGGGGTTCCCGCGATCTGCGCTGACTGTTGCAACTTTTGCGTTTGGCGAATCCAACAACGGAACATATAAGGAACAAAAAGGTGTTCCGATGGCGCAGCAAACCACACTTGAGAGACTCGAAATCCTCGCCGATGCGGCGAAATATGATGCGTCCTGCGCGTCTTCCGGCACAGCGAAGAAGAACTCGCTGGGCGGAAAAGGCATTGGCTCGACCGAGGGGATGGGCATCTGCCACGCTTATGCGCCCGATGGCCGCTGCATCTCTTTGCTGAAGGTGCTGCTGACCAATCACTGCATCTTCGATTGCCATTACTGTATCAACCGCAAGAGTTCGAATGTGCGGCGCGCGCGCTTTACGCCGCAGGAGGTCGCCGACCTCACGATCAATTTCTACAAGCGCAATTATATTGAAGGGCTGTTCCTGTCCTCGGGCATCATCAAAAGCTCCAATCACACGATGGAGCAGCTGGTCGAGGCGGCGCGGATCCTGCGCGAGGAATATGACTTTCGCGGCTATATCCATTTGAAGACCATTCCAGAGGCTGATCCCGAACTGGTGCGGCAGGCAGGGCTCTATGCCGACCGGGTCTCCATCAATGTCGAGCTGCCGACGACGAGTGGGCTGACGCGGCTCGCGCCTGACAAGGATGAGCGTCAGATCGAAGGCGCGATTGCCAAGACCAAGTCGGACATCATCGAGGCGAAAGATGCGAGGAAGCGCTTTCGCCATGCGCCGCGCTTTGCGCCCGCCGGTCAATCGACGCAGATGATCGTAGGGGCGGATGCGGCGAGCGATGCCGATATCGTGGGCAAGGCCAGCCGGCTTTATGACAGTTTTGGATTGCGGCGGGTCTATTACAGCGCGTTCTCGCCGATCCCGGATGCAAGCGCGGTGCTGCCGTTGCAGCGGCCACCTTTGCTGCGCGAACACCGGCTTTACCAATCGGACTGGCTGATGCGCTTTTATGGCTATGCGCCGCGCGAGGTGCAGCAGGTGACCGAGGCAGATGGGAACCTGCCGCTCGATATTGATCCGAAGCTGGCGTGGGCGCTCAAGTTCAGGGGTACGTTTCCGGTCAATGTGAACCGCGCGGGCAAGGAGATGTTGCTGCGCGTGCCGGGGCTGGGGCCGACAGCGGTGAAGCGGATACTTGCGGCGCGGCGGCACCGGACCTTGCGGCTGGATGATGTGGCCCGCGTGACGCAATCGATTGCCAAGGTGCGGCCCTTTATCGAGACGCTTGATTGGCGGTACGACGACGCTGACCGACCGGGCGGATTTGCGCAGCCTGCTGGCTCCCAAGCAAGAGCAGTTGGAGCTGTTTTGATGGGCGCTATGCAGAATGCGGAGCTTGGCGCGCATTACGCGGTGCGTATGCCTACGCCGGATGACTTTGCGTTCTGGCGTGATCAGGCGCGGGTGCTGATCCAGTGCGGTGTGCGTCCGGAACGCGTGTCGTGGAGCGAGCCGGGCGGTGCGGGCGATCTGTTTGCGAGCGGCGGCGATGCTTTGCCGCAGCCGCTGGATGGTGCGAGGCCGGTACGGGCGAGCAAGCGCTTCCTCCGGGTTGCAAGGAATGCAATCCTACACAGCGATCCGGAACGCTTCGCGCAGCTCTATCTGCTTTTATGGCGATTGCAGGCCAATCCGCGGATCATGGAAGACAAGACGGATCTGGTTGTCCGCCGGATTGAGGAACTCGACAAATCGGTGCGGCGCGACAGTCACAAGATGCACGCCTTTGTGCGCTTCCGTCAGGTCGAAGATGATGCTGGTGATGAGCATTACGTCGCCTGGTTTGAGCCCGATCATCACATAGTGCGCGCCAATGCGGGTTTCTTCATGCGCCGCTTTGCAAACATGAAATGGTCGATCCTGACCCCGCGCGGTTGTCTGCATTGGGACGGCGAAGTGATGCGCGAAAGCGGCCCGGCGCAACGCAGCGACGCGCCCGATGGCGATCCAGTCGAAGAGCTGTGGAAGTCTTATTACTCGTCGATCTTCAATCCGGCGCGGCTGAAGATTGGCGCGATGCTGTCTGAGATGCCGAAGAAATACTGGAAGAACATGCCCGAGGCAGAGCTTATTCCGGAATTGATCGCGGGTGCTCAGGCGCGTGAGGCGCAGATGGTTGCGGCAGGCGAGCGGCAGGCGCGAGAGCGACCTGCAAACCTTGCTACACTGACCGAGAAGCTAGCGGCTTGTCGTGATTGCCCGATCGCTGAGTGCGGCACGCGCGCTGTGCCGGGCGAGGGGGAAGCAACCGCGCCACTGATGATCGTTGGCGAGCAGCCGGGCGATCAGGAGGACATTGCGGGAAGACCGTTTGTTGGCCCCGCCGGACAAGTCCTCAATGATGCGCTGGAGCGGGCCGGGATTGATCGCAGCGCGGCCTATCTCACCAATGCGGTGAAGCACTTCAAGTTCGCGCAAAAGGGCAAGCGCCGCCTGCACCAGACGCCGACCGCGAAAGAGATCGACACCTGCCGCTGGTGGCTGGAAAGCGAGCGTGCTCTGGTAAAACCGCGCCTCATTCTCGCTCTGGGAGCTTCGGCAGCGCGCGGTCTGCTGGGTCGGACAGTCAGCCTCAAATCCACGCGCGGTCAGCCCATCGGGCTCGACGATGGCAGCGAATTGTGGGTGACCGCGCATCCGTCTTATCTGCTGCGGCTCGATGGCGCGGCGCGCGAGGAACAGGCGGCCTTGTTCGCGGCTGACCTTACGCTGGTGAGGTCTCGCCTGACGCAGCTGGCTGCGTGACATGCCCGAAGCGCCGCTCACCCCTGACAAACGCACGCTGGAGCTTGATCCCGGCCTGATCAAAGCGCCGCCGCGCGCATGCTTTGTCGAGCTGGGCCTGGTCAGTTGCTTCAGTTTCTTGCGCGGCGCGTCCGATGCGGTCGATCTGGTCACCACCGCGCGGGCTGCTGGCTATGACGCGATTGGGATTGCCGACGTCAATTCTTTCGCAGGTGCGGTGCGCATCCACACCGAAGCAAATACGCTCAAACTGCGCCCCATCATCGGCACCCGGATCGAGACGGTCGAAGGCCTCGCATTCCTCGCCTATCCTAAGGATCGCGCAGCCTATGGCCGGCTATGCCGCCTGATCAGCACGGGACGGATGCAGACGCTGAGTGGTAAGTGGCAGGAAAAGGGGGTGTGCGAGATCGATCTCGCATTGCTCGCCGAGCATAGTGAGGGCGTGCAGCTGATCCTGCTTCCACCGGAGGATCTAGCGGTACGAATTCACCATCGAAGTGCCGAGCAATGTCGTGCCGTTTCCTGGACCGGCTTCTCGCGACGGTGAAGACGACGAAGGGAAGAGAAAGCCAGCTACAGAGCCTTTCCAAGAGAGTGCGCAGCTAACCGCTCCCTTTCCCGAGCTCCTCCCGCACATCCTTCGGCAACTTCCGACCATGCGCCACCTCGCCGCGAGCTACCTCTATCGCGGCGATGATGTCGCACGGATCGACCGATTGGATGATCTGGCGTGCGAAAACGGCCTCATGCTGCTTGCGACCAATGATGTGCATTATCACACGGCTGCATGCCGCCCGTTGCAGGATGTGATGACCGCGATCCGGCACAAGGTGAAAGTCATCGATGCGGGGCATTTGCTGCACGGCAATGCCGAGCGTTACCTCAAAGGCCCAGCACAGATGCAACGCCTGTTTGCCCGCTGGCCGCATGCGATCGATGCGGCGCGCAAGGTTGCCGACGCGTGCGATTTCAGCCTCGACGAGCTCGCCTACGAATACCCCGAAGAGATCTATCCGGAGAACATGAGCCCGCAGGAGTTCTTGGAAAGCGAGACCTGGGCCGGGGCGCAGCGTCGCTATCCAAGCGGCGTGCCTGATTATGTCCGCAAGACCTTGGAAAAAGAGCTGGCGCTGATCGGGAAGATGGAGTTGGCGCGCTATTTTCTGACCATCAAAGATATCGTCGATTTCGCTCGCAACGGAGTTGAACCGCCGATCTTGTGCCAGGGACGCGGCAGCGCGGCCAATTCGGCTGTGTGCTATTGCCTTGAAATAACCAGCGTCGACCCTTCCAAACACGCTCTGCTGTTTGATCGTTTCATATCGGAAGATCGCAAGGAACCACCCGATATCGACGTCGATTTCGAGCATGAGCGGCGTGAAGAGGTGATCCAATACATCTATCGCAAATATGGTCGCCATCGCGCCGGTCTGACCGCGACGGTGATCCATTATCGCCCGCGCATGGCAATCCGCGAAGTCGGGAAAGCGATGGGCCTTTCCGAAGATGTGACCAGCGCGCTCGCACGGACCGTGTGGGGCGGACACGGGCGTGAAATCGGCGAAGCGCATGTCGAAGATATTGGCCTCAAGCTGGATGATCCGCATCTCAAACGCGTGCTTACCCTGACCGAGCAGATGATCGGGATGCCGCGCCACCTGTCGCAGCATGTTGGCGGGTTTATCCTGACCCAGGGCGCGCTGACCGAGACCGTGCCGATTGGCAATGGCGCGATGCCTGATCGCAGCTTCATCGAATGGGACAAGGACGATATCGAAGCGCTCGGTATCCTGAAGGTCGATGTGCTGGCGCTCGGCATGCTGACCTGTATCAAGAAATGCCTCGATCTGCTGGAGGCGCATCACGGTACCGCGCGCTGACTCTCGCCACCGTCCCGCGCGAAGATGGGGAGACCTATGCGATGCTGCGCAAAGGGGACTCGCTCGGCGTGTTTCAGGTCGAAAGCCGGGCGCAGATGAACATGTTGCCGCGCCTGCGCCCGCACGAATTCTACGACCTCGTGATCCAGGTTGCGATTGTCCGCCCCGGCCCGATCCAGGGCGATATGGTGCACCCTTATCTCAAGCGCAGACGCGGCGCGGAGCAGGTGCAAATCCCTGCACCAGCGAATGAGCATGGCCCTAAGGATGAGCTCACCAGCATTCTCGGGCGAACGCTGGGCGTGCCGATCTTTCAGGAACAGGCGATGAAAATCGCGCTCGATGCCGCGAAGTTCAGCTCAAGTGAAGCCAATCGCCTGCGTAAGGCGATGGCGACTTTCCGGTCGCGCGGCATGGTGGACGAGCTTCAGGACATGATGGTCGAACGGATGGTTACGCGCGGCTATGATCGCGACTTTGCGCAGCGCTGCTTCAACCAGATCAGGGGCTTTGGCGAATACGGTTTTCCTGAAAGCCACGCGGCGAGCTTTGCCCATCTGGTCTACGTTTCCAGTTGGCTCAAATGCCATTTCCCGTACGCCTTTGCCTGCGGCTTGCTCAATTCGCAGCCGATGGGCTTTTACGCGCCAGCCCAGATCGTGCGCGATGCACGCGAGCATGGGGTCGAGGTGTTTCCAGCTGATGTGAACGGATCTGACTGGGATTGCACCTTGGAAGAGATCGGCGTCGCGGAGGAAGTCAGGGAAGGGCGTTTGGATAAGCACATCGCCCTGCGGCTTGGCCTGAGGCAAGTCGATGGCTTGCCAGAGCATGTCGCTGCGCAATTGGTTGCCGAACGCGCTGAAAACGGGCCCTATCGTGATGTCGGTGATTTGCGCGAGCGGGCGAGGCTTTCCCCCAGTCACATCGAGCGGCTTGCGAGTGCGGATTGCTTCACGTCGCTAAACTTGCCGCGCAGGCAAGCCCTGTGGGATGCGCGCAGCCTGATCGGTGCGCCTGATCTGCCGCTGTTCCGCGCCGCCGAGCAGCGCGACGAAGGGGTTGAGCAAACCCAGGTGCAATTGCCCGCCATGCCGCAATCCGAAGAGGTGGTGGCCGATTACCAGACCACGCGGCTCAGCCTGAAGGCGCATCCGATGTCGTTCCTGCGCGCAGGCCTTGCCGAGCGCGGCTTTGTGCGCGCCTGCGATCTGAGGGATCGCAAGTTCCGCAGCATGGTGCAGGTCGCAGGCGTGGTCCTGATCCGGCAACGGTACCGGGCAGCGCGAAGGGGGTGTGCTTCATCACTTTGGAGGACGAGACAGGCGTGGTGAACCTTGTCGTCTGGCCTGACCTCAAGGAGAAGCAACGCCGCGTGGTGATGGGATCGCGGTTGATGGAGGTGCGCGGTACGGGTCGAATATGATGACGAGGTGATCCATGTGATCGCGCATCATATGACCGATGCAACGCAGGCGCTCTACAACCTGTCGGACGATATGCTGAATGCGCCGATTGCGCGGGCGGATCATGTCAATTCACCGCTCTCTTCGCAGGTGGGCGGCAAGCGGGCTATCAATCCGCGCGACATGATCGACGAGCTTCCGCCTGCAACAAATCCACTCGGGCTAAAGCCGGTTGCAAGCGGCCATCCGCGCAATGTCAGGATACTTCCGAAGTCTCGCGACTTTCACTAGGCTTGCGAAATGGCAGCACCGACATCGGCACCGCGATATGATCGCAAACTTGGACGTTTGCTCCGTCGGCGACCCGTAGTGTTCGCGATTCTCCTAGCGGTCGGTCTCGCGTTCGGGTGGAACTGGTTGAAGGATCATCCACAGCACAATCCCTATGCACCGTTCGATTTGCGTGATCCGGTTGGCTGGGCGACTGCTGGCAAACTGGCTGCGCTAAAGGATGATCCCGCGCAATGCCGTGCCGCCCTGGATCGCAGCGAGGTGAGCTTCGTAGCCCTTGAGCCGAAAGGCAGCGGGCAATGCGAATTGGACGACAGGACGCGACTTGGCGACTATCCTTTGTCACCTGATACACCCGCCACGACCTGTGCCGTTGCAGCAGGACTGGAGTTGTGGCGGGCAAAGAGCCTAGAACCTGCTGCGCGCGAAATTCTGGGTAGCGAGATCGCAGCGATCCAGCATCTAGGCGCGTTCTCTTGCCGCCGCATGTATGGCGATCCAGACGCTCCATGGAGCGAGCACGCCACTGCCAATGCGATTGATATCGCCGGTTTCACGCTAGCCGATGGCCGCAGCATCAGCGTACTGCGCGATTGGCCGGGCGATAGCGATGAGGCGCGGTTCCTGCGGCAAGCGCGTGACGGAGCCTGCGGCGTATTCGCGACTGTTCTATCGCCCGATTACAACGCTGCGCATGCCGATCATTTCCACTTCGATCAGGCAGGGCGCTGGACGGGCGTGTGCCGCTGAGCCTTAGGTCGCTTCCAGAGCGTAACCGGCTGAGCGAACGGTGCGGATCGGATCATCCTCGCCCTCCGCCGAAATCGCTTTGCGAAGGCGCCGGATATGCACATCAACCGTGCGCAATTCGATGTCCGAATCCGTCCCCCATACGCCGTCGAGCAATTGTCCGCGGCTGAACACTCTGCCGGGGCTCTCCATAAAGAATTTGAGCAGGCGATATTCGGTCGGGCCGAGATGCAAAGAGCGACCAGCGCGCTCAACCTTATGCGCGACCGGATCGAGCCTGATGTCGCCCGCTTGGATCGTCTCGCCCGCAAGTGCAGGACGAATTCGTCGCATCACGGCGGAAACGCGGGCCAGCAATTCGCGCGGGCTGAAGGGCTTGGTCAAGTAATCATCAGCGCCCGTTTCAAGGCCGCGAATACGGTCATCCTCTGCCTCGCGTGCGGTGAGCATGATGATCGGAACGTGAGAGGTCCGCTTGTCGCGTCGCAGTCGCCGACAAACTTCGATCCCGCTCGTGCCTTCGATCATCCAATCGAGAATAACCAGATCGGGAATGTCCTCGCTGGCGAGCACCAAGGCTTCATCGCCGTCGCTGGTCATGCGGACGTCGTAGCCTTCATTCTTGAAGCGATATTCAAGCAACTCCGACAGCGCCGGATCGTCTTCGACTAGCAGCAATTTGGCAACGGACATTTACTAATCTTCCCGGCCCTGCGGATCCTGTTGCGTTGGCAGTATGTCACAACGGCTACAGTTTGATGTCAGAGCCGCTCCAGATCAAGCAGCGAGATCAGCCATCATCGTCGGGGGGATAAACCCCGGTCGCTGCAAAATGCACCATCTCTGCCACATTGGTGGCATGATCGCCGATCCGCTCGATATTGCGAGCAACGAACAGCAATTGTGCCGCACTCGAGATAGTCGCCGGATTTTCGACCATATAGCTGACAAGGTTGCGGAAAATGCTGTTGTAGAACGCGTCGACCTTCTCATCTAGCTGCGATCACTTCCCGCGCCAACTCCGGGTCGCGCGCGGCATAAGCGGTCAGCACATCGTGAACCATTTCGCTGGCGAGTTCACCCATAGCCGGTAGCAGAGTGAGCGGTTCAAACCGGTTCCGGCCATCGATCTCACCAACGCGTTTGGCAATGTTCTTGGAATAGTCACCAATCCGCTCGACAACTCCGGCGATCTTGAGCGCGGCAATAACCTCGCGCAGGTCATCAGCCATCGGAGCGCGCAGAGCGATGATGCGCACCGCCAGCTTATCGACTTCGGTTTCCAGCGCGTCGATCTTTTTATCGCGCGCAACCACTTCTTCGCCGAGAGCCGCGTCACCGCGGACCAGCGCGTCGAGCGCTTCCTGGATGGCAATCTCGGCAAGCCCGCCCATCTCAGCGATAAGCCCGCGAAGGCGCGTGATGTCCTCATCGAATGCTTTAACTGTATGCTCTGTCATTAGCCGTACCGCCCGGTGATATAGTCTTTGGTGCGTTCTTCGATCGGATTTGTGAAGATGTCTGAGGTTGGCCCGTATTCAACCATCTTGCCCAAATGGAAGAAAGCGGTTCGCTGCGAGACGCGCGCCGCCTGTTGCATCGAGTGGGTCACGATGACGATGGCATAGCGGCCTGACAGCTCGTTGATCAGTTCTTCGATCTTGGCTGTTGCAATCGGGTCCAGTGCCGAACAAGGCTCGTCCATCAAGATAACTTCGGGGTCGACAGCAATCGCACGCGCAATGCACAAACGCTGCTGTTGACCGCCCGAAAGCGCTGTGCCCGAATCTTCGAGCCGGTCCTTGACCTCATCCCACAAGCCTGCCCGCGTTAACGAGCGTTCGACCACTTCGTCGAGTTCGGACTTCTTTTCGGCAAGGCCATGGATCTTCGGACCATATGCGATGTTGTCGTAGATCGATTTGGGGAAGGGGTTGGGTTTCTGGAAGACCATCCCGACCCTCGCGCGTAATTGCACGACATCCATGCTGGATCCGTGAATATCCTCGCCATCAAGTTCGATTTCACCGGTTACGCGCGCAATCGGGATCGTATCATTCATCCGGTTGAAGCAGCGCAAATAGGTCGATTTTCCGCAGCCAGACGGGCCGATAAAGGCGGTGACATAATCGGCTGAAATATCGATCGACACGTCGTCGATTGCTTTCTTGTCGCCGTAATAGACAGATACATCACGCGCGCGCATTTTCGCGTTTGTATCGTCCAGCTTTTCGTGAATGACAGTCACCAGGTTTTCTCGAACTTGTTGCGGAGGTAAATGGCAAGGCCGTTCATCAGCAAGAGGAACAGCAGAAGAACTATGATAGCGGCGCTGGTGCGCTCGACAAAGCCGCGGTCGATTTCATCGGACCACAGGAAGATTTGCACTGGCAAAACGGTGGCCGGTGACGTGAAGCCTTCAGGCGGCGTCGCGACGAAGGCGCGCATACCGATCATCAGCAGCGGGGCCGTCTCGCCCAAAGCACGCGCCATACCGATGATTGTACCGGTCAGCATGCCGGGTAGGGCCAGCGGCAGAACATGGTGGAACACCACTTGTACGGGCGACGCGCCAACCGCCAGCGCACCATCGCGGATGGACGGAGGGACAGCTTTGATTGCATTGCGTCCGGAAATGACGATCACGGGCATGGTCATGAGGGCCAATGTCATACCGCCGATCAGCGGCGCAGAGCGCATATTGGGAAAGATCGCGAGGAAAACCGCGAGGCCCAAAAGACCGAAGATAATCGAAGGAACGGCTGCAAGATTGTTGATTGAAACCTCAATGATGTCGGTCCAGCGGTTCTTAGGCGCGTATTCCTCAAGATAGAGCGCGGCGAGCACGCCGATCGGGAAGGCGAGAAGCAAGGTGACGATCATTGTCAGGATCGAGCCTTTGAGCGCGCCCCAAATGCCGACCTGCTGCGGGCTGGTCGCATCGGACCGGGTCATAAAGCCCCAGTCCCAATTCGTCGACAGCTTGCCTTCGCTCTCCAGCCTGTCAGCGAGCGCCATCATTTCAGGCGAGCCTTCGCCAGCGAGGCCACTGGCAAGGTCGGATGATGTGGCGAGATAGACAGTTGAAGTCTCGCGCAGCATTGATGGATCAGCGATTATTTCCTGCGCGACATCACGCCAGGCATCGCTGCTGATCTGCGCCGCTCCTTCTTCGCCCAATTCTTGTTCGGCGAAGAATTTTACCACGTCAGGCAGGCCCTGACTTTGAAGCGATTGGATCGCACCTTGGCCAGAGAGCGATTGGGCATCACCAGCAAGGCCGGCTTCTACAAAGTTGATTTCAACCGCGACCTCTGCGCGTTGGAATCCGCCGATGCCGTTGAGCAGCATATTGCCGAGAAGAAAGACCAGCACCGCCACGGAAAAGACAATCGCGCTCATTCCCAACGCACGGAAGCGACGCTCCGATTTGTATCGCTGCTCGATGCGCTTCGCATATTCCGGCGTGCGGGTGGGGCGCACTTGCTGAGTATTCGCGATGTCAGCCATCAGTCATAAGCCTCACGGAAACGTTTCACGACGCGCAGAGCGATGAAATTGAGCAGCAGGGTAACCATGAACAGGACGAAACCGAGCGCAAAGGCGCTGAGCGTTGCGGGGTGATCGAAGCTTCCTTCACCGGTCAACATCTTCACGATCTGCACGGTAACGGTTGTCATCCGGTCGAGTGGGTTGGCGCTCAAATTTGCAGCTGTGGACGCCGCCATCACCACAATCATAGTCTCGCCGATTGCGCGGCTGATCGCGAGCATAACGCCAGCGACAATACCGGGCAGCGCGGCGGGAAACAGCACGCGCTTAATCGTCTCAGACTGCGTTGCGCCCATCGCGAGGCTGCCATCGCGCATTGAGCTTGGCACAGCAGCGATGGAATCGTCGGCCATTGATGAGACAAACGGTATGATCATCACGCCCATCACGACGCCAGCGGCGAGTGCGCTTTCGGTCGACGCATTGGATATCCCCACAGCGACAGCCGCATCGCGAATGAATGGCGCTACCGTAAGCGCCGCAAAATAACCGTAAACCACGGTCGGAACACCGGCGAGTATCTCTAGCGCTGGCTTGATCCATGCCCGCAGGCGCGGATTGGCATATTGAGTCAGGTAAATCGCGCTCATCAGCCCGAGCGGGATTGCGACGATCATCGCAATGATCGCTCCGATGAAAATCGTGCCCCAGAACAACGGTATCGCGCCGTAGCGTGAACCATCGGGGTTTTCCGCGCTGCTCATCGGGTCCGGGCCCCAGAACGTTCCGAACAGGAAATCAATTGGGGAGACCATGCCAAAGAACCGGACGGTCTCGAACACGAGGCTGGCAAAGATGCCGAACGTGGTCAGGATCGCGACCAAGGATGCCAGCAATAAGATGGCCATGACAGTGCGCTCGACGCGGGTGCGGGCGCGGAAATCCGGCTTGACCTTGAGGAAGGCGAATGCACCGCCGCCAAAACCGATCAGCAGGGTGACGACGAGGCCGATCAGGCTGTAGCGCGAGATTGCCTCACGAAAAGGCTCGATCAGCGCTCTTGCGTCCGGATTGAACACGTCTTGAGCAGCGCCGGTCGCTACGGCGCGTGCCTCTGAGAGCATCGAGTTTCGTTCGAAGCCGAAGGCTGGAAGCGATTGCGCTGCAGGCGATGCGAGCACGCTTTGCGAAACCAGTTGCGGCGCGATGATGGACCACAGAATAACAAAAGCGAGAACCGGAATGATCACCCAGACCGCGACATACCACGCATGGTAATTGGGCCGTGCGGCCAATCTCACGCTGCTATCGGATTTTTGGAAGCTCCACGCCTTCGCCCGTACCGGCAAGCCAGCCCGCGAGTCCAAGCCCGATGGCAATCAGGAGTAGCGTGATTGGCGACATGGGTTAGCCCTGTTGATCCCGGAGAATGGCGGATTCGCTCATATTATCCGCGCGCGCCCCTGCGATGCTGAAGAAATAAGACATTGCTATGACAATTCCTCGGATTCTTCGCTAGTCCCGTGGAAGCCAGAATCCCACAGTTTCTCGTCATGTGCGGCTGGCGCTTCCGGCACTCCGTCAGAGTCATGTCTGGCTTCGCTTTCCTTGGGAATGCGAATGTTCACCTGAACGCCTTGGCCAAGCTGGCTTTGAATATCGAGCCGGCCTCTATGGCGTTCGACGATGTGCTTTACGATCGCCAAGCCCAGTCCGGTGCCCCCGATGCCCGGCTACGGCCGGGGTCAGTGCGATAAAAGCGGCGGGTCAAATGCGGGAGATGTTCAGGCTCAATGCCGTCTCCTTCGTTTGAAACAGTCAGTCGAATGTAATCGTCTTGTCCATGAGCGAGCTCGACTTTCACAGGCCTATCTGCCGCGCCGTACTTCAGCGCATTATCGGTCAAATTGCGCACCAGTTGTTCAAGCTGTTGCAAATCACCGCGAACCTTTGCATCGGCTGTCAGATCGAGCTGCAATCTCTCGATCCTCTCAGGCCCGGCAGCATCTCTGGCGGCGCGGTCCACGATCGGGCCCAGTCGCACAATTTCTTGCGGGACATCGTGTTTTTCAGCTTCAATCCGGGATAGCGACATCAAGTCGCTGACAAGGCTCTGCATTCGCTTAGCCTCGCGCTGGATTGTGCCGAGAAATTTCTGCGCAGTTGGCGTTTCGATATTCTCAGGGTCTTCGCTGAGCGTTTCGGCATAACCGATGATGCCTGCTAGTGGAGTGCGCAATTCATGGCTCGCATTGGCCACAAAATCCGTGTGAGCGCGGCTGATATCTGCCTCTGACGTGCGATTGATGAGTTCGATCACGGCCATCCGCGTATCAACCGCCTGGCGATTTATCTGCCAGATATCGCGCCGACGAACGAGCCCGCGGACCAGAGCGCGACCGCTGCGTTTCTTACCCAGCAAAGAGATTGCCGCCGGTTGGCGGAACGCCATCCGGGTATCCTGTCCTACGATATGCTGACCTAGCAGTTTGCGCGCTTGTTGGTTCGCGATCGAAATCTTTTCGCCCTCGGTAACAAGAAGCGGAGTTGAAGCGTTTTCGATCAGCTCACGCATTGAATCTGTGCTGAAACTTTTCGCGGCAGGGGGCGGGGCGGATTCTGGTGACCGCGACGCGGCCAGAAACAGCGAGCCAATCCACAAAATCACCACCGAAATCGCGAGGCCAAGATCAATTTTGAGCAGCAACATGGCAACAAACGTTACCAGTGCCAGGATGAAACTGACGATCGGGATTGAGTGCTTGCTGCCCATCGCGCCCGTGCCTTTAGACCCAAGCGGCTGGCGTGGGAAGCACGCGTGGAAAACTATCGAGGGAGTTGCCGCGATCGATTTCGGGTTTTGGGAAAAGGTGGTGACCCCTACGGGAATCGAACCCGTGTTTCAGCCGTGAAAGGGCCGCGTCCTAACCGCTAGACGAAGGGGCCACACTTGAGTGCGAGGCCGCGCATCTAGTGGGGTGATTGGTATCGGTCAAGCCCTGTATGGTAAGAACTTTGCTGATTGCTTTGGTCAATCCGCAAATGCGGCATCTTCGAGGTGCAGCTCTGCCGCCTTGCGGGGGCCCCAGTCGTCGATTTTCACCCGGCCTGCCAAGTGGAATTTGCGACCATTTGAGCGGTGCAAGAGGGTTTGTGCCATCTCGGTCTCCGCTGCTCGAAATGCAATCGCCTTGAACGACTTTCCATCCTCACCTGCCGCGATCAATCGAAGGTGGTCCTTGCCCACAATATCGGCTTTGATGATCCGCACTGGTCCCACGGCCAGGCGAGGGGCGGGCCAACCAACACCGAACGGACCGGCTGCATCCAAGGTCCCTACGAGATCTGTCGTGAGGCCTCCTGGTGCCACCGAGAGGTCAAGCTGCATGCGTTGATCGAGGCGCGCGCGCTCCACATCTTTGGCCAGCCTTGTGTCGAGAAACTCGGCAAAGTCGGCAAGCTTGTCATTGGCGATTGTCAAGCCTGCCGCCATCGCATGCCCGCCGCCTGCCACCAGCAACCCCTCTTCGCGAGCGGCGATAATGGCTGCACCCAGATCAACGCCGCTGATCGAACGCCCTGATCCCTTGCCTTGCCCTTCGTTTTCGTCGCGGGCGATCACGATCGCAGGGCATCCGGTCTTTTCCTTGATCCGTCCGGCGACGATACCGATCACACCGGGATGCCAGCCATCGCCGCTCAGCACATGAACTGAGTGATTGTGTTGTCCTTGCAGCTGGACTTCCGCCTCTTGTTGCACTTCAGCTTCGATCGCGCGGCGGTCATCGTTGAGCGCGCTCAATCGTTCGGCGATTTCGCGCGCTTCTTCTGGATCGGTGGTTGTGAGGAGGCGAACGCCAAGCGTTGAGTCGCCGACCCGGCCCGCTGCGTTGATGCGCGGCCCCAAGGCAAAGCCGAGATCGCTCGCCTGCGGTGCGCGCTTCAATCGGCTCGCATCCATCAATGCCGACATGCCGATGCGTTCGCGTCGCGCCAGGATCTTCAGACCTTGTGATACGAATGCACGGTTTAATCCGTGCAGAGCGGCCACATCGGCCACTGTGCCGAGCGCCACGAGGTCGAGCAGCGCCATCAGGTCGGGCTCTTTCCGGTCCTGAAAATAGCCCTTTGCGCGCAGTTTGCGTACCAGTTCTATTGCCAGCAGAAAGGCGACACCCACCGCGGCTAGGTGTCCGTGGGCTGCAGCAAGATCACTTTCATCGAGGCGATTGGGGTTCACCAAAGCGGCGGCTGGCGGAAGGTCGGCAGCGCATTTGTGGTGATCGACCACAATCACATCGACGCCTTCGTCGCGGGCCATTTCCAGCGCTTCGTATGCCATGGCGCCGCAATCAACTGTGACGATCAGGCTCGATCCATCACGCGCCAGCTTGACCAGCGCCTCGCCGCTGGGGCCGTAACCTTCGAGCAACCTGTCCGGGATGTAATAGCCCGCCTCGACGCCGAGCTCGCGAAGCACTTGGATCATCAGCGCAGAGCTCGTTGCGCCGTCGACGTCGTAATCGCCGTAGATCGTGATCGTTTCGCCAGAGATAACAGCTTGCGCGATCCGTTCAGCCGCGCTCTCCATATCGCGGAACTCGGCTGGATCGGGCAGGAAATCGCGCATTGTCGGCTTGGCGTGACGGGCGATGTCACCTCGGTCGACGCCTCGCGTCAGCAGCAACTGGGTCAAGATGTCGCTGCTAAGTGAGCTTGCCTCAGCGCCCAAATCCATATTCCCGCCACGCCAGTGCCAAGCGCGACCGGACAGGGAAGATGCCACACCCAAAACATTCGCGATTGAATTTGATCCCATGGCGCCGGTCTAGCCGAGAAAATCCGTTGGCAACAGCACCGGTGATTGACAATCGACAGCGCACTCGCTTCGTCTCACGGCATGAGCGACAAGACAGGCCAACTTTTGATAATCTGGCACAGCCGTACAGGTGCGAGCGAGCAGATGGCTCGCGCTGCAAGCGATGGAGCTGGCGACCGGGTCAATTTGATGTTCGCACGCGATGTGGAAGGGCATCATCTTCTGAATGCCGGAGGCTTCCTTTTTGTTTGCCCTGAAAACCTCGCGAGCATGAGCGGTGAGATGAAAGAGATGTTCGATCGCAATTATTACAACGCGCTCGGGCAGATCGAAGGTCGCCCCTACGCGAGTATCATTGCGGCAGGATCAGACGGCGAGGGCGCACAGCGACAGCTCGACCGGATCGCTAACGGTTGGCGCCTCAAACGGGTCGCCGAGCCGAAGATCTTCAATTTTGATGCGCAGACACCTGAGGAAATCGCAGCCAGCAAAACCGTCAGTGAAGAAATTCTAGAGGAATGCAGGCAGATTGGCGGTGGTCTTGCAGAGGGAATCGAGCTGGGCGTTTTCTGATCAAGCCGGGTAAATTCCTTTAATCTTCAGAAACAAGACTCGACGATGGCGTTCAAAAAGTTCAGACAGCCCATGGGGTCTGCGTTTCGCATGGTGGGAAAAAAGGGCGGG
Source organism: Erythrobacter sp. HA7-11 (assembly GCF_055693605.1). Taxonomy (NCBI): domain Bacteria; kingdom Pseudomonadati; phylum Pseudomonadota; class Alphaproteobacteria; order Sphingomonadales; family Erythrobacteraceae; genus Erythrobacter; species Erythrobacter sp. HA7-11. Next base: position 1,789,807 of record NZ_JBVFUF010000002.1, on the reverse strand, counting down.
AACGATCGATCAAGGCCAGCAAGCTGGAGCTCCTGGAGTTCATCTGTTGTTTGCCGCAGGCAGACGGCCAAGTCGTGCAGCGATGAAAGAATTTATCGCAGAGCTAAGCTCAGTCACGCTCTCTTATGACCCAGTCGATACCGCACCCTTGCATCTAGTGGGTGCGGGCGACAGCGAAGCTTCCAAGAAACAGACTCCCAGTGCAGCAGGCACCGAAGCCGACCTGATTTGGCTCGAATTGCTCCGCGATGGGCTTACCTTTGATCTCGAAGGACTCGCACCGGGACCTTCACTCGAATTTCCCGAGATTGAGCATCGATTTGACCTCGATGCGATGCCAACAGGATTTCGATACGAAGCTGTGCGCTTGGGACTTGGCCAACATTTATCCGGTGGACAAAGCGCAATCCCGGTCATTCGCACGATGGTCTCCCTTGCGCGAGACATTACGCACTATTTCGAAGATGTGCAGGCGATCGTTTGGCCTCCTTCGCGCAGTGCGATCGGCAGGCGATTTTTGAATCGATCACCACGGCATGGACAGACGGCGGAGCGTTTCCAGCGCTGGGTCTTACGGCCTTCAAGGAAACGCTGGATGGAGCGCTGCAAAGCGTGGGTCTGGATTATTGGATCGGGCAGGAATTACGCATCGAACCACCTATCTCCGATGACAAGATTGCCGCCACCAGACTGGGTGTGCGCGTCGTCAATCATCTCGTTTCACTTGGTCGGCTTGAACAAACCGAACGACTTATTGCTCCAGATCGCAGCAGACTTGTGATGGAGCCGTCAGACAACGGACGATTTATACGAATTTGGCGCGAGTAGGGAACGCGTCAAAGGGGGAAAGCAATGGTGGGATCAACTTCGCTGGCGGGCTCGTCAGCGTGGCGCAAAAGCCGTGCGCCTATATCGTTTCGCTCGGTCAATCGCCGTGGAACCCCCTCGCATGACCCTGGATTACAGCGGCATCATCTCCTGCCAAAGCAGCTGCTCAACCAGAGGTGCTTCGGATCGTTCTTTTCCGAAATCGGACGGCAGTCGGTCGGGTTTGACGATTTCAGAGCCAATGGCCTGCTGCTACCTGCCAATGAAAGCACTGCGTTGCGAAAGGGCATGCCGCTGCATCGCGGGCCGCATCGCCGCTATAACGAGGTTGTGATTGCTCGAATTGGAGCGATTGAGTTGAATTGGTCGCAGGCGATGCTCAGGCAGCCGCAGCAAGCGCGAATGGAGGCGATTGAGCGTTTGCGACTGCTCCAAACGGCGCTCCGGCGATTGCTGCTCCAGCGGCGACGCGTGATTATTTTGAACCGCAAAGACCCGATAGGCACCGGCATTGATTTCACCGAGCTGGACGCAATGGCAGAGTCAATTTGGAAAGCGCTTTAGTCGCGCCAGCGCGTGTAGCCCGACTTGTCCGCAAGCGCTGCCTTTGCTGCGTGGTATTCGGCTTCGAACTTGCTCACCATGTCTTCGACCGAGCTGACTTCCTTGATCGCGCCAACCCCTTGGCCAGAGCCCCAGATGTCTTTCCAGGCCTTTGCCTTGGTGTTGCCGCCGCTACCAAAGTTCATCTTTGACGGATCACTTTCCGGCAAGTTGTCAGGATCGAGCCCGGCCTTCTCGATTGAGCTGCGCAGGTAATTGCCGTGCACCCCGGTGAAGAGGTTCGAATAGACGATGCCCTCTGCGGATCCGTCAACGATACCTTGCTTGTACCCCTGATCGGCGTTGGCCTCTTCGGTCGCGATGAAGGCGCTGCCAGTATAGCCAAAGTCCGCGCCCATCGCTTGAGCCGCGAGGATTGAGGCGCCGTTGGCGATTGAACCCGAGAGCGCGACAAGCCCGTCAAACCACTCGCGGATCTCTTGCATCAGGGCGAAAGGCGATTGCGTACCGGCGTGACCGCCTGCACCCGCCGCGACCGGGATCAAGCCATCAGCGCCCTTTTCGATCGCCTTGTTGGCAAAGCGGTTGTTGATCACGTCGTGCATGGTGATGCCGCCCCAGTTGCGCACAGCATCGAATATCTCGGTTCGCGCTCCGAGCGATGTGATGACCAGCGGAACCTGCCACTTCTCGCAAGTCTTCATGTCATCCATCACACGATCATTCGACTTGTGGACGATCTGGTTCACAGCGAACGGAGCTGCGGGGCGATCAGGATGCTGCCGATTGTGTTTTGCAAGCTCTTCCGTGATCTGGTGCAGCCATTCATCCAGTAGCGTTTGCGGACGGGCGTTGAGCGCCGGGAAACTTCCAACAATCCCGGCCTTGCACTGAGCAATCACCAACTCTGGACCTGACACGATGAAAAGGGGTGAGCCAATCAGTGGCAGACGCAGACGATCAAACGGCGCGGGAAGGGACATCAAGTTCTCCTAGAAAGCTCTGGCGACGCGTTAGGTTGCGAATTGCAACTACGCAAGAACCTCCTCAATGCGGTAGAACCTACTTGCGTTCCCGGCATAAAGCGCGCGCTTCTCTGCATCGCTCGCTTTTGCCGTTATCCGTTTGAAGGCATTCCATAGCACCGCATAGTCCGCACCCCAGTAGTCAACCGGATAGTTGCTTTCAAACATCGCGCGATCTGTACCAAACGCCTCGATGCAGGTCTCGATGTATGGGCGCCAGAGACCTGCGAGGTGCTCGGATGATGAGCCGGCAGCTGGACCCTGATCAGGTAGCCCGCAGAACGCCATCGCCAGACCGCCCAGCTTCACCTGCACATTCTCGCAAACCGCCAGCTCCTTGATGTTGTGCCGCCACGTGTCGAAGCGCTCATGCAGCTTGCCCGTGTAGCCCGCCACGCCGAGCGGCGTCCCGCAGTGGTCGAGGCAGATCGGTTGATCGGGGAACGCACGCGCCAGATCAAGGACATCGGGCAATTGCGGCTCCAGCACCCACGCATCGAAGGTGAGGCCCCGCTTGCCAAGCTCGGCAAAGCCTGCGCGGAAGGCCGCGTCGCGGTAGAGCCCCTCTGGCGCGTGGAAGGGTGGCCCGAGCACGTCTGGATCAGCATCCCAAGCGCCCTGATTGCGAATGCCGCGAAAGCGTGGGCTCGCAGCCTGCAGCGCATCGAGCACTTCGCCTGCGCTCTCACCCAAAGTCAGGTCCGCGTGGCCGACGATCGCCGCACAGGCGCGCAGGTCGCCATAGATGCCGCTCGCCGATTGCGCCGCAACGCCGTTCACATACTCGACCTCACCCACGGCCTTCTTCGCCTCGCCATAAGCCGCGTTGTAGAAGGCACCGCATTCCATGAAGACGGTTGCGACCACGTTGTGACCGCCCGTCAGGTGTGCGTGCAGCTGATCGAAGGTGTAGTACGCGTTGTGGACGAGCGTTTCGATGAAGGGATGCCGGGGTTCAGGGAACATCGGCAGCATTGGCCGCAAGTCCCACAGGTGATGGTGCGGGTCGATGATGGGCAAGTCGTGTTCTAGGATCGCTTCAGTCATACTGCCTGTCTCCCTGATCCTGAGCCGTTCGTCCAGTCTCCATTCGCGGCACGGATCGTCGACAACCAGCCACACATGGACCGCATGTTTCACGGTCCTGAAATGAGAATTCTCCGCCACTGCGACAATTCAAATGCGGTGTCGGTACGCTCAAAAACACAAGTGGTACGATGGGCCATGAATCCGGGAATAGGATTGCTATCCGCAGTAGGAAAGGGAGGCGACAGTCAGCCGATTTTCTCAAGCCGATCTGACAAAATTTGAGGCTGGAAATGATCTGCTAAGTTTACACTAAGTATACCATTTACGTAACGTAAATTTGCCTTACTTCCAGTTTTATGTATGCTGTTTGGCTAACAACATAACAGGGGAGAGTCGCATGCGCCGTCATTCACTTATTCGTAGGTCCAATTGGGGCAAGGCGATGTTGAGTTCAGGGGGGCGTTCGCCGCTTTGCTCGTCGTGACTCCCGCCACCGCTCAGGATCCGAGCGGCGCCATTCAGGCCGAAGAGGACGAGCAAGACAATATCATCGTCACCGGCACGAAGATTCGTCAGGGCGGCGCGCAGGACATTCGGCATTTCCGCTCGGTCTCGCTTGATGGCTCCAAAAGCCTGCCACGCCCGAGCAGCCTGACGCTTGAAGGCTTGCTTGGTGAGCATGATCTCACTTTGCCTGTGCAATCAGAATGCCAGAAACTGTTCTGCATCAACGCGCAATCGATGACCGCCCAATTGCCAGCCCAGCCCGACAGCACCGTATTTATGGGACTAGGTTTTGAAAGCGGCATCGACGCCAAAACCTATCAGGACCGTCCGCTCAGTCTGGTTGCGGTCGTGGACCGCTCTGGGTCTATGAGCGGCGCTCCGATCGCCAAGGTCAAAGAGGGGCTACACGCCGCGCTCGCGCAAATGGGTAAGGGCGACCGGATCGGTATCGTCATCTATGGCAGCGAAACCAACGTGCATCTGCCGGTGATAGACGTGGAGGGCAATCGAGAGCGCATTGCCGCCGCGATCGACAGCATCGAGATCAACGGTTCTACCTACATGGAGGCAGGCCTGAAACTCGGCTATGCAGCTGCGCATGAGGAGCTTGCAAAGAGCAATGGCGATACGCGCCTGATGCTGTTCTCCGATGAAAACGCCAATGTGGGCAACACCTCGCCCGAAGGCTTCATGGGACAAGCGCTTGCGGGCGCGGAGGCTGGCATCGGCCTGACATCAATCGGTGTGGGGCGCATTTTCGATGGCAGGCTGGCCAGCAAAATATCCTCAGTAAAGGGGGGCAACCTCTTTTTCGTCGATCAGGAAGGGGATGCGACCGAGCTGTTCGAGCGCGAATTTGATAATATGGTGAGCGAGGTCGCGCGCGACATCCGCATCACGATTGATCCGGCGGATGGCTTCACGATTGCCGATCTCTATGGCGTGCCGGAAGACATCCTGACCCGTAACCCCGACGGCAGCGTCAGCGCCTTCATCGGCAGCGCGTTTCTGTCTTCCAATGGCGGCGGGATTTTTGCGAGCCTGAACGGGACTGGCGATTTCGACGCATCGGCCACGGTCGCAATCACTTATGAAGACGCCTTGTCAGGTGAGCGCGGCCACGATGCGGTTACCGTTGCGTCTGTCGACAGCAGCCCGCCCGACGCATTGCGGCTGGCACAGAGATTGGTGGATCAATACACCGTCATGCATTCCGCGTTGACGGACTATCACCGCAATAATGATGCCGAGGCTGCGCGGGCTAGCCTTGCCGCCCTGTCTGAACGGATGCGTAGCGCAGGCCTTGCGGGTCTGGATGGCGAGCTCAAGCTCGTCGATGGCTTGCGTGAAAGTTCAGCAGAGATCGTCGCTTACAATTCGAGCGCGGAGCGGATGCGTCTGCGCGAAGTGCTCGGGGAATGGGAAGTGCTTAAACATCGCGGCGTGACAGACCTTTCGCGCGGCGATTTTGTCGAGATCAATGAGAGCGGACAGTTCCTGACCGAGCGAAACAGTGGCCGCGATGCCGGTGACAGCATCTGGCAGTATTATGAGATCAACGAAAGAAAGCTCTACATCGTCGGCTCGGGGTTGGTCATGCATTACCAGTTGAAGGACGATACTTTGCGCCTCCGCAATCGCAAGGACCGTACGCTTATCGTGCTAAAGCGCCGCAGCGAAAGCTGAACGCCTTCGGTTTTCGTCGTCACCTAGCCACCGCGCTGTTTGCCGCACTTAGCACGGCGCGGACACTGGCCGTGGCGATGTCTTCGTCGATGCCGCAGCCCCAGATGATCTCACCGCCGCTCTCGCATTCGAGATAGGCGGCGGCGCGCGCATCGCGACCTTGGCCGAGTGCGTGCTCGGTGTAGTCGCGCACCATCAAATCAAGACCGAAGCTTTCTTCGAGGGTTGTCAGCACGCTTGAGATCAAGCCATTGCCGCGTCCGCTGACGCTCTGTTCCTTGCCCGCGACGGCAATCGTTCCGGCGAAGAGGCGTGTGCCATCGCCCGCCCGGCTTTCCTCATAGCGGACAAGCTGGAAGTGCTTGTTCTCGGTCTGGACGTGGTAGGCGGATTTGAACGCTTCCCAAATATCATCGGCGTTGAGTTCGCGGCCAAAGCGATCGGCCATGTCCTGCACGTGGCGCGAGAAATCGGCCTGCATCTTCTTCGGCAATTTGAGGCCCTGATCGTGCTCAAGGACCCAGGCGAACCCGCCTTTGCCGCTTTGCGAATTGACCCGGATCACAGCTTCGTAATCGCGGCCCAGATCAGCTGGATCAATCGGCAGGTAGGGTACGCGCCAGCCCTCGTCATTTTGGCTGTCGCGCGCTTCAAAGCCTTTCTTGATCGCGTCCTGATGGCTGCCAGAGAAAGCGGTGAAGACCAGTTCTCCGCCATAGGGATGACGCTGATGCACGGGCAGGTCGTTGCAGTACTCAACCGTCTCGATGATCTGATCGATGTCGGAGAAGTCGAGGCCCGGATCGACGCCCTGCGTGTACATGTTGAGCGCGACCGTCACGAGGCAGCAATTGCCTGTGCGCTCGCCATTTCCGAACAAGCAGCCCTCGACCCGGTCTGCACCCGCCATCATCCCAAGCTCTGCCGCAGCAACGCCTGTGCCCCGGTCATTGTGTGTGTGAAGGCTGATCACCGCGCTTTCGCGGTTGTGCAGGTTGCGACAGAAATATTCGATCTGGTCAGCGTAGATATTGGGCGTCGCAGCTTCGACCGTGGCGGGCAGGTTGAGGATAATCGGTCTGTCCGGGGTAGGGGCGAGCACCTCCATCACGGCCTCGCAAACCTCAATGCTGAAATCCAATTCGGCAGTCGAGAATGTCTCGGGCGAGTATTGGAAGTGCCAGTCCGTATCGGGCCGCGCGCCTGCCTCATCACGCATGACCTTTGCACCGGCGATGGCGATCTCACGCACTTCGTCTTTCGACATACGGAACACAATGTCGCGCCATGCGGGTGAGACGGCGTTATAGAGATGGACAATCGCCTGCTTTGCACCGGCAAGGCTTTCAAACGATGTCCGGATCAGGTCTTCGCGGCTTTGCGTAAGGACTTGCACGATCACATCGTCGGGCACGCGACCTGATCTTACCAGCTCAGAGATGAAGTCGAACTCGGTAGCCCCCGCACTGGGGAAACCCACTTCGATCTCTTTGACGCCGACGCGCACCAGCTCGTCGAAAAATCTGTTCTTTTTCACCGCATCCATGGGATCGATGATTGATTGGTTGCCATCGCGCAGATCGGTGGAGAGCCAGCGCGGTGGTGAAGTGATTTGGCGGCTTGGCCATTGGCGGTCCGGCAAGTTCACTTGCGGAAATGGGCGGTATTTTGCGGATGGGTCAGACAGCATGGGCATGATTAGACGACTCGAATGGGAAATTTGAGAGTGAGGCTGGTTTCGATCCCTTGGGCGTCCGCGCATGCCCAGATCGATGCATGCGTCAGGTCACGCCCAAGGGCGGGTAAGTCGTAGAAGTGGCCGTAGAATGCTTCTCATGCTGTACGCATCGCGCAAATCGCCAGCGATGGCAAGCCGCGATGCAAATGGGCCAAGCCACTTGCGTATTCGATCAATTGTGGTTCAGTATCCGAACCGCGTTCTTTCTGAAAATACGCAACTTTTCATATTTTCTTGTGATCGATGTAACCAGCATTGCGCAATTATCGAACCCGGTGATGTGTCGAGATTACACAAAGAATTTTTAGGAGAACGAACATGAAGAATTCAATTTTTGCAATTGCGCTGTTGGCTACAGCAGCAGCTTGTGCCCCCGCGACCGATGCTCCGGCTGAAACCGAAGTAGCTGAAGCTTCTGCACCAGCAACAACATCGAATATCATCGCCGATCTTGGTGGTGAGAACACCGGCCCGGTCCACACCGCATCGAAAGGCGATACTCTGGCCGTCAGCGGCTACGACACTGTTAGCTATTTCGAAGGTGACGGCGTTCCGGTCGAAGGATCAAGCGATTTCGCGGTTCTCTACGAGGGCTTTGAGTACCGCTTTGCCAATGAAGAGAATGCACAGAAATTCATCGCTGAGCCAGCGAAATATGCCCCAGCCTATGGCGGATATTGCGCTTGGGCGATCGGTGCCAACGATGCCCTCGCACCAGGTGACCCCAACGTCTACGAGATCGTCGATGGCAAGCTCTACCTTAACTTCAACGAGAGCGTTCAGGACCGCTGGGAAGAAGACATCCCAGGCTTCATCGAAGCGGGTGACAAGAACTATCCGACGCATTCGCCGGATGAGCACTTCCAAGACTGATCATTTCAGTACCGAAAAACGGGACCCCGTCGGAGCGATCCGGCGGGGTTTTGTGTTGGCTGATCTAGCCGCACTGCGCTCCGCTTATCACACCGTCAGCATCAAGCATCACGTTAAGCCGCGAAGAGGCCGCATCGGGAGAAATTGAGCCAGCGCCGCCGGGCGGAATGAAGCGAACTTCATTGGCCGAGCTCACTGTGGCAACGATTTGCGAGCGGACCGAGTTGTCGGCGTTGCGCCCGATGAAGCTGCTGATCAAGTTGGCTCCACAGATCGTGCCGGCTGGCACACTTTCGGTTCCTAGCGCATAGGGGCTGGCAATTCCGTCTTGCGCCTGAGCGGGAGCGGTGTTGGTAGGCGATGCAGCGGTCTCGGCGCCAGCCTCATCTGGTTGCGCTGGCTTGGGCGGTCCATTGATGCGCGAGGCAAAGTCATCCGCGACATTGGTCTCAGGCGTCTGTTCGACCTCGCTGCTGCAACCAGTGAGGGCAACGAGCGATAGAGCTAAGATGGATGCCGGAAATTTGATCATATTCTAATCCGTGTTTGAAGAACTTGCCTTACCAATCATCTGATCAACCACAACGAATTCTCACGATCACGCCCGCTTCGTCCAAGTCGACATTCATGCGGCTCTGCACGTAATCTTGGGTGACGATTGTGCCAGGCGGTAGCCAACGAAACCTGTCTTTTGCTTTTGCTTCAAGCTCCGCCTCTATCGCTTCGCTGCCTTGCTGACCGACATAGTCCTGTACTGAAGCGGCGCCGCATTCATCGGCAATATTGTCGGCAACGGGCTTCGCCTCTGAATCACTGGCTGGGGCGGTGGCGGGTTCTTCTTCGGGCATCAACTTGGGATCGCCTGACTCCGGTGGTTGCGCACACGCTGCTACCAGCAATAATGCGGCTGAAGCGTAACAATGGGCTCTGATCATGTTGTCCCTCCCAACAGGGCGCCTGCCACTGCATCAATGCCAGCGTAACCGATCTGTGGTCAATTGTCCTATGCTGGTCACGCCCATCAAGCGCATGCCGCGCTCGATCTCGTCCTTGAGAATAGCAATAGCGCGCTCGACGCCTTCTTGGCCTGCAGCGGCGAGGGCATAGAGGTAGAGCCGTCCGCCAGACGCCGCTGTAGCGCCTGCGCACAATGCCTTCAGTGCATGCGTGCCGCGCCGGACGCCGCCATCGCAGATGATCTCGATTTCTCCGCCCACTGCATCGACAATCTCGCGTAGCTGGTCGAAGGGCGCGCGGCTGCCGTCCAATTGCCTGCCACCATGGTTGGAGATCATAATTGCATCTGCTCCCATATCGACCGCGCGGCGAGCATCGCCTGCGCTCATGACTCCTTTAAGGACGAACTTGCCGCCCCAATCCTGCCTGATCTGTGCAGCGGTATCCCAGTCCATCGACGTATCGAGCATGGTGTTGAAGTACTCAGCAATCGAGACAGCCTTGCTTGATCCTTCGCTCACATGCGTATCGAGATTGGGGAGCGTGAATTTGTCGCGCAGCAGATAATCGAGCGTCCAGCGCGGGCGGGTGGCATAGCTCCAGATACTTGCAGGTGTGAAGCGCGGCGGAGTGGTGAAGCCGGACCTCAAGCACCGTTCACGCTTGCCCGAAACGATCGTGTCCACTGTGAGTGCTAGCGCATCGAATTTTGCGGCCTGACAGCGTTCGATCATGCTGGTGTTCAGCCCTTTGTCCTTGTGCACGTAGAGTTGGAAGAGTTTGGGGCCACTGGTCAGTTGCGCGATCTCCTCTATGCTGCGCGTGGCTAAGCTGGAGATACCAAACCACAGGCCATACTTCTCTGCAGCCTTCGCAACCGCAGTTTCGCCTTGCCAGTGAAACGCACGCTGGACCGCTGTTGGTGAGAGCATCAGCGGAAGCGCAGATTTGCGACCCAGAATTGTGCAGGACGTGTCGATCTTGGCCACTCCGGCAAGCACATCGGGCACAAGATCGCAGCTGTCATACGCGTCGGTGTTGCGCTTTTTCGTAACCTCATCATCGGCTGCTCCATCGATATAATCGAACACTGGGAAGGGCAGCCGGGCTTTCGCTAAACGGCGGAAATCCTCAATATTGTGGCAATCGCTCAATCGCATGAGCGGGCCTTGCCGCATCGCAGCATTTCTGTCGAGTGCGCGCACGCTGCGCACACATTGCAGAATTTTTTTGGGTCAGCTGCAACCAATCCGCGCAAACCGGCGAACTCCATGATGTGTGCGGCTGACAAGCCAAGCAAGAGAACCAATCCCCTAACGGCATCGGCTTTCATCGTCGCACACAACGAGTTTTTTGGAGAACCCCGATGAAATACAAGTTTCTGGCATTCGCAGCTGCATTCGCAGCTCCGCTTGCGATCGCAACTCCCGCAAATGCCGATGGCGGTGTTTTTGTGGGCGTCAATCAAGGCAATGTTGCCGTCGGCGGCTATGACACGGTCAGCTATTTCCAAGGCACTGGCGTGCCCGTTAAAGGCGACGCCAAGTTTACCGTCAAATATGACGGCGCTGAATGGCATTTTTCGAGCCAATCCAATGCCGACAAGTTCAAGGAAAATCCCGATGCCTATGCCCCGCAATATGGTGGCCATTGTGCATGGGCCATGAGCCGCGGTTCGCTCGCACCGGGTGATCCAACCGTATACAAACTGGTCGATGGAAAACTCTATCTGAACGTCAACAAGCAAGTTCAGCAGATGTGGTTCAAAGACATCCCGGGCTTCATCGCCAAAGCTGATGTCGCATGGACAAAGATTCCGGACGGCAAACGTTTCGGTGACTGATTGACCGAATTGGGCGCTCCGGCATCTCCCTGACCCCACCCACGGTCGGGGCGCCCGATACTCCGCTAAAAAGCAAAAAACCTGAACCCCAAACATTACCTGAGAGGATTACACCCCATGTCCAAATCAAAGAATCTTGCACGCATGTTGATGGTCGCCGGTGGTCTCGCCGTTGCGTCAGCAGGTGGAGCCGCTGTGGCTGCTAGCCCGTGCGGACCAAGCACGAGCGCCTGTGCGCCAAGCCCATGCGCTGCCAAGAAGTGCGCGGCAAACCCCTGCGCCGCCAATCCATGTGCGGCTAACCCATGTGCTGCAAATCCGTGCGCTGCAAATCCCTGCGCGGCTAACCCTTGCGCTGCAAATCCCTGTGCAGCCAACCCTTGCGCGCCGAAAGCCTGACGCGCGCATTTTGTGCGGCTGGGGAGCACCCTCCTAGCGTTCCCGGTCGCACTTTTTTGAATATCTCTATGTCTCGCTTGGCTGCGCTCGATCAACAGCCGGGATCGAGGCTTTCCGGCCCGAAGCGCAAATCCTTCAGAGTGTAGCGTTCCGCTGGAGTAAACGCTTCACAGCGGTCAAAATCCGGATCCTGTTCCAGACACCGTTCCCCGCAGACCATCTCCGCCGTTTCAGTGCGCCAGTCGACCCGCCACAACCGGCCGCCGGGCGTCGATACATAGCCATCGACGCGCTCGGACGCGCTCACCATAAGGTCCTGCGCACTCGGAGTTTCGCCCACGTAATTGGTGTCGAATTCCCCATGGGTGTGCAGCCCTGCCAATGGCAACATCCCCGGCGCGATCACGTAGAGGCTGGCGCAGCTGTGATTGCTGCCTTTGAGGACGCGCGAGAGCGACAACTCGCCCGAGTAATCTTCGTAGACCATCGCGCAGAACTCCGCCCCTTCATCGAAGGAGCGGGTCTGCATCTTATCGAGCTGCGCTTTGGCGAAGGCTTGGATCTGCGTTTGCGAAACGCTTGGCTCGCGGCGATCTTCAATACCATCGCTGGTCGCGCTGCGCAGGAAAATAAGCATCCACGCGGTACGCACAGACCGCCAGCACAATTCCGGTTCTCTTTGCGTCGCCCATATTGGTGAGAGAAGTGGCCTCAGTTCTTGGCTTTGTCGACCAGCTTATTGGCGCTGATCCACGGCATCATGGCGCGCAGTTCGGCTCCGGTCTTTTCGATCGGATGCGCTTCGGCGGCCTTGCGGCTAGCCTTCAGCTCTGGCTGACCGGCGCGGTTGTCGAGCACGAAGTCCTTCACGAAGCGACCCGACTGAATGTCGGCAAGCACGCGCTTCATTTCGGCCTTGGTCTCGTCAGTAATGATACGCGGGCCGGTTTTGATGTCGCCGTATTCGGCAGTGTTCGAGATCGAATAGCGCATGTTGGCGATACCGCCTTCATACAGCAGGTCAACGATCAGCTTGGTTTCGTGCAGACACTCGAAATAGGCCATTTCCGGCGCATACCCGGCCTCGGTCAGTGTCTCGAACCCGGCCTGGATCAGGTGCGTGATGCCACCGCACAAAACGGCCTGTTCACCGAAGAGGTCGGTTTCGCACTCTTCCTTGAAATTGGTTTCAATGATGCCGGAACGACCACCGCCCATCGCGCTTGCATAGGACAAGGCGAGTGATTTCGCATAGCCATTGCCGCCGCTCGATGTGCCTTCCTGATGCACTGCAATCAGGCAGGGGACACCCCCGCCGCGCTGATATTCGCTGCGCACGGTGTGGCCGGGGCCTTTGGGCGCGATCATGATGACGTCGATATCGGCTGGCGGCTCGATCAAGCCGAAGTGAATGTTGAGACCGTGAGCGAAGGCGAGGGCGCTGCCCGGCTTCATATGGCCCGCCATTTCGTCGGCCCAGATGGCCGCTTGATGCTCGTCAGGCGCGAGGACCATGACGAGGTCAGCCCACCCAGCCGCTTCGGTCGCATTCATCACCTTAAAGCCGGCCTCTTCAGCCTTTTTCCGGGTCGATGAGCCATCGCGCAAAGCCACAGCGACCTCTGCCACACCGCTGTCGCGCAGGTTTTGCGCATGGGCGTGACCTTGCGAGCCGTAACCGACAATCGCGACCTTTTTTGACTTGATCAGATCGAGATCAGCATCGGAGTCGTAATAGACTTTCATTGTATTCCCTTTGTCTTCTGTAACTCTGGCTCAGGACCCTTCGGTCCCGCGCATCATTCCTACGATCCCTGAGCGGTACGACCTCGACAAGGCCAAGCTCGCGCATGAGGGCGATGAAACTATCGATCTTGTCCGGCGCGCCCGTCAGTTCGAATACGAAGCTTTCGGTGGTGGTGTCGACCACGCTGGCGCGGAAAATATCGGCAACGCGCAGCGCCTCAACCCGCGCTTCTCCGGTTCCTGCGACCTTGATAAGAGCCAGCTCGCGCTCGACATGCGCGCCTGCGGTGGTCAAGTCGACAACGCCGTGGACGGGCACCAAGCGCTCCAGTTGAGCCTCGATCTGGTCGATTACTTCGGGCGGGCCGTTGGTGACGATGGTGATACGGCTGGTCGCGTGGTCATCCGAAATGTCGGCCACGGTCAGGCTGTCGATGTTGTAGCCGCGCGCGGTGAACAGGCCGGTGATCTTGGCGAGGATCCCTGGCTCGTTGTCTACGGTGACGGTCAGGACGTGGCGCTCGCTTTCAGCGCTTTGAATTTTCATGCTTTCATATCCCCTTCGGCGAGCCGGTGATTAGACCAGCGCCTTCGCCTCGTCATCCATCGTGCCGTCGACCTGGTCGCCATAGAGGAGCATTTCCGTGTGCGCGGCGCCTGACGGGATCATCGGGAAGCAATTGGCGTCCTTAGAGACAAGGCAATCGACCATAACAGGGCCATCGGCAGCGAGCATCGCCTGAATGCCAGCATCGAGCTCGCTTTCGTCGTGGATGCGGATGCCCGTCCAACCATAGCTTTCAGCGAGCTTCACGAAGTCGGGCAGGCTGTCGGAATAGCTGTTCGAATAACGGCTTTCATAGGTCAATTCCTGCCACTGGCGGACCATGCCCATATATTCATTGTTCAAGATGAAGATCTTGATCGGCAAGCGGTATTGCGACGCCGTGCCAAGCTCCTGAATGTTCATCTGGATGGAGGCTTCGCCGGCAATGTCGATCACCAGCGCATCGGGATTGCCGAGCTGCGCGCCGATAGCCGCAGGCATACCGTATCCCATTGTGCCAAGCCCGCCGCTGGTCAGCCATTTGTTCGGCTTTTCAAACCCGAAATACTGCGCCGCCCACATCTGGTGCTGGCCGACTTCGGTGGTTATGATCGGATCGCTCTCATGGGTGAGGGCATGAAGTCGCTCAACCGCCTTTTGCGGCATGAGCATCTCTGATTTCTCAGGATAGGCAAGGCACTCGCGCGCACGCCATCCGGCAATGCGCGCTTTCCATTCGCCCAGATCCTGCGGTTTGCGCGCGCCCCACGCTTCGATCATCTGACCGAGTACGGTGGCGCAGTCGCCGACAATGCCGAGATCGACAGGGACAGTCTTGTTGATCGAGCTGCGATCAATATCGATGTGAATCTTCTTCGATTCTGGCGAGAAGGCATCGAGCCTTCCGGTGACGCGGTCGTCGAAACGCGCACCGATGCAGACCATGACATCGGCGCGGTTCATCGCCAGATTGGCCTCATATGTGCCGTGCATTCCCAGCATGCCGAGCCAGTCGGGGTGCTCACTTGGGAATGCGCCAAGCCCCATCAGAGTAGAGGTCGTCGGCGCGCCGGTTATGTTCTGCAACTCGCGCAGCAGGCGCGTTGCCTCCGGACCGGAATTGATGACACCGCCGCCCGTGTAGAAGATTGGCCGCTCAGCATTCGCGATCATATCGACCGCCTCGATGATCTGTTCGTGCCGGCGCTGCCATTTGCGGTGCGTATCGATGCGAGGCGGTCAGTTTCGTGACTGCCCGCGATGACGGAACCGCGATCTGAACGTCTTTTGGGATGTCGACGACAACAGGGCCAGGGCGGTACCGGTCGTGGCAATGCGAAAAGCCTCTTCGATTGTCGCCTGCAAATCCGCTGGATCTTTGACGAGGTAATTGTGCTTCGTGCAGTGGCGTGTGATGCCAACCGTATCGGCCTCCTGAAAAGCGTCTGTCCCGATAAGGCCCGTCGGGACCTGACCGGTGATGATGACCATCGGGATCGAATCCATGAAGGCATCGGCAATTCCAGTAACGGCATTGGTCGCGCCGGGGCCCGAAGTGACGAGGACAACGCCGGGCTTGCCGGTCGAGCGCGCATACCCTTCAGCAGCATGTGCCGCGCCAGCTTCATGGCGCACGAGGATATGACGTAGCCGCTCATCACCGAACAATTCGTCATAGATCGGCAGAACAGCGCCGCCCGGATAGCCGAACACGAACTCCACACCCTGATCGACCAGACATTGCGTCAGGATTGCAGCACCGGATTGCCGATCGGGTCTTGGTGTGTCGGACACGGAATTGGCCTCTTTCATCATCTTCTGGCGCACACGCGCTGCGTCATTTGCCCGTCTTAACAACTAAACAGGCCCGGCGCAGCGATAATGCGTCGAGCCCAGCTGAGAGCGTGCTATGAGTTACAATCTATCGTGTCAACGATTAAATATGTAATAATGATGCGAATACATCATCAATTTTGACGGTTTTGGACTCAACGCGTGTCCAATCTTGCGGCGACTGGTTGCGGAACCAGGTGTATTGCCGCTTGGCATAATTGCGTGTCGCCTGCGCGCCCTTCGCAATCACATCAGGGATCATAAGGGTGCCCGCGAGCAACTCGGTGATCTCCGGCACGCCGATAGCGCGCATCACTGGAAGACCTGGATCGAGCTTTCGCGCGAGCAAAGCTTCGACTTCTTCGATCGCGCCATGTTCCAGCATCAGGCCGAACCGGCGGTCGCACCTCTCATATAGCCACTCACGGGGCGGGAGCATCACAAGCGGATGAAGCGTGATGTCATCGCCGATCCCGCCGGTCTTGGCGTTCTGCCATTCGCTGAGGCTCGTGCCGGTTGAACGCACCACTTCAAGCGCGCGGGCGATACGCTGGCTGTCGGTCGGCTCCAGCATCAGCGCGCGTTCGGGGTCCTCAATCTGCAATGCGGAATAGGCGCCTTGCACAGGCAGCGCGCGAATGTGCTTGCGGATCTCTGGATCGATTTCCGGGATCGGCGCGATCCCCTCGAGCAGCACCTTTAGATACATGCCGGTCCCTCCGACCAGGATCGGCACGGCGCCGTCCGCGTGCAAACTCGTTATCTCTTCGCGCGCCTTCGTCGCCCAATCCGCGGCCGAGCAGGCCTGTGCTCCGTCCCATGCGCCGAACAGGCGATGCTCAATTCCGTCCATCTCCTTTTCATCGGGACGTGCCGATAGCACCTGCAGATCGGCATAGACCTGCGCGCTGTCCGCGTTGATCACCACGCCGCGCTGGCCTTTCTCTGCGAGCGCCTTCGCCAGTGCCACCGCAACCGCGCTCTTGCCGCTGGCGGTCGGCCCTGCAATGAGCGCGACTGGATTCAATTGAGGAGTATCACCTTTGCTCATCGCTCGGCTGATAGCAGACAAAGCGCAGCTTGAAACACGTCTTGGAGCATTGAGCGACGCGCTCAAGGCAGAGGGCACCCCGGTCACGTCCATGTCCGAGCTCGATAACGGAGCAATCGAGGGCAGGGTGCTGCAATTGAACGTCGTTGACGCCGAGGCATTGAGCGTCGCTGCAGCGGTGGATGCATTCTTCGCGCCTGCCGACATGCTGATCTCGAAGGGCTCGATTGAAATGCCCAAGGTGTTCGTGTCTGACATGGATTCGACCATGATCGAGCAGGAATGCATCGACGAGCTCGCCGATTATGCGGGGCTGAAACCTCAGATCGCTGACATCACAGAAAGAGCGATGCAGGGTGAGCTCGATTTCGAAAGTGCGCTGCGTGAGCGGGTCGGTTTGCTCGCGGGGCTGGAAGAAGGTGCGATTGCGCAATGCCTTTCAGAACGCATCACGCTGACGCCAGGCGCCGCGACCTTAGTGGCAACTTTGAAGGCGCGCGGTTGTCGCACATCGCTCGTGACCGGCGGCTTCCACCATTTCGCTGATGTGGTTGCGGAGCAGCTCGGCTTCGAGCGGGTGGTCGGCAATGTGCTGGAGGTTGAGGGCGGGAAGCTCACTGGCGGCCTCGCGGGGCCAGTCGCAGACGCATCGACCAAGGCTGGCGTGTTGCGAGAGGAGCTGGCGGCAATTGGACAGGGCGCGATTTCGCTCGCCACCGGCGATGGTGCCAATGACATCCCGATGATCGACGCTGCGACCTATGGCTTTGCCTATCGCGCCAAGCCCAAGGCGCGGGCTGCCGCAAATGGCAGGATCGACCGCGGAGACTTGTCGAACATTCTGGCGCTGCTGGGCATTCCGCAAGAGGAGTGGGTCACACCCCAAAAATTTCGGTCTTGATTTCGTACTCAATTATGCTATTAACACCAATGTAAGTAAGCAGCGCTAGCCTGCGCGAAAGTCAGAAAAACAAGGCCGCGAATCGATGACGAATCTCACACCAGAATATGCCAGCGACGGAACAATCCTGCGTCATCCCGATCGTCCAGAGCCGAAATACTCGCTGCCCAAGGCGGTGCATCATTTTCGCAACCTGATGCGCGACAAGGAAGACACGAGCGAGGTTTTCAAGATCTTCGAATCGCTCCCGCCAAAGGACTATATCGACCGCGTCCGCAATTTCGCCTTGAGCGCTCGGGGAGAAGATCTGCGTAAGAGTGAGCCGAGCCTTCCTGACATCCTCGATGACCATGCGGCTATTCGGAAGACGCCTAAGGGCAGCGTAGGCCATGCCTATTGCGACTTCATGGAGCGCGAAGGCCTGTCAGCGGCCGGGCTCGTCGCCGAATACGACAAGATGGGTCGTCCTCAATTCGACGATCTCACCAATTGGTTCCTGTCTCGCTCGCGCGATACGCATGACCTGTTCCACATCCTGACCGGCTATGGTCGGGACGCGCTGGGCGAACAGTGCGTGCTGCTGTTCACGCACGGCCAAAGCCCGAGCCACGGCCATCTGCTGATCGGGTATGCCGGCGCTTTCAACATCAAGAAAGAGGTCTGGGGCAGCAAGGCCCCGATCCTTGGCGCGGTCAACGAGGCCCGCCGTACCGGTACGGGCGCTCCAAAGCTGATCGAGCAGTCGATCCGCGATCTGCTCGCTATGGACCTTCAAGAAGCGCGGGCCATGCTCAAAATCTCTGAGCCGCACAAATATCGCGAATGTCACCGGATTTGGCGCGACGAGGGTATCGACCCTTACGACATGCTTGCCAGCGAAAACACGCCGGACGCTGTTCCAGCCTGATCGGCCAAGCTAGAGCCAGCTTGCAATCTGGCTCAGCGGCTTTTTCTTCAGAGCATGGGCGGGAACGGTTGCGTCCTTTGTCGGCTAGACCCACAACCACAATCATCAGCGGCTTTTCCCATTCGGGTCGTTCACACGCCTCGCGTAGGAAGCCCATGGGTGAGGGGGTGTGGGTGAGGGTGGCGAGACCCGCTTCGTGCAGAGTTGCGATCAGCATGCCGCAAGCAATCCCGACGCTTTCATTTACGTAGTAGTTCTGCGTTTTGCCGTCCTCTTCGATGCCGCCTTTGCGCTGCGCGAAAGCGACGATCAGATACGGCGCGGTTTCGAGAAACGGCTTGTCCGAATCGGTTCCTAGATCGCTTAGTGCATCAAGCCATTCGTCGCTTGCCTTGGGCTTATCGCCATCCTCTCCGTAAAAGCGCTTTTCCTCTGCCTCTGCGGCTTCGCGAATTGCGCGCTTCTTCTCCGCCGAATGCACGACGGCGAAATGCCACGGCTGGTGATTGGCACCATTGGGCGCTGTGCCGACCGCCTCAATCGCGGCTTCGATAACCTCGCGCGGCACAGTTTCGTCGGAGAAATAGCGACAAGTGCGCCGTTCTTTCAGACGATCGCGCAAGGCCTGGGCACGGGCGATGGATTGCTCATCGGGCAAGGCTTCGAGTGAGTAGGGGACAGTGTCATGATCACGCATCGCTTCCCTTTGCCACAAGGGCACGCAAAGGAAAGGGGGCAGTAGTATTGCCCCTACGGAAATCCGTATTGACCGGCTACTAACATCAATGTAGGTTGCATATAACTAACTTAAATTTACCGAGTCGTTTGTAGGAGGGCGAAGTGTCGCAAGCAGTGAACCTTTTGGACCGGCCATTGGTGGCTCCGGAACGTCAGACATCGGGCTTTCATCCGCTTAAGGTTTTGCACCACTTCCGCAAACTCGTCGCCGACAAGGAAGACACTGCGCAAGTGTTCCACATCATCGAAGCGACTAAGGGTAAGCGCAGCCACAAACAGGCATGGGACTTCATCCAGTCCGGAACGGGGCAAGACTTTCTCAATCGCGGCGTCAATATCCCTGCGATGCTAGATGACCATGATCGCTGGGTTGATTGCGACGAAAACAGCGTCGCGCAGCATTACATCCGCTTTATGAAGCGTGAAGGGCTGAGCGCGGCTGGACTGGTTGAGGAAAGCCACAAATGGCTGCCCGCCGACGCCCGCCCACAAGACCTGACCGAGTGGTATTTTGAGCGGCTGCGCGACACGCATGACCTGTTCCACGTGCTGACGGGCTATGGCCGCGATGCCTTGGGCGAAGCGTCTCTACTCGGCTTTAGCTACGAGCAGAACCTCAATGGCGGCATCCTGTTTATCGCCTATGCTGGCGCGCGCCAGATCAAGAAGATGAGCGGCACGAAGGCGCCGCTTTACGCCGCGATCAAGGAAGGCCGTGCGCTGGGCAGGACAGCGGATAAGCTTGCGCATATGGATGTTGAGGCGGTGATGCGCAGCGACATTGATGAAGTTCGCGCGCGGATGGGCATCGGTGAGCCTGTGGTCTACCGCGAGTGCCTGCAGATCCTCGAAAGCGAAGGCATTTTGGCCTGCGATCTGGCATTGTCGGATACGCAAGCAGCCTAAAGCGCCTGCATTCCGCAATCCCCCCAGTCGACCGCTAGGTGCCACAGCGCGCCCAGCGCAAAGGCGCGGACCCACCATCTCGGCACGCCGAGCATCAGGATGCAGGCGAGCGCGGCCTCCCAGCCATGGAGCAGGTGGAAGCCGACGCTGCAGCGGTTCGGGTCGAAAATCGGGTCGGCGAGCAGATGGTCGAGGTCGATGAGGTTCGCGCCCGCAATCACCAACCCCGCTACCTTCCAGCGCTCGCGCCAGATGATGGCGGCGATCAGGAAGGGCGCAAGCCAATGGCCGCCATAATGGAGGATGGGTTGGAGGAGCTCTATGCTTCCATCCAGTCGCGGAAGAAGCTCTGATGGGCTTGGCGCAGATCGTTGAGAGATGCGCCGAGAATGCTGTCGCCGCCAACCGTGCCAACGCGGTGAAAACCGACCAGCGCAGCCTCATCTGTTTCCGGCCCTTCCGCAAGCACGGCGTTGAATGCATCCACATTCGTGTCGCTGACGGTAACGACATAGCGGTTTTGGTCTTCGCCAAACCACCACTGTGCGGGCGTGTAAGCGTCGTTCGCGAGCGTTTCGGCGCCAACGCCGCCAGCCAGAGCCATTTCGGCGAGTGCGACGGCGAGACCGCCATCAGAGACGTCGTGAACCCCGTTGACCAGACCCTCTGCAATCAGGCGCAGGACGATTGAGCCCGCGCCGCGCGTTGCCGCCAGATCAACCGGCGGCGCTCGGCCTTCATCGCGCCCATGCACTTCGCCGAGCCACAATGATTTGCCGAGGTGAGAACGGTTCGGATCAGGCTTGGCCCAGAATTCAGGCGCGATCAGATAGATGGCGTCTCCCTGCTCCTTGAAACCCATCGTCATCATCTTCGAATAATCGTCGATAATACCGACCCCACCGATGGCTGGGGTGGGGAGGATAGCGCTGCCGCCGCCGGTCGCCTTGCTTTCGTTGTAGAGCGACACGTTCCCGCTCACGATCGGGAAATCGAGCGCGCGGCAGGCATCGCCCATGCCTTCGAGCGCGTGTACGAATTGTGCCATGATTTCCGGGCGCTGCGGGTTCGCGAAGTTCAGGCAATTGGTCACCGCGAGCGGACGCGCTCCGACCGCGCAAAGGTTGCGATAGGCCTCCGCAATCGCTTGCTTCCCGCCTTCGTACGGGTCGGCATAGACATAGCGCGGGGTGCAATCGGTGGTGATTGCGAGCGCTTTCTTCGTGCCATGCACGCGCACAACGCCGGCGTCGCCGCCGGTTTGCAGTGTGTCGCCCATCACCTGGCTGTCATATTGCTCGGAAATCCAGCGACGGCTCGCGAGGTTGGGTGAGGCCATCAGCTTCAGAAGATCCGCGCCGATATCAGTACTTTCCGGCACATCTTCTAGCGGCTTCACCTGCGCCCAGGCCTTGTACTCTTCTTTCGAAAGATAGGGCCGGTCATATTCGGGCGCGTCGGCAGCCAGCGGGCCAAGCGGGATGTCGCACACGACCTCGCCATCGAATTCGAGCACCATGTGCCGCGTGTCTGTCACTTCGCCGATGACAGCGAAATCGAGTTCCCACTTCTCGAAGATGGCAGCCGCCATTTCTTCCTTGCCGGGCTTCAGCACCATCAGCATGCGCTCTTGGCTCTCGCTCAGCATCATTTCGTATGGCGTCATTCCCTCTTCGCGGCACGGCACCTTGTTCATGTCGAGCCGGATGCCCGCTTTCCCATTGGTCGCCATTTCCACGCTGGAGGAGGTGAGACCGGTCGCGCCCATATCCTGAATTGCGACGATTGCGTCGGTCGCCATGAGCTCGAGGCATGCCTCGATCAGCAGCTTTTCGGTGAATGGATCGCCGACCTGCACGGTGGGGCGCTTGGCCTCTGCGTCTTCTTCAAAATCTGCGCTCGCCATGGTCGCGCCGTGAATGCCATCGCGCCCGGTCTTCGAGCCAACATAGACGATCGGATTGCCGACGCCGGTTGCTGCCGAATAGAAAATCTTGTCGGTATCCGCGACGCCGACGGTCATCGCATTGACGAGAATATTGCCGTCATAGGCCGGATGGAAATTGGTCTCACCGCATACGGTCGGCACGCCGACGCAATTGCCGTATCCGCCGATCCCTGCGACCACGCCTTTGACCAGATGTTGCATCTTGGGATGCTCTGGCCGTCCAAAGCGCAGCGCATTGGCATTTGCCACCGGACGAGCGCCCATCGTGAAGACATCGCGCAGGATCCCGCCCACGCCGGTCGCCGCGCCTTGATATGGCTCGATGTAAGATGGGTGGTTGTGGCTCTCCATCTTGAAGATCGCCGCCTGACCGTCACCGATGTCGATCACGCCCGCATTCTCACCGGGGCCGCAGATCACCCAAGGCGCCTCGGTCGGCAATTTCTTCAGGTGAAGGCGTGAGCTTTTATAGCTGCAATGCTCCGACCACATGACCGAAAAGATGCCGAGTTCGACCATATTCGGCTCGCGCCCGAGAGATTTGAGTACCTGCTCGTATTCCTCAGGCGAGAAGCCGTGCTGTTCGACAATTTCGGGCGTGATGGCTGGTGATGAATCGCTCATGCACCGCCCTGTAATTCACTGGCTGGGGGCCGCCAAGCCGCCGCGTCGGATATACCACCGATTTTGCCCGACCCACCACGCAAATCCGGTCAAGATTGCGAATGCAACGAGCGCCTGTATGTAAAGCGCCAAGCCAGCTTCCGCCGGATGTGGACCAAACCAGTTCACCGCTTGAAGCAGAAGCAAGATCGCCAGCAGGATGAGCGGCGGGCCGATTGGGCCGCGCGTCCGCCTCACATAAATCAGAAATCCGCCAACAGTGATAAGCAACTCGAGCGGCATGGCGACCTGCGGGTAATTCCACAGGCCAAGGCCATAGGTCTGTGGTCCTCCAGCGAGCGTTAAGTCGGGCGCATGGGTGAGCCAATCGAGCAACCAATGTGATAGCACAACCAATCCCGCCAACACTGCGCCGAAGAGATTGCGCTGCCAAATCAACACG
This sequence comes from Erythrobacter sp. HA7-11, assembly GCF_055693605.1. Taxonomy (NCBI): domain Bacteria; kingdom Pseudomonadati; phylum Pseudomonadota; class Alphaproteobacteria; order Sphingomonadales; family Erythrobacteraceae; genus Erythrobacter; species Erythrobacter sp. HA7-11. Next base: position 1,766,715 of record NZ_JBVFUF010000002.1, on the reverse strand, counting down.
ATCAGCGCGAAAGCTAACGCCCAGAGCCCCGTTCCCAATAAGGAGTGGGTGAAGGGCATTTGGTAGAGGTCAAACGGCACCATAACGGTCGCATCGGGATCAATCCGCATCTTTTCGACGCCGACCATGGCGAGGCCAAAGAAGCCCCAATCAACGAGCTGCGCCGCCACGAACAACGTCCCGAGCCGCGGCGAGCGCGGCGATATGGCAGCAGCGGCAAAAGCCGGTGCGAAATGACCGATAAACAAAGATGCCCCCCGAAGCCCGATCAGCTAGTGAACTTTAAAGTCACCCAAGTTGCTATGCCACTTGTCACGCCGGTTGCAAATGCGCCCCACATGATGTCCGCAATTGAAATGTGGGTGGCCCACACTTTAAATACCGCTTGGCTGGTGAGGTCGAAGGTCGCGTAGCACAGCGCCCCCAGTAGTGCGCCGTTGAGCATCGCGGTCGCGATATTGCCGCTATCGAGGCCAGGTTTTACCGCAAACCACATCATTCCAGCGAGATAGAGGAAGTAGAAGGTCGCAGCGGCGCCGACGCGGAACTCGTCTGCCATGATCTCGCCGATCACAGGGCGATAGAGGTTGGGGCCAGCCCAGCGCAGCCACATGGCATCAAGGGCGCCAAACACAATCGCGGTCGAGATGTAAGCGATGATCCACTTCATTTGATTGTATCCCTTGATCGCATGCTCTTGACCGGGCGGAGATGCACGGCCAATGCTCCGACGTATGGACGAGGGTAATGGTTCCCGAGAGGGACAGACAAATCAGGCATCGGCAGACATTGCGCAGATGAGTTTCGAGCAGGCGCTGGGCGCGCTTGAAACGATCGTGCAGCAGCTGGAGCGCGGCGATGTGCCTCTCGATGAGTCAATTGAGCTGTATGAGCGCGGAGAGAAGCTGCGCGAGGCTTGTCAAAAGCGTCTGGATGCCGCGCAGGCCCGGATTGAGAAGATCGTGACCAATCGCGATGGTGCGGCGACCGGGACGCAGCCGCTCGACGCGGATCAATAGAACATGATGCAAGTCGTGGAGAATAACAGCTTGCTGCAAGACGGGCTGAGGCGCGTTCAAGGCGAGATAGACTCAGCCTTCGATGCCTTTTTGCCGGTTCCGCAGGATACCCGCGCACGTCTGGTCGAGGCGATGCGATATGCGTCTATTGGCGGCGGAAAACGCGTGCGTCCTTTGCTGCTTGTTAGCACGGCGGAATTGTTCGGGGTGGATCGCACGGCGGCCTTGCGTGCAGGCTGCGCAGTCGAGGCCATTCACGTCTATTCGCTGATCCATGACGACCTCCCGTGCATGGACGATGACGATTTGCGCCATGGCAAGGCGACCTTGCATCACGAATTTGACGAAGCGACCGCAGTGCTCGCGGGCGATGCACTGCACGCGCTAGCGTTCGAGATTCTTGCCGATGCAGACACCAGCTCTGATCCATTCACCCGCAGCGAGTTGATGCTGACCCTCGGGACAGCCAGCGGCATGAACGGAATGGCGGGCGGCCAAATGATGGACATGGTCGCCGATGAGGAAGGCGTTGAATACGACCTTCAAGCGATCACCCGCCTGCAACAATTGAAAACTGGCGCCTTGCTTGCCGCTTCGGTGGAAATGGGCGCTATCTTGGGCAAAGTTCCGCCGGAGGGTCGCGCGCATCTGCGTGCCTATGCCCGCGACATTGGCCTGGCTTTCCAGATTGCCGACGACTTGCTTGATGTTAGCGGGGACGAGGAGAAGGCAGGCAAAGCGCTGCGCAAAGATGAAGTTCAAGGCAAGCAAACATTTGTGACGCTGATGGGCTCAGACAAAGCGCGCGAGCAGGCGAGAGCTTTGGTCGACCAAGCGGTTAGCCACCTCGGGAGCTATGGCGAAGAGGCTGACATGCTGCGAGCGCTTGCAAGATTTATCGTGGAGCGAGATCGATGAAAATTAGAATAACCAGCAGCTTGTTCCTGGCGGCGGCACTTGCCGCGTGTTCATCGGAGCCGGAAGTCGATCACAGCGCGATGGGACATGATCCAGACGAGAACGGGCAATCCCAGCATTCGATGCCGCTGTCGGAAAAGGCGAAGAAAGACAAGAAAGAAGCCGCAGAAATGCTGCTCTCCCGGTTCGGGGTGAATACATGCGAGGAGGCCGACCTGTTGGCATCGGCGCGCCGGACTAGCCCGGAAGAGGGGGAAACGATGACTCGCGTATTCAAAGTTCCCTCCGCTTGCGCGCAGGACACCGTTGATACCCTAAAAGAGCTCGGCTTCGAAGAGTTGGAGGCCGGTCTTTACACTGCAGACGCCGCTGATGATGACGCTGAGCAAGTCAGCATTGTGACGCCCGAAGAAGGCGGGGAAGGCACGACCACTCTGGAATGGAAAACGGCACAAGAATGACATCCCGTATTGGCCTATATCCCGGAACATTTGACCCCATTACCTTGGGCCATGCCGACATCATTCGGCGCGGATCCAAGCTGGTCGACAAGCTGATAATCGGAGTGACCACCAACCCATCGAAGAACCCGATGTTTTCGACCGAAGAGCGCTTTGCCATGGTTGAGCGCGAAGTAGCCAATCTCGGTCTCACCAATGTTGAGGTGGTCGGCTTTAACGCGCTGCTCGTCAAATTCGCCCAATCTCAAGGCGCAAGCGTTATCATTCGCGGCTTGCGTGCGGTGGCTGACTTTGAATACGAATATCAGATGGCGGGCATGAACCAGCAGCTCGATGACGATATCGAGACAGTTTTCCTGATGGCTGATGTCTCGTTGCAGCCGATTGCGAGCAAATTGGTGAAGGAAATCGCGCTCTATGGCGGAGACATTACTCTCTTTGTGAGCGAGCCCGTGCGCGATGAAGTGAACGCGCGCGTCGTCGAAATTGGGCGAAAAGGCGATTTGTAGCGACTTAGCTGTCGATCAGCATGGCTTCATTCATTGAAGTGTCAGGCGCTCGACGTTAGACCGCTTTCACAAAATTGGACGACTTGGACACTATAAATTCGATGACTGTTTCAAAATTCTTTGGTGCGGCGGCTGCGCTGTCGCTTCTTGTCACTCCGCAGGCCTCATTTAGTCAGGATGCTGCCGAGGGCGATGAGCCAACGACCCCGCGCAAGGTTTTCACCCCGATCAATTACAACCCGAGCGAAGATCTTGAGAACCTGTGGCTTCTCGATCTTTCCAATGGCGAGCGCGTATCGATCCGCCTGAAACCGGATTGGGCCCCGAGCCATGTCGATCGCATCAAAACGCTGACCCGTCAGGGCTTTTACGATGGGATCATCTTTCACCGCGTGATCGAAGGTTTTATGGCGCAAGGCGGTGATCCGACCGGCACGGGGCAGGGTGGCTCGCAGCTTCCTGATCTTGCCGCAGAATTCAATCCGATGCCGCATGTGCGCGGAACTGTGTCGATGGCGCGCGCAGCCTCTGAAGACAGCGCCAACAGCCAGTTCTTCATCGTGTTCTATCCGCGCTTCAGCCTGGATAAGCGATACACCAATTTCGTACCGCGTGATTGACAATATCGCTGCTGTCGATGCGATCAATCGCGGTGAGCCACCGCAGGACCCGACCCGGATTGTTCAGGCCTCGCTCGCTAGCGACAACAAGCCTCGCCCGAGCTTGCAAGCACCACGGATCGAACCTGAAGTCACCGTTGATGCCCTGAACGCGCCGCTCGAACAGTAAGGCTTTGCGTCTTGCAAGGTGGGCGCTAATGCGCCGCCATGCGTGTTGATCTTTTCGATTTTGAGCTACCCCAAGAGCGTATAGCCCTGCGGCCAGCGAGGCCACGCGATGCTGCGCGTATGCTTGTGGTTCGCAGCGAAGGCGCCTTTCAGGATGCGGCTGTTCGCGATTTGCCGAGCCTGCTGTCACCGGGCGATGTGCTGGTGTTCAACGACACGCGCGTCATTCCAGCGCAGCTTGAAGGCAGGCGCGCGGGCGGAGAAGCGCAGATTGGCGCCACACTCCATAAACGCCTTGATCTGCGCCGTTGGCAAGCCTTCATCCGCAACGCCAAGCGCGTGAAGGAAGGTGATCAATTGATCTTCGGCGGAGGCGTCACCGCCATCGCTGAAAGGCGCAATGCGGATGGAAGCATTGACCTTTTCTTCGAAGGCGACGAGCCGGTCGAGGTGCTGCTTGAGCGGGCAGGTCGCATGCCATTACCGCCCTACATTGCGGGCAAGCGCGGTGTCGATGCGCAAGACCTCACCGATTACCAGACGATGTTCGCTGCCGAGGACGGAGCGGTTGCAGCGCCGACAGCGGCGCTTCACTTCACGCCGGAACTGGTCGAAGCGTGCGATGCTGCCGGGATCGAGCTCGAAACGCTCACCTTGCATGTAGGGGCGGGCACGTTCCTGCCGGTCAAGGTGGACGACACCAAAGACCACGCAATGCACTCAGAATTCGGTCGGATCGATGCAGCAACTGCCGAGCGTCTCAATGCTGCTCGTATGGCGGGCGGGCGGATCATCGCGGTCGGAACAACCTCCTTGCGGCTATTGGAAAGTGCTGCTCGCAGCGACGGCATTATCGAGGAATTTGCAGGCGACACCGACATCTTCATCACGCCGGGATACGAATTTCGCGCGGTCGATGGCTTGATGACGAACTTCCATCTGCCCAAGTCCACGCTTATGATGCTGGTGAGCGCTCTGATGGGCCGTGAGCGCATGATGGCAGCGTACCGACACGCTATCGCCAGCAATTATCGTTTCTACTCCTATGGAGATTCTTCGCTGCTCTTGCCGTAAGCGAGGTTGCAATCGCTCACCAACGTGCCAAATCTCGCATGGTGAGCGAACCTATTCTTCAGATCAGCGGCCTTTCAAAGGTCTATCCGGCCAAAAACGGAAAGGGCGTGAAGGCGCTCGACAATGTCGACTTAGAGATCCGTAAGGGTGAGATATTCGCGCTGCTCGGCCCGAATGGTGCGGGAAAGACGACATTGATCGGCGCGGTGTGCGGTCTTGTTCGGCCCACAGCCGGCACCATGTCAGCCTTTGGTCATGGCCTTGCAAAAGAGTGGCGCACGGCGCGCGCCCGCATCGGACTCGTACCCCAGGAACTCAGTACGGATATGTTCGAGACTGTGGAACGAGCGGTGCGTTTCTCGCGCGGCCTGTTCGGCCATCCGCCGGATAAAGAGCGCATTCACGAGATTCTGCGCTCGCTCACACTGCTCGATAAGCGTCACTCCCAGATCCGCGAATTGTCGGGCGGGATGAAGCGCCGCGTGCTGATCGCCAAGGCACTGGCGCACGAGCCGGACCTGCTTTTCCTCGACGAACCAACAGCGGGTGTTGATGTCGAATTGCGCAAGGATATGTGGGCGCAAATCAGCGCATTGCGAGAGCGCGGCACCACCATCATCCTCACCACGCATTATATCGAAGAGGCCGAAGAAATGGCCGATCGCGTGGGTATAATTCGCGGCGGCAAGATCCTGATGGTCGATGAAAAGGCCGCGATGATGAAGCGTCTTGGCCGGACCGAGGCCGTGATCCAACTGGCAAAGCCAATTTCCGAAGTGCCGGCTGCGCTTGCAGATTTCCCGGTCGAGATGATGGACGAAGGCCGCGCGCTGTGTTTCCGCGGCGGCGATGGCACCGGGAAGGGGCGCGAGCAGGTCGCTGATCTGACCAAAGCGCTGATTGCGGCGGGCATCGACTACACCGGTATTGATATTCACGACAGCTCGCTGGAGGACATCTTCGTGTCGCTCCTCGCTGATCAACAGGAGGCCGCGGAATGAGCCTCAGCTTTAACGCGCGCGGTGCTTGGTCGATCTACACGCGCGAACTCATGCGCGCGCTGCGCACTGCGTTTCAGTCCATCCTTTCCCCTGTGCTCACCACATCGCTGTATTTCATCGTGTTCGGCACGGTCATCGGTGCGCGAATGGAGCCGGTGGACGGCGTCGCCTATGGCGCGTTTATCATCCCCGGATTGCTCATGCTGACCTTGCTAGGAGAGACGACCAGCAATTCGAGCTTCGGCATCTATATGCCGCGCTTCACTGGCACGATCTATGAGCTGCTTTCCGCGCCCGTTGGCGTTGCCGAAACGCTGATCGGTTTTGTCGGAGCGGCGGCGACCAAGGGATTGCTCCTTGCGGCGATAATCCTCGCTACCGCGACATTCTTTGTCGATTACGAGATCAAGTATCCGTTGTTCGCCGCGCTTTACATTATGCTGGTTGCGGCGAGTTTCTCGCTGTTCGGCTTTATCCTCGGCATTTGGGCCGATAGTTTTGAAAAGCTTGGCATCATCCCGCTGTTGATCCTGACGCCGCTGACCTTTCTGGGCGGCACATTCTATTCGATCGACGATCTACCCGAGCCGTGGAACGCGGTCGCGCTCGCCAATCCGATCGCATTTCTCGTGAGCGGACTACGCTGGACTTTCTACGGCACCTCCGACGTACCCATAGCGCTCTCGCTCGGCCTGACGCTCGGCTTTCTTGCGATCTGCACCGCCGTCATTGCTTTCATCTTCAAGACGGGCTGGCGTCTCAGGGATTGACGCGCTACGGCGCGCGCCATCCATGGCCGAACGTTTCAAATTCTCAATCGCTGCGACCGACGGTAGGGCGCGCACTGGCTCGATCCAGATGCAGCGCGGAGAAATCCGCACGCCCGCCTTTATGCCCGTGGGGACCGCAGCGACGGTCAAGGCGATGAAGCCGGAAAGCGTGCGAGCGCTCGGTGCCGATATCATTCTCGGCAACACCTATCACCTTATGCTGCGCCCCGGTGCGGAGCGGGTCGCAAAGCTGGGCGGACTGCACAAATTTATGAATTGGGATCGCCCGATCCTGACCGATAGCGGCGGCTATCAGGTGATGAGCCTGTCTGACCTACGCAAGCTGACCGAGAAGGGTGTCGAGTTTCGCAGCCACATTGATGGCTCAAAGCATATGCTTTCGCCAGAACGTTCGATGGAAATCCAGCGCCTGCTCGGCAGTGACATTGTGATGGCATTTGACGAGTGCCCGCGCGCGGATCGTCCACGTGACGAGATCGCGTTGAGCATGGAGCTTTCGATGCGCTGGGCCAAGCGCAGCCGTGATGGCTTTGACAGCGGTCAGGAGCACGCGTCGCGCTCGGCTCTATTCGGCATTCAACAGGGGGCTCTGGATGAAGAACTGCGCAAGATCAGCGCTGAGAAGCTGACTGACATTGGCTTTGATGGCTATGCGGTTGGTGGGTTGGCCGTGGGCGAGGGCCAAGAAGCGATGTTCGGCGTGCTCGATTATGCACCCGGTCAATTACCCGAAGACAAACCGCGCTATCTGATGGGAGTGGGCAAACCGGATGACTTGGTTGGGGCGGTTGAGCGCGGGATCGACATGTTCGACTGCGTGCTTCCAACCCGGTCTGGTCGAAATGGCCAAGCCTTCACCTGGAACGGCCCACTCAACCTCAGGAACGCGCGCTTTGCCGAAGACACCAGCCCCCTTGATGAGCGCTGCAAATGCCCGACCTGCTCAAGCTACTCGCGCGCCTATCTGCATCATTTGCAGAAGTCAGGCGAAATACTCGGCGCAATGCTGGTGACCGAGCACAATCTCGCCTTCTACCAAAGCTTGATGAAGGCGATGCGCGGTGCCATTGCGGGCGGAACATTCTCTGCCTTTGCCGCTGATTTCCGGCGCGATTATTTGACCGCATAGTCTTTGTTTTACGGCGATTTTCTTTTAGAAAAAAAGCGCAGAATGAAAACGGGGCAATTCAAATGACCAACTTTTACGCTCGCGCCATAGCGGCTGGCGCGCTCATGCTCACGTCAAGCGTGGCTTTGGCGCAAGGTGAAACTGACAATGAAATAGCCGAAAGATTTGGCGCCCGCGCATCTGTGCTCGACATCTCTCTATCGCCATCGGGAGATAAGCTTGCGTGGATCGGGCCTGGCTCCGATCATTCCGAGGCAATCATGGTAGTCGACCTCGCTAATGGGGCGGGCGTCAAGGTGATAGGCGGCAATACCGAGAAAGCTGGAGATTTGACCTGGTGCGAATGGGCTACCGACACGCGGCTTGTGTGCGAAGTGCGCATCATGGCGGTCGCAAATGGAAGCCAGCTCGTTCCGTTCACGCGGCTTTTCGCGATCGATCACGATGGACAAAATTTTGAGAGTCTGACCGAGAGGACAAGCTCCCGGGCCCTCGGGTTCAATCAAGATGGCGGCGATATCATTGCGCTCGATGTTGCAGGTGAAAACGGTCGAATTCTGATGACTCGCAACTATGTGAAGGAATTCTCGACCGGAACGCGCATGGCTAACACCAAGGAAGGCCTCGGCGTCGATCAGGTTGATGTGGAGTCCGTACCGTCGCCGCGTTGAAGCGCAACCCGACGAACAAGCAGTTCGATACATTGCCGATGAAACAGGACGACTGCGGGCGAAAATTCGCGCAATCACTAGCAATCGCGGGCTGCTGACCGGCGATTACCTCTTCAACTATCGGGAAGCGGATAGCGATCGCTGGCATACATTCAGTGATGTCACTCTCGACGGCAATCCTCTAAACGACTTCTATCCGGTTGCGGTCGATTCAAAGCGCAACGTAGCGTTCGGCTTCGAGAAAATCGCAGGCTACGAAACGCTGATCGAAGTTCCTCTAAACGGGGCAAACACGGCTCGTGTTCTGTTGGCTCGCGACGATGTCGATGTCGATGGACTGATTCGTATTGGACGTCAGCGCAGAGTTGTCGGTGTAAGTTACGCGACCGAGAAACGCAGCGTGCGGTATTTTGACGCAGACCTCGCGAAATTGGCTAGCGACCTTGGTAAAGCGTTGCCCAACACGCCTTTGATCAATTTTGCAGGCGCAAGCGCTGACGAAAGCAAGCTTTTGATCATCGCTTCCTCCGATACTGATCCGGGCACCGCCTACCTCTATAACAAGACCACACGAAGCCTTGAAGAATTGCTGGCGTTGCGGGAGCTCTTGGTCAATCAGCCTATGGGGCAGATGAAGCCAGTCACTTATCCGGCAGCCGACGGGACGCAGATACCGGGCTACCTCACATTGCCACCTGGCTCAGATGGAAAGAATCTTCCGGCGGTCGTTCTACCGCACGGCGGACCAGCGGCACGCGATTTCTGGGGTTTCGACTGGATCGTGCAGTTCTTCACGGCCCGTGGATATGCTGTTCTCCAGCCGAATTTCCGAGGATCATCAGGCTATGGCGAGGCGTGGTTTGGCAAGAATGGCTATCAAGCATGGGATGTCGCGATTGGCGATGTGAATGACGCTGGTCGGTGGCTTGTCAAAGAAGGAATAGCAAATTCCGACAAGATAGCGATCGCCGGATGGTCTTATGGCGGTTATGCGGCGTTGCAATCACAAGTCGTCGATCCGCAGCTTTACAAGGCAGTGGTGGCCATCGCGCCTGTGACAGATCTTGAATATCTGCGCTCAGATGCGCGCGGATACACATCATCGCGGCTGCGCGATGAGCAATTGGGGCAGGGACCGCATATCGCTGCGGGGAGCCCACGCCGCCATGCGGAGAAGTTCGCAGCGCCTGTCGCGCTTTTCCACGGTACCCTCGATATCAACGTCGACGTGCGTCATTCGCGCGCAATGGCGGACGAATTGAAGGATGCGGACAAGCAGGTGAGCTACACCGAATTTGAAGATCTCCAGCACAATCTGGGCGACAGCAAAGCGCGCGCACAGATGCTAAGTGAGATTGATGCGTTTCTGACACAGGCACTTGGCAGCTAAGCACTCGACAAATCGCATCGATCAGGCCAAGTGCGCCGCAATGACCAAGACGATCAAACTACCTGACGACTGCGAGACTATGATCGATGTGCGCGTAGGTGTGGATGCGACCGACCGGGCGTTAGTGGCTCTGCTGGAGCGGCGCTTTGGCTATATGCGGGCGGCGGCTCGGATTAAGCCCAGCCGCGATGTGGTCCGCGATGAAGCGCGCAAGGCGAGCGTGATCGCCGCCGCTGTGGCCGAGGCGGAAGCCAAGGGCATTCCCGGAAATGTGATCGCGGACATTTGGGAGCGCCTAGTCGAAGGCTCCATCGCTTACGAATTTGATGAGTGGGACCGCACGCGGGATTAAGCTGAGCGGTTCAAGAACCGTTCGAGTCGCAATTCTTTCTTCGCTGGCTCAGCCTGTCTGATCGACCGCGCGAGCCTCGCGACTTTGCCTTCCCACTTCGCAGAATGCTTTTCAGCACCTCCAAACTTCACTTGGCCAAGCGGCAAAATCCTTACTGGTTTGAAGCCACAAAATTGCAGCACCTGCTTTTTCCAGCGATGAACCACCGCATTGCCATGCGCCAGCCGGTGGAACCACGGTGGTGTGTCCATCGTGATGATCACATCGGCTGAGCGCCCGGCCATGTTCTTGTCCCACCATGTATCATTCTTGTGGTAAGCGAAGGTGAAGCCGGGCAGGAACAGACGGTCAAGCATCCCTTTGAGTTCAGCTGGCTCCGCCCCCCACCACATTGGGAAAGCAAAGACGACATGATAGCAGGCGTCGAGTTTCTCCGCCATCATGCGAATGTCGGGCTCCCAATCGGTGCGCTTGCGGTAGCCGTGGCGGAGATGCGCAGTGAATTCGAGATCGCGTAATGCTACGCGCGTGTTAGTCGAGCCAGCGGGTAAAGCTTGCTCATACACGTTAAGCAAATGGGAGACATAGCGTCCCTCATCCGGATGGCCGTCGACAATCAGGACATTCATGCAGCTTACCCCTCCCATTGTTTGCGCGAGGAGTGCCCGAAGGATCTGCAAAAGAAAAGGTCGCCGAAAAGAAAAGGGCGGCCCAATCGGACCGCCCTTTATCAATTCGATGCTCTCGCGGATTAGCGCGAGTAGAACTCAACCACGAGGTTCGGTTCCATAGTCACCGGATAAGGCACTTCGTCAAGCTTGGGCACGCGAGTGAAGCTGACTTTGTCGTTGCCATCTGGAACGACATAGTCAGGAATTTCACGCTCTGGCAGGCTCTGCGCTTCGATGACAAGCGCCATTTCCTTCGCCTTGTTGCCGAGCGAGATCACGTCGCCAACGTCGCAGCGGCGGCTGGCAACGTTACACTTCACGCCGTTCACACGGATGTGGCCGTGGCTCACGATCTGACGCGCCGCGAAGATCGTTGGCGCGAACTTCGCACGGTAGACGATCATATCGAGGCGGCGCTCAAGCAGACCGATCAGGTTCTGACCGGTGTCGCCCTTCATCTTGGTCGCGTCTTTGTAGGTTGAGCGGAACTGTTTCTCGGTCACGTCGCCGTAATAGCCTTTCAGCTTTTGCTTGGCGCGCAGCTGAAGACCGAAGTCGCTCATCTTGCTCTTGCGACGCTGACCGTGCTGGCCCGGGCCGTAAGAACGCTTGTTGACCGGAGAGTTTGGACGACCCCAGATGTTTTCACCCATCCGGCGGTCAAGTTTATGCTTCGAGCGCGTACGCTTCGTCATCGGAAAATCCTTCAAATTGCTGGATCGCCCCAATGGCGACCGTTTAACCCGGCATCGCTCCGCTGAAATGTGACTTCAGCGCGGCCTCCGCTTCACCGGGGTGCGGGACCAATTTGCGAAGGCGCGCAAATAGCAGTGCGCGCACGAAAAGCAAGCCAATTATGACCCGCTGCGGTCCCCACGCTGGAGCGAAGAAAGCACACCGCGCAAGGTGCGGATTTCGAGGTGGTTCCATTCCGCCTTGGTCAGGACATTGCGCAAGGTTAGCCGGGTCGCTTCTGCCCGGTCAGGTGGCAGGAAATATCCTTTAGGCTCGAGCATTGTTTCAAGGTGCCCGACAAGGCCATCCAGATCGGCTTGAGGCGCAGCGGGCAGATGCTCTTCCTCGGTGGGTTGGACGAGGCCCGCATCATCTCGAGCGACTTTGGACCATTCATAGGCACACAGGATCACGGCTTGTGCAAGATTGAGCGAGCCAAATTCCGGGTTGATCGGCACGGTCAGGATGCTGCGGGCAAGCGTAACATCCTCTGTCGCGAGGCCTGATGCTTCGCGCCCAAACAGGATCGCGCTGCGCCCCGGTTTCGTCTTCATTTCCTCTGCTGCCTCTGCAGGTGTCACAACCGGTTTGGTTACACCGCGTTTGCGCACAGTCGTGGCGTAGACATTGGCGCAGTCGGCAATCGCCGCCTCAGTCGTGCCGAAAACTTGCGCGCGTTCTAACACGATGTCTGCGCCCGCTGCTGTGGGACCAGCTGCAGGGTTGGGCCAGCCATCACGCGGATCGACCAGGCGCAGTTCGGTCAGCCCGAAATTGAGCATGGCGCGTGCTGCATGGCCGATATTCTCGCCCATTTGTGGGCGGACCAAGACGATGACAGGTTGGTTGCTCTCAGACATGAGCGGCGATCAGTCCTGCGCCGCTTCCTGCACCGTGCTGGCGAATTCTTCGAAGTCTTTGGCTTCCGAGAAATCGCGATAAACACTGGCGAAGCGGATGTATGCGACGCTGTCTAGCTGCTTGAGCCCATCCATCACCATCTCGCCGATCTTTGCAGAGGGAACTTCGGGATTACCAGAGGTTTCGACTTGACGCTGAATGCCGGAAACGAGTCGGTCAATTTGGTCTTGGCTAACGCCACGCTTGCGGCAAGCGAGCGCGACTGAGCGTTCGAGCTTCTCCCGGTCGAATGGTTCGCGGCGTTCATCGCGGCCTTCTTCTCCGGTTTTGACGATCACCACTTCGCGCAATTGCACACGTTCAAAAGTGGTAAAGCGCGCACCGCAACTGGCGCATTGCCGCCGCCGCCGGATAGAGGTCGCGTCCTCGGTTGGGCGGCTGTCTTTAACCTGGGTGTCGTCGTTTGCGCAAAAAGGGCAGCGCATAGGATCGTGCTACTTCTTGATGCGGTTGTAAAACGCGATGCCTGCTCCAGCAGCAAGCCCGAGCGGGAGTGAAATTACGGGAAGGATTGCTCCCGCTACCGCCCCGATTGCGGCACCTGTGAGCACGGGCTTGGTCGAAGGATGCTTCATCCCTTCTTTAGCCATGCCGGAAATTTCAGTCTTGGCGTCTTCCACCCAGTCTGTGTCGTCTTTCTGAGGTTCGCTCATGGTCTACGCCTCCGGATAGACGGGGAAGTTGGCGCACAATTCAGCAACGCGGCTACGCACGCTTTCTTCGATCTGTGCATCGCCTTCAGGGCCGTTCTTGGAGAGACCATCGACGACTTCGGCAATCAAAGCGCCGACTTGACGGAACTCGACCGGGCCAAAGCCGCGGGTCGTGCCCGCCGGTGTGCCCAAGCGGATACCGCTGGTCACGAATGGTGAGCGAGTGTCGAACGGAATACCATTCTTGTTGCAGGTCAGCCATGCGCGGTCGAGGCCGGCTTCGGCCGCTTTGCCGGTCACATCCTTGGCGGTGAGATCGACCAGCATTGAGTGGTTGTCTGTGCCGCCTGAGACGATCCGCAAGCCGTTTTCTTCAAGGCTCGCTGCGAGCGCGCGGGCATTTTCGACGATGCGATGTGCGTAGGTCTTGAACTCGGGAGCGAGAGCTTCTTTGAAAGCCACCGCTTTGGCCGCGATAACGTGCATCAGCGGGCCACCCTGAAGACCGGGGAACACCGCCATATTCAACAGCTTGGTGAATTTCTCGTCATTCCACAGGATAATGCCCGAGCGTGGACCGCGAAGGCTCTTATGCGTGGTCGAGGTCACGATGTCGCAATGCGGGAAAGGCGAGGGGTGTGCGCCGCCGGCAACAAGGCCGGAAATGTGGCTCATGTCGCAAAGCAGGATGGCGCCGACTTCATCAGCAATTGCGCGGAAGGCAGCGAAATCCCACACGCGCGAATAGGCCGTGCCGCCGCAGATGATCAGTTTCGGCTTGTGCTCACGGGCGGTCGCAGCAACCGCATCCATATCAATCCGCTCGTCGCCCTCAGTCACGCCATAGCTGACCGGATTGAACCATTTGCCCGACATATTGACAGGCGAGCCGTGCGTGAGGTGCCCGCCCGAATTCAAATCCAGCCCCATGAAGGTGTCGCCTGGCTCAAGCATGGCGAGGAACACCGCCTGGTTCATCTGGCTGCCGGAATTTGGCTGCACGTTGGCAAAATTGCACCCAAACAGCTGCTTGGCGCGCTCGATTGCCAGTGTTTCGACCACATCGGCATAGTCGCAGCCGCCGTAATAGCGCTTGCCGGGATATCCCTCGGCATATTTGTTGGTGAAGACGCTTCCGGTTGCTTCAAGCACAGCCTTTGACGCGATGTTCTCGCTTGCAATCAGTTCGATCTTGTCTTGCTGGCGCTTCAACTCTTTGCCGATCGCCGCTGCGATCTCGGGATCGGAAGTGGCAAGATCATCATGCCAGAATCCGTTCATCGGGTTTACGACGTCTGATGGTGCGGTGCTCATTGGTGGGTCTCAATTCGTGTGGTCTGGATCGGCGGAGTTGCGAGTTTGGCGACGCGGCGCTGGTGCCGCCCTTCGGGATCGCCTGCATCGGCAAATTCTGTGTCTAGGAATGTAGCTACGCAAGACTTCGCCATTTCGATGCCGGTGAGACGCGCTCCAAGCGCGATGCAGTTGGCGTCGTTATGCTCGCGGGCCAGAGCAGCAGAGAGCGGCTCTGACACCAATGCGCAGCGCACGCCAGGGTGACGGTTGACGCTGATTGAAATGCCGATCCCGCTGCCGCACAATGCAACGCCGAACTCGACCGTTCCCTCTGCCACGACTTCGGCCAATTTGTAGCCATAGTCCGGGTAGTCGACGCTTTCGCCCCCAGCAGGGCCAAGGTCTGCGACCTCATGGCCTTCCTCGATAAGCCATTCGGTCAATTCCGCCTTCATGTCGGTGGCGGCGTGATCAGATGCAATCGCTATACGCATGAGGGCTGATTTAAGGCTTTAAGGCCGCATTGGCCAGAGCTGTAGAACGCCTTTTTGATGGGCTTCCCCAAGTCCGTGTGCCGCGCGGCACACTTCGCAGCGCGGTGCGAGCCAAGATCGCCTCAAGCAGGCTCAGTGCGCGGAGCGTATTTCGGGCAATCGGAACGACAAACGCCATCATGCGACCATTCTGGAGGACGCCAAAGATAAGCGAGCTTGTCCCGCCAGCGCTCGGCGGTGTCCATGCGGTCTTTGAGCTGTTTAAGGCCCACGAACTGCGCTGAGAGAGGGTTGTAATCGTAGGTCGGCTTCACCAACCCTGGATTAGGCTCTTCACCGAGATATGCAGTGCTGCCGAACATCCGGTCGAACAGAAGGGTGACCTGACTGTAATTCCGATCAATATATTGCGGCTGATTGGCGTGGTGGATCTTGTGCATTTTCGGTGTCATCAGCACCCGATCGATCTTCCCGAGCCGCGGGACCCAGCTCGCGTGATTCCAGATGCCAAACCCATTAGCGCAGACGCTGACCGCGATGTAAACGACCGGATCAATGCCCACCAAGGCAGCTGGCATTGCGAACAGCGCCTTTAGGTGGCCATCGAGGAAGAACCCGCGTGCTGCCGTCGTGTGATTGAACTCGTTCGATGAGTGGTGGATCGCATGAAAGGCCCAGAACAGCCCTATGCGATGCCCAAGACGGTGATCCCAGTAATAGGCGAATTCATGAATCAGGAATGCTAGTGGGATCGCGAGCCAAAGCGCTAAGCTGCCGACGATGCGCAGATTGTCGAACACCAGCACATAGAGCGCCAGCGGCACGAGGATACCGAGCACCAGATTCAGCGCATTCGACATTAGGTTGAGCCCGATCGAACACAAGGCATCTTTGTTGTTGTAAGCGGGATTGGCTCGGATCGCCCATAGGCGCTCCAGGATTACGCTACCGAAATAGATAGCAGCGAGGATCCAAAGTGCGGTACGGACCGCCGATGAAGTCGATTGCAGATTGCAAACTTTCCATCGGCGTATCCTAGCGCGCTTATTGATCGAGGAAAGACCGCATTTTCCGAGAGCGGCTTGGGTGCTTCAGCTTGCGCAGCGCCTTTGCCTCGATCTGACGGATGCGTTCGCGGGTCACGCTGAACTGCTGTCCGACTTCCTCAAGCGTATGGTCGGTGTTCATCCCGATGCCAAAGCGCATCCGCAGCACGCGTTCTTCACGCGGGGTGAGCGAGGCGAGCACGCGGGTGACGGTTTCCTTGAGGTTCGCCTGAATCGCGGCATCGACGGGGATGATCGCGTTCTTGTCCTCGATGAAATCGCCGAGGTGCGAATCTTCTTCGTCACCAATCGGCGTTTCAAGGGAGATCGGCTCTTTGGCGATCTTCATCACCTTGCGAACCTTTTCCAGCGGCATGGAGAGACGCGCTGCCATTTCCTCCGGCGTTGGCTCACGGCCTTCTTCGTGGAGAAATTGACGGCTTGTGCGAACCAGCTTGTTGATCGTCTCGATCATGTGAACCGGAATACGGATCGTGCGCGCCTGGTCCGCGATGGAACGGGTGATCGCCTGGCGAATCCACCAAGTCGCGTAGGTGCTGAATTTGTAGCCACGGCGGTACTCAAATTTGTCGACCGCCTTCATTAAGCCGATATTGCCTTCCTGAATAAGATCAAGGAATTGCAGGCCGCGATTGGTGTATTTCTTCGCGATGGAGATCACCAGGCGAAGGTTGGCCTCGACCATTTCCTTCTTGGCGATCCGTGCCTCGCGCTCACCCTTTTGCACCATGTTCACGATGCGGCGGAATTCGGGCAGAGCCATGCCGGTGTTGGCCGCAATGTCGGTGATTTCGGTGCGAATGCGCTCGATCGCTGCGCCATCGCGCTCGACAAAGGCCGCCCACTTTTTGTCTTTCTTTGCGTTCGCCTTGATCCAGCTATCGTCAAGCTCGTTGCCGACATAGGAATTGAGAAAGTCGATCCGCTTGATCTTGTGGCGTTCGGCCAGACGCAGCATCTGTCCGCCCAGGGCGGTTAGACGGCGGTTGAAGGCATAGAGGTTGTCGACCAGAAATTCGATCTTGGTCGCGTGGAACTGCATGCTTTCGACTTCCGCCGTCAGCTCTTCGCCCAGCTTTTCGTATTTGTTTTCTTTGGCCTTCGGGAACTCATTGCCGGCTGCCAGCGTGTCGACCCGCTCCGCCTGAAGCTTTTCAAAAGTCTTGAACAGCTTGGTGATGCGCGCGAACCGCTCGATTGCGTCGGGCTTTAGCGTCGCTTCCATCTGCGCGAGGCTGAGTGTGTTGTCCTCATCCTCGTCATCGTCCTTCTTGGAAGAACCCTCTTCGCCGTCTTCATCTTCCGTTTCATCATCGCTGTCGTCATCATCGTCGTCGCGAATGGTCGGTCCAGCGGTTTCTTCGGAGATTTCGCCGTCATCATCATCGTCGGCGCCTTCCGCCATCTTGTCAGCCGGCGGCTCTTTCGAAAGCATCGCATCAAGGTCGAGGATCTCACGCAGCTGCATGTCTTCGTTATTGAGCGCTTCAGACCATTGAATGATCGCGTGGAAGGTGATTGGGCTTTCGCAAAGGCCGATGATCATCATATCGCGGCCAGCTTCAATCCGTTTTGCAATTGCGATCTCACCTTCGCGGCTGAGCAGCTCAACAGCGCCCATTTCGCGCAAGTACATGCGCACCGGATCGTCAGTGCGTCCATCAGCAGCGGCCTTCTTTGCCGGAGCAGTCTTCGCGTCTTTCTTGGCGTCTTTCTTGTCGCCCGAGCCGACCTGCATTTCTGCAACTTCGGCTTCCTGCTCAGCCTCGGCTTCGGCTTCCTCGTCATTTTCGACGATGTTGACGCCCATTTCGCTGATCGCAGACATTACGTCTTCGATCTGCTCAGAATTCATCTGATCCTGTGGCAAAGCTTCATTTAGCTCATCTACCGTGATGTAGCCCTTCTTCTTCGCCTTGTTCATCAGCTTCTTCACTGACGCCTCATTGAGGTCGATCAGGGGAGCGTCTTCGGTGTCTTTGGCTTTTGTCTTCGAGGCCATAAATTGCCGTCAATCCATTTTCATTTCGTCCGCCTGATGGTCATCTGGCGCCGCGGTTGATTCTGTGTTCGCCAAAGGAGCAGCCTTGCGGCGCCCGAAGGCTTTCAATCTATCGTTCAATATAGCTTGGCTCTGTCGCAATCTGGCTTGTTCGGCCATCGACCCTTCCGGATCCTCATCGAACCGACCCACCGTCGCTGCGAGCGCAGCTTCAAGGGCCGGCCTTTCGACCAGCAACGACACAGCTTCAGCCAATTCCTCGCGCGCATCTACCGGGTCGGTGCCTTCTCGGAGGAAGGCGTAGCTCTTGTCTGCCGGTGGGGCGGGAAGGCCTTGCGCCTCTGATATGGCGTTTGCACCACCCGAATCAAGCGTTTCTGCAAGTTCGAACAAGGATTCCACCAGTTCTGTTGCATTTGGCTCCAATCGGGCGAGCCGGGTGAGCGCTTCTGAGTGGCGCGAAATCTCTTCTGGGAAGCGAACAAGGCCGGCTATAACGGCGCGGGTAAAGGCATCGCGCATCCCGCCTGACATTGCGCGTTGCAGTTGTCCGCGCGCCTCGGGAGAGAGCGATTGCGGGCGCTGCTTGCCAAAGCTTCTTGTGCCGCCGCGCCAATTCGAACCGCCGGTTTTGTTTTCGCGGGGCGGGAAGGCGAAAGCGGAATAGCGGTCCAGCAATTCGCGGCGATAGAGCGCGGCAATATCGCCGTTGCTGATCGTATCGACGTGATCGAGCAGGCGCTTCTTGAGGCCCGCTTTTGCTTCGGGGCTGTCGAGCGGCTGGGCGTCGCGTTCGAACTGCCACAGGGTTTCGAGCAGGCTTTTCGGTTCCGCGAGCAGCTTTTCCATCGCCTGCGGACCTTGCTTGGCGATCAGATCATCGGGGTCCATTCCTGACGGAAGGCGCACGATGCTGAGTGAGCGTCCAGGTTGGAGCATGGGTAGAGCGCGGTCGATGGCGCGCATTGCTGCCTTTTGTCCTGCATTATCGCCATCGAAACAAAGGATTGGCACTTCGACCATGCGCCACAGCATTTCGAGCTGCATTTCGGTGAGTGCTGTGCCTAGCGGCGCGACCGCATCGGCGAATCCGGCCTGCGCGAGCGCGACCACATCCATATAGCCTTCGACCACGATGACGCGGCCGGTTTGTCGCGATGCTGGCGAAGCGCGGTGCAAGTTGTAGAGCGTGCGGCCCTTGTCGAAGAGTGGTGTATCCGGCGAGTTGAGATACTTCGCGATACCCTCGCGCTTGCCAAGGATGCGTCCGCCAAATGCGATCACCCGTCCGCGCGCATCCTGAATAGGCAGCATAACGCGGCCACGAAAACGGTCATATTTGGTCCCATCATCGGTCTCGATCCGCATGCCGGTCTCAACCAGCATTTGATCATCGAAGCGGGGTAGGGCGGTGGGAAGCGCCTGCTTGCTCTCGGGCGCGAAGCCGAATCCGAATTCGCGCAGGGTCGCATTGCTAAGGCCCCGACCGCGCAGGTAGTCGAGCGCTTCGCGGCCATCTGCGGTCTTCAGATTGTTGACGAACCATTCCTGCGCTTCGGTCGTCACGTCGATCAGGCTTGCACGCTTCTCCGCTTTCTTCGCCGCGACAGGATCGGGCGCGGGCACTTCCATCCCAGCTTCAGCAGCCAGTTCCTTGACTGCATCCATAAAGCCCATGCCGCGCTGATCAGTCATCCAGCGGATCACATCGCCGTGCGCCCCGCATCCAAAACAGTGGTAAAAGCCCTTTTGATCGTTGACCGTAAAGCTGGGCGTTTTCTCATCGTGGAACGGGCAGCAAGCCTTCCACTCGCGGCCTGCCTTTTGCAGCTTGTCGGTGCGCATTATGACAGTCGACAGCGTCACACGCGCGCGCAGTTCGTCCAGCCATTGCGGGGAAAGTGACATAGGTTAGAAATGCGCTCAGTTGCCGCCGCAATCAAGCGCCGGTTGTGGACCAGTCTGTGCGTAGTGTGATTTAGCTCAGCGCCGCCTTTACCAACCCGCTTGCCATACCGCCATCAAGCACCGCGCCGTGGCGTTTTTTAAGCTCACCCATCACGCGGCCCATATCCTTCATGCTGTCTGCGCCGAGCTCGGACTTGATCGCATCAATCGCAGCCTTGGTCTCGTCCTCGCTCATCATCTGCGGCAGGAACTCTTCGATCACCACAAGCTCAGCCTTCTCATTCGCGGCAAGCTCCTCGCGCCCGCCTTTTTCATACATCTCGATCGATTCGCGCCGCTGCTTGGCCATCTTCTGCAAAACAGATGTCACCAGCTCATCGTCAGGTACATCCTTGCTCGACGTGCGCATCTCGATATCGCGATCTTTGATCTTGGCAGAGATCTGGCGGAGAGTCGCCGTGCGCTGCTTATCGCCCGCTTTCATCGCGGTTATGGTTTCAGCTTTGATGGTGTCGCGCATGGTTTCTGCAGACATGATTTCGTCTTTCTTGTGGATGGTTTTCGTTGTGCGGCTGTTTAGCCGAGTTCTGCCGCGTGAGATAGGTTGACGCGTGGGCAGTGCAAGCCTAGCTCGTGGGTCTTAGCGACATTGCTGGAAACACCTGACTCGGAAGGGCCCCGAATGGCTTCTGATGCCTCTCATCCTGCGCAACCTGAAGGTGCGACGGGAGTCCTCGTTTTGGCCGATGGTTCCGTGATCTGGGGGCGCGGCTTTGGCGCGAGCGGCGATGCGGTGGGAGAGGTGTGCTTCAACACCGCAATGACCGGCTATCAGGAAGTGATGACCGATCCGAGCTACGCAGCACAGATCGTCACCTTCACCTTCCCGCATATCGGCAATGTCGGCGCTAATACTGAGGACGTCGAAAGCGCGGTTGAGAGCGCGGTCGGATGTGTCGTGCGTGAAGATGTCACGCTGCCCAGCAATTTCCGCAGCGCGGAGAAATTCACGGATTGGATGGAGGCGAACGGCAAGATTGGCCTTGCCGGCATCGATACGCGGGCTTTGACGCGCCGCATTCGCCTTTCCGGTGCGCCCAACGCCGTAATCGCGCATTCGCCCGATGGAACATTCGACATTCCGGCTTTGCTTAAGCGGGCGCAGGAATGGGCGGGGCTCGAAGGGATGGACCTTGCCAGCCGTGTCAGCCGCGAGAACCAGGAATGCTGGGAAGGCGGTTATTGGCGGTTGGGCCACGGTTATGGTCGGGCAGCGCACGACGCGACCCCGCACGTAGTCGCGATTGATTATGGCGCGAAGGACAACATCTTCCGCAATCTGGTGAAAGCGGGCGCGAAGGTGACGGTGGTTCCGGCTAAGACCTCGCTTGAGAAGATACTCGCGCTGTCACCCGATGGCGTTTTCCTATCGAATGGGCCAGGCGATCCAGCGGCAACAGGTGAGTTCGCCGTGCCGGTAATCAAGGCTCTGCTTGATCGCGATATGCCGCTTTTCGGCATTTGCCTAGGCCATCAGATGCTCGCACTGGCGGCTGGGGCCAAGA
Organism: Erythrobacter sp. HA7-11; assembly: GCF_055693605.1. Classification (NCBI taxonomy): domain Bacteria; kingdom Pseudomonadati; phylum Pseudomonadota; class Alphaproteobacteria; order Sphingomonadales; family Erythrobacteraceae; genus Erythrobacter; species Erythrobacter sp. HA7-11. The sequence continues at coordinate 1,745,300 of NZ_JBVFUF010000002.1, read as the reverse complement.
CGACCAAGATGCATCAGGGGCATCGCGGCGCGAACCATCCGGTTCAGCGGGTCGGCGGCAGCTGGGGAGAGACCGAGGCTCTGGTCGAGATTACCAGCATGAATCATGGCTTTGCAGTTGATGCTGATACTCTTCCGCCCGAGGTCGAACAGACGCATGTCTCGCTGTTCGACGGCTCCAATTGCGGAATCGCGATCAAGGGCAAGCAAGCGTTCGGCGTGCAGTATCACCCGGAGGCATCCCCCGGTCCGCAGGACAGTTTCTACCTGTTCGAGAAGTTCGTCGGGGGTCTGGGGTGAGGCGAACCAGGCTTATCTGGTTTGCATTGGGTGCTGCGGTCGCCGGGATATTCTCGGTCACTGCTTTTCTTTGGCCAAGCTCCGTGCTCGACGGCAAAACGACTTTGATAGTTTGGTTTACCGACAAAACGCCTTCGGAAGCAGTCATCAGTGAGTTAAGCAATGCTCAGCTTGATACCTTGGAATTAGGACCGCCAGCAGTCGGTGAAGAACTTCTGGCTTGTGGAGTATCAGAACTTGAGTTTGTCCCGACGATGAGCTCTCACGGTCTTCCAAAGGTTGGCATCGAGTGGCGGGGCCTGACGCCATCACAAACGACCTGTGTCGAGACTTTGATGAAAAGTGGTGAAGCCGACTGGTTCACAGAAAACCGCTACGTGGCGCAGAAATGAACTTGGTTTTACGTATCTTTTTGGCAGCCTCACTCGCCCTACCATTGGGCGCGTGCAGCCTGTTCGATAACACAGACTGGCGTGAAGGTGTCGAGGAGGCCGCCGAATGCGAGAAGCGCGTCGGCAAAAAGCGCAAGGTAAAGCAATTGCTCGCGGCGGCAGAGGGCAATGTCCTGCCAACCTACACATTTGACATCACCAAAATGGACCTCAACGCCATCAACGAATTGATCGTGCCGGCCAGCGGAGACGAGCGCGGGTCTTTGCGCACGTCAGCATTTGGTGCGACTGCGCCGCCGGTCGAAGCCTTTATGGCGCTTGATGTCACCGAAGCGGGCGCGTTCTACTTTGGCGATGATCCCTCGCTCTACCGCGTGCAGGGTCCGTCCGCTTTGCCCGCGTCAGAAATACTTGCGTACCGGTTGCGCCATTCAGAAAGCGGACATGCGCCTCACCGGCTTCACCTTGGAAACAGCTCCGCCGGCATCCGGCGATACTGAATAGAAAGCGATACAGCAGACCCATGCCCAAACGCACTGACATAGACTCGGTTCTGGTTATCGGCGCCGGTCCGATCATCATCGGCCAGGCTTGCGAGTTCGATTATTCGGGGACACAGGCGATCAAGGCGCTGAAGGAAGAGGGCTATCGCGTCATTCTGGTCAACTCCAACCCGGCGACGATCATGACCGATCCGGAGTTTGCCGACCGCACTTATATCGAGCCGATTACGCCAGAGATCGTCACCAAGATCATCGAGAAGGAGCGCGCCGCGCACCCCGATGAAAAGATGGTGCTGCTCCCGACGATGGGTGGGCAGACGGCGCTAAACTGCGCTTTGTCGCTCAATCGTGACGGGGTTCTCGACAAGCATGATGTCGAGATGATCGGTGCGAAAGCAGATGCGATCGACAAGGCTGAAGACCGTCAGCGGTTTCGCGATGCGATGGACTCGATCGGATTGGAAAGCGCGCGCAGCGGCATTGCGCACAATCTGGAACAAGCGCGCGAAGTGCTGGAGCGCACCGGTCTGCCATCGATCATCCGGCCCAGCTTCACGCTTGGCGGAACAGGCGGCGGCATCGCCTACAACAAGGCCGAGTTTGAGAAGATCGTTTCCGAAGGGCTCGATGCTTCGCCGACTAACGAAGTGCTGATTGAGGAATCGCTGCTCGGTTGGAAAGAATATGAGATGGAGGTTGTGCGCGACAAGCACGACAATTGCATCATCATCTGCTCGATCGAGAATGTCGACGCGATGGGTGTGCACACCGGCGACAGTATAACTGTGGCTCCGGCGCTGACGCTGACTGACAAAGAATATCAGATCATGCGCACTGCGAGCCTCAACGTCCTGCGCGAAATTGGGGTCGAAACCGGCGGATCGAATGTGCAATTCGCAGTCAATCCGAAGGATGGCCGCTTGATCGTGATCGAGATGAACCCGCGCGTGTCGCGTTCGTCTGCGCTTGCGTCAAAAGCGACCGGCTTTCCGATTGCGCGCGTGGCGGCGAAACTGGCCGTCGGCTACACGCTCGATGAGATAAATAACGAAATCACCGGCGCAACGCCTGCCAGCTTTGAGCCGACCATTGATTATGTTGTGACCAAAATCCCGCGATTTGCCTTCGAGAAGTTCAAAGGTGCGGAATCCAAACTGTCGACCGCGATGAAGTCAGTTGGCGAAGTGATGGCGATTGGCCGCAACTTCCAGGAGAGCATGCAGAAGGCTTTGCGAGGGCTCGAAACCGGGCTCAATGGGTTTAACCCAGTTCCCGAGCTGGAAGGGGTGCACCGCGATGTGATCACCGCGTCGCTGAGCCAGCGCACGCCGGATAGGCTTCTTAACGTCGCTCAAGCGATGCGAGAGGGAATGAAGGTTGAGGAAATTCAGCCGCTGACCGGCTATGACCCATGGTTCCTGCGCCAGATCGAAGGGATCATTCAGGCCGAAGCGCAGGTAAGCAAGGATGGCCTGCCGCAAGACGCTGCTGGACTGCGAGCGCTCAAGGCAATGGGCTTTTCCGATCAGCGTCTGGCCGAGCTGGCGGTGAATTCTGTCGGGGTCGCGGGCGGTATGGCCGAAACGCAGGCTAAGGGTAGCGGACTGCTGCACGATGCGATGCAGGCGATGGCAGGCGCGACCAGCGAGGCCGAAGTGCGCGAACTGCGCGAACGGCTCGGCGTGCGCCCGGTGTTCAAGCGGATCGATAGCTGCGCGGCAGAATTCGAAGCGATCACGCCCTACATGTACTCGACGTATGAAGCCCCGAGCTTTGGTGAGCCGGAATGCGAAGCGGCGCCATCCGACCGCAAAAAGGTCGTTATTCTTGGCGGCGGTCCGAACCGCATCGGGCAGGGGATTGAGTTCGATTATTGCTGCGTTCATGCCTGCTTCGCGCTCGAAGAAGTCGGGTTCGAAACGATCATGGTCAATTGCAATCCGGAGACCGTCTCGACCGATTATGACACGTCAGATCGGCTCTATTTCGAGCCGCTGACCGCAGAAGATGTGCTCGAAATTCTGCGAGTTGAGCAATCAACCGGCGAGCTCGTCGGCGTGATTGTGCAATTTGGCGGTCAGACGCCACTGAAACTTGCACAGGCGCTCGAGGATGCGGGGATACCAATCCTTGGCACCTCGCCCGACGCAATCGACCTTGCCGAAGACCGCGAGCGCTTCGCGAAGCTGGTCAACAAGCTGAAGTTGAAACAGCCCGCAAACGGCATTGCGCGCAGCCGCGATGAAGCCGCCGCGGTCGCTGCGCATATCGGATATCCTGTGCTTTTGCGCCCGTCCTATGTACTCGGCGGGCGGGCGATGGAGATTGTCGATTCCGAAGCGCAGCTCGATGACTACATCGCCACGGCAGTGAACGTCTCGGGCGAAAGCCCCGTCCTGATCGATCAATATCTGCGCGACGCGATCGAATGCGACGTCGATGCTCTGTGCGATGGTGATGAGGTTCGCATTGCCGGCGTGATGCAGCATATCGAGGAGGCGGGCGTTCACTCAGGAGATAGTGCCTGCACCTTGCCGCCTTACTCGCTCTCGCCAGAGATCGTGGCCGAGATGGAGCGCGAGGCAGAGGCGCTTGCGATGGCATTGGGCGTGCGCGGCCTTATGAACATCCAGTTCGCGGTCAAAGATGATGAAGTTTACCTAATCGAGGTTAATCCGCGCGCGAGCCGCACGGTCCCGTTTGTTGCCAAGGCTATCGGACAGCCGGTCGCGAAAATCGCGGCGAGGGTGATGGCGGGCGAGAAGCTCGCCGAGTTCCCAGCGTTCAAGCGCGAGCTGCCGTACATGGCGATCAAGGAAGCGGTATTCCCGTTTGCGCGCTTCCCCGGTGCCGACCCTGTTCTCACCCCGGAAATGAAATCCACCGGAGAGGTCATGGGTATCGACAAGACATTCGAAGCCGCCTTCCTCAAGTCGCAATTGGGGGCGGGCATGAACCTTCCGCGCGAAGGCACGGTGTTCGTCTCGGTCAAGAACAGCGACAAGAGTGTCATCGTTCCGGCTGTGCGCGATCTGATCGAAAAAGGTTTCACGGTGGTCGCAACGGGCGGCACTCAAACTTATCTGACCGAGCAGGGTCTTGAGGTGGAGCGGGTCAACAAAGTGGCCGAAGGACAGCCGCATATCGTCGACAAGATCATCGACGGCGAGATCGCGCTTATCTTCAACACAACGGAGGGTTGGCAGTCTTTGCGGGACTCCAAATCGATCCGCGCAACCGCGCTTGAGAAGAAAGTTCCGTACTACACGACAGCGACGGCTTCGAAGGCTGCGGCGGCTGCAATTGGTGCAGTATCGCCAAGCCAGCTTGAAGTCCGTTCATTGCAAGACTATTATAGCTAGGCAATTAAGCGAAGTTTCCCAACATTTCGACGTTGAATCGCCGCTTCGGCAGATGCGGTAATGCTCGAAATGGTGAATAAATTCGGGGGCTTACGCCAACAGGAAGAGAAAGAATGGCGACGATGGAAAAGGTTCCAATGCTGGCTGAAGGCTATGAGCAGTTAACTGCCGACCTTAAAGCCCTGCGCGCGGAACGCCCGAAAATTGTCGATGCGATCGAGGAAGCTCGCGCGCACGGTGATCTGTCGGAAAATGCCGAATATCACGCTGCAAAAGAGCGTCAGGGACAAGTTGAAGCCATGATTGGCGATATCGAGAGCAAGGTTAGCCGTGCCCAGATTATCGATCCGGCTACGCTAAGCGGTAACAAGATCGTGTTTGGCGCGACCGTTACATTGCTCGACGAAGACGACAAGCCGATCAAATACCAGATTGTCGGTGAAACCGAGGCTGACGCGTCTGCGGGTCGTATCTCTTTCAGCTCTCCCATCGCCCGGGCGATGATCGGCAAGGAGAAGGGTGACGAGATCGAAGTGACGGTCCCGTCAGGCGACAAGTTCTACCTCGTCGACAAGATCGAATTCATCTGATCTGACTTGTGGAAGAGCCTCACTCGAGGCACTTCTCCATTGCATAATTGTGGATCGCGACTGATCCGTTTGGGCCTTCGATTTCGAAGTCGCGCCGATGCGTCACTTGGTATCCAGCCCGCTCGAATGCAGGAAGGGCCAATTCGCTCGCCTCAGTGTAGAGTCTGGTTATCCTGTCCTCGCGAGCATGCTGCTCTGATGCAGCAAGCAGCTTGTCTGCAAGGCCCCGACGCGTGTGTTCGGGGTGACAATAGAGCATGTCGAGATGCCCGTCGGATTCGAGTAGGGCGTATGCGACCACAGCATCATCGGAATCGGTCGCAACGAGAATTGTGCTGCCGCCAGCTGCCCGATCTAGAAAGCGCTGCGCGCCCGGATGCCTGGCAGCCCAAGCGGCAACCTGCTCGGCCGAGTAGCTCGCGGTGCCGACTTCTCGAATTGCGGCGATAGTCAGATCAGCGAGCGCTTGCGCGTCCTGCTCTGCGAATTGCCGGATCGTGTAGGCCATCTCGCCGCAGCAGACTGCGATTTAGGCGTCTGGCGTCAGAAGCTGGTGGATGTGAACGACGACGTACTTCATTTCCGCGTCATCGACTGTCCGCTGAGCTTGCGCGCGCCATGCCTCTTCAGCTGCCTCGTAAGAGCTGAATACGCCGACGACGTGAATGCTTTCAGGATCTTGGAATTCGATGCTGCGTGGATCGGTCACGCGGCCACCCATGACCAGGTGAAGCTTTTGCTTTGGTGTTGTTTCTTCCATTGTGACGCATCTTTCCGTGGGGAGGTGAATTACCCCGCGCCCAATAAAGCAAGCGTCACGCGGCGCAAGTCCTGCAAGACCTGCTCAAAATTCGCAGGTCAGTTCGAAACCCGGTTCTTGAGATCGCGTACCGCGCGGCCAGCCTTGCGGCGAGCTCGGCGTGAAACTGTCTTGGAAAGATCACCGCCCGTGGCAATCGTGTGGCTTGCCTCGCGACGAATCTTGCGCGCCTTAGCAATGCTAGCATCACCCAGATCTTCGATCGCATCCTGCCCACTTTGCGCGGTTTCGAGCGCGCCATCGATTGCCTTAATCCCGTAGGCAACAATCGCATCGCCAACCAAAGAGATCAACTCGTTGCTGCGCTTCTTGGCGCTGGAGACCGAGGCATTCTTGACCCCATCAGCGCCCTTTTTGATGCCTGATGCCACACCCTTGGCCGCGCTGCCCGCCACCCGGCGACCCGGCTTGGTCATCAAGCCGACTGCAATACCAGTTGCGACCGCACCGCCAATCGCAGCGCCCGGATGCTTCTTGATGAATTCCCCGGCAGCGCTGGCCGCCTCGCGCGCATCATCGGCAATGCTGCGCTGAGCGTTACGGCGTTCACTCGCTTCGATTTTTGCACGCAGCTCATCGCGTTTGTCAGCAGGATCACTCATTTTCATCTCCGGGGGTGGGGTCTTCAGGGGTCTCAAATTCTGGCGGGGTGAGTACGATTTCAGCAGGCGTGTCGTCTGAGTTCACTTCCGACTCAACGTCAGTCTCTGCATCATCATCAGCGTCGTCATTGAGTTCACGGTCTAGCGCCTCCAAGATCGGCTCGCGCGCGAACCACAGCAGCACTGCTGTGATCATTGCCGCGATCAGGCTCTTGTTCTCACCGGCTTTCTCGCCTGTGGTTTCCAGCGCATCCTTGGCACCAGCGATCACCCGACCCACCGTGCGTTCGGCAAGGCCCTTGCCGGACAAACCTGTCTTCACATGTTCGATGTCAGCCTTGAACATGGCGAGCGCCGAATTGCGCAGTGCGCGATCTTCGCGAAATTGCTCTTCCAGCTTGCTCACGCGCCTTCATCCTCGAACAGGCTCGATAGGCCGCGCGCATTGCTGCGCACTTTGAGGGCAAGGACTACCACGCCTAAGAGCAACACGCCGACCACGACGCTGATGGCTCCCCAGATGGTGATAAGCGGCTCAAGCGCCAGCACCATGCCAACCGCCAAGGCGATCAGCGTAAGGTGCAGGAATATGATCGCCAGCACGCTGAAGCCAACGATCCGGCCGATCTTGTTCCCTGCAAGCGATGCCTGCGTCTTGCGGAACGTCAGCTCGGCTTGGGCGTAAGTGCGGCCATCGTCGATCAGCGCCGCGATTTCTTCAGTCAGCGATTCTTCGAACGGCTCGTCTTCGCTCGCAGTATTGTCTGGAACGGGCGAAGGATCGGGTCCGGGAAGCTCGTGGCTTCCCAGTTCAGGGCTCAATTCAGACGTATTGTCATCAATCGAGCGGTCTGGCCGATCCTCATCACGCATGCGCAGCCCCTCCGCAAGCTATTGCGGATCAGTCTCGTGAGCCGCGGAACATGCGAGCGAGCAAGAAGCCTGCGACTGCCGCGAGGCCTACGGCAACGCCGGGGCTCTTGCGAACCATTTCGCGCGCATCTTCGCCGAGCTCATCAACGCTCTTTGCGTCAAGCTTTGCCGAGGTCTCAGCCAGCGTGCGCGATGCCTTGCGGGCGTAGTCACCGTACTGCTCGCCGAAGCGCTCGTCGATTTGCTCAGCAGTATCGCCGACAACGCGGCCGAGCGATGAGATCGCGTCGCTGGTCGCTGCCTTGCCTTCAGTGGCCAGCTCGCCCGCTTTCGTCTTGGCTTGCTCCGTGTAGGCCTTTGCTTCGCCCACCAGATCGTCGCCTTTTGACATTGCATTCTCCCGATAGGAGCCAGCGCGAGTGCCGGCTTCTGCGCGCAGTGCAGCTGCACCGGCCTTTGCCTCTTCAAGCGCGGCGTTGAAACGGCTCTTCGCCTCAGTACGATGCTGGGCCGCAGATTCAACCGTCGTCTCGGGATTTTCCTTCGCCGACTTGGCAGCAGTTGCACCGGTCTTCTTCGGTGCAGCCTTTTTGGCGGTGGTCGAACGTTTCGCAGGGGTCTTGCGGGACTTGGTTGTGGTTTTCGTCGTGTCAGTGTCAGCCATGGTCTGTTTGATCCTCCAAATACGTATTCAAATGGGCTGTGCGGGGTCACAGCGTTCTAATCAGTTCAACGCGCCTTGCACGGATTCGATCCGACGCATAAAGCGCAACTGCCCATCAATATGGTGGTGTCTTACCAATATACAACACTTTCCTCCCGGAGCCAAACATGACTGCGATTATTGACCTGCACGGTACCGCGAAATTCTCGATAGTCGCGGCAATCCCACTGTCGAGGTCGATGTATTGCTTGATGACGGCAGCTTTGGCCGTGCCGCAGTGCCGTCTGGGGCGTCGACCGGCGCCTATGAGGCGGTAGAGCTGCGAGATGGCGACGCGGGCCGATACAAAGGCAAGGGCGTGGTCAAGGCTGTGGATGCGGTGAACGGCGAGATCGCCGAAATGATCAACGGGCTGCACGCCGAAGACCAGCGCGACATCGACATGGCGATGATTGCGCTCGACGGGACGGACAACAAAGGCCGGCTTGGCGCGAACGCCATTCTGGGTGTCAGCCTCGCTGTGGCAAAAGCGGCTGCGAATGCGCGTGGTATGCCGTTGTTCTCGTACCTGGGCGGTGTTTCAGCGCACGTGCTCCCCGTACCGATGATGAACATCATCAATGGCGGTGAGCACGCCGACAATCCGATCGACATTCAGGAATTTATGGTGATGCCGGTGGGCGCGCCGACTTTGGCCGAGGCGGTTCGCTGGGGCTCCGAGATCTTTCACACGCTGAAGAAGGGGTTGTCGGACAAGGGGCTCGCCACATCTGTAGGAGACGAAGGCGGCTTTGCTCCTGATTTGGCGAGCACGCGAGATGCGCTCGACTTTATCATGAGCTCGATAGAGCAGGCTGGTTTCACACCCGGCGATGATGTGGTGCTTGCGCTCGATTGTGCCGCGACCGAATTCTATCGTGACGGAAAGTACGAGATATTAGGCGAGAACCTCAGCCTGGATGGAGCTGGCATGGCCGATTACCTTGCAAAGCTCTGCAACGACTATCCAATCCGCTCCATCGAAGACGGCATGGATGAGGATGATTTCGAGGGCTGGGCTGCGCTTACCTCAGCTGTTGGCGACAAGGTCCAGCTGGTGGGCGATGACTTGTTCGTGACCAATCCAGAGCGGCTCAGCATGGGCATTTCCAAAGGGTTGGCCAATTCGCTGCTTGTGAAGGTCAATCAGATCGGAACATTGACGGAGACTCTGGCAGCAGTCGATATGGCGCACCGTGCAAGCTACACCTCAGTCATGAGCCACCGCTCGGGCGAGACGGAAGATGCGACCATCGCCGATCTTGCAGTCGCGACCAATTGCGGTCAGATCAAGACTGGCTCGCTGGCTCGCTCAGACCGGTTGGCGAAGTACAATCAATTGATCCGCATCGAGGAAGAGCTGGGCGCCAGCGCGCATTACGCCGGGCGCGATTGCTTCGGAAAGTGATGCTTGGGCGAGGGCGGTCGGTCAGCCCGCGCCGCGTTCGCTGGCTTGCGCAAAATATCTGTCCATCGCGTCCAGCCCGGTCTCTGAAAGTCGTACCAGGACACGCCGCTGGTCGTCGGGATCGTGTTCGCGCAATATCAGGCCTTGTTCGGTCAGCACGCCGAGCCAGCGCAGACCTGTGGTTGGTGGCGCCGCCGAGCCTATACATGCGCTCGATACCGACACCGATTTGCCATCGGAGTGCGCGATGTAAAGGTCGAGCAGAATATCCCATGCTGGCTCGCCGAACAGATCGGGGTCGCCGAAAATAGCTGTGCGTGACCGTCTGGTTTCGTAGGCATGACGCGCTTGCGCGGCATAGGTTTGCCTCTTGCTGGAGAGCTCATGCACACTCCTGGCTCTGTGACCCAACTTGGTTTCAGGCGCGTTGACACGCGTTTCTTTGACCGCGACTAGATCGTCAAGCGCTGCAGAAAGTTGTCCGGTGCGCAGCTTTTCGGCGATGGCTACTAGTTGATCCGCGACTGGGGACAATGCTCGGTCTGTGTCATACTCGACGGAGAAGTCGACCGAGTTGATCTGTTCGCCTCCCTCCATGTTTAGAAGCCGAACGCAACTACATCGCGTGTGGACTTAATCAGAACCATACAATCCTCCTGCACCCATGGGGCAGACCGTGGATCGTGAAATCCCATCCCACTGTTGTGCTTGCCCTATGGAAATTATCCATAGTGGAGAAGAGCTTGGCTGGCTTTACGTATGACTACGCATTTGGCGGATGATGCGGAGGTATTGGTGGTTTTGGCCCCTCTGTCAAAGTCGAGGAATCCTGTCTCAGCTTGTTGATCGCCGCATCGACATGCGCGGCTGCGATGAAGGCTCCGAGCCTGTCAAGATGAGCGAGTTGGGCCTCTAGGGTCAGAATGATTGGTGCCAGCTCTGCAGAGATGGTGGGGTCGTTTGCAGTCACAGCATGTCGTCCTCGTTCGTGCGCGAGCCGTGTCAGTGCCCTCGCACTCCCGATCGCGTTAGTGCACCATAAGTCACATGAATGACTGCATAAAAGCTACAGAGGGAAACTACGTAGTTTTGGAGCCTTATCCCCCGAAGATGGAAGCCGCAGATAGTGCGGATTATCGGGAGAATCTCTCTGTAAGTTCAAGCAGCGCGAGCGCGGCCTTCGCAGCTTCGCCGCCCTTGTTCTTCTGAGCGGGGTCAGCCCGAGCGATAGCCTGCGCTTCGTCCTCGGTCGTGATGATGCCATTGCCAATCGGAATGCCGTCCATCGTCAGCGCCATAATTGCCCGCGCGCTCTCGCCCGCTACGATCTCGAAGTGATAGGTTTCTCCGCGGATAACCACGCCAATCGCGACGAATGCATCATAGCCGCCGCCTTCGACCGCTAATGCAATGGCTCCCGGAATTTCGAGCGCGCCAGGTACAGTGAGCACCTCGGCATCGTGCCCGGCTTCCTCAATTGCGGCTTTGGCGCCTGCGATAAGCATGTCGTTCAGATGAGAATAGAATCGCGCTTCGACGATCAAAATACGGGCCATGGTTGATCACTCCGGAATGGGTTTGTGGTCGACGATGCTGATGCCGTAGCCTTCCAGCGCGACCAGATCGGGGCGCGAATTGGAAAGCAGGATCATGTCGTGAATGTCGAGATCAGCGAGTATTTGCGAACCGATGCCGATATTGCGGATCTGCTCTTCCTGGCTCCACGCATCGCCGCCGATGCGGTTGGTAAGGATTACGATCACGCCTGAGCCATGATCGCCGACCGCCTGCATCGCGCGCTGCAATGTGCGCTTGCGCGGACCGGGTTGGCCCAGCACGTCGTCGAACACCGAAATGGGGTGCACGCGGGCGAGAGTCGGCTCTCCTGGCACTACATGCCCTTTTTGCAGCACATAGGCTTCGTTGCCTGAAACGCGATTGCGATAGGTTATCTGGCGCCACTGTCCGCCATAATCGCTTTCAAAGCTGCGCTCATCCAAGCGTTCGACGAGGTTTTCGTTGCGCATCCGATAAGCGATCAGATCGCGGATCGTGCCGATTTTGAGGTCGTGCTTCCGGGCGAAGGCGATCAGGTCATCGAGCCGCGCCATCGTGCCATCTTCGTTCATGATCTCGCAGATCACGCCGCTTGGATTGAGGCCCGCAAGCCGCGAGATGTCCACCGCTGCCTCGGTATGACCTGCGCGCACCAGCACGCCGCCATCGCGGGCAGTCAGGGGGAAGACATGACCGGGGGTAACGATGTCATCAGGTCCTTTGGAGGAGTCGATGGCTACCGAGACAGTGCGCGCGCGGTCCGCTGCCGAGATGCCGGTCGTCACGCCTTCCTTCGCCTCGATCGAGATCGTGAAGGCAGTTTGCATGCTTTCCTTGTTGTTGCGACTCATCGGCTCGAGGCCCAGTTCGTCCACTCGCTCGCGGCTCAGTGAGAGGCAGATCAGGCCGCGTCCATGCATCGCCATGAAGTTGATCGCAGCAGGCGTCGCCATTTGCGCAGGAATGATCAGATCGCCTTCGTTTTCCCGGTCCTCATCATCGACAAGGATGTACATCTTGCCGTTGCGCGCTTCGTCGATGATCTCTTCGATGCCGACCAAGACGGGGCGCTCATCATTGGCGTTGAGAAACGCTTCGAGCTTGGCGAGTGTTTCTGCGGTCGGGTTCCAATCGGGTTCGGAGGCATCGCGCAAAGTGTTTGCGTGAAGGCCGGCGGCGCGGGCGAGGCCGGCCTTGGTCATGTCTCCGCTCTCGACCAGATCGCGAACGCGTGTGATTGTTGATGTGCTCATGTGAGCCTAGTATCACATTGAAATGTGATTGCAAGCGTATTGCAGCGACCCACTGGACAGAGCGAATCACCCTATATTGCGAAGCTGCCTGCGCGGCCCGCTTTGCTCGCCGATCAGCCAATTTCGGTAAAAAAACGCACTTTTTTGTAAATTAACACGCTTTTGGGGGCGTTTTAACACGGTCTAACACGGTTTTTAACACGCTCTCTAACACGCTAGCGCTTTAGCTAGAGTCCCCGCAGGAATGGTGTCCCTGCCAGTGAGTGGGCGTGTTTTGCCTTAATCGACCCTTTGGGCCGGATGCGTTCACTCACTGATCGGGCACTCTTCATCTGGGGGCTTTTCCCGGCGTTAGCACCATCCCTGCATTGTGAAACACCAATGAGGGGACACCTTCGATATGAAAAAGCTTACTCTACTTTCAACCGCTGCAGTCGGTGCAACCATTGCTGCGCTTACTTTCCAACCCGCACCGTACCGCAGCCGAAGATTGCGTGCTGGATGATGACGACAATGGTACTGCTGATGGCACTCTCGACGCGGAAAGCTTTGGCAACGGAGCAAACCTTGCCTGCGGGCGCTCTGCTGAGGCTACGGGCCAAAGATCAACTGCGATTGGCACGGCGTCTGTTGCAACCGGTGAAACAAGCACCGCGGTAGGCAATCTCAGCGTAGCAACCGATCTCAGTTCCACCGCTCTGGGTGCAAATAGCGCTGCAACCGGCGAGAACAGCACAGCGGTTGGAGAGTCTGCCAGTGCTACTGGCAAAGGCAGTCTCGCAGTGGGCCAGGGTTCAAATGCCCAATCGTTCAGCTCAGTCTCCCTTGGGGATCGCTCAAGTTCAACGCAAGTCGGTGCAGTTGGCGTGGGTGTATTTGCAGAGGCCTCTGGAAGTCGTGCCATCGCCATCGGCGATACCTCTAGAGCGCGATCTACAGGCGCTGTTGCTATCGGCGGAAGGGCTAACGACGTACCCACCAGCCGGGGCGCGCAAGCAACCGCCACAGGCGCGGTGGCGATCGGTCAAGCTGCTTTCAGTTCGAGATTCGGCTCGGTAGCGCTGGGCAATCAAGCAGTTTCACAGGGAAATGTTAGCGCAGCCATTGGTAGCGAAGCGTCCGCAACAGGCGACTCCGCTTTGGCCTTTGGCAACAACACCAATGCGAGCGGTGTTGGCTCAATCGCAATCGGCGGCGACGAGAACGGCGAAGGCGGCACGGGCGCGCAGGCAACCGGTACGTGCGGCGGTCGCGCTGGGCGCGGATGCCAGTGCTTTGTCAGACGATTCGATTGCAATCGGTCTCAATGCCAGCACAACCTCAGGAGGAGCGATTGCGATTGGGCGTGATGCAGCCGCCGAAGGCTCGGCAGCCGTAGCGCTCGGCGAGAACTCATCTGCTTCCGGGACATTTGCGACAAGTGTCGGTTTGATCAGCAGCGCGACCGGGGACGGAGCATCTGCCTTTGGTGCGGGAGCCGATGCGACCGGCGGAACCTCTGTGGCGGTGGGCTTCAGTTCAGCCGCCAGCGCAACGGGCTCCACCGCTATTGGCGGCAACTTGGGTTCAGAAGTAGCCCCTGGTGCACAAGCCACAGCTGTTGGCGCAACGGCAATTGGTGCGACAGCCCAGGCTACAGCCGAGCGCGCCACTGCTTTGGGCACGGGCGCCATTGCCAGTGCCACCGGTGCAATCGCGATTGGAACGGATGAGACTGACGGCAGTGCAAGCGCGTCGGAAAGAAACGCAATTGCGATTGGAACCGGTGCTTTCGCTTTTGGTGGCGATGCAGCCGTTGCGATTGGTTCCTCTGCCCAAGCGAGGGACGAAGGGGCGACCGCAATTGGCCGATTTGCGGACGCTACCGGTGCAAGCAGCTTTGCTGGCGGCGAAAGCTCTGACGCGATTGGGGCTGCTTCAATCGCGATTGGCGTACCGGTCGCCGGAATCCGGCGAAGGCGGAGGTGCCTTTGCACAGGGGACTGACGCCATCGCGCTTGGCGCGAGTTCCAGCACAACAACAGACGGCGCGGTCGCATTGGGCGCAGGAGCCTTTAGTAATGGCCTGGATGCGGTGGCCGTGGGCAGGCGATCCACTGCTCAGCTTGAGGGCGCTATCGCGCTGGGAGTGGATGCGGATGCAACGGGTGTAGGAACCGTGGCGATTGGCACAGCGACGGTTTCATCCGGCGCAGCCTCGGTCGCCATTGGCGGCGATGGGGCTGATGGCGATACGCTGGGTGCACAGGCATTGGCTGATGGGGCGAGCGCGTTTGGCGCGGATGCTTTTGCGCAAGGAGCCGAGTCGACCGCTATCGGCACGGCTACACGCGCTGGCGGCTTGCGCAGCGCAGCATTCGGGCGCGGATCGCGTGCGCTGGCAACCAGTGCAACGGCGGTGGGCGACACTGCCTTTGCTACTGCGGGACGGGCGACAGCGATTGGTCAGCGAGCCTTGGCAAGTGGCGGGCGCGGAACAGCGGTTGGCTTTGACACAGAAGCGGGCGCTAACGCGACGGCAGTGGGTGACACTGCAATTGCGACCGGTGCTGGTTCAACCGCAATCGGCTTCCGCGCAGCAGCGGCCAATGCGAATGCCACCGCGATTGGCGCAAACGCTACGACCAATGCCGACAATCAGGTGACCCTCGGCGGCACAGGCTCAAGCGTGCGGATTGGCGACATCGCCGCCAGCACCGCAGCGCAGGTTGGTCCGGTTGATGTGGTAACGGTTGATGGCAATGGCACACTCGGACGTCAGCAAGTCGCAACCGCCGCTTCGGTCGACAATGTCCGCGTGGCTCTCAACGCCTTTTCGCAAGTCTCGACCGCGCAGTTCGATGCGCTGAGCAGCCGCGTGCAGAATATCGGCTTCCGCCTCGAAGAGCTCGATAGCGAGCTTTCTGGCGGGATCGCAGCGGCGATGGCGATGGGTGGTCCGGCCATCGCTCCGGGCAAATCCATCTCGCTCTCCTTCTCGGTTGCCGATTACGGCGGCGAGCAAGCGTTTGCCGGCAATCTTGCAGGCGAGATTGCAAAGGATGTCTACCTCGCCGCCGGCGTGAGCGGAAACACCGGAGACGGCAATGTCGGGACGCGGGCGACAGTGCTGTTCGGCTTCTAATCGGCGGCGCTTTTGTCCAGCGATGGGGCGGTTTATTGCTTGGCCAGTTGGTCAGCGTAAGCCGCCCCTTTCTTGTGCGCGCTGCCAACAATTGATCGTGGCGAAGGTCCCCCTTTTTGTTGGTCATCGCAACGCAGGCTGATAACGGAACGCTTTGAGCTTCCTTGCACCGTTACTGGAGCCTTCAGGATGCCAATTTGAGGGGATCGAGCATTGGCCGGAGCAATTGCGGCATCGAAAGACGGCTTTCTTGAGCGATTGAATGAGGGACGCATTCCCGCACCTTTGACGCAGCCAACCGCTGCCGATGCATCTCTATCCAAGACCGACCTGCTCGAATTGTTCGAGAGCCAGATCAAGAGCCGCCGCCTCGATTTGGACAGCAGGCGATTGGCGACGCAGGGCGAGAGCTTCTATTCCATCGGCAGTTCCGGCCATGAAGGAAACGCGGCCGTTGCGCGCGCCTTCAGGGTCGATGACATTGCCTTTCTGCATTACCGTAGCGGAGCATTCCTGATTGAGCGGGCGCGTAAGCACCCCGGCTCGACACCGCTATGGGACATGGCATTGTCGTTCGCGGCTTCCTCGGAAGATCCGGTTTCTGGCGGGCGTCACAAAGTGATCGGATCGAAGGATTTGTTCATCCCGCCGCAGACGAGCACAATCGCATCGCATCTTCCCAAGGCAGTAGGGGCGGCATTTTCGATAGGGCTGTCGAAGCAGCAGCAGAATTTCGACACCTTGCTGCCATCAGATAGTGTTGCGATCTGCAGTTTTGGCGATGCGTCGAGCAATCATTCCACGGCGCAAGGCGCATTCAATGCGGCCGCCTGGACAGCCTATCGCCGCCTTCCGCTGCCGCTGGTCTTTCTGTGCGAGGATAACGGAATAGGGATATCCGTTCCGACACCGGAGTCGTGGGTGCGTGCGAATTTCGAGAACCGCACAGGGTTGCGCTACATCGCTGGTGATGCGCGAGACATTGTTGACGCGACCAGAGCAGCCAAAGAGGCCGAGATCATTGCCCGCCAATCGCGCCGCCCGGTCTTCCTGCATTTGCGCACGGTTCGCCTGATGGGACATGCTGGCTCTGATGTGGAAGTGCAATATCGCACCAAGGCTGAGATTGAGCTCGAAGCCGATCAGGATCCGCTGCTGCACACCGCGCGGCATGTGATGGATAGCACGGGCGCGTCACTGGATGACATCAAGGCGATATATGCGCGCCTCTCGTCCCAAGTCGCAGCTGTCATGGATCAGGCCGCGACCCGGCCAAAATTGTCGTCCTCAGCAGAGGTTATGGAGACGATAGCTCCCGAGCAGAACTCCGAGCCGTCCGAATTGCTCACGGCCCCAACGCAAAAGCCGCAGCATATGTCGCGCGCGATCTCCGCGACATTGGAAGAGCAAATGGATTTGCATCCCGAGATCGTCGTCTTTGGCGAAGATGTTGGCAAGAAGGGCGGAGTCTATGGCGCGACCACCGGCTTGAAGAAAAGGTTTGGTGCGGGCCGCGTGTTTGACACCTTGCTCGATGAGCAGACCATTTTGGGCCTCGCGATTGGCATGGCGCACAATGGTTATCTGCCGATCCCGGAGATTCAGTTTTTGGCCTACGTCCACAACGCCGAGGATCAAATTCGCGGCGAGGCGGCCACGCTTTCGTTTTTCTCCAATGCGCAATTTGCCAATCCGATGGTCATTCGTATCGCCGGTCTTGCTTATCAAAAGGGGTTTGGTGGACACTTTCACAATGACAATTCGGTCGCGGTTTTCCGCGATATTCCCGGCATAGTGCTTGCGTGTCCTTCCTCTGCCAGCGAGGCAGCCTTGATGCTGCGCGAATGCATTCGCTTGGCAAAACAGGAAAAGCGCGTGGTCGTCTTCCTCGAACCGATTGCGCTTTATGGGACGAAAGACCTGCATGAAGATGGCGATGGCAAGATGCTGTGCCATGACGATCAGTTTCATGCATGCGCCCGCTTCGGTGAGGTTCGCAAATATGATTGTGAGGGTGAAGCTGCCTGCTCGATCATTACCTATGGCAACGGCACCTATTTCTCGCGCAGAGCGCAGGCGGTACTCGCCGAGCGATCCGTCAGTGTCGAAGTGATTGATTTGCGCTGGCTCACCCCATTGCCAATCGCTGACTTGATTACGAAACTTGATCTGACAGCCCCGATCCTGATCGTTGACGAGTGCCGCGAAACGGCCTCTCCAAGCGAAGAGATCATCACCAAACTGCGCGAAAACGGAGCCACAGGGCCGATCAAGAGAGTCACTGGCGATGACAGCTTTATCCCCTTGGGACCGGCGGCAAACGAAGTGTTGCTGCAGGAGACAGACATCATCGATGCGGTCGAAAGTTTGATCGGCGAAGCGGGCGCAGGAGCATAAGATGGCAGACAAGCAACGCGCGGTGGTCGCCTTTCCGGGCCGCGGATCTTACGCTTCGGGCGAGCTTGGGTATCTTCAGCGCTATCATGCCGACCGAATGGATATGGTCGCAGCGCTCGATACTGTCCGTGCTAAATCAGGTGCGACTGCGGCGATCGAACTGGATGCTATGGAGAAATTTTCTCCCTCGAGGCACTTGCCCGGTCGCAACGCCTCGAACCTGATCTACACGTGCGCGCTCGCGGATTTCGCCGCGATTGATCGGAACGCATTCGAAGTGGTCGCGGTGTGCGGAAACTCGCTCGGCTGGTATCTCACGCTCGCTGCCGCTGGATCTCTGACCTTGGAGGATGGCGCGCACCTCGTCGATACCATGGGCGGGCTGATGGAACGTGAGGGCGTGGGCGGGCAGCTGCTTTGCCCGATAGCCCGCGAAGATTGGCGCGTCGATGAAGCGGCGCGAGATACCGTGCTCAATGTCATTGCTGCGACCCCCAATGCTTACCTCTCGATTGATCTTGGCGGGACATTGGTCCTTGCTGGGGACAATGATGCGATCAAAGCTTTGCAGGCGGAACTTCGGGCGCCCGACGGTTCGACCCTCGTTCAGCTTCCCAAGCATGCAGCGTTTCACACACCCCTGCTTGAGGAAATCGCTGCGACTGCGCGCGGTCATTTGCCCGAAACCCTGTTTCGAGCGCCCGATGTTCCGATGATTGATGGCAGCGGCGTGATCTGGAGCCCGAGCGCCTCTGATACCGAAGCACTTCATAGTTACACTCTCGGCACGCAGATTGTTGAGACCTATGATTTTGCAAAGTCGATCGAGGTCGCGTTGAAGGAGTTCGCGCCGGACAAACTTATCCTTGCAGGGCCAGGCTCGGCTTTAGGCGGGCCGCTAGGGCAATGTCTCATCCGCCACGCCTGGCATGATATCTTTGACCGTGCAGGCTTCCTCGAGCGCCAAAGCTCGGAGCCCTATCTGCTCGCAATGGGGCGGGAGGAACAGCGCAGTTTGGTGACGCACTGAGCTAGGCAGTGCGCTATTTCACGCAGCGAATCGCCAGCACCAGCAAGCCAGCGATACCTGCAGCGATGGCAAAACCAATGAACATGCTGGCCAGAGACCCCACGGCCTCACCGTCCGCGAAGAGCACCAGTGCGATGGCGGGCACTATGATCGAAGGCGAGGTGTTCGACAGATTCATGATTCCGAGCAGGAACCCCCGATTGGCATGGCCGCTTACCAATTGCGCAACCAGCGCGGTGTCCACCGCGAGGTAGGCAGAAAGCGCTGCGTGCAGCAGGCCGTAGCCAATGAAAAACCATACCAGCTGGTTTGATCCTGCCAACATTCCCATGCCGATACCAAACAAGCAGGCAAATGCGAAAAGAGGCACGCGCCGACTTTTGCCTCGGTCCGAAACATAGCCGGATAGCAGCGTCACAGTGATGGCGAGTAAGGCAGCAGGCGTAGTGAGCGCGGCCAGAATTTCGCTGGCACCGGTGTTTTCCCAGCTGTCCTGCGCATCCTGCATCAGGGCGATGTAAAGATAGATGTAGCTGATAACGAAGGCGGCTCCCGTTTGCACCAGCAATCGCGACAGCCAGGCCAGCGAGAAATCGATGATCAAGGGCGAACCGTTGATGGGGACAGCTCCGTCGCTGGCGGTCTCGACCACTTCTGCGTCGACACTGGTGGCGTCAATGACAGGGCCGAGCTTCCAGAATGCCAACAATGGCAGCATACATCCGACGGAAACTGCGCCAGTCAGAAGAAAGGCGGAAGCCCCATCCTCCGGAAGCAACCAGGCGATTGGCAGCACGAGCAATGTCGAGGCGGGGAGAGCCGCCGTCATCAAGCCGCCCAATCTTCCTTTGACTTGGTCGGGAAAATGGTCGGCCAGCAACGCGCCCAAAGGCGAAAAGCAGCAATTGAGCGCGATCTGAAAAAAGATAACGGCCACCAAGAGGGTCGAAACGCTGCCTGCGATCGCAAGTCCGACATAGGCGACAAACAACAGACCAGCGCCAGTTGCGATCAATCCGCGCCGATTTCCAAATCGCCCGAGCCAGCGGTCTCCCAGCGCGCCCGCCGCGACGTTGGCAAGTCCGGCGACAATGCCGCCGGTCAGGAGCAACCAGCTTAGCCAGCTCGCGGTGTCCTCTGGCGCCAAGACTTCGACACGCCTCGGCAACAGCAAAACAAACAGCGGCATGAAGGCCAGGTGCGCTCCCAGAAAAGCGAGCGCATAGGTCCAGTAAGCAGTGAAATTTTCGCTCTTGCGCAAATCAGGTTGCTTGCTTGCGCGGGGCGGTGCTGTCACGTTCGATAAGCTCGAACGGCAGCTGATAACAGCCGTTGGTGTCCGTTCCGGAAGTGACCGCAATCAGACCCTCACAGGCCAGCGCAATCATGGCCGCAGTTGGTTGACGTATTGCGGTCATAGGCGGAAAACTTAGCCGAACACCTGGCGTATCTTCAAAGCTGACGAGCGACAAATCATCGGGGATATTAAGACCGACATGCTGCACTGCGTGGACCACTCCGAACGCCATCTGGTCATTGTCAGCGATGATTGCGGTAGGACGATCATAACTAGCGAGCCACCTGCGCGCGACATCGGTAGCGATATCGAACCGGAATTCTCCTTCTCCGATCCAGTCCTCGCGCAATTCCAGACCGCGCTCAACCAGCATGGCGCGATAACCCTCGAGACGCATCAGCGAGCTGCCGTAGTCCGGTGAGCCTGCCAGATATGCGATGCGGGTGTGACCGTGGTCTGCAAGATGCCGGGTGACCTCGGCTCCGGCGCCCGACTCGTCCATGCAAACATCGACAAAGCTGCCCCCTTCGCGACGCCCCACGCGCGAGCAGGCAATGCCTTGGTCTGTAAGAAGCTCTGCAAGGGAGGCGTTCTCACTGTGCGGCGGTGTGAGAATGACGCCATCGGGTCGCAATTCGGATATGACTTTTGAAAGCTGGTCATACGCAAGCTTTGGCTCGGCGTCGATCAGCTCAAACACCATGTGATAGCCGTGCTTTTCGCATTCGGTCATCCCGCCGAACAGCATTTGATCGACCCAGTCATTTCCGCGCCCAGCCCGCCAATTCTCATAGGTCCGTTGGCGGTCGTTGATGGCCAGAATCAGATAAGACCGCGCGCCGCGCATTCGCCGCGCCGAGATATTGGGGACGTAACCCAAGCGGTCGATTGCCTCGCCAACTTTTTGGCGTACTGCCGGCTTCACATTGGGGCCATTGTTGATGACGCGCGAGACAGTCTGGCGAGAGACGCCAGCGTCTTTTGCAACGTCCCGAATAGTCACACTTTGCTTACTAGCCATGTGCAGTTCCAAATCCCCTCGAGCCGATATGTTCATATTCCACAAGGAATTTCAAGCGAAAGTGTGACCGGTCACATTTTTCTCTTGTGACCGGTCACAAAGCGCGATACCAAGACTCGTCAGGGGTCCATACGAGGCCTTATACAGGGAGAGAATCATATGCGTCGTTTCACCGCTGCGCTTGCCATTGGTGCATCCGTAATCGCGCTATCTGCGCCTGCAATGGCTCAAGACCAAAACACAGATGAAGCTCAGCAGGCTGAAGATTCTACCGATGATCCGAATGCGATCATCGTGACCGCAGATCGTCGCGAGCAGACCTTGCAGGACTTTGCGGGTACGGCATTCGCCATCAGCGGTGAAGACTTGAAGGCGCTGGGCGTTCAGAACGTCACCGACCTTCAGAACCAGATTCCGGGCCTTTCGGTCGCCAACAACCAGGGCAACGTCGAGGTCTACATCCGCGGCATTGGATCATCCAACAATACAGAGCTGGGTGACCCCGCTGCGGCATTCCACTTCGACGGCGTGAATATTCCACGCCCATCGGGCATTGGCTCGGCTTTCCACGATATTCAGCGTGTGGAAGTCAATGTCGGTCCGCAAGGTACGTTGCGTGGCCGCAACGCTACCGCCGGTTCGATCAACGCGATCACTTTCCGTCCGGGCCTTGGCGGATTTGATGGCGTGATTGAGGCCGAATACGGCAATTTCGATCACCGTTCGATCCGCGGCGTCTTGAACATTCCACTGTCAGATACGGTCGCGGTCCGTTTCTCGGGTCTCTACCAAGCGAACGACTCCTACTACGATAACGTTGGCCCAGTTGAGGGCATCGATGTCGCCGAAGCACAGGATAATCTTTCGGGTCGCGCCCAAATTCTGTGGGAGGCAACCGACCGCCTCACCATCCTTCTTGCAGGCGATTATATTGCTGAGAACGGGACCGGCTACACCGGCACGAACTATGCGTTGCCACTCGGCGCGCTTGAAGATGGCAACATCACTCAGCAAGAGTTCGACAACATCGATCCGCGTGATGTGATTGCACGTGGCATTACGCCAGATTTGAATACCGATCACTGGGGCATTCGCGCGACTGTCGAGTACGAAGGCGACGGGTTCAATGTCGAGTATATCGGCAGCTACCGCGACGCGGTCTATGACTACGAAGCGACAACACCGCTGACGCCGGCGTTTCCTGGTGTGCTTGATCGCCTGTCAGAGCGGGATAATCCGTTCACGCCTGAACCTGACGACATCATCAACGATCCGATCATTTTGGCGGAGAACCTCGACAACTTCTCTCGCTTCCGGATCATCTCGGACTCTGCGTTCGCACTTCCACGAACTGCGCATTTTCAACAGCGTAGGTCCCTTCATCTGGAGCCTCGGCGGTCTTTATATCAACGAAGAGCAACGCTCGTTCCTCGGAAGCACCGGCGACCGTGGTCCGTTCTTCCAGGGTATCGAGTTCAACACCCGCACCGATACCGATTCATATGCTATCTATGCCGACGCTACCTATGAGGTTTCCGACAATTTCCGCCTGACTGCAGGCATCCGTTACACCGATGATCAAAAAGAACGCACCGGTGTGGCTGCTCGCTATGGCCTTGCGCTGGGTGGCGGTAGCTTTGAGTGCTGCCTGGGTGTGCGTGTCGGCACAGAAGGGTTCGAGTTTGCCGCTTTTGACCGCACGATCATTGATCCTGATACGGATGGTGATGGTACTATCTCGGATGCGGAAGTCTTTGCTTTCCACCGCAATGGGATCGCGCAATTCGGTGCGCGCGATAACCTCGGTGAGATCCTGGATAATGGCCCGCAGGGATTCTATGTTGCTGATGACAACGCTACGTTCCTTACAACGCCATGTATCGATACGGTCAGTTTCGACACGCTGTTCTGTGAAGGTTTCACCAACGACGACAACTGGTTTGGAACGCCATTCCCTGGCAACCCGGGCCTGTTCACGTTTGCCGTGCCGTTCGGCGGGCAAATCTTCCAGCAGGACGGCGAGTTTCAGGATGACTTCGTCGACTGGAGGCTTCGCGCTGAATTGGACGTGACGCCGGACAACCTGCTTTATGCGCTTGTTGCCAACGGCCATAAATCGGGCGGCTTCAACGACAACCTCGGTAACAACGGTATCGCTCCGACTTACGGCACAGAGAACGTCGTTCTCTACGAAGTCGGAACAAAGAACACCTTCGATATTGGCGGGCGCAGTGCCTACCTCAACGCGTCGTTCTTCTACAATGACTACACCGATCAGGTTTTCACCGGCCTGCTGAGTGTTGCAACCGCGGTAGAAACGGCGATCGGCATTCTGGGTCAGGACGTAGAGATTCCGGATGGCACAAACACCGATCTAGTCGTGTCATTCAGCTTCAATGCGGCGGATTCCGAAATCTACGGGGCGCAAATCGAAGGTGGTGTTGAACTTCCCGCCAATATCAATTTCGATTTCACCGCACTCTGGCTCGAAGCCCAGATCAACGACTCTGAAGAGATCCCCGATTTCCGCTTCCAACCGGATCTCAATGCCGGGATCACTTTCTTCCGTGATATTGGCGGCAACCGTTTGCCACGCACCCCGCGCTGGCAGCTGAACGGCAAGCTTAGCCAAGTGATCGAACTGCCAAAGGGGCAGCTCGATTGGGTTGCCTCGCTGGGCTATCGCTCGTCACAATTCCACACCATCTTCAACAGCCTTGATTTCGATCTCGATACGGGTGCTGAACTGGGTGAGGTGACTAGTGGCCGTTTGCTCGACAAGATCGACGGCTACTTCACTCTGGATATCGGAGCGGGTTGGACCATCGATGACGAAGGCAAATATCGCTTCGAAATCTACGGCAACAACATCACCGATCAACAAGAAGAAGCTGCGATTATCATTACGCAATTCGATAACACCCGCTTCTTCATCCGGCCTCGGACGTTCGGCGCTCGCATTCGCGCCAAGTTCTAAGGGGAAGGGCCGGAACCTCGGGATATCAATGGGCGATCGGGGGAGACCCCATTGATATCCCGCATTTTTTGATCGGTGCGCGCAGCAACATCGCGGCGCGTTCCAGAGCAATGATTGTAAGAGGGTGATCATGCGGAGCAGTATCTCCAGAGCAGCGTCGTTTGCGTTTTGTTTGGCCGGCCTCGCGGCTGGTGCCTCAGCTCAGGAGTTGGGCACGCCCGAAGCGGAGAGTTCTGCTTCTCCAACGTCCATAAATGCCCAGGACGCTTCACGCGTCGAGACCCGTGTGCCGCCCGGGTTCGAGCTCGTCTGGTCAGACGAATTTGACACGCCAGGCCTGCCAGATCCGGCCAAGTGGAAGTACGATACGTTCCGCAACGAAGAAGGCTGGTTCAACAACGAAAAGCAATATTACGCGGCTGCGCGCCATGAAAACTCGCGCGTTGAAGACGGCCGCCTCGTCATCGAAGCGCGCCAGGAAAATCTCGAAGGAGCGGGTCTCTCCGACTGGGGCGGTCAAGAATACAGCTCTGCGCGTTTGATCACTCAAGGTCTGGCAGACTGGACCTATGGCTTCTTTGAAATCCGCGCCAAGCTGCCGTGCGGGACGGGCACATGGCCGGCAATCTGGATGCTGCCATCAGATCCCGATGTCGTTTGGCCTGCAGGCGGTGAGATCGACATTATGGAACATGTCGGGTTTGAACCGGGGGTGATCCATCATTCGATCCACACAACCGCGTTCAATTTCTCTCGCGGGACGCAAAAGACCAGCAAACACGCAGTGCCGACAGCCTGCGATGCGATGCACAAATATCAGCTGCTTTGGGCGCCCGAAATGCTGTTGTTCGCGGTTGATGACAAACCCAAATTTCTGTTTCGCAAAGAGAGCGACAAGCAGACGCGCTGGCCCTTCGACAAACCTCAGCACCTCCTGCTGAATGTTGCCGTCGGCGGCACATGGGGCGGGCAGAAGGGTGTCGATCCCGCTGCTTTTCCCGCGCGGATGGAGGTCGATTACGTCCGCGTGTTTCAGCCGACCAGCATGATCAACGCTGAGAGTTCCGAAACAGAGTGATGACCGGCTTTTGGGCCTACGAGAGAGAGACTGAACGATGAAACCTGTTGCTTTCGCCGCTGCGCTCGCTTGCGGGACTATTCTAAGTGGCTGTGCGACGACTTATTCGGACACAACCGTCGAGACGGCGAGTGCGCAGCCGCAAGACCTCAGCGGTGAAGCCCAGATCGCCGATCTGCTTTCTCGTATGAGTGTTGAGCGCAAGGTCGCTCAGCTTATCATGCCCGATATCTCGGCGATCACGCCTGCAGATGTCGAGAAATACCGTTTCGGAACTGTGCTGAACGGTGGAAATTCTGGACCGGGCGGCAATGACCTTGCCCCTGCGCCCGAATGGCTTGAACTGGCAGATGCCTATTGGGACGCGTCGGTTAAGGCATTGCCAGATGGCGAGCCGGCGATCCCTGTGCTGTGGGGCACGGATGCGGTCCACGGACATTCGAATATAATCGGCGCGACGGTCTTCCCGCACAATATCGGCCTTGGTGCGACCCGCGATCCCGATCTGATCCGCAAAATAGGTCAAGCCACCGCGGTCGAGATCGAAGCGACCGGGATCGACTGGACCTTTGCCCCGACCGTCGCGGTCGCCCGCGATGACCGCTGGGGCCGGACGTACGAGAGCTATTCCGAAGATCCCGCGCTCGTCTCTGCCATGGGCGCAGCCATGATCGAAGGTTTGCAGGGCAACGTTGAAGGTGCTGATCACCTTGGCGCGGGACATGTCGCAGCCACTGCAAAGCACTTCTTCGGCGATGGCGGAACCGAACAAGGCGTCGACCAAGGCGATGTTAACGGCGATTTGCAAGACCTGATGGCGATCCATGCTGCTCCGTACCCTGCGGCGATTGAGGCCGGCGTTACCAGCATCATGGCCAGCTTCAATTCGATCAATGGTCGCAAGATGCACGGAAATGGCCCGCTTCTCACCGGTGAGCTGCGGGGCAATCTTGGCTTTGAAGGTCTGGTTGTCGGCGACTGGAACGGTCACGGACAGATCTCAGGCTGCACCAACTCGGATTGCCCGCAAGCGCTGCTCGCGGGGCTTGATGTCTACATGGTCCCTGAAGAGTGGAAGGGCCTTTACGATAACACGCTAGCTCAAGTGCGCGACGGAACCATTCCAATGGAACGGTTGGATGAAGCGGTGACGCGGGTTCTGCGCCTCAAACAGCAGCTTGGAATGCTTGATGGAGTGTCAGATGGCGGATTGCGTCCATCCAGCCGGGCGAATGCAGGTGATTGGGAGAAGCTGGGACTGGCCGAGCACCGAGCTGTCGCGCGCGAAGCGGTCGCCAAATCGCTCGTCCTCTTAAAGAATGACGGTGTCCTGCCCTTTCGCCAGAACGCACGGCTTCTCGTCGCGGGCAGTGCAGCGGACGATATCCCGCAACAGGCAGGAGGTTGGTCGGTCACGTGGCAGGGCGGCGGTGACCTGACCGCCGAACATTTCCCCGGTGCAACATCGATCTACCAAGGAATAGCGGCGCAAGCGAATGCTGCGGGCGGCAGCGCGACGCTTTCGGTCGATGGCACGATGCCAGCTACTCCGGTCGACGCGGCGATCGTTGTATTTGGCGAAGAGCCCTATGCCGAGTTCGTCGGTGACAGGAAAGACACCGCCTTTCGCGACGAAGAGGGGCTTGAACTGCTCCGCAAATTCAAAGGCGAGGGCATCCCCACGGTCGCGGTTTTTCTGTCCGGTCTGGCCGCTCTGGATGAACCGCGAGATCAACGCAGCAGACGCGTTTGTCGCAGCTTGGCTTCCCGGTAGTGAAGGGGCGGGCGTATCTGACGTCTTGTTCGGGATACGCCAGCCCACGGGACGATTGTCTTTCAGCTGGCCCGCCACATGCGAAGGCAATCCGCTGAACTCGCCTGAGGGCGCGCTATTCCCATTTGGTTTCGGGCTTTCTTACGGTGCATCGAGCGAGCTCGCGACGCTGGATGAGACGTGTGATGCTTTGACTGCTGGGAACGCATTTGTTTGGTTTGACGCCGGTCGGTTGGGCGCTTTGGTGCAAGCAGTTGCCGACAATGCTGTGCTGGCGGATTTGCGTGGTACCGGAAACGGGATTGCCGCTGTCGGGCTTGATCGCAACGCGCAAGAGGACGCTCGCTCGATTACTTTCCAGGCTGGCTCGCGCTTGACGTTGAACGGCCCGGAAAGCGAAACCGGGTGGCGTATTGCTTACAAGGTTGATGCTCGTCCAACGTCACCGGTCACGGTGACGGCTGGCGGGGCTGCCTTTGACATTACGCAGCCGATGCAGGTTGCGGAAGGCAAGGGCTGGCGTGACATGGTCCTGACATCTGCGTGCTTGGGCACAACGGGAGGATCGATCACCTTCGCATCTGAGGGGAATTTTACGATCGATATTAGCCAGATCGCCCGAAATGAAAGCGCTGCAGGAACCGAATGCTCTTTCTGATTACTATGCTCGAATTCGCCGAGCCCTTCCGCAAATTGCCAACAGACCGATAGCCGCTGGGCTGTAAGGCAGAAGACTTGGCTTCGACATCAGATCATGGGGCAGGTTTGGTGGACGCACTAGGGTTCGAACCTAGGACCCGCTGATTAAGAGTCAGCTGCTCTACCAACTGAGCTATGCGTCCACACCGATCATCGGATCGCGTTTTGCAGGCTGCGATTGATCGCAATCCTGCTGCGCAGCGAATCATCATCTGCGCTTAGGAGCGCTGCATATAGCGACCCTCGTTCCGAAAAAAGGGGATTATGCTGCGCTGCGGCTTTGGAAAGCTGCGATCTCGCGCTGCAACTTGGGCGAAAGATGCAATTTGGTTTCGAATCGATCCGCCTGGTTTTCCTCAACGATGAGCATTTTCGCATCTTCCAGCCATTGCACCGCCTGGAGTGCTTCGGTCTGGGATAGCTGCGTTACGATATGCAATTGGCGCAGCGACGTGGCCTCTTCGATGAGTTCGCGAGCATAGATCGCGCGAACGATATACACAGCGTTTGCAAGCTCTGGCTCGCAATCTTCAGCCGCATTGTTGACCCAATGCGCAATACGCGCGCGCAGCGACTTCGTTCTCATCCATTCAGAAAGCATGACGAACTCCGTAAACCAAGTGGCCCGGCGGCGGCGATCATCGCAGTGACACCGCCGCCAGGTTTTCGCGCTCAACTTAATCGGTCTGCCTTGCGGCAGCCGATAGCGACCCGAACGCGGGTACTCTTGCGAGCGACCATCAGTGTTATCCCTCAGGTTGACGTTTACGGAAAGTCGCCCAGTTGGGTGACTTTGTGTTAAATGTTGTGACGATGCAGGAGTATTTCGCCCGATTTGAAGCGCTCAACGACATTGGCGAGGTGTTGTGGACCAATGTCGGCATTTGCGAAGAGCAAGGCGTTATTCGCCAAAGCTATCATTTTACGCCTGTTTTTGATTCACCCAATTCCGACAGGACTGTCGTAGAGGCTCATGGCTTCGAAAAAAGGTGGCTTGAACTTTACGAGGAATCAGATTTCCGGTCGAAGGACCCGATTCCCGGACGGACCATGGATCACGGGGCGCTGCTCACATGGAAAGACGCGATCCAAATGGGAGCAAACACTCCCGAAAATGAAGAGTATTTCGCCGCAATGCATCGCCACGGGCTGATCCACGGTTTTGGGATCCCGTTATTCGGCCCACGCGGGCGCAACGCATATGCTTCGTTTGATTTTGGCGTGCCGATCGACAGGGTGGATGCTGACAAGCTCGGGATCGTAAGATCTGTGTCTCAGGCCGGTCATCAGCGCATATGCGTGCTGCTCGAAAAGGCTTATGATCCGATCGCGCTGACGCAGAGAGAACAAGAGGTGCTAGATTGGCTCGCTAAAGGCAAATCAGTAGCGGCCATCGCGACGATCCTCGACATCTCGCCCGACACGGTGAAGACCTATTCGAAGCGCCTTTATGCCAAGCTCGATGCGTCAGACCGCATAGGAGCCGTGGTGCGCGCGCTAAAGCTGGGGCTGGTGAACGCCTAGTATGGCAGTCGTGTAATTAGCTGCTCAGCCCGCCGCGCGGAGCCTCACGATTCCAGCGATTGACCATCATCAGTGCGCCGATACAGATCATGTTGGTCATCATTGATGACCCGCCATGGCTCATAAACGGCAGCGGGATGCCGACAACGGGGGCCATGCCCATCACCATCATCAAATTGACTGCGATGTAGAAGAAGATCGTCGCGACCATACCAGCGGCGATGAGGCTGGCAAATCTGTCACGCGCGGTTAGCGCAACCCTAATCCCCCAGCGCAAAATGATCGCGAAGACTCCGATCACGAACACGCCGCCGATCAGGCCCCATTCCTCAGCCATCGTGGCAAAGACGAAATCGGTGTGCGGCTCTGGTAGATAGTTGAGGTGGCTTTGCGAGCCTTCGTTAAAGCCTTTGCCGACTATCCCACCCGATCCGATCGCGATTTTCGATTGGGCGATGTGATAGCCCGCGCCGAGCGGATCGCTTTCCGGATCAAACATCGTCATCACGCGGCGCTGCTGATAGGGCTGAAGCGCGAAGAAGTACGCGAGCGGCGCAGCAATCGCAGCGAGTGCGCCGCCGATCATGAACCACCTCATCGGCAAGCCTGCGAGGAGCATCACGACAGCGCCACCGAATACGATGGCGAGCGATGTCCCCAGGTCGGGCTGCAGCAGGACGAATGCGACGGGCAGCATGACCAGACCGCCCGGAATAACAAGCGCCCGCCAGTCTGAAATCATTCCTGCTGGCAATGAAGCATAGAACCGCGCCAGGACCACGACGATCACCGGCTTCATCAGTTCAGATGGTTGTAGCACCATGAAACCCAGATCGAGCCAGCGTTGGCTACCGCCCCTTACTTGGCCGAGCAGTTCCACCGCGATCAGCAGCAGTAAGATGATGACATAGACCGGGTAGGTCATGAACTTGACCAGCTCTTTGGGCAGCGACGTGATGATTGCTGCCATCAACAGGAACACGCCGAAGCGTATCAGGTGCGAGCTGGCAAAGGGCTGCATCGAACCGCCTGCAGCGGAGTACAGCACCGCTGCACCAAACAAAACGAGCGCGAATAGAGGGAACAGCATGCCCCACGGCTGGCGCGCAATGGGCTCTGGAACGATGGCAAGGGAGCGACTCATTGCGGCGTCCCCTGTGTCGACGTCGACGCTGGCATTGTAGTCTGTGTTGTGGTCGCTGGCGACGCAATTGGATTAGCACCAGGGGGTGGAGAGCCCACCGCGCCCTGATCTTCACGCGGGACAATTGCATCCTCGGCAATCGCCTCTGACTGGGTGGCGGCGACGCGTGCTTCGGCTTCGACCTGATCGAAGATATCCTCATCGCGCCTCGGCGGGGCGATCACTGCCTCCCCACGCTCTGCCGCGTAGGCGGCGTAACGTGCATCAAGGCGCTGTTGTGCGTTGCCACCCCATTGCTTTTCGAGGGCGTTGAGCTGCTCCAAACCCTTTTGCGGGTCGAAAATAAAGGTCATCACATCGCGCGCAATTGGATAGGCCGCTCCGGAGCCGCCACCATGCTCGATCACCACCGCACCTGCGTAACGCGGATTGTCGAGCGGCGCGAAGAAGGTAAAGAGTCCGTGGTCGCGGAACTTCCACGGACCGGTGCGACCGTCCGACACGCTGAGCGAGACGACTTGCGCGGTCCCGGTTTTTCCGGCGAGCTTGACGTCAGGTATGGGCAACTGCGCGCGACGAGCTGTGCCCGCCCCGTTCACCACTTCGCTCATTGCTTGACGGATGTAGGTCACATATTCTTCGTTGAAATTGTAACTCGCTCCCGGGCTCGCTTCCTCCTTCATAATGAGGCGCGGATTGACGCGTCGACCCGTGGCGAGACGCGCGCTCATCACCGCCAATTGCAGCGGGCTGGTAAGGTAATATCCTTGGCCAATCGAGGCGTTGACCGTGTCGAACGATTGCCATTCGCGGCCAAACTTATTGAGCTTCCAATCAGGCGTCGGAACTGTTCCGTAGAACTGGCTGGTGACGGGGAGGGGGTATTCCTGACCCAGTCCCAGATCCTTGGCGAATTGCGCGACGCTATCAAAGCCGACCTGCTGAGCGAAATGGTAGAAATAGCTATCGCAGCTTTGCGCAATCGCCTTCGTCATGTTCACCACGCCGTGATTGGAGTGGCAGTTGAAGAAGCGATTGCCGATCCGCCGGCCGCCACCGCACACGATGGTTTCGTCAGGGTCGATGCCTGACTTTAGGAAGGACATGCAGTGCATCGGCTTGACGGTGGAGCCCGGCGGATAAAGCCCTTTAAGCACCTTGTTGCGCAGCGGCACGCGTTGGTCTTCACGCAGCATGGCGTATTCGACGCTGCCAATCCCGTCGGAAAAGCTGTTGGGATCGAAGCTGGGCATGGAGGCCATGCAGAGAAGGTCGCCGGTTTGGCAATCCATGACCACGACCGAGCCGGATTCCAGGCCAATGCGCCTTGCGGCATAATCCTGCAGCGGTCCGTCGATCGTAAGCTGAACCGGGTCGCCCTGAACATCTTCGCGCGTTTCAAGATCACGCACCACGCGGCCCGAAGCGGTGACTTCGACCCGCCGCGCGCCTGCTTCGCCGCGCAGTTCCTGTTCGAATTGTTTCTCGAGCCCGTCTTTGCCGATCTTGTATCCTGGCGTGATCAGCAGCGGGTTGCGTTCTTCCTCGTCATACTCTTCGGCATTGGCGGGGCCGACATAGCCAATAAGATGCCCGACGCTGGGGCCGGTGGGGTAGAAGCGCGAGAAACCGCGCTGTGGCAGCACACCTTGCATATCGGGCAAGCGCACACTGACAGCGGCGAACTCATCATAGTTGAGGCCGTTTGCAACTTCGACCGGCTGGAAGCCACTGACCTCTGCAACTTTCTGTTTGAGATCGGCGATGCGAGTGGGATTGAGCGAAAGCAGCTCGCCCAGCTGGTCGATGGTAGCGTCAGCGTCCTTTAGCCGTTCGGGTATCAAGTCGACGCGGAAGTCTGCCCGGTTAGAGGCGAGGGGGGCTCCATTGCGATCAAGAATCCAACCGCGCCGCGGTGGGATCAGCGTGAGGTTTACCCGGTTACTCTCGGATTCGACCCGGTATTTCTCGTTCTCTGCAATCGCGAGATAGCCCATGCGCACAGCCAGCAGCACGCCAACGCCGCCCATCACCGAACCGATCACCATGCTGCGCCGGTCGAACGTGTTCTTTAGGGTAGAAGCAGTGACGGGCGGCTGATTGCGGCGAGACTTCGCCATCAGCCTATCCTGCGTGACCGCGACAAGCGGAATCGATCAAACCCTGCGACCATGCGGGAGATTATTGGATAGAGAAGGACAGACAGCAAGAGTTGGGGAACAGCGGCTAACAATTGGTGGGACGACAGCGGAGCGCCAGAGACGACCATTGCGGACAGGATATATAGCACAATTGCTAGACCGGCGGTGAACCAATCCTGCCAAAACCCGCGCCAGGGAAAGCGCGTTTCGATGATTTCAAATGCGATCATTGTCAGCGACCATAGCAAGATTGCGCTGCCAAACGGCTGACCACTGAAAAGATCGTCAAAAGCGCCCAACGGAACGCCTACCCACATAGGTAGCAACTCAGGCCGGATAATCCGCCAAGATAAGAACAGCAGAAATCCGAGCGGAGGTGCGATCGGCATGACATCTGCCAGCAGGAAAATCGGCAAGGCGGATGCAATGAGAATCGTCGCATAGGGAACGATTGTCGTGCGCAACGGCGATTGGGTGCGGTTGATCCTGCGACCATATCGATCCGAACGAGCCGAGGGGCTGAGGCGCTCCATTACTCTTCCAGCTCAATCTCGACAGGGGTATCGGCGATGTCGACGGCCTCTTCCTGCCAGATCGGTTCGACCGAAACGTAATCGGTCGCCGAAGGCTCTGCAACGAGGCGAGCGATCCCGCCATCCGATGTCTTCTCGGTAAGGATCGCGACAGCGACGCCGGGCCGGTAATAGCCGCCTGCGCCGCTGGTGACGAACAAATCGCCGACTTCAAGCGGGTTGAGGCCCAGATTGATCAGGCGGATCTTGAGCAGGCCGTCTCCGCGACCTTCGGCAAAGGCGACGACTTCATCCGATGATCGGCGCACAGGCAGAACGCTCTCGCTGTCGGTCAGCAACAGAATGCGCGAGCTTCTGCGCGATACCTCTAAAACCCTGCCGACAACTCCCCGTGGAGAGCGCACGGGCATGCCGACCTCAACGCCATCATTCCGTCCTGCTCCAAGATAGGCGAAGCGGCGGCTGCTGGTGGAGCTTGAGGCAACAAGGCGCGCGACTGTTACCGGCTCGACTTCGCTTTCGGAGAGACTGAGCAGCGATTTCAGCCGCGCATTCTCTTGCTCGAGCGCTTCAGCCTCCTTGAGGCGAATGCGGGCAATCTCGACCTCCTCCTGCAAGGCGGCGTTCTTGCTTCCGGCGCGGTAATAAGCCTTGATCGTTTCCCACAGACTGTCAGAGCCGGAGCGCGCCGCTGCCGTGCCTTCGCCAACCGGCTCGACAACGTCGGTCGCAACGCCGCGCAGGTCGCTAAATGTGCTGGGTTGCCAGAGGGAAATGATCAGCAGTCCGGCGCCGACAAGCGCGCCGACCCCGGCCAGCAAATAGCCGGTGAAGACGGAGTATTGTGCTCTGCGCGAATGGCCCGAGCGCCGGGATGAATTCGGCGCCATGCCTGTTCTCCCCTTGGTTTAGGCGGTCATCAGCACGCCGCGATAGATCGGATCTTCCATCGCGCGCCCCGTTCCCACAGCGACGCACGTCAGCGGGTCTTCGGCGATTGAAACGGGCAGGCCGGTCTCTTCGCGAAGATGCTCGTCCAGGCGGCGGATGAGCGCGCCGCCACCGGTCAACACGATGCCTTGATCGACAATGTCTGCGGCCAGTTCCGGCGCGGTGTTCTCAAGCGCGATGCGCACACCTTCGACAATCGCGCCGATTGGCTCAGACAGAGCCTCTGCAACATGCGCCTGATTGATCGTGATCTCTTTTGGCACGCCGTTCACCAGATCGCGCCCCTTGATGACGATGCTCTCGCCAATGCCGTCTTCCGGGACGACTGCCACGCCGTAATCTTTCTTGATACGCTCAGCAGTGGAGTCCCCGATAAGCAGATTGTGATGTCGACGGACATAAGAAACGATGGCTTCGTCCATCTTGTCGCCGCCCGTGCGAACCGAAGTGGTGTAGGCAAGGCCACGCAGTGAGAGCACCGCAACCTCGGTCGTACCACCGCCAATGTCGACGACCATGCTGCCGACCGGCTCTGTCACTGGCATATCGGCGCCAATAGCTGCGGCCATCGGTTCGAGGATCAGATGAACTTCAGATGCGCCAGCATTGGAGGCCGCATCGCGGATCGCACGGCGCTCAACCGAAGTAGAGCCCGAAGGCACACAGATCACAATCTCGGGATATCGGAACAGATTGCGCTTGCCATGCACCTTGCGGATGAAGTGCTTGATCATCTCTTCGGCGATTTCGATGTCGGCGATCACCCCATCGCGCAGCGGTCGGATCGCCTCGATGCTGTCAGGGGTCTTGCCCATCATCATCTTGGCGTCATCACCAACCGCTTTAACCCGCTTGATTCCGTTGATGGTTTCGATGGCAACAACACTCGGTTCATTGAGGACAATGCCCTGATCCTGGACATAGACCAGCGTGTTCGCTGTTCCCAAGTCAATCGCCATGTTCTGAGAACCGAATTTGAACAGGTTGGCAAAGAAGCTCATTTCTATTTGTTTTCCGTGGATTTAAGGTCCGGTTTCGCAGTCCCCCTGCGGCCCCATGGTCCCTTTGATGACAACACCGATTCGGCCTAGCGAATCCGTCGCAAAAAGGCCAAAATAATTGTTGACGGAGCACGGATTTTCCCCCGTTGCCCTCGAAATTGCGGCGCGCGGCGTCTAGCATACGATAAATGCCCAAAAACAAGCCACTCATTCGCCGCCTCCCCAGCGATTTGGTCAACCGTATTGCCGCTGGCGAAGTTGTTGAACGGCCCGCTGCTGCGCTCAAGGAGCTAGTCGAAAACGCGATTGATGCCGGTGCCTCGCGGATCGATGTGCGGCTGACCGATGGCGGCCTCACCCGCTTTGAAGTCACCGACAATGGCTGCGGAATGAGCCCGAATGAGATGGAGCTGGCACTCGAACGCCACGCCACGTCGAAGCTGCCTAATGACGCGATAGAGCAGGTCGCGACTTTGGGTTTTCGGGGAGAGGCCTTGCCCTCCATCGCCAGTGTCGCGCGCCTAACGCTCGAAAGCCGCCCGCATGATGCCGACAGCGCCTGGCGCAAGGTCGTCGATCATGGAGAGGTGGTGGAAGACAAACCCGCCGCTGTTCCGCCAGGCACGCGGGTGCGGGTCGAGCAGTTGTTCGCCAAAGTGCCCGCGCGGCGCAAGTTTCTGCGCACCGCCCGCAGCGAATATATCGCCTGTCTCGATGTCGTGCGCCGCCTTGCGATGGCGCGCCCCGACATTGCTTTCACCTTGGAGCAGGTTGCCAATGGCAAGAGCCGCCGCGTGCTCGCGACCCAACAGGATGAGCCGCTGGCTGATCGCGTCGCGCAGATTGTTGCACGCGAACTCAAAGACAACTCTGTGCCGATTGACCTCAGCCGCGAGACGCCGGGAGGGCTGATCCGGCTGACAGGCCTTGCTGGCCTGCCGACGTACAATCGCGGTGTGGCGGACCATCAATATCTTTTCGTCAACGGTCGTCCGGTGAAGGATCGCCTGCTCGTCGGCGCGGTGCGGGGGGCCTATTCCGATATGCTCGCACGCGATCGCCACGCGGTGCTTGCGCTGTTCCTCGAATTGCCGCCCGAAGAGGTCGATGTGAATGTCCATCCGGCCAAGACCGAGGTGCGTTTTCGCGATGCGAGCGGGGTGCGTGGCTTTATCGTTTCAGGCTTGCGGCAAGCGCTCGCGACCGGGGACCGCCGCAGCGCGCAAGGGCCAGACCGCGCGGCGATGGAGCGCTGGCAGGCCGAGCCTGCGAGGCCCGAAGTGCAGCCTGCCTTGCGCTCTATCTTCCAAGGGCGCGATTGGAGCGCTCCTCAAAACCGGGTCTCCGAGGCGCGCCCCGATTGGCAGGCGCAGGCGACGGATCGTACCGACCACGCTCTGCCAACCGGACGTGCGGAAGAAGCCACCCCGATTGCCGAGGAGGAACATGACTATCCGCTGGGGATTGCGCGCGGTCAGGTCGCCAACACCTATATCGTTGCTGAGAGCAAGGATGGCTTGATCCTCGTCGATCAACACGCGGCGCACGAACGGCTCGTACTAGAGCGGCTCCGCGCAGCCGGGGCAGGGGAGGCGACCGCTCGCGCGCAGGCTTTGCTCGTGCCCGATGTGGTCGAGCTGGATGAGGCCGATTGTGACCGGCTCGAAGCCGCTGCCGAAGGTCTTGCGAAGTTCGGACTCGCGATTGAGCGCTTCGGACTATCGGCCATGCTCGTCCGATCAATCCCGCATGCGCTAGGCGGCGCAAATTCGGACAAGCTGCTGCGCGATCTGGCCGATGACATTGCCAAGCACGGGGTGAATGAGGATAGCGGCGCGCTGCTGCTCTCAGAAAAGCTCGAATATGTCCTCGCGACTATGGCCTGCCACGGATCGGTGCGGGCAGGGCGCGTGCTCAGCGTCGCTGAAATGAACGCGCTGCTGCGCGAGATGGAGGCTACCCCGCGCTCGGGCCAATGCAATCATGGCCGGCCAACCTGGGTAAAGCTTGATATGGAAGACGTCGAGAAGCTGTTTGGCCGGCATTGAGAGAAACAGCAGCGTGCAGTCTTATCTGGCTCGGCTTGTGGATCGCACAAGAGGGATTCTCAATGAGAACCTGGTCGGATTATACCTTCACGGGTCAGCGGCTCAATCGAACTGGATCGCGGACTCCAGTGATATTGACGTCATTGGACTGGTCGTAGGTCCTGTTTCAGAGTCGGAGCGCGTGCAACTAGCGCGAGTCCTGTCACACGAGCAGTGTCCTGTTCCCGCACTAGGTCTTGAGTTTATCCTATGTGCTCAGCAGATCGCGCGATATCCGAGCATCGATTGCCGCTTTGAATTCGCGTTGTCCACCGGTGCCAGTTGGGGGACAGATTGCGAAACGTCAGGTGTAGCTGGCGATACTCTGATCGACTTTGCGCTTTGTCGGCAGTCCGGTCGCACCCTTTTCGGCCAACGCGCAAAGGACGCATTCGGGGTTATACCGATTACCCTTCTGCGTGAGGCCTTGCGCGAAGAACTTCGTTGGCACCTCGACGAATTGGATCGTTCTCACGAACCGCGGCTTCTGGTCAACTCGGCTCTCAATGCAGCAAGGTCAGTTTACGCTGCCCAAACCGGAGTGATCCTGTCAAAGTCCGAGGGCGCCGGATGGTGGCTCAATCAAAACGAGTGCGATGACTTGATTTCGAAGGCGCTGGCGCTGCGCCACGGTTCAGATGCAAGTCCTTTGGATAAGAATGACGTGAAAAGTTTCGTGAAAAGCGTCGACAGCAAAATCGCAGCTTTGCAGGAATAATGACCAGCCACCTCAAACGTTAAACTTGAACAGCATGATGTCGCCGTCCTGGACGTCGTAATCCTTGCCCTCTTGCCGCATTTTGCCCGCCTCCTTCGCGCCTGCTTCGCCGTTGAGCGCGATATAATCTTCGTAGGCGATGGTCTCGGCGCGGATGAAGCCCTTCTGGAAGTCGGTGTGAATTTCGCCAGCGGCTTGCGGGGCTTTTGCGCCAGCAGGGAAGGTCCAGGCGCGCGCTTCATTCGGCCCGGCGGTAAAGAAGGTTTGCAAGCCCAGCAGCTTGTAGCCAGCGCGGATAACGCGGGCGAGGCCGCTTTCCTCAAGACCGAGCTCAGCGAGGTATTCCGCGCGGTCTTCCTCCGGCATTTCGACCAGTTCAGCTTCAATCGCGGCGGAGACGACCACAGCTTGTGCGCCTTCGACCGCGGCCTTTTCGAACACCTTGGCTGACAGGTCATTGCCTTGGGCTGCTTCGTCTTCGGCGACGTTGCAGACATAAAGGATTGGCTTTGCGGTGAGCAGCTGCGCGTTGGCGAACAGGCGTTCTTCCTCGTCATCCTTCGGCTCGGTGAGGCGCGCGGGCTTGCCGTCTTTGAGCAGATCGAGCGCTTGACCAAGCACAGATGCGAGTGCCTTGGCTTCCTTGTCGCCGCCGGTCGCGCGGCGTTTCGCATTCTCAACCCGTTTCTCAAGGCTTTCGAGATCGGCGAGCATCAATTCCGTTTCGACCACTTCGGCATCGGCAATCGGATCGACCTTGTTCGAGACGTGCTGGATGTCGTCGTCTTCAAAGCAGCGCAGGACGTGCACAATCGCATCGACTTCCCGGATGTTGCCGAGGAACTGGTTGCCCAGACCCTCGCCAGCGCTCGCGCCTTTCACAAGACCCGCAATGTCGACAAAGCCGAGCTGCGTCGGGATGACCTTTTTGCTGGCAGCAATCGCTGCGATTTTGTCGAGCCGCTCATCCGGCACAGCGACCTGGCCGACATTCGGCTCAATGGTGCAAAACGGATAGTTCGCGGCCTGCGCGGCCTGCGTTTCGGTCAATGCATTAAAAAGGGTGGACTTGCCGACATTGGGAAGGCCCACGATCCCGCAACGGAATCCCATGTGCTGTACTCTCGTATGGATGCGAAAGCGTGCCCCTTAGCGGGGGATGCGCGCGAACGCCAGCCTGCCATGCAATTGGATCAGACGTTGTGAACCGCCTTGATCCACGGACCATAGGGGCTCTCGCCCAGCATGCCGACCTGTACCTTCGCGGATAGATCGTTGATCGCCATTTGCGGTTTCGCACCTGGGTGCACGGCGCGGCGCAGCGGGCGGGTGCCTGTGGGCATGGCGATAATCTCGGCGATGGCGTTTGGCACATCCATCGGATCGGTCGATCCGCCGCCGGTGCGCTTGCCCAGCGGTTCGATCAGAGCGGGATAGCCCGCTGTGTGCTTCTCTTCGGCGCGGCTGAGCAGTTCGAGGCTGTTCTCGTTCGAGTTCTTCCAGATTTGCGTCGGATAGCCGCCCGGCTGGATGATGGTCACTTCGATGCCGTGCGGGACCAGTTCATAGGCGAGCTGTTCGCTCATCGCTTCGAGCGCGAATTTGGTCGGCGAATATTGGCCGAAGCTCGGCACGATCACCCGCCCGAGCTGCGAGGAGACATTGAAGATCTGGCCTGATTTCGCCGCGCGCATCGCGGGAAGGACCGCGCGCGCCATCCGATGCGGGCCATAGACATTGGTGTCGAAGGTGAGCTTTGTCGCCTCCATGTCCTGAATTTCGACCGGGCCGCCGAAGGAGATGCCTGCGTTGTTGACCAAGACATCAATGGCGCCGCCTGCCAGTTCTTCTGCGCGGGCGACACCGGCGGCGACTTGCGCATCGTCAGTGACGTCGATCTCGATAACGGTGAGGTCGAGGTTGTCCGTTTCGGCCAAAGCTTCAAGTTCACTAGCCTCGGTGCGCGGCAGGTTGCGCATGGTGGCGAACACCTTGGCGCCTTTGCGCGCGAAGTCCTCAGCCATCAGCCGCCCGAAGCCGGTCGAGCAGCCGGTGATAAGGATGCTCTTGCCGATGAAATCAGCTGGAGCGGTCAGAATGTCTTCCTGTGCGAAAGAGGCGGTCGCGGCGAGCGCGCCGGTGGCGGCGGCTCCAGCAAGAAGTGTGCGGCGGTTGAGTGATGGCATGAGGGATTCCTTTTAAAAGGGTCAGGCCGCAGGGGGAGCGGCGGCTTCAGGTTCTTCTGTAATGTCTTCGAGCGGTTCAAAGACGTCGAGGCGGTGCATTTCCTTTTGCAGATACCACAGTGCGTATACATCATACACAGCGTGTCCGATCATCACTGCGAGCAGGCTGCCGGTCCACCAATAGATGAGGCCGAAAGCCGCGCCGATGATGAAGATGATCGTCGCGATCAGAGGCTTGGCAAAGTGAATTAAGGTGAAGACCAGACTGGAGCCGACCAGCGCAATCCAGAACGGCGTGTAATTGTCGATCAGCGTCAGCATTCCGCCGCGAAACAGCGCTTCCTCGCCCACGCCTGCGCAGATCGAAATGAAGATGATCATCGGCATACCGAGCTGCTTTTCAAGGAACCCGAAATTGCGCGCCTGCAAGCGTACTAATTTTTCCGACAGCTTCGGGAAACCTTTGAAGGTGATGTGCGCGATGGCGATGAAGACGAGA
Organism: Erythrobacter sp. HA7-11; assembly: GCF_055693605.1. Taxonomy (NCBI): domain Bacteria; kingdom Pseudomonadati; phylum Pseudomonadota; class Alphaproteobacteria; order Sphingomonadales; family Erythrobacteraceae; genus Erythrobacter; species Erythrobacter sp. HA7-11. Next base: position 1,704,757 of record NZ_JBVFUF010000002.1, on the reverse strand, counting down.
CCGACGGCCGCGCCCAGCGCAACTTCGTGGAGCGATATGCTGACAAAGGCGCTGAGTTCGCGGCCAGCCAGATACCATATGCCAACTCCGATGACGCAGAATATTACCGCTTGCAAGCCAACGCCCTGCGCAATCTGGCCGACGCTCATTCGACGCATTTCTTCGTAAGGATTGCTCATTTCTGCCCCGTCACTCCAGCCCCGTCACTGCTGCCTTAGCGCGATCTCGCTCATGAAGCGCGGATCATCGCCATCGGCAAGCCATTCCGCCTCTGCCCCAATCGCGCCAAGCATGGTCACCAATGCGTCTTGCTCTGCCTTGGCGTAATTGCCGAGGACATAGCCTGACACGCGATCCTTGTGGCCCGGATGCCCGATGCCGAGCCTAACGCGGCGAAAGTCTTTGCCCAGATGCTTGTCGATGGAGCGCAGGCCGTTATGTCCTGCTGTGCCTCCGCCTTGCTTTACCTTCACTTTGAACGGCGCAAGGTCGAGCTCGTCATGAAATACGGTCAGCGCGTCCATATCCAGCTTGTAGAAGCGCATGGCCTCGCCGACGCTGCGACCGCTTTCGTTCATGAAGGTCGCGGGCTTTAGAAGCAGCACTTTGTGATCGCCGATGCGCCCTTCCTGAACCCAACCCTGAAACTTCTTTTGCACCGGGCCAAAGCCGTGCATTTCGGCCAGCACATCACATGCCATGAAGCCGACATTGTGCCGGTGCATGGTGTATTTCGGTCCGGGATTTCCTAGGCCAACCCAAAGCTGCATGGTGCTCCCTCTAACGAGCGCGAGTACAAAAGAAAACGGCGAGTTCCGTTAGGAACCCGCCGCCTTGGTGATCTTCGACTAAAGAAAGAGCCTAGCTCTTGTCTTCTTGTTCCTGAGCAGCGTCGTCGTCTGGACCCTGTTCGGTCGCAGCGGTTTCGCCAGCTTCCATGTCCTCGCCAGTCTGATCTTCGCCTTCAGTCGCTTCCTCTTCCGACTTCTTGAGCGCGGATGGAGCAACCAGCGTGGCAATCGTAAAGTCGCGGTCGGTGATCGCGCTTTCGCTGCCGGCTGGCAGAGTGATTTCGCTGATGTGGATCGAATCGCCGACTTCCTTGCCGGTTACGTCGATCTCGATCTCGCTTGGGATCTTGTCGTTCTCACAGGTCAGCTCAAGCTCGTGACGGACCACGTTGAGAACGCCGCCCTTCTTAAGGCCTGGCGATTCTTCTTCGTTCACGAAGACAACTGGAACGCTAACGTCGATCTTTCCGCCTTTGACCATGCGGAAGAAATCAGCATGCTGCGGGCGATCGGTGACGGGATGCAAAGCAACGTCTTTTGGCAGGGTGCGAACCTTTTCGCCGCCGATATCAATCGTCACGATCGAGTTCATGAAGTGACCGGTGTTCAGCTGACGCACCAGTTCTTTCTCTTCGACGTGGATCGGGGTTGGTTCTTCCTTGCCGCCATAAATAACAGCGGGAATGCGGCCTTCGCGACGGAGTGCTCGGGAGGCTCCCTTGCCTGCCCGTTCGCGTGCTTCGGCCGGCAGTGTCAGAGCGTCGCTCATAATCGTCTACCTTTCAAATACGGTGTATGGTTTTGTTTTCGACCATCACGCCTCCAGGGATGACCATGATGTCGAAGGGCGCGCCATTAGAGAGCAGATGCGGGTTTGGCAAGGATTATCGAGTGGGAGGGCAGCGTGCGGGAGCCGCCTATTTGATGCGGCGGACCGAATAACCTGCGGCTTCAAGAATCGCCCCGACGCTATCCGGGCCAACGAGGTGACCTGCGCCCACGGCAATAAGAGGGCGTTTTTCGTCTTCAAGCATTGGCAGCAAAACCTGCGTCCAATCGCGATTGCGCGCCACTAACAAGGCTTCGCGAACCTCTGGGTCGGCCATGATCCCGGTGCTGGTGGCTTCGACCAATGTTGCATCATCGCCGGTAAGCCATGCGGTGCGAAGTCGCGCAGGATCATCTTCGAGTTGCTTAGCCTCCTTGACCACGCCGGACAGCAAAGCGCGCTGATCTTCCTCGGCCAATTGATCAAATATACTTAGCTGTGCCTCGGCACCTTCCAGCTCGATTACATTGCGACCTGAAAATTCGCGGATCACGGCTCGATCAACGCCGTTTGCCGGTTTCCCCGTCGTGCCGATTTGCGCGAGCTGGATGGCAGCGGCCCAGGTCTCTGTCGAACCAAAGCCGCTGGCATCCAGCCCGCCACGCGCCAGCAAAGTGAAAAGGGCAGTGCGCTCTTCGTCGGGAACCCGCTCTGACAGTTCGGGCATGCCGGGAGTGGTTGCGAGTTCCGTGTAAACTGCCGTCAGTTTCGCGCGGTTATCAAGATCAGCGATCTCCACGACAGCGATGTCTGCGGATTGCATCGCGTCGTCAATGGCCGCGGTGCGCCAATGAGTGTTGTCGGGAAGGGCATGGATGGTGCCTAGCATCCAGCCCTCCACATCTCCGTCGGCATTGGCGATTTCATAAAAAGGAGGAGAGGCTGGCGGCGCAGCCTCTCCTCCCGGTTTGTCACCGCACGCAGCCAGCGCCAGCAATGCTGCCAATGGGGCGACAATGCGGGCGCTGATGCGGTAAAATGTGCTGTCTGGCACTATTGCACTCGGGCAGACTGGATGCCGCGTTCGACGAGGTAATCCTGAACGCTCTTCTCACCGACGAGGTGACCTGCACCGACAGCCATGAAGACAGTCCCCGGCTCGTCGAGACGTGCTTGGATCCATTCGGCCCAATTGCTGTTGCGCTCGTAAAGGAGCGCCTCAGCGAGAGCGGGGTCTTCTTGCATGGCCTCGTTCAAGAGTGCGGCGACGCGCTCGACATCACCCACGGCCCAGCCATCGATGATCTTTTGCAGTTCTGGTGCGAGATTGTCGATCTCTTCGGCTGCATCGATCAGATACTTGACTTGTGCATCCTGCGGAAGACTGTCGAAAATACCGAGCTGAAATTCGACCGTCTCCAGTGCTGCGCGTTCCTTGCTTTCGCCAACGATAGCTTCGAGCACGGTTTCAGTTCCATTCTCTCCGGTAATGCCCGCCTTTTGAAAGGCGATCTGCGACATGGCGATTGCGGCAAACCATGGCTCCAGCGGGTCGAGAGCGGCAGCGGGCGTGCCGAGTGACGCCAAAGCCCCTTCATAAGTGGCAGTTTGCTCTTCGCTGAGCAGGCTGCGTAGTGTTGTGCCAGGTGGAAGCAGCGCCATTTGGCCGACCAATTGCTGCATTTGAGCGGTTGTTTCGTCGGTCATGTCGATTTCGGTGACGAGCACCGAGCTTTCATCGAGCGCAGTTTTGACCGCGCCTTTGTACCAGTCGACGTCTGCGGGCAGGGCGTGGACCGTACCGAACAAATAAATGGTGGTGTCTTCGTCGGCCACCTTCCACAAAGCAGGTGCGCCGGTAGCAGCCATCTCGACAGTCTCGGCGGGGACCTGCGTGGTCTCAACCGGCTTTGGGAGAGTTTGCGTTTGCGCGCAGGCTGCGGTGGAAGCGAGGAGTGCTACGCCGGTGAATGCGGCGGTGAATGGTTTGGTCAGTTTCATAGTCATAGTCCTTCGTTAGTTGTTTGTTAAATGAACGGAATTTGAATTTGTTGCAGGGCTAAGCATATTTTCGGTAGGCCCAGCCGATGCCCCAAATGATTGCGACGCCCAGCCAGACGATCATCGGGTCTTGGGCGGGGATCCAACCCGCTCGGGTGGCCATCCACCAGCTCGGGACAAGAAATACGTAGACATGGAATGCGATATTGCCGCCGTCGAGATAGGCCGCAATGTCGTGCTCATCGGTGGTGCGTAGCCACCACAGCGTGCCGATCGGCGCGATGATGGCCCACACCAGGATCGCTCCGATAGCAGCGGTTGATGTGATCGGGCCGTTGGAGAAAACAGCGTTGCTCGCATCGCCGCCGGTCAAGACGAGAAAGACTCCCAAAGCCACACCGAGCGCCATACCGGCGTAGTACAGGTTGCGCGATTTGCGTTCGCTTGCTGGCACTGGGCCCGGTTCGCTACGCGGCCAGAAACGCCATGCGAGATAAAAGATCGCGCCCATTGCGAGAACTATGCCAGCGACACTGGCGATGCCTGTTGCTGACACGCCGCCATTTTCCAGCGATCCGGAAACAAAACCCATCAGGACGCCGAGCAGGAAGGCTGACCCGACGACACCGCCGGTGAGGATGATTGCTCGCACTAGAAGCGAGTTGGGTTGTTCGTTTGGCTCAGAATTCGTCAACGAAAATCTCTTCAATTGGCATGTCAAAAAGGCGCGCGATCTTGAACGCAAGCGGCAGGGAAGGGTCGTGCTTGCCGGTCTCGATCGCGTTCACTGCCTGGCGTGATACGTCGAGGTGAACGCCAAGCTCGGCTTGGCTCCAATCGCGCTCTGCGCGCAGGACTTTGAGGCGGTTTTTCATCTCAGGTGAACCCCTGCAAACCGCTTCCAAAAGAGGCCAATGTAGAACGCGACAATCGCGCAGCCGATAATGCCTGCGAAAGAAGGCTCTGCATCGTCGATGCCGCGCAATCCAGCGACCACGCCTTCGAGAAACGGCCAGACAATCATCATCACGAGAAGCGAAGTAAATGCGAGGCTCGCCGCCGAGGTCCACAGCGCTTGCGTGAATTCATCGGCATTGCGGGTCGAAAGCAGCACCCAGCAGCACAGGAAGGCAATAACCCCTCCAATCGTGCCAATATCTTCGGCGATCGGGAGTATCGCGCCGATCAGTCCGATGCTGGTTGCCGATAGGCCTATCCATCCGGCCCATTCAAATGTGGTTGCTTTGGTCATGCCGGTGTTATCCCGCACACACGAGTACGATCAGCGGCGCAATAAACACTGTTGCGCAATCATCATCGTAATTCGGTTTGATAGAGTAAGGCATTGTCAGGGCTCTCAGAACACGATTGCGCCGAACACGAAGAAGCCGATCGCGGTCCACATCAATTCTCGATCTGCGGCAGATTTCGGCTGAAAAATTCGCTTGATCAGGTGCTCGAAGTCGATCTCTTTGTCTGTCACGTTATTATTCCTATATGTCAGGTATGCATGACTATATGTCGCGATTCGCTGACTATGTCAAGACTACCTGACTTAAAGTCACACAAAGCTGACCATGACGCCGCGTCAATTGCGCCATTCTGTGCCAATGCTGCGCCGCGGCATTGACGCTGGTTAGGGCATCCGCCAAAGCCGCCGCCATGACCGGAGAGATGCCTCAACCCATGGCGGCCCCTGGCGCCACTCAGCGCGATCCGAAACGCTCGTTTCAGGACATGATCCTGACGCTGCACGATTTCTGGAGTGCGAATGGCTGCGTGATCTTGCAACCCTATGACATGCGCATGGGGGCAGGCACGTTTCACACCGCGACGACTTTGCGCGCGCTCGGGCCAGAGCCCTGGAATGCGGCGTTTGTTCAGCCGTGCCGCCGTCCGACCGATGGCCGCTATGGCGAGAACCCGAACCGACTTCAGCACTATTACCAATATCAGGTGATCCTGAAGCCATCGCCCGCCGACATTCAGGAGCTGTATCTTGAGAGCCTGAAGCAGATCGGCATCGACCCGCTCAAGCACGACATCCGCTTTGTCGAGGATGACTGGGAATCGCCGACGCTCGGCGCATGGGGGCTGGGCTGGGAGGTCTGGTGCGACGGAATGGAAGTCACCCAGTTCACCTATTTCCAGCAAATGGGCGGGTTCGACTGCAAGCCGGTCGCGGGCGAGCTGACCTACGGTCTTGAGCGCCTCGCCATGTATATCCAGGGCGTCGACAGCGTTTACGATCTCGCATTCAATCAGAACGGCGTCAGCTATGGCGATGTCTTCCTCGAGAACGAGAAGCAGATGTCAAAATGGAATTTCGAGGTCGCAGACACGGACGCTTTGTTTGACCTGTTCAACAAGGCGGAGGCGGAATGCAAAAATGCTCTCGCGGCCCAAGTGCCGATCGCTGCATATGAGCAGGCGGTTGAGGCGAGCCACATCTTCAACCTGCTGCAAGCGCGCGGCGTGATCAGCGTGCAGGAGCGCGCCTCTTACATGGGCCGCGTCCGTGATCTGGCGCGCGGCAGCTGCGAGGCGCATATGGCGAAGGAAGCGGCGGGCTGGGCCGAGAAATATCCGGAGTGGTCACAATGAGCGACTTTCTCCTCGAACTCCGCTCCGAAGAAATCCCCGCCCGCATGCAAAAGGGCGCGCGGGCTGAGCTTGAAAAGCTGTTCCGGCGTGAGATGGATGCCGCTGGTGTGGCTGTGGGCGAGCTGACCATCTGGTCGACCCCGCGTCGCCTTGCGCTGATTGCCCGCGATTTGCCGACCGAAACCGAAGCCGTCAGCGAGGAAGCCAAAGGTCCACCCGAAGGCGCGCCGGATCAGGCGGTCGATGGGTTTTGCCGCAAGAACGGTGTCACGCGCGATCAGCTCGAAGTGCGCGACGTCAAGGGGCGCAACACCTACTTCGCGGTTGTCGAAAAGCCGGGTCAGGCGGTTGCCGATCTACTCGCCGCCGCGATCCCTGCGATCATCCGCGACTTTAGCTGGCCCAAGTCGATGCGCTGGGGCGAAGCTTCGGTCTCGACCGAGAGCCTGCGCTGGGTTCGGCCATTGTCCGGCATTGTCGCGCTGCTCGATGGCGAAGTTGTCCCATGCGTGATGGACGGGCTAGCCAGTGGCCGCGAGACGATGGGGCACAGGTTTCACTCGGATGGCGTGCTTACCATCAACAGTGCGGACGATTACGGCGACATTCTGCGCAGCGCAAATGTGATCGTCGATCACTCCGAGCGCGAAGCGAAGGTGCGTGAGGGCGCAAATGCGGCTGCCGAGGCGGCTGGCCTCACCTTGGTTGAAGACGAGGGTCTGGTGGTTGAAAATGCCGGCCTGACTGAATGGCCAGTGCCTCTGCTCGGGCGCTTTGAGGAGGAATATCTCGACGTTCCGCCCGAGGTTATCCAGCTGACCGCGCGGGTGAACCAGAAATATTTCGTGTGTGAAGAAGCCGCCAATGACGGCCAGAACCGCCTCGCAAACGCTTTCATCTGCACCGCCAATATCGACGCGGTCGATCCGGCGGTGGTGGTCGACGGTAATCGCAAGGTGCTTGCCGCGCGGCTTTCTGATGCGCGTTTCTTCTGGGAGCTGGACCGGAAGACCACGTTGGCCGAGCACGCCAAGAAGCTGGAGCGGATTACCTTCCACGAGAAGCTGGGCACGGTCGCCGACAAGGTCGAGCGGGTTGCAAAGCTGGCCGAGTGGCTTGCTACTGAAGGTATTGTCCCCGACTGCGATCCAAAGCTCGCTCGCCAAGCAGCTGAGCTATGCAAGTCCGATCTTGTAACCGAAATGGTCGGCGAGTTCCCCGAACTGCAAGGCCTGATGGGCGGATATTTCGCTGAGAAGGAAGGCCTGCCGCAAGAAGTCTCAGACGCGATCCGCGATCACTACAAGCCGGTGGGGCAGGGCGACGACGTGCCGACCGCGCCGGTCACGGTGGCGGTGTCGCTGGCGGATAAATTTGATAGCTTGTTCGCGTTCTTCGAAATTGAGGAATTCCCTACCGGTTCTAAGGACCCATTCGCGCTAAGACGTACGGCGCTTGGCATCATTTCACTCATTTTAGGGAACCAAGTGATACTTCACACGGACGCCATCGCCCAGAAATGGCTGGGTCAAGAAGACCCTACAAGAGAATTGAGCGAAGCGGAGCGTTCTTCACGAAAGATCCTTACGACTGTCCCGCCGTTCTTGCTGGGCCGCTTGAAGGTTCAGTTGAAGCAGAGTGGTATCGGTCATGACCGTATCGAAGCGTCTAGGCGCTGGAATTCTCGAGATGACGGTACGGTTGGATCGTATCGTTGTTCGTGCCGGCGAATTGCAAAGCTTCTTGGCGTCTGAAAACGGCACCAATCTTCTGGCCGGCTACAAGCGCGCGGCGAATATCCTGAAGAAGGAAGAATGGTATGCTGCCGATAATGCTGATGGCAAATCGCTTTCCTACCCGCCCGAACCGGTACGAAAAGGCTCTGATCGACGCTCTGGGTGAGGCGGCTCCGAAAGCGGCAGCGGCGATATCCGAAGAGCGGTTTGAAGATGCGATGGCAGCGCTTGCGACCCTGCGCGCGCCGATCGATGCCTTTTTCGAGGATGTGACAGTTAATGATGACCGTCCCGCCAAACGCGAAGCGCGCCTCAATCTGCTCGCCAGCTTTACCCGCGCGGTCGGCAATGTGGCCGATTTCAGCCGGATCGAAGGGTAAGATGGCGCTGCCGTCACCCCGCAACCTTTTAGCTTCAGGACCGTGTAACATGCGGTCCATGTGTGCTTCACCATCGACGAACCGAGTAGGACACCTATGACCACCACCGTCTACCCCTTCGGCGGAAACGCCGCGCATGACGACTCGCGCCAAGCGGACAAGACGGTCACCGGCGGCAAGGGCGCTAACCTGGCGGAGATGGCGAGCATCGGTCTGCCGGTGCCTCCGGGTTTCACCATCACCACCGAGGAGTGCGTGCGCTACCTGCAAGAAGGCGCGGCCTTCGGCGATGCCCTGCGCGGCGCGGTCGCAGAAGCACTCGCGCACATTGAAGCCAGCGTCGGCAAGCGCTTTGGCGATGCGGCAGACCCGCTGCTCGTCTCGGTCCGCTCAGGCGCGCGCGTCTCCATGCCCGGCATGATGGACACGGTGCTCAACCTCGGCCTCAACGACGCAACGGTTGAGGGGCTCGCGAGCACGTCAGGCGATGAGCGGTTCGCATGGGACAGCTATCGCCGGTTCGTTCAGATGTACTCCGATGTGGTTCTGGGGATCGACCACGGACTGTTCGAGGAAGCGCTGGAGATCCGCAAAGAAGACAACGGCTTCTATGCCGATACCGAGCTGTCCGCCGATGACTGGCGCGAGCTGGTCGCCGAGTACAAGGGCATCGTCGAAGCCGAGCAGGGCGCGCCGTTCCCGCAGGATGTGACCGAGCAGCTGTGGGGCGCGATCCGTGCGGTGTTCGACAGCTGGGACAGCGACCGGGCGAAGGTCTACCGCCGCTTGAACGACATCCCTGGTGACTGGGGCACGGCGGTCAACGTGCAGGCGATGGTGTTCGGCAATATGGGTGAGACGAGCGCGACCGGCGTCGCCTTCACCCGCGATCCCGCGACCGGCGAGCGCGCTTACTACGGCGAGTACCTGATCAATGCGCAGGGTGAAGACGTGGTGGCTGGCATCCGCACGCCTCAGTATCTGACCAAGGCGGCGCGTGAGGTGGCGGGGGCCAAGCCGCTTTCGATGGAAGAGGCAATGCCCGAGGCATACGGCGAGCTAGCGCGCGTGTTTGACCTGCTCGAAGGCCACTACAAGGACATGCAGGACATCGAGTTCACCGTGGAGCGCGGCAAGCTTTGGATGCTGCAAACCCGCTCTGGCAAGCGGACCGCGAAGGCGGCGCTCAAGATGGCGGTGGACATGGTTGGCGAGGGGCTGATCGACGAGACAACCGCGATTGGCCGTGTCGATCCGATGGCTCTCGATCAGCTGCTGCACCCGACGCTTGACCCTGAAGCAGAGCGCAATGTGCTGACGACTGGCCTTCCAGCATCGCCCGGAGCGGCGGCGGGCAAGATCGTGCTCGATGCCGATACGGCGGAGCAGAAGGTTCATCAGGGCGAGAAGGTAATCCTGGTGCGGGTCGAGACTTCGCCAGAGGACATCCACGGCATGCACGCAGCGCAAGGCATCCTAACGGCGCGTGGCGGCATGACGTCACACGCAGCGGTAGTGGCGCGCGGCATGGGGCGCCCTTGCGTATCGGGCGCGAACGGCGTGTCGATCGACATCGCATCGCGCACCCTGCGGATCGGCAACCAGGAGCTCAAAGAGGGCGACGAGATCACGCTCGATGGGGCAAATGGTCAGGTGATGCTTGGCATTGTGCCGACTGTGGAACCGGAGCTTGCGGGCGACTTTGGCGTGCTGATGGAATGGGCGGACAAGCACCGCCGTATGCGAGTGCGCACCAATGCGGAGACGCCGGCGGATTGCAAGATGGCGCGGCAATTCGGCGCCGAGGGCATTGGCCTGTGCCGCACTGAACACATGTTCTTCGATGCTGGCCGGATCAGCGCGGTGCGTCAGATGATCTTGGCTGAAGACGAGGTGGGACGTCGCGGTGCGCTCGAGAAGCTGCTGCCAGAACAGCGCGCGGATTTCACGGCGATCTTCGAGGTGATGACCGGGCTGCCGTGCACGATCCGGCTGCTCGACCCGCCGCTGCACGAGTTCCTGCCGCATGGCGATGCGGAGTTCGAGGAGTTGGCGGATGCCACGGGGCTCGGCGTAGACCACCTAAAGCGCCGGGCAGGGGAGTTGCATGAATTCAACCCGATGCTGGGCCATCGCGGGTGCCGTCTCGGGATCACCTATCCTGAGATTTACGAGATGCAGGCGCGCGCGATCTTTGAAGCGGCCTGCGATGTCGCAGCCAAGGGTGAAGCGCCACTGCCAGAGATCATGGTGCCGCTCGTCGCGACTCGCAAGGAGCTGGCGATCCTGCGCGAGCTGATCGAGCGGGTGGCGGATGAGGTGTTCGTCGAGAAAGGTATGCGCGTCGAGTATCTGGTCGGCACGATGATCGAGCTGCCGCGTGCGGCTCTGATGGCCGGTGAGATCGCGCATGAGGGCGCGTTCTTCAGCTTTGGTACGAACGATTTGACGCAAACGACACTGGGCGTGTCACGTGATGATAGTGCGCGCTTCCTAGCGCCCTATGTCGAGAAAGGCATCTTCGCGCGCGATCCCTTCGTGAGCCTCGATGTTGATGGCGTTGGCCAATTAGTCGAGCTGGCAGCTGAACGGGGTAGGGCTACGCGCGGCGACATCAAGCTCGGCATTTGCGGCGAGCATGGCGGCGATCCCGCGAGCATCCACTTCTGCGAGACAACCGGGCTCGATTATGTTTCAGCTTCACCCTACCGCGTGCCGATTGCTCGGCTCGCAGCGGCGCAGGCTGCGCTCAAGGGGTAATCATCGCCAACCGGTAAGCGTGAGGATTTCGAAGGTTTCAGTGACCTTGCCATCCTCTTCTCGCAATTTGTCGAACGCTTCTACCGCCCGCGTGTAGGCAGCGCGGGTGAGGGTAGGGGCGCGGTCTGTCAGAACGGCCGTTAGCGCCTGTTCGCGCAGATCGCCGACGAGGCGTTGAAGGCTTGAGAATCGAACTGTCACCGTCCGGCTATCGACGACTTGGCGAGAGAAGCCTGCGCGTTCGAGCAAGGCAGTTGCCGCGCGGCTATTTATCTGCGGATGAATGCGCGCGGCGGGCCGATCGCCGTCAGCTGCAAGCACAATCTGGCGCAAAGCAGGGAGGCTCCCAGCACCCATGATCTGAGCCATGAATAGACCGCCATCGTTCAGGGCATTGCGGTAGTGAAGTAGCGCTCCCGGCAGGTCATTAAGAGTGTCGAGAGTGCCAAGCGCGAAGATGTAATCTTGGGACGGGAAAGGCCACGGGTGTTCCTCATGATGAGCCATTCCGTCAACGTCGCTCGCCTTGATCCCGCGCTCCGCCAAAGCAGGTGCAAGCACGCCAGTTATGTCGCCTACGATGCTCGCCTGCCCTTCAGGCAATCGCATGAAATCGACGCGCTCAAGCACGTCCTCAATCATATCGTCGATAATGTAATGCGCGGCATCATCGCGGCTCTGAAACACCAAAGCGCGGCGAGCACGCGCCAAGCGACGGGTCTTATCGAAGATCTGAGGAACGCTGCCGGAGGACATGGCGCTCCCCTGCATTGCTTGCGCAGGAGACGCAAGCCGTGCGAGACGGTGGTATGGGGTGGGGTCAACAGATAGGTTTGAGTCTAAAGCCGATCGTCGATCTGGTTTATCCGCCGCGCTGCCCGCTATGCGGCGACGCGCTGGCCGAACAAGGCGGCCTTTGCAGCGGGTGTTGGGGTGAACTTTCGATCCCGAGTGATCCGTCGTGCTCAAGTTGCGGTAGACCATTCGACGCGGCCAGAAGTGAGGAGGATTCGGTCTGCATCCCCTGCGTAACCAACCCGCCCATGCATTCAGGCATAACAGCGGCGACAGCCTACAATGACGCCTCCCGAAAGTTGGTGCTGACCTTCAAGCATGGACGCAAGGTTGCGCTCGCATCGCTGCTGGGTCGCTTGCTCGCCGCACGGCTACCGGATGCGAAAGGCGAGGGCCCACCATTGGTTATTCCGGTTCCGCTGCATCGCTGGCGCCTGTGGCAGCGCGGCTTCAATCAGTCTGGACTGCTCGCTCAAGAATTGGCCAAGCGTGGGAAAGGGGAGCTCCTGATTGATGGACTGACCAGGCGCAAGCGTACGCAAAGCCTCGGCGGCATGGGCGCGAACGCACGTCGCAAAGTTCTATCGGGGGCCATTGAGATCAACTCGTCTCGCGCTGACCAGATCAAAGGCCGCGACGTCATTCTGGTGGATGATGTGCTGACCAGCGGCGCGACCAGCGATGCTTGTGTCGAAGCGCTTCTTGGCGCCGAGGCAAAGTCAGTCACGATTGCATGCTTCGCGCGTGTTCTGGAAAGCGAATTCGCATTGGGCAAAAAGTACAAGACCCAAAACATAACGCCCGAGGTCATTAAGACCCCGGGCGCCACGTGACGAAAATCATCGAACCCGCTCTTAAGAGCTCAGACAGCCACCCCCTAATTTGGCCGCCAGGATCCAATCCCTCATCGTTCAATCCGCTGATGCCAACACCCCGCGGTCGGCAATCTGCGGTACCCCCTGAACCTGGCATTCTTGAGACGCCGTATTCCGGTGGGCAAACCCGCAAAGGCTTGCGGTAAGTCTTGTCTCATTTGAGTCTTAAATTCGGAAGGTTGAAACCGCTGCGCTGTGGATTTTGCGCCAACTATGTGGTTATCGTGCAACAAGCTGTCGCAGCATTGCATCCATTCGTCGAGAGATACGCCGTTGAATAACAATCGTGAAATGAAATCGTCACCGTCAAAGGAAGATCGTGAGCAAGGGAGCGCATTCCTGCCCAAGTTTGACGACCGCGGTTTGCTGACGACGGTGGTTACCGAATCGGTAACCAACGAAGTGCTGATGGTCGCGTTTATGAACGTTGAGGCGCTGGAGAAAACTCAGGAGACCAGGCGAGCGCATTTCTGGTCCCGTTCTCGCAATGCTCTTTGGATGAAAGGCGAAACCTCAGGGAACGTGTTGGAAGTCGAAGAGATGCTGGTCGATTGCGATCAGGATGCCATTGTCCTTAAGGTAACGCCTGCGGGACCCACATGCCACACCGGCGCGACGTCATGCTTTTACCGCAATGTGGAGGGCGGAACTCTCGTAAAGGTCAAGACTTGACGCTCACGTAAAGGTAAGGTAGAGAATGAGCATGGCTACAGCACATGCACAAACTTCGACCCGCAAAGGCGCTCATCTGGATCGTCCGGATAAGCACGAGCGAGAGCAATATTCGATTTCCGACCTTACCAGCGAGTTCGAATGCACGGCGCGGGCGTTGCGCTTTTACGAGGATGAGGGGCTGATCTCTCCAGCGCGCGTCGGCTTGACGCGGGTATACTCGAAGCGTGATCGAGCTCGCCTTGCGTGGATCATGCGGGCGAAGAATGTCGGCTTTAGCCTCACTGAAATCCGTGAAATGATCGACCTTTACGATCTCGATGATGGCCGAGTTGAACAACGCCGCGTCACGATTGAAAAGTGCAAGACGCATATCGCCAAGCTGAAAGCTCAGCGAGCCGATATCGATTCATCGATCAAAGAACTGACCGACTTTGTCGCTGAGATAGAAAAGCTCGACCTCGGCTGACCACTCCGCCTGAACGCCAACCAAACACTCCACTAAGGGATTTAGTGATGCCAACCTATACCGCCCCTACCCGCGACACCCGCTTCGTAGTCAATGAAATGCTCGATCTGGCGAGCTATGGAAACCTGCCGGGTTTCGAAAACGCCACGCCCGACATGATTGACGCAATCGTCAACGAAGCTGGCAAATTCGCCGCCGAGGTTCTCGCTCCGATCAACCAGATTGGCGACGAGCAGGGCTGCACCCGTCATGAAGATGGATCGGTGACAACGCCTGACGGCTTTAAAGAAGCGTATCAGGCTTATGTCGAAGGCGGTTGGGGCACGCTCGCCAAGCCGGAAGAATTCGGAGGCCAAGGCCTGCCGCACGTCCTCGGCTTTGTGATGGAAGAGTTCACCGCGACGGCAAACCAGGCCTTTGGCATGTATCCTGGCCTTACCAACGGCGCTTCGGCAGCAATCGAAGCGGCTCGGTTCGCAAGAGCAAAAAGAGACCTATCTGCCCAAGATGATCTCGGGCGAGTGGTCAGGGACGATGAACCTGACCGAGCCACATTGCGGCACCGACCTGGGCATGATCCGCACGAAAGCTGAACCTCAAGCGGACGGCAGCTACAAGATCACCGGCACCAAGATATTCATCTCGGCCGGTGAGCACGACCTCACCAGCAACATTATTCATCTCGTGCTCGCCAAGACACCGGGTGCGCCCGACAGCTCAAAGGGCATCTCGCTCTTTATCGTGCCGAAATACATTCTCGACGAGAATGGCGAGCCAGGTGAGCGCAACGGTGTGACTTGTGGCTCGATCGAGAAGAAGATGGGCATTCACGGCAACGCGACCTGCGTTCTCAACTACGACGAAGCCACAGGCTATATGGTCGGCGAAGAGAACAAAGGCCTCGCGGCGATGTTCATCATGATGAATGCGGCGCGTCTCGGCGTAGGTCTGCAAGGGCTCGCACAGGCCGAAGTCAGCTATCAAAACGCAGTCAACTACGCGCTTGATCGCCGTCAGGGCCGCGCTCTGACCGGTCCGGCGGAAGCCGACAAGCAGGCTGACCCAATCTTCGTTCACCCCGACGTGCGCCGCATGTTGATGGACGCCAAGGTTTTCAACGAAGGTATGCGCGCGCTGTGCCTGTGGGGCGCACTGCAAGTTGACCTGACGCATAAGGCGCAGACCGAGGAAGAGCGTCAGCTTGCCGATGACCTGATCGGCCTGATGACGCCGGTCATCAAAGGCTATGGCACCGATAAGGGCTATGACATCGCGAACAACATGCAGCAGGTCTATGGCGGGCACGGCTACGTCAAGGAATGGGGCATGGAGCAGTTCGTACGCGATAGCCGGATTGCGATGATCTACGAAGGCACCAACGGTGTTCAAGCGATGGACCTTTGCGGACGTAAGCTCGCATCGAAGGGCGGCCGCGCCGTGCAGGCCTTCTTCAAAATGATCGACGATGAGATCGCCGAAGCCAAGACAAACGAAAATCTCGCTGACTTAGCGATCAAGCTTGAGAAGGCATTGGGCGAACAGAAGGCAGCGACCATGTGGTTCATGCAGAACGCGATGGCCAACCCGAACCACCTCGGCGCTGGCGCACACCACTACATGCACATCATGGGCATCGTCACGCTTGGCTTCTTCTGGCTGAAACAGGCCAAGGTTGCAGCAGCGACGTTGGACGCAGGTACGGATGATGCAGCGTTCTACGAAGCAAAGCTGACCTCGGCTGCATACTATGCCGAGCGTTTCCTTCCTGATGCAGGCGCGCTGCGCCGCAAGCTGGAAGCTGGCAGCGAAAACATGATGAAGCTGACCGAAGAGGCGTTTGCTACTGCGGCCTGATCGAAAAGAAATCGTCACGAAAAAGGCCCGGGAGCAGCGTCTCTCGGGCCTTTTTGTATGTGGTGCCTAACCGTTGACGATCTTCTCAGCGACTTCCTCAATTGTCCCGGTCACCAACAAAGGTTGACCGCCAACAATGCCGACATTCGTCTGACCATTTTCAGCAGTGCGCAGCCAAGCGACGTTTTGGACCGCAACCAGATAGTTGCCACCACGCAGAATCGAGTTTGACGAATTTCATGTCTCTGTCTCCTGATCGCGAGAGTGTGGCATCGTCAAATCAAGATCAGATTAACTGAACGGTGCGCCCTGCGGTTCCTGCAGTCTCATTATTCTACGGGCAGGAAGTCCGGCACCGAAAGGTAACGCTCGCCGGTGTCGTAGTTGAAGCCGAGGATGCGGCTCCCTGCATCCAAGTCGGGCAGCTTTTTCGCGATCGCCGCAAGAGTTGCGCCCGACGAAATGCCAATCAGCATGCCCTCTTCGGCTGCTGCACGTCGCGCCATGTCCTTTGCAGCGTCGGCATCGACTTGGATCGCGCCATCAATCGAGTCTGTGTGCAAATTGCCCGGAATGAAGCCTGCACCAATCCCCTGGATCGGGTGAGGGCCGGGCTGGCCGCCGGAGATCACGGGCGAAAGCTCCGGCTCAACGCCATAGGCTTTCATGCCGCTCCAGCTCTTCTTGAGCTCTTCTGCGCAACCGGTCAGGTGGCCGCCCGTGCCAACGCCAGTGATCATCACATCAATTGGAGCATCGGCGAAGTCGGCAAGGATTTCCTTCGCGGTCGTGCGCGCGTGGACTGAGGGGTTGGAAGGGTTTTCAAATTGGGAAGGCATCCATGCGCCATCAGTGCTTCCGACAATTTCTGTCGCGCGCTCAATTGCGCCCTTCATGCCTTTTTCCTTCGGCGTGAGGTCAAACGAGGCGCCATAAGCGAGCATCAAGCGGCGACGCTCAACAGACATACTTTCGGGCATGACCAGCACCAGCTTGTAGCCTTTGACCGCGGCGACCATCGCAAGACCGATGCCGGTGTTCCCGCTGGTTGGCTCGACAATTGTCCCACCAGATTTCAGTGCGCCGGACTTCTCTGCGTCTTCCACCATAGCCAGGGCGATCCGATCCTTGATCGAGCCACCTGGATTGGCGCGTTCTGACTTCAGCCACACTTCGTGATCGGGAAACAAACGCGACAGCCGGATATGCGGGGTGTTGCCAATCGTTTCGAGAATGTTTGCAGCTTTCATGTCAGCTCTCCTGAATTTTTCCCTTTGGGGATGTCGTATTTGTGTGGTCTTCTAGCATGTCTTTTGGCGGATCGAAGGTTTTAGTCGTTCGTAACACTGGGAATATTCGGCTCCACGCAGCCACGGTTACAATCGCGCCGATTCCTCCTGCCGCTACTGCCGCGACCGGGCCGATTGCGCTTGCGAGAAAGCCAGAAAAAGCATCGCCGCCTTCATTCGAAGCGCTGATCGTGAGCAAGGAGACCGAGGAGACGCGCCCGCGCTTTTCATCGGGCGTATGCAATTGGATCAGCGACTGTCTGATATAGACGCTGAACATGTCCGCTGCTCCAACGATAAGCAGCATAGCTAGGCTGAGCGGCATGGAGGTTGAGACAGCAAAGACCACTGTGGCGAGGCCGAACAGCGCAACGGCCCACAGCATCTTCGGCCCGACATTGGTCTTGAGCGGACGGAACGAGAAATAGAGCGCCGTGCTCGCTGCGCCCACGGCAGGTGCTGCGGCGAGGAGGCTCAGGCCGATCTCACCTGATTGCAGGATGTCGCGGGCATAGACGGGGAAGAGCGCCGTCGCTCCGGCTAGAAACACGGCGAATAGGTCGAGCGTGATGGCTCCGAGCACCATCTTGTTGCGCACAACGTAAGAGAGGCCATCGACAATCGCGCCAATCGGGCGCTGGTCCTTGCGCACGGCAGGCTGCGAGACTTTCCCGATAAGTGCGAGAGCGACAAGTGAAACGCTGAACAGCACAGTCGCGGCGAAATAGGGAAGCGCGGGGGCGATGCGATAAAGCACTCCGCCTATGGCCGGTCCTACGATCATGCCAACCTGCCAAGCGATGGAGGACAGCGCAATTGCGGTCGGCAGAGACGGCTTGGGGACGAGGTTCGGCGCGAGGGCAGAGAGCGCAGGTCCCGCAAACCCGCGTGCCATGCCCAGCACCACTGCAATCGCAAACAGGATCGGCAGCGAGATTGCGCCGGTCCAAGTGAACCATCCAAGCGCCGCGGCGCACAGCAATTGCAGCAGTACGGTAATCTGGCCTAGGCGCCGCCGATCAAACCGGTCTGCAGCGAGCCCTGTGAATGGCGTGAGGACGAATAGCGGCAGGAATTGGAAAAGGCCGATGAGTGCGAGCTGTCCCGAAGCTTCGGCAATGGACATCCCTCCGTCGCGCGCAATGTTGTAGGTCTGCCAACCAATTATGAGGAGCATCGCATATTGCGCGAGCGTCATCGCAAATCGGCTGACCCAATAAGCGCGGAAATTGCGGACCCGAAACGGGTGAGGGGAGGTTTGCTCGATTTCGCTCACGCACCGCCCATGGCAGGCGCATAGCGCGCTGCCAAGAAGGCGAAACTAGCAGGTGGCGGAGTTGAGCTTTGCCCTAACGCTTGCGACGCAAGCGAGGATTGGGTTGGATCGCGTCGATAATCTCGACGAAATCGTCGATCCGAATGATACGTTCAAACTGGAAACCAGCGCGCTCTTCATGCTGCCAGATCACATAGGCCTCGATGCGGCCAACAACAGGCAGACGGATGATGACACGATCACCGCGGTTTAGCTTTGCAGCATCGTCGACCATAAACCCGTGCGCAGACAGGTTCGAGACGTGAAGATTCAGATCACCATGCGAAAAATGTTCCACGATCACCGGGAAATCCACCGGGTGACGGGCTGCACGACGCATATCTGTGACGCTCAGATTGGCTCCGGCTGACACGTTTTTCGACCCTCCATTATCATTCGAGTTCCTACCCCAATGACTTAGAAAGGCTGATAATTGGTAAAGCCGCTGGGACACTTTCACCGCAGTGTCCGCTATACGCGCAATCTATTGGGTGATCAGGCCGTGCTTTTTCTTGCCAAGACTGAGCTTTAGGCTTTCGCCGGCGTCCGGAACAACCTGGTATCCCGGGTCGGTGATTGCCTCGCCATCGAGCCTCACCGCGCCCTCTGCGATTTTGCGCTTTGCCTCTCCATTGGAAGCGGTGAAGCCGATCTCGGTGAGCACTGCGCCAATCCGCATGCCTTCAGGCCCGACCGATAGAGTCGGCAGATCTTCGCCAGCACCACCGCCAGCAAAGGTCTCTTTGGCGGTCGCCTCGGCAGCCGTTGCTGCTTCCTCGCCGCGCACCAACTTGGTCACTTCATTCGCGAGGATGATTTTCGCATCGTTGATGTCAGCGCCTTCGAGCTTCTCGAGTCGCTCAATCTCATCAAGCGGAAGATCGGTGAAGAGCTTCAAGAACCGGTACGACATCGCGGTCGTCGATGTTTCGCCAATATTGCCAGAAGTCATAGGCGGGCAGGGCATCTTCATTGAGCCATACCGCGCCTGCAGCCGTCTTACCCATCTTCGCACCGTCAGCGGTTGTGAGAAGCGGCGTCGTAAGACCGAACAGTTCGCGCCCTTCCATTCGCCGCGACAATTCCATGCCGTTGACGATATTGCCCCACTGATCGCTGCCGCCCATCTGCAAGCGGCAACCGTAGCGGCGCGCGAGTTCGAGGAAGTCGTATGCCTGCAGGATCATGTAGTTGAATTCAAGAAAGGTGAGCGGCTGCTCGCGGTCGAGCCGCAACCGCACCGAATCGAATGTCAGCATGCGGTTAATGGTGAAGTGCGGGCCGACATCGCGCAGCAGCTCGACATAGCCTAGCTTTGAAAGCCACTCATCATTGTCGACCATGATCGCGTCGGTCGGTCCATCGCCGAATGTCAGCAAGCGTTCGAACACGGTGCGGATCGAGGCGATATTGCTCTGGATCGCCGCTCCATCGAGCAGTTGGCGGCTCTCATCCTTGCCGGATGGATCGCCCACTTTGGTCGTACCGCCCCCCATCACAACGATCGGTTTGTGCCCGGTCTGCTGCAATCTGCGCAGCATCATAATTTGCACCAGGCTGCCGACGTGGAGGCTCGGCGCGGTCGCATCGAAGCCGATATATGCAGGCACGACCTGTTTCGCAGCCAGCTGGTCGAGCGCGCCGTGATCTGTGACTTGGTGGATATAGCCTCGCTCATCGAGCAGGCGCAAGAGATCGGATTCGTGTGCAGTCATGATGCGCGTGCGCTTAACAGTGTGCAAAGCGACGGGAAAGCCATGAATGGCCATTGCTTCGCGATGGTTGCTCAGCAATAGGCGATGCCATGCAACCACTCATGCTCCACCAGACCTGTGACCTCGGCCCGATCCGTTCGGTCACCGCTCAGATTACGCCCACCGATGTCGGCTGCGACGCGGAGTTCCGTCTCGATGGCACGATTGCCGGAATCAAGGTTCCGACCCATGCCGCATCTGAGCGGATGGACAATCTGTGGAAGACGACCTGCTTCGAGATCTTCTGGCAGCCGATTGGCGGAACCTATTACCGCGAATTCAACCTGTCTCCGTCGAGCCGATGGGCCTGCTATGACTTCGACAGTTTTCGAGAGAATTCGCAGGACGCGCCAGTCGATGCGATCGCAATTGCTTGCTCACACAGTGACAATGAGTTGGTGCTCAAGGCGAGCATCGCATCCGAGTTGCCGGACCCGGCGCAGGTCGCGCTCAACGCCATCGTCGAGCATAATGACGGAACGCTGCAGTTTTGGGCGCTGGCGTTTCCGCCGGGCAAGCCGGAGTTTCACAGCGAGGCGTGTCGCCAGATAATCGTCGAACGCTAGGTCGCCTTTTGCTCGCCAAACGGGCCGTTCAACTGGACGATCTTCCAGTTCAGCAGCATCGCGAAGCTAACCCACGCGATGTACGGCATGTTCAGCCATCCGGCGAGCGACGAATATTGCGGCAACACGGCGCAGAGCGACAAAACAGACAGCCATAGGAATACGTTCTCGATCAGCGCCCAATCGGGACGCTTCACCTTGAAGAATAGCGGCGACCAAGCGAGATGCAGCGCGAAGTTAATCCCGAACAGCGCGGCGACAATGCGTTTGTCGTCGGGCGACGGCGCGCCTTGCCAGGCCAGATAGAGGCTCCATCCTGAAAGGCCGAGGATTAAAGTCCAGGCTGGACCGAACAGCCAATCGGGTGGCTGCCAGCTCGGCTTGTTCAGATTGCGATACCACTCGCCGATTTCGGTCAGCAGGCCGCCCGCGCCGCCGAGAATGATCGCCCATAGGGCTGCGATAATGGCCAACATCCAATCCATGCAGGGCAATATAGGTGGACGACGGGCAAAAGCCATTGCCTTTGGCGCGTCAGTGTCGCAACCGTGCCGATATGAAGTTCGGAATTGATCGCCTGTTGGCAGACCCGCAATTGCTTGGCGCGCTCGAAGGAAAGCGCGTCGCGCTTGTCGCGCATCCGGCGAGTGTGACGGAGAACCTGACACATAGTCTCGACGCGCTAATCGCCGCCGGTGTAACTGTGTCCAGTGCCTTTGGTCCGCAGCACGGCCTTAAGGGCGACAAGCAGGACAATATGGTCGAGACGCAGGACGAGACCGATCCGCAATACGGCATGCCGGTTTTCTCGCTTTATGGCGAGGTGCGCCGGCCAACCGGGCAGATGATGTCGAGCGCGGATGTGTTCCTGTTCGATTTGCAAGACCTTGGCTGCCGCATCTACACCTTCGTCACTACACTACTTTACCTGCTCGAAGAGGCAGCAGCGCATGGCAAAGAGGTGTGGGTGCTCGACCGTCCAAATCCTGCCGGGCGTCCGGTCGAGGGCACTTTGCTGGTCCCAGGACATGAAAGCTTTGTTGGCGCCGCTCCGATGCCGATGCGCCATGGTCTGACGATGGGCGAGATGGGTCATTGGTTTATTGAGCATTTTGACCTCGATGTGGAGTATCGCGTTGTAGCGGTGGAGGGCTGGCAGCCTGACGGACCTGGCCATGGGTGGCCAAAGGACCGCATCTGGATCAACCCGTCACCCAATGCGGCGAGCCTCAACATGGCGCGCGCTTACGCTGGCACCGTTATGATCGAGGGCGCCACGGTCTCAGAGGGCCGAGGGACCACGCGGCCGCTCGAGGTGCTCTTCGGCGCTCCCGACATCGATGCCAAGGCTGTGCTGGCAGAGATGCAAGGCCTCGATTCTGATTGGCTGCAGGGCTGCATCTTGCGCGATTGCTGGTTCGAACCAACTTTCCACAAACATGCTGGAAAACTCTGCAACGCATTGATGATTCACGCGGAAGGTCCGCATTACGATCACGATGCATTCAAGCCTTGGCGACTTCAGGCACTCGCCTTCAAGGCGATCCGCACGCTCTATCCCAACTATGATTTGTGGCGGGGCAAAGACTTCAAATATGAATACACCAATGACGTCCTGGCGATCGATGTGATCAATGGCGGGCCATCACTGCGTGAATGGGTCGATGATCCTTCCGCACGGCCAAGCGACCTTGACGCGCTGGCGTCAAATGACGAGGCAGCCTGGGTACAAGCGGTGCGCCAGCATTTGCTCTACTGATGGCAAACGATCCTAATCCTGCTCCAACGATGACTGAAGAGGAGGCAGATCGCCGCCTCATAGCCAATCCGCGAGACCCGGACGCATTGGCGGCAAAAGCGGATCACCGGCTATTGGCTAATGATCACAGGGCTGCCTCGGCCTACTATCGCGCAGCGCTGCAAATGATAATCCAGAGCGGTACCGTGGGGCAGGATGGCTCGCCGGAAGGCTTGGCGAAACAATCCGATGGCTTGATCACAGCTATACCAGGCATATCGTGAAGTACCTAGGAAAGGCTGGTTTTGCGCAATCAGACTGGCATCCAAGGTTCGCCAAGTCTCTCGCAATGATGGTGGGTCAGATCGAACGCCCACCCGAGCAGCACGCATTTCCGCAGATGCCGATGACATTCTACTACGTGGGCATGGAGCATAACGAATTCGTGCCCCGCGAAAATTTCGCGTGGGCCGAAGCTTTGGAAGCGCAAACCGACGCGATCCGTAACGAAGCGGAACAGATCCTCGATGATGACGAAAATTTTTCAGCCTACATGAAGAAGGCTGAAGATCGGCCACAAGGCGACGCTCATGGCATGCTGGAGAATGCGGTGTGGTCCAGCTTTGAGCTTGCAGAAAAGGGACGCTTTTCATCAGATCGCACAGTGCAATGCTCGGCAACGCATGCGGCCCTAGAGCAGGTCCCACTTTGCCGCATCACCAACCGCGCGCCTACGCCGATGTTTTCTCGCCTTGCCGCCGGTGAAGGGATTCCCCCGCACACGGGCATGATCAACGTGCGGTATATCTGCCATTTGCCTCTGATCGTACCGGGAAAGGGAATACTGCGTGTCGGCAATTCGCGGCACCAGTGGGTTGAAGGTGAGCTCGTGGTTTTTGATGACAGCGTCGAGCACGAGGCTTGGAATAGCGCTGACAAAGACCGCATCGTACTTATCTTTGACGTTTGGCGACCAGAACTCGAAGAAATCGAAAAAAAGCAGCTGAATGCGCTGTTTGCGGCTGTGGATTCTGTACTAGCTTCCCAGCTGAAGTATGAAGTTGGCTCACGGCCAAGCGACCTTGACGCGCTGGCGTCAAATGACGAGGCAGCCTGGGTGCAGTCAGTGAGAGTTCATCTCTTGTACTTGACAAGTGCGCCGGATAAATTGTTCAGGAACAGCGCTTTATGACGCGACATTTCCCCACGAAAGCGATTTTTCTAAGCGCTCTCTGTAGCGCACCGATAACCGTACAAGCGCAGGACTTGCCCGCGCCAGATCGGGCAACTGTTGAAGATACGATTGCTGAAGGTATTGCCACCATTGAGGCCACAACTTCAGACTTTTACTACGAGTTTGGGGTCCAACGCCCGAGACGGTTGCCGGCAACCGAGATAAAAGTCGAATGCCAGCATCACCCACGATTTTCGCCGGTTCTGAGGCGGTGCGAGGCGCTTGAAGAACTCTCCCCTAATACTGCTGAGAGCTGGAAAATCGTCAAGGCTTTCGGTGTGTGGGGGACATCGCCCAATTGGAAATTAGGCGCATACAACTCCTTCGCGAAAGAGGTGGTGAACCTGAAAATCGCAGAGATAATCATTCCATTCATTCAGCCGCGTGATGGCTATTCCCAGTCGATCCAAAAGTATGTTTGGCAATACAACCCAGTCGAACTCAATGAAGCGTTTCGTTTTGGCTATGACCAGCCCGATGATCTGGAAGGTCGTGTGGAAATCGAATGTAGATTTCAAGTCGATGGTTCGATTATCTGTGCTCTGGTTAAGACCGAGCCAGAGGCGCTGACTGAGCGGTTCGCAAACGTTCCAAGACAGTTTGCGAAATATCATAATTCACACGGGTCGAGGATACTTGGCAAGCAGTCCAAAGACGCCTTTCGAGCCATCCTCAATTTCGAATTCGTCCCGAGCCATTGTTGGGAAGAATACATGGCGCTCGATCGAGAAGGGGACAGCTATATCATGGGCTACTTCCCGACCACGCCGTTTGTCTGCGAAGAAGTCACGGCGGGCAACGAATATGCCGACCGGGGCTACATATTAAGGCTCGTTACCGTTTTGGATCCGGAAGACTGAAGATCAGTCAAGCTGGGATCGTCATCAATGCCCCTGCTTTCGGCTTAGCTCGCGCGTAGCGTCTTCCAACCCTTCCAAAGTCAGCGGATACATTCTGTCATTAACCAATTGCTTCAGCATCTTGGTCGACTGCGAATAGCCCCACTGCTTTTCCGGGACCGGATTGAGCCAAACGGTCGCGGGGTAGGTGTTGGTGACGCGCTGCATCCACATCGCGCCAGCTTCTTCATTCATGTGTTCAACCGAGCCGCCCGGATGGGTGATTTCGTAGGGACTCATCGCCGCATCGCCCACGAATATAACTTTGTAATCATGGCCATATTTGTGGAGGATGTCCCAAGTCTTGGTGCGTTCCTGCCAGCGGCGTTTATTGTCCTTCCACACCCCCTCGTAGAGGCAATTGTGGAAGTAGAAGAACTCAAGGTTTTTGAACTCTGAAGAAGCCGCACTGAACAATTCCTCGCACAGCTTGATGAACGGGTCCATCGATCCGCCGACATCAAGGAACAGCAATAGCTTCACCGCATTGTGACGCTCGGGCCGCATTTGAATGTCGAGCCAGCCCTGTTTTGCCGTGCCTTCAATCGTCGCATCGAGATCTAGCTCGTCGGGGCTCCCCTCGCGCGCAAAACGGCGCAAGCGTCGCAGCGCCATCTTGATATTGCGCGTGCCCAATTCTCTGGTGTTGTCGAGGTTTTGAAACTCGCGCTTTTCCCAGACCTTGATCGCGCGCTTGTGCTTGCTCTCGCCGCCGATCCGCACGCCTTCGGGGTTATAGCCAGAATGGCCAAACGGTGAGGTGCCGCCGGTGCCGATCCACTTATTACCGCCTTCGTGACGCTTTTCCTGCTCTTCAAGGCGTTTCTTGAGTGTGTCCATAATCTCGTCCCAATCGCCAAGGGATTCGATCTTTTCCATCTCTTCGGGCGTCAGGAATTTCTCCGCGACTGCTTTTAGCCAGTCCTCGGGGATATCGACCGGATTTTGGCCGTAATCGGACAGAATGCCTTTGAATACCTTGTTGAAGACCTGGTCGAACCGGTCCAGCATGCCTTCGTCTTTTACGAAGGTCGCGCGGCTCAGATAGTAAAACGCTTCGGGCGTCTGCTCGATTACGTCCTTGTCGAGCGCCTCCAGAAGAGTGAGGTGCTCTTTAAATGAGGCACCGATACCGGCCTCGCGCAATTCATCGACAAAATTGAAAAACATGCGCGGGGTTTAGCTCGCTCGGGTGCGAAGCGCTAGTGTTAGGTTGCAATCCACATACGCAAAAACCGCTGCGTTCGATCTCAAATGCAGGGGGATCTTAAGTCTTCGCTAACCATCGCTGGTTACGGCCTGAGAACAACAAAACACAGGGGCGTCGCCAGGCATGAAGCCGTTTGAAATTGATAAGCAGGGTGCGACCGCACTCGAAATGATCCCAGAGAGCTGCAGCTCCGTAACGCTGCAATGTACGGACGTTGCAGGAATCGTTGCGGAGGTCATTCGCTCCTCCGAAGCTTTACGCGAAGAGCATGATACGCTGCGCGGCACGGTGAGCGCGCTTGAGGCAGATCAAGCCAAGGTTGCCGAGGCGAGCGATGAAGCGCGGCTACTGTCAGAGCGAGCGATTGAGCGTCTGGGCGAGGGCACGGCGCTTATCAATTCATCCTTGAGCCAGATTAACTCACTTCTCGAACTGGTTGATACGCTGGGGCAGCACGTGACGGGATTTGCTGCGGCGATGGATCAGGTTCGGCGCAGCGCGGAAGACATTGATCAGATCGCGGAAACGACCAACATTCTGGCACTGAACGCGACAATTGAGGCGATGCGTGCTGGTGAGGCAGGTCGCACGTTTGCCGTCGTTGCGAGCGAGGTGAAAAGTCTTGCCAACGATACCCGCAAGGCGACCGAAGAGATATCCAAGACGATCGACAATCTCGGCGAAGAGGCCGCCTCGGTGATCGAGAAGATCGAAACAGGCTCGACCGCGAGCGCCAGTGCGAAAGAGTCCGTCACCCGGATCGAAAATACAATCTCGACCGTGGGCGAGCTCGTTGAGGAAGTTGATAAGCAGAACGATGTCATCGCACGGTCGACTGGCACGATCAGCGATCATGTGACGTCGGTGCAAAATGTTCTTGAGACCTTCGACGCGGCTGCTCTCGAAAACGAGGGCCAACTACAGGACGCCCATAAGCGAATGATGTCGCTTGAACTGACCGCGAGCGAGATGTTCGACAAGATCGTGCAAGCAGGTCTGTGCCCCGAAGACAGCGAGATGGTTTCGCGCGCGCAAGAATTCCTCAAAGAGGTAGTGCAGCACACTGAAAGTGCCATTGCCAAAGGCGAGATTTCGGAGGCCGCACTGTTCGACCGCGAATATCAGTCGATACCGGGCAGCAATCCCGAACGTTTCAAGACTGCGCTAAGCAGTTGGGCGCACGAGAATTGGCGCCCGTTTCTTGATCGCGCGAAAGAGGGTGATCCGAGGATTGTGGCTGCTGCATGCACAGATACCAATGGTTTCCTTCCCACTCACCTTTCCGAAAGGTCGCGTGAACCGACTGGCGATATCGTACATGATACGGCATTTTGCCGCCATGGCCGGATCATCCTCGATCCGATTGACCAGAAAGCCAAGGGCAGCACCGCTCCGTACATGATGGCGGTTTACCGTCAGGAAGGCGACGGCGAGCAGTACGTGGTGGTTCGGAATGTTTACATTCCGCTCTACATTAACGGAAAGCGCTGGGGTGATTTCGAGCTTGCCTACTCGCTGTAACGCCGCCCGCTGATCAGGTCGGGTTGCGCCGTGCCATAAAGGCGAGGCGTTCGAACATCATCACATCCTGCTCGTTCTTGAGCAGTGCGCCGTGGAGCGGCGGGATGGCATTGTTCGGATTGGCATCCTGCAAGGTCTCAAGCGGCATGTCTTCGTTGAGAAGCAGCTTGAGCCAATCGAGCAGTTCGCTGGTGGATGGCTTTTTCTTAAGGCCCGGCACTTCGCGCAGCTCGTAGAAGATGTCCATCGCCTTGCTGACGAGCGCTTTCTGGATGCCGGGATAGTGTACATCGATGATCGACTGCATTGTCTCGCGGTCTGGAAACTTGATGTAGTGGAAGAAGCAGCGGCGCAGGAATGCGTCAGGCAATTCCTTCTCGTTGTTCGACGTGATGACGACTATCGGGCGTTCTTTCGCCTCGATCCGCTCCTGCGTTTCGTAGACGTCGAAGCTCATCCGATCGAGTTCCTGCAAGAGGTCGTTCGGAAACTCGATGTCAGCCTTGTCGATCTCATCGATCAGAAGGACGGGTAGCTGCTCGCTGGTGAACGCTTCCCAAAGTTTGCCCTTCTTGATGTAGTTACGAATATCGTGAACGCGCTCTTCGCCGAGCTGGCCATCGCGCAAACGCGCCACCGCGTCATATTCATACAGACCTTGCTGCGCCTTGGTGGTGGACTTCACGTTCCATTCGATCAGCGGCGCACCGATTGCTTTGGAAATTTCGTGAGCAAGGACAGTCTTGCCTGTTCCTGGCTCACCCTTGACCAAGAGCGGGCGGCGTAATGTCACGGCGGCGTCAACGGCGACCTTCAGGTCATCGGTGGCGATGTAGTTGCTGGTGCCCTCAAAACGCTTCTGGTCGGTCATGCGTAATCCTGTCGATCTCGAATAAAAACTGAGTTGGCCGAAGCGTTAAGCGGCGTGCGGCGAAGAGGCAAGGGTGACGCAACGGAACTTGGCGCCACTCGTGCCGGGCTGGCAGGCACGAACTCGATGTCGTATCCCGATTGTTTCAGGACAAACGTAACCGAACCCGCATTTCGACCAAATAACATGATATTGCCGCAATAGGAGGACGCGCCATGCCAACCGAGACGATCTCGATCAAAACGACAGCCGGCCATGCGCTTGATGGCGCGCTGGAAATGCCCACGGGCCTCGTGCGAGGCGCAGCGATTTTTGCGCATTGCTTCACCTGCACCAAGCAAAGTCGCGCTGCGATTAGTGTCGCCCGTGCTTTGGCAGGACAGGGCATTGCTACCCTGAGGTTCGATTTTACGGGACTTGGCGGGAGCGAAGGCGATTTCGGACGAGCTGGCTTTGCCACCGATATTGCCGACCTGGTCGATGCGGCGGGCGCGCTGCGAGATCGCTTCGATGCACTTTTGCTATTGGTTGGACATAGCCTCGGCGGCGCAGCCGTTCTCGCTGCGGCGCATGAACTTGGCGCGGAGAATGTAGCGGCTGTGGCGACAATTGGTGCGCCGTCAGATGTTCCGCACGTGCTGCACATCATCAAAGGTGATCACGATGCAATCCGGGCGGAAGGCGAAGGGCCAGTCACCATTGGCGGGCAGAGCTTCTCGGTAAGCCGCGAGTTTCTCGAACGGACTGAAGCGATCAATTTGCTCGATCTGGTGTCGGAGCTCCGCCTGCCTTATCTGGCGCTCCATTCGCCGACTGACACTATTGTCGGCGTTGAACACGCAAGCGCGCTTTTCCAAGCTGCCTATCACCCGAAAAGCTTCGTCAGTCTGGCCGGTGCAGATCATCTATTGACCGATAACGCGGATGCTGCGTTTGCGGCGGAGACGATTGCGGTCTGGGCCAAACGCTATCTGCCGATGCGCGATGATTGGCCGATGCCGGAAGATGGAGTGGTCGTCAAAACTGGGCACGGGAAATTCGGAACCGAAGTCCACACTGTTTCGCATCGTTTCATAGCCGATGAGCCGCGCAGCTATGGCGGAGATGACACCGGCCCGACGCCTTACGACCTATTGCTTGGCGCGCTCGGGACGTGCACCGCCATGACGATGAAAATGTATGCCGACCGCAAGGGTTGGCCGGTCGACGGCTACCGCGTTCACGTAACCCACGAACGCAACCATGCCGAAGATTGCGGTCACGCCGCGTTCGAGGAAGAAGGCATGGAGGTGCAGGCGCTCCATCGCACAATCGAAGTAATGGGCGACGAGCTAACCGATGAGCAGCGCGCCAAAATCATCGAGATTGCGGACAAGTGCCCGGTTCACAAGACGCTGGAAGGGCACCTGCATATCCATACGTCGAATGCGGGCTAGAGCCTTGGGCTGGCTCCGTTTGCGACGAGCAGAAACTGGAGAGTGAGCACGACGGCGAGCGCAATCTTCCAGCCATTTCCAGCTGATTTCAAGCCGCGATCCATCGACCAGAAATAGATCGCAAGCGATGCAAGACCGGTTGCGGCGATTGTCAGCCAACCGTTCTTGTTGCTGAGCACCATGTAGATCGCGAACATCGCGACAGATTGAATTAGCACTGCCGCGGTGAACCAGGCTATCGGGATCGGGCGATAGCTCGCATCGGGAATATACCAATCGGGCATGCGGCTATCGGGCCGCGAAAGCCGACGGTCGCCCGCCATGATGTCTTCTTCGTTCGGATCTGGCCGGTCGGGCTTGTCGTCAGGCATCAATCAGATCGCGATCAACGTCGCTGGCGTGGTTCTGAATGAAGTTGAACCGGTGTTCCGGGTTGCGGCCCATCAGCTCATCAACGAGGCGTGTTACGCTCGCCCGATCCTCAAATTCTTGAGGTAGGGTGATGCGGATCAGGCTGCGCGTGTCCGGGTCCATCGTCGTTTCGCGCAGCTGGTGCGGGTTCATCTCGCCAAGGCCTTTAAACCGGCCAACTTCGACCTTCTTGCCCTTGAACACCGTCTCTTCGAGTTCGGCACGATGCGCATCATCGCGCGCATAGCGGCTCTCTTTGCCAGCTGTCAGCTTGTAGAGCGGCGGCTGGGCGAGGAAGAGGTGGCCTTTGCGCACGATGTCCGACATCTCCTGGAAGAAGAATGTCATAAGCAGCGTAGCAATATGCGCGCCATCGACGTCGGCGTCAGTCATGATGATGACGCGGTCATAGCGCAGGTTTTCCGCATCGCAGTCCTTGCGCGTCCCGCATCCTAGCGCGAGTGCGAGGTCGGCGATTTCCTGATTGGCGCGGATCTTATCTGCGGTGGCTGAGGCCACGTTCAGGATTTTGCCGCGGATCGGCAGAATGGCCTGTGTCTTGCGGTTGCGCGCCTGTTTCGCGCTGCCGCCCGCTGAGTCGCCCTCAACGATGAAAAGCTCAGTCTCGCCGTCGCCTTCGCCCGAGCAATCGGTGAGCTTGCCGGGCAGCCGTAGCTTCTTCGCACTTGTCGCGGTCTTGCGCTTGATCTCGCGCTCTTGCTTGCGGCGCAGGCGCTCTTCCATGCGCTCCATCACCTGGCCAAGCAGCGCCTTGCCGCGCTCCATATTGTCGGTGAGGAAGTGGTCGAAGTGATCGCGCACCGCATTCTCGACCAGCCGCGCCGCTTCGGGCGAGGTCAGCCGGTCTTTTGTCTGAGACTGGAATTGCGGGTCGCGGATGAAGACGCTGAGCATCACCTCGCCGCCGGTCATCACATCGTCGGCGCTGATGTCCTTTGCCTTCTTTGTGCCAGTGAGATCGCCAAAGGCGCGAAGCCCCTTGGTAAGCGCTGCGCGCACGCCCTGTTCGTGCGTACCGCCATCGGGCGTTGGCACGGTGTTACAATACCAGCTGGTAGAGCTATCAGAGTAGAGCGGCCAGGCGATCGCCCATTCGACGCGGCCTTGCTCGTCCGGGAAATCCTGATTGCCAGTGAAGGCCTCTGCCGTCACGCATTCGCGCCCGCCGATTTGCTCGGCCAAATGATCGGCAAGGCCGCCGGGGAATTTGAAGGTCGCTTCGGCGGGGACCTCTTCAGATGCGAGGCTGTCTACGCATTTCCAGCGGATTTCAACGCCTGCAAATAGGTATGCTTTCGATCGCGCCAATTTGAACAGCCGATGCGGCTTGAACTGGCGGTCGCCGAAAATCTCGTCGTCGGGTGTAAAGGTGACCTGTGTGCCCCGGCGATTGGGCGCTGCTCCGATCTCTTCGATGGGACCGAGCGTCTGACCTTTGCTGAATTCCTGCGCGAACAGTTTCTTGTCGCGCGCGACCTCCACCCGCGTGTGTGACGACAGTGCGTTGACCACGCTGACGCCAACACCATGCAGACCGCCGCTGGTCGCATAGGCTTTGCCGGAGAATTTGCCGCCCGAGTGCAATGTCGAAAGGATCACTTCGAGGGTCGATTTGCCAGGAAACTTGGGATGTTCGTCTACCGGAATGCCGCGGCTCGTTGTCGCTGATGCTCAACCGATTGCCTTCTTCTAGGCGAACTTCGATCCGGCTTGCATGGCCAGCGACCGCTTCGTCCATAGCGTTGTCGAGAACTTCGGCAGCGAGGTGATGCAGCGCGCGGTCGTCCGTGCCGCCGATATACATGCCGGGCCGGCGGCGCACCGGCTCCAAGCCTTCGAGCACCTCGATAGAGGAGGAATCATAGTCGCCGCTAGAAGCCGGCGTTCCTTCAAACAAATCATCTGCCATGTCCGCAGCTATACGCTGCGATCACAGGCACTAACAAGCAGGGGAAAGCGCGTTTTGCTCAGTCGCCGAAACGGTTTGGCGCTGCATCCACGATTGTGACCGAATTGGCGCGCACTTCGCGGACTTCCATCGCACGCTCGATCACGCCATTTGCCATGAAGCGGAACGGCCCGTCGAGGCCAAGGAAGCCATCGTCAGCGCGCAGTCGCCGTTTCGGGAAATCGCTGCCGATGCGCCAATCGCGCGCGACCCGCAATGTGAGCAAGACCGAATCATAGCCGATGGTCGAGATGCGGTAGGGCTTCGAGCCAAAGCGGCCCTCGTAACTGTCTGAAAAACGCTTGAACCGGCTGTCGGAAACCGCGGAATAGAGCGCGCCTTGCAGCTCGCTGTTTCGGACCAGCGCGGACTCGCCGCTCCACAACTCGGTTCCGAGGATACGGGTGTTTGAACCGCCGTTTTTCAACTCGCCCGCTGCCCGAACAGCCAAGCGCGCACCGTCGGCGATCAGGACGCTGTCGTAACCACCGACCGCGCGCAATCTTTGCGCCGCACTGACAATTGAGGTGTTCCCGCGTGCATAGGTCTCGCGAGCTGCGAGCGTCCCGCCAAATTCGCGCAAAGTGTTGTTCAGCGCGCTAATCGCTCGCTCGCCATAATTGCCATTAGGCACGAGCGCGGCGAAGTTGCGAGCGCCTCTCTCGCGGGCATAGAGCACGCTACGGCGAATGGATTGTTCCGGAATGTGCCCCATCACGAACACATCCGGGCTGGCGACACTGGTGTCGTTGGAGAATGAGATAGCGGTGACGCCCGCTGGCCGAGCGGCAGCTTGCACGGCCGAGACATTCTCTGCGAGCAATGGGCCGAGGATTAGCTTGTTGCCATCGGCAACCGCCTGGCGTGCAGCAGCGCCGGCGCCGCGCGCCGTATCATAGGTGGTGATCCGCAAGTTGCTCGCATTGGTGTCGAGCAGCGCCATGGTTGTGGCATTGGCGAGCGATTGGCCGACCGCGCCGGTGCTGCCGGACATGGGGACCAGCAATGCAATGCGGTGACGCGTTGCGTCCGTTGGCAGAGCAGTCGCGCTCGGTTCCGGATCTGGCTCAACATCTGTTGGAGTAGTCGTTGGGCCGGTCTTGGGAATGACCTGACAGCCGCTTAAAACAACAGCGACACTCGCAATCACCAAATTGCGACGAGAAAACCAATTGCGCTTCATACTTGCCGACCCCTGATGGCTGTTCCAAAGAGAGCGCGTGACCGACACGAACACCCCGAAACCTTTGCCTGATCCTCTTGAACAGGGTTTGTATATCGTCGCAACGCCGATTGGCAATCTCGGCGATATAACGCTTCGTGCTGTCGATATTTTGCAACGCTGTGATGTGGTTGCGTGCGAGGATACGCGAGTGACCGGCAAATTACTTTCGCATCTGGGCATTTCCAAGCCGATGCGGCGCTATGATGACCATGCGAGC
The DNA here is from genome assembly GCF_055693605.1 of Erythrobacter sp. HA7-11. NCBI lineage: Bacteria > Pseudomonadati > Pseudomonadota > Alphaproteobacteria > Sphingomonadales > Erythrobacteraceae > Erythrobacter > Erythrobacter sp. HA7-11. The sequence goes on along the minus strand of NZ_JBVFUF010000002.1, from coordinate 1,671,396 downwards.
GAGACAGCGAGGGAGGCATTGCTGGCGACCGCGCGAGAGGGCGCAGTAGCCTTGGTGAGCGATGCCGGCACGCCGCTGATTTCCGATCCAGGATATCGCCTGGTACACGAAGCGCGAGAGGCTCAAATTGCGATCACCAGCATTCCTGGCGCATGTGCTGCTGTGACGGGCCTCACGCTCTCCGGCCTGCCTAATGATCGTTTCCTGTTCGCGGGGTTCTTGCCGGTAAAGGAGAAAGCGCGCGTCGAGGTCTTGCAGGAGCTTGGCGACACAAAGGCGACATTGGTCTTCTACGAAACGGGGCCGAGGCTGGTGAAAAGCCTGACTGCAATTGCGGCGGAACTTGGCGCCAGAGAGGTCGCCGTCGGGCGAGAGCTGACCAAGCTGCACGAGGAATGCCGCACCGGTAGCGCTCAGGAACTCGTCGAACACTACACTAACCACCCGCCGAAGGGCGAGATTGTGCTGATGGTGGGGCCGCCTCCCGAGCAAGCAAATACAGGCGATCCGGACGAATTGCTGCGCGCGGCACTCACTGAGATGAGCCCCAGCAAAGCCGCCGGGCATGTCGCCAAAGCCACCGGACTCGACCGCAAAGAGCTCTACACTCGCGCGGTGGAACTCAGACGATGAGCGATCCCAAACGCGTCATTGCCGACCAAAAGGGACGCGATGCCGAGGCTCAGGCGGCGCAATGGCTCGCGGCGCAAGGTTGGCAGATGCTGGCGGAGCGGATCAAAACACCGCTCGGCGAGATTGATCTAATTGCGCGCAAAGGAGCGCTAGTCGCCTTCATCGAAGTGAAGTGGCGAAAGAAACGCAGCGATCTTGATCTGGCGATTGACGAACGGCGCTTAGGGCGTGTTGCAGCAGCAGTCGAATGCGTCGCGCATGACTATGTAATTGATGGCGATGATATGCGGATTGATGTGATCCTGCTTGCACCCGGCAGCAAGCCTCGCCACATCACCAACGCATGGATGCCATGAGGCGACCTACGAGGAATAGTGAATGAGCTTGCGAGTCGCGGTCCAGATGGACCCCATCGAAGATATCAACATTGCTGGGGACTCCAGCTTTGCGCTGATGCTGAGCGCGCAAGAGCGCGGGCATCAGGTCTACGAATATCATGTCGAGAGCCTGACGCTCGACGCGGATGATCGGCTTTATGCGGAGTGCTCACCTGTGACGGTGCAGCGGGTTGAGGGCGATCATTTCAGCAGAGGCGAGGCGCAGCGCCTTGATCTTGGCAAGGATATCGACGTCATCCTGATGCGGCAGGATCCGCCGTTCCACATGGGCTATATCACCGCAACGCACTTGCTCGAGCGCATTCAGAACGAGACATTGGTGGTCAACGACCCCGCAAATGTCCGCAACGCGCCGGAAAAAGTGATGGTGCTCAATTACCGCCGCTTTATGCCGCCGACGCTCGTCACGCGCTCACCCGATGAAGTGAAGCGCTTTATGGCCGAGCATGGCGCGGTGGTGGTGAAGCCGATCCACGGCAATGGCGGCAAGGCGATTTTCCGTGTGCCTGAGAGCGGCGACAATCTCACCGCCCTGTTCGAAGTGTTCAACCAGACCTGGCCCGAGCCGCATATGGTTCAGCCCTTCCTTCCCGAAGTGGCAGAGGGCGACAAGCGGATCGTGCTGGTCGATGGCGAGGTCGCTGGCGCGATCAACCGGATACCGGGCGAGGGAGAGTTTCGCTCAAACCTGGCCATGGGCGGCAGTGCAGAGGCAACCGAATTGACCGAGCGCGAGAAGGAAATCTGCGACGCGATGGGACCTGAGCTGAAGCGCCTCGGCCTTACGTTTGTCGGTATCGACGTGATCGGCGGGAAATATCTGACCGAGATCAACGTAACCTCGCCAACCGGTATCGTCGCGATCGACAAGTTCAACGGGACGGATACCGCCGGTATGATCTGGGACGCGATTGAGGGGCGGGTGGGGTGACGGCGGTTTAGTCGATAAGCCAGACAATGGCTCGAAGTATGGGATAGAAGCCCTCGGGAAAGTCATTGTCTCCGTAGTTGGCGTCCCATCCGTCCGTGAGCACCATTTCCATTCGGTCGTCGAGCAAATTGCAGTCGGATAACTCATCTTGCTCCTTCGTCGGCCTGAGGCGTCGAACTTGGGTCGCGTGCTGTGCTGCAGTGTCGATCGTTACATCATAGATAACACACCCTGTCGCATGCGAATAAGATACCCGAGCGCTGGCAAATACGGCCTCATAGACCGCGGTGTTTGGATGCATAACATTGCCATCAGCAAGTAAAGTGTCAGTTACGCGGCAAGTGCCTTGGTTCTCGAAGCATTCGATGCTGACCATGTTTGGTACTAAGCGATCTCCTCCATCGGTTCGACGCCAGCGTCCTTGCGCAAATGCGTCGCCATTAACTTGCGTCACTATCTTGGTGGTAAGCAGTTGTGGCTCTTCTGACTGAGCGACAACATAAAGCTCGCGCATCAACTCGCAGGCGAAGAGCGCCAAGAAAAACGCATACATCCACCAGTTTCGATTGGTCGGTTCTTTCATTTCACCCCTTCTTCGCCCGCGGATGCGCGTTGCGGTAATTCTCCAGCATCGTGGCCGCGTCGACCTTGGTGTAAATCTGCGTTGAGCCTAGCGAGGCATGCCCCAGCAATTCCTGCAAACTCCGCAAATCTGCGCCAGCGCCTAGCAAATGCGTTGCGAAAGAGTGGCGTAGCGCGTGCGGCGTAGCCGTCTCTGGCAGGCCCAGTGCGCGGCGGGCATTGGCCATCGCCTTTTGCACCATTCCGGGTGAGAGCGCGCCCCCTTTGGCTCCGCGAAACAGCGCGTCTTCGGGCGCGACTTTCCACGGGCACATCTCGGCATATTGCGCAACGGCGGCGCGGGTGATCGGTAGGATCGGGACGATGCGCTGCTTGCCGCCTTTGCCCGTCACTTGCAGGGTTTCGCCAAGGTCAGCGTCGGACCATTTGAGCGAAAGAGCCTCGGCTATGCGTAGGCCCGAGCCATACATTAGCAGCAAGACAGCGCGGTCGCGTGCGCCGATCCAGTCTTCTTCTGGCATTCCTGCAACCACATCCGCGATATTCACGGCCTCATCAGGCGTAACAGGGCGGGGCAGGCCCTTCTTGGTGCGCGGGCCGCGTAGGCGCGGTGCAGCGGGATCAGGATCGCCTGATTGTGCGCGGGCAAAGGCGATAAAGGCCTTCAAAGCAGACAGTTCGCGCGCGGTGCTGGCATTGGATAGACCTTCCGCACGACGGCTGGCGAGGTGGCGGCGAAGATCATGCGCCTCTAGGTTCGCCACTGCCTGCCAGTCCTCGAAATCGCGCGCATTGAGTAGGCGTTCCGCTGCGGAGCCATAGGCCCGAACCGTATGCGCGCTACGGCGTTTGGCATCGGTCAGATGAGCGCGCCACTCGGCCAGAAGATCATGCAGGCTCATGCGCTCACCAAAGTATCAGCGACAATCTCGCCGAGCAGAGCATCAAGCAAGGGCAGCCCTTTTTGTGTGACACCCAGACGCTCGCCATCTTGCCACAGAAGGCCAAGGTCGACATTGCGGTCGAGCGCGCGTTGGTCGATCAACTCGCTTTGGGAAAAGCCGAACCGCGAGGCTATCGCGCTCAAATCCACACCTTCGATCAGCCGCAAGCCCATCAACAGCGCCTCTGTCGCCCGCTCAGGGCGGGAAAGCTCATGGCTTTCGACCATGCCGTGAGCGCGCTCACCGACTGCGCGCAGGAAGTTCTCAGGCTTTTTGTGCCGAATGGTCGCGAAACCGCCGCGCCGCCCATGCGCGCCCGGGCCGATCCCGCAATAATCCTGATATCGCCAATAGGTAAGATTATGGCGGCTTTCCTGGCCCGTACCGCGCGTGATTGCTAATCTCATAGGCCGGAAGACCAGCTGCGTCGGTTATGTTCTGCGTGATCGCAAAAAGCTCTGCTGCGTGATCATCGTCCAGAGGTTCGAACACCCCGCGCCGCACATCGGTGGCAAAGCGCGTACCCGGTTCAATCGTCAGCTGATAGAGCGAGAGATGCGCGGTTCCGAACGACAAAGCGCGTGCCAGCTGAGCGCTCCATTGTTCGGGCGTCTGGCCGGGCAGGGCATAAATCAGATCAAAGCTCACGCGTCCAAAATGCGCTTGCGCAGTGTCTAGCGCTGCCAGCGCCTCACCCGCATCGTGCAAGCGTCCAAGCCATTGCAAGGTCTCTTCCTCAAGCGATTGAACGCCCAGCGAAACCCGATTGATACCGGCGCCCGCAAGTGCTGCAAATTTGGCGGCTTCGACCGAGGATGGATTGGCCTCCAACGTAATCTCGACATTGTCAGCGAAGCCCCAGTGGCGCTCGGCTTCATCGAGCAGCGCTGAAACCAAAGCTGGCGGCATCAGGCTGGGTGTTCCGCCGCCGAAGAAGATCGAGCTAAGCGCTTCGCCGCCTGTCAGCCCAGCCTCGTAGCGCATATCGGTGAGCAGCGCTGTCTGCCACGCATCGACATCGACTTTATCGCGAACATGCGAATTGAAGTCGCAATAGGGGCATTTCTTCGCGCAGAAGGGCCAATGAATGTACAGCGCGTTAGCCATAGCTCCTTCAGTCTTTGTTAAACGCTCTGAGTCAAGGTTCGTGCATGATGTTTGGCACGAAATGGTTTGGTTTGATCGCGTACGCGGGACTGGCAATGGCCCCGAGCGTAACCGCGCGCGACAGCGCTGCGCCCGATCCTTTTGCAAACGAATTGCTTGACGCGCACAATCAGGAACGCGCCAATTTCGGCAGCGCGCCGCTTGGCTGGTCTCCCACATTGGCGCGCGATGCGCAGCAATGGGCGGATCGTTTGGCGCGCGAAGGTGTTATGCGCCACGGCTCTCAGTCAGAGCGTAAAGGGCAGGGTGAAAACCTCTGGATGGGCACAGCGGGCTATTACTCGCCGACCGAGATGATCAGCTATTTCATCGCCGAGAAACGCGACTTCAAACGCGGCGAGTTTCCGCATGTCTCGCGGACTGGCCAGTGGCGTGATGTCGGGCACTACACGCAGATCGTCTGGCAAGACACACGCGAAGTGGGCTGCGCCGTGGCGCGCGGAAAACGCGACGAATTTCTGGTGTGCCGATACTGGCCCGCAGGAAACACATATGGCCGCAAGGTGGGTTGAGCGCTTCAGGCGCTTTGAGGAAGGTCTAGCAATGTCGAATTTCACGAAAACATGCAGCAAGATTGCCGCACCGGTTGCGATTATACTTGTCGCATCAGGATGTGGCGGCGGCGAAAGCAGCTCTTCCTCCAGCGGCAGCACCGCAGGCACTGGCGGAACATCGTCGACTCCCGCTCCTCCGCCTCCGCCACCAGCGCCTCCTCCACCGCCGCCACCTCCACCGCCACCTTCTGGTGGAACCACGACGACGCGTCAGGACGAAATGAACGCGGTGATGCTGCGCGAGCATAACGAGGCGCGCGATGAGGTGGGTGTAGCAGCCATGACCTTGGACGCGGATCTCAGCCGCCAGGCGCTTGCCTACGCTGAGGAATTGGCGAGCACAGGCCGATTTGAGCACAGCCCGGGCTCCAGTCGTCCCAATCAGGGTGAGAACCTATGGGCCGGCACAGAAGGCGCCTTTAGCTACGAAGTGATGGCCGATGGCTGGATCAGCGAGAAGCAGTATTACATCCACGACCGTTTTCCGTTTGTGAGCAACACCGGGCGCTGGCAGGATGTGGGGCACTACACCCAGATCATCTGGGCAAACTCGACCCGGCTTGGCTGCGGGATCGCGACAGGCACGGGACGAGATTATCTGGTCTGCCGATATTCGCCGCCGGGGAACGTCAGCGGCCAATTCGCCTACTGATCAAACGTTGAATTGATCCGCGACAAGGTTTGCAAACGCATCGGCGCGGTGGCTGATCGCGTGCTTTTCCTCCGGGTCGATCTCGGCAAAGGTTTCGTTGCCTTCGCGTGAGGCCGGGACAAACACCGGGTCATAGCCAAAGCCTAACTGCCCGCGTGGTGGCCAAGTCAGGGATCCGGGGCACGTGCCCTCGTAAACTGCATGTTCGCCATCAGGCCATGCGATCGCCAGCACGCAGTGAAATGCGGCGCTTCGGTCGGTTTCCGGGCCGAGCTCTTGCAGCATCCCTTCGACCTTGCCCATCGCCATGTACCAGTCACGGCCCGGTTCGCCTTCGAACCACTGCCGTTCAGCCCAATCTGCAGTGTAGACTCCGGGACGTCCGCCTAGCGCCTCAACGCTGAGGCCGCTGTCATCGGCGAGCGCAGCGAGACCGGAAGCTTCCGCCGATGCCCGCGCTTTTATCAGGGCGTTCTCGACAAAGGTTTTGCCTGTCTCGGGCGGCTCCGGCAGGCCCAGCGAGCCTGCGGAGATGCACTTCATCCCATAGGGATCGAGCAGAGCGGAAATTTCTTTCAACTTCCCCGCATTATGCGTCGCGATGACGAGCGATCCTGAGCCGAGCCTGCGGGTCATCCCGTCGCCTTTATCTGATGCGCGAAGATATCCGAGCAGCCGATATTGGCGAGGCGGAGCAGGCGCAGCAGGTCTTCCTCGTCATAGGTCGCGCCTTCGGCGGTCGCTTGAACCTCGGCGATTTGTCCGCCGGAGATCAGCACGAAGTTCGCGTCCGCATCCGCGTCGCTGTCTTCCGGGTAGTCAAGGTCGAGCACCGGGGTGCCTTTGTAAATCCCGCATGAAATCGCGGCGACCTGTGCGGTGATCGGATCATCCTTGATCGCGCCCGATTCCAGCAGCGAATTGACCGCAAGGCGCAGCGCAATCCACGCGCCGGATATCGACGCGGTGCGCGTGCCGCCATCTGCCTGGATCACGTCGCAATCCAAAGTGATTTGCCGCTCACCGAGCTTTTGAAGATCGACAACCGCACGCAAAGAACGCCCGATAAGACGCTGAATTTCCTGTGTGCGCCCCGATTGCTTGCCCCGAGCCGCTTCGCGAGAGCCGCGTGTGTGTGTTGCGCGGGGGAGCATCGAGTATTCGCCTGTCACCCAGCCTTCGCCTTTGCCGCGCAGCCATGGCGGAATACGTTCTTCAACGCTCGCTGTGCACAGTACGCGCGTGTCGCCGAAGCTGATCAGGCATGAGCCTTCTGCGTGTTTGGTGAAGCCGGTTTCGATAGTTATGGCGCGCATTTCATCGGGCGCGCGTCCTGAAGGGCGCATGGAATTCTCCGGTTGACTGTTGAGGAGGCCGTAGCCAGCGTTGCTTTAACTTGCCACTGTTGAATTGGAGTTTCTGTGAAAACAGCTCTGTTACTAGTCGCGATAGCCATTCTGACCGGGTGTTCTACAGAGGATCAAAGCTCTTCAGAGGTTCCTGTCGAAACGCAAAAGTCAATCGAATATCCGACCGAACCGTTCACAATCACGTTCGCAACCGAGATTTGTTACGGGACTTGTCCTGCATTTACGCTGACGATCGACAATGAAGGTTACGGGACATTTGAGGGGCATGAATGGGTGAGCTTCGAGGGAAAGACCGAGTTTCGTGCTCAGCCTGCTCAACTTGATGCTTTTCTCGAACGCATCGCACCCTTTCGTCCTGAGGGACGGACACGATATGCTTGGGACAATTGCGAGGGCCATGTGCATACAGATGCGGCAGAAGTAAAAGTTCAATGGATCGACGCAAAAGGCGAAGATGAGATCGACTGGTATTTGGGTTGTCGAGACCCGAAATTGATCGCGATCGAGCCTGGCTTGTACGGTGCGTGGCGGGAGCTTCCTATCTATCACCTTGTGCAGCCTGTAACACCGTTTGGTAAGCCTGCGGCATAATGCCAAATTGCGGACCGTCATGACTTCCTCGCCCCCAATCTCCGAAATGACAGAGCGCGCCCGCGAAATCTTTCGTCGGGTGGTCGAGGGTTACATCGAAAGCGGGCAGCCGGTCGGCTCGAAAACGTTGTCCTCGGACGAGACGATCAATCTCTCGCCTGCTTCGATACGCTCGGTCTTGGCTGACCTCGAAGGTTTGGGTCTTCTCGCTGCGCCGCACACAAGCGCCGGGCGGCTCCCGACCGAAAGCGGATTGCGGCTATTCGTTGATGGCATGATGCAAGTCGCTGAACCCACGGCAGAGGAGCGCGCACAGATAGAGGCGCGTCTTACTGCTCCGGGGCCGGTTGAGCACGCGCTTGAAAAGGCGAGTTCGGTTCTGTCAGAGCTATCGGGTGCTGCAGGCATGGTGATGGTTCCGACCCGCGAACAACGCCTCGCGCAATTCAACCTTGTCGATCTGGGGCAGGGCAAAGCGCTCGCGGTGCTGGTCGGCGAGGATGGCGGGGTTGAAAACCGCGTGCTCGAAATCGGTTCAGGCATTGCCGCTGGCTCCTTCGATCAGGTGACAAACTACATCACCTCCCGCCTGTCTGGTCGAACGCTGAATGAGGCAGCGGCGGCGATGAATGCCGAGATCAAAGCGGGCAAATCGCAGCTGGATGATGCCAGCAAGGATCTGGTCGAACGCGGCCTCGCGGTTTGGAGCGAGGACACCGAAGAGCGCCCGGTGCTGATCGTGCGCGGCGCGGCGAACCTGCTCGATGACAGCGCGCTCAGCGATATTGACCGCGTACGCTCGCTGCTTGATGATCTTGAGAACAAGCAATCAGTCGCCGAACTTCTCGACAGCGCGCGCGATGCCGAGGCGACCCGCATCTTTATCGGCAGCGAAAACCGCCTGTTCGGCCTCTCCGGCTCCTCCGTCATCGCCTCACCCTATCGTGATCGAGAGGGTAGGGTCGTAGGAGTTTTGGGCGTCATTGGCCCAACGCGGTTGAATTACGCCCGCGTGGTCCCCATGGTGGATTTAACAGCGCGATCTTTGGGTAAATTGATCGCCTAACAGGCTCAAAACAGATTTGGATACAGTACGACGATGATCGACAATGATAAGCCGCAAGATGAAGCGGCAGAAGCAGAACTGAAGGGTGTTCCAGAGGAGTTTCTGGACGATGGCGAGGATGCCGGCGAGGATCTGAGCGAGGCGCTCGAAGCGCTCCGCCGCGATCTTGAAGAAGCCAAGCAGGAAACGCTCTACGCCAAGGCGGAAACCCAGAATGTGCGCCGCCGCATGGAAAAAGACGTTTCGGATGCGAGGAGCTATGCGGCAACCGGTTTCGCTCGCGATGTGCTGAGCGTGTGGGACAATCTGTCGCGCGCGGTCGAGGCTATTCCAGAGAGCCTGCGCGAAGATGAGAAAATGAAAGGTCTTGTGACCGGCATCGAAGCGACCCAACGCGAGCTCGAAAAGGTATTCAAGCAAAACGGCATTGAGCGTGTTGCCGCGATGGGCCTGCCGCTCGACCCCAATCAGCATCAGGCAATGATCGAGATTCCGAGCAATGATCAGGAGCCCGGCACTGTCGTGCAGGAAATGCAATCAGGCTGGATGATCAAGGACCGTCTGCTGCGCCCGGCAATGGTTGGCGTGGCGAAAAAGCCGGACTAGAGCGTCGCGCCCTTAAAGTTCACCAGCACATCATAGGCGGCTTTGTCCGCAATCCCGGCGACTTTAACCCCGCGCCTCAGCCAATAAGCGTGCTTCACAATTTCGGCCTGTTGCTCAATCCCGTAGTGCTTGAACGGCTGACCGGGTTTGAGCGTGTAGTCATAGCGGCAGAACGGATGGCGGTTGAGCAATAGGTACCATCCACCGCGCGTTTGCGTTTGCCAGACATGCGTCAGTTCGTGGATCAGCAAGCCCTGCTTCAATACATCGACCTGCGCGAAATCATCGCAATAGGCTTCGCCGTCAGGGTGGAAATGCAAATGCCCACGCGGCGCCATCGTGACTTTGCGCGGTTGAAACGGAAACCACTTGCGTCGGCGTAGTTGCACTTGGCTGTAGTCGATTGCATCGCCGAAAACGCCGCGGGCGATCTCAACCTCGCCAGGCGTGAGAGACCGCTCGCCTCCGACCGGACAGGCATAAACTTTTGACGGATCGGTTGATGCGCTCAGCGCTCGTCTCCTGCGGCGCGAACCTCTGCTTTGAAGGTCTCTTCGCGGTCGCCGTCAAAGGTTGCCGTTACATTCACGCGGTCGCCTGGCCCGATTGCGGGCGACACATCAAAGGCCATCACATGATTGCTGCCAGGTGCGAGCGATAAGGTTTCGCCTGCCGGGATCGACATTGTGGAGACTTCAGACATCATAGCTGTGCCATCCGAACTTTCCGTTTGATGCAGCTTAGATTGGAAAACGCCCTTTATCTCGATAGATCGCAAAGTCGCATCGGCCTCACCCGTATTGGTAAGGTCGAAATACACCGCTGCCGGATTGCTCGCGACCGGCGCCATGACCATCCGCGCGTTCGCGACTGCCAGGCCCGTCTCACCCAGCTCAATGGCTGGTGCGACTTCTTCGACTTCGGCTTCGACCGGAGCCTCGGCTTCATTGCATGCGGAAAGAGCAAGGACCGCGGCGAATGCACTGGTCCGCGCAATCGGAAAATTAGTTTGAGACATGGTTGGAAGAATTGTCCTCTTTTGAATTCGTATCAAAACTAGGGCTGGCCATCCCTTGTGCCAAGCAAAACCGCACCTATATCGCCAGCATATTCGAGTTGCCGAACGGTTCCGCCAATTCTGGGGAGCTCCACAGGCAACGTCCAACTATCGAAAGAGATGGGGAAATAATGGGTAAAGTAATCGGTATTGACCTCGGCACCACCAATTCGTGCGTTGCTGTAATGGATGGGGGCAAACCCAAGGTTATTGAAAACTCCGAAGGCGCGCGCACCACGCCGTCGATCGTTGCCTTTACAAAGGATAACGAGCGCCTGATCGGTCAGCCTGCAAAGCGTCAGGCTGTGACCAACCCGGATAATACACTGTTCGCTATCAAGCGCTTGATCGGTCGCCGCTTCGACGATCCAATGACCAAGAAGGACATGGAGCTCGTCCCTTATGATATTGTCAAAGGCAAGAATGGCGATGCGTGGGTGAAGGCAGGCGGCGAAGAATACTCGCCAAGCCAGATTTCAGCTTTCATCCTGCAAAAGATGAAAGAGACCGCCGAGAGCTATCTTGGCGAAACCGTCGAGCAGGCTGTTATTACTGTTCCGGCATATTTCAACGATGCTCAGCGTCAGGCGACCAAGGACGCAGGCCAGATCGCTGGTCTCGAAGTCCTGCGCATCATCAACGAGCCGACTGCGGCTGCACTCGCTTATGGAATGGACAAGAACGATGGCAAGACCATCGCTGTCTATGACCTTGGCGGTGGTACTTTCGACGTGTCTGTCCTCGAAATTGGTGACGGCGTGTTCGAAGTGAAATCGACCAACGGCGATACCTTCCTTGGTGGTGAAGACTTCGACAGCGCGATCGTCGAGTGGCTCGCCGAACAATTCGAGAAGAAAGAGAACATGGACCTGCGCAAGGACAAGCTTGCGCTGCAGCGTCTCAAGGAAGCGGCGGAAAAGGCCAAGATCGAGCTTTCGAGCTCGGCCACGACCGAAATCAACTTGCCGTTTATCACTGCGCGTATGGATGGTGGTTCAAGCACGCCGCTGCACTTGGTTGAAACTTTGAGCCGTTCAGACCTCGAAAAGCTGGTCGGCGACCTCATCAAGCGTACGCTTGAGCCGTGCAAAAAGGCGCTTGCTGATGCAGGCGTGTCCAAGGACGATATCGACGAAGTTATCCTCGTCGGCGGTATGACCCGTATGCCGAAGGTTCGCGAAGTCGTTGAAGGCTTCTTCGAAGCGAAGCCACATACTGGCGTGAACCCTGATGAAGTGGTCGCCATGGGCGCTGCCATTCAGGCTGGCGTTTTGCAGGGCGACGTTAAAGACGTCCTGCTGCTCGACGTGACCCCGCTGTCACTCGGTATCGAAACATTGGGCGGTGTCTTCACCCGGATGATTGATCGCAACACGACGATCCCGACCAAGAAAACGCAGACTTACTCGACCGCGGAAGACAATCAGAATGCGGTGACAATTCGCGTTTTCCAGGGTGAGCGCGAGATGGCTGCCGACAACAAGCTGCTCGGCAATTTCGACCTCGTTGGTATTCCGCCTGCGCCGCGCGGCGTTCCGCAAATCGAAGTCACGTTCGACATCGATGCGAACGGCCTCGTCAGCGTGTCCGCCAAGGACAAGGGCACAGGCAAAGAGCAGACCATCAAGATTCAGGCGTCGGGCGGTCTGTCCGACTCCGACATCGACCAGATGGTTCAGGATGCCGAGAAGTTCGCTGAAGAAGACAAGAAGCGCCGCGCCTCTGCCGAAGCGCGCAACCAGGCCGACAGTCTTGTTCACGCGACCGAAAAGCAGCTCGAGGAGCACGGCGACAAGGTTGACGCTGACACCAAGTCGGCTGTCGAGACCGCGCTTGCCGATACCAAGACCGCGCTTGAAGGCGACGATGTTGATGAGATCAACGCCAAGTCTCAGGCGCTGACTGAAGCTGCCATGAAGATGGGCCAGCAAATCTACGAGAAAGAGCAGGATGAAGGTGCCGCTGCGGCAGATGCCGGTGACGGTGCATCGAGCTCGGATGCGAGCGATGACGAAGACGTTGTCGATGCCGAGTTCTCCGAAGTCGACGAAGACAGCAAGGACTGATCTCCTGATGGAAAACTACGCCGCCGCTAGTGCTTGGATCGCGCTGGCGGCGGCAAGGTTTTAGGGAGGAAATTTGCAATGTCTGCTACACAGCTCGACTATTATCAGGTGCTCGAAGTTTCGCGCGACGCGGACGGCTCGACCCTTAAAAGCGCCTATCGCAAACTGGCGATGAAGTATCATCCGGATCGCAATCCGGGTGATGGCGAAGCCGAAACGAAGTTCAAGGCCTGCAACGAGGCCTATGAGGTTCTCAAGGACCCGCAAAAGCGCGCGGCCTACGATCGCTACGGCCATGAGGCATTCACCCAAGGGATGAATGGCGGCGGAGGCGCCGGCTTTGGTGGTGGTCGCGGTCAGGCTGACTTCGGCGATATTGGCGATATTTTCGAGACTATCTTCGGAAGCGCTTTTGGAGGAGGCGCCGGCGGCGCTCGCCAGCAAAACCGTCGCGGCGCGGATCTGCGCTATGACATGCAGGTGTCGCTCGACGAGGCATTCCACGGCAAGACCACTGAAATCGAAATCGAAGTCTCGCAGAGCTGCGAGACATGCGACGGTTCGGGCGCAAGCCCCGGCACCGGCGAACGGGCCTGCAATCTTTGCCATGGGCAGGGAACAGTGCGCGCAAAGCAGGGGCTGTTCGTGGTCGAGCGTCCATGCCCGACCTGCAGCGGGCGCGGGGCGGTTCTCGAAGACCCATGCGGCGAATGTCGCGGCGATGGCCGTGTGGACCGGGCGCAAGCCTTGTCGGTCGAGATTCCACCAGGCGTAGATACTGGCACCCGCATCCGACTTTCCGGCAAAGGTGAGGCAGGGGCGCGCGGCGCTCCCTCGGGCGATCTCTACATCTTCGTTCATGTCAAACCGCACGAGGTTTTCCAGCGCGAAGGGACGACGTTGGCGACACGCGTTCCGGTGAGCTTCACCACGGCAGCCTTGGGCGGCGAAGTGAAGATCCCTGACCTCGACGGCTCGACCAACAGCGTCGAAATTCCTGCCGGCATTCAGTCGGGCAAGCAATTGCGCGTGCGCGGGGCCGGTATGCCAGTTCTGCAAGGGCGCGGGCGCGGCGATCTGGTGGTGGAGATCGCGGTCGAGACGCCGACCAAGCTCAGCAAACGCCAGAAGGAGATCCTCTCCGAGTTTCGCGAAACCGAGACCGGTGACGAATGCCCGGAGAGCAAGGGCTTCTTCTCCAAGTTGAAAGACGCGTTCGGCGCGTGATCGCGGGCCTGCTTTGAAGCATAGATTGTTCAAACTGGACAGGTAATGGTGTCAGGACTAGGCCAATCTCCAATTAAGGGAGAGAGCCATGAACCGTCTTGCCACCATAGCCATCGCCGCTTCTGCTGGTCTTCTTGCAGCTCCGGCCATTGGTCAGCGCAATTTCGATGATGTAGAAATCCGCACCGAGCAGATCGCTCCGGGTGTGGCGGTTCTGTTTGGCGCGGGCGGCAATATCGGCGTCAGCTACGGCGAGGACGGCACGATCCTTATCGACGATCAGTTCGCTCCGCTTTCAGAAAAGATCGAGAATGCAGTTGCTGCGCTTGGCGCCAGTCCTGTCAAATATGTGGTGAACACCCACTGGCATGGCGATCACACCGGCGGCAACGAGCATTTCGGCAAGAGCGGCGCTGCCATATTCGCGCATGACAATGTCCGCGTTCGCATGTCGACACCTCAACAGCGCGGGGATCGGGTCATTGATCCGTCACCAAGAGAAGCTCTTCCGGTCGTTACCTATGGCCAGGGGCTACGCTTCCACCAGAACGGGGATGTCATTGATCTCGCTTATGTTGGCGGCGGTCACACTGATGGCGACAGCATTGTCGTGTGGAACAATGCCAATGTTGTTCACATGGGCGATCTCTATTTCAAAATCCCGGGATATCCCTTTGTCGACATCGCATCGGGAGGCAACGTCTACAATCTGATGGGTACGCTCGATGTTGCAATCACGATGATTGACGATGAGACAGCGGTTATTCCCGGTCACGGCCCGATGTCGAACAAGGCTGAACTGGTCGCCTATCGTGCGATGATTGGCGAAGCCGTGAGCCGCGTCGAAGCGCTCAATGAAGAGGGTAAAACGCTTGAAGAGGCAGTCGCTGCCAAGCCGCTTGCCGATTTCGATCGCGGCGAAGGTTTCATCAGCGAAGACGCTTTCGTCACCGCAATCTGGAACAGCATCGAGGACTGACGCTTAGGCGAAGCGAGATTTGATTTCTTCGCGGATACCCTGAAGCAGCTTCGTTTCGCACCTATCGGCGGCAAGCTCTTCATCGATTATGGCTAGAAAAGCGTCGCGTTTTGCGCGGCGCAATGCGGCGGGCGCCATCCCTGCATCGACGGTCGAAGCGATCAGGTCGATCATCCGCTCCGCCCCGTGGAGCCTGCCCCAGAGGTAGTCATTTTCGCGGTATGAGCGGCTGAAGAATGCGCCGAAGTTATAAAGCTCGATGCCCCTTAGCGTTGCGCGCGTCCCGCCTTCGCGGATTGAGCGCGCGTCGTCGGGTGAAATCCGGTCAACCTTGACGGCGTTGTATTCCGTGAGCCCTTCGTTCTGCAGCAATGGCAGCGTCGCGACATCGTAGAACGGAAATCCGAGATAGGTCAGCAGCATGCGCCGCTTCAGGTTCTTCGGCATATGAGCGAGCGCGTCGCAGAACATCTCTTCCGCCTTGATATCGGTTTCAGGCAAAAGCCGTTTCTCGGCAAGAAAATCGAGCAATGCTCCCGGGTCTTTCAGCACATTGCGAGCGTGGTGCACGAATTCCTCGCCGAGCGAGTGAAGGTCGCCGGCCGAGAAGTAGACCGCAAGGATTTCGTAGATTTTCTCGCGTGCCACATCGAGCGCATCGTCCGAAATGTCCGGATCGATTTCCCAATCGCGAGCAAGCCGTCGGGCAAGCAAGCGCAAACGGCGCAGGCGAAAGCCGACATCATGCGCCCTGAAAAACGCGATTGCGGCAACGCTCGCTCCGCTCCCTCCGTCCGACAGTTCGTCCAATCCGCGCCGCTCTAGCTCGCCGCGCAAAGCCTCGGCGATGGGAACGCTGTCGGCGAGAGACAATTCGGGGGCGGCGACCAAAGCCAGCTCGGCGAGCTGATCGATAATCCCATTGAACTTGGTCTGCGCGTAAGCGTGGAAAGCGTACCCCGCGCGTTCCGCGGCTCGCCTGCTGCGCTTTTGCGCGCCAATTGTGCAACCTTCTGGTGCTCGGACTATCGAGGAAGAAAGTCATGCCGAACAATTTCTCGACGGCAGTGTCTATCTCGGGGCGCATCTTCTGAACGATCAGATTGAGGCGCGCGGCATCGCGCGACTGCTGCTCCAACCGCTCAAGGTTGTCGCGGATCGGTTGCTCGCGCGGAATGGTAGAAAGCGAACCAAAAATGGCTTGGAAGAAACCAACGGCGGCGGTGTCTTGATCGCGGATTGACCCAAAGCGATCTGGACGCGGGTCGATATAGACGAAGCGGCGGTCCACTTCGCGCTGTGCCGGTCGATCATGCAGCGCTGCAATCGCACCTCCAAAGGGGGCATTTACCAGAACTGATCCGTCGATGAGGGAGACATTATCGACCGTCCCATCGCGTACATGCACGGGCATGATCCGATTAAGAAACGCGCCGCGCGATTGCCAGTGCGTGCCGCTTTCCTCAGCCAGCCTGTCAATCTCGTCTAGGCGCAGCGGCGGGAACGCTCCAGGAAAGCTCGCGGTTGCCCGCGCAGCAAACACCAATTCTAGCGGATTGGCCAAGCCATCGCTGCTTTCAACTGGGGTGTAAGCGCGCATGCCGATTGGCGTGCGGTGCTCGGTTTCCTCCACAATCGGCGGACTGTTAAGCCGCAGCATTTCGACATGGCCGCGAAAGTCCGTCGCGGTGACAAACAGATCAATCGGATGGTCCGGAGGCAATAATGGCGGCCCGCGCTCTCCATCGCGCATACTTTCCAACGCTTGCAAAAGTAAGGCGGAGAAATTGTTGCCAGAAAAGGGAGGATTGAACCACCGACCTCGGACCAGTTGGGAGACTTTGCGGCGCACTTCGCTGCGCGTCTCGGGCGCGACGCTCTCGCTCACTGCATTGCCGGGCCGGCTCAAAAGCCATTCCGCGATAGGCTGCGCCCAGATCTTGGCATAGCGCCACATGGGCTGCGCTTCCGGATCGGTCAGCTGATCGACATCGGCATTTTCGAGCCAAAGGTCAGTGAGCGGCTCAAGTGAATGCCCTGAATGTATCGCCTGGGCGAGGAAAACCGCGTTAATCCCGCCTGCGCTCGCTCCGGTGAGGATATCCGGCATCACCCGCAGGCGAAGATTGTAGTCGCGCTCGATCTCACCGAGCAGGTCGCAATAGACGTGGGCGACCCCGCTGCACGGCGCATCCTTGTTTGCATGGTAGGCGCGGCTCGCCTTGGCGAGGTGCCAAATCTCTTTTGTGACGCCGTGCATGTAGACCGCAAGGCTTACACCGCCATAGCAAACGAGAGCGAGACGGAGTTCCTTTTGCCGCATGGGGAGCTTGATGCCGTGGAAAGCGCATCTTGGCAATTGCGTTCCGCAAATGTTCCGCTTAAAGATTCGCGCATGGCCAAGACCAAAAGACGATATGTTTGCGCCAATTGCGGCTCGGTTTCGCAAAAATGGCAGGGGCAATGCCCTGATTGTTTAGAGTGGAACACGATAACCGAAGATGCGCCGGCTACGGTGTTCTCGCAAAAGCATGATCTGTCGCGTGGCGGGCGGGCGCTTGAGTTTGTGTCGCTCGACCGCCCGACCGAGCTTCCTAAACGCAGAGCGACTGGCTTGGCCGAGTTTGACCGCGCGCTAGGGGGAGGCTTGGTGCCCGGCTCTGCTGTGTTGATGGGCGGCGATCCGGGAATCGGCAAATCGACTTTGCTGATTCAGACTGCGGCGACAATCGCGCGGGCAGGGGGCGATGTTGTCTATGTCAGCGGGGAAGAGGCCTCGGGGCAGATTCTGTTTGCGTGCGAGCCGCCTGGGCATTGCCGATGCGCCGATCCGCCTCGCTTCGGAAACCTCGGTGCGCGATATTCTGACGACCTTGGGGGCGGGGGAGCCGCCCGCTCTGCTCGTGATTGATTCGATCCAGACGATGCATTCCGACACGATTGAAGGTGCGCCGGGCACGGTCAGCCAAGTGCGGGGCTGCGCTCTTGAGCTGATCCGCTACGCCAAGGAAAACGGCACCGCGCTGGTACTTGTCGGACATGTGACCAAGGACGGCAATATTGCTGGCCCACGCGTGCTCGAGCATATGGTCGATGTGGTGATGAGCTTTGAAGGCGAACGCAGCCATCAATATCGCATACTGCGTGCGCTCAAGAATCGCTTTGGTGCGGTCGATGAGATTGGCGTCTTCTCGATGGAAACCGAAGGGCTGCATGAGGTAAGCAATCCTTCCATGCTGTTCCTGTCTGGGCGCGATCAGCCACTTGCTGGCAGTGCGGTTTTTCCAGCGCTCGAAGGGACGCGGCCAGTGCTGGTCGAAATTCAGGCGCTGATTGTGCGTTTGCAATCCGGAGCGACCCCGCGACGTGCAGTGGTCGGGTGGGACAATGGCAGGCTCGCCATGCTGCTGGCAGTTTTGGAATCGCGATGCGGGCTGAACTTTTCGTCAGCGGAAGTCTATTTGAACATTGCAGGTGGATACCGCTTGTCGGACCCGGCGGCAGACTTGGCTGTCGCAGCTGCGCTGATCTCGGCGCTGTCAGACAAGCCGCTCCCGGAGAAATCAGTGTGGTTTGGGGAGGTCTCGCTCGCGGGCGAAATCCGCCCGGTGGCGCATGGTGATCTGCGCCTGCGCGAAGCAGCAAAGCTGGGCTTTAGCAGCGGTTACGGCCCGTCGGATGGTAAGCTCAAGTCATCGAAGCTCAATTATCGCGGCTTGGGACAACTCGCCAACCTCGTTGACCACGTGGTGGGGACGCAATAAATCGCTGAGCCATGACGGGCTTTGACATTATCGTTCTCATCATCGTTGGCGTCGCCGCGATTGGCGGTTTCCTGCGCGGTTTGGTTCAGGAAGTGTTGTCGCTTGCGGCGTGGATCCTTGCGGCCTTTGCGATCTATTATCTGCACACTCCGCTGACGGATGCTTTGCGCGAATATTACAATGCGGAGCCTGCGACCTCGATTCTGGCCTTCGCGCTGCTACTTCTGATCCCCTATGCGGCGATGCGCGTCATCGCGAATAATGCGGGCGAAGCCTCGCGCAACTCGATCCTTGGCCCAATTGATCGCGTTTTGGGATTTGGCTTCGGCGCGGTCAAAGGCTCGCTGATTGTAGTCATCGCTTTCTCTGTACTCGTCCTCGGTTTCGACACGGTCTGGGGATACAAAGGCCGCCCGACCTGGATCGCTACTGCGCGCACTTATCCTGCGGTCGATGCGTTTTCGCGCGAGATGGTGCAGATGATAGCCGAACGCCGCGCTCGGCTGATCAAGGAAGAGGAAGAAGCGGCTGAAGAAGATTCCCGCTAGTGAGCACGAACAGCGCCGCAAAGCTCTACACTCCGCAGCTGCTTTCTCTGGCAACCAGTCTCGCGGATTATCCGCTCAATCCGGATTTCCCAATGCTCACCGAAGCGCGGTCAAGAACTTGCGGCAGCGCGATAAAACTCGGCCTCGAAATTGACGCAAATGGGCTGATCGAGCGGGTTGGAATGCAAGTGTCCGCTTGCGCAATCGGTCAATCTTCGGCGGCGATCTTTGCGGCTCATACGACCGGACGCGATCGCGCCAGCATCATTCGGACCGAGGAAACAATCAAGGTTTGGCTCGAACGCGACGGCCCAATGCCCGATTGGCCCGATTTTGACGCACTCGCCGCAGCCAAAGACCACCCTGCGCGGCACGGCGCTTTGCTGCTCGTGTGGAATGCTGCTCGCGAAGCGCTTTCCTCGTCCGAAGCAAGCAGCTAGTGCGTCAAGCATAAAGGCTGCCATCAGCGCAGCTGCGAGGAGAGGATTGCGAGGCATATGGCAGAAGCAGCGGCGCTGGCCGGGCGCGAACCGAGCGAAAAAGAGATAAAGCTGGTTATCGGTGCGAGCAGCGCCGGCACCATTTTCGAATGGTACGACTTCTTCATCTACGGCACGCTGGCTTACATCCTAAAAGATGCGTTTTACGACGTTGATGATCCCACTCTTGGGCTCTTGCTGGTTTGGTCCACCTTCGCGGTTGGTTTTGCATTCCGCCCGATTGGTGCGGTGTTGTTCGGCTTTCTTGGCGACAGATTAGGACGCAAATACACGTTTCTAGTAACGGTGACCCTGATGGGGATTGCCACCGCTGCGGTCGGCTTGATCCCGACGGTTGGTTATCTTGAGCAGAATTTCGGCCCCGGATACGTCTTTATCGCACCGCTTATTGTGATCTTTCTGCGCGTTATCCAAGGTCTGGCCTTGGGCGGAGAATATGGCGGCGCGGCGATCTATGTGGCAGAACACGCCCCGCCAGAGAAACGCGGGTTCTACACCAGTTTCATCCAGGCGAGCGTCGTCGGCGGCTTTGTGCTGTCTATCATCGTGGTTTTGGCCTGCCGCGCGATTATCCCGGAGGATGATTTCAACGCATGGGGATGGCGCGTGCCATTCCTGCTCTCGATCATCCTGCTTGCGATCTCGCTGTGGATGCGCTTCAAACTGTCTGAAAGCCCTGTGTTCAAGGCGATGAAAGAGGCGGGTGAGACGTCGGGGAATCCCTTCGTCGAAAGCTTCACTTATCCCGGGAACAAGAAACGCATTTTTGTCGCGCTGTTCGGTGTCGCCGGCATTCTCACGACCATTTGGTACACCGCGTTCTTCTCCAGCCTGTCGTTCCTCAAAGGGGACATGCGGCTCGATGAATTGACGGTCGAGATCATCCTGCTGATTGCCGGCCTGATATCGATGGGCTTTTATTTGGTGGTCGGCAAATGGTCGGACAGAGTCGGGCGCAAGAAACCGATCATCATCGGTGCGCTGGCATCTTTGGCGCTGCTTTTTCCGATTTTCTGGACGATGGGCTCGCTAGCGAACCCCGCTCTCGCTGAGGCGGCAGAACGCAGCCCCGTTGTCGTCTCGGGTCAGCAATGTGTGACCGATCCGTTTGCGGAACTGCTTGACCGTGAGCCGTCTGACTGCGGCAAGGTCCTGGGTACTTTGATTGCGAGCGGCGTCGCTTACACGGTAGAGGAGAGCGAGCAGCTTGGCTTCAGCGTTGCGGGTGATGCAGTGGCGATTGATCCAGCCTGGTTGGATGATGGCGCAGCGCGAACAGGGGGCTTGCAAGCCGCGCTCACGCCATATGGTTTCGACTTTGAACGGCAGGTTCCGCCGCTTCTCAATATCCTCGGCATTATCGCGATGCTACTCGCATTGGGTGTGCTGTCGGCTTTGACCTACGGCTCGGTTGCGGCGCTGCTTTCCGAAATGTTTCCGCCGCGCATCCGCTATTCCTCGATGTCGATCCCCTACCACATCGGCGCAGGCTATCTCGGCGGCTTCCTGCCGCTAATCTCCGGGATCATCGTGGCCAGCACAGGCAATGTCTATTCGGGACTTTGGTATACCTGGATCGTGGTGGCATTCGGCGTCGTGATCGCTTGGTGGGGACTGCCAGACGGACCGCCGCAAGACTTCGCCGACGATGTCGTTTAGCGCCCCGCCGGCCACTCTGCGGCTAAGGATTGATCGTGAGGCGTTGGCGAGCAACTGGCGCGCGCTTGATCGCCTTTCGGGCCCTGCTCAAGCGGGCGCGGCGATCAAGGCGGATTGCTACGGTCTCGGCATCGACAATTGCCTGCCGACCTTGCGCGATGCCGGCGCGCGGCATTTCTTTGTCGCGCATTGGATCGAAGTTGCCGCTGCGGCGCAGCACGTCGATCCGTCCTCGATTGCGGTACTGCATGGTCCTTTGAACGAGGCTGATTGTGCCTATGCGAGAGACGTCGGAGTAATCCCGGTGATCAACTCCGTGGAGCAGGCGAAGCGCTGGGTCGAGAGTGGGGGAGGCCGCTGCCACCTGATGATCGACACCGGCATCAATCGCCTCGGTATCGCTCCAACAGAGGTGAGCGATCAGGTAATCCAAGGACTAGAGGTAGACGTGCTGATGTCGCATCTCGCCAGCGCTGACGAGGACAGTGAAACCAACGCAAACCAGCTCGCATTGTTTCAGAATGCTGCGCAGCATATTGCGCACAATACGCTGAGTTTGGCTAATAGTGCTGGCGTTGGTTTGGGCGAGGATTTCGCGTTCGATCTGACAAGGCCGGGCCTTGCGCTGTACGGCGGCATCGCGCGGCCTGAGCTTGCGCACCATATCAAGCAGGTCGCATTTCCTGAGGCCGCCATAATCCAAATCCGGCAGCTGAGCGCAGGAGACCGCGTTGGCTACAACGGCGAGTTTACCGCTGAACATGACATGCGCGTCGGAGTTGTCTCGCTTGGCTACGCGGATGGGTTCTTGCGCTGTTGGGGCAATGTCGACGGACGCACAGGCAGCTATTTGCTGCGCGGCGAAGCGAAGCTCGACCTGCTCGGCAAAGTCTCGATGGACATGGTTGTGGTGGACCTCATCAATGCGCCCGAAACGCGCGAAGGGGATTGGCTCAGCGTGCCTTATGACCTGCCCCATGCTGCGCAACAATCTGGCCTTTCGCAATATGAATTGCTCACCGTTTTGGGACAGCGCCTGCGTTAAGTTGAACGCGCATGTTGCACTGCACATTGTGCAGGTGCTAAGTGCATTAATTCGGGGCAACGCATAGGAAATTCAAATGGCAGGCAAGGCAAAAAGCGGAAAGCCGAAAGGCACGGGATCGGGCGACGCGGTCATCATCAAGAAATACGCCAACCGGCGGCTCTACAATACAAGCTCGTCAAGCTACATCACGCTGGATGACCTTGCGAAGATGGTGCGCGACAATGTCGAGTTCCAGGTGCTTGATGCCAAGTCTGGGGATGACATCACGCATTCGATCCTCACGCAGATCATCATGGATGAAGAGGCCAATGGCGAGCAGATGCTCCCGGTCAGTTTCCTGCGGCAATTGATTGGCATGTATGGCAATTCGATGCAGGCGCTTATGCCGTCTTACCTCGAAGCCAGCATGACCAACTTCCGCGAGAACCAGTCCAAGATTCGCGAGGCGTTTGAAAGCGGCTTGGCCAACAATCCGCTGACCGCCATTCACGAAACCAATATGGCGGTGATGCGTGCAGCCGCCGGTGCCTTGATGCCAGGTATGGCGAAGCGCGAGCCTGCGGCGAACAAGGGCAAATCGGCCAAGCCGGCGGCAAAAGATGAGAACAGTGAAATTGCGGCGCTGCGTGAACAGATGGCGGCTATGCAAAAGAAGCTCGACGAACTTAGCAAATAGCCCGCGTTGAGCGATTGCCAAAATCAAGGCCCAGCCTTAGCGCAGGCCTCGACATATACAGACTAGAGGGAACACTTTCGTGTCCAACATTCGCCACGCCTTAAACGTGAAGCGCGAAGATGATTTCGCCAAATGGTATCAGACCGTCATTGCCGAAGCCGACCTTGCCGAAGAGTCGGGCGTGCGCGGTTGCATGGTTATCAAGCCATGGGGCTATGGCATTTGGGAGCGCATCCAGCGCTTGCTTGATGACCGGATCAAGGCTGATGGCGTGCAAAACTGCTATTTTCCGCTGTTCATCCCGCTCAAGAACTTTGAGCGTGAAGCCGAGCATGTTGACGGCTTTGCCAAGGAAATGGCGGTTGTCACACACCACCGCCTGATTGCGGATGAGAAGGGCGGTCTGATCCCCGATCCCGAGGCGAAATTGGAAGAGCCTTTGGTCGTGCGTCCAACTTCGGAAACGATCATCGGCGATGCGATGGCACGCTGGATCCAGAGTTGGCGCAATCTGCCGCTGCTGACCAACCAATGGGCAAACGTCGTGCGCTGGGAAATGCGCACACGCATGTTCCTGCGCACCAGCGAATTCCTTTGGCAGGAGGGGCACACCGCGCATGAGAACCGCGAGCAGGCATTGGAAGAAACGCACCGTGCGCTCGAGATGTATCGCGCCTGCGCTGAGGAAGATCTCGCCATGCCGGTAATCGCTGGTGAGAAGCCCGAGAATGAGCGCTTCCCCGGTGCGGTCGAAACCTGGTCAATCGAAGCGATGATGCAGGACGGTAAAGCGCTGCAAGCCGGCACTTCCCACTATCTCGGCACTAACTTTTCTGAAGCTGCGGGCATCCAATATCAGGACCGCGAAGGCACTCAGCAATATTGCCATACGACCAGCTGGGGCGTTTCAACCCGCATGGTCGGCGGCGTGATCATGACGCATGGCGACGATGATGGTCTGCGAGTGCCGCCTGCGATTGCACCGTATCAAGTGATCATCCTGCCGATGCTGCGCGACAAGCCCGAAGACGAAGCGTTGCTCGAATATTGCTGCGAATTGCACAAGCAGCTCGTCGCCACCACCGCCCTCGGCGAGAAGACGCGCGTTTGGCTCGACACTGCACCGGGTAAGGCTACTGCCAAGCGTTGGGACTGGGTGCGCAAAGGTGCTCCTGTCATCATTGAGGTCGGCGGTCGCGATATTGAGGCTGGAGTCGTCAGCTTGCTGCGCCGCGACAAAATGTGGAATCCTGAGAACGGCAAAGTCGCTTTTGCTGCACCGAAGCACGATGATGTCGCGGGCGAGATCGGTGCGATGCTCGAGGACATTCAGTCGAACCTGTTCGACGAAGCGCGCGAGCGTCGCGATGCCAATATCACCCGCTGCGTGACCGAATGGAGCGCTGTTTCGGAGCATTTCGAGAAGGGCGGCAAATATCCCGGCTGGGTCGAAGTGCAGTGGTCGAAGCCAACCGGCGCAGCGCTCGAAAAGGTTGTCGAGCAGTTGAAAGAGCTCAAGCTGACCTTCCGCAACGTACCGCGCGATAGCGCAACGGTGGATGGCGCATGTATCTTCACTGGTGAACCAGCGGTTGAACGGATACTTATCGCGCGGGCTTACTAAGTTTAGGGAGAGTGACGGTGGGTGACGCAATCAAACATTGCTTGGCAAATTTGACCAATTTCGACGGGCGCGACGATCGACCAACCTTTTGGTGGTGGGTTCTGCTGGTTGTGATCATCAATTTCATTCTTTCGTTCATTTCTGGCCTGGTTTTCGCTGCGTCCTCGATGGGCGGAGTAATTGCTGCCGCTGGTTCCGGAGCGGACGAAACACAAATTCAGACTGAAATGATGCAAAACATGGCCGGCAGTCTCTCGACCCAGGCATGGATCGGCGTCGGCCTGACCGTCTTCGCTCTTTGCCTCATCATCGCGGCTTTTGTTCGGAGATTGCGTGATGCGGGCCTGCCAGTGTTTATCGCTGCTGTTCCGGTTGTGACCGCGCTTTACAGCGCCTATGCCGGCGTTGCGATTGTCGATGAAATGGCCGAAGTCATGGCCAGCGGTAACGTCGACGCGATGAACGAGATGGCGATGTCGAGCGCTGGTTCAGGATTGATCGGCTGGATCGGTTATCTGGTCGTGATTGTCTGCGGGGTGTTCCCCACAAAAGCATAGCAGCACGCGCGGTTGCTTTGCTGCGTGAAACCGGCAAAAAAGCGAGGCATGAAAAAACTCATCCTCGCAGCCGCGCCGCTAGCACTCCTTGCACCATCAGCCACCGCTCAAGACGCCGCTGATGGCGCGAGGGAATTGACCGAGGACGAGCGTTACGAGCAAGAGCGTTCGATAACCAATTACGGCACGCCGTCTCCGCTCGGCCCGACACCGGTGCGGATCGACCTTTCATCGCTCGTTTCCGAAGAGCGCCTGCGTGCGGATATGGACACGATTGTCAGCTTTGGCACGCGGCACACATTGTCGAGCCAAACCGATCCCAAACGCGGAATTGGCGCGGCGGTTAACTGGGCGCTCGATGAGTTCCGCCGGATTGGAGCGAAGTGCGAGGATTGTCTCGAAGTGCAGTCTGTCGAGCGGGTCATCCCGGTACGATGGTCGCCGCATTCCCATCGATACGCTTGTCCGCAACGCCGTCGCTATCCAGCGCGGGACTGAAAGACCCAATGAGGTCATCATCGTTCAAGGTCACTATGACAGCCGCGTCACCGACCCTTTGAACGGAACGGACGATGCGCCGGGCGCGAATGACGATGGGTCGGGCAGTGTGATGATCCTTGAAGCCTCGCGCATCCTTTCAAAACAACAATATCCTTCGACCATCATCTACGCTTTGCTGACCGGCGAGGAGCAGGGGCTCTACGGCGCGCAAATCCTTGCTGATTGGGTCGGCGAGCAGGGCATGACGGTGAAGGCCGTGCTCAACAACGACATGATCGGCAGCGCATGCGGCTCGGATGGCTATTGCGACTATGAGCATGTGCGCGTTTTCTCGGAAGGACCGCGCGCAGATTCAACCGAGCGATTGCGCGCACGCCAGCGCCGCTTTGGCGGAGAGAACGACATGCCGGGCCGCAATCTTGCTCGCTGGCTGGGCGATGTTGCTGCGGCCAATCCGCAAGGGATGCAAGTGCGGCAGATTTGGCGGACCGATCGGATGGGGCGAGGCGGGGACCAGATCCCGTTCCTCGACAGGGGTTATCCGGCCCTGCGCATCGCAGTCTCGGTCGAGGATTACGAGCACCAGCATCAGGATTTGCGCACCGAGAATGGCATCACCTACGGCGATACGGTTGATGAACTCGACTTTGACTACTTGAGGCGCGCGTCAGTGTTGAACGTTCAGGCACTGCAATTGCTGGCGATGGCGCCGATGCCGCCCGCGGTAACTGCTGATGCTGCTGTTCGGGTGGATACGGAGCTCAAGTGGGACCGGGTCGAAGGTGCGGACCGCTACATCATCAAAGCCCGCCGGACTGACGAGCCGTATTGGCGCAAGGTTCTGCCTAATGGCACTAAGGGCGAAGACATTCGCGACCTTGTCGATGGGCGCTACAATTCATCTTTCACGGTGTCTGTTCCGCTGCGCGGGGATGATTGGCTGTTCGGCGTTGCATCGTGCAAAGGAGATTACTGCTCGCCTGTTTCTAGCGCTGTTCCCGGCGGCGCTTTCGCGCCTGTCGCGCAGCCGGAAGGTGACAGCGAGTAGCTTCGCGTCCATAGGCGCAGTTCTATGGCAAAACGTCCCACTCGCCGACCAGTAGGCATGCCGTCAAAGGCACAAATCCTTGAATTCATCCAGACCGCTGATGGTCCTGCGGGTAAGCGGGAGATCGCGCGCGCTTTTGGCCTGAAGGGGCAGGAAAAGATCGCGCTCAAGCGCCTGCTCCGGGATATGGCTGAAGAGGGGCTGATTGACGGCAAGAAGACCGCCTATCACCGGATGGGGGGCGTGCCGAAAGTCACCGTGCTCAAGGTCGTCGAGATTGAAGATGGAGAGGCAATAGCTGTCCCCGAAAATTGGGCGCCCGATGCGCCGGATAAGCCCCCGCGTCTGACAATGAAGGAACAGCGCGGCCCGCGCGGTAAGGCGATGGCGGCATTGAAGCGCGGCGACCGTGTGCTTTCGCGCACCGAAGAGACCGATAGCGGGTGGATCGCGCATCCGATGAAGAAGCTACCCGCGCGCAGCGAAGGCTTGCTCGGCGTGGTCGAGAAGGATGGCAGCGGCAAGGCTTGGCTCGCGCCGGTAGATAAGCGCATCCGCAATTCCTCTCTTATCGCTGATCTGGGCGAGGCCGAGGAAGGGCAGTTGGTGCTGTGCGAGCGGGTAGGGCGGTCGGAGCGCGCGGGCGTGAAGGTGGTAGAGGTCATTGGCGATCCGCTTGCGCCCAAGAGCTTCAGCCTGATCGCGATTGCGAAACACGGCATCCCGCACACTTTCCCTTCCGAGGTTATGGAAGAGGCGGAGCGCGCAACCGAACTCACCCTGTCTGATGAGAAGCGCGAGGACCTGCGTGATCTGCCCATCGTCGCAATCGACCCGGCGGACGCGCGCGACCATGACGACGCGATCTGGGCTGAACCTGATGGCGAAGGCGGCTTCAAGGCGTTCGTCGCCATTGCGGACGTGTCATATTATGTGAGGCCTGGCGGCGCGCTCGATCGCGAAGCACGAAAGCGCGGCAACTCGGTCTATTTCCCGGACCGGGTCGTGCCGATGCTGCCCGAGATTCTCTCCGCCGATGTCTGCTCTTTGCGCGAAGGAGAGGACCGCGCGGCGATGGCGTGCCACTTACGGATCAATGCCAAGGGTAAGGTGACCAGCCACCGCTTCACCCGCGCGATTGTCCGCATCCATCACAACATGCCTTATGAGGACGCTCAGGCGGCGATAGACGGCGGCGATGCGCCCGAATATCTCCAGCATTTGTGGGCGGCGTGGAAGGCGCTGGCGGCGGCGCGGGAAGCGCGCGATCCGCTCAATCTGGAATTGCCCGAGCGCCGCGTTGTGCTTGATGATGCGGGGCAAATTCAGGAAATTGCTGTGCGCGAACGCCTCGATGCGCACCGCGTGGTTGAGGACTTCATGATCGCCGCCAATGTCGCCGCGGCGAAAGCGCTGGAGGCGAAGAATTCGCCCGTCGTCTATCGCGTGCACGAACAGCCGAGCCGGGAAAAGCTGATGGCGCTGCGCGACTACCTCGAAACCTTTGGGCAGAAGCTCGCGCTGGGCCAGGTTATCACGCCGAGCCTGTTCAACCGCATGCTCAAGGATGTGAGCGACGAGGACGAAAAAGCGCAGGTGATGGAGGCGGTGCTGCGCAGTCAGATGCAGGCTTATTACGGCCCTGCCAATTCCGGCCATTTCGGCTTGGCGCTCGGCTCCTACGCGCACTTTACCTCGCCCATTCGCCGCTATGCCGACCTGCTGGTGCACCGCGCGCTGGTGGATGCGTACAAGCTTGAACAATCCAAACCTAGGGTGGGCCTCCCAGAAACCAGCGGCCTTTCGGATCGCGACCGCACCAATCTGCAACAGATCACAGACGCCATCAGCCAGACCGAGAGGCGCGCGATGGAGGCCGAGCGCGATACAATCGATCGCTATGTCGCGGCATGGCTTTCGGGACGCGTCGGCGAGAATTTCGAAACGCGCATTACCGGTGTGCAAAGCTTTGGCTTTTTTGCGACCATTGTGGGGATGGGTGGCGACGGGCTTGTCCCGGTCTCAACGCTGGGTGCAGAGCACTTCCGCTATGAGGAAGCCGCGCAAAGACTGGTCGGCGAGGACAGCGGCACGACCTACGCGCCCGGCGACAAACTCACGCTGCAATTGGCGGAATCCAACGCTCTCACCGGCGCGCTCAAATTCGTACCCGTCGATGCCGATGGCAAGGCGATTGAGCCGCGCGGCAATAGACCGCCGCCGCGCCGCGGCAAGCCGAGCTTCAAAAAGGGTGGGCAAAGGAAGGGCAAGTATATGGCCGGCAAACGCGGCACGACCCGGCAACATCCGCCATCAGGGACGGGGCAAGAAGCGCTAGGCCGCAGCTGATCTCGGAACGGCTCGCACGCTTAGTCATTTGTTTCTCAAAGGAGAAGACAAATGCTCAAGCCCGGCCAGAAGGTCCCGAATCTCGACCTGCCACTGACCATCGATGCCCGTTTCGACCTGTCGAAGCAGGATCCGGAAAACTTCACAATGCTGGTGTTTTACCGAGGTAAGCATTGTCCGGTATGCCGTAACCAGTTGGAGACTCTGTCCGGCAAACTGAATGAATTCACCAAACGCGGAATCAACGTGTTTGCCGTCTCGATGGACAGTCCAGAACGTGCGCAAACTGTGCACGAGGAATGGAAAACGGGCGATGTGCCGCTTGCTCATAGCCTCAGCGAAGAAGACGCCCGTGCTTGGGGCCTCTACATCTCGCAGAAACGCGAAGGCAGCGATGAACCAGAGGTCTTCTCCGAACCAGGCCTGTTTCTCGTCCGGCCCGACGGCTCGCTCTATTTTGCCGCGACCCAGAACGCGCCGTTTTCACGCCCGCCGCTTGACGACCTATTGCAAGGTATCGATTACATTCTCGAAAACGATTATCCCACACGCGGAACGCTGACCTGAGCGAATTATAGCCGCAATCACGTCTATGCTTCGTGCTCGGCTGCGGTCTCATCATAGTTGTTGGGAATGACATATAGCGGGCAGGGCAGATCGCCCGCATGCGCTGAAAAGTGCGTAACCAATGGGCCCGGAGCGCTGCCCGACGCCGCGCCAAGCACCAAGGCTGCGACTTCCTGATGCGCTTTGAGGAATTCGCTCACAATCTGCTGACCTTTGCCGACTTTCACCGAGATAGTCGGCATAATTCCGCTTTCTGCGAGCAGATTGCCGCCGATGCCGTGCGCCAGCATCTCCGCGCGGTCATGAGCTTCCTGCTCGATCGTCGCCTGCACCGCGCCAAATGCGCTGACGTTCTGCTGAGGGACCAAAGCGAGGATGTGCACGGAACCTTGCACCGCCACCGCGCGGCGCGCCGCATAGCGCAAGGCAGCGCGCGCCTCTTCGCTTTCATCCATCACAACCAGAAATGTACGCATAGATTTGGCTCCCCTCACGGTGGTATCCAATCAAATGGTTTCGTATGCAAGGTCTTGCCCGCGCGGGCCGAATTCGTCACACGGGATTTGCAACGCATGACCTTAGGGAATTGACCACTTTATGCCGATTGAACTGAAGATGCCCGCTCTGTCGCCGACGATGGAAGAGGGGACGCTCGCCAAATGGCTGGTGAAAGTGGGTGATGAGGTCAGCTCTGGCGACATCATGGCCGAGATCGAGACCGACAAGGCGACGATGGAGTTTGAAGCGGTCGACGAAGGCACGATTGCGCAAATCCTCGTCGATGAGGGCACTGAGAACGTAGCCGTCGGCACGGTTATCGCGATGCTTGCCGAGGATGGCGAGGATGCCAGCGATGTCGCAGCGCCGAGCGGCGACGCCGCGCCTGCGTCCGCTCCCGCGAAAGAGGAAAAGCCTGCTGACGAGCCTGCTGCAAAACCGGCTCCCACCGCGAAACCGGCTGCTGCCGCCAAGCCCGCTTCATCATCTGATCGCGTGATCGCTTCGCCTTTGGCCAAGCGGATAGCCGAGCAAAACGGCGTGGATCTCGCGGGCATCACCGGCTCTGGTCCCAATGGGCGGATCGTCAAAGCCGACGTAGAAGGCGCGAAATCTGGTTCTCCGGCGAAAGCCGATGCTGCGGCCGCGCCAGCCGCAAAACCAACGCCTTCAATCGCTCCCGAAGATGGTGGTGCACCATACGAAGAGGTCAAACTCAACAATGTGCGCAAGGTTATCGCGCGGCGCCTGACCGAGGCGAAACAGCAAATTCCGCATATCTATTTGACCGTCGACGTGCGGCTCGATCCGCTACTCAAACTGCGCAAGCAGCTAAACGAGTCGCTCGAACCAGATGGCGTGAAGCTGTCGGTCAATGATCTGATTATCAAGGCCCTGGCGCGCGCGCTTCAGCGTGAGCCGCAATGTAATGTGTCATTCCAGGGCGATGTGATGCACCAGTATTCGCGCGAAGACATTTCGGTCGCGGTGGCAGCGCCTTCTGGCCTCATTACGCCGATCATCAGGGACGCCGGACGCAAGGGTCTCGCTGAAATCTCGACCGAGATGAAAGAGCTTGCGGGCAAAGCGCGCGATGGCAAATTGCAGCCGCACGAATATCAGGGCGGCACGGCTTCGCTGTCTAATCTCGGCATGTTCGGGACCAAACAGTTCGATGCAGTTATCAATCCGCCGCAGGCAATGATCCTTGCCGTTGGCGCAGGTGAACAGCGACCTTATGTGGTCGACGGCGCGCTGGACGTGGCGACCGTAATGAGTGTTACGGGCAGTTTTGACCACCGCGCGATTGACGGGGTGGACGGTGCAAAGCTGCTCGACCAGTTCCGCAACCTGATCGAAAACCCGATGGGGCTGGTGGTTTGACCCCTCAAGCCATCGCTAATAACTCCTCCGCTCGCCTGGGAGGGGAAAGCCAAAGCCTCAGGGCGCAGAGCTCGCCGCTTTAGCCGATGACCCAGTTCGATATCCCATCGGTGATTATAAAATTCTTCGTCATCGCATTTGCGGCGGCAATTGCGGCTTGGTTGCCGGTTGCGATCTCAATGTTTGTTGAGGTTGGCATGGGTTGGGGCGATTACAGCCCGATGGATTATTCAGCCGGAGTGTTCTCAGTCGCTCTGATGGGCAGCTATGTGGTCGGATTTCCTATAGCAGTTTTGATTTTCCTTCTTTCGGCTAAGCATTTGGTTCACAAACCCTCCACTCTCGTTTTGATTACCCTGCTTGCTTCGGTTGTCATGCTAGTCGCCTCGTTCGCGATCGGCGATGCAGGGGCGATGCTGGCCTTCGGTTTGCCAAGCGTCGTGGCTGCGATCACCTATGCAATATTGGGTCATCTTTGGATTATCCGCCCGGTCAGGGAGGGGCGCGATGTCTGACCTACAGCCTCTGATCCGAGCGACGGCCATGCCGAGCGATCTCAACCCTTACGGCGGGGTGTTTGGCGGGTGGTTGATGGCACAAATGGCGCTTGGTGCGGGGTCACTTGCGAGCCGAGTGGGCAAGGGCAGAGCAGTTGTTGTGCATGCGAGCGACTTCACTTTCCCCGGCGCGATGGAAGTCGGCGATGAGCTTTCCGTCTATTGCGAGGTCACGAATACCGGCAATACGTCGCTCACCATTCTGGCCAAGGGCGTCGCGCGCGAACGCAATGGCGAAGCAATCACCAAGGTTTCTGAAGGCACGTTCAAATTCGTGCTTCTCGACGAGAATGACCGGCCCCGAGCCGTCGGCGCGGTGGAGGCGAGCGATGGCTGATCGCTTTCCTATAGCGGCAAAATCATGGCAGAGAATCTCCGAGATCGCGTCTCCAACATCACCAATTCGCCGTTTTGGAATTCTTCAACAAAAACAGCGTGCTTTTCTGCCTTTGGACCGTGTAACATGCGGTCCATGTCTCGGGTCAAAACGCGCTTCAACACCTCACCTCCCCAAGGACATACTCAATGGCTAATCCATCCTATGACGTGATCGTGCTCGGTTCGGGCCCTGGCGGCTATGTGGCGGCGATCCGCTGCGCGCAGCTCGGGCTGAAGACAGCGATCGTGGAGCGCGAGAACCTGGGCGGCATCTGCCTCAACTGGGGGTGCATCCCTACCAAGGCGCTGCTGCGCTCGTACCGAGATCAAGCACTACATGGATCATGCTTCGAATTACGGCTTGAAGGTCGCAGGCGCGATTGAGGCTGACCTTGATGCGGTGGTGAAGCGCAGTCGCGGCGTTGCCAAACAGCTCAATCAGGGCGTGACGCACCTGATGAAGAAGAACAAGATCACGGTGCATATGGGGGAGGGGACGCTGACCGGACCGACCTCGCTGACCGTGAAGGGCGACAAGGGTGAGGAGAAGCTCACTGCCAAGCATGTGATTGTGGCCACCGGTGCGCGCGCTCGCGACCTACCGTTTGCGCCTGCCGATGGGAAGCGGGTTTGGACCTATCGCCATGCCATGGTCCCGCCCGAGATGCCGAGCAAGTTGCTGGTGATCGGATCGGGCGCGATCGGCATCGAGTTTGCGAGCTTTTACAACGACATGGGTGCCGATGTGACCGTGGTCGAGATGCTCGATCGCGTGGTGCCGGTCGAGGATGCGGATGTCTCGGCCTTCCTCGAGAAGTCGCTTATCAAGCAAGGCATGACGATCATGACCGGCGCAGGCGTCGAGGATCTGAAGGTCGGAGCGAAGGGCGTCACCGCCAAGATCAAGGGGAAGGATGGCAAGGTCCAGACGACCGAGTTCAGCCATGTCATCACCGCTATCGGCATTCAACCGAACACCGAGGATATCGGCCTTGAAAAGCTGGCCGAGATGGATCGCGGCTTTATCCGGATTGACCCGATGGGACGTACCAAGTCGAAAGGGCTTTGGGCGATCGGCGATTGCACACCTGGCCCTTGGCTGGCGCACAAGGCGAGCCATGAGGGCGTGACCGCTGCTGAGGCTATCGCGAAGGAACTCGGCAATAAGGATGTGCATCCGCATCCGCTTGATCGCAACAACATCCCGGGTTGCACCTATTGCCACCCCCAGATCGCCAGCGTCGGCTTGACCGAGGCCAAGGCGAAAGAGGCGGGGCATGAGGTGAAGGTCGGAAACTTCCCCTTCATCGGCAATGGCAAGGCGATTGCGCTGGGTGAAGCGGAAGGCTTCATCAAGACGGTGTTCGATGCGAAGACCGGAGAGCTGCTCGGCGCGCACATGATCGGCGCGGAAGTGACCGAGCTGATCCAGGGCTACACAGTGGGCAAGCAGCTAGAGACAACGGAAGCTGAACTGATGCAGACGGTGTTCCCGCACCCGACTCTGTCAGAGATGATGCATGAAAGCGTGCTCGACGCGTATGATCGGGCGCTGCACTTCTAGGCCCAGCGCTTGACCGCCTCGACGGTGTCACTTGGCGACGAGTTGAACGCGATGCGAGCGTTTGGTGCGAGTTTGTGGATGAGGTTGAGGAGCCTCTCGAACAAAAGGAACTGGTCATCGTCCTTGCGCACACCAGCGCCGATCATGACGACGTCGAAGCTGTTGTCCTTTAGGAGCTGCTCGGCTTCCTTCGCCCCTTCGTCACCGGTCTTGATGAAGCCGATGGTAAGATCAAAGCCTTCATTCTCAAGCGCTCGCTCGGTCGCGCGCGTCCCTTCCATCAGCTTCTCGGGCGAAAGGTCCGGCCACTTATCCCAGTCAACGACATCCGGGTGAAGGCCAATCAGTACAACCTTCTTGCCCATGACGCACCTTTCCAATGAGGGAAACTGTGGCGGACAGTCAGGGATTCGAACCCTGGAAGGGCTTGCACCCTTGCCGGTTTTCAAGACCGGTGCATTCAACCACTCTGCCAACTGTCCGTCGGAAAGGCTCGCTAGCGCCACATTTCGCTGTTGTCACCCTCAAAGCGCACCCTAAAACGCAGCAATGGCAAAAGGGACCCATGATTTCGCGGTACGACCCGCGCAACGACACCATTCTGATCAACGTCAACGGCGAGCTGGTTCCGCGCGCACAGGCTAGTATTTCCGTCTTCGACAGCGGTTTCATGCTTGGTGATGGCGTGTGGGAAGGCCTTCGCGTCCACAAGGGTAAGATCGCGTTTCTCGAAGCGCATCTCGATCGATTGTTCGAGGGTGCAAAGGCGATCGCGATGGATATCGGTCTCTCCTGCACGGAGCTCTCTGACCGCCTCTACGCCACCATTGATGGCAATGGGATGCGCGAAAGCGAGGGCGTCCATATCCGCCTGATGGTCACGCGCGGCATCCGCTCGACGCCCTATCAAGACCCTCGCGTGGTAATCTCGCCCGCGACGATCGTGATTATTCCGGAATACAAGGCCGCACTGCCGAGCACTGTCGAGAACGGCATCAAGCTCTTCACCGTGCATGTCAGGCGCGGCGATCCGGCTGTGCAGGACCAAAAACTCAACTCACATTCGAAATTGAACTGCATTACCGCCTGCATCCAGGCGACGCAGGCGGGCGCGGATGAAGCGCTGATGCTTGATCCGCACGGCTTCGTTGCGACCTGCAATTCCACCCACTTCTTCATCGTGCGTAACGGAGAAGTGTGGACCTCCAGCGGCGACTATTGCCTTGGCGGGATCACGCGCTCAAACGTGATTCAGATTTGCCGAGAGCAAGGGATCCCGGTCTTCGAGAAGAACTTCTCGCTGACCGATGTCTATGGTGCTGATGAGGCTTTTGTCACCGGAACATTTGCGGGTGTCGTCCCAGCGACTGAGGTTGACGAGCAAGATCCTAACGAACGGCAGAGGCCCAACGGTTGAGCGTCTGCAAGGGCACTACCGTGATTTGATCGACCGGGATGTCGCCGAATGAGCGCAACGGTACGAATTGCGATGTGGAGCGGTCCGCGCAACATCTCGACCGCGATGATGCGCAGCTTTGGTTCTCGCGCGGATTGCGCCGTCAGCGATGAGCCATTTTATGGAGCATTTCTAAAGGCGAGCGGCGAGCCCCATCCGATGGCGGTCGAAACGATTGATAATATGGATTGCGGATGGGAAAGCGTGCTTGCGACCCAATCAGGAGCGCTGCCAGAAGGTGCAGCAATCTGGTATCAGAAGCATATGCCGCACCACATGATCGGACCAGTCGACATTCGCGATATGCCCAATCACCGCCACGCTTTTCTGATCCGCGCGCCCGAGAGGGTAGTAGCCAGCTATCGCGCAAAGAACGAGTTGCGGCGCGCCGAAATGCTCGGCTTTGCGCAATTGCGAGAATATTTCGAAATTGCTGCCGAACTAAGCGGAAAGACGCCGGTTGTGGTCGACTCCGATACCATCCTCGCTGATCCGTCGAAGACGCTGAAAATACTTTGTGAACGCCTTGGCATTGCTTGGGATCCGGCCATGCTTTCGTGGTCCAAAGGGCCGCTCCCCGAAGACGGAATTTGGGGCGCACATTGGTATGACAAGGTCAATGCCTCGACCGGGTTTGGTTCGGCTCCCGGCCCCATCCCCAAACTCGCCGGGGAATATCATGAAGTCGTGCGGCAATGCCGCGAAGACTACGAGTATTTGCTGGAGCATGCGCTGAAGGCGGAATAGCGCGCTATCAATGACTTCTGTCGATTAGGACCAATTCGATAATTGGCAATTCATGTTCGCTGTGTGATGAAGCAAGTCATGGCATCAAATCGCATCGCACTTGTCGCCGCCGCTGTATTCGCGGCTTTGGGTAGCCCATCTGTTCCGAGCCCTGCTTTGGCGCAGCAGACGGCGAGCAGCCAGCAATCCTTTGATGCGTTTATGGAAACGCTTAAATCTCGTGCACGTGCTGAAGGTGTGAGCGAGGCGACAATACGACGGATGACCTTCGGCCTTACACCCAATGATCGCGTAATATGGCTGGACCGTGGTCAGCCAGGCAGCCCGACGCGGCGCGGTTACCCGGCAATGGCACCTTATATTGCAACCCATGTAAACAGCACGCGTATCGCTGGCGGGCGCAATGTTTACGCGCAAAACCGCTCGACTCTTCGCCGTATCTCGGCCGAATACGGTGTTCCGCCTGAGGTCATCGTCGCGATCTTCGGCCATGAGACAAGCTATGGCCGGATCCGCGGAAATTTTGACCTTTCGCGAAGCCTTGCAACGCTCGCTTGGGAAGGCCGCCGCCGCGAATTGTTCTCTGGCGAATGGGTCGCTCTGATGAAGGTCGCCGACAAGGGATATTCGCGCGATCAGCTTGTGGGCAGCTATGCCGGAGCGTTCGGTAATCCGCAGTTTCTGCCGTCGGTGTATTTGCGCTTGGCCGAGGATGGCGATGGCGATGGCCGGGCCAATATTTTCACCAATCGCGCTGACACATTCGCTTCGATTGCAAATTACTTCAAAGACGCAGGCTGGCGCACAGGCCAGCCTTGGGGCGTGCGCGCCTCCGTGCCCTCAGGCTTTAACGTCGACGCCTACAAGACCGAACTGCGCGCTCCCGTTTGCCCGCGCGTGCATGAACGACACAGCCAATGGAAGACGGTTCGCGAATGGCGTGAGCTCGGAGTGCGACCGCAACGCGTAATCGCCGATGACACGCTTGTCTCGTTGTTCCAGCCAGACGGACCGGGGCGGCCTGCTTGGCTGCTCACCGGCAATTACCGGGTCATCCTCGAGTATAACTGCTCGAACTACTACGCGATGAGCGTCGGCCTGCTTGCTGACGAGATAGTGAACTAAGCCGCTAGCCTGCCTCGCCAAGGGAAATTGCACCGGCTATAGCTGCGCGCGTGAGGATTTTCGCGAACAGGATCGGTTGGACAGGCGGAGCTGCACTCGCTCTTGCAGCGTCGAGTGTCGCTGTGAAGGCGCAGAATACTCTGCCCGATGGCGTGCCGACTGACGCCGAAGCGCCCATTGCGCTACTGGTCGATGTGTCATCCGGTCAAGTTCTACATTCTCGCAATCCTGATCGCAGGTTCGTACCTGCATCGATGACAAAGGCGATGACGACGTTTCTCGCCTTTGAATTGATGGGGGAGGGGCTGCTCGATCCCAAGCAATTGATGCGGGTCAAGTTCGACACCTGGCAGGAATGGAACGGGCAGGGCTCTACCATGTGGCTGCCTGCTGATGCCAACGTCCGAGTCGATGATCTGCTGCGCGGGATCACGACTGTCTCTGCTAATGATGGCTCGATTGTGCTGGCCGAGGGATATTCCGGATCGGTCGAAGCGTGGACTGCGGCGATGAACGACAAAGCGCTGTCGATCGGCATGACCAACAGCCGCTTCGGCACGCCTAATGGTTGGCCCGATGAAGGTAAGACTTTCACGACAGCGCGTGATCTGGTGACCCTGGGCGATACGATGATCGCGAAGCATCCAGTGAAGTTTGCCAATTACGTCGGGCAGCGCGAGTTTCGCTACAACGACATTACGCAGGCCAACAAAGATCCGATTACCGGGCGCGTCGAAGGGGCCGACGGTATCAAGACTGGCTACACCAACGAATCCGGTTTTGGCTTTCTTGGCACGGCAAAGCGAAATGGCCGGCGGCTGGTGATGGTGATTGCCGGGGCTCGCACGCAGGCTGAACGCGCGCGTTTGTCACGCGAATATCTCGAATGGGGCTTTAGCGCTTTTGATGCTCGGCGCGTGTTCAACGAGGCAGATGTCGTTGGCACCGCCCGCGTGCAAGGCGGATCGACCCGTAAAATCGACCTTGTAACGGATCGCTCTGTCTTCGTTGCCATACCCGAAGGGAGCAGCGGCGAAGTGACCATGTCGATTGCCTATGATGGTCCCTTGCGCGCGCCCTTCGCTGAGGGGGACCGTGTGGCCGAGCTTCGCATCGAGGTCGACGGAATGCCGCCTGCGAGCGTCCCTCTGCTCGCGGGCCAGACCGTCGACCAAGCCAATCAGTTTGATCGCTTGGTGAACGGTTTTGCCGGGTGGGTTTCATGAGCGCGCGGTCCGGTCGTTTCATTGCGCTTGAAGGCGGGGAGGGGGCTGGCAAGTCCACGCAGGGCCGTTTGCTGGCAGAGGCACTAAGAGCGCGCGGATTGGAGGTTGTGGAATCGCGCGAGCCTGGCGGGACACCGGGCGCAGAGGCGATCCGCGAATTGCTGCTCAATCCACCTGGCGAGGGCTGGGGTGCAGAGGCTGAGGCGCTGTTGTTCGCCGCCGCGCGCGCCGATCATGTGGCTCGCGTTATCCGTCCAGGCATCGCACGCGGTGCTTGGGTCATCTGCGACAGATTTGTCGACTCAAGTCGCGCCTATCAGGGCGGGGCAGGGCATATCGGCGATGACGCAGTGCAGACACTCCACGCGATCGGCAGCGGTGGATTGCGGCCTGACCTCACAATCCTGATCGAGGTTGACGATGGGCGTGTCCAAGCACGGCTCGCTGAGCGTGATGGTGATGAAAGCGATGCCATTGGAGGGCGCGACAGCGCCTACCATGCGGCGGTCGCGGCTGCTTTCCGCGCATTTGCCGAACGCGATCCTGATGGCTTTGCGGTGATCGATGGCGACGGGTCGCTAGAGGAAGTTCACGCGCGCATCATGGCCGCGTTAGACCCGCTATTGGACGCGCCAGCATGAATTGGCCCAATCACGATGGTCCTTGGAGGCAATGGCGCGATGCGATGGCGGGCAGCCGCATGCATCACGGGTGGATTTTGGCGGGCAAAAGCGGTCTCGGCAAACATGATTTTGCGCAGGTTGCCGCGCGCGAATTGGTCGCCGAGGAAGGCGTGCCACAGCCCGCTGGCGATCACCCGGACATTCTAACGCTCACGCATCTTCCCAAGGACGACAAGGAAGAGAAGAAGCGCGACGAGGGCAAGCCCTACCAGACGAAGCGCAATATCTCGGTCGCACAGATCCGCGCGATGCAGAAACGGCTGACGACGCGGCCGACGCTCGGTTCGCGCCGCGCCATCATCATTGATCCTGCCGACGATATGGAGACATCGGCGTCTAACGCTGTGCTCAAAAGCCTCGAAGAGCCCCCCGAAGGCACGTTCTTCCTTCTGGTAACGCATCGGCCATCGCGCTTGCTGCCGACCATCCGTTCGCGTTGCCGGGTGCTGCGCTTTCCGGTGCTGGGCACCCGCCAGATCGCGCAGATGCTCAGCGAGCAGGGCGGGGAGAGCAATCCGGCTGCGATTGAAGCCGCGCGGCTCGCCAGCGGAGGTTCATATGGAGCTGCCTTGCGATTTATTGATCAGGATCTCGCTCCAATTGCCACTGCGATAAGCCAATTACTGCGTGAGGGCGACCCAAGGTTCACCCATCGAGGCGAACTCGCCAAGCTGATCGGCGGCAGACCAGATCGCGAGCGACT
Source organism: Erythrobacter sp. HA7-11 (assembly GCF_055693605.1). Classification (NCBI taxonomy): domain Bacteria; kingdom Pseudomonadati; phylum Pseudomonadota; class Alphaproteobacteria; order Sphingomonadales; family Erythrobacteraceae; genus Erythrobacter; species Erythrobacter sp. HA7-11. Next base: position 1,631,412 of record NZ_JBVFUF010000002.1, on the reverse strand, counting down.
GCAAGCCGTGCTCGAACTCGCCCAAGCTATCACAGCGCAAGCAGCGCGCACGGCCGAGCCAGCGCAAAGGCTCGCGTTGATTGAGGCGCATGGCGAATTGGTCGCGCTCGCAGGCCAAGCGCCAACCTTCAATTTCGATGCCGGATTGCTGGCGATGGAGATCGGAACCTTGCTTGTCGCGGCGGCTCCCGCTAGCGCTCGGGCAAATGTCTGACCTCGATACTTCTCCCTATTACATCACCACCGCGATCAGCTATCCCAATGGCCGACCGCATATCGGCCACGCCTATGAGGCAATTGCTGCCGACGTAATCGCGCGATTCCAGCGCATGCAGGGGCGCGACGTACGCTTCCAGACTGGAACCGACGAGCACGGCCTAAAAATGGCGCGAAAAGCCGAAGAACAGGGTCGCACTGCGCGCGATTTGGCCGATGAAATGGCGGGCTATTTCCAGGACATGTGCGACGCGCTTAACGTCAAATATGACCGATTCATCCGGACGGTTGAGGAAGACCATCACCGAGCCAGCCAAGCGATCTGGCGGGCGATGGAGGCCAAAGGCGACCTCTACCTTGACCGTTATGAAGGTTGGTACTCGGTCCGCGATGAAGCCTATTATGACGAAAGCGAGCTCGTCACCGGCGAGGGAGGTGAGAAACTCTCACCGCAAGGCACGCCGGTCGAATGGACGGTGGAGGAAAGCTGGTTCTTCCGACTGTCAAAGTATCAGGATAGGCTGCTCGAATTGCTGAAAACTCCGGGCTTTTTGGAGCCTACGAGCCGCCGCAACGAAATGATCGCCTTTGTCGAAGGTGGCTTACGCGATCTCTCGGTCAGCCGCACCAGTTTCGACTGGGGCGTGAAGGTGCCGGGCAGTGACGATCACGTCATGTATGTCTGGGTCGATGCACTGACCAATTACCTCACCGGTTTGGGCTATCCTGACGATACCGAGAATATGCGCAAATTCTGGCCTGCTGATTTGCATTTGATCGGCAAGGATATCGTGCGCTTTCACACGATCTATTGGCCCGCGTTTCTGATGAGCGCGGATCTGGCTTTGCCCAAGCAGGTGTTCGGGCATGGGTTTCTGCTCGCACGCGGCGGCGAGAAGATGAGCAAAAGCGCGGGCAATGTGGTTGATCCGTTGGCCTTGGCCGAGCAATTTGGCGTCGATGCCATGCGCTATTTCCTCATGCGCGAAGTGGCGTTTGGGAAAGATGGCAGCTATTCGCCGCAGGCTATTGTCGAGCGCACGAACGCAGAATTGGCCAACAGTTTTGGTAACTTAGCGCAGCGCACGCTCTCCATGATTCACAAGAATTTGGATGGTGTGCTCTCGCCGTATGTGGACGAGGAAGCGTCAGGCGTCGAAGGAACCACGATCGGAGTTGACAGCGGTTTGATGCTTTCAGTCTTTGCCGGCGCACAATCCCTGCGTGAGCAGTTTGAAGGTTTGAACTTTAGTGTTGGCCTTGAGCGCTGGATGGCGGCAGTTTTTGCTTGCAACCAATACGTAGATGAACAAGCTCCTTGGGTTCTACGAAAATCCGATCCTGAACGAATGGCAGCTGTTCTCATGACGTTGTTCCGAGCCGTCCGAACACTTGCAATCGCGCTCCGTCCTGTTTGTCCAACGGCAACCGACAACCTTCTCGATCAGATGGGGATACCGGCTAACGAGCGGGATTTTGCAGCAATCGAAGAGCACGGATGGTTTCAGCGATTGATCGATAGCGGCTTTAAATTGGAGAAACCCCAAGGTGCATTCCCCCGGCTCGAACTGCCTGTGGAAGAGGAAGCCGAGTGATGCTCGTCGATAGCCATTGCCACTTGGAATATAAGGGCGTGATCGAGGATCAGCAGGGTGTTCTGGCCCGCGCTCGCGAGGCTGGCATCGGCGCGTTTCTCAATATATCTACCAAGAAAAGTGAATGGGATCAGGTCGTTGGCACGGCAAGTCGTGAAGGTGATGTGTTCGCCAGCGTCGGAATTCACCCGCATGAAGCGGATAAGCACGCCGACCTTACGCGCGGCGATTTGTTGGCCGCAACTGACAATCCCAATGTCATTGGAATCGGTGAAACCGGGCTCGACTATTACTACGAGCATTCTGACCGCAAGACGCAGCAACGCCTGTTTCGCTTGCACATCGATGTCGCGCGCGAAGTGCAATTGCCGGTGATCATCCATACGCGCGATGCCGAAGAAGATACGTTGGCAATCCTCGAAGACGAGTTGGGGAAGGGGCTTTCCCGGCGCTGATCCACTGTTTTACCGCCTCGGCGGAGTTTGGCGAGAAAGTGCTCGGTCTCGGCCTGTCGATCTCGCTTTCGGGCATCGTAACATTCAAGAATGCCAAGGACTTGCAGGAGGTCGCTAAGACGGTTCCAGCGGACCGGCTCCTGGTTGAAACCGACAGTCCTTTTCTTGCGCCCGTGCCGCACCGTGGCAAGCCATGCGAACCGGCATACACGGCTGATACCGCCCGTTTCGTGGCCGAGTTGCGCGGTGAAGATCCGGCGAAGCTGGCTGAACAAACCACTGCAAACTTCAAACGCTTGTTCAGCAAGGCAGCTTTGTGAAGCTGATCATGCTGGGTTCGGGTACGTCGACCGGCGTACCGCGCATCGGTGATGATTGGGGCGATTGCGACCCAAATGAGCCGAAAAACCGCCGCACGCGTGTTTCAATCATAGTCGAAAGCAATGACGGCTCACGCATCCTGGTCGACACCTCCACCGATTTGCGCGCGCAAATGCTCGCCAACAAAATCGACAAGGTTGACGCTGTATTCTGGACGCATGATCATGCGGATCATTGCCACGGCATCGATGACCTGCGCGTCATGCGATATGGGCGCGGCGGGCCGATCCCGGGATATGCGGGCGAGGATACAGCGCGGCAGCTCCGCAAACGCTTCGGCTATGTTTTTGCAGGACAGGAAGGTTATCCGACGATTGCGAAACTTGAGACGCTCGAGAATCTTCGCATGGCTGCAGGTTTCGGTGTCGATTGGTGTCAGATGGAGCATGGTCCAGGCGAAACGACTGGTTATCGTTTTGAGGCGGATGGCAAATCGATTGTCTACGCGACAGACTTCAGCGCGATTTCAGACGAGATGATTGAAACATTCGAGGACGTGGACATTTTGGTCAGCGATTGTTTGCGGCGCGAACCGCATCCAACCCATGCGAATTTGGCGATGGCATTGGAGCTTGCGGAGAAATGCGGAGCAAAACGTCTCGTGCTGAGCCATCTCGACAAGAGCATGGACTACCAGACATTGGTCGAGGAGACGCCAGATCACGTGGTGGTGGGCTATGATGGGCTGGTGATAGAGCCATGAGCGCTAATTCAGGCTGTGAGCCAACTTAACATAATATATATTATCAATCTTATATTACAGGAAGTGCCCGAGGTGAACCAGGCTCCCCCATCGTCATCAGCGCTCCAATCATCGCAGATCGATCGCCTGCTCAGAATCATGGCGCGTTTGCGCGATCCAAAAACCGGTTGCGAATGGGATGTCGCGCAAAGCTTTGAGACGATTGCGCCGTACACGATCGAAGAAGCCTATGAGGTTGCAGACGCGATCGCTCGCGGCGACATGGCTGAACTAAAGGACGAACTTGGTGATCTGCTGCTTCAAGTCGTGTTTCATGCTCAAATGGCTGCCGAAGCCGATGAATTCAGCTTCGAAGACGTCGCGAAGGCAATCTCTGACAAGATGGAAGCGCGTCACCCGCACATATTCGGCGATGAAGGCGGGTCGATGGGCGAAACGCGCTGGGAGAACCTGAAGGAAGCCGAACGCAGCAAAAAAGGCTCGACAAGCGCCATGGATGGTGTTGCGCTGGCCCTGCCAGCCTTGATGCGGGCGCAAAAGCTCCAAAAACGGGCCGCACGGATCGGCTTTGACTGGCCCGACACCGCTGGCCCCGCAGCCAAAGTTTACGAAGAAATACAGGAGCTTGAAGCTGCTTCTTCGGGCGCTGAGAAGGTCGAAGAGGCTGGCGACCTGCTTTTCGCGGCGGTCAATTACGTGCGAGCGCACGGCATCAGTGCGGAGGATGCGCTGCGCTCAGCCAATGCGAAGTTTGAAAAGCGCTTCCGTGCGATGGAAGACATGAGCGGCGGCATATTCGCCGAACTTTCTCTGGATGACAAAGAAGCGGCCTGGCAGCAAGTGAAATCGAGAGAAAAGGGCGCATAGCGCGCCCTACAGCGTTTCGTACTGGCCAAACTCTTTCGGATTGAGCCGAACGGTGAGTTGCCGCAAGGGCCCCTCCTCTCCCTCGCCGGCATCATTCTCGTCCAGCACGTCGCCATGCGCGTGAAGCCAAGCGATGCGCCGTACCGTCACTCGCTGGCAGAGTAACCGTAATCTCGCGCGCTTTCTGCGTGAGCGTATCTGCAACCAGCGCCAGCAGATCGTCCAGGCCTTCGCCCGTCATGGCCGAAATGGCCGCGCAAGTCGGGTCAGCTTCGGCCTGGGAGCGTAGTTCGTAGGCGCGCTCCGAATCGGTCAGATCAATCTTGTTCCAAACTTCGAGGATCGGAATGTCGCTTGCACCCGTTTCAGGGTCGACCACGTCCAGATCACCAAGGACCTGCATAACCTGCTTTTTTTGAGCGCTGTGCGCGGCATTCGCCATATCGCGCACATGCAGAATGATGTCGGCGCCTGTTACCTCTTCCAAAGTGGCTCGGAATGCCGCGACGAGCTGCGTTGGAAGATCAGAGATGAACCCCACCGTGTCCGACAGAATGGCCTTTTCAACACCGGGCATGCTAATCGCGCGCATTGTGGGATCTAGCGTGGCAAAGAGCAGGTCTTCTGCCATCACCTCTGCACCGGTCAAGCGATTGAAAAGTGTTGATTTTCCTGCGTTGGTGTAGCCGACGAGTGCGATGACTGGCCACGGTGCCCTTCCCCTGCGATCGCGATGCAACTGCCGGGTTTTACGCACTTGTTCAAGCTCGCGGCGCAAACGGCCCATCCGCTGACGGATCATGCGTCGATCGGCCTCGATTTGGGTCTCACCCGGGCCGCCGAGAAAGCCGAAGCCGCCGCGCTGCCGCTCTAGGTGGGTCCAACTGCGCACAAGGCGACTTTGTTGATAATCGAGATGCGCGAGTTCGACCTGCAAGCGCCCTTCAGCTGTTGCCGCGCGTTCTCCGAAGATTTCGAGAATTAACCCAGTGCGATCAATAACTTTGCGCTTTAACTTGTCTTCAAGGTTGCGCTGCTGGAGCGGCGTAAGCGCGCCATCCACGATGATCAGCTCAGCCTCGTGCTGTTCGCACCACACCTTGATGTTTTCGACCTGCCCCGAACCGAATAAAGTGTTCGGCTGCATTTGACGAATAGTGAGGATTTCCGAGTGCGCAATGACAACACCGATGGCCAGAGCGAGGCCTTGCGCTTCGTCTAGGCGCTCTGCTGCGTCCAGATCATAGCGCAGCGTCCTGATATCCGGGCATAGGATCAAGGCCCGCGCACCGCGGGTCACCTCATCCTGCAAGTCATCGTCGAAACTCAGTGTCAGTCCTCGTCGCCGTGCTCGCTCAGATCGACAGGGCCGCTGGGCTGGATCGTGGAGACGGCATGTTTATAGGCTAGCTGCACTGCCCCTTCGCGCTCGAGCAGCATGCAGAACAGATCGTATGACGCGATGCGTCCCTGAAGCATGACACCGTTTACGAGGAACATGGTGACTTGCACCTCGCTCTCGCTAACACGGTTGAGGAATACGTCCTGCAGTAGTCGCTGTTTCTTGCTGCCAGCGCGAATTTGGAATTGCTCGGCATCGATGTCTTGACCGGGCATAATTGTTGAGATCGCGTGCTTGTAGACTAGCTGCGATTGCCCATCGCGCCGGAGCAGGATCGAAAAGTTGTCAAACCACGTGACAATACCCTGCAGCTTGACGCCTTTGACGAGGAACATTGTCACCGGGACCTTGTTCTTACGCAGCAGGTTAAGAAACGCGTCTTGCAAATTGGTCTGCTTGATCGGGGAATCTGTTTCAGTGGCAGACGGCTCGCTGGGCGCGCGGGGGGAGAGTGTTCGCCCTTCGGACATTGATGATGCTCCAGTCATTCTTGGCGGCCCTTTTTAGGGTCCGCGATCAGGCCCAAGACAGCCCACCCGCCTTGATACCATGCGTCATATATGGCCTTTGCTGCGTCTGCGAGCAATGACTGATTTGTGTGCAAGTTTTGTGTCAGTGCGGCGACAGGCGGGGAATATTGATAAAATCGCCTGAAAAAGACTTAGCCTTTTCGAGCCGATTCACGCCGCTCGGCCATTCCCAACAATTTTAATTTGCGATGAAGCGCTGACCGTTCCATCCCGATGAAGGTCGCGGTCTTGGAAATGTTGCCGGAGAAACGTCTGATTTGGACTGTGAGATACTCACGCTCAAAGCATTCGCGCGCTTCTCGCAACGGGGCGCCCATCATGGCAGAGAACCCTTGCCCAGAGGCGGAAAAATCGCTGCCGGTTATCTCTGATGGAAGCATGTCCGGAACGACCGTCTTCAGCTTTTCGCGCGGTGTCATGATGATTGTCCGTTCGACCACGTTCCTAAGCTGACGGACGTTGCCGGGCCAATCATAGGCCTGCAGCGCGCCCATGGCCTCTTCTGAAATCTCTGGAGCCGGAATTCCTTGATCGGTCGAATATCGAGCGAAGAAATGCTGGGTAAGTGCAGGAATATCATCTCGACGCTCGGACAAAGACGGGATTGTAACCGGCACAACATTTAGGCGATAGAACAGGTCTTCGCGAAACCGCTTTTCTTCCATTTCAAGCGCAAGATCGCGGGAGGATGACGAAACAACCCGAACATCGACACCGATCTGGCGGGTGCCCCCTACCCTTACAAAGCTCTGCTCTGTCAGGACACGCAGGATCCGTGCCTGGGTCGCCATTGGCATATCGGCAATTTCATCGAGAAACAGAGTGCCGCCATCAGCGAGCTCAAGCAGCCCGGGGCGAACTTGTTTGCCGTCGGATTCCTCACCGAACAATTCCTGTTCAAACCGGTCAGCGGTGATGCGGGCTGAATTCACAGTGACGAAGGCATTTTCCGCCCGAGGACTCCATGCGTGCAGCAATCGCGCGGCAACCTCTTTGCCAGCTCCTGCCGGCCCGGTGATCAGAACGCGGCTTCCCGTATTGGCGACTCTTTTTAGTGTCGCGCGCACGGTGTTGATGGCTGAGGAATTACCCGTGAATTCGGCGCCCTCCACCGTTCCTTCGCGGAGCCGTGAGTTCTCGCGGCGAAGCCGCTCTGTCTCGGTCGCGCGCTCAACCAATAGGAGCAGTCGTTCCGCCTCAAACGGCTTTTCGATAAAGTCCATCGCCCCGCGACTGACCGCCGAGACAGCAGTGTCGATGTTCCCGTGGCCAGAGAAGATGATCACGGGAAGGTCGGGCTCCCGCATCTTGATCTCATCAAGCAGTTCGAGCCCGTCCATCTCGCTCCCGTGCAGCCACACATCGAGCAGAACGAGGCTTGGGCGGCGTTCGTCGATCGCATTGAGAGCGCTAGTGCTGTCAGCAGCGGTTTGGCATTCATAGCCTTCATCGCCCAGCACGCCGGAAACCAGCTCCCGAATGTCGCGTTCGTCATCAACTACAAGGATTTCGATAGCCATTATTGGCCTCTCCCAACGCATCTTAAGTATTGAATATTATAGGCAATAGAGCGGTTATGATTGGTCATGCCGCCTCGCTCTCTTTGGGCTGTGGTTCGCGTGCGAACCGCAAGACAACCCGCGTTCCGCCGCTTTCCGCAGCGGCAAAGCTCATGTCACCGCCATGCTCGTCGACAATCTTGTTGACGATCGCGAGGCCGAGGCCGGTGCCCTTGTCGCGGGTCGTCATGTAGGGCTCTATGATCCGTTCCCGCTCTTGCGGAAGGCCGATCCCGTTATCTTCGACGGCGATAGTGAGCATGTCGTCTGTCGCTGACATCTCAACAGACACCGCCCCGCGGAAATCGGGCTCGGCATCGACGATGCGCGCTTCCACAGCTTCAACTGCGTTTTTGAGCACATTGGTCATCGCTTGCCCGAGCTGATGACGGTCGCAATTGATGATTTTCTGAAGCTCGCCATCGTGGTCCAGGCCGTCGTAAGACAGCGCGAAATTGACTTGCGGATGCGCGACTTCCTGCAGAAACAGGGATTGGCGCACCAAGTCGAGCGCATCTTCTTTGCGGAACACAGGTTTCGGCAGCCGCGCAAACGATGAGAATTCGTCGACCATTTTACGCAGATCGCCGACTTGACGGACAATCGTGCTGGTCAATTCATCGAACAGCTCTCCGTCGCTGTCTATCTGTTTGCGATAACGCCGCTTGAGGCGCTCGGTTGCCAACTGGATCGGCGTGAGAGGATTTTTGATCTCGTGTGCGATCCGGCGTGCGACATCTGACCACGCAGCTTGCCTTTGGTCGAGCAACTGGCGCGTGATGTCTTCAAAAGTGATCACATGCCCATCGGTTCGCGGCGCAATTTTGACAGCAAGGGTCAGCAATTCAGCTCCCTTGGCATGGGTTACGATCCCACGCTCTTGCTCGGTTTGAACAAGCGAACAAATCTCCGGTGAAAGTTGATCGAGCGAACTTCCCACCAAATCAGTCTGATCTTCGCCCGCCAGCAGTTCCTGCGCAGAGCTGTTCATCAAGGTGACGCGGCTTTCTCCATCGACGGAGATCACGCCGGCGGTGACAGATTCGAGCACCGCTTCGGTAAACATGCGACGATCATCGATTTGCCGGTTCGCATTGACCAAGGCGTCGGTCTGTTTCTCAAGCTGGGCGGTCATCCTGTTGAATGCACGGTTCAGCAAGCCGATCTCATCCGCTCCGGTCCGGCCCTCAACACGCAGTGCAAAGTTGCCCTGCCCCACCTTGCGCGCTGCTCCGACCAAGTCAGTTAGCGGTTCGACCTGCCGGTCAGCAAAGCGCAAAGCGAACCAGATGGCGAGCCCGACCAAGAGAAGGCTCACGGCCACGAGCGCCATGTTGAAACGCAATTGCAAAGATCTCGCGTCGCGGGTCAGCGCGTCATAACTGGATGTGACCGACTGTGCTTTTTCCCAATAGTTGAATGAGGCAGCTTCCGGCGTACGTGCGTTGTAAAGATATACCCCGCTCTCGCTGTCTATCGGGGCGAGCGCCGCGATCCTGTCAGGGCTGCCCTGTACCACCACCAATTCGCCAGCATCGAGCCTCGAGACGGCATCCTGACTGAACTCTAGCGGACTGTTATCTTCTCGCAGGTTCATGATTGCGGCAGTGCGCAATGTGCCATCATCTAGGCGCTGCAATATCGCGCTTTCCGAGATTTCACGTGCCTGGGCCTGATAGGCATAGCGATCTGGAAAGCGTTCATCCGCGATCGAAATCCGCTCAAGGATGAAGAGCATGTCGCCCGCCATTGCGACGGTTTGCTGCTCAACATTGCGCTGGTTCTGGTCGTAATAGTTTTGCGCCAGCTCGTTTGCGTTTTCCATCAGCCCGCGAGAATCGTCGCTGAACCAGAAATTCACGCCCGATTGGAACAAGAACGCTGCGAAGCCGGCGACAAGCAGCGTCGGAATTGCAGCAATAATCGAGAAGAAAAAGACAAGCCTGACGTGCAACCGCGCGGTGCTACCCGCTGCGCGCTTCAAGGCCATTCGTCGTCCGAACAGAACCAGCAGAGCCATTGCTGGTACAAGCGTCGCCATCAACAGGATCGACACTTGCATGCTAGGCAACAATTCGCCGTCTTCCGGCGCGCTAGAAAACGCAAACCATGTGGCCCAAAGTGCGACCACCAAAGTGATTGCGCAGGCCAATTCAAGCCACACAAAAATGTTAGCTTTGCGCGAAGCGACAAGGAACCGCCGCCACCAGCGCGGTGAGCGTTGCGTAGAAGTTGCAATCGCTTGTTCCATCGTTGCTGGTTTACAACGCTGGTGTTGCTCAAATGCAAGTGTTGAGTGTTGCGCTTGCGTTAAACCGTTCTTGTGAAGCGATCAGGGTTGATCGAAAGATCGGCTATTCGCTTACGCAATGTATTGCGATTGATGCCCAAAAGCTTTGATGCGCGTAGCTGATTGCCGCTCGTTTCCTCGAGCGCGTGCTCAATCAGCGGCTTTTCAAAGGCTGCAAGCGCTGCGTGATAAACCGAGCCAAACTGCGGATTATTCTCGGCAAGCCATTGGTCGAGCGCGCCTGCAAATCCGCTGGGTTCACCATCTGCGCCCGGAGCTTTCTCGCTCCCGATGATATCGGTGAGGCTCGAAGCGTCGATCATGTCATCGCGCGCCATCAGGGCGAGCCGGTAGATGACATTGCGCAGCTCGCGCACATTGCCGCGCCAATTGCGCGCTTCGAGAACGGCGATCGCATCCTTTGCGAGCTGCCGCCGCGGCAGACCATCTTCCGCCGCTTGAGCGAGGAAATGCTGGGAGAGCACGTCGATATCCTCGCGCCGATCACGCAAAGGCGGAAGCTCAATCGGCACGACATTGAGGCGGTAGAAGAGATCTTCGCGGAATTGGCCTGCTGCGATCATCGGGGCCAGGTCGCGATTGGTGGCGGCGATGATCCGCACGTCGACCGCAATCTCTTGCCGCCCGCCGACCCTGCGGATTTGCCCTGATTGCAGCGCGCGCAGCAGACGAGTTTGAGCCTCGGCAGGCATGTCGCCAATTTCATCGAGGAACAGAGTGCCGCCATTTGCCTGCTCAAACTTGCCGATGGCTTGCGCGATCGCGCCAGTGAATGCGCCTTTCTCGTGTCCGAACAGTTCGCTTTCGATGAGGTCCGCTGGGATCGCGCCCGCATTGACGGCCACGAACGGACCGGTGCGGCGTGACCCAAGCTCGTGAATGGCCTCTGCGACCAGCTCTTTGCCCGTACCGCTTTCGCCTGTGACCAGAACTGTCAGGTCGTTGCGCAGAACCCGCGTGATCATCCGGTAGACGCTTTGCATGGCCTGGCTGCGTCCGACCAATGGCATTCCGTCGTCTGCAGCCTCGGGCGCTGCTGGAGTCTTGCGACGCTGCCCTACCCCCTGTCTGACGGCTTGGACCAGCTCATCCAAGTCAAATGGTTTCGGGAAGTATTCAAACGCTTCATTGTCGCTCGCGCGCACCGCCGTATCGAGCGTATTTTGCGCAGAGAGCACGATGATCGGCATTCCCGGCGCTCGAGCCTTGGCGTCGCTCATCGCGCTCAATCCGTCGCCATCCTCCAACATGACGTCGGTTAACATCAGGTCATAGCTGTGATTATCGAGCAAGCGGTTGCGGTCAGCGATGCTGCCGCAGCGGTCGATGGAGAAGCCTTCGTCCTCGAGGGCCGCTGTGATGACAGTCGCGATGGCGCTGTCATCTTCGACCAGGAGAATTCGCTCGCTCATTGCGCGGCTCCCTTTTCAGCAACCCGCATATGCAAACGAAAATGCGTCAGATTGGCCTTTGTATCGCGCTCGTGACTGACTCTGCCGCTCATGTCGCGCATCAGCTTGCGAACCAGCGCAAGGCCCAGCCCCTGCCCAGACTTCTTCGAGGTCACAAAGGGTTCAAAGACGTGCTCGCGGAGGGCTTCGTCGACCCCATCACCATTATCACTGATTGTAATCTCGATCGGCAGCCGCACTCGCTGACCCAATCGGATCGCGTTAAATGCCAGTCCGCTTACAAACCGGGTCTGCACGGTTATTGAGGGCTCGTCGTTCGCACGGGCGGCGTCCCTCGCATTGGACAGCAAGTTGATCAGCACTTGCTCCAGCGCATCACGATTGGCGTACACTGGCGGGAGGGATGGATCGAACTCTTCGTGGAATTCGACGCCGTCATCGCCCGCCGCGCGGACTGTAGCGATTGCGGCGCGGATCGCTTCGTGCGGATTGCAAGGGCTTAGCGGTTCGCTCTGTGTGCTGCCCAATTGCTGCATGCGATCGATAAGGCGCGCAATCCGGTCCACTTCGTCAGTGATCATACGCGCTAGTGACTTGTCGGCGTGCGGCAATTTGCGCGCCGCGAGCTGCCCTGCTCCGCGGATTGCGGCGAGCGGGTTCTTGATTTCGTGTGCGAGAATGGAAGGTGCGCCCAACATGCCCTCGCGCGTGTCGTCATCGCCGCTCGTGTCGTCGCGCGCACTCTCTGATAGAGTGACCACGCGCCAACCCGGATGGTTGCTGAGCGGCGAAATTGTCACGTTCAAACGCCTTTCAGCACCGGCAATGCGAAGCGCAACATCGCGGGCCACCACCGCTTCCTCCGAGGTCCGTAGTCGTTCGAAAACACGCTTATCGAGCAATTCTGCCACATCATGTACAGATCTGCCGACCAGCCTCTTGGAGCTTTGGCCGAGCAGGTTTTCGGCGGCGTGATTGACCTCGGCGATATTCGCATCGGGATCGACAAGAACCACCGCAAAGAGAAGGCCGCCGATTTGGGCCTCTGCATCGGGTTTCTCAGCGCGCGGCTGCAGCCGCTCTTGCGCCACGATCATGCCGCCCGGCGGCGCAGGAAAGGCTCGTAGAAACGCTCGATCTCGCCCAAGACCTGTTCCGGGTCATCGATGAAATTGGCCTTGTTCCTGAACTCGGCTGAGCCGTGCATTCCCTTGGTGTACCAACCGATGTGCTTGCGCGCGACCTTGGCCCCGACATCGCGGCCATAATGATCGAGCATTCGTTCATAATGCTCGACAAGAGTCTCATATTGCTCGTCAAAGCTTGGTGCGGCGATTTGCTCACCGGTCCGCCACCAATGCATGACCTGGCCGAGCAGCCACGGCTTGCCATAGGCTCCGCGTCCGATCATCAGGCCGTCTGCGCCGGATTGCTCTAGTGCCTTGGCCGCGTCTTCGATGCCGCAAATATCTCCGTTGACAATGACAGGAATCGAGACGGCCTCCTTCACCTTGCGGATGAAGGACCAATCGGCGCTACCCTTGTACATTTGGTTGCGTGTGCGTACCGTGCACGGTGATCATCTTGACGCCGAGGTCCTCTGCGATCCGCGCCATTTCCGGTGCGTTGAGGCTTTGATGGTCCCAGCCCATCCGCATCTTGACTGTGACCGGCACTTTGACCGCTTTCACGGTCGCTTCCATTAGCTTGGTCGCAAGCGGAACTTCGCGCATTAACGCGCTGCCGGCCATGCCATTGGTCACTTTGCGCACAGGGCAGCCAAAGTTGATGTCGATGATCGAAGCGCCGCGATCCTCGTTGAGCTTGGCAGCCTCGCCCATGCTCTCCGGGTCGCAGCCGACGAGCTGCATCGACACGGGCTCTTCGATCGGGTCCCACGCAGCCTTCTGGATCGACTGGCGCGTTTCGCGAATAGCCGCTTGGCTCGCGATCATTTCTGTCACGTTGAGTCCCGAGCCATAGCGGCGCACCAGCGTGCGGAACGGCATGTCCGTAACACCCGTCATCGGCGCGAGTAGCACGGGGCTGTCGATGCGCACGGGCCCGATGTCGATCGGCTTGCAGGCTGGAGGGTTTGGAAGCGAAGTCATTTTCGTTGCAGTGCCTAAAATTTGGGCAGCGCATAGTGCATTGCACAATCTGCGTCCAGACCCTAAGCGCGCTTTCACTATGGCGAATTCGCCCTCCCTTCCCTCATTCGCCGCAATCGTGGTCGCCGCTGGTAAGGGCCTGCGGGCTGGTGGGGACTTGCCGAAGCAATTCCGCGAGTGGCGCGGAAAGCCGCTGCTGACACACTCGGTTGAGGCGCTGATCCACGCCGGTGCCACCCAAATCGTCGTTGTCCTGGCCGAGGGAACTGAACAATTGGCCAGCGACGCATTGTCTGGTGTCGAGAACATCACGTTTGTGCACGGTGGTGCGACGCGGCAAGCCTCAGTTCGTGCAGGGCTTGAGGCGATGACAGCAACCGTCCCCGAGCGCGTGCTGATCCACGATGCGGCAAGACCTGACCTGCTGAATGAAGTAATCGCAAGGCTGCTAGCGGCTCTCGGCGAGTACCCGGGCGCTATACCGGTTCTGCCCGTCATCGACAGTCTTGCGGTAGCGGGCTCCGACAATACCATGACTGGCGCGGCGGATCGCGAGATGCTGAAGCGTGTGCAAACTCCCCAAGCTTTCCGCTTCTCTGATATCCTTGCCGCCCATCGAGCTTGGGAAGGCGACAGGCTAGCCGGAGACGACGCTCAGGTTCTCATGGCGCGTGGCGGCACGATTGCTCTGGTCGACGGAGACGAGCGGCTCAAAAAATTCACATTCGCGGAGGACTTTGTGCAGGCAGGAACAACGCCATTCAGGATCGGACAGGGTTTTGATGTGCATCGTCTCGTTGAAGGTGAAGAATTGTGGCTCTGCGGAGTGCAGATGACGCATGACAAAGGCCTTTCAGGGCACAGCGATGCTGATGTTGCTCTCCACGCCATCACCGACGCCGTGCTCGGCGCAATCGGCGATGGCGATATCGGGACGCATTTCCCACCGAGCGATGCGCAATGGGCCGGAGCCCGTTCGGCGCAATTTCTCGAACACGCCGTCAAGCTCGCCGCCGAGGCAGGATACGCGCTCGGCAATATCGATTGCACGATTATTTGCGAGGCGCCCAAGATCGGCCCGCATCGTTCAGCAATGAGAGAGGTTGTCGCCGCTATGACAGGGCTCGACGAAAGTGCGATCAGCATCAAAGCCACCACCACGGAGCGATTGGGCTTTACCGGGCGCGGCGAAGGCATTGCCGCTCAAGCGATCGTAGCACTTTGCGCGGTACGAATAAGGAAAAGAAATGACCAACGGATTGCTCCCTTCAGATATCATCGAACTTGCTGATCGGGTGATCGAAGAGAACAAGGCCGCAGGTCGCAAGCTTGCGCTTGCAGAAAGCTGCACTGGCGGCTTGGTCGCTGCGGCTCTTACCGAAATCCCCGGATCGTCGGCGGTGCTCGACCGCGGTTTTGTGACCTATTCGAACGAGGCCAAGATGGAAGCGCTCGACGTAGCGCAGGATATAATCGAGACATTCGGAGCGGTCTCAATCGCTTGTGTCTGGGCGATGGCGCAAGGGGCACTCGCAAATTCGAACGCTGATTGCGCGGTGGCGATCAGCGGGGTGGCTGGTCCCGGTGGCGGGACACAGCTCAAGCCGGTAGGTACGGTGGTGTTTGCGCGAGCGATGCGCGACGAAACAGGTGAGCCCGAAGGTGAGCTAAAGCATTTCGATGTGAAGGACCGCGCGGCGATCCGCCATCAGGCGACGTTGGTCGCGCTCGAATTACTGCTGCCATAAAGCGCTGCTGCGCGAAGCTCGAATGCTTCGACCATACGGCGGAAGGCGCGGTCGAAATACTGGCCGGCAAGCGCCTCGAACATGCGGTTCTTGAAGGTGAAATCGACGCAAAAGTCGATTTCGCAGCCGCCATCCTCGGTTGGACGGAAAGTCCACACATTGTCGAGGTCTTTGAGCGGTCCATCGACGTAGTGAACCTTGATTGAGCGTGGCCGGTCTTTTTGGACGCGCGAGGTGAAGCTTTCGCGCAAGCTCTTGAACCCGACCACCATGTCAGCGGTCATCTCAGTCTCGCTGTCTGATCGGACTCGCGTTGCGATGACCCAGGGCAGAAACTCACGATAGCGTGCCACATCGGCGACCAGATCGAACATCTGTTCCGCGCTGTATGGTAGCTTTCGGGTCTCGCGAATTCCGGGCATCAGATCGAGAGCGTGTCCGTTTTGCGAGCAGCGGCATCGCGCTTTGCAAACTTCTCGGCCCGCGCAGCCTTCATCTGCGCGAAATCCTCTCCTGCGTGATAGCTCGAGCGCGTCAGCGGGCTGGAGGCGACTTGCAGGAAGCCTTTGGCCCGCGCGATTGAGCCATAAGCGTTGAAAGCCTTGGGCGTCACGAAATCCTCGACCTTCGCATGCTTCGGCGTCGGTTGAAGGTATTGGCCCATTGTGATGAAATCGATGTCGGCGCTGCGCATATCATCCATCACCTGATGCACTTCGAGGCGCTCCTCACCCAGCCCCAGCATGATGCCTGACTTGGTGAAGATCATCGGATTGTGGCTCTTCACTTCCTCGAGAAGTCGCAATGAGGCGTAGTAGCGCGCGCCGGGACGAATGGTCGGGTAAAGCCGCGGTACAGTCTCTAGATTGTGGTTGTAAACGTCTGGTCCCGCTTCACAAATCGCTTCCACGTACCGGACGCATCTTCCCGCGAAAATCAGGAGTCAGGATCTCGATGGTCGTGTCGGGAGTAGTCCGACGAAGCGCCTCGATCACTTTGACGAATTGCCCTGCCCCACCATCCGGAAGGTCATCGCGGTCAACGCTGGTGATGACGATATGCTCTAGCCCCATCTTCGCCGCGGCAATCGCTGTATGTTCCGGCTCAAGCGGATCGACTGCGCGGGGCATGCCCGTCTTGACGTTGCAGAACGCACAAGCGCGCGTGCAGACATCGCCCAGAATCATCACGGTCGCATGCTTCTTGCTCCAGCACTCGCCGATATTCGGGCAAGCGGCCTCTTCGCACACCGTGTTGAGATTGAGCTCGCGCATCATCCGGCGCGTTTCCTGGTAGCCTTCGCTCACAGGCGCGCGGACCCTGATCCAGTCAGGTTTGCGCTGGCGCGCTGGGCGCTCTTCTGGAGATTTGCCGGGCGTATTGGCGAGATCGTTCATGCGCGCCATTTAGGCAATGCACCCGCTCTCCGCAATGCCTTCCACGCAGCTACGGAATGCTGGGTATGATATGGGCCAGGTCGCTTGCAGGCGATGCAAGGCTCAGCTACGCGATTTGCCCATGGACGCAGCCACTCTACAGACGTTTACGTCGCCCGTTGTGCTCTTCTTCGTGCTGGGTTTGCTTGCAGCATTTGCACGATCCGATCTCGCCATTCCGGAAGCCATTGCAAAGGGTATGTCGCTGTATCTGATGGCGGCGATCGGCCTGAAAGGCGGCGTGGCTGTTTCGAAGTCCGGCGTCGATAGCACGGTCCTGATCGCACTCGCGCTGGGTATCGCGGCAAGCTTCCTGATGCCGTTTCTCGCCAATTTTGTGCTCAAGAGCTTCGGCAAGCTCGACCGGATCAATGCTGGTGCGGTTGCGGCGCATTACGGCTCGGTCAGCGTCGTGACCTTTGTGACCGCCGTCGAGATACTCGAAGCGCAGAACAAGCCGCCCGGTGGCTATATGGTCGCAGTGATGGCGGCGATGGAAACACCAGCGATCCTCACTGGCCTTTTGCTCGCACGCGGCATGGGATCGAAGGACGGTCAGAAGACGGGTGAGCTCCTTCACGAGGTGTTCTTTAATGCCTCAGTTGTGTTGCTGCTGGGCGCATTCGCAATCGGCATCATTGCTGGTGAAGAAGGCTTTAGCGAAGTCACACCGTTTTTCGAAGCGGGTTTCAAAGGGGTCTTGTGCCTCTTCCTGCTCGATATGGGACTGATTGCTGCACGGCGGATCATGGATGCGCGCGCCATCACATGGAGGCTTTTGGTGATTGCCATCGGCCTGCCGCTGATCAACGGCGCGATCGGTACGTCAGCAGCGGTTGCATGCGGCCTGGATGTAGGATCAGCGGCTGCACTCGGCGTGCTCTGTGCCAGCGCCAGCTATATTGCAGTGCCAGCGGCGATGCGACTTGCCCTGCCAGAGGCCGACCCAGGCATCTACCTAACCATGTCGCTTTCGATCACGTTCCCGTTCAACATCCTCGTGAACATCGGACTCATCAGCATGCTCGCTAGCGCATTGACGGGAGTTGGAGGAGCAACGCCATGATCGAAACTGTCATCCGCAAGCGAATTGAGATATTGACTGATACCGCTTTACTCAAACGCGTTACGGACGAGATTGATCGAGCCGAAATCACTGGATGGACGGTGGTTCCTGTTAGTTCAGGAAAGGGACGCGAAGGTCGCTGGCGTGAAGAGCGCGTCATGGGAACCGACAAGGTTTTCGTACTCACAATCGCGCCAGAAAACAAAGCGCAGGCTCTTGCTGAAGCACTCGCACCAATGTTGACGAAATATGGCTTCATTTACAGCATGTGGGACGTTGAGGTTATTCGCGGAGAACGGTTTTAATGCCTGAATTTGCTGAGCTGCTAAAGGGTTATCGACGGTTCCGTAAAGAGACCTATCCTCGGCAAAAAGCACGTTTTGACGAGACTATCGCCGAAGGGCAGCATCCCAAGTTAATGATCATCGGTTGCAGCGACAGCCGAGTGGACCCCGCGCAGATATTCGATGTCGACCCAGGCGATATCTTTGTTGTTCGCAATGTTGCGGCGCTCGTTCCTCCCTGCGAAGAAAAGCCAGGCCATCACGGCGTTTCAGCTGCCATCGAGTTCGCAGTTCAGATGCTCGAAGTGAAGCAGATTTTGGTTATGGGACATGGCCGCTGTGGCGGATGTAAGGCGGCGTTGACGCACAGTTTTGATGCAGCCGACGAAGGCTATGGTGGCTTTATCGCTAATTGGATCAGGCTACTGGACGGGCCGGCGAGCATAGTTGCTGGCAAGTATGGGACCACAGGGCGCAAGGCCGAACTTGCGATGGAATTTGCCGCAATCCGTCAGAGCCTATCAAATCTGCGCACCTTCCCTTGGGTTGCCGAAAAAGAGAGGTCTGGTGGTCTCAAACTACGCGGGGCGCATTTTTCCATCAAAGAGGGCGTTCTCTATTCCCTCGACGAGGAAACCGGCGAATTCCTTCCGGAAGATTAAATGCTTGCTCCTGTAGGTATGCGGGACCATCTATGCGCGCATGTCAGAAACAGAATTAAAAAACATCGCTCTGCTGATTGATGCAGACAATACGACACCTCAGGGAATTGACCCTGTTCTCACAGTTATGGCCGAGCTTGGGCAGGTCAACATCCGCCGAGCTTACGGCAACTTCGCCAAAGACAATCTCGCCCGCTGGGACAAGATCACGAACAAGTTCGGCATCCGCCCGCAACAGCAATTCGATGTCTCAAAAGGCAAAAACGCCACGGATATGGCGATGACGATCGACGCGATTGATTTGCTCTATCAGGGTAAGGTTGATGGCTTCGGGATAATGACCTCCGACAGCGATTTTACACCACTGGTCACGCGACTGCGCCAGGATGGCATCCTTGTGTATGGCTTTGGTGAGAGGAAGACGCCGGAAGCCTTCAAATCGGTCTGTACTCGCTTCATCGACATTCAGAAGCTGATTGAGAATTACGCGTCTGATCAGGCTGGAGGAAACAAGCAGTCGAAGGTTCCATCCTCCGGCGTGGTTGATGATGATCTGATGGAACTGATTACCGCTGCCTATTCAGAGGCGAAGCGTGACGACAAAGGGTTCACCCGCCTTTCGCAGTTGGGGCAGATCGCAGGCAACCGATCGAGCTTTGATGTGCGCAATTATGGCTTCAAGAGCCTGAATGATCTTTTCGATTCACTCGAAAATTTTAAAGTTGAGCGGCGGGACGATAATCAGATCTACGTGAAGCGTTTGCGCTGATCTCAATCGTACAAGAAAAAGGGCGCCAGGAGAAATGCTCCCGGCGCCCTCTCTGATGGCTAGTCTTAGTATGGGCCTTAAATGACCGGCGGAGCTTCGGTAGCCACTGCCGCCGCTGAACTTCCACCGCTTTGCGCGTCAGCATAGGCTGCCCAGAGGCGCGCAATTGGCTTGCGAGGGCCTTCGACCTGCGCGAGTGTCGCCTGTGCTTCCTCGAATTGGCCAAGACGCGTTTGCGCGATACCCTTGCGAGTGAGCGCCTCAGCAGAGCTTCCTGCACCCATGCCAACCGCTTTTTGATAGAATTCGAGAGCCTTAGCGTTGTCGCCATAGCTCAAGAACACATCGCCCGCGATCATCACCGTGCGCAGATCAGCACCAGCTGCACGCGCATCGCGCTCTAGCTCGGGAAGATCGGCGCGGTCGGCAGCCAGACGCTCTTTCGCAGTCTTAAAGGAATCCGCGACGTAAATGTCGTCACGGGTTACCATGCCATTGCCATAGGCTTCCTCTATCAAGTCATTGACCTCCTTAGGAAGACGACGAGCATCTGCTGCTTCGATGTACTCGATGTAGTCGTTCTTATCGCGGAACGCCCCGACCTTGTGACTCAGCCGCATCAAGTCGAGCATCTGAGCGCCCTCAAAGTCATTGAGGTTTCGCGTCAGGTTGATCGCATCTCGCCAACTTTGTGTCGAAGGATAATCACCTACCCATCCGATGGCGAAATCGTAAACCTCAGGGGTAACTTCGTTGTTGTAGGCAACGGTCAGCCCGCGGCGATACCACTGTTCATCAACCGTTTCGCCTGCCGCCTTTTTCGTGCTGATAGCTGAATTAAGATAGGTCAGGCCTTCGCGAAACTTCTCTTCGGAGAAGAAGCTTTCCGCCATCGCAACCCGCATGTCAGATGCAGTCACGTTTTCGGAAGTGAAATTCGCGTCGATTGCAGCCTGCAAATAGCCGCGCGATTTCGCAAATTGGCTTTGGGCGTTTGCAAGTTGATACGCGATGAAGTTGAAACGACCGAGATTTTCAGCAGGTGTCTTGCCACTGGCGAGCATCAACTCCATGCCTTCCAACTGGCGCACCTGATTGTTGGTCTTCGCGCCAAAATTAAAGATTAAGCCGCCGACAGCATTCTTCTCATCATCTGAACTTGCCTGCTGAGCAAGCGTCGTAAGTTGAGGTCCAATGGAAGCCAGGTCGGCACCGCCGGCTTCGACTTTCTCGTTAAGAGGCTGATAGGCGTCGATGAACTCTTTCGAATATTCCGGCTTGGCCTCTTTCTGCTTCTTCTTCTTTTGCGCGTGGGCTGTGTCAGCGAAGCCAACAGTGCCAATGACCGCCGAGCCGGTCGCCAGTGCGATTGCCAGAGCGAGGTGCGAACCAGTTTTCTTGCGGGCGCGGCCCAAGGTCAAAATCCCCATGTGATCGTTCTCCTGAAACATTTTGGATGTGGCGCGTTTTATCGCGCTGTTGATTCATCTCTGCTCGCTGCAATGAACGCAGCCGGGCAGATTTGCAATTACGAGTTAGCAAAAGCGGGCTGAACGGCCTTTGAACGGTGCTGCAAGCGCGTTGAAATGCACCTGCACCATGTCTGACCAGATCATGTGTGGAAAAAGCCTTGCCTTGGCGGCTTTCTGGGGGCCTTCAAGTGGCGTTTGCGCCCGCCAGAGCCTACATTGGTTGTCTGATTTCATTCAATAGAACATACACAGAAACGGCTGAATTTTGAGCGACGACAGCGAAACCATCACCCCACCTGCTCCGATGAACGAATTCGAGCGCATCGACATCGTCGATGAGATGAAAACGAGCTATCTCGATTATGCGATGAGCGTGATCGTCAGCCGCGCTTTGCCAGACGTTCGCGATGGCCTGAAACCCGTTCATCGGCGTATCCTCTATGCCAGCCAGGAAGGCGGCTTTGTTGCTGGCCGCCCGTATCGCAAGAGCGCGAAAATCGTCGGCGACGTGATGGGCAACTACCACCCGCACGGCGACAGCGCCATCTACGATGCGCTCGCGCGGATGACGCAGGACTGGTCGATGCGTGTGCCGCTGGTCGATGGCCAAGGCAATTTCGGCTCGATGGACCCCGATCCTCCGGCTTCGATGCGCTACACCGAAGCGCGTCTGGCGCGGGTGTCGAACACGCTGCTAGATGATCTCGACAAGGATACCGTCGATTTTCAGCCGAACTATGATGGCCAGCTGCAAGAGCCGCAGGTCCTGCCCGCGCGCTTTCCCAACCTGCTCGTCAATGGCGCAGGCGGTATTGCGGTCGGTATGGCCACGAATATCCCGCCGCACAATCTGGGCGAAGTGATCGACGCCTGTTTTGCCTACATGGACAATCCGACCATCACGACCGAGGAATTGATCGAATACGTCCCGGGTCCCGATTTCCCGACGGCTCCGCTGATCCTCGGCGCAAGCGGTGCGAAGGCGGCTTACACGACGGGGCGCGGGTCGATCCTGATGCGATGCCGGCATGAGATCGAAACAAAGCGCGGTGACCGCGAAAGCATCGTTCTGACTTCGATCCCCTACCAGGTCGGCAAGTCCGGTCTGGTCGAGAAGATTGCCGAAGCCGCCAAAGACAAGCGGATTGAAGGAATTTCCGACATTCGCGATGAAAGCTCGCGCGAAGGCGTGCGCGTCGTCGTCGATTTGAAGCGTGATGCCTCGGCAGAGGTCGTGCTAAACCAAATGTGGCGCTACACCCCTGCCCAGTCGAGCTTTCCTGCCAATATGCTCGCGATCCGTGGTGGACGCCCGGAGACGCTGACTCTACGCGACATCATCCAGTCGTTCATCGGCTTCCGCGAAGAAGTCATAACCCGCCGCACCAAGTTTGAGCTAAATAAGGCTCGCGAGCGGGCGCACCTCTTGCTCGGCCTTGTGGTCGCAGTATCGAATCTCGACGAGGTGGTGGCGATGATCCGCGGCGCTGCCAACCCGGCAGAAGCGCGAGCGACCCTACTCGCGAAAGAATGGCCGATTGGCGACATCGCGCAATATATCCGTCTGGTTGAAGCGATTGAGCCAACCGCAGATCAGGAAGGCGGCACATACACGCTGTCTGAGCGGCAGGTGAAAGCCATTCTTGAGCTTCGCTTGCACCGCCTCACCGCGCTGGGTCGCGATGAAATCGGCGATGAGCTGACTGAGCTGGCGGCGAAAATCGAGGAGTTCCTCTCGATCCTCGCTGACCGGGTGAAGCTCTACGGCGTGATGCGCGAAGAGCTGGAAGAGGTAAAAGCCACTTACGCCACCCCGCGCGTCTCCGAAATCGCGCCTGCTTGGGACGGCTTGGAAGACGAAGACCTGATCGAACGCGACGAGATGGTCGTGACTGTCACATTGGATGGCTACATCAAGCGCACCCCGCTCTCGACTTTCCGCGCGCAGAACCGCGGCGGCAAAGGCCGTGCGGGCATGTCGACCAAAGACGAGGACGCGATCTCGGAAATGTTCGTCACCTCGACGCACAATCCGGTGCTGTTCTTCTCGACCACGGGTAAGGTTTATCGCCTGAAGGTGTGGAAGCTGCCCGAGGGCGGTCCGAACACACGTGGCCGCCCGATCGTGAACCTTCTGCCTTCGCTTGAGGAAGGCGAGACAATCCGCACCGTGCTTCCGCTGCCAGAAGACGAAGACAGTTGGGAAGCGCTTTCGGTCGTATTTGCCACGGCCAAAGGCAATGTGCGCCGAAACTCGATGGGCGCGTTCACGAACATTCCGTCGAACGGCAAGTTCGCGATGAAGTTCGATCCCGAAAGCGAAGACAAGCTTATTGGTGTGGGCTTGCTTGAAGTGGGCGACGATGTCTTGCTTGCGACCAAAATGGGTAAGGCGATCCGCTTCTCCGCTGAAGACGTCCGCGAATTTACCTCTCGAACGTCGACCGGTGTTCGGGGCATGAAGTTCAAGGAAGCCGGCGATTCAGTCGTTTCGCTTTCTATCCTGCATGGCGGAACAGCCACACCGGATGAGCGCGATGCCTACTTGAAGGTCGCCCCTTGGAAGGCGGATGAGGACGCCCCTGCCCTTTCACCCGAGCATCAGCAGATGGCGGATGAGGAACAATTTATCCTGACCGTTTGTGCTAATGGTTATGGCAAGCTGTCCTCTGCCTATGAATATCGCCGCGCGGGTCGGGGCGGTATGGGAATCACCAATATCGACAATATCAAACGCAACGGCCCTGTGGTGGCGAGCTTCACGGCAAGCAAGGAGCATCAGCTGATGCTGGTGACCGATCAGGCCAAACTGATCCGCATCGGGCTTGATAGCCTGCGTGTGATTGGACGCGGTTCGGCTGGCGTTCGTCTATTTGACGTCGCCAAGGGTGAGACCATCGTTAGCGCCGTGAAGATCGATGAGACCGAAGAACCCGAGGATGCAGCCGAAGTGGCTGTGACCGAAGAAATGGTGGATCGCCGCGGCGGTGACGATGAAACGACACCGCACACGCCTCCCAAGACGGACGATGAAATTGGCGAGGATCTGCCTGAGTAGAGCGTTGCTTGCCCGGAGCCTAGTCGGTTCCGGGGAGCTCCCCGCGCAATGTCTGCACGACGCCTGTCGCGATCATAACTTGTCCAACATAATATAGCGGCCAGATTAGCACGTCTGGCACGCTGCCCAGCTCCATCGGGCCTTCGCGCACAAAGATCAGCAGATCGGACAGGACAAACAGCACCGCTCCGATTCCCACGCGATAGCGGGAGAAGCGGCTCAGCCATGCGCTTGCCGCCATTGCCGCGAGGCCGAGGGAGTAAAGCGTCGCGAATACATCCTGAACGAGCAGGTAGGCGATTAGCGGCACGCCAATCAGAAGCCCGAGAGCGCAGAGTTTTTGGCTCATCACAGGTGCTTGCCTTCGATTGCGCAGGAACAGCGCGATGGCCGTCAAATGCGCCAAAAAGAACACGCCTCCGCCTATCTCGAAGCTCAACTCAAGCACCATGTCAGCAAGCGCGCTCAGTGCGAGGAACACGACGATCAGCACCCATTCAGGGGCGTTCGCGACATTATGCGTTCGCCTCCATGCATAGAATGCCAAAAAGCCGACACCCGCTCCTTTCAGCAAAATTAGCCAAACCCCACCAATCGGATTGTTCCACAGGAAGTAATAGGCGACCGCCGCTATGAGGCTCACCATCAGCCAAGGGCGATGCTCAATCAGTGCGCGTTTCGGCATTTCTATTCAGTCCCCGGTGTCCCGCCTCTTGCCGCAGCGCTAGCACGCAATTACTTGCGCTTCCATAATGACCCATGATGTTCACATAATCGGCGGTGGATTGGCCGGAAGCGAAGCGGCCTGGCAGCTGGCCGAACGAGGCCTGAAAGTGCGCTTGTCCGAGATGCGCGGCGCGCCCGAAAACAAAGGTGGCGAGATGACGCCTGCTCACCAGACCGACGGGCTGGCAGAGCTGGTCTGCTCAAATTCGTTCCGCTCAGACGATGACACCAAGAATGCGGTTGGCCTGCTCCATCACGAGATGCGCGCCATGAACAGCCTTGTGATGCGCGCAGGCGAAGTGGCCCGTGTTCCGGCTGGCAGCGCGATGGCTGTGGACCGCGATGTCTTTTCAGCTGAGGTGCAAAAGGCGCTCTCCGAGCATCCCAATGTCGAGATTGTACGTGAACGGATCGACACCTTGCCCGATAGCGGGCTCACCATTGTCGCGACTGGGCCGCTGACTGCGCAGTCGCTTGCTCAGAGCATCGTTAAGTCGACCGGTGAAGAGCGGCTGGCATTTTTCGATGCCATCGCCCCTATCGTCCACCGCGACAGCATCGACATGTCGAAATGCTGGATACAATCGCGCTGGAACAAGCGGACCGAAGCGTCGAATGAAGACGGCGACTACATCAATTGCCCGATGACTAAGGAGCAATATCTCGCTTTTCACCAAGGGCTGCTCGATGGTGAGAAAGGCGAATTTCAGGATTGGGAGAAGGATACTCCCTATTTCGACGGGTGCATGCCGATTGAAGTGATGGCAGAGCGCGGTGTCGAAACTTTGCGCTATGGGCCGATGAAAGGCGTGGGCCTCGATAATCCCTACGACACGAGCGAAGAGCGTCCGCAGGGGCGCTGGCCCTATGCCGTGGTGCAATTGCGCCAGGATAACAAGCTCGGAACGCTATGGAACATGGTCGGCTTTCAGACGAAGCTGAAATATGGCGCACAGGTCGAGCTATTTCGCACAATTCCGGGTCTTGAGAATGCGGAATTCGCGCGGCTTGGAGGGCTGCACCGCAACACGTTCCTCAATTCTCCGATGGTCCTTGATCGGCAATTGCGCCTTAAGGCTGCCCCGCACATCCGCTTTGCTGGGCAAGTGACGGGCTGTGAAGGCTATGTCGAAAGCTCAGCTGTCGGCCTTGTTGCAGGGATGATGGCGGCACATGAAGTCGCAGGGCGAAATTGGTCCCCTCCCCCGGCCTCGACGGCGATCGGCGCGCTGCTGAGCCATATAACCGGCGACGCGCGGGCTGACACGTTCCAGCCGATGAATGTGAATTTCGGGCTGTTCCCGCCGCTTCACGAGGTGAAGAAGAAGCAGCGCAAGGAGGCTTACACCAGCCGGGCGAAGGCTGATCTTGCCGAATGGCTTAAAGCTGGCGAACTGATTTCCGTCTAAGCTCTAGCAGCGACAGGTCGGGCGACGAGCCGATCGCTTGGGCGCCGTCGTTGCAAACTCCGACTGAGACAGAGTGCCGTTCCCATCGGCGTCCGCACCCTCGAAACGCTTTGAGGTTGTGACCGCCCATTCCTCAAATGTCAGCAGATTGTTGCCATCGACATCCAGTTTTCGGAACGCATCCGAGCGCGATGATAACATCTCGTTTCGGGTAATGATCCGGTCGCGGTTGCGATCATACCGGAAGAAGCGCTTTTCTTCCTTGGTCAGCTCGCTGGCTTCGGGCGGAGCGGGTCCGGTGAGATCGCCTGGATCGACTTCCGGCAATTCTTCTTCTGCGGGTGCTGTCTCTTCAGGTTCGGGTGGAGGTGGCGCATTCTCTTCCACCTGCGCCCGGCCTTGCCACCAAAACATACCGACGCCTGCCATAATCAGGCCGAGAAACGCACCCAATACTATTTTCTGCATGGGTTGCCCTCCCATGGCGTTAACCCCGCTGCACAGCGGTAGTGGTTTTTACTTACCGAACAAGGCTGCACGCGCCGCAATCAGGGCTGCAACTCGGCCATCAAGGAGGGGATTACCGTCTTTTAATAGTGATCGTCGTCCAAGAGCGGCAAGCACAGCAAGCCCTTTGAAATCCCGCGCTGAGGGAATGGCCTGTGTACACAAAGCGCGAC
This sequence comes from Erythrobacter sp. HA7-11, assembly GCF_055693605.1. Lineage (NCBI taxonomy): Bacteria > Pseudomonadati > Pseudomonadota > Alphaproteobacteria > Sphingomonadales > Erythrobacteraceae > Erythrobacter > Erythrobacter sp. HA7-11. The sequence goes on along the minus strand of NZ_JBVFUF010000002.1, from coordinate 1,604,560 downwards.
CCAATTCGACGATTGTCTGTTTCTCAGATTCGGATTCGACTTTGGACGCGAGATCAGACAGCGCCCAAATCCGCCCGAGAAGGTTAAATCTCGTTTCATCTTCTGGTTGGATTTCATCAGAATTCGCGGTAGCAATGGCTCGCGCGCGAGCTTGCGAGAAGGCTTCAATATCGCTGACCGCCATTGGTGGCTCGACGAGCATATGCTCCCACCCGTCAATCAGGCCTATCAGGGCGTTTTCGCTGCCGCTCCAATGGGATGTAATCGCGTCCAGAACAGCGTCGCCTTCTGGCCTTTTTCCAGGGGCAGATTGGAGCATCTCTCGCCACCACGAAAGGCGCATTTGTGCGAGCATTGGCTCGGTTGCAGTGCTGATTATACGAGCCAGTCTCTGATCCAGTGCGAGCACCGTCCATAGCTTCTTTCGCTGACGCGCATGAGTGTGCGCGAGGGCGATTTCAAATTCGTCCGTCAGATGCTCAAGTTCGCTGGTTTCCATGCGTCTTTTGCTAGCTGCGATCATACTTCGGATGTCAAGCCGAGGCATCGGCTTGATCAAGAGTTAACGCACCATCACGCGTTTACCTCTCATTTACCATCCCGATTGAGAAATAAGTCACCTCGGCCCCCTATGTCAGTGTCACGTAATTGTATTTGGGCAAGGATTCCTACGCCATGGGCAAACGATCATTCTTTTGGAACTTAGCAAAAGATCCAACCGCTAATGTTATCGTCATATCAGCAGCATCACTTATCCCTCTGATCGGCATGGTCGGCGGTGCGGTGGATGCCAGCCGGTATTACATGACGAACACCCGTTTGCAGGCTGCCTGTGACGCTGGCGCGCTCGCCGCACGCCGCGCGATGAGCGACGATACATTCGATTCGAGCCATCAGGCGATCGGTGAGAACTTCTTCGACCAGAACTATGAAGATGGTCTGTTTGGCTTGGATAATCTGGAACGTGCCTACACATCCGACGGCGATGGAGAGGTTCAAGGAACAGCAACAGGCGAGCTGCCCACCAGCCTGATGCACATCTTCGGATATGACGACTTCAATCTTTCCGTGAGCTGTTCGGTACGAGATCAACATTTCGAACTCAGACATCATGTTTGTGCTCGACGTGACCGGCTCGATGAACTGTGCACCTGACAATCCAGGTGGCGGTAGCTGCGGGAACACGGAAGACGCCGGAGCGAAGATCATCGGTATGCGTGAAGCCGTTATGTCTTTCTATGACACGGTCGATGCTGCCACGTCGCCCAACGCCCAGGTCCGTTATGGAGTGGTTCCTTACGCGTCGAACGTGAATGTTGGTGCGTCTTTGCGTCCGGAATGGATGGCCCCAAGCCATACGTTTGACTCGCGCGTTGCGAACTTTGATCGAGACGTAAGCTGGGAATTTGTCTCCGCTACGATCGTGAACATTACACAAACCAGTCGTGACGGCTTGGATTATGTTGATAGTTCGTCACAGAGTGGCCAGACTCAATCGCAGTGTAATGCCTTGCGTCCCGCTGATCGCTTGGAGTTTGACGACAACCTTGGCCGTTTCAACCAGCAAAGTCAGACAGTAAACGGCAATATTCGTACTACGCGTTATAATGACACCAACGAGGACATTCTCATTTACGAAGGTTTCTCGAACTGGAATGAGAACGGCAATTCCGGCAAGGGAACATGCACCTATGGCCATCGTGTCTACGAAGGTCGCGGGGACGCTATTTGGGATGAAGTCGAAGAGCTCGTTGAGGAAATCACCTTCGAGAATTGGACATATCGTCCAATCGACACTGCCAACCCTCCAGCCAACCAACATGGTCAGCCAGGTTGGGAAGATGTCGACCTTTCAACGCTTTACACGAATGCCAATCGTCAAATCGATTTTCCAATCGGAGCGAATGGTACGATGACGACGCTAACTTGGGATGGTTGTATCGAAGAAGCTGATACGGTTGCTACCGGTGATTTCTCGACCATCACAGACGATTTCAACGACCTAAACATCAATCTCGTTCCGGATGCCGACGATGAATTCTGGAAACCGGTAATCCGCAATTCGAACTGGCGCCGGATTGATAATGGTACGCGGACGCAAGGATGGCTGACACAAACTTGGGATGAAAGTCGCCCAGGCTACAGCTGTCCAGCCCCTGCATTCCGTTTGGTTGAGCTGGAGAACAGCGACGTTGAAAGCACAGATGGAGTTATGCGTACCCGCGAGGACCTTCAGACCTACGTCGATAGTTTGCAAGGCCGCAGCAACACCTATCACGATATTGGCATGATTTGGGGTGCGCGTTTTATTGCGCCTGACGGCATTTTCTCGGCTGATAACAGCACCGCTCCCAACGGCGATGCGATTGCACGCCATATTGTTTTTATGACCGATGGCCTTCTCGCTCCAAACACCGATGTTTACGGGACATACGGCATCGAGTGGTGGTCCCGACGGGTGACCAACGATGGCGGCTTTACTCAGGCCCGTGATCGTCATGCGGCGCGCTTCCAGGCGGCATGTCAGGCTGCGCAGAACGAGAACATCACCGTTTGGGTCGTGGCCTTCGGCACAACCCTGACGAGCAACCTCGAAAATTGCGCGTCACCAGGGCGCGCGTTCCAGGCCGATGATTCTGAAGCGCTCAAGGCGCGATTTGAGGAGATCGCTCAAACTATCGCAGCACTGAGGCTCACATCATGATCGCCTTCTGGAACCGGAAACTCGCTTCTCAGCGCGCCTCATTGGCGGGCGATGAGCGCGGCGCTACCCTCGTCGAATTCGCGTTCGTTGCGCCAATTCTGATGACACTGATTATGGGCATTTTCGATATGGCCCATACTCAATACACATCAGCTTTGGTCAACGGTGCGATGCAGAAAGCGGGCCGTGACCTGACGCTGGAAAGCGCGGGTAGCCAGCAGTCTAGCATCGACCAATCGGTAATTGACGCCGTGTCTAACGTGGCGCCAAGCACCGCTACCGTTACGCTCGAGAAACTGTCTCACTTCGACTTCTCCGACATCGGCGAACCTGAAGACTTCAACGACTTCAACAATAACGGCGTTTGTGACAACAACGAGCCGTTTGAAGACGCGAATGACAACGGCGAATGGGATGCTGATCGCGGTCAGGCAGGTATCGGCGGTGCGCGGGATGCTGTTCTCTACACCGCCACGGTGACCTATCCGCGCCTGTTTCCAATGGCCAAGATGGTCGGCCTTAGTGAAACCGTGACGGTAGAAACCTCTACCGTGCTGCGGAACCAACCGTTTGATGAGCAGGATCGCACGATCGAAGCAGGAAACTGCACATGACGAAAGCAAACACGCCCATGCTACAAAAAATTCGCCAGCGACTGTCTGAGCTTCGCCAAGACTCGTCCGGTTTGGCGCTCGCCGAATTTGCCTACACTATGCCGATCGTTCTTTCGCTTGGCATGATGGGTGCGGAAACTGCAAACTATGCGGTTACTCACATGCGGATTAGCCAGCTTGCCATGCAGGTGGCGGATAACGCCTCACGGGTCGGTGAAACCGAGGTGCTTTCGGCACGCCGCGTGTTTGAAAGCGACATCAACGACGTTTTCATCGGCGCTTACAAGTTGGGCGGCGGCTTAGACGTTTTGGACAATGGCCGCGTGATCCTTTCCAGCCTGCAACAGAACTCCGAGGGCGGACAGGAAATCCGTTGGCAACGCTGCAAAGGCATCGCCAATTACACGTCCAGCTTTGGCGTGGAAGGTGACGGCGAGACCGGCACAGACTTCCCTGGCATGGGCGAAAGCGGCAAAGAGATTACCGCATCAGCGGGAACCGCGGTTATGTTTGTCGAGGTGGTCTTTGACTATAATGGCGTAACGCCATTTGACGACTTCATCACTGGCGAAACGATGCGCTACACCGCCGCCTTCAACATTCGCGATGATCGTGATTTGAGTGGTCTTACTCAAGACCCACCTGATGCGGATGGCAACACCGTCGAGCCTTCAACTTGTGACAAGTTCGATACGTTCTAGGCTCCTTGCGGGCGACAAGAGAAAGGGCAGAGCTGCACATCGCAGCTCTGCCCTTTTCTTTTTCGCGTTACGCTTTGCGCGATAGTCAGTCGACGTAGCAGACCTTCTTCGCCGCTTCGACGATTGAACTCGCATCGATCAGCGCGAGCTCCTCGAGATCTCGCGGCGTAAGGAAGCGGAACATCCTCATTGCAGACCCGCAGCACGGGTGCGTCGAGATGATCAAAGCCTTCTTCCATACAAATCGCCTGGATTTCAGACGCTATGGAGCATGTCGGCCAACCCTCTTCCGCCACGATCAAGCGGTTGGTCTTGGCAAGACTAGTAAGTACCGCTTCCTTGTCGAGCGGACGCAAGGTGCGCAGATCGATCACTTCCGCATCGATCCCCTCGCCTGCCAATTCTTCTGCGGCTTCCAACGCAAGACCAACACCGATGGAATAGCTGACGATGGTGACGTCGCTGCCTTCGCGCATGATACGCGCCTTGCCGATGGGCAGCACGTGATCGTCCAAGTCAGGCACGCCAAAGCTGCGCCCGTAAACGAGCTCGTTTTCAAGGAAAACAACCGGATCTTCGCTGCGGATGGCGGCTTTCATCAGGCCTTTCGCATCGGAGCTGTCGTACGGAGCGATGACGATCAGGCCGGGGACGCTAGCATACCAAGGACCGTAGTTCTGGCTGTGCTGCGCGCCAACGCGGCTCGCTGCCCCATTGGGTCCGCGGAACACGATCGGGCAACGCATCTGGCCGCCGGACATGTAATTGGTCTTCGCCGCCGAGTTGATGATGTGGTCGATGGCCTGCATCGCGAAGTTGAAGGTCATGAATTCGACAATCGGGCGAAGTCCGCCCATCGCCGCACCAGTGCCGATGCCGGCAAAGCCGTATTCGGTAATTGGCGTGTCGATGACACGCTTCGCGCCGAACTCATCAAGCAGGCCTTGCGTGACCTTATAAGCGCCTTGGTATTCGGCGACTTCCTCGCCCATCACAAAAACACGCTCATCGCGGCGCATTTCCTCGGCCATGCCGTCACGCAATGCTTCGCGAACGGAGACTTGTGAGAAGCTTGTGCCCTCGGGGATTTCCGGGTCTTTCGGGCGCGGCGCGGCGGTAGGTTTGCTGGCCTGCTCTTTAGCCTCTGGAGCAGGTGCCGGTTCTTCTTTGGCTTCTGGTGCTGGCTCCGGCTCTGACGCATCTGTCGAGCTTTCTTCGCCCTCGCCTTCGAGCATCGCGATCACAGTGCCGACAGCGACATTCTCTGTGCCCTCTTCAATCATGATCTTACCGAGCACACCCTCGTCGATGGCTTCGAATTCCATCGTCGCCTTGTCGGTCTCGATCTCGGCAATGATATCGCCCGGCTCAATCGTATCGCCTTCAGACTTCAGCCATTTAGCAAGCGTGCCTTCCTCCATCGTGGGAGAAAGCGCCGGCATTTTGAGTTCGATACCCATCGCTCAATACTCCTCCACCAGAACGTCGGTGTAGAGTTCATCCGGCGCAGGTTCAGGAGAGTTCTCGGCAAAATCAGCCGCCTCGGCCACACGTTTGCGAATGGTTTTGTCGATAGCTTTCAAATCTTCCTCGGCTTTGCCATTCTCGATCAGAGTCTTTTTCAGCCCTTCAATCGGATCGTGATGGTCGCGCTGATCTTGCACTTCTTCGCGGGTGCGATACTTCGCTGGATCGGACATCGAGTGTCCGCGGTAGCGATAGGTGTTGCACTCCATCAGCACCGGACCCTTGCCCTCACGCACATGCTTGAATGCGACTTCGGCGGCAGCGCGCACTTCGAGCACGTCCATGCCATTCACTTCCATTCCCGGAATGCGGAACGATGTGCCGCGCCGGTAAAAACGGGTTTCAGCGGAGGAGCGCTTGGTCGATGTGCCCATTGCGTATTGGTTGTCTTCGACCACGAACACGATCGGCAGGTTCCAGAGCGAAGCCATGTTAAAGGTCTCGTAAACCTGGCCCTGGTTGGCCGCGCCATCACCGAAGTAAGCCAGGCAAATCCCGCCATCTTCGTTGTATTTGTGTGCGAGAGCCAGACCTCCGCCAAGTGCGACCTGCGCGCCGACAATGCCGTGTCCACCGTAGAATTTATGCTCGGTGCTGAACATGTGCATCGAGCCGCCCTTGCCCTTGGAAATTCCGGCTTCGCGCCCCGTAAGCTCCGCCATGATGACGTTGGGATCGATACCGTAGGCGAGCATGTGACCATGATCGCGATAGCCGGTGATCACGCTGTCCTTATCGCCGTCGAGCGCGCTCTGGAGGCCGATGGCGACCGCTTCTTGTCCGATGTATAGATGGCAGAAGCCGCCGATCAGGCCGAGCCCATAAAGCTGGCCCGCTTTTTCCTCGAACCGGCGGATGAGAAGCATCTGCTCATAGAATTGCATCATCTCTTCTTCAGATGCGTTGTAACGCTTGGCCGATTCGAATTCTTTCTGCAGCGATTGTAGCGCAAAATCAGGATCGTCGGACGGTGCGACCGCGGCTTTTGCAGGCGCTTTGGTTTTCTTCGGCTGTTTGGCCAATGCCTTTTTCCTTAGATCAACGAGCTGCGACGGCGCTCGCATTGAGGGAGGAGAATGTGATTTTGCTATAGTCACGGTTGGGCGCGTTACGCAACGTCAAGCAGCACCACGACGCGCCATTCTTGATCAGCATACGTATGTAATTTGGTTCAGCACCCAAGGGCTTATCGGGTTGAGGCCCTATTCGTCATCAATCGTGATGACAACTTCGTCAGGATGGACGACGTTCATGTCGCGCCGCAACAACTCTCCAACGAGGTCCGGGTCAGCGGCGCCGGGATCAAGCAATTGCACCCGGTTGCGCAGATTGTCGCGTTCGGTCGCTAGCACGGCGATTTGGGTTTTGCGTTGTTCGAGCAGGTTTGCGTTCTCATTCCACGCGAGCAGACCTGTCGGTCCGGCGATAGCCAGACCGGTGAGCACGAGCAGCACCATCAGTGCCATGCCCTGCTTAAGCTGATCCTTCGGTGGTTTATGCATTTATCTCGCCTGCCCCTGAACACCACAGAATCACAGTTGACCACACGGTTCAAGGACAAATCGTCAATATGGTTAAGAAAAGTGTCATTTTGGGGTATTGCAGCAGTCAAATCGGCGGAGTTGGAACAATCCCCCCACCACTCTCGTTAGTGAGCAAATTCAATGGGGACTCTTTCACTTATGCTTTCAACGCTCACCAATCAGATTGAAATGATGGCCAATGGATTTGTCGCCAGCCTTCCTTCACTGGCGATCGCTCTGGTCATTATCATCATCACTGCACTGGTCGCCAAATTCGCTGTGAAGATCGCCGACAAGGTGATTGGCAAAACAGAACTTCGACCATCCTTGCGCAATCTCATTGAAACGCTGGTCCGCCTCGTGGTCTGGCTCGCAGGTCTGATGATTGCGGCGATTGTGGTCATGCCCGGCCTGACCCCGGCCAGCCTGATCGCGGGCCTCGGCATTGGCGCGGTTGCGATCGGCTTTGCCTTTCAGGATATCTTTGAGAACTTCCTCGCCGGTGTTCTCATCATGGTGCGCGAAAAAATGCGTATCGGCGACGTGATCGAATGCGAAGGCATCACCGGCAAGGTCGAGCATATCACCTTGCGGGAAACCCACATCCGAAAGCTGTCCGGCGAGCTATCGGTCGTTCCAAACTCAATCCTGTTTAAGAACCCGGTCGAGATATTCACCGACGTCCAACAGCGTCGGCACGAAGTGGATGCGGGTGTTTCCTACGACACCGACTTGGACAAAGCCGCGGACGTCATCCGCAAAGCGGTTGAAGGGGCTGATGGCGTAGACCCGGACAAGGGCATTGATGTCTTTGCCTACGAATTCGGCGCGAGTTCGGTGAATTACAAAGTGCGCTGGTGGTCGGGATCGAAGCCACGCGATGGTCATGAGAGCCGCGATGCGGTCGTGCGCGCGATCAAACGCGGGCTGGACGATGCGGGTATCGAGATTCCGTTCCCGTACATCACGCACACGTTCAAAGAGAAAGTGCCGATGGGTGAGAAGCCGGGCGAACCAAGCACCGGCGGCTAAGGCAATCGTTCGAGCGCCGGTAGAGCAAGCGACGCTGGCCAATCGGTCTTTTCGTGCTACTCATTTCTCAAATGGGAGATGAGTACCATGGAAATCCTCAAGCATGATCCAGCACGATTTGCCGGGCTACCCGATTACCCCTTTGGCGAAAACTGGGTCGAAATTGATCTCGGCGACGGTTTCTCCGTACCGCATGCACTATGTCGATGAGGGCGCAAAAGACGCGCCGCCCGTGCTGCTATTCCACGGCGAACCGAGCTGGTCGTTCCTCTATCGCAAGATGATACCCTTGCTGGTCGATGCCGGCTTTCGCTGCCTTGCGCCCGACCTGATCGGTTTCGGGAAAAGTGACAAGCCCGACGACATCGGGTTCTACTCTTATGACGCGCATATCAACTGGCTGAAACAATGGCGCGAGCAGGTCGTGCCGCAACAAGCTGGCCTGTTTTGTCAGGACTGGGGCGGATTGCTGGGTCTACGGATGGTGGGCGAGGAGCCCGACAGATTCGCGTTCGTCGTTGCGAGCAACACGTTCCTACCGACAGGCGGCACGCCCTCGCCCGCATTTCTGGCGTGGCGCGAGTTTGCGAAATCTTCGCCGGAATTTCAGATCGGGGATCTGCTTCAACGCGCCACCGCGACGGAGCGCAGCGCAGCCGAGATCGCGGCGTACGATGCGCCCTTCCCCGACGAACCATCGAAAGCGGGCGCGCGCGCTTTCCCGCAGCTAGTTCCGGTTGAGGATGGCATGGACGGGATCGAGCAGAACAAGCGCGCTTGGGAGGGGCTTGCCGGCTTCGACAAGCCGTTTCTCACGCTGTTTGGAGAAGATGATCCGGTGACGGGCGGTCTTGCACAGCCGTTGATTGACCGGATCGCCGGAGCGAACGGTCAGCCGCACGCAATGCTCTCAACCTGCGGGCATTTCTGTCAGGAAGATCGTCCGCAAGAGCTTTCGCAAGGCGTGATCGACACGGCGAAGAAGGCTGGGTTTTTGGGGTAGGTGATCGCTCTCGCGCTCAAGTACCGTAAGCGGTAGCGCAAATGAACATGGTGACCCCGGCGTGATTCGAACACGCGGCCCCCAGATTAGGAATCTGGTGCTCTATCCGGCTGAGCTACGGGGCCCCAAAGCCCCAATAGCAGCGCGCGCTAACCAATCAATTCAATTCAATTTATCAGGCGGGGAAACCGGGAACGGCAGCGGCGCAATCGGCACGCCCTCATCGACAAGAGACTTAGCCTCTTTAAGGCTCGCCTGCCCGTGAATGGGAGCTTCGTCGCGCTCGCCATAGTGCATTTCGCGGCTTTGCTCAGCGAACTTGTCGCCAACCCAGGTGCTGTTTTCGAGCGCCTTGCTCTGCGCCTCTGAAAGCTTCTCGATCGCTTGCTTCATGTCCGCAGTCATGGGTGTGTTGGACAGCTGCCCACCTCCGGTGCCCATCGCATCTGGGGACGTCTGAACCATAGTGCGATTGCCCTTGGCCGGAACTGCCGGAGCCATCGGCGCCTTGCTCACCGCGTCGCTGCCACATTCGGGGCAGCATAGCAGGCCGGTGTCGCGCTGAGCGTCGAAATCGGTGGAAGAGCTGAACCACCCTTCGAACCGATGGCCGTGCTCGCAGTGAAGATCATACACAATCATGGTCGCGCCTAGTTGGGAATTTTGCGGGCGTTGGCAAGGCTTGGAAGTTGTGAGCGAACCTCTTCAATGCGGCTCAAGTCGATATCGCAAAAGCAAAGACCCGGTTCTTCGCCTCCCATATCAAGCAGCACGTCGCCCCAAGGGTCGATTACGAGTGAGTGACCGTAGGTATGCCGTCCATCTTCATGTTCGCCCACTTGCGCTGCGGCGATGACAAATGCGCTCGCTTCAACAGCGCGGGCGCGCAGCAGAACATGCCAGTGATCGCGTCCGGTTGGCACGGTGAAGGCCGCTGGGACGGAGATGGCATCGCATCCTCTCAGTGCCTCAAACAAGGCTGGGAAGCGCATATCGTAGCAAATTGCGAGGCCAAGTTTGCCGAGCGGGGTTTCGTCTAGAGTTACAACCTCTTTGCCAGGCTCATAGGCGGAGCTTTCGCGCCAGCTTTCGCCGTCGGCCAGTGCGACGTCGAACATATGGATCTTGTCATAAGTCGCAACGCGCGTGCCATTGGCGGCGAAATACATTGCCCGGTTGGCCCATTTGCCGCCCTCGCCTGAGACCGGCATAGATCCTAGCGCGATCGCTATATTATTCTCGGCTGCTAGGCGACCCAGCCTTTGCGCGATGCCTTGAGGCGCGTCGCTCTCGATCCAGCTTGCAGCCCTTTTGCGGTTGCGGTCGAGAAGGATCGACATTTCCGGAGTGAAGAGCATTTCGGCGCCCTCCTCCGCCGCGTCACGCGCGGCATTTGCGATGACAGCGAAGTTCGCCTCGGCGTCGATCCCGGATGTCATCTGCAAGAGGGCGATTTTGGGCATTTTTATGTGCTATCCCGCCAGCAGCGCGTCGAGCTGGCCTGAGGCTTCCAAAGCAGCAAGGTCGTCCGACCCGCCGACATGCGTATCACCGATAAAGATTTGTGGCACGGTGCGCGCATTGGGTGCGCGCTCAAGCATCTCAGCCTTTTTCGGGCCACCCATCGTGATGTCAAATTCGTTGAACTCGACGCCTTTGCTGCTCAACAGCTGCTTGGCTCTGGTGCAGAACCCGCAAGTGAATTTGGTGTAGATGTCTACCGTTGGCTTGGTCATGAAATATCCCGTTTGATCACTCGATTATTCAATGCAGATTGCGGCGCTTTGTGCCCCTTGAAAGCGGTCCTGTCGCCACTAAATAAACTGTGTCAGCATGGCGCGCCAGTTATGGGCGTCGAAACTGGCAAAAGCAGGCGCTGCATGAGGCAGGCCTGAAGATTGAAATGCAAATTGCTCAAACAAGAGGATTTGAAATATGTCACGTTTAGATTTTACCCCTTATCGCCGCACCACGGTTGGTTTTGATCACCTGTTCGACCTGTTGGAAAGCCAGGCTCGCAGCAATTCAGGCGATAATTATCCCCCTTTCAATATCGCCCGCAGCAGCGAAGACAATTACCGCATTACGCTTGCGGTGGCTGGTTTCCGCGCGGAAGACATCGACATCACCGCGCAACAGAACCTCCTGACGGTCCAGGGCAAAAAGCGCGACGAAGTCAGCGAAGATGCTGAAATGCTCCACGTGGGCATCGCTAATCGCGGGTTCGAGCGCCGCTTTGAACTTGCCGATCATGTTCGGGTAGAACGCGCCGACCTGGCTGATGGCTTGCTTGTCATCGATCTGATCCGCGAAGTGCCAGAGGCAATGAAGCCTAAGAAGATTGCTGTGAACGGATCGGCGACACTGACTGCAGTGCCCGACGCCAAGGCTGAAGGTGAAGCAGACGCAGCTTAAGCAAGCGTCACTCACATAAATCTAGCTTTAGAAACATGTGGGGCGGATCGATGATCCGCCCCGCGACATATGTCGCCTCTAGCAAAATTGATCGTCCGGGTCGCAGAAGACGATCAACTTCACGTCGAGCCTGAAGCCAGCCAATGATTGCCGGCAATTCGAAATCGAATGACCCTTAGCACACTATAGAAAACCTATAGGTCTGATTACGGACTAATTCGAATAACGCCCGCTGCGCAAGGTCAAATCGGCCTACTTGTATGAATGCGACACAATTTCGGTATTGAATCCACAACTGATCGGGATTTTGTCCCGATTTCAGGTAAAAAAGTGTCAATCCTGAGAGGAGATCAGAGCTGCCACGCTGCGTAACAGGGCTCAGCTGAACGCGATTCGCAAACGGCTGAGCGCTTAGACGAGGCGAGATTGTTCCAGCGCCGCCGCGATAAAGCCAGCGAAGAGCGGGTGCGGATCAAACGGACGAGATTTCAGCTCCGGATGATATTGTACCCCGACAAACCAAGGGTGATCAGGCCGTTCAACAATCTCAGGCAGCAACCCATCGGGTGACATGCCTGAAAACACCAATCCGCCCTTCTCCAGCGGTTCGATGTAGGCGCTGTTGACCTCGTAGCGATGGCGATGACGCTCGGAGATGCTGCTCGCCCCGCCATAGATCTGCGAGACATGGCTGTTCGCGCCGAGCTTCGCCTCATAGGCGCCCAAACGCATCGTACCGCCTAAATCGCCGCCATCTTCGCGCTGCTGGATACCGTCCTCGCTCATCCATTCGGTAATGATCCCGACAACCGGCTCTTTCGTCTCGCCGAACTCGGTCGAAGAGGCCGAGCTGTGCCCAGCCTCGCGCGCGCCTTCGATGCAGGCCATTTGCATGCCAAGGCAGATGCCAAAAAGGGAACTTTGCGCTCGCGAGCGAAGCGCACACTGGCGATCTTGCCCTCGCTGCCGCGCTCGCCAAAGCCACCAGGTACTAGGATGCCATGCAAAGGCTCGAGCTTGGCGACGAGTTCGTCCTCAGCGCCCTCGAAGATCTCGGCGTCGAGCCATTTGATGTTGACCTTAACCCGGTTCGCCATCCCGCCATGCACGAGCGCTTCATTAAGGCTCTTATAAGCGTCTTGCAGACCGACATATTTGCCGATCACGCCTATTGTCACCTCGCCTTCCGGATTGAAGTAGCGGTCGGTGACGTCGTGCCAGGCCGAAAGGTCGGGTTCGGGCGCGTCGGTTATACCGAAGCCGCGCAACACCTCAGCGTCGAGGCCTTGCTCGTGATATTGCAGCGGCACCGAGTAGATCGAAGGCGCGTCCAGCGCGGGGATCACCGATTCTTTGCGCACGTTGCAGAAATTGGCGATTTTCTGCCGCTCGCCATCGGGCAGCGGGTGCTCGGCGCGGCAAAGCAGCACGTCGGGCTTGATGCCAAGGCTGGCGAGTTCGCGGACAGAGTGCTGGGTCGGCTTCGTCTTGAGCTCACCGGCTGCGGCAATGTAAGGCACCAGCGTCACATGCACGCTGAGCGTCTGCATCGGCTCCAGCTCGTTACGAAGCTGCCGGATCGCTTCCATGAATGGCAGCGATTCGATGTCGCCCACCGTGCCGCCGATCTCGCAAAGGATGAAATCGTGATCGTCCTGATCGGCGAGCGCAAATTCCTTAATCGCGTCGGTTACGTGCGGGATCACTTGTACAGTCGCGCCCAGATAGTCGCCGCGCCGCTCTTTCGCGATAATGTCCTGATAGACCCGGCCAGAGGTGATGTTATCGCTCTGGCGCGCTGAAACGCCGGTGAAGCGCTCATAGTGGCCAAGATCGAGGTCGGTCTCCGCCCCATCATCGGTCACATAGACCTCGCCGTGCTGATACGGGCTCATCGTGCCCGGATCCACGTTGAGGTACGGATCGAACTTACGAATGCGAACCTTGTAGCCGCGCGCTTGCAGGAGTGCTGCAAGGCTTGCTGCCATAAGACCTTTTCCGAGCGAGGAGACCACGCCGCCGGTTATAAAAATGTACCGCGCCATGGGAGTTGGGCCTTAAGGCTTGTTTCGGATTCGGGGCAAGCGAATTGCGCAAGCGAAACCCTGCCAATCCACAGCGATGTCAAAAAAAGCCCGGCGAATTGCCGGAACGGGCGATTACTCGTACCGCGAGCGGATCGTCGCTGGCCGGTGCGTCAGCGGGAGCAGCCGGGTCAGTGACTGTGCCGCTTGTCGCGCCGGAGCCGGTACCCAGCGGATCGACGGGTGCGACATTGCGATCAATTGTCGTTTCGATCGTGCTGCTGCCGGTCACGTCAACCGCGAGCGCAGCCAATGCGATCGACAGACCCACAAACGCCACAGCCAACCACTTGGTCGAACGGGTCAGGAAGTCTGCGGCTCCACGTGCGCCCAGAGCGCCGCCAGGATTGCCGCCAATGCCAAGGCCACCGCCCTCGGAACGCTGCATCAACACGACACCGACAAGTGACGCAGCGACAATCGCCTGAACGACGGTGAGAAAGAGAAAAAGTGACGACATTATTCGTGATACCCGTTTGATCTGGTCCGCCATTTAGGAGGCGTGATGCTCTTGCGCAAGTTTGAGCGCGAGAGCGTTTAGCCTTCTTCGGCTTCGCCCGCCGCGAGCGCGATCCCCATAAAGCTGTCTGCGGTAAGGCTTGCCCCGCCTACCAATGCCCCGCCCACCTCGGCTGTGCCGAGAATTTCGGAGGCGTTTTCCGGCTTTACCGAACCGCCGTAAAGAATGCGGATGTTCTCCGATTCTTCCTCACCATATTTTTCGGTGAGCAGCGCCCGGATCATGGCGTGCATCGCGGCGATATCTTCCACCGTCGCGGTTTTGCCCGTGCCAATCGCCCAGATCGGTTCGTAGGCGACCGTGACTTTCTCGCCCGCTCCCTCGACTTCAGGAAGCGATGCTTTCAGCTGAGCCGCGATGAAGTCTTCAGCTTTGCCCGTCTCGCGGGTTTCGAGCGTTTCGCCGCAGCAGATGATAACGCGCATGCCCGCTTCCAAAGCCGCGTCAGCCTTGGCGCGGACGAGCTCGTTCTTTTCGCCATAGGCCTCGCGCCGTTCGCTATGGCCGAGGATCACAAATTTCGCACCTGCATCGGCCAGCATAGAAGCTGAAATGTCACCTGTATGAGCGCCTTCCGCGTCAGCCGAACAATCCTGTGCGCCAACGCCGATCTGCTCTGCTTCGCGGTGAACCGCGTGGATCAAAGTGTATGGCGGAGCGACCGCAACTTCCACTTTCATATGCCGCTGCGCAGCACGGTCAATCGCGCGCGCCTCAGGCAGCATGGCCCGAGTGCCGTTCATTTTCCAGTTACCGACGATGTAGGGCCGCTGGGCCATAGAATTATCCTGCGCGACAAGCGTTGTGTTTGCGAATCCTCCAAGCCTTTACGGTCAGAGGGCGAGGTCGGCTAGCCGAGGAAAGTCATCCAGTCAAAAGCCTTGCTCAACTGTTGCCGCGAGGCCGCAGGGCCGATAAAGCCGCCATACAGACCGGAGCCTTATCGGCTCCTGCCAAATAACCTCTCGGGAAATACAGACCAGATGATTTCGTTCTTCCGCAGGATTTTTCAATCCAAAATCGGCTTGGCATTTACTTTCGCGTTTATCGCCCTGATCGCTTTAGCTTTCGCCAGCAGCGACGTGGCGAACAATGCGACTTTTGGCGGCGTGGCCGGGAATGATCGTATCGCGGTTGTGGGTGATGAACGGATCGATTCATCGGAACTGGCTCAACTCGCCAATTCGGCGCTCAATCAGGTGCGTCAAGAACGCCCGACCACGACAATGCCGATGTTCCTTGAGCAAGGCGGGCTGGAAGAAGTGCTCACCCAGCTAATCGATCGCCAGGCGATTGCTGGCTATGCGAAAGAGTATGGCCTGCGTGCCGGAGACAACTTGATCAACAGTGAAATCCTGCAAATCGGCGCTTTTCGCGGGCCGAGCGGTGAATTTGATGAGCAAACTTACCAAAACGCCCTGCGCAACCAGAACCTTACCGATGCAATGTTGAGGAACGATCTGGCTGATGGACTACTGGCGCAGCAAATACTGGTGCCGGCGATCAGTGCAGCTGAAGTGCCCAGCAGCATCGCGCGGCGCTACACCGCTTTGCTGCGCGAACGCCGCAATGGCTCAATCGCCTTAATCCCAAGCACGGCCTATGCTCCCGAAGATGATCCGACCGAAGCGCAACTGAGCAGCTTCTATGACGATAATCGTGGCCGCTACATTCAGCCTGAGCGTCGCACAATTCGCTATGCCACGTTCAGCGATGCGAATTTGAGCGCCCGGATCGAGCCGATACCGGCGGAAATCGCTGCACGCTACGAACGCGATGCCGATCAATATGCTGCGCAGGAAAGCCGCTCGATCAGCTCGTTTATTGTGCCGACGCAGGAAGCAGCAAACGCGATCCGCGATCAGGTGCGCGGTGGGACTTCGCTTGAGGCAGCAGCACAAAGCGCTGGCTTCAGTGTTTCTGCAAGCGAAGGGCAGAGCAAAAGCGCCCTCGCCTCGGCCACCAGCAGCGCGGTTGCCGATGCAGTCTTCGCCGCCAATGAAGGCCAGGTCGCCGAACCGGCACGCAGTGCGCTTGGCTGGTATGTCGCACGGGTCGATGACGTCGAACGCACCCCAGCGCGCACTCTCGCCCAGGTCACGCCCGAGATCACTGAACGGCTCACGACGGAAAAGCGCGCAGCTGCTTTGTCAGATTTCAGCGCACGAATCGAAGAAGAGGTTGATGGCGGAACATCTCTGTCCGATGTTGCGGAGGAATTCGGCCTCAACTTGCAGACGACACCGCAATTGCTCTCTGATGGACGGGTCTTCGGCCAAGACGGCCAGACCGTAGCGCCAGAGCTGCAAGCCGCTCTGCAGACTGCATTCGACATGGAAGAAAGCGAGCCGCAATTGGCAGAGGTCGTGCGCGGGCAGGTTTTCCTCATCTTTGAAGTGCCGGAGATTGTTCCATCGGCAACCTCGCCGCTGGCCGAAATCCGTGACCGGGTCGAATTTGACTGGCGCTTGTTCGAGGGCAGCGAATTGGCTCGCGCCGCTGCCGAGCGGATCCTTGAACGGATGGAGGCGAATGAAACGCTTGCTGCAGCGATGAGCGCAGAAGATGTGAACCTTCCTCCGATTGAGCGCATCAGTTTGGATCGCACCGAGTTGTTGCAGCAGCGCCAGCGCGTTGCGCCCCCATTGGCATTGCTTTTCAGCATGGCGCAAGGGACGACCAAGCGGCTTGAAGCGGCCAACCGTCTGGGTTGGTTCGTGGTCGATTTGGAAGAGATCAGCACGGACGAAATTCCTGACGATGATCCCCTGTTCGCTGCAACCCAGACCCAGCTTGGCCCGGCAGTGTCGAATGAATACGCCGAGCAATTGACCGCCGCTATGCGTGAGGAATTGGGCGTAGAACGGAACGAGGATGCGATCGAAGCGGTGCGCAAGCAGCTTGCCGGCGAAACCTGATCGCGCAGATTTGGGATGGGTTTCTCCTCACTAGGCAATGCCGATGTGGCAGCGGCTACCCTGCGCGGTGGCAAGCCTGCGCTTGTCTGGCGCAAGGTCATTGCTGATAGCGATACGCCGGTTGGTGCGGCGTTGCGCCTTATTGAACCGGAACGCGGCGACTTTCTGCTAGAATCGGTCGAGGGTGGCGAGATCCGCGGGCGCTACAGTCTGCTTGGGCTTGATCCAGACCTTGTCTTTCGCGGGAGCGGTACGCAGGCAGAGATCAATCGCCAGTGGCAATCAGATCGAGAGGCATTCGAGCCCTGCGACAGCAATGATCCGATGGCAGAGCTACGCGCGCTTTCGCAGGGCTGCCGCTTGGACGTGCCGGAAGAGCTACCGCCCGCCCTCGCCTGCCTTGTCGGCTATTTTGGCTATGAGACGATTGGTCTGGTGGAAACCTTGCCACGTGCTCCCGACAGCCCACTTGAATTGCCGGACATGCTGTTCGTGCGCCCGACCATCATCCTCATCTTCGATAACCTCACCGACAGCTTGTTTTGCGTTGCACCGATTTGGCAAGCGGAGCAGCCGGAACGCGCGATTGAGGAAGCGGGTGAGCGGATCGACAGTGTGCTGCGTGGGTTAGGCCAACGCCGCCCTGCCCCTGTAAAGATGCCCAAGCTGCCCGAGCCGGAGCTTGAGCCGGTCCTGGCGGGTAATGATTACAAGGCACTGGTGGCGCGGGCGAAGGACTACATCACCGCAGGCGATATCTTTCAGGCGGTGCTGGCGCAGCGCTTCACCGCGCCATTTGCACTGCCACCGCTCGAGCTTTACCGCGCGCTGCGGCGGATCAATCCCTCGCCGTTCCTCTATTTTCTAGACTTGCCCGGATTTGCGGTGGTCGGATCAAGTCCGGAGATCCTTGTCCGGGTACGCAATGATGAAGTGACGATCCGCCCGATTGCGGGAACGCGGCCACGCGGGGCTACGCCTACCGAGGACAAAGCGAACGAGGCGAGCCTGCTCGCAGACCCGAAGGAACGCGCGGAACATCTCATGCTGCTCGATCTGGGGCGCAATGATGTGGGCCGAGTCGCCGCGCGCGGCAGCGTCAAAGTCACCGATAGCTTCACAATCGAACGCTATAGCCATGTCATGCACATCGTCAGCAATGTCGTGGGCGAGCTTGCTCCTGATAAAGACGCACTCGAAGCGGTGTTTGCAGGCTTTCCTGCTGGCACAGTCTCGGGCGCGCCGAAAATCCGCGCGTGCGAGATCATCGCCGAGCTGGAGCCGGAGACGCGCGGTGCCTATGCG
Source organism: Erythrobacter sp. HA7-11 (assembly GCF_055693605.1). Lineage (NCBI taxonomy): Bacteria > Pseudomonadati > Pseudomonadota > Alphaproteobacteria > Sphingomonadales > Erythrobacteraceae > Erythrobacter > Erythrobacter sp. HA7-11. The sequence goes on along the minus strand of NZ_JBVFUF010000002.1, from coordinate 1,586,214 downwards.
GGTGCGGTCGGCTATTTCGCGCCCGATGGCTCGGTCGATTCCTGCATCGTCCTGCGCACCGCTGTCGTCAAAGACGGGATAATGCATGTGCAGGCGGGCGCAGGGATCGTCGCAGACAGCGATCCCCACTATGAACTCGCCGAATGCCGCGCCAAGGCGGGCGCGCTGATTGCGGCGGCAAAGGAAGCGGTGCGGATCGCCAGCGAACCGGAGTTTGGACAGTGAAATATTGCGCCTTGGCTCTAGCGGCCAGCTTGACCCTCACAGCCTGCAATGAACAACCCGCAGGCGAGCCCGTCACCCGCGCGGAACTTGGCGAACCAGGCGAGGCTCCCGCTCCGGAAGAGACTGTTGCCGCGACCACCGAAGACAACGCACCCGATGTCGCGGTGGAATCTGCTTGCGATGCGGTCACGTTTGAGGGCGTGCAGCTGACGCATTGCATCGCCGATCCGGCGAAGCACCGCATCCGCACCGCGCTTGGTCCATCGGGCGGCGAACCCTTTCGCTCGCTCGCGGCTTTCGCGCGCAGCATCGACCACTCAACCGTTGCCTTCGCGGTGAACGGCGGGATGTTTGGCGATGGTGGCAAGCCGGTCGGCTATTATGTCGAAAGCGGTGAGCGCCTCAAAGAATTGAACCGCAACGATGGCCCCGGGAATTTCCATATGAAGCCCAACGGCGTCTTCTACGGCAGTGGCGGAAGCTGGCGCGTGCGCACCTCCGACAGCTTTTATTCTAACGTCCGTGATCGCCCTCGCTTTGGCACGCAATCCGGTCCGATGCTCGTCGTTGGCGGAGAATTGCACCCGGAGATCGCCGAAAACGGGCCAAGTCGGGCGATCCGCAACGGCGTGGGCGTCGATGCGAGCGGCAAGGCGCACTTTGTGAAGTCAGAGGCTCCGCTCAGCTTTGGTCAGCTCGCGCGATTCTATCGGGACGAATTGAAGGTGCAGAACGCGTTGTTCCTCGATGGCAATGTCTCGGCCCTTTGGGATCCCGCCAATGACAGGCTCGACACCCGTTCAGGCATTGGCCCCTTGATTGTCGTGACAAAACGCTAGAACGCGATACGCCCATGATCCTCGTCATCGACAATTACGACAGCTTCACATTCAACCTGGTCCACTACCTTATGGAATTGGGTGCTGAGGTGCGCGTGGAGCGCAATGACGCGCTGACCGCTACAGAAGCGCTGGCGACAAATGCAAGCGGCTTTCTGATTTCGCCCGGCCCCTGCACTCCGAATGAGGCCGGGATCAGCCTCGATCTGGTTGCGGCCTGTGCGGATGCGGAAAGGCCTCTGCTGGGCGTATGTCTCGGCCATCAAAGTATCGGCCAGCATTTCGGCGGCAAAGTCATACGAGGCGGCTTGATGCACGGCAAAACCTCGCCCGTAAAGCATGACGGGACCGGCGTGTTCGCTGGAGTCCCCTCGCCCTTCACCGCGACCCGCTATCACAGTCTCGTGGTCGAAGACATTCCGGTTAGCCTGCATGTGAATGCTCGGTCGGACGATGACCATGTGCAAGGGTTCCGCCATGAAAGCCTGCCCATCCACGGCGTGCAATTTCACCCGGAAAGTATCGCAACCGAGCACGGCCACGATCTGCTCGCCAATTTTCTGCGCCTGTGCGGTATTGAAACCAAGGAACTTGCCCGATGAAGACCCTGCCGCTTGCGGTCCCGCATATGAGCGAAACCGAGGCTGAAGAGGTCTTCGGTTGGATTCTCGATGGCGAAGCAAGCGATGAAGAAATCGCGCGTTTCCTGCTCGCCATGACCGAGCGGAGCGAAACGGCAGAAGAAATCGCCGGCGCAGCGCGAGCCCTGCGCGCGCGCCTTGTTCCGGTCGAAGGGCCAGAGGATGCAATTGACGTTTGCGGCACAGGCGGTGACGGCCATCATACTCTGAACGTATCCACCGCTGTTGGATTGGTCGTGGCGGCTTGCGGCGTGCCGGTCGCACGGCATGGCAACCGCGCTATCTCCTCCAAAGCCGGCGTAGCTGACACGCTTGAAGTGCTAGGTCTCGATATGAAGGTCGCGGGCGAAACCGCTGAAAAGACACTGAGCGAGATCGGCATTTGCTTCCTCTTCGCGCCCAATCACCATCCGGCGATGGGTCGCATTCAGCCGATCCGCAAAAAGCTGGGCCGCAGAACAATCTTCAACCTGATGGGGCCACTCTCCAATCCAGTTGGCGTGAAGCGGCAGCTGATTGGCATTGCCCGCCCCGGTTATGTCTCGATCTATGGCGATGCGACTGCGCGGCTTGGGACCGATCGGACGCTGATCGTCTCAGGCGATGAGGGGCTCGATGAGCTTAGTTTGGCGGGCGGTAACGAGATTGCTGATGTCACCGGCAACGACTTTGCGATGAAGCGCATCGATGCGAGCGCTGCGGGACTTGAACATGCACCGCTCGAAGCAATCCGAGGCGGCGATCCTCAGCACAATGCAAAGGCGCTTGCCGCGCTGCTAGATGGCGAAACCGGCGCTTACCGTGATACGGTAATGTTCAACACGGCGGCGGCCTTGATCGTGGCTGGCAAAACCGACGATTGGGGCATTGGCGCCGAAATGGCGGCTGAGGCTCTCGACAGCGGCGTAGCGAAAGACTTGCTCGCGCGCTGGATCGAGATTGCGAAATAGGTCGCTGATCAGATGAACAAGCTCGAAGAGATTTGCGCTAACAAGCGCGGAGAAGTCGCTGAACGCAAAGCGGAACAATCGCTTGCCGACCTTGCTGCGCGCGCGTCTGAGCAGTCTGTGCCGCGCGGATTCGAGGCGGCATTGCGCGCTGCGAACGAGACTGGTTTTGGCTTGATTGCCGAGGTGAAGAAGGCTTCGCCGTCGAAAGGGCTGATCCGCGCCGACTTTCGTCCTGCCGATCATGCGCGCGATTATCAGACAGGCGGGGCGGCGTGTCTCTCGGTATTGACCGATGCACCTTATTTTCAGGGTCATGAGGACTACCTTATTGCCGCGCGGGAGGCATGCGACCTGCCGGTGCTGCGTAAGGATTTCATGGTCGATCCGTGGCAATGTGCAGAAGCGCGCGCGATGGGAGCGGATGCGATCCTGATTATCGTCGCGGCGCTTTCCGATGCGCAGATGCAGGAAATCGAGGCAGCCGCTCGCGAGCACAAGATGGACGTGCTGGTCGAAGTGCATGATGAGGCCGAGATGGAGCGCGCCCATACGCTGAAATCGAAACTGGTTGGCGTAAACAACCGCGATCTCAAGACTTTCACCACTGATCTTGCCACATCGGAGCGTCTGGCCCCGCTCGCGCCAGAGGGCGCTTTACTGGTTGGCGAAAGCGGCATCAACAGCCACGAGGATTGCACGCGATTGGCTCGCGCAGGCGTGCGGACGTTTCTTGTGGGGGAAAGCCTGATGCGCGCTGACGATGTAGCAGCCGCAACGCGAAGCTTACTGCGCGGGTGAGGAACTGTCCTACTTTTGCATCTTGTGGCATCTGAAGCGCATGATTTGCGCTCAAACCGACACGAGTTGTTCAAGGGAATACGGCCTAAAAGGCCGCAAGCCGGACAACCCGAACATTTTTACTCTTGGACCCTGTAACATGCGGTCCATGTCTCGACTAAGTGCCTGTAATTGCAAAGGAGCTGTGTTGTGACGGATTTGACCCATATCGGCGATGATGGAGCCGCTCGCATGGTCGATGTCGGAGCCAAACAGGACAGCGCGCGGGTCGCTATCGCCTCTGGCATGATCCGTATGTCACCCGCTGCCTTGGCGGCGGTGCGCGCGGGTGATGCCCCCAAGGGCGATGTGCTGGGTACGGCTCGGCTCTCGGGCATCATGGCGGCGAAGCGCACAGGCGAGCTGATCCCACTCTGCCATCCGCTCGCGCTCGACGCGGTGAACGTCAACTTCGCGTTTGAGGACGATGGGATACGCGCGACAGCCGAGGCTTCGCTGACCGGCAAGACGGGAGTGGAGATGGAGGCGCTGGTGGCTGTCAGCACCGCTCTGCTCACCGTCTACGACATGGCAAAAGCGCTCGATAAGGGCATGGTGATCGGTGAGGTTCGCTTGATCGAGAAGCGCGGCGGCAAGAGCGGGGTCTGGAAGGCGGACGCGTGAGCGGCTTGCTGCCCCTCGAAGAAGCGCACCGTCGCCTGCTGGCTCTGGCACAGCCGGGCGCTGTGGAGTGGATCACAGCTGAGGCTGCCGTCGGGCGCTATCTGGCCGTGGACCTACGCGCAGCAAGGACGCAGCCACCCGCTGACTTGTCGGCAATGGATGGCTACGCGATTGCAGGCGGTGGTCCTTGGCGTTTGGCGGGCGAAAGCCGCGCGGGTGCGCCCTTCCCCGGTCGCCTGGGCATTGGCGAGTGTGTGCGCATCTCGACCGGCGCGTACATGCCTATCGGTGCGGACCGCGTGCTGATCCGGGAGAATGCCAGCTTTAGCGGCGAGACGGTGAGCGCGGCAGAGATGCCGAACGCTGCTCAGCACGTGCGCAGGCAAGGCTTCGACTTTGCTGAAGATGATGTGGTTCTCAAGGCAGGTGTGCGGATCGGGCCGGGACAACTCGCGCTAGCGCTCGCGGCGGGGCATGACCACCTGCCTGTGCATGCGGTTCCAAAAGTCGCGGTCCTTGATAGCGGTGATGAGCTGGCGCGCGATCCCTCGCAATGCGGGCCGCATCAGATCCCAGCGAGCAACGGGGCGATGCTGGCGGCTATGCTCAAGGGGCTGACTCCTGACATGCGACGCATTGGACCGGTTGCGGATGATTTGAGCGAGTTGGCGAATGCGCTGGCTGGTGCAGAGGATGTGGACATCCTCATCACCTCTGGCGGTGCGTCGGTCGGCGATCACGATCTGGTGCAACAGGCGCTAGTCGATTGGGGTGCGGAAATCACGTATTGGAAGGTCGCGATCAAGCCTGGAAAGCCGCTAATGGTCGCGACCCGCGCCCGCGCGGACGGTTCGCGACAAGTGGTGCTCGGCCTGCCTGGCAATCCGGTGTCCAGCTTCGTGACAGGCTTCCTGTTCGCCTTGCCCCTGATCCGCGCAGTGCTGGGCAGCAGAGATGCCTTTCCGCGCTCGGTTCGCATGGAACTGGCCGAGCCATTGCCAGCAACGGGCTCTCGGCGCGAGTTCCTGCGCGGCGTGCATGAGAGGGCAAACGTCAGGCCGGCAGGCAGCCAGGACTCGTCTGCGCTCGTCTCGTTGGCATCGGCCAATTGTCTCATCGTTCGGCCCGAAGATGCGGCGGAAGCCCCGATTGGTAGCGTTGTGGATGTGTTGCTGCTCTGAAATGGCGGTATTCCGAGCTTTACGCGCTTGACTCGTAATACTAAGTTGCCTACTTGTTCCACATTCGTTCACCTTTCGGGTGCGCGAAAGAGCAGTTTCACTGCATCTCTCACGATGCCTCTTGGGCTGCACCAGAAACATGCATCAGCATGCCGAAATGGCGTGCTAGCAAGGGAGTTTTCGTATGCTGACCGCAAAGCAGCACGAATTGATCCGCTTCATTCAGAAGCGGTTGGAAGAGACAGGCATCTCACCTTCGTTCGAAGAGATGAAGGCTGCGCTTGATCTGAAGAGCAAGTCGGGCGTTCACCGGTTGATTTCCGCTCTCGAGGAGCGTGGGTTCATTCGGCGTCTGCCGAACAGGGCACGTGCCTTGGAAGTGATCCGTATGCCCGAGGATGCGACACCGGTCCCGCGCGCTGCGGCTGTTGACCCGGTTGCTCGCGCGACAACGCCGCCGAGTGCGACCGATAGTTCACCAGAGCCAGCCAACGACGTGATCGAGATCCCGCTTCATGGCCGGATCGCTGCGGGCGCTCCCATTGAGGCATTGGAGGGTCAGAGCAGCCTGCCCGTGCCTGCAGCGCTGCTTGGTCCAGGAGAGCACTACGCGCTTGAGGTTTCGGGCGATTCGATGATCGAGGCGGGCATCTTCGACGGTGACTTTGCGCTTGTGAAGCGGACCGACGCCGCGCGTGATGGTGAGATCGTGGTTGCTTTGGTGCGCGGCGAGGAAGCGACGCTGAAGTATCTCCACAAGGATAAGGGGCTGGTTAGGCTCGATCCCGCCAACGGTATGTACGAAGCCCAGATCTACCAGCCTGAAGAGGTGCAAGTGCAAGGCAAGCTTGCAGGTCTCCTGCGGCGGTATCACTGATTGATAATAGCTCAGTTGCGCGGGGCTTCGCTAGTCGACAGCTCCGCGCCACCAACCATGTTGCCCTTGGGTCTCCGATACGGAGATGATCCGCTCGGCTGACAGATCAATTGCGACACCGCCATGGTCTTGAAGGTACCCCCGATCCGCTTTGAGCCAGCGCGGCTTGCATGAGGCGGGGAGATATCGATCCGCAACGACTATGTCAGATTGCTCGCATGCTGCCGCCAAAGCGCGCTCCTCAATCAGGTCGCGGTTGCGTGCCATCATCAGAGTCCAACTGCGCCCTCCTCTATCGATATCGAGCAGACAAAATTCAGTTGAGCATCGCGCTGCAGGCCATTCAGCCATCGGGATCGGTTCGCTTGAAACGCTGGCCAGTTCGAGCAGATTGTCTCGGGCGTACGAAGACTGTGAATTGCGCAAGGAAAGCAAGCGCTCACCGTCCATCGTCACGCCTACGTGGCGGCTGTCTCGGTACCGACGAGCACGTCGGGTATTGGAGTGGTCAGCAGTAAAGCAGTCGCTGCGAGAACAGGCGCAAAACCAAGCAGTCTCGCTCGTCCGTTCCACAGAGCTAGCCATAACGAACCAAAAACGAACAAGGCGATGGTAAGCTGGCTCATTTGCGGCATTAGTTTCACAGAGCCCGGTTGCGCCGACGTCCAATGCGCGATTGCGAGCAAAAGGTCGAGCGAGCGCTCCACCAACCACCAGATCGGCGCACCCAATCCGATCAGATCGAGCACCAACCCGATCGCAATCAACGGCATCGAGATGAAGGTCACCAAGGGAATTGCGATGACGTTTGCGAATGCTCCGTAAACGCCGGCGCGGTGAAAATGAAACAACACGATAGGCATCAGCGCGATCTCGATCACGAGGCCCGTCACGAACAGCATGAGGACGCGGCGACCACCTCGCGAAACCCAGCTCTCTTCGCGTGGCGCGAGAAATGCCTTGATTGGTCCTGAGGTATGCAAAGCAACGATCGCCACCACCGCGGCAAAGCTCATCTGGAAGCTCGGCCCGACGACGGATTCCGGCCATAACAGCATCACAAATATCGCAGCCATCGCAACCATTCTTAGTGACAGCGCATCGCGTCCCATTGCCAGCGCGATCAAGACTAGCATGGCGGCGACACAGCTGCGCACCGTCGGCACTTCAGCTCCGGTAAGGAGTGTGTAGCCGATTCCGGCGAGCGCTCCGAAAGCCGCAGCGGCTACTGGTAAGCGCACGCGCAGGGCAATCGCCGGGAACAGCGCTAAAAGCTTCAGCGTCACCAAATAGGCCGCAGCGATGACAGCGCTCACATGCAAGCCACTGATCGAAAGGAGGTGCGTGAGACCGGCATCGCGCATCGCAACCTCGTCCTCTTCAGCGATACCGCCCCGGTCCCCACTGGCGAAGGCCGCCGCTATGGTTCCTGCTGACCCGTCAACGCGTTCTCGCACATGGCCCGAAAGCATCCGTTGGATTTGCGGTATTGTGCCTGTTCCCGCGGCGCTCTCAATGACTTCAATGTCACCGACAACGCTCCCGGTTGCTGCCAATCCCTGGAACCAGGCTGCGCGGGCGAAATCGTACGCGCCGGGTAGCATTGGCGAGGCAGGCGGCATCAGCCGTGCGCGCAAGCGGACGACCGCTCCTTCAGCCATGTCAGCACTGGCCTTTTCAAGCGGAACATTGATCCTGACCTTGCGGCTCTCCCCGCTTTCTGCATCGCGGGTGGCCAAGACCAGGCGGATGCGCTCGCGCGCTGGCTGATCCTCCCGTTCCAAGACGTAGCCCTGGAGGCGCTCGACTGTCGGACGCTCGATTGGCTCTGCGCCAATCATCTCGGAACGCAACCAAACAGTCGCGATTCCGGCCGCAAAGACCAATCCTACGGTGATCGCCGCCTGCCTCAGCAATATGCGCTCGTCCACGCCGCGCCAGATTGCCGCTGCGGAAATCGCAAGGAGCAGGCCGCCGCCCATCCCTGCGAGCCATTGCCATCGCGCACTCAGCCCAAACCATGCGAGTATACCTGCGCCGAATATGACCGCTATCCAAGGCGCCCGGTCAAATCCGGCATTAGCCAAAAACCGCTCGAGATTGGCAGAAATCCGCGCCCCAGCACTGGACAAGACGAAGGGCTTGCGCCAAGTGCGCTGCACTGCAACATCATCGGTCGCGGAACTATCATCGGTGCCGCCACCAATCGGCACAAAAGGCGCCCCGTTCGGTGCCATCCCTGACTTGAAAAGGAAATCACAAGCTATGGCAAGCGAAAGCGCACAAAAAGGGGTGGTGACCCGGTTTGCGCCCTCGCCCACCGGCTTTCTCCATATTGGCGGCGCGCGTACAGCCTTGTTTAACTGGCTTTATTCGCGGCATCACGGCGGAAAGGCGCTGCTGCGGATTGAAGACACTGATCGCAAGCGCTCTACCCAAGAGGCTATCGACGCTATTCTGGACGGCCTGAACTGGCTAGGTCTCGATTATGATGATGATCCGGTGTTCCAATCAGAACGCGGATCGCGTCATGTCGAAGTCGCTGAGAAGCTGCTGGCTGCTGGCCATGCATATAAGTGCTTTGCGACGCCTGAAGAGCTTGAGGAGATGCGGGCGGCACAGCGCGCTGCGAAGCAGCCGATGCGGTACGATGGCCGATGGCGCAATCGCGACGCATCCGACGCGCCAGCGGGTTCGCCTTTCGTTTTGAGGCTCAAGACTCCCGAAGACGGAGAAGCCACCATCGAGGATCAGGTCCAGGGCAAAGTCACAGTCCGCAATGAGGAGCTTGATGACTACATCATCCTTCGCGCTGATGGCACGCCGACCTATATGCTCGCCGCCGTGGTCGATGATCACGATATGGGGGTCACGCATGTGATCCGTGGTGACGACCACCTAAATAACGCATTTCGCCAATTGCCGATCTATCACGCGATGGATCAGATCGAAGGCGATTGGCCCGAACCTACCTATGCGCATGTGCCGCTGATCCACGGGTCAGATGGCGCAAAACTCTCAAAACGGCACGGTGCGCTTGGCGTTGACGCATACCGCGATGAAATGGGCATTTTACCTGAGGCTTTGTTCAACTATCTGCTGCGTCTTGGTTGGGGGCACGGCGACAAAGAAGAGATCGCGCGCGACGAAGCGATCGAGTTGTTCGACATCGGCGGCGTGGGTAAGAGCCCTTCGCGCTTCGATCTCAAAAAACTCGAGAACCTCAACGGGCACTACATGCGCGAGGCTGATGACCGTGAACTTGCAAAGCTCGCCCTTCCGCTCATCGAGGGAAGCGCCGATATGGAGCTGTTGACCAAGGCCATGCCAGTTCTGAAGACGCGCGCGAAGAACGTGCATGAACTGGCTGAGAGCGCTGCATTTTTGTTTGCAAAGCGCCCCTTGGAGATGACCGAAAAGGCGGCAAAGCTGCTCGATGATGATGGCCGGGCACGCCTCTCGCTTGTGGTGCAAGCGCTCTCGCAGGAAAATCACTGGACAATTGAGGCCCTCGAAGCCAGTACGAAGGCAATCGCAGAAGCCCACGAGCTGGGCTTCGGCAAGCTCGCGCAGCCTATGCGCGCGGCGCTCACCGGGACGACGAACTCGCCCGGTATTTTCGATGTTCTGGTCCTCTTGGGACGGGAAGAAGCTTTGGCGCGTCTCAGCGCGCAAGCGAGCTAAGCCTGATATCAGGCAGCACGCAGGTAGGAATTGAGGAGACAAATTTTGGCAGACAAGCACGCGAAGCTCGAGCTGGGCGGCGAAAGCTACGAATTCCCAGTGCTGGAGGGAAGCACCGGTCCGGATGTGGTCGATATCCGTAAACTGTATGGTCAAACCGGCGCATTCACCTTTGACCCCGGCTACAAGTCCACTGCGAGCTGCGAAAGTGCCCTGACCTATATCGACGGTAATGAAGGCGTGCTTTTGCACCGTGGCTATCCAATCGGACAGCTGGCCGAGCATTCAAGCTTCATGGAAGTCTCATACCTGCTGCTCAACGGTGAATTGCCAAGCGCGGATGAGCTTGAAGACTTCACCTATACCATCACACGCCACACAATGCTGCACGATCAGCTACGTCAGTTCGTCCAGGGGTTCCGGCGCGATGCACACCCAATGGCGATTATGTGCGGCGTTGTGGGCGCTCTGTCTGCCTTCTACCACGACAGCACGGACATCTCCGATCCAGAGCACCGTAAGATCAGCTCACACCGCTTGATCGCGAAGATGCCGACGATTGCAGCGATGGCGTACAAATACGCTGTCGGTCAGCCATTCATGCAGCCCAAGAATGACCTGAGCTACACCGGCAACTTCCTGCGCATGACCTTTGGCGTCCCGGCCGAGGAATATGAGGTTCATCCAGCGATCGAAAAGGCGATGGACCGCATCTTCATCCTGCACGCCGATCACGAGCAAAACGCTTCGACCTCAACCGTGCGTCTCGCTGGTTCGTCGGGTGCGAACCCGTTTGCGTGTATCGCGGCAGGCATTGCGTGTCTGTGGGGCCCCGCTCACGGCGGCGCCAACGAAGCGGCGCTCAATATGTTGCAAGAGATTGGTTCGCCGGACAAAATCCCGCACTATATCGACCGCGCCAAGGATAAGAACGATCCGTTCCGCCTTATGGGCTTCGGTCACCGAGTCTACAAGAACTACGACCCGCGTGCGACTGTCATGCAGCAGACCCTTCGCGAGGTGTTTGAGGCTCTCAACGTCAATGATCCGGTGTTCGAGACCGCCTTGCGCCTTGAAGAGCTCGCGCTCAACGATGACTATTTCAAGGAAAAGAAGCTGTTCCCGAACGTGGACTTTTATTCCGGCATCATCCTGTCATCGATCGGCTTCCCGACAACGATGTTCACCGCGCTCTTCGCCCTGGCCCGTACCGTGGGCTGGGTCGCGCAGTGGAACGAGATGATCTCCGATCCAGGCCAGGTTATCGGTCGCCCGCGCCAGCTCTACACGGGGCCAACGCAGCGCGACTACGTTCCAGTAGACAAGCGCTAGTCAGCGACAGGCAGACTAAGAGTGAACCGGGCGCCCTCGCCCGGTTTGCTTTTTAGCGTAAGGTCTCCGCCCATCACCCTTGCAAGCCTGCGCGAGATATAGAGGCCAAGGCCTGATCCGCCATCATTGTCGCGGTACGAGCCGCTCGAACTTCTCAAAGATACGCGCGGCTTGCTCTTTCGATACGCCAGCGCCTTCGTCAGCCACGGAAACCGAAGCGACGCCGTTTTTTGAGGCGACTTTGACCGTGACTTCGCTGTTTTCCGGCGAATAGGCGATTGCGTTCCCGATCAGATTGATCAGTACCTGCAAGACTCGGCGAAACTCTGCTCTCGCGACGATACCGCTGTCGCTCGCTGGCAGGTTGACGGTGATGTCACGCGCCCTTGCCCGTACGCCCAAGATACCTGCGGCACGCTGAGCCGCATCTGCCAGATCGACCTCTTCCGATACAGTGGTGAAGCCATCCGCCTCGACCACCTCAAGGTCGGCAAGATCTTCCAGCATTGCGTTCAAGTGTTGCCCGGCAGCGGCGATATTCCCCGCATACTCGGCATATTCGTCTCGGATCGGCCCGGCGAGCTTGGCCTTGATTGTCTCGGCATTGGCGATGAGGCGCGCAATCGGTTGTCTCAGAGCTGGTGTCAGCGCATTGCCGATCAGTCGCATATGCCCCTCGTCGTCGGCAACCGTGCCGACGTCAGCGTCGCTCACCAGTGGCTCATTGGCAATCAGCAACAATTCGAATCCACGCGGCGCTTCAGACGATTGCCCCAGCGGGATAAGTCGCGCTCGCCAGGTCCGGCTTGAACCCGGAACGCTGCAACTGGCTCCGTCAAGCAGCCGCCAGTGCAGCGGTTGGTGGTGGCCTACCCCTTCGAGCTCGATCAGGTCGGTCCAGTTGCGGTGCAATCCTTGCTGGGCCGCCTCTCCCAAGGCCTCAGCATCGTTGGCGATAACATTCAAGAACTGGACGTTCTGCTTTCGATCCAGTCTAATCGATATTTCTGCAGTCGCACGGTCGATCGCATCCAGACGGGCCGAAATGTCGCCCTCGCTTTCGGCGAGCATTTCACGTCTATGCCAATTTTCGATCAGGAGTTCGCACCCCCCACCCGCTTCGCTCGCCAAGGGATGAACCCGTACAAACCCTGTGACGATTTCATCGCCATCAAAGGCTGTGAACTCGCGCGCAAGCTTAAGGCCGAAATTCCGTCCCTGCTGAACAAGGTCAAGCAACTCCGGGATCGCGAGAACGCCAGGCATGTCACCGCCACAACGAGTGTGCAGATCCGCAAGCGGGCCGTCAGCAGTGACAAGACGATCACGTTCATCGGTAATGCCGCGCGCGGCCAGCAAGGTATCCGTGCTGTTGATCACGCCTCACCAACCTTCGAAGCGCCTTTGGTTGTGCTAGAACGAGTTTCAGCATGGCTAATTAGAATTTGGGCCCGGTCAGGCATCAGGTCATCAAACCCGCGCGGCAATTTTTGCTCCGGGTGAAGCAGTTCAAATTGCTGCTCGATTTCGCTTTCGATCAGACCTGCTGCTCTAAGGCTAAGAGCGAGCCTCGCAGCCTGCCTCGGATGGCAGGACAGGATTGAAAGTTCGCGCGGTTGACGGGTAAGTGCGCTCAATGCAGTCGTGAATAGAGCGAAACCCGCATGTTCGAGATTCAGGGCCGCCCTTGCCCCGCCACGCATCGCCGAAACAAGACGAGCGAGAAGCCCAGCACGTGTGGCTCCCTCGTCATAATCCGACTTAAGACTAGCGACACTCGATTTCAAAATCGCAGATCGACTTTCTTCGGCGATTGCCAGCGGCATCTTGCTCCAAAGGTGGATCAAGTGCTGAAACAGGTCTACCGGGAGCTCCACTAGCGGTAATTCCATGCGCTTGCTTGTCTGCGTGAAGCGCGACTGTGCGGTGAGCGTCACCATCGCAAGTTCTGCCACTTCGGCGTTGTCGGAGGCGATTAGCTCTTGAAGTAGCGGTGAAAGCACCGGATCGACCGCCGATTTGATCTCGAGGCGTTCCGTAAGGTGGGCTTCCATTGCGTGCGCGTAGCAATGCGACAGGATCGCGCCGTCGTTTGCGATGAAATCTGCGACACGATCTGCTTCCCGGTCGTCATAGTCAGCTTCTATGGAGGACAGCAACTGGCTGGCGATGTGCGCCAATATTCCGCGCAGGCGAGCGACGATCGCCTCGCTGACGAGCGAGCCACCCGAACCAGAGAGCATATGAGTGAGCACAGGAGCAACCCCGCGCAGGGCGATGTCGCCGCGGGTCAATTCATCTCGCAATATGGTCTCGATCGCCGAGTGTGCCGACCTGTCCATTTGTGCTCCGTTCACTGTGCCGTGCAAACCACCAATTACCGAGCGAAACCTCGCCTCAATACGCACGTAGCCGCACTATGCACTGCGCTAGGGCGAGTGCGGCAAAAACTGCAATGCCAAGCGGGAGCTGTCCGAAAATGGCACAAATCGCGAAGAGCAGAAAATGCGTCGTCCGATCTGTCCAAAATGCTGAAATTGCTGCAGATTGGTCTGTTGCAGCGATGCGTGCGAGTCCAATCGCCAACACAGGCAGGATCGCATCGGTCGCATTGAGTGCGGGCATTAACGCAGGCAGGCTGAGCGCCGCGATCGCGATACCATCACGTACCCCGTTAAGGGCGGAGGTCTTGCGTTCGCTAAATGGCTCGGCAAAGAGGCTGGATTTTAGCCTGTGGGCCGCGCGGCTCATCGCCAAAGCGAAGCTGCCTGCTGAGCCTAGAACAAGGCCCAAGATGTCATATTCGGCCCAGAATGCGGCAAACATCCCCACAAAGCCGAGAATCGCGATGGTTGCGGTGAGCAGCGGACCACGCGTCAGGCCGCTAGGCGCCATTTTTCGCACGATCAGATTGGCCAAAGCCCGCCCGGGGCCGCTCCATGGTGCTCTTTCGGCGCTACCGGAAATCAGGGTCGTCTCTCGTTTGGCCAATTCAGCAGAATCAGCCGCGAGCAACCACTTGCCGTCAGAAATTGCCAGCGGATCGACTGCTGAGCCCCGGACCCGAGCCTGTAGTGCTAGACGCAGCAACAGTGACATTGTTTGACCATCTGCGGGCAGATCAGCTAACCGCTCGGCCAGGCTTCCGCGAAAAATCGCCAATCCAGCCCAAGCCCTGTCAGCATCGATGCGTTCGAAATCTTGAGGAAAATCGCGAGCCATCGAACTGTCAGCTGGCAGGTATGCGATTGTCTGGCCCGAGCCGGCCACTGACCTCGCAACGTCGCTATCGACGATCAAGCCATCGAGCAGCATGACGACATTCTGATCGGCAGTGATAAGGCCAACTAGCTGAAGCGATCCTCTGATGGTGTGAAATTGAACGCCATCAGCTTCGGCCATGTGCTGAATTTCAAGGATTTCAGACGGCACCGCATCGCAAAGGCAGATGATCCGGTCGCATTCCAACGTCCGCGCAAGATCATATTGCCATGCGAGAATACTGCGGCCACCAAGCATTTGAAATGCGCGTAGTTCGCCCGCATCCGTGCGTTTCTGTGCCGCTAGCAATGCTGTGCGCAATGTCTGAAAGCCTCCGTAAAATACGGAGGTAAACGCGATGCCAAGTCTATGCCAAGCACCGGTGCGCGCGTGTCACCTGATTCTTTTTGGATTTTGCTGTCTGTGGCTCAGGAAAAGCGTTCAATTACAGCTTCGATCTCACGGATTGCTGCTGGCTCGCCGGGAGCGCACGCAAGGGCGTGTTCCGTCGCAAGGTAAAGCTCTTCAGCGTGAAAACTCGCGGCGAGACCCTGCAAGCGCATCACGGCAACGTTCCAATTGCCGTCGCAACGCGAACGCTTCAACAGATCAAGCTGCTTGCTTGCGCTCTCCAAAAACGCTGCGCGCAACTCGCTATGGAGCGAGGGGTCGCTGCCCGCAGCCGCGGCGAGCGTCGCATCAAGAGCACCACTTTCATAGGCCATAACACTCGGTTTATCGCTTGAGAGTTAATGCGGGGTTTATCCTGCGGGTGCTTGTGGTATCTAACCCCACATGTCTGGGGAACCACATATCCGGGCCGTAGGGCCAGAAGCTGCGCAGGATGCGCCTGTTGAAACCGTTGATAATGAGGCGGTCGAAACTCTCGAAGGTGAGCAGGAAGAGTATGAACTCTCCGATGCTTTCATCGAGGAGGACGCATTCGAAAGCGACGATTACGGGCTGGCAAAGCCCCGCTTCGGGTGGTTGCTGCCTGCTTTTGCGCTCGTTGCAGTCGGGGCATGGACCAGCTTTTATATCTGGGCATTAAGCGGAGAACTTGCCAGCGGTTCGAGTTCACCACAGCAATGGACGAGATGGATTATCGATTGGTCCGTGCCGGTGCTGCTGATCGGCATCGCTTGGCTTCTTGCATTGCGCAATTCCAATCGCGAGGCTCGCCGGTTTGCTGACACGTGCCGCCATGCTCTCTGCTGAATCGAGTGAGCTTGAAACACGGCTTGGCGTGGTCAATCGCGAATTGAGCCTAGCGCGCGAATTCTTGAGCAGTCAGTCGCTAGAACTCGAAAGTCTTGGCCGGATTGCCAGCGAACGGATTTCCACCCATGCGGATGAACTTCAACAGCTCATCAAGAACAATGGTAAGCAGGTCGACAAGATCGGTAGCGCCAGCGACACAGCGCTCGCAAATATGAGCAAACTGCGCGATGATTTGCCGGTTATCGCGACTTCTGCCCGTGACGTTTCCAACCAGGTTGGTAATGCCGGACGCACTTCTCAAGAACAACTAGAGAAGCTGATCGCCGGCTTTGATCGCCTCAACACCTTTGGCGAGGCAAGCGCAAAGCAGGTTTCGGCGCTGAGCGAGAAGGTTGAGGAGACCCTGAGCGGTTTTGAAGCGCAAATGGCGATGATCGAGGAGCAGACGGCTGCTCGCTTCGCCGCGCTCAATGAGAAAACCGATCAGTTCCGCACAGAACTCGACAATCGCGAAGTCGGCGCTCTCGCGGCAATGCGCCAGCGTGCCGACAGCTTGCGTGAGGGCTTGAATGCGCTTGATAGCGAGTTTGCCGAACAGGAAGAAAAATCGCTTGATGCGGTTCAGGCTCGCATCGCGGCGCTGCGCGGCGAAGGTGAGAAACTGGCCGAAAGCCTGCGCACAGCAGAAGCCGACGCGCTTGATGCCTTGCGGACATCGAAAGACCGACTGCGCGAGGATATCAGCGAGGTTGTACGAACACTTGATAGACTCGACGATCAGGCGATCAATGCTGCGAAGTCGCGGATCGAGGGCCTCAATGAAGAGGCTGCACGGTTCGAGAACGCGCTGAGCCAGCGCAGCCTTAAATTCGCCGAGGATATTGCCACGCGTCAGGACGAGTTTGACACACGCGAAGCCCAGGCGTCCGAGGTGCTTGCCCAGCGTTTGGCTGAACTCGACGAAGCATTGGCTGCGCGGCGTGATGCGCAGCTTGCTGATACCGAAAAACTCGTCGCGCACGGTGAAGAAATGCGTGGTAAACTTGAGCAGCTTGGCGCGCTATTTGGCTCCATTTCCGAACAAGGGGATGTCGCTCGCGCGAGTGTCGATCAGGGGCTCGCCGATCTTGGACAGAAGTTGGCCGAGAACCGCGCAGAGCTGGCCGAGACCGAAGCGCAGATTGCGACTCTGACCGATAGCGGACTGCGTTTGCTTGAGATGATCCAGTCTGGCGCAAAGCACGCGCGCGAAGATTTCGCGCTGGCTGTCGATGCTTCGGCGGACAAGATGTCCAATGTTGAAGAGCGCGCATTCCTGTTGAGCGACAAGATCAGCGAAACTAGCGAGAAGTCTCTGATCCTGTCTTCTGAATTGGATAATGCACGTACCAGCCTGCAGGAAACGGATGGCTCAATTGATGCGCTTCAGGCCAAGCTGGCTGAACAATCAGAAGATGCGCTCGCCAAGTTGCAAGGTTTGCGCTCAAGCCTCGCCAAATTGTCGGGTGAGACGGAATCACTGTCTGAAAACGCTCAAGAGCGTCTGCGAGGAGCAATCGCTGAACTTGAATCCGCGACGCAATCAGCCTTTTCCGCGCTTGAAGAAGGCACAAGCAGCCGAATGACGACCCTCGCCCAGACGGTTGGTGCTCAGGCTGTCGAAGCGCTCGATAAATCGCTGCGCAGCGAGAGCGCCGAAGCCATTGGCAGGCTGGAACAAGCCGCTGCGCATGCGTCTGGCGTTGGCCGCGAGGCTGCATTGCAACTCCGCGATCAGCTGGTCAAAGTGAACGAGCTGACCGGGAACCTCGAGCAGCGTGTCGCGCGTGCGCGCGAAATCGCCGAAGAACAGGTAGACAACGACTTTGCCCGCCGCATGGCTCTGATCACCGACAGCCTCAATTCGAGCGCGATCGATATCACCTCCGCTCTTTCGACCGAGGTGACCGACACCGCTTGGGAAGACTATCTAAAAGGTGATCGCGGGATATTCACCCGGCGCGCTGTGCGTTTGATCGACAACGGAGAGGCGCGCGAGATCGCAGATCTCTATCAGCGTGACGACGCATTTCGTGCCAATGTCAGCCGCTACATCCACGATTTTGAGTCGATGTTGCGCTCAATGCTCTCCACCCGCGATGGCAACGCTTTGAGCGTTACCGTGCTTGGTTCGGATATGGGCAAACTCTACGTTGTGCTCGCTCAGTCAATTGAGCGTCTGCGCAACTAGGATTTAACGCTGCGTACTGGCGGGCGGCTCAGGGAAGAAATTGAGGTCATCCGGCCCGATCCAGCCGAGTTCGTAGTTCAAGACGAACAGGCTAGTGAGCACAATCGAGATGATTGTTGCGCGGATGGCGAGCTTTCCGGGGCGGAAACTTGCGGGCGCGCTTTCGGCTTGCCCCGGAACCAGGCTTTCGCCGGCTTCGCTTGACGTCCGCACTCCGAACGGGAGCATCACAAAGGCGCTCATCACCCAGAACAGCGCGTAAATCGCGAGAATCGATGTCCATTGCATCAGTTGGCCTCATCGCGCTTCAAGCCGGGCAGAATGACGCGCACTTGCGGGCTTTTGCCTGACCAGCGCCTTGCGGCGCGGCGTGTCGCAAGACGCGCCGCCTCTGACATATCGGTAGGGTTCCGGCTCTTCACCTTGCGTATCGCGGCGGCGATATCTGACTTCGCCTCGGCAATGAAATCATCCATGTCCTCATCAAGCGGTATGCCGACCGGGTCGATTTGCGCTTCGCCATTAGGCGCAAGGACTACGAAGATCACGCCTTCGCGGGCAATTCTGCGCCGCATGACCATCGCATCGCCATCTGCCGGTGCGATGATGTCGCCGTCGAGCACCAACCGTCCGCTGCGCACCTCGGCGAGCTTTCCGGGCTCTCCCGGCGCAAGGCGGACAATGTCGCCATTGGCCTGCACAATGTTGTGCTGAATACCGCTGGCGCGTCCTACCCTCGCCTGTTCGAGCATATGGCGCATCTCGCCATGTACGGGCACGAGCACTTCGGGCCGCAACCATCCGTAGAGCGCTTCGAGCTCTGGCCGCCCCGGATGCCCCGAGACGTGGATTTCGCTCTGGCGGTCGGTCACCATCACGATACCGCGCCGCGCGAGTTGGTTCTGCACCTTGCCGATAGCGATTTCATTACCGGGAATCTGGCGGCTAGAGAACAACACAACGTCGCCGCTCGTCAGCGAGATGGGGTGATTGTCCTCTGCAACGCGAGAGAGGGCCGCGCGAGGCTCCCCCTGCCCGCCTGTTGCAAGGATCAGTATTTCGCCGCGTGGCAGTCCCATCGCGGTGTCCCAATCGACAGTCTCGGGAAAGTCTTCGAGATAGCCATTGTCCTGTGCGACTTCGATAATCCGGTCGAGCGAACGACCTGCCACGCATAGTTGTCTGCCTGTCTCGCGTGCGACATCGCCCAAAGTCTGCAAGCGCGCCACGTTTGAAGCAAAGGTCGTGACCATCACGCGCTTACCAATGTGCTTGGCAACTTCGTCCATCAGCCCTCGATAGACCGCCCCTTCGCTGCCCGACGGGTTGGGGTTGAAGACATTGGTCGAATCGCAGACGAGCGTGTGGATGCCCTCATCGCCCATTGCACGCAGCTCTTCTTCGGTGGTCGGCTCGCCGATGATCGGTTCTTCGTCGAGCTTCCAGTCGCCCGTGTGGAAAATCCGTCCATAAGGTGTGTCGATCAGCAGTGCGTTGCCCTCAGCAATCGAGTGCGCGAGCGGGATATAGGTTACATCGAACGGGCCGAGCGAAATGTGACCGTGATCTTCCTCGATGATGTTGAGTTCGACCTGCCCGGTCAGACCTGCCTCTTCCAATTTGCGCGCAACCAGATCGGCTGTGAACGGCGTCGCATAGAGCGGCACGCCCAGTTCTTCTGCGAAGTATGGAACTGCACCGATGTGATCTTCGTGCCCGTGCGTCAAAACGATGCCAAGTAGGTCCTTGCGGCGCTCTTCAATGAATTCGAGATCGGCAAAAACGAGGTCGAGACCGGGATATTCGTTGCCCGAAAAGGTCATGCCCAAATCAGCCATCAGCCACTTGCCTTTGCAGCCATAGAGGTTGACGTTCATGCCGATTTCGCCCGACCCGCCCAGGGCCAGGAAAAGCAATTCATTTTCTGGTGTGAAATTCTTCTTCAAAAGTGGTGTCTAGCTCGCAGCTTGCTCCGCCAGAATGGCGAGACCTTGGATTGTGAGATCGGCGTCGACGTGGTCAAAAATGTCGGTCGCGTCATCGAACAATATGGCGAGCCCGCCGGTGGCTACAACCTTTGCCGGGCGACCAATTTCAGCTTTCATCCGTTCAACGATCCCCTCCATCATCGCGACATAACCCCAGAACACGCCAATCAACATCTGATCTTCGGTGTTTCGGTACCGATCACGCTGGTGCTGTCCGGAGCGCGGATGGCGATGCGCGGCAGCTTAGCGGTTTTGCCAACCAATGCATCGAGCGAGAGGTTGATACCGGGGGCGATTGAGCCGCCTTTATAGGCTCCGTTGAAGTCGATGGCTTCGAATTTCGTGGCCGTACCAAAGTCGATGACGATCAGGTCGCCACCGTATTTGTCGTGCGCCGCAACGATGTTGAGGGCACGGTCAGCGCCTAGAGAGCTGGGCTGATCAACGTCGATTTCAAAGCGCCAGGCGGCTTCGCCTTTGCCCGCAAAAAGCGGCGTCTTGCCAAAATATTTCTGCGCGAGGACCGTCAGGTTATGGTCGGCGCGCGGAACGACGCTGGCAAATATGATTTGCGTCACATCGTCGCGCTTTACGCCTTCGATTTCGAGCAATTGCAGCAGCCAGACCGCATATTCATCGCCCGTTCGGCGCGGGTCGGTCGCTATCCGCCAACGCGCGCGCACCTCGCGCCCATCGAACAGCGCGAAAACGACATTGGTGTTCCCGACATCGGCGGCTAGCAGCATTATCGTTATCCTTCGCTTATCATCGACACGTCGCCTGCGTGAATAGTGCGCATGGCCCCGTTCGCCAAGCGCAGCAGCAGAGCACCACTGGTATCGAGGCCTGCAAACTCGCCGGTGATTGGCTCTTCATCGCCCGGGGAGAGGGACAATTTGCTCCCGAGTGGATGGGCTCGCTGCGTCCATGCATCGAGGGTTGCGGTAATGCCTTCGCTTCGCCACCGGGTGAGCCTGGTTTGGAAGGCTGCAGCGAGACTGTCCAAGACCGTTTGCGCGTCGACTGTGCCATCATCGCGCTCGGCGGCGATACTGGTGGTCTTTCGACCGGGTACTTCCGGTGCCTGAGCCACATTTGCGCCAATGCCGACAACCACCGAATTGCCAGCGCGTTCGAGCAGGATGCCCGCAATTTTGGCTCCACCGATCAAGGTATCATTGGGCCATTTGAGAAAAAGCTCTGCGCTGGTTGGCAAATGTGTTGTCAACGCATCGTGCACGGCGAGTGCAGTCACAAACGAGAGCGTGTGTGGTTGGTCATCGTCGGGACGCAGATTTACCACAGTGCTGCAAAAGAGATTGCCGATCGGGCTTTCCCATTTGCGCCCTAGTCGCCCTCGCCCGCCTCTTTGACGTTCGGCGCGGAGCCAATATCCGTCAGCGATAGTCTCGCCCGCACCCAGACGCGCGAGCAAGTCGGCGTTGGTCGATCCAGTCTCTGCGACGGTTTCGACGTTGATCAAGAGATCAGGAACAGCGCGTCAGCGGCTTTGCCTGCCAGGTCGGTGATCGAGGGCGTCAGCAGGTAACCGAGCGGCGAAATGATCAGCGCCGTAATGAACAGCAAAGCCCAATGCGCAGTGCCGCTTTTGCCTGTCACGCGGTCCACCGGCTCGTCGAAGAACATCACTTTCACAAACTTTATGTAATAGAACGCGCCAATAACGCTTGCGGCGATTGCGATTGCGCCGAAGGCGATCAGGCCGGCTTCGACGGTTGCCTGGAAGATCACGAACTTGCCGTAGAAGCCGAGCAGCGGCGGGATGCCGGCAAGGCTGAACATCAGCAGCAAAAGCGCCCAGGCGATCAGCGGCTGTGTTGTCGAGAGACCCTTGATGTCATCGAACGTCTCATAAAGAGTTCCGTCTTCACCGCGGAGCATCAGGAGCGCGACAAAGCTGCCGAGCGACATGGCAACGTAGATGAAGAGGTAGACCATCATCGCGCTCGCACCAGCGCTGTTCGCGACGGCCAAGCCCAGCAAGATGAAGCCGACATTGTTGATCGAAGAATAGGCCAGAAGACGCTTGAGGTTTTCCTGGCCGATGGCTCCGAGCGCACCGAAGACTATCGAGGCCAACGCGATGAACATGACGATCTGCTGCCATGCATCCGATTGCTCTCCGAACACCTCGAGCGTAACCCGCGCGGTGAGCGCGACAGCTGCCACCTTTGGAGCGGTCGCAAAGAAGGCGGTGACGGGCGTCGGCGCGCCCTCGTAAACGTCTGGCGTCCACATGTGAAACGGCACTGCCGCAATCTTGAACGCAAGGCCTGCGAGCACGAAGACGAGCCCGAACAGCGCTCCGGTCGCGAGTTCACCTGAGAGTCCAGCGCGCACAGCGCCAAACTCGGTGCTGCCGGTAAAGCCATAGAGCAGGCTCATGCCGTAAAGCAGGATGCCGGATGCGAGCGCGCCGAGGACAAAGTATTTGAGGCCTGCCTCGGATGATTTGCCATCATTGCGCATTACCGATGCGAGCACGTAGGCCGCTAGACTGTTGAGTTCGAGCCCGAGATAGAGCGTCATGAAATCGCTGGCCGAGACCATGATGCTCATACCGAGCACAGCGAACAGCACCAGGATCGAATATTCCGCGCGCATCCCGCGCTCGGTCCCGTTCTCAGCGGTAGCGAAGAATGCTGGAGCGATCATCAAACAGCCGATTGCAGCAAGATAGATCATCGCCTTGGCGAAGAGCGCAAAGGCATCAGCGCGGATCAGCGTGCCGAATGCATAGGTGTCGAGGCCCATGACCCCGCTGTGCAAACCGGGAACGAGCATGATGCCCGCCCCAAACAAGGTCGCCGCAGAGAGGATCGCGATAGGCCGCGCCATCTTGTCCCCGCCAAAGGCAGCGACGAGAAGTAGCACAAGGCCAGCTGCAGTGAGCAGCAATTCAGGCGCGATCAGCGCAAAGGAGGAAGCGTAATCCATTAGTGCGCGCCCTCTTCATCGTGCGCCTCAAAGTCGATTGCATTGGCTGCCTGCGCCCGTGCTGGTCCGGCAGCCAATTGGCTGTCACCTTCGGGAGCCGCTGCTGCGAGCCGGGCGTCGAGCGCGGCAATATCTGCGCGCATCGGTGCAAGAAAGCTCTCGGGGTAAACACCCATCCAAAGCACTGCCGCAGCGAGAGCCGCCATCATGCTCCATTCGCGAGCGTCCATGTCTGGCATTGCGGCTGCGTCTTCGTTCTTTTGAGCACCGAAGGCTACGCGGCGGTAGAGATACAGCATGTATCCTGCGCCCAGAATGATGCCGGTGGTGCAGATCAGCGCGACCCAGGTGGAAGCCTGATAAATACCCGCTAGCGCCAGGAACTCGCCGATAAAGTTGCTTGTGCCGGGCAGACCAATGCTGGCCATCGTGAACAGCAGGAAGAACGTCGCGTAATACGGCATGTTGATGCTGAGCCCGCCATAGCGGTCAATCTCGCGCGTGTGCAGCCGGTCGTAGATAACGCCGACGCACAAGAACAAGGCACCTGATACAAGGCCGTGGCCCAGCATGATCATCATCGCGCCTTCGAGGCCCTGCACATTGAAGGCAAACAGACCCGCCGTCACCAGCGCCATGTGCGCGACCGATGAGTATGCGATGAGCTTCTTCATATCGTGCTGAACCAGCGCGACGAGGGAGGTGTAAATCACTGCGATCATCGACAGCGCAAAGACCAGCCATGCGAGCTGCGCACTTGCTTCCGGGAACATCGGCAGGCTGAAGCGTATAAAGCCGTAACCGCCGAGCTTCAGCAGCACGCCCGCAAGTATCACAGAACCCGCAGTCGGCGCCTGCACGTGCGCATCGGGCAACCAGGTGTGGACCGGCCACATCGGCATTTTCACCGCGAAGCTCGCGAAGAAGGCAAGGAAAAGCCAGAATTGCGCGCCGACCGGGAAGTCATATTGCATCAGCGTCGGGATGTCCGCCGTGCCCGCTTGCGCGACCATCCAGAACATCGCGATCAGCATCAGAACCGAGCCGAGTAGCGTGTAGAGGAAGAACTTGTAGCTCGCGTAGATGCGGTTATCGCCGCCCCATACGCCGATGATTAGATACATCGGGATCAGGCCAGCTTCGAAGAAAATGTAGAACAGGAACAGGTCCTGCGCGGCGAACACGCCGATCATCAGCACTTCCATAAACAGGAAGGCGGCCATGTACTCGCCCACGCGCTTGGTGATCGAGTTCCAGCTGGCGAGCACGCAGATTGGCATCAGGAAAACGCTGAGCATGATTAGCATCAGCGCGATGCCGTCGATGCCGAGCGCGTATTTGAAGCCAGCAAACAGCTCAGCGCTTTCAGTGAACTGCCATTGCGGCCCACCGATCTCGTAATTCACCCAAAGCAGCACGCCGAGAGCGAAGGTCGCCAGCGTACCGATCAAAGCGAGCCAGCGCGCGCCATTGTCGTTCACGAAGAAACACGCGATGCCCCCAAGAAGCGGCACGAGCAGCATGATCGAGAGGATTGGGAAACCGTCCATTTCTCAATGCCCCCTTAAAACAAGACCCAGGTCACCGCGGCCACCAGCCCCAGCAACATGATCAAAGCGTAAGTGTAGAGATAGCCCGACTGGATCGACTTGGCCGCCACAGAACTGCGCTGAACCACGGCGGCGATGCCATTGGGGCCAAAGCGGTCGATTGTGCCGATATCGCCCAGTTTCCAGAACTGCCGACCAAGCCAGAAGGCAGGCTTCACGAAGATCCGGTCATAGAGTTCGTCGAAATACCACTTGTTGAAGACGAACTTGTGCAGCCAAGGGAAAGTCGCGACGAACTTGGCAGGGATGTCCGGCTTCGCGATGTAGGCAAGATATGCGCCCGCGAAGCCAAGCACCATCACGACCGTTGCGGCGAGCTTCACCCACAGCGGCACAGCATGGAGTGCGTGCACGAGATTTTCGTTGAAGTAGATCGAGCCAGCCCAGAATGCGCCGTCGACAGCCTCCGATGATCCATCAACGAACGGATATTTAAAGACATACCCGGCCAGAACCGCGCCGACAGTGAGCAGCACCAACGGGATGAGCATCGACCACGGACTTTCATGCGGGTGATATCCGCCGGTTGTGTCCTCACCTGCTTCGGCAGGGGTCTTGTGGACGGTATGCTGGATATGCTCGCTTTCGATCCAGCGAGGCTTGCCCCAGAAGGTCAGGAACATCAGGCGCCAGCTATAGAAGCTGGTGAGCAGTGCGGCGACAGCGCCAGCCCAGAATGCTGCCTGCGAAATGCCCGTTCCGCGCGCCCACGCCGCCTCGAGGATCGCGTCTTTCGAATAGAAGCCTGCAAAGCCAAATACCCCGAGGACACCAACGCCGGTGATTGCGAGCGTACCCGCCATCATTGCCCAGAACGTGATCGGGATGCGCTTACGAAGGTCCCCGTAATAGCGCATGTCTTGCTCGTGGTGCATCGCATGGATCACCGAGCCTGCGCCAAGGAACAGCAGCGCCTTGAAGAAAGCGTGCGTGAACAAGTGGAACATCGCTACGCCATAAGCGCCCACGCCTGCGGCAAAGAACATGTAGCCAAGCTGCGAGCAAGTCGAATAGGCGATCACGCGCTTGATATCCCACTGCGTCGTGCCGATGGTTGCGGCGAAGAAGCAAGTCGCAGCGCCGATAACTGTCACAATTGCAAGCGCGGTCGGCGCGGTTTCAAACATCGGCGACAGGCGGCACAGCATAAACACGCCCGCCGTCACCATTGTCGCGGCGTGGATCAGCGCGGATACGGGCGTCGGGCCTTCCATCGCGTCAGGCAGCCATGTGTGCAGCAACAATTGCGCTGACTTGCCCATCGCGCCGATGAATAGCAGGATGCACAGAATATCCATCGTGTAGAGGCGCATGCCGAGGAAGCCGATGGTGCTGCCGGACATGCCGGGTGCAGCCTCGAGGATGTCAGGGATCGAAGTCGTCTGGAAGACGAGGAACGTGCCGAAGATACCGAGCATAAAGCCCAGATCGCCCACGCGGTTCACGACAAAGGCTTTAATCGCGGCAGCACCAGCGCTCGGCTTTTTGAACCAGAACCCGATCAGCAGGTATGAGGCGAGCCCCACGCCTTCCCAACCGAAGAACATCTGAACGAGGTTGTCGGCGGTCACCAGCATCAACATCGCGAAGGTGAACAGCGAGAGATAGGCGAAGAAACGCGGCTGATCCGGGTCTTCCTCCATATATCCCCACGAATAGAGGTGCACGAGCGCGGAAACCGAGTTGATGACGACGAGCATCACCGCCGTCAGAGCATCGACGCGCAGTTCCCAGTCGAAGGTCATTGAGCCCGATTGCACCCACTTCAGCACCGGCACGACTTCCGCCGTGGCGCTGCCGTTGAGGAAGGCAATAAAGATCGGCCAGCTCAGGATTGCAGAGATGAACAAGGCGCCGGTCGTGATCGACTTGGCCGCGACATTACCAATAGCGCGATTGCCCAGCCCGGCGACAATCGCTGCAAGCAAGGGCAGGAATACGATGAAAAGTATCGGATGCACGGTCTGGATTATCCCTTCATCCGATTGACATCATCAACCGCGATGGTGCCGCGATTGCGGAAGTAGATGACGAGGATCGCAAGGCCGATTGCCGCCTCGGCTGCTGCCACAGTCAGCACCAGCATGGCGAAGATTTGCCCCGTCAAATCCTGCATGAACGCGCTGAACGCGACCAGGTTGATGTTCACCGCAAGCAGGATCAGCTCGACCGACATCAGGATGACAATCACATTTTTGCGATTGATGAAAATGCCCAGCACGCCAAGCACGAACAGAATCGCGCCCACGACAAGGAAATGTTCGATACCAATTCCGGCTAAATCGGTCACAGCTCGACCCCCTGCCCGATGTCCGGGTTCTTCATCACCGTAGCCTCTTCCGGGCGGCGGCTGATTTGCTTGCCGATGTCCTGACGTCCCCGCGCCCCGGGTTTTGGCTCGCGATGCGTAAGCACAATTGCGCCGATCATAGCGACCAACAGGATGATGCCGGCGATTTCGAACAGGATTATGTAAGGACCGTAGAGCAGCGCGCCGATGGCCTCGATATTGCTCGCACCCATTGCGGCCTGATTGGCGCCGTCAGGCGTGCCGAGCTGGAGCCCGCCAGCCTGATAGGCTCCGACGCCCAGCGTCAGCTCTGCGAGCAGGATTGCGGCTACCGCCAATCCAAGCGGGAAGTTTCGGATGAAGCCCGCTCGCATCGCAGCAAAGTCGATGTCGAGCATCATCACCACGAACAAGAACAGCACCGCGACCGCGCCTACATACACAATGACGAGCAGCACGGCGATGAACTCAGCGCCGACCAGCACCATCAAGCCCGCCGCGTTGAAGAAGGCGAGGATGAGCCACAGAACGCTGTGCACGGGGTTGCGCGCCATGATAACCATCACGGCGCTAGCAATGACCAGCCCTGCAAACAGGTAGAAGGCGAGAGTTTGAATCATGATCCCCGTGTTCCGTCCCCACTTATCCGTGGCGATGCGCCCTTAACGATAGGGTGCGTCCGCTTCAAGATTGGCTGCGATGGCCCGTTCCCATTTGTCACCATTTGCGAGCAATTTCGCCTTGTCATAAAGCAATTCCTCGCGCGTTTCGGTGGCGTATTCAAAGTTTGGACCCTCGACCACCGCATCGACCGGGCAGGCTTCCTGACAGAAGCCGCAATAGATGCATTTGGTCATGTCGATGTCATAGCGCGTGGTGCGGCGGCTGCCGTCTTCGCGCGGCTCACTCTCGATCGTGATCGCCTGCGCGGGGCAGACGGCTTCGCACAATTTGCACGCAATGCAGCGCTCTTCGCCATTGGGATAGCGGCGCAAGGCATGCTCACCGCGGAAACGCGGGCTCAGCGGCGACTTTTCAAACGGATAGTTGATCGTCACCTTGGGCTTGAAGAAGTACTTCAAGGTCAGCGCGTGCGCCTTGAGGAATTCCCACAGGGTGAACGATTTGAGAAGTTGGGTTGCGGAGGTCATTTTACAAAGTGTCCCGTGGCCATCAGATAGCCTGAGATAAGGGCGACAAACAGCAAGCTCATCGGCAGGAATACTTTCCAACCCAGACGCATCAGCTGGTCATAGCGGTAACGCGGCACGGTCGCCCAGATCCAGCTGAACATGAAGAAGAACATGAAGGTCTTCAGCAGGAACCAGATGATGCCTGGCACGGCGTAAAGCGGCTCCCAGTCAACCGGAGGCAGCCAACCGCCCATGAACAGCAGCGTGCACAGCGAGCACATCAGCAGGATGTTGGCATATTCCCCGAGCCAGAACAGCGCGAAGCTCATGCTCGAATACTCGGTCTGATAGCCGGCGACGAGCTCGGATTCTGCTTCGGTCAGGTCGAACGGCGCGCGCGCGGTCTCTGCCAGGGCGGAGATGAAGAACACCACGAACATCGGGAACAGCAGCGGATTGACGAAGAAGCCGTTGATCACGCCGAGGCCGTGCCCGCGCTGCGCCTCGACAATGCCGGTCATGTTGAAAGTGCCTGCATAAAGCACGACGCAAACCAGCACGAAGCCGATCGAGACCTCGTACGAGATCATCTGCGCAGCGGCGCGCATGGCGGAGAAGAACGGATATTTCGAGTTTGACGCCCACCCGCTCATCACGACGCCGTAGACGCCCAGCGAGCTGATCGCGAGAATGTAGAGCAGGCCGACATTGATATCCGCCAGCACCACGCCCGCATCGAAGGGGATCACTGCCCATGCGGCGAGCGCCACGGTGAATGTGATAATCGGCGCAAGAAGGAAAATGCCCTTGTTTGCCGCTGAGGGAATGATGGTCTCTTGCAGAAACACCTTGAGGCCGTCTGCGAACGACTGAAGTAGGCCAAAAGGACCAACCACGTTTGGTCCGCGCCGCAGCATAATCGCGCCCAGCACCTTGCGGTCGACATAGATCACCATCGCGACCGAGAACATCACGATCAGCGAAATGGCGAGAATGCCGACGATGGTGGCGGTGAACCACGCAAATTCGTAGCTCATGCCGAGGGATTCGAAGAATGCGGTCATCAGTCACCACCTCCGCCGCAGCTCGTATCCACCATGCTGTGGCCGTCAAAATTGGATGCCGAACCGTCGGGCATGCGACTCGCTAGCTCTTCCGAGCTTTTGCGATCGGTCAGCCGTGCAGAAACGAGCACGAGTGTAGCGACGAGAAGGATCGCCGCGACTACACCGCCAATGAGAATAAGAGCAGTCACTCCGCTGCCTCCTTGATCTCATCCGCGTGGAGCAGCTCAGCCGAGCATTGCTGCATCACCGCACTGGCCCGCGCGATAGGATTGGTGAGGTAGAAGTCCGCAATCGGATAGCTCTCGATCACGCCTGATGCCTTGGCGTTCGCGTCCGCCTTCGGAAGCGCGCCGTAATCGGCCAAACCTTCCTCGCCGAGCGCAGGAACTTCAGCGATCATCGCTGCTTGAAGCTGCGCGAAGCTGTCAAAGCCAACATCCACTTTCAGCGCGTCAGCGAGCGCCCGCAGGATCGTCCAATCCTCGCGCGCGTCACCGGGTGCGAACACCGCTTTTTCCGCGAATTGCACGCGGCCTTCAGTGTTGACGTAGGTCCCGTCCTTCTCGGCATAGGAGGCTGCGGGCAGGATGATATCCGCCGCATGGGCGCCCTTGTCACCGTGGTGGCCGATATAGACCTTGAGGCTGTCGGCGAACGGTTCGTAGTCCATTTCGTCCGCACCGAGAGACAGCACCACTTTCGGCGCCGCCTTCGCAATGTCCGCCATGCCACCGGGGACGGTGAAATCGAGCATCAGCGAGCCCATGCGTGCCGCCGAGATGTGCAAAACGTTGAAGCCATTCCACTCGTCCCTTACGAGGCCAAGCGGCTCGACCTGCGCAAGGCCCGCAGCAAGCGCACCCTTTGCAAGTGCAGCAGCGCCCATGATCAATGCTGGACGCTCAGCGCTCTTAAACGTGTCGACCAATTCGCTCGGCAGATTCGAGAGAACCGACAGATCGCTGCCAAGGAACGTCGCGGGATAGGTCGTCTCCCACTCAGGACCGATGACATAGACCTTCGCACCGCCCTTCACCGCTTTGCGGAGGCGCGCGTTGAGCAAGGCTGCTTCCCAGCGGATATGGCTTCCGACAATCAGGATAGCGTCGGCAGTCTCAATCCCGGCGAGGGTCGAGTTGAAGTTCACCGCGGCAATGTTCGACACATCATAGGTCATGCCGGTCTGACGCGCTTCGGTGAGGCCCGATTCGCAGGCCTTGAGCAGCGCCTTGGCTGCATACATAGTCTCGCAGTCGAGCATATCGCCCGCGACCGCTGCAATGCTGTCTTTCGCGGCTTTGAGTTGCTTAGCGATGGCCTTGAACGCCTCGTCCCAGCTCGCTTCGGTCAATTTGCCGCGCTTTCGCATGAATACCTTGTCCAGACGGCGACGCGTCAGGCCATCGACCTGATAGCGGCCTTTATCCGACAGCCATTCCTCGTTGACGTCATCATTGATGCGAGGCAGCGCCCGCATGACTTCGCGGCCCTTCGAATGCAACGAGATGTTGGCGCCAATCGCGTCGGATACGTCGATGCTAAGCGTGCGCTTCAATTCCCACGGACGCGCTTCGAAGGCGTAAGGGCGTGACGTCAGAGCGCCGACCGGGCAGAGGTCGATCACATTGGCGCTGAGTTCATGCGCCGCTGCCTGCTCCAGATAGGTGGTGATTTGCATGTCCTCGCCGCGATAGAGCGCGCCGATCTCGTCCACGCCTGCGATCTCTTCAGAGAAACGCACGCAGCGGGTGCAGTGAATGCAGCGGGTCATGATCGTCTTGATCAGCGGGCCCATATATTTCTCGGTCACCGCGCGCTTGTTTTCGCGTTCATAGCGCGAACCGCCGCGACCGTATGCAACGGCCTGGTCCTGCAGGTCGCATTCGCCACCCTGGTCGCAAATCGGGCAATCGAGCGGGTGGTTTATGAGCAGAAACTCCATCACCCCTTCGCGCGCCTTCTTGACCATCGGTGTGTCGGTGCGGATTTCTTGGCCTTCGGTTGCTGGCAGTGCGCAGCTGGCCTGAGGCTTCGGCGGCCCAGGCTTCACTTCGACCAGACACATGCGGCAATTGCCCGCAATGCTCAGCCGTTCGTGATAGCAGAAACGCGGAATTTCCTTACCCGCAAGCTCCGCCGCCTGAAGGACAGTCGCGCCCTCCGGAACTTCGAGTTCTTCGCCGTCTACGGTGACTTTAGGCATGACTTACTCCGCAGCCTCCGCGAATTGGGCGTTGTGCTCGTGGATGCGCTTTTCCAGCTCAGGGCGGAAGTGACGGATCAAGCCCTGGATTGGCCATGCCGCAGCGTCGCCCAATGCGCAGATGGTGTGCCCTTCGACCTGCTTGGTCACTTCGTGCAGCATGTCGATCTCTTCGATTGCGGCATCGCCGGTGCGCAGGCGCTCCATCACGCGCCACATCCAGCCTGTGCCTTCACGGCAAGGGGTGCACTGGCCGCAGCTTTCGTGCTTGTAGAAATAGCTGATACGCGAGATCGCGCGGACGATGTCGGTCGACTTGTCCATGACGATCACCGCCGCTGTGCCGAGACCAGAGCCAAGCTCTTTTAGCCCGTCGAAGTCCATCGGCGCGTCCATGATCTGCTCGGCAGGCACCAATGGCACCGAAGAGCCGCCCGGAATTACTGCAAGAAGGTTGTCCCAACCGCCCGTAATTCCGCCGCAATGCTTCTCGATCAGCTCGCGGAAAGGAATGCTCATCGCTTCCTCAACCACACAAGGCTGTTCGACATGACCGCTGATCTGGAACAGCTTGGTCCCGTGATTGTTCTCGCGGCCAAAGCTGTTGAACCAGCTCGCGCCGCGCCGCAGGATTGTCGGTACAACCGCGATGCTCTCGACATTGTTCACCGTGGTAGGACATCCATAGAGCCCCGCACCCGCTGGGAATGGCGGCTTAAGGCGCGGCTGACCTTTCTTGCCCTCGAGGCTTTCGATCATCGCGGTTTCTTCACCGCAGATATAGGCGCCCGCACCGCGGTGCATGAACACATCGAAGTCATAGCCTGAGCCGCTAGCGTTCTTGCCGATCAGACCGGCGTCATAGGCTTCGTCGATTGCTTTCTGCAGCGTTTCCGCCTCGCGGATATATTCGCCGCGAATGTAGATATAAGCTGCGCGTGCGCGCATGGCGAAACCGGCGACCAACGCGCCTTCGATCAGCTTGTGCGGATCGTGGCGGATGATTTCGCGGTCCTTGCACGAACCGGGCTCGGATTCATCGGCATTGATGACCAGAAAGCTCGGGCGGCCATCCTTGCTCTCTTTTGGCATGAACGACCATTTAAGGCCGGTGGGAAAGCCTGCCCCGCCCCGCCCGCGCAGGCCGGATTCTTTCATCTCTTCGATGATGTTGTCCTGGCCGCGCTCGATCAGCGCCTTGGTATTGTCCCAATCGCCGCGCGCCTGCGCTGCCTTCAGCCCCCAATCCTGGAAGCCATAGACGTTGGTAAAGATGCGGTCCTTATCAGCCAGCATCGTCGTTTTCCTCACTGTGAGTTTTACCAATCCATCCCGCGCCTATCGACGCGATGACGATCCCGCCGAAGATGAATATGAAGGCTGATTTGTTGCCCTCGGCGACCATCGCGTAAGCGCCATACAGCGTGATTATCACCCCGAGGATGAGGATGAGGAGCTTGAACTTACTCATCGTTTATTCCCTCCCTCATCCTATTCAGCTTAAGCTGTCGCAAAGTCAGAACCTGAAAAATCAGGCCCGCTGCCATCAGGACAATGCCCGCGGTTTTTTCACCAGTGGCGCTGAGATACGCCCCAGCGCCAAAGCCGATCAGGCCCGCAAGCATCAAGGCAATGACACCTCCGTTCATCACCACTCACTCCGGTAATCGTGATTGGCGTCAACCATTTCCTTAAGCGTCGTGGCGCCGTTCTTGGGTTCTGACGTGTGCCTGCCCGGCTCTTGCGTTCCAGCCTTGGGTGTTTCGCCCTTGGCCAGCGCATCCAGCACGCTATCCAACCGCTCTGGCGTCAAATCTTCGTAATTGTCGTCGTTGATCTGCACCATCGGCGCGGTCGCGCAATTGCCCATGCATTCGACTTCGGTGAGCGTCCACAGGCCATCTTCCGATACCTTGCCGAACTCCATACCGCGTTTCTTGCAGGCGGAGATGATGTCATCTGAGCCGCGCAGCATGCACGGTGTCGTACCGCACACTTGAACGTGATACTTCCCGACCGGCTTCATGTTGTACATGAAATAGAATGTCGCGACTTCGAGCACGCGGATGACCGGAACGTCGATGTATTTCGCAACATATTCGATCACGGGCAGCGGCAGCCAGCCCTGCGTATCGGTCTCTTCGCCAACTTGACGCTGAGCAAGGTCGAGCAATGGCATCACAGCGGATTTCTGTCGCCCTTCCGGATACTTGGCGATGTGATAATCCGCTTTTTTGCGGTTCTCATCCGTCCATTCGAACGAGCCCCAGCGCTCGCGCAGCTCCGGCGTATCGGGTGCGGGTGTACGATCAGCCATCGTCGGAGCGAGCCTCCACGTCGGTGCGCGCGCGCATCAGGCCGAGATAGCCAAGAATGGGCAGCACAAGTCCCCACACGAGATAATCGTTGGAAACCCAGCCTCCACCGAGCAATTCAGCCAGCGATTCCGGTGACGACACGCCCCAGATACCGACAGCGATGTATGCTGCGCCGAGCGCGATGCACAGGCCGCTCAAGAACGACACAAACATGCTTAGAAATTTCACCGGTCACACTCCCCAAAGACCACGTCGATCGCGCCTAGAATAGCAGTCGCATCGGGCAGCATGTGGCCCTTGCTCATCATATCCATCGCTTGCAGGTGCGAAAATGCGGTCGGGCGGATCTTGCAGCGATACGGTTTATTCGTGCCGTCGCTGACGAGATAAACGCCGAACTCACCCTTTGGGCTTTCGGTTGCGACGTAAACCTCGCCTTCGGGCACATGAAAACCCTCTGTGTAGAGCTTGAAGTGGTGGATTAGGCTTTCCATTGACTGCTTCATCTCTCCGCGTTTGGGCGGTGAGACTTTGCCATCGGTGCTCGCAATCGGCCCTTGGGGCATGTCGCGCAGGCATTGTTTGATGATCTTGGCGCTTTCGTAAACTTCCTTCACACGCACCATGAAGCGATCATAGCAGTCCGAATTCGTGCCGACCGGAATGTCAAACTCCATCCGGTCATAGACATCGTAAGGCTGCGACTTGCGTAGATCCCACGGAATGCCCGCTGCGCGGATCATCGGGCCGCTAAAGCCCCACGCAATCGCATCATCGCGGCTGACCACGGCGATATCGACGTTGCGCTGTTTGAAGATGCGGTTGTCCATCACGAGGCTCATCGCATCGCCGAACAATTGCGGCAGCCGGTTGTCGATCCAATTGCCGATATCGACCAATAGCTTTTCCGGCACATCCTGATGCACGCCGCCGGGACGATACCAGGCAGAGTGCATCCGCGCGCCAGAAGCCCGTTCAAAGAAGGTCAGACAGTCTTCGCGGATTTCGAACACCCACAGGTTGGGCGTCATCGCGCCGACATCCATCACATGCGCGCCTATATTGAGCATGTGGTTGCAGATGCGGGTTAGCTCAGCGAACAACACACGCAAATATTGCGCGCGTTCAGGCACTTCGAGATTGAGCAATTTCTCAATCGCCAAAACATAAGAATGCTCTTGGCAAAGCGGCGAGCAGTAATCCAAGCGGTCAAAATATGGCAGCGCCTGAAGATAGGTCTTCTGCTCGATCAGCTTTTCCGTGCCGCGGTGGAGTAGCCCAACATGCGGATCGACCCGTTCGATCACTTCGCCATCCAGCTCCATAATCATGCGCAACACGCCGTGAGCCGCAGGGTGCTGCGGTCCGAAATTGATCGTGTAATTGGTGATTACATCGCCTTCAGTGGTCGGCGATTCTTCGATTTGCATACTCATTTCTCGCCTCCCTCTTCGTCGCCATCTGGTTCATCCATTTTCGGAGGATCGGCGGGTGTGTCTGTGGCGGCCTTTTCCTCGGCCTTCTTGCCCGCGCCGGTATCCTTCGGAGTTTCAGTCACCTTGGGCTTCTCAACATCTGGCGCGCCATCCGCTTTTTCATCACCGGGCAGCACGTAATCAGTGCCTTCCCATGGAGAGAGAAAGTCGAAAGTGCGCATATCTTGCGCGAGCTTCACCGGCTCATAGACGACGCGCTTTTCGTCTTCGGAATAGCGAAGCTCGGTATAGCCGGTCATCGGGAAGTCTTTGCGGAACGGGTGCCCTTCAAAGCCATAGTCGGTGAGGATGCGGCGCAGATCAGGGTTGCCCGCAAACTTCACGCCGTAAAGATCGAAGACTTCACGCTCGAGCCAACCCGCATTGGGCCACAGATCGGTAATGCTCGGCACGGGCGTTGCTTCATCGGTCGAGCATTTGACCATGATCCGATGATTCTTCGTGAGCGACAGCAGCATGTAGACGACCTCGAAGCGCTCGGCGCGCTCCGGGTAATCTACGCCTGCGATTTCCATCATCTGCTGGTAAGCATGGTCGTCACGCAGCGTCTTAAGCACATCATTAATGCCGTCGCGAGCGACGGTGACGATAATCTCGCCGTGCTGTTCCTCAGACGACACGACATGCTTGCCGAGCGCTTTTACCAGCGCATCCCTCACGCCTTCGTTCGAGGAGATTTTCGGGGCGGAATGGAGTACTGTCATGGCGTGGTCACCTGCAAAGAACCCCACGAACGAACAAAGATGTCCGATATGGCCGCCTCAGCGATATCGCTGCCGTCCGTTTGGACATTGAGCATCACTGAGCGGTCTTCGCTCAATTCGACGACGCCAACAGCAACCTTACCGTCCGATGCTTGGCCTTCGCTGTAGAACGCCGGATACCCGCTTACGGATGTACTGAGCGAATATTCGGTGTCGGGGTCTTGCTCAATATTCTGCCTGATATCTGCGATTGATGAGCCTGGAAAACCGAACATGGCGAGCATGTCATTGTTCAATACGAAAAGAAATGTGATCACACCGGAGACTTCGCAACGGATAGCCTCGAGACCTTCCCGCTCTCTAACCTGAACATTTTCCTTCGCACATGGCACGTCCAATGAGGCCGTACCATGCGTCGTTTCTACACTGGTCCACACGGCGGGCTGAGCCATAGCGGGCAGCGCAAAACCTGCGAATAAAAGTGCAATCAGGGTGCGAAGCATGCTCATCGCTCGATCGTCCCAACGCGGCGGATCTTCCGCTGCAATTGCATCACGCCATAAAGCAGCGCTTCTGCTGTTGGCGGGCACCCGGGCACG
Organism: Erythrobacter sp. HA7-11; assembly: GCF_055693605.1. Taxonomy (NCBI): domain Bacteria; kingdom Pseudomonadati; phylum Pseudomonadota; class Alphaproteobacteria; order Sphingomonadales; family Erythrobacteraceae; genus Erythrobacter; species Erythrobacter sp. HA7-11. The sequence continues at coordinate 1,549,946 of NZ_JBVFUF010000002.1, read as the reverse complement.
TAGATATCGACCGGTACAATCCGGTCGCATCCGCGCACAACGCTGTAGGAATAATGGTAATACCCGCCGCCATTGGCGCAGCTGCCCATCGAAATGACGTATTTCGGGTCGGACATCTGGTCATAGACCTTGCGCAGAGCCGGAGCCATTTTGTTGCACAGGGTTCCAGCAACAATCATAACGTCCGATTGACGCGGGGACGCGCGCGGAGCGATCCCAAACCGCTCCATGTCATAACGCGGCATGTTTACGTGGATCATCTCGACCGCGCAGCAGGCTAGGCCAAAGGTCATCCACCACAGCGACCCGGTGCGGGCCCACTGGAACAGGTCTTCGGTCGATGTGACGAGGAAGCCCTTGTCATTCACCTCAGTCTGAAGCGCGTTGAAATAGTCCGCGTCGGGCTGACGCACTTCGCCACCCTTTGCGGTCGGCATTTGCGCAGCCGCTTCGGTCGCGCTGATCGGCGCAGTCGGCGGAGTGATAATCGTGTTGTTCGAAGGCGTGCTCATTCCCAGTCCAGAGCTCCCTTCTTCCATTCATAAGTAAGGCCGATGGCGAGAATGCCGAGAAAGGTCATCATTCCGATCCAGCCAACCCAGCCGGTTTCTCCAAGGCTCACGGCCCAAGGAAACAAAAACGCTGCTTCGAGATCGAAGATGATGAAGCTGATCGCGACCAGATAGAACCGCACATCGAATTGGCTGCGCGCGTCCTCAAATGCGGGAAAGCCGCACTCATACTCGCTGAGTTTTTCCGCGTCCGGGTTGTGCGCGCCAGTCAAGCGAGAAACGCCCATTGGCAGAAACACAAAAAGGCATGACAAGCCAAAGGCTATGGCGATGAAAATCAGTATCGGCAGATACTGGCTAAGGTCGACCACGATACGATCCAATTGGTGATTAATCCCACCGCGCGTCTAGGCGGGTCGCCGCCCCCACGCAAGGGCGCGAATCGGGCAAATCTGCGTATAAATGTTGCAGAAAATCGAAGAGAGTGAGGGAGGCGCTTGCGGACCGGTCCCCTTCACTCTTGTCTTGGCGCTATTTCATCATTTGTGCTGCGGCCTTTTCAGTCGCCTTTCCATAGGGCGGCTTGAACCCGCCAAGCTTGGCAATATCGATCTTTGGCTGGTGGTAGACCGCGCGGGCGTGGCTAAACTCTTTGAAGCCTTCGATCGCGTGATAGCTGCCCATGCCGGATGGCCCGACCCCGCCAAATGGCAGGTCTTCCATTGAGACGTGGAAGATCACATCGTTGGTCGTCACTCCGCCCGAGATGGTTCGTGTCAGCACGCGCTCCTGCTCGTCCTTGTTTTCGCCAAAGTAGTAGAGCCCCAGCGGGCGATCATGTTCGTTCACATAATCGATCGCGTGATCGACCGTCTTGTAAGTCTTTACCGGCAGGACGGGGCCAAAGATCTCTTCCTGCATCGCCTCCATATCCTCGTTCACGTTTTTGAGGATCGTCAGCGGCATTTTGCGCTGGTTGGCGTTGGCAAAGTCTTCATTGCCGGGATTGACCTCTATCACCTCTGCGCCCTTCTCTCGCGCATCAGCGACCATTCCTTGAAGTCGCTCAAAATGGCGGTCCGAGACAATTGAGGCGTAATCGTCATTCTCGAGCAGGGTCGGGTAGAGGTTTGCGACGCCGTCTGAAACGCCCTGAACAGCCTCGTCTTCCTTGTCTTGAGGGACAAACATGTAGTCTGGCGACAGGCAAATCTGACCGGCATTCATCATTTTACCAAGTGCAATGCGCTCACCCGCTTTGGCAAAGTCGGCGCTCTTCCCCATGATAACAGGGGATTTTCCGCCAAGTTCGAGTGTCACCGGAACAAGATTTTTCGCTGCGGCTTCCATTACTCTGCGGCCCGTAGCGGTGGAGCCAGTAAAAACGAGGTGATCGAACTTCAATTCGGTAAAGGCAGCGGCGACCTCTGGCCCGCCGGTGACTACGGCGACTTCATCTGCGGTGAAGTATTCTTCGACCAATTCAGCCATCAGCATAGACGTGCGCTCGGTGAATTCGCTCGGCTTGATCATCGCTCGATTGCCTGCCGCCAGCACCTGCATCAGCGGTGCGAAAGCGAGATTTACCGGAAAATTCCAGGGGCTGAGGATGCCGATTACGCCTTTGGGTTCATAGCGAACTTCGGCCTTTGCACCCAGCAGGCCAAGAGGGAATTGAACAGGACGTTTTTCCGGCTTTGCCCACTTGTCCATATTCTTGAGCGCGTGCTTGCCAGCTCCAACCGTCCCGGCAATGTCGGTGAGCATCGACTGCTCCATCGCGCGGTTGCCGAAGTCGGCGCTCATCGCCTTGCAAAGGTTTTCGCCGTGATCTTTGAGCAGCGCCATGGCTCGCTTGATACGGTCCTTGCGCATGTTCATACTTTCAGGACGCGACGCGGTGAAAGCCTCCCTCTGCCGCTTAAGAATTGCTTCTAGCTCTGGTTTGCGATTGTCGGCCATGCGTCTCTCCCGAAGGCAATTGGTTTCGATTTAACACTCTTGTCGCGAAAAAGTGCCCTGCTGACAAGCGGCGAAGCTTCGCATACGCATTCCGATTGCCAATGCCGCAGCGCAACATTACATCGCCTCACAGACACTCACTAGACCTCTCTCAAGGAGCCCCCACCCATGGCCCAGTTCTCCGCTAACGATCCGATCGTCATCCTTTCATACGCACGAACGCCGATGGGCGGGATGCAGGGCGCGCTGGCGGATGTCTCTGCGACCGATTTGGGCGCGACGGCGGTGAAGGCGGCGGTGGAGCGCTCGGGCGTGAGCGGCGAAGACTTCGACCGCGCTTACATGGGCTGCGTTTTGCCAGCTGGCTTGGGTCAAGCCCCTGCCCGTCAGGCCGCGATCAAGGCTGGTCTGCCCAAAACAGTGCAAGCGACCACCGTGAACAAAGTCTGCGGCTCAGGCATGCAGACCGTGATCATGGGCAGTGAGGCGCTTGCATCGGGCACTATCGACATGGTGGTCGCTGGCGGCATGGAGAGCATGACCAACGCGCCCTATTTGCTCAAAAAGCACCGCTCTGGCGCGCGCCTGGGCCACGATACGACCTATGACCATATGTTCTTGGACGGGCTCGAAGACGCCTATGAGGAAGGCCGCGCGATGGGAACTTTCGCGCAGGATACGGCGAACGATTACCAGATGACCCGCGAGGAAATGGACGATTATTCCATTGAGAGCCTGCGCCGTGCCAATGCTGCAATTGAAAGCGGCGCGTTTGCTGATGAAGTCGTGCCGGTCACGGTCAAGACCCGCAAGGGCGATGTCGTGGTTGAGAATGACGAAGCGCCGGGCAAAGGTCGCCCTGACAAGATCCCTCAACTGCGTCCTGCCTTTGCCAAAGACGGTACGATTACCGCTGCGACATCCAGTTCAATTTCGGATGGGGCAGCAGCCGTCGTTCTGACCCGCGAAAGCGTTGCGAAGGAAAAAGGCGCGACCCCGGTTGCGAAGATTGTCGCTATGGCTGCCCATGCGCGTGAGCCAAAGGATTTCACCGTCGCTCCAATCGGTGCGATTGAGAAAGTCCTCGCCAACGCGGGCTGGACGACTGACGACGTCGAATTGTGGGAAGTGAACGAGGCGTTTGCCTGCGTCGCTATGTTCGCGATGCGCGACCTTGGCATCCCACATGAAAAGATCAACGTGAATGGCGGAGGCACGGCGCTCGGTCACCCGATTGGTGCGAGCGGCACGCGGATTATCGTCACGCTCCTCAATGCGCTTAAGAAGCAGGGCAAGACCAAGGGTGTAGCCAGCCTTTGCATCGGCGGCGGCGAAGCGACGGCAGTAGCGGTCGAAATCGTGTGATGCGCAAAGCCGCACTTTTGTTGCCGATGGTTGTGGTTCTAGCAGCGTGCAGCCAGTCGGCCGATAGCGAAGGTGCGCCCTCGCCTGATGCGTCAGACGCAGCTGCCTCGAGCGAGGCAGTGGATGAGCCGGGTTTTGAGATGAAGCCCGGCCTCTATGCCATCACCAGCGAAGGAATGATATTGGCGAAGACACGGCTAGATCCCGACTTCAGCTATGTTGATCTCAATCGCGAAAATGTCAGAGTTGGCGGCGGGATTTGGGAGGCCGACGGCGCGTCGTTCTGCTTTAATCCGCGCGGCGAGGATGGTGAAGAGCGCGAAAAAAGATGCTGGGACAATGGCCAGACCGGCGAAGATGGTTCTTTCACAACCACGCTGAGCGATGGCACCGAACAATATGTGATCGTGCCGCTCTCCGAATAATTACGGCTCGCCCGGACCCCATAGGCGTTCCCTCAAAACCCAACCGGTTCTGCCTGCAATATCAATCTCGCACCAGCCAGCTTCACACTTGCCGAGCGCGCCGACATTGCCGGGCTGCGCCTTCCAGCGCAGGGCAGACGATGCGCTGGCACTGGCGCGCAAATCAACTGGCCCCTCCCCGATGATCAGAGCTGTGCGATTGGCGCTGAGCAGACTGGAGACGACCCAGCCCTGGTCCCCGTTCGGATCCTCGATCAAGCGCCAACCTTCGCGAAGGCGAATGACTTTCACCGGCAATCCCTTGCGCTTGTAGACCCAATCGATCGGGTAATCGCGGCTCGGCCCGACGCGCATGTTCACTTTCTCGGAATCGATCGACGCCCAATAAGGCGTGGTACGATCCTGCGCGCCCGCTGGCCCGCCAAACGGTGACGCCACAAATGCAAATGCAACAATCAGAAAGCTGAAGAAAATCCGCGCCATGATGCGTCATTCTATAGCTTGGCTGGGCGCATATCTTCAAGCATGCTTGACCACCCAGCCCACAAGCCACTAGCGCGGGGTTTATGGCGAGTGATACGCAGCAATCGAACCGGTACGTACCGCAAGCGAACTGAAAGTGGTCGTGACCCGGCAGCTGATGCCTTCGGTCGAAGCGCGCATGGGCGAGATGTTCGACTGCTCGCTCAATCAAGACGACAAGCCGATGGATCGAGAGGCATTGGTCGCAGCAATGAAGAGTGCGCACGTTCTTGTGCCAACCGTCACGGATCGGATTGATGCGGAGATGATTGCACAGGCGAGCGACCACCTTGGCTTGATCGCCAATTTTGGTGCTGGCACAGAGCATATCGATCTGGCCGCTGCTGCCGAACGAAAGATCATCGTCACCAATACCCCGGGCGTCTTCACCGATGACACCGCTGATATCGCGATGGCCGGGATCATCGGCGTCCCGCGCCGCATTCGCGAGGGCACCGCCCTCGTAAGACGCGGTGAGTGGACTGGATGGGCGCCGTCTGGACTGCTCGGTCGCAAACTGGGCGGAAAGGTGCTCGGCATTGTCGGCATGGGCCGCATCGGCCAAGCGGTCGCGCACCGCGCCAGGGCTTTCGGCCTTGAGATCGCCTATCACAATCGCAAGCGCCTGCCCGAAGCGGTCGAAAAGATGTTTGGGGCGCGCTTTGTAGAACAGCTCGACGACTTGCTGGCCGAGGCGGATATCGTCACGCTACACAGCCCGTTGACCGATGCCACGCGAAATATGCTGGATGCGCGTCGGTTCGGCCAGATGAAGCCGGGTGCGAGCATTATCAACACCGCGCGCGGCGAGTTGATCGACCAAGAGGCTTTGATCGAGGCGCTTTATAGCGGCCATCTCGCGGGAGCCGGGCTCGATGTCTATCCTGACGAGCCGCATGTCGATGAGCGACTGCTCAAGCATCCGAACGTGATGACGTTGCCGCATATTGGCAGCGCGACCGCCGAAGGGCGCGAGGCTTCGGGTGAAAAAGTGATCGCCAATATCCGCTTTTGGGTGGATGGGCATCGCCCGCCTGACCAAGTGCTCGAAGCGTTGATCGCTGCGAATTAATCGGAAGCGCCAGGGGGACACAATGAGACGGCTTTTACGTGCTTTGGCTGCGGTTTTGGCAGCCATTTCTGTCCCCGCTCTCGCGCAGGATGGCGGCCAAACCATTGCGAGCGATACGGGCGATACGGCATGGATCCTCGCGTCCTCGGCCCTCGTCCTGATGATGACGCTTCCCGGCCTGGCATTGTTCTATGGCGGTTTGGTTCGTGCGAAGAACCTCCTTTCGGTCGTGCTGCAGTGCGGAGCAATTGCCGCAGCAACCTCGGTTCTGTGGGTGGCAGTCGGTTACACTTTGGCATTCGGGCAGGTGACGAATGGCTGGATCGGCGGCGGCAACGCGCTGATGCTCGGTGACCTCGGCACATTGCGCCCCGGTACGGCCATTCCCGAAAGCACTTTCGCGCTGTTCCAGATGACCTTCGCGGTCATTACCCCTGCCCTGATGGTTGGCGCTTGGGTGGAGCGTGCACGCTTTGCTTGGGTGCTGGCCTTCAGCGCGCTGTGGGGGCTGATCGTCTATGCACCCGTCGCACACTGGCTGTGGGGCGGCGGATGGCTAGCCACAAGCTTCGGCACGCTCGATTTTGCAGGAGGTCTCGTCGTGCATACGACTGCGGGTGTGTCGGCGCTTCTGATCGCCCTGCTCCTTGGCAAAAGAGACGGTTTTCCAAAGAAGCCCATGCTGCCCAATGCACCTGCGCTGACGATGGTGGGGGCAGCTCTGCTATGGGTGGGTTGGTTCGGCTTCAACGGCGGATCGGCGCTTGGCGCGAATGACAATGCCTCTAGCGCGATCATCAACACGCATCTAGCGGCCAGCGCCGCTGCGCTCACCTGGCTGCTGATCGAGAAACTGCAATTGGGGAAGCCCACGACGATCGGGTGGGCGACAGGCGCGATTGCTGGCCTTGCCACGATCACGCCAGCGGCGGTGTTTGTATCACCGGGCGCGGCGATGCTGCTCGGACTGCTCGGATCGCTGGTTTGCTACGGCGCGATCCATCTCATCAAGCTGCGCTGGCATATCGACGATTCGCTCGACGTGTTCGCGGTGCACGGCGTTGGTGGTCTGCTCGGCACGCTGCTGCTCGCAATCTTCCTCGCACCGGAACTGGGCGGAACCGGCTACTTCGAAGGCATGAGCATGGGCAGCCAATTGGTCGCTCAGCTGACCGGAATCGGCGCTGTCGCCCTGTGGAGCGCAGTCGGAACCGTCATCATTGCATTGATGGTTTCAGTCGTATTTCCGATGCGGGTCGAGCGAGAGCACGAGATTGAAGGTCTGGACGTCACCAGCCACGGCGAGCACGCGTGGGATATGGACTGAAGGATATGGCTTGGGGCGCGCCTTAGCTTGCCTTAGAGCGCGTCTAGAGCGCGGCTTATCTTGATCCATTCGTTCTTCACATGGTCGCGCATAACGATGCGAGGCCGTGCTTGTGTTTCGGCTGACTTGCGGCAAGCCATCACACGCTCGGCGACGAACTCTTCAGGCCAGCCAGCCCATTCTCCAGCGGGACTGAGCAGATTGTACGAGAAGGCAGGCTCTACCTCTGCCCGATAGATCGTCTCCAGCTCTTCCTTCGTATAACCCGCCTCCGCGATCAGTTCCGCAATGTTGTGGTAGTTATGATCGTCAAGCTCGGTGTCGAGGAATGTATCAGACAGCGCCGACCACACGGGCAAACGGCGCGCAATCTCTTTATCGGTGAGAGCGGGGAGCCGAGCCACCGCCAGAGCGGAAGGCGTGCCATCGCGCAATTCTTCGCGCAGTACATCGAGCACTTCGGCGACCGCCCGGCGGGACGAACCAAGCTCGAAATGCTTATATGGCAGCTCCACGCGCAGGTCGGATTGCAACTGTGTGCCGGAAGCGCATTCGGGGGCGACGATCCCATCCCGTGTTGACCAGATTGCTATTGTGCGCATTGGCGGCTTGAGTGCGAGATCATGCTCGAACGGCGGCTTGTCGACGGGATGATCGTTGATCAGCTCATACAATCGCCAAGCGTTGTTCGCTCTTCGGTCGCCGGAAAACGGGGCGCCCAGCGTGACGGCGAGCGAGATATGCTGCGGCATTCGGTGCGCGAGCAGCCGCGTGAACATTCCGCCTAGGCTCCAGCCCATCAGGATCACCGCTTGGCCCGTTTGGTCCGCGAGATCAGCAATCCGTGCCTCAACAGCCTCAAGACGTTTTTGAGTGACCTTGGCATTGAGCGACTGTCCCCAGCCATGAGCCTGAAACCCAGCTTCATTGAGCGAGGATCGCAGCAGGCTGGTGGAACGATCACCGGACAACATCCCGGGCAGAACCATGACAGGGCGCGAATTGCCAAATGGCTCCGCTTGCACAGGCTTGCGCAAAGGTGCTGCGAGAACTTTCGGCAATGCCAGCAACTCGCCCGCCCAAAGGGACAATCTTGGCGCTTCAGCTTTTTCGACGCTCATCGAGCCAACCTCATCAATCGAGTGTTAGCTCGTAAAATCGGTTGTCGCCATTGTCTTCATAGCCCGCGAACGGTGCGGTCTCGGTGAAGCCAAAGCTGCGATAAAGGCCATTAGCGGCGTCAAAGGCCGAGCTGATACCGGTCTCGAGTTTGACATGGGTGAACCCCGCAGAGCGGGCTGCGTCGAGGAGATGGGCCAGTAGCCTTTTGCCAGCGCCCTTCCCCCGCGCCTGAGCGGTCGTTCGCATCGATTTGATCTCGGCAAAATTATCATGGGACCGCAGGGCTGCGACGCCAAGCAAATTTCCGCCGTCCCACGCACCGAACAGTTGAATGTCATCGGCGTTCAAGCGATCAATGTCGAAAGCATAGGCTGTTCCGGGAGGTGAAACAGCAAGCATGTCGCGGTGGTGAAACTCGAGCAGATCGCGAACCGAAGCATCGGTAAGACTGGTCTGTTCGATCGGCATACGCGTCACAGACTTACAGATTCTCGTGCTGTGGCATGCCCAGAACGTGGAAACCGCCATCCACGCGGATGATTTCGCCGGTGGTGCAAGCCCCTGCGTCAGAGCAGAGGTAGACCGCTGTGCCGCCTACGGCTTCCAAAGTCGCATTCGCGCGCAAGGGAGCGTTGGCCTCGGTGTGCTTCCAGGTCTTGCGGGCACCGCCAATAGCAGAGCCAGCGAGCGTTTTCATCGGGCCAGGGCTGACCGCGTTGACGCGAATGCCTTCAGGACCGAGATCATCGGCAAGATAACGCACCGACGCTTCCAAAGCGGCCTTTGCTACGCCCATCACATTGTAATTCGGCGTGACGCGGTTCGAGCCCATATAGCTGAGCGTAATCAAGGTGCCGCCATGCTCGACCATCATCGGATGCGCGCGCCGCGCAACTTCGATGAAGCTGTAGGCGGAGATATCCATCGAGTTCTTGAAGTTCTCGCGCGTGGTGTTGAGGATGCGGCCCGTCAACTCCGATTTATCGGAAAAAGCTATGGCGTGGATCAAAAAGTCAAGCCTGCCCCATCGCTCTTGCAATGCACTAAAAGCGGCATCGAGCGACGCATCATCGGTCACATCGACGTCGAGCATGAAATCCGAGCCGACGCTTTCGGCCAGTGGGGCAAGCCGTTTACCAAACGCGTCCCCTTGATAGGTAAAGGCCAGTTCCGCGCCCGCCTCAGCGCAGGCTTTGGCGATTCCCCAGGCGATCGACCGATCATTGGCTACGCCCATGACGAGGCCGCGTTTTCCTGCGAGTGCGCCTGTATTCTCTGACATTTTCACATTCCCTCACCAAATGCGTGAAAATCTATCCGTGAAATTTGGAAAGCAGCATCGAACCATTGGTGCCGCCAAACCCAAAGCTATTGGTCATAACCGTATCAAGCCCGGCATTTTCGACGAGCTGCGTCGCGATCTCTTCCGGTTTCAATGCCGGGTCGAGCGTTTCCACATTGATCGACGGGATGATGAAGTCGTGCTCCAAGGCGAGAAGGCAATAGATTGCTTCCTGCGCGCCGGTTGCGCCCTGGCTATGCCCGGTCATCGATTTGGTCGAGCTGACCGGCGGTGTTGATCCATCACCAAAGACACGGCGCACTGCCTCGATCTCACCGACATCACCGACCGGTGTCGAAGTGCCGTGCGCGTTGATGTAGCTGACTTTGCGATCTTCGCTCAGCGACTTGAGCGCTCCGCGCATCGCTCGTTCACCGCCCTCGCCCGATGGCGCGACCATGTCGGCACCGTCAGAAGTGGCTGCAAACCCAGTGACTTCAGCGTAGATTTTCGCGCCGCGCGCCTGCGCATGTTCAAGCGCTTCGAGCACCACGATGGCTCCGCCGCCGCCGATCACAAACCCATCGCGATCAGCGTCAAAGGCCCGCGAGGCGCGCTCTGGCGTGTCGTTATACTTGCTCGACATCGCGCCCATCGCGTCGAACAGGCACGACAGCGTCCAGTCGAGTTCTTCGCCGCCACCGCCGAACATCACGTCCTGTTGGCCAAGCGCGATTTGCTGTGCGGCCATACCGATGCAATGCAGCGAGGTAGAACAAGCCGAAGTGATCGAGAAGTTCACGCCCTTGATCTGATAGGCTGTCGCAAGGTTCGCGCTGACCGTTGAAGACATGGTCTTGGGCACAGCAAACGGGCCAATGCGCTTGGTCGCGCCGGTCTTGAGCACCGTTTGATGCGCTGTCAGCATGGCCGAGGTCGAAGGGCCGCCAGAGCCAGCGATCACCCCGGTCATAGGGTTTATGACGTCCTTTTCTTCCAGGCCCGCATCGGCAATCGCCTGCCCCATCGCGATATGGGCATAGGCCGCGCCCGGTCCCATGAAACGCAGAGTCCGCTTGTCGACATGTTCGGCGACATCCAGGTCAACCGCGCCCGCGATCTGCGAGCGGAAGCCATGCTCGGCCATGTCCTCATTGAAAGTGATACCCGATTTGCCCGCTTTGAGCGCGGACAGCACTTCTTCGGCATTATTGCCAATCGAGGAGACGATCCCCAGTCCAGTTACGACGACGCGACGCATAATCCCCACTTCACGCCTCTGAGAGCGCGACTTTCATATCTTTCACTTGATAGATGACTTCGCCATCGGCTTCGACGCGGCCATCGGCCACACCCATCGTCAGACGTCGGGTCTGCACAGCCTTGGTGAAATCAACAAAATATTTCAGCATTTTGCGATCAGGGCGCACCATGCCTGTCAGCTTCACTTCGCCGACACCCAGAGCGTAACCGCGACCTTTCCAACCGCGCCAACCGAGATTGAATCCGGTCAGCTGCCACAAGCCATCAAGCCCTAGGCAGCCTGGCATGATCGGGTTGCCGGGAAAGTGACAGTCGAAGAACCAAAGGTCTGGCTTGATATCGAACTCAGCCACCACATGGCCCTTGCCATGCTCGCCGCCATCACCGGAAATGTCGGTGATCCGGTCCATCATCAACATGGGTGGTTCGGGCAATTGCGCATTGCCGGGGCCGAACAACTCACCGCGCGCGCATTTCAGCAAATCATCGCGGTCAAAGCTGGTTGGAAAATCTGTCATCCCCGGCGGTACTCCTGCCCTTTTGCCCCTTAGGTTGAGGCAGCGACTAGCACCGCGCATTCCCTATGGAAAGGGCGCAGGGACGGTTAGTTGGTTACGGAATGCAGTTTTGTCTTTCCGACGGATATTGCGCCTGAACAGGCTGCTAGTCGGCCCTTGCGGAGAGGCTGCAAGGAGTGATTTTATTTGGCTCAGGACGCCTTTCAGCGCGCTCAAACCGAGCAAAATATCCTTTTATATCAGGTTTCTCGATGAACTCCATCAGACGATATCCGGCTGCACTGAATTCGCAGAAAAGGAGCTTGGGCGGAATCCCGTGTCGGTCTGTCGGTCGATCCGCGTCGACCACGATCACCTGACCGTTCTCGGCCAGAGCGGGCCATAGACGCCACAAAAAGGCATAAGGCTCACTCACCTCGTGATACATGTGAACGAGAAAAATCCGGTCAAAACTGGCCGGTGGCAATTGCGGATCATCAACCTGACCGAGCTTGATCGAAATATTCTCAAGCCGTTCATTCTCGACCCGGCGACCAATCCGCTCCAGAGCATCGCGATCAATGTCCTGCGCGAGAACGCGGCCCGCCTCACCAACGCGGTCGGCCAAGCGAACGGTATAGTAGCCCTCGCCTGCGCCGATATCGGCGACGGTCATTCCCTCGGTGATATTGGCAAGATCCATCACCTTTTGCGCTTCGCCGCGTCGGTCGCGCGCGTCTTCGTTGGAAAACTGGTTTGAGGTGATGGTCGACACTGGACGGTCGGGCAGCGGGAATTCGAGCGCTGTTTCCGGGCGGCCTTTATTGTCCGCCGCAGGTTTGCACCCCGCGACAAGCGCGAGCATAGCAAACGATCCCACCAACAGCCGCATGACTATTCGACGTCCTCGACTTCGACCGTCTCTCCCGTCACACGCTGAGCCAGCGCAGCAGAAATATACGGATCAAGCGCGCCATCGAGGACATCGTCAGGCGAGGATGAGGTTACGCCTGTGCGCAGGTCCTTGACCATCTGATAGGGTTGCAAGACGTACGAGCGGATCTGGTGACCCCATCCGATCTCGCTTTTCTCCTGATATTCCCCGCTGGCTGCCGCCTCGCGCTCGGCCATCTCACGCTCGAAAAGGCGCGCCTTGAGCATGTTCAACGCCGTTGCGCGGTTCTTGTGCTGGCTGCGGTCGTTTTGGCTAGCAACCACGATCCCGGTGGGCTGGTGCGTGATCCGCACCGCGCTGTCGGTTGTGTTGACGTGCTGACCGCCTGCACCCGATGCGCGATACGTGTCGATCTTCAGATCACCCTCGTTGATCTCGACCTCAAAGTCGTCGTCGATGACTGGATAGACCCAGACCGAGCTGAATGATGTGTGGCGCCGTGCAGAGCTGTCATAGGGGCTAATGCGGACAAGGCGGTGCACGCCGCTTTCCGTCTTGGCATAGCCATAGGCATTTTCGCCTTTGATATGCAGCGTTGCAGATTTAATCCCAGCAGCATCGCCGGCCTGATATTCAACCGTTTCGACCTTATAGCCGCGCCGCTCGGCCCAGCGCGCATACATGCGCAAGAGCATCTCTGCCCAATCCTGACTTTCAGTGCCACCCGCCCCTGCGTGTATTTCCAGGTAGGTGTCGTTGGCGTCCGCTTCCCCTGAAAGCAGCGCCTGCACCTTGTCGGCGTCAGCGCGGTCGGCGAGCTTTTCGAGCGATTTGAGACCATCATTGATGATATCTTCCTCACCCTCGGCTTCGCCCATTTCGATGAACTCAATCGCATCAGCCATTTCAGACGAAATGTCGCGCACTGTGTTCACTGCCGTCTCGAGCGTTTTCTGCTCCCGGCTAACGCTTTGCGCCTCCTTCGGATTGTCCCACAGGCTCGGATCCTGCACGCGCGCGTTGAGCTCGTCGAGACGGCGCAACGCGCTATCCCAATCGAGTGATTGTCGCACCAATCCCAAGGCCGCTTCAATCCGGTCAATGTGAGCTTGCGCTTCAGCGCGCATGGAAATTCCTTTGGTGTTTCAACTTGACGCCATCGATTAGCGGGCGAGTGATAATTGTAAAGTTCGCGAGTTCGTGGATCGCAGCACGGGGGCGACTGCCTGGCGGTCAAGTCACGCTAATATAGCCCGCCCTGATCCTCGACGAAATCCTCTGGCTGCCCATCGTTTGTTTCGGTCTCTGCCGAGCTTGTTCGATTGCGGGCTGACCTGATCAACGCAAGAATCTCGTCACGCTTCGCTTTGATCTGGTCGAGGCGGGTTGCGCGATCCGGTTCGGTGTCGGGTTTGAACGCCTCCCATATGACAGCGGATTTCTTATCTGCAGTGGGCCAGCCATCCAAGACGCGTTTTCCGGTGACGCGGTCGACTCTGACCATGCGAACCCCGCAGGTGCGATTGCGGGCAAATCGGACCATTGGTCTCGCGATTCCTGAATCAGTGTTTTGATAATCGGAGCAGCAATAGTCCCGCCTTGTGCGTAGCCACCCATATTGCGGGGCTGGTCAAACCCGACATAAGCGCCGGCGACAATCTGTTGAGTGCCCCCCACGAACCACACGTCTTTCGGTCCCGTGGTTGTACCGGTCTTGCCGAACAGCGGCAGGCCGAGGTCATTCAATACAGTTGCCGTGCCCCGTTCGACCACACCGCGCAACATATGCATCGTCTGGAAAGCGGTTCGCGCATCCATCGCTTGCTCGCCCTTAAGTCCAAAGCGCGGCATCGCCTTGCCATCCCACTGAGCCATATTGCAGCCGGTGCATTTGCGCTTGTCAGCTCGCCATATGACCTTGCCGTTGCGGTCCTGAATGTAGTCGATGACAGTGGGCTGGTTTAGCCGTCCGTGATTGGCAAGAGCGCCATAGGCGGCGACGAGCTTTTGCACGGTCGTTTCTTCAGAGCCGAGAGACGTCGCTGCGTAGGGATCCGGGTCATCGCTGATCCCAAGCCGCTCGATCGTGTTCACAACATTGTCCATGCCAGCCTGAATGCCGATCTGGACGGTCATGATGTTTTGCGATTGCTCAAGCCCGTAACGCATCGGGAATTCGCCCGCGCGCCCGCCACGGATGCACTTCTCGCCCAAATTGCGTCCCTGATAATAGCAGAAGCGCGAGTTATCGATTTGCGTCGATGGTGTCATGCCATTGTCGAGCCCGGTGGCATAAACAAACGGTTTGATGGTCGAGCCTGGCTGACGCATCGCTTGTGTCGCGCGATTGAAGTCGGACACGCGGTAATCAAACCCGCCCTGCATCGCGAAGATGCGCCCGTATTGTGCGCTTTGGACGACCAGTCCGCCTTGCGCGCTGGGGATTGTGCGAACCCGAAAACCATTGCCGCTTGGTTGAGCGACTATCACGTTACCAGCCTTCAATGCATTAGGTAGACCGGTAAGCGGCTTTTCTTCCCCGTCTGAAAAACCAATCGTCGCAGAGCTGCCCGATCGCTGGGTGACAACTCCGACGCGCCAGTTTTCGAAATTGATTGCAAGGTTCGAACTGCGCAACTGGCTCGCCCACGGCCCGTCGTCAAAATCGATTGTCGCGATCGGTCCGGTCCAGCCGCGATTTCCGTGGTATCGTTGAAGGCCTTTGCGCAAGGCCGTCCGCGCGGCGTCTTGCATCTCAGGATCAAGCGAAGTGCGCACCCACAGACCACCTGCGTATACGCTGTTCTCGCCATCTTCGGCGTTCTCGCCAAACCGCTCGATAAGCTCGCGGCGCACCTCTTCGAGGAAATAGCCCGCATCAACCGAGCGCTGGCTGCGTTGGCGCACTAGCCCAAGCGGCTGCGCTTTTGCTGCGCTTTCTTCTTCAGCGGTGATGAAGCCGTTTTCTTCCATCTGGCCGAGCACGAAATTGCGCCGCTCGATGGCGAGTTCTTCATTGGCAGATCGGCCATAGCGCTCGGGCGCTTTCGGCAAGATCGCGAGGAATGCCATTTCATGCAATTCAAGTGCGCCAACGTCCTTATCGAAATAGGCGCGCGCAGCTGCTTGCACTCCGAAACTGCGGCGGCCCAGCGGAATTTCGTTGAGATAGAGTTCGAGTATTTCCTCTTTGCTCATCACCCCTTCGATGCGGCTTGCAAGGATCATCTCCTTGAGCTTGCGCGTGACCGAATATTCGTCACCAAGCAGGAGGTTTTTCGCCACCTGCTGAGTGATGGTCGAGCCGCCGACGGCGCGCTCTCCAGAGCCGTATTTGCGAATGTAGTCGAACACCGCATTCGCGGTGCCGGTGAGATCGACGCCGCCGTGCGAGAAAAAGGTTTTATCCTCAGCCGACAGATATGCCTCGACCAGCCTTTCAGGAAAATCGGGATATTGCAGCTGCACCCGCCGCTCTCGGGCGTAGGAATGCACAATCTCACCATCAATTCCGCGTACTACAGTGGGCAGCGGGGTCTGGTAGTCGACGAGGCTTTCCGCATCGGGAAGATCACGTGCAAGGAACGTCCACGCAGCCACCCAGACCAGCAGGCCGAGAATGACCGCCGCCGCACCCAGCTTGAACAGCCAGCTCGAACGCCACTTTTGAGAAAACCAAGCGCCCACCGCGCTGAGGTCGCGCCCCACACGATAGCGAAAATATTCCAAGGTCGATTGTTCGGTCGTTTCGGTCATGATTGCATCTACGTTTAGCACGTCAGATTTGACGCGCTAGCGGCTTTCAACTGATTTTCCGATGAATTAGCGCTCTGCTCTTCGCGCGAAGTAAATCCGGATCGCGTCCGCGAGCACGCCAGCGTAAACCGCCTGCCCTTCTGGCGTGGTCAAGCGCGCGCTATCGGTTTGGTTGGTGACAAAGCCGCTCTCGAACAAGATCGACGGAACATCAGGCGCGCGCAGAACTGCAAGCGCCGCCGACCGGCGAGGTTGACTCACAAAGGGAAGCGCGCCCTCGCCCTCCCGAATGATAAGGCCTGAAAGGTCCGCGGAATCTTCTTGCGTCGCCTGCTGCGAAAGCTCGACCAATATTGCGCTGACCTCTTCGCTTTGCCCGTCGATCTGGATGCCGTTCACGCGGTCCGCGTCGTTCTCACGCGCAGCAAAACGCGCTGCGGCTTCGCTCGATGCCTCGGATGAGAGTGTATAGACGCTCGCGCCCGACACATCATTGCCCTCACCGGCGGAATCGGCATGGATCGACACAAACAGGTCCGCACCCAGTTGTCGGGCAATTTCCAGCCGGTCGGCGAGCGGCAGGATGACATCGGTTGAGCGTGTCAGCGCGACACGGATACCGCCCTCGGCGAGCAGTTGATCACGCAAGGCGAGTGCGATTGCGAGGGTAATGTCCTTTTCCTGTACGCGGGACCCATCGGCTGCACGGCCAACTGCGCCGGGATCGCGCCCTCCGTGACCTGCATCAATCACCACCAGCGGTCGATCGGCGTCTTCAGGACCGAGAACGTCAGGCAGCGCAACCGGCCCGTCCTCGCCCCACAATTGGATGCGCTGCACATAATCGCGGCCCCATTCGGGCACAGGAATAGTCGTGCCCGTCGCAACCGCGCCGCCGATAACAAACACTGGGAGGAGCAGCACCAGCAAGAGAAGTGTTCTGAGCGACATTGTGTACACCGCTTAGAATGATGACGCATTACAACGCAATATGGTTGCGGCATGCAACCCACGGTGCTAGCGAAGCTTTGACGAAAAATGCTGCGTACAGCCAAGCTTAGGCAGGCGACTCAGAGTTTTTCAAGGTTTGGCCTCGATAGAGATCTTTATTGTGGCCCATTTACAGGTTGATGCAGTGACGAGTTCCTTCTCCTCGCAAATCCAGTCGCAGCGCACCGCGCTGGCGATGGAGCATGCGGGGCCAAGCGCGGAAACAATCCGCAGGCTCGCTTCAGCAGACACATTCATCCCATCGCGCGAAGGAATCGCGCGGCAATTCATTAAATCGATCAGCCAATCTCGCCTCCATCGGGGAGCCGGACCGGCTGTTTCACCCTACAAATTGCGCTTCAATGGCCGGCGGAAAGCCGCATTAAGCGCGTGGAGACAACACAATGGCAACGCGCATGCTAATCGATGCGCGCCACTCGGAAGAGACCCGGGTGGCGGTACTAAAAGGCAACCGGATTGAGGAGTTCGACTTTGAATCTGCCGAACACAAGCAGATCAAAGGCAATATCTATTTAGCGAAGGTTACGAGGGTTGAACCCTCATTGCAGGCGGCATTCGTCGATTTCGGTGGGAATCGTCATGGCTTCCTCGCCTTCAACGAAATCCATCCGGATTATTATCAAATCCCGCAGGATGATCGCGAGCGGCTGCTCGCGGAAGAAGCGGAAGCTGCCGAGGAAGAGGCACGCCTTCGCGCCGAAGAGGAAGAAGAAGGCATTGCACCTGGCGACGAATATGACGCCGAGGACGAGTCCGCTGAAGCTCTCGCCGAAGACCTTGCCGAAGACGGCATGGAAGAGATCGACACCTCTGAAAAAGATAAAGTCGCCACCATCGAAGAAGGCAATGTCGAAGGCGACACCGACGACGATGATGACGATGATGACGATGATGATGATGACGATGAAGACGAAGCGTCGGACGATGAAGATGGCGAAAAGTCGGATGATGATGCGGAAGATGACAAACCTCGCCGTGGCCGCCGCCGGGGTCGTGGTCGCCGTCGCCAAGGCGGAAAAGGTGATCCGAAAAAGGGCCGTAGCCGTGCAAAGCAGGTAGACGAAGTTCGCGCCAAGCGTATGGCACTGCGTCGTCGCTACAAAATTCAGGATGTGATCCAGCGTCGCCAGGTAATTCTGGTGCAGGTCGTGAAGGAAGAGCGCGGCAATAAGGGCGCTGCTCTTACATCCTATTTGAGCCTCGCTGGCCGTTACACCGTTTTGATGCCGAACAGCTCACATGGTGGCGGGATCAGCCGCAAGATCAGCTCGGCTTCTGATCGCAAGCGTTTGAAGCAGGTCGTCTCCGATCTCAAATTGCCCAAGACAATGGGCTTGATCGTCCGCACCGCCGGGATCAGCCGCACGAAGACCGAGATCAAGCGCGACTTCGATTACCTCGCCCGACTGTGGGACGAAATCCGGCAAAAGACGCTCTCTTCGACCGCGCCATCCTTGGTGCACTCGGACAGCGATCTCATCAAACGCGCGATCCGTGACATCTACAATCGCGAAATTGAGGAAGTCATCGTCGAAGGCGAAGACGGATACAAATCCGCCAAGAGCTTCATGAAGATGTTGATGCCCAGCCACGCGCGGCGGGTGAAGGCTTATTCCGATCCGGTTCCGTTGTTCCAGCGCTATGGCGCCGAGGATCAATTGCGCGCGATGTACGATCCGGTCGTGCAGCTCAAATCGGGCGGCTATCTGGTCATCAATCCGACCGAGGCGTTGGTGTCGATCGACATTAACTCGGGCCGATCGACCAAAGAGCACGGCATCGAGCAGACGGCTGTTGCCACCAACCTCGAGGCGGCGCGAGAAATTGCTCGCCAGTTGCGCTTGCGCGATATGGCCGGTCTCGTTGTGATCGACTTCATCGACATGGAATACAATTCCAACGTCCGTAAAGTCGAAAAGGCGATGAAAGAAGCCTTGAAGACTGACCGGGCTCGCATCCAGGTGGGCCGCATTTCAGGCTTTGGCCTGATGGAAATGAGCCGCCAGCGCCTGCGCACCGGCGTGCTCGAGGCGACCACTCGCGAATGCCCGCATTGTGATGGCACGGGCCTTGTCCGCACGGCCTCGTCCGCTGGTCTTTCGGCTCTGCGTCTGATCGAAGACGAAGCAGCCAAGGGCAAAGGCACGCTCATCCGGCTGTCGGCCAGCACAGAAGCGGCGGTTTACCTGCTCAACGCCAAGCGTTCGGATCTTGCTGAGATCGAAGATCGTTACAACGTGTCGGTTGAAGTCACGCCGGAAGGGGAAGACGAAGGCGCGAAGATGAGTGTCGCCAGTGCTGGCCCACGTCCTTCCGAAGCGCCCAAATTCGAGCCAATCATCGATGAAGACGATGATGATGACGTGGTTCAAGACGATTATGGCGAAGACGACGACGATCAACCCAAGAAGAAACGTCGTCGCCGTCGCCGCGGTGGTCGTGGTCGCAACAAGAAGCGCGATGAAGACGGGGCGGCCAATGATGATGGCGCAAGCGATGAGAGCCGCGATGAGTCAAACGATGACGATGATGGCGAGGACAAGCCGAAGAAGCGTCGGCGTCGTGGTGGACGTGGTCGTCGGAAGAAATCCGATGATGCGGCAGCAGCTGAGGGTGCAGAAAATCTCGAAGAGGTAGCCGAACAGGTCAAGGAAGACATGCCGGTGGTGGCCGGTCCGGATGATGCACCTGAGACCGCTGGCGCGATGGCGGCCGAAGGCGAGGAAAAGTCTCCGGAAGAAAAGCCCAAACGGAAGCGTGCGCCTCGCAAGAAAAAGGCGGACGTTGAAGCAGCTGAGGGTCAAAAGGCTGAAGCTCCAGCGGAAGAGGCTGCTGCGGAAGAAAAACCAAAGCGAAAGCGTGCGAGTCGGGCCAAGAAACCTGCTGCCGAAGAAGCAGAGAGCGCTGCGGAAGCGGAAGAGAAGCCTGCCGAAAAGCCAAAGCGGACGCGCAAGGCGCCTGCCAAGAAGGCTCCCGCTAAAAAGACGGCTGCCAAGGCTGCCGCTCCTGACGAAGATGCTAGCCAACAGGCGGAATCGAGCGAGGATGGCGGCAAGCCCAAGCGCGGTTGGTGGCAGCGCACCTTCGGCGAATAAGTGGAGAGGCGCGGCGGCGATATCCTGCCGCCGCTCCTGACCTCAAGGCATTGGCAGGGGCTCTCGGCTCAGAGTTGGAGGAGTGGGAAGTGATTTCCAATCTTCTGACTGAGCTTTCTTATATTCACGTTCAGCCAAGGCGAGCTGCTCAGCGCAAAATGTGCGGTAGGGGAGCACGTGATCTGTATCAGGGGCTCGATCGGAAATGCGGCCTTGCAGCGCTTCAGGCCAAGTGGCGCCCTTTATAACGCAAACGGCGTGAACGGCATTCGCATCGAATGTCCTGAATGCGGCGACGCTTCCATCTGAAAGGACGAAGAAGCCTTTTGCTTTCCCGATCTGCGTTTGCGCCGGCTGCGTGATTCCCAGGTGAGCGGCGACCATGCCTAGAATATCTACGCGTTCGCCGCGCTCGTAATCCTTGGTGAGCACGTCCACCTCGACACCGCTTTGAAATTCGTCAGTGGCGTAAAGTCGGTATGGTTGGGGAGAAAATTCGCGTGTGAGGCTGGAATGCAAGGAGCCTTCCGATAGATTGAGCGCATCTGTCCCGCACTTGCTTTCGATCAGCACCGCGAAGAGCAGCCGGTAATGCCGCAGCTCAATACCGCTTGGCATCGCATCCGGATTGAAGGTGATGATGCAAACATCAAGACTATCCTTGTCCGCTGCAAACGTCTCGGGCGCTTCGATCAGCGCGACATACACTGATTGCTGCGGCGATAACCGTCCGAATGCCCACCAAGATTGCTGCGAAAGCTCAATGCCAGCAACCAAGGTTGTCTGTTCGGCCCCCTTGAACCCAAGCTGCTCTTCACGCTGATCGAGCAGATGCTTCAGGGTTTCGCGCATAGCGCCATGCCGTTCCCATCTTGCATCGGCCCGCTCGAACGGGCTCGCGTCATCATCCAGGGGCCATTCTGGCAACGCAAGTGTGATGGCCTCAACCGTCACCGCATCGCTCAGAGACGGATTAGCCTGCGCGCATGACGCAAATGAGGCTGTGAACACCGCTGCGAACAGAATAGAAATGTGCCTCATAAACAGCTGTATTAGCGGCCAATCCTTATGAAGTTCTAACCGGTCAAAGCCCCGGTTTGCGGGCCACTCCCCACTCGTTCCAGGCCGCGAAGCGCGGCGCCTTCGGCAGGTATCCCTGTCCGTGCGGCTCCACGTCAAACCCCGCTGAGCGCAGCGCCGAGCCGATCGGGCGTGTCAAATGGCAACCGCCGGCCAGCTTCTTCCAAACGGGTTCGATCCGGTCCTGCCATTTCGCGACATTGGCGTCGGGCGCGCGTCCATGCTCGAGAAAGATGAGCTGACCACCTGGTTTAAGAATGCGCCGCATCTCGGCCATGGTCTTCGCAGGGTCTTCAACCGTGCACAAAGTGAAGGTGCAAACCACACAATCGAATTGACGGTCGGGAAAAGGAATAGCCTCCCCCACCCCTTCCTGGATGTCTGCTTTCCAGCCCTTAGCTTCTGCCTCGGCGCGGGCCCGGTCGAGCAGTCCCACATGCGGGTCTATTCCGGAAAAGCTGCTGACCGCTGCAGGGTCATAGAATTGCTGATTGAGTCCGCCGCCGCAGCCGAGCTCAAACACGTCTCCGCGCGCCAAAGGCACGACCATCGAACGGCGTTTCATGACTTGCCCCTGTCCACAGGCATAGCCCACCAGACGCGGCATGATATGCGCATCGTACCATTGTTGAATTCCCATCGGCTCCCTCCACAGACCGACCAGAATTCCAGAGTGTAGCGCGCAATTCCAGAATGCCAACTGTTAGAATTGCGGCAGCCTGCGATCAGACGCTGGCGAAGGTCTTGATACGCAGCATTTCCGCGATTTGTGTGAGGTCCCTTGCCAATTCCTGAGCCAGCTCATCTTCACCCAATTCGGCCCAAGCGCTCAAGATCGGCATAGAAAGCCCGATCCTCAACGTTCCACCCCACTGGCCGTCGATGCGCACGCATTTGACTGGCTGACCCAGTCGGATACCGTCAAAAGCCATCGCCCTGTGGAGTTCCACAGCGTCGTCGAAACTCGTCGCACCTGGTAAGGTGCTGACGTCCAAAGTGATAAGCGTGCGCATTTCTATCGGGCGGTCACCGGTGCCGCCATCAGAATCGAGATTAGGAGCAACCCGCTTGATTCCGAGCGGATCGATCAAATGGCGCTCTACACCTTGCTCAAAGGCGGAAATCATTGTTTCGATGTGATCGAGCGGAATGCGCTGAAATCGCTCCAGCTCAAACACCGCGGCTTCGAGCCTCAAGGCGAGCGATAAATTTTCGCCGCTGGGGAGCATCCCTGCCCCTGGCCAATCCGGCGGAAATTCGGCTCGGCTGAAGAGTGTCGCAAAGCCATCTGGAAGAGTCGATGCCATTACCGCGATAGAGCTCGGGATGATGGCAAAGCCGTTAAACGGGGGCGCTCCCATGAATTTGGAGCCTGTCATTAGGATGATGCACCCGCGTGCGACATATTCAGCGATCGCGTGACTTGTGATGCGTGCCTGGCATGCATCGATCACCAGCGTAAATTGGCCGGGATAGGCATCGCGTAGGCGATCGAGGTCGGACAGTTCGGGCAAGACA
This sequence comes from Erythrobacter sp. HA7-11, assembly GCF_055693605.1. Taxonomy (NCBI): domain Bacteria; kingdom Pseudomonadati; phylum Pseudomonadota; class Alphaproteobacteria; order Sphingomonadales; family Erythrobacteraceae; genus Erythrobacter; species Erythrobacter sp. HA7-11. Next base: position 1,527,242 of record NZ_JBVFUF010000002.1, on the reverse strand, counting down.
AGCCCTGTCTTTGATCCATGAACCACATGGACCAGCGCGTGCTTGTGCTCGGCGATCGCGAGCTCGATCTCGCGCGCGAGACTGTCTGCAATTTCTTTGCTCGAACACGCCATTCCTTGCGGGCAGCGCACCGGCACATCGACCAGAGAAATCGTCCCGCAGCCTTCAACGTCTGTCTTCGGTTCGGAAGGCAGACCCAAGGCGGTGAATTGCGCGAAATAGCGTCCGTGGGCCGAGTGGATGCAGCCGCTGCCAATTTCATCAGCCCCAAGAAGCACGTTGTGAATGCCGCCGACCGCGCGCCCGCGAACCGCAGCAAGCGCGACATATTCTAGGTCCGTACCCGATGCTGCGAAAACAATGCGGGTTTGCTCGGGCAGGTCGTAAGCAGATTGAATTCGCGCGCGCAGTCCGTCCAATCGCTGCGAGTACGATCGCTCCTTCCGTGCCTCAAAGTCTTCACGCAAATGCGCAAACGCTTTTGGCGAAATGTCGCTCACCGTTGAGGAAGAATACGCAATGATATCGCGCGGATATGGCGCGGAGTAATATTTGTTGAGCCCGCCCTCGCCGGTCAGGCTGATGCGTTCATCGCCGCCAGAAGACAGCAAATGAACAAGCGCATCGCACGTTTCATCCCTGATCAGATCGTGAGCAGGCCGATTGTATGTGATCTCAAAAATTTTCCGTCCGTCCCTTGCAACCCCACGCAACCCTCGGTCGCTATATTGCCGATCGGCTCAGTTGAAAAGATATGGCCTGGCAGGGCGAAGCTCTCACAGGACAAGTTTTGCACTGGCGTATCGGTCGCATCGTCCGTAAATGCGCGGCGAAGCTTGAACTATGGGCAGGAAATATGACCGACAGCCTCACCCCAATGCGCATTCCAGGCGATGTTAAGGCGCACGCGCACATCCTCTTTCTGGCGAAGAATGCCTTGTGGGAGGGCGAGATCCACCCGGAGGATGGCAACCACGCGCTCTATCATCGCGAAATGCGCGAAGTGCTTGAAGGGCTTGGCCTGAAGCTGACGATCAGCCAGACATTCGACATTCTGTTCGACCCGCCAAAGGACGTCGATTTCGTGTTTCCGCTGCTGAACCGCGCAGGCTTTTTCAATTCGGAAATGCTTGTTCCGTTGCTGTGTGAGCGCGCTGGCATTCCCTATCTTGGCGCCAATCCGATCCTGCGCGGCCTATCGGACGACAAGCACCTCGCCAAGCGTTCTGCGCGCGATGCCGGCGTGCCGACCGCGCCGTGGGCGTGCTATCGCAAGGGCGCTCCGATTACCGAGGACAAGTGTCCGCAGGCGCAGCGCTATGTGATCAAGCCCAACAATTCCTCCGCCAGTTGGGGCGTGGGCGATGCGCGCGATTGGAATGGCGTGAAAGAGGCAGTGGAGCGCATTCACAACGATCCCGCCAATGGCGGGCAGGATGCGATCGTCGAACCGTTCCTCGATGGCAGCGATGTCGAAGTGCCGGTGGTAACGATCAATGGCGAGCCGCAAATCCTGCCGATGATGATTTTTCGTCAGGCTGACCCGTCGCACCTGCGCACCTATCAGGAAAAGCGCGATCTGGTCGACCGCAGTCAGAAATACTCGCTCGATCACTTCCAGCATCCTGAAATGGAAGCACAAATCGCCGAGCTGACTCGCAAGGTCTGGGACGAATACCGCCCGTTTGATTATGGCCGGTTCGAATTCCGCGTGAACGAGGAGACGGGCGAGATCGCGTTTCTGGAGCTGAATCTCAATTGCAATCTGTGGTCGCAAAAGGTGTTTGGCCGCGCGGCGGAGCTTGCGGGTTGGACGCAAGAGGACTTGATCGAAACGATTGTCGCCGAAGGGCTAAGACGGCATAGTATTGGCTGATCAAGCAGGCACTTCCTTGCCCGCAAAGTCGAACACTTTGCCGCTTTCATCCGGTGTCAGCGCACCCAAAACCTCAAGCAAATTGCCCGCAGCCTCATTCGGCCCGGTCAGTTGCCCATCCGGCAGGTTCGACTGAAACGGTTTTGACAGCTCGCTATCCACCGTCCCCGGATGCAGGCCAGCGACCACAGCCTCGGGATGCGTGCGGCCAAGCTCCAGCGCGAAGTTCTTGAGCAGCATATTGAGCGCGGCTTTCGACGCGCGATACGAATGCCAGCCCCCCAGCCCGTTGTCGCTGATCGACCCCACGCGCGCGGAAAGGGCCGCGAAGACAGAGCGCCCTTCCCTCGGGAATAGCGGCAACACATGTTTGGCGATGATCGCGGGGCCAATCGTGTTGAGCGACAGGACTTGCGCCATCGCCACCGGATCAAGCCGTTTGTAGGTCCGCTCTGGCCCCGTGCCATCGGCCAACGTCAGCACGCCTGTTGCAACGATCACCATTCGCGGTGGATCATCGCGCATGGTCTTGGCGGCATCCGCGATGCTCGTTTCATCTTCCAGATCGAATGCAAACGGGGTGATGTTCGCACCTTTAGGCTCCTCGCCCGCACGCGACCCTGCGTACACCCGCTCACATCCCTGTTCGGCCAGCTTTTCGCACAGAGCGCGGCCAATCCCGCCAGTGCTGCCAAACACCGCTGCGGTGCGCGGGAATTTTCCTACTTTACTCATGCACGCTAGAGCGAGCGGATGGGCACAAGGTTCCGAAAATCAGCCACTTTTTAGGGCTCTGAACCGTGTAACATGCGGTCCATGTCTCTCCCGGCTAGAGGCAAGCCTGCGCCTGATGCAACGCTCATGCACACAATCGCATCATGGGCTCCCTTGCCTCGTGCGGCCAAGACGTTAGATAGGTCGCAACACGAAACGGGATAACGATACCAATGGCGACGTTCACGCTTCCAAAGAACTCCAAGATCAGCAAGCAGGGCAAGGTGCACAAGGCCGACGGTGGTCGCACCAAGTCGTTCAAGATCTATCGCTATGACCCAGATAGTGGCGCGAACCCGCGCTATGACAAGTTCGAGTTGGACTTGGACAATTGTGGTCCAATGGTCCTCGACGCCCTGTTCAAGATCAAGAACGACGTTGATCCGACGCTGACCTTCCGCCGTTCCTGCCGCGAGGGGATTTGCGGCTCTTGCGCGATGAACATGAATGGCAAGAACGGCCTTGCCTGCACGACCGCGATCGAAGACCTGAAGGGTGAGATCCGCATCACGCCTCTGCCGCATATGGATGTGATCAAGGATCTGGTGCCGGACTTCACGCACTTTTACGCGCAATACGCCTCGATCCGTCCGTGGTTGCAAACCGTCAGCCCGACGCCTTCGGGCAAGGAGCGACTGCAGTCGCCAGAGCAGCGCGAGCAGTTGAACGGCCTCTATGAGTGCATCCTGTGCGCGTGCTGTTCGACTTCGTGCCCGTCATACTGGTGGAATTCGGACAAGTTCTTGGGCCCAGCGATCCTGCTGCAAGCCTATCGCTGGCTCGCCGACAGCCGTGACGAGATGACCGGTGAGCGTCTCGATCAGCTGGAGGATCCGTTCCGCCTTTATCGTTGCCACACGATCATGAATTGCGCGAATGTCTGCCCGAAAGGTCTCTCGCCTGCGAAAGCGATCGCTGAGACCAAGAAGATGATGGCCGAACGCGAAATCTAAGCCTGTGGCCCGTCTAAGCGAGCTGTCGGACGACGTATTCGAGCATGCGCCAGATCCCGAAAATCCGGGCTGGAACCACTGGAATCTGAAAGACGAGACGCTGTTCAACGGCGCGGTGATGGGCAAGCTCATCACCCGGGCTGAGGGGGACAAGTGCCGCCTTCGCATGTTTCCGGAGCGCCGGCACGAGAACCTGCAGGGCATCATCCACGGCGCGGTAACGTTGAGCCTGATCGACATTTCGATGTTCACCACCATGCACGTCGTCGGCACGGGTAATGCTGGGCCTTCGGTGACGCTGGAATTATCGACACAGTTCGTCGGTGGCGGCGACCCGAAACGACCGCTCGATGCGGTGACGGAGATCGTGCGCGAAACGGGCAAACTGCTGTTCGTGCGCGGACAAGTCGTGCAGGAAGAAGATGTCGTCGCGAGCTATTCCGGCATTGTGCGCAAGATGAGCGTCCGGGCCTGAACCATGCTTGCGCGGTACGAGCGGTTGATTGCGAATGGTGAGCTAAAGCCTGATCCTGATCAGCGCCGTGCTGCGGTGCGACTCGACCAACTTCAAAAGGAGTTGGAAGCGGAGGTTCCGGGCGGTCTCCTCGGTCAGTTCTTCAGCCGCAAACCGGTTCGGCCCAAAGGAATCTACATGTGGGGCGGCGTCGGTCGAGGCAAATCGATGCTAATGGACCTTTTCCATAATCGGCTCTCGATTGATGAGAAGAAACGCGTCCACTTTCATGCCTTTATGCAACTGGTACACCAGATGATGCGCGCTTGGCGCGATGCCCATCCGGGTGATCCTATCCCGAATGTGGCGCGCGACATTGCTCAGGATGCGCGCGTCCTTGCCTTCGATGAGATGGTCGTCACCAATTCGGCTGATGCGATGATCATGAGCCGTCTCTTCACCAATTTGATCTGTGAGCAAGGGGTCACGATTGTGACCACCTCAAACCGCCCTCCCCAAGATCTTTACAAGGACGGTCTCAACCGCGAGCACTTTCTGCCATTTATCGAGCTGGTTGAGCGCGAGTTGGACGTGGTTTCGCTCAATGGCCCGATCGATTACCGGCTAGACCGGATCGGCGGAATGGACACATGGCACACGCCCTTGGGTGATGAAGCGACCGCCAAGGTGCGCGAGGCTTTCTTCCGCCTGACCGACTTTGCTCCTGAGGATGCTGAGCACGTTCCTAGCGAGGAACTGGATGTGGGCGGCGCGCGCACGATCCATGTCCCAAAATCGCTGAAAGGCGTTGGCGTTTTCAGCTTCAAGCGGCTCTGCGTCGATCCGCGCGGCGCATCAGACTACCTCGCGATCGCCCGGAATTTTCACACAGTGATCATCGTTGGCATTCCGCAAATGGGGCCAGACAAGCGCAACGAAGCGGCGCGCTTCGTCACGCTGATTGACGCGCTCTACGAGCATAAGGTCAAGCTGTTCGCGACGACCGCCGTCGAACCGGACGCACTTTACCAAGCAGGCGATGGCAGCTTTGAATTTGAGCGTACCGCAAGTCGCCTCAACGAAATGCAAAGCGATGAGTACCTTGCGCTCGGCCACGGTGCTGACGGCTAGTCGTTGATCTGCAATTGCTTAAGCGATTTTTCGAGCATCACCAGTTGCCATAGCAGCCGCGAATTGTCTGACCGTCCGGCGATGTGAGCTTCAGCGAGATCGGACAACCGCCCCCGATCAAACCATCCCGATTGCGCGATCTGTGAGGAGCTTGCGATGGTCCTAGCTTCATTTGCCAACGGACCGCGCAGCCATTGTGCAATCGGAGTCACAAAGCCCTGTTTTTGCCGGTAAAGAATGTCGTGTGGTAAATACCGCTCCATGCATTTCTTGAGCAGATACTTCCCGGTTGTACCGCGAACCCGCATTCGCTCCGGCAGGCGTGCTGCGAATTCGATCAGGCGATGGTCGAGCAGAGGTTCGCGCGCTTCTAGGCTGACTGCCATGCTTGTGCGGTCGACCTTGGTAAGGATGTCTCCCGGCAGCCAGAATTTGAGATCGGCATATTGCGCTCGGTCGAGCCCGCTCTTCGCCGGAGCGTCGCGCATAAGCACGGTGAGAGCATCTTCGGCCCGGTGTCCTTGCAATTCGCGACCAAAGCCAGAGGAATAGATGGCGGTGCGTTGATCCGGTGTGTTGACCGATAGACCACGAGCATAGCCCTCCTCCCCACTATCGGCGAGCGCGAGCAAGGTTGCCTTGGCCCGCAAGGGTCGCGGTGCCCAATCGGCTTTGGGCCAGATGCTACCCAAGGCTCCGAACACCGATTGCCGCAAACCCGATGGCAATATCGAACGCAGCCGCTCTTCATGGTGGTGAAACACTTGCCGGCGATACCCCGCAAAGGCCTCATCAGCGCCGTCACCTGAGAGTGCGACCGTCACCTGCTCGCGAGCCAATTGGCACACGCGCCATGTCGGCAGCGCAGAGGCATCGGCGAACGGCTCATCGAACATACATGCGAGCTGATCAATCGCGGCGAAGTCGTCCTGACCGACAGTGCGAGCCGTGTGGTTGGTGCCGAACTTGTCCGCGACTTGCTGCGCGTAACTGGTCTCGTCGAGTGCCTCGACATCGAAACCAATCGAGCAAGTGCGCACCGGCTCAGCGCTCGTCTCGCTCATCAGCGCAACGACGCTCGAGGAGTCAACACCGCCTGACAGAAACGCCCCGAGCGGCACGTCAGCCACCATCCGTGATTGCACGGCCTCTCGCATCAGGTGCACCAGCTGCGCCGAAAGATCAGCCTCTTTGCCCTTCTCACGCTCAGCAAAACTGATTTCCCACCATTTCTTCGGGGGGCTCAACGGCTTGCCATGTTCGAGCAACAAGAAGTGACCGACCGGTAGCTTTTCTACCCCGACAAGGATCGAGGTGTGATCCGGCACATAGCCCCAGGCGAGGTAATCATCGAGCGCTTGCGGGTTGAGCCGTCGCCGGAGCAATGGGTGCGCGAGTAGACCCTTCAGCTCGGAGGCAAATGCCAAGCTGCCATCGCTCAGACGTGACAGGAAAAGCGGCTTTACGCCCAGTCGGTCCCGCGCGATGAACAAGCTGCGTTGGTCAAGATCGTAGATTGCAAACACGAACATGCCGTCGAGCCGCTTGAGGCAATCGACGCCCCAGCGCTGCCACGCGGCGAGGATCACCTCGGTGTCCCCGCTGGTTTTGAATTGTGCGCCAACTTTTTCCAGTTCGCGGCGCAATTCGCGGTAATTATAGATCTCACCGTTAAAGCTGATGACCGCGCGGCCATCGACACTTTGCATCGGTTGCGGAGAGCCTTCCAGATCGATGATCGAAAGACGGCGATGGCCTAGACCGATGCCAGGCGCGGTCCACACGCCCGAGCCATCCGGCCCGCGATGGACCAGTGCATCGCACATCCGCTCGACCCGCACAGGATCGACCGGCTTCGGCGTCTCAGCATGAAAAATTCCAGCGATCCCGCACATGGGGTCTGCGCCTAACCGATTGTTTGCGCGATGGCGACAGGCGGAATGAGAGCGGCGGCAATTCCCGCGAAAGTTGCGAGTGCGATGACGCCGATCAAGACCGTCTGACCAGACGCCTGCTTCATCCGTCCCAACCAGGCCATGGTGTCCAACTCTGCCGGAGTGAAGCCTGCATCTTCCGGCTCGCGCTCAAAGAATTTCCACGCTGCGGCGAGCACGATAAAAAGCACCAGCGCAAAGAATATCCAGCCATAAAAAATGTGATCGAACCCGGCAGCGAACTCAACACCCTGGCTCTGCGCAATGTAGATTGTGCCCCACGCGCGGATCCCGTTGGCGATGATCGGGACAATGATCGCGGCCGCCATGAAGGCGGCTCTCCGCGCCCACGAATTGAACTGGGTGAAGCAAACGAGCACAGCAAGCGTCACCATCGCGATCAGGAACTTCACGCCAGAACAGGCCTCTGCGACGATGAACAGGCCAACCGGCGTGTCGATTTTGATGCCATCAATCTGTGCAGGGATGCCGCTCCACCGGGTTAGTGTGATGGCAATGTCTGCGGTGATCATTTGTAGCGGTGGAATTATCTCGTCGCCGAACGGCACGAGAAAACAGGCCATGCCCAGCGGCAAGAGTAGCAACATGGCGATGCGCGGGCCGAGCAAAGCTATGATCGTCGCTTGTAGCGCAGCGACTGCGCCAGCGTGTGCGAATAGGTTGATCCCTGTTGCGCGGCCAAGGGTCCACAGGGCGAGCGATCCGGTGACGAGGAGCAACCCCGGAAGCCAGGCTGCCGGCTGTTCCTGCACCAGAACATCGCGCTTCATCCACACTAGCCATCCGATAACGGCGGGGACGAGCAGAATGTGGCTGTATGTGTCGATATTCCACCATTGGTGCAACATCTCGCCCCACTCGCGGTGGGTCAGCACGAACAGCGAGACGACAGCCAAAAAGAGCATCGCGAGCGGGCGTTGCCAAGCGTTGGGGATCGCGTCGACAAAGCTGCTTTGCCGCCAGTCTTGGGACAATTCCTCAGGCGGCATTGCGCGCGTCCTGTTGTTGGCCGGTCAGATTTGCGAGCGGTGCAAGCATCGCGTCCCAACCATGATGGTCGAGCACAAATTGCCGTGCTGCGCTGCCGAGTTCAAACGCGGCATCACGATCAGACAGCAACTCGCATGCGCGCTTCGCCATGGCTTCGCCGTCGGCCTTTTCGAGCAACCAATGCTCGCCGTCTTTGGCAGCGATTCCGGTTGCAGCATCCGGCGTGAGCATAACCGGCTTGGCCATCGCCATCGCTTCGAGCACTTTGTTCTGCACGCCGCGCGCGATCAATAGCGGCGCAAGCACGATGTCGGCGCTGGCGATAAAGGGCCGGACATCAGGGACTTCACCCCAGACTTTGACGCCCGGAACGCTAGCGAGCTCCATGACCTTGGCAGTAGGATTTCGCCCAACGATATGAAATTGCGCGTTCGGATGTGTCGCGCGGATGGCAGGCATGAAATGCTCGACGACCCATTGGCATGCCTGCTCATTCGGGCGGTAATCCATCTGCCCCGTAAAAACGAAATGTGGGACGGTTTTTGGTGAAAGCTCTGTGTGTGCACTGACTCTTGACGGGTCGAAGAACGCAGCGTCAATACCGTTGCCGATAACCTGTACATTGGGGCGCGATGCATCGGTCAGACGGCTGCGAAACAGCTTTGCTTCGTTTTCGCTGATCAAGATCGTCGCGTCTGCGCGATGAGCCAACCGCTCTTCCTCAGCAGCGAGCAAATGCGCTTCGCGGGCGTTGAGCCAAACCCTTTCGCCCGCCTCTGCATAGCTCTCAAACTTGGCGCTATCGACGTCGCAAAGGTCGATGATCACGCGGCCCGCAAAATCTTCAGGAACATATTGCCCCATCTGGCCGGAGAAGACCACGATGGTGTCAACAGGACGCTGCTCGCATGTTTTCCGAACCCAGCCTTGCAGGCGCTTGGAATGAAACGCTGTCAGGCTCACCGGCTTGCCGCTCAGCACGGCCTCCACTCCCGCCAATGGCAGGGGCTTGGCTCGGTTGGGCACGCAATGGCTTTCAGCAATCGCTTTGATCTCACTGATAGCCGCGCGGTCCTCTGCATTCTCGCTAAAACAACCGACATGCACTGGTGCGAACTCGGCCATTTTCTTGAGCAGATGCGCGCTGCGGATCTTGTCCCCGCGATTGGGCGGAAACGGAACGCGGTGCGCAAGGAAAAGGATATCGCCCATTGCCCGTGCCTTACGCCAGCCCGCGCGCAATCCACGGCCCGATCATGTTGGCGAGCGGCAGCGGTAGCTTCTTCCAAAGCTCGATTTTGCGCGAATAGGCAGCGCTCGTGGGGTCAATATCGCGTGCTTTTTCGCGATCGGCGGACCATTTCGCATAGGTAAGAGGTTCGGGCTCAAAGCCCCAATTCTTTTTGAAGTTGAAAGGTCCGCTTTCAGTCTTTGAGCGACCAAAGTCAAAACGGGTCATGCCCCGTTCGCGAGCGTGACACATCAGCTTGTAATACATCAGCTCGTTGGCGCGCAGATTGCGGGCCGCAAATACGCCCCCGCCCCAAAACGGCATCACCGCACCATCGTGGAAGAACGACAGCACGCTTGAAATCGGCGTATCGCCCTCGAACACGGTCAGAATATCGCTGCTGTCAGCAAACGCATCGAGCATTGCAGTGAACAGCGATTTCGGGAAAACCGGTGTGCCCAAATTGCGCACGCTCTCGCTGTAGACCGCGTAGTGCGCGGCGATGTCGTCTTGAGAACGGCCAATCCGCACTTGCAGATCGTTTTTCAGACCCTTGCGAACTTCGGCGCGGGCCTTGCGAGGGATCAATAGCAATTGTCCTTCGTCATCCTCTGCGAGCGGCGCGACGAAGCCAGCGTGCTTATCGGAGATTTCTTCCCAGCCCGTCGGGACCGGACCACCGCGAAGCTCAATCGTGCTGATCGAGTGGCGGATTGCTTCCGCTTGTGCCGCCCCTGCCAAGTGAGCTGCCGCGCGGTCATTGGCGGCAAGAATGCCTCCCCCAACGCCGAAACCGCTCGAAACCAAGGCGCTGCCGAACAAGGGCGAGCGCACTTCGGTCAGCGGGAGCCAACCGCACATCACGCCCATTTGTTCAGCGATCAGCCCGCGCGCTTTTTGACCTGTGCCAGCCTCGACGGCGCAAAGCCATGAAGGGAGATGGAACAATTCTCCCTTCTGCTCTCGCACAAAACCCTCAATGCGCTGCAATTCGCTTGCATCGCTCAAACTGGCTTCGCGGACAGCAATCTGTGGCTTTACCTGCGCATTCATGGGGACAGCGTGACCGCCTTGGCGGCTTCCCGGTGCGCGATCATGTCCATCCGGCCCCAACGGAATTCGTGAACCAGATCAGCGAGCTTGCCCGCCATCTTGTCGAGATTGGTGTAGTGCCGCAGCTTAGACCGCATCGGCGCATTGCCAACGCGCGGCTGATCGGGATCAATTTCCCAAGGATGGAAATAGAACACCGCAGGGCGCTGTTCGCGCCGGTTCACTTGGCGAATGGCCCAGCGTGAAAAGGCATAGGGCAGAACGCGGAAGAACCCGCCCCCGCCCGCTGCAACGCGCTTTCCACCAAGGATTGCGGTGGTCACTGGTATCTCGATGAGATCGGACCAAGCGATTGGCTTAAATGCGAAGCGCGGAGCCTCCGGCCAGCCGTAATGGTCATGCGCAATCGGCGCGACGCTGGACGAATAGGCATAGCCTTGCTCGGCCAGCTCCATGAAAGCCCACGGCGTGCGTTGGTCGATGGAGAAACTCGGCGCGCGGTATCCGGTCACTTCTGTGCCAGAGCAATCTTGCAGGATATCCCGCGCAAGTTTGATATCCTTGCCAAAATCCTCGCGGGTGAAGGTGTAGACCCGCGCATGGTCATAGCCGTGGCTGGCGATTTCATGGCCAGCATCAGCGATGCGGCGGATCATCGCAGGGTGACGTTTGGCGACCCAACCCAGCGTGAAGAAAGTGCCTTTTACATCGGCTTCGGCAAACAGATCGAGAATGCGATCAATGTTGCTTTCGACACGAGTTTTGATTCCGTCCCATTCGCCGCGTTCGATCACATCTTCGAATGCGCCGACCTGAAACCAGTCTTCGACATCGACCGAGAGGCCGTTGACGATCCGTGTTTTGGTCGCCTCGGAAAAGTCAGGCGCGACATTCATTTAGGCGGCCTCGCGCGATGCGTCTTCCTCGAGCCATTCGATCAGCATGCCGACCACATGGCGGAAGGATTGCTCCTGCTCTTCGAGCCGTGCTTCGAGACGGCTGATGGCTTCGCTGACTTCGCCGTCCATCTGCAGGGGTTCACCGCTTGCACCGGCGGCCTGAAGTTCATTGATCGCCGCTTCGAGCTCGGTCGTGCGCGCATCGCGCTGAGCCAGTAACGCTGCCACTTCTTCTGCGGGAACAGATCCGATTGACTGGTCTGGAGCGGCTTCTGCAACGGCAGCGGTTGGTGCCGCGGCAAGCGATTGCGGCGCGTCCAGGCGAGCTCCTTTGTCGGTATCGGCGAGCATTTCTTCGCACACCGAAGCGACCATTGCGGGCGTCAATTCGCTCTGCTCTTCAATCGCGCCGAGGAGCAACATGCGGTTCATGACCTGATTGACGCGGCGCGGAATGCCGCCAGTCGTTTCGTAGACCGCAGCAAGTGTCTCGGGCGTGATTGCGGGATTGCCCTGCCATCCAACATGATCGAGCCGGTGCGCAATATAGGCTTCGACTTCGCCTTCATCGAGCGCTTCGAGGTGATGTGAAGCGATCACGCGCTGGCGCAATTGATCAAGGTCGGCATGCTTGGCGACAGTGCGGCGAAACTCTGGCTGACCGAGCAAGAGGCCTTGCAGCAATGGGTGCGAGCCGAGCTGGAAGTTCGACAGCATCCGCAGCTCTTCGAGCGCGGCAATTCCGAGGTTCTGGCACTCGTCGACCACCAACAAGCAGCGCCGCCCGGCGCGCGCCTCGTCTTGCAGGAAGGCCTCGATGGCGCCCAAAGCGCCCGCTTTGTCGCGGCCCTCGACTTCAAGACCAAAACTTTGCGCGACAACATGGATCAACTCATCACCGTCAAGCGCGCTGGTGACGACGTGGCCGACAGTCAGCGCATCGCGGTCGATCTGCTGCATCAAATGCGCAACGAGCGTCGATTTACCAGCGCCCACCTCACCGGTAATGATGATGAAGCCCTCACCCTGGCTTAAGCCATAGCCGAGGTAAGACAGTGCCTTTTTGTGGCTGGCGCTCTCGAAATAGAAATCCGGATCAGGTGTCAGCTGAAACGGGCGAGAGGTTAAGCCGTAAAATTCTTCGTACATCGTCTGGTGCTTTCCCGATCAGAAATCGTAACGCAGGCCGAACAAGGCGGTGGCAAAGGCAAAGTCATCGGTACCGACAGGTCGGAGTCGAGATAATCGACTGCGAGCGCTGCACGAGCAGAGAGATTGCCTGCAATGGTTTGGTTGTAGGCGGCTGAGGCTCCATATGCGGTCACGCCGTTCGAGCCGATATCGCTGCTGCTATCGAACCAATTGACATAGGCATTGGTCGAAAGGCTGGCGTTGTCGCCGATCGCGCGGGTGAGCGCGCCCTGGATGTAGTAAGTCTCATCCACCAGACCATCGGCTGCGGCGAGCACAGTGCCCGGCGCTGCGATGAACTTGCGGCGATCATACCCGGCGGCAATGGCTGCGTTCAGACGGCCAATACGGCGCTGATAGCTGGCTTGCACGCCGCGACCCCGAAAGGCTGCCGAACGTACAGAGCCGAGCACGCTGACGCAGTTTGCACCGGTGTCTCCACCGACACAGCCGCCAAAATCGCCGCTCACCGCGTTGCGCACCGCACCGAATTCAGTCGGTATCGCTGCGAGCGAATTGGTGAGCGTTCCGCCAAAGCCGCTCACCGAGTCATAAACCGACAGGTTCAATTGGCTGCGGCTATTCGGAACATAGGTAAAGTTGCCGTAGTAAGTGGTCGAATCGTAACGACGACCGACTGTTGCGGCCAATGAAGTGCGGCTGCTGGGCCGCCACAAGACACCGACATCCCAGATGAACCCGTCAATATCGAAAGCGAGTTGGCGCGGCGCGCTGGTGTCGGTCACCAGACGGCCATTGTCGCCGATCACCGGATCACCGTTGACATCGCGCAGTGCGTCGCGGCTCGATACCTCGACATCCTCGTATCCCGCGCCCGCAATGACTGCGAGCGATGAGGTGACCGGAATGGTCACATCGCCGCGCACGTAAGTGTCACGCACACGTTGATCGAGGTTGGAAATATCTTCCTGATAATAGCCACCACCGACGCCAATGCCGACCGGCAGAGGTTCGCCGGGATTAGTCGATGCGCGTGCCTGAGCATTATAAGTGACGCTGTCGTCAAACACGTCGACGACATCGCCAGCGGGGTTCACAATCGCGTTGTTCGCTTCGATGCGGGTGTAGCCGACCCGCGCCGAGGCGGTCAGGTCGACGTCGCCTTGGCGGGTTGCCAGTGTTGGTCCGGCATAAGCACTGTAAATCTGGCTTTCGGCGTCATCGCGCACCAGCGGGTTGCTGGTTGTGCCGCCGCTGCCGTCGATCCGCGTGCGGCTTGCCAAAGCGCCCGCTTCCAGCGTCAGCGCGCGCGGGATGACCGAAAGGTAACCGCGAGCGATGCCGCTGATCGTGTCGGAATCGAGGTTGTCGTCTTCGTAGCCGATGTTGCGTTCATAACGCAGCGACAACGAACCGCCCGAATTGCGACCAGCAGCTGCAATATCGACCCCGGCTGCAACCTGCGTGTACGTGAGCACGTCGTCGCCCGGCGTAATCTCCGCTGAAACAATTTGCGACACCTCGATATAGGGCTGCACAGTCGTGCGCGGGCCTTCGGGTTCCGCGCTGCCCTCCCCGTTATCCTGCGCATGCGCCGGTGCAACAGCGACAATCGCTGCCATCCCGACGAGCAAAGCTGCCCTCACTAGCTTGATCACGTCCATTCCTCCTGCGCGCCATAGTCACCGAACTGGCGACCTGACGGGCTGAATTGCGCGGCATTGAGCAACAGCTTGATATCGGCACAGGCCGACAGCAGCTGTTTTGCATCTTCCAATGCAGCGCGACTTGTTTCATCTGCACGCGCGACCAGCAGAACCTGGCCAACATGCGCTGCCAGCTCTAGCCGCTGCAGAGGCAGCAAGCGCGGGCGGCGTATCAAAAATGACAATGCGGTTTGGCGCACCTTGGGTGAGCCGCTTCAAAAGCTCTGCGGTGCGGGCGCTGGCAAGATATTCGGACGCGCGCGATGTTTGCGTACCTGCAGGCAGCACAAACAGATTGTCGATGTCGGTGCGGATCGCGAGCCGTTCCGGGTCAAGCGCCGGATCAGCAAGGGCGTCCATCAACCCTTGGTCGGTTTCCATGCCGAGGCGGCGGGCGACGCTGGGCTTCATCACGTCTGCGTCGACAAGCAAAACTTCGAGATCGCGCTCTGCAGCCAGAGCGATGGCTAGGTTCAGCGCGCAATAGGTCTTGCCTTCGCCCGGATGCGGGGAGGACACGAGGATTTGCCGCGATTTGGCAGACCCGCCTGCGCGTGCGTCAGCCAGAAGCTCGCGCTTTACGATGCGAAATTCTTCTAGCAGCGCTGTGACCGGACGCTCAGGCACGATCAGTCCGGCATCATGCATGATGTCGCGGTCGATCTGCTGCTCGCTGCCACCCAAAGGGATGACTGGCGCAGCTGGTGCGCTTGGTGCAGGTTTTGGAGCGCTCGGCGTTGGTTGGGCTGGCGTGGGCGAAGCGACAGGAGCCTGCGTCGGCGCTTCGGCCTGCACGGGTGCTTTGCGCGATTGGCGTGGGACGCGCTTTTCAACCTCAGGCAACTTGATCGGCTTTTTCGCCGGAGCGAGCGCGTTGAGGCCATAGGCATCGCTGGCGCGTTCAAACAGTGAGGAATTGCTTCCCACTTTGCTTGCGCCTTCGCGTGAAATTTTGCGGTGTTCAGTCATTGCAAACCCCTCACGCGACCGTGCTGACAGTGATGAATTCGATCACCACGAGAATGATAAAGACCGCGAACAGACCGGCTGTAGCGCCCGCGAATTGCTTCATGCGCTTGGCGCGAACCTTCTTCGCCGCGTCGGAAATGGTCATCGAAATTGAGCCCACGACCGGCAGATCGAGCGAGCGTTCGAGTTTCTGCGGAGTGGCGAAGGTCGAGCGCAACTGGCTGAGCGCGTATGCGACCCCCGCCCCAGCGGCGAGACCTACAAACAACACACCAAGCAGCAGCAGCGGACGGTTCGGCGCCGCTGGGCCTTGCGGCACAACCGGCGGATCGATCAGCTGGAATTTGAATTGGCTCGACTTGTCTTCGACATTGCCGCGCGTGCGGATTGCCTCGCGGTTGCGGAGCAGATCTTCGTAATTCTTCTGCAAAACCTCGTAGTCGCGGCTGATGCGGTTGGCTTCGGCTGCGACTTCAGGTTCGGCCGCCCGACTGCCCATCAGCGAAGCGATATCAGCGTTAAGCGCCGCGCGGCGGGCTTGCAGCGATTCAACGCTGGCCTGACGGTCAGCCCGGATCGAAACGAGCGAGGTATAGGCCGGATTTGGCGTGCCTGATACATCGCCCGGACCTTGTGCAGCCACCTGACGGCTCAGGATTTCAACCTGACGCGTGGTCGACTTGATATCGGGGTGTTCGGCGGTCAGTCCACGAGAGCGCAGTTCGGCAAGCTGGGCTTGAGCCTGAGCCAGCGCAGCACGAGGGCCGCCGCTGTCTGGCGTTGCAATCGTGCGCGGTGTTCCGGCAAGCTGCCCGTTGATCGCAGCAAGCGCGCTTTGCGCCGCTGCCAGATCAGCGTCGATACCGCGCAGTTCGGTGCGAGCTTGCTGGATGCGTGTCGTCAATGTGGTTGAGCCGCCGACCAGATCAGGATGCTGCGCTTCGAAAGCGAGGCGGCGCTGTTCAGCCGCTTCCAGCTCGCGCTTGCGCTCTTCAAGCTGCTTGTCGAGTTCAGCAAGCGCTTCAGAGACTTCGACCCGGCTGCCTGCAACGTGTTCTTCGCGCAGGATATCGATCAACTTCTGAACGACATCGCGAGCGAGCACGGCGTTTTCAGCATCGGAAAGGTCGCCCTTGCCCACCTCGGCGGTGATTTCGAACAGATTATCTTGCTCGCTGCGAACGGTGACCTTCTTGTCGAGATCGGCAATCGCGCTCTCCAGCTGCGAGCGCTCGGTTATTTCTTCGCCAAGGCGTGTGGCCTGAACGACTTTCTCCAAATTGACCGAGCTTGCGAGGGTCTGGCGGACGCGCATGATTTCCTGACGGCCATCACCGGCAATACCCAATTGCTGCGAAAGCACATCGTCGACATCGACATAGATGCGCGCCTTTGCTTCGTAGGAATTGGGGATCATCGCCACGATCAGCCAGCCCAGAAGGCAAACGCCCCAGGCCACAGCCAGCGCCAGCCAGCGCCGGTGCCAAACCGCGTAGAGCGCCGTGCGCAGCTCTTCGAAAATCTCGTTCATGCCCCGCGCAGCCCTCTTAGAACGTGCTTTCAGGGATGATGATCACATCACCCGGTTTCAGGGTCACGTTCGCCTTGCTGTCGCCCTTCTTGAGCAAGTCTTTGAGGCGCAGGCGGTATTCCACCTGCTCGCCGCTCTCGCGATCTAGACGGATCAGCTTGGCGCGGTTGCCAGCGGCAAATTCACTCAGACCGCCGACGGCGATCATCGCGTCGAGCACGGTCATGTTAGCCCGGTACGGCAGTGAAGCAGGTTGTTCGGTTGAACCGACGATCCGCACCTGCTGGTTAAACGTGCCAGAGAATTCATTGACGATAACTGAGACAATCGGCTGCTCGATATATTGCGCCAACTGGTCGCGAATATCGTCTTGCAGCTTGGTCGCTGTTTTACCCACAGCGGGCATGTCACGCACCAGCGGAATGGTGATCCGTCCATCTGGACGAACCTGAATGTCCTCAGCGCTGAGTTCCGGATTGCGCCATACGTGAATGGTGATCTGGTCGAGCGGACCGATCACGTATTCTTCGCTCGGCCCTTCCTCAGTCGTGGCAAAGGACGCTGGCGGCAATTCCTGGCCTGCACCACCGCAACCGGTGATCAGCAGGAGGGCAACAGCAGAACCCACGAAACGGGAAAGCGAAACAGACTTCAACATTTAAGCGTATCCTTGACCTAGGTCTCGCTTGATCCGGCTTCAGCATCAGGAGCGACCTGACGCACCGGAGCGCGCGAATGACCCGTTCTCTCTCGCTTAAATTGGTGAACATTGTGTTAGGAATAACCTGCGATTTGGGCCGCTATCCCGATTTGAGACAGCGGCTTTCCAAACCCTAAACACGCAAAATTGCGTAGGTTTTAACCCTTAGGCAAGGATTTCCGCCGCTGGACCGTGTCCGAGGAAGCCAGACGGGCTTGCTGTGGCCCCATAGGCACCCGCACAAAAGACTGCGACAAGATCGCCCACTTCGGCTTTCGGGAACGCCGCATTGTCCGCCAAACGGTCCAACGGAGTGCACAAACAGCCCACGACATTGGCAATATCGTTAGCTGATTCGGTGTAACGGTTGGCGATAGCGACCGGGTAATTGCGGCGCACGACAGTGCCGAAATTGCCGGATGCGGCGAGCTGGTGGTGCAACCCGCCATCTGTAACGAGATAGGTTGTGCCGTGGCTAACTTTGCGATCGACGATGCGGGTGAGATACACCCCTGCCTCTCCGACGAGAAAGCGCCCGAGTTCGAGGCATAGTTCGGTGCCTTGAAGCTCTGCGGGGAGATTGCTCGTCATCTTGGCCAGCGCCGACCCGATCGATGCTAGGTCAAGCGGCTCATCGCCGGGGAAATAGGGTATGCCAAACCCGCCGCCCATATTGAGCTTTGGCAGGTTATGACCAATTGATGCGGCTAATTCCGCAGCCAATTTCAGCACGTTGCCTTGTGTTTCTATAATCGCTTCCGCGCTTAACGCCTGACTGCCGGTGAAGATGTGAAGCCCGCGCCACTCTGCGCCTTTGGCAATGATGTCGCGCGCAAGATCGGGCACGCGCGCTGCATCAACGCCGAACTGCTTTGCGCCCCCGCCCATCTTCATGCCCGAGCCCTTCATCTCGAAGTCTGGGTTCACGCGGATAGCAATACGAGGGGCCTGGCCGATGCGCTGACCGATGTCGAGCGCTCGCGCAGCTTCACCTTCGGACTCGCAATTCAGAGTGACGCCAGCGGCGATGGCCGCTTCCAGTTCTTCATCGCGCTTGCCCGGTCCTGCAAAGCTCACTTTGGCCGGGTCAATCCCGGCAGCGTTGGTGATCTCCAACTCACCCGCAGAGGCGATGTCGAACCCGTCGACCTGCCCAGCCATATGGCCGACCACTGGGAGATAGGGGTTGGCCTTTACGGCATAGTTGAGGCCGATGCGCTGCGGCAAAGCAGCCCGCAGCTCCGCCACTCGGGCATCGAGACGCGAGCGCGAATAGACGAACACCGGCGTTTTCCCGGCCACTTCAGCCCAATGACTCGCAGACTTACCCGCGATTGCAAGTTCGCCATCAACCGCCTCAAAACCTGCTGGAATGGGGCCCAGCGCCTTTACCTTAGGTGATTTGCCACTCACTGCGAAAGCTCCCCAAGCAAGGCGGTCCGATCAATCTTTCCGTTGGGGTTGAGCGGCATGGCTTGGCGCCAGTGTATCTCCGCAGGCTGCATGAAGTTGGGCAAATCCTTTTTGAGAGCTTTGGCAAGGGCCTTGCGCGCCTCTTCACTGTCGCTTCCGCGCACTACGAGATGCACCGCATGGCCCAAGCGTTCGTCGGGGATGCCCAAAGCGACCGCCTCGATCACCAGATCGGTCTCAATTGCGGCCTCTTCCACCTCGGCAGGGCTGATCCGATTGCCCGCGCTTTTGATCATCGCATCGCGCCTCCCGACGAAATAGAGCAAACCGCTCTCCTCGAAGCGCACGCGGTCGCCCGACCACACGGTACCGTTCCGCCATAATCCGACCACGCAGGCGCAGGCTTGAAGCGGACAGAAGTCCGCTCGGGATCTTGCCAGTATCCTTGCGCCACCAGCGGTCCGCAATGGACCAACTCGCCCTCTTCGCCCGGCGCAGCAATCTCGCCAGCATCGTTGATCACAAGAATCTCGGCAAACGGGATAGCTTTGCCCATTGATGTGGGATGCTCGTCGACCAAGAGTGGATCGAGATAGGTTGATCGAAAAGCCTCGGTCAGTCCGTACATCGGATAGAGGTCTGCCGCAGGAGATATCCGGCGTAAATCCCTGACCAAATCCGTGGTCAGCGCTCCGCCGCTATTGGTCATCCGCCGCATTGGTCGGACCGCCTCTTCCGGCCAATCCAGCTCGGTCAATTGCACCCATAGCGGCGGAACCGCCGCCAAAGTCGTGACCTGATGCTTGGCGCAGGCTTTCACGACATCTTTGGGGAACAGATAATCGAGCGGCACCACTGCCCCGCCCGCATACCAGGTCGAAAGCAGCTGATTCTGCCCATAATCGAAGCTGAGCGGCAGCACCGCCAGCGTCACATCATCCTCCGCCAATTCGAGATAATGCGCCACACTGACCGCGCCGAGCCAGAGATTGGCATGGCTGAGCATCACGCCCTTGGGCCTGCCGGTCGATCCGCTGGTGTAGAGAATAGCGGTAAGGTCATCGGGTTCGGCGTCCGAGGGGCCAAGCTCATCTGATTGTTCAAAGGCCCGTTCAAGCGCCTCGTTTTCCTCTATAACTACCAAACCGTCAGGCAAGTCGGCCTCTTCCAGAGACCCAATCCGCGCTTTTGTCGCGATCAGCATCGCTGCACCGCTATCGGAGAGGATATGCTTGGCCTGTGCACGCTTGAGCAGCGGATTGATCGGCACGTGAACCAGGCCCGCCCGCGCCGCCGCCAGCGGCATTAAGCACGTGAGTTCGCCTTTGGCGGCCCAAGTCGCCACCCTCGCGCCCTTTTCTGGCACTTCGTTCGCTAGCCACGCGGCCAACTGAGAGACACGCTGTCTTAACTCCTGATGGTTAAGCACGCGGTCACGAAGGATCAGCGCCAGCCGCTCTCCATGACCCAGCGCCACACCGCGTTCGGCGATGTGATCGAGGGGAAATGGGGAAGGATCGGGTTGATTAGGCATGAGTTTGTAAGGGTATTCTCGCGTGATCGAGTTCCAGTATCACGATAGCGTTAACGTCTTGCGTGACCTGTGTCATCACGATCAGCGTGGCCGTGCCCAATCGCCTTTCGACCGCGCGGATTGGTATGAATTGCTGGTCGCGACAGGCCTTACACCTCTCATCGCGATTGCGGGCGAGGCGAATGATGCGGCGGCGTTGGCGTTGACTGAGCAGAACGGGCACATCACGCCACTGCGCAATTGGTATAGCTTCACCTGGCGCCAAATGGCTCCCGAAGGGGATCTCGGTGATCGGTTGCTGGTGGAAATCGCCCGACAATTGAAATCACGGGGGTTCAGGGTGACCCTCGAACCCGTGCCCGCGGAAGACGGATCAGCTACGCGGTTGGCGTACGCTTTCGAGCAAGCCGGTTGGAAAGTCGCGGTCGAACCCTGCGACATCAACCACGTTCTGCGTGTGAACGACCGCAGCTTTGCCGACTATTGGGCGTCGCGACCCGGACGGATGCGCACCACGCTCAAACGCAAAGGCAAGAAAGTACGCGTCGATGTGCTCGATCGCTTTGATGAGGCTGCGTGGGCCAATTATGAGCGAATTTATGCCGAGAGCTGGAAGCCTGCCGAGGATCAACCGGCGATGCTGAGCGAATTTGCGCGTGCCGAAAGTGAAGCCGGGCGTTTGAGGCTGGGCTTGGCGTATGAAGGTGAAGTCGCCGTGGCTGCGCAATGCTGGACGGTCGAGAATGGCTGCGCCTACATCCACAAGCTAGCGCATCTTGAAAGCCACAAGCAGCTCTCTGCCGGAACAACGCTCAGCGCGGCTCTGTTCGAGCATGTGATCGACCGCGATAAGGTATCCCTGATCGATTTCGGCACAGGCGATCAGCCTTACAAAGTCGACTGGATGGAAGAGACCCGCTTGCGTTATAGGATCGACTGCCTCGATCCGTCACAGCCGCGTGCGTGGCCTGCCCTAGTCAAAAGGACCGTTCGCGGCGTGACCCAAAAACTTGCGCCTTCTCGAACGCAAAGCTAAGGCGAGCGCCCATTCGAGCGCGGGCGAAAAATACGCTCTGCAACGGGGAAACGAGGGATCGATGTCCACCAATCAAGCGACCGATACGACATCGCAAACGTCAGATTGTTCTGCCGAGCAAAGCGCGGACGTGACGGTTTCTGACGAGCAAGACAATCCGGCGGTCGACGCGGTCCTAAAGGCGATCATTTCCGACGTGCTTGGCATCGACAATGATCAGGTGTCCGAATTCGATGCTGACACTGGACTGTTTGGTCACTTGCCAGAACTGGATTCGATGGCGGTCGCGGGACTGCTCACAGAGATGGAAGATCGGCTCGATATCATCATCGAGGATGACGACGTCGATGGCGAAATGCTTGAAACCTATGGCGTATTGCTTGATTTTGCCGTTGCGAAGGTGAATGAGGGCTAAGCCATCGTGCTGGGCGAATGGCCATGTCCGTTGCCGGATGGCAGCACTGCAAACGAGCTGCTGTTGTCGCTGGGCGGTGATGGCGCACAAACTGTTCTGATCGCCCCCCCGTTTTTCGATGAGCACAATAAACTCCGTCGGCAAATCGTTGAGATCATGCGCCGGCTTGCTGAAGCCGGCATTGCCAGCACCCTGCCCGATCTGCCTGGTTGGAACGAGAGTGCTCAGCCGCTTGGGTCGCAGAATCTTGGCACTTGGCGCGCCGCTATGACGGCTACGGCAGAGCATGTGAGCGCAACCCATGTCCTCACGTTTCGATGTGGAGCTCTGCTTGCACCTGGGGGACTTTCCGGATGGAAATACGCACCACACGCCGGTGCGAAGCAGCTGCGCGGGATGATCCGCGCTGCCGTCATCGCAGCGCGAGAGAGTGGCCGAGAGGTTTCGAGCGACGCGCTCATGGCTGAAGGTCGAGAAAACGGTCTCAGACTCGCAGGCTGGGAGATCAGCCCGCAATTGTTCCGCGACTTGGCCGATGCTGACGACGACGGCGCGCCGCACCTTACTGAAATTTCGCAGAAAGACGTGGGTGGCCGTGGTCTTTGGCTGCGCGCCGAACCAGACGAAGACGCCGTTCAGGCCGATGCCTTGGCCCGCCTCCTCGCAGAGGAGCTTGCGACACCGTGAGCCGCCTGCACATGGACTTTGGCTGCGGCACGCTCAAATGCGCAGGCACGCTCGATACGGCGCCTGGAACTACGGGTCTGCTGATCGTCAGCGGCGGCAATGAAATTCGCTCTGGCGCCTTTGGCGGGCAAGCGAAGCTCGCAGCGACCATTTCGAAAGCTGGCTTTCCGGTGTTCCGCTTTGACCGTCGCGGTGTCGGTGACAGCCAAGGCGAGAACCGTGGTTTTCGGAAGTCCAAGGGCGATATCAAGGCCGCCATCCATGCCTTCCAAGCCATCGCACCTCAACTCGATCGCATTATCGGCTTTGGCAATTGCGATGCTGCCTCTGCCCTGATGTTGGCCAAAGGCGCTGAGTGCGACGGCCTGATTCTATCGAACCCGTGGACGATTGAGGACGATGGCGGTGACGGTATGCCAGCTCCCGATGCGGTTCGAGCGCGCTATCTCGAAAAGCTGAAGAATCCCAAAGAGGTCAAGCGCTTGCTGGGCGGTGGCGTGAATCTTCGCAAGCTGGCGAAAGGGCTGAAGAAATCGGTCAAGAGCACGTCGGCAACGAACGGTTTGCTCGAAGAAATGCGCGCGGGGCTGAGCGAGTTTGCCGGGCCGGTGCGCTTCCTCGTTTCAGACGATGATCGCACTGGTCAGGCGTTCCTCAATCATTGGGATGCAGCTGATGATCGGATTGCCCGCTGTGATGGCGCCAGCCACGCCTATGTCGAATCGCATGCCGAAAAATGGCTCCGCGGGCAGATATTGGCTGCCTTGCGTGCCTGATCGCCGCGCCTAACGTGTGAAATAGCTCACTAGCTCGACATGCGTTGACCAACGGAATTGCCCGACTGGACGCAGTTTTGCGAGAGTAAAGCCCGCTTCGACCAGCCTTGCCGCGTCACGCGCCCAACTGGATGGGTTGCAGCTGACATAAATGACCCGTGCCACAGTGCTTGTCGCAATCTGTGCCACTTGCTCGCGCGCACCAGCGCGTGGCGGATCGAGCAGCACACCGCCAAACTTGCTGATTTGCGCCGCTTCAACCGGATTGCGGAAGAGATCACGGTGCATGGTGTGCACTTCGAGCGGGCTGCGTGCCGCTGCCGCTTTAGAAGCGAGATGAGCAGCCTGATCAGCTTCAACCGCGAGCACTTTGCGTCCCTCGGCCAGCCCAAACGCAAAGGTTCCCAGGCCCGAAAAAAGATCAGCGACTACGCCAGCTCCGGTCAGCCATTCTCGCGCATCTGCGACCATGCGCGCCTCGGCATCGCGGGTTGCTTGCAGGAATGCGCCGACAGGCATTGGAACGGGTACGCCCGCTAGCGTGACCATGACCGGCACGGGCTCCCACACGGTCTCTGCGCCATAGCCTTGATCGATCGAAAGCCGTGCGAGGCCATTGTCGCGCGCGAAATCGAGCGCCGCCTCGGTCGCCTCCAGTCCTTCGAGAGCGATATTGCTGAGGCTGCAATCGACGCCCTGATCCGACATAGCGAGACCAACATCGATCGGCGCACGGCCTCCATGCGCTGCAACGAAGGTGCGCAGAGCCGGTATCAGAGCGGTGAGTTCCGGCAACAGTACCGGGCATTCGGCAAGATCGACGATATTGTGCGAACCGCTTTCGCGGAAACCGATGACCGCGCCTTTCGCTGTGCGAAGAGCGTGCAATGTCGCGCGGCGACGGCTTTGCGCAGGCGAAAGGTGGACTGGTAGGACTTCAACGGGAGAGAGCCCCTGCCCTTCAGCCGCATTGACTACGCGCGAGCGCACGAAGTCCTCCAGCGCCGCTTCGCTCGCGTGCTGCAACTGGCATCCACCACATCGCTCAAAATGCTGGCAAGGCGGCGTAACGTGGTTGGGGCCGCGAGTAATCGTGCCATCAGGACCGATCTTGTCACCGGGCACGGCGCCTCGCACAAGGCGGCCATCTTCGGTCACGCCGTCGCCTTTGGCCGCAATGCGAATGATTGTGCTGGTGCTGCTCACAAGCAGGAGCGCATAGCGGCATTCACGCTTTGGGCAAGCTCGTCGGCTGTAAATGCAGGTCCGCACATCCGCGCGGCCTCTCCGTGAAGCCAGACGGCTTCGCAGGCGGCAGTGAAGGCGTCCTGCCCCGTTGCCATGCGGCTGACGGCGATCCCGGCGAGCACATCTCCCGTGCCCGCAATCGAGAGCCAGCTTGGGGCTGGCGGAGCGACAGCCAAGCGCCCATCCGGCGCAGCGATGATCGTGTCAGGTCCCTTCGCAAGCACCACCATTCCGCTGGCCGACGCTAGTGCCTGAGCGCGTGCTTTGCGCCCCTCTGCGATTACAGCGAAGTTCTTGCAGAGGGCTTCAAGTTCTCCATCGTGTGGGGTGGCGAGACTCTGAGGGCAATCTGATAGAAATTCTGGCTTAAGGGCAATCAACGCGTCCGCGTCAAAAACAATAGGCAGATTAGGCGTTTGGGCCTGCCGAAGTTTGACCAAAGAACTCATCGACCTACCCAAACCGGGCCCAATCAAGACTGCTCTAAAACGCTCGTCGGACAATGCATCTTCAAGGCTAGACTGATCGACAACCAATCCCGCCGGCCTGCGCGGCGCAGTTTCAGAGAGGAGCTTCACGTAGCCTGCGCCTGCACGCATTGCTGCCTTGCTCGCGAGCAGCGCCGCACCGGGCATCTCGCCTCCGACGATAGCGCAAAGCCCGCGCGTGTATTTGTGCGCCGTGCTGCCGGGCGCGCTCAAGCGAGGCTTCGCGATCAATTGCGCAGCACCCGCAACCGGATCGGCCCCGATTGGCACGAACTGCATGGTGCCCATGATCTCGCGCGCCGGCAGTTGCCAATGGGCAAACTTCCACGCGCCGAGAGCCAAAGTCACGTCGTATAGGGGCAGGCGCTCATTGAGCATTGCACCGCTGTCGCTTTCGACACCTGAGGGCAGATCGACCGCCACGCAGATCGTATGACGCTTGGCCAGATCGCGCAGCATCAGCGAATGCTCTGGCGAGAGGGCGCGCGTCAGGCCTGATCCGAACAGGCAATCAACGAAGACCTCACCTTGGGCTTCGCCGCCTGAACTCAGCACCTTGCCTTTGAATCTCTCGCGCGCATTGCGGGCGGCATCGGTGCCCGGATCCATCGGCGCGACAACCGTCACCGCTAGACCCGCTTTGCGCAGGATCTCGGCAATTACATACCCATCGCCGCCATTGTTGCCCGGCCCGCAAAGCACTGTCACCGCCCTACCCGCAGCAATCCGCCTTATCCACTCGGCTGCACCGCCCGCTGCGACCGCCATCAGTTCATCGACCGTGATGCCGGTGTCGAAAATCGCCTGCTCAGCCGCCTGCATTTGGGCGACGGTGAGGATTTGGTTGAGGCTCACTGTCCGCCTGTCAGCATGTCGGCCGGGATCACATACCGATCTTCGCCAATGGCAAATTGTCGCGCCTTGGAAGTATCAAGGCTGCGATCCTCGAGCTGGTCCGCGCCATCAAGCGAAACAAGCGCACGCGTTTCCGCATCGATGGCAATACGCCGAAACCCGCCGTCGGGATGGTGGATGAGAAACTCGGCACCCTCACCCACGCGTTCCAGCGTGCACACACTCGAATACTCCGCGCCGGGCCCGATCGCGCAATCAATCGTATTGCCCTCCGGCTCGGAGCTGGCGTCGCCGCCATCGCATCCGGCCAGTGCCAGCGCGCAGAAGCTTGCACTAAATATCCGCAAAGACATGGGTTTCACTCTTGGCTCCCGGATGAGTCAAAGCGCCAGAGCGCGCCGACCCGACATTCTGGGCATAGCGCCACAAAGCGCCGGATTGATAGTCATTGGTGCGCGGTTGCCACGCCTTCTTGCGCTCGACCAGCACGTCTTCGGCGACGTTAAGGTCGATTGTGCCCGCTTCGGCATCGATCGCGATCTCGTCCCCGTTTTCGACCAGCGCAATTGGCCCGCAATCGGCTGCTTCCGGCCCCACATGGCCGATGCAGAAGCCGCGCGTCGCGCCCGAGAACCGCCCATCGGTGATCAGCGCGACCTTCTCGCCCATGCCCTGCCCGTAAAGCGCAGCGGTGGTGGAGAGCATTTCGCGCATGCCAGGGCCGCCTTTTGGCCCTTCATAACGGATTATGATTACGCTGCCCTCTTTGATCTGGCGATTTTCAACCGCGGCAAAGGCGTCTTCCTCACAATCGAACACTTGCGCAGGGCCGGTAAATTGCAGCCGCTCCATCCCTGCAACCTTCACAATCGCTCCATCGGGCGCGAGCGAGCCTTTGAGGCCCACGACGCCGCCGGTGGGCGTGATCGGCGCCTTCACGTCGTAGAACACCTTCTGATCGGGATTCCACGTGATCTCGTCGATGTTCTCGCCCAACGTCTTTCCGGTCACCGTCATCGGATTGGGATCGAGGAAACCACCATCGAGCAGCGTTTTCATGCCCATATAGACACCGCCGGCCTCATACATGTCTTTGGCGACATATTTGCCGCCCGGTTTCAAGTCGGCAATGTAGGGCGTCGATTTGAAGATTTCGGCGACATCAAAGAGGTCAAAGTCGATCCCGGCCTCGCTGGCCATCGCGGGCAAATGCAAGGCCGCGTTGGTAGAGCCACCCGTCGCAGCGACGACCCGAGCAGCATTCTCGAACGCTTCACGCGTGCAAATGTCGCGCGGGCGCAAGTTCAGCTCGAGTAGGTTCATCACCTGCTTGCCGGCAGCGCGCGCAATCTCCTCGCGCGATGTGTAAGGAGCGGGCGCCATGTTACTGTTCGGCAGCGATAATCCGATCGCTTCGCCAACGCATGCCATTGTGTTCGCGGTAAACTGACCACCGCAAGCGCCGTGGCCGGGACAAGCAACCTTTTCGAGCGCGATCAGCTCTTGCAGGGGACAATTGCCAGCAGCGTGCTGTCCAACCGCCTCAAACACGTCGACTACGGTCACATCCTTGCCGTGATGCGTGCCGGGCAGGATTGAGCCGCCATAGACGAAGATCGACGGCACATTGAGCCGCAGCATCGCCATCATCATGCCGGGCAGGCTCTTGTCGCACCCGGCAAAGCCCACCAGCGCGTCATAGCAATGTCCGCGCACCGACAATTCTACGCTGTCGGCGATCACTTCGCGGCTGATCAGCGAGCTTTTCATGCCCTGGTGGCCCATCGCGATGCCATCGGTTACCGTGATTGTGTTGAAACGGCGCGGCGTTCCCCCGCCCGCGATGACGCCCTCGCGGCAAATATTCGCCTGCGGATCGAGCGTCGTGTTGCACGGCGCGCTGTCATTACCTGCGCTGGCAACCGCGACGAATGGGCGCGCGATCTCTTCCTCGGTCATCCCCATCGCGTAGTAATAAGAACGGTGCGGTGCACGCTCCGGCCCGACAGAGACGTGACGCGAGGGCAATTTGGATTTGTCGAACGACATTTTGTTTCCTGAATCGAGGTTTTCGGGAAACAGCCTGTGCCTTCAGTCGAGCGCCAGCGCAACCCTTCCGCATACGTCGGCAATCATTGCCGCCCAGCGCGATTGCTCGGCGCGCGTAGTGATGAGATCCTGCCGCACTTCGATCGCGCAGTAATATCGGCCCTTCGCCTCGGCATGACGGTTCATCGTGGCGTTGAGCTCCTTGCCCGAATAGGGCTCGTTGTCGCCAACATTGAGGCCAAGCTCGCCAAACAAGCGGATCGCGTGGCGTGCGGCGCGGTCATCCTCGTTGTAGAGCAGCGCAACTTCCCATGGGCGCTCTTGCGAAGCGTCGGTCTCAAGACGGGGCGTGAAGGAGTGCAGCGAGATGATCAGCTTGGGGTCAGCATCCTCGAGCCATTTCTCCAGCGCTCTGTGATAAGGGCGATAGAAGCGATCAAGCCGCGTCTCCACATCCGCACCGATATTGCCGGGAATTAGGACGCCATCGCTCTCGGTTGGAACGACAGCCGGATGATCCTCTTCGCGGTGAAGATCGACCACGAGGCGGCTGATTTCAGCCAAGTGCGCGGGGATGTCGTGACGACGGGCCATGCGACCAGCAATGCCCGCAACGCCGATGTCCCACGCGATGTGGGTCTCCATCCTGTCTGGATTGACGCCGAGCGGAATGTCGTCCGGCACGAAATTGGACGCATGATCGGCGACGCAGAGCATTCCGCCGCGCCTGACAACGCCCACCTGTCGGTACGGCAAATCGTCGATCATCGTAATGCCCCTGCCATTTGCCACCAATCCGGGTGGCTCGTCGCTATCCGCTGATACGCTTCATCACGCGCCGCGCTGCTTTCGTACAATGCGTAACATGTGGCCCCTGATCCTGACATTTCAAACTTTTGCGGTTCGTCCAGCGACAATTGCGCGAGTACATCAGCGATTTGCGGGGCTATGCTGATAGCGGGATCGCGCAGATCATTGCGGCCTTGAAGGGCGATTTCGCTCGCCGTTCCGGTCGGGAGCGCTCCGCGATCTTTCCCATCCCAAGCCTTGAAAACCGGCGGCGTCGAGAGCGGGACACGCGGATTGACAAGCAAGACCGGCGTGCCGGTAAGATCGTTTTCGACTTCGCGCCGCTCGTCACCCACTCCCACGCCAATATGCATGTCACTGTCGACGCAAGCTGGCACATCCGCGCCTAGTTTTGCTGCGCGCTCGCGCCAGTCGTCTGGCAGCCCGAATGCCTCGCGGACGATGCGAAAGACCGCTCCTGCGTCGGCTGACCCTCCACCGAGCCCCGCAGCAACAGGCAAGTTCTTTTCGAGGGTGATTTCGAGTGCCTGCGCGCGCGGGAGTGCTGAAAGCGCCTTCGCCACGAGATTGTCGAAGGGATTGTCGATCCCGCCCGCAAATTCGCCTGTGGTGGTGACGGTGTCCTGCTCGGCCACGCGCGCTGTCAGGGTATCGCCTGCGTCGACAAAGGCGAACAGCGTCTCAAGCTCGTGATAGTCATCGTCGCGCCGCCTGCGAACATGCAGCGCGAGATTGATCTTGGCGTAGGCGGTTTCGATGGTGGTCAACGATTCACTTTAAGCCACGCCATTGCAGCTTGCGTCGGCACTGTCGATCTCTGGATAGTAAATCACTGAGATAAATGAGCACCCACCGTCAAGATACACTGGCAGATCATCCGGGTTTTCGAACCAACGCGATTCTCCTGCTGCCGCCTGGCCTTCAATCTCTGCGTCGAACTGGATTTGAGCTTCTGCGCTTTCGGCATCCGTACACGGTCGAAACACCCCATCTTCGTAGACGGAGCACCGCGCATCGGATTCTCTAGGCTGCGGAGGCAAGTTGTAGACGGCTATAACCCTTCCTTGCCCGTCCCTGGCATAATTGCGCCCGTAGTCTTCTAATTCGCGTGCGCCCTCAGGAAGCTCAACGAGAGCTTCAATTTTTGCTATCAACTCTTGGTGCTTACTGACGCGCTCAAAAGTCTCTTTCGTGCTGGGAGCGTCGGTGGCCGCGGAACAGCCGGACGAACAGAGCACCGCGCCCAATAGAGCGGTCGAAGAAAGGAAAATGCCTGGCAGCCTTTCGACCATCACATATTCGGATAGTTCGGCCCGCCTCCACCTTCAGGCGTGACCCAATTGATGTTCTGGTTCGGGTCTTTGATGTCGCAGGTCTTGCAGTGGACGCAGTTTTGCGAGTTGATCTGGAACTTGGGCTCCTTGCCCTCCTCCTCGATCCACTCATAGACGCCCGCCGGGCAATAGCGCGCGGACGGCCCGCCAAACACGTCAAATTCGCTGGCCTTTTGAAGTTCGAGATCGCCGACCTGTAAGTGGACCGGTTGATCTTCGGCATGGTTGGTGAAGCTGTAGGCGACATTGGTCAGCCGGTCGAAGCTGATCTCGCCATCGGGCTTGGGATAGTCGATCTTGGGATAAAGGTCCGCGCGGCCCGTCATGGTGTAATCGGCGTGGTGCTTCATCGCAATCGGCAGACCGATCTTGAGAGTGCGCATCCACATATCGATCCCGCCAAGGATCGTGCCGATATCATCGCCATACTTCGCAACCGCAGGCTCTGCGTTCTGCACCAGTTTGAGCTCATCCGCGATCCAGCTTGAGCGCACAGACGGCTCATAGCTTTGCAGCTCTGGCTGGCTCGCCTGCGTTTCAATCTCGGCGACAATCGCTTCGGCGCACAGCATACCGCTCTTCATCGCGGTGTGGCTGCCCTTGATCCGCGGCACGTTCACAAAGCCAGCTGCGCAGCCGATCAAAGCGCCGCCGGGGAAGGCGAGTTTGGGCACAGACTGCCATCCGCCCTCGTTGATAACCCGCGCACCGTAGGCAACGCGCGTTCCGCCTTCGAGGATCGCCTTGATCTCCGGGTGCGTCTTCCAACGCTGGAATTCCTGATAGGGCGAAACCCACGGGTTCTTGTAATCAAGCGCTGTGACAAAGCCGATGGCGACCTGATTGTTCGCCTGATGGTAGAAGAAACCGCCGCCCCACGTGCCGCTTTCACTCAGCGGCCAGCCCTGGGTGTGGATCACGCGGTCGGGCACGTGTTTCTTGGGATCAATGTCCCACAATTCCTTGATACCAAGGCCATATACCTGCGGCTCGCAATTGGCTTCAAGGTTGTACTCGGCCTTCATCTGCTTGGTCAGCGATCCGCGCGCGCCCTCGGCAAATAGCGTGTATTTGGCGAGGATCTCCATCCCCGGCTGATAATCGGGTTTTTGGCTGCCATCTTCCGCGACGCCCATATCCTGCGTCACCACGCCAGCGACAACACCGTCATTCATCAGAACTTCGGCAGCAGGGAAACCAGGGAATACCATCACGCCCGCAGCTTCTGCCTGCTCCCCGAGCCAACGCGTCATATTGCCGAGCGAGCCCGTGTAGCAGCCGTGATTGCTCATCAATGGCGGCATCACGAGGTGCGGCAGAGAGGTCTTGCCGGTCTTTGACAGTACCCAGTGCCAGTTATCCGTCACCGGCGTTTCCGCCATCGGACAATCCATGTCGCGCCAATCGGGGAACAGTTCGGTCAAAGCCTTGGGATCGACCACCGCGCCAGACAGGATATGCGCGCCAATTTCGGAGCCTTTTTCGAGGACAACCACCTCAAGCTCTTCATTCAATTGCTTCAGCCGGATCGCTGCTGAGAGACCAGCCGGGCCTCCGCCAACGATTACGACATCGCATTCCATTGATTCCCGTTCGCTCATGAGCCCGATGTTTCCTGAATTATCCTAGGTTTTGCGTGTCTGACCACTTGCTAATATGAGGGCGCGAGGTCAAGACTTTGGTTGTAGCCGATGAACGCCCCGCCCACCTCTTTTGCCGATGACATTGCCGCCGCTTTTGCGTGGTGGAAAGATGCAGGCGTTGATCTCGATTATGTCGATGACGCTACGGATTGGCTTGCAAATGCACAAACGCCTGCTGATGCCACTGCCGCCAAACAAGATCAAAACGACGCGAAACCAGCGGCGCAATTGTCGAATACAGCGCAAGCGGATGTGCAAAAAACTGTTCAGCCTACGCTCGATCTGTTCGCCGAAGGTCGCCCCGACAGTCTTGAAGCTTTCCACCAGTTCTGGCTCAATGCGCCAGGATTGGACGGAATTGGACCGCGTGGTCGCGTTGCGCCAAGGGGCCAAGCCAATGCCGATCTGATGGTTCTGGTTGTGGCGCCGGAGGATCAGGATCGCGAGCAATTGCTGTCAGGCCCTCAAGGTCGATTGCTGGTCAATATGCTTGCCGCGATGGGGATCGCCGAGGACAGGACCTACATCGCATCCGCCCTCACCCGGTACGACGCCAATGGCTGACACACGTGCGCTCGCGCAAGCCGGGATGGCCGAGGTGTTAACCGAGCACATTAAACACGCCGCACCCAAGGCGGTTCTGGCCCTTGGCGCCAACCTTTTGCCGCTCCTAGGCAACGAAACGGCGCAAGACGCTACGAATTCACAATTCGTAAACCACAAGCCTTCATCAGAAAAAAACCACAATGAGCGATCTATCCCGCTCCTTGTTAGCGAAAGTCTGGAAAGCCTGATGGCGAGCCCAAGGCTGAAAGCACGTTTCTGGCGGAGATGGATTGAATGGCAGGCAAATCGGTGATGGCGAAAGCCTTTAGGTCAGCAGTTTTGGCCGCCTGTTTCACCGCTCCTCTCGCCCTTCCCGGCGGCGCTTTGGCGCAGTCGGACGGCTTGGTCGCGCATTATGAAGGGCGCGGCGGCGAGCGCAGTCAGGTTATCCCGCAAGTCCTGAGCGGCGGCGAGCAGAATTTCTACAACAATCTGTTCAACGCGATTGATCGCCAGCAATGGGAACGCGTTGAAGCGATGCTGGCCGAGAGCGATGGCGGCGTGCTCAATCAAGTCGCTCGCGCTGAGTATTACACGCACGCCAAGAGCCCCAAGATCAGCGCGGGGCAGATCAGCGATTGGTTCAAAGACGGCGTTCACCTGCCGCAAGCCGAGCAGCTCGGCACGAATGGGTGTAAAACGCGGCTTGGAATATATTCCGTCGATGCCGAGCGCGCAGAGCTTCAGCAGCCAGCCTTATCCGTCCAAGCGCACACGTCCGCGTTCGGTGGTGGACGGCTCCATGCCGGCCAGCGTCCGCTCAGACATTCTTGATCGCATCAAGAATGATGACCCTGCGGGAGCTCATGCGCTCTTGATGGAGGTCGATGCGCAGCTGAGTCCCTCAGCCCGTGCTGAATGGCGGCAACGTGTCGCGTGGAGCTACTACATTGAGAATAATGACGAAGCTTCACTCGCACTTGCCGAAACTGTCGGCGAAGGCAGCGGAGCTTGGGTGGCCGAAGGGCACTGGGTCGCAGGACTTGCCGCATGGCGCCAAGGGTTTTGCGCTCTCGCTGGTGAGAATTTTGAACGCGCAGCGAGCCGCTCCACCAATGTCGAGCTAACCGCTGCCGCGCATTATTGGGCGCATCGCTCGCTGGTGCGCTGCCGCGAGCCGGGAAAAGCGCAGAACCACCTTTCTGCCGCTGCACGCTACGAAGAGACGCTTTATGGTCTGCTCGCAAGCGAGCAATTGGGTGTGAAGCCGCCGGCCAGCGCGCAGGCTGCGCCATTCTCAAAAGACGATTGGAACACATTGTCACGCAACGACAATGTGCGGATCGCGGCGGCCCTTACCGAGATTGATCGCCCGACTTTGGCCGATGAAGTGCTGCGTCACCAGGCCCGCATCGGCAGTCCGCGTGAGTATGAAGCTCTGTCGCGCCTCGCCCGCGAACTCGGCCTGCCATCAACGCAATTGTTCATGGCCCGTAACGCGCCGCGTGGGGCTCGGTCGAGCCGAGCCCTGCAATATCCGGTAGCACGTTGGCAGCCGGTGTCAGGCTGGCGGGTCGACCCTGCCCTTGCCTTCGCCCACGCCTTGCAGGAATCAAACTTCCGCACCGGCGCAGTCAGCCCAGCCAATGCGCGTGGCCTTATGCAAATCATGCCAGGCACGGCGCGCGATCACAATCGCAGCATGAACCTTGGCGCGAGCTATTCCGATCTCAACGATCCCGAAGTGAACCTCAGCTATGGTCAGCGGCATCTCGAAATGCTGCGCGACAGCTACGCGACCGAGGGCAAGCTGCCGAAGATCATGGCCGCCTATAACGCCGGTTTGACGCCGGTAAGCCGCTGGAACAGCGAGATCCGTGATAACAATGATCCGCTGCTCTACATGGAATCGATCCCCTATTGGGAAACCCGCGGCTATGTCGCGATCGTGATGCGCAATTACTGGATGTATGAGCGTTCTGCGGGCCTTGCCTCGCCGAGCCGCCGTGCACTCGCACAGGGGCGCTGGCCAGAGTTTCCGCAGGCCGCTATCAGGCGCTCGGCACGATTGGAGAGGTAGCGTTCGATGGCAATTGACGAGGCGAGAGAATTCACCCCGATCAATATTGCCATTCTCACCGTTTCCGACACGCGGACCGAGGCGGATGACACCTCGGGCGATATCCTCGCTGCACGGATGACTGACAAAGGTCATTTCCTGGCCGCGCGCGCTATTGTGAAAGACGACGCGGCTTTGCTGCTTAAGCAATTCGATGCGTGGATTGATGACCCAGACATTGATGCAATTGTGAGCACGGGCGGCACGGGCTTAACCGGTAGTGATGTTACGCCCGAGGCGCTTGGTCGGATTGAGGGCGCGCGCGACATCCCCGGCTTTGGCGAGTTGTTCCGCTGGCTGAGCTACAAGTCGATCGGGACGAGCACGGTGCAATCACGGGCTTGCGCGGTGGTGGCGCGAGGAACCTACATTTTCGCACTGCCCGGCTCCAACGGCGCGGTGAAGGATGGCTGGGATGGGATCCTCGATGAGCAACTCGACAACCGCAATCGCCCGTGCAATTTCGTCGAATTGATGCCGAGATTGAGAGAGAAATAGCCTCTTCCAAATCGCATATGTTCTTTCTATGTTCTCATATGTGGAACGGCCAAAAGAACAGCCCATTAATGGACGCGGAGCGCAGTCCTCTGCGGTTCCCGAGCGGTTCGGCTTGGCGACTCGCGAAGCGGATGGCGATTGGCGCGACTATGTTGAAGCTCTGGACGGCCCTCCGATAAAGCTGCGGACACACGTCACCGAGGAACGCCCCAAAACCATCCTCAGCTTCAACCAATCGCCCGACGTCCCGTTTGACCGCTCGATCAACGCCTATCGCGGGTGCGAGCATGGCTGCGTCTATTGCTTTGCCCGCCCGACCCACGCGTATCACGATTTGTCGCCGGGACTGGACTTTGAAACGCAGCTGTTCGCAAAGCCCAATGCGGCAGAACTGCTGCGAGAGACACTCGCCAAGCCGCGTTACAAACCTCAGCCGATAGCCCTGGGGACCAACACCGATCCCTATCAGCCGATTGAAAAGCGTTATCGGATCACGCGCGATGTGCTGAAAGTGTGCCTTGAAGCGCGCCATCCGGTGACGATCACCACCAAGTCAGACCGGGTGCTGGCCGACCTCGATATCTTGGAGGAGATGGCGACGCGCAAACTGGTCGCAGTGGCGATTTCGGTGACGACGCTTGATCCGAAACTGTCGGGCAAGCTGGAGCCGCGATGCGCTGCCCCGGCCAAAAGGCTTGCAGAGCTGGGAAAGCTGGTTGACGCGGGAGTGCCCGTGCATTGCTCGGTCTCGCCGATAATCCCCGCGATCACCGACGAATTTATGGAAGGGATTGTCGAGCGCGCGGGCGAATTGGGTGTGCGCTCGGCGGGATGGATACCCTTGCGCCTGCCGCACGAAGTTGCGCCACTGTTCCGCGAGTGGCTCGCGGTGCACTACCCCGACCGCGCTGGCAAAGTGATGAGCATTGTGCGCTCGATCCGTGGCGGGCGGGACAATGATCCTGATTTCTTCACTCGCATGCGGCCCGAAGGCGTGTGGGCGGACCTGTTCCGCGCGCGCTTCCGCATCGCCTGTAAGCGCGCTGGTGTGGGGCATGGCAAAACCGCGCCACGGTTTGAGCTTGATTGCTCACAGTTCCGACGGCCAGAGGTGGGCGGGCAGATGCGGTTGTTTTAGTGCCTACCGTCACCTCAGCGCACGCTAGGATATAGGGCCACAAAGGGACTACGCTTCATTGCATGAGATTCCAGGTTGGCCTCTGGCTGTCTTCGATTCAGCTGGAATGCCCGAGAAAGCTAAATTTCCTCGACCTCGAAGTCTGGATAACCTTCGCGGATACACATCTGGCCTTCCTCCAGATCTGGAAAAGTCAGGCTCAAGACGCGTTTTAGTCCGCGCTTCGACAATGCACTTTCTTCTTCAGCTAAACATATGTTGAAAGCTTTACGCAGCAGTTCGCCGTTGAAATGGACGAAGAAAGCTCCATTCTTTTCAACTTCTTCTTTTACGGTTTTGGAAGCCCCGAACTTCAACAGGCTGTTTGTAATTGCTGCTTGAAACTGGAACATGATGTCGTTGCGCGCGGCGCTGTATTCAAGGCATTCAAAGGACCGGCTGCCGTCGCACTCACTCTTCATACTGGCAAAGAATGTCTCGCTTACGTTTACACAATGTTCCGAATGCTCGATTGGGACCAACTCTGCGTCTCGCCAGCAAGCTGACGCGTTCTCCTTGAGAGACTGCAACTCTGGTGGCGTGTAATGACCTTCGCTTGAGTCCCGCTCCCGACCGGTTCCGCAAGCTGCCAAGAGCGCGCATAGGAAAATCGAGAATCCAATCCTCATCTTGACCTCCTACTCCTGCCCCAACTCACGCAATAACTCCGCGAACCACGGCGCGTTGGTGTCGAACACTTTGCCACCCTTGATCCGATCAAATTCGATCACGCGCAGCTCGTCGCCCGCATCCTCATCCTGCCCGACCACGCCTGAGCGGCCCGCAAGCGCTGCCTCCACTGCGTGATGCGTGCAAGCGCGGATCAGCTCCAGATCAGCTTCATTCGCGGGCGCGGAGCGAGAGAAATAGCCGCTCTTTTGCACCAGCACCTTTTCCGCGCCCAAATGCTTGGCAAACTGATCGGCGAACCACGCGCCGGGATTGATCTTGTCGAGCTTTACATGGCCAAAGGCATCGCGCGGTACTTCCTCGCCCGCTGCCTCCATCGCGCCGACGATCTCGCGCGCGCCTGCCCCTTCGGAAATGAACAGGTTCACCCCGTCATGCTCGTCCATGATTGCGCGCAGGCGAGCAACCTCTGCGTTAAAATCGATTGCGCGCTCGGGCACGAAAACCCCGTGCACCGCCCAGCGCGCAGCGGCGTTATCGACCCACTCGGCAAAGGGCGCGGTCTTGACCCAGTCATGGTGCGCCTTCGCCGTCGCCGCTGTCAGCCATCCGCAATTGCGCCCCATCACCTCGTGCACGATCAACATGCGCGGATTGGACGAGTGTTCGGCGATGATGTTGCGCGCAAAGGTCGCGCCTTGTTCTGCTGCTGTCCAGGCGCCCAGTGACTGCGCTATCGGGACCACATCGTTGTCGATCGTCTTGGGCAGGCCGACCACAGTCAGATCATGCCCGTTCGCGCGCAGAAACGCGGCAAGATCTGCGGCAGCGGTGTTGGTGTCATCGCCCCCGATGGTATGCAGCACGTCCACCCCGTCGCGGGCCAATTGCTCGGCTGCCACGGCCAGCGGGTCCTGGCCTTGTTCGACCAGACCGCGCTTCACGCAATCCTCGACATTGGTGAGCTTTACGCGGCTGTTGCCAATCGGGCTTCCACCAAAGGCATGGAGCCGCCCGGCAGTGGCGCGCACGCTGGGGGAGGCCTCAATCCAGTCACCGGTGAGCAGCCCGGCATAGCCGTTGCGATAGGCGATGATGCGGATGTCTGGCGCGATTTCGGTGTAGCGCTCGATCAACCCGCCCACGAGCAGAGCTGAGACATGGCGCAAGGCCTCCTGCGGTGAGCATGGCGACTGTCTTGGTAGCCATGACTTTAGCCAAATCCTCCGCCAACTTCACCGGGGGCAAAGCGCATGAGGCGGCTATCGACCAGGGCCGCAGTGCGATTGACTACGGCCAGTTGGTAGTCGGCGTCCTTGATCATCTCGAAAAAGGCGCCAGCGTTGGGGTATTGCGCGACGAAGCCATCGTGCCACACCTTCTCGTCCGGTTCCGGTCCCGTGACCATGGTTTGAAACGCTCCGCGCCAGATGATCTCGCCGCCCACACGGCGAAAGATCGGTCCGCTGGTCTTGCCGTATTCCTCGTAAGCACGCCTTCCGCTCCAGCCCTTGCCTGCATGCTCATGGCCCTTGGGATATTCGGCCTCATCACGATAGCGCAGCAGGTTGAGCATGTGGATCGGCTCATCGCGCGGCAGGTCTTTGAACGCCTGAAAATTCGCGGGTGAAGGATCGATATAGCTCGTCATTGCCGTTGCTCCTTAAACTGTGACTTCGCGCCATTTGCCCGGCGCAAGGCCCGCCACATTCCACTCCCCCACACCCCAGCGAACAAGCCGCAGAGTAGGATACCCAACCGCCGCAGTCATGCGCCGCACTTGCCGATTGCGGCCTTCGGTTATGGCAAGCGAAATCCAGCTGTCGGCCACATTCTTGCGATAGCGGATCGGAGGATCACGCTCCCACAGGTCCGGCGTATCGATCCGTTTAACTTCTGCCGGACGGGTCATGCCACCCTTCAGCTCAACCCCACTCCGCAAGCTCTCCAGCGCGGCCTCTTCCGGCTCGCCTTCGACCTGCGCAAAGTAGGTCTTTGCCATCTTGTGACGCGGCTCGGCAATGCGCGCCTGCAAGCGCCCATCATCAGTCAGCAGCAACAGCCCCTCGCTATCCTTGTCGAGCCTGCCGGCAGGATAGACGTTCGGCACTTCGACCAGATGCGCGAGAGTGTCTTCCACCCCGTCCCTGCCGCCGGTAAATTGCGAGAGCACGCCAAACGGCTTGTTGAGCAGGATGAGCCTGCTCATTTGGGTTTAGGCCTCAAGCTTGTAGTCGGCAAAGCGATCGCGCAGGTCTTTCTTGCTGATCTTGCCGGTCGCCGTGTGCGGAATGTCGTCGACGAACTCGACCGCATCGGGCAGCCACCACTTGGCGATCAGTGGCTTCAAATGCTCGATCACGTCCTCGGCGGTCACGTCAGAACCCTCGTTCTTGACTACGAACAGCACAGGTCGCTCATCCCATTTGGGGTGATACATGCCGACGCACGCGGCCTCGGCCACGCCTTCATGACCCACGGCTGCGTTTTCCAGCTCGACCGAGCTGATCCATTCGCCGCCCGATTTGATTACGTCCTTGGTACGGTCGGTCAGCTGCAAAGTGCCATCGGGGTGGATAATGCCGACATCACCAGTGTCGAACCAGCCATCATTGCCAACCGCGTCCTGTTCGGCCTTGAGGTAGCGTTTGATGATCCACGGTCCGCGAATTTGCAGCGCGCCTGACGTTTTGCCATCGCGCGGCAGCTCGGTCGACATATCGTCAAGATCGACCGTGCGCAGTTCAACGCCGAAGATCGGGCGGCCTTGCATCGCGGTCTTGTCGACTTTTTCCTCGAATGTAAGTTCGTCCCAGTCCCAGGTCGGACCGCCAACCGTACCAATAGGCGAGGTTTCGGTCATGCCCCAGGCGTGCTGAACGCGCGTACCGTTTTTCATCAGTCGCTCGATCATAAAGCGCGGACAGGCCGAGCCACCGATTGTTGCGGCCTTCAAAGGCGGCAGGTCGATACCTTCCTTGTCGCAATATTGGAAATGCGCGAGCCAAACGGTTGGCACGCCGGCGCTGTCGGTCACTCTCTCGCGCAGCATCAATTCGTGCAGCACCGCCGGGTCGTTGACCGCGGAGAATACAAACTTGATCCCTGCCATCGCGCCCGCATAGGGCAAGCCCCAGCTCGCAGCGTGGAACATCGGGACCACGGGCAGCATCACGGATGACGCGCTGAAATTGAACGCCGCTGGTTGGAGCCCTGCAAGCGCGTGCATCACCGTGGAGCGGTGCTCGTACTGCACGCCTTTGGGATTGCCTGTGGTCCCAGATGTGTAGCAGATCATGCACGGATCGGTTTCCGGCCCTGTCACCCACTCAAAGTCGCCATCCTGCGCGCTGATCCAGTCTTCAAATGACGGATTGTGCTCGCCGGAATCGTAGCAAATGTAGTGCTCGACCGTGGTCCACTTGTCTTTCATCTTGTCGACAATGGGCTGGAATGCCGCGTCGTAGCAGAGCACCTTATCCTCGGCGTGATTGACGATGTATTCGAGCTGATCCTCGAACAGGCGCGGGTTCACGGTATGGAGCACCCCGCCCATTCCGGCGACGCCATACCAGCTGACCAGATGGCGCGAGTGGTTCATCGCAAGGCTGGCGACCTTATCGCCTTTCTTCAGACCAAGCGCCTGCAATGCCTGCGCCATCTTCAAAGCATCTCGGCGAATTCCCGCCCAATCGGTCCGCGTTTCGCTGCCATCGGCCCAGCGGGTGACGATTTCGCGGGCGCCCGCTTCGCGCGCCGCGTGGTCGATCACATGGGTGATCCGCATGGTCCAATCTTGCATGGCTCCGAGCATCGGTTCTCTCTCCATTTTTTGTCGCGCTTTTGCGTTGTGTTCGTTGGGAGCGTTCATGCCGCGCATTGGCGCGCTTGGCAATTGGGTCTTCAATGCGGACCGAAATGTGTGGGGCGCCTATGCCA
The DNA here is from genome assembly GCF_055693605.1 of Erythrobacter sp. HA7-11. NCBI lineage: Bacteria > Pseudomonadati > Pseudomonadota > Alphaproteobacteria > Sphingomonadales > Erythrobacteraceae > Erythrobacter > Erythrobacter sp. HA7-11. The sequence goes on along the minus strand of NZ_JBVFUF010000002.1, from coordinate 1,486,671 downwards.
CCAGTTTGAGGTTCGCACGGCCCATCAGGGGTTTCAGCTCGACATTTTCGATGCCTTCGATGTCGGCGAGCCGCTCAGCGAGATCACCATCGAGCAAGAAGTTCCGCCCAAGCCGCATATGCGCCTCCTCGCCAGACGCCAGGATCAGTCGCACGACCACTTCGCCTCCGCCCTGGTCCTGGCCCTCGGCATCCAAGGGAAGCCCCAGCTTCAGATCCTTGAGCGCCTCGACGCTCAGGATGTCGGCGCGGAGTTGCATCGCCACCCTGCCGCTCACATCGGCGAGCGGTTTAGCCCCGCGCACGGTAAGGCGCGGCGGTTCGCCAGGACCTGGAGAGTCGATTTCGACTGTCAGCAAGACGCGCTCATTGGTCTCAGCCCACGCGACGAATTGTTCGACGAGTGCTTCCTCGAAACAGGCGGAGGAGAATTGCGAAAAGCCATCGTCGAATTGCACCCGGGCAAAGTCCTTGCCGCGGCGTGTTTTCGCCTTGCTGGCGCTCTCAACCATAGCTGCGACCCTCGCTTGCGCACGTCCCTTAGCTGGCGCTCCGCCGTCGAGCAGGCTTTGATAGGAGCGCGCGCCCTGAGCGGACGCAACTTGCCGATATTTGCCGAGCGGATCGCCGGAGAAGCGGAAACCGAAATTCTCGCGCTCTTTCGTCATCACCTCGGAATCGGTCCACGGCTCTACCGCCTTGAGGCGCAATTCCTCTTGCGGCGCGTTATCCCCTCCGAACAGGCCGCCCTGCCCGCTGGAGCGTTCGCGCTCGACCGCATCGGCAATCGCAAGCAGCATGTCGGCATTCGCCATCAGCGACGCGCGATTGGGCTCCAGACTGTCGAGGGCGCCTGCGCCGATTAATCCTTCCAATTGTCGGCGGTTCATCGAGCCGTGCGGGAGCCGCTCGAACAGGTCTTGCAAGCTCTCGAAAGGCCCGCTCGCCTGACGTTCAGCGACGATAGCGTCCATCGCCTTCTCACCGACATTTCGGATCCCTGCCAGCGCATACCGCACGCCATAGCCGCTGTCGGTCTGCTGCACGGTGAAGCGCGCTTCGGAATGGTTGATATCGGGTGGGAGGACCGTGACGCCCTCATTCTCGCCATCCGGCGACACTTTTGTGCCAGGCGGGCGATAGCGCCGCGCATCATCGACAAAAATGCTCAGCTTTTCAGACTGATGCAAGTCGAAGCACATCGAGGCGGCGTAGAATTCTTCCGGATAATGCGCCTTCAGCCAAGCGGTTTGGTAAGCGAGTAGGGCATAGGCCGCGGCGTGCGATTTGTTGAAGCCGTAGCCTGCAAACTTGTCGATCAAGTCGAACAATTCGTTGGCTTGCTGCGCTTCGATGCCTGAGACTTCCTTGCAGCCCTCAACGAAACGGTACGCGCTGCTTGTCCATCTCGGCCTGGACCTTCTTGCCCATCGCGCGGCGCAGTAGATCTGCATCGCCGAGCGAATATCCTGCCAGGATCTGCGCGGCCTGCATAACCTGTTCCTGATAGACGAAGATACCGTAAGTCTCGGCGAGAATGCCCTCGAGCTTGGGATGCGGGTATTCGATTGGCACTTCACCCGCCTTGCGCTGTCCGAACAGCGGAATGTTATCCATCGGACCGGGGCGATAGAGCGAAACGAGCGCGATAATGTCGCCAAAGTTGCTGGGTTTCACCGCCTTCAGCGTTCGCCGCATCCCTTCAGATTCCAGCTGGAACACGCCCACCGTGTTACCATCCTGCATGAGGTCATAAACCGCGGTGTCATCGAGCGGCAGCGTGCCGAGATCGATTGTGATACCGCGCAGCTCCAGGAGATCGGTCGCCTTGCGCAACACGGACAGTGTTTTGAGGCCGAGAAAGTCGAATTTGACGAGGCCGGAACTTTCGACATTCTTCATGTCGTACTGCGTCACCGGCATATCCGAGCGCGGATCGCGGTAGAGCGGGACCAATTGCGCCAGCGGTCTGTCTCCGATCACAACACCGGCGGCGTGGGTCGAGCTATTGCGCGGCAGACCTTCCAGCTGCATCGCGAGATCAACGAGGCGCTTCACCTCATTGTCATTGGTGTATTCTGCCTTGAAATCCGCCGCTCCATTGAGCGCACGCGGCAATGTCCACGGATCGGTCGGATGGTTGGGCACCATCTTGGTGAGCCGATCCACGTGACCATAGCTCATCTGTAAGATACGCCCACAATCGCGCAGCACAGCGCGCGCCTTCAGCTTGCCGAAGGTGATGATTTGCGCGACGTGATCCGCGCCGTATTTCTGCTGAACATAGCGGATCACTTCGCCGCGCCGCGTCTCGCAGAAGTCGATGTCGAAGTCCGGCATCGAAACCCGTTCGGGGTTCAGAAACCGCTCGAACAGCAGACCAAGCTGGATCGGATCGAGGTCGGTGATCGTGAGCGCCCAGGCGACAATGGACCCCGCACCCGAGCCACGCCCCGGCCCCACTGGAATGCCGTTATCCTTGGCCCATTTGATGAAGTCGGCAACGATCAGGAAGTATCCGGGGAACCCCATGCCGACGATGATATCGATCTCGTAATCGAGACGGTCGAAATAGGTCTTCCTCTCCTCCTCCGACATGTCGCCATAGGGTTCGAGCCGCGCTTCCAAGCCTTTGCGCGATTCCTCCGCCAGCATCTTGGCCTCGCCCTCAAGGTCCCCTGCGAGGCTGGGGAGGATCGGATCCCGATAGGGTGGAGCAAACGCACAGCGCTGGGCGATCACGAGAGTGTTGGAAATCGCTTCGGGGATGTCGGCGAACAGCTCATCCATCATCGGCGCTGATTTCACAAAGGCCTGAGCATTGGAGCGCGGTCGATCGTCATTCTCTATATAGGTCGAGTTCGCGATGCACAGCATGGCATCATGCGCCTTGTGCATATGCGGATCGGCAAAGTTCGACGGGTTCGTGCCGACCAGCGGCAGATTGCGGTCGTAGGCCAGCTCTATCAGCGCGTCTTCCGCCTTGGCGGCCACATCATCACCGTTGCGCGCAAGCTCGATATAGAGCCGATTAGGAAACAGCCGGTTCAACTCATCACAGAGTGCGGTGGCCGCATCCTGCTGTTCCTCGGCAAGCAGGCGGGTGAGACCACCCTCGCCCGCGCCAGTCAACGCGATCAGGCCATCCGTGTGCCCCTCAAGATCCACCATTTGCACATGCGGTTCCAGCTCGAGCGGACGCTCAAGGTGCGCCTTTGAGACCAGGTGGCAGAGATTGTCGTAACCCGCCTCATCCTGCGCATAGAGCGGCAGATAATCGACGATCACCCGCTCGCGCTCATCCGATCCGGGCCGCGCGACGCCCAGCAGAGTCCCGATGATGGGCTGAACGCCTTCGCTTTTGCACGCGCCGGCAAACATCACCGCGCCGTAGAGGCCGTTGCGGTCGCAGATTGCTATTGCGGGAAAGCCGCGTTCCTTCGCCAGCTTTGCAATCGCCTTGGGGTCAATCGCCCCTTCCAGCATAGAATAGGACGAGAGAACGCGTAGGGGCACGAAGGGAGCGAAAGCCATACTGCCAAGCTACGCGCACGCGGCGGTAGTTCAAGGGAATGAGATGCGCCCCTTGGGGAAAAGCTGGGGGCAAGCTACAATTGCGATCACGGAGGTTACAATGCCCGAGATGATCGAGGTCGAAAACGTCAATGTGCCGGGCCGCAAAAGCCGGGTGAATGCGGCGAAATATGCGGATATGCGCGCGGCCTTTGATGCAGCTTTGCCCAAGGCTTCACCGGGACTTACGCAAGCCGAAACGCGCGACGCGGTCAAACCGCATCTCAGCGAGGACCTGTTCCCCGGCGGCAAGACCTGCGGATGGTGGGCGAAAACCGTTCAGCTCGACTTGGAAGCCAAGGGGTTATTGGAGCGCGAACCTACCAAGCCGCTGCGCTGGCACTGGAAATAGCGCGCTCTACAGCAGTTTTTCGATGTCCTTGGCGATGGCCGCAGGTTTATCGCCCGAACCATAGCGTTTCACCACTTCGCCGTCGCGATTGATCAAGAACTTGGTGAAATTCCATTTGATCGCAGTGGTACCCATGATGCCCTTGGCCTCGCCTTTCATCCAGTCGAACAGCGGCGATGCGTCAGCACCGTTTACGTCGACCTTCTCCATCAGCGGAAAGGTGACGCCGAAATTCACCTTGCAAAATTCAGCGATCTCATCGGCACTTCCCGGCTCTTGCGCGCCGAACTGATTGCAGGGAAAGCCAAGCACTTCAAAGCCTTGATCCTTGTACTTCTGATACAGCTCTTCAAGGCCATCATATTGCGGGGTAAAGCCGCATTTGCTCGCCGTGTTCACGACCAGCAGGACTTGACCTTTCTTGCTAGACAGGTCGAGCTCCTCACCGCGATTGGTGGTGACGGTGAAATCTGCGATTGTGGTCATGTTTCGTCCCCTCAGGATGCTTCCCTGAACGTGGGCATCGCCGCGCTGTCAGACAAGCCCTAGGTGAGCACCCCATCATGCAGGCGCACTACGCGGTCCATGCGGCTTGCAAGGCGCTCGTTATGGGTCGCGACCAGCGCAGCGCTGCCTTCTCCCCGGACCAGCTCGAGAAACTGGCCCAGGACCGTGTCAGATGTGCTTTCATCGAGATTGCCGGTCGGCTCATCGGCGAGAACCAAAGTCGGGCGATTTGCAAGTGCCCGCGCCACCGCGACGCGTTGCTGCTCGCCGCCCGAAAGCTGACTCGGGCGGTGGGTCAAGCGGTGGCCAAGGCCGAGGGCCTCGAGCAGACGCTGCGCCCGCACATCCGCCTTGGCCCGCGCAGAACCGGCGACCATTTGCGGCATCACCACATTTTCCAGCGCGTTGAAGTCGGGCAGCAAATGGTGAAACTGATAAACAAATCCGAGATGTTCGCGGCGCAGCTTAGTACGACCATCGGCGGGCAAACGGCTTGCCTCGGTCCCTGCGATGGCGATCGACCCTTCAAACCCGCCTTCGAGCAGGCCGACCGCTTGCAACATGGTCGATTTGCCTGAGCCAGATGGGCCAAGCAGCGCGACGATTTCACCCGGCATAATGTCGAGATCGACGCCGCGCAGAACTTCGATGGTCTGACCACCCTGGCTGAAACTACGCTTGAGCCCCTTGAGCGAAGCAATCGGCTGCGCGCTATTCATAGCGGAGCACCTGCACTGGATCGGTGCTCGCGGCCTTGAACGCGGGATAGAGCGTTGCGAGGAAGCTGAGGATCAGCGCCAGAGCGACGATTCCGGCCACCTCCCACGGATCGGTGCGGGATGGCAGCGTCGAGAGGAACCTGACTTGTGGGTCCCAGATCTGCGCCCCTGTTGACCAGGCTATGAAGCTCACGATCGGTTCGCGGAAGAACAGGATGATGAAGCCCAGCGCCAGGCCCGCCACGGTCCCGATTACGCCGACGGTGCTGCCGGTGGTGACGAAGATTTTGAGGAGGCTGCGCCGAGTTGCTCCCATCGTGCGCATGATGGCAATATCGCGCGTTTTGGCGCGGACAAGCATCACAAGGCTCGAAAGGATGTTAAAAGCTGCCACCAGCACCATGAAACTGAGCGCAAAGAACATAGCAACGCGTTCAACCTGCAAGGCTTCGAACAGGGTCGAATTGATCGTCTTCCAATCCGAAATAACTGCCTGACCCTCCAGATCTGCTTTGATCGGATCGAGTATCTCTTCAACCCGATCAGCATCCTCGGTCGTGACCTCGATCATGCCGATTGTATCGCCGAGCAAGAGCAGGGTTTGCGCATCGCCCATCGGCATCACTACGAAGGCCTGATCGTAGTCATAGATCCCGACCTCAAAGATCGCCGCGACTTCATAGCCGATCTGTCGCGGGACGGTGCCAAATGGCGTCGATCGTCCCTGCGGATTGATAATGGTGATCGTGTCTCCCACACTTGCCCCGATATTCTGCGCGAGCCGCACGCCAATCGCGACCTTGTTGGCGCCAACTTCCAGCCCCGCGATGTCGCCAAGGATGACCTTTTCACCGAGCGTATCGATATCTTCCTGCGTGTTGCCGCGTACCAAGATTGCCTCGACCCGGTACGTTGAAACTGGTCAGCAGAGGTTGTTCGATCAGCGGAGAGGCATCGGTCACGCCCTCGGTCGCCTGGATACGCCGGAGCGTGTCCTCCCAATTGTCGAGCCGCCCGCCATAGGCTTGCACAATGGCATGCCCGTTCAGCCCGACGATCTTGTCGAGCAATTCTGCGCGAAACCCGTTCATCACGCTCATCACGACGACGAGCATGGCAACGCTCAGCATCACCACGCCGACCGAAATCCCGGCGACGAGCGCGATGAAAGCCTCCCCCTTGCCCGGCAAGAGGTAGCGTTTGGCGATCATCCATTCGAAAGGTGATAAAAACAAAGTGCTGCGCTTCTGAGCAGTTTCCGATGGACGAAGGCTTTAAGCAGGCCGCGTGAACGGCGCAACGTATGCCTGCAATGCAACTGTGCGAAAAAAGGCAGGTGTAGCCACCGCAAACGGGTTGTAATTGATCTGTAACACCGCCATTGAGACGGCCATCCAGCAGCGCGGCTTAGGCAGGATCAGCGATGAATTTCACGCACCCGTTTCACGACGAAGACGGCGACACACTTCGCGAGGAGTGCGGTATTTTCGGGGCGATCAACGCCTCTGATGCGGCTGCAGCGACGGCCTTGGGCCTCCACGCCCTGCAACATCGCGGACAGGAAGCGGTCGGCATTACCAGTTTTGATGGCACAACCTTCGTTTCGCGGCGCGGGCTCGGCCATGTGGCCGAAAACTTCTCGACACCTGAGGCGATTGCGGAGCTTCCCGGCGGGATGGCAGCCGGCCATGTCCGATATTCGACCACGGGCGGATCGGGCCTACGCAATGTGCAACCGCTCTATGCCGAGCTTGCCAGCGGCGGCTTTGCGGTCGCGCATAATGGCAATATTTCCAATGCGATGGCGCTACGCAAGGAATTGGTCGGTCGTGGATCGATCTTCCAGTCGACTTCCGACACCGAAGTCATCATCCACCTGGTTGCGACTTCGCGTTATCCCACCGTCGCGGACCGGTTGATCGATGCTCTGCGCCTGGTCGAAGGTGCCTATGCGCTGATCGTAATGACACCCGAAGGCATGATCGCTTGCCGCGATCCGCTCGGCATTCGCCCGCTGGTGATGGGCAAGATGGGCGATGCCGTTGTGTTTGCCAGCGAAAGCGTCGCTTTCGATGTGGTTGGCGCTGAGTTTATCCGCGAAGTTGAACCCGGCGAGATGGTTCAAGTCGATTTCAATGGGAAAGTCAGCTCGCTCCGCCCCTTCGGCGAGCACAAGCCGCGCCCCTGCATCTTCGAGCACGTCTATTTCAGTCGCCCGGACAGCGTTTTTGCCGGACGAAGCGTCTATGAGGCGCGCAAGGCCATCGGAGCAGAGCTTGCCAAGGAAGCGCCCTGCGATGTCGATCTGGTCGTTCCCGTTCCCGATAGCGGCGTTCCGGCGGCAATCGGCTTTGCCCAAGCCTCCGGCCTGCCCTTCGAGCTGGGCATTATCCGTTCGCACTATGTCGGGCGCACTTTCATCCAGCCATCCGACACCGCGCGCCATTCGGGCGTCAAGCGCAAGCACAACGCCAATCGCGGTCTGGTCGAGGGCAAGAAGATCGTGCTGATCGACGACTCAATCGTGCGCGGCACAACCAGCCTCAAAATCGTCGAGATGATGAAGGAAGCGGGCGCTAAGGAAGTGCACTTCCGCGTGGCAAGCCCGCCCACCGCGCATAGCTGTTTCTACGGCGTTGACACACCCGAGCGCTCCAAACTGCTCGCCGCGCGCATGGACTTGGAGCCGATGCGCGAGTTTATCCAGGCGGATAGCCTCGCTTTCATCTCGATAGACGGTCTCTACCGTGCGGTTGGGTCGGAACAGCGCGACAAGGAATGCCCGCAGTTCTGCGACGCCTGTTTCACCGGCGACTACCCGACATCGCTGACCGACCTTGATTTGGGCACGCATGAACCAGCGCAATTGCCGTTCAACGATCACAAAGCAGCGTAAATGACTGACAATTCATCAAAACCGCTCGTCGGTAAGACCGCGCTTGTCACTGGTGCAAGCCGGGGGATCGGCGCTGCCACCGCTCAGGCCTTGGCCGAAGCAGGGGCGCATGTGATTCTCGTCGCCCGCAAGGTAAAAGCGCTAGAAGCGGTCGAGGACGCGATCCACGATGCAGGCGGGACGTCGACGATTGCTCCGGTGGATCTGACCGAACCGGATGCCGTGACGCGGCTTGCGAGCGCGATTGGTAGCCGCTGGGATGCGCTGGATTACCTCATTATTTCAGCCGCCTATCTGCCCGAGCTAACACCCGTCACGCAGATTGATCCCAAGCAGTACAATCAGGCGCTCGTTACCAATGTGATCGCCACCCAGGCATTGCTCGCCAGCTTTGACCGGTTGGTGAAGAAGGCAGAGGCTGGACGGGTCATTGGACTAACCAGCAGTGTCGGTGCGGACCCACGCGCGTTCTGGGGCGCCTATGGCTCGACCAAAGCAGCGTTTGACAATCTGCTCGACACCTATGCAGCAGAAGTCGAAAAACTTGCCAATGTGCGCGTTGCCATTCTGGACCCCGGCGCAACCCGCACAGAAATGCGCGCACGAGCCTATCCGGGTGAGAATCCAGATACAGTCAAACCCCCGGAAACGGTGGCAAATCGCATCGTCGAATTGCTTATGAATGATTTCGAGACCGGCCACCGCGAACGCGTTGACTAGCGAAGCACGCCCGGCGGCGCTGCTCTGGTAAATATCCGCTAACCATCCTCAGTAACTCCCCCTTAAGTCTGGACAGTGAATCTGCGCGCCTGACCAAACGGCAAAGAGACCACTTGTTGATTGGATTTGAGGGACGCAGACGATGCAGACCGAACACGACCGTTATTCAATTGCTGCGCAAGAGGACCGCTGTTCTCCGCGCACGAAACTCACGATTCCGGCGACCTTGCGCGCGTCGGGTGGCCGCGCATTTCAGACTGTGGTCCACGACCTTTCGATCTCGGGCTTCTCCGCCGCATCGATCAACCGGATGCACGAAGGCCAGATGTGCTGGCTTACCCTGCCCGGCCTCGAGTCGCTCTCGGCACAAGTCGTCTGGTGGGACAATTGCCTGGTAGGATGCGCGTTCAACGAGCTGCTGAGCCCGATTGTGCACGACAGCATCCTGCAGCGCTATAGCAACACTGGCGACTATCGCCGCTGAGCATCCCGCCCTGTGCGGGTCGCAACAATTTGAGCTCAGAACGCCGCGGCGATCTCGCCAGCGACATCGCGCCACTTTGCGCGATATTCGCTGCTGGTTGCCGTCGGCCAATTGCTGACGACTGCCAGCACCAAGTCCTTTTCCGGGATCAGAGTGATTGACTGGCCAAAGATACCCTGCGCGCCGTAATTGCCGCCGGGATAGGTCCACCATTGATATCCATAGCCAAATCCCGGTGCATTCGCTCCGAAGTCGACTTGCGCAGCCCCTGCGGAGGCGAACCAACCTTCAGGAACGATGTTCTCACCGCCTTCGAGCGCAAATTGGCCCATGCGCGCATAGTCTGACAGGCGCAGCGAGAGACAGCAGCCACCGACATTGCCGCCGCGCGGGTCGGTCATCCAGAACATACCGCCTTCAAAGCCCGCAGGCTCGACGATCTTGGTCTGTGCGTACTCGGCCAAAGGCTGTCCGATCGCGTTCTCGATGACCACACCGATCAGATTGGTTTCGCCGGTGCTGTAATTCCATTTCTCACCAGCAGGAGCCGCGCGGCCAAGGCTCTTCATCTGCTCGATGATCGCGTTGGGCCCGTATTCGACGACAAAGCGATTGAGCTGCGCCACGTCGCTGTTCGGATCGGTGTAATCCTCGTTCCACGCCACGCCGCTAGTCATCGTCGCGAGCTGACCGACCGTCACGCCATCATAAGATGAGCCTGCAAGGTCCGGAACGTATTGCGTGATCGGGTCATCGAGGCTGCCGATAAAGCCATCGCGGATCGCTGCGCCCAGCAAGGTTGAGGTGAAGCTCTTTGCAACCGAGAAGCTGGTCCAGCGCTGCTCTGCGCCGAAGCCGAGGCCATAGGCCTCAAAACGCTTTTCGCCATCTTTGAGGACCATCACGCCGGAAGCATTGCTCTCCGCCATCAATGCGCGGATCTGGGCCTCAATGCTGCTTGGAAGCGGCGCGCCTTCGGGCAAAGCGCGTGGGCTGGTAGAAGGTGGCACCTCATGCCCTGCAAACAGCGCCTCCATCTTGCGAAAGTTTGCCGATCGGGTCGCATCATCCCAGAACAGGACTGCCAGCGCAGATTGATCCTGCTCTTGCGGCTCGGTCGTGATGACCGGTTCAAGATCAGTGAAAGTCGGTTCGCCGGCATCCGCCACATAGCTCGCCGAGCACCCCGTGAGCGACAAGGTGGCTGCCCCGGCCAGCAGGGCATTTGTGATAGTCATGTGTGCGGCTCTCCCTAGGTATCGTTTTGCGAGCCTATTGCCGCACTCACGCGCACGAGACAAGCGCTGCGCCAAAGACGCAGCGCTCAGTTGCCCTTCATTGACTTGTAGGCAGAGAGCGCCCTTTCGCGCCCTTCCTTATGCGCAATCATCTTGGCCGGGTAATCATCCGGCTTACAGCCATGCTCTTCTGGATCGTGGATATAGGGTTCGTCGAGATGCGCCAATTCTGGCACAAATTCGCGGATATAGGCCGCGCTGTCGAACTTTTCAGACTGCGTCAGCGGGGCCATAATCCGGCTGAACATGTTGGAATCAACGCCCGTGCCCGCATTCCACTGCCAATTGACCGCGTTCGATCCGTAATCGGCATCGACCAGGCAATCCCAGAACCATTGCTCGCCCTTGCGCCAGTCGATCAGCAAGTGCTTGATAAGGAAGCTGGCCGTGATCATGCGCACGCGATTGTGCATCCAGCCCGTCTTCCACAGCTGGCGCATCCCTGCATCGACGATGGGGTAGCCGGTTTGCCCCTTCTGCCATGCCGTGAGGTCGACTCGCAGCGCCTTCGTCCTGATACGGCACGCGCCATTCGAGGTCGTCATAGTCCTCGCGGTAATTCTCGCTCGCATAGGCGGGGAACTGGCAAATGACGTTCGCGGCATAGTCACGCCACACCAACTCGCTTTCATAGCTTTGCCAGCCATCGGAGCGTTTGTACTTGAGTGCATGCCAGATTTGCACGGGCGAAATCTCGCCAAAGTGCAGATGCGGCGACAGGCGCGATGTCTTGTCGACCGAGGGGAAGTTGCGCTTGTCCTCGTAGTCGCTGACGTGGTCTTCCCACTCTTCGAGCCGGGTGTGCGCTGCTTCCTCACCGACCTCCCAGAAGTCGGCAATCCCGCCCGACCAATCGGGCTTGGTAGGCAGCAAGTCCCAATCATCGAGATCGTCGCTCTGCGGCCAGCTATCAGGCGAGGAGAGCGTCTCCGGCTCTGGCAGCGCGTCGCGCGGCGGAAACTCCTCGCGCATCGCTTTGTAAAACGGGGTGTAAATCTTGTACGGATCGCCGGAGCCAGTGGTCACGTGGCCGGCGGGGAAGAGGTAGACACCGTCGTAGAGTTTTAGATCAAGCTTCTCTTCCAGCTTGCCCTGCGCCTTGCGCCACCACGGCTCGTAATGGCGATTGGCGTGGATTGTCTCTGCGCCCGTTTCTTCGGCCAGCTTGGTGAGTTCTTCGACTGCATCGCCGCGCCGCAGGATTAGCCGCGCATTGCGCTGGCCAAGGCTCTTGGCGAGGCTTTCAAGCGAGTGATGCAACCACCAGCGCGAAGCTCCGCCCATTTTGTGATGCTTTGGAGCGTCATCATCGAGCACATAGACGGCGATGACGGGGCCTTGGCTTGAAGCGTGATAAAGCGCGGGATTGTCAGCGATGCGGAGGTCGCGGCGCAGCCAGACGATTTGAGGTTTGGTCATGCCTTGTGAAGCGCACTATCGCATGGGAAGTTCCACACATTTCACATCCGGCAGTGCGACCGAGAAGCGGTCCCGCGCACGCGGATCGTAAAAGCGCGCATCGTGTAAGGTTACAATGCCATCATCCGAACACTTGGCAAACGGCGTACGAGACCAAAACAGAAATGCAGCGACCTGAGAATTGTGTTCCGCAATCTCGGACGCAGTCGGTGCTTGATTTTGCGCTTCTTCGATGACCACCAACCTTTCTTCCGGTAGTGGTACAAACGGTCCGTGCCCATCGCTTAACGTCCAATAACCAAGAGCGGGATTGGCAATCTCCGCTTCAGCATTCGGCGCATGCTGGATGACTTCGCGTTCCCAGAATGCAAACGGCACAGGCGATGCAATTAACTCGGTGTCCTCAACATAATAGTCGTATCGCGTCGCAATCGAGCTGAATAAGCTATTTACGGCGATGTAGACCGCACCGATCACGATCGCCACCCAAGCAGGCCTGGTCCAGTTGCCGCCGCGCTTCTCATTTCGCAGCGAAAACCACGTCGCAAAACCCATCAGCGCCCACAGCCACACATCAATGATAAACAGCGTATCGCCATAAAACCATTGCGAGGAAAACGGCTCCAACAGGCGAATGCCATACACATTCAACCAATCGAGCGCAGGGTGCGTCAAGCACCCGATAAAGCTCAGCAGAAATAGCCATTTGAAGTTCACCGGCAGGCGCTTCTCAGGCCGTTTTCCGCGCTTCTCCTGCCATTTGTCAAAGCCCCACAGCAGCCCCGCCAGGATCAACGGCAGTAGCACCATTGCAGGCGGCCCGTGCGTAATCCCGCGCCGAAACCCGAGGTGCTCGGTCCCTTCCAGCCAGAAGAAACACGCCGCATCGACATCGGGCAGGTTCGCCCCGATAATCAATGCGGGCATCGCCAGTCCGGTCTTTTTCTTGAGGCCTGCCTGGCCGAGCAATGCGCCGACAAGGCTGTGCGTGAGATTGTCCATCGCCCTCACCTAGCCAGCAAGTGTGCGCAAACCAAGTGGAAAAGCCCGCGAGAGACCGCTAACGAGCGGCAATGACATTCCAGCAAGAGGTCCGCTGATGAGCAACAATGCTCCCTATATCCGCCCCGACATGAAGGCATTGCTCGATGGGCTTGCCGCAGCGAACAGCCCGCCCATTGCCGATATGACGCTGGAAGAGGCGCGCGCGGCCTATATGGCGCTGCACGCGATGGCCGACCGACCCGCGCGTGAATTGGCGGTGATCCGTGACCTCACCTGTCCAAGCCCTGATGGCGATATCCCACTGCGGCTCTATGACGCGCGCGAGACCCGCGAGGCTGACCCGGTGATCGTGTTTTACCACGGCGGCGGCTTTGTCATTGGCGACCTCGACACGCATCACAACCTCTGCACCGAGATTGCTGCGCTGATGGACTTGCCGCTGGTTGCGGTTGATTACCGCCGCGCGCCAGAGCACACATTCCCCGCCGCGATTGAGGATTGCGAGGCCGCAACGCGCTGGATCGCATCGTCACCTGAAGCCTTGGGCTGCGAAGCCAGCGGAATCATCACCATTGGCGACAGCGCAGGCGGCAATGCGAGCATCGTCGTCGGCCAGCAATTGGCAGCGAACCCGGCGGATGTCCCAGTCCTGCTGCAAGTGCCGATCTTTCCCCTCGCGAGCGACGCCAATGGCTCGGCCAGCCTTGAGGAGTTCGCCGATGGCTTTGTGCTGACCAAGGCAGCGGTCGAGTTCTTCGATGCCAACTACAAGGCGGACCGCGCCGATCCGCGCGGCTTCCCGATCCTTGGCGATCATACAACCGCCCCGCCGACCGTGCTGGTCACCGCCAGCCTCGATCCAATCCGCGATTCCGGTCGCGATTACGGCGCAGCGCTCATTAAAGCGGGCCGCGAGGTGACCTTCCTCGAAATGCAGGGCGTCACCCACTCCTTCACCAATCTGCGGCAAGCCGTCCCGAGCGCACAGGCCGATCTGGAGCGCATTATCGCTGCGATGAAATTCAAGTTGGAGAACTCGCAATGAGCCACCTCCCCTATCGGCCTTGCGCAGGCTTCATGCTCGTCAACCGACAAGCAAAAGTCTTTGTCGGCCAACGCATTGACCGGCGCGGCTCAGAATTTTCCGGCGCGTGGCAAATGCCTCAAGGCGGGATAGATCCGGGCGAGGACGAAGAGCAGGCAGCCTTGCGAGAGCTTGAGGAAGAAACCGGTGTGGGCGCGCATCTGGTCGAGGTGATCGCGCGCTCAGCCACAACGCACCTCTACGATCTACCGCCCGAATTGCTCGGCAAGATCTGGAAGGGTAAATATCGTGGGCAGGAACAGCACTGGTTCCTAGGTCGGTTCATAGGCGAGGACGCTGACATCAATCTCAACGCGCATGACCCGGCGGAGTTTGAGACGTTTCAATGGGTGGAACCGGCACGCCTGCCCGAGCTGATCGTGCCGTTCAAACGCGACGTTTACGCGGCTCTCGTTGAGGAATTTGCGCCGCTTATTGGACGCGCGGGTTAGTTCGCAGCTGCGTTTTCGCTATCTGTGTCGGCGGCAAAGCGCGCGGGCGGGCCAGCGGCAATGGTGGATTGCAGCGCAAGCGTTTCTGGGCAAGTCGAGCCGCACAGACTGCGCAATTGGGCCAGATTGCGCTTCGCCTTCTCCAGCGCGCCCTTTTCGACCAGAGCAGCGCCCTCGCCCGAGATCGCGGCGAAATTACCGGGATCGCGCACCAATGCCTCGCGGTAGTAACGGATCGCTTTGCCCTGCAGCCCTTCGAAGCGCGCCGCCTCGGCCAGCTCGATAAAGATACGGGTGTAACCCGGATCGACCGCCAGTGCGGCCTCATAGGCGTCAATCGCTGCCTGCGAGTCGCCTGCCTTGAGCGCCGCCTGACCTTGCGCAACCAAAGCAACCGCACGTTCATCCGGTGCCCTGTTCTGCGCGCCTGCTACGCTCGCAGTGACGGCGAAAACCAAAGATAAAGCAGCGGCAGCGGGCGCAAAGCGCATGAGCGTCTCCAATAGGTCAGCAGAGCTGAAAGATGATGGCTTATCCATGAGCGATCTGGGCCATGGCCAAGATTGCTATCATGCAGAAACGAGATTTGCGACAAAAAATCCGTCCGTGCCGTCGTGATACGGATCGAGACGGTGGCCATAGCCGCGCTCTCGCCCGAGCGGCAGCGACACTTTTTGCGCGCTCCATCCCTGATGGCGCTCCAGGAATGCCGCGACGCGATCCAGCCCTTCGGCATCGAGCAGTGAGCACGTAACAAAGGTGATGGCACCGCCCGGCCTCACAAGTTGGGCGGCAATATCAAGCACATGGTCCTGCAACCTATTGAGCTTGGCGAGCTCGTTTGGCGTGATCCGCCAGCGGCTTTCGGGATTGCGGCGCCATGTGCCTGTACCGGAACATGGCGCATCGACGAGCACATGGTCGGCTTTGCCCTGCCATTCGGCCAGCGCCTCCAGCTCCTTACCGGGATCAAGCAGCACGGTGTGGTCAATGCGAGCGCCCGCACGGTTTGCGCGCGGTGCGAGATTGCCGAGCCGTCGTTTGTCGGTGTCGACCGCGATGATTGTCGCCGCATTGCCGAGCTTGGCCGCAAGGGCGAGCGTCTTGCCGCCCGCGCCAGCACACAGGTCAATGACAATATCGCCGGGTTTGGCCTGCACGGCCTCAGACACAAGCTGGCTGCCGTGGTCCTGCACCTCTATCGCGCCTTCACGGTAAGCAGGCCATTGTTCGACCTGAGTGCCGAATGGGAAGCGCAAAGCTTGCGGCGCGGTTAGCCGCTCACCGTCATCAGGCAGCTCAATAGTCTCTCGGTCCGCCCTTAAAGCGTTCACCCGAATATCGAGCGGAGCGCGGCCCAAAAGCGCCTCTGCTACCTCGCCCTTGATGTCGGACTTCGCCAGTTCTTCCGTCAGCCATTGCGGCGCGACACCGCGTTTCGCAGGTTCTTCCCCGGGCGCGATGGGACGCGGGCCGTGCTCCGATCCGTCAAACAGCTCGCGCAGCGAAGGATCATCTTCTGCCAGCGCCAACAAAGCGGCCCGTCCGTTTTCAGGAACCGGACCGCAGGTGCGGATCGCCTGATAGACCAGCTCGCGCACCGCCCGCCGGTCTTTCGACCCGGCATAGCGACGCGCCTTGAAATACTCTGAGATCAGGCGGTCCGCGGGCGCGCCTTTGCTTTGCGCCCCGTGAATGATCGCGTCGAGCAGCTCAATCGCGGCTTGAACGCGTGCAGCAGGTCTCATTCGCTAGACTTTTGGCGTTCGATCCAAGCCGCTTCGTATTCTTCCGGCGAAGGCGCTGGCATGCAGCGATGCTCATAGCGCGCGCCGCTTTTGTCGCTGGCAGCCTGCGTCATGCGCCTTGCCATCTTGGCACCGATGTCCTCGCATTCCTCCATCGAAAGGAACACAAGCTCAGGCCGATGAAGATCGGGTTCATCGGGTCGATCAGGATGCGTCCCAATAATGAGGAGCATTATGGGTACTACCAACTCCATTTCATGCTCCTAACGTGTCGGATAATTCGGGGCTTCGCGGGTTATCGCGACATCATGCACATGGCTTTCCGAAAGCCCGGCATTGGTGATGCGAACGAACTTACCACGTTCTCGCAGGTCAGGGATAGTGGCCGAGCCGGTATAGCCCATCGCCGCTTTGATCCCGCCGACGAGTTGGTGAACCACGTCGGACGCTGCGCCTTTGAACGGCACTTGCCCTTCAATCCCTTCGGGCACCAGTTTTTGCTGCGAAATGTCTTGTTGGAAATACCGGTCGGCAGATCCGCGCGCCATCGCACCGACGCTGCCCATGCCGCGATAGGCCTTGTAGCTGCGCCCTTGGTAAAGGAAGACTTCGCCCGGGCTTTCGGTACCGTGCCAGCAAGCATGGAGCCAACCATCACGCTCGATGCGCCTGCGGCAAGAGCCTTGGCCGCGTCGCCGGATGTTCGCAATCCGCCATCCGCGATGATCGGAACGCCGGACTTGGCGGCTTCGTTTGCGCTGTCCATGATCGCTGTGAGCTGAGGTACACCCACACCCGCGACCACGCGGGTGGTACAGATCGAGCCCGGGCCTATCCCGACTTTCACGGCGTCTGCGCCCGCATCAATCAGCGCGCGTGTGGCTTCGGCGGTGGCAACGTTGCCCGCGACAATTTGAACGCTGTCGGATAGAGCCTTGGCCCGCTCAACGGCCTTGGACACATCCTTGTTGTGGCCATGAGCGGTGTCGATGATAACGACATCAACCTCGGCTTCGATCAGAGCCTTGGTGCGCTCAAAACCCTTATCACCGACGGTCGTCGCAGCCGCTACGCGCAGACGACCTGCGCCATCCTTGGTGGCAGTCGGGTAATTTACTGCTTTCTCGATGTCTTTGACCGTGATCAGGCCGATGCACCGATAATCGTCGTCGACCACCAGCAGCTTTTCGATCCGGCGCTGGTGCAGCAGACGACGCGCATCTTCCTGGCTGGTGCCGAGCGGCACCGTCGCGAGATTGTCTGTCGTCATCAGCTCGCGCACTGGCTGCGCGGGGTTCTCAGCGAAACGCACATCGCGGTTGGTCACAATGCCGACCAGCTTGTCGTTCTTGTCAGTGACGGGAATGCCGCTGATCTTGTGCTGCTCCATCAGCGCTTGGGCTTCACCCAGAAACGCATCGGGCCCAATGGTGATAGGATTGACCACCATCCCGCTTTCGTAGCGTTTCACGACACGTACTGCGGCGCATTGCTCATCAACCTCAAGATTGCGATGGAGCACTCCGATACCGCCCATTTGCGCCATCGCGATCGCCATGTCCGCCTCGGTCACCGTGTCCATCGCTGCGGACAGAATTGGAATGTTGAGAGCAATGTCTTTGGTCAGCTGCGTCTGCGTGTTTGCCATCGAAGGCAGTACATCGCTTTCGTACCGGACGCAGCAAAACGTCATCAAAGGTAAGGCCGAGTGGGATGTCCATAAAGCGCCACTTTCTGTGTTGGAGCGGGAGAATCGTGGCGGCCCATGTAACCGCACTTTCCCCAATCCGCTAGAGCGCTTGGCCTGCGACAGTCCTATCTATCCGCAGGCGCACTATTTCTAGGGCTGATAGGTTTTCACATTGGCCAACCGTCTGATCAGCTCTTCGTGCAACAACAGGTCGTCAATCGCTCCGCCCAGCTCAATGACTTCAACCTCATCCGAGGCGCTGTGATAGTGCTCTTCGAGGTATGGGCCAAAGTAGGCTTCCGAACCAAAAGACGTGGAGAGGAACACCGAAGGAACCCCATTTTGCAATAGGGTCCAGCCATCCTGACGCTGGAGAAAGGCTTCAGCCAGTTCGCGGCTGCCGAGCTCTCGCTTCGCTGCACGCAAGGTCTGTTTGATAATCTCGTCAAGCGGAGTGCGACCCTCCCCGATAAAGCCGACCGGGCTTCCCGCAGGGGCAATCGCAACGGTGTCGAAATTGAATGCCGCGACAATACTGTCGAGCGGAATTGCAGGTGTCTCGACGAAGGCGCGAATGCCCAGCAAACCAGCCTCTTCCGCTGTCGTGGCGATCACATATACATCGCGATCCAGCGGCTCCTCCATTTTCAAACGCCGGGCAAGTTCGAGGACCACCGCAACGCCGCTCGCATTGTCTATCGCGCCGTTACAGAGCCTGTCCTCGGCACCAACGTCCCCGCATTCGCCCAGATGGTCCCAATGCGCCATCAGCAGGATTGCACCAGACCCGGGGGCTTGGCCGGGCAAACGGCCGATTACATTGAACGAAGTAAATTCTCGCCTTTCCGATTGCGCTCTGATGGTCGCGAGCGAATTCATCTCAACCGGCGTGAAGCTCTCATCCTCGGAGCGTTCGACCAGCGCCTCCCACTGCCGCTTGCCAACCGCTTCGCCCAAAGCTTCACTGGTGATGAAAGCGCTCAGCTCACTCCCCTCACCGCTTGCTAAAGAAAGGTTTTCGCCCGCTCTTGCTTCACGCATGGCGGCGACCTCTTCCTCGCTCTCGAGTACGGTGATGACCGCTGCTGCGCCTTTTTCGAACAGAGTGGTGCGGCGCATCGGGCTAACACCTGCTTCGCCCAACATCAACGCGACTTTGCCCGCGACATCCTCTTCGCGAACAGTGTTTGCGAGCTTGCCGACAAACAGAACATTCGCGTTCTCGACCAGTGTGTTGCGGCGCGATGTGAACGCCACGGCTGCGCTTTCGTCGATTGCACGAACGCGGTTGCGCACACGGAAGCTGATCTCGCTGGTACCAGGGCGCGAGCTGGCAAGCCGAACTGGCGCGCGCCAGGGATTGCCCGGATCATTGGTGCCGGACTCGAAACCTGCCGCTTGCAGCTCATTGACGATGTAATTGACGGTCAGTTGCTCACCATCCGTGCCCGGCAAGCGCCCGCCATATTCGGCGCTGGCAAGCACATTGATATCGCGCGTCAAATTGCTCGCGATCTGCGCCCGTTCTTCTTGCGGAGCGCTGGCAATCGGCCCGCGGACGCAGGCGCTCGCAAACAATGCCAGCGCAGCAATGCTGCACAATCTGATGAATTGCACCGGTTTCATCCCTGCTTACGCCCCGCGCCTCGTCATTCGGCGGTCCATCCCCCGTCAATGCTCCAATTGGCGCCGGTCACATTGCCTGCCTCTTCGCGGCAGAGGAACACGGCAAGCGCCCCAATCTCTTCGGGCTGGACGAATTTCTTGGTCGGCTGCTTGGCGAGCAGCACATCATTGATGACTTCTTCGCGGGTCAGCCCGCGCGCTTTCATCGTATCGGGGATTTGCCCCTCGATCAGTGGAGTCCAGACATAGCCCGGACTGATGCAATTGGCGGTGACGCCGGTTTGCGCCAGCTCCAGCGCGATGGTCTTGGTGAAGCCTGCAATGCCGTGCTTGCTGGCATTGTAAGCGCTTTTGAACGGCGATGCGGTGAGCGAATGCGCGCTGGCTGTGTTGATGATCCGCCCCCATCCACGCTCTTTCATACCCGGCACAGCGAGCCGCGTTGTATGAAATGGTGCGGTCAGGTTGAGGCCGATCACCATATCCCATTTGTCGACCGGAAAATCCTCGACCGGCGAGACATGCTGCATGCCGGCATTGTTCACCAGAATATCGACCGGGCCGATATGCGCCATCATGGATTCGATAGCCGCCGGATCGAGCAGGTCAGCCGCACCAAACTCCGCGCTCATTTCCTCTTGCAGGCTGGCAACAGTCTCTGGATCGCCGAAGCCATTGAGGATAATTTCTGCCCCTTCCGCATGCAACGCTCGCGCAACAGCAAGGCCGATGCCCGACGTCGAGCCGGTCACCAAAGCGCGCTTACCCTTGAGGAACATCAATAACTCCTGCAAAACAGTGTCTCAAGCTTGAGCTTTTGCCATTGCTGGCGGCGGTGTCCAGCACTTATGCGCAGGCGAAGCGAGTGGTGTGCGGGTTAGACCGCATCTGGGGAAGGAATTCTAATGCGTCTCAATCGGTTCGACACGTCGAAAATCAAAGTCCGCTCGAGCAGAGGTGGCAGAGGGATGCCGGGTGGCCGCGCTGGCGGTGTGGGCTGTGGTGGCCTGGTGATCGTGGCGATTGGCGCGTTGGTCTTTGGAGTTGATCCGGGACAGATGTTGGGCATGGTCGAAGGGGCGCAGCAGCAGACCGGCCCGGCTCAGACGGAACAAAGCTCAATGAGCGAAGAGCAGATCTGCACCAGCAGCGAATATGCGATGGAAGCGTGCAACGCGCTCACCTCGCTCAATCAAACGTGGGAACCGGAATTTGCGCGGGCGCGGATTCAATACATCGAGCCAACGCTCAATCTGTTCCCAAGTGGCCGGGTGGCGACCCAAGGGTGCGGCACGGCCAGTTCCGCGTCGGGTCCGTTCTATTGCCCAGCGGATTACACTATCTACATCGATACGACATTCTACGATCAACTCGCGCGGATGGCGGGCACCGGAGGCGATTTTGCCCGGCTCTACGTCATCGCGCATGAATACGGCCACCACATCCAGAACCTCACGGGCCTTGCTGATCAAGTGCGCAGCGCGCAACAGCAAAACCCGCAGGGCCGCAACCAATTGCAGGTGCGCATGGAATTGCAGGCCGATTGCTATGCCGGTGTGTGGGCGGGCAAGAACCGCAATCTGATTGAGCGCGGTGATCTGGAAGAAGGAATGCGCGCAGCCGCTTCGATTGGCGATGATACTCTGCAACGCAATGCGGGCCAGCGGATCAATCCCGAAGGCTTCACGCATGGGACGAGCGAACAACGGATGCAGGCACTGCGCCGCGGGCTCGACAGCGCCGATAGCGACGTGTGCAACGTCTATTTCGACTTTAGCTAAGACGTAAATGCAACCAGGGCCGAAGCGGTCATCCCGCTCCGGCCCCGATATTTGCTCGATTGCTGCGAAGGCTTAGGTCGCAGGAACCTCTTCTTTGGTATCCGGCGCATCGCTTTTAAGCGAATTGACTGATGACCAGTCGATCTGACGGGTTGCGTACATCACCGCGGCCAGAGCGACAAACAGCAGCACCGATCCGATCACCAGCGACCATTCCTCAAGGTTCAGCAAGACGTAGAGCAGTGCATACAGGCCCACCAACAGTCCGCCTATGATTTGCGCCCGTTTCCAACTGCCCAGAATTGCGGCGCTGTAGGCCGATAACAACCCGATTATCGCGGCGCTTGCTATCAAATAGGCCCACGCGAACCCGATCATCTCGGCAAAGGCGAGCAACATCACGAAGAACAGCACGAGGCCCGCTCCGCTGAGCAAATATTCCGCTGCAGAAACCCGCGCCCCGCCGACAATGTCGAACATCAGGAAGGCGAGGAAGGTAAAGCCGATGAACAGGAAGCCATACTTCACCGAACGGTTCACCCGGCTGTAAAGATCGACCGGCTCGACTAGGCGGATCGTCGCGACGCTATCATCGCCGCCCGTTTCCATCGGGTAGACCGAATAGCTTCTGTCCGTGACAACCTGCGGCAATTGCGGCTCGCTGGTGCGGATCAGGGTTTGCCCCAGCGCCAGATTGGAGATCGACCAATTGGCGTTGAAGCCACTGTCTGTCACCTCGGTGCTATCGGCATTGGGCAGGAAGCTGCCGGCAAAGCTCGGATGCGGCCAGCTCGATTCGACAGTCCAGTTGGTTTCCATTCCCTGCGGGACCATGCTCAGCGCGCTGCTGCCGCGCAGGCGATATCTGAAATCAAGCGAGACTTCCTCGCCCTCGCCCCAATCAAAGAAGGCATGCACACCGCTGCCTGCACTGTTGGTTCCGAGACCCGGGCGCAGTGCCAGGGTCTCTCCGCCGACAGTCAAAGTCGCATCGGTCTGGAGCCCACGAGGATCAGAGATAGGAAAGCGGATTTCTGCTTCTGAAAGGCGCAATTGCTCTAGCCGTAACTCCGAAACGGTCGAGATCTTCGGGCAAAGCGAAAGTCGCTGCACCCGTCTGGGTCGTCTCATAGATAACCGTCTTGTGGATCGATCCGCGCGACTTAACTTGTGGATCAATCGCCGTGTTCAAATCTTGCTTAGTCGGCGCGATGTAAAGCAGCTCACGTGCGTTGACCGTGCGGGTGACGGTCTGACCGTTAACCTGCTCACTGGTCACGCGTTCCTTAATGTAGGGCACGACCATCAGCGGCCCGGCGAGCACTTGCGCATCGCCCCAGCCTGCCGTGATAGAGTTTTGCGCCGTGCGCGCCTGATCCTGCCGGTCATAGACCAGTGCATAGACCATAACGAGCGGCACAATCAGGGCCGCTCCTACCAATACTGCGAACAGTAACTTTATTCCCGGGGAACGTTCTCTCGCCACTTCCACCTCCTATTTCCAGCGACGAACCGTGCAATGAGAGCGATGAAGTGAATTCAATATGAACCATCATACAGAAACGGCGGATGGAATTTCCACCCGCCGCCAAACTGTGTGCCGAAGATATTCGGTCTTAGCTTTGTGGGAAGCGCTGCCGCCCTTCTGCTGATCTGCGCTGCAATTCAGCAGCGCGTCTTTGCGCTTCGGCTATCGCGTTTGGCAAGTTGCTGCGCCGCTCGGCATCAAACCTGGCTTGCGAAGAAAGCGTCTTGGCCAACCAAGCGCCGCGATCAGCGTTCTCCCAGTCGCGGATTTGCTGGTCCAGAGTTTCGAGCAAATCACTGCGCATCTTGCCCGTTATCTCGCGGTTCTTTGAGATCGCTTTGCGGGCCTCCTTAAGACCTTTTAGCGCTTCGGCCATCACCCGTGTCTGGCACAGATAAACGACCTGCTTACCGTTTTCCTTCTCGATCACTTCGGCAACGTCATCGCTGCCCGAGCGGCACTTCATCTTCACCTGAGTGCGCTTGCCGTCGTTTTCCAAACGCACGCGCTCAATCTCTACCCGCGCTTCAGCCAGCGCTTCGTCAGCCTCTGCCAGGCTCTCGCGCACTTCGATCATGATCTCATCGACTTCCTCATCGCTGAGGTGACGACCACCTTCTAGATTTCGGCGAAGCAGCAACACACGGCGCTCACGATCTTCGACACGCTCAGCGCGTTCCTCCGCGCGTTCAGCCCGGCGCTCAATCCGTTCGATCCGCACCTCGACGTCACGCTCTGTTTCCTCGCTAATCGCTTCCGTATTGGCTTCGCTTTGCCCGGGATCGATCGTCTCGATATCCTGCATAAGGGCCGGTGGCGCAGGTGGAGCCGGCGGCAATGGTGCGGCATGAGGCGAAAGGGCTACCGGGGCCAATGGCGCCGGCGGTGCCTCTGGCACGGTTTCTTCCGCATAGCTGATCGACGCGGTCAGCGGCAGTGCAAGCAGCGCAGCTCCAACCATAAATCGACCGGCAAAGCGGCGGCGAAGGGACATATCGGACATTTTCAGGCTCCTTAGGCGGTGAACTATCGATTTTTCACCCAGCACCGGACACGCCATTGGCGCGGCCAGAGCAAATTTGGGCCCTGCTGCGAAACTTGCGATGAGAGTGGCGTAGTCGCCGCGCACTTCGGCCGGAGTGGCCGCCATTACGCGGGCGTCGCACGCCGCCTCTTGATCCCGGCGCAATGCCAACCAGCCAAAGCGTCCCAGGGGATTGAACCAGTGCAGCGCGAACAGCGGCTGAACCATAACATTGGCCAACAAATCGCGTGCTTCGTGGTGAGAGAATTCATGCGCCAGCGCGAGGTCACGCGCTGTGCGGTTGGGCTGCGCCATAAAGCCGGGCGGCATCGCGATCACCGGGTCGAGCACACCGAACGCGATCGGCGCGCGCGTGCCGGGTGTCTCAAGCATCCGTATCTTGCCGTGGCGACCGACTTGGATCGCATCTTCCAGCAATTCTCGGCGCAATTTGAAGTAATTGCGGAAACGCAGCACCAGAAACAGGGCGGCGCCGGCCAGCCATATCGACATGCCAATCTCTATGAGTGGCAGCGGGGTTGACGATAAGGTTGTGCCGGTCGCCGCGTCCAACCCACTCATGGTCGCAGCAGGAGCTTCGGGTTGAACAATTTCAAATGATATCGGGGTCGTGTCGCCCACCGCTATTGGGGCGGTCACTGGCTCAATCGCAGGCGCTGGGTTCAGCCATGCTGGCAGCTTAAGCGGTGGCAAAACCAGTCTGACTGCCGGGATCGCCCATAGAGCATAGGCCACTTGCGGCCCGAAATGCTTGGCCACGGGGCGGCGTATGATAAGGACCAGCGCGATCAATCCGGCGGTCCACAGCATCGTGTCGAATAGCCAATCGGTCATGATTTAAGCTCCTTCAACAAAGCTTCCATCTCGGCGAGGTCATCTTCGGTGAGCGCCTCCTGTTGTGCGAGATGCGCAAACAGCGAAGAGGCGCTGCCACCGAACAGGCGATCGACCAAGCGGCGCGATTCACCGCCGATGTAGTCGGACCGCGCGATAAGGGGACTGTAAAGGAAACGCCGTCCATCGGGCTGAGCCGCGATGGCGTTCTTGCCGACGAGACGAGAGAGCAGCGTCTTTACCGTGGCGAGGCTCCAGTCGCGCTGCTTGCACACGGCATCGCACACTTCGGTTGCGGTGAGGCCTTCGCGCTCCCACAAGACTTCCATAACGGCATGTTCGGCTTCGCTGATGCGTTCTGGCTTTTGTTTGTCTGCCATGCTGATCAACCCTCCCACTCGACTGATTACACCTGTAGTCACTGCGATTACGGATGTAAACATGAAGCCTGTATGAATGGCACCTGTCAGGGCTTGCTTCTCTGCAAACGACGTTTCACGGTGGACGAATGACATATATCCGCGCTCTGCTCGCCTCGTTCGCTCTGATTGCTACGCCTGCCGTGGCGCAAGACGGCATAATTATGAAACACACGCCAAATAAGCCCGTCGAGATTGGTGTGCTGGTCGAAACCCCCGATCTGGGAGCGGAAGATGCCGTACCAGCAACGGTCGATGTTGTGCTCACCACTAGCATGGGCGACATCACCATCGCGCTAGAGACAGAGCGCGCGCCGATCACCGCCGCAAACTTCCTACGCTATGTCGAGGAAGGCCGCTTTGACGGGACGGTGTTCTACCGCGCGCTTGGCCCAAAGGGAGAAGATCCCAGCGGCCTGATCCAGGGCGGCACGCAATTTGATCCGAAACGCATTCTTGATCCCATCGCGCACGAGCCGACCAGCGAAACGGGCCTCAGCCACACCAATGGCGCGCTGTCGATGGCACGCTATGAGCCGGGAACCGCAACTGGCGACTTCTCGATTATGATCGGTGATCAACGCGGACTCGATGCGCGGCCCAATTCGGAAGTCGAAGACCAGCGCCTGGGCTACGCGGTGTTCGGATATGTCATCGGCGGCATGGATGTGGTGAAGGCGATCCATGCCGCACCGGTTGACCCGGAAAAAGGCGAAGGCTGGATGAAGGGGCAAATCCTCGCCGAGCCGGTGGTGATTACCGAGGCGAAACGCGCGCCTAGCGAGAGCGACGCGCCGGAGACGCCGGAACCGGCTCTTTAGCGGCAATGACGCTGACAGCGGGCCTGCCGACCGGTGCGCTCGCCTGCTGTGGCAACCGCGCATTGAGCGCTGGCATCCAGTCGCCGACAGACCCGCCAATCGAAATCTGAGGCAGCGAAGCGAGCACGCGCGCTTCGCTTTCCCACTCGGCTATCGAACGGCTCGCTTCTGCCGATGCCTGCTCGAGCGATTGCGGCTTGCGCAGAGCGTTGTTGATCATCGCATCGCCGAAAAACGTCCAGTCATTCTCGGCATTGCAGCCAAACGATGTGCGATTGCTGGCCGAAGCGGTGAGGATCGCGGTGTCGTCGCTCGCGAGCGCGGGCACGAACACGCCCGAATAGCACGCGCTGATGATGAGGATGCGCCGCTCGATGCCCAGCTCGGTCAGCGCCGCTTTGAAACGCGCCGGGCTGAGCACACCGTATCCGGTGTCGCCATAGTGATAGGCCAGCCCTTGCTGCAGACCGTGGCTGGTCGAGTAGAGCACCAGCACGTCTTCATCGCCGTCCATCACGCTAGAGATATGCGCGAGCGTGGTGAGCAGCGCGCGGATTGAACCTTTGGGTAGTTCGTTGGACTTGCCGTCCGGCCCCGCAAGCGTGATCGTGCGGCCCTCCGCGCCATAGCGGCGGGAGAGCACCTTCGCGGCCTCTCGCGCCTCACGCGCGAACACCGGATCGCTGTCGAGCGCGACCGTGAGTACGTAAGCGTCGACCGTGCCGGGGCGCTGCGGCTGAATTTGCGCGAGCGCGGCGTCTAGCTTGCGGCGTTCCCTCAGCAGCGTCAGCGGCGATGTATTGCGCTCAAACTCTGGTGACTGGGCCAGACTGGTTCTGATCGCATTGGGATTTGTCCCAGTCGCAAAGTTCGGCCACGGCTTGGTGTGCGGGGGTGGCTGGTTGGGATTGCTGGCGGATGCGCTGGTGTCGCTCGATTGCGTATAGGCTGGTCCCGCAATGGCGAATGCAAGCATCACTGTGGCAATCTTGAGGAGCGAACCGCGTTTCATTAGAGCGACAAGCTGCGCAAGAGGACGCGGGGCGTCAAGCCATCATCGCCGCACCTCATCGATTTCGCCTGAAGTACTCAAGATCGACCGCCATTTGCGCGCGCCGAAATCCCCTGCCGCTCAGCAATCGCTTGAAGTCGGCGAGGTGGTCAAAGTGCTGCAATTGGCGGTGATAGTAATTGACGTATTCCAGTACCGCGAGCGACGCCGCAATCGTCGCAACAACCCTATCTGCCAGAGAGACGGAAAGAGATGGCACCACCCAGCTGACCAAGGTCAAAAGCAAAGCGATAACGCTCAAAACTGCCAGAGGCAGGTCCAGATGATGAGCCCACGCGAGCATTCGGTCCAATGCGCCACCGTCGCCCTTCAGCTGGATCAGCTTCCCCCGCCAATAGGCTGCACCAATGACCAGCAAAGCGCACATCGGAACGATCGCGAACACCGACAACCAACCGAGCGTACTTTCCTGATAATACGTCGTACCGATCATCGCCGCCGGCACGAGAAAAACGTTGGCGGCTTCCATCTGCCAATAACCGTTCAAACGATTGATAACGCCTTCGCGTGAGAGCACACCCTTCACTCAGGCAGACCGCTCAATACACCCGTGCCTTAGGCTCGATATATTTCGCATCATCGGTCAGCGTGTATTCGTGGACCGGGCGGTAATCGATCGTAACATCGCCCTTGCCAGCGCCTTTAGCGCCGCCGCCCCAGCCATCGAACCAAGCGATGGTGTGCTTCATCCATTCCGCATCATTGCGATCGGGGAAGTCCTCATGCGCGTGCGCGCCGCGGCTTTCTTTGCGGTTCGCAGCCGATGCCATCGTCACGTTCGCCTGGCTCATCAGATTGTCGAGCTCGAGCGTTTCGATAAGGTCGCTGTTCCAGATCAGCGATTTGTCGGAGACGTGAATATCCTCCATGCGCTTGTTCTGCTCGGCGAGCTTCCTCACGCCTTCATCCATCAGCTCGGTATCGCGGAACACGGCAGCGTGTGCCTGCATCGCCTTCTGCATGTCGGCGCGGATGGCCGAGGTTGGCGAGCCGCCTTCGGCATAGCGGAAGTGGTCGAGACGGGTCAGCGACAGCTCGGCGCTGTTCTCTGGCAGCTCAGGCTGGCTCGCGCCCGGCGTCAGATTGTCCTTGAGGTGCAGTCCAGTCGCTCGGCCAAATACGACGAGGTCGATCAGCGAGTTCGAGCCCAGACGGTTTGCGCCATGAACCGAGACACAGGCCGCTTCGCCAACGGCATAAAGCCCCGGCACAACCGCATCGGGATCGCCATCGCGCAAGGTCACAACCTGCCCGTGATAATTACACGGAATGCCGCCCATATTGTAGTGAACCGTCGGCGTAACCGGCAGAGCTTCACGGGTCAGATCGACACCGGCAAAGATCTTTCCGCTTTCGGTAATGCCCGGCAGACGCTCGGCCAGGACCTTGGGATCGATGTGATCCAGGTGAAGGTGAATGTGATCGCCTTCTTTCCCGACGCCGCGCCCTTCGCGCATTTCGAGCGCCATCGAACGCGAGACAACGTCGCGCGATGCCAAGTCTTTCGCCGAGGGAGCATAGCGCTCCATAAAGCGCTCGCCTTCGGAGTTGGTGAGGTATCCGCCCTCGCCGCGCGCGCCCTCGGTGATGAGAACACCCGCACCGTAAATGCCGGTCGGGTGGAATTGCACAAACTCCATATCCTGCAAGGGCAGGCCAGCGCGCAGCACCATGCCGCCGCCATCGCCGGTGCAGGTGTGCGCAGAGGTCGCGGTGTAATAGCAGCGGCCATAGCCGCCGGTTGCGAGCACGACAGATTGCGCGCGGAACCGGTGGATCGTGCCATCGTCGAGGCACATCGCGATCACGCCGACACAGCGGCGATCAGCGCCCTCGCCCGTCATGATCAGGTCGAGCGCGAAATATTCGATGAAGAAGTCCGCGTCATATTTCAGGCTCTGCTGATAGAGCGCGTGGAGCATGGCGTGGCCGGTGCGGTCGGACCGCGGCGCAGGTGCGCTGGACCGGAGGCCCCTCGCCCATATTCTGCATGTGCCCGCCAAACGGACGCTGATAGATCGTTCCGTCTTCATTGCGCGAAAACGGAACACCTGCATGCTCCAGCTCGTAAACCGCCTGCGGAGCCTCGCGTGCGAGATATTCGATCGCATCCTGATCACCCAGCCAGTCCGCGCCCTTCACCGTGTCATACATATGCCATGACCAGTGATCGGGCGTGTTATTGCCGAGCGATGCAGCGATGCCGCCTTGCGCTGCGACAGTGTGCGAGCGCGTCGGGAAAACCTTGGAGATGTTGGCGGTGCGCAGGCCCGCTTCGACCGCGCCCATGGTCGCGCGCAGGCCCGAACCGCCCGCGCCAACGACAACCACGTCATAAGTGTGGTCAATGATAGTGTACGAATTTAGGTCAGCCATTAGGCGGCTCCAGAAAGGGCAAGGCGGGCGACGCTGAAGATTGCGAATGCGCCTCCGCCGATAACAGCAAGATTGAGGGCGGCGATCAGGCCGAATTTCGATCCGGCTTCGTGGACATAATCCTCGATCAGGACTTGGAGGCCAAGTCGCGCATGCCAGAACGTGCAGATGATCAGCAGGATCATCGCGGTCGCTGGGATTGGGCCTGAGAGCCAGCCCGAAACAGTCGCATAGCCAAGGTCGGGCAGCAGCATGATGCTGGCCACCAGCCAGATGGTGAGGACGACATTGCCAATCGCGGTGAAGCGTTGGACCAGCCAGTGGTGCGCGCCTTCGTGGGCCGAGCCAAGCCCGCGCACTTTTCCGATTGATGTTCCCGTACCCATCAGATCACTCCTTGCTTGGTCAGCATGAAAGCCCAAAAGCCCGCCGTGAGGAGGATCGCGATAATGGGCGAGGCAATCGACCAGATGCGGTTGGCATTGAGCTCATACCCCGCGCCAATATCGAGCACGAAGTGGCGCAAGCCGCTCATCATATGGGTGAAGAACGCCCATGTGAGGCCAACCAGCACGATGTATCCGACCGGCGAGGTCATCAGATCCTGAAAAGTAGTGTAGGCTTCCGGTCCGCTCGCAAGCGCGCCCAGCCACCAGATCAACACGCCCAGCCCGACAATGGCCATGCCATCGCCGGTCGCGCGGTGCAAAATCGATACCAGCATGTGCGGCCCCCACCGCCAGATCTGCAAATGGGGGGAAAGCGGTCTGTTCGCCATGTAAATGTCTATCCCGTTTGTGCCCGAAGGTCTTTGCTAGCCCCACTTAACGCGCCTGACGCGTGTGACAAGCGGTGAGCGCTCGACTCTGCGTGCAAAGTTCGAAATAGAGCGATGTATGACTTGCATCTTACTCACTGGATCGAGCCGGGGAATTGGCGCTGCGGCGCACAAAAAGCTGATCGAACGCGGAGCAAAGGTGATCGGCCATGCCACGAAGCCTTCGCCTGACACGCTGGCGGCGGACTTCACCGATCCCGGCGCAGCGCAAGCCCTATGGGATGCGGCGCTGGAGCAAGCGGACGGTGCAATCGACGTGCTGGTTAACAATGCCGGGCTTTTCGAGGCAAACTCGCTCGATTCGTCCGATATTGCCTGGCTCGATAGCTGGGAGGAGACGTTGCGGATCAATCTCACGGCGGCGGCGCAGCTCAGCCGCTTTGCGGTGCGCCATTGGAAAGAACGCGGCGTCGGAGGACGGATCGTCCATGTCGCAAGCCGCGCGGGCCACCGTGGCGATTCTCCCGCGCATTGGCATTATGCAGCGGCGAAAGGCGGGATGCTGGCGATGCACAAGACCATCGCGCGCGCCTATGCCAGCGAGGGCATATTCAGCTTTGCGATAGCTCCGGGCTTTACCGATACAAGCATGGCGGATGACTACCTGGAAAGCCGCGGCGGCGCGGGATTGCTAGCGGATATTCCGCTGGGCAAGGTCGCCGAGCCGGAAGAGATCGCAGCGGTCATCACCTTCTGCGCGCTCGATGCCCCTGCCAGCATGACTGGCGCGGTGATCGACGCCAATGGAGCAAGCTATGTTCGCTAAAATACCGGTTGCGCTGGCGACGCTGGCATTGGCCGCTTGCGCAACAAGCGTTGCGAATGAAGCCGCGCCGTCTAGCTCACTACCAGCAGACCAGCAGGCCTTCCTCGACACCTGCAAACCGTGGGATGATTGGGACAAGCCCGCCCCGCCCTTCAAGATTTACGGCAACAGCTATTATGTCGGCACATGCGGGATTTCGGCGATCCTGATCGATGGGAAGAATTATGACACTTTGATCGACACGGGAACCGATGAAGGCGCGAAGGTGGTGCTCGACAACGTCAGCACGCTTGGCTTTGATCCAAAAGAAATCGCATACATTTACATCAGCCACGAACATTATGACCATGTCGGTGGGATTGCTCGCATTGCCGAAGCAACTGGCGCTACGGTCGAGGCGTCCGAACCGGCAAGCGAGGTTCTTATGAGTGGAGTGGTCGCGAGCAATGATCCTCAGGCCAGCTCAGATCACCCGCCCTTCAGGCCGGTGTCGAGCGTGGTGCTTATCCCGCAGGATATGACCCATCGCTTCAAGGGATATGACGGGATTACTCCGATCCATACGCCTGGACACTCGCCAGGCGCCACCAGTTGGAGCTGGCCAAGCTGCGAAGGCGATGTCTGCAAGACAATCGTTTACGCCGACAGTCTGTCTCCGGTGAGCGCGGACGGATATCGCTTTTCTGATCACCCGGATTACGTCGCCGAATACTATGCCGGGATTGATCGCTTGGGCGCGGTTGATTGCGACATTCTGATCGCGGCGCACCCATCCCACGCGCAATTGTTCAAATGGCTCGAAAAGGGAGCTTGCTGGACATGGACGATCCTTGCTCCTCCTATGCCAACAAGAAGCGCAGCGACCTAGAAAAGCGCCTCGCCAAAGAGGTTGCTGAGCAAGCGGACGCCGAATGAGCTCTGGCTGGAAACTCACCGCCTTTGCGCCCAAGCCAAAGGTGCAGGCCGCATTGCTAGCCCATGACGAGATCGAGGAGTGGGATTTCGACCTTGTAATCTCCGGGCGTGAGGTTGCAGAGGATCGCCCGCAAGAATGGGTGCTGGAGGGATGGTATCCGTCCAAACCAACGTCGACGCAAAAGCGCGCTGTCGCAGACTTGTTCGCGGACAAAGCACCTGAAATCACGGTTGAAAAGCTCCCCGATGAAGACTGGCTAACGCTTAGCCAGCAGGGCGTTGAGCCGATCCGCGCCGGGCCGTTCTATGTCCATACGCCCGAATTCGCGCCTGACCCGCAAGCGATCAATTTCGCTATTCCTGCAAGCCAAGCCTTCGGCACAGGCCAGCATGAGACCACCGCCGGTTGCCTCGAAATGCTTTGGGCTATGAAGCGCACCGGTATGGTAGCGCGCAATATCGCCGACATTGGCACAGGCACAGGATTGCTCGGCTTTGCCGCGATGCATCTCTGGCCATCGGCGCGCGCCACCGCTTCGGATATCGACGCAGTCTGCGCTGGCGTAGTCGCAGACAACGCCGCAATGAATGGCGTCCGGCTCGGACCACGCCCCGGCGAGATGGCGATGGTGATTGCCGACGGGATGGACGATCCGCTGCTGCGGGTGCGCGCACCTTATGATCTGCTCATCGCCAACATACTTGCCGGTCCTTTGGTGGGACTCGCGCCGGACTTCGCCGACGGCGTTGGGCCAGGTGGCAGCGTGCTGCTCGCAGGATTGCTGACCCAGCAGGAGCCGCAAGTGCGCCGAGCCTATCGCCGCGCAGGCTTTCGGCCAACAGCCCGGTTGGTACGCGGCGATTGGTCGATTCTGTGGCTGCGCCGCCGCCGGGCATGATGAAAATGGCCGCGCGCAAGGCTGGTCGCTTAGCTCTCTATGGGCTGGCCGGAATTGCTGCTCTCGTCATCACATTCCTGCTGTTCGCCTGGATCGGATCGTCGATCCCGCGCGGGCAGAAGCTGGCCGAGCCGATTAGCGATCCCGTCACGATCATGATCGAGACCAACGGCGTGCACACGCAATTTGTGCTGCCGATCGCTCATCCGACGAAAGATTGGCGCGAGACCTTTCCCAGCACCAATCACTGGGTCGACGCGGACCGCCCCGTCCCTGCCACTCACGTCGCCATTGGCTTTGGCGAACGCGAGGTCATTCTCAACACGCCAACAATCTCCGACATGAATGCTTCCACCGCCGTTCGCGTGCTCTTCACTGGCGGCGAAGGGTTGATCCGCACCACAAACTACGTGCACCCCCCGCTCGACCGTGACCGCCGCGAAATCACCATTTCAGGCGAGCAATATGCCGCGCTCGTCAAAGCGATCCTCGCCGACCTTCCGCCACTCGATGGCGCGGTCTATCGCGAGTTCGAGGACGGCACGTATGACACCAGCGCCTATTACACCGCCCTGCCGAGCTATTCGGTGACGTTTACCTGCAATCAATGGACCAGTGACCGGCTTGCGCAAGCCGGCATACGCACCGGATGGTGGACGCCGTTCTCTGGCGGCGTGATGAAATGGCTGCCGCCTCACAGCACCGAATTAGCCCGCGAATAGGAACCCCTTGGCCCACAAACCTTTGAAAGAGGGGAACCCCCTTCTCAATCAAAGGCTCACATCATGGCAAGAACTCTCCTTATCACCGGCGCATCGACAGGCATTGGCGAAGCAACCGCTCGCGCAGCCGCAGCAGCAGGCTGGAACGTCGCGCTCATTGCCCGCTCCGAAGACAAGCTCAACACGCTCGCAGACGAGATTGGAGACGCCGCGCTCGCCATCCCCTGCGACGCAACGAAACGCGAGGAAATCGCCGCAGCCATCGCGAAAACCGCTGCGCATTTCGGCGGTCTCGACGCGGTGTTTGCCAATGCCGGCACGGGCGTGAACAAGCCGGGCGTCGAAAACGGCGACCCTGACGAGTGGCACGACATGATCCACCTCAACATCCTCGCCGTGCTCTATGCCGCGCATGAGGCAATCCCCGAACTCAAAAAGACCAAGGGGCACTTTGTCGTCACCGGATCAAAGGCGGGCCGCGACGCGTTCAAAGGCTCGATTTATTCGGCGACCAAGTGGTTCGTGCATGGCTTTGGCGAGAACCTGGCAGAGGAAATGCGCGAATGGGGTGGCCGCGCCACCGTGATCGCGCCGGGCATGGTCAACACCCCGTTCTTTGACGAGCCAAAGCCCGACAAGCTTCAGCCCGAAGATGTCGCCAATGCGGTGATGTTTGCGATTACGCAGCCCGAGACATCGGCGGTGCGAGAAATCTATCTGATGCCCAATGATTGATGCGAGTGTGATCTAAGGCTGTTCGCATACTGCGGTGGTGCAGTGATACTCCGCCACCGCAGCGACCACAGCGTGCATCATATCCATCCGTTCGGGCACGGGCGTTCGCGTATGCGCGATCATCACCGCAACCGCATACTGCGCGCCATCAGGCGCGGTGAGAATGCCGATATCGTTATAGCCGGTCTGTTCACCGATCACACCCGGCGGGACGATGTCGAGCACCTGGCCCGTGCCGGTCTTATGCGCGATTTGCCAGCCTTCGGGCAGACCGCCTTTGAGCCGGTTCGGGCCGCTCTTTGCATCGCGCATCAAGCCGATGAGTTGCGCGGTGGATTGCTCTGATAGCAGCTCTCCGCGAACAAGCCGCGCCAAAGCATCGGCCAATGCCATCGTGCTCGCGCCATCAACCGGATCATCGACATAGGCATCGAAGATCGCTCGCCGCTCTGAATGCGGCACAAGTTTGCGCACCTCGAAAAAGACCTTGCCGAGCGAGAACGACTGATCCCATTCGAGCCCCGCGAGCTCGGATTGCATTATGCGTTCGCCGGGCCCGAAGCGGATGTTATCAAGCCCTTTGTCGGCGAACATTTCGCGAACGGATACTGACCCGCCCACGCGCTTCAACAGCATGTCATTGGCGGTGTTATCGCTTTCCACCAAAGCGCGGCGCATGAAATCGGCATGGTTGGTAGTGAAGCTGCCCGCGGTGAGCACGCGCTTGCGGATCGGTTGGTGAAACAGGGTCAGGTCTTCGCGGCGCACGGTGGCGGTTTCAGTGAGGTCGAGCGTGCCTGCATCCGCCTGATCGAGCGCAGCCATCGCGACCCACAATTTGCTGACCGATTGCTGTGGCATCATCCGTTCGGCGTTGAAGCCCGCGCGATGGTCACCCGCGATATCGACCACAGCAATCCCGACTTGTCCGGCAAAGGCTGTGCCGATTTCCTGCAGCCTGGTTTCGAGCTGTTTGACCGATTCCGGGCGAGTGTCTTCGGGTGGTTCAGGCGCCGTCTCGGCAGCCGCTAGCGACGTATTGATCGCAGGCGCCGTCAAACGACCGGCATAGGTCCAAGCGAGCGCCGCCAGCAAAACCGTGAGGCCCAGCACCGCGGCGAATGTCGCAACCCGATTGCCCCCTGTTGCTCGCTCAGGGCGCAAGGCCAACCTCAGCGAGATTGAGCGCGTTGCGGGTGAACGCTTGCATATTGGCGATGCGATCATCGCTGCCCGTTTCTAGTGTAAGTGTGCGCTCGAACCCGTCCGGGCCGACGAGCGCCGCGACGCTTGTGCCGGCTGGCGCGCCGCTCGGATGGGTCGATCCGCCGACCGAACCGCTCTCCGCCAGTCCCCATTCCGCGCCGAAATTGTCGCGGATCGCGCGGGCTTGAAGCAGCGCGTAGGGTTCGCTCGCGCCGCGCATACCTTTGTAAGCCTCGCGCGGGAGATCGAACAAAACGTCTCGCGCGCGAAAGGAATAGACCACCCCGCCCCCGACGAAGAAATCGAGTGCACCGGGAACCGTGAGCAAGGAGGCTGCGATCAGTCCACCGGTCGCGCCATCAGCGACCGCGACCTTCTCCCCGCGCGCCTTGAGCAACTCGGCAATGCGCGCGGCTTGCGGGTGGAGCTCAACGAGGAGGTCGGTCACGGCGACTGTCGTGTGATGGTGATGGTGTCGCCTGAAACAATCGCATTGTTCAGAATCGTCTGCCGCCGGATCGAAGCCCGGAGCGGGACGCCGGTGATCGCGTCGAATACGACATCGAGATCGTCGAGCATTTCTATTTCAGCCAGTCCGTCATCGGCTCTATGATTGGCCTGTCCGTCACCTTCGCTTTGCAGCTCTTCAAGTTTCGAACGAATGAAGAGAACGGCATCTTTCAGCTGCTCGGGATCGGCCCGCACACTTTGGACGAAGCGAAGATTACCTTCATCAGTCCGAAACATGGAGAGCTCCGCAGTCGCAGCAATTGGAGACGGCAACAGCCCTCCCTCAATTTCAGTCTCTGCCCCGTAAGCCTCGCCAAGTTCGAGTGAAGCGCCGCCATAGCCGAGAATTTCTGGCCAACCTTGAACGAGCATGGAAGGAGCATCTTCCGCCGTTGCATTGAGCAAGGGACCAAACGCTAACTCGATTGCCTGTTTGGTCTGCTCTGTTCGATCTGCATCCGCCTCGTTCAAAACATAATCGGGCAATTGGGTAATAAGCGCTTTTACTTTGTCCCAATCATCAACCCGGACTGGCTCACCAAACTGATCAAGCTCAAGCGTTAGCGACATCACAAAAGGGCGAAGGGGTGGCGGAACTATTTGCAAAGCCTGACTGTCTGTGAGGTCAAGCCTGTCATTTCCAACCGAGATCGACAGTGCCTCAATATCGACCAAAAATCCCGTGCTATGCTCGCGGAAAGTCAGCTGTTGCTCGAATGTGATCTTACGCACGCGGCTTGGCCGACGCTTTTCGAGCACGACCGAATAGGCAATTCGTGCGTTGATCTCTGGGTCAAACGGAATTGTTACTGTTTCTGGATCAGCGGCAAGCTGCGTTTCTGCCGAAACAGCTGCGCCCGATTGGGCATTGCCGGTTGCTGGACAAAGCGGGAGCAGTAAGGCGCCACCGAGAAGGCACAGCTTGGCGTGCCTGAAGTCGTACATTCTCATCATCCCGCCGCCGCCACGATCTCGGCCCAGCCCGCTTCGTCGAGCACTTCGATGCCGAGCTCTTGCGCTTTCTTTAACTTGCTGCCCGCGCCCGGACCGGCAACGAGAATATCGGTCTTTGCGCTGACCGAACCGGAGGCCTTTGCGCCGAGCCGTTCCGCTTGCGCCTTCGCCTCATCACGGGACATCGTTTCAAGCTTGCCGGTGAAAACGATGGTTTTGCCCGCAACGGGGCTGTCGAGAGTTTCGACCTCGTAGCGTGGTGGCGAGAGTTCACCGAGCAAGTCTTCCCACACAGCCACATTGTGATCCTCGTGGAAGAAATCGCCCAAGGCTGTCGCGACACTCTCACCAATGCCATCAATCGATGTGATTGAAGCCGCCGCATCCTCATCTCCCGCGCGGGCTTTCTCCGCCGCATCTCGGATCGCGGAAAGCTCATGAAAGTTCTTCAGTAAATCGCGTGCGGTCACCTCGCCGACGTGTCGGATACCTAGTCCGAACAGCAGTCTCGCCGCATCGGGCGCACACTTTTCCTCCACAGAAGCCAACAGGTTATCGACAGACTTATCCTGCCATCCTTCAAGCGCGAGAATATCCGCGCGGCGATCCTTCAGTCGGAAAATGTCCGCCGGACTTTCAAGCCAACCCAGCTCAAAGAACTGCGCGATCGTCTTGCTACCCAACCCTTCGATATCGAGCGCCTTTCGAGACACGAAATGCTCAAGCCGCTGGGTACGCTGTGCCGGACAGATCAACCCCCCGTGCAGCGAACATCAACCTCGCCCTCTTCCGCCACAGCCTCGCTATCGCATTCGGGGCAAGTATCAGGGAAGACGTAAGGGTCGCGCTCAGTATCTCGGGTCAGATTCTCGACCACTTGCGGGATCACATCACCCGCCCGCTGGACGACGATGCGATCACCGGGACGCACGCCGAGCCGTTCGATCTCATCGCGATTGTGCAGAGTCACATTGGTAACCGTCACGCCGCCAACCATCACCGGCGCGAGCCTGCCAACCGGGGTCAGCTTGCCGGTGCGCCCGACTTGGATGTCGATCGCCTCCAGCGTTGTTTCAGCCCGCTCAGCCGGGAATTTATGCGCCAGAGCCCAGCGCGGTGCCTTCGCGACGAAGCCTAGCCGCTGCTGATAATCAAGTCGGTCAATCTTGTAGACCACGCCGTCAATGTCATAGCCAAGATCGGGTCGCTGCCTGCCGATCTCCTCATAATGCGCGATCATCGCGTCGACATCATCAGTAACGGTCAGGAAGGGTGAGACAGGAAAGCCCCAGCTTTCAATCATGCGCATCATGTCATGTTGCGTGGTCTTAGGTAGCTCGCTCGCCGCACCCCAACCATAAGCCCAGAACTTCAGCGGACGCTTTGCAGTCACGCTTGCATCCTTCTGTCGCAAGGATCCCGCAGCCGCATTGCGAGGGTTCGCAAACAGCTTCCCGCCGACCTCATGCTGCGCAGCATTGAGCGCGGTAAAGTCCTGCTTTGACATGTAAACTTCGCCGCGTACCTCGAACACATCGGGGACATTACCGCCTGTCAATTGCTGCGGAATATCGGCGATATGCTGCACGTTCGCAGTGACATCTTCACCGACCTGACCATCGCCGCGAGTGGCAGCACGCACCAGCTTTCCCTGCTCATACCGCAGCGCGCATGACAGCCCGTCGATCTTGTCTTCGGCAGTGATCGCAACCGGCTCGTCCGCAGACAGCGACAGAAAGCGCCGCATCCTGGCGACCCACTCCTCGACTTCCTCTCGGTTAAAGGCGTTGTCGAGGCTCATCATGCGAACCTCGTGCGTCACCTTGGAAAGAGGCGACGCAGCAATCGCATGACCGACTTTCTTCGACGGAGAATCCTCGCGGATCAGGTGCGGAAACTGTGCTTCCAACTCCGCATTGCGCCGCACCAGCGCGTCATATTCCTGATCTGTGATCTCGGGATTGTCTTGCGCGTGATAGAGCTTGTCATGCTTCGCGATTTCCCGCGCGAGCCGCATGAGTTCATTCGCAGCACCAACCTCATCCAATTTCGAAACGTCAGTCATCAGGTGCTCTTAAGACGCTGCGAGCACAGTGACCACCAGCTTTCTTGCGGGCGCAAAGCCAAGGCTCTTGTAAAGGCCGATTGCAGCCTCGTTGCCAGCGTATGAGTGCAGAAAGGGGATCGCCCCGCGCGCGCGATGTGCCTGCATGACATGCGCGATCAGGCGGCGAGCCATCCCCTGCCCTCTGTATTCCGGCCAAGTGCACACGCCGCTGACTTCCGCATATTGCGATGAAGGCCGCATGCGTTCGCCTGCCATCGCGGCGAGCCTGTCACCGTCACGAATACCAAAAAACTGGCCATATTGATGCGTCAGCTCGCCCCAAGGTCCCGGCTCGGTCGCGAGCGCGATATCGGTCATAGCGGGCACATCGGAAGGCCCAAGCGGGACGATATCTTCCGCGTGCGCAGTCGCGTTTGACGTCGCATCCGCTACCATCTGCAAC
Organism: Erythrobacter sp. HA7-11; assembly: GCF_055693605.1. NCBI lineage: Bacteria > Pseudomonadati > Pseudomonadota > Alphaproteobacteria > Sphingomonadales > Erythrobacteraceae > Erythrobacter > Erythrobacter sp. HA7-11. The sequence goes on along the minus strand of NZ_JBVFUF010000002.1, from coordinate 1,447,168 downwards.
AGCGGCGCAGTGCGAACTGTTTTCGTCCCCGCAGGTGCAGGCCATTCGTCTGGTTCGACGAGCCAAATGTCGTGGGGTGAGCGGTGAACAATCTCAGCGAGATCGGCTTGCGCAGCCTCGCTTTGATCTGATGCTGCTGCAAAGGGTCCGTAGCGAGGATCAATTCGGACGGCATGACCTGAAACGCGGGCGAGATGTTTCTGCGGCCCATTCAGTGTCGACCACACCGGTCTTTCCAAGGGCGATTGATCCATCTTTTGCAATTCCTATGGCCGCGTGAGGCTACCGACGGCAGCGGGATCAGAGAGATTGGTCACCACCGGGCCCCATTAGCAATCATGAGCGGAATACAAATCAACAACGATATTCCCAAGACGGCCCAAAGCCACTTTGATCCTCTTTGGTTGCGCGCGATCTCGAAACAAAAGACCATATTCGTAGCTGCACCTGCAATTGCCAAAAACGACCAAATCGTCGCCCAGTTCAAACCGAACTCCATCATGAAGAGTAGGAGGACTGGTAACATCCCGAGGAAAGCGATCACTGCAAGCAGCAAACCTAAAATCCGAGCAATTGCAGAATTCACAATAACCCCCACTTGCGCAGTCACCCTTCCAAGCTGAACCAAACCACGGCCATCGCGGCGAAGGGCAGTGAAGCTCCCACCCCGAAATGCGCGAGCTTTGCCGGTAGAGTCTTTCGCCGGAACCCCAGCAAGACCGTGATCATACCGATCACCACCGCCGCGATGAACACCCAAGACAGGATCAACTCGACCAGAATGTCAGGCATCACACACCCTCCAGCAGCCGATCAGCCTGCGCCCGCGCTTCAGGTGTGACCTCCGCGCCGGAAAGCATCCGCGCAATCTCTTCTTGTCGGCCCGCCTCATCGAGCAGTGCAACCGAGGTCTTGGTCACCGTCCCGCTGGAGGCTTTCGCGATCAGATAATGCTGGTTGCCGCGGGCTGCGACCTGCGGTGAGTGCGTCACAGCGAGCAATTGCCCGCCATCTGCCAGCCTCGCCAAACGCTCACCAATCGCGCTTGCGACCGCTCCGCCGACACCGCGATCGATCTCATCAAAGATTACCGTCGCCGCCCCGCCCTTCTCCGCCAGCGCCACTTTCAGCGCGAGGATAAAGCGCGACAGTTCGCCGCCTGATGCGATCTTGCCGAGCGGCGCATAGTCCGCGCCCGGATTGGTCGCGATCAGAAACTCTGCACTGTCGATGCCGTTCGCGCCCCACTTCTCCTCAGGCAACTTGCCGACCGCCGTAAGGAACCGCGCCGCATCAAGCTTCAATGGGGCAAGTTCCGCCGCCACCGCCTTGTCGAGCTTCTTCGCGGCCTTGATGCGCCCGGCGTGGATTGTCTCTGCCTTGGTCACGTAAGCTTCGCGCGCTTCCTTCGCCGCGATCTCCAAAGCATCGAGCTCCGCTTCGCCGCCCTCAATCGCATCCAGTTGCGCGCGCATATCGCGCATCACCTTGGGCAGTTCGTCAACCTCGCAGCGATGCTTGCGCGCAATTGCTCGCAGTTCGAACAGGCGCGTTTCCGCCTCATCCAATGCCGCCGGATCATGGATCAGCGCCTGAGCCGCCGCCTCCAGCTTTTCCTCGGCCTCGCCAGCTTCGATTACGGCCCGATCGAGCGCGGCCAAAGCCTCGGCCAGCAATTCATGCTCTCCGCCGATCCGGTCAAGCCGCCGTGCCGCGACACGCAAAGCGGCCAGCGGAGAATCCGAACCTTCCCAGATGTGACGCAATTCTTCGAGGTCGCCCGCTAGCTTCTCACCCTTTTGCATGGCTGCGCGCGCTTCAGCGAGGCGAGCCTCTTCGCCCGCCTTTGGCTCAAGATTGGTAAGTTCGGCCAAATGAGCCAGCAGCAATTCTTGGTCTGCTGCGGCCTGTTCGACGGACAAGCGCGCCTCGGCAAAGCGCGCCTCCGCCTTTGCCCAGCTGTGCCAAGCACGCTCCAACCCGGCGAGGTCGCTACCTGCGTAGCGATCAAGCAGAGCGCGGTGGCCGCGCGGGTTTACGAGGCCGCGATCATCGTGCTGGCCGTGCAATTCGACCAAGCTCGCCGCGATCTCCCGCAGCAGCGCGACGCCAACCGGCTGATCGTTCACAAATGCCTTTGATCCGCCATCAACTTTAACCTGACGCCGGATGATCAACGGCTCACCCGCTTCAATCTCAATATCGGCATCATCCAAGGTCTCGGTGATCGCTGCGGGAAGCTCGGCAAATTCAAAGCTGGCCGTGACGCTCGCCTTGGCCTCGCCCGCGCGCACCAGAGCAGTCTCGGCTCGGTCGCCCAGAACCAATCCCAAAGCATCGAGCAGGATCGACTTGCCCGCACCGGTCTCGCCGGTCAGCACGCCAAGCCCGCGCGTGAAATCGAGGTCGAGCGCCTCGATCAAAACGATGTTGCGGATGGACAGGCGGGTGAGCATTGCGCGCAATGGTAGCGCAGCGTTTCGCCGGCGTCACCGCCTGAGGGACTGCTAAGGTGTGGAATTATTGCGCAGCGGCAAGCGCAGGCTCGGAAGCCTCCCGCACATGGGTCCAGAGCCACGTCTGATGCGGGTCGCTAGCCTTGTCCGGCGCCGCCCATTCAATCAGCGCCACATCGTCGATGATGAGCGCTGGCGGACGGCGCGGCCCTTTGCGGTCGGTTGTAAAACGCAGGATCGGTCGGAACGCGCGAGCGGCGCTGCTGTCTGCTTCGGGCGGTAGCGTCAGGTCAAAGCTTACCTCCTGCCACTCGCCTGAAGCAGCGAGATTTTGCGTGCCCTTCATATCACCGCGCACCGATGGCGTGGTTGGATCGCCAGAGCGCGGGCGGGTCTTGATGCGCAGCTCGACTTCGGTCGCAACCGCTGTTTTAATGCGCGCCTTTACGGTGAAGCGTGTGCCCTCGACATCGCGCAGATAAGAGCGGGAATAGAGATATGCGCCGCGTCCAGCGCGCGTGGGTTTTAGGCTCAACGCTCCATTTCCAACTGCGTCTGCGGTGAATTGATAGCGGGCGTTGCGCACCGCCCAGAAGCGGTCGCGGGCCTCGCCAAAGGTGGTATTCTCAAAGTCGCCGCGCGCGATGATATTGCGCCCCGGGGTGCTCCCCTTGCGAGCACACACCGGTAGCAAGACAACGCGCGACTTCTGCGGGGTTTGTCGGCAGCGCGCGAGGAAATTTGCCTTGCTTTCGGCCCAGAGCGCCAAATGCCCGCCGGTCGCGGTCAGATCGCTGCCCATCTCTGACGACAGCGATGCAAGGCGCGACAGCGCCGCATGACGCATCGCGCCCACCGCTGGCACCGGGCGGAAATCCAGCACTTGCAGCGGGATCGCCTCCGCGCGCAGAAACTCGCCGTTTTCGAGGATCACTTTGAGCGCGTAGCTGGTTTGCGTCTGCGGGCGGGTCTGGTCGAAGATGAAATTGCCAAGCGATGGCGCGATCAGCGCGCCTTTGTAGGTCGTGATGCCATGCACGACATGCGGGTGATGGCCGATTGAAATCGGTGCGCCTTCATCGACAGCGAGCTTCAAGCGGCTCATCGTAGTGGTAGAGGCCCGGTCGGAATATTCCGCACTGCCGTGCAATTGCAGGATCGGCACGCGCCCCGCGGCCTTTTCGCGCCGCACAGTGTTGCGGATGCGGGCCTTTGCGCCCCATGCCGCACCGCTCTTTTCATCGGTGGCGACCTGGTTGGGCTCCCAATTGCCGCGCCATCCGACAAAGCCGAGCAGGCTGAGCGGCGTGCCGCCAATGTCGGCCTGCGTGGCTTGTTCAGCTTCGTCACGGTTCATTCCTGCGCCCGACCATTCGACACCGGCGTCGTTGAGCGCCTCAATGGTAGAGATGAGAGCCGGATCGCCGTAATCGGCGGTGTGATTGTTGCCGAGCGAGACATGATCGACCCCTGCGCGCGCCATCGCGCCTGCCATCTCAGTCGGGGTAAAGAAGACGTATTTCTTCGGCGAAGGCTCGCTCGGCTCTTCGCTGACCAGCACGGTCTCGAGGTTGAGCGAGGCGTAATCGCTGCTCTCAATGTAGGGTTTGAACGGCGCGAGCACTGCGTCGAGCTGACGGGCGTAGTTTCCGGGCGTAAGGACCGGCGGTGAGCTGCTGCCGCGATCCCGGTAGAAGCGGCGTCCGGCCATCGTATCGCCAGCAAAGAACAGCTCGATGCGCCCCGGGCGTTGTGCCACGAGCTCGATAGTCGGGACGATCAAGCACTTGCATGTCTCATCGCGCAACTCGGTGTTGCCGAAGGTTTGCAGCGTTTCGAACACCCCGCCGCCAGAAATCTCGACGCGGTAATAGGGCGCAAACCGCGTTGTAACTTGATAGGAGTTGTCAGCGCGCACTGTAGCCGGAATGCCGTTCACAGCGACGCGCACTTGCGAGAGATCAACCTCGTCGTGCGTTCCATCCAGCGTTCCGTAAATGGCGATTTCATCCGCTGCCGCGCGGTCGCTCTGCGCATGCACCGCAGGCACCGCCATCTGCAGCGCAACAAGGCCCGAGAAAGCGAGCGCCTTAAGGAGAAAAGACCCAATATTCATCGCTTCGACGTTTAGCGCCGAGCCAATGAAATTTGGTTAAGGACGGTTTAGCAGCGGCATTTGCATTGCCCCAATTCAGACGGTTGCCCGCGCGTAATCTTTACGCCTAGAAGCCGTTGACTGATCACAAGGGTTTGTTTCGGTGGCTAAGACAATCATTTTCATTGCAATTGTACTGCTGGTCGTTGGCGTGGGAGGCTTTGCCTATCTTGGGCAAAAGTCGAAAGCAGGATCTGCTCCCGGACTGGTCGACAAAACGCTCGCGCCCTGCCCTGACTCGCCCAATTGTGTGTCGAGCGAGACAGGGACTGTTGGCGACAAGAAAGTCGCAAGTTTACCCGTCGACGCCTGGGATGCCCTCCCCGCCACCGTCGAAGCGATGGGAGGGCGCATCACGACGCAGGGTGCTGACTATATTGCCGCAGAGTTCAGCTCAGCAACTTTTGGTTTTGTCGATGATCTGGAGCTGCGCAAAACGGATGACGCCGTGCATGTACGCTCTGCTTCACGCGTGGGATATTCCGACGCGGGCGCCAATGCCAAACGCGTAGCGGAGCTGCGCAGCAGGCTCCCTCAGTAAAGGCCGTTAGCTGGCGGTCACGCCGCTCGCGTGGTCCTGCACCAGCTCGTAAGCCTTTTCATACCATTCATTGCCGGGATAGTTCGCGCCGAGCACCGCGGCATATTTGACCGCTTCCTCTGGCACGCCAAGCGCAAGGCTGCTCTCCGTCAGCCGGTAAAGGGCTTCAGGCGCATGGCTGGTCGTATCGTACTGCTCCAGCACGTTGCGGAAGCGCAAATTCGCAGCCAGCCAGCGGCCAGAGCGCTGATAAAACCGGTACGATTTCCATCTCTTTGCCCGCAAGATGATCGTCCACCAGGTCCAGCTTCAACCGCGCATCGTACCGCATATTCGCTCTGCGGGAAGCGGCGATTGACCTCACGCAAGGCCGTCTTCGCCTGCTCGGTGATCTTCTGGTCGCGGTTCACGTCAGAGATCTGCTCGTAATAGCTGAGCGCGATCAGGTAATAAGCATAGGGCGCATCCTTGTTACCCGGGTGGATCGACAGGAAACGCTGCGAGCTCTGGATCGCCTTGTTGTAATCGCGCGCCACGTAATAGCTGAACGCGCTCATCAACTGCGCGCGCCGTGCCCATGGCGAATAAGGGTGCTGCCGCTCCACCTCGTCAAACAGCGCTGCGGCGAGCAACGTATTGCCATTGTCCATGCGCCGCTTCGCCTCGGTGTAGAGCGATTCCACATCGCGCGCGACATAGGCGACGTCTTCATTGGCTGATCCGCCACTCGAACAGGCGGTGGTTGTGACGAGGACGGCTCCGACGAGTCCGGCGCGAATGAGCGAGCTGCGAATGCTGGTATTCATGGGCGGCGATATAGCCGCGGCAAACGTGAACGCCAAGTGAAGTTGGATGAGTAGATGTTGATTAGGCCAAGAAACGCATTGGAAGCTTGTTCGCAGGGCGCGAGAGGCCAGGCACCGGAACAAAAACGCCCCATTTTCCTACTTGGACGTTTTCTGCTCCACGAGGTGTTATGAGTGAGACACCAAAACGGACCGCAGGTTCGCAAGCCCGCACGGGCGCCCGCAGCGATGCGGCTGAAAACCGCGTGAGCGAGGATACCGCGCAGCCGGATGGCTGTGCGAAAAACAAACAACCCTCCCTCCCCACCTTCACCCCTGTCCCGCGCAAGCGCATGCGCCGCGGCGGGTGGAGCGCAGAGCGCCAACGCGCCTTTATCGAAGCGCTCGCCGATACCGGCAGCGTGCGCGCCGCCTGCCGCCGCCTGGGTGTTGGCGAGCACCATATCTACAAACTGCGCCGCCACCCCGAAGCGGAGAGCTTTCGCAAGGCGTGGGAAGAGGCGCTCGATCATGGCATAGCGCGGATCGAAGACGTCGCGATGGACCGCGCGCTGAACGGCGTCGAGGAGCCGGTCTACCACGCCGGAGAGCTGATCGGCACGCGCCGCGTCTATAACGACCGGTTGCTGATGTTCCTGCTCAAGAACCGAGCGCCAAAGCGCTTTCCCGAAGGAACACGCCGAGGCCGCGATGCGATCGACATCATGCGCGAGGAACGCCTGGCAAAGCGCATCAAGAAACGGCTGCGCAAACGCCTGCGTGCCTCAATCCGCGCGGAGCTGGAGGCCGAGGCGAAGGCTAACGCCCCAACCCGGCAAGAGATCCGCGCCAGCATCGACCGCAAGATCGACGCCATCCGCGAAGCGCAGGAAGCTCAGCGCGAACGGGAGTGGGAGCAGCTGTCGGAGGAGACCCGCGAGGCTTGGGAACGGTTCGAGGCGTTGAAGGCGCGCGATTTGGGTGTTCCCGTCCTCAAGTAGCGAAGCGACAGGACAGGTAAAAATACCCGCCCGAATACCTTCAGAACTCTCCCGCGATGCCTGCGCGCACACTGGTTGAGTTGCCGCCTGCATATGTGACACCGGCGGTGATCGCGAAGTCCCCTTCAAACCGGTGCATCAGGCCTGCAGAGACACCAACCTCGCCGCGATAGGTTGCAACATTGCTGGCATAGCTGGTCTTGCCCGCTTCGCTCGGGAAGTGCAGGTTGGCCTGAGCAGCGATCGAGGCAATGCCGCGCTGCGCATCCTTGTCGATCGTCTCGGTGAGATCGAACAAGGTGCTTACCCGTCCGCTCAGCGCATCGAACTGCGCGGTCGAGACTTGCGAGAAGGCGTTGAGCGCCACGCGGACATTATCAACCGACGCAGCGGTGGCCACGCTCTGACGTCCCAGCGTGCCATTGGCATCGACCGTGACCGCATCAACCGGACCGACCTGGGCAGCGGTGCTCGCATCAATGTCGCCGATGCGAACACTTGAGCCCGTGCCTCCAAGGGTTACTTGACTGTCAGCTGTTGTGGTCGCGTTGGCACCAACGGCGGTCGAGTTCGCGTGGGTCACCGTCGCTCGGAAGCCGACAGCGGTTGCTCCATTGCCGGTCGCAACAGCCGTGTCGCCGACAGCTGTGCCGTTCGCACCCGCTTCTGTATCAAAGCCGACCGCGGTTGAGCGGCCTCCGTTGGCCAACGCTCTTTGCCCAACCGCCGTTGCACGTCCCCCGACCGCAAACGCCGTATCGCCAAAGGCGGCAGAGCTGGTCCCGAGCGCGCGCGAACTCCGTCCAAATGCAGACCCGCGCAGGCCCGATGCCCGCGTTGTTGTCCCGATAGCGGTGGAATCCTCTCCTAGCGCAAGAGCGTCTGCACCAAACGCACTCGCGCGATCCGCCGTCGCCTGTGCGCCTAGTGTGTCGCTGTCTGTACCATCGCCGCCGATGGCGATGGAAGATACACCGATAGCGTTCGAGACGGCTCCCACGGCAATCGCGTTGACGCCAGTCACCTCGGCATCTGCACCAATAGCGATTGCGCGCGGAACGGCGAGGTAGTTGAAAGAGCTTGCTGATGTCGGTTGGTATATGAAGGCACGACTTTTGGCCCCGATAGCAATGGTTCCCTCGCCGACCGCGTAGGCATCCCTTCCTGCTGACACGGCTGCAGATGCTGTTTCTGCCGTGACCGCATCGTATGAGAAATTCGAAAAATATGAAGGGTCGCTCGTGCTGACAGATCCATACCCTAATGCAGTCGATCCCACACCGGAGGCTTCGTACCGCTGCTCCGACTGCCAGTGTCCGATCTCTAAAGGCAGCAGCCGAAACGCCCAAAGCTGTAGAACCCAACCCTGTCGCTAGCGAGGATGCTCCAAGCGCAACTGTAGAGTTGCCCGTCGCGTCACTTGATCTGCCAATCGCAATCGACCCAGCCGTGCTTGCTTCGGCGCCATTACCGATTGCGATCGCTCCTAAGTCGCTGGCCGTAGCAACAGTGCCTATAGCCACTGAATTGTCTCCGAGCGCTTGAGCGCCCCTGCCGAAGGCTGAGGCGCCTAACGAACCAGCGACTGCGGTGTGGCCGATCGCTGTACCCCCAACAATTGGGCTCCATTCGAATGTCCCGTCGCCATTATCTGCGATTCGGACGGCTCTTGCGCCAACGCCGACTACGGTATTCTGGGATCCCGCGGCAAATGCCAATTGTCCGACCGCGGTGGATGCCGCCGAAAGCCCGATCTGTGAACCGAAATTACCTGTAAGCGTGGTGGTGGCATAGCTTTGATCGGCCACAGCCGAATTGCCCAAGGCAGTATCGCCTGTACCATTCGCAAGTGCGATCGTCCCAACAGCCGTGCTATTTTCGCCGAAAGCTAACGCTGTACGGTACCGAGGGCGGTCGCGTTGGCTTGCGTGGCCTGAGCGTTCGCTCCGAGCGCGGTTGTGGCAGTCGCAATCGCCCTGCTTGTGTAGCCCAAGGCTGTTGAGTCGTTGGAATTCGCCGTCGCGCCAAATCCCACGTACCGTCGCATTGGTCGCCAGCGCGTCCGCAAAAGCGCCGATCGCGGTGCTGTCCGTCCCAGTCGCTTCCGTAAACGCCCCCACCGCCGTAGAATTTCCTCCGCTTGCTTCGGCTTGATTGCCGCATGCGAGTTCGCTCGTGCCAGCATCAGAAGTCGCACCACTGACCGTATCGACATTGCTGTCAGCATCGCCGTCTTCATTCGTGTCAAGCAAACAGTCCTGTGCCTGTGCCTCCTCCGGAATTCCTATCGCCGTCGCTGCCGCCAGAAAGCTGATCCCCGTCGCCAATACAATCCTGTTCATCGCCGTGTCCTTTCCACCCTGCGTGGCCTGCAAATGCTAAATGACTAAACTCACTGGAAATTTGCCGCGATCCCTCATAAAAAGGGGGTTGACGAGTTGAAGCCGGGACGGGGGAAGCGTTGACGGCATTGAGTAGACATTCTCAATCACGCACGGCGGTCAGCCAGTTTCCGCCGCGGGGCCGCTCACGCTAAATGGGCATGCTCGATCCTCTCGACTGGGCGAGCGCCGCCATCTCCGCCGAGGATCCGGCGCAGGCTTGGGGAAAGCTCTTCGCAGAGCTTGGCGATCACGGATTTGAGAATTGCTCTGCCACCGTCATGGAAATCGGCAAATATGTTCTCACCGATCAAAGCCACGGGGTGATAATCACGCGGGACTTTGAAGATCATGTGCGCGATCATCCAGAAATGACCCGGTCGATGGACCTGCTGGTTCAGTATGGGAAATTTGACCGGGTTACTGCCTGTACCCAAGGCCACCCGGAATTCGACCTCTGGTCGGAGAGTGATTTGGCCTTTTACAAGCGCATGCAGGATTTCGGCTTTCGCGGCGGGTTTGGTGCGTCTTTGGTTGATCCGTGGCGCAAAGAATTCACCATCATGACAGCGAGCTGTTTTACGTCAGAGGCAGAGGCGATTGAGGCCTATGACCGGATCGCTCCTGATTTTCTGCCGGCGGTTGTTTTCCTTCAGGAAGGTCTGCAGATGAAGGAATTGGTCGAAAGCCATGATTGGCAACCTCTGTCTCAGCGTGAGCAGGAATGCCTGGTCTGGGTTTGCAGCGGGATGATGAACGGTCAGATTGCCGAGCGCACGGGCCTCTCTGAGTTCACGGTGCAGGAATATATTCGCAATGCTTGCAAAAAGTTGAAGGCACGCACCCGTGCGCAGGCAGCCGCGCGGGCGACTTTGCTGCACCTGATCCATCCGTAAGGGCGTGCGCAGTTGATATGCCGCGCTACTCCTCACCCATGCGTAATGCGGCAATGAATGCCTCTTGCGGGATGCTGACATTGCCATACTCGCGCATCTTGGCTTTGCCTTTTTTCTGCTTTTCGAGCAGCTTTTTCTTGCGCGAAATATCGCCGCCATAGCACTTCGCGGTGACGTCTTTGCGCATCGCGCTGATGGTCTCGCGGGCGATGATCTTTCCGCCGATCGCAGCCTGGATGGGAATCTTGAATAAGTGCCTTGGAATCAGGTCTTTAAGGCGCTCACACATGCCCCTGCCCCGCTCTTCCGCAACCCCTGAATGAACGATCAGAGAGAGGGCATCAACCGGCTCGTTATTGACCAGGATATTCATCTTGACGAGGTCCCCTTCGCGCAGCCCGATCTGCTCGTAATCAAAGCTGGCATACCCCCGCGAAATTGATTTGAGGCGGTCGTAAAAATCGAACACCACTTCATTCAGCGGCAACTCATATGTCACCTGCGCGCGCCCACCAACATAGGTGAGATCGGTCTGGATCCCGCGTCGGTCCTGGCACAATTTCAAGATCGCCCCGAGATGCTCATCAGGCGTGTAGATCACCGCTTTGATCCACGGCTCCTCAATCATCTCGATCCGGTTCACATCGGGCCAGTCGTGCCGGATTGTGGAGCATGATCTCGGTCGCGTCCTCGTTCTTTGTCTTGCCAAGTTGCAAACGGTAGACGACGCTCGGCGCGGTTGTGATCAGATCAAGGTCGTATTCGCGGCTGAGGCGTTCCTGGATGATCTCCAGATGCAACAGGCCAAGGAAGCCGGCGCGAAAGCCAAAGCCAAGCGCGGCGGAGCTTTCCATTTCAAAGCTGAAGCTCGCGTCATTCAAGCGCAGCTTGCCGATACTCTCGCGCAGTTTTTCAAACTCGACCGCATCGACCGGGAACAGGCCGCAGAACACCACCGGCTGGACTTCCTTATAACCGGGCAACGCCTCTGTCGCGCCGTTCTTGACCGTGGTGATCGTGTCGCCGACGCGGGCCTGTTCGACTTCCTTGATTTGCGCGGTGATAAATCCGATTTCGCCGGGGCCAAGCTCCGGCAGGTCAGTGCGTTTGGGGGTGAAGCAGCCGACACGGTCGATCAGATGCTGTGTGCCGCCTTGCATAAACTTGATCTGCTGGCCCTTGGTGAGAACCCCTTCGATGATGCGCACAAGGATGACGACGCCGAGATACGGATCGTACCAGCTGTCGACGAGCGATGCTTTAAGCGGTTTTTCGCGATCACCTTGCGGAGCCGGGATCTTGGCAACCACTGCTTCGAGCACATCCTCGATTCCGATGCCGGTTTTCGCGCTCGTCATGACGGCTTCGGACGCGTCTAAGCCGATGACTTCTTCGATTTCGGCCTGGACACGCTCGGGTTCGGCGGCAGGCAAATCGACCTTGTTGATTACCGAAACGATTTCGTGGTCATGCTCGATTGACTGGTAGACATTCGCGAGAGTCTGCGCCTCGACCCCCTGTGCGGCGTCGACAACCAACAGCGCACCTTCGCATGCAGCCAAACTACGCGAGACCTCGTAGGCGAAATCGACGTGGCCGGGGGTGTCCATCAGGTTGAGCTGATAGGTCTCGCCATCCTTGGCGGTGTAGTTGAGGCGCACGGTCTGTGCCTTGATCGTGATGCCGCGCTCTTTTTCGATATCCATATTGTCGAGCACCTGCTCGGACATTTCACGCTCGGTCAGGCCACCGGTGAATTGGATCAACCGGTCAGCCAGCGTGGACTTACCGTGATCGATATGGGCGATAATCGAGAAGTTACGAATTTTGGAAAGGTCAGTCATTTCCGAGCGCATTTAGCGGGCCGCAAGGCCAATGTCATTCGCGAAAATCGCAACACTCCCCAAGCGCGCGATTAGGTTCTAGTGGCGGACTAGCCTGCTTCGTGATGACGGACCGGTGCATAACCGAATTGTGGCACACTACCGCCCTGCCCAAGCATTCCGCCTTGCATGCCTTTGTAATCACCTTGCGAGAGTGCTGCGAGCGGAGCTCCTGCCGCAGCAAGAGCATATGGCGAGACGCGATTGCGCGTACATAATCCGCCGGCTCCATCGTCGATCAGCGACTGCTCGAATTCCAGCCCCTGTGTGTCTGAACTGGTTCGGATCACCGTTGCGACCGCCAATTGACCTCCGCCCAAGTCGACAACGAACTGAGTGCCCTTAGGCACGTCGGCCAATCCTTGAATAAGGGCGCCTGTTTTCGAAAGGTTGCGCAAGGTGACCTCGTAGGAATGATCATCGTGGATCACTTGTATTTTGCGGAATACGGTCCGACGTCTCGCGCGTTTGGTGCGGTCATCGCTTGCCTCAATCTTCCAGCTATTGCCGGTCAATTCTTCGCACACTGCTTCGATGTCGATCGGATCGGAAAAGATCGGCCCTTGCAAATAGGTTATTCCGCAATCGCGCAGAACTCTCATCAAGCTTGTCGTTTCGATGCCGTTTCCGACGGTATTCATGTCCAAGGCGCCAGCAAGTGCAACGATCGCTTTGACCAGACCGAGTTCGCGATTCTCATCGCCATTTTCGGCTTCAATGATCAAATTTTCATCGATCTTGATCGTATCGAACGGCGCGCGACGCAGGTACGCTAGCGACGAATAGCCGCTTCCGAACTCATCCAATGTGAGCCGCACGCCGATTTTAAACAAGGCTCCCAACGTCCGGTCTACCGCATTGGTGTCTCCGAAGAAGATCGCTTCGCTGATTTCCAGTTCAAGACGGTTGGAGGCAATATCAGAGGCCTTGATCGCATCATCGACACGATCGACGAAATCATCCGCGCCAAACAGGGGCACAGGTACATTCACTGCAACACGGACACTCTCAGGCCATTTGCTGGCATGCTCACAAGCTTGCTTAATCGCCCAAGTGCCAACCTCGATAACTTGGCTCGCACCTTCCAGGATTGATGCGAACTCCTCTTCGTCGATTTCACCGCGTTGCGGGTGATTCCAGCAAATCTTGGCCTCTAGAGTTTCGACATTTTGGGATGCTGTCGAGACGATCGGCTGATACTTGAGGAACAATTGATCGTCTCGAACGGCTGCGCCAAGATCTTCCTCGAGCCGCCTGCGAAAGATTGCTTCGTTTTCCAGCTCACCGGAATAGAAACGGTACTGTCCACGTACCGCTGTTCTTGGCTGCATAAAGAGCAAGATCAGCCGAGCGAACGACTTCATCGCGAGTGACGCCGTCATGCGGCGCGATCGCAATTCCGACAGACGCTCCGATCACGCAGCGCCCCTCATCCAAAGAATAGGGCTGCTTAAGCATCGCGATGATCTTCATCGCGATATCGCCCAGGACTCCGCGATCATCGACATCTGGGACCATGACCTGGAATTCGTCACCACCCAAGCGTCCAATTTCACACTCTTGGTCGATTGATCGCTGTAAGCGAGCTGAAACCTGCTTTAAAAGTTCATCACCTGCAGCGTGACCAAGTGTATCGTTCACGTGCTTGAACCGGTCCAGGTCGAGCATCATCACCGCGCAATTTCGCTTGGCAGCCTGAAAAGCCACCAGCGTTGAATCGATGATTTGCGCCATGCGGTGGCGATTGGCGAGGCCAGTTAACGAGTCATACTTGGCTAGCCGCTCTGTCTCTTCTTCCCGATGAAACTCTTCGGTAATGTCCGTTCCTGTCCCACGGAAACCAGTAAACTTGCCCCGACTGTTCGTTACGGGCTGACCTGCAAGGCGAATGACAGTCTTACTTGTCCCGATCGCAGGCTGAACAATAAAGCCGTTGAACGCTTTATGCGTTCCAAGCATCCAAGACAGTGATTTGCTGCGGGATTGGTTTTCCTGCGCCTCGAAAACGCTGGCAAGCGGTTGTCCAATCAAAGCGTCAAACTCGACCTCGATGCGGTCTGCGATTGCACCGCTCAAATACGTGAGCTTGCCGTCGGCATCGCACGCCCAGAACCATCCCAGACCCGAGCTTTCCAGCTCGTCGAGCATTTCGAGCTTTTCCGTCTCGCTTAGCGTGGACACACTTTTTGCGCCGCGCCCGCCCCTCACGCCGCCGCCGATTGATCCGAGAAAGCTTTTCAAAGGCACCTTCGCCTTACCTTTCAAACCGCACCAGACCTTCTGGTGATTATTGAGGGGTAAAGCCGGTTGGTTACTTTTATCCTAATAATGGACGTTTAGTCGACCGGCTAACTCGTCTTTTGCGGTCAGCCTTTGGCGGTTTCACGAAGGATGTCGAATGTCCCGTCCGGCCCTTGTCGAAGGAGCTGGGCAAATTGCACGCCAATCCGACTTTCGCGCACCCAGCGAACCTCGGCATTGATTGACCGCCCATGGTCGAATTCGACGATTACAGGATCGCCCTTGGAGAGCATCCACACCCCATCAATCATGGCGCCACCTTCAGAGATTGATCGCAAAGTTGCTGGCAGCCTGTTTTCGCCAACGATAACCGCGATCCTTCTCAACAGCACTTTGCGAGGTGCGCGCGTAGACCTTGGGCCTTCGGCACTTAACGCAGTCGATTTTTGGACCAATAAGGTCGCAGCCGTTGCATCCAGCGCCCCGTGATAGATATTGCCCTGGATGTGACTGCAACCGAGTTCTCGCACCAGTTCCAACTCATCGAGCGTCTCAACGCCCTCAGCCGTTGTTTCCATGCGCAGAGCGGCAGCGAGACTGGTAATCGATGCAATAATCGCCCCATTTCGGCTGCCAGGTTCGGTTGCGCCTCTCACAAAGCTCTGATCGATCTTGATTTTATCGAATGGAGCCGTCTTCAAGTACCCCAGCGAAGAATACCCAGTACCAAAGTCATCCAGCGCCAAGCGCACGCCAACACGTTTCAGCGCGGCAAAAGTGGCATCGGTGTTCGCGCCTTCATTGAGAAAAACGCTCTCTGTAAGCTCGAGTTCCAGGCGTCCGGGATCGACCCCTGCATGGGCAAGCGCGTTCGCGACAATCGTGGGAAAA
Organism: Erythrobacter sp. HA7-11; assembly: GCF_055693605.1. Classification (NCBI taxonomy): domain Bacteria; kingdom Pseudomonadati; phylum Pseudomonadota; class Alphaproteobacteria; order Sphingomonadales; family Erythrobacteraceae; genus Erythrobacter; species Erythrobacter sp. HA7-11. Next base: position 1,431,938 of record NZ_JBVFUF010000002.1, on the reverse strand, counting down.
TCGGGATTGGTAAACTGCAGCGGTGAAACGTTTACCGAGCAGCGCACGTCTTCGGGCCATCGGGCCAAATCCTCACAAGCATTGCGTAATGCCCATTGGCCAATCCCGTCGATCAGACCCGCATCTTCGGCGATAGGAATGAACTCTTGAGGCGATTGCCATCCCTTGGTTGGGTGGTTCCAGCGCAACAGCGCCTCAAACCCGGTGATCTTCTCACTGCCGGCGTAAACGAGCGGCTGGTAGAAGAGCTGCAATTGGCCATCTGCAATGGCTTCGCGAAGATCTTGCTCCAGCTGCGCCCTCGCCTCGGCAGCCGAATGCAGATTGTCGGCAAAGAACTTGAACGTTCCGCGCCCGGCATCCTTTGCCGCATACAGTGCCAGATCGACATTACGAACTAGTTCTTCCTGACTGGAGCCGTGTTCAGGCGCCATCGCAATCCCAACCGATGCGCCGATAATGACATTGTGGTTCTCAACGGAATACGGCTGCGACAGACGCGCGATTACTTCCCGAGCGAGCACGCCGAGCGCTTCCCTCGACGATTGTCCAGGAATAATAACCTGGAATTCATCGCCGCCCAAGCGCCCGCAGCGCCCTTGCTGTCCGACCGTTTGCTTCAAGCGCTGCGCAACCTGTTTGAGAAGCGCGTCCCCTGCTGGATGGCCGAGAGTATCGTTCACCTGCTTGAAACGATCGAGGTCCAGCATCAGCACCGAGCACTCCCTGTCGCGCTCACGCGGTGAGCCCAAAATACGCTCGAGCGACTGGGCCATTTGCAGGCGGTTGGCGAGGCCAGTAAGCGAGTCAAAGTGTGCGAGCCGAGATACTTGTTGTTCGGAGCGCCGTTGCTCAGTCAGATCGGATCCGTGGCCACGAAAACCACAGAAATTGTCAAATGAGTCGTAGACCGGTCGGTACCGGTCAAAGCCCACCAACGTGCGGGGCGCGTACCGGCAGCACACAATTCTACATCGGAAAAAGCAGACCGTGCCGACAAATGGAAAAGTAGGGTCTGGTCTGCTCTTTTCGATCCGTCAGATGTCGCTACTATTTCGCTGAGCGGTCTCCCCAGAAGGTCGGCGACTGATTTGCCTAAGACGTCTGCTGCAGAAGGCGAAATATAGCTGATCAGTCCGCGCCGATCGGTTTCCCAAAACCAACCTTGGCCAGTGTCTTCGAAACTGCGCAAGATGTCTTCAGCACGTGCAGCAAGCCTTTCGCGCGCCTCGCGGGCAAACTTTCGCTCCTGCACATCGAGCCATTCCATTCGGGCGACCAAGATCAGGGCAAGGCCAGCAGCCACCAAGGCTGAGACCATAATTGCACTGGGCTCACCAAATGCAAATGCTGTCCAGATCGACATCTTCGCCGTAAATAGGGAAACGATCCGCATCCCGAGCAAGGCTGTAGTAGCCGCGTTTATGCAGACCAGAGACGCGATTGCCCATTGCCAAGGCAAGCCAGCTCCGATCCAATGGCTGAAGACAAGGCCCGCACAGACCATCGGTACCAAGACGCCGAGGACAAGAACGAACGAGCTCGCATATCTGCTCGAATTCTCATTGCGCTCATAGGCAGCGAGATATGACCCACATGCAAACATCGCGATTGAGGCGAATGCTGCAAGAGCCGAAACTATGCCGAGCGGCACCCCTTTCGCCACAAACGCCGCAAGAGCATAGGCCAACAGCAGGAAACCAGCCATCGCCCTAGGCTGGGCAGGTAACGCATATTCATGGTCGGCTTTTTGCCCGTTTTCGGCCTCTTGGGGAGGAGGTATGACAGATGAGTGGACTCGGGCTGCACTACGACGATCGTCCGAATCCCTCGCAGTTCCTGCCGCGACGCCGCGCTTGCCCTCGCCATCGAGCTCCGCACCGCACGCACCGTTCGGGTCTCCCGGTGCCTCTGCGGACTGTTCAATGCGAGGACGATTGACTTGCATCTCCATCAATCCTGCGACGACACAATGCTGCCGATTTCGACTTCCATGAACGCCTTGCTTGTGGGCATGACGCCACCAGTCAGCGCTGCATACGCATCGTCTGCGAGGGATTTGAGAGGTCGGCCCGCAGCCTCTATCTGATAGGGCGAAACCCGGTGCCTGGTGCACAAGCCTTTTGCACCATCACTAATCAGCTGCGTTTCAAATTCGACCCCTTGGCTGAACCCATCGGAGCGCCGGACTGTAGCAACTGCAAGTTGCCCGCCACCAAGATCGAGCACTACATCGGTTCCGATCGGTACGTTCAGCAGCCCTTCGATCTTTGCCCCAGTCTTCGACAAATTGCGGAGCACGACATTGTAACGATGGTCGTCGTGGATCAGTCCGATCCGCCGGAATTCTGTCCGGCGATCATGGCGATAACGGTCCGGCCCTATAGGTTCAAACTCAAGCTCGCCTCTCTCAAAGCGCGAAAGAACTTCGTCTGCCGGGATTGCTCTTGAGAAGAGTATTCCCTGAATGTGAGATGCGCCTTGGGTCTTCACCACCTCAAGCTCATCCTTGTTCTCTACGCCCTCGGCCACAGTCTCCATTCGCAATGCGCCAGCCAAGCCGACAACAGCCGCAATGATTGCAGGATTGTTGCTGTCATCGGCAGAACATCCCCGGACAAAGCTTTGGTCGATCTTAATCTTGTCAAACGGCGCGTCGCGCAAATAACTGAGTGATGAGTAACCCGTGCCGAAATCATCGAGTGCGAGTTTCACACCGAGATTTTTAAGCTTTTTGAATATTTTGTATGTGCGCTCAAGATCGCCAATAAATACACTTTCTGTGATCTCGAGCTCGATCTGTGCTGGATTGACGCCAGAGGCCTCAATTGCCTGCTTAACGATGCTGACGAAGTCGTCAGCCGCAAATTGAACAGCAGAAACATTGATGGCCGCCCGCACGGTCTCCGGCCATTTGGTGACCTGTCGACACACTTCACCCAGCGCCCAAGTCCCCATTTCGCGAATGATACCCACATCCTCAGCGACAGGAATGAAATCCGCCGGCGAGATCATGCCGCGCTCGGTATGCTCCCACCGCATGAGTGCCTCCATGCACTCTACCCGGTGGGTTTCTGCGCTCACTATCGGTTGATAGTGCATTTGCAGCTCTGACTTGGCTAGCGCATCCCGTAAGTCTTCTTCGATCCGCGCGCGCTCATTCACAGCCTCTTTCAGATCGCTGGAATAGAAACGGTATTGTCCGCGGCCCTCGCATTTTGCCGAGTAAAGCGCCAAATCTGCAGCCTTGCTGATCTCCTCGCTATCGACCCCGTCATAGGGAGCCACGGCGATTCCGACCGAAGAGCCGATAACGGCTCTCATTCCGTCGATGGAATACGGTTGAGAAAGCATCTGGACGATGCGAAAACCAAGGTCACCAAGGTCGCCGCGATCGTCGATATCCGGCAAAATGACTTGAAACTCGTCGCCGCCAAGACGGGCAATCTCTCCGCGATCGCCGATGATCCGTTTCAAGCGGTCCGCAGCCTGCTTGAGCAGCTCATCTCCGGCTGGGTAACCCATGGTATCATTCACCTGCTTGAACCGATCGAGATCAAGCCTCATTAAGGCAACCGAGCGTTTTGCAGCGAGGAACGCGGACATCGTGGTTTCCAGCTTTTTGGCAATGTAGTGCCTGTTTGCCAGCCCCGTCAGGGAATCATATTTCGAGAGCTTCTCAACATTTTGCAGTTCGTGTCGCGAAGCGCTGACATCCCGCGCAGTGCCATGATGTCCTAGAAATTCGCCCTGGCCATCGTGCTGTGGTTTGGCAGCGATTTCCCACCATTGTTCACCGGTCTTGCATGCAATTCTGACCGTAAGTGGGCCGATGGAGTTATGAGCAGCGAGCAGGAACTTAAGCGGGCGCTGGCTTTGCCTAGCTGCAGGATCGTCATCGATCTGAAAAATATCGGAAATATGAGTTCCGATGAGTTCGCCATTTTCGCATTCAATCGTTTCTGCGGCGGAACTCGAAAGATAGGTGAGACGGCCTTCGCCATCACACGCCCAAATCCAGCTGAGACCGGAACTTTCCAGATTATCCAACAGCGAAAGCCGTTGCGCCGCATTCGGCGATGGGATGGGCTCAACTGTCGTGTGCTTGCGTGCATCGACCGATACCGCTTCCGCTGCCTTGTTTATCTTTGAAAACAGTCCGGCCATCCGGTTCAAGGTCCCTATTGAAACCAAAGGGTCAGCAGTCTGTCCCGAAGGTTCCGGCAATTTACAACTGCTAGCTACGCTCCAATCCTTGATATTTTTCTAAATGATCTCCCGGGAACAGGGCTGCAGTTGAGCCCTTGTCTAGTTGTCACAAAAAAGGCAGTTTGCGGGCAACAAAGCAGCAATCGCAAAAACGCGCACAAGGGGATAGAATGTCAGAAGGCACGGTTAAGCTCGAAAACGAAGCAGCCCAATCGACTAACGCATTGGGACCATTGGTAGGTTTGGCTCGAGAAGACTTCGTCGGGGCAGTGGCACTTTTACTGCGCGAAACAGCCTCGGATCCAAAGCGGATCATGAAACATGCTCAGGCCATGGGTGAAGACATGGTCAAGATCATGACCGGCAAAAGCGAACTGGCGCCTGACCCCAAAGACAAGCGCTTCATGGACCCGGCTTGGCAATTCAATCCATTCTTCAAAGCGGGCGCGCAGTATTATCTCGCAGTGCAGAAAGGGATGCGAAACTGGCTGGAAGAGCTCGAATTGGATGAGCTGGAACGCAACCGAGCAAATTTTATCTCGAACATTATTCTTGACAGCCTTGCTCCAACCAACTCGCTAATCGGCAATCCAGTCGCACAGAAACAGGTGATCAATTCCGGCGGCCTTTCCCTGATCAAGGGCTTGCAGAACGCTTTTAACGATCTGGTCAACAACAAAGGCATGGTCAGCCAGGTCGACAAGCGGTACCGTTCGAAATCGGCAAGAATATCGCGATTTCAAACGGTTCAGTCGTGCTTCGCACCGAAATGATGGAGTTGGTTCAATACGCACCGACAACCGATGAGGTGCACGAAATTCCTCAGCTTACGATCCCACCACAGATTAACAAAATGTACATCAACGACCTCTCGCCAGACAAGTCGGTCGTCAAGTATCAGGTCGACAATGGCATTCAAACTTTTGTGATCTCTTGGCGCAATCCGACCAAGGAACAAGGTGTCTGGGGCATGGCCGATTACATCCGCTCTTGCGAAGAAGCGATGGAAGCTGTCGCCCAGATAACGGGATCGAAAAAGGTCAATGTATCAGCGGGTTGCTCTGGCGGTCAGACAGCCTCGGTGCTTGCCTCGAAATTGGCTGCTAACAAGAGTGATCTGCTCGGCACTCTCACTCTGATGGTATGCGTCTTACATCCCAAGCCAACTGACGTGGAGGCGGCATCTCTGGTTTCGGAAAACGGAACTGCCCTCGCCCGTCAGCGCGCTGAAAAAGCCGGCATCATCAAGGCAGACGATCTTGCGCGCGGGTTTGCATGGCTCAGGCCAAACGATCTGATCTGGAATTATGTGATCAACAACTACCTGCTCGGCATGGACCCGCCAGCATTTGATGTTCTCTTTTGGAACGCGGATGCGACCAACCTGTCAGGCGCTCTAATGGGCGATTTTCTGACCTTGTTTGAGACACTTGCGTTCACCAAAAAGGGTGAAGTCGAAGTCGCGGATCATCTGCTTGATCTATCCAAAGTAACCTCGGACCTGTTTGTTCTCGGCGGTGTCACCGACCACATCACCCCGTGGAAGGCGACTTATCGCTCGACACAGCTGTTCGGAAGCAAGGACGTGACCTATGTCCTCAGTCAATCTGGACATATGCAGGCGATCCTCAACCCTCCAGGCAATCCCAAGGCGAAGTACTTCGTTCAGAAGAAGAAGGGTAAGCTGCCTCCTACCGCCGATGAGTGGCTGCAGGGAACGGAAGAAGTAAAGGGTAGCTGGTGGCCCTATTGGATGGAATGGGTTCAAAAGCGTTCTGGCGCGAAGAAGGCAGCACCCAAAAAGCTGGGGAGTGCCAAGCACAAACCGCTGGACCCGGCCCCAGGTCTCTACGTAATAGAAGAGGTGTAATCGCGCGCGCCATAGCCGGCAGCGCCGGTATGCCGAATACCGGGCGGCGGTTGTGAGGGATCGACAACCGCCGTTTCGGCTCGCCTCGAAGGGAAATTTGTTTGTCTGATGCAATGAAGGACGCTGTTGTCGGTCTCCACAATGTTGGGGGACGCGATCTACGCGTTGCGCACTGGCGGCTCGACGAGGCTTCGGACCATCCGCCCGTGCTCTTTTTCAATGGGATCGGCGCAAATATCGAAGCGGTCGCCCCGCTGGCCGAAGCCTTGCCAGAGCGCGCTTTCATCATGTTCGATATGCCGGGTGTTGGTGGCTCACCTGAACCGCTTATTCCCTATACTCCGTGGACGATGTCGTGGACGGCTACGAAGCTGCTCGATGAACTAGGCGTAGGTGTGGTGGACGTAATGGGCATAAGCTGGGGCGGTGGCATGGCTCAGCATTTTGCGATCCAGCATCCCGGGCGCACGCGGCGTCTCGTCCTGATCGCCACAAGTGCGGGCATGTTGATGGTGCCAGGAAGCCCCAAGGCGCTGACAAAAATGGCCAATCCTCGCCGCTACATCGACCCTGACTTCATGTTGAAGAACTTTGAAACGCTGTACGGCGAAGGCCTCGGCACAAGCGCAGGCAAAGGCGGCCATATGTCGCGCCTCACGCCTCCAAGCGCTCGGGGCTACATGTACCAACTGCTCTGTATGCTGGGATGGACAAGCGCGCCTGCCCTACCCTTCATGAAAAAGGGTACGCTCATTATGATGGGTGATGACGATGCGATCGTTCCGCTCGCCAATGGCAAGTTTCTCGCCAGCTTGATCCCGAACAGTGACCTGGTGGTGATGGAAGGCGGCGGACACCTTTTCCTGTTGAGCCACAAGGATGAAAGCGTTGCTGCGATCCGCGCGCATCTGGACGCGCCCGAAAGCCCTGACGGGCAGTTGGCTGCAGCCTAACATCTAGACAGCCAGTTGACGTTGTGAGACCCTCTCTACCGAGAGAGGAAATCACATATGCCTGCATTCGACTTAATCATACGTGGCGGCACTGTCGTGGACGGCACCGGTGAGCCTGCGTTCAAAGGCGATGTTGCGGTTAGAGACGGCGTGATAGCCGCTGTCGGCAATGTCGAAGGCGAGGCGCGCGAGGTCATCGATGCCGATGGACTGATCGTCACTCCGGGGTTCGTCGATATCCACACCCACTATGACGGGCAAGCAACCTGGGATCAGGAAATGGCCCCATCGAGCTGGCACGGCGTCACGACAGTCGTCATGGGCAATTGCGGCGTCGGCTTTGCGCCCGCAAAACCAGATCGGCATGAATGGCTGATCAGCTTGATGGAAGGCGTGGAGGACATTCCGGGAACCGCCCTCGCTGAAGGAATCACCTGGGACTGGGAGACGTTTCCCGAGTATCTCGACGCGCTCGAAAAGCTTCCTCGTACGGTCGATGTTGGCACGCATGTGCCACACGGCGCGGTCCGCGCCTATGTGCTCGAAGATCGCGAACAGCCCGGCGCCGTCCCAACACACGAAGACATCGAAGCGATGAGCGCCATCGTCGAAGAAGGCGTGCGAGCGGGTGCGCTCGGCTTCTCTACATCACGAACAGTCCTGCACAAATCGGTCGATGGTGAGCTCGTGCCCGGCACCACGGCGACCGCCGAAGAACTCGTTTCGATCGAGCCGCGCGATGGGACGGGCCAAACAGGCTGGCGGGCATGCCGTTTTCGAAATGGCGAGCGACTTACAACGCGACTGGAATGAATTTGAATGGATGGGCAAGCTCAGCCGCGAGGCGGGTATTCCAGTGACCTTCGCCGCGCTCCAGTCGATCGCCAAGGAATTGCCACTCGAAGAGCAGATCGCCACGATGCGGGCTGAAAATGACAATGGCGCCAACATCGTCGCTCAGATCGCTCTGCGCGGGAATGGCATCATCATGGCTTGGCAAGGGACGGTCAATCCGTTCGCATTCCGGCCAAGCTGGGAGGCGATCAAAGAGCTTTCTTGGGAAGAACAGAAGGCGAAGCTGCTTGATCCAGAATTCAAGGCTCAACTGCTGGCAGAGCCAAACGATTACTCCGAAGCGCCAATGGACATCATTCAGGTGGTGATGGTCATCACACAGGGGTGGGCGCTGCAATATGAGATGGACCCGGATTTTGACTATGAGCCGGACGCATCGGCCAGCGTTAATGCGCGCGCACAGGCGGCGGGCGTCGATCCGCAGGAATACGCCTATGACATGCTTTGCCGCAATGATGCGACAGGCTTCATCTATCTGCCGATCTTGAACTATGCCGAGGGCAATCTCGACTTCCTGCACCCGCTCCAACACGCTGATGATACGGTGAATTCACTGTCTGATGGCGGAGCGCATTGCGGCACGATCTGCGACGCAGCATCCCCAACATTCATGCTTCAACACTGGGTGAGGGACCGCAAACGCGGCGATCGGATTTCGCTCGAAAACGCGATCAAGCGCCAGTGTCGCGACACGGCAGTGCTCTACGGGCTTGAGGATCGCGGCGTGATCGCGCCGGGCTATCTGGCAGACTTGAACGTGATTGATATGAAACGATTGAAGCTCGGTCGTCCTTGGCTCGCCTTCGACCTACCCGCTGGCGGCAAGCGCCTGCTGCAAAAGGCAGACGGCTATGCCTGCACAATCAAGAACGGTATCGTGACTTTCCGTGAGGGTAAATGGACCGGCGAGACACCCGGCGGGCTGATCCGCGGCCCACAACGCGCAGAACTGGCCGAGGCGGCGGAGTGAGTGGCTTTACGCCAGTAGAAGGAGATTGGGCCGTCATAACAGGCGCCGGTACCGCGGGATCGGGCGCTGGTTGGCACAACACTTTGCTGCGAAGGGCATGCGTATCTGCGCGCTCGATATCGACGCTTACGAAGCCGAACAGACTGCAGAACTGTGTGGGAAAGGCTCGCTGGCTCATGGCTGTGACGTATCCGACAGCAAAGAAACGCACCGTGTCGCCGAAAAACTGATCGCCCAAGGCGTTGAACCTTCATTGCTCTGGATCAACGCTGGCGTCGGTTCTGCCGATACTGTGTGCGGGGCAAAGGAGCGCACACTCGAATGGCTGATGGGCGTGAACGTCATGGGCCCGATCAACACTGCCAGAGCCTGGCTCCCGATATTGCGAGCGCGCGACGGTTCAAAGCATGTCGGCGTTACCGCGAGTTCAGCGTCCGTCGTGCCCGTAAGCGGGCCTTTCACACTTTATGCTACCACCAAACAGATGACCGCAGCGGTCGGCGAGGCGCTGAGCGCGGAGCTCGCCGAGGACGATATCGGCGTGACGATCCTCTGCCCCGGTATCCTCAACACGCAAATCTGGAACGCAGCGCAGGCTCGGCCTGACCGCTTTGGCGGCGCGCGATCTGCGCCCGACGAGCTTGGAGATCACTGGCGCGCCCAACCCGGACCCGAAGTGCTTGAGCAGGGACTGGAAACAGTGCTCTCGCGCGGAGGCGGTTGGTGCATCGTACCGACGGAGAAGGGCACAGAACGCCTTATGGAAGCGCGCCACCGCGCGCAGCACCATGGCTTCTTCCACTATGGCATCGCGGCTGATGCCGAAGCGGACTAGGGCTCGATCACGATACCTTTTGACGGATCGACCCTGCCATCGATCATCTCAAGATAAGTTGAACGCGCTGCATCAAGGCCAGAATGCTGCTCGATCTCGACAGCACCCTCGACCGCATCGAGGAAGACGTGCCAAGATTTCGCCACCAATTTACCGCCCTCAACCGGACCGAGTTCCTTGAAGAAGGCGACCGCATGATCGGGCGCGAAGAACAAGGTGGGCTTCGGGCCTGGAAGGCCACGATCTGCGTTCATACCGCCCTCGCCTCGTTCTTCGATATGGGTCGCGCCAACAAGGCATGAGTATTTAAGCGTGTCGCTGTAATGCTCGTGGACTTGAGCAAGCAGGCTGGCATTTCCGGCAAAGTCGACCACGACGCTCGGGCAAATGCTCATCAAGCCGACTTCATCATAGGAATAGACCTTGTCGTAGAGCCCTGTTTCCTCGACAAAGTCCACATTACCTGCGGACGTCAGGCCGACCCGTTTTACGCCCGGCGAATTTTGCTTCGCAACGCTCGCCAACCCCATCGCAGTCTTGGATGAGGCGCTGGTGAGGATCACCTGCTCCGCCTCGAACCACTGATTATTGCGCATGAAGTACTCGATCAGGAAGCCGGTCTTGAACAGAGGACCAAAGATCATGCGCTCCGCCTCCTTGGACGGATCGTGCTCCGGATCAGCGGCTAGCCTAGAATACTGATTGTAGATCGGGCTCATCGGCTGGCGGTGCTCGGCCATATCCATGAAGCTGCTGTCGGAAACGCGGCCAGGGATTACATCGAGATGCGTCGCCATTGGCAGGTAGCCGTAAACGCGCTCACCAACAGAGACTTCGTCCGAATTGCTCTCGATGACTTTTGCGTGCCCCCACATTGGCACGATGCCTTGACCTTCCGGCGCGGGAAAGAAGTTCCAATATCCAAATCCGTCACCAACCACAGCGTAGGTGATGTTGTTGGCAGTTACCGAGAAGCTCTCAATCTCCAGGCGAACTGCGCCCTCGGCAAGTGGACCGAGATCGGTTTCAACTGTCGTCGCTTCGTTGAGAGCAGTCTTGTTTACGTGCACTTGTGCGAGGGTCATGAAAGTCTCTCCTTTGAGACTTCTCTATCCCATCACACATGACTTTCCTACTGAGAACACGCCTAATCTGCAGGACTATACGCGCATTGGCATCAGCACATAGAGCGCCGGGCTCTTGTCGTCCTTGCGGATAAGGGTTGGTGCGCCCGCATCTGCGAGGTGCAACTCAACCGTGTCGCTGTCGATCTGGCTAAGAATGTCCTTCAAGTAATTGGCGTTAAAGCCAATTTCGAAACCCTCCGACTTGTATTCACCGGCTAGTTCTTCAGCCGCCGTGCCATTGTCGGGCGAGGTTACGGACAGTGTGACCTTGTCGGTATCGAGCCCCATTTTAACCGCGCGAGTCTTTTCCGTTGCGATTGTCGCAACGCGATCCACACCGTCATAGAAGCTCTTGGGATCAACCCTGAGCAGCTTGTCATTACCGGTCGGGATTACGCGGCTGTAGTCGGGGAAGGTTCCGTCGATGAGTTTGCTCGTGAGAACGACGCCGCCTTCACCGCCGAGCGTGAATCGCACCTTGCTGGCCGATAGGTCGACCTGAACGTTCCCGTCGAGCGCCTCTTCAAGGAGCTTGCGCAGCTCCGCCACAGCTTTGCGCGGCACGATCACGTCTGGCATGCCTTCGGCGCCTTCAGGACGCGAAAGCGTGAAGCGCGCAAGCCTGTGACCATCGGTCGCCGCCGCTTTCAGCACCGGCTCATCATCATCTGTCACGTGCAAGAAAATACCGTTGAGGTAATAGCGTGTTTCTTCCGTCGAGATCGCAAAGCGCGTACGATCGATAAGCTCAGCGAGCGTGCGCGCTGGCAGCTCAAACGAGGTTGGTAGGTCGCCTTCGACGATCACCGGGAAGTCGTCACGCGGCAGGGTCGGCAGCTTAAAGCGGCTACGACCAGCCTTAACCTCCATCCGGTTGTCGCCGGTCTCTAGGCTAACCTGACTACCCTCGGGTAGTTTACGCGCAATATCGAAGAGCAAATGCGCGGAAACTGTGATCGCGCCGGAACCGTCGACCGATGCCGCAGACATAGTTTCCACAACCTGCAGATCGAGGTCGGTCGCCATGACCCTCACGCTGCCATCATCGCTCGCCTCAATGAGGACGTTCGAGAGGATGGGGATCGTATTACGACGCTCGACCACGGATTGAACGTGGGAGAGACACCGCAGGAGAGTTGCGCGTTCGATGGTTGCTTTCATCGCTGAACCTTACCCTAGTACTGTGGCGCCAAAGGTGGCCGGAATCGTCCCGCCAGCGCCGGAATTGCGCTAAAACCTTAGCGCGCTGCGGGCGTCGGGCAAGCGGCGTGACGACTTATGGCAGATTCCCTTGGGGATAAGGGTAAATCGGTTGTGAAGAAGCAGGTCTTGAACGTGATCAGCTCATCATCGCCATGCCGCCATTCACATGCAGGGTCTGGCCAGTGACATAGCCTGCCTCGCGGCTAGCCAGATAGGCGACGGCAGCGCCAATATCATCGCCCTCGCCCATCTTGCCTGCTGGAATTTTCGCATTGATCGTTTCGGTTTGCTTTTCATCGAGCGCAGCCGTCATCGCTGTGCGGATGAAACCGGGGGCCACGCAATTGGCCGTGATACCACGTGAGGCCACTTCCTGGGCAAAGCTCTTGGTCATTCCGGTTACGCCAGCTTTTGCCGCGCAATAGTTCATCTGCCCCGGATTGCCAGTCGCGCCGACAACGCTGGTGATGTTGATGACACGGCCAAAGCGCGCCTTCATCATTGGCCTAGCGCTCGCGCGCATCAGGCGGAATGTCGCCTCCAGGTTGATGCGTGTGACATCGTCCCACTCCTCATCCTTCATGCGCATCGCAAGGTTATCGCGGGTGATGCCAGCATTGTTTACGAGGATGTCGATCCCGCCAAGCGTGTCGAGAGTTGCCGGGATCAGTTCTTCGACCTGCTCAGTATTCGAAAGATCGCAGGTGATTTCAACGTGATCGCCGCCTTGTTCTGCCATCAATTGCTCACGAAAAGCGCGCAGCTTTTGGCCGTTGGAACCCGACAGAGCGACACGCGCACCTTGCGATGCGAGGGCGATCGCGATCGACGATCCGATGCCGCCACTCGCGCCGGTCACCAGTGCGTTCATTCCCGATAGTGAAAACATTAGGCGATCTCCTTCGCGAAGCTCTCAAGCTCTTCCATTGTAATCAGGCTGACTGCTTCAGCCTCGTCGGCGATCTTGCGGATCATGGGCGTTAGAACCTTGCCGCCTAGTTCGACGAACTGATCGACCCCATCTGCGTGCATCTGGGCTACACTTTCGCGCCAGCGCACCCGCCCCGTGACCTGCTCGACCAATAGCCGTTGCTCTTCAGCCGGATCAGTGACCTTGCCAGCAGTCACGTTGGCATAGAGCGGCAACGCGAGCGCGCCCGGCGGTGTCGCTTCAAGCGCCTTGGCCATACGATCTGCGGCAGGCTGCATCATGGAGCAGTGAAACGGTGCGGAAACGGGCAGCAGAACGCCGCGCTTGATGCCGTGGTCCTTGACCATCGCAACCGCGCGCTCGACCGCAGCCTTCGCTCCAGAAATGACCACCTGCGAGGGGTCATTATCGTTGGCGACTTCGCAGACTTCACCGGCAGCAGCCGCAGCAGCAAGCGCCGCCGCCTTCTCGACGTCGGCACCGAGCAAAGCGGCCATCGCCCCCTTGCCCACCGGGACAGCGCTTTGCATCGCTTGCCCGCGCAATTTCAAAAGTTTCGCTGTATCAGAAAGCGAAAACGCGCCGACCGCGCACAAAGCCGTGTACTCGCCCAATGAATGCCCAGCAACGCAGCTGCCCGCGTCGGCCAGCGAAACACCGAATTCTTTTTCGAGCACCCGCAGCGTGGCTATCGCGTTGGCCATGATCGCAGGTTGAGCATTCTCCGTGAGCGTCAGGTCCTCAGCTGGCCCCTCTGCCATAACCGCCGACAGCTCTTGCGATAGTGCCTCGTCAACCTCCTCGAACACTTCACGAGCGGCAGAGCTGGCGGCGGAAAGCTCTGTGCCCATTCCGACCTTCTGGCTGCCCTGCCCCGGAAAAACGAATGCCCGCATCAATAATCTCCTACTGGTCCGCGCGCCTACTAATCGGCTGATGGGCTGGCAAGGCCGAACGGTACGACCATGTTGGCAGAGGTGTGGCCTATCTCGGCGCGGCCGAGGTAAGGGATGCCCGCACGTGCGCACCAGAACTTAGCGATTTCTTCCGGTGAGTACTGGAAATCGCGATAGTTTTCGGGGATGTCCGTCACTGATCCGAGGCGAAGTCCCGCCAGACGCGGCAGAGATCCGGATAGGCTGAAGAACAAACGGTCAATCGAATAGAGATGCTCGCTGACCTCCTCGACCATGAGCACGTGGCCTTCCAAGTCGGGCATAACCGGCGTGCCTGCGATCATCGCAAGCGTGATCAGATTGAAAGCGACCGCTGGGGTCTTGCCGTCCACACTCGGCTCCAACCCGCTATTGTCCCCCGCAAACCAGTTGAGAACACGCCGGATAGCCTGCCTGCCGCCTTCGCTGCGCGCACTGACCGGCATTGAGCCGTGCACCGGCTGGCCAATTCCGTGGCGATACAAAGCAGCAAGCAGATAGCCTGCATCTGAGAACCCGACATAAGTCTTCGACCGCGCGGCCTCGCTCATCTGCGCGATAGCTGCCTCGGCAATCCGGTTCGAACCATATCCCCCCTTGGCAAACCAGACGGCGTCGTATGCTGGATCATTCGCGCAATCGAGCAGCGCCTCCAGTCTTCGCAGATCGGGGCCCGCGAAGTGGCCGTCCAACTCGAAACATTGATCGTGAAAGGTGACGGAGTGCATCGGATATTCCGTCGCCACCAACGCTTCCAACGCATCGGCCTGCTCGCGAGTGATCGGTGTCGCTGGCGCACAAATCGCAATATTCGTCATAGCTCTGATCTAATTCGCTTGTTTTGCCCGGCACATATTAATAGCTGTGGTCGCATGGGTAACGGGATCGATCAAGCGGCGCTTATAGAGCGCCCCTTCTTTTTTGCGGGATAGGCGGATCGGGGATGTTGCCACTTGCACAAATTCTCCGGGGCATGGGCTGCGAAGTGGCGGGCTCCGACCGGTCGTATGACCAAGGGCGGACCCCGGAAAAGTTTGAATGGCTTGCGGATAATGGTTTTGAGCTGTTCCCGCAGGATGGCAGTGGTCTTGTTTCCGCGGATCAAGTTCTCGTTGCTTCCGCCGCGGTTGAGGACACAGTGCCTGATGCCGCGCGAGCCAAGGAGCTTGGCTGCGAGCGCTTCACGCGGGCAGAGATATTGGCGAGCCTCTTCAACGGGGCGGGCTACTCCGTCGCTGTTGCAGGCACTTCAGGCAAATCAACCGTCACAGGGATGATTGGCACAATTTTGGCCGCCGTCGACCACGACCCGACGATCATGAACGGCGCCGTGATGAAGAACTTCATTAGCGCCGACAATCCGCTTGCCAGCGCACGCGTCGGTCGCCCTGAGATATTCGTCAGCGAAGTCGATGAAAGCGATGGTTCGATTGCGCTTTACCGCCCAACTATCGGCGTCTTGCTGAATGTAAGTCTGGATCACAAAAGTTTGGAAGAATTGCGAAAGCTCTTTTCAGATTTCCTTGGAGTCTCGGGTTGCGGAGTGGTCAATTTCGACAATGAAGAGGCACGATTGCTCGGCGAGGCTTCGGTATCCGAAGGCGCGCGGCAGATGATCTCTTTCGGGCTCGAAAACCGAGACGCAGACATCACTGTCAAACCGGGCTCAATCGTTGAAGGTGCCTTCGACGTGACAGCTGTAGTGGTCGATAATCGCGCGCTGGAAGAATGCTCGCTAGCCGTCCCGATGCCGGGCCTACACAATCTTTCGAATGCTCTTGCGGCGATCGGAGCAGCCTGTGCTGCAGGGATTGGGCTCGAGCGAGCTTGCCAGGCTCTGTCCGAATTCAAAGGCCTTGCACGCCGCTTTGATGTAATCGGCACGAGCGCGAATGACATCACAGTAATCGATGATTTCGGCCACAATCCGGAAAAATGCGCGGCAACTTTGCGCACTCTCAAGGCCACGCCCGGCCGTGTCATCGCCTTCTTCCAACCCCATGGATATGGCCCGCTGAGGCAGATGGGTGAGGAATTGGCGGAGACCTTTGCCCGCGAGCTCGACAGTGAAGACATCACTATCATGTGCGATCCCGTGTATTACGGCGGAACTGTCGATCGAAGCGAAGGCACAGAGCGCATCATCAAGCTCATTGAAGATGCAGGCAGCGCGGCTGAGCACATCCCATCTCGTGAGGATTGCGGAAGACGACTTGTTGAACTTGCAAAGCCCGGTGATCGTATCGTCGTAATGGGCGCACGCGACGACACTTTGACAGACTTTGCAAACTCGGTGTTCGACCAGCTCTCATGACGATGTACCGCCTCGCTGTGCGGCATGCACAACTCATGCTATTTGCACTGCTGGCGACCTTTCTTTTCGTCATCACCATTGACCGTATGGTCGGCCACTCGACCTGGGCGTTCGCCGTAGCAATCGTCGTCTTGATTGCAGCCAATGCGCGGATGCGGCATTTCAATTGCCCGCAATGCGGCAAAAACCTTTTCTTTCGCGGGATTCTGGTTGTGCCTTGGCCGAACAAGACTTGCGCAAAATGCGGGTTTGAGCTGGATAATCCCGGACAGTAGAGCGCCTTAATCGCTCTTCTTCAGCAATCGCGCGCCCTCTTCTTCCCGCGCCACTGCTCTTCGATAGGCATCGCGTGCGGTAAGCCGTGAACGGTAATCCTTGAGCGTCTGTGGCACGCCTTCGCCCAACCCGATCTTGGCCGCCAGCACCAAAGCATATCCGACGCAAATGTCCGCCACGGTAAAGCGGTCCGCGCATAGAAATCGGCGCGTTTCAAGACGCTGCTCGATCTTGATAAGCCGCTTCTGAAACCATTTGGCATAGGCTTCGCCGGCCTCGGCGAAACCCTTTTCCTTCTCGAAGATCGCGAAGCGCATATAGACCGTTTGCGGAAAGGTAATCGTCGCATCCGCATGATATGTGTAGTCGCAATACTCAGCGTAATCAGCTTCACCCGGAGCAATGGCTAAATCGGTGAACCCATCCTTGGTCGCGAGGTAGTGGGCGATTGCGCAGCTTTCCGTCATCCGCGCATCACCGTCTAACAGCAGAGGCACTGTCCCGAGCGGATTGATTTCCAGATATTCAGGCGCGAGATAACGCGGTGGGAATGGTAGCATCTTGAGATCGAGCTCGACCCCAGCCTCCTCTGCTGCCCAGGTCGCCCGCAGACCGCGCGAGCCGGCGCATGTATAAAGCGTCGGACACGCCGTCATCAATGTGCGCCTTCGTAGCCGATCACCTTGTGCAGAACGATCGCTATTACAAAGCCCAGTCCGAGCCCGATTACAGCTGAAATCGCAGCATAGGTGAACCATCCTGCGACACCCGATAGAGCGCCTGAAACGCTCGCAACGGCATATTCGGCACCGTGGGCAATGTCATAGAGCAAGTGAAAGCCGACTTCGTGCGTACCGTGAACGATGATGCCGCCACCAACCCAGAGCATCGCCGCGGTCCCAATCACCGATAGGGCGGTGAGCAATTTGGGCACAAACGCCACCAGCCCTGCCCCGAATTTCTGCGCGCCCTCACTTTCGCGCTTAGTCATAGCCAGGCCGATATCATCAAGTTTCACAATAATTGCGACAGTCCCGTAGACCACAACGGTGACCGCGACTGCGACAATCGCCAGCGCTGCCCCCTTCTGCCAAAGACTTTCAGCGATCACGGCGTTTTGCGTAAGTTCGTTGAGCACAATGGCCATGATCTCTGCCGAAAGAATAAAATCAGTACGAACCGCGCCAGCTATGCGTTGTTTTTCAAACGCGACGGGGTCGTCGATTTTGTCCTCAACCGTCTTACCGTGCTTCTCGCCGCCAAACTTCTCCATGATCTTTTCTGCGCCTTCATAACACAGGAAAGCACCGCCGATCATAAGGAGATAGATGACGAGCCACGGCGCGAAATAATCGAGCAGCATCGCAATCGGCAAAAGGATGACGAGCTTGTTGAAAAGGCTGCCCTTGGTGATCGCCCAGATGATCGGCAGTTCGCGCGCAGGGGACAAACCCGTCACATAACTTGGCGTGACGACCGCATCGTCAATCACTACGCCCGCAGTCTTGGACCCGGCTCTACCCGCAGCGGTACGCAACATCATCAATAGACGCAGCCGCGGTTCTCGCGATGATAGAAACGTCATCGAGCAGCGCAACAAGACCTGATGGCAATTGAAATCCCCTTTACCTTCCAAGCCCCAGTCCTGCCGCGTGACGCCAAACAACGCAAGTCGCGCGATTGGACCACCGCCGCACGCTGTGTTTCCCCTTGCATTACCTCGTCAAACCGTTATGTGCGCGCATCGCTTTCTTCGGGAGGCGAACAAAGAAAGCCGGAGGGGCCCCGTCATCCGGACGGATAAGCCAGCGATCGGCATAGACATGAAAGGAAGCGAGATGGCTCTGTATGAGCATATCTTTCTCGCGCGTCAGGACCTGAGCCAGGCTCAAGTTGACACGCTAGCGGCGAACGCCACTGAAATCGTAGAAGCGAATAAGGGTAAAGTCACCAAGACTGAAACTTGGGGCCTGAAATCCCTCGCCTACAAAATTGACCGCAACCGCAAAGCGCACTTCGTGATGCTTAACATCGAGGCCCCTGGCTCGGTGGTCGAAGAACTCGAGCGCCAGACCCGCATCAACGAAGACGTTATTCGCTACATGACCATCCGTGTTGAAGAGCACGAAGAAGGTCCAAGCGTGATGATGCGCAAGAACGAACGCGACCGTAAGCGTCGCTCAGACCGTGAGGAGCGCGACTGATGGCACGCCCGTTTTTCCGCCGCCGCAAATCTTGCCCATTCTCGGGTGAGAACGCGCCGAAGATCGATTACAAGGATGTACGCTTGCTCCAAGGCTTCATGTCTGAGCGTGGCAAAATCGTACCTTCGCGTATCACCGCCGTTTCTGCCAAGAAACAGCGTGAGCTCGCCAAAGCAATCAAGCGCGCACGTCACATCGGCCTGCTGCCGTACATCGTGAAATAAGGGAGAAAGAAAATGGATATCATTCTCCTCGAACGTATCGAGAAGCTCGGCACAATCGGTGACGTTGTTACCGTCAAGGATGGCTATGCTCGCAACTTTCTGCTCCCGCAGAAGAAGGCGCTGCGCGCAAACGACGCCAACAAGAAGGTCTTCGAAGCGAACCGTGAGCGTCTTGAGAAAGAGAACGCTGAGCGTCGGACCGAAGCTGAAAAGACTGGCTCAAAAGTTGACGGCGCAGAAGTCGTTCTGATCCGTGCTGCGTCGAACACTGGCCAACTTTACGGTTCGGTCAACGTACGTGACATGGTTGCCGGACTGGTTGAGCAAGGCCACGACGTGGACAAGAAGCAAGTCATCATGGGCGCACCGATCAAGACAATCGGCATGCATGATGTGACTGTCGCTTTGCACCCAGAAGTTCACGTTACCGTGAAGGCAAACGTCGCTCGTTCTGACGACGAAGCCGAGCTTCAATCGCAAGGTGTCGACGTGCTCGCCCAAATGTTCGAAGATGAGCAGAAGGAGCTTGAAGAAGCTGCTGCTGCGAACCGCATTGATCCTGACCTTGAGCCGGGAGAAATCCCGACCGAACTGCTTGAAGAAGCTGCGGTCAAGAACATTGAAGAAGCCGAAGAGGCCATGCCGGACGCGGTTGTCGAAACCGATGCTCCTGCAGATGAAGACAACAAAGAGGGCGAAGCCTGATTGGGCCTTCACTCTCGACGCAAAAAGGGGCGTGGCCGCAAGGTCGCGCCCCTTTTTGTAAGAGCGCCAACCTGCGCGCCCGCGCCCACAATGAATTCAAACGCCTTTGAAATGAAACAATCGGAGTCCTAACTTACGGATATGCAACCAATCGAAAACATCCTGACCGAGCTTCAGCGCATTTACGATGAAGCCGTTTCAACACTGCGCGAAGATGTGATTGCCTTTGGCAAGGACGGCTCTGTGCCCCCGGCAAGTCGACGCGAGGATGGCAGCTATGCATATCCGGAATTGACCCTCCACTATTCAGGCATCGGAGAACCGCTGGATCGCAGCAGAGCCTTCGGGCGGCTCGAACAGGTAGGCATTTACAAGACTACTGTAACGCGCCCTGACCTATTCAAAGGCTATCTCGAAGAGCAGCTGCAACTTATTGCTGGCGAGTATGAGGTCGAGTTCGAAGTCGGTCGCTCACGGCAGGAGATTCCCTTCCCATATGTCCTAGATGGGGCCGCGGGCGCGGCGATGGTCGGCATTGCACCACAGGACATCGCCAAGCATTTCCCATCGACTGATCTCGCCCTGATCGGCGATGAGCTCGCCGACGGCATCGAGTTTGACGAAGCAGAGGCGATGCCTTTGTCGCTATTCGATGGCCTGCGTACCGACTATTCGCTGGCTCGCTTGGCACATTACACCGGCACTCAAGTTGAGGATTTTCAGGACTTTATCCTGTTCACCAATTACCATCGCTATGTCGATGAGTTCGTGAACTGGGGCGCTCAGCAGATCTGCGAAGGCGGCTATGTCAGTCTTACCGGTGCTGGCGGCCTCAATATCGACGAATGCACCGACAACGCTCAGGAGCAGCTCAACGATACTGCATGGCGGCGGCATCAAATGCCGGCATACCACCTTATCCGCGAAGACGGGCAAGGCATCACTTTGGTCAATATCGGTGTCGGACCGTCCAACGCTAAGACGATCTGCGATCACCTCGCGGTGCTGCGCCCGCACGCTTGGATGATGATCGGCCATTGCGGAGGCGTTCGCTCCAGCCAGAAGATCGGCGATTTCGTCCTCGCTCACGCCTATTTGCGCGATGACCATGTGCTCGACGCCGTGCTTCCTCCCGAGGTTCCAATCCCGCCGATTGCGGAAGTGCAACAGGCACTTGCTGGCGCGACCGAAGAGGTTGCTGGCATGCAGGGTGCAAACCTCAAGCAGCGCATGCGCACAGGTACAGTCGTCACCACCGACGATCGCAATTGGGAGCTGCTTTACTCCACGTCGGCCAAAAGGTTTTCACAAAGCCGTGCGATCGCCGTTGAAATGGAAAGCGCAACAATCGCGACGCAAGGATATCGGTTCCGTGTTCCTTATGGGACCTTGCTTTGTGTGTCAGACAAGCCGCTCCACGGTGAGATCAAACTGCCGGGACAGGCCAACCAGTTTTACGAAGAGGCGATTGCCGCTCACCTTCAAATCGGTCTTGAGGCATGCAAGCGGCTGCGCGACGAAGGCGACCGGCTTCACAGCCGGAAGCTGCGCGCCTTCAACGAACCGCCGTTCAGATGATCGAAAAACGAGTTAATAAGCGTCAGTCAGCTAGGCTTAGCGTCCTTGAGCGGAAAACGCGGTCAGTTCAGTACGCATCTTCTGAATTTCTTGGCCAAAGACCAGCAACTGAGCCTGTGCATTGGCGTATGTGATCCCGTAAACGGCGTTCACATAGCCTTGCAAGACAACGGCCTGATCTCCGGCTCTCAACGCTTTGCTGTTCGGATTCAGGTTGTTGTACGCGTTTATGAAGGCATCCATTTCGACCGCGCTGCGATCGTCTGAGCGAGTGAAGGTGGCGAGCATCAGCAAGCCGACACAGCCTTGTTCTGCGCTGCAGGACCGAGGGCTTAGCGCGAAGGCAATACCCTCACCCGCTTGCGCTCTGTAGACTGTTGCGCCGCTCGCGTCCTGCTCAACCTGCCATGTGGCCTGCACGTCCAGGAGCAAACGCGAGACAGTTGGCGCATCGAATTGCGTCACAAACTGAACTTGCCTTTGTTGCTGCGCTTGGTTTTGCGCTTCGGCACTCGTCGGCATCAGTGCTGCAACAGCAATGATTGCAGCGCCAAGTCCCCCCGAAAATTTCATTATCCCTTACCCTTTGTCTTCGTTGCGCCAGCTTTCGCCTTTGCTGCAATGAAGTCAATAATTTGTCCGGCGACATCCTTGCCAGTTGCCGTTTCGATGCCCTCAAGCCCTGGGGAGGAATTCACTTCCATAATAACCGGCCCATGGTTACTGCGCAGCATATCCACACCGCAGACGTTCAGACCCATGTGCTTGGCAGCTCTAACAGCAGTGGAACGCTCTTCAGGCGTGATTTTGATAACGGTCGCGCTGCCACCGCGGTGAAGGTTGGAGCGGAAGTCATCCGCCGCTCCCGTCCGCTTCATTGCCGCGACAACTTTCCCGCCGACTACAAGCGCACGGATATCGGTTCCGCCCGCTTCCTTGATGAATTCCTGCACGAGGATGTTCACATTTGCGCCTCGAAACGCCTCAATGACCGACTTCGCGCTCGACATGGTCTCGGCGAGAACGACCCCAATTCCCTGTGTCCCTTCGAGAAGCTTTATGACCACCGGCGGACCGTTGACGGCCTTTATGATCTCTTCCGCCTGTTTCGGATCATTGGCGTAGGCGGTGAGTGGCAATCCAAGCCCATATTTAGCAAGTATCTGCATGCTACGCAGTTTGTCACGACTACGGCCAATCGCCACGCTCTCGTTGAGAGGCCAGACACCTTGCATCTCGAATTGACGCAACACCGCCAGACCGTAATTGGTGATCGATGCACCGATCCGCGGGATCACGGCTTCATAGCCCGTCAGCGTATCTCCATTATAGCTGATGGTGGGGCGATGGCTCGCGATGTTCACGGTGCAGCGCGTAGTGTTCAGGATATCAAGTGTGTGACCACGTTTTTCGGCAGCCTCTACGAGACGCTTATGGGAATATAGGTTCGGATTGCGCGCAAGCATCGCAATTTTCATAATTTTTCCTTATGGCTTAAAGCCTTGTACTGGTTCAACACCCGGCGTTTGCAGCCACGAATGTCCGCTATCAACCAAGAACCGGCGTCGCAGCGCCGAGCGCCCGATGAGCATCGGAAACTTCATATCGGAACGATCAGCTAGGCTGAATTCCGCGCGGAAAGTCGTGTCACCAATGTTTAGAGGCGTCTTGATGACATAGCGTTGCTGTGTCTCACCGTTCGAGCTCGTGATACCTCGTATATCCACATGCACCGCCTCGCAAACATGTTCGCGCCCGTCCCAATCGACTGCAAAACGGACGAGTTTCTTGCCGTCGCGCTCAATCTCTTCGAGGACACGGCCATGGAGAGATGATGTACGCGCTCCGCTATCAATCTTGGCTGGGATCGCGCTGAGGCCCAATTTCGGAAGAGCAACGATTTCTCGCCACCCCACGATCGGCAAATCACTGATCGGCATTGAAGAAATTGCTCACTGGTTCGACAATAGCCATTCCATCACCTCCATCACCGGTCGGCAACCGCCGTAGGACTTCGCCGCTCGCAAAGTTCACTTCGGCGACGGTATCCGTTCCGGTCTCTGCGACATAGATGCGCTCGCCATCGTCTGACCAGAGGATCGTAACTTGAAATCGCGTTTGGGCTTCTTCTGGACCCGAAACTTGGATCTGTCGGACAACCTCAGCGCTACTCAGATCAATGACGCTGAGCCCGCCATCTGCGAGGTTAGAAGTCACTGCGAAATCGCCTTGTGGTCGCACTACGAGCCGCAATGGGAAGCGCCCGGTATCGAGCGTCTTGCGCACTTCCATCGAAGTCGGATCGAGTTGAAAAGCTTGGTTCGAACCACGGGCCGAAACCCACAAAGTCTGGCCATCGGGCGACAGGTCAATCCCTTCGGGCTCCTCGCCAACCGTGACTGAAAGCGGCTCCGCCCCGCCCTCCAAATCAATCCGAGTCACTGTTTTGGAACCCAAGTCAGTGGTCCATGCCGCGCTCTCATCGGGTGCAACCGCGAGCATGTGGCTGCCTCTTTTCCCGGTTGGGAACTCGGTGAGGACCGGCTCGCCAACGCCGTCGCTCTTGATCCGGAAAATTGACTGGCGCCCTTCGGCGGTCACATAGATTGTATTCTCAGAGTACCAGACGATGCCGTGGGGGCGCGCATTCTCTCCAAGATCAATGCTATCTAGCTTGGTGAGGTCACTTACCAAGAAGAAATCTACTGTAGTCCCCCCGTAACAGGCAAGCGCGACAATCTCCTTGTTTGGCGAAGTTGCTAGCTCATGTGGATTGGTACAGCTGTCCTTTCGCAGCACTTCTTTGCCCATCTCGAGGTCAATTTTGGACAATGTATTGCCGCGCTTATTGGCGACCAGCAATGCCGGGCCAAAAGAACGCTCAGTCGCTTCACCTAGTGGTTCATAGACAGTCCATTCATTTGCCCCAGGTGATGCGCTGCAGGCGGCTAGCAATGGCACCGCAAGAAAGGACAGGATTGAGGAGGAGGCTGAGCTGTTCGTCACCAACCGGCTTCCTGTCCTTCGTTCTGTTCATTCAGCCATTCAAGCAGCGGCGCGAAGTATTCGACCATCGCCGTGCCAGACATTTGCCGTTCACCGGTGAAGGCCTCAAGCGCGTCGGGCCAGGGCTTTGAGGCCCCCATTTCGAGCATCGCGTTGAGGTTCTTGCCCACTTCCTCGTTTCCATAGAAAGAGCAGCGATGCAGCGGCCCTTCCCAGCCTGCTGTGTCGCATGCCGCCTTGAAGAATTGGAACTGCAATATGCGCGCAAGAAAATAGCGCGTGTAAGGCACGTTTCCGGGAATATGATATTTGGCACCTGCGTCAAAATTGGCTTCGGTTCGTTCAACCGGCGGAACGATGCCTTGATATTCCGTACGCAGGTCAGTCCACGCGCTGTTGGCGTCGGCCATGTCGATTGATCCGTCGAACAGACCCCAGCGATAGCGATCGACCAACAAACCGAATGGCAGGAACGCAACCTTATCCATCGCCTGACGCAGCAAGAGGCCAATATCCTTGTCAGCGCTCGGCACTTCGTCAGGCGTAAGCATATCAATTTGAACGAGATATTCGGGCGTAATCGACAGGGCGATCATGTCGCCAATCGCTTCATGAAATCCGTCATTCGCACCGTTCAAGTAGAGAAAATCTTTCTCGTTGTAAGCGCGTTGGTAGTAATTGTGGCCGAGCTCGTGATGGATCACCACAAAGTCGTCGGCGTTGCGCTTGATGCACATCTTGATCCGCAAATCGTCGATATTGTCGATGTTCCATGCTGATGCGTGACACACGACTTCGCGGTCTAGCCGGCTTGGTGAATTGACTGCGTTCCCAGAAGGTTTCGGGCAAGGCTTCGAAACCGAGTGAGGAAAAGAACTGCTCGCCGACGCGAACCATGTCTTTCTCGTCATAGCCTTTTTCTGCGATCAAATCGGTGAGGTCATAGCCAATGTCGCCCGCACCTTCTGGCGCGACGAGCGGATAGATATTGCCCCATTCCTGGGCCCACATGTTCCCGAGCAGGTCTGCGCGGATGGGGCCGGTAGCGGGCTGGACAGCATCGCCGTGCTTCTTGTTCAGTTTGCGGCGCACATAGGTGTGAAGCGCAATGTATAGCGGTTTTACCTCTTGCCACATCCGCTCGGTCTCAGCCGCGAACTGATCGGGGTCCATATCGTAGTTAGAGCGCCACATCGCGCCCAGATCATCGAATCCCAGCTCTTTCGCCCCTTCATTCGCGATGCCGACCATTGTCGCGTAGTCCTCGCGCATCGGCGCACCGACATTGTCATGCCAGCTGGTCCACATCTCGGCGAGCTCGGTTGGCGAACGCTCAAGGTTGCCCATCTCCGCTTCGATGTCGGAGCCGCCAATTTCCTCGCCGTTCAGCGTCCCGCGACCCTGCCCATAGGCAGCGCCAAGCTGCGTCGCGATTTCGCTGAGCTCACGGGCTGCGCCATCGCGGCCTGGCGCAGGCATCACGATCCCATTGCGCAAAATATCAAGCTTGCGCGCTGTATCAGCGTCAAGTCCCTCAATACGCGCGTATTTCGCAGCCTCGTTCGCGTATGCGACCGTCTTCAACG
The DNA here is from genome assembly GCF_055693605.1 of Erythrobacter sp. HA7-11. Lineage (NCBI taxonomy): Bacteria > Pseudomonadati > Pseudomonadota > Alphaproteobacteria > Sphingomonadales > Erythrobacteraceae > Erythrobacter > Erythrobacter sp. HA7-11. The sequence continues at coordinate 1,406,157 of NZ_JBVFUF010000002.1, read as the reverse complement.
TCGACTCTGCGCCATATTGCGATGCAAGCGTGTTGCTGTCGTGGTTGATGTTCGTCTGGCTGAGCCAAAGGACGTGACCATAGGTTTTGGAGAATTCGTTGAGGTCGGCCTCGACGTTCTGAACCCATGCTTCGGCGCCTGCGGGCGTCAGGGGAAATTCCGCTTCGCTCACAGTGCTTTCTTCAGCGGCGTGGTCGTCGGCAATGGCTGGCGAGGCAGCGAGGCTCAGTGCAAGCGCAGTCAGCGGCAGGCCAAAGCAGGCGCGGGCAAGTTTCATGACGGAAGGTCCTCTCAGAGAATTGGTATCGTTTGCGACTACACTGGACCTGCGAGCAGCTTAGATCAAGCGCGACCAAACGATTGGCGTTCGAGAATCAGCGCGGCAATCACGGCAAAGAATGCTGCGATCCATGTGATCATCTTTGTGGGTCGTACACTCGAAGCAAGCTGGGCCAAACCGTCACTTCCCGCATCACGCGAAAGCTGAATGAATTGCGCGACCGTTTCGGCGTAATCTGTGACCATAAACACAGCACCGGCTATCAGTGCGATCCATCCGAGTACGCGCAAAAGCCTGTTGGAATTATTGCGATAGTAGAACCCTCCTAGCACACAGCCGATCCCATAAATGCCGATAAAGATCAGGTCTGAGATCATGGCCAAGCGCGCTTGATCGAAAACACCGGCACCTTTCCACGCATCATGAATCGCATTGACGGTTGCCGCATCAGGCGCGCGCTGATGTTCGGCGATCCCTTCAGGCACGCCATCAACCATCAGCGGCAAATGAAGATAGATGGTGATCGCAAAGGCGCAGAGCCCGCCGAAAAAGCAGAACAAGAAGGCCCGCTTCGAGATGCTCATATCGACTTCAAAAAAGCTGTGATCGCTGCGCCCAACTCTGGCTTCGTGGCGCTGTCGAGGTGCGCGCCTGGCACTTCTTCGTAGCTCGCATTGGGCAGAAGCTCCGCGAGATCGCTTGCCGAGCCATTGTCTTGGTCATCCACTCCACAAAGCACGAGCGTGGGCATGGTGATGTTTTGAAGTGCGGAAATGTCGAGATCGCCCATCGCGTCGAGTAGTAGTCGGGCTGCAATGCGATCCACGCCTTGCGACTTCAAAAACTGGCGCGAGAAATAGGCGGGATCCCCGCGCTCGATCGTGTCGAACTCATCAATCACACGTTTAAAGAATGCAGAGCGTTTGCGCCATTCGCTCAAGCCCGCAACGCCCATTCCGGCGACGACAAGACTTCGCGGCTCGAGGACTTGGCTGGCGACTGCATGCAAGGCTGTTCGCGCACCAAGCGAGAAGCCGACGAGATCGAACTCGCCCTCTCCAAGTCCAAGATGATCGACCAATGCAACTGCATCGCGCACCAACACACCATTTGGATAAGCGGCAGCCTCTCGCGGCGCATCGCTCGCACCGTGAACGCGAAAGTCTAGCATAATGGCTTCGAAGCCCTCGGCAGCAAGCCTTTGAGCATGACCCCACTTGATCCAGTTCATTTCGGCACTGGAGAACAAGCCGTGCAGCAGAATGACGGGCCTGCCCTCGCCCAATCGGTGCACCGCGAGTTCGGTGCCATCGAAGGATGCCAATGTGGAAGTCGCCACGTCGCTCACCGCTTTACCAAACCCTTCTGCTCCATCCGCCATTTCGCCATCTCGACGCGATCCTGTCCGAAGAATGGTTCGCCGTCGAACACGAGCGTTGGCACACCCCAATGACCTGCAGCTTCAAGCGCGGCTTGATTGGCTTCGATTTCAGCATCAAGCGCCTTATGATCATTCATCGCCTCGGCATCGAGTTCGATCAGATTGAGACCTGCACGCTCTGCCGCACCTGCTAAGTGATCGCCTTTATGCCAATCATCGACCTCACCAGAAAAGATGATCCGCGAAGCCTCATCCGCAAACGCCAAACCTCTCCCTCGCCTTGTCGCCGCTTGTCCAAGCCGAACTATTCGCAGGATGTAAGGTTGGTGATCAGCAACTGTCCGCGTTGCCAAGTCTTGCACCACAGGATCGGGCCTTGGCCATCGAAACGGAATGCCCAGCATTTGCGCTGCTCGGAACGAGTCCATCAAGATATAGCGTGGAGCCGCCGGATTGCCGGTAAACAGGATGTCCGGATCTCGAATGGCGATTGGCCAAACTGTCCGCAGAGTGATGTCGAGGTCATAGTCCTCAGCCATCGCTCGATAGCGACCGATGGCGAGGTAGGAATAGGGCGAGCGAAAGCTGAAAAAGAGGTCAGCCTTGAGTGTCATAATTTGCCTCTATTATCGCTCGAAACATTGTGTGCCAGCGTATAGCAGCCAAACTTTGCCGTCCTCGGCGAACCCGCCAAGCTGGCTACCGATTGAAAACTCCAGCCCCATTGCGGTGTCGCCGATCTCCTTGAAGCCGTCTGCTTGCCTAGCTTCAGCTAAAGAAGTTCCGACTTGCACATCTCCAACGACGCGGATTTTGTCGCTTTCCTCGTTCAAGAACCAACCCACCAGCATGCCATCGGAAAAATTTATGTTCAGAAAGTCAGAAAATCGGACCATTTTGACCGTGCCACTCGGGCAGGCGGATCCCTCATAGCTCAATCTGCTTGGACTCAGAATCTTCTCCAAGGCACCCTCGACTTCCTTCTCACCAGCAGAGAAGTAAAATGCTTCGGGACCAGCGACCAAGCCATCGCCGCGCAACTCGACTTGATCAAGCGCTAGGTTTTGACCCCCGTCAATCCGACTTTGCTGTTCCGTGGGACTCGGCACACTTCCGCTATCGCAGCCGGCAAGTGCCAGAGCCGTGAATGACAAAACCAATGCGCGCATGCCTCAGCCCTTCTTCAGATGACGACGTCCCAGAAGTTCCGCGATCTGCACCGCGTTCAGCGCTGCACCTTTGCGAAGGTTATCCGAGACGCACCACAGCGTCAGCCCGTTTTCGACCGTCGGGTCTTCGCGAACGCGGCTAATGTAAGTTGCCCCATCTCCAGCACTTTCGACAGGTGTCACATAGCCTTCATCCTCGCGCTTATCGATGAGCATGATACCTGGAGCTTCACGAAGGATGTCTTGCGCCTGCTCGGCTGAAATCTCGTTCTCGAACTCGATATTGATCGCTTCGGAGTGGCCGACAAAGACCGGAACACGCACACATGTTGCGTTTAGCTTGATCTTGGGATCGAGAATTTTCTTCGTCTCGACCATCATCTTCCACTCTTCTTTGGTCGATCCATCATCAAGGAAGACGTCAATGTGTGGAATGACGTTGAAAGCGATCTGCTTGGTGAAAGCGACAGGCTCCACTGGATCGCCGACAAAGATTGCGCGGCTTTGGTTGAACAGTTCGTCCATGCCTGCTTTGCCTGCACCTGAAACCGACTGATAGGTCGATACAACCACCCGTTTGATCGTCGCAGCATCGTGAAGCGGCTTTAGCGCAACGACCAGTTGTGCGGTCGAACAGTTCGGGTTCGCGATGATATTGCGCTTTTTGTAGTCGTCGATCGCGTCGGGATTCACTTCCGGCACGATCAGCGGCACGTCCGGCTCCATACGGTAGAGTGAAGAGTTGTCTATCACGATACAGCCTGCCGCCGCTGCCTTCGGCGCATATTCCTTTGCCGGACCAGAGCCGGCTGAAAACAGCGCAATATCCCATCCTGCCCAATCGAAATGCTCGATGTTTTGGCATTTGAGCATCTTGCCCGTATCGCCAAATTCAACCTCGGAGCCTTGCGAGCGCGAAGATGCGACCGCTGCGACTTCGTCACAGGGAAACTCGCGCTCAGCCAGCACCTGCATCATTTCGCGTCCGACATTGCCGGTCGCGCCGACCACTGCCACTCGGTAGCCCAAATTGCTTACTCCAATGGAATTACGTATTCGTGTGTTTCGCTGCCGCGCCGGGCGTGGCTTGGCAAGCTTTTCTTTAGGGGGAAACGTATGCAGCGCGATATTGCGGAATGGCGGTCGAAAGCGAGCTATTTCGAGTTTCAGGGGCACCAGATTGCCTATTGGCGCTCCAATGCGGCGGTGGCTGATGCGCGCCCGCTGTTATTGGTGCATGGGTTTCCGACCTGTTCGTGGGATTGGGCGCAGGTGTGGGATCAGCTTGGAGCGCGGCACAACTTGATCGCGTGTGACATGCTCGGCTTTGGTCTGTCGGACAAACCAAGCTCAGGTTATTCGATCCACCGCCAGACCGATTTGCAAGAGGCGTTGCTCACTCACCTCGGGATCACGGAATATGACGCATTGGTCCATGATTACGGTGTATCCGTCGGGCAGGAATTGCTCGCGCGGCAGCAAGAAGCTTCGGGCGCGGACGGCCTCGGCGCGATGGTGTTCCTTAATGGCGGAATCTTTCCTGATCAGCATCGCCCGGTGCTGATGCAAAAGATCGGTGTGTCGCCGCTGGGCTTCCTGGTCGGGCTGCTGATGAACCGCAAGCGCTTTAGCGCGAGCTTCAGCCAGGTCTTTGGACCTGATACCAAACCGAGCGAGCAAGAGCTTGACGAGTTCTGGGACTTCATTGCGCGCAAAGGCGGCAACCGCCTTACGCACAAATTGCTGCATTACATTGCGGACCGGGTTGAACATAAGGATCGCTGGGAGGCTGCGCTCGTCGGCGCCGAAACCAAGATCGGCTTGATCAACGGGGCAAAAGATCCGGTATCCGGCCAGCATGCCTATGAAAAATGGCGCGAGGTGGTCCCGCGCGCAAATGCGCATTTGCTCCCGACAATGGGGCACTACCCCCAGGTCGAAGCGCCAGATGAAGTCGCTGAGACCGCGCTCGAATGGCTCGCGCAGTGGCGCTCCCCTATTCCGGCGGGGTCACGCCGTTCCGTTCGAGGAAGGTAAAAATCGTGTTCCACAAATGCGGGCTGATGTTTTCGCCTGCGACGCGGTGGGTGTAGCCGGGATAGAGCATCATTTCGAACGGCACATTGTTCTCTTGAAGAACGCTGATCAATTCCGATGAATTTTCAAACACGACATTGTCGTCAGCCATTCCATGGATGAGCAGCAGGGGATCGCTGATCTTGATCGCGTCAGGGATCGCGCTCGCTTTTTCATATGCCTCAGGCACTTTGCGCGGGTCACCCATGTAGCGCTCGGTGTAGTGGGTGTCGTAGAGTTCCCACTTGGTGACAGGAGCACCGGAGATACCAGCGGCGAACAGCCCAGGATCGGCCTGCATCTGCTTTAGCGTCATATAACCGCCATAAGACCAACCATAGAGCGCAATCTTGCCTGGATCGACGAAATCGAGCGTCTTGAGATATTTCGCGCCCTCGCGTTGATCGTCGACCTCTACGCCGCCCATCGCGCGGTAGAGGGGTTGCTCAAACGCCACTCCGCGATTGGCGGTGCCGCGATTGTCGAGCGCGAAATAGATGTAGCCCTTGTCCACGATCGCCTGAACCAGCGCCCCGCCCCAGCCTTTATCAACGATCTGCGGGCCCGGCCCGGAATAGTGATAATAGAACACGGGATATTTCTTGCCCGGCTCCATTTCCGGTTTCAGCATCATGTAGTGCAGATCGGTGCCGTCTTCGGCTTTCACTGTGCCATATTCCGGCGTAACATGACCCGCGAGGAATGGCGCGTAGGGGTGATCGCCCTCCACCAGATTCCCCTCAATCGCGGCCAGAACTTCACCATCTGAATTGGCCAAAACCGATTGCGGCGGTTGGTTGGTGTTGGAACGGTTGATCAGCAGCGTCTTGCCATCCTTGTCCATAACCGCGCTGTGTGTGAATTCTGGATCGGTCAGTAGGATAGGTTCGCCGTTGCCGTCGAGGTTGGCGCGGTAAATCTGCTGCGTGAGGACGTCTTTGGTGCCTTGGAAATAGAAGACGCCGGCTGCTTCATCGACTCCGACAAGTTGGGTTGTCGGCGAGCTCCCGCTGGTCAATCGAATGAAAGTCAGACTTTCGTAAAGCGAAACAATTCCTCCACCTTCATCTTCGAGCAAAACTTCGGCCTCATTAAGTCCTTGAATGCGGTAAAAATGGCCATACCCATCCCTCTCGGACCACCACAGCAGGCTCCCGTCTTTGAGGAAGCGATAATTATCGGAGAGGTTGATCCAATAGTCCTTGCGGGCTGCCTTTTCAGTGAATAAGACCTCGCTTGCCCCCGTAGACGGGTCGACCTTGAGCACATCAAGAACGGTCTGTTCGCGGTTCTGGCGCTGGACGTAAAGTGACCCGTCCTTCCCCCAATCAACCCGCACGAGATAAAAGTCAGTCGGATCATCGGCGTTGTAATAATCGGGCGACTGATTGCTGGTCAGGTCAACCTTCACCTGGTTACCGCCATCAGGGTCCATCACAAAGAGCTCGACCACGGCATTGTCCGAACCCGCCACCGGATACCGCTGATCGAACACACGCGTGCCCGTAGCCCCAATCGCCGCGCGGGTAACGATGCCGACGCGCGCTTCATCGGTGCGCTGCACAGCGATGCGGGTATCATCGGCTGACCACCAATAGCCATCTAGCCGGCTCATCTCTTCCTGAGCCACAAACTCCGCTTCGCCCCAGCGTATCGTATCGCCTTCTTTGGGAGTGATTGGTGCGGCGTCCCCACCAATCCCACCGACCCACAACTGCCGGTCGCGCACGAACGATACGTAGCCACCCTTACTGGACAGCTTTGGGTTGAGTTCGCTTTCCTCGGTATCGGTTAGGCGCGTGATCGAACCATCGAGCTTTGCGAGGTAGAGATCTCCGTCTAGCGGTACGAGCATGCCAGACCCGTCGCTGGTCCATTGATAGGAAATGATCCCGCGCAAATTGCCGACCCGTGCGCGCTCGCGCTGCATTTTTTCATCTTCGGACAATTCTCGGCCCGAGCCGAGCTTCTCGCTGTCGACCAGCATCGTCCATTCGCCGCTCTCACGGTCATAGCCCCACAGATCGTAGCGTTCACGCTCATCCTCGCGGTTGCGCAGCAAGGTGAGATAGCGGCCATCAGGCGATAGCTTGGCCTGCCGCGGCGTCGGACCATCAAGCGAAGGCGAGGCGAAAACGCGCTCGAACGTCAAATCAGGCGCATCGCTCACAGCGTGATCATCCGCAAGCGCTGGAACGGAGATAAGTGCGGCGGCAACGGCAAGGATCGATAAGCGCATTTCAAGGACAGCCCCATTGGTAAACTGGATTGCCGCCTTCCTCGCAATGCCCGCTTGCAATGGCAAGCCCCAACGAAAAAGGGCGCTCCGTTAAGGAACGCCCCTCTGCAAATTCGTCTAGCGTGAGACTTACGCCTTTGGAGCGTTATCCCGACGTTCCGCGATCCGCGCACGCTTACCGGTGCGGCCACGCAGATAGTAAAGCTTAGCGCGACGCACGACACCGCGGCGAACCACGGTAATGCTGTCAACGATTGGAGCGTAGAGCGGAAATACACGCTCAACACCTTCGCCAAAGCTCATTTTGCGAACGGTGAAGTTGCTGCCCATGCCGCGATTTGAACGGGCGATACACACACCTTCAAAGTTCTGAATACGCTCACGGTTACCCTCGGTGACTTTCACGCCGACGCGCACAGTGTCGCCAGCCTGAAACTCAGGAATCTCTTTGGTTACTTTGCCGATTTCTTCGGCTTCGATTTGCTGGATCAGGTTCACTGGTCCGTTCCTTCATCTTTTTGCCGCGCGCCAGAGGCAGACTGGACCGGAGCGCCAGAATAGCGTTCCCATAGATCCGGCCTGCGTAACCGAGTTATGTCTTCGCTTTTTGACTTTCGCCAAGCAGCGATCTTCGCATGATCCCCCGATCGCAGCACTTCAGGGATCGTGCGCCCTTCCCATTCTTGAGGTCGGGTGTAGTGCGGATATTCAAGGAGGCCATCTTCGAAGCTTTCCTCGGTTCCGCTGTTGGGCGCGCCCATTACTCCGGGAAGCAGCCGAATGCAAGCATCAAGTATGGTGAGCGCGGCCATTTCTCCGCCGGAGAGGACGATGTCGGCGAGGCTAACCTGTTCGATCTCGGGGCGAGCCTCAAACAGCCGCTCGTCGAACCCTTCGAACCGTACTCGCAGATCAGGGTTACGCCGGGGCCCTCTGCGAGCTCGCGGATGCGCGCCTGAGTGATGGGACGCCCACGCGGGGTCATGGCAAGCACCGGGCGGCCCTGCGGCACACTGTCGAGCGCTGCCGCCATCACGTCGCACTTCAGCACCATCCCGGCCCCACCACCGGCAGGCGTGTCATCGACATTCTTGTGCTTATCGAGCGCAAAGTCGCGAATTTGCACGTTGTCGAGTGACCAGTCCCCGCGCTCCAGCGCCTTGCCCGCAAGCGAAGTGCCGAGCGGTCCGGGGAACATCTCCGGATAGAGCGTGAGAATGGTGGCAGCGAAGGTCATTTGTGAAATCCGCTCCACCGTTCCATGATGAAAGTGATCGGAATTGCCACTACAACAAATGCGAGTGGCACAATAAGGATCAGGGTGTACGCTCCGAAGAACGCTCCAAGCCTGTCATCAATCATTCCACAATCGAATGCGAAACTCTCACCACTGGGCTCCGGGCATTCTGAGCCGACCGTATTTGGAATCAATAGCCGCCACGCACCACAAGCCGTTGAGAAAAAAGGCACGAGGGACAAGTTTATCGACCAATAAAGGCCTCGGTCTATTAACGGGACGAAACGCCGCGAGATCAGATTGATCGTTAACGACAGAGAAGCAAAACATACTAAGACGACTACGAGTTCCAATTCACCCCATCCTTCGCTCGCGTGTCGACATTGAGCTCGAACACATCCGGTCGTGAGTAATGCCCATCGGTGTCGAGACTCGCCAGACCCTGCCCGATCTCGCTCAGGTCCAGCTCGGCGTGGAGGATTTCCTCACCCTCACCAGCTTGTGCCAGCACGCGCGCGTCGGGGGCGATGATCATGGAGCCGCCCCGGTTGAGTTGATCACCCTCAATCGCCTCGAATAGAGCCTTCGCGTGCGGATCGCCACCCACACGCTCTATCCCGTCAAACAGATCATCGCGGTGCTGAACCAAGCCTGCGGCGAGGACGAAGCAGCGTCCCTCCATCGCGTAGTGCCTTGAGGCAATCGCATACTCCTCACGCACGGTCGGCCATGCGGCGACATGCACGCTTTCACCCAGATTGTGCATCGCCGCACGCGCAAGCGGCATCCAATGCTCCCAGCATATGAGATTGCCAGCGCGACCCCATTCGGCCTGATGCACGCCGATGGTCGAGCCATCGCCGCGCATCCAGATCAGGCGCTCGCCATGGGTTGGCACCAGTTTGCGGTGGTCGAGCGGCGCTTCACCCGGGCGGAACAGCAACTGGTTGTTGTAAAGGCTCTGGCGCACCCGCTCATGCGCACCCAGCGAGATGCACGCCCCGCTCTCATCGCACAGCTCTTGGAACGGCAGCAGTCGCTCGTCACCCGCCACAATCGCATTATCGAGCATGATCTGGTGGCAGGCTTTGGTCCCCGGATGGTCCCACAAAGCCGCGCCGGGTGCCTCATCCAGCCACAGCGGATAGCCGCCGAGAAATGTCTCGCCGAACGCCACAAACTGCGCACCAGCATCAATAGCCTCTCGCGCAAGACGGACCGCCTTTTCGATCCCCCCGTTGAAATCAAGCGGGATCGGGGCGGCTTGGCAAATAGCGACGTTGAGTTTGGTCATGCGATCAGTCGTCTGCGAAATCAGCTGCGATCACAAGCTTTTCCGTGTCCCACTCTATTACCGCCTGCTTGCTCATCGGGACCATGAAAGTCTTCATGCCTTTGGCGGGCGCCGGTTCGCGGCGGATTTCGACGATGTCGCTTGCGCCGAAATTCTCGACCGCGATGACCGTGCCGACAGTCTCGCCAGCGTCCGTTACCGCTGCAAGGCCTAGCAAGTCAGCGTGATAGTATTCATCATCCTCCAGCGTAGGGAGGCCTTCGCGGGCGACGGTTAGCACCGTGCCGCGCAATTTTTCGGCCTGATTGCGGTTCGAAATGCCCGCAAAGCGCGCAACCGCGCCGCCCTTGTTATCAGAACGGATTTTGGTGAGTTTCAACGCGCCTTGGTTGAAACTTTTGTGCTGGGAGAGCGCTTTCACGCCCTCCCCGAACAGTTTCAAGCGAACCTCGCCCGCCACGCCATGCGCGCCGGTGATGGCGGCAAGCTCAACGAGCTTTGGCGTAACGGGCTGATCCGCCATCTGAAAGATTAGTCTTCCGACTTCTCTTCTTCGGCAGCTTCTTGAGCTGGGGCTTCCTCGGCAGGAGCTTCTTCAGCAGCAGCTTCTTCCGCTGGCGTTTCCTCTGCCGGAGCTTCCTCAGCAGTGGCTTCTTCTGCGGGAGCTGCTTCATCGGCTGGAGTCTCATCTACCGCAGCTTCTTCTGCCGGAGCTTCAGCAGCGGCGTTCTTGGCTTCTTCTTCAGCTTCCTTGGCTGCTGCGGCCTTCTCCGCCTTCTCTTCAGCGCGCTCGGTCGCTTTCTCGCCCGGCTTCGCTTTGTTCGGGTTGTTGCGAGCAGGACGCTCCATAATGCCAGCGGCGTCGAGGAAACGCAGCACGCGGTCTGATGGCTGGGCGCCAACGCCAAGCCAGTAACGCGCGCGGTCTTCGTTCAGCTGGACGCGCTTTTCATCATCCTTTGCGAGCAGCGGGTTATAGGTACCGATTTGCTCAAGATAACGACCATCACGCGGCTTACGGCTGTCTGCCGCAACGATGCGATAATAAGGACGCTTTTTTGCGCCACCGCGCGAGAGCCTCAATGCAATTGCCATGATATTCTACCTTTCGAATGTAACTGTATGAATTTATTTCTTATCGAGTAAATTTTTGAGATCCGGCGGAAGGGTATCCATATCGACACCCGGCGCTTTGCTTCCGCCTGGTCCGCCAAGTCCTGGAAGACCGCCAGGGCCGCCTCCGACCATGCCGGGAAGACCCCCGCCGCCAAACATGGATGCAAGGCCTTTCAGACCGCCCATCTTCTTGATCTGTTTCATCGCGCGGCTCATTTCCTGGTGCATTTTGAGCACCTTGTTGACCTGCTGCACCTCGGTGCCGCTGCCTGCAGCCACGCGCCGCTTGCGCTTGGCATTGAGCAGCGCTGGATTGGCGCGCTCCTTCGGGGTCATTGAGCCGATGATGGCATCCATATGGACGAGAACCTTGTCGTCCATATCGGCTGCAGCCATCGCCGCTTTCGCCTTTTTCATACCGGGCATCATGCCAGCAAGCACGCCCATGCCGCCCATATTCTGCATTTGCTGAAGTTGAGTGCGCAAGTCGTTGAGGTCGAACTGACCTTTCGCCATGCGCTTGGCGAGCGCTTCGGCATCTTCTTCCTTGATCGTCGCCGCGGCCTTTTCGACCAGGCTAACGACATCGCCCATGCCGAGAATGCGGTCTGCTACGCTGCCCGCGCGGAATGGCTCAATCGCATCGAGCTTTTCACCCGTACCAGCGAACTTGATCGGCTTGCCCGTGACAGCGCGCATCGAAAGCGCCGCACCGCCGCGTGCATCGCCGTCCATGCGGGTGAGAACAACACCGGTGAGCGGCACTTCACCGCTAAAGCTCTGCGCGACATTGACCGCGTCCTGACCGGTCAGGCTGTCGACCACGAGCAACACCTCAGTCGGCGCGGAAACGCCGGCAACTGCCTTCATCTCGGCCATGAGTGCTTCATCGACGTGCAACCGGCCCGCGGTATCGAGCAGCAACACGTCGAAATTCTGCAAGCGCGCCGATTCCATCGCACGCCGCGCGATATCGACCGGCTGTTGGCCTTCGACGATAGGGAGGGTCGCAACCTCGACCTGCTCACCGAGCACCTGAAGCTGCTCTTGCGCCGCCGACCGGTTGACGTCGAGCGAAGCCATCATCGCCTTTTTGCCGTGCTTTTCACGGATCAGCTTACCGAGCTTGGCCGTGGTCGTGGTTTTACCCGAGCCTTGCAGACCGACCATCATAATCACGACAGGCGGCTTGGCTTCGAGCGTCAGCCCTTCGCTGTCCGGACCGCCGAGCATTTCGACCAGCTCGTCATGAACGATCTTGACGACCTGCTGTCCTGGCGTGACCGATTTGAGCACGTCCTGCCCAACGGCCTTTTCGGTGACAGCATCGATAAAGCGGCGGGCAACCGGCAGCGCTACGTCGGCTTCGAGCAGAGCCACGCGCACTTCGCGCATCGCGTCACGCACGTCCTGCTCTTTCAGGGCGCCCCGCCCTTTGAGGCGATCAAAGACGCCGCCCAAGCGGTCAGACAAATTGTCAAACATCGTCTTCAAACTCCTCGCTCAGGCTCTCGCCTTCGCTCAACTTGTTTGGTCGCTTCTCGAACCGAAAAAGTGGCATCCACTTTTTCTGAGAAACTCCCTATTCAGACCTGGGCCTGAAATAAACGCGAAAAACGCCGGCGGACGAAACCTCGTCGGCCAGCGTGCGGAATTTCTCGATGAAAGTCCGACTTGTTTTGTTTTGACTGGTGGAGCCTAGCGGGATCGAACCGCTGACCTCAACACTGCCAGTGTTGCGCTCTCCCAGCTGAGCTAAGGCCCCGAACCAGTCAATGTACGCGAGCAATTATACTCGCAAATCCTGCTTTTCGGCAAGGACGCAGGCCATTACGAGTGCGTCCCCGCCTTGGCAAGACCTAAATCAATTATCGTCGTCCTCGTCGTCGCCCTTGCCCTTGGATACGCCAAGGTCATCGTCGCCGCCAAGGTCGACATCGTTATCGGGCGAGTCTTCCTCGTCATCGATGTTTTCGATGTCTTTCAGTTCATCATCGGTGTCGTCGCCCGACAGATCGCTATCGGCCTCGCCGTCACTCTTTTTCTTGTCATCCGCATCGAACGGGATCGGCTGCTTGGTCTTGAGCACAGGCTCAGGGCTCCATTCCTCACCGCATTCGATGCATGTCACTGGATCATCATTGCCGAGATCGTAAAAGCGTTCTCCACATTTGGGGCAAGAACGCTTGGTGCCCCATTCAGGCTTCGCCATGGTAAAATCCTTGAGTTTGCTTGGATCTGCCCAAGCATATGTCTGCGCTGCTTAATTGAGACCGGTTATGGCAGGAATCAAGAGCGCCAAAATTGATCGCGGCGCGCCTTGCCAGAACGCGAGGTCACTGTCAAAGACCCCGGCGCAATGAGCAGCCATACTTTCACATCGCAAGGCCCGCTGACGGGCACCATACGCGTCCCCGGCGATAAGTCGATCAGCCACCGCGCGCTGATGTTTTCCGCGCTGGCCGTTGGCGAAAGCACCGCCACTGGACTGCTGGAAGGCGAAGACGTGATGGCCACCGCCGCAGCCATGCGAGCGATGGGCGCACATATTGAGCGCGATGAAAGCGGCAGCTGGCGTATTTCCGGTGTCGGCGTGGGCGGATTGCTAGAACCGAGACGAGCGCTCGTTATGGGCAATTCGGGCACATCGACCCGTCTGCTCATGGGAATTATCGCTAGCCACGGCATTTCAGCGACCTTCACGGGCGATGCGAGCCTGTCTGGCCGCCCCATGGGCCGCGTAATTGATCCGCTAAGCCTCATGGGTGCGAGCTTTGAGGCGTCCTCGAGCGGAACCTTGCCGCTGATGATGCGTGGTGCCCTGCCCGCTGTTCCGATCGAATATCGTCTGCCGGTGGCGTCTGCCCAAGTCAAAAGCGCTGTGCTGCTAGCAGGCCTCAACACGCCCGGCATCACAACCGTGATCGAACCAATGCCCACCCGCGATCATACCGAACGTATGCTGCGCGGCTTTGGAGCCAGTTTGGAAGTCGAAGAGGAAGACGGCGAGCGCGTGATCCGCATCCACGGTGAAGCGGATTTGCAGCCCCAGCACGTGGATGTGCCTGGCGACCCGTCTTCAGCCGCTTTCTTCATCGTGGCTGCATTACTGATAGAGGGAAGCGATCTGGTGATCGAGAATGTCGGCCTGAATCCAACTCGCGCCGGTCTGATGCAGGTCTTGCGCGACATGGGCGGCTCTATCCACGAATTGAATCCGCGCGAAGTCGGCGGCGAGCCCGTGGCCGATTTGCGCGTCCGCCATTCGACGCTGACCGGCATTGATGTCGATCCTGCCGTGGCGCCCGCCATGATAGATGAGTTTCCCGTCCTCTTTGTCGCGACTCGCGCTTGCGGAAGGCACAACCCGAACAAGCGGCCTTGAAGAATTGCGGGTGAAGGAAAGCGACCGGCTCTCGGCGATGGCAAAAGCGCTTTCTGCCGCTGGCGCCAGCGTCGCAGAGACAGCCGATGGCCTTATTATCGAAGGAACCGGCGGAGCACCTCTCCGTGGCACCACGACCGAGCCAGTCGCGACGCATCTTGACCACCGTATCGCCATGGGCATGGCAATCGCAGGCCTCGCAAGCCGCGGCGGGGTGCAGGTGGACGACACCTCACCAATCCAGACGAGCTTCCCCAACTTTATGGAATTGCTTGGCAAGGCAGCACAATGACCACCCCGCTCGACATATATTCGCTTATCGGCTTTGTCGGCACGGCCTGCATAATCGGAGCTTATGCCTATTTGACATATGTCGACAAACCCAACCCATTCATTCTGCACGGCACAAACCTGACCGGAGCCGCGCTGCTGACGGTATCGCTCCTCGTGCACACCAATTGGCCGAGCCTCGAGCTGGAAGGTTTCTGGGCCGCAATCGCCATCTTTGGCATACTGAAAGCACTCAAAATGCGAGGCAAAGCCGCATGATCATCGCTGTCGATGGACCCACCGCCTCAGGCAAAGGCACGATCGCCAAAGCGCTCGCCGCGCATTTTGGTTTGCCACATCTCGATACCGGGCTGCTCTACCGCGCGGTCGGTCGCCAAGTGGCTCTCAATGGTGGCAATCCCGATGATCCGGCAGATGCCCTCGCCGCCTGCGACTTCCCCGACAGTCTTCTCGACAACGAAACGCTCCGCAGCGAAGAAACGGGTGGACTGGCAAGCCGCGTGTCGGTTCATCCCGCAGTCCGCGAAGCTCTGTTTAAGCGTCAGCGCGCATTTGCTGAGCAAGAAGGCGGAGCCGTACTTGACGGACGCGACATAGGTACAGTCATCGCCCCTGATGCCGATGTGAAGCTCTACATTACCGCCAGTGCGGAAGAACGCGCACGCCGCCGTTGGCTGGAAATGACAGGTCGCGAAATCGAAATCCCGCTTACCGAAATCGAGCATGACATCATTGCGCGGGACAACCGCGACATTGGCCGGAAAGACGCTCCGCTACGGGCTGCAAAAGATGCCATGGTCATTGACACCAGCGCGCTTGAGAAAGACGCAGCCATTGCCGCTGTGATAGATGCAGTCTCCGACGCTATGCGCTAGGCCTCATTTTCCTTGCATTTCCCCCGCGTCTGGCCTAGGCGCGCGCCGTTCTTGAAATCGCTGGATGGAAAGGACCTGCGCGATGGCATTCGGCCCCGCGCAGATGTCGGCCTCTTGCCCTGCTAGCCCCCGCAATGGTGCGTGGGAGGCAGTTTAAGACCCCGGACAACCGGTGGCCGGTAGCAAACAGTAAACGGGAAACCCCAACCTATGGCAACTTCTGCCAACCCAACGCGCGACGATTTCGAAGCGCTTCTTAACGAACAACTCGGCGGTGCAGGCGACGAAGGCTTTGAAGGCCGCGTTGTCAAAGGCACTGTGACCGCGATCGAAGCCGGCATGGCTGTGATCGACGTAGGCCTCAAATCCGAAGGCCGCGTCAACCTCAAAGAATTTTCACGCAACGAAGACGACCACGGTCTCGAAGTCGGCAGCGAAGTCGAAGTTTATGTCGACCGCGTCGAAAACGCAGACGGCGAAGCGATGCTCAGCCGCGACCGCGCACGCCGCGAAGCTGCTTGGGACAAGCTCGAGAACGAGTTTGGCGAAGGCAAGCGCGTCGAAGGCCGCATCTTCGACCGCGTCAAAGGTGGCTTTACCGTCGACCTCGACGGCGCCGTCGCCTTCCTTCCTGGCAGCCAAGTCGATATTCGCCCAGTGCGCGACGTCACTCCACTCATGGAAGTGCCGCAGCCATTTCAAATCCTCAAGATGGATCGCCGCCGTGGCAACATCGTCGTTTCGCGCCGCGCTGTCCTTGAAGAGACCCGTGCCGAACAACGCAGCGAACTCATCAGCGATTTGGCAGAAGGTCAGGTCATCGACGGTGTGGTCAAGAACATCACCGATTATGGTGCGTTTGTAGACCTCGGCGGTATTGACGGCCTGCTGCACGTCACCGACATGAGCTACAAGCGGGTTAACCACCCGAGCGAGATCATCGAGATCGGTCAGACCGTCACGGTGCAGATCGTACGCATCAACTCGGAAACGCAGCGCATCAGCCTTGGCATGAAGCAGCTCGAGAGCGATCCATGGGATGGCGTCGCAGCCAAGTATCCAGTTGGTGCGAAGCTGCAGGGCGCCGTCACCAACATCACCGAGTATGGTGCATTTGTTGAGCTGGAAGCCGGCATCGAAGGCCTCGTCCACGTCTCTGAAATGAGTTGGACCAAGAAGAACGTTCACCCTGGCAAGATCGTCAGCACTTCTCAGGAAGTTGATGTAATCGTGCTCGAAGTCGACAGTGAAAAGCGTCGCATTTCGCTCGGCCTCAAGCAGGCTCAGGGCAATCCTTGGGACGAGTTCGCCGAGAAGCACCCAGTGGGCACCGAAGTCGAGGGCGAAGTCAAGAACGCTACCGAATTCGGCCTGTTCATCGGTCTCGATGGCGATGTCGATGGCATGGTCCACATGTCGGATATCGCATGGGGCATTTCAGGCGAAGACGCATTGGCGCTCCACCGCAAGGGTGAGCAAGTCAAGGCGATCGTTCTCGACGTCGACGTTGAGAAAGAACGCATTAGCCTTGGCATGAAGCAGCTCGAAAAGGGCGCACCGACCGCAGAAGGCGCCGCTGGTGCCGACAATCTGCGCAAGGGTCAGACCGTCACTGTCACCGTCCTCGAAGTCCGCGATGGCGGCCTCGAAGTGCAAGTTGGCGAAGACGGCGCAACCGGCTTCATCAAGCGCTCGGATCTCGACCGCGACCGCGACGAGCAGCGTCCAGACCGCTTCCAGACCGGCAGCAAGGTTGACGCGATGGTCACCGGTTTCGATCGTTCGAAGAAGCCAAACTTCTCGATCAAGGCGCGTCAGATCGCCGAAGAAAAAGAGGCTGTGGCGCAGTTCGGTTCATCCGACAGCGGCGCATCGCTCGGCGACATTCTCGGCGAAGCGCTCAAGAAGGGCGACGACTGATTTTGTTCGGGGCTTGGATCATCCGATCCAAGCCTTTCGGCCTAACCGTACCGGCGCGCAGTCGCGCTTTGACTGCCGTGACCAAGGACCAAGCTGAAGCTTGAATTGAAACCAGAAACGGCCCGCCTGCTCAACGAGTGGGCGGGCCTTTTCATTGGTGCTTCCATCAGCGACGCTTGAAGCGTAGGATGCCGGCATGACTATTGAAATCCACCAATTCCCCTGCCTTTCCGACAATTACGGCTTCTTGGTCCACAATTCTGTTACCGGAGAAACTGCCGCTATCGATACGCCCGACGCCAAGGAATATTTGAAGCAGGCGGACGGCAAGGGTTGGAAAATCACTCATATCTGGAACACCCACTGGCACCCCGATCATGCAGGCGGAAACAAGGAAATCATCGACGCAACCGGCGCACGTGTTCTTGCTCCCAGAGAGGTCGAAAAGCTCTCGCCTATCGATCGGGTGGTGAGCCACGGGGATAGCGTCAATCTTGGTGAACACCGCGCCGACGTGATCGACGTCTCCGGCCATACAAACGGCCACATCGCGTTTCACATTGTCGAGGAAGGCGTGGCCTTCGTTGGCGACGCTGTCTTTGCGCTGGGATGTGGACGAATGTTCGAAGGTGAGCCCAAGCAGTTCTGGACCAGCCTCGACCGTATTCGCCGAATGCCGACCGCGACTACGCTCTATTGCGCACACGAATACACCGAGGCAAATGCGAAGTTCGCACTGCATGCTGATCCCGAGAACAAGGCGCTGCAGGCCTATGTCGAGGAGATCAAGGACAAGCGCTCGCGCGGTGAGCCAACTGTGCCGACAGTCTTGAAGCGCGAGCTTGAGACCAATCCGTTCTTGCGCGCGGATGATCCGACTATCATTGCCAAGTGGGGCGGAAGCGCTCCGCATGAGACCTTTGCCGCGCTGCGATCCGCCAAGGATAACTTCTAAGCCTTATGAAGGCCTTGCAAGTCGCAAGAATGTCGGATGACCTTTCCGGCGTGTCGCTAGCCGAACTGCCTCTGCCACAACGCAAAGCTGGCGAGGTTGTCGTTCGAGTTCGCGCGGCCTCGCTCAACTTTCCCGACCTGCTGATGACCCGCGGGGAGTATCAGTTCAAACCAGATGCCCCCTTCATCAGCGGGCTTGAATGCGCAGGTGAGGTCATCGAGGCAGAAGCCGATAGCGGCTTTGCGCCGGGCGACCGTGTGATAGGCGGCAACAAGATCGGCGCGTTTGCCGAACTTGTCAGTATTCCTGCAAGTAATCTCTCCCCCTGCCCTCTAGCCTCAGCTTTGCAGAGGGCGCGGCCTTGGGAGCTGCTTACTCGACAGCCTACACTGGTTTGGTTGAGCTCTGCGACCTGCATGCCGACCAATGGATACTGGTACACGGGGCGAGCGGCGGGGTCGGACTAGCCGCCTGTGATCTCGCCAAGGCGCTTGGCGCAAAGGTGATCGCAGCGACAGGCTTGGAGGCAAAGCGCGACCGGATTGCCGCTCTTACCAACGCAGATGCGGTCATCACGGCAGAAGGGCGTTTCCGCGAACAGGTGGCGGAAATCACAGACGGGCATTTGTGCGATATCGTCTTTGACCCTGTCGGAGGGGATGTATTCGACGAATCAACCCGCTGCGTGACATTCGGGGGCAAGGTGGTTGTGGTAGGCTTTACCAGCGGCAGGATCGCAAACGTCGCGACCAACATTCCGCTGATCAAAGGCTTCTCAATCGTAGGGCTGCGTGCAGGCGAATATGCGCGCCGCTTTCCTGAACGGGGCCGCGCGATCAATGCCGCAATCAGTCAGCTTGCCGCTAAGGGTCGGATTAGGCCCGCAATCGACCGTACTCTACCGCTCTCTCGATGGCGCGAAGGGTTTGAAGCAATGGCCAATCGCGAATTAGTCGGAAAAGTGATATTCGAGCCGGGAAAATAGCTCGCTCCTAGACAAAAAGGGCGGCCCGCAAGGACCGCCCTCTTGTTCAAGCATTGCCTGATTCAGATCGAAGAAATAATCTCATCCGCCAAAGCCTTGTCGCTTTCGGCGTCATGCTTTTCCGCGATAATCTTGCGAGACGCTGCAGCTGCTGCATCAACGGCGCTGCTGCGCACTTCTTCGACTGCATCGCGCTCAGCCGCAGCAATCTTGTCTTCAGCCATACGCTGACGACGCGCGATCATATCTTTGGCATCGGTCTCTGCCTTGGCAAGAACGGCATCAGCCTCCCGCTGAGCCCCTTCAAGCATCGCTTCTGCGTCCTTCTCAGCGCTAGCGATCTTCGCAGCATACTCATCGCGCAAAGCCTCGGCCTCTGCGCGCAGGTTTTTCGCCTCATCAAGCTGGTTCTTGATCTCGGCAATCTTGTTGTCGAGCCCGCCCGTGATCAAGCCTGGGACCTTCTTCCACACGAAGATCGCCAGCAGGATGAACATCGCCAGGGATACCCATTGGTAATCCTGCAAGAACAGCGCAGATGGTGCGACCTTCTCGGCTCCGCCTGACGCGGCAAGAATTGTAAGAACATTAGCCATTGGCGAGCGCTTTCTTAACCGCAGAACGCGCGGTGCGTTTGTCGACACTTGCGCCAGCGAGTCGCGCGACGATGTCCTGCGTCGCTTCGGCGGCAACCGTTTCGACTTCGGTCATCGCGCTCGTGCGAGCTTCTGCAATTGCAGTTTCAGCCGCTTCAAGCTTGGCATCAATCTTGGCTTGCGCAGTCGCCAGCTTCTTCTCAGTCTTCGCCGCAGCTTTCGCTTTGGCGTCGGAAATCAATTGCTGAGCGGCGGCGCGGTTTTCGTTCTCACGCTTGCGCCAAGCCTCTTCCTGCTCATCAGCAGCATCGCGCGCTGCCTTCGCTGCGGCGAGATCACCAGCGATCTGGTTATCGCGCAGCTCAACGGTCCCCATCACCTTGGGCACCATTCCGCGACCGATGATGAAAAAAGTCAGACCGAAAAACAGCAACGTCCAGAATATCTGGCTCGTGGCGAATTCGGCAAGTTGGGCAATCTGAGGCATGCGAGCTGTCCGAAAGCGGTCAATATGTGCCCGGAGCGGTTACTCGGGGCGATGGAAATGGTGCTTGGCGCTCCGGTCAGCCAAATGCCGACCGGACCGCCAAAAAATTGTTAGGCGACGAAGATCAGGATCATCGCAACAACGAACGCCAGCAGGCCGAGAAGTTCGGCGGCGGCGAAGCCGATGAACAGACGGCCTTGCTGACCGTCTGCGGCGCCTGGGTTACGCAGTGCGCTCTCAAGGAACGAACCGAATACGTTACCCACGCCGATCGCTGCCATGCCGGCACCGATTGCTGCGAGGCCTGCGCCTACGAGCTTGGCTGCTTCTGCTTCCATTTGAAAAACTCCTTTGGGATCAATCTAATTAATTAAAGAGGTAAACTCAGTGAAGGTTCTCTGCGTCGTTGATATACAGCGACGTCAGAAGTGCGAAAACGTAGGCCTGAATACCGGCCACGAGAATTTCGAGAGCGCTAATGGCGATCATTAGGATAAAGCTCGGCACGCCAATGAACCCGCCAAATACGGGCCCCGCGTTTACGCTGTCGATCACGAAGCTCGACAGAACCTTGAGCAGAACGTGGCCGGCCATCATCGCAACGAACAGACGCAGCGCGAGACTGAAAGGGCGCACCAGGAACGAGATAAGCTCGATCACCGGAATCAGCCAGATGAGCCACAGCGGCGTACCGTGCGGCACAAACAGGCTGAAGAAGTGCAGACCATGCTTCCAGAAACCCACAGCGAGCACGATTGTGAAGCTGACGATTGCGAGCACGCCGGTGACGGTGAAGTGGCTTGTAAAGGTGAACGGGTGAGCGCCGACTAGGCCAATCGGCAGCAGGCCGAGCAGGTTGGCGAACAGTATAAACATGAACAGACTGAAAATGTAGGGCACATATTTGCGCCCCGCCTTACCCACATTGGCCTCGAGCATATCGTCGATGAAGCCGGTGAAGCTCTCCACCGCCATTTGCCAACGACCCGGCACGAGTTCGCGCTTCATGCCGCCAAAAACAAACGCCCAGATGAGGAACGTTGTGATTGCCATCCAGAGCGCTGAATTGGTGAAGGCGATATTGAATCCGGCCAATTCCCAGGTCCCCGAACCGAACATCGGTTCGAGCTGGAATTGCTTCATCGGATCGACTTTGCCTGCTTCGGCTGCCACGATCTCTAAGTCCTTAAACCCTAGTATGAAACGCGCCCTGACATATGATCCCGGTTCGCCGCGATGGCGCTACTCAGGATCGTCAGGGCGAGTGTTCGCCGCACGTATAATGTTTCTGAAGGCAACAATGATCCCGAGGAACATCATTATCAACAGACCCGCAGGCGAAGTGTCGGCGAAATAGTCAATCGTCCAACCAATCACTGCGCCACCGAGAATTCCGCCAAGTAGGTCTGCAAGCACCCGGTTGCCGCTGCGATAATTCGCGTCAGTTCCCGATACCTGAGGCCGGATGCGTTCCTCTTCGCGCTCGCTTGCGGCTTTCAACCGCTCTTCGAGTGCATCGATCCTCGCATCCTCGGCGATACGTTCCCGTGCGGGTTTCTCGTCGCTCATGATCAGCCTTCCGGTTAGTGGATGCAAAACACAGGCAACAAGGTGCCCGCTGAGGGCGCGCACCCCTTAGAAGGGGGGCATATGCAAGTCAACCGCAGGCGGGCTGTGTATGCAGCAATTATGGCCACCGAGCTTGCAGAATTCGCAAGTCTCGTCGGATTTGCGCGCTTCGTAACGCGCCGGTCAAGCGATTAAGGGCAACGTGGATCGCGCAGCGGAGCCGCATCAGTGCGGGTCTGCCAGGTGCCATCAGGCGCCTGATACTTTTCACCCGGCGTTGTGCGCAAGATTGCCTGACAGCCAGCTGTGAAAGCATATTCGTCCAATGTTGCATTGGCGGCTTGAGCGCGCTCAGCGTAAACTGCGCGGCGTTTGATGTTGATATCATTGACCAATCGGCGAAGCTGCTCGGTCTGACCAGTAACGATTCCGAGATAGCCATCGCGCTGCTCACCGATCGAACCGTTCGCCCGAGCCGCTGCATAAGCGGGATCGC
Organism: Erythrobacter sp. HA7-11; assembly: GCF_055693605.1. Classification (NCBI taxonomy): domain Bacteria; kingdom Pseudomonadati; phylum Pseudomonadota; class Alphaproteobacteria; order Sphingomonadales; family Erythrobacteraceae; genus Erythrobacter; species Erythrobacter sp. HA7-11. Next base: position 1,383,806 of record NZ_JBVFUF010000002.1, on the reverse strand, counting down.
GCTGAGCCTGTGCCGGAGAGGCCACCCCGGCGATGGCGATGCCTGCAGCAAGGCTTGCGAGCATCAGGTTGCGCAGATTTGTCATTCTTTTTTCCTCCTGCGGTGAGCTTCAAGCGAGCTCAAAAATATCCGCATTTTCCTCAACTGTGTTCGCCGCATCTTCGGCCAAAGCAAAAACAACTTCCTGCCGAATATTGATGTTGAGCTCGATCACGATCGGCTTTTCGGGCGCCGCAACATTGATGCAGCCTCCCAAAGCTCCGACAAGCGCCATTACGCCAGCCATCCTCAATCCGGCCCGAGCCTGCTTCCGCCGCATTGTGAAGTCCCCCCGATCATTATTCTGTCGAGCAAAACCTCTGGCATCTGCGCATGGCGCGGTCAATTTGCGTTGCATCATGGGCTAGTATCGCTTTCCTGCTGCTGAATGAGCAACTCATCCAAAGGTTCATCTTCGGGGTTTGTGTCCGGCTTGCCCGCGCAGGCCACTCCGTAGAACCTGCTTGCACGCCACTTCGGATCCGATGTGAGGCAAGGATCACGTAGATATTCTGCGTCATAGGTGGAGCGTAGCAGGCGGCTAAGCTCCCAGAATTGCGAGCGAACATTGACGTTGAACCGGATCGGCAGCTTCGCGAGACGCCGCGTCACGAAATTTCGGGACGCGCCCTCCCCTTGGCTGATCCCGTCAAAGCGGATGCTGGTGATGATTTCGCCCGTAAGATTGCCGTCCATCGTGACCGCCATCTGGCGATAATCTAAGCTTCTCAGCATGTTGAAGGCGTAGTTTGTGATCTCACCCATGTCTTCATACGTGAGGTCGCCGATATAGGAGAGATTGCCGCCCGGCGCTTCTGAGATCAGCAAGCCGCCTTCGATTCGGCCATTGCCCTGCTTATCGAAGATAATCGGAACCGAGCCGTTGAACCTGCCAGTCGCGGCAAGGTTTCCGAATTCCATCTCGCTGATGAATGTGCCGGCGTCCAGATTGACGATCTCGAAAATGTAACGGCGCTCTTCAGGCACGGCGAAATTGAGGTCGACAGGACGCATGATAAGCTCGCCGCCCATAAACGGCCAACGCGCATCCTCCAGCCTCACCAATTGTCCCTCTACCAGCGAGAATCGCACTTTGCCGCCCTGCACTTCGATGCCGGTGTTGATCGAGCCAAGCGCAACTTCCTGACCCGGGGCGGTTGTGAGCGCGAGCAAATCGGTGAATTCGACAGTGGCCTGCGCGTCCTTCACGGGGCCAAAGGCCGCCGCAAAATCGAAGCTTTGCGTCGTGAAAATACCGCTGCTGGTGACTGCTTCGGAGCTCCAATCGATTCGGCCATTGCCGGAAATTTGGCCGTTCGCGAGTGAAACGAAGCCCTTCGTCAATATCGTGAGGTCGTCGGGCTGCAAACGCTCATCAAAGGTCAGGCCAGCCATTGTAAGCCGTGCATTGCCAACGCCTGTGCCAAGTTCGTGCGAGACATTGGCGGTCGTCACGATGCGGTCGGAGGCAGGATGCCGCAAGTCTGCCGACGCCACGATTGAGGTGCCCTCTAATGTCAGAATAGCATCGCGCGCGCTAAGCGGGTTGAACCGCGCATCGGGCAAGCGGTCCTGCATCACGAAACTCGCGCCTTCTATCCGCAGTGCCTCGTCGTAGGTCCAGTCTCCGGCGAAATCGACGAGTTCGAACGGAATCTGATAGACTGCCTCAGGGTCCTGTGCGGCGAAATCGAAACGGACTTCGCCGCCGAGTATTGTGCCGCCAATTGCTTCACCGAGCTTCGCGGAGATCGACTCGGCAGAAAGGCTGATCGGTTCTTCGGTGTCACCCAGCGCCACAGCAAGGTCATTGATTCGAGCGCTGCCCGGATAGCTGAAGTCGACGGCCCCTGCCGTGAGCGCGAGCGGGGTATCCGATATGGCTCCGTCAAGCGCCAGCGAACCGGTCCGTCCGCTTATTTGCAAACCATCACGATAGGCGACGAGCGCGCGCCCCCGCAGCGGGCAAATCTCAATCACCCGGCGATTGAGCGATAATTGGTAGAGCGTGAGACCGTCGAACCGCAGGGTGGTGCAATCACGACCCAGCGCGAGCCCCGCTTCGGGCGACCATAAGCCTCGCAGTGGAAGCGCAAGGTTCTGCACCGCGCCGCCCGGCAGGTCACCAGTGGCGAGGACTGAGCCATCAAGCCGCAGAGCGCCGCTCGGAGCTTGGGTCACGAGCAGCTCAGGAACGGCCAAGCGGTTCTGCCCCGCCGCGTATTCGTCCATCCGCAGCCGCAATGCCAGCGATCGACCATCCACACGCTCCATCCGGCCTGTAATGCGAGGAATGTCTGCTCCGCCCGTTGCGAGATTGGCCGAAAGCCTACCAGGCGCGTTCTGCGAGCTGGACCAAGCGAGGCGCGAGACACCTAAGACGGTCTCGCCATTCACCGTACGCAAGCGACCCTCAGGCATCACCAGGCTTGTGCTCTCAGGCGATATCCGCAGTGTGAGGTCTGCGGCGAGCGAGCCGCCTTTGGTCGCACGCGACACGCCCGATTGCAGGCGACGAAGTAGCGGCTCAGCGAGCGTGCCACTCGCGCCAGAGCGCGCGGCTTCGATTTGCGAAGTCAGATCGCGGCCAATTGCCGTCCCCTGACCCTCGATCCGCGTGTCCCATTCCAAGCGCTCAAAGTTATCGCGAGCTCGCAAGGTCCCATCCGCCCCGAGCCGCGCAATCGCGCCGAATTCAGTGACAGCATCCTCAACGTCCAGATTGTGGCGCGCAAACAGCATCCCGTCGGCCCACCTGAATTGTATATCTCCACCAACACCAATTGCCCGCGCATCCGCGCCTGAGAGCTCATTTGCCCTCATGCCAATTTCACCTGTGGCTCCGGCGAAATCACTGGTGAGAGTGACCTCTGCGACAACATCGAGCTGATCTCAGGGCCAGTCCATGCTCGGCGCATCGAACGTTGGACAGCCGGATTGGTCCGGCAAAGCTCGGCTCACCATTGCCTGTCGTCAGACCACCATAGAGCGTCGCCTTTCCTGCCTTACATCCCTGCGCCGCCAAACCGGGAGCGGTCGCGGCAATCGTGCCGGCGAAGCCGTCATTGAGCATCCCTTCGCCCTCAGCCTTGAGCCCGATATTGCCAAACTCGCTGACGATGAGAGCGCGCGCGTCGATTAGTCTTAGATCAAGTGCGGGTAGACCCGCCGGCTCTTTGCTCTCAGCAAACAGCAACGCATCAAGAGAGCCGAAGCTCAGAGCGCCACCCTGAAACGTACCGAAAGCTCGCGCTCCGTGCACCTCAATCTGGCCAAGCTGAGGCGCGCCAAACCCATACTCGATCTGGGCAACAACCCGCTCAATCGTAAGGTCAGGTTTGTCGGGATCGCCGAACACGAGATTGGTAAGCACTTGCCGATCAGCGGCGATTTCGTACACGTCATAGGTGGCGTCCAAGCCCAACTGCTCAAGCTCAGACGCAATGAAATCGTCTGCGATGTCTTCTCGTGTCGTCCAAGCCAGGAGCACAGCGGCAGCGATCAGTGCGACACAGATCGGCGCGAGGCGCGAACGCTTCCTCTTCGGCCAGAATGACCGCTTCGGCGCCTTATCAATATGTTCCATCTCACCGGACGCCATAACCAAACCACACTTGCGCGCATCGATTGTTAAAGGCAATGCAGCAGAGCAAGCCGCATGCACGCGTAAACGCATTAGTGGGGGACAGCTTGCCGCAAACTGAAGACATGTTTGGCGAAGGTGTCGCGCAGCCTCAAAAAAGCGGTGCGGGTAAGCACGCGGGTGCCGGCCATCGCGCGCGCCTTCGGGAACGCTTGCTGAAAGGCGGCGCGGAGGCGCTCGCTGACTATGAAGTGCTAGAATACCTGTTGTTTGCAGGCATCCGGCAAGGCGACACCAAACCGGTGGCAAAAGCGTTGCTCGCGCATTTTGGATCGCTTTCCGCGGTCTTAAGCGCAGATCCGGCTGCGCTAAGACAGGTCAAGGGTGTAGGAGATACCAGCGCCGCAGCCCTTAAAAGTGTAGGAATTGCCGCCCGCCGCATGGCCCGCAGCGAAGTCTCCAACAAGCCCGTACTCGGATCGTGGCAGAACCTCATCGACTATCTCGCGATCGACATGGCGCATCTGACCGTTGAGCGTGTCCGCGTGCTTTATCTTGATGCGAAGAATCGCCTGATTGACGATCACCATGTCGGCGACGGCTCCATTGATGAGGCCGCCATCCACCCTCGCGAAGTGATCCGCAAGGCGATGGACGTCGGTGCAAGTGCGCTCATCCTCGTCCACAATCACCCCAGCGGCAGCCCAGAACCTTCGCGCGCGGATATTCAGGTGACGCAGAAGATCGCAGAGGCTGGACGCTTATTGGGAGTGACAGTGCACGATCATGTGATTGTCGGGCGCGAGGGGCACGTGAGCCTGCGCGCGAAGGGCCTGCTCTGACCCGCTCAGGACTTTGTGATAAGCCGCACGCCTGCATGATTGGCGAAGAAGCTCCACACCCAATTCAGAATGACTGTGAGGCGGTTGCGCGCTCCGGTAAGGAAGCCGACATGCACGATGCCCCAAAGCCACCATGCGAGTGATCCTGACATCTTAAACCGGCCAAAGTCCGCAACTGCTGACTTGCGGCCAATGGTCGCAAGGCTGCCCTGATGCTTGTAGGCAAACGGGCCCGGACACTCTTTATCGAGCAATTCGGCCTCGACCAGCTTCCCAACATAGGCACCCGCTTGCTTCGCTGCTGGAGCCAATCCCGGAACCGGCTCCCCATCCCAGGCTGTGCTGCCTGCGGTGTCACCGATGGCAAAAATGTCGCGCTGCCCCTTCACCCGCAAATGTTCATCGACGATGACTCTACCCGAGCGATCACACTCCGCGTCCAGCCACTCCGCCGCAGGTGAGGCTCTTACGCCCGCTGCCCACAGGACTGTTTCCGACTCGATTGTTGTGTCGTCGCCTATACACACATGCGCTTCAGCAATCTCAGTCACGCGCGAACCGGTACGGATTTCGACACCGAGATTTTCAAGCGACATAGCAGCTTCCACAGAGAGGCTCTCGGGAAAGGCTGGCAAGATACGGTCGCCCGACTGGACGAGCACAACCCGCGCACTGCTCGGATCGATAGTACGAAACTCTCGCTCAACATTGATCTTGGCCAATTCCGCGATCGCGCCTGCTAATTCGACGCCAGTCGGACCTGCACCCACGATGACAAATGTAAGAAGGCGCTTGATCCGCTCGGGGTCATTGCTTGCCTCGGCTTGTTCAAATGCCTCAAGGATCGACGCGCGAACTGCGACGCCATCTTCAATTGTTTTAAGGCCAGGTGCGAATTCCCCCATTCGTCTTTGCCAAAATAGGAATGCGTCGCACCGGTAGCGAGCACCAACGTTTCATAGGAAAGCTCCTGCTCGCTGTGATCACCACTGCAATAGGTTATCGCTTTCTTTTCCGCATCGATTCTGCGCACTTCGCCCTTAACCACCCGCACATTGCCATCTGGCTTGAACAGACTGCGGATCGGCGTCGCGATATCGGTACGGGTTCAGGGTCGCGGTCGCGATTTGATAAAGCAAGGGTTGGAAAAGGTGGTAATTGCGCTTGTCGATGAGCGTAATGCGAACAGGCAACCGCTTCAGGCGTTCCACCGCTGCAAGACCACCGAAACCTGCACCAACCACGACGATATGCGGCCAGCGTTCTGGGATGTCGGCATAGTCTCGGTCGAAGAGAATATTCTTCTCCATCCATATCCCGATGGCCTGATCTATCGAGGCCACTCCTGCTCCGCGGGATTCATAGATTGCCAACAGCAAAATTGGATAGAAGGTCACATTCTCGTGAACCCCTGCGATCATGAATATCCCGATCAGGATGACGAGAGCATACGAAACGAAACTGGCAGCAAACCCGATCGCCATGAGCACAGCAAACGCTACGGCGAGCCAATCGGGAAATCCCGTGAAGACAGTGATCGGCAACCAAGTTGCAAGGGCAATTGAAGGTTCAAACACTTCGGCATAGGCGAGCAAAGTGAGCGCCAGCCAAAGTCTGATCACCATCATAGCGACAGGCGATCCGTGTTGGCGCATAAGCTCGCCAAGCCGGACAGTTGGCCGGGCAAGAGGCAAGGCACTCGTCTTCAAACCTCGGGCAAGCAATTGATCGAGAGAGAATGCGCCCGGCCCCTGGAACACATACCAAATCAGCATGGCTGCTATCATGAGATTGCTGGTGGTAGGGACGTAAACCGCTTGGGAGACGACCGTAAGCGCGGCCATCGCCAATGCTGCAGGCCGAGTGAAGAAACCAAACAGAAGCAGCGCTGGTCCAACCAATTCAATCGCGAGCCCGACTGTCGCCGCCGTCGCCGGTTCCATCCAGCTAACCGGGTATTCTTGGGTCGCGAGCAACAGAGCCGTGTCCCAGTCGGTCGCCTTCACCAGACCGGAGCGGAAAAAGCTTAGTGCGAGAAAAAAGCGAACGAACAGATCGGTGAAGGGCCAAAATAGCTCGGCCCCACCGGAATACCATTTGGCCCAACTGCGCAGCGTGACGCGGACGAATGGAGAGAGGCGCTCCTCTTGAAGCGTGCCTGCTGCTGCATCCGTCATCCGCAAATCCTCCTTACGGCTCTGTTCGATAGAGGATTAGACTAGTTACAAGCCACTTGCGATTCAAAGCGTGTATCGTTCGCGACGTCGGGTGGCGGGCAAGCACACCGAGGGTTTCACTAGAGATCAAAACCCCAGCGTCGATACCTTGTGGCCAATTCCGGATCGCGGGCAAGCGCTTCATCGATATCGCTTTGCCCTTGCTTGTCACCCTGTTCCAAACGAGCGAAACCGCGCAGGAGCACGGTCGCAGTCTGGTTTGGTTCCAGTTCCAGAGCCGCATCGATGTCCGCCATCGCTTCGCTCAACATTCCTTTGCGCATGAAAAGCAGCGCTCGACTGTCGAGAACGTTAGCAGCCTCCCCGCTGTTTTCGACTGCCTTTGTGCAGACCGAAACTCCGTCATCAAGTCCGACCTGCCATTTAGCGATAAACCAGCATTTTTCGTTGAGCAGGCCTGCATCATTCGGATTGTCGATGGCGAATTCTCTGATCCGGTCCAATCCAACTTCTGGCTGACCTTCAAGCGCATCAAGTTCAGCCAAAGCTATTGCCAATTCTTGACGCACGGATTCGTCCCCGTCTTCGTATTCGAGGATTTCACGCGCGGCATCAATCTGCTCAAGATCGATCAATGCTTCTGCCAACTGCATTGCCCGCCAAGGCTTCGGATCCAGCGAATACGCTTCCTCAAGATCGGCTTTGCGCGCCTTTTGATCCAGCAATTGCCCGTGCACCGTCGCGCGCTGGCTGAAATATTCGGCATCGGCTTCGAGCTCGATGACCTTATTCATGTCTTCGAGAGACCCGGCAAAATCATAAGTGTCGTAGCGGAATGCCGCGCGAGATAGATAGCTCCCGGCCTCGTCAGGATCGTTCGCAATGACTTTAGCGAAAGCCGCTTCAAGCGCTTCAAGACCACTACGATCTTTGTTTTGGGCGTATCGCCAGCGGCGCGGTATATCCTCCTTGACGATCAATTTGGATTCTTGACGGGCCAAACTCGCTGCTTTGCGGCGTTCTTCACGGAATTGCTCGGGCTGAACTTCTACGCCGTTTGTGATCAGCGTCTCGTTCACGGACACCGAACCGTCGGAGAAATTGATTGTCCTCTCGTAGGTTTTGCCTCCCACCTCGGCATTGACGAAAGTCTCACCGCGGAGCTCGTAATTGTCCTCACTGTCGGGCAAGATAATATCCATGCGCATATTCAACCCCGCCCCGGAGTCTGCGCGAACTGGGATTTCCCGCCACTCTTTTCGAGATCGGTTCGGCGAGAACTTCATTTGCTCCGCTCTCATCGAAAGATCCGCTTCCCCTCGAAGCCCGTCAAATTCAACCGGTGCATCCGAAATCCCCGTCACGATGACCGTAGCTTCGCTGTCATCTTCGCCAGAAACGATCTCGACATCGAGCAAAGCCATGTCACCACCGAGCCGCCGAGCCAGTTGTTTTTTGCGGTCATCGTCAAGTTTATCCGCCTCTGCATTCACCCGAGCGGTACCGAAGCGCCCAGAAACTGCATCTCCATTGTTGCTAACGTCGGCAAGTCTACGCCGGCAGACGCGTCAAATGAGAAACGCATGCTAACTTCGGGCACACGCGGAAGCACTTGTTTGATCGGCTCAAGTTCTGCGCCCGCAGAGCGGATCGGCAAAGCAAACTCGAACGATGGGACGTTACCGACCGTTCGCATATTTGCACCGAGCGAAGTTCCATCGAGATAAAAGAGATTGCCCCCGATCTCAGTGCGCACGAGGACGTGGTCGAATGCACCCGGCAACGGCAGTGAAATCGGTACCGCATTGCCTGCCCTGCTCGACACCAGCACAGCTTCGGAATCGATGCCCAAGTGTTGCAGGATCGCCAACAATATGACGGTTTTGGCCTTGCAGTCCCCGTATTTGTTCTCCCAAGTCGTTGCGACATCTTGTGGCAGGTAATTGCCGCCATCCAAGCCGTTCAGCAGATAGCGGATGTCTTCCTGGACCAGCTCAAGCGCAGCCACTGCGCGCTCAAGATCGGTAGCGTAACCGGTTCTAATTGCTTCAACTTTTTCCAGCAGATCACCCAGGCCATCAAGCGATCCGGACGTTTCATAGTATGGTGCCATTGTGCTCGACACCTCGGCCCAGTCAGCAAATGTTCCAAGCTGAAGAAGAGTGCCACGGCGATAGCGCAGCGGCGCATCGCTCGGAAATTCGTCCGCCTCTGCCAGCGGCAGCAACACTTCGACCCAATTGTGCCCGGCTTCGTCCCATACAGGCGGCAAATCGAAGTTTGGACCTGCCTTGTATTTCACGTCCAAGCTTTCAGGCCACGACGCGCGTATCCGAGCGAAATCCGCGACTGTATCGGGTTCACGCCAAAGATAAGACTGGCTTTGGACCTCTTCACCCAGGGCCTGATCGGATGACGTGACAGAATAGCTGAGCCGCAACTCATCGCCCACCTGCAAGCCGGGGACAGATAGAGTGGCGGTCAGCGATCCATCCAGGATCCGTTGCTCCAACTGCTCCTCGCGGCGCAGCACTTCCATGACTTCGCCTTGCTCAACAAGGTCGATCAGATCGTCGCCGCGCCGGATCGAAATTTCGTGAACAATAAGGTCGCCTTTGTCCGGCAACCATTGTGCGGTCAGCGTGCCGACGTTTGAAAGGTCAGAAAGACTGCCGACCCGATAGACGACATCGGTATATTCCCAGTGCTGGCCAGGATTGATGCGGATCTGGGTGTCGTTGACGATTTGGGAATTGGAGGGGTCGCGCTCGACCTCGGAAAGAACAACGGGCTCAATCCATTCGGGGGCCGGCTGATAAAGTGGTTCATCGCCAGCTTTAGCGGCTGAAGATGCACCCAAAGCGATGAGCGAAACTGCCGAAAGGCAGACCGAAAATTTCATGTGTATTGCCCCAGTTCTATATTCCAGTTCAAATTATGGAATAACTCTCTCTAGTCAAACGCCAAATTCGCTCAACGCCAGTATTTGCGCACCCTCGTCTATGATTGATACGAAGATGAGCGACTTTCAGGGACAATCGTTAGCACCCCTCTTGCCATCCGATCCGATGCAGCATAGCCGCGCGGGTAACATTCCCTGCAACACAAGTGTCGATGGAGTTGACCCGTGGTCCCTCGTTATGCCCGCCCCGAAATGAGCGCCCTTTGGGAGCCTGAGGCAAAATTCCGCATCTGGTTCGAGATCGAAGCGCACGCGACCGAAAAGCTTGGCGAGCTTGGTGTCGTCCCGAAGAGCGCCGCGAAAGCTCTTTGGGACTGGTGGGCGACCAACCCCAGGATCGATGTCGAGGCTATCGACGCGATTGAGGCCGTCACCAAGCACGACGTGATCGCCTTCCTCACCTGGGTAGCAGAGCAAGTCGGTGACGAAGCGCGCTTCATGCACCAGGGCATGACCAGCTCTGACGTGCTTGATACGACTTTGGCGGTGCAACTGGCTCGTGCGTCCGACATTCTCCTCGCTGACCTCGATGATCTGCTTGCCGCGATCAAACGCCGCGCAGAGGAGCACAAATACACCGCTACGATCGGGCGCAGCCACGGCATCCACGCAGAGCCGGTCACCTTTGGCCTCAAGCTGGCGCAAGCCTATGCCGAGTTTGACCGCTGCCGCGAACGCTTAGTCGCAGCGCGCGCGGAAATCGCCACTTGCGCGGTTTCGGGAGCGGTGGGCACCTTCGCAAATATCGACCCCCAGGTTGAGGCCCACGTGGCAGATAAGCTTGGCCTCACAGTTGAGCCAGTCAGCACCCAGGTTATTCCGCGCGATCGCCATGCGATGTATTTTGCCACCCTCGCGGTGATTGCTGGCTCGATCGAGCGCCTAGCGGTAGAAATCCGTCACTTGCAGCGCACCGAAGTGCTTGAGGCAGAGGAATACTTTTCTCCCGGCCAAAAAGGCTCCTCGGCGATGCCGCATAAGCGCAATCCGATCCTGACCGAAAACCTCACGGGGCAGGCGCGTATGATCCGCAGCTATGCTCTGCCTGCTCTTGAAAACGTCGCACTGTGGCACGAGCGAGATATCTCGCACTCCTCGGTCGAGCGCTTTATCGGCCCCGACGCCACTATAACACTCGACTTCTCGCTCACGCGGCTGACCGGAGTGGTCGACAAGCTGCTCGTTTACCCTGAGCGGATGCAGGCCAATATGGATCGCATGGGCGGCCTTGTGCACTCCCAGCGTGTGCTGCTTGCCCTGACCCAGGCTGGCGTTAGCCGCGAAGATGCCTATCGCCTCGTTCAGCGCAATGCGATGAATGTGTGGGAGTCAGACGGGAAGCTGCAATTGCTCGACCTTCTGAAAGGCGACGAAGAAGTGATCGCGGCGCTCTCACCTGAGCAACTCGAAGAGAAATTCGACCTCGGTTACCACTTCAAGCACGTCGATACGATTTTCGATCGCGTGTTTGGTTGATCGCCCGCACCAAACACTGGCGCTAGACTCACTCGCCAAAACCCTTAGGTTCGACGGGCAAAGCGCTGTTCTGACAGTAGGACGCGCAGAACAGGTAATAGGTCGGGGAAATTTGATGCAGATAGTGCGCACAATGCTTTGGATCGCGGTGCTGCTCGCGCTCGTCGCTTTCACCTTTGGGAATTTTGACCGGGCGAGCGAAGTGCGCATCTGGCCTGGCCTGGTTTGGGAAACCCGCGTTCCCGCGATTGTTATAGTTTCGTTCCTGATCGGGCTGGTCCCGACCTGGCTCTATCACCGCGGCGTGAAATGGAGCCTCAATCGCCGGATTCGCAGCTTGGAAAGCGCCGTGAAGTCGAATGCGCTCGCCCGCCGTCATGAGCCAACTGCCGGTGCCGCAGAAGCACAGCCAACTGCACAACCAGACCCGGCACCTGACCCGCAGCCCTCGGAGACACCCGAAGCGCTTTCACCCGCGCCGCCCGTGCAGCCGCCAAAAACGGACAGCTAATGCGATGAGCAATCCCGTTTTTCTCGCACTTGACGTGCCGCAGATCGAGCCAGCCAAGGTTCTGATTGAAAAGGTGCAGGCGCATATTGGTGGAGTGAAGCTCGGCCTTGAATTCTTCTGCGCGCATGGCGGCCACGGCGTTCATGAAATCGCGCATCTGGGCCTGCCCATTTTCCTCGATCTGAAGTTTCACGACATTCCCAACACCGTCGCGAGCGCAATGCAGGCGATCCATGTCTACGAACCTGCAATCGTCACCGTTCACGCAAGCGGCGGGCGCGCAATGATGGAAGACGCCAAGGCAGCAGCTGCAGAGGGTTGCAAAGTGGTCGCGGTCACCACGCTCACCAGCATGGACTCAAACGACCTTACAGCTACCGGCGTATATGGAAGCGCGGAAACTCAGGTGATGCGCCTTGCCGAGCTGGCGCACACCGCTGGACTGGACGGGATCGTCTGCTCCGGTCAGGAAGTGGGCAAAGTCCACAAGCAGTGGAAGGACGGATTCTTCGTCGTTCCCGGTCTGCGTCCTAATGGAGCCGGGACCGGCGATCAAAAGCGCGTTGTGACACCTCGCGCTGCCCGCGATGGCGGTGCAAGCGTGCTCGTAATCGGTCGCCCGATCAGCCGCGCCGATGATCCCTTGGCCGCAGCCCGAGCCATAGAAGCAACGCTCTAAGACGCTTCTACATGTCCGTTCAGATCAAGATTTGTGGGCTAACGACCCCGGAAGCTATCCAGGCCGCGGTTGAGGCGGGGGCGACGCATGTCGGCCTCGTTCATTTCGAGCCGAGCCCTCGTCACCTGGAAATTGGCTACGCGGTGCGCTTGCGGCAGCTGGTGCCAAGCTCCGTCAAAGCGGTGTTGTTGCTCGTCAACGCGGATGTCGAAACAACGGGCCGAGCAATTGCAGAAATCAAGCCAGACGTGGTGCAATTCCACGGCGGAGAGACGCCTGAATGGGTCGGCCTGGTGCGTGAGAAGCTTGGTATAGAGGTGTGGAAAGCGCTGGGCCTAAAGGACGCGGGCACGTTGGAACGCTCGCAGAAGTTCGTCGGGCACATTGACCGGTTCCTGTTCGACGCGCCTGCAAAGGCTTTGCCCGGGGGCAATGGCGAAACTTTCCGGTGGGAATTGCTGCAAGGCCACAAGCATCAAGTTCCATGGGGGCTCGCCGGTGGTCTCACGCCGGCCAATGTCGCCGAGGCCGTCCGCGCCACCGGAACTGAACTGGTCGACACGTCTTCTGGCGTAGAGACCGAACCGGGCGTGAAGGACGTGGACAAGATCGCGGCCTTCTGTAAGGCGGCTCGCGAAGCCTGAGAAAACGATGACTGAAAACACCCCCAATTCCTTCCGCAATCAACCCGACGACCGCGGGCATTTTGGCGAGTTCGGAGGACGCTATGTCGCCGAAACGCTGATGCCGCTGATCCTCGATCTTGAGAAGGAGTATCGCAAGGCGCAGAATGACCCGGCATTCGCGGCCGAATTCGACGACTTGATGAAGCATTATGTCGGGCGCCCTTCCCCGCTCTACTTTGCAGAGCGGCTGACGGAAGAACTCGGCGGCGCACAAGTGTGGTTCAAGCGCGACGAGCTCAACCATACCGGCGCGCACAAGATCAACAATTGCATCGGCCAGATCCTGCTCGCCAAGCGCATGGGCAAGACGCGCATCATCGCCGAAACCGGCGCTGGCCAGCACGGCGTTGCCACCGCAACCGTCTGCGCGCGCTTCGGCCTTCCTTGCGTGATCTATATGGGCGCGGAGGACGTAGAGCGGCAATCACCCAATGTGTTCCGCATGAAATTGCTCGGCGCAGAAGTCGTGCCCGTCACCAGCGGCGGCGCGACGCTCAAAGACGCGATGAACGAGGGGCTGCGCGATTGGGTCGCTAACGTTCATGACACTTTCTACATCATCGGCACGGCTGCTGGCCCGCACCCCTACCCCGAAATGGTGCGCAACTTTCAAAGCGTGATCGGCACAGAAGCGCGTGAACAAATGCTGGAGCGCGTTGGACGGCTACCCGATCTGTTGATCGCCTGCATCGGCGGCGGCTCTAACGCGCTGGGCCTGTTCCACCCCTTCCTCGATGACGCTGATGTAAAGATGCTAGGCGTTGAAGCGGCGGGTCACGGTCTGGATGGCGATGAACATGCGGCGAGCCTGCTCGGTGGTGCGCCCGGTGTGCTCCACGGCAACAAGACCTACCTCTTGCAGGACGAAGACGGCCAGATCACCGAAGGGCACTCGATTAGTGCCGGCCTAGATTATCCCGGTATCGGGCCGGAGCATGCATGGCTGAAGGAAAGCGGTCGGGTCGAGTACACTGCGGTCACCGATGACGAAGCTCTGGAAGGTTTTCAGCTGCTGTGCCGCACCGAGGGGATCATCCCCGCGCTCGAGCCCTCCCACGCCCTCGCCGCTGTCGCCAAGCGCGCCAAGGAAATGCGCGATGAGGAGATCATCCTGATGAACCTGTGCGGGAGAGGCGACAAGGACATCTTCACCGTGGCTGAAAAGCTCGGAGTGGAGATGTGAGCGGGCAAAACCCGTCAGATGCGGCAGATTGCAATTCCACAGCTTTTGTCGATTTCATGCAGCGCTATTGGCACCAGATGGCAGACCAGCTTTACCCAAGTCTTGGCGCCGCACTTGAAGAATATAGAATCGAGAATGGGGAGAAATCATTCAATCGCCTTTCTCGGGAAATTGGAGAAATGATGGCGGACGGTACCGTTTTCCAAAGAAAGCCGAGATCCGCTCGGCATACTCAAACCCATTCTGGAAGGCATTCGATAGGATTATCACTATCGAACAGCTGAATGAATCCTTTGCGCAAGCTTCCGATCTGCGGGGCTCAATTGACTAGCCGCCTATCCAACGCCTTCGCTAAGCCCCATCCCGCCTTTGTCGCCTTCATCACGGCTGGCGATGGCGACACGGCGGCCAATCTCGACGCTCTGGTTGCGGGCGGTGCGGATGTGATCGAGCTTGGAATGCCCTTCACCGATCCGATGGCCGATGGCCCCGCGATCCAGAGCGCAAACCTGCGCTCGCTTGGCGCGGGCACGACCACCGCCGATGTGCTCCAGATCGCTTACGAGTTCCGCGAGCGCCATCCCGACATCCCTCTGGTGCTGATGGGCTATGCCAATCCGATGATCCGGCGCGGGCCGGAGTGGTTTGCCAAGTCAGCTAAAGGCGCTGGCGTCGATGGTGTCATCTGCGTCGATATCCCGCCAGAAGAAGACGACGCGCTTGGCCCGGCCCTGCGCGAAAAGGGCATTGCGCCAATCCGTCTCGCCACGCCAACAACAGACGCAGCGCGACTGCCGCAAGTGCTCGAAGGCTCGGACGGCTTTGTTTATTACGTGTCGGTCGCAGGGATCACGGGCAAACAACAGGCAGCGCAGGCCAGTATTGAACAGGCTGTCGCAGCGCTTAAATCCGCCACCGATCTACCCATTGCGGTCGGCTTTGGCGTGCGCACCGCCGAGCAAGCCAGCGCTATTGCCAAAGTCGCGGACGGCGTTGTCGTCGGATCCGCTTTCGTCGAAATCGTCGGCGAATTTGGCAAAGACGCCCCGGCCAAGCTAAAAGACTACACATCCGAGCTGGCGGGCGCGGTCCATTCCGCACGATAGGCTCCACACGGGATACACACATGAACTGGTTTACACGGGTTAGAAACTCGCTTGGCTTCAGCGATAAACGCAGCTCTGAAAAGGATCTGTGGGTCAAATGCCGAAATTGTCAGGAGATGCTGTTCGCGCAGGAATTTGAAGACAATCTTTTTGTCTGCACGCGCTGCGAATATCATGGCCGGATCAGTGCGGATCAGCGGCTTTCCATGCTGTTGGATGAGGGCTTTGAATTGCTACCACAGCCGCAGGTCAAGGAAGACCCGCTCAAATTCAAGGACAGCAAGAAATACACCGACCGTTTGAAGGCTGCACGGGCCAGCAACCCGCATGAGGACGCGTTTTCGGTGGGTTCGGGCACGATAGACGGCCATCCGGCGGTTGTCGGCGTTCAGGATTTCAGCTTTATGGGCGGATCGATGGGCATGGCCGTGGGCATGGCGTTCTGCGCCGGGGCGGAGCGCGCTCTGACCCGCAAGTGCCCCTATATCGTCGTGACCGCAGCGGGCGGCGCTCGGATGCAGGAAGGGATCTTGAGCCTGATGCAGATGCCGCGCGCGACCGTGATGACGCGGCGGCTGAAAGAAGCTGGCCTGCCCTATATCGTCGTGCTGACCGATCCGACCACGGGCGGGGTCACTGCCAGCTATGCCATGCTCGGCGATATCCACATCGCGGAACCTGGCGCGCTTATCGGTTTTGCCGGACAGCGCGTGATTCAGGATACGATCCGCGAACAGCTACCCGAAGGGTTCCAGCGCGCGGAATATCTGCACAAGCACGGCATGGTCGACATGGTGGTGAAGCGGCACGATCTGAAGGCGACAATCGCCAACGTGATCGACTATCTGCTGCCGCAACAGGCCGCCTAAAACCCATGGTTGATTTCGGTCGTTCAGACGACCCCCGCGTGCAGGCTCAGCTCGACCGGCTGAGCACGCTAAGCGTTCCGCAAGGGCGTATCGGACTGGAAACAATCACTGCGATGATGGAGCGGCTCGACAATCCGCATCGTAGGCTGCCGCCGGTGTTTCATGTCGCCGGGACGAACGGAAAGGGGTCAACCTGCGCGTTTTTGAGGGCGATGCTGGAGGCGCAGGGTCATAGGGTCCACGTCACCACAAGCCCGCATCTCGTGCGATACAATGAGCGCATTCGCCTCGCGGGCAAGCTTATCGAGGATGGGCCGCTGGCCGAGCTGCTCAGCGAGGTTCTCGACGCGTGCGAGGAGCTTGGACCGAGTTTTTCGAAGTGACGATTGCGGCGGCGTTTCTCGCATTTTCGCGCGTGCCCGCCGATGCCTGTGTGGTCGAGGTTGGCCTCGGTGGGCGTTTTGACGCAACCAATGTGCTGGAACCGGAAGTGCTTGCAGCTTGTGGGATCGCGGCGCTGGGGCTGGACCACGAGAAGTTCCTGCTCGCGCCGGAGGATGGTGTGCCGAAAGAGCCGATGGCGCGCATTGCGTTTGAGAAAGCCGGAATCGCGAAAGAGGGCGTGCCGCTGGTGACTTTGGGGGAAGAAGAGTATCCTGCTGCGTCACTCGTTGCGCTTGAAGAAGTTGCAAAGCGCATCGGCGCTCGACTGCTCGTCAAATCCGAGCACTGGGGAGCAACTCTCTCCTCTGCCTTCACCTATCGGGGTGAACCGCTTGAAAGGCTGCGATTACCATTTCCAAATCTTGAAGGTCACCACCAAGCTGAAAATGCAGGTTTAGCAATCGCAATGCTAAGGCATCAGAACAAAGTTACGGTCGAACGTGAGGCAATCAAAGCAGGTTTGATGTCAACCAAGTGGCCAGCGCGTATGCAATTGTTGCAGAACGGTCCGCTTACCATTTTGAATTCCGCGCCCGGCATCTGGCTCGACGGTGGCCATAATTTGAGTGCGGGAGAGCAGATTGCAAGATTCTTCGAAACCGATCTCCACCTCATCATCGGCATGCTAGAGAACAAGAACCCCTCAGCAATCACCGAACCGCTGGGCGACCGCATTTGCACGCTGCAAGTCGTCCCCGTGCCCGACCATGACAGCCATGCGGCGAGCGCCTTTGGACCCGATGCAGTGGCGCGCGCCGATCTTGAAGAGGCGATGCTCAATGTTCCCGATGACGGGTATCCCGTCCTGATCGCAGGTTCGCTCTACCTCGCGGGCGAAGCGCTCAGGCTCAATGACGAGGTGCCAGACTAGGCGCTAGGCATCATCTGGCGCGGGTTCCGTGCCCGCTGTCCCCATCGCGTCATCGACCAACCCTGTGCGCATCATCCACGCAAACAAAACGATGCCAGGCACGGCCAGCACAGTGGTCAACAGGTAGAAATTGACATATCCAATCCCCTCGATCAGCGCGCCCGCTGTCGTGCCAGTCAAAAGCCGCCCGACAATGCTCGCCGCCGCGCTGATCATGGCATAGTGCATCGCGGTGAAACGCAGGTCGCACAGCGCGGAGAAGTAGGCGACGACCACCACGCCGCCATATCCGCTGGCGAAATTTTCAAAGCCGATTGCTGACGCGAGACCGAGATTGCTCGCGCCCGCAACCGCAAGGCCAGCAAAGCTCAGGTTGGACACCGCCATCAATATGAGCGCGATCAGGACCGAGCGCTTGAGACCAAGCCGCGCATAGATGATCCCGCCGATGAATATCCCGATCAGATAGGCCCAAAAACCAACGCCCACGTCGTAAACCGCGATCTCATCGTTGCTGAATCCCAGATCATCGAACAACAGGCGGAATGTCAGGTTGGCAAGCGTGTCGCCAATCTTGTGGACGAGAATAAAGGCGAGGACGAGCCACGCTCCGTGCCGCTGGAAGAACTCGGCGAACGGCCCAGCGATAGAATGCCACACTTCGCTCACACCTTTGCGCGCAATCGTAACCTGACGGCGCGCGGGCTCGCCCATGATGAGCGCGGTGATCATCGCTGGCAATGCAAGCGCAGCGCAGCCGAGATAGGCCGCTTCCCAGCCATATCGAGCCGCGACGACCAGCGCGATAGCCCCTGCCCCGGCTGAACCCACGCGCCAGCCATATTGGTTCATACCCGAGCCAGTGCCAAGCTGATCGGGGCGTAAAATCTCGATCCGGTAGGCGTCGATCACGATATCAAAGGTTGCGCCCGCAACGCCGACCAGCACCGCTGCGATGATGGTTGCGGAGAGGCTGCTCGACGGATCGACCAGCGCGAGATTCACGACCGCTGCAATCACGAAGAAACCGGCAAGGATCATCCAGGACACTCGCTGGCCGAGCCGACCTAGAACAGGGATGCGTACACCATCGACGACCCACGCCCAGAACACCTTGAAATTGTAGACAAGGAACGCGAGCGTGAACGCTGTAACGGTCGCCTTGTCGATCCCGTCCTGCGCGAGCCGCGTGGTCAGTGTCGCGCCGATCATGGCATAGGGAAAGCCGGAGGATACCCCAACGAAGAACGCCGCAAGCGGCTCTTTCTCGAAATAGGGTTTGAGCGCGCTCCACAGATCCCGCCGGACGGGGTCGGCTGAAGCGGTCAAGCTCTGCTACTCCGCTGGCTGCGCCGCCGGATCGGGCGTGACCACGCCGGAATCCTTGCCCGCCCGCGCCTGACGCCACCATTCGAACGCAACGAGCACAACTGCGGCTAGTCCAATGAATGTCGTCAGCACGAAGACGTCGAAATAGCCCTGGTTCTCAATCATCTCGCCCAACGCGCCACGTCCCAACGTGCCGACCAACAGGGTGAGCGAGGAAAGCAGCGCGTATTGCACCGCGCTGAACTTCTTCGAGACGATCGAGGACAGCCAGGCGATATACGCCGCGCCAGCAATCCCGATGGCGAGGTTTTCGAAAAAGATTGTGATGGTGAGCTTGGCAAGCGCCGCGCTGCCGATGACGGGGACCTGGCTTATGAGCCACGTGAAACCGACCAGATCGCTGACCGCTTGCATGTTGGCGCCGCCGATCGCGAGGTCCGCATAGAGCAGGTTCGTGAGCGCCGCTAGCAGCCCGCCGATAAAGAGCGTCGCCATCCGGCCAATGACGGTCAACATCAGCCCGCCGAGCGCCAGCCCCAAGATGATGGCACCAATGCCGAAGAACTTAGACGCAAACGCAACCTCATCGTTGGTGTAGTTCAATTCACCGAGATAAAACGGATAGGCGAAAGTCCCCCAGATCGCGTCGCAAATCCGATAGGTCAGTACGACAGCGAGGATCAGGACGAGGCTCCATCCCATTCGTGCCGACAAACTCCACCAGCGGCAACACCAGCGCGCGGTAGAGGTGGTCCATCGCGTATGCTCCGCCGGTCGCTGCGGGCGCGTCTGCCTGTAGGAGCATTTTACCATCGCGTTTTTGCGCCGCGAGCCATCCGGCGATCAGCGCCGGAAGCACAATGGTCGCGACAATGATCCACGGTCCAAAATTCTTGGTGAACTCGGTCGGGTTCGGGCGATCCTCCGGCGCGTAAGTCATCGACATGATCATGAAGGCGAGCACCACGCCGATGGCGAGCGCCCACAGAAGTCCAACTGCGCCCAGCGCCTTGGCACGAACCGAGGGCGCAAGTTCGCCCGCCTTGCGCAAGGCGAGCACCTGCTCATCCGCTGGCGCTTCACCGATCACCGCATCGCCTTCTGCATTGGGTGCAAACAGCCCTATGAAGCCTGCAAGCAGCAGGAAGCCGCCCATCATCATATAGGTTTCTGGCCAGCCGATCCGCGCAGCGATGATCAGGCCAAGCGCCCCGCCCACCAGCGAGCTAAAGCGATAACCCATCTGATAGATCGTCGAGAGGATATCGAGCGTCGCCTTCTCGTCTGCGACGTCGATACGCCAGGCATTGATCGCGATATCCTGCGTCGCGCTGGCAAACGCCCCAATCCCGGCGAGTAGACTGAACCAGCCGAGCTGCGTCTTTGGCTCCAGCAGGCTCAGCGTCACAAGGATCACGCCGAGCGCCAATTGCATCGGTACGATCCACTGCTTGCGCTTGCCGAGCCTGCGCAGCCCTGGAATGTCGACTTTGTCGATCAGCGGCGACCACAGAAACTGGAACGCATAGGCGAGACCGATGAGTGAGAAGATACCCATCGTCTCAAGATCAACCTCGGCCTCGGTCAGCCAGGCAAAAAGCGTGCCCAGAAACAGTGCAAATGGCAGGCCGCTGGCAAAGCCAAAAACGAGCATAAAGAAAGTCTTGCGATTGGATAGCGCCACGCCCAGTGCGCGCCACGCGCTCGGTTTCTTGGCCTCGGCCTGTTCAGCCATGTCGCTCGCGTCCTTTTACTCGCATCAAACTTCTGCAACACTAGCTGCGGATGAGAGGAATAGGAACGCTTCGATGAACGCGCCAACAACGCCATCAACACCTTTGCCGCAAAATGGCGCAGGAACGCTGCGGCCAACGCCGGGACAATTGGCTTTGGCAGAGCAAATCAAGAATGGCGTAACGCGCGAAGCCGACACAATCACCACCGTTCCCGCATCTCTCTATACGGATCCAGAGCATTTCCAGCGCGAGAAAGCGGCTCTGTTCGACCGGATGCCTCAGGTGCTTTTGCCATCTGCTGTGCTGCCGGACCCCGGCATGGCCGTGCCGCACGATGGGACGGGTCGCCCGTTGCTCATCACGCGCGACAAGCAGGGTGAGGCGCACGTCTTCCTCAACGTCTGTCGGCACAGGGGAACACGTCTGGTCGAAGGCGAAGAAGTGCAATGCGCCAGCCGTTTGGTTTGTCCCTACCATGCATGGACATACCAGCTTGATGGGAGTCTGCTTGCTCTCCCCCGTCCAGAGACCTTCCCCGGTCTCGACAAATCCGAACACAGCCTGATCGAGCTGCCCTCGTGCGAAGCGGGAGGCCTGATTTGGTTTGCGCCCGTGGACGGTGCGGATTTCAGCGATGCCAAAGCCTTGGGAGAAGATTTCGCCGCGTTCGGTATGGATCGCTCCTTCCTGTTTCGGCGCAAGACCCACTCGGTCGCAGGCAATTGGAAGCTCATCATGGATGCCTTCCTCGAAAGTTATCACGTCACCCGGCTTCACGCGAACACGATTGGCCCCTTCTTCAAAGATGGCGTTACGGCTGGCGATACAATTGGTCCGCATCAACGCTCAGCCGTGGGGCGGCTGGAAGAGATGGAAGCAGTGGACTTTAGTGACATGTCGGCTCTGCGCCGCGTGGTGACCTTCGCCTATCAATTGCTACCCGCAACGGTGATCATCCCAAGTCCCGATTACCTCAACGTGATGACCCTGATGCCGCAGGCGCATAATCATACGTTGGTCGATGATTTCATGCTGATCCCCGAGGAGCCGACGAGCGACAAGGCCCGCGATCATTGGGAGCGGAGCTGGGCGCTGCTCGATGGCGGCGTCTTCGCGAGCGAAGATTTCCGCGCGGCAGAACTGGGTCAGCAAGGCCTTGAGACCGGAGCTATCGAACATCTTACGCTTGGAACCTTGGAGGGCGGAATCAGCCGCTTTGATGAGACCGTTCAAGAAATCTTGCGAACGGTACGACGCCTGACGCGCCAATGCTCGAATTGATTGCGCGTATTACGCCAAGCGCCTAGGCGGCTCTCGCAATGACCAAATCCGAAAAATCTGCTGATCGGCCCGAAGGGGATCGGATCGCCAAACTGCTCGCCCGCGCGGGAGTTGCCAGCCGCCGTGAAGTCGAGCGGATGATCGCCGATGGGCGGATCACGCTCGACGGAAAAACGATTGAGACGCCTGCCACTTTCCTTACCTCGCTCAAAGGTATCAGTGTTGACGGAAAACCGGTAGCAAAGCCCGAGCCGACCCAGCTTTTTGCCTTTCACAAGCCCACTGGCCTGATTACCGCCGAACGTGATGCGAGCGTACCGCGCAACGATCTATCAAGCGCTCACCAATGCCCTTCCCAAAGACACACCGCGCGTAATGCCGATTGGGCGTCTGGATTTAAACACCGAAGGACTGCTGCTCCTCACCAATGATGGCGGGCTTAAACGGCAGATGGAGCTGCCTGCCTCCGGTGTCCCGCGCACCTATCGCGCGCGCGCTTTTGGTGAAGTCAGCCAGGACCAGCTCGAAGAGTTGATCAATGGCGTGACCATTGACGGCATCCGCTATGGCTCCATTGATGCGAACCTGGAGCGCGGCAAGGGTCGCAATCAGTGGATCGAGATGACCATAACTGAGGGCAAGAACCGCGAAGTGCGCCGCGTGCTTGAACATCTTGGGCTCAAGGTGAACCGATTGATCCGCACCGCCTATGGCCCCTTCCTTCTCGGCGACTTGCCGCGCGGGCAGGCTCAGCGCATTCGCAAGGGCGATCTCGACCGCTTTGTCAGCAGTCTGAAAAGAGTCGCAAAGAAATGAGAGTGATCGCAGGCGAATGGCGCGGCAGAAAGCTGATCGCGCCCAGGGGCGATGCGACACGTCCTACTGGAGATCGCACGCGCGAGACGCTGTTCTCAATGCTTGCCAGCAGGCTTGGCAGTTTTGAAGATCTGCGCGTTGCCGATCTGTTTGCGGGTTCTGGCGCCCTTGGCATCGAAGCTCTGTCACGCGGTGCCGCGCATTGTTATTTCGTTGAACAGGATAGAGCGGCGCTCGACGCCATTCGGGCGAATTTATCGTCACTCGACGCGACTAGGAAAGCAACGGTGCGGGCTGGCTCCGTCATGGCGCTAGGCCCTGCCACTGAGCCGTATGACTTGATCCTGCTTGATCCGCCTTACGAAACGGGAGCAGGCATGGTCGCGCTTGATCGTCTGCAGCGCCATGGCTGGATCGGACCAGCGACCTGGATGGCGATGGAAACTGCGCGCGGTGAGGACGCAGACGTGAAAGGTTTGGACGTCGAGACCGAACGCAGAGTGGGAAAAGGCAAGCTTACTCTGCTGCGATTACCTCAAGCATAGCGTTTCGCCATGCGGTGCTGATCTGGAAACTCGGACAGTTAGAAAAAGAGCGGGTCTGCCACACTTGGGGCCGTCTGGCAGACCCGCAAGCTCTTATTGCTCGCCTTCGGGCATGGGTTCGCCCTGGGGCTCGCTCTGCGGCTCGCTCGGTGGCTCAGCCATGGGCTCTTCGACCGGTTGGTCGCTTGGCTCACCAGCTGGAGCATCGGCTCCGGAGGCACGCGCTTCAATGATCTGCCAGGTCGATTCGCGATCTGGTCCGCTCATCGACGTGATCAGGATGCGATCCTCATCGGATAGCCTCCAGAACAGACCTTGGCGGTCTGGCGAAAGCGTCCAATAGTAACCGCGAGTTTCCATCGGCCATGTATCATAGGCAGCCTGCTGATCGGGCGGCCAACTGTCATAGGCAGCCGTTTGATCGGGGGTCAGCTCGGAAGAGGTGCTCGGCGCGGTTTCTTCCGCACCATCCTGAGCAAGAGCTGCCGAACCAATCGGAATAGCAAGCGCCATTGCCCCGACGCCAACAAGAAGTGAAAGTGATTTACGCATGGGATTCTCCAATAGTTTTCCCAAGCGTTACGAACGCGACCCGCCTGCCCTTAGCGAGATCCCCTCTGGGCAGACGCCTATGTATATGGAGGCACAATCGAGATTTGCGAAGCTTTAGCAATCGCTTGCGGCGCATTGCCAGCACGGTTAAGCGCCACGCGTGGTTAAAGCGCGATGGAGCGAAACTTGCCGCGCTGGCACACAGAAAAGGGCGGCGAGCTTTGTAGCCTCACCGCCCTCATCAGCGCTGTAGTTTAGAAGTTACCCGCGATTCTCTGGAAAATACTCAAGCGGACGATCGCCCCAATTGAGGCCCGCCGCGCGCGGGTTGATGCAGCTGTCTTGCGTTTCACTCATGCAGACAGCGACCTCCTTGCCGTCGATACGCACTTTGGTTGCTTTGCCCTGCCTGTTGCGTTCAATCACCTCTGGCGATTGCGCCTTGTATGCAGCTTTGTTCTTGTCGCCGTGATCATCTGCAATCGCAGGACCAGAAAGACCGAGAGCAGCAGTAGCGGCGAGCGAAATGGCAGCAAGTTTCATCATGTTTACAATCCTTTAGACTTGATTTGAGTTACATTGACCCAATGCAGAAACCCGTACCGCCGGTTCCGAAAATCTCTGTGTCGCCGATAAGACGTGCTCCATGCACGACCAGTCGAAAACTGTGTCAGAGCGCTTGCCGAGCGCTTTTGCGTTCCCTACTTGTTCACCTACCTGAACATGAGCGACTCCCTTCCCCTTCCCGCCAATGCAACGCCGCCTGACGGCGCGCCTGTGCCGCCCTATGCTGCGATGCTGAACGCGCCCCAGCGCGAAGCTGTGCTGACCACCGAAGGTCCGGTGCTGATGCTGGCGGGCGCGGGTACAGGCAAAACGGCGGCACTGACCGCACGGCTCGCGCATCTGGTCGCCACCCGCCGCGCTTGGCCCAGCCAGATCCTGTGCGTCACCTTCACGAACAAGGCTGCACGCGAGATGCGCGAACGTGTTGCCAAGCATTTGGGTGAGAGTGTCGAGGGCATGCCTTGGCTCGGCACATTCCACTCAATCTGCGCCAAGATGCTGCGCCGGCATGCAGAGCTGGTCGGTCTGCAGCAGAACTACACCATTATCGACACTGACGATCAGCTGCGCCTGCTCAAGCAGCTCATCACCGAGAATGATCTCGACGAGAAACGCTGGCCCGCGCGTCAACTCGCCGCGCTGATCGATCGGTGGAAGAACCGCGGACTTAATCCCGGCGATCTCGATGCGGTGGAGAACGAAAGCTACGCCAATGGCCGCGGGGCCGCCATGTATCAGCTCTATCAGGACCGGATGAAGGCGTTGAACGCCTGCGATTTCGGCGACCTGATGCTTCACGTGCTCAACATCTTCCGCAAGCATAATGACGTGCTGGCGGATTATCAGCAGCGGTTTAAGTATGTACTCGTTGATGAGTATCAGGACACCAATGCCGTCCAGTATCTGTGGCTGAGGCTGCTCGCGCAGAGCCATAAGAATATCTGCGTGGTCGGCGATGATGATCAATCGATCTATTCCTGGCGCGGGGCAGAAGTCGCCAATATCCTGCGTTTTGAGAAGGACTTCCCCGGCGCGCATGTCGTGCGGCTGGAACAGAATTATCGCTCCACCCCGCATATTCTGGGCGCAGCTTCGGGATTGATCCGCGCGAACAGCGAGCGCCACGAAAAGACCCTCTGGACTGAGGTGAATGCCGGCGACAAAGTCCGCGTGGTCGGCGTATGGGACGGCCCGGAAGAAGCGCGCCGTGTCGGCGAAGATATCGAGCGGCTCGAAGGCGAAGGTGCGCCGCTTGATCAGGTCGCGATCCTCGTGCGTGCACAATATCAAACGCGTGAGTTTGAAGACCGCTTCATCCAGATCGGCATCAATTACCGCATCGTCGGCGGCTTTCGCTTTTACGAGCGCGCGGAGATTCGTGATGCCCTCGCTTATCTGCGCGTCATTGCGCAACCGCAGGATGATCTCGCCTTCGAGCGTATCTACAACCAACCCAAGCGCGGACTTGGCGCGAAGACGCTGGAAAAGATGCACCAACACGCGCGCAAGGTCGGACTTCCACTTGCTGCCGCCTCGCTACAACTGGCCGATAGCGATGAGCTGCCCGCTCGCGCCGCCAACACAATCGGCGCACTGATGCGGCAATTCCTCGTCTGGCGCGAAACGGCCGAGGAAGTCACGCCAGCTGACCTTTTGCGCATGGTGCTCGAGGAAAGCGGCTATAACGACATGCTGCAAAAGGATCGTAGCCCGGAAAGCGCAGGGCGACAGGAGAACCTCTCCGAGCTAGCGCGCGCGATGGAAGAATACGAAACTCTCGGCGACTTCCTCGAGCATGTCAGCCTGGTGATGGATAATGATCGCGGCGATGAAGAGGAAACCGTCACGATCATGACGATCCACGGGGCAAAGGGCCTCGAATTCGACCATGTTTACTGTGTCGGGTGGGAAGAAGGCGTGTTCCCGTCGCAGCGGGCGATTGACGAAGGCGGCCTCGCCAGCCTCGAAGAAGAACGCCGCCTTGCCTATGTCGCGATCACCCGCGCGCGGCGCAAATGCACGATCTACCACGCCGCCAACCGCCGCATTTATGGCCAATGGACGAGCTCGATCCCCTCGCGATTTATCGAAGAACTTCCTGAGGAACATATCACGCAAGAGACCACGATGAGTGGCGGTGCGAGCCTGTGGCAGGCCAATTGGAGCGAGCAGGAAGATCCCTTCGCCCATCTCGCGAAAGCGCAGCCTGATCGGGCGCAATCGCGGGGACCAGGTTGGCAACGCGCCCTCACTTCTGGCTATGATACAAAGCCAAACCGGGTCCGTGAGAATTCGCGCTCGGTACCGCCAGCTTTGCTGCAAAACCGCGCAGCGATGTGACGATCGGCTCAATGGTCAGCCACGAGAAATTCGGCACAGGCTGCGTGACCGATCAGGAAGGCAACAAACTGGAAATCGAGTTCGAAGAATTCGGCACAAAGCGCGTGCTTGACAGCTTTGTAAAATTGGTTGGGTGATACTGGCCAAAGGTTTGCACCTTCACAAGCTGTTCACTTTCAAGCAAATAAATGCCGACTTCTGAGACATTTGAGGGGGAATTTCATGAAACACACAGTGACGCTCGCGGCTATTCTTGCGGCTATATCGACGCCAGCATTCTCGCAAGACGCCCCGTCTCCACCGGGCTTCGTTCCCGAACACTGGGTCACGGTTAATGACACCGAAGGAAACCCAGTCCTCGTCCACAAATTCAGCGGCGCGCTTTGCCCTCGAACCTTAACTGACCTTACGATAACCGGGTTGGTCTCCTACAATGAAGAGGGAAACAACGTCAGCTGCGGCTATGTGAGCAGCGATGGATCGAAAAAGATAACCGCCTATTTCTACAAATTCGAAGGCCTAACGGGCCCTCAGGCGTTCTCGGGCGCAGTCCAGGCAATAAACCAAATGGCTGAAACCACCGCCCTAACGATAGCGCACGAACAAACTGAATCCCAACGCTGTCAAAGGGTGATGGCGCAAGGGTTGTCCAACACGCTTCCGACACCAGAGGGACCAAACTCCTACCCATTTGGGTTCACACTTTTTGATGTTGATGGCCCTGAGACAGGCAAAGGGTCCGAGGTAGATGACGTCACCGCGCTCACCGTATTTGAGTATGACGGTTGGATCGTAAAAGTCAGATACACCGGGAGTGCGGACGCCGGGGGCAACGGCTACTATCAAGCGTGTGCAGCCTCGGCCTACGCTATGGTACAGTCAGCTGAGGCAATGAAGCAGAATGCGGGCATGCGCGGTGAATGAACGCTGCCCATTACGGCCCAGCTAAATGTTTAGGCGCTTAGTCTAAGCCTACATCCAAGAAACCGGGTTTCGGGCCGTTCCATTCGCCCGCTGCCACCGGCTCGTCGTCCTCGTCCTTGCGGCGTGATTTGCGCTTTGGCTTATCGTCAGGCTTGTCTTTGCCAGATGGTTTCTTCGCGCGCTTCGGCTTTTCATCCTTGCGCTTTTCATCGCGCTCTTCGCGCTCATCACGGTCGCTTTTCTTGCTTCGTGAGCGGGACTTCTTTTCGCTCGGCTTTTCGTCCCGCGCGTCGTCATCAGAAGGATCAACGAGTTCAACCTGCACGTCATCCTTGCCGAAGACTTTGATCTTATGTCCGGTCAGCTTCTCGACATTGGCGATCGCTTCAGCATCTTCCTTCGATACCAAAGTAAAGGCACGGCCCTTGGCCCCTGCCCTGCCCGTGCGTCCGATACGGTGGACGTAGTCATCCGGGTGCCACGGCGTGTCGAAGTTGAACACATGGCTGACACCCTTGATGTCGAGACCGCGCGCCGCAACGTCGGACGCGACAAGGATATTCACGTCGCCCGATTTGAACCGATCAAGCTCTTTGAGGCGTGAATTCTGATCCATATCGCCGTGGATTTCTCCGCTCGCGAATCCGTGCCGTTGCAGGCTCTTGTTGAGTTCACGCACGGTCGTCTTGCGGTTGGCAAAGATGATCGCGGTTTCAACCTTGTCGTTCGACAGCAACCAACGCAGCGTCTCACGCTTCTTGCGGTTGTCGACCGGGATCTTGAAGGCGGTGATGTCCTTGTTGGTAGAGGCCGCACGCGTCGTCTCAATCCGTTTGGGATTGTTGAGAAATGTTTTCGCCAGCTTCTCGATCGGGGGCGGCATAGTAGCCGAAAACAGCATCGTTTGACGCGTCTCTGGCAGCTTGGAGCAGATAAATTCAATGTCGGGGATGAAGCCCATGTCGAGCATCCGGTCCGCTTCGTCGATCACCAGCAATTCACAGCCATTGAGCAGGATTTTGCCGCGCTCGAACAGGTCCATCAGGCGGCCCGGTGTCGCGATCAACACATCGACACCCTCATTCAGCGCCTTGATCTGATCACCCATCTGCACGCCGCCAATCAGCAGCGCCATCTTGAGATCGTGGTTCTTGCCGTACTTCTCGAAGTTCTCGGCAACCTGCGCAGCGAGTTCGCGCGTCGGCTCAAGGATCAGCGAGCGCGGCATCAAAGCGCGGCGGCGACCGCTCGCCATCACGTCGATCATCGGCAAAACAAAGCTGGCAGTTTTGCCCGTGCCCGTCTGCGCGATACCGATAATGTCCTTCATCATCAGGACGGGAGGGATCGCCTCTGCCTGGATCGCGGTCGGCTCGGTGTAACCGGCATCTTCGACGGCTTTGAGCAATTCAGGTGAGAGGCCGAGATCGGCGAAATTCATTATGGTTCAATTTTCCGGATAATGGCGACCTTGAATGCCGCAAATTTAGACTCGTCGCGGAACACCCGCATCGAGTGCGCGTCAGATCGCTGAAATATGGTAAAAAGTCAAGAAAACGGCGAAAATTGGGCAGCCTGTGCGGCTCAGTCAGTTACCGCGACCAATTGCCGCATTCTCGCAACCTCGCACTTGGCACCCGACCTCGACTGAAGTTTATCGCGCGAAACGCACAGCTTTCCGTCCTTGTTTTTCTCGACATAGAAGCCGGAATAGAAGTCACGGGCGGAACATGCTTTCTCGAGGTTCGCAGTAATGATCCGGCGGTCACGCAAGAATAGCAGCAACCGAGTGCCACTACCTGTCTGGACGCCAGCGATGCGCTCGACCGGGATACATTTGTCCATCTTGCGCTCTTCGAACCGTGTCGCAAGCTCGCGCTGCGGTGTTTGGGCCAACAAATTGGCACGCTGGTTTGATCGCTGAGGCGATATGCGCACCACGACCCTTTGCTCGATGCGAACCTGACGCACAACATTGCTGCGATAGAGCGCCTCAAGAGGTGTTGCAGACGCTGGAAGACTTGCTGTCGGATCGCTCACCGGAGTGTTTTTGGCCACCGGTTTGGAATGTTCACCAGCCGATGGTTCGGCAGGAATGCCCTGAAGCTGCGAAGGCGCAACCTGGCCCAAAAGCGGCAGCACCAGTGCAAGCGGGGCCGCAAGTGCGAGCATGCTTTGCATGAACTGGAGGCCTCCTGATAATCTTCGCGCCGCGACGGGCATCATTCAAGCTCAATGCTCTAACACGCAGAATTGAATGCTGGCTTAATTCAAACCCTGATGACACGCAAAGCACTGGCACAATTGCGCCGAGCTGTGGCATAGCCGCCACAATTATGAGATCTGCCCCTCAAAACCTCGACACCTTCGTCGATCAAGCATCAGCCCTGCTCGGTCCCAAGGGCTTCACCCGTGACGCCGACCTGCTTGAGCCCTGGCTCACCGATTGGCGTGGCCGATACACAGGCAAGGCTTTGGCGCTAGCCTCCCCCGCTTCGACCGATGAAGTCGCTGGATTGGTCAAATTGTGCGCCGAGCATGGCATTCCCATCGTGCCGCAAGGGGGCAATAGCGGTATGGTGGGCGGCGCGACACCGGACCAAAGCGGCACATCCATTTTGCTTTCACTGCGCCGCATGAAAACGGTTCGCGAGATGAATGTCGAGGCTGGTCAGATCGTCTGCGAAGCCGGCCTGGTGCTGCAGGAACTCCATGACGTTGCGGATGAGGTTGGCCTGCGCTTTCCTCTAACGCTTGGCGGCAAAGGGTCAGCAACAATCGGCGGACTCATCTCGACCAACGCCGGCGGCACTCAGGTGCTGCGCCACGGCACAATGCGTGCGCAGGTGCTCGGTATCGAGGCGGTGCTCGCCAATGGCGAGGTGTTCGACGGCCTGACGTCGCTCAAAAAAGACAACCGCGGGTTTGATCTGAAACAATTGCTTATCGGGTCAGAAGGCACGCTGGGCATTGTAACCGCCGCCAATCTGCGACTCTTGCCTGGAACACATTCGCGGGTAACCGTCTGGGCCGGTGTCGAAACGGTGATCGGCGCGCGCACTTTGCTGAGATTTTTGCAGAACGAGCTGCCTGACCCGCTCGAGGGCTTCGAGATCATACCGGACCACTGCCTCGCCAACGTGATCGATCATCTGCCCGGTGCGCGTGATCCGTTGGGCGGTGAACACGCATGGAACACGCTGATCGAATTCGTATCAACCAGCACAGATACGGCGAAACTGCGAGGACAAGTCGAAGAGGTACTGGCCCGTGCGATGGAGCGAGATCTGCTCCAAGATGCAGTGATCGCATCTAGCGAGACGCAAGCTGAGCAATTCTGGCTGCTTCGCGACTCGATCTCGGCGGCAGAGCGCGCGCTTGGCCCGGCTGTCCAGCACGATATTTCAGTTCCTGTCGAAAGCATGCCCGAATTCATTCTTGCGGCGATCAAGCAGGTCGAAACTGAAAACCCGGGGACAAGGGCGATCGCCTTCGGCCATCTGGGTGACGGCAATGTTCACTTCCACGTGATAGCACCAGATGGTGCAACGCCAGGCGTGTGGGAAGACAGCGAAGGCAAAACCATCTCCAGTCAAGTCTATGATCTCGTTACCCAATGGGGAGGATCGATCAGCGCTGAACATGGGATTGGACAAATGAAGATCGCTGAACTCGAACGGCTGAGCGATCCTGCCGCGCTGACCATCATGCGAGGCGTCAAACAAGCACTTGATCCTCAAAACCTGCTCAATCCAGGCAAACTTGTGCGCAACTGAGCCCAATTTCGCCGCGATCCGCACTCTAGCTTGCGCCAGCGCGCTTGAACGCCTAAAGCCGCGCGCGTTCGGCCCGCCGTTTCGACGTCCAGGCCGCCCACATTTTCAGACCCGACTATCCGGAGAATTCACATGGCCAGCGCGCCTCAGCCGCAGCTTCCGCTGTTTTACAAAGACCTTCTTCCGCTCAACAGCAAAGAGCACAAGGAATGGAAGGTAAAGCCGTTCGACGATGCCAATTTCCTTGAAACGGCGCACGCCATTCCTCTGACCGTCGACGAATTCGTCGATGCGCAGCGCAATTTCCCGATCGTTTTCACAGCTGGCGAGAACCCGCTGCCGATCGCATTGATGGGCCTCAATGAGGGTGTGAACACGTTCATTGACGAGAACAAGAAAATGGAAGCGGGCGTGTATGTCCCTGCCTATATTCGCCGTTACCCGTTCATGCTCGCCAAACTGCAAGAAGGCTCTGAAGAGCTTTCGCTCTGCTTTGACCCGAGCTCCGGCGTCGTTGGCAAGCACAAAGATGGAAACGAGCTATTCACCGATGGCGGCGAGTCGACGGAATACACAAAAGCGGTGCTCGACTTCTGCAGCAAGTTCGAAGAATCAGGCCAGCGCACCCGTGCTTTCCTTGAAGAGCTCAAGAAGCTCGACATCCTGATGGACGGCGAAATCGCCATCACTCGCCAGGATATGCCGGACAATCCGTTCGTTTATCGCGGTTTCCGCATGGTCGATGAGAAGAAACTTCGTGAGTTGCCACTCGAGACACTCGACGCACTCAACAAGAACGGCATGATCTTGCTGATTCACGCCCATCTGTTTTCGATGAACCTGATGCGCACATTGTTTGAGCGGCAGAATGCGCAAGGCAAGATGCCTGAGCCGACCGCGGCACCCGCGCCTGAAAAGGCGAACTGACGCGCACAATTACAAAAAGTTAATCGGACAATCAGGGCTTGGCCGGGGCTTGAATAGCCTTCAGCCAAGCCCTATTTCTTTGTCACCGGCCAAGTCGCCCCTCATGACTTGGTTGGAACTCGCGCCCTAGGGCGCGATCCTCCCTGAACCTTGGCCACTCCGTGCATTGTGCACGGGGTGGTTTTTTCTTTGCCGCGAGTGCCTTGCAATAAGGTGCTGAATTACTCCGCGGCTTGGGCGAACATCGAGCCATCTCCATGCCTCGCCGTTTCAGCTCCAAGTTCTCTGACCAGCCCGGCCAGCATTTTCGCGAGAGGAACTAAGCGGTCGCTTGGCTCTGCCAGTTTCGCATCAAGATAGGTTGAGCGGCAGATTTCGAGCTGGATAGCGTGCAAACCACGCGCAGGATCGGCATGGCGGTCGAGCACGTACCCACCGGCATAGGGGCGATTATGAGCAAGCGGGCACCCATTTGAGTCCAGATAACGCACAGCTCTGTTTATCAAAGATGCGTTGCATGAAGCGCCGAACCGATCACCCAATACGACTTTAGGGGCGCCTGATTGACCTTCGCGTTGTCTGAGCGGTGGCATTGAATGCAGATCAATCAAAAGCGCTGCGCCCCATTTTGCGCGAATTCGCTCCAGTTCTTGCGCCAAGCAACGATGATAGGGCTTGTGAATTGTCTGGATGCGTTGCTGCAGCTCTTCATGAGACAGTTTGCTGCGCCAGATTTCCCCAAGCCCGGACAGACGACGGGGCACCAATCCTAAACCACTGCGTGCGCGCCGATTTGCCTGCGAATGGCGGAATTGCGGTTTGTCGGAGCCGCTGATCATGTCCCAATCCACGTCTTCGCGCGACCGATTGAGATCAAGCATAGCCCGCGGAGCTTTCGCCATCAGCAAACTTGTTCCGGTCAATTTCGCGATTTCCGCACCCAGAAGGTCAACGTAGCGATCCTCCAACCGCAGCTGCGAAAGTTCTGCATCCCGCAATTCTGCGAGAACTGATGAGGGATAAACCCTGCCACCATGGGGCACCGCAATCACGACCGGCAATGGCATCGTCGCTGGTCCCGAAAGGACAAAGGCCGGCTCGTCATCGCCGGCTGAAATCCGACCACCAAAATGGGAACGGGCATCTGGACTGTTGAATGATTGCGGTGGCATTACAGGCTGATTGCTGCCCTCTTTAAAGCGCCGTGTCAAAACACAACCGGTGCTGTGAGATCATGATTTGGCAAATATTTGCGTCAAACGATGTCTCAAAGCAGGTCAACTACCCTTTCGGATAAGATTTCTTAAGCGCTTGGTGGTATCAGAATCGCATGACAACGAACCACCCTCCCCGAATCCTCCTTGCCGAGGACGAAGATGCCATGCGCACTTACCTCACTCGTGCTCTGGAAAATGCGGGGTACGAAGTGGAGTCCGTTGATCGTGGTACCGAGGCAGTACCGATGCTGGAAGAGCAGCATTTCGATCTGTTGCTTTCTGACATCGTCATGCCTGAAATGGACGGCATTGAGCTCGCGCAGCGCTGCGCAGAGGTAAGCCCGCGCACCAAGGTGATGTTTATTACCGGATTTGCTGCGGTGACCCTGCGCGCAAGCCGCGAACAGCCGCATGCCAAAGTCTTGTCGAAACCGTTCCACTTGCGCGATCTCGTGCTTGAGGTGGAGCGCGTATTCGAAGACCAGCGCGAAGCCAGTCTCTAGCATCAATATTTGCAGCTTTTCGGTGCGCTTTGCGCTTGCGCTGAAAACCGGCTCGCGTTAGAGGGCCGCTCCTCGCGAGGGAAACTTCGATGAGGCTTTCCGATGGTGCGGGCGTATAGCTCAGGGGTAGAGCACTGTATTGACATTGCAGGGGTCCCAAGTTCAAATCTTGGTACGCCCACCATCGAGGAAAAAGGCTCCGCTGATGCGGCGCCTTTTTCGCATCCGCTCACGTCAATTACGGGAGCTGACACCTTGAATGCCTGCGCACCTCTGCTAGAGCGCGTTTTCAAGGGATCAATACAAACATCCTGCCTTACAAACGTAGTCCAAAAGGGATGAGGCGTTAGCCATGCAAAAAATCAAAGTAGCAAACCCGGTCGTCGAGCTTGATGGCGACGAGATGACCAAGATCATTTGGCAGTGGATCCGCGAGCGGCTGATCCTGCCCTATCTCGATATCGATCTTAAGTATTACGACCTTTCAATCGAGAAGCGCGACGAAACCGACGATCAGATCACGATCGACGCTGCAAATGCGATCAAGGAACATGGCGTTGGCGTTAAGTGCGCGACCATCACTCCTGATGAAGCACGCGTTGAGGAATTCAGCCTCAAGAAGATGTGGCGTTCGCCAAACGGCACGATCCGCAACATCCTTGGTGGTGTGGTTTTCCGCGAGCCAATCGTGATCGACAACGTTCCGCGCCTCGTTCCGGGCTGGACCGACCCGATCGTGGTCGGTACCGTCACGCGTTTGGTGACCAGTACCGCGCGACTGACACTTTGATCCCTGGCCCAGGCAAGCTGCGCTTGGTGTTCGAAGGCGAGAACGGCGAAAACATCGATCTCGACGTCTATGAATTCCAATCCAGCGGCGTCGCAATGGCGATGTACAATCTGGACGACAGCATTCGCGATTTTGCGCGCGCGTGCATGAACTATGGCCTCGACCGCAAATGGCCGGTCTATCTGTCGACCAAGAACACTATTATGAAGAAATATGATGGTCGCTTCAAAGACCTGTTCGAAGAAGTGTATGATGCTGAGTTTTCAGCAAAATTCAAAGAAGCCGGCATCTCATATGAGCACCGCTTGATCGATGACATGGTCGCTTCTGCGCTGAAATGGAGCGGCAAGTTCGTTTGGGCCTGTAAGAACTACGATGGTGACGTTCAGTCCGATACTGTCGCACAAGGTTTCGGCTCGCTCGGCCTGATGACTTCGGTTCTTATGACACCAGACGGCAAGACCGTTGAAGCCGAAGCCGCTCACGGCACAGTCACGCGCCACTTCCGCCAGCATGAGCAAGGCAAGGCGACCTCGACCAACCCGATCGCATCGATCTTCGCATGGACGCGCGGCCTGATGTATCGCGGCAAATTCGACGAAACGCCGGATGTGGTCAAATTCGCTGAAACGCTTGAGCGTGTTTGCATTGAGACGGTTGAAAACGGTTCGATGACCAAAGATCTCGCGCTTCTGATCGGCCCTGGCCAGAACTGGCTGACGACAGAGCAGTTCTTCGAGGCGATTGTGACGAATCTTGAGAAGGAAATGGCGAACTGGTCCTAAGGTCCGTCTTTTCGCCCAATAGCGGCGCGTTAGCGGCAATTGTGCAGCGCGCGCCGCGTTCGGCCAACTAAATGGCCGGAGAACTCGCCCCCTCCCCGATGCTCTCCGATGCGCTGGTGATCCTCGGCGCAGCGGGCATCGTGATTCCCGTCTTTGCGCGCTTCCGCATCACACCGATCATCGGGTTCATCCTCATCGGTGTGCTGGTCGGCCCATATGGCCTGGGCGCGCTTGTTTCCGAACAGCCGTGGCTGGAATATATAACGATATCCGATCCTGAGGGTTTGGCGCCCTTTGCCGATTTCGGGATCATCCTACTTCTGTTCGCCATCGGGCTGGAACTGTCGTTCAACCGCCTGTGGCAGATGCGCAGAATGGTGTTTGGGCTCGGATCACTCGAGCTGCTCATCATCGGCTCGGTCTCGGCTGCTTTCTTCGGCTATGTGAGCGGTATGGACTGGACTGGAGCGCTGGCCTTGGGCTTCGCGCTTGCATTCTCCTCTACCGCAATCGTGCTGCCAATATCGGGCACGCGTTCGCCGGTGGGCCGCGCCGCGCTCTCAATGCTTCTATTCGAAGACATCATGATCGTGCCGATCGTGTTTATTCTCGGCGCGCTGGCCCCACATGCCCAGGCCGAGGGTTGGACGGGTCTAACCGACACATTGTGGCAAGGTGGACTGGTCGTCCTCGTCCTGCTGATCGTGGGACGCTTTGCGCTTCCAAGCTTGTTTTCGCAGGCCGCCCGCACAAAGAGCCCCGAGCTGTTCCTCGCCGCCTCTCTGCTCGTGGTCATCGGGGCTAGTCTGGCAACCTCTGCGGTTGGTCTTTCGCCCATTGTTGGCGCCCTGATCGCCGGTCTGTTGATCGCGGAAACCGAGTATCATGGCGAAGTCGAATCGATCATGGAGCCGTTCAAGGGCCTCGCGCTTGGCGTATTCCTCATCACCATCGGTATGACCATCAACTTGGCGACAATCTGGGCCAACCTTGCACCGATCATGGCGGCGGTTGTCGGCGTGCTCGTATTCAAAGCCGTTGTCACCGGCACGCTCCTGCGGCTTATGGGTGCAAGGCGCAGTACAGCAGCAGAAACAGGTGTACTGATGGCGAGCCCGAGCGAGACGACGCTGATCGTGCTAGCGGCGGCCACCACAGCCCTCGTGGTGGATCAGGAAACGGCCCAATTCTGGCAGATCGTGACCGCCATTGGTCTCACGATCACACCGCTCTTGGCTCGTCTGGGCAGGGTCATCGCCCGCCGAGTGGAGCCCATTCCCGAGCTGCCCGAGGACCACAACGACGAAGCGCGCACAATCATTATCGGCATAGGCCGGGTAGGTCGTCTGGTCGCCGATATGCTGGTCAAACATGGCCAGCCTTATGTTGCGCTCGATTCCGACTCTGACTTGATCGAGAGCGCGGCACGCCAAGGTTATCGCGTGACATTCGGTGATGCGGTCCGCGGGAATTCCCTGACCAGGCTAGGCATTGAACGAGCGCCAGCAGTCGTCCTCACCATGGACGAGCCCGTGCTGGCTCAGCGTCTCGTCACCAAACTGCGCAAAGACTATCCGAAGCTGCTAATCGTGGCCCGTGCCCGCGACACCGATCACGCAGCCGCCCTCTACCGGGCAGGTGCGAGCCACGCAGTCCCCGAAAACCTCGAAAGCTCGCTGCAACTATCCGAAGCAGTGCTCGTCGATATCGGTGTGGCGATGGGCCCGGTCATCGCCTCCATCCACGAGAAGCGCGATGAGTTCCGCGAAAAGCTCGAGATCGAAGGCAGGCTCAGCAGCAAACCGAAGCTAAGGACTTCAACGACTGACAGTTGATCGGTGAACAATTTTCCTAGTTGCGCGTTGGTACAGCAATAGGAGATTGAAAATGGCTGACAAAAATGACCCGTCAGAACCGACCCCGAACAGTGAAAAGTTCAAGCCACAGAACGTCAAGGGACCGTTGAAAGACTCGGCGCCAACCGACGGATCTCGCGGACAGCCCGGAGACACCGGCGGTAACGATGTACCGCAAGGTAGCAGCGGTGTGACCAAAGACACGCCTGACGCCTGACGCCTGAGGTCCTGGACGTTGGCAACGTCAGGTAAGCGCAGCTTTCACCGCCTCGATCGCGTCGGCAGCCTTATCGCCTTCCGGCCCGCCGCCCTGCGCCATATCCGCGCGGCCACCGCCGCCCTTGCCGCCAAGCGCCTCAACGCCAGCCCGGACAAGCGCGACTGCGTCGTGTTTGTCGGTCAGGTCATCGGTCACGGCGACCGCTAGCGCCGCGCGGCCATCATTCACCGCAACCGCTGCTGCAATACCCGAACCGAGGCGCGCTTTGGCTTCGTCTAGCAGAGGGCGCAGCTCCTTCGGGTTCAGCCCCTCAAGCACCTGACCGCTGAACTTCACACCAGCGATCTCTTCATCCGCGCTGGCAGAGCCCTGATCTCCCGATCCACCGCCGCCAAGCGCCAAAGCCTTCTTCGCCTCAGCCAGTTCCTTTTCGAGCCGCTTGCGCTCATCAAGCAAAGAAGCGATCCGCGACGGCACTTCTTCTGGAGTTGCCCGCATAGCGCCGGCAGCAGCCTTCAGCGCTTCCTCGCGCTCGACCAGCCATTGGCGTGCAGCCTCCCCGGTCAGCGCCTCGATCCGCCGGACGCCTGAGGATACCGCGCTTTCCGAGACGATCCGGAAAACGCCAATATCACCCGTCGCCTTTACGTGCGTTCCGCCGCACAATTCGACTGAGTAATTGCGGTCGTCTTCACTCGCCCGGCCCATCGAAAGCACGCGCACTTCATCGCCATACTTCTCACCGAAGAGAGCCAATGCACCGGCTTCAACCGCGTCATCCGGACTCATTAGACGCGTCGCCACCGGCTCATTCGCGCGAGATCTCTGCATTCACCTCCGCCTCGATGGCGGCGACATCGGCATCCTCAAGCGGCTTTGGGTGCGAGAAGTCAAAGCGCAGCCGATCCTGCGCGACCAGCGATCCCTTTTGCGTGACATGTCCGCCGAGACGATTGCGCAGCGCCGCATGAACCAGGTGGGTCGCCGAATGGTTGGCCCGCACCTGATCGCGGCGCTCAACATCAACATCGAGGTGAACGCTATCACCAAGTTCCACCGCACCAGCATCGATCTTCACATGGTGAGCGTGCAAGCGGCCAAGTGGTTTGGACGTGTCATTAACGGTCGCGGCAAAGCCTGCGGGCGTGTTGATCGTGCCAGTGTCACCGGTTTGCCCGCCACTCTCACCATAGAACGGTGTCTGGTTGGTGAGCAGAACGACCTCATCGCCAGCGGCGGTCGATTGCACTTCCTCGCCATCTTTGACGATCGCGACGACAGTGCCTTCGCCCGACGTCGAGGCATAACCCGTGAATTCGCTCGCGCCCTCACGCTCTGCAATATCGAACCAAACCTCGCCTGATGCGGCGTCACCTGAGCCTTTCCATGCAGCACGGGCGGCCTCTTTCTGGCGCTCCATTGCAGCATCGAATCCAGCTTGATCGACACCGATCCCCCGCGCGCGCAGCGCGTCTTCGGTAAGGTCGTAAGGAAAACCGTATGTGTCGTAGAGCTTGAACGCAGTTTCGCCGTCGAGCTCGCCGCCCTCACCCATATCGCCCGTCGCTTCGTCGAGCAGCTTGAGACCTTTTTCGAGGGTCTTGCGGAATTGGGT
This sequence comes from Erythrobacter sp. HA7-11, assembly GCF_055693605.1. Lineage (NCBI taxonomy): Bacteria > Pseudomonadati > Pseudomonadota > Alphaproteobacteria > Sphingomonadales > Erythrobacteraceae > Erythrobacter > Erythrobacter sp. HA7-11. The sequence continues at coordinate 1,344,599 of NZ_JBVFUF010000002.1, read as the reverse complement.
TTCTTCGCGCTCGAGCACCTCTTCGATCAAGGCCTGACCTCGCGTCAGTTCGGGATAGGCTTGACCCATTTCGGTCACGAGTGCGGGCACAAGTCGGTGCATCAGAGGCTCGCTGGCGCCCAGCAAGTGCGCATGACGCATTGCGCGTCGCATAATCCGCCGCAGCACATATCCGCGCCCTTCGTTCGAAGGCAAAACGCCGTCCGCCATCAGGAAGCTCACTGAACGCAGGTGATCCGCGATAACGCGATGGCTAGCAGTTTGGTCGCTTTGCGCCGGCACAGCGGTCAGCTGTTCAGAAGCGGCAATCAGCGCCTTGAAAGTATCCGTGTCATAATTGTTGTGCACACCCTGCATCACAGCGGCGATCCGTTCGAGGCCCATGCCGGTATCGATCGAAGGGCTTGGCAGGTCGACGCGCTCACCATCAGCCTTCTGGTCAAACTGCATGAAAACAAGGTTCCAGATCTCGACGAACCGATCACCATCCTCATCAGGGCTGCCGGGAGGACCACCTTCGATATGGTCACCGTGATCGTAGAAAATTTCCGAGCACGGACCACAGGGCCCGGTGTCACCCATCGACCAGAAATTGTCGTTGGTTGGGATACGAATGATACGGCTTTCAGGCAGACCAGAAATCTCGCGCCAAAGATCGAACGCTTCATCGTCCGTGTGATAGACGGTGGCCGTCAACTTCTCAGCTGGCAGTCCCCATTCGCGAGTGAGCAAAGTCCAAGCGTGTTCAATCGCCTGATCCTTGAAGTAATCGCCAAACGAGAAATTGCCGAGCATTTCAAAGAAAGTGTGATGCCGGGCAGTGTAGCCGACATTGTCGAGGTCATTGTGCTTGCCGCCAGCGCGCACGCATTTTTGCGACGATGCAGCGCGCGGCGCTGGAGGGGTCTCGAGCCCGGTAAACGCGTTCTTGAAAGGCACCATCCCGGCATTGACGAACATCAAGGTGGGATCGTTGTACGGGACCAAAGGGGCGCTAGGCACCTGCGCATGGTCAGCAGCCCCGAAGAAATCGAGGAAAGAACGGCGAATGTCGTTGGTCGAAGTCATGGTGGAACGCAGTTAGGCAATCCGATGCGCAGCGACAAGCCACCAAGTGACCTGCGAACACTGTGTGCGAACATTTCCGGCAATAGGCCGGACTGGAGTCACGCCTATGCTCACTCAAGAGCAGGCACAGAAAAGCCGGCATCGCCGAGGGGGAGTGGCGTATGCCGGCTTTCCGAGTTTCCGAGCGCAATCAAAGCGCGCCCGCTTGAGGATCAGTCGTCGGATTCCGCGTCCGGGCCCGTCATCATCTCCTCGGCGACCTCGTCGGTCCGTACCGCGAATAGCAGCTTCCAACTGGTCACGAATTTCTGGATTATCTTTGAGATACTTCTTGGCGTTCTCACGCCCCTGCCCAATGCGAATGCTGTCGTAAGAGAACCAGCTACCTGATTTCTCGACAATGCCAGCCTTCACGCCAAGGTCGAGGATCTCACCGGTTTTGGAGATGCCCTCGCCATACATGATGTCGAATTCGACCTGCTTGAACGGCGGAGCAACCTTGTTCTTCACCACTTTCACACGGGTCGAGTTGCCGATCACTTCGTCGCGATCCTTGATCTGACCGGTGCGGCGAATGTCGAGGCGGACCGAGGCGTAGAACTTGAGCGCATTGCCGCCCGTCGTCGTTTCCGGATTGCCGTACATCACGCCAATTTTCATGCGCAGCTGGTTGATGAAGATCACCATGCACTTCGAACGGTTGATCGACCCGGTCAGCTTGCGCAGCGATTGGGACATAAGCCGCGCTTGAAGGCCCACGTGGGAATCGCCCATCTCACCTTCAATTTCAGCGCGGGGGACAAGCGCCGCGACTGAGTCGACAACCAACACGTCGATCGCATTCGAGCGAACCAGAGTGTCGGTAATTTCAAGCGCCTGTTCGCCCGTATCAGGCTGCGAGACGATCAGTTCGTCAATATCGACGCCGAGCTTGTTGGCATAAACCGGATCAAGCGCATGTTCGGCATCGACGAAAGCTGCCGTGCCGCCAGCCTTCTGCGCCTCAGCAATAACATGCAGCGCCAGCGTGGTTTTGCCCGAGCTTTCCGGACCATAGACTTCGATCACGCGGCCTTTCGGAAGGCCACCAATACCCAGAGCAATATCCAGTCCCAGCGAACCGGTCGGGATCGATTCTACGTTCATCGCCTCCCGAGAGCCCAGCTTCATCGCCGAACCTTTGCCGAACGCGCGATCAATCTGCGCAAGTGCAGCATCAAGTGCCTTTTGACGGTCCACGCCTTTTTCCTTCTCAACGACTTTCAATTGCGCAGCCATCGCATGACCTCCTTCGCTTGCCTAGGGCCGAATACAGCTTATCGACCACCCCTGTGTTGGGATAGTTTGTATCTGCTTTGTTCCAATAGAACAAGTGGAGAACGAAAATATTTTTTCAGGGCAAAGATTGGCGCGCCAATATATCCCAAGAATGTAAGAAATTCGTGAGTTAAGCGGCTATTCGGTGGCGCGAATTTGCCAGCTTACCTCACGCTCTGCGTTGGCCGGGAGTTCGATCTCGGCAATGATGCGACCGTTATATGAACGGGTTTTAACGCCCCGCCAACGTACATCCCATCCACCCGATTCGCCAAAATCAATCCGCACACGCACGGCATGCGGATTGGCGTTGCTCAGCTTCGCTCCCATCGTGAACCAATCGCGCATATTTGCATTGGTGACCGGCCCAGGGGCGGGAATGCACTGCGCATAAACCTGATTACTGGAACCTACCGAAAGTTCGATATCCTGATCCTCGGCATAGTCGCGCATATCGAGATTGGCGACCAATTGCGGCCCAAACGAGCTTGGTTCAAACAGCGCAAGCCCACCTTGCGGCAGCGCGACACCCAAGCCCCTATCTCTCTCATTCTTTGTAACCAGGAGCATTTCGGTCGGATTGATGCCGGGATATGCACGCCCCTCAAGCGTTATCTGGAACTCGCAAGTCGCCCGGTAGAGGAACCGAGCCTCGACATCTTGACGATTGAGAAACGCTACTTGCTTCAAGCCTTGCGCTGAAACATTGACTCTTTCAGGCACGCGGTAGAGCTTCAGATCGCCGAGCTGTTCTTCAATGGCTTCCATCACTTCAGCGCTCATAGCTGCAACCGGCGCTGGCGATTCCAGATTTGACTTGGCGCGCCGAGCGCCGGTGACGACAATGCTATCACTGTCAAACAACTCGGCGCCCCCCAAAGGCGCATTGTCCGGATAAACGATTGGCGTCCCTGCTGCCGTGCTGCCGAAGGGATAACATGTGAGTCGCATCGGCGCGGCAACGGGCTCTTCTGACAGCGCATCGAAATCGCTGACGATATTGAGAGAGCCGGCAATCACTAACAGCTCCGCATCGTTGAAACTTTGATTGTTGTCATTGAGGAGAGTGAGCCAGCTAAGCAGGCCGAGCTTAAATTTGCCGTCGGCGCCAACCGAATTTTCGTCTCGCAAAGTCGCGACATAATTCGCCTGCCAATCAAAGCCCCAGGCAAGATAAGTCAGCACAACCTGATAGGTGCCTCCGGTTTCATCGCGTGTGTTGATCGAAAACACCGGCTTGGCCGATAAGCCCGCTGGAATACGATCAAAGGTGAGTTTTTCGGGCAATCCCGCGCAGCGCACCGCCTCATATCCCTGCTCGGTTTGCAGCAGCAATCCGCCATCGGCGCGGGTGCGCACGATCGCACTTTCAGCCTCTGCTTCACCGGTCGCTGGATTGGTTCGCGTGATCGTTACCCGATTGCCGAGCGCGCCATTCACAAGCGCCGCAGGAGACAGCAGCTCTGCATTCCGGTTCTTCTCAATCGTTCCGCCGGGCAGGCCAGAGACAATCGCGCTGACGCCGACCATGCCCTCTGCGACGCCTTCAAACCGGATTGTCGATTGCCCCGCCGGCAGAGTGACCATGCGCGTCTCGCTGATCATGGCGAAACCGCGCGGCCAATCCTTGTTCATCTCCTGACCTTCCCGGCGCGTCGGGTCACGGTAGATCGTAACCGAAAGGTTTTGCGGCGCGCTTGCGTCAACGGTACCGGGCGCGCAGGCTCGCTTTGAGCACTTGCGGGCGGTGCCACAGAAGCGAGGCTAAGCCACAAAACAGACAACAATGCGGAGGCGCGCATCATGACAGTCGCCTCCCGATCAATACCGCGTTTCGAACGTTACGCGGAATTCGCGCTTCCCATTGGCTGGCACAGGCACGACCCATTTGCGCCGGTCATTGTTGATCTGTTCGCCCGTCACGTCCTCGCTGATTACGCGAAAATCGTTCGACCAGTAATAACGGCTGAGCCCGCTTTGCGTGAGGTCGATCTCGATCGGTTCAGGCTTTGCGTTGGTCAAAGTGTAGCGCATGGTGGTGCGATAAAAATCGTCATTGCGGCGGCGCTCGACCTCGACCTCACGAGTGACCTGCCCTTCCTCGATGACCTTATAACGCGCGCTTCGTTCCCATTGTGAGCGAGTGATCTTCTCGCGCTTTTCAACATCGGCCTGAACAAAGATATCGAAAGCGTCGCCGGTTTTCAGCGAAAGCTCACTACCCATCGGAGTATGGCCAATGCCGTTCTCACCGATAAATTGCGGCGTTCCCTGGCTGTCGCGTTGGTAGAAACGAACCGTGCCAGCAGGCAAAGCATCGCCCAACCCTTGATCGCGCGAAGTCGAGAAAGAGATCGCGCTTGAGACATTCACCGGACGGTTGTCATTGCGAAGCCACGCAACGGTGCGTTCGTAAATCTTGCGTGCTGGTACAGACTGCACGTCGAGGAAGCTGACCTGCTTGGTCTGAGCGTTGGCAATCGTTGTGCGCGCGGTGATCGGATAAAGATAGAAATCGCCCAAGCGTTCGCGACCCGCAGTCTCCGTGCCGGGTGAAACGAGGTTGCGATTGCCGCGTCCTCTATTGCCACCGCGCCCATTGGGATTGCCTGCGACTAGCAAGGTTTTCGCCCGATGAAATGTCGTGCCGGTATTGTTGGTGAGAGTCACCCAACCCTGCATATCAACCGAGTCGGTCTGTTCATTGTACAGCGCAACATAGTCGGCATTCCAACCCAAACCGCCCGTCAGATAGCGGATCGAAACGGGCCGCGTTCCTCCGCGTGAGCTGTCGAGATTTACTGACAGTGTCGGGCGCGCGCGAAGGTTTGGCGGTACGCGGTCAAAGATCACCCGCACGGGCAAGCCGTCATCGCGCAAAACCTCAATCCGGTTGCCGATCTGAACGACGACACCGCCAGCAGTCGAGAGCACCTTTGCGCGTTCGCGTGTCTCACGGCCCGTGGCCGGATTCGTGCGGAGCAGAGTGACGGTCTGGCCAATTGCCTTCTCCATCAGCTTGCCCGGCGTCAAAAGATCGAAATCGAAATTCTGTTCGATGATCGTCGTATTGGGCGCATAAAAGCTAAGCGTCTGCGGCTGAATACTGGCTGAGACATCGGGAAACTCAACGCGGCTGCGGCCTCGCTGAATATCGAGCTGGCGCACATCCTGAACCAGCGAGAGATTGCCATTGTAAATTGTAACCGCGACATCGCCTTGCGCGGTCTCGTCGGGGTCAGGGATAGATTGCGACCACGCCGTTCCCGCCATCGCCGCGCTCATTCCAAGCGCCGCACCCGCTACCAAACTCCGCTTGATCGACTTCATCACCCAGTCTCCCTTTACCCGATCCCTAGAGCATGACCGAGCGCTCTGTATGCGCGATGAATGGATTGTTGGCTAGCGCTGTGTAGAAGTATTCCGGACGGAAGTAGCGGAAATCAGGCGCGTTTCACCTGCTTCATCACATTGCCGACCTTGTCCCCAATCGCCTGAACGCTGAATGGTTTGGCGATAAAGTGCATATCGGGAATGTCGATATCCTTGCGCAATTGTTCCTCGGCATAGCCCGACATAAACAGCACCGGCATGTCAGGTCGCTGCTGGCGAATGGCGCGAACCATAGCCGGCCCATCCATACCCGGCATTACGACATCACTCACGATCAGATCGAATTCGCCGCCTTCTGAAATGGCTGAAAGCCCTTCTTCGCCGCCCGGACAGGCGGTGACCTCATAGCCTGCGCGGGCTAGCGCACGCTCGGCAACCGCTCGGACCATATCTTCGTCCTCAACCAGCAGTATCTTGCCGCCTGCCGCCCAGTCGGAAGACGCCTCCGGTAAAGCAACTTCCTTCTTCTTCGGCGCTTCGCCGTGATGAACCGGGAAGTAGATGGTGAAGCGTGCGCCCTTCACCTTCTCATCCTTGTCGACCACATTGTCGGCAAAGATGAAACCGCCCGATTGTTTGACGATGCCGTAGGCGGTGGAGAGGCCCAGGCCGGTGCCTTTGCCTTGCTCTTTGGTCGTGAAGAACGGTTCGAACAGTTTGGGCAATACGTGCGCCGGTATGCCTCCGCCGGTATCCTGCACAATCAGCACCGTGTAATCCGCGGCGGGCAAGATTTCCGAGCCGAGCTTGATCACTTCCTTTGCCTGAATACTCCGCGTCAAAAGCGAGATGCGCCCGCCCCTCGGGGAGTTCGAATTGATCGCATCGCGCGCATTCACCGCAAGGTTCATGATGACCTGCTCTAGCTGCTGAGGGTCGGCGCGCACTGCCCCGAGATTGCGATCATGCTGCACGAAATAGTCAATCTTTTCGCCAAGCAATCGCTTAATAAGCGGACCGACCTCGCTGACCACGTCAGGCAGTTGCAGGATCTCTGGGCGCAAGGTCTGCTGGCGGGAGAAGGCGAGCAATTGTCGCGTCAGCGATGCAGCGCGGTTGGAGTTTGCCCTGATCTGCTGAATGTCGTCGTAGTCGCTGTCGCCTGGTGTGTGGCGCAACAGCATGAGATCGCATGTACCGATAATAGCTGTCAGCACGTTGTTAAAGTCATGCGCCACGCCGCCTGCCAGCTGCCCGACCGCCTGCATCTTGGTCGCCTGCGCGACCTGTCGCTTCAATTGGTTTTCTTCGCTCGAATCAGCAAGACTTAGCAGGACGGCAGCCTCACCCAGCCCGCGCACGCCAGCAAGGCCTAGAGACACCGGCTCGTCTGGCTGGATCGAAAGGCGAACGGCCATATCACCGCTAGTTGCAGGACCACGGCCATGCCGCCGAACTGCATCCGACAAAGCGCCTTTATCTTCTCGCACCACCAGATCGGTCGGGAAGGCAGGTAGGCCCCTGCCCTCGCGATCCACCGAGCGCAGAAAAGCGTCGTTACAGAACAGGAAGCGACCGTCGCGATCAGTCATGGCCAGGCCGAGCGGCAATTGCGCTAGCAGGGCATCGAGTTGCGCCACACCAGCCTGCGACGACCCGTCCCAACCACTGCCGATCCCGACACCACTATCGACGAGCAGCATCAAGGAAGGTGCCTCATCGGGTCCCGATTGCGCTCGCGAGTCCGGATCATCGAGCGGCACATGGATCAGCGTTTGCGGCGTTCCACCGCGACCCTCGCGCGCGAAGAAAATACGGTCGCGATCGTCCGAACGCAGGAACGACACATAATCCTGTCCCGCCATTGTCGCGCTTGCATCTCCCGCAGCGCGCTCGGCAAATCCTGAACTGACCGACTTGATCACGCCATCCGCACTGGTGATGGCTGTTTCGATCCCGGCACGGCTTAGCATTCGACCGAAGGGTCCGGCGAGATCGAGATCAGCCAAAGCATCAGCATTGGGCAAAACATGCCTGCGAAAGCGCCAGATCAAATGATCTTCACCGCGCCCGACGCGCTCGACCTTTACGCTCCACGGGGTGTCACCAGACCGCCCCTTCAGCTCCTCCAAGGCGCCAGAGCCGTCACGCCATGCCTCTCTGGCGAGCCGCGTCATAACCTCAAGCTCGGCCCGTTCAAGCGGCAAGGAAGGCGGCGCAGCGCCGATACCAAAATCATCAACAAAAGCGGAGTTCGCGCAGACCAGGCGGTTTGCACGGTCAGTGATGGCAACCGCGTCTCCGAATTGCTCAATTGCGGCGATGGTCACTGTCCAATCAGGCGCGGATTCGACCAGAGCGCTAGGTTCAGACCGCATCCGCTCAAACGCAAACGCGCCGACCAACAAAACCGCCAATCCAAGCGCATAGGAAAGGACGAGCGCTGGCTCTCGCGTTGCTATCCACAGCACAACTGCGCTAAATCCAAGTGCTGCAACCAGTCCGGCAACCAATAGCCGACTTTGATCGGTGCTATCGCTAGTCCTGATCAAAACCGATTTCATGGACAAGAATGTCTCCAGCAAGCGTGCACGGTCTTGGCCAGTTGGCCGACCGGAAGCGAGAAAATTAAGCGCTGATCTTAGTTGGCATTGAGCCGCTGGTCGAGCCGCGCTTCCATCCTTGCCAAGCGTTTTGCACGGCGACGCGCAACCATGACGCGCCAAACCGCACCGGAGATCAGATAACCCAAAGCAGCCGAGACCAGAGCGAGCACAACAAAGCCGAACACCGTCTCCAGCAAGGTGACGCCCACGCCTTCGAACAATTCGAAAAACCAGGACCACCGCCCGCTCGCCATTTCAATTTGGACCTCGCCGCCCATGCTTGCTTGATCAAGTCTGAGCATGAAGTCACCGATCCTGTTGGCGATCACAGCCCAGAACGGAAAGGTGAAGGGATTTGTGATGAAGGTGACAAGGCAAGCAAGCGGCACGTTCGCGCGCGCAGGTAGCGCCATAAATGCCGCCAGAAAAATCTGGCCAACCGGAATGACAAAACCGCAGAATAATCCCAACGCAAAGCCGCGCGGCACAGACCTGCGCGTGAAACGCCACAATTCGGGAGAAAGAAACCGATGCGCGAAAGGCTTTAGATATCGATTGCCCGCCAGCTGTTCGCGCGTGGGCATATATTTGCGAATGGTGTCCATCGCCCAGGTTTTGCGGCGCTCAGCGTTCATCGGATCGGCTCAACCTGGAAGTTTGGGGTTGGACTTGGCCGCGCACTGCTCTTGCCACTTACAAATTGCAAGTGGGCATCGGCGAATTGCAATCCAGAGACCATGCATCGCATATGGGTAGAAAATCGACGCTGACCAGTGGGTGAATACTTACAGATCAGAAAAGCTAGCGGCTGACTTTATCCGCGCTCGCGCATCAACCGGGCCTTGTCGCGCTTCCAATCGCGCTCTTTCACGCTCTGACGCTTGTCATGAGCTTGCTTGCCCTTTGCTAAAGCCAGCTCAACTTTCGCCCGCCCATGCTTGTTGAAATAGATCGATAGCGGGACCAGCGTCATGCCCTTGCGCTCGACCGCTCCGAACAGCTTGCCGATCTCGCGGGCATTGAGCAGCAGCTTGCGCATCCGGCGCGGCTGATGGTTCAGCCGATTTCCGTGACTGTATTCAGGGATATTGGCATTGATCAGCCAAACCTCACCATCGCGCACTTCGGCATAACTTTCTGCAATGCTCGCCTCGCCTGCGCGCAGCGCCTTTACCTCGGTTCCCTGCAGCGCCAGCCCTGCTTCGAATTTCTCGTCGACATGATAATCGTATCGTGCGCGGCGATTTTCCGCGACGACTTTATGTTTGTCGAAAGTTTCGGGTTTGGGGCGTGCCATAACACTGTGTCATTTAGTCGCTTGCGCTAAATTGGCAATGTGGCTGCAAATACTCTTGAATTTTCAATCCTATTCGGCATGATTTGGTTGAAGAGTTTGCGGCAGGGGCAAACTTCATCTTGATCGATGATATGGGGTCATAAATTCATGCGTTTCGTTTCTATCGCTGCTTTGGCTGCAGCGACCAGCTGTTTGGTGCCCGTTAACCTGGCAGCTCAAGAACAGCCGAACAAGCAAGAGAAGGCGATTGAGCGTCTCGCTCCGCTTCCGCTCGCGGAATATGGCGAGTTGCCGGATGTCGAAGACGCTACTCTTTCGCCTTCGGGTAAGCGGGTCGCTCTGATCGCTGAGGTGCAAGGCAAAAGGTCAATCGTCGCTATTGAGGGACAATCAACGATCCTCGCCAACATGCCTGTGGGCGATTTGAAAATCCGTTATATCGAATGGATTGGAGAAGATCGCCTGTTGCTTGTGACGAGCCAGACGGAAGATCTTGGACGGAATTTCACCACCGACAAGGCGGAATTCTTCATTGGCCGTGTTCTGCCCGTCACCAAAGGCCTCGAAGCAGGCATGATCTTCGCCAATCGCCGCAATATTATCGACTCCATTGCGGGCGACTATGGGATCCGGAAGATTGGTGACCGATATTTCGGATTTTACGGCGGAATCCAGCTCAAAAAAGTTCGCGAGGAGAGTATGAATTTGATCATGGCCGCCCGTATCTTTTTCGGGTCGATTTGCAGGACTTTTCCGTCAAGAGGGTCGCCAATGCCGCCCGGCCCGGTCATGACAACGATTGGTTGATCGACGCCAATGGCGAAATCGCAGCAACATTCGACATTGATGACAACAATGGCAATTGGACGCTGCGTAACGGTGAAAACAAAGTGATTGCGCGAGGCAACAATCCTCTGTCCCGGATTGGCCTCCTGGGTCTCAGCAATGATGGCCAATCAATCTTGCTTTCAGAGCGCACAGAAGACGGTGTTCGGTGGTTCCAAGTGCCTTCGCAAGGTGGCGAGTTGACTGAGTTTCTTCCTGATACCTCGGTCGAACGTCTGTTCTTTGATGACCAGTCTGCTCGCTTGATGGGATATAAAGAGCGCGGCGGCGAAGAGCGTATCGTGTTCTCCGACGAGAAAAAGGGTGATGCGCTGCGCAAGGTACAGGCCGCATTTAGGGGCTATGAAACGCGGCCGATCGATTGGACGCGCGACCTGTCACAAATGATCGTGAGGACAGCTGGCAACCGCGACAGCGGAACTTGGTATAGCGTTGATGTTGCAAATCTCAGCGCGCATCCTCTCGCCTATGAGCGTCTGAAAATTGAGCCCAAATATGTTGGGCCAGTTTCTACCTTTCCATATGAGACAAGCGACGGTCTCAAGATGTCGGGTATTCTGACCCTTCCACCAGACCGCGAGCCGAAGAACCTGCCGGTTGTGATCCTGCCGCATGGCGGTCCGCACGCTCATGACAAAGAGACATTCGATTGGCGGGCGCAAGCCTATGCGTCGCGCGGCTATGCGGTGTTTCAGCCCAACTTCCGCGGCTCGACCGGTGTGTCCGATGAGTTCACATCGGCGGGCTACGGTCAGTGGGGTCTCAAGATGCAAACCGACAAGTCGGATGGCCTCGCCGCGCTTGCCGCCGACGGGATAGTCGACCCTAAGCGCGCTTGTATCGTAGGCGCGAGCTACGGCGGCTATGCTGCTCTGGCTGGCGTAACCTTGCAAAAAGGAATCTATCGCTGCGCCGTTGCGGTCGCGCCAGTCAGCGATATCAAGGACATGTATCAACAAGACTATCAGGCATCGGGTAAGGAGCGCACGACCAAAGCCGCATTGCTGAATCAGCTTGGACCGCGCTCAGGCTGGGACGCCGTCTCCCCCCTACGCTTTGCCGACCAAGCCGATGCGCCGATCATGCTGATCCATGGCCGCGACGATATCGTGGTTCCATATAGCCATTCCTCCAAGATGGCGGACAAGCTGAAGGATGCAGATAAACCTTATGAGTTGATCAGCCTTGATGGCGAGGACCACTGGCTGTCACGCTCTGAAACTCGGCGCACGATGCTGGAGGCTGCGGTTGGCTTCGTTCAAAAGCACAACCCCGCCGATTAGATCTTACACCAATCCCGCGTGTTCTAGTGCCGCGTCAACCGCTTTGCGCGCTACATCGCTGGCCTCGACGATTGGTAGCCGCACGCTCGGCTCGATCCAGTCATGCACCTGACTAAGAGCGTATTTTACTGGCGCGGGCGACGCATCAGAGAACATGGCATAGTGCAGCGGGAATAGCCGATCGTTGAGCTCGCGCGCTTTTTGCAGCTCGTTTGCAGCAATCGCGTCATGAAACTCCGCGCACAAAGCAGGTGCGACATTGGCGGTAACCGAAATTGCCCCTCGCCCGCCAGCAGCGGAATGTGGAAGCCATAGTTCATCATTGCCGGAAAGCTGACAGAAGTCGCGGCCAATCCCCATGCGATGATCCGCGACACGGGAAAGATCTCCGCTTGCATCCTTAATCGCGACAATCTGCTCGGGATATTTTTTGACCAGCGCGACCACGGTTTCATCTTCAATGTCGGTCACGGTCCGCGCAGGCACATTGTAGAGCACAATCGGCAGATCGCAGTTTTCCGCCAGATAGCTGAAATGCGCTATCAGGCCTGCCTGGCTTGGGCGATTGTAGTATGGCGCAACGCAAAGTCCCGCCGCCGCCCCTGCCTTTTTCGCGAAATTCATATGCAGTGCAGCATTTTTGGTATCGTTCGATCCGCAACCCGCAATCACCGGCACACGGCCCGCAGCTTGCTCGATGCACACTTCAATCACGCGGTGGTGCTCAGCGTTGGATAAAGTCGAAGCTTCACCCGTCGTGCCGCACGGAACCAAAGCGGAGCTCCCCTGCTCGATCTGCCAGTCGACGAGGCGGCGAAATGCAGCTTCGTCAAACGCTCCATCGCGAAATGGAGTCACCAGAGCGGGGATTGAGCCGCTAAACATTGTTGTATTCCTCTAAATTGACTCATAGCGCTGTTAACCAGCGCAAAAATGTGAAGCGCCGAGGCACTGTTCAGCGCCTGATAAGGAGCCGATTGGCAAAATGTCCAGCATGCAAAAAAGTTCTTTTGGCAACCCCTTTGCCCTAGCCGCCATTCTTTTCACTTCAACCGCCGCGATGACCGGGCCGTGTTATGCGCAAAGTTCGAATGCGCAAAACAGTATGGTGGCGCAGCAACCGCGCGCCATCGGACAGGCCATTGCGCGCTGGGAAGTGCTCCAAAAATCGCGCCTATCCAGCTTTGGCGATTATGCCGGTTTCGCGATGGCCTATCCCGATTTCCCGCGCATGGCGACAATCCGGGTGCGGGCCGAAAACGCGCTGGATAATGAGGCTCCTCCAACTGCCGATTTGATCCGCTATTTCGATATGCACCCGCCGCTCACCAATGCGGCGCGCGCACGCTATGCGCTTGCCCTTGCAGGGGCACAGCGTGCCGAAGCGTTTGATGTCGCGCGTGAAGCATGGCGCGGAGGCGAGATGAGCGGTCCATCCGAAGCGTATCTTACCGGTCTGTTTGGCTCGCGCTTTACACAAGAGGATCACAAGGCGCGGATGGACGCGCTTTTGTGGCAGGGTGAGACCGAAGCTGCCGCGCGTCAGATCACCAATCTCGACCCAAGCGACCGCACACTGGCGATGGCGCGGCTTGGCCTGCTTCAGGGTAGAGTCGATCCCGCACCGAGTGAGGCGCGTGCAGACCCCGGCTACGTTTACAACTATGTCGGCCACCTGCGCAGTCGGAGCCAAAACTTTGAGGCAGCAAATGCGCTGATCAACCGTACCGAGCTTCTCGCGACTTCCACACAAGGCCGAAGACATGGTTGGACGCATGCTAAGCATCGCCAAGACCGTCGGCGCGCGACAAGCTGCCCAAATCGCGGCAAACACCGATGATCTGTTTCCACAAGGCTATGACGTGGCCAAGGGCAGCTTTGCCCTGCGTGACCGCTACACTGACCTCATGTGGCTCGGCGGGACCAAGGCGCTATGGAGCCTTGGAGACGGAGCGACCGCAGCGCCACTCTTCTACCGCTATGGCACGGGCGCCGGCACACCTCTCATCCGCGCCAAAGGCTTTTACTGGGCGGGCCGCGCTGCACGTCAGGCAGGCCAGAGCGCTGAAGCCACTCGCTATTTCGAAATGGCCGCCGAGTATCCGGAATATTATTACGGTCAGCTGGCACACGAGGCACTGGGTCGAGCGCTGCCGCAATTTGCGACCGCCCCACAGGTCACCATTTCGCAAGAGGCGCGCACCGAATTCAACAACCGCCCGGTTGTGAAGGCAATCCGCTCGATCGCTGCCAATCGCGTCGCATGGCAAACGGAGCGCCGCTTCTTCGAGGCGCTGGCCGATAGCGCCGATACGCCTGAAGAGATGAGCATGGTCGCCGACCTCGCCGCTCAAACAGGTCTTGATGAATTGGCGGTCGTCGCTGGTATGACCGCTGGCGAGCACGGGCTCAAAGGCTTCGAGAGAATGGGTCACCCGACCATCACGCCGCCACAAGGCACGAATTGGACGATGGTGCATGCAATCTCGCGGCAGGAAAGCGAGTTTGACCGCTTCCGCGTGAGCCATGCGGGTGCGCGCGGCGTCATGCAGCTTATGCCGGGCACAGCACGCGAGCAATCCGGCAAGCTCGGCATCACCTATATGTCGGCCAATCTCATCAACTCGCCGAGTTATAACATCCGCTTGGGTGATAGCTATTTCGCGCGGATGATGGATTACTATGGCGGTGCCTATCCGCTCGCCATCGGCGCTTACAATGCCGGCCCGGGACGCGTGAACCAATGGCTACGCCTCAATGGAGATCCACGCCGTGGAGACATTGACTGGGTAACCTGGGTTGAACGCATCCCGGCCAATTTTGAGACGCGTTATTACATCATGCGCGTGCTCGGAAATGCGGTCGCTTACGGCCACATGTACCCGCAGCAAGCGGGCGGCGCTCGTTCGATCAATTATTATCTGCGCTAGTCGATCGTGCGGGGGGCGTTAGTACGAAAGATGAGTGCCTGCGCTGGTGCGCTGGCGCTTGCCCTGCCCGCGCTGGCAATCGCGAAAGACAATCTCGGTGTCTATTCGAACTGGGCAGCCTTTCGCGATGCAGGCACGCCGCGCTGCTACGCGATTGCAAAGCCATCTAGTGCCACAACACGCCGCGACTTCTCGCCTTACGCGACGGTCGCGACGTGGCCCAGTCGCAAGATCCGCAACCAAGTGCACATCCGCCTTTCGCGCGCGACCGCAAAGAGCGGCACCATCCGCATGAGCATCGGTGACAAACGCTTCACGCTGACCGGTGGCGGCGGCGATGCTTGGGCGCAAAATGCAAGTATGGATGCAGCCATCGTCGCGGCGATGCGCTCTGCCACGCGCATGAGCATCCGCGCACGCGACGCATCGGGCCGCGCATTTACGGACCGATATCAGCTAGCCGGAGCGGCAACTGCAATCGACGCCGCGATCGTCGGATGCGCCGAATTGAGCTGAGCCGCTTAGACAGGCTGGCAAAGCGCGCAATCCGCGCCTATATGCGCCGCCAATCATGGCCGATACGAACCTCATGCCAATTGCCGGACATTCCGATCCGGTCACGACTCCGCGCGATGTGACGCCGCGGGCCGATGGGCGTGTGGACTTGATGGGCCTGCCCCGCCCGCGCATCCGTGATCTGTTTGAGGAAGCGGGTCTTGATGCGCGTCAGGCAAAGCTGCGTTCAAAGCAGGTGTTCCACTGGCTCTATCACCGCGGCGTGACCGACTTTGAAGCGATGACCGATATCGCCAAGACGATGCGACCATGGCTTACCGAGCGCTTTGTTATCGGGCGGCCCAATATCGTCGAAGCGCAGCATTCGACCGACGGTACGCGTAAATGGCTGCTCCAGACCGATGATGGCCACGATTTCGAGATGGTGTTCATACCGGATGCGGATCGCGGCACTTTGTGCGTCTCGAGCCAAGTCGGCTGCACGCTCAATTGCACATTCTGTCACACGGGCACAATGCGTCTTGTGCGCAATCTGACGCCCGGTGAAATTGTCGGACAGGTAATGCTCGCGCGCGATGCTTTAGGCGAATGGCCAAAGGGCCGGATGGACGGGCTCGATGATGCCGAAGACACGGACGATCCTAGGGGCCACTACACCGCCGATGGCCGTCTACTCACCAATATCGTACTGATGGGCATGGGTGAGCCGCTCTACAATTTCGACAATGTTCGCGACGCGATGAACCTCGTCATGGATGGCGATGGCCTGGCGCTGTCCAAGCGCCGCATCACGCTTTCGACCAGCGGCGTGATTCCGATGATGGAGCGCTGTGGCGAGGAAATCGGCGTCAATCTCGCGGTTTCGCTTCACGCTGTGAACAAAGGCGTGCGCGACGAGATTGTGCCGCTGAATAAGAAATATGGGCTGGAGGATTTGCTCCAGGCCTGTGCCGACTATCCCGGCGCAACCAATGCCCGGCGCATCACGTTTGAATATGTGATGCTGAAAGACAAGAATGACAGCGATGAGGATGCGCATGAGCTCGTGCGCCTGCTCAAGAAGTATGACCTGCCGGCGAAAGTGAACCTCATCCCGTTCAATCCGTGGCCCGGCGCGAATTACGAATGCTCGACGCCGGATCGGATCAAGGCGTTTTCAAACATCGTGTTCGAAGGCGGGATCAGCGCACCCGTGCGCACGCCGCGCGACCGCGACATCGATGCGGCCTGCGGACAGCTCAAAACCGCTGCTGAAAAGAAGAGCCGCGCCCAACGTGACCGTGAGGCAGCAGAAGCGGCTGCGGCGTCTGCCGAGTGAGCGGCGCGGGCCCCATCGATCAAGCCACTTACGACTTCTATCAACAACGCGTGCCGTTTTACACGGCCAGCGGCGCACATGGTCAGAGCCGCCATCTTGATGGATTTCTGAAATGCCTCGAGCCGCGATCCGAGATACTCGAGCTGGGGTGCGGCGGAGGCCGTGACAGCGCCTATATGATCGAGCAAGGCTTTCATGTGGATGCGACGGATGGAATTCCGGCGATGGTTACAAAGGCCAACGAACGGCATGATGTCAGTGCGCGTCTGATGCGGTTCGACGAGCTTGACGTTGAGGAAACTTATGATGCGGTTTGGGCGCATGCATGCCTGCTGCATTGCCCGCGCGCTGAACTGCCCGGTGTGCTGGCGCGCATTCACCGCGCATTGCGACCAGACGGATGGCACTATGCCAGTTTCAAGCTGGGCGATGGCGAAGGCCGCGACCTTCTTGGTCGAATGCACAATTTTCCAAGCGCTGACTGGCTCAGAAACACCTACGCAGCTGCACAGTTTGAAGTGACCAGCGAAGACGTCTTTCGCGGCAATGGTAGCGATGGCACGGTACGCGACTGGATGGCACTTACCGTGAGAAAGGCATGAGAAAGATTATCTCCTCAATCTGCGTCGGAAGCGCCCGCCCGTTTCGCGGCGACGAGACAAGCGCGATTGCAAAGCAGCCTGTCGAGGGACTTCTCAAGATCAACACCGATGGCTTCGTGCTGGATGAGCAAGCGGATCGCAGCGTTCACGGTGGTCCGGAGATGGCCGTCCACCTCTACCCGCTGGACCACCACCGCTTCTGGCGAGAGAAGATCGGCGACCATCCGCTGCTCGGCGAGCCCGGTGCGTTCGGCTCGAACCTGGCTGTTAGCGGCCTTGGCGAACGCGATGTGCATATCGGCGACCGGTTTCGCCTTGGCAGCGCGCTGCTTGAGGTCAGTCAGCCGCGCCAACCGTGCTGGAAGATCGAGCACCGCTTTGGTGAGAAGGGCATGGTCGCGGCAATCGTCAAATCGGGCCGGTGCGGTTGGTACTTCCGCGTGCTTCAGGAAGGCTCGGCAAAAGCCGGTGACAGCTTGGAGCCAGTGGAAGTCGGCGCATCGGATTGGACAGTTGAACGCACTTTCCTCACGATCTTTAGCGGTTCAGGGTCGCGGGATGACCTGCGCGCAGTCTCGCAATTGCAGTCACTCGCCCCAAAGCTGCGCGCTAAAGTGGCGGCCAAGCTTCAGGCTGGATGAGCGCCTCACGCCCGAGTGAGCTCTCCGCCTTGGGTGACGAAGCGACACTTGCCTCCGACCCAGACATCTCCGTTGTCGTCCTGCTCGCAATGGACAAGGCCGTTCGCGCCGACCTTCTGCCCCTGCCCCGCGCGATAGGAGCCTTGCGCCAAACCTTCGCCGAACAGGTGCATGGCCACGCCAGCATTGAAGCTGCCCGTAACCGGGTCTTCCGTGAAACGCTCAAAGGTGTCCGCGAAGAAGGCCCGCAATTCCCAGTCGCGCTCACCTCCATCATGTGGCCCCGCAATACCGATATCGGTGCCAAGCGGTGCCTTGGCCGCGGGCGTGGCGGCGAGCACATCGTTGGCTGATTGCAAGCGCAGCAACTGCCACTTCGGACCGTTTACGACGTGCACGGCTTCCACCAACGCCTCCTCGTCAACTCCCGCCAGTTCAATCGCCGCCGCGCGCTCCTCCTCACTCAGCGGCTCATGCCTGAGGAGGTCGGGCGCTTTGAACGCGAGTTGCTCATCGGCGACACGGACTTCGATCAAACCGATGCCGCATTCCTGAATGGCGCGACCGCCAATCTTGGGTTTCCCGCCTGCAGCCAACCACCCAAAGCACGTGCCCAAAGTCGGATGCCCTGCGAAAGGCAGCTCACCGCCGGGATAGAAGATCCGAACTCGGTAGTCGGCACCCGGGTCAGTCGGCGGAAGAAGGAAGGTCGTCTCCGAAAAGCCAAGCCACTGTGTTAGGGCCAGCATATCCTCTGCGCTCATATCGGTCGCGCCGTGAACTACCGCGAGGGGATTGCCGCTAAGCGGTCCATCGCAGAATACGTCTATGAGATCACAGCTTACCGGCAATTCCGTTCTCCTCGCATCATTCAGATGCGCAATAACTCAATTGCGCAGCATTGCGAGACGCAAACTACGCGCGACTACGCCATCGAAATCAGAGTGAGTCATTCGGATCCGAAAGTGCATCCCTATAAGACAGGACAGCTCAACTCACCGCTTAATCTAAACGGCCTATCTCCTGAACGGAATTCCGAACAAGTTGTTCATCTAGCGTTTTCCCAAGATGAACGAAAAGCCCTCTTGCCCCCGACGCAGGGACTCAGAAAGAAGAGGGAACCGCTATGAAGATTTTGACCACTTTCGCCGCCGCTGGCACTCTCGCCATCGCCGCCGCTCCTGCACAAGCAGCGGATTTGAGCATTGATGCAAACGGCTTCGCACCGACGAGCATTGAACTGGTGACCGGTTTTGATGCCATCGAGCAAACCGCTGATCACGCAAAGGATCCGCCCCGTCATGCGCGCGCCTATGGTCGCCGCTATCGCGACCGGGACCGTTATTACTACGATGATGACGATGATTATGATCGTCGTCGTTATGACCGTCGGTATGATCGCTACGGTCGCTATCGCGAGCCGCGCAAGATTCGCCGTGGTGACCGCATCTGGCGCGGTCGGGATGGACGCTACTACTGCAAGCGCGACAACGGCACGACTGGTCTGATCATCGGTGCTGGTGTCGGAGCTCTGCTCGGACGCGAAGTTGACCGTCGCGGCGACCGGACACTCGGCACGGTCCTAGGCGCTGTCGCCGGTGGCCTTCTCAGCCGCGAAATTGACCGCGGTGATGTCAAGTGTCGCTAAGTTAAGAGGCGCTCCACTCCCACAAACGCCTCGGGCGTCGCCGGCATCCTCGGGTTCCAGCGACGCCCATTTGCTTTTCGCCGTCGGGACATCGCCGATTGATGCGGGTTCAACGCGCTGATAGGGCGTGACGGAATGACCCGGCCAACAATCCTCGTTACCGGCGGTGCCGCCCGCATTGGCGCTGAGATCGTCAAACGTTTCGCCGCAGAAGGCTGGCACACGATCATCCACTATCACTCGTCGTCGGATGAGGCCGAAGCGCTTGCCGACACACTCCCTTCAGCGAGCATCGCGCAATGCGACTTGATGGACGGCGACGCGGTCGTCGCAATGATCGAAGACCTTGCGGCAAAGCACGATGACTTTCGCGTTCTGGTGAATTCAGCCGCTGTGTTTGTGCCGGATGAAGCGACCGGGCTCGACCCGCAGATCAATACAGAAGCAAGCCAGGTCAACGCGGTGACACCGACGCGCATGGCGCAGGCCTTCTTGGGTCGTGCGCGCAGTCACGCCGGGCGCTGTGTCATCAACATCACCGACATGAAGCTTGAAAATCCCAATCCGGACTTCTTCAGTTATACGATGGCAAAGCACGCCTTGTCCTCGACGATACCGATGCTCGCTATGGGCGCAGCTGGCGAAGAGGATCGCATATATGGCATCGCGCCCGGAGCGATCCTGGCAAGTCACGACCAAAGCGAGGATGAGACCGAAACATCCCATCGGCTCAATCTGCTCGGACGCAAAACAGGCGCGGACGAGATTGCGGATGCGGCCTGGTTTCTTTCAAAAAACGCATTGCGGAGCGGGTCTACGCTATACATCGACAGCGGCCAGCACCTGCTCGATCAGCCACGCGACGTCATCTATCTTGCTCGCGGTGAATAGGGCACAGAAGTCGGATCAGCCCGGGTATTTGCGGTTCATCGCAACCCAGCAGACCCCGATGATCTCTTCGAGAACATTCAAATCAATATCGGCAAGCTTATTCACGTAAACACAGCTCGCCCCGGTTTTGTGCTTGCCCATTTTTTCGAGCAGCGCGTCGACCTTTTTGCCGGTCGCCTCGTCGCAATATCGCCCCATCAAATAGAGCGAGTGCTTGGCCTTGCGCGGACTGAAGCCGCTGCGCATCCAGTCCCCTTCGCGCCCGCTTTCATACTTATAGCGGTAATGGCCGTAGCCGATGATGGATGGCCCCCACATTTGCGGGACCTGCCCGGTCACTTTGCGAAACAGCGCGTCGAGCACTTTCGCATCCTCGCGTTTCGCAGCCGGTTCCACTTCATCAATAAAGCCGTCAACCGACGCGCGTGTGGGCTGGGTCTTGTTTTCGCTCATGCCTGCGAAGTTAGACCAATGTTGACACTTCAAACAAGGCTGCCATTCGTAACGATACAAGCCCCCGCACCGTAAAGAGATTTATATGAGTATGACACTTTTCGACCGCTTTCTGAAGAAAGGCGTTACACAGGGGCGTCTTGGTGTGGTGTTCGCCGATGGCACGGCCAAGACCTACGGTGAACCTGCAGAGGGCTTCCCTGAGATTGTCCTGCGCTTCACCGATTCCAAAGTGCCGCGCGACATCATCATGGATCCACGTCTTGGCGCTGCCGAGGCGTTTATGGATGGTCGCCTCGTTGTCGAAGAAGGCGACATCATGGGCCTTGTCACGCTTTTGCGGATGAACAACCCTTGGGACAAGGGCGGCGATATCGGCCCGCCCAGCCTGCTGCGCCGCGTCGTCAACAGTGCCAGTTTTGCAGCCGAAAAGGTCAACAACCGGATCAGCTCAAAGAGCAATGTTGCCCACCACTACGATATCGGAAACGACTTTTACCGCCTGATGCTCGACGAAGAGCACTGGCAATACAGCTGCGCATACTGGCCAGAGGGCGTCGCAAACTTGAGCGAGGCGCAAACTGCGAAACTTGCACACATCGCTGCCAAACTGGCGATCAAGCCGGGCCAGAAAGTGATCGACATCGGTTGCGGATGGGGCGGAATGGCGATCTTCCTCGCCAAGCATTACGACGTCGAAGTGGTCGGCATCACCCTTTCAGAAGAGCAGATCGACCTCGCCAAACAGCGTGTGAAGGATGCCGGCGTTGCCGACCGTGTCAGCATTGAGCTGGTCGACTATCGCGACTTCGCGGCTGCGGGCCGAAAGTTCGACCGGATCGTCTCGGTCGGCATGTTTGAGCATGTAGGACAGCCTCAATTCGAGACGTTCTTCGAGGCTTGCGGCAAGATGCTAACCGATGATGGTGTCATGTTGCTGCACACGATCGGGCGCATGGGCGGCCCGGGCTCAACCGACGCCTTCACTCGCAAATACATCTTCCCCGGCGGCTACATTCCCGCCCTGTCAGAGACCGTGGCTGCCAGCGAGAAATTCCGCCTGATCGCTTCGGACGTTGAGACCTTGCGGGTGCACTACGCCAAAACTTTGCGCGCATGGTACGCGAACTGCATGAAGAACCGCGAGGCCATGATTGCCATGTATGACGAGCGATTTTTCCGAATGTGGACGTTCTATCTCTCAGGCGCAGCGACCGTCTTTGAAAACGGCAGCATGTGCAATTACCAGATCCAATATACCCGCAATCGCTACGCTCTGCCGCTCACGCGAGACTACATTGCGGCAGAGGAAGCGCGCCTGATGGAAGCGCCCGCGCAAAAGAGCCGCTAGTCCGCCTGCTACTCAGCCGCGCAGATTATGAGAACGCCGCGCTCAGCCAGCGCGCGATAACGCGGCCATTGATCCTCTGGGACAAGCGAGAGATCGCTGCATTCCGCAGCGCGCTTGACCGCTGCCTTACCCGCTTCGCCGCCAGTCACGGCATGCTGCGGAAATAGAGCCGCCAGCGCGGGCGATTTTCGCGCCGCAATATCATAAGCGGTGCGCCCGCGATCATCCTTCACATCGATAGGAAAGCTGCGCCGCAGCAGCTTTTGGATCATCAGCGCATCGTAATCGAGCGCGGCAACATGCAGCAAAGTCAGCCCGCCTTCGCCGCCTTCTTTGGGCAGAATCTTTGCTGCATCGACCAGGGTATGCAGCACGTCGTTCTTATAAGGCGTGGTGGGCGCAGTCCGGTCAGAAGCCTGGTAGCTTTTGTATTTTATCCGCTGATCAAGCGCGAGAGACAACGGGATTTCTCGCGCTTGATTGCGGCGATCCACATCCACACCCAGAGCAATCAACCGTTCCAGCATGGCGATATTTCCATCGCGGATATAGGCCGGAGCAGATGCAGCGGCATGGAGCAATGTGTTGCCATCCTTGTTCGAAAAGCCGGGCGCCATCCCCTCATCAAGCAACCGTTCCAATCCTGCCATATTTCCCAATTGAGCGTAGCGAAGCGCGAGATCGCGTGTCTCTGCCTTTGCCCGCTGTTTAGCCTGCGTCTTTGCCATGCTCTTTGCCGCCCGGGTCATATTGATGCGCGCTGGTTGGCTGGTGGGACGCGGTATTGGGCGAGTCGTTCGCGCAGGCTGCGGCTCAGGAACATAGGCGCCGTCATCGCGAGGGGTCTGACGCTCTCGAAATGCGGCGGTCATATCTTGCACACATTGGCCAAATTGCTGCTCACACTGCCGGTAGGTCGGGCAAATCTGCGGCTCTACCTGGCACCGGGTCGACTCGTAATTGGCAAGGTGACTGCAGGCCGCCTGCGCAGCGCGTCTTCGGTAGTCTCGGCCATATCCATTGTTAAGAGGGCTGCGGAAGGTCCGAACGCAATCCTCATATCTCTTTTTATGCGGAGCAAGGCATTGTGTGCGCCAATTTTGCCGTTCGCGCTCGTTACTGTCGCAACGCGAAACGTCCGCTCGGCAGAATGTCCGGTTGTTGTGGCATTGCACATCCAGACCGCTGCCTTGCAGCATTGCCGTTAACTGAGCCGCGCTGCCAGTGCGGGCCTGTGTTTTCTGAGAGGGTGCCGGGGTAATCGCGAGCAGCAAGGCAGATATCCCCGCGATGACTGTCGCCAAACCATAAAGCCAAAGTCGCATAGCACTTCCCCCAAGCCAGCGCCTGCGCGGGAATTACATCCAGAGCGACGCTATGCTCTAATAGCAGCTGTCAGCCTATTTTGGCCAATCCACGGCGTGTCTGTGCGACCTAGTGCGCCGTGCCTGCTCCCCGTGCGTTGAACGGGAAGTGAACCCAAAAGGTGGCTTATCTAAGCCGTATCGCGCGATCTGGGCCGATACGCTGGGCCAAAACCTAGCAAAGCCGCACCTACAAACGGCAGAGCCACCACCCAAATGCGAAGGCCCGTCACGCCTTCGGGGCTCGCAATCGTTACGCCTGCGGTCAAAGCAAGCCCGACGCAGATCAAAAGCACGCCCGCCAATATCCGCGCTTTGGGGACAGTCCGACCGCCCCTAACCGGGTCAAAACTACGTTCGTGGCGTGCAAACAGCGCAATCATCGGCAAAAGCGCAAGAATATAGTTTCCGAGCCAAAGAGGCCGCGACACCCACCATTCGATGGTGCCGGGCACGGAACTAAGTCCGATCCCGCCAAAGCCAATCCACGCAATGGTCATCACCAGAACGAATGCGGTCAAATGCCATAGATAAACCGTCATGATCATACCGTTCATCAGAACGGTCGCGGTCCAGACGGTGAGATTGTTGAGCATCTTGCGCCCGATCGGCTCGAGCAAAAGCACGAGGCCAACCTGAGCTGCGCCGAGCGCAAACAGCGCCAAAGTTGGCGGGAGCGAATTGGAGAAGCCGCCCGGTGCCGAGACCATCGACACGGGGTAGAAACCATAGACCGTTATCGCGATCAGGATTGCAAGCGACGCCGCAAACCAACCGCTCGCAAACAGCCGGTTTTCAAAGCGCCCTTCCCGCCATGCGAAGCCCAACTGATGGATCGCTAGGAATACCCAGAGAAAGTTTGTGAAGTTGATGTATGGGACTCCGACCGAAAACGTCAGCCAATCGGTCGCTATCGCAATCGGGATATAGATCGCAAAACTCAGCCAACCGAAGCGCTGCCACGCCTTGTAAGCGAGCGGCGTGCAGGCGGTTACGATCAGATAGACGGCGAGGAACCAGACCGGGATGAGCGCCGCTTCGGTCGCCATACGGATTTGGCTGCGATCCAATCCGACCTGCGTCATGACTATCGCCAAAACTGCCCACAGCAACAGGACCGGAAATGTCGGCGCAATCAGGCGCTGCACGCGGCTCGCAAGCCAGTCGCGATATACCCCGCGCTGCCCGGGTTCGGCTTTGCGTAAGGATGCGCCCCAGCTGACCCCGTTGGAATAGCCCCCGACCAGGAAGAATACTGGCATCACCTGAAAACCCCAGGTCAGCCAATGGGTCCAAGGCGCCACGCTCAACAAATCACCGCGCTGCAATGCGCCCGATTCATCGACGTAAAGACCCGCCATTAACCAATGGCCAAACACCACAGCAAGGATCGACACGGCCCGCAGGAAATCAACCCAGCGATTGCGCTCTGGCGGCGCCATTTGTGCCAATTCACGCGCTTGGCCCCACAGGCCCTTCTTGCGCTTCGCGACGTTTCCAGCAGCCATGGATATGATCCCTCCAACCCAAATTTCGCTCTAACATTGTGATCGTAAACAATTTCCGCAAGCTCTTATGGGTGAGGCCTGCGCTTAACCGTTGCCCCATGCCCCTCGCCCTGCTAGCCGCGCCGCGATCCTTAGGAGCCCTTTCAAATGTCCGATATCAAACGCGTCGTTCTGGCCTATTCCGGCGGCCTCGACACCTCCGTCATCGCCAAATGGCTTGAGGTCGAACGCGGTCTCGAAGTTGTGACCTTTACTGCTGATCTGGGCCAAGGCGAGGAAATCGAGCCGGCGCGCGAAAAGGCTCGCGCGATGGGAATTCCTGACAAGCACATCTTCATCGAAGATTTGCGCGAGGAATTCGTACGCGATTACGTCTTCCCAATGATGCGCGCCAATGCTCGCTACGAAGGCGATTATCTGCTCGGCACATCAATCGCCCGTCCTTTGATCTCCAAACGTCTGGTCGAAATCGCGCGTGAGACGGATGCCGATGCGATTGCTCATGGCGCCACCGGCAAAGGCAATGACCAGGTGCGTTTTGAGCTGTCTGCCTATGCGCTTGATCCAAACATCCACGTGATCGCTCCGTGGCGCGAATGGGACCTTACGTCGCGAACCGCCCTCATCGCATGGGCAGAGGCGCATCAAATCAAGGTTCCGACCGACAAGCGCGGCGAAAGCCCGTTTTCGACCGACGCGAACCTGCTCCACACCTCTTCCGAGGGCAAAGTCCTCGAAGACCCGTGGAAGGAGACGCCCGACTATGTCTATTCGCGCACTGGTCACCCAGAGGACGCGCCGGATACGCCAGAATACATCACGATCGATTTTGAGCGCGGCGACGGTGTTGCGCTGAATGGCGAGGCGATGTCGCCAGCTCAGCTGCTGACTGCGCTGAACGACTTGGGACGGGTGCACGGTATCGGACGGCTTGATCTGGTCGAGAACCGCTTTGTCGGGATGAAGAGCCGCGGCATGTACGAGACACCCGGAGGCGAGATCTACGCCAGAGCCCACCGGGGCATTGAGCAGATCACGCTCGATGGAGGCGCGGCGCATCTCAAGGATGAGCTAATGCCGCGCTACGCTGAGCTGATCTACAACGGCTTCTGGTTCTCGCCCGAGCGCGAGATGCTCCAAGCGGCGATCGATCATTCGCAAGCGAAGGTAAGCGGGACTGTGCGATTGAAGCTCTACAAGGGCCTCGCCAGCGTAGTGGGCCGCAAGTCGCCGAACTCGCTTTATTCCGAAGCGCATGTGACCTTTGAAGATGATGCCGGGGCTTATGATCAACATGATGCAGAGGGCTTCATCAAACTCAACGCTCTAAGGTTGAAGCTGCTGGCCAAGCGGGATCGTTGAGTTGGGGAACCGTTTGGGCTTTCCTACATTTCACCTTCCGTGAGAAGCATTCGTACGAGTCGCAGCCGCGATCTCGATCGAAAACGGTGAAATCTGGTTCGATTTGGCAAGAATCGACTGCTATTCGTGTCTCCAGCCTAGCGTATGCGACGAATGGATGACTTATCCACCTCCCTCCACAAGTGATCTGAGCAAAAGTGGATAAGTCGGCCTTGCTATGCTTGCCTAAACCGTTCCCCAAGCGCATTCTCAAAACATCGAAAGAGACAAGAAAAGATTGAGAAGAGAGCCGCAAGGCGCTGTTTTTGAACTTTGATTAGATCAATCGACGCGATGGTGATTGTCCACGCGAACGCCGAGAGACAGAGCGCGTAAGGCTTCGGCCCGAAACGAACTGGATCGTTTGAGGAGATCGCGAAGCTGATCCATCGGATGGCCACCAAACTGGTCTTTGATTGAGGACGAAAAGGGGCGACCCGGATCGGTTTGAAAACAAAGGCATATCAGATTGGAGGTCTCAGCTCTGCCCAAGGAGCAGAAGAAGCAAACACGAACCGAGGTTCGAGTATGTGGAGACTGCTCGCAAGTGGATGCTGGATGCCGGCGCGAGCGCCGGTGCAGACGCCCGTCGCACTTTGTGCGGAGGTGAAAACATCGGATGCCAAGTGCGTCTTGCAAGGTTCGCCAAGTAAGACGACCACGCGGCGGTAAGAGTGGGGTCGGCAGCAATGCCGGCCCCATTTGCTTTTGCGCCTGCAACCTCCGACGGTCAGCTGGAGCCGCCACAGTCGACCGGCGCCAATCCACCGGATCGCGATTCAAACTGCCAAAGAGCCAAACCCAGCCCGCATTCGCGGCAGGCCGAGCCATCAAGCCGCCAAAACGAGTGACACCCGATTGTCACAAGCCGCCCGCTAAGTCACAAGCTTCAACACTATGAGAGGGGTAGGAAAGCGGTTTCTCGCCAGCGCAATGGCGACGAGTGCAGCAGCCACGCTGTTCGCCTCCACCCCGGCGACCCACGCCGCCTCGTCAGACGAGGCGGACGTACCTCCCCCCGCCGAGCCCAGCTTCTCTGCCCAGTTCGCGCCCTACCGCGTCGCCCCCACCCCGATCGACATCACACCAGGCTCCGTCGACCTCAGCACCTTCGAGCCCCCGCGCGAAGAGCCGCCCGAGCCCGAACCCGCCACATCAGGCACCATCCGCTCGCTCGGCAATGGCGTCGCCTCCTACTACGGACGCCGCTTCCACGTACCGCAAGACCGCCAATGGAGAGCGCTTCAACATGCGCGCGATGACCGCGGCTCACAAGACGCTCCCCTTCGGCACCAAGGTCCGCGTGACCAACCGCCGCAACGTACCGCTCCGTCGTCGTACGGATCAACGATCGCGGACCCTTCATCCGCGGGCGCACCATCGATCTCAGCCGCGGCGCCGCCGAGCAGATCGGCATGGTCGCCAGCGGCCACGCCCGGGTTTCGATGGAAGTGGTACGCTAGCGAGCCTCCCTGGCCCACGAGCGCCCCCATTTTATACCCCGCTTACTCCGTCGCGGGCGCTTCCTCAGACGCGCCGTCCATCGTCGCCATCACATCGCGCATGCACGATTCGCCGATAGCAGTCATCTTCTCCTGATTGATCAGGTCCATCGGCCCCAGATCCTGCTCCTTGATCTGAGCCACCGAGCAATCGCAGAACGGCCCCGCAAGCTCCGCTGGCCCGCCTTCTGAGGCGAACGAGGAGGCGCACTCAGCCGCAAAGCTCTCCAGCATGGCATCCTTGTCGACGCCCCCGCCGCAGGCAGAGAGCATCAGCCCTCCGGCAAGAGCGACAGGCAGTGCGACGGCTTTGGTAGTGAACGGCATATAGGACCCCTTTCGTGTGTTCCGCCATCCAACCTACACCGCGCCAGATGCGCCAGCAACAGACGGGAATCATAGCGCCGCCGCGTCGCCACCACCTCCCCGTGATAGATCACCTGCTCCTCCACCCCGTTCAGCGCGCGCGTGGCGAGCAAATCCTCGGCCTGCTCGCACGCATTGAGCAGCGCCGCATCTCAGCCTCGCTGCGATCTAGGACCACAAGTAAATGGGGCTAACCGCAGAGGTTATCGCCCCGCGCATCAATGGAAAGGCACCGCAGTATTCATCTCAATTACGGCGAACACATATCTATTTTATTTTTCGTGTAGGGCCGCCCAAATTAGGCACGTTTGGACCAGATGGAATACCTACACTTGACCGACTTTGAATCGACCTTGGAACGGAATTATAACTACGACCAGCCCTTGACATTGATTCCTTTAGCCAAGCTGATCCCTTCAACTGCTTTTCCACAGCTTTATCCCCTTTTATCTACGAATCCTTTACACTGATTCACACGTAGAATTCTAGCCCCTGTTGACATCTTTAAGCGCCTGGCGTTGGTGAAGGAATGTCAGAGCAACTTGATAGAAGAGAAGTATTCTTTGCACTAATCGCACCAATCGGTGTCAATTTAAACGATGTTGAGAATACAATTCGGACCGCACTCAAGTCCGTTGAGTATGAATGCAATGCTATTCGGCTAACGGATATTTTTCTGGATTTCGACCACGACTACGATTTAGATTACGAAAACGAATTCGAGCGGTACCAAAAATTCATTAGAGCGGGCGACAGCCTCAGAGTTGACACGAAACGCAACGACATCTTTGCACTCTACGGAATCCAGAAGCTAATTCAGCATGCACCTAGAGATGAGAGCGACGAAATACCGACCGACGTTGTTCATGTATTCCGTCAACTAAAGCGACCTGAAGAAATTAAGACGCTGAAGCAAGTGTTCGTACCGTAATATCGTTTTCATTTCCTGCTATGATTCTAAAGAGAACCGCATAAATAATCTGGTCAAGAACCTGCTCAAAACCCAACGCGGTCGCTCGAGAACTGATCTAGAGTCTGAAGCCCTCAAAATTATGGCGATTGATGAAGATGAGCGCGAGCATCGGGCTGGCCAACGGGTTTTGGATTGCTACCAACACGCAGATTACGTCGTTGATTGTCAATCTGTTTCATCCCTTACAAGCTCGGTCAAACGACTTATCGATATCTATTTTGGATCGCCATTCATCTCACCAACGAAGGATGAGTACTGCATCTATCATGCAAACGCAGCAGCATATCGCTCGCTTGATCTCTCGCGCCAAGTAGGAGCTGCTATCTTTGACGACGATTGCCAAATACTCTCGATGGGTTGCAATGAGGTTCCAAAGGCGGGTGGCGGAACCTACTGGGAAGGCGACCTCAACGACAAGCGAGATTACGTTTTAGGACGGGATTCTAACCATCAAGTTAGAGAAGACATGGCGACTGATGCCCTACAGCGCCTTCAGCAGGACTGGCTGGACCCAAAATTCAAGGAACTGCCACTTGAAGAATTAGCAATCAGAGCGTTCGACCGCAGCGATGCCCCACTCAAGGGCTCAATGATTGCTGATGTAATGGAATATGGTCGCATGGTTCACGCGGAAATGAACGCAATTACCGATGCAGCTCGAACTAATAAATCGATACAAGGCGCAACACTATATAGTACGACAATGCCTTGCCATCTTTGCACTAAGCTTATCATATCATCGGGGATAGGCCGTGTCGTTTACATTCAACCGTACCCGAAGAGCCTTGTTCAAGAGTTGTACAATGACTCAGTCGCAATCGATCAGCCTCATCGGAAAGACAGGGTCAGATTCGAGACGCTAAAAGGAGTGACCCCAAACGGG
Source organism: Erythrobacter sp. HA7-11 (assembly GCF_055693605.1). Classification (NCBI taxonomy): domain Bacteria; kingdom Pseudomonadati; phylum Pseudomonadota; class Alphaproteobacteria; order Sphingomonadales; family Erythrobacteraceae; genus Erythrobacter; species Erythrobacter sp. HA7-11. Next base: position 1,314,502 of record NZ_JBVFUF010000002.1, on the reverse strand, counting down.
TACAGAATTGCCTTCCGGAAAGTACGTGACAGAAAGAATAAAGTGACGGGTGAAATTGTTGAATGGGATGCAAAAATGGCAGCACCAATTTTCTTAAGCCATTATCCATATTACCGACCCTTGGAAATTGCCTCGGAAGAGGAACTAAGATTTGCGCTGTTAGACCTCCAGGACGCTGTGCAAAAAAGAGCAAAGTAGTCCCACCTCAACACCTCTTGCGCTTCAGCGCTTCTCTTGTCTAAGGCCGCAGCCTGCGCTGGGGCTCGCGCGGCTTCTTCGTGCCTTCGCGCCTTCGTGTAACCAACAAGCTGGATTCCGGATCGGGGTCCGGGATGACGGTGTGCAGTCGCCCTAAGAATAGATCGTCGCGCAGTCCTGCGTCACCTTCTGCATCTCGCTGCGGCGCTCACCGAACGCGTCAGTGATCGTCAGGCCCTTGCGGTCGAACTCGCCCTTCATACAGCCACAGATGCTGCGCGCTTGCGGCTTCAACTCCGCCGGAAACTGCGCGCGGGCCACGCATTGCTCGACAAAATCCTCATCGAGCCGCTTGTCGACCTCCGCCCCGATCTCGTCGCGCGCGGTGAACGAAAACGTGACCAGAAATCCGATGATCCCGGCCACGATAAAAACCAGCACTTTCTTCATGACTGTCCCCCTCCCCGGGTTTCATAGCACATCCGCGCGGCGCTCGCGTCAGGTGTGCGCAGCGGAGGCAAAGGCCTCACGCTCAAACCAACAAGCCGCGCCTCGCCCTCAATTGCCCCAGTCGTCGCCGCCTGCGCTGTCGTCATACGCCTGCTCGTCATAGCCGGCATTCCACATATCCATCTCCGCCGAGCTGAGTGCGTCGTCGGATGACGGATCAAAGCACCCGTAATACGCCTCTTCAAAGGCGGTGCGGTTCATGCGGGTGCCGGGATTGTTCTTCACGAATTTGTCGTGCCGCGCGCGCACGCAATTGCACTTTTGCCGCTGCTCGAAAGAGAGCTTGCCTGCGGCCTGATCCTTTTCGCAAATCTGCTCATATTCGGCGAAGGCCGGGCTGCTCTCGCCCAGACCCTGATAGGTTGCCATTCCGATTAGCGCGACGATGCCTACGCCGCCAAATGCCCGAAGTTTCATATGCGCCCTCCCATTTGTGCGGGAGAGGTGGGTAGAGCTAAGTCGTTAATTCGCGGTTATTTTGTGTGGGGTGCGGGGCTTGGCCTGGTGCTCGGCCCGATAGAGCCGCAAGGGCCTTGCGCCCGCCCGCAGCGATGCTCCTCTTTTCAACACCGTCACCCTGAACTTGGTTCAGGGTCCATCCCCAGCGCTGACTAATAAGGTTGTTCTCGGCGATGGATGCTGGAGTAGAAGACGGCCAACGGCCTAACGAGTTCAGCATGACGAGGAAGTTACTCCGCCGCTTCCTTCTGGCGGATCAGCATCGGTTTGAGATACTGCCCCGTGTAGGAGCGCGGTTCCTCGGCCACCTCTTCCGGAGTTCCCTGCGCGACCAGCTCGCCGCCGCGCACGCCTCCGTCGGGGCCAAGGTCGAGGATGTGGTCTGCGGTTTTGATGACATCGAGATTGTGCTCGATCACCACCACCGAATTGCCCTGTTCGACCAGGCGGTGCAGCACTTCGAGGAGCTTGCGAACATCCTCAAAATGCAGGCCCGTGGTCGGCTCATCGAGAATGTAGAGCGTCTGCCCGGTGGAGCGTTTCGACAGCTCCTTCGCCAGCTTCACCCGCTGCGCCTCGCCGCCTGACAAAGTCGTCGCCTGCTGGCCGACCTTCACATAGCCCAGCCCCACCTCGTTCAGCATCCGCATCTTGTCGCGGATCGGCGGCACGGCTTTGAAAAACTCTTCCGCATCCTCGATCGTCATGTCGAGCACGTCGGCGATGCTCAGCCCCTTGAACTTCACCTCGAGCGTTTCGCGGTTATAGCGTTTGCCGCCGCATTCCTCGCACGTCACATAGACATCGGGGAGGAAGTGCATTTCGATCTTGATCAAGCCGTCGCCGGTGCATTGCTCGCAGCGTCCGCCTTTGACGTTGAACGAGAAGCGGCCCGGCTTGTACCCGCGCGCTTGCGCTTCGGGCAGGCCGGCGAACCAGTCGCGGATGTTGGTGAAGGCGCCGGTATAGGTCGCGGGGTTGGAGCGCGGAGTGCGGTCGATGGGGGACTGGTCGATCTCGATCACCTTGTCGCAGAACTCGAGCCCTTCGATGGCCTCGTGCTTGCCCGCGATGACGCGCGCGCCATTGAGCACCCGCGCGGCAGAGGCGTAAAGCGTGTCGATGGTCAAGCTCGATTTGCCGCTGCCGGAGACGCCGGTGATGCAGGTGAAGGTGCCAAGCGGAATGCTGGCGGTGACGTCCTTGAGGTTGTTCGCCTGCGCGCCCTTCACGGTCAGTCTGTGCCCATTGCCCTTGCGCCGTTCGGTCGGAACCGCGATCTCGCGCCGCCCGGTGAGGTAGTCGGCGGTGAGGCTCTTGCGGCTCTTCATGATCTGCTTGAGCGTCCCTTGCGCGACCACTTCACCGCCGCGCACACCTGCGCCGGGGCCTAGGTCGACGATATGGTCGGCCTGCCGGATCGCATCCTCGTCATGCTCGACCACGATCACGGTGTTGCCGAGATCGCGCAGGCGCTTCAGGGTTTCGAGCAGCCGGTCGTTGTCGCGCTGGTGCAGGCCAATGCTGGGTTCATCAAGCACATAGAGCACGCCCGACAGGCCGCTGCCGATCTGGCTCGCAAGCCTGATCCGTTGGCTCTCACCGCCCGACAGCGTGCCGCTGGTGCGGTCGAGATTGAGGTAATCCAGCCCGACGTTGTCGAGGAAGCCCAGCCGCTCGTTGATCTCTTTGAGGATCGCTTTGGCGATTTGCGATTGCTGATTGGTGAGCTTGTCATCGAGGGCGAGGAACCACTCCTTCGCATCCGACACGCTCATTGTCACCGGCGCGGCAATGTCCGTTCCCGCAACCTTCACCGCCAGCGATTTCTCGTTGAGCCGCTTGCCGCCGCAGGTCTCGCATGGCTGCGCGGTCTGGAACTTGCCCAGCTCTTCCTGCATCCATGCGCTTTCAGTTTGCATCATCCGGCGGTTCAAATTGCCGATTACGCCCTCAAACGGCTTGTTGACCGTGTACTCCTTGCGCCCGTCCTTGAATGTCAGCTGCACCGGCATCCCGCCCGTGCCGTGCAGGATGATCATGCGCTGATCCGGCTCCAACTCCTTCCACGGCGTCGTGATCGTGAAGTCATAGGCCTTCGCGAGGCTGGTCAGCACTTGCATGTAATAGGGCGACGGCGGGTTGGACTTGGCCCAAGGCGCAATCGCCCCCTGCTTCAGCGTTAAAGCCTCATTCGGCACGACCAATTGCTCATCGAACAGTTGCTTTTCGCCAATCCCGTCGCAGGTCGGACATGCGCCCTGCGGCGAGTTAAACGAGAACAGACGCGGTTCGATCTCTTCAATGGTGAAGCCGCTTACCGGACAAGCGAACTTTTCGGAGAACACGATCCGGTCGGCAGGGATGCCTGCGCCTTTCATTGCGCCACCAGACGCCTCTTCATCCTCGCGCCCTGGCACCACACCATCGGCGAGGTCGACATAGGCCAACCCTTCGGCCAGCTTCAGCGCCGTCTCGAAACTATCGGCAAGCCGCGTCTCCAGCCCCTTCTTCACCGCCAGCCGATCAACCACGACCTCAATGTCGTGCTTGAATTTCTTGTCGAGCGCAGGCGCTTCTTCAATCGGATAAAGCTCCCCGTCGATCCGCACACGGCTAAAGCCAGCCTTCTGCCATTCGGCCATTTCCTTCCGGTATTCACCCTTGCGCCCGCGAACGACCGGCGCGAGCAGATAGAGCCGCGTGCCTTCAGGCAATTCCATCACCCGGTCAACCATCTGGCTGACAGTCTGCGCGCTAATCGGTTTACCCGTCGCCGGAGAGTAAGGCACACCCACCCTCGCCCATAGCAGCCGCATGTAATCGTAAATCTCGGTGACGGTCGCGACGGTCGAACGCGGATTGCGGCTGGTCGTCTTCTGCTCAATCGAGATCGCGGGAGACAGCCCGTCAATATGCTCGACGTCGGGCTTTTGCATCATTTCAAGGAACTGCCGCGCATAGGCGCTGAGGCTCTCGACATAGCGCCGCTGCCCCTCGGCATAGATGGTATCAAAGGCGAGCGACGACTTTCCCGAGCCAGACAGGCCCGTAACCACGATCAGCGCATCGCGCGGCAGATCAATATCAACGCCTTTGAGATTGTGCTCGCGCGCACCGCGGACCGAAATTTTTGTAAGAGCCATAAGAGTGTTTGTTCCGCAAATGTTCGCTTTGGTCAAGGCGGTCCGTTGCACGACCCACAGTCGGATCGAGCAATCGCGCATAACAGCTTAGCGATGGGGCAGTGATCTGGTTCCAACAGGATAGGTATTGGGACGGCATTTTCCAATCTCTCGTGATGGAGCAAACCGCGTTAGATTCGAGCTTCGAGATGAATTTTAATCGCGCTCGCCCCCGTGGACCTACAGGAAACCTGAAGTTTCGCGATTTCGTCTGAACCTTAAGGTTGTACGTCTCTTTGCAAGTCTTCCCCCAAGCCTTTCGGGTCGCACCACGAGGTTCGTCGGTCAGAGTTTCAAAGATACCGGGCCCGGCGCGATGATCTCGCGTCGGGCTTTGTATCTCCCTCATCGACCGCCCCTTGCATTCGCGCGCAATTTCCGGTTCATGTCGCGCAACTATAGTTAACCTCTTACGGCGGGATCCTAACCGGGCCATTGCGGTCTGGTCCCTGCTTGGTCGCAATCAAACCGGAGATATTATGAAGGCCCATCTTTTGGCCCGCACTGCCCCCCTTACCCTCGCCGCTGCCATGCTGGCAGGCTGCGCGACAACCTATGGAGACGATGGCGTGGACCCCATTGCCGAAGCTCAGGCCGAAGCTGCCTATTCGCCCGACATCCCCGAAGGCACAGGCTATTTTGCTTCAGACAGCACGCTACCGTTCCTTGCGCCCGATTTCACCAAGATCAGCGAAGACGACTATCTGCCGGCATTCGAGCAAGGCATGGCGATCCAGGCAGCCGAGGTTCAGGCGATTATCGACAACCCTGCAAAGCCATCTTTCGACAATACGATCGTTGCACTCGAGAAATCGGGCCGGATGTTGGGCCGCGTCTGCCGCGTCTTCTTTGCTCTGACGGGTCAGGCAACGACAGATCGTTTGGATGCGATCAATCAGGAAATCAGTCCCAAGCTAACCGCCCATTCAGATGCGATCACACTCAACCCCGAACTGTTTGCCCGCGTGAAAGCGGTTTATGACCAGCGCGCGAGCATGGCGATGACCGTCGAAGACGCGAAACTGCTCGAAGAGACCTATTCCGGCATGGTGCAAGCTGGCGCGCTGCTCACCGAAGCGGAGCGAGAGCGCGTGAAGGCGATCAACTCCGAATTGTCGACGCTGACCACCGATTTCAGCCAGAAAGTGCGTGATGCGACCAATGCTGGCGCGGTGATCGTAGATACACGCGAAGAACTCGCTGGTTTGTCCGATGCTGAGATTGAAGGCGCAGCGGCGCTTGCAGCTGAGAAGGGCCACGAAGGCAAGTTTGCTATCGCGCTGCAGAACACCACGCAGCAGCCTTTGCTGCCCGCGCTTGAAAACCGCGAGGTTCGCGAGCGCCTGTTCAAGGCCAGCGTCAATCGCTCCGATCAGCCGGGCGAGTTCGACACGCGCATGTTGCTCGCCAAGATCGCGACCCTGCGCGCCGAGAAAGCGGCTTTGTTCGGCAAGCCCGATTGGGCCAGCTACACCATGTATGACCGGATGGCGAAGGAGCCGCGCACCGCTCTCGACTTCATGGAGCAAATGGTCCCCGCCCTCGCCGCGACCCAGCGCCGCGAAGCTGGCCTGCTCAATGAGCGGATCGCAGCCGATGGCTTCAACTTCGAGGTTCAGCCTTGGGACTGGTACCGCTTCGCCAACAAGGTGAAAGCGGAACAATACGCCTTCGACGAAGACGCGGTGAAGCCATACTTCCAGCTTGAAAAAGTGCTGGAGGACGGCGTGTTCTACATGTCGGAAAAGCTTTACGGTCTGACCTTTGAACGCCGCGACGACATCCCCGTCTATCACCCTGATGTATGGGTCTATACCGTGTTCGATTCTGATGGAAGCGAGCTCGGCCTTTTCTACTTCGACCCGTTCCAGCGCCCGAGCAAACGTGGCGGCGCATGGATGAGCAATTTCGTCGATCAGAGCGATCTGTGGGGCACCAAGCCGGTGATCTACAACGTGCTCAACATCCCGAAGGCACCCGAAGGCGAAGTGCAACTCGTCAGCTTTGACAACGTCGAGACGACCTTCCACGAATTCGGCCACGCGCTGCACGGCTTCTTCGCTGATCAGCGCTATGAAAGCCTGTCCGGCACGGCAACGGCGCGCGACTTTGTCGAGTATCCGAGCCAGGTGCACGAAATGTGGGCGACCTACCCTGAGGTGCTGCAAAACTACGCCAAGCACTATGAAACGGGCGAGACGATCCCGATGGAGTTGGTCGAGAAGATCCAGGCCGCATCGAAGTTCAACCAAGGCTATGATTTCGGCGAAGTGGTCGAAGCAGCCTTGCTCGATATGAAGTGGCACGCATTGTCACCGGAGCAAGCCGCCGCCATCGACACGCCGGAGAAGGTCGACGCCTTCGAGCGCAAGTCGCTGGAAGAACTTGGCCTTGAGATCGACCTCGTCCCGCCGCGCTATCGCAGCTCGTACTTCAACCACATCTTCTCGTCACCAGCGGGCTATTCCGCGGGCTATTACAGCTATTTGTGGACCGAGATGCTGGATAAGGACAGCCGCGCCTGGTTCCTCGAAAATGGCGGCCTGACGCGCGCAAATGGCGATCACTATCGCAAGACCGTGCTCAGCCGCGGCGGCACGATGGACTATTTCGAGATGTACAAGAACTTCGCCGGACGCGAGCCGGACGTGACATACATGATCGAAAGCCGCGGGCTTACGGGCGGCGACACCGAAGCCGATGTCGGCACATCGGACGGCAGGCTCCCGCCGCGCACCGTCGATAGCGGCGCCGAGTAAGCCTCAAAACGGCAACAAAGAGAACCCCCGGTAGGCTCCGCGCCCGCCGGGGGTTTCTTTTTTCACCTGAGACCAAACTTAGGCAGCTACCGGCTGAGCTTCCTGCTCCTGCTCCTGCTCGCCGCACGCCAGCAATTCGACGAATTTCTCGGCATTGATCGCGACGTCATCCGGACCGATCTGATCGAACGGATCCTCAAGATGACTCTGAATATTGTCGAGGCCGGTCAGGATAATCGCGAAAAGCACGGGCATCACATAGGTCAGGATATCGGCTTCGTATTCGAGCGCGAGATATGCGAAGTACGGTCCGTAAATGATTGGCAGCACAATGATAAAGAAGTCGCTGAACGCGCTCAGCGTGCGCGGCGTGCGGTACTGATAGATATGCTTCACGCTCTCAAAAGCGACAATCATCTTCGAGATATACTGGTTGCAGCGTGAGCACTCACCCGAAGCGAGCCCCTCCTCACGCATACGCTTCACGAATTCGGACAATTCGGAGAATGAGGCATAGACCTCGCGCTCATGGATCGAGATGTCCTGCCGCTCAGCCTTGAATAGGTCGCGGCAACTCTTCAGCAGATGGATCAGCACACCCTCAAGGTGGTCTTGGCGATCCTCGCTTTTCTCGGGCAGCCAATCGCGCGCGGCGAAGTATATCGCGCGGCCATGCGCTTTGATCGTGCCATAGTCGTCAAGGGCAGCTTCGCGGCGCTTGTAAGCATGGCCGATCGAAAACACGATCGGGAAGATCACCGCCGTTGAGATAATGGTCAGCGGATAATCCGCGATCAGGTTCACGCGAAGCGAGAACCACGTCGCGAAGACCGCCAGGATTGCGATCCCAAGCGTCTTCCAGTTTACAATCAGCCCAATACGGGAAATTCGTTCCAACACGTACACGCCCCCTATGATGTGCGTGCGTGCGGGCTTAGCGCCGAGGGCTTGAAGTATGGTTAAACCGGAATTTGACCCTCAGCTGTCAGAATCCGGGAAAGCCCTCCACCCGTCCGGAATATCCCGTCTGAAGGATCGGAATATCGAGCGGCTTTCCATCCCGATCTTCAAGCGCGAGCGTGCCCACGACGAAACCTTGTGCGCCCTTCGCGATTGCCACGGAATCGCACGAAGTGACATGCGCAGGGATCGCCAGCTTCTCACCCATTCGCTTCCCCTCCAGCACATCCACAATATAGAAATTGGGCCAGAGTCGGTCTTGGCGCCCCGAACGCTCACCTGAAAAGCGAACTTTGAAGATTTCGCCGACCGCACCACTTTCCAGCTCCGGTTTCTCTTCCATCACAGGATAAATGGTTTTCTCGAATTGCGGTCCTCTACATGCCATCGCCGGACTTGCAGAGGCGAACAAAGCGCAAGATGCGAGCGCCGCGGATAGAATGCGTTTCATGGGTTTCTCCCTCGTTCGAGCCCCGCCTTAGCGCCCGCGTCTTGCCGCAAGTTGAACGCCTTATTCAGTCACAAGCGCCTGCGCACCGGCATTTCCAACCCAACGCGCCTCAACGCCCCAGACGTTCTCGATCATCGTGGTCGTGAGTGCTTTTTCCGGCCTGCCGTCAGCCACCAGGCGCCCCTCGCGCAGCACCAGCACGCGATCCGCGTGGTTCATCGCGGTGGCGAGATCATGCAGCACGATCACGACACCTTGGCCTTCCTCTGCCGCCGATTTGAAATGACGGATCAGCGCGCTTTGATGCGCGAGATCAAGCGCAGCAAGCGGCTCGTCTGCGAGGATCCATTGCGGCTCCCCTGCTAGAACACGCGCAAGCAGAACGCGGGCCTTTTCTCCGCCCGACAGCTTGCTTGCAGGACGCGATCGTAGGCCTTCAAGCGACAAGGCTGCAATCGCCCGTTCAATCGCTGGCTTTCCGCGATCGCGATGCGGCATTCGGCCAAGCGCGACGAGATTCTCGACTGCAACATCCCAAGCAATTTCTGCGGCTTGCGGGAGATAACCGAGAGACTTTGCCCGCTCGCTTGCAGCAATTTTTGTCAATGCGCGGTCATCTAGCGTGACGCTGCCCGCCGCCGGTGTCAGCAGTCCAGCAAGCCCCAACAACAGGCTCGACTTTCCCGCTCCATTCGGGCCACAAATCGCGGTGATTTTGCCCGGCTCTAATGCGGTTGAAACCTGACCCAGCACCAGCTTGCCGCCGCGCGCCAGCGAAAGATCGTCAGCGGCGAGCATCACAGCGCGCCCTTTCGCATCTTCAAGAGCAGCCAGAGGAAGAACGGCGTGCCGATAAGCGAAAGCGCAATGCCAAGCCGCAACTCCGTGACCAGCGGGAGTACGCGCACCGCGCTATCCGCGACCAAGACCAGCAACGCCCCCGCGAGCGCGCTGGGCACGATCAGACTGGAGGGCAGTCGGTCGGTTAGCGAGCCGCACCAGATGCGGCACGATCAGCCCGACAAAGCCAATAATCCCTGCCACCGCGACGCCAGCACCAACGGTCAGCCCGACGCCGACGACAAGCAGCCACAGCAGCAAAGACGTGTTGACGCCCAAACTGCGCGCCGCCTCTTCGCCGAGGGTTAGCGCGTCGAGCGGCTTTGACGCCAAAATAAGCACACCGATACCAAGTGCGATCAAAGGCGCAGCTATGGCGACCTCGCGCCACGACCTGTCCGTTAGAGCTCCGTTGAGCCACAGCACAATCTCGCTCATTGCAAACGGGTTTGGCGCCAGCGTGATCGCGAGTGCCGTCAGAGCGCCAGCAAGGCTTGCGATCATCAATCCGGCAAGGGTGAAAAGCGCTATGCCGCCGCCCATTCCTGACGACGTGCGGCCAGCGATCAGCGCGAGCAGCGCCATGCCCAGCGCAGCGCCGATCAGTGCAAAGGATGGCAAAGCCCATGCGCTCGCCGCATAGCCCAGCCAGAAACTCGCCACTGCGCCCAGCGCCGCCATAGGGGCGATGCCGAACAGACCTGGGTCTGCGAGCGGATTGCGCAGATAGCCCTGCATCGCTGCGCCCGCAGCGCCCAACCCTGCACCGACTACAATCGCGAGCACGCTGCGCGGCAAGCGGAGCTCGAGCAGGATCAGGGCAGCATTGGGCGTGCTCGCCGGATCAATCCAAACGCGCCCGGCCAGCAGCGATACGGGCAAAGCCAGAACCAGCAGCACAGCGAATGTCGAGGTCGCGCGGCTCATGGATGCGCCCCGCGCCAAAACTGGCTGCGAAATTGCTCGCGGATCTCCGCCAAGCGCTCGCGCGCTTTGAGAATAGTCGGGCCGCCGCAATAGATCAGCTGTGGATCGAAATCGGCGACCAGAAACTTTGTCTGCTCGGCCAGCGCCGGGTGGACAAGCCCGCGATCAGAGCCAGACACGAGCAGAATGTCCGGCGGATCGGTCATAAGCTGCTCAAGCGTCACGCGGTCGCTTTGCTGGAGCCCGCGCGCTGATGTGTAATTGGTGAAACCCGCCCAGTCGAGATGCTCGGCCACCATGGTTTCCCCGCCTGCAACGATCTGCCCCTGTTGCCAGAGAAGCGCGGTAAAACCGGTATCTTCGCCGATTGACGCTTGGGCAGAAATTGCAGTTGTGAGCGCCTCGCCCTGCTCAGGTTTCAGAGCCAAAGCTGCGATACGATCGATCTGAGAAATACTCTCTATGGCGTTGTTTGGACTGCCGAACACCTCAATCCGTAGCCCCATTTCTTCTAGCGCTGCCCTTGTCGCAGGCTGCATGAATGTGCTTGCGAGCACGATGTCGGGATTGAGCGCGAACACTTCTTCAGCGGTGCCGCCGGTAACGCCGAATTCGTAAGCGCGCTCGACTTCCATCGAACTGGCGTTCGGATCGCGGCTGTAATGCGAAAGCGCGAGGATTTGCTCAGGCGCGGCCACCTCCACCAGAATAGCATCGGTGCAAGGGTTGAGGCTGACGAAAGTTGGCACATTTTCGTTTTGATCGTCTGGCGCCGCGGCAGGCGCACTGCAGGCCGCAGCCGCGCTCGCAAGCGCAGCCGTCATCCATCCGATCACCTGCCGTGACATTCCGCGCAAACCGCCCATCCCTCAGCGTCTAAGCCGTAGTCGATAGGGGCGACTTTACCGGCGAGCAACCCGCCTCGGCCACCCCTGTTAACACGCCTGGTCAACCTGTTCGGTTTCGGGACGGCCCGATCTGCGCCGTCGCGCGCGACGGCAAGTGATCCTACTTCGAGGTCAATCGCACTATGTGGACATTCAAACGCACTCCTGATCGGCAAAAGCCCATATGCCTGCCAGACCTTTCTGGCGAGGCATCGACCGAGCGCGCTCCGCGTCTGCCGCTCAAGCGCCGGTTGATGGTGCTGAGTGCAGCGATTGCAGTGCCTGCTATGGCAGCTCCAGGAGACTTTGGAGCGATTGCCGCCGATGCACCGAGCGACGAAGCAGAAACGCGTTTCGCGTCAGCGTCGGCGATGCCGTTCGAACAGCCTGGCGGGAGTTTCCCCGGGTCTGCGTTCTACTATCTTGCAGACCCGCCCAAGGATGCCTTGGTCGCGCTGCCGACCGTGGACCCGCTCGACATAGGGGCCGATGGCCGCGAGATTGGCGCGCTGATAGATGCTGGCCCCGCCGCCAGCCCGTTCGTGAATCTTGCCAGCGGGACAAGCCAGTCACGCGCACTGCAATGCCTGTCGCAAGCCATCTATTACGAGGCAGCGAGCGAAAGCGAAGCGGGCCAGCGCGCAGTCGCGCAGGTTGTGCTCAACCGGGTGGCGCACACCAGCTGGCCGTCGAGCGTATGCGGAGTTGTTTATCAGGGCTCGCAGCGCAAAACCGGCTGCCAGTTCACCTTTACCTGCGATGGCAGCCTGCGCCGCAATGCGAGCGCTGGCGGCATGGCTAAAGCTCGCCGGATTGCATCGGAAGCGCTTTCGGGCAGCGTCTATTCGCCAATCGGGCTCGCTACGCACTACCACACACTCTGGGTGAACCCGTACTGGGCGAGCTCGCTCGATCACATCGGGACCGTGGGCGCGCACCGCTTCTACAAGAACCGTGGCCGCGCGGGGACGAAAGCCGCTTTCACACAGAGGTATGCCGGGTTTGAACCAAGTGCAGCTGCGGCAGCCGCAGCGCGTACCGCGGAATTTACGCCGCGGATCGATCCTGTAGCGGTAACGGCGGTGCCCGCTTCCAACGCGCGCACTCAGGCGACTTTGTCACCTGCCACGCCATCAGACCGCCGTTCGGCGCTAAAGCCTTCGACACCTGACGCAGCGCTTGCCGACCAAGGCTTGCGAGAAGCCGGGCAAGTCAAAGCGCCCTATTCCAATGCGGGACAATGGAAAGACGGCGCTGCTGCTGTGCTTGCTGCCCAAGACAAGAAGCGCATCGAAGTCCAGAACTTCAGTGGATCTGAGCTGGAATAGCTGAACAATAGTTCTAGCACCGCGTACGGAGTTTCCCGCTGCCGTCCCGAAAGCTTGGGTTAATCCGTCGGAAACCCTATCCCAACACTCGGGCTTAGCGGGTCGGCTTTAAAGGCATCAACAGAGATCGCTCATTGTGTGCGCCCAACCAGCGCACCAACCAGGATAAGTGCCCCGTTATGACCATCCACTTCGCCGCCGCGCGGACGCCTGCCTGTTCTCCGATAGCTCGGGCACTGGCGAAGCGCGCCACCGTCAGGGCGGCCAACGATAATGGCAACACGGTTGCCAATGACGAAGTGCTAAAAGCTGCATTGCGTCATTTCGGCAAGCATGGACTGGCCGCTGCAAAAGTTGCCCGCAGCAATGCCAAGGACGCTTTTTTCGAAGGCGACCGCCAGTCCTATGACTGGTGGCTCAGCATCACGCGCACGTTGGACCGCCGGCTTGCGCTCAAACTCGAAAAACAGATCGAGCCGCTTGAACGGGATGAAACGACAACCCCATTTGTCTGAGCTTCGCGACTACAATCGACCAAATTCTCAGAAGAAAATCTCGTAAGCGCCGCATTAACCAGCCTTTGACTTGTTAGGACTAGGTCGATTTCATGGTGGGCAAACAGGGGATCATCGTGAGGCTTCTTAGTGTACTTGCTGTGCACAATCGTGCCGACACACTGTCCGCGCGCGTCCGCCGCATTCTCGTCGAAACCCTCTACACGCAGCCCACCAGCCTAGCAGTCGGTGCGATTACCGGCGTTGCGTCATCAATAATCGCCGCTTGGATCACCAATAATCGCCTGCTTATGGTCGGCTGCGTTGTCCTGGCGGTCATTGCTGCGACCCGGGTGACAACGGCAGTCCGCTTGTCGCCCAACCGCCGCGAGACAAGCACGCGAACACTTGAAGCGCTCTACGAGATCGGAGCGTTCAGCTACGCTTTTGTCCTTGGTCTGGTCGCTTCCGTAACCATCTGGTTTGAGCTCCAATCCGACGTTCAGGTTCTGATGGTCGCAAACGCGCTTGCCTACGGCGTGGGCGTTTCCTCGCGAAATGCTGGCCGGCCTTTCATTGCTATCGGCCAGCTGCTTTTGGTGTGTGTGCCTCTGATGATATCGGTACGCCGTGATAGGGACGCCTGCGTTTCTGACACTGGCCGCGACGATTTCTCTTATGGTCCTTGCGATGGTCGCCATCATCATGGACGTCTTCAAGATCATCCGCGATTCTATCTCGGTACCGCCGAACACAGCGCCAAAATGGCCGAAAAGATGCAAGTTCTGGCGCGAACTGACGTGGTAACAGGGCTGGCCAACCGCGCCGGTCTAAACCACGCCATGGTTGAAACCATGATGGCGGTTGATCGCGATACGCGTCTTGGCGTGTTCTGGATCGACCTTGATCGCTTCAAGGAAGTGAACGACCTGCTCGGCCATCCCGTTGGCGACCGAGTTTTGACAGAAGTTGCCCGGCGCCTGCGCGATCTTGCTCCGGAAAAAGCAACCGTGTCACGCTTTGGGGGCGATGAATTTGTTGTGTTCTGCCCGATCACTGACCGCAAAGATGCAGAGCGGATTGCGAGCGAGATCCATGCCGAAATGATGCGAGCAATTCGCGTCGAAGGCGATCTGCTGGAAGTTCGCGCCTCTGTCGGGGTCGCCTTATTGCCAGACGATGGCGATGACGCCGATACGGTTATGAAATCGGCTGACCTTGCGCTTTATCACGCGAAAGTCGGAGGCCGCGCGCAAACCCGGTTTTTCGACAAAAGCATGACACGCGATCTGCTGCGTCGCCGCGAGATCGAAGGCGAACTTCGCACGGCCTTGCAGCGTGACGAACTCTCGATCTTCTTCCAACCCATCATTGATCTTGAAACCGGACGAATTCGCACGTTTGAAGCACTGGTTCGCTGGTTCCACCCGGATAAAGGCGAGCTGCGCCCTGACGAATTCATACCCGTGGCGGAAGAAACGGGTGTGATCGTCACATTGGGCAATTGGATTACAGCACAGGCGGCGCGCTCGGCGATGAATTGGCCTGAAGACATCACCTTGGCCGTTAATCTCTCGCCCTTGCAGATTCGTGCTCCGGGCGCAGCGCTCGGCATCAAGAATGCGCTGCGCGAAGCTGGACTTGACCCGAAGCGACTCGAACTCGAGGTCACCGAAAGCTTGTTTATCGACGATAACCACGCAACCGAAGCGTTCATTGCAGAGCTTTCTGAAATCGGCGTGAAGTTTGCGCTCGATGACTTCGGCACAGGCTATTCGTCGCTGGGCTATATCAACACTTTCCCGTTCTCGAAGATCAAGGTTGATCGCAGCTTTGTCTCCGGCCCGAACGTTGGCAAGAAAAGCGACGCGATTATCAGAGCGGTTGCCGAGATGGGATCAACCCTCGAAATGCAGATCGTCGCCGAGGGCCTTGAGACGGTCGAGCAGGTGCAGGCTGTGCGCGCAGCCGGCTGCTCGCTCGGGCAGGGATATTACTTTAGCAAGGCTGTGCCCGATTACCTTGCTACGATGCTGCTGACCAAGGAGCGCGAGGAGTTGGCGGAGAAAAGCGGGTTACGCCGAAGCGCCTGACAGGCGGCAGAGCCGCTAGCCAACGCCTGCGCCAATTTACGCTTCCCCACTGCACACTTGGTGCAAAACTTCCGCGATCCAGGACTTTAATGCTATTGCGAACTACTTGCATAAATAAGTGTAATCACAGGCGCTTTGCAGGTTGCAATCGTTAATATCCCCGCCTAGGTCGGACTCCTCAAAACGCTGGTGAATTGGCCGCTTGGGACGGCGCCCCTTTGCCGCAATGCGTTTGCAACCCAATTCTCGTCCCGATGATGCAACAGAAGGACTTCCCCCTAATGGCCCGCAAGAAGATCGCGCTTATCGGCTCCGGTATGATTGGCGGCACGCTCGCTCACCTCGCCGCGAAGAAGGAAATGGGCGACATCGTCCTGTTCGACATTGCCGAGGGTATGCCGCAGGGCAAGGCGCTCGACCTCAGTCAGTGCGGCCCGATTGAAGGCTTCGACGCGAAGATCACCGGCTCGAATGATTATGCCGACATTGCTGGGTCGGACGTAGTCATCGTCACTGCTGGCGTGCCGCGCAAGCCCGGCATGAGCCGCGACGATCTGCTCGGCATCAACCTCAAGGTCATGAAAGCCGTCGGCGAAGGCATCAAGAACAACTGCCCAGACGCATTCGTGATCTGCATCACCAACCCGCTGGACGCGATGGTATGGGCACTACGCGAATTCTCCGGCCTGCCGCATAACAAGGTTGTCGGCATGGCAGGCGTGCTCGACAGCGCGCGTTTCGCGACTTTCCTCGCATGGGAGTTCGATTGCTCGGTCAAGGACGTGAACGCTTTCGTACTCGGCGGCCACGGCGACACGATGGTCCCGGTCAAGAGCTACACCACGATCAACGGCATCCCCGTTGACGATTACGCCAAGATCAAGGGTGTGTCGGCTGAACGCATCGACGAAATCGTAGACCGCACCCGCAAGGGCGGCGGCGAGATCGTCGGCCTGCTCGGCAACGGCTCGGCCTATTATGCTCCCGCAACATCGGCGATTTCGATGGCCGAAGCCTATCTCGGCGACCAGAAACGCATCCTGCCATGCGCGTCGTACGTTCAAGGCAAGTATGGCCTCGACGGGCTTTACGTGGGCGTCCCTACCGTGATCGGCGCGGGCGGCACCGAGGAGGTGATCGAAATCGAACTCAGCGACGAAGAGAAAGCCAACCTCAAAGTCTCAACCGACGCGGTCGAGGAGTTGCTTGATGCGTGTAAGGGGCTGGATAGCAGCCTTGCGTAACACTTTCGCATCCCCGGCAACAGAAGGTAAAGTGACCATGTACAAAGCATCAATTTATGGTGCGGCGGCCATCGCCATGTCGCTTTCGTCGGTTTCGGCTGCGAACGATCAGCCTGTGACGCAGATCGACATGAAAGAAGCAATTTCCATCTGCACGAGCCTGTTCGAGGATGCGATGGCCACGAAGGCGGAGCTGAAAGAGGCGGGTTGGGTAAAGCCGGATAGGGAAATCGCCCCTGTTTATAGTGAGGCAGACGCCGCCGCTCTACAGCGCGGTGATGTGTCGATCATTTACGTCGGCCCTAAGAGCTCTTTTTCCAAGGACACGAAGGACTTTCCCGGAAGTTGTCAAATTGCAGGTCCAGGTAACGCTGTGGTTGCAGCGACCGCCATCTCTGCTTTCACCGGCCTGACGGCAGAAAGCCATGTCGATACGTCAAAATATGTGTTTAACAGTGTCCAGTTCGTCACTGACACCCGTTTGATGGAAGTGGCCAGTATCAACAAAGAAAACACGGCGATGCGTTTTCAATATGCCGTCCGACCAACGCCACTGCAATCAAATCCGCCTCAATAAATCAGTCGATCACAGACTTGGCCTGAGCCGTTCGGCCAAGTCGAAATAGGAGCATCGCATGAGCATCCTCGTAAACAAAGATACCAAGGTCATCACTCAAGGGATGACCGGCAACACCGGCACTTTCCACACTCAGCAGGCGCTCGATTACGGGACGCAGATGGTTGCGGGTGTCACGCCGGGCAAAGGCGGCACCGAGCATATCGGTCTGCCGCAATTCAACACTGTGCGCGAAGCCAAGGAAGCGACCGGCGCGACCGCTTCGTGCATTTATGTGCCCCCGCCCTTCGCAGCGGACGCGATCTGCGAGGCGATCGATGCCGAGATGGAGCTGATTATCGCCATCACAGAGGGCATTCCGGTGCTCGACATGGTCCGCGCCAAGGCTGCGCTCGAAGGCAGCAAATCGCGCCTCATTGGCCCGAACTGCCCCGGCGTCCTCACTCCCGAAGAGTGCAAAATCGGCATCATGCCCGGCTCTATCTTTAAGAAGGGCAGCGTCGGCGTTGTTTCTCGCTCCGGCACGCTCACCTATGAAGCTGTGCACCAGACCACTATGGTCGGCCTTGGCCAGACCACAGCGGTCGGAAT
The DNA here is from genome assembly GCF_055693605.1 of Erythrobacter sp. HA7-11. NCBI lineage: Bacteria > Pseudomonadati > Pseudomonadota > Alphaproteobacteria > Sphingomonadales > Erythrobacteraceae > Erythrobacter > Erythrobacter sp. HA7-11. The sequence goes on along the minus strand of NZ_JBVFUF010000002.1, from coordinate 1,296,999 downwards.
TGGCGGCGACCCGGTGAACGGAACCAACTTCATCGACGTGCTCGACCTGTTCCTTGATGATCCGGAAACCGAGAGCATCATCATGATCGGTGAAATCGGTGGATCGAGTCGAAGAAGAAGCCGCCGAGTTCCTCAAGCAAGAAGCCGCCAAGGGCCGCAAAAAGCCAACCGTTGGCTTTATCGCTGGGCGCACCGCACCTCCGGGCCGCCGCATGGGCCATGCCGGCGCGATCGTTTCGGGCGGAAAGGGCGGCGCGGAAGACAAGATCGCGGCGATGGAAGATGCGGGCATCCGCGTCTCGCCTTCACCGTCAGAGCTTGGCACCACGCTCGACGCAATGCTGAAGGAAATGGCCTGATCCAAGGCGCGCCCTCGCGAATAAGCGGGGGCCTCCCCTCCTCCCCGGAGAATACCAATGGGTAACGAACCGCAAGATTTCATCCCGCAAATGTCCGATCAGGACGGGCCGCAACCCGGCCCGTCCTGGAGCAATCCGCGCTGGCCGCTGAATGACGGCGCTGCGGGCGATGACCTGACGCAGGCGCTCGATCCGACCGTGATGAAGCTCGCGGTCGAACAGGCGGCAAAGGGCGCGGGTAAGAAGCTCGATCCCGCAGCGATCCAGAAAGCGGCAAGCCTTTCCATCGCGGCGATGACACTGGTGCGGCTCTACCGTGTACGCGGGCATATGGCCGCGGACCTCGATCCGCTCGGCCTGTCGGGCCACAACATGCCCGAAGACCTGACGCTCGATTTCCATGGTCTTGCCGGCAAAGAAGACGAGGAAGTGTTCGTCGGCAGCGTGCTCGGTCTCGAATGGACTACCGTGCGCGAACTGCACGAGGCGCTGAAGACGACCTATTGCGGCAAAGTCGGCCTTGAATACATGCATATCGCCGACACCAAAGAGCGGCGGTTTTTGCAGGACAAGTTCGAAAGCCCTGGCGAGACGATCCAGTTCACGCCCGAGGGCAAGCGCGCGATCCTCGCTGCGGTGGTTCGCGGCGAGCAGTACGAAGCATTCCTCGGCAAGAAGTATGTCGGGACCAAGCGCTTTGGTCTGGATGGCGGCGAGTCCATGATCCCTGCACTCGAAGCGGTGATCAAGCACGGTGGCTCAGCCGGCGTGCGCGAGATCATTTACGGCATGGCTCACCGTGGGCGCTTGAATGTGCTCGCGAACGTGATGGCGAAGCCATACAAGGTCATCTTCCACGAATTTTCCGGCGGCAGCGCCAGCCCCGAAGATGTCGGTGGATCGGGCGATGTGAAGTATCACCTCGGCACCAGCACCGACCGCAGCTTTGACGGGGTCGATGTGCACATGTCGCTCGTTCCCAACCCATCGCACTTGGAAGCGGTTGATCCGGTCGTGCTGGGTAAAGCGCGCGCTCAGATGGCCGTGCGCGATGATCTGGAAGATAAGGACCAGGTTCTGCCCGTGCTGATCCACGGCGATGCCGCCTTTGCCGGGCAAGGCGTCGTGTGGGAAAGCCTGAGCCTGTCGGGCGTTAACGGCTATGACACGGGCGGCTGCTTGCACTTCATTATCAACAACCAGATTGGCTTCACCACCTCGCCACGGTTTGCGCGTAACTCGCCCTACCCATCCGACGTGGCGAAAGGTGTGCAGGCTCCGATCCTGCATGTGAATGGCGATGATCCCGAAGCGGTGACGTTCGCCTGCAAGCTTGCGGTCGAATACCGCCAGAAATTCAAGCGCGACGTTGTGATCGACATGTGGTGCTATCGCCGCTTTGGCCACAACGAAGGCGATGAACCCAAGTTCACGCAGCCGCTCATGTATGATGAGATCCGCAAGCATCCCAAGGTTAGCGTCGGCTATTCGCAGCGCCTGATCGAAGAAGGCGTGATCGAAGGCGGCACGCTCAATGAATTGCAGGACGAGTTCGTCAAAGAGCTCGACGCGGAATTCGAAGCGGCCAAAAGCTATAAGCCAAATGAAGCGGATTGGTTCGCAGGACGCTGGGCGGGCCTCAACAAGCCAGTCGATCCGGAAACCGCGCGGCGCAATGTCGACACCGCGATTGAGCCCAAGCAGTTCGACAGTCTCGGCCGGGTCCTGACCGAAGTTCCGGACGACCTCGAAATCCACAAGACCCTGGGCCGCGTGCTTAAGGCCAAGGAAGAGATGTTCTCCTCCGGCGAAGGGTTCGATTGGGCCACCGCAGAGGCGCTTGCCTTCGGCAGCCTCGTGATGGAAGGGTACGGCGTGCGCCTGTCCGGTCAAGACAGCGGGCGCGGCACCTTCTCCCAGCGTCACGCCGTTTGGATCGATCAGCGCGATGAGCGCAAGTATATCCCGCTCACCACGCTGCCGCACGGCAAGTTCGAGGTCTATGACAGCACCCTGTCCGAATATGGCGTCCTAGGCTTCGAATACGGGTTTGCGATGGCTGACCCCAAATCACTGGTGATGTGGGAAGCGCAATTCGGCGATTTCGCCAATGGCGCTCAGATCATGATCGATCAGTTTATCGCCAGCGGCGAAGCAAAGTGGCTGCGCGCAAACGGACTCGTGATGCTGTTGCCGCATGGTTATGAAGGCCAAGGTCCTGAGCACAGCTCAGCGCGGCTTGAACGCTTCCTGCAATTGTGCGCGAACGACAACATTCAGGTCTGCAACATCACCACACCGGCAAACTATTTCCACGTATTGCGCCGCCAAATGCTGCGGTCATTCCGCAAGCCGATGGTGATCATGACGCCGAAGTCGCTGCTGCGCCATCCGATGGCGAAGAGCGAGCGCGAAGAATTCCTCGGCGAGCATCACTTCATGCGGATCAAATCAGACCCGTCCATGGCTCCCGACAGCGCCGCCGACAAGAAGATCAAGCGACTGGTGCTGTGCAGCGGCAAGGTCGCCTATGACCTGATCGAAGCGCGCGACGAGGCAAAGCTTAAAGACGTCTCGATTGTCCGCATCGAACAGCTCTACCCCTTCCCCGGCGATCCACTGGCCGTGCGCCTGAAGCGCATGACCAATCTCGAAGAGGTCGTTTGGTGTCAGGAAGAGCCCAAGAATAACGGTTCCTGGTTCTTCGTGAACGAGCGGATCGAAGAGGCGCTGAACGACGCAGGGCACAAGGGCATGCGCCCAAGCTATGCCGGCCGTGACGCTGCCGCGTCTCCTGCGACCGGCCTCGCAAAGCGCCACGCCGAACAGCAAGAAGCGCTGGTGAAGGCCGCGCTCGGTATCAAGAAGTAACTGAATTCACCGCACAAACGCGTTGAGGAATAGATATTATGGCAACTGAAATCACAGTCCCGGCTCTCGGCGAATCCGTAACCGAAGGCTCAATTGGCGAATGGCTCAAGCAGCCCGGCGATGCGGTCGCGGCGGATGAGCCGATTGCGAGCCTCGAGACCGACAAGGTCGCGGTCGATGTGCCCTCGCCCGTCGCCGGCGTGCTGACCGAGCATAAGGCAGCTGTCGGTGACACGGTTGAGGTCGGTGCAGTGATCGCAGTGATCGACGAAAGCGGAGCGGCTGCGCCTGCGCCGAAATCCGAAGCGAAGGCTGATGCGCCTGCTCCAGCTGCGAAGGCGGAGGCATCCGATGATGTGAAGGCCGCTGCACAAACGCTCTCGCCGGCTGTTCGCCGGGCAGTGCTCGAACACGGGGTCGATCCGACCACGATCAAAGGCACCGGCAAGGATGGACGCCTGACCAAGGAAGACGTGCTCGCCGCAGCTAAGGCAAAGGGCGATCCAGCACCCGCCGCTTCACCTGCCCCCGCGCCTGCTGGAGCGGCTCCAGCTGCCGGTGGCCGCAGCGAAGAACGCGTCAAGATGACGCGGATGCGCCAGACCATCGCGAAACGCCTCAAGGGCGCGCAGGAAGAAGCGGCGCTGCTCACCACCTTCAACGATTGCGACATGAGCGCGGTTATCGAAGCGCGCACCAAGTACAAAGACCTGTTCGCGAAAAAGCACGACATCCGCCTCGGCTTCATGGGCTTTTTCGCGAAGGCAGCCTGCCTCGCGCTCAAAGACGTGCCGAGTGTCAACGCATACATCCAGGGCGATGAGATCGTGTATCACGACTATGTCGACATCTCGGTCGCCGTCAGCGCGCCAAACGGCCTGGTCGTTCCGGTCGTGCGCGATTGCGACAAGAAGGGCTTTGCCCAGATAGAGAAAGACATCGCGGACTATGGCAAGCGCGCCAAGGAAGGCACGCTGACCATGGACGATATGACCGGCGGCACCTTTACCATTTCCAATGGCGGCGTGTTCGGATCGCTAATGTCGACCCCGATCATCAACCCGCCGCAATCGGCTGTGCTGGGCCTGCACCGGATTGAGGACCGCCCTGTTGCGATCAATGGCGAGGTGGTAATCAAACCAATGATGTATCTCGCGCTGTCCTATGATCACCGCCTGATTGATGGCCGTGAGGCGGTGACAGCGTTGAAAATTATCAAGGAAGCGATTGAAGATCCGACCCGGATGTTGATCGACCTTTAAGTTTTGAGGAGGGAACTACACATGAAAAAATCTATCATTCTTGCCGCCGCAATGGGTGCAACCTTGAGCGCTTGCGGCGCCGCTGAAGAACAAACCGAAGAGAGCTTTCGCGCCTCTTTCGTTGAAGAATGCGTGACCACGGCGAGCGCGACCGGCGCTCCTGTCGATGCGGTAACACCTATTTGCGAGTGCAGCGCTGACAAGGTTCTCGCCGAAGTCGGTCCTACGATGAGCGTGGACCCAGCATTGGCAGACAAAGTCACAAACGAATGCATCGCGGAAAACACTCCCGCAGTTGATCCTGCCCCTGCTGACGCGGGCTAATCCAAAAGAGACCGAAATGTCCGACCATTCCTACGATTATGATTGCCTGGTCATCGGCGCTGGCCCCGGCGGCTATGTTGCCGCAATCCGCGCCGCGCAGCTGGGCCTGAAGACCGCATGCGTAGAGAGCCGCGAAACGCTCGGCGGCACCTGCCTCAATGTCGGGTGCATCCCGTCGAAGGCTTTGTTGCACGGCTCTGAGCTGTTCGAAGAAGCCGAGGGCGGACATTTTGCGAAATGGGGTATCACGGCCAAGCCAAAGCTCGATCTTGGCGCAATGATGGCGGAGAAGACCAAGGCGGTGGGTGAGCTTACCGGTGGGATCGAGTTCCTGTTCAAGAAGAACAAGGTCACCTGGATCAAGGGACACGCGGCATTTGAAGACGCGCACACGGTGAAAGTTGGCAAAGACACGGTAACGGCGAAGGACATCATCATCGCCACCGGGTCTAGCGTCACTCCCCTACCCGGCGTCGAGGTCGACAACGACAAGAAGCGCATCGTGGATTCCACTGGCGCGCTGGAACTCGAAGAAGTGCCAGAGCATTTGGTGGTCATCGGCGGCGGCGTGATCGGCCTTGAGCTCGGCAGCGTATGGCGGCGTCTCGGTGCAAAGGTCACTGTGATCGAATTCCTCGACCAGTTGCTACCCGGAATGGACACCGACGTTCGCAAGGAAGCGGGGAAGATCTTCAAGAAGCAGGGCATGGAATTGATGCTCAGCCATAAGGTCACCGGCGCGAAGGCGAGCGCAAAAGGCGTTTCGCTGACTGTTGAGAAGGCCGCTGGCGGTGACGAGCAGACCATCAAGGCTAGCCATGTGCTCGTGTCGATCGGTCGTCGTCCCAACACCGAAGGGCTTGCGCTCGACAAAATCGGCATCGAAACCAACAAGCGCGGCCAAATCGAAGTCGATCACGATTTCCGCACCGGCGTAGAGGGTGTCTGGGCGATCGGCGATGTGGTGCCTGGCCCGATGCTCGCACACAAAGCCGAGGACGAGGGCATTGCCTGCGCGGAAAACGTCGCTGGCCTGACCGGCATCATCAACCACGATGTGATCCCGGGTGTCGTCTACACCATGCCTGAATTCGCCGATGTTGGCATGACCGAAGCGGAGGCGAAAGAAGCCGGTCACACGGTCAAAGTCGGCAAGTTCCCGATGATGGCGAACAGCCGCGCCAAGGCGAACCGCGACACCGATGGCTTTGTGAAAGTCGTCGCCGATGCCGAAACCGACCGCGTGCTGGGCGTGCACATCGTCGCGAGCCTTGCCGGCACGATGATCGCGCAGGCTGCGCAAGCCATGGAGTTCGGCGCGACGTCGGAAGACATCGCCTACACCTGCCACGCGCACCCGACTCACGCCGAAGCCCTCAAGGAAGCTGCGATGGCGGTGCAAGGCAAACCGATCCACATGTGATGACAGACGGGGCGAAGGTCTGGCTTGCGCGCCGGTTGGTCGCCTTGCTCGCCCTGCTCTTGCCCTGTCTTTCCGGCCTTGCATTTCTGGCCAGCTTCCATGCGCCGCGGAGTTACATCCTGATAAACGCTGCCGCGCTGGCAGCAGCCATTTTTTGGGTCGCCTTTGGCCGATTGCCGAGCGGGCTCAAAGCGCGCCGCGTTCTGACAGTAATCTTGTTGGCCTCGCTGGCTGCGCCTTTGGTCACCGGGCCAGTGGTGAGCGAAGTGAGTCGTTGGGTCACCATCGCTGGCTTCTCGATCCATACTGGCGGCCTCGTAATCCCGCTGCTCGCATGTCTCGCCGCCCGTGATCGCGACTTCGCCCCTCCGATTATGCTCGCGGCGCTCCTCATAACTCTGGTTCAGCCTGATGCGGCTTCTGCCTTTGCATTGATGCTCGCTTGTGTCGGACTGTATTTCGCCTGGCATGACTGGAAGCCCGGCGTGGTCGCGATTGTCGGCTTCCTTGTTGGCCTGTCCGCCAGCCTTCGTGGGGAGCTCCCCGCACAACCCTTCGTTGAGCGCATCTTTGCCGATCTCATTCCGGCGTCGCCGCTATTCGCCTCGTGGCTGGGTTTCAGCGTGATTGCCGCAATACTGCTGATCGTCAAAGCCCTGCCGCGACCGGAAAGCGAGCGTTTTGCTTTGGCCGGAACACTCGCTGGGTTCTCAATCATCGCGCTGATCACGAATTACCCAAGTGTTCTGATCGGCTATGGTGCGTCACCGATTTTGGGATACGGTCTTGCCTTGGCGGCATCGCAAAGACAGGAAAAAATGGACGCTTGACATTCGCATGTCCCGCATGTGTATTATTTAACTAATACACATGGGAGGTTTTATGTTCGTCAGTCCCCGCCGCATCGCTCTGTCCATTCTCGCTTCGGCTTCGGCAATCTCGCTCAGCGCACCGGCTCTCGCGCAAGACCCGGAACGCATGGAGCAAGTGATCGAAGCGGAGGCTGAAAGCGGCGCATTCATGGGAGCGGTACTGGTCGCGCAGGGCGATGAGGAATTGCTCAACAAGGCGTGGGGCTCAGCTGATCTCGAATGGAACGTCGCGAACACTCCGCAAACGAAATTCCGCATCGGTTCGGTGACAAAGCAGTTCACCAGCGTAGCGATCTTCTTGCTGGCAGAACAAGGCAAGCTCGATATCGACGCGCCTATCTCTACCTACCTCGAAGACACGCCTCAGGCTTGGGAAGCGATCACCGTCCGTCACCTGATGCGTCATTCTGCCGGTCTACCCAATGTCACTTCGCTTGATGGGTTTGGTCGCCTCAAATATTTGCCAACAACACAGGACGAGTTGATCGCGACTTTCCGTGATCTGCCACTAGAATTTGAACCGGGCAGCGCCTTCAAATACTCCAATTCCGGCTATGTCCTGCTCTCTCGCATCGTCGAAAAGCTCAGTGAACAAAGCCTTGGAGACTTTTACCAAAGCAATTTTTTTGAGCCGCTTGGCATGCGCGAAACCGCGCTTGATGACACCGCGAAGATCATTCCGCGGCGCGCCGATGGCTACTCACCTGCTGCGAACGGTACCGGGTGAACGCGGACTATGTCGATATGGGCATCCCGACCGGAGCCGGTGCGCTCTACTCAACCACAGCTGACCTGCACAAATGGAATACCGGACTCTTCAGCGGAGAGATAATCTCGCAAGAGAGCTTGGAAGAGTTTCTCAAACCCAGCGCCTTCGATGCGTTTGACGGTGATGGCTATGCCCATGGCGTCCTCAAGGACGTCGAGGGCGATGATATCTATTATTATCACGGCGGCGGGATCGAAGGGTTCAACGCGTGGTTGGGCTATGATCCGGCACGCAGCACGACCGTTGCCGTGCTCGCCAATCTCAACGGCGGTTCTGCGACCAAACTCGGGACGCAGATGATGGAACTTGTGCGCGGCGGCGAAGTGACATTGCCGGGCGAGAGAGAGGTGGTCGATTTGTCGTTCGAACCCGCCGACTACGAAGGTGTCTATTCCCTCGCCCCGACATTCAAGATCACCGTTTTCACTCAGGACGGCAAATTCATGGCGCAAGCGACCGGCCAAAGTGCGTTTGAGCTGTTCCCCGAAAGCGAAGACATGTTCTTCCTCAAGGTCGTCGACGCGCAGGTGCGGTTTGAACGCGATGAAAGCGGCGCAGTGAAATCGCTGACCTTGTTCCAGAATGGTGCCGAAGTACCAGGCATCAAGGAATAGGCGCTTCACACGAGAGTTGCTCGCCTCCCCGCTGTCGCCTACCACCGGTGCAATTAGGGGAGAGAAAGCGGCATGGCCTATCCGCAATTGACCGATAAACCGGGTGCGCTGGAAACGGCGGCTGCGATCCGTGCGGGCAAGCTGTCCCCGGCAGAAGCGGTCGATGCCGCGATCACCCGGATCGAGCATTTCGATGTTGAGGTCAATGCGCTCGCGGTGCCCGATTTTGAGCGGGCCTGCGACACAGCCAAAGCACTGGATGGTGTCACGCCGCGCGATGATCAGCCGCTGTTCGGCGTGCCGATGACGATCAAGGAAAGCTTCGATATCGCGGGGCTGCCGACTAGTTGGGGGCACGAACGCTATGCCCGCAACATCGCCTCGCGCGATGCAAAACTGGTCGCAAAGTTGAAGGCGGCGGGCGCTATCCTGATCGGCAAGACCAACGTTCCGCCCGATCTTACTGACTGGCAGTCGAACAACCCGGTCTATGGCCGCACGAACAATCCGCACGACCATGATCGCTCCCCCGGAGGATCGTCAGGCGGCAGCGCAGCGGCGGTCGCGAGCGGGATGGTTCCCTGCGAATTCGGCACTGACATTGGCGGATCAGTGCGTGTGCCCGCGCATTTCTGCGGGATCTGGGGGCACAAGAGCTCGTGGGGTCTCGTAAGCAAACACGGGCATGATCACCCTGCGATGACCTCACTTGGCCCCGGCCGCGATGGCCATGACGGCGCGCTGTCGATTGCAGGGCCGCTCGCGCGCAATGCCGATGATCTCGATGCGCTTATGCGGATTGGCACGCAGCATCCGCTTCGGGAAAGCCGGAAGGGTCTGAAAGATTGCCGCTTGCTCGCTCTTACTGAATTCCCCGGCAGCCCAATTGACGACAGCGTGCGGACGCCGACCGAAGCGGCGCTGACCGCACTTGAACAAGCGGGCATTGCGATCGAACGGAAAAGCGATCTGATTCCTGACTTGGCCAAGCAACAAGCCGACTATTTGCGCATGCTCAACACCGCCATGTCGCGCGGAGGACCTGCTCCGAATGGCAAGCGCGCAAGTGCCGCAGACTGGTTCAACCTGCTCGACAAGCAAGCGCGCAACGAACTCGCTTGGGAGCGTCTGTTTGAGAGCTATGATTTCGTTCTCGCCCCACCCGCACCCGTGCTTGCCGTGCCACACCAAGAGGGTTCGGTATTTGACGGGACCTTACACGTGAATGGCGAGGAGATTGGCGCGGGCGCTGGTCTGGCCTGGGCGGGACTAGCGACCTTCCCCAATCTGCCCGCGACAGTCCTACCGATTGGCGAAGGCACAGATCGCGGCGCCACACTCCCCTGCGGCATGCAGGTTATGGGCCCACGCTGGTCCGATCTTGATTGCATCCATGCGGCCAAGGCCATAGGCGAAATCCTGCACGGCTGATCCATCGGGAGGAAGACCGCAATGGCTCGCAGACACTGGATGCAGCGTTTCGCCCGCTGGCACATATGGCTTGGATGGCTAGTCGGGGTGCCGATAGTGATGTGGCTCGCCACGGGTCTCTTCATGGTCTCAAAACCGATCGAGGAGGTTCGCGGCAACCACCTGCGCGTTGCGACACCTGACCAACCCCTGATCTTGCCGGACAGCGATCTCGCCGGACCCGACAGCGCACTCAAGGAGATGCGCGCGGTCATGCAGGGTGGCCGCGCCGTCGCAATCCTCACCGGCCTAGATGGCAGCGTGACGCGGGTCGACATGGCGAGCGGTGAACCAATCGCCCCGCTCGATAGCGCGCAGGCCCGTGCCCTTGCAGCGAAGCGAATTGTTGGCGGAGACAAGGTGCGTTCGGTCACGTTCTTCGAAGCGGATAACGTGCCCTTCGATTTCCGCCGCCCAATACCCGTTTGGCAAGTAGCGCTGGACGATGGCGCGCACATTTATATCGACCGCGACACAGGAGAGATTGAAGCCGTGCGCACCAATTGGTGGCGCTGGTTCGATTTCATGTGGGGCCTCCACATCATGGACCTGTCCGAACGTGAAGACACCAGTCACCCGATCTTGATCCTGTTTGCCGCCCTCGGTCTGGTCGGCGCGTTGCTCGGCACTATCCTGATGTTCCGCCGCCGCAAAACACGCTCCCAAGCGAGCGCCGCAGCGTGAACGAGGAAATCCTCACTCCAGTGCTCGATATCCTCGATGTTGCAGGGATCGCAGTCTTTGCATTGTCAGGAGCGATTATCGCGGCAAAAGAACGTCAAACGTTTGTCACGCTCGCTTTCTTCGCATTGGTGACAGGCGTCGGCGGAGGCACCGTGCGCGACCTGTTGATCGGCGCGCCAGTGTTCTGGATCACCGATCCCTGGGTGGCAGCAATTTGCTTCACCACCGCGCTGATCGCGTGGTTCACGCCCACACGCTGGTGGGAGGGCAAGCTGCTCGATCTGGCCGACGGGGTGGGCCTTGCCGCCTATGCCGTGTTGGGTTCCGCTAAGGCGATCGCGTACGGAGTGCCTCCAGCCCCAGCGGCCCTGATGGGGATCATCACAGGTTGCGCGGGCGGGATCATCCGCGACGTGGTCGCGGGCCGTCCGTCGATCATCATGCGGCCAGAGCTGTACGTGACCGCCGCCGCATTGAGCGCAGCTTTGACGGTCGCCGGCATGCTCGTTGCCCCGCTTCTCGCTCTGCCCGATGCGGCGATCTGGGGCATAGCCTTTGTCGCTGGATTCGCACTGAGAAGCGCAGCGATACGCTGGCAGTTGGCACTGCCGATCTACCGAGCAGACGGTGATGCGGCACCGACTGCAGAGCTCCACGACAAAAAAGGGGCGGAGTGAACCCCGCCCCTCTAAAATACGATTTGAGACCGCGGATCAGCCGTCGAGATCCGCATCTACCTCATCACCGGGCAGTGGTCCGCCCGGATAGGCAGGTTGCGGTTCGGTCGCATCTGATGCTGAGCGCACCGGCTCACCCGATGATTGCGAGCGACGCGCTTCCTCGTATCGCTCATCACTCCACTGATTGTCTTCTGCGGGTTCAACTGAAGCGCCGGTGAAGGCGCCGCCGAAGTTCACATCGCTCACCCGTCCGTCATTAGAAATGCGACAGGTGAAACGCTCTCCATCATAAAGCGCGCCTTGCACGAGCCAGCCTTCACCGTTGCGATCAACGCTATCGACGCTGTCGACCCGTACATCGCGCTCAATGCGGTTTACACATTGCGAGACAGCATTCTCGAGTCCCGTGCCGCCATCATAGCGACGGTCACCGCGGCGATCTTCGCGCCGGTCATACCGGCGATCATCTCGATAGTCATAGTCACGGTCGCGATAACGGCGCTCGTTCTTGCGCGATGCAGAGTTGGCAATCGCGGCAATTCCGCCGATTATCACAGCCCCTGCGACAATATCGCCGACACCCACCCGGCGGTGGCGACGCCAGCCCCGGCGGTGTCCGCGATAACGACGATAGCGATGATGTTCGGCCACTTCGCTTTCATGCGCGAACACGTCAAACGCCGCGTCCTGCTCGAACAGCTCGCTGGTTATGCCGGTTGGCACAGCGTTGACCGGAAGCTCGGCGGCGGCTGCCGGTGCGGCGCAAATAGCGCAGGCGGCAGATAGGCCGGCCATGACGCCTAGAGTTTTCAATTGGCCCATGGGGGGCTCCTCCTGTTGCAGGCGAGCGGCCACCAATCGCTCTAATGTGGACAAGCGATAGGCGGCCCAGGCTTACATTCGCCTGAACCGCCTATGCTGGTGGTCATTGGGGCCTGTCAGACCCGATTGCGATCAAAGTCCGCGGATCTTGCGGAAGTTGACTTGAGGTCGGTTGCCGCGTTCGATGTAGCAGCTGAAGCGACCGCGATCATAACCGCGATTGCCGTAACCATAGCCGCTGCCGCGAAGTCCCTGCACTTCGATCCGTCCCTTCACGCGGTAGCCGTAGCGGGTGCGCTCAACGTCGCGGATCTGCGTGACATCGGCATAGCGATAGCCTCCGAAACGGCGCGCTTGCCGTTCGGCTGCGCGGACACAGCGTTCGACGGCGCGGCGTGGATTTCCGCGATTGTAGCGATAATCGCTGCGGTGATAATTGCCGCGATCATAACCACGGTCATAGCCATAGCGGCGGTCGCGGTGGTCATAGCGGTCTTTCTTGCCGCCAAACGCGCCAGCGACAGCGGCGATCCCGCCGATCACGAGTGCGCCTGCGATCACGTCGCCCGCATCAATCTTGTTGTCATAGTCGCGGGCTTGCGCCGGAGCAGCTGTTGCCAGGGCCATCGCGCCTGCCGCGACAGTCCCGAGCGAGCCCTTGGCCAATGTCTTGGCGAATGTGTTGGGTTGCTTAGTCATGGGGGTATCATCCTCGGGTCTTAGAGTGTCGGAGGAATTTCCGTTCACTGTGAGACCCTTTTAGATGAACAAGTCTGAGGCGATTCTGAGCGAGACTAGCAGGGAATGTTCAGGTTATAGTCGCTTTGTATGAATGAATGTAACGCGACGTATCGGTGTGTGCCGATCATTCTTCTAGTGCCGCCAATACGTCACGCGTGAACGCGGCAATATCAAAACGCGTGCCGACCATGTCCTCTCCGCGCCGGACAATGACGACGTTGCGCGAAGGCACGACGACCACATACTGCCCGCGATTGCCGCGCGCCGCGAATGCGTCGTCGGGAATGCCTTCAAAGGCGTTCCCTTCCGGGCGACGGAAGGTCCACCACCCTGCCCCGTAGCCCCAGTCTGTGCCTTCAGGCTGCGGGCCGCTTGGGTCGGAAACGTAATCGCGCCAGCCTTTGGGGAACCGCTGGTCCCGACTCCAATGGGTGCCATCGTCCAGATAAAGCTGGCCCAACTCCACGAGGTCCGCGCCGGATGCCCAGACTTGGCTGGAGAGTACAAAGTTGCCTCGCCAATCGCTTTCGATTGCAGCATCGAACATGCCGAGCCGGTCTGCGAGACGATCGACACGCTTCTCATTGATCCAGCTCTGAATGGGCTCAATCGCCATCAAGGTATCATTGTTGGCGTAGCGATATACCGTGCCAGGCTTGTGAATGAGTGGCCAATTGCGCGCTCGTTCGTCGACCGTTGTCCCACCCCAATATAGCGGATCGGTGCGGTTCCCCGGAGTGTCAGAATAACGGCCCGACGCCATACGCAGCATATGATCGATTGTGATGTCAGAGCGCGGGTCACCGTCGACTTCACCGCCCCCCGCGCTTTCATCTATACGGACCGCCCCATCCTGTACCGCCATGCCAAGGATTGTGGCTGCAATGCTCTTCGCCACAGACCAGGTGCGTTGGGGAGTATTGCGTGAATATCCTTCGGCAAAGCTTTCATGCACCATGCGTCCCCGCTGACTTATGAGAACCGCGGTCGTGCGTGTGTCTTCACCATACATGTCGCCGAATGCCGCCTCTCCCAGTGCCTGAAGTTCGGCGTTGCTGGTGTCGATGGGCAGGGAGACCACCGGCGATTGCGGCCTCATCTGATCAGTTTTGTCGCCCAGGCTATCCGGATCGGCACCGATAGGCAGAACCGTACAGCCATTTCTGCCTCGATACTCGGCCAAGCGCGGAGGCATGTCATCCGCCCATTCAACCTCGACATGTCGGACAAAGCCGGCTTTAGGCCCGACAAATTCTCTCGGCTCCCCTCGGACGACTTTATAGCGCAGTTCGCGAATGATTGGGTCAAGCGCCGGGTAAATCCCGCTGAGTTCCCATTCGTGTATGTGTTTGGCGGTACGTCCCAAACCGACACGCTCGGCATTCGCGATCGCGCTGCACAGCATCAGCGCCTTGTAGCCCGCCGCGAGCGCGCGGTTATAGCGGTCGTCCAGTCTCTCTTGTTCGGATTGAGCTGATGCGGTGGTGGCGGTGAGAGCGAGCGCCGCGCCAGCGGCTGCGAATATGAGTTTGTGCATGGCCGTGGACCCTAGCCGCGCCCGCACAAAAGAAAAGGGCCAGCGGATCGCTCCGCCAGCCCGTTTTTATATCAGCGTGCCAGGGCCGCCCCAATCGCAAAAAGACTTACGCTGCGACTTCCTCTTCGTCATATTCGTCGCTCATGACAGGGCCGCTGTCCTGACCCTTGGCATCGACATCGCGCTCGACCAGCTCAATGATTGCGAGCTGCGCGCTGTCGCTTTCGCGATAGCCAGCCTTGATGATGCGAGTGTAGCCGCCGTCGCGGTCGCTATAGCGCTCAGCTAGAACATCGAACAGCTTCTTCAGCTGGGTTTCGTCGAGCAAGCGCGATTGTGCGAGACGACGGTTCGAGAGGCCGCCGCGCTTTGCCAGCGTGATCAGCTTCTCGATGTAAGGACGCAGTTCTTTCGCTTTTGGCAAAGTGGTCTGGATCTGCTCGTGCTTGATCAGAGCCGCTGCCATGTTGCGGAACAGAGCCTTACGGTGGCCCGACTTACGGCTCAGCTTACGCTGTGAAATTCCGTGACGCATAATTCATTCCTTCGTGTTCGTTATGGGCCCGTATGAGGTAGCCCGTAGCTGGCGGCGCTTTCGAATGACTCGAGGCGCGCCGCCGAAACCTTGCTTAGCCGAGCAACTCTTGTTCGAGCTTCTTGGCCATTTCCTCGATGTTCTCTGGTGGCCAGCCTGGAATGTCCATGCCGAGGCGCAGACCCATGCTGGAGAGAACTTCCTTGATCTCATTGAGCGACTTGCGGCCAAAGTTCGGCGTGCGCAGCATCTCTGCTTCGGTCTTCTGGACCAGATCGCCGATATAGATGATGTTGTCGTTCTTGAGGCAGTTGGCCGAACGCACCGACAGTTCGAGCTCGTCGACCTTCTTGAGAAGATAACGGTTGAGCTGATTGGCGTCGTCTTCCTGAGGTGTTGCGGCCTGGCCGATCATTGCCGACTGTGGCTGCGGAATGCCGTCTTCGAAGTGGACGAACAGGGTCAGCTGGTCCTGCAGGATGCGCGCCGCATAAGCCACTGCATCTTCAGGGGTGACTGTGCCGTCGGTTTCGACGGTCAGCGAGAGCTTGTCGTAGTCAAGCTCTTGGCCAACACGTGCATTCTCAACCTTGTAGCTCACCTGGCGAACAGGCGAATACAGGCTGTCTATCGGGATCAGGCCAATCGGCGCATCAACAGGGCGGTTCTGAACTGCAGGCGAGTAGCCTTTACCCACGTCAGCGGTCAGTTCCATGTTGAGCGTCGCGCCCTCATCGAGGTGACACAGGACGAGATCCTTGTTCATCACTTCAATGTCGCCAGAAACTGCGATGTCGCCAGCCTTCACTTCAGCCGGGCCAGTTGCAGAAAGCTGCAGACGCTTGGCGCCCTCGCCTTCCATCTTGAGCGCGATTTGCTTCACGTTCAAAACGATGTCGGTCACGTCTTCGCGTACGCCGGCGAGCGACGAGAATTCGTGAAGCACGTTCTCAATCTTGATCGAGGTGATAGCCGCGCCCTGAAGCGAGGAGAGCAATACGCGACGCAGCGCGTTGCCAAGCGTAAGACCAAAGCCGCGCTCGAGCGGCTCAGCGACAAAAGTCGTCTTGCGGTTCTTATCGCCGCCTTCCTTGATTTCGAGAGCGTTGGGTTTCTTGAGTTCCTGCCAGTTCTTCGTGTTGACGGACATGGATTTCCCCTAATTCGCTATGAAGCGGTTCAAAAAGTGTGGCGGGCCTCGGCGCTTGCGAAAGTGCGTCTTGGACCGCCCTGAATGTCCGGCAAACCAGAGGGCTGCCGAACGGGAACGGAGTGTTAGACGCGCCGCCGCTTGGACGGACGCACACCATTGTGCGGGATTGGCGTGACATCACGGATCGAGGTGATGTTGAAGCCAACAGCAGCGAGACCGCGCAGCGCGCTCTCACGGCCAGAGCCTGGACCCTTAACCTCGACTTCCAGTGTACGCACACCGTGTTCGGCGGCTTTCTTGCCGGCGTCATCGGCGGCAACCTGAGCTGCATAAGGAGTAGACTTACGGCTACCCTTAAAGCCCATCATGCCGGCGCTGGACCAGCTGATCGCGTTGCCTTGCGCATCGGTGATCGTGATCATGGTGTTATTGAAGCTGGCGTTGATATGCGCAACGCCGCTGCTGATGTTTTTACGGTCGCGGCGTCTTACTTTACCGCCTGGTTCGCGTGCCATTTCTCGTATTCCTTATGTTGTAGGAAGAAGGGAAAAGCGTCTGGGCTCCCGATTGATCGGGACCAGATGCTTACTTCTTCTTGCCTGCAATCGGCTTGGCCTTACCCTTACGGGTACGGGCGTTGGTGTGCGTGCGCTGACCGCGAACGGGCAGGCCATTACGATGACGCAGACCGCGATAGGTCCGCAGGTCCATCAAACGCTTGATGTTCATCGCAGTGTCGCGGCGCAGGTCACCCTCGACCTGGTAATCGGCGTCAATCGTTTCACGAATGCGCAGAACTTCCTCATCGGTAAGGTCTTGCACGCGTGTGGTGTGATCAATGCCAAGCTTGTCGGCGATTTTCACGGCAGTCGTACGACCGATCCCGTGAATGTAAGTCAGCGCAATGATAACGCGCTTATTTGTGGGGATGTTTACCCCGGCAATACGAGCCACTTAATTCTCCATGCTCCACAGGGACTTGGACACGAAAGGCGGCCCTCACCCTATCTCAACGCTCAACATCGACGTGTTCGACGCTGCCACCGCGCAAAATCCAGGGGACCAAGCACTGAAACAACAAAAGTCCGGAATGGACAAAGCGCGTGGCTCTGTCTCGCCGGACTCGGTTCGAACATGTCGAATACTGCGCGCGCTTAAGGCGATTCTGACGCCCACGTCAACCGCTAGCCGCGCATAACTGACCGAGCGCACGATATGGTGCACTTTCTCGGTGATGCAAGGTGAATAATCCAAACTAAGGTCAAGGTCAAAACGGAGGGGCTGGCGGTATGTGGAAAGTCGCCTGTTTGGCGCGCATGTTCAGCGCGACTACATTACGCCAAAGGCCAGCATCGCATCGGCGACTTTCTTGAAGCCGGCGACATTTGCGCCTTTGACATAGTTCACATGCCCGCCATCATCCGGATCGCCCTCTGCCCCGTACTCGACGCATTTATCGTGGATGTCAGCCATCAGATCGGTCAGCATGTCGTGCAGCTTCTCATGGTTCCAGCTGATCCGTTCTGAGTTTTGGCTAATCTCAAGGCCCGACACTGCGACACCGCCAGCGTTGGCTGCTTTGCCTGGCGCGTACATTATCCCTGCATCCTGGAATATCTCCACCGCATCCAGCGTCGAGGGCATATTGGCACCCTCGACCACCGCCATAACGCCATTATCGACAAGCGCCTTTGCGCCTTCTTCCTCAAGTTCGTTCTGCGTCGCGCAGGGAAGCGCGCAGTCAGCCTCGATATGCCAAGGGCGCTTATCCTCGTGAAATTCCGCGCCGCTATATTCGTCGGCATATTCGCTGATCTCGACCACGCTGGTTCATCTTGAGGTCCTTGATCCACTCGAGCTTCTCTTCGTCGATCCCATCAGGATCATGGATAAAGCCGTCAGAGTCAGAGAGCGTCAGGACCTTGCCGCCCATCTGGATGAACTTTTCCGCAGCGTGGAGCGCGACATTGCCCGAGCCTGAAATCACCGCTGTCTTGCCTTCAATCTCCTCATCGCGGTGGCGCAGCATATTGCACAGGAAGTAGACCGCGCCGTAGCCGGTCGCTTCGGGGCGCATCTTGGAGCCGCCATATTCTTGGCCCTTGCCGGTCAGCACGCCTTCCCAGCGATTGGTAATGCGCTTGTACTGGCCAAACATGTAGCCGATCTCGCGGCTGCCCACGCCGATATCGCCCGCCGGAACGTCGACATTGGGACCGATATGACGACAAAGCTCTGTCATAAAACTCTGGCAGAACCGCATGACTTCGCTGTCGGATTTGCCGCGCGGATTGAAGTTTGAACCACCCTTTGCACCGCCCATGGGCAGGCCTGTCAGTGAGTTCTTGAAGGTTTGCTCGAAGGCCAGAAATTTGAGCACGCTCTCATTGACGGTCGGGTGAAAGCGGATGCCGCCTTTATATGGGCCGATCGCGTTATTGTTCTGTACCCGCCAACCGCGCTGCACGCGGACATTGTGATCGTCATCTTCCCAGCACACGCGAAAGGAGACAATACGGTCAGGCTCCGCGATCCGGCGCAGGATCTGCGCTTCGTGATACTCCTCCTTGTCCTCGATGAAATCGAAGATGTCCTGTGAGACTTCGCGGACGGCCTGAATGAATTCAGTCTGGCCCTCGTTGCGCTCTTTCACGCCCTCCATAAACTCGTCGAGGGTAACGTGATCGGATACTGCCATGCATCATACTCCTGCGGCGCATGGCGGATCGGTTAGTTGTCGGCCATCGCGTCTATTGCCTCTTCGACGCTTGGCTCCTCACTCGGTTCCGGATCGGCTGCACCTTCTTGGATACCATCATCCTCGTCATCGGCTCTATCGGGCTCATCGGACTCCGGACCCGACACCTGTCCCAACATCTGCGAGAGGCCCGACAATTGCTGCGTCATCACACCGTCGACGGCCTTGGAGATGTCTGCGACTTCGTAGCGCATCGAACCACCGACATTGTATTCCCACACGATCCGCGTGCCCTGGTCCACCTCGCTGATGGCGATCGTGAGAATGCCCATCACCGGCTCACTTTGCAGCGGCCCGAGCGCACCCTGCATCCGCAGAGCGCTTTCGGGATAGGCCTGGATCACGCGCATATGCTCGACGCTACCCTCGAGTGTGATCTTGTTGGGGTCAGGGTCTTCCGGGATCTTCTCGCAGAAACACCCGCCAGCCTGCGGGGTCATGGTCAGGTTGGCCGCATCGCCAGACCATGTGTGCGCGGAATTCCACCAGCGTGCGGGCGAGATCAGCGCCAGCCAAACCTCTTTGGCCGTCGCTTCAACGACAGCTTCGTCGCGCGTGACAAAGCCATTTTCGCTGGTCGAAATGACCTCAGCTGAAAGGGGTTGTGCAGCGGCAAACGCCGCTAAAGCAGCCAGAACTGCGCGCATAGTGGATCTCCTCGTCTTGGCGAGGACGTTTACGCGAAGCTGGGAAGCTGCGTAAAGGGGCGAGTGCCCCGAAAGCTGAGCTTAGGCAAGCACCGCGTCGATGGCGCCAGCCACTTCGTCGATAGCGCCCATGCCATCAACGCGGGTAACGATGCCGCGCGCTTCGTAGCCGGGAAGGATCGGCGCAGTTTTGGCGCGGTATTCTTCCATGCGGGTGCGCACAGTTTCCTCATTGTCGTCCGGGCGACGCTTGAATTCAGTCGCGCCGCAATTGTCGCACACGCCTTCCTCTGCAGGAGGATTTGCGGTGTCGTGGTAAAGCGTCCCGCATTTCGCGCATGAGAATCGCCCAGTAATTCGGGCCACCAACGCATCAACGTCGACGCCAAGCTCAATCACGTGATCAAGACTGCGACCATGCTTTTCGAGCAGACTGTCAAGAATTTCAGCCTGTACTTCGGTACGCGGGTAGCCATCAAAGATAGCGCCCTGCCCCGCTTCCATCTCAGCGAGGTTCTCATCGATTAGCGCCGAGACAATATCGTCAGAGACAAGTTCACCGCGATCCATGACTGCCTTGGCTTCGAGGCCAACTGGCGTCTGAGCCTTAACCGCCGCGCGCAGCATGTCGCCGGTCGAAAGCTGCTTCATTCCGTGGCGCTCTACCAGGCCAGCGCTTTGCGTTCCTTTGCCTGCACCCGGAGGACCAAGAAGAATGATGTTCATCGCAGCAGATACCCCTGAGTTACGGCTGAGAGCGCAAGGCTTAGCGCTTGCGGCCTTTCAATTTCGCTTTCTTGATAAGGTCGCCATATTGATGGGCCAAGAGATGCGATTGCACCTGGCTGATCGTATCCACGGTCACGTTCACGACGATCAGCAGGCTGGTACCGCCAAGGAAAAGCGGCAGACCCGTTTGCCGGATCACATATTCGGGCAGCACGCAGACCACGGCGAGATAGATCGCTCCGACCACCGTGATGCGCGTCAGCACGTATTCGAGATAGTCAGCGGTGCGCTTGCCCGGACGGATGCCGGGGATGAAGCCGCCATTCTTCTTGAGGTTCTCCGCCGTCTCTTCCGGGTTGAACACAACCGCAGTGTAGAAGAAACAGAAGAAGATGATGCCAACCGCGTAGAGCGTGAGGTAAATCCACTGACCGGGCTGCAGGTAGAAGTTCAGCTGCTGCAGGAACCCTCCGGTCGCGCTATCAACGTCGCCCGGCGCACCGGCAAACTGCGTGATCGTCAGCGGCAGAAGCAGAAGCGAGCTTGCAAAGATCGGCGGAATAACACCGGCGGTGTTGAGCTTCAGCGGGAGGTGCGAACGATCCGCCTGCATCACGCCGCGCTGTGTTGCGCGCTTGGGGTACTGGATCAGAAGCCGGCGCTGGGCGCGCTCGACGAAAGAGATCACCACTATCAGGATCACGACCATGATCATAAACCCGATGATGAGGCCCGGTGCGATCGAACCAGTGCGGCCACCTTCGAACAGGTTGGACACGAAGGTCGGGAACTGTGCGACGATACCCGCCATAATGATCAGCGAGACGCCATTGCCAATGCCGCGTGAGGTGATCTGCTCACCCAGCCACAGCAGGAACATGGTGCCGCCGACAAGGCTGATCACCGCGCCAACGCGGAACATATAACCGGGGTTGACGACCGCTTGCAGACCGCTTTGCGCGCCGAAACTTTCGAGACCAGCGGCAAGGAACCACCCTTGAATGGCGCACAGGAACACCGTGCCATATCGCGTATATTGGTTGAGCTTCTGCCGGCCCGTCGCGCCCTCTTTCTTGAGCGCTGCCAGCGTCGGGTGAAGGGCCGCAGCCATCTGCACCACAATCGAAGCGGTAATATAAGGCATCACGCCGAGCGCGATGAGGCTCATCCGCTCAAGGCTGCCGCCCGAAAATGTGTTGAACAGGTCGAGAATTCCGCCACGAGTCTGGTCGTACAGCGTCTCAAGGATCAGTGGATTGACCCCTGGCAGCGGAACAAAGCTCAAGAAGCGGAAGATAATCAAAGCCCCGATCGTGAACCAGATGCGCTGGCGCAGCTCGGTGGCTTTGGAAAAATTCGCGAGACTCATATTGCTCGCAATGCTGTCGGCGCGTGATGCCATGTCTAAATATCGATCCTAGCGTCTGACTTGTCAGCCTTTCTTCAGGCTGGCCGACCCCCGCCGGCTGAAAGTCGTGAACTCAGGCAGGTTAGATAGGGAGCGAGAGGCCGAATGTCGAACCCCTCGCCCACTATTTACCGAATTATTCAGCTTTCGCCTTGGCCTTGGCGCCTTTTTCAGCCTTCTTCTTGGAAGGCTTGGACGATGGCTTCTTCACCTCGACCACTTCGACGCTGCCACCGGCTTTCTCGACCGCTTCGATCGCACCCTTGGATGCGCCAGCGACGACGAACTTGACCTTGGCTTTAAGCTCACCCTTGCCGAGCAGACGGACACCGTCTTTGCCGCCGCGGATCAGGCCTGCTTCACGCAGGGCTGCTTCGTCGACAGTCTTCTTCCCGTCCAGTGACTTGGCGTCGATGAACTTCTGGACCATGCCGATGTTCACCTCGGCGAAATCCTTGCCGAATGGGTTGTTGAAGCCGCGCTTTGGCAGGCGCATGTGAAGCGGCATCTGACCGCCTTCGAAGCCCTTGATCGCAACACCGGAACGGCTCTTTTGACCCTTTTGGCCACGAGCAGCGGTCTTGCCTTTGCCAGAACCGATACCACGGCCCTTGCGCATGCGTCCTTTACGGGCGCCTTCATTGTCACGGATGTCGTTGAGTTTCATAGTTTGCACTCGCTTTCGCTTTTGTTCGCGCTGAAAGAATGAGGCCCCGCATGATGCGAGGCCCCGAATATGGTTTAGTCGATCACTTCGACCAGATGCGGGATCTTGGCAACCGCGCCGCGCACCTCTGGGGTGTCCTGACGCTCCACGATCTTGTGCATCTTGTTAAGGCCCAGACCGATCAGGATCTTACGCTGACTTTCTGGACGACGGATCGGCGAACCGATCTGCTTGATCTTGATGGTTTTTTTAGCAGCCATTGATCTTACTCCGCGATTGCTGCGGCGTCGGCTTCAGCCTCCACCTTGTCAGCGCCGCCACGACCCAAAAGATCGGCGATTTTCTTACCACGACGCTGGGCAACCGACTTCGGCGAAGTCTGATTGACGAGCGCGTCGAAGGTGGCGCGGATCATGTTGTAAGGGTTCGACGTGCCGACCGACTTGGTCACAACATCGGCAACGCCGAGGCTTTCAAACACAGCACGCATCGGACCACCGGCGATGATACCGGTACCCGGAGGCGCCGTACGAACGGTGACCTTGCCTGCGCCGAAACGGCCCTTGGCATCGTGATGAAGCGTGCGGCCCTCTTTCAGAGCGACGCGGATCATCTTCTTGCGAGCAGCAGCGGTTGCCTTGGTGATGGCTTCTGGCACTTCGCGCGCCTTGCCCTTGCCAAAGCCAACCCGGCCCTGACCGTCACCAACGACGACGAGTGCGGCAAAGCCGAAGCGCTTACCACCCTTAACCGTCTTCGAAACGCGGTTGATATGAACCAGCTTCTCGATGATGCCGTCATCTTCTTCTTCGCGCTTGCCGCGACGATTGTCACGACCACCACGGCCACGTCCGCCGCCACGATTGTCGCGGCCACCGCCGCGTCCACCGCGACCTTGCTTTGGCGCTTCTGCAGGAGCAGCTTCAGCCGGAGCAGGCGCTTCGGCAGGCTTGTCTGCATCACCGTCAGCTGCCGACTGATTTTCAGCAGCTTCCGAAGGCGTCTCAGCGACAGCAGGCGTTTCTGCTTCTACTTTGGCTTCTTCCGCCGGAGCAGCAGTCTCTTCGACCTTGGCTTCTTCGTACCGGTGCTTCAGTTTTCTTGTCATCAGCCATAATCAGAACTCCAGCCCGCCTTCGCGAGCGGCATCGGCCAGCGCTTTGACGCGGCCATGAAACAGGAACCCGCCGCGATCGAACACGACAGTGGTCACGCCAGCCTTCTTCGCCGCAGCGGCAATCTCTTTGCCAACTTGCGAAGCGGCATCGACATTCGCGCCAGACTTCTTCGCACCGAGGGTCGAAGCAGCTGCGACCGTGCGGCCTTCAGCGTCGTCGATGATCTGAGCGTAGATGTGACGACCGGTGCGGTGCACAGACAGACGCGGCTTGCCAGCGGCACGGGTGCGAAGCGCAGTCCGGACCCGGCGACGGCGACGTTCAAACAGAGAAAGTTTAGCCATCTTACTTCTTCTTCCCTTCCTTGCGGAAGACATATTCGCCGCGATACTTGATACCCTTGCCCTTGTAAGGCTCAGGCTTCCGCCAGCGGCGGATTTCAGCGGCAAGCTGACCAACGGCCTGCTTGTCAATGCCGGAAATCTCGACCGTGGTCTGGTCGGGCGTCTTAACTTCGATACCTTCAGGCACGTCGATATTCACATCGTGGCTGAAACCAAGCTCAAGCTTCAAGGTCTTGCCCTGAGCCTTCGCACGGTAGCCAACGCCGGAAATCTCGAGCGTCTTGCTGAAGCCTTCGGTGACACCTTCAACCAGGTTTGAAACCAGCGTGCGCTGCATGCCCCAGTAAGAGCGTGCTTGCTTGCTGTCATTCGCCGGATTGACCTGAATCTCGTCGCCCTCGACCTTGTAGTCGATGAGGTCGGACAGACCCATGGTGAGAGTGCCCTTCGGACCCTTCACGCTCAGTGTGCCATTGTCGATGCTGGCGGTAACCCCACTGGGGATCGCGACAGCTTTCTTGCCAATGCGGCTCATCAGAACACCTCCGCGAGCACTTCACCGCCGACGTTTTCGTTGCGGGCTTCGGCATCCGAAAGCACACCGCGAGGGGTCGAAACGATGGTGATGCCGAGGCCGTTGCGTACAGTCGGAAGCTCTTGGCTCCCCGAATAGACGCGGCGGCCAGGCTTGGAGACGCGTGCGACATATTTGATCGCAGGCTCGCCTTCGAAATACTTCAATTCAATCCGCAGTTGCGGGTGCTTGCCCGAGGCATCATCGGAATAGCCACGGATGTAGCCTTCGCGCTGAAGCACTTCGAGAACATTCGCACGCAACTTGGAAGCCGGCGAAAGGACGCTGTCCTTTTTCGCCTGCTGGCCGTTGCGGATACGGGTGAGCATATCACCCAATGGATCAGTCATAGCCATCTGTCAGATCCTCACCAGCTCGACTTCGTAAGGCCTGGGATCAGACCTTTGTTGCCGAGATTGCGCAGTTCGATACGGTTGATACCGAATTTGCGGTAATAGCCGCGTGGGCGGCCGGTGGTGGCGCAGCGATTGCGGACCCGGGTCGGGTTCGCGTTGCGCGGGATTTCAGCCATCTTCAGGCGCGCGATCAGACGTTCGCTTTCATCAAGCGACTTGTCGTCCGCAATTGCCTTTAGCTTGGCATACTTGTCTGCGTACTTCTTAACGAGCTTCTTGCGACGCTCGTTTTTGTTAATCGAACTCAGTTTCGCCATTGGACTTAAGCTCTCTTCTCTACTCGTTGCGACAACCGGCTCACGCCGCTGCCTTTTCTTCGGACGCGTTCGCATCGCCCTTGAACGGGAAACCGAACAGACGCAGCAATTCGCGCGCTTCTTCGTCAGTCTTCGCGGTGGTGGTGACAATGATGTCCATTCCACGCACCTTGTCGATCTTGTCATAGCTGATCTCAGGGAACACGATCTGTTCCTTAAGACCCATCGCGTAGTTGCCACGGTACCGTCGAACGACTTGGCGTTCAGCCCGCGAAAGTCGCGGATGCGTGGCATTGCAATGGTGACAAGGCGGTCGAGGAATTCGAACATGCGATCGCGGCGCAAGGTAACCTTGCAACCGATTGGCATGCCTTCGCGCAGTTTGAACTGAGCGATCGACTTCTTCGCCTTGGTGATCACCGGCTTTTGACCAGCAATCAGCGTCATTTCCTCAGCAGCGATCTGGACTTTTTTCTTGTCCTGGCTCGCTTCGCCCACACCCATGTTGAGCGTGATCTTTTCGATCTTGGGCACTTCGAGGCGGTTATTGTAACCGAACTTTTCGGTCATCGCCTTGACGATTTGCTCTTCGTACTTCGCCTTGAGGCGCGGAGCGTAGCTATCAGCCATCGATAGTCTCCCCACTCTTTACAGCAACGCGAACCTTTTTGCCGTCCTTCTCTTCGAAACGGACGCGGGTTGGCTTGCCATCTTTCGGATCAGCCACGGCAACCTTGGAGATGTCCATCGGCGCTTCGAAGCGGTCGATGCCACCTTGCGGGTTGGCCTGGCTCGGCTTGCGGTGACGGGTAGCCACGTTGATGCCTTCGACAACGACTTTGCCATCTTTTGGCAAAACCTTTTGGACAGTGCCGGAGCGGCCCTTATCCTTGCCCGAAAGCACGACTACCTGATCGCCCTTTTTGATCTTTGCAGCACCCATGATCAGAGCACCTCCGGAGCGAGCGAAATGATCTTCATGAAGCCACGGCCGCGAAGTTCGCGAACCACTGGGCCAAAGATACGTGTGCCGATTGGCTCTTCGCTTTTGTTCACAAGAACAGCCGCATTGCTGTCAAAACGGATCACGCTGCCATCGGGACGACGAACGTCCTTCTTGGTGCGGACGATCACAGCACGGTGAACGTCGCCCTTTTTGACCTTAGCACGTGGCTGGGCTTCCTTTACGGAAACCACGATCACGTCGCCAACGGAGGCAAACCGACGCTTCGACCCGCCCAGCACTTTAATGCACTGGACGCGCTTAGCGCCGCTGTTGTCCGCGACGTCGAGATTGGATTGCATCTGGATCATTGATCCGGTTCCTTCTCTTGGCTTGCCAAGTCACCCGATACTGACCGGGGCCTGACAGTTCCTCGTCTAATTACTCTGCGCCGCCCGGGGTCGCTTCAGCGACTTCGAGATCCGCTTCAATCGCCTGCGTTCCGCCCGCCACGACCCGGTCTTTGACAGCCCAAGTCTTCGTCTTGGAGATCGGTTTGGTCTCCTCGATGCGAACGACGTCGCCCATGGCGTACTCATTCTTTTCGTCGTGAGCGTGATACTTCTTCGAACGACGGATGATCTTCCCGTAGAGCGGGTGCTTCACCTTGCGTTCGACCAGCACGGTCACGGTTTTGTCGGTCTTGTCGGAGGTGACGGTCCCGATCAGAATACGTTTCGGCATTGTCTACTCCTCAAGCCTTAGCCGCTGCAGCAGCAGCGCGCTCATTTTGCAGCGTCTTGATCTGGGCAATGCTACGACGCACTACCTTGATCCGCGCTGGCGCTTCGAGTTGGTTGGTCGCAGCCTGGAACCGAAGATTGTACTGCTCGCGCTTGAGCTCGGTGAGCTCAGCCGACAGCTGATCGTCAGTCTTGGTGCGAAGATCTTCGATATTCGCCATTATTTGCCTCCCAGGTGCGAGGTGTCACCCAGACGGGCAACAACCTTGGTCTTGATCGGCAGCTTCATCGCAGCGCGTTCAAAAGCGAGCGCAGCGAGTGGGCCTGGAACACCGTCGAGTTCGAACAGGATGCGGCCCGGCTTTACGCGAGCTGCCCAATATTCGACCGAACCCTTGCCTTTACCCTGACGGACTTCAGCAGGCTTCTTCGACACAGGCACATCGGGGAACACACGGATCCACAGGCGGCCCTGACGGCGCATAGCGCGGGTAATCGCACGACGAGCAGCCTCAATCTGACGTGCTGTCAGACGCTCGGGCTCCAACGCCTTCAGACCGTACGAGCCAAAGTTCAGGGTCGTGCCACCTTTGGCATTACCGTGAATTTTGCCCTTGAAGGCCTTGCGGTACTTGGTTTTTTTAGGTTGCAGCATTTTCTCTACCTATCTGCAATCAGCGAGCCGGACGGACGCCGGAAGTCTGAGCTTCCATCATCAGGCGGTCCTGCGCGGTTGGATCGTGAGCCAGAATCTCGCCTTTGAAGATCCAGCATTTGATGCCGATGATACCGTAAGCGGTGAGCGCTTCGGTTTCGGCATAGTCGATGTTCGCCCGCAGAGTGTGAAGCGGCACGCGACCTTCGCGGTACCATTCAACGCGAGCGATTTCTGCCCCGCCGAGACGACCACCGCAAGTGATCTTGATACCCTCAGCGCCAAGACGCAGCGCCGATTGCACAGCGCGCTTCATAGCGCGGCGGAAAGCGACACGGCGGATCAGCTGATCAGCAACGCCTTGAGCGACGAGCTTGGCGTCAATTTCCGGCTTGCGGATCTCAACGATGTTCAGCTTCACTTCGCTGTCGGTCATCGTGGCGAGCTTGGTGCGCAGCTTTTCAATGTCCGCGCCCTTCTTGCCGATGATGACACCAGGACGAGCCGCATAGATCGAAATTCGGCAAAGCTTTGCCGGACGCTCAATCACCACCTTCGAGATTGCTGCCTGTGGCAGGTTCTTGATGATGTACTTGCGGATCTCGATGTCTTCCGCGAGCAGCGCGGCATAATCACGCCCTTCGGCGTACCAGCGGCTGTCCCAGGTGCGGTTGATCTGAAGACGCAGACCAATCGGATTACTCTTCTGACCCATGGTTTACGCCTCTTCCTGTTCGCGAACGACGATGCGCAGCTTGCTGAATGGCTTCAGAATGCGAGTCGATTTGCCGCGGCCACGCGTGTGGAACCGCTTCATGGTGATCGACTTGCCAACCGAAGCCTCTGCAACGACCAAAGCGTCGACGTCGAGATTGTGGTTGTTTTCCGCATTGGCGATCGCGGATGCGAGCACCTTGCTGGCGTCTTTCGCCATCGCCTTCTTGGAGAAGGAGAGGATGTTCAAAGCCTCTTCGGCTTTCTTCCCGCGAATAAGCTCAGCAACGAGGTTGAGCTTTTGCGCCGACCCGCGAATTTGCGTGCCAACAGCCAAAGCCTCGTTGTCTGCAACGCGGCGGGGTGCTTTTGCCTTACCCATTAGCGCTTACCCTTCTTGTCGGCAGCATGGCCCGGGAAAGTACGCGTAGGAGCGAACTCGCCAAGCTTGTGCCCGACCATTTCCTCGGAAACCGAGACGGGAATGAATTTGTGACCGTTGTAGACGTTGAATGTCAGACCAACGAACTGCGGCAGGATCGTGGAACGACGCGACCAGGTCTTGATCGGCTTGTTGCCACCAGCTTCCTGTGCGTCCTCCGCCTTCTTCAGAAGGCTGAGCTCGACGAACGGACCTTTCCAGACGGAACGTGCCATCGTGTCTTACCTCTTCTTCTTGGCGTGGCGCGAACGGATAATCATCTTGTCCGTCTGCTTGTTCTTGCGAGTGCGGGCACCCTTGGTCGGCTTGCCCCACGGGGTAACCGGGTGACGGCCACCGCTGGTGCGGCCTTCACCACCACCGTGCGGGTGATCGACAGGGTTCTTGGCGACGCCGCGTGTGAGAGGCTTGATGCCCATCCAACGACGACGACCGGCCTTCCCCAAGTTCTGGTTCTGGTTGTCGGGGTTCGACACCGCACCAACCGTGCCCATGCAATCGGCGCGCAGGTAACGCTGCTCGCCCGAGTTCAGGCGAACAATGACCATGCCGCGGTCGCGACCTACCAACTGGACATAAGCGCCAGCTGAGCGAGCGATCTGACCGCCCTTGCCCGGCTTCATCTCGACATTGTGGCAGATCGTGCCAACCGGCATCTGACCCAGAAGCATGGCGTTGCCCGGCTTCGTATCGGTCTTTTCTGCCGCAATGACGGTGTCGCCAACATCAAGACGCTGAGGGCACAGGATATAAGCCTGTTCGCCATCTTCGTGTTTGATCAGCGCGATGAACGCCGTGCGGTTCGGGTCATACTCGATCCGCTCGACGGTCGCAGGAACATCCCACTTGCGCCGCTTGAAATCGATGAAGCGGTACTTTTGCTTGTGACCGCCGCCAATGCCACGCGAAGTGACATGACCTTTGTTGTTCCGGCCACCGGTCTTGCGCTTGCCTTCCGTGAGCGACTTGACCGGCTTGCCCTTCCAGAGGCTGGTCTTGTCGACAAGGATAAGGCCGCGGCGAGCGGGGCTTGTCGGTTTGTAGTTCTTGAGTGCCATGATCCGCCTCAGATACCGCTGGTGATGTCGATCATTTCACCCTCAGCGAGGGTAACGATCGCTTTTTTCACGTCGATGCGCTTGTAGGGTTTGCCCTTCCAGCGCTTGGTTTTGCCCTTGGCCACGATCACGTTCACGCCGGCAACCTTCTTTTCGTAGATTGCTTCGACAGCTTCTTTGATCTGCGGCTTGGTCGCATCCAGAGCCACCTTGAACACCACCGCATTGTTTTCCGACAGAAGCGTCGATTTCTCGGTGATGTGAGGAGCCAAGATCACGTCGTAGTGACGGGCATCAATTTCTTGCTTCTTAGCCATTGAAGCGCGCCTCCAGTTTCGCGACCGCATCCTTAGTGAGGACAAGCGTGTCGTGGTTCAAAATGTCATAGACATTGGCACCGGCTGCAGGGAGGACGTTGACACCTTTGAGGTTGCCAGCAGCTTTCTTGAAGCCGTCATCCACGCTCTCGCCGTCGATCACCAGAACCTTGCCGGTGAACCCAGCTTTGTCGAAGTGACCCTTGAGCACCTGTGTCTTCGCATCCTTCAGGCCGAGGCTGTCGACGATTACGAGACCGTCTTTTGCCTTGGTCGAAAGCGCCATCTTCAGACCCATCGCGCGAACTTTCTTGTTCAGCGACTGGTTGAAGTCACGCTTGCGAGCGCCATGCGCCTTACCACCACCGATGAAGATCGGAGCAGAGCGGGCACCGTGACGAGCGCCGCCCGAACCCTTTTGAGCGCCAAACTTCTTACCGGTGCGGGCTACATCCGAACGCTCACGCGTTGGACGAGCGGTGCCGCGGCGGTTTTCCAGCTGCCAGGTCACGACCCGGTGCAGAATGTCAGCACGAGGGGTTACGCCGAAAACGTCATCGTTCAATTCGATGTCGCCCGAGGCCTTCCCGTCGATTTTCTGGACTTTAACTTTCATGGTCTCAGCCCTCCTTGTTTTCATCGCCAGAAGCATCAGACGCAGGCGCGTCCGCTTCGGCGGCAGGAGTTTCAGCAGGTGCTTCAGCCGGAGCAGCTTCTGCTTCTACCGGTGCTGCAGTTTCTTCAGCAGGAGCTTCCGCTGGTGCGTCAGCCTCTTGCTTTGGAGCGTTGGTGTCGATGATTGCACCGGGGAACGGCAAATCATCAGGCAGTGCAAGCTTCACAGCGTCGCGAACGAGCAGCCAGCCATTCTTCGAACCAGGGACCGAACCCTTGATGAAGAGCAGACCGCGATCCGCATCAGTGCGAACCACTTCGAGGTTCTGCTGCGTACGCTGACGGTCACCCATGTGACCAGCCATCTTCTTGCCCTTGAACACGCGGCCCGGATCCTGACGGTTACCCGTCGAACCGTGCGAACGGTGAGAGATCGAAACACCGTGGGTGGCGCGCAAACCGCCAAAACCCCAACGCTTCATGGCGCCGGCAAAGCCTTTACCCTGAGTGTGACCGGTGATGTCGACCTTTTGGCCGGCCAGGAAGTGATCGGCGCTGATAGTAGCACCGACAGGGACAAGCCCCTCTTCGCTGTCGACCCGGAATTCAGCAACCTGCTTCTTCAGCGCGACTTCCGCTTTCGCGAAGTGCTCACGCTGTGGCTTGGCTACGTTCTTTTGTTTCGCAGTGCCCGCACCCAGCTGAACGGCGAAATAGCCGTCGCGCTCTTGTGTGCGGTGCGAGACAACCTGACAATCTTCAAGAGCGAGAACGGTCACGGGAACGTGACGTCCATCCTCCTGAAACAGGCGGGTCATCCCGACTTTCTTTGCGATCACGCCAGTGCGCATCGTCAAAACTCCTAAACAGAGGCACAAGGGGCCCATCCCCATGTGCTTGCGAACCCGCTCAAAACGAACCGGTCCATTCAACCCAATTTTGATGCGTCGCCCCGTCCGGGCTGAATGCTCGCGCAGCCACATGGCCGGTTGAGCGAGACGGGGGACGCAGACCCGAGCTTGATGCTTCCGAGGAAACGCCCGGCGGTATCCCTATGTCTTGCTGTGCTTTCGCAGCAGCGGAGCCATAAGAGCTCCAAAATTTCCAACCCGCTTTACGCCCTGCTGGATGGGCGGCGGACCAGTTCGCTTAAGCGAGCTTGATCTCTACGTTCACGCCAGCTGCAAGATCGAGCTTCATCAGCGCGTCTACGGTCTGAGCGTTTGGCTGCACAATATCGAGCAGCCGCTTGAACGTGCGCACCTCGAACTGCTCGCGCGACTTCTTGTCGATGTGCGGGCCGCGGTTCACGGTGAATTTCTCGATGCGCGTTGGCATGGGAATGGGGCCACGAATAAGAGCGCCGGTGCGACGTGCTGTCTCTGCGATTTCGCCAGTTGCCTGGTCGAGAACACGGTGATCGAACGCCTTCAGGCGAATGCGGATATTCTGAGCTTCCATTACCTATACCAATGCGAAAGAGCCGGAAGTGAGTTGCCCCACCTCAAAAACAAAAGGCCAGCCCCGTTTCCGTTTCCATCCACGGGCGGCCTTACAAAATTGCGTGTCAGCGAACGAATCCGCTTCCTTGAGCCGCGCGTATACGGCTGCACTCCCGTCCTGACAACCCCTGAAATGCGCCGACCAATGCCAGTCACACAAAAGCTGCGACGAAGCGTGCTTTGCCAAACACTGCTCTCATAAAAAGGACCCGGCTCTCACACTGGAGAACCGGGCCACTTTTCTATCGCTTGCGCCGACTAGGCGCCGTACGGCTTAGGCAGTGATCTTAGCAACAACGCCCGAACCAACGGTGCGGCCGCCTTCGCGGATAGCGAAGCGCAGACCTTCGTCCATAGCGATTGGAGCGATCAGCTTCACGTTGATCGTCACGTTGTCGCCAGGCATAACCATCTCGGTGCCCTCTGGGAGGATCACTTCGCCAGTCACGTCAGTCGTACGGAAGTAGAACTGCGGACGGTAGTTAGCGAAGAATGGCGTGTGACGGCCGCCTTCGTCCTTCGACAGGACGTAGACCTCTGCGCTGAACTCGGTGTGCGGGGTAACAGAACCCGGCTTCGCGAGAACCTGACCACGCTCAACTTCTTCACGGTACCGACGCCGCGGATCAGAGCACCAATGTTGTCGCCAGCTTCGCCCGAGTCGAGCAGCTTGCGGAACATTTCAACGCCGGTGACGGTCGTCTTGGTGGTGTCCTTGATACCGACGATTTCGACTTCGTCGCCAACATTGACCTTACCGGTTTCAACACGTCCGGTAACAACCGTACCACGACCCGAGATCGAGAACACGTCTTCGATCGGCATCAGGAAATCTTGGTCAACCGGACGATCCGGCTGTGGAATGTAGCTGTCGACAGCTTCCATCAGTTCCTTGATCGAGTTTTCGCCGATTTCTGGATCGCGACCTTCAAGAGCGGCGAGAGCCGAACCCTTGACGATTGGAATTTCGTCACCGTCGAAACCGTACTCGCTGAGGAGTTCGCGCACTTCGAGCTCAACCAGCTCGAGGATCTCTTCGTCGTCGACTTGGTCAACCTTGTTCATGTAGACAACAAGCTGTGGAACGCCGACCTGACGAGCAAGCAGGATGTGCTCACGGGTCTGTGGCATTGGGCCGTCAGCTGCGTTCACAACCAGGATAGCGCCGTCCATCTGCGCGGCACCGGTGATCATGTTCTTAACATAGTCAGCGTGACCTGGGCAGTCGACGTGTGCGTAGTGACGTGCGTCGGTTTCATATTCGACGTGTGCGGTCGAAATGGTGATGCCGCGCTCACGCTCTTCCGGAGCTTTGTCGATGTTACCGAAGTCGACAGCCGCACCTTGTACCTTGGTGATTGCAGCAGTCAGCGTGGTTTTACCGTGGTCAACGTGACCAATGGTGCCGATGTTACAATGCGGCTTATTACGCTCAAATTTTTCCTTAGCCATTTTTCAAATAACCTTTGTCTCGAAATGTAATCCGTGCGGGAAAAGCGGCACCCGCTGAATCAGGCGCCGCCCCTACCCTTGCTTGCTGAGTTAAGCAAGCTTCTCTTTGACTTCCTGTGCAACACTTGCCGGCACTTCGTCATAGTGACTGAACTGCATGGTGTATTGCGCACGACCTTGGGTGAAGCTGCGAAGCTCGTTCACGTAGCCAAACATATTGGCAAGCGGGACGAACGCTTCAACCGCTTGCGCGTTTCCACGGCTGTCTGTGCCCTGGATTTGCCCGCGACGTGAGTTCATGTCGCCGATCACGTCACCCAGATAATCTTCCGGAGTGACAACTTCCACCTTCATCACTGGCTCAAGCAGTTTGATGCCCGCGGTTTGCGCCGCTTCGCGCATCGCACCGCGACCGGTGATTTCGAAAGCCACGGTGCTGGAGTCAACATCGTGATACTTACCGTCAATCAGACGGATGGTGAAATCGATGATCGGGAAGCCGATCAGGTGACCGCTTTCAGCCTGCTCGCGCATACCTTTTTCGACTGACGGGATGTATTCGCGCGGAATGTTACCGCCTTTGATCTCGTCTTCGAAGATGATGCCCTGGCCGCGCTCACCCGGAGTGACGACAACCTTGGCTTCACCGAACTGACCCGAACCACCAGACTGCTTCTTGTGCGTGTAGGTGATTTCGACTTCGCGGTCGAGAGCTTCGCGGTATGCCACTTGCGGCGCTCCGACGTTCGCTTCGACCTTGAATTCGCGCTTCATACGATCGACGAGGATGTCGAGGTGAAGCTCGCCCATGCCTTTGATGATCGTCTGACCGCTTTCGTGGTCGGTGCTGACGCGGAAAGATGGATCCTCAGCTGCAAGACGGTTGAGCGCAACGCCCATCTTCTCTTGGTCAGCTTTGGTCTTCGGTTCCACCGAAAGCTCGATCACGGGATCGGGAAATTCCATGCGCTCGAGGATAATCGGAGCCGATGGCGCGCAAAGCGTATCACCAGTCGTCGTTTCCTTAAGGCCTGCAATCGCAACGATGTCGCCGGCAAACGCCTCTTCGATGTCCTCACGATTGTTGGAGTGCATCAGCAGCATGCGGTCGATCTTTTCCTTCTTATCCTTGACCGAGTTCAGAACCGAACCCTTCTCAAGTTTACCCGAATAAATGCGGGTGAAGGTCAGCGAGCCCACGAACGGATCGTTCATGATCTTGAACGCCAGCGCTGAAAACGGCGCATTGTCGTCTGATGGACGAGTGTCCTCCTCGTCACTGTCAGGTTTCACGCCCTTAATCGCAGCAACGTCAAGCGGCGACGGCATGTAATCGACTACGGCGTCGAGCAGAGGCTGAACGCCCTTGTTCTTAAACGCCGAACCGCACAGAACTGGAACGAAGCTCTGATTCAGTGTGCCTTTGCGGATCAGACCTTTCAGAGTGATGGCATCCGGCTCGTTCCCCTCGAGGTATGCTTCCATCGCATCATCATCTTGCTCAACGGCAAGCTCGATCAGCTTCTCTCGATATTCAGCTGCTTCATCAGCCATGTCGTCAGGGATTGGACCGAAAGCATATTCCGCGCCCAGGTCCTCATTCTTCCATGTGATCGCGCGCTGGTTCACTAGGTCGACAAGACCAACGAGGTTCGCTTCTGCGCCGATCGGCAAATAAAGAACAGCAGGTGTCGCCCCCAAGCGATCAATAATCGACTGCACGCAATACTTAAAATCTGCGCCCGTGCGATCTAGCTTGTTGATGAAACACATACGTGGGACAGAATACTTGTCAGCCTGGCGCCATACCGTTTCCGACTGAGGCTCAACGCCCGCAACGCCGTCAAAGCAGGCCACCGCGCCATCCAGCACACGCAGCGAACGCTCAACTTCAATCGTGAAGTCAACGTGCCCTGGCGTATCGATGATATTGATCCGGTGCTTCGGCGAGTTCTCGCGCAGAGCCTTCGGGTCGGACATCGGGTCCATCGAGCTGTCTTCCGGGTTCCAGAAACAGGTCGTCGCAGCCGAGGTAATCGTGATCCCGCGCTCTTGCTCCTGCTCCATCCAGTCCATCGTCGCCGCGCCATCGTGCACTTCGCCGATCTTGTAGGACTTGCCGGTGTAGTAGAGAATACGCTCGGTCGTAGTCGTCTTACCAGCATCGATGTGAGCCATGATGCCGATATTGCGGTACCGCTCTAGCGGATATTCGCGTGCCATAATCGTATCTTTCGTAAGAGGGGAGAGTTACCAGCGGTAATGCGAGAACGCACGGTTCGCATCGGCCATCCGGTGCGTATCTTCGCGCTTCTTCACCGCATTGCCGCGATTGTTAGCCGCATCCATCAGCTCGCCCGAAAGACGCGCCGACATCGTGGTTTCAGGACGACCACGCGCCGCCGAAATCATCCAGCGGATCGCGAGAGCCTGCGCACGCTCGGGGCGAACCTCGACCGGCACCTGGTACGTAGCACCACCCACACGGCGAGAGCGAACCTCGACCTGCGGCTTGATGTTGTTGAGCGCCTCGTGGAACAGCTGGACCGGATCGGTCTTGGCCTTGGCTTCCACGGTATCAAGCGCTGAATAAACAATGCCTTCTGCAACGGACTTCTTACCGTCCAGCATCAGGTTGTTCATGAACTTCGACAAAACCTGATCACCAAACTTGGGATCCGGCAAGATTACCCGCTTCTCGGGTCTACGACGACGTGACATCTTTGTTTAACTCCTTCGGAGTGCACCCCGACATCCGTCGGGGCTTGGCTGTTCCGGCCCGTCTCCCGCTCCCAACCACCCGATAACCTATCGGGGATCATATCGGGTGGTTGGGAGCGGGAGATGGGCTGGCACAGAGGTCGGCACGTATGTGACGACCGCACGCACAAAAAACTCTCACCCCACCACCAGCACAAGGCCGATGGCGAGCACTAAAACCTTACTTCGACCGCTTGGCGCCGTATTTCGAACGCGACTGCTTGCGGTCCTTCACACCCTGCGTATCGAGCACGCCGCGAAGGACGTGGTAACGAACGCCGGGAAGGTCGCGAACACGGCTCGCCGCGGATGAGCACAACAGAGTGCTCCTGCAGGTTGTGGCCCTCGCCCGGAATGTAGCTGATGACTTCGCGCTGGTTCGTCAGGCGCACCTTGGCA
Organism: Erythrobacter sp. HA7-11; assembly: GCF_055693605.1. NCBI lineage: Bacteria > Pseudomonadati > Pseudomonadota > Alphaproteobacteria > Sphingomonadales > Erythrobacteraceae > Erythrobacter > Erythrobacter sp. HA7-11. The sequence goes on along the minus strand of NZ_JBVFUF010000002.1, from coordinate 1,260,365 downwards.
ACCTTACGCAGAGCGGAGTTCGGCTTCTTCGGCGTCGTGGTGTAGACGCGGGTGCAGACGCCGCGCTTCTGCGGGTTCTGCTCCATCGCAGGGACCTTACTCTTGGCCTTCTGCGGAACGCGGCCCTTGCGGACCAGCTGGTTAATCGTTGGCATAAATACCCTTCGTGTGTTTGGCGGTCAGGTTACCAAGATGAAGGGAAGCAGATCGTGCAGACCGTGCCGAGCGCCGCGTCAGTCGCGGGCCGATGGTCTGTCACGAGCCTGAAACGCTCCACCCGGGGCCAAAAGCGCCGGATTACTTTGCCGGATGTGTCTTTAAGCCGACATTCCCGAGGTGGCGGAAATCCAGCTTAAACAAATAACGCAACCGCCAATGTTCAGCTCAAATTCGGACATGGACTCGCGTGGAGGACTGCCCAGATGGCGGCGCATCTAGGGGGAAACTGTGGAGGGGTCAAGGGTTGTCACTCAAAACGTCTTTCGCCACGCGAATTGCCAACTTGCGATTGGTGTTCGCGCCCAGATCAAGCCAGTGAATAGTGTTGTAGTATCGATATCCTTCAATGCTCAGGTAAGCCTCGAGCAGCTCCGAAAGTCTGCTCTGAGTCAGCTCCACCACAGCCCTAGCTGCGAATGTGACGCGATATTCGTCATTTTCCATATTGAGTTCGCCTAAGAGCTCTTCGTTGGTGAGAGACTTAAACGCCGCTTTGGTTAGTCCTTTGACTATTCCAATGCGTACAGGAAATGAAGAAACACTATGCAGCAAGTCTTTCGGCTGATGGCCACCGATATCAACTAAGCATCTCGCTTTTGCGGCGACTTGTTTCTCGAAATCCGTTGAGAGCAGCATCGATATCGAAGTATAGCCGAAGTCCATATCGGCAACTCTTCCGATATCCGACCAATCACCGTGCTTTGATAAAAATTCAAGAACCTCATAACTTCCTTTCGCGGTTCCTTCATCTAACGCCGACCTTATCATATCGAGATCACTTTTTTCACCAAATTTGGCAAGTGACGCAAACGCAGTCGAGGTCATTAGATCTCTTGAAGTTGCCCCAATGCTATATATTGTTTCGCGACCCTCTTCATTCATAGACGCTAGAGACTCGTCAGCGTTTATTGCCTCTCGATAAAAGGCAGAGTGACGATCTTCGATTCTTGCGCGAAGCTCACTTCTTAATCGCGACCCGTACTTATCATAAAGGACAGACAATTCACGGTGGCAACGTGGCCCTGCGGCAAGGACTGCATCGGCTAGTTCTTTGAATCCCTGCTTCCTAAGCTTGGCGTCACGGTACCTGTCCAAATATTTTTCATTGTTGCCAGACGCACCGAGAAGTCCTCTACTGGACTTTTGGACTAGCAACCCTTTTAGCTCTTTCTCATCAAGCGGACGCCCAATGGCATCAAGAGCATCTGCTGCGATCAGGCGAACCGTATAGTTGCCATCGGTCGCCCAAACCATTGCTTCTTCAAATGATACTTCTCCTCGATCCAAGAGGAGTCTTAAGGCTAGCTCTCTTACCTTTTCAGCACGACAATCCATGGCGCCCTTAGCGGTCGAGGTTTCCAATTCGTCGGGGCGACCAAAAATCTGAGCAATCGTCTTCTTCGTTATCTTCTCAGCTCCAGTTTCAGCGATCAGTTTGAGCGCTTCATTCGGTTTGCCATCCCCTGCAGTCAGAGAGACCCTTACAGCATGTATTGCTCGCGCCCTCGCATCACTCGCTTGCCCTGCAGCTTCTTCAAGCAACGCGAGGTCACCTTTGTGTTGCATTCTGTCTATGTAGTTTAATGCGGCCTGGAAAACTGGCTCCTTGGTCCCATCAGAGAGCCACTCCCGAAAAATGATCTCGTAGAAGTTCTGGTCCCACTCTGATCTAATGTTGAAGCTCCCTTTTGCAAGCAATTCTAAAGCATTACGTTTCTCGATGTCGTCCCCGTAACTAGTAAGACCAGCAACCCGACGAAGAGTGTTGGTCTTGCCACCTTCCGCGGTGAGCCAATACCAAAGAGGAACGTTTTGATGCCTGTAAGCTGCGACACCCGTGTCAATCAGTGCCAGCAACTCTTGATGCGAAAATTTGGTAGCCTCACGTGATCGAAAAACCAGATTGGCATCGTGGTTGCCCAGATGAAGCTCGTCGTTTCCGCTCCGTCCGATTGAAGATGCTATCAGCCTAAAGCGGGCGATTTCAGTGGAGGAGGTGGCGTCCCAATCTGCGCTACGTTGGCTCAAGTTCGAGACGAATTCTAGTGCTTCTTGGTCGATCAACCGAGGAGCACTGTGATCGCTCGATGGCTCTTGTGGGACCTTCTCATCTTGAGTGCGTAGTTCAGCGCGGCTTTGCAATAGTTCCGTCTCTCGCCAACCTATCTCAATGATTTTCGCCCGGATGATCGATTTGAAAGCTTCTATGTCGCTAAAGTCTTGAAAAAGGAACTGCTTCTCATCGATACACTGTTGCCGGAACGCTAACACCTTCTGAATATCGGGTCCGGGCTGCATACCAGCGGGAATATCCACTGACTTGAAGTACATTGCCATGTCATTCATCCTGCCTTCGCTCAGATGTGACAAAGCCCGCAGGTATTCTTCTTCAAAACCAGAGCTAGGACCATCTTGATCGAGCGAAGGGGGCGTCCCCCAACGATCCCAAATCAATCCCAAAAAATACTCGCATCGATCAAGATCTTGATTGATCTTGCTTTGAGGGCGCTGAAATCCAGGAAGTGTATCCTCCCAACCTACAAGCCTAATCTGACAGCCCCAATGGTCTGAGTGCGCCTGATTAATCTCCCGAACAATATCACGGGCAGCCTCTCGTTCTGTCTCGAGGCCTCCTGGCGAAGCAATAAAAATGCGTACGACTTTGATGCTTTCAGTCATTTATCGCCTCAGATATAGTATTCCGCGAAAATTGCCCTAACAGCTTTGAGGACTCGCGATTAGCCTGGGCCTTGGTTTCTCCACAAACGGCAATAAATTGGAGGAAGATTTTCCTACTCTCCGACTTTCTGCTTAATCCCTTGGTCCTTTCCGCCACGGTTCAAAGGACCTTAGATGAAATCCACCAAGCACCTCCCCACCCCGAGGCCCGCTGCCGAGCGCAAGGTCTTTGGCACCAGCGCGCCTCCGGGCGATCGCGACGCCCTTCGCATCGAGCAGGACTGGCACGCCCGCGTCGCCCTCGGCCTGATCCCCACCAATCCCGGCACCACCAGCGCCCAACTCGCCCGCCACGTGCGCAATGAGCTGATGGTTTTGGGAAGGGTGAGGTGAGAGGTAGAGAGCGAAGCGCTTCGATGGACCGAGTTTTTTGTTTTGGGCTGGCGCTACGCGCCGTCTCCGCCTTCGGCGCCACCCCTCCGGGCGCGCTGCGCGCTTGCGGTCGCTGGCGCGACCGTGCTCTGCGACCAAGCCAGAAACCATTTTCCTACTCGTCATTGCGAGCGTAGCGACGCAATCCAGTCCCGAAGCTCTCTGGATTGCCGCGTCGCCTGCGGCTCCTCGCAATGACGGACAGCTGAGGGCACTTCGCGACCAAGCCAGTGACGTAGTGCCAAGGCGCTCGGTGCTTGTCAGATGGCTTGGAATGGTTCGGACCCGTCAGGGTCCGCAAGGGGCTTGCCCCCGCCCGCAGCGGCGCGGACTTGTCCGCAAGCCGCGAGGACACCGCACGCCGGATGGCGTGCGAAAAACAAAAACACACCGCCGCTCAGCCAATAGGTTTCCGCTATGTCCTCCAACCTAACCAATAAACGCGCGATCCCCCGCCAAGCCACTTCCGCCGTCGCCATCGAAGGTTCGCCGCCCGACGCGTCCGACCCTTTGCTCGATTTCACCCCCGTCCTACACAAGCAGCCCCGTCGCAATTCGATCACCCCTGATCTGCAGCGCGCCTTCATCGCTCATCTTGCGGCCACCGGCATCGTCACGGCGGCGGCGCGGCATATCGGCAAGTCTGTCGAGGCGATCTACAAGCTGCGCGCGCGGCCCGGGGCGGAGAGCTTTCGCGCGGCGTGGGATGCGGCGATTGATCGCGGGGTGTCGCGGTTGGAGGCGACCGCGCTCACCCGGGCGATTGCGGGGGAGGAGCGGATGGTCGTCTCTGCGGGCAAGGTGCTGGGCTATGAGGTGCGCCATAACGAGGCGCTGGTGATGTTCTTCCTGCGCGGGCGGTTGCCGCATCGTTACGGGGCGCAGGCGGGGGTGGATGTGGAGGCTCTGCGCGAGGAGATGCGGGCCGAGCTGCGTGAGGAGCTGGAGGCGGAGGCGCTTGCGGCGTCGCGCTCGCCTGAGCGCAAGCGGGCGGTGGAGGAGTGGCTGCTCGGCTTCAAACAGCGCTGGCGCGCAGAGTGGGAGGCGGAAAGAAGAGGAGCAGGCTGACTGGCTGGGAATGGTCCGGCGCGAAGCGCCGCAAGGCCCTTGTGGCCGCCCGCAGCGATGCGACCTTTAGGTCGCGTGAGCGAGGACATCGCACGCCGGATGGCGTGCGAAACTCAAACAACCCAAATTTTCTAAGAAAATTTGGTGCCCCTGGCCCGACTCGAACGGGCACTCCGTTAGGAACTCGATTTTGAGTCGAGCGCGTCTACCAATTCCACCACAGGGGCACCCTGCGTAGGCGGCGCGTGTTAGCGCCGGTCCCAGCCTACTTCAAGCTATTTGCGAGCAGCTTGTGCAGCTTTGAATGCAGACCATTGTTCGCGGCGAGCACTTGGCGTGAATGGATCGGCTCCGAGCGCCCGCGAAAATCGCTGACAAAGCCGCCCGCTTCGCGGATCAACAGGCAGCCCGCCGCCGTGTCCCAATCGTTAAGGCCGCTTTCCCAGAAGCCATCAAAGCGACCTTGCGCCACATACGCCATGTCGAGCGAGGCAGCGCCGAACCGGCGAATACCCGCCACTTCCGGACCGATCGCGCCGTAAATACGGCTCCATTCGGCAAAGTCGCCATGCCCCTGAAACGGAATGCCGGTCGCGATCAGCGCGTCCGACAGGCTCCGCCGCGCCGACACGCGCAGCCGCGCATCCTGCCGCCATGCGCCGCGCGTTTTCTCGGCCCAATAGGTCGCATCCTCAATCGGCTGATAGATCACCGCCGCGGTGACGTCGCCCCAGCCTTTGCCATCCAAACGCGGCTCCTGCACCGCAATAGAAACCGCGAAATGCGGGATGCCGTGGAGGAAATTGCTCGTCCCGTCGAGCGGATCGATGATCCAGCGCGGCATGCCTTCATCGCCTTCGATGATCCCCGCCTCTTCCAGCACAAAGCCCCAACCGGGCCGCGCTTTGAGCAGCTCATCATAAAGGATACGCTCGGCGCGCATATCGGCTTTCGAGACGAAATCGGCAGGGCCCTTGCGGCTCACCTGCAAATGCTCGACCTCACCAAAGTCGCGCCGCAAACGTCCACCGGCTTTGCGCGCGGCGCGCTCCATCACGCGCACCAGGCCTGAAAACATACTCATAAAATCACTCCTAGGAGGAGGGGATTGGCATCAGCCTGGAGCGAAAATCTTGCGGTGCGAGAACCGGAGCGGAGCCTATGTTTAAATAGGTGAGCACCGGAAGCGCAGCAACGTGGGATTTGCAGCCCGGGGTGGAGCCAATGCACCCTCCTAGCCCGCTTTACCGACATAGGATTGCTCGTACACATCGACGATGATCCGCGTGCCGCTCTCGATATGCGGCGGGACCATGATCCGCACGCCATTGTCGAGCACAGCCGGTTTATAGCTGGAAGAGGCCGTCTGCCCCTTCACCACCGCGTCGGCCTCGACAATTTCTGCCTCGATCTGCTGCGGCAGCTGGACCGAAATCGGCTTCTCTTCCCACAGCTCCAGCTGAACCTGCATCCCGTCCTGCAAGAACGGACGCGCATCGCCCAACAAATCGGACGGCAGCATGATCTGCTCATAATTCACCTGATCCATGAAAACGAGCATGTCGCCATCTTCGTAGAGGAACTGATAGTCGGAGGTGTCCAACCGCACCTTTTCGACGCTGTCGGCGCTGCGGAAACGCACATTGGTTTTGCGCCCGTCCTGCAGGTTCTTCATCTCGACCTGCATATACGCCCCGCCCTTGCCCGGCTGCGTGTGCTGAATCTTGGCAACCTTCCAGATGCCGTTTTCATATTCGATGATGTTACCCGGACGGATATCGACGCCGCTGATTTTCATGGGAAGTTCGTGCCTTCGATTGGGAAATGATTTGGCTCGGAGTGCGCGGTGCACATCCGGCATGTGGCTGCGCGCATAGCGGAGCCTTCATGCAAGGTAAAGCAGCGCAAATATATGCGCCGCAGCCATGCATAAATTAAGGTTAAGCCGCTGGCGGTCAGGCGCGCGCGCTGGTAAAGCCGGAGGCGCTATGAAAACGCGCTACATCCTTGGCTTGACGGCATTTGCCGCTGCACTGGCTGCGACCGGTCCGCAAGTGCGCGGACAGAACGCGGGCACTAGCAGCGGTGGAGGAATGCTCTCCACCATGCCGCAAGGCAATTACCAATGCGTGTTGCCAGGGGATGCTGGCGGTTCAGCCTACACTGAAATCCCCGATGGTGAATTCCGGCTGGGCGCAGCCTCGAGCTATGTCGGGCCAAACGGCAGCGGCGTGTATCTGCTGAAGGGCAGTATTCTGACCTTCACGCGCGGACCGCGCAAAGGGGAGCGCTATCGCCGCATCGGCACGAACCAGATGGTCAAGCTGGATGCGAATGGCAAACGCACGAAAGTCTTGTGTACCCGGCTAGGCGCGCAGAGGTTCAGCGAGGATTGAGGTCAGCAAATGTGCGGAGGCCGCGGCCCCCGCACTTGCTCAATCAGAACCCGAAGCCAACGCCCACGCGTCCGCTGACATCGCCGTCACCTGTGTTGCCGCCCACGCTGGCGGACAGATAGACACCCTCTGAAACAGCCCCGGTTATTGACCCGGCAAAGCCTTGTTCACCGTTATAGGTCGCAGCATTCACCCATACCGAGAAGTTCTTACCGGGGATGATCGGTGCGTTCCCCATCGCCATGGCTGCGGCGATGCCGCCGGAGAGGCCTTCATCGAGGTCTTCGAGGCGGAAGTTGAGCGCATCCACCCGTCCGCTCAGAGCATCAAATTGAGCGTCCGACACCATTGCGACGGAATTCAAAGCCACGCGCACATTGTCGACCGAGGCAGCGGTAGCAACCGTTTGACGACCGAGTGTGCCATTGCCGTCGACTGTTACCACGTCAACCGGACCGACTTGCGCGGCGGTGCTGGCGTCGATGTCGCCAACCCTAACCGAGCTTCCGGTTCCGCCGAGCGTCACCTGATTGTCGGCATTTGTCGCCGCGTTTGCACCAATTGCGGTGGCATTCGCATTCGCCGCTGCAGCGCGGAATCCAACTGCAGTCGAACCGGCGCCAGTCGCAACCGCCGTGTCCCCAACTGCCGTCGCGTTTGCTCCAGCCTCGGTATCAAAGCCGACTGCCGTTCCTCGGCCGCCGCTCGCCAAGGCACGCTGACCAATCGCTGTGGCGCGGCCCGCAGTGGCAAACGCTGTGTCACCGACTGCCGTCGCACTGGTCGCGAGCGCGCGCGATCCGCGGCCAAAGGCTGCGCTGCGCAGCCCGCCAGCGCGCGTATCCGTGCCGATAGCGGTCGCTTCCTCTCGCAGCGCCTCCGCATCCGCGCCGAACGCAATGCTGTTGCTCGCCCGCGCATCCGTATCTGTGCCAATCGCGATCGCATTAAAACCGCCAGCTTGCGGACCGAGGCCACTTTCGTCGCCCTCATTGCCGATCGCAATCGCGCCAAATCCAGTGGCCCTGCTTTGGCTTCCCAGAGCAAGTGTTTGCTGAGCCGAAGCAATTGCTCCGGCTCCTATAGCGGTGGCTTGAAAGCTATCAGCCGCTGCAGCGGTGCCGATCGCGATTGAGTCAATGCCTGTCGCCTGCACGCCGATACGGTCATCGTTGCCAGTATTACCATTAGTTGGATCGGGAACAGTGCCCCCAATGGCAATGGCGCCGTTGGCAACTGCATTGGCCTCTCGACCAAAAGCAATGGACTCTTCGCCACCTGCGAAGGCTGCGTCTCCGATAGCGGTCGAGGACTGCCCTTCTGCGGTGCTGAAGTTCCCAATGGCCAAAGCTGAGTCTGAATTTGCTCTTGCATTCGATCCAAGCGCGGCTGCATTCTGTGCCGTCGCCTGCGTGGATGCGCCAATAGCAATCGATCCGCCTCCATTGGCTGTCGTGGGTGTTCTCGCCGTCGATGCGGAACTCCCTCCCGGACCAGACGCACCAATATTCGAAGGGACGCCACCAATCGCAATATTGCCGCCGATTGAGCCAGTTCCCAATGTGGTCGCGAAGCCACCTAACGCGACATCAGCATTGTTCTGCGCCACGCTTTCTACGCCCAAAGCAACAGAATTGTCCCCAATTGCCTCACTCGCCGCACCAGCAGCGGTAGAAAAGAAACCGCTCGCTACTGCGGAGGATCCTACTGCAGTTGTGCTGGAGCCGATCGCGACAGATTGGTTGCCAAGTGCTGTTGATGCAAAGCCAGTTGCAGAAGCATCGTTACCGAAAGCAGAAGCTGCCGGGGCTGATGCGGTAGTCTCTACCCCAACTGCGGTCGAAAAGTCTCGTGTGGCCTGCGCCCCGGCGCCCACAGCAGTACTTCCATCTCCGGTCGCTGCTGCGTTTCGACCACAGGCCAGACTGTCATCAACTCCGCCACTATTGGCACCTGCTCGGCCATTGGGCGTGTCATTGTCATTTACTGATACGATGCAGTCCTCTGCGGCGACGGGTGTGGGCTGCAATGCGAGCGCGGCAATAGTGGCCGTGGCTGCTGCAGTCGAAAGTAGAGTAAGCTTTTTCATGTCGAAGGTGTCCCCTCATTGGTGTTTCACAATGCAGGGATGGTGCTAACGCCGGGAAAAGCCCCCAGATGAAGAGTGCCCGATCAGTGAGTGAGCGCATCCGGCCCAAAGGGTCGATTAAGGCAAAACACGCCCACTCACTGGCAGGGACACCATTCCTGCGGGGACCCTAGCTAAAGGCCTAGCGTGTTAGAGAGCGTGTTAAGAACCGTGTCAGACCGTGTTAAAACGCCCCCAAAAGCGTGTCAATTTGCGAAAAAGTGCGTTTTTTGAGCGGAATTGTCTGATCTGCGAAAATTTGCAGGACTAGTTCCAGATGTGCGCACTGCCCGAGTCGCGACTTCAAACAATCCTTAGCGCATCGCCTTCATAAACGCCTCAATCGCCGCGACTTCATCGCCGTTCCACACCGCGCCTGAGACCGCGAGGAAGTCCGCGCCCGCCTCGGCTAGCGGCGCGCAGTTGCCGGGCGTGATCCCGCCAATCGCGACGCAGGGGATTTCGAACAGTTTGGACCAGAATTCTATGAGCTCTGGCGTAGGGCGCTCGGCATCGCCCTTATCCTTCGTGGTGCTATCGAAGAAAGCACCGAAGGCGACATAATCCGCGCCCGCCTCGCCCGCTTCCATAGCGAGATGTTTCGACGCGTGGCAGGTGACGCCGATCTGCGCCTCCCGACCAAGCTCTTCGCGCGCTTCCCTCACATCGCCGTCGCCCTGCCCCAGATGCACACCGTCAGCCTTGAGGCGCTTTGCCAATGGCACACTGTCATTGACGATAAAGGCGACCTCGTGCGCGGCGCAGATCTCCTGCAAGGGCGCAGCGAGCCGCGCCGCCTCATGCTGCTCAAGGCCTTTGACGCGAAACTGAAATGCGCTGACCAGCCCCTTGCCCGCCGCAAGCGCGCGCTCGAGCCGCTGCGGGAATTCACCGCCCACATCAAGCGGAGAGATCAGGTAAAGGTCGGTTGTGTGCTGTTCGGTCATGCTCGCGCCATAGTCAGCTTGGTGCAGCGAGCCAATCCCTGATTGGCCGGCTCAGCCGACGCTGGCGGTGCAGATCTTGTCAATCGCTTTGCCGAGCGTCTCGTCAAACTCGGCATCGCTTTGTGCAGCGCGCAGATCCTGCAGCAGCCCGCGGCTAAAGCTCGCAATCATACCCGGGTTTTGCGCCAGACGCTCGCACGCATCGTCGGTCGAAAACCCGCCAGACAGCGCTACAACGCGCAGTACGTTGGGGTGCGCGATGGCAGGCGCATAAAGTCCCGGCTTCACGGGAATAGACAGCTTGAGCATGACCTTGCGGCCAGTTGGCAGCGCGTCGAGACCCTTCATAATCTCGGCCAGCAATATCTCTTCGCCCTCTCCCCGGTCAGCGGCGGTGATATCATATTCCGGCTCAAGTATCGGCACGAGGCCCGCATCCGCGATCTGGTTGCCGACCTCGAATTGCTGCGCGACAATCGCGGCGATTCCGGTCGGGCTAGCCGACTTGATCACCGAGCGCATTTTGGTGCCGAACATGCCGTTCGCAACCGACTTTTCGAGCAGCGCGGGAAGCTTGTCGAGCGGCTTCATCATCTGCACGCCGTCCTCTTCATCGGCGAGACCTTGATCGACTTTGATAAAGGGGACAATGCCGCGCGATTTGAGCGCATCAGCGGTTGAGACACCTTCGACCTGGCTGTCCATCGTCCGTTCAAACAGGATCGCGCCGATGACCTTGCCGCTGGCAAAGCTGGGCGCGGTAATCACGCGGGTGCGCATTTCGTGAATCTTGGCGAACATCTCATGCTCGCCAGACCACGCATCTTCGGAAATTCCATAGCCTTTCAAGGCCTTCGGCGTTGAACCTCCCGACTGATCGAGTGCTGCAATAAAGCCGTCGCCAGTGCTAATCTTGGCGGCCATTTCGTCGAAAGTCATCGGAGATCCCTTGCGTTTTTACCCAGCGCATAGGTATGCGCGTGTCACTGATTTCGCCTTAGCCAGCGGATAGCGCTCTAGCAACCATGGCTGCTCAGCGCTTCCCCAACCGCCGGATGATCCCGGTAAAGCTGAGCGCAGGCTTTCCGTCTGCAGTTACAAGGCCGCGCACGAAGATTGTCTTGCCGCCGCCACGCGTAACTTCGCCGCGCGCTTCGACAAGTGCGCCCTCTTCAACTGCGCCAAGGAAGTCCCCGGACAGGTTCATCGTCACCGCGTTGTCGCCATTCAGCTCGTCTGTCGCGATGCCGAAAAGCGCGAAGTCGGCAAAGGTCAGCAAGCATCCGCCATGCATGAAGCCCGCTCCGTTCATGTGGCGCGCCTCGGCGCGAAAGGCGCTCAAATAGCTGCCATCGTCCTGACGCAGCATGTAGAACGGGCCGGATTGGGTCTCGAACGCGTCGTGATTCCAGTGGTACCACCCGGCAAACTCGCCTTCGGTGCACTCGATCGCGCCGCCATAGCCGTATTCGGTTTCACTCATTTGACGGTCAATTCCACAATTGCAGTTTCTTGAGCGCTCCGGGGAGAGCCTCATCACCATCGGTGCGTGACAGGCTGCGTTCTGCGAGTTTCCAGCCGCGGGCGACCTTTCCGCGACGCCACAGATCAGTGAGCCAGAACTGCCCTTCCCAATCGCGTCCGCCGATCCGCATTTCGAGATCGACCCCGTACCGCGAACCATGCACAAGGGCCATGCTTGCGCACGATCACTTCGCGGAAACGATAGGCCGAACAGGATAGCCGTCCTTCAGCTGCTTCGAGAAAGCTTGGCCGATCGAGCAATTGGGAGCGCTCAGCCCCAACGATCATCATGAAATCGCGGCGCAGCAGCCCGCGCAGATCATTGTTATCGCGCCGCATCCAGGCGCGCATAAAGCGGTGCTCGAGCGTTTCGATTGTCGCAGCAATGTCTGCCATATCAGGCGCTCAGTGCCGCAACGCCGGGCAGCTCTTTGCCTTCCATCCATTCGAGGAACGCGCCGCCAGCGGTCGAGATGTAGGTCACGTCACCCGTCACGCCTGCTTGCGCGAGCGCGGCGACCGTATCGCCGCCGCCGGCGACCGAAATCAGCGAGCCTTCCTGGGTCAGCGCCGCGACATGGCGTGCCAGCGCCATTGTGGCGGTGTCGAACGGCTCGGTCTCAAATGCGCCGAGCGGCCCGTTCCACACAAGCGTGCGGCACGTCTTGAGCACATCGGCCAGCGCCTCGGTCGCGTTCGGGCCGATATCGAGGATCATTTCGTCCTCGGCAACCTCATGGACATTGCAGATGCGCATACTTGGCGGGTTGGCGGCGAATTCCTTGGCCACCACGACGTCATAGGGCAGATGCACCGTGCAACCGGCATGCTCCGCCTCGTCCATGATTTTCGAGGCTGTCTCTGTAAGATCATGTTCGCAAAGGCTTTTGCCGACATTCACACCGCGCGCAGCCAGGAAGGTATTGGCCATCCCGCCGCCAATGATGAGATGCTGCACTCTGCCAACGAGGTGTTCCAGCACGGCAAGCTTGGTCGACACTTTGGCGCCGCCAACCACTGCCGCCAGAGGCGTTTCAGGATTCCCGAGCGCGCTGTCGAGTGCGGACAGCTCGCGTTCCATCGCGCGGCCTGCATAGGATGGCAGGTGATGAGCGAGCCCCTCTGTCGTTGCATGCGCGCGGTGCGCAGCCGAGAAAGCGTCGTTCACGTAGAAGTCGCCATGTGCAGCAATGCCTTGCGCGAAGTTTGGATCATTACCCTCTTCACCCGGCCAGAAGCGGACATTGTCTAGCAGGCCAATATCACCGGGGCGCAAGATGCCGATCGACTGTTCGACCACCGGCCCCATCAGTTCAGGAATGAACATGATCTCACGGTCGAGCACTTCCTCGACGTCGCCCTGCACCATGCTGGTCGACAGGACCGAGGAACGCTTGCCGCCCGGACGCCCGAAATGCGCGAGCAAAAGCACTTTCGCGCCCTTGTCCGCCAGCTCGAGTATGGTCGGTTTGACCGCTTCGACCCGCGTCACATCGCTCGCCGAGCCGCCATTCATCGGCAAGTTCAAGTCAACGCGAACGAGCGCGACTTTGCCGGTGAGGTCTTCGGGAAGATCGTCAAGAGTTTTGAAATCTGGCATTGGACAACTTCTCCGGCCAATCTAGGCCAAGTCGAGTAAAAGGGGGATTGCAGCGAGTATGGCTACCGTTGTTGTAACATAGCCGAGTGGCTTCGAACGCGACCATCCACTCGTCCCGATCGCGGCAAGCAACGAAAACGTCCCAATCGCAAAGCTAAAGGCCATTCCCAATTGCACGGGTGCATTGGCGCTTTCGATGACGATCTGCGGCGCCTTTGGATGGTTTTTCGCGATGACCCCGACGCTCATATAGGCGGTCATAATGAATGCCGCGGCTGCAACAGCCGACAATCCGATACTCCAACGCACCACGAGCGAAGGCTTGGCAAGTGTCAGCAATGTCACAAAGAACGTGGCCGAAACCCCGCCTAGAAACGCACCCAGAAAGCCAAATTGCCGCGCCAAGTCAGCCAGGTATTCAGGATGCAATTCCAACACGCTCAAATCTCAACACCTGATCGTCAAAGGAATTTCGCCATTACGCCGGCGGTGTCGATCATCCGGTTGGAGAATCCCCATTCGTTGTCATACCATGAAACGACGCGGGCTAGCTTGCCTTCCATCACGCTGGTTTCAAGGCTGTCGACCGTTGAGCTCGCGGGGTGGTGGTTGAAGTCGCTGCTGACCAGCGGATCGCTGGTGTAGTCGAGAACGCCCTTCATCGGACCGTCGGCGGCGGCTTTCAGCGCAGCGTTCAATTCCTCAGCCGTAGTGTCGCGGCCCGGTGTGAACACCAGATCAACCAGCGATACATTAGGGGTTGGGACGCGAACGGAAGAGCCGTCCAGCTTGCCCGCCAGTTCCGGCAGCACCAGCCCAACAGCGCGCGCTGCGCCGGTGGTGGTCGGGATCATATTCTGCGCGCCGCCGCGCGCACGGCGCATGTCGCTGTGCATCTGGTCCAGCATGCGCTGATCATTGGTGTAGGAGTGGATCGTGGTCATGAAACCGCGCTCGATACCCACAAGGTCATTCAGCACTTTCGCCACGGGCGAGAGGCAGTTGGTGGTGCAGCTGGCGTTAGAGACGATCACGTCATCCGCCGTGAGGGTGTCGTGGTTCACGCCGTACACGATGGTGGCTGACACTTCCTTTGCCGGGGCCGAAATCAGCACCCGCTTGGCGCCTGCATCAAGGTGCGGCTTCGCAGCGTCGTGGCTTTGGAAGAAGCCGGTGCATTCCAGCACGATGTCTACGCCCTGTTGGCCGTGCGGCAGATCGCCGGGATTGCGCTCGGACGTGACGGCAATCGACTTGCCATTCACAACGATCGCGCCATCGGCGACCTCGACCGTGCCGGGGAAGCGCCCATGCGTGCTGTCATATTGAAACAGCAGCGCGTTGGACTTGGTATCCGCCAGATCGTTGATCGAAACGAGGTCCAGATCGTGATCGCCGCGCTCCAGAATTGCGCGTGCGACAAGACGGCCAATCCGGCCAAATCCGTTGATTGCTACTTTGATCGCCATGAGAGGGGAAACTCCTGCTTATCCGTTCAATTTGTCTTTGATTTGCGGCACGATAGCGTCCGCAGTGAAACCATAATGGGCGAACAGATCGCCCGCCGGGGCAGATGCGCCGAATGTGTCGATCCCGATATTCAGCCCGTCATTGCCAGTGTAGCGCTCCCAACCGAGTGTGCTGCCTGCTTCTATCGATACTTTGAGGCAATCGGCAGGGCATACGTCTGCACGGTAATCTGCGTCTTGCTGGTCGAACAGGTCGGTCGAGACCATCGAGACGACATCCGCGCCGATCCCAGCTGCTTCCAATTGTTCTGCGCATTGCACTGCCAGCGAGACTTCGCTTCCGCTCGCGATCAGTACGACCTTGCGCTCGGCCTTTGCGGCGCGCAGGCGATAGCCGCCTTTGGCGCTGCGATTGCTCTCCGCAGACCAATCCGCATCACCCTCGCCGCGCAATTGCGGCAGGCCTTGTCGCGAAAGCGCAAGGATTGAAGGCGTTTCCGGCGTCGAGAGCGCAAGCGCCCAGCACTCCGCCGTCTCGATCGTGTCGCACGGGCGATAGACGTTGAGGTTCGGCACAAGACGCAGGCTCATCACCTGTTCAACTGGTTGGTGCGTCGGGCCATCTTCGCCAAGGCCGATGCTGTCATGCGTCATCACATAGACGACGCCGGTCTTTTGCAGCGCCGACAGGCGGATCGCATTGCGGGCATAGTCGGAGAAGATCAGGAATGTGCCGCCATAGGGCACCACGCCGCCGTGCAAGGCCATTCCATTCATCGCCGCGGCCATGCCGAATTCGCGAATGCCGTAATAGACATAGCGCCCGCTGTAATCATCCGCCGTCATCGGCAGGGTGCTGGCGGTCTTGGTGTTGTTCGATCCGGTAAGGTCGGTACGAACCACCGATCAGTTGCGGCAACTTTGCGGTAAGCGGGGTGAGCGCCATTTCCGACGCCTTGCGGGTCGCAACCTTTTGCGGCTCTGCAGCGAGCGCGTGAATGTGCTCTTCAAGCGCGGGTGCCGCCAGATCGGACACGCCCATCATATGGTTTTCAAATGCTGCTTTCTGGCCTGAGGCATCGAGGCGCGATTGCCACGCCCCATGCGCAGCGCGGTCGCTATCGGCGGTCGCGCGCCAATCGGCGAGGATGTCGTCAGGAACCACGAATGGCTCGTGCACCCAGCCTAGCTCCTCGCGAGCGGCGGCAATCTCGTCCGGCCCCAAGGGCGCGCCATGCGTTGCGGATGTGCCCTGCTTGTTCGGGGCGCCCTTGCCGATCACGGTCTTGCACGCGACCAATGACGGCCGCGGATCGGCTTTCGCCTCGCCGATCGCACGGTCGATATCGGCAAAGTCGTGGCCATCGCAGCTGACGACGTGCCATCCGGTCGCCTCGTAACGCGCCTTCACGTTCTCGCTGGTCGACAGGTCTGCCGTGCCGTCGATGGTAATGTTGTTGTCATCCCACAGCACGATCATCTTGCCGAGCTGGAGGTGGCCAGCAAGGCCTATCGCTTCGTGGTTGATGCCTTCCATCAGGCAGCCATCGCCCGCGACCACCCAGGTGCGGTGATCGACCAGATCGTCGCCAAACACGCTGTTCAAATGCCGCTCTGCCATCGCCATGCCAACTGCCATCGCCAGTCCCTGACCCAGCGGGCCGGTGGTGCATTCGACACCTTCGAGCAGGAAGTTTTCCGGGTGGCCGGCGCACGGGCTACCGAGTTGCCGGAAGTTGCGGATGTCATCCATTGTCGGCGCCGCATATCCGGTGAGATGCAGCAGCGAATAGATCAGCATCGAGCCGTGGCCCGCCGACAGGACAAAACGATCCCGATCCGCCCAATCGGGACGCGCCGGATCGAACTTCACATGGCCGGAATAGAGCACGCTCGCCACATCGGCCATGCCCATCGGCATGCCGGGATGCCCCGAATTTGCCGCCTGAACTGCATCCATTGAAAGCGCGCGAATGGCGTTCGCCATATTCTGCAAGCGGGCGGTGTCGGTCGTCATGCTCGGGTGGGCTCCTGCTGCCAGCGATGTTGAGCGCGCGCACGCCCGTGTCTTTCGCATCGATCTCGCCGCGCGCCGGAAGCCTTCGCGTAGGCGCATAGTCAGGTCAAGCGCGCGCACCGCCCTACCCCCGCCAATCATTTGACCGCTTTTGCCGCACACTTCGCTGCGAGCACTTATCAACAGGAGCACCCAAGGCTTTGCAGGGGCGAATCTTTGTTGGTAAATGGCGGATTATGAGCGAAGCCAAGATAGACGAGGCAATGGCGCGGATAGAGACCGCGTTGGCCCGCATTGACGCAGCGCGCGCCGCGACCCCGTACCGCAGCCCCTCAACCGCCAGGAGATGATGGCGCAAATTCACCGCGCCTGATGGCCTTGGTCAATGCGCATGAGAAACTGCGCGAAGAAGTGGCGGACACGCTCACGCAGCTTGATGGTGTGATCGCGGAGCTTGAGGAATGAGCACGGTAACGCTTCAGATCGGCGGTCGGTCCTATCCCGTCGCATGCGCCGACGGCGAAGAGCAGCACATCGCCAAGCTCGGCTCTATGATTGATGATAAGTTCACGCAGATGGGCGATAATCTTGCACCGCAAGAAGTGCAGAACTTTCTGTTTGCATCGCTGATCCTGGCCGATGAATTGCACGAGGCGAAGAATGGAAAGGCTGCGGCTCCTGCACCGGCGCCACAACCTGAAAAGGCAAATGGCAGAGCGGAAGAGCTCGCCGCGGAACTCGAACAGCTCCGCAAAGTTCAGTCGAGCCTTGAGGCGGAGCGGGATTCGCTCGCCGACCAGCTCAAAGCCGCAAAGGACGAAACCCAAACCGCTGTCAATGCGGCGGTTGCCGCTGCCGCTGAAGACGCCGCGCAAAAGGCTCGGGCCGAAGCGCAAGACGAGGCCGCCAACGCGCAGCAAACCGATATGTTTGGCGAAAATGTGCTGGTCTCACGACTCGAAGCGCTCGCCGCTCAGGCCGAAGCCTGCGCAGAGGCTCTTGAGACTGGGGCAGCAGCGTCCTAAATAGATCGCGGCGGGGCTGCCCGGTACGAGCCGATTGAATATCCCTGAGGCTATAAGCAATCCAACGGGAGCTGTCCCTGCCCGAGTCCACCGGTTCGGTACCGTGGGACTTGGGCATACGGCGCCCACCTGACGTTTTCGCGTCAGAGGATTTCTCCTGGTCCGGCCCATGGTGGTCCCGTCATCTTTGTGTTTTTGCAGCGCATTCGCGCTGCGTCCTCGGCGCAGTTCCCTCCTTTCGCTTTCGCTCAATACGGGGCGCCTGCGGGCGGGCAGTCGCCCTTGCGACCCTTCGGGCCGACCACTTATCTCCCTGGGAAGTAACCTTGGACAAATCCACTCTCCGCAAAGACTTACGCAAGGCCCGCCGTGAGCATGTTCTCGCGCAGCCCGAGGCCATCAAGGCGTTACTGTTCCACCGCCCACCCGGCACTCTGCTGGAACGGATCGGCAAAGACGCGACCATCGGCCTCTATGCGGCAACCGCCGAAGAGGCGCCCACGCTCGGATATGCCAAGTTCTTCTTCGAACAATCGCATGCCATCGCCCTGCCGCGATTTGACGCGCGCGATGCGCCCATGAGCTTTGCCGAATTCGATGATCCCTTCAGCGGAGAAGCGCTCGAAGACGGCCCCTATGGCGTTCCGCAACCTGCCGCTGACGCTGCCGAGGTGGTGCCCGATGTCCTGTTCGTGCCTCTGATCGGCTTTACCGCAGAAGGAGAGCGGCTCGGTCAAGGCGGCGGGCACTATGATCGCTGGCTCGCGGAACATCCGGGCCGCTTGGCGATTGGTTTGGCGTGGGATGTGCAGCTTTGCGACGCGCTCCCCACCGAGCCGCACGATATTCAGCTAGACGCTGTGATCACCCCGACGCGCAGTTATGGATTGTGAGATGAACCGCGAAGAACCGACCTGGCGCATTCCCGTTGGTATAGTTGGCCTGCTGCTCGGCCTCACCGCTTATGGTTTGTTGATCGCCCATTTCGCTCCGACGACGATCAGCACATGGCCGGGCTGGCTGCAAACCATCGTCTACCTGATCCTCGGCGTGATCTGGCTGTTGCCACTCAAACCGCTGCTGATCTGGATGGAGACAGGCCGCTGGAGCCCGCCTCCACCCCCTCAGGATTAAGTCTGCGCAATCAGCTCCAGCGCCATCTCCATCGCCGGGTCGCGGCCTTCGCGAAACGCCTCGACCGTCAGCGGCGCTGAGATTTCGGGCGTTATACCGAGGCCCTTCTCAAAACTTTTCACATTGTTTTTCACATGAAAGAACGGCAGCCGCATACGCACACCGCTATGCGGCAGGGTAAGCGTAAATTGCAGACCGGCGGTCGGCCCTTCCTTCGATCCTCCGGTCTTTTCGCCCACAGTGGTGGCGCGGCCCAGCTCGGTCATCCAGCTGATGAAGTTGGTGCTGCCCGATGAATTCGTGTGACTGGTCAGCACGATCAATTCACCATCAAACGCATTTTTGGTTGGCTTGACTGTTTTCAGTTCATCGGTGGCGAAGCTGCGCAGCGCATAGGTGCCGTCATCCTGTTTCGAAAAGCCCAGCGGATTGGGCTTGAGCGCACGCTTGTCCCACGTCCACAGATATGGGCGAATGCCATCCATGTTGAGCGTCTTGGCGATCATTCCGGAACGCGGCCGGAATTTCTCTGTCAGAAGATTCTGCGAGCAACCCGTAATTGGCATCGGACGATCCGCCGCCATTCTTGCGCAGATCAAGGATCAGAGTGCGGCGCCTTTCCTTCTTCATCGCTTCGAAAATCGGATCATAGATGACTTTCGGCTTCACCGGGTCGCGGTAGTTCACGAAGGTGTCGACGCTTAGATAAGCGGCGTTTTCGCCAATTCGTTTGAAGGTCACGGCGTCCTTGAAATTGGCCTGAGACTTCTTGCCGAGCGCAGTCCAGCCATCGAAGTCGGTCCGCTTCACCTCTACCGTGCGCGTTTCGCCATTGGCCGAGCGCACCTCTAACGTAGCAAGTTCGGGCACATCCCATAGGAGAGCGCCGAAGTGATCAACCCCGCCACCCATGAATTCGAGCGATTGCGCAATGCCG
The DNA here is from genome assembly GCF_055693605.1 of Erythrobacter sp. HA7-11. NCBI lineage: Bacteria > Pseudomonadati > Pseudomonadota > Alphaproteobacteria > Sphingomonadales > Erythrobacteraceae > Erythrobacter > Erythrobacter sp. HA7-11. The sequence continues at coordinate 1,240,790 of NZ_JBVFUF010000002.1, read as the reverse complement.
CCCGTACCGTGACCATTCGGTATAGCCATCCACCGGCACATATTTGACCAGCTCATCGAGCAATTGAGCGATCGTGCGGCCATCAATGCTGACGATCTCGTCTCCAAAGTTCAGGCCCGTACCCTCGCCCGCGCTTTCAATCAGCGCGCGACCTTCAATCATGCGCCAGCGCATCGGAAGGTAGAGCGGCATGCCTTTGCGCACTGCGCGTAGAGATCGCGGCAATTCGGCCTTGGTGTGGTCGCAGCGGATCGCAACCAATGCCAGTTCAGACGCGAGGTAGAATTCGGGCAGGCTCATGCCACCTTTGGTATCGGCCTGATCAATGATCGCCTGCCACTTGGCATCCATTTCTGCTTTGGTGGCATAGCGCGTGTAGCCCGGATGGACTCGCTCAAACGCTTCTTTTGCCAGTGCAACGTCGGCGCGCACTTGGTCAGGCGTCATCACCGCATCAGCGGCGAGTGGCGGCGCGATTTGCGGCTCACTCGCATCGGCATCGCATGCAGAAGCGGTAAGGGCTGCGGCGACAACAAAGGTTTGAACGAATTTCATAAAGGCATCTCCTTGCTGGAGCGCCCTCTGCGCTTATTGCTGCAACCTGTCGGCGCAATACGCCTTTTTTGCGTCAGTATTTATGATTTGAGACGTTTGAATTCGCTCGGACTGGTCCCCGCATGCAGTCGAAATGCGCGGTTGAAACTCGCCTTTGAACCAAAACCCGATGACAGCGCGACATCAAGCAGATTGACGTCTTCACGCTCGATCATCGCCTTCGCGTGTTCAATTCTCAAGCCGTTGATGAACTGGCTGAAGCTCAGATCAAGGCCTTGGTTGAGCGCGCGCGAAACATAGGCCTGGTTCATGCCAAAACGGCGCGAGAGCGTCTGCAGCGACAGGCTCGATTCCAGATGCCAGCCATTTTCGATCACCATCGCTTGCAAACGCTCGCCTTCGGTCACCCAGTCGCGTTCGGCAGCGGTTGCCTCCATCAGTTCTTCAACTGAGATCGCATCGGGCGCGAGCATCTTTGGGAACGGTTGGAGAATCCGCGCAAGCGCCTCAAGCGAGAGGATCAGGACTACGAACAACCCGGCCATGTCCCACCAGAATGCGTCGAAATAATCCGCATCGGTCACGTTGGAGACGACGAACTCAATCGTCCATAACGCTGCGAGGCCAAGGCCTAGCAGCCCCGAATGCGTGATCCATGTCGGCTCGAACTCGTCGCCATCGGATCGGTTGGCGCCGAGCCAGTCGAGATAGGCCCGCCGCATCCGCCAGATCTGCCAAAAGCACCATGCAGCAAGCAGCATCGCTCCAACCGAGACGAGCGGGACGATGTAGGGCTCATGGAAGGCGTTATTGTAGGCCCATTTCGCACGGTAATCACCGAGCATGGTAAAGGCCCACAATTGATAGAGCCAATTGATGACACCGGGCGCAAGCAGCCAGTAATGGCTTAACGGAACCGCGCCCATCATCAGCTGGCGCGCATGCAGATAGAGCAGCGGTCCGAGAAACAGCTCCATGCCCGTTGGCAGGAAGGTCAGGCCGGGCCAAATGTCGTACGCGCCGGCAAAGCCAATCACCATCGGGACCATGTGGACTGCAACCGCGCCGACAAATGCCGCAAGCCAGAAAAGCGCGCGCCGCTCTATTCCCTTGGCCCACAAATAGGCCTGCGCAATCAACGCGCAGAGCAGGATGCTCGCCAGCGCAACGCTGCGCCAATTCATGATGAGGTCTTCGGGGCGATCCATATCTGCGGTGCATCCTGTGCGCTGTTCGAATGCCGCGCGCAATATCGCCTGGCCGCGCAAGGTCGTCTCAATTCACGACAAAGCGGCGCAAATTGCCTGCAATTTAAGAATTGAGACGTCGAGGGCCGACGCACGAGCAAACTCACCGCGCTATTGTGCGGGTTTCGCAGTGTCTCTGAACTTTCAGGAATTCCCCAAGTGGCGCGAGTGACGGGACTTGAACCCGCGACCTTCGGCGTGACAGGCCGACACTCTAACCAACTGAGCTACACCCGCGCAGCCACTTGGGAGACGCGCAAATAGGGCCGAGCCGATAGGCTGTCAACGACCCTTTTCGCGAAAACTCAAACTTTATTCGGTCAGCAACAAGACCGGCGTTTCGATCAGCTTTTTGACGTCCTGAATAAAGCTCGCCGCGTCATAGCCATCGACCACGCGGTGATCGCAGGAAATCGAGATATTCATCAGCTTGCGCTTCTCGATCCGCTCTGCGCCATCCGGACCCGTGACGAACATGGGCCGCTCGATAATGCGGTTGGGGCCGATAATCGCGACTTCAGGCCGGTTGATAACCGGAGTGGTCGCGACCCCGCCCAATGGGCCGAGCGAGGTGACGGTCAGCGTCGAGCCGGATAGCTCATCCGACTTGGCTGAGCCGTCGCGCGCGGCCTCTGCCAGACGGCCAATTTCACGTGCCAGCTGCCAGATGTTCTGCGCCTGCGCGTTCTTGATCACCGGCACCATCAGGCCGTTATCGGTCTGCGCCGCCATGCCGAGATGCACCGCGCCGTGACGCGTGACGACATTCGCCTCGTCATCATAGCGTGCATTGATCATAGGATAGTCCGGGATCAGCTTGCAGATCGCGCTGATCAGCAGCGGCAGCATGGTCAGCTTCGGCTTTGCACCGCGATTGGCGTTGAGGTCGGCGCGCATCCGCTCAAGCTCGGTCACATCGCATTCCTCGACATAGGAGAAGTGCGGGATCGAGCGCTTGGATGCGGCCATGTTCTGCGCGATGCGTTTGCGCAAGCCGATGACCTTGATTTCCTCGTCCGCACGGGTCGCGCCGGTCGGGGCAAAACCGCCTCCGGCATTGTAGGACAGAAACTGGTCGAGATCGGCGTGGCGCACGCGGCCATCGGCAGCAGGCTTTACGTCGGCGAGATCAATGCCGAGATCGCGCGCACGCTGGCGCACGGCGGGGGTCGCAAGGACCTTGGCCTCAGAAACCGTTTCACGTTCTGCTCCGCCGGTGGATGGCTCAGGCTTAGTGACCGCAACTGGCTCAGGCGCCGGTTCTGGAGCCGGTGTCGGCTCGGGCGCTGGCTCCGGTTCCGGTGCGGACGCAGGCTCTGCGGCCTTTTCCTCCACCTCGTCGGGCACATCGCCTTCGACTTCGATCACCAGCAGCATCGCGCCGACGGAAATTACGTCGCCGACTTCACCAGCAACCTCGATCACTTTGCCATCGACCGGGCTTTCGATGTCAATCGTCGCCTTGTCGGTCATCACATCGACCAGATGCTGGTCTTCGGACACCGTGTCGCCGACCTTCACCTGCCATTCGACGATCTCCGCCTCGGCCACGCCTTCGCCCACATCGGGCATGTTGAATGTGAACTTTGCCATCGGAGGTCAGTCCTTCAAAATCTTGTCGATTGCTTCGCCGATGCGAACCGGGCCGGGGAAATAGGCCCATTCGAGGCTGTGCGGATAGGGTGTGTCAAAGCCGGTGACGCGCTCGACCGGGGCTTCGAGGTGATAGAAACAGCGCTCCGTCACCAGCGCGGAAAGCTCCGCTCCAAAGCCCGATGTGCGGGTGGCTTCGTGGACGATCAGGCAGCGCCCTGTGCGCTTAACCGATGCTTCGATCGCGTCGATATCGAGCGGCATCAGCGTGCGCAGGTCGAGAATATCGGCCTCGATGCCTTTATCTGCGCAAACCGCCTCGGCCACATGAACCATCGTGCCATAGGCCAGCACAGTCAGCTGCTCGCCCTCTGTTACATGGCGCGCCTTGCCAAGCGGGATTTTGTAATACCCCTCTGGCACTACGCTATCCTTGTGCTTCTTCCACGGCTCGACCGGCTTGTCGTAAAAGCCTGAGAACGGCCCGTTATAAATCCGCTTCGGCTCAAAGAAGATCACAGGGTCGTTGTCTTCGATGCAGGAGATCAGCAGGCCTTTTGCATCGTAGGGCGTGGACGGGATCACCGTCTTCAGGCCCGCTACGTGGGTAAAGATACTCTCTGGGGACTGCGAGTGCGTTTGCCCTCCGAAAATCCCGCCACCAAAAGGTGACCGCACCGTCATCGGGGCTATGTATTCGGTCGCAGAGCGATAGCGCAGCCGCGCCGCTTCAGAAATCAGCTGATCAAGGCCGGGATAGATATAATCGGCGAACTGAATCTCTGGGATCGGTCGCAGGCCGTAGGCGCCCATGCCCACTGCGACACCAATAATGCCGCATTCCGAAATCGGCGTGTCGAATACACGGGTTTTGCCGTATTTCTCTTGCAGGCCAGCGGTGCAGCGGAACACGCCGCCGAAATAGCCGACATCCTCGCCCATCACGATCGTGTCAGGATCACGCTCCAGCATGATGTCGAGCGCTTCGTTGATCGCCTCGATCATATTGATCCGGCGTTCTTCGGCCTCGCCTGTCTGCGGCTTGGTGGTTTCGGTTTGAGCGTTCATTTGCCCGCTCCATCCATTGGGTGCTCGTCAGGCCATTTGATCTGGCGCTCGCGCGTTGCCTGTTCGGCCTGCTCCTTGAGGTGCCAGGGCAGCTCTTCAAAAACGTCTTCGAACATGGTATGGAATGGATGGTGCAGACCGTGCCCGAGAATGCCGTTCTTCTCGGCCTCTTTGGTGACTGCCTTCACTTCCTCAGCGCATTTGAGATCCATCGCCTCCTGCCGCTCTTCATCCCACTCGCCGAGTGCGATCAGGTGGTTCTTAAGTCGCATCACAGGATCGCCGAGCGGCCATTCCTCACGCTCTTGGGCGGAGCGATAGCCGGATGGATCGTCCGAGGTTGAGTGCCCCTCAGCGCGATAGGTGAAGTATTCGATCAGCGTCGGACCCTGGTTAGCGCGGGCACGGTTCGCGGCCCATTGCTGCGCGGCGTAGCAAGCCAGCGCGTCATTGCCGTCGACCCGCAGGCCAGCGAGGCCATATCCGAGCGCGCGGGCAGCGAAGGTCGTCCGCTCCGACCCGGCAAAACCGGAGAAGCTCGAAATCGCCCACTGGTTGTTGATAACATTGAGGATAACCGGTGCATTATACACCGTCGCAAAGGTGCAGGCGCTGTGGAAATCGCCCTCGGCGGTTGAGCCCTCGCCCACCCATGTCGCCGCGATCCGGCTGTCGCCTTTGATCGCGCTCGCCATCGCCCAGCCGACCGCTTGCGGCGTCTGCGTGGCGAGGTTGCCGGAGATCGAGAAAAAGCTGTGCTCGCGGCTCGAATACATGATCGGCAGCTGGCGGCCTTTCAGCTTGTCGCCTTTGTTCGAATAGATCTGGTTGATCATTTCGATCAGCGGATAGCCGCGCACCAGCAAGATACCCTGCTGGCGATAGCTCGGGAACACCATGTCATCGCTGGCAAGCGCCATAGCGGCGGAGACGCTGGTAGCCTCTTCGCCCGTGCACTTCATGTAGAACGAGGTCTTGCCCTGCCGCTGGCCGCGGAACATGCGCTCATCAAAGGCGCGGACCATCGCCATATACCCGAGCATTTCGCGCAAGGTATCAGGCGACAGCTTCGGATCCCAAGGACCGTGCGCCTTATTGTCTTCGCCCAGCACGCGGACAAGACCATAGGCCAGGTCCTTCATCTCACCCGGATCGCAGCCCTCATCCGGGCGCGGCATCTTGCCGGGTTCACCAATATCGACATCGGAGAAATTGACCGGATCGCCGGGCCGCGAACGCGGCTCTGGCACGTGCAGCGCCAAGGCGGGTCGGTTAGAGGCCTGTTCGGCCATAGTTTCGCTCTCCCAAATTAAAGGGGCCACTTGGGTGGTTTCAGCGTCGCCTATGGCAGCAAATTATGGCGGTCAAGCGGCCCGGATCACACCGCAACAGGAGCCTTGATCGGAGCCTGCGGCGCGTAATCATGCACCACAAAATCCTCGATCGAGTAATCGAAAATTGTTTCGGGCTTTCTGGTGATTTCCAAAGTGGGGCTGCCCGACGGCTCGCGAGTCAGTTGCTCTGCGATCAAGTGTTTGTGATTCAGATAGAGGTGCACATCGCCTCCCATCCACACCAGCTCGCCCGGCTGCATGTCGACTTGCTGCGCCATCATGCGGGTGAGCAGGGCCGCCGACCACAAGTTGAACGGCAGACCTAGCGCGACATCGCAGCTGCGCTGGTAGAGCAAGCAATTGAGCTTGGCCTCTGCGCCCTCGCCTTCGACATGGAACTGATACGTTTTGTGGCACGGTGGCAGGGCCATCTGGTCAAGCTCGGCCACGTTCCATCCCTCAATGATGTGGCGACGGCTGCCAGGTGATGTGCGCAGGCTCTCAACCACCTGCGCGACCTGATTGATCGCCTCGCCCTTTTCGTAAAGACCGTCCTTGCGATAGCGATAGGTCGGCCAGTCTACCCATTGCTTGCCATAGACCGGCCCGAGATCACCCCAGCGCCGCGCGAATTCCTCATCATCAGCGATACGCTCGACGAAAGCAGCGAGCGCGATGTCTTCGCCCGTTTCCTTGACGTAGCGAGCGTGCGGCCACTCGTTCCAGATCTTCACACCTTGCAGCACCAGCGGGCGGATATTGGTCTCGCCTGTGAGGAACCACAGCATTTCGCGCGTCGCCGTCTTCCAATATACACGCTTCGTCGTGAGCAATGGCATCGCGCCATCGGCCAATTCATAGCGCAATTGCGCGCCGCAGATGGACCGTGTGCCAATTCCGGTGCGGTCGCTGCGTTCGCTCCCCCTCCCAAATACGGCGCATAAGGTCGAGATATTGCCATTCGGGATGGCCAGGGCCGTGCAGTTCGGATGGAATCGTCTGGGGTGTTTCAAGCGCTACCATAGGCCAAACTATAAGGCGCAAATGCCCGCTTGCCACCCCACCCATCCACACCTATACGCCGCGCCTTGGTTCGCCTCACTCAGCGCCTTCATGGAGCTGGCGCTGTGTGGGGCGACCATCCCCCGACATTGAAAGTGGCGACTCAAACGATCCGATCGGCGATAAAGCCGAGCGCAATCGTTAGCGCGCCCAAGCCCAGCGACAAATGCCAGCGCATTTGCAGGAAGTCGCGCGCGGCAAAACCTAGCATCCGGTCCACCAGGGGGCTCAGTGCAATCAGCGCGCCGAGGTAAAGCAAGGCTGGCCCCGGCCAATCCCAGCCGAAGGTCCACGGCATGAACAGCGCGAGCGCGATCAGGCTGGGCAGGACAGCGAGCAGATAGGCGCCAGCGCCTGCATTACCCTTAACAAGCGCCTGTCCCCACCATACACCGCCCAGAAAGCTGAAGATCAGCGCCGCATAGGCAAAACCGCCTGCCAGCGCAGAATAGGCATATTCGTGACCCGTCGCTGCGAGCGTCACGCAGATAATCTGCGGCAACAGCCCGGCATAGCCGAGAGTGCGTGCGGCAGGGGTCAGAGAAGGTTGTTCGTCCATGACAGCTCAAGCGCATCGGCTGGGCTTTGGGTTCCCGCAGAGTGCATTTCGCAGCCCGCATTCACGCCTCGAACCGCCTTTTCAAACACACGAGACCCGAAAATGTTCCGACGAAAACCTTGGAACATCAACCACAAACAGCCGTTACTTTTACATACCGAGCGCGGCGACGCGCCACACGCAATTCACAGGAGAAGTCCCCACATGATGGCAATTATCACCCTTATCGCCACGATCCTTATTCCACCGCTCGGCGTCGCGCTGAAGCACGGCCTCGACCGCGATTTCTGGATCAACCTGATCCTGACGATCATCCTCTACGTACCCGGCCTCATCCACGGTCTGTACGTGAACTATCTGCGGGGCGGCGGACGCGCGCTCGCCTGATAGGCAAGGCAATCGAATAAACGCAGCGGTCTCGGGATACATCCCGGGGCCGTTTCGTTTTGTGGGCAACCGATTTTCGCATAACGAGCCGCCACACTATGTCTCAAGACCCATCAGACAAATCGCGCCAACGTGCCGTGCCCTCGGGCAGGGTGTCGCGCCTGGCCACCTTTGGCAGGCTCGCTTCGGGCGTGGCTGGCGGAATGATGGCTGAGGGTGCGCGCAGGCTCGCGCGCGGCGAAGGCATCAATGCCCGCGATCTCGTCCTCACACCGGGCAATGTCCAGCGCATGACCGATCGCCTTTCGCATCTGCGCGGCGCGGCGATGAAAATGGGACAGATGATCAGCATGGACTCGGGCGACTTCCTGCCGCCTGAACTCTCCAAAATCTTGGCGACCTTGCGCGATCAGGCAAACTTCATGCCCGCACGTCAACTTGACGGAGTGCTGAAGCAGGAATGGGGCCCCGATTGGCGCAAGCAATTTCGCTGGTTCAATCCACGCCCGATTGCCGCGGCCAGCATCGGTCAAGTGCATAAGGCGCTGACTCGCGATGGCGAAGAGCTCGCGATCAAGGTGCAATATCCCGGCATCGCCGACAGCATCGACAGCGATGTCGACAATGTGATGACGCTGCTCAAAGTGTCAGGCTTTGCCCCGCCCGAGCTGGAGATCGAAGCGCTGCTCGCCGAAGCGAAGAAGCAGCTGCACGAAGAGGCCGATTATCACCGCGAAGGCGCGCAGATGGAGATGTATCGCGCGCGGCTGGCAGGCGAAGAAGGTTTTGTTGTCCCGCGCCTTCACGAAGGGCTTACACGCGACCGAATTCTCGCAATGAGTTTTGAAGAAGGCAGTTCTATCGAAGAGCTCGAGAACGAAACTGACGAGCGGCGTGATGAGGTGATGGGCCGGTTGATGCGGCTCGTCGCGCGCGAGTTGTTCGAGTTCGGCGTGATGCAGACCGATCCCAACTTTGCCAATTTCCGCTATCGCAAGGATACGGGCCAGATCGTGCTGCTCGATTTCGGCGCGTGCCGCGATGTCGATCCCGATGTCAGCAACGCTTATCGCCGCCTGCTGCAAGCGGGCCTAGCCGGTGACAAAGACAAGGTGCGCGAAGAAACGATCGCCGCCGGTTTCATGCTGCCGATCGTGGTCGAGAAACACGGTGAGCGGGTCGACCGAATGATCGACATCGTCGTCAACGAAATGCGCGAGGACAAGGATTTCGACTTCGGCGACCGCAGCTTCGTCCCGCTGCTGCGTGACGAAGGTTGGGCCATTGCACAGGATAAGGACACCTGGGCCTTTCCGCCGGTCGAGACACTGTTCGTTCAGCGCAAGGTGAGCGGCACAGCCCTGCTCGGCGCGCGGCTCAAAGCGCAGGTGAACGTCCGCCGGATTGCCGAGGAGGTGCTTGCGAGCACCGATCCGCTGCCAGCGAAGGCGGCTTAGCCTTCCGGCGTTTCCGAAGCATAGCCATCAACGTATTCTATCGCACCTGCTTGGCTCTCAATCCAGCGCGTGACGTAGTCATCCAAAACGTCGAGCGGAACCGATCCATTCTCTAAGACCTTATCGTGGAAGGCGCGCAGGTCGAAATCGGCCCCCAGCGCATCCTCAGCTCGGGTCCGCAATTCGCGGATTTTGAGCTCACCCACTTTGTAGGCAAGAGCCTGCCCCGGCCAGGTGATGTAGCGGTTCACTTCCGCGTCGATATTGGCAGGGGACAGCGCGGTGTTGTCGAGCATGTAGTCTACCGCCTGCTGCTTGCTCCAGCCCTTCGAGTGCAGCCCGGTATCGACCACCAAGCGGGTCGCGCGCCACATCTCATAACTCAAACGCCCCATCTGCTTTGCTGGCGTATCATAGAGCCCCATCTCGATCCCGAGCCGCTCCGAATAAAGCCCCCACCCCTCGACAAAGGCGGTGAAGAATGTGCCATTGGCGCGCAGCGGATGGATGTCCAATTCCTGCTGCAAAGCGATCTGGTGGTGGTGGCCCGGAACCGCCTCATGCACGCCCAGAGCTGGCAGTTCCCATAAAGGGCGCTGATCCAGCTCGGTCGTGTTCAGCCGGTAAATGCCCGCCTGCCCGGTCTCGAGCGAGCCCGGCTCATAATAGGCCGTCGTGTTGCCCGGAGCCTGCGCCGCCGGAATTGGTGAGACGGTGTAGGGATTGCGCGGCAACCGCCCGAAAAGCTTGGGCATAAAGCCATCAATGTGCTTGGCGAGCGCCTGTGTGTACTCAAGGTACTCGTCCGGATCGGTCATGTAATATTGCGGATCGGTGCGCAGATGCTCAATGAAGGCCTCGCGCGTGTTGAACCCGGCAGAGGCAGCGACTTCGATCATTTCAGCGCGAATGCGCCGGACTTCGCTCAGTCCCAAGAGGTGAACCTCATCCGCCGTCATATCGGTCGTGGTGAAGCTCTTTACGCGGTAATCGTAATATTCCTTGCCGCCTGGCGTCGCAAGCACACCGGGAGTGCCCGTGCGGCAATTGGGCGCGTACTCCTCGGTGTAGAATGTGAGAAAGTCGCGATACGAAGGCAGCACCGCCTCTTCCAAGGCAACGCTCGCCTGATCCTGCAAATTTTCCCACTCGGCATCCGAGATCGACGCTGGCTTGTCACCGGCAAACGGCTTCCAAAATGGAGAGGTTTTATAGTCCTCAACAATCTGCGTTTTAATCCGATCCTCTAATCCCTGCATCGGCTCGCACGCATGCGTCAGCCCGCGCGCTACCGCCTCGCGGCTGCGGCCGATGCCGTCAGCATTGACCTTAGCGAATGCTTCCAAGCGGCTGATATAGCTCTCATAATCAGCGAGCGTGAAAAATGGCGAGCGATTAGGCAGCGAGGCAAAACTGCTGAACCAGCCGCCGCGATTGGTGAATATCTGGTAGCGATTGTGATCGTACTGTGCGCCTGTCAGCCGATCGCGAATGCTGCGCACAAGGATCGCGTAATCGACCTGCAAATCCTGCGGCAAGTCGTTGGCGTTGATCTGGTAAAGCCGCGCAAGAAACCCCTCGCTCTCGATCGCAGAGCGCTCAAACTCTTCGAGCGACAGATCGCCCAGCTTCCCATCCCCGCGCCGGTCGCCAATACTGGTCGCCAGCAGTGGATTGTCATCGAGTGTCGCCTGCCAGATCTCTTCGCGTAGCTGTTTGTAATCTTCCTCCGGTCCTGCCCATGCGGGTGCGGCCAAAGTGGCGGTGGCAAGAGCGATGGCGGCAAAGAGTGGGCGCATGAAAACCTCCTGTTTGGCGCATTGCATATTGATTGGCGCACCTGCGGTCCAGTAGGATGCTGGCCATGTCGAAACCTGCGCTTCTGTTCGTCTGCCTTGGCAATATCTGTCGCTCGCCATTGGCGGAGGGCGCGATGCGCCGCGCCGCTGATAATGCCGGGCTCGATGTCCTGATCGATAGCTGCGGCACGTCTGCCTATCATATCAATTCGCCGCCTGATCCGCGTTCGGTCGAGACTGCTGCGGCAAACGGTATCGACATATCCGGGCTGCGTGGGCGGCAGCTGGTCCGCGAAGACTTCACCCGCTTCACGCATATTTTCGGGATGGATCACCAGAACTTGCGCAATATCGAGGCTGTGCGTCCAAAGGGATCAGAAACGCATGTCTCGCTGCTGATGGACATGGTCCCCGACCGCGAAGGCGCGGCCATTTCCGATCCATACTATGACGGCGAGGACCAGTTCGACGACACCTGGGAAGACGTCTGGATGGCCGCCGAGGCCTTGGTAGAACGGCTGCGCTAACCGCCCCTTAGCAGCTGCACGCCCCAATCGCGTTCGAACAGATAGAGAAGTTCGCGCGCCGCCTCACCGCGCGCACTGGTGAGCCCCCCATCGCGCTCCATCAGCAGGCGCGCATCGGCATGAGCCGCTGGTAAAAGGCGCTGCGTCTGTTCGAGATCGGCGATGCGGAACGCCGCCTCGCCCGATTGCCGCGTGCCGAGCAATTCGCCGCCGCCGCGCAGTTCCAGATCCTCTTCGGCAATGCGAAAGCCGTCCTGCGTCTCGCGCATCAGGGCAAGCCGCTTTTTGCCGGTCTCTGACAGTTCGTTGCCGCGCAGCAGCAGGCAGACCGATTTTTCGCTGCCCCGCCCCACGCGTCCGCGAAGCTGGTGCAGTTGCGCAAGGCCAAATCGCTCCGCCTGCTCGATCACCATTAGCGTAGCGGCAGGCACATCGACGCCGACTTCGATCACGGTTGTCGCGACGAGCAGCTTGGCTTCGCCGCTCGCAAACCGCTCCATATTTGCGTCTTTTTCCTCGGGCTTGAGCTGGCCGTGAACCATCACGACATCCTCGCCAAAGCGCTCTTTCAGCGCCGCATAGCGCGCCTCGACAGCGGCAATATCGTCGGCCTGGAACGCGCCGTTCATCTCGCGCACCATCGGGCACACCCAATAGGCCTGCTGGCCCGCAGCAACATGCCGCGCAACGCCTGCGATCACATCTTCTAGCCGGTCTTGCGCGACGACAACGGTGTCGATCGCCTGCCTGCCTGGCGGCAATTCATCCAGGCGGCTCACATCCATCTCGCCATATTGCGCGAGCGTGAGGCTGCGCGGGATCGGCGTCGCGGTCATCGCCAGAGTGTGCGGCGCGCGCTTGCCCTTGGCCGCAAGCTGCAATCGTTGCGCGACGCCAAAGCGATGCTGCTCATCGATCACAACTAGGCCAAGATCCTTATAGTTCACCGTATCCTGAAAGATCGCATGCGTGCCGACGAGAATATCGATCGAGCCGTCGAGCAGCCCCATCAACAGGCCTTCGCGCTCCTTGCCCTTGGCCCGGCTCGGTGAGCAGCGCGACCTCGACCCCGGTGGGCTGCGCCATTTTGCGGATCGTTTCGAAATGCTGGCGCGCGAGGATTTCCGTCGGGGCGAGCAATGCCGCCTGTTTTCCCGCTTCATTGGCGATGAGCATTGCCTCGAGCGCGACCACAGTCTTGCCCGCGCCGACATCGCCTTGCAGCAAGCGCAGCATGGGTGCTTCCTGTGCCAGATCGCCTTCGATTTCGCCTATCGAGCGCGACTGCGCACCGGTCAACGCAAACGGCAGGTCGAGCTTGTCGCGCAAGCTGCCATCGCCTTGCAATGCCTGCCCCTTGCGCCGCCTGCCCTCCGCCCGCACGAGCAGCAGCGCGAGCGAATTGGCGAGCAGCTCATCGTAAGCAAGCCGGTCGCGCGCGCTCTTGTTTTCATCCTTGTGCGCAAGGTGCAGCGCATCGCGCCAAGTGGGCCACCCTTCGCGCTCAAACTGGCTGCCATCGATCCATTCGGACAGCTCTGGCAAGCGCTCCAGCGCCTGCGCCGTGAGTGCCCCCATGCGCGGCTGCGTCAGCCCTTCTGACAGCGGATAGACTGGCTCATTCAGCCGAGCGAGATGCGCAGAGGCCTCTTTCTCGACATGGTCAGGATGCACGATCTGCAGCATGTCGCCATAGCGGTCGAGCCTTCCTGCGACCCAGCGCTTCTCCCCCACCGGCAAAAGCTTCTTTGCGGTGTAGGATGCGCGCCCGAAATATGTCAGCGCGCAGATGTTGCCGACCTCGTCCTGCGCCAACACGCGATACGGCCCGCGACCGGGATTGCGCGCGCCCCGATGCTCGGTCGGAGTGAGCGCGACGATGACCTGCTCGCCCTCGCTCGCCGCATCGAGATTTTCGACCACCCGCCGCGTCACAAACCGCTCGGGCAGGTGATAAGCGAGGTCTTTGATCCGCGTCAGACCCTGCTTTTCGAGCGGCTTCATCAGCTTCGGCCCGACGCCTTCCAGCGTGGTGCTTTCCGCAAACAGAGGGTTGAGAATATCGGGCCGCATCGCGCGTCACCCTATACCCGCTTGCGCGCCCTTGGCGAGTGTCCTAGGCGGCGCGGCATGTCCATTTCCCCCGATCAGATAACCCCCGAACGTCTCGCCCGCGCGAAATTTCGCGCCTGGCATCGCGGCACGCGTGAGGCCGATTATATGATTGGCGGCTTTTTCGACCGTTATCATGCCGATTGGGGCGTGACGGAAATGGAATGGTTTGAAGACCTACTGGCCGAAGACGATGTCGACGTGATGGCATGGGCGCTCGGCACTCAGCCAACGCCGCCGCGCTTTCAAGGCCCGCTGATCGAGCAGATGCAAAAGCTCGACTACGTCGATATGGGGCACTGATAGCCCCCGCCTGCGTTGAAGACGAAGCATGCCTGATTTCTCCCGCATATTGACGGCGAAAACGCCGCTGACGCTCTCCTCGCTGGTGCGCGGCAGCCTGCCTTTGGTGCTGAGCGATCTTGCCCGTGCGGCGAAACAACGCGCGGTTTTCATCGCTCCAGACGATACCGCGATGCGCAGCGTCAGCGAGGCGGCGCATTTCTTCGCGCCAGAGATCGAGGTGATCGAGTTTCCGGCATGGGACTGCCTGCCCTATGACCGCGCCAGCCCGGCTCTGTCGGTCAGCGCCAAGCGGTTGGCAGCGCTCCACGCGCTGCAAAATCCCGCCAGCGGATCGCAATTGCTGGTCACGACGGTCAACGCGGTGTTGCAACGCGTGCTCACCCCGTTCCGCATTCGCGAGAGCGTGCGCGAGTTCAAGCAAGGGACCGAGATCGGGCATGAAAGCCTCGCTGCGCTGCTCACCCGGCAAGGATATTCGCGCACCGACACCGTGGTCGATCACGGCGAGTTTGCCGTACGCGGCTCGATTGTCGACATCTTCCCCTCTTCGCTCGATGAAGGCTTGCGGCTCGATTTTTTCGGCGATGAGCTCGAGAGCCTGCGCTTGTTTGATCCAAGCACGCAGCGTTCCACCGGCACGTTAAACAAGCATCTGCTGTTGCCAGCGTCCGAAGCATTGATCGACGAGGACAGCATCACGCGGTTCCGTAGCCGCTATCGCGAGATGTTCGGCGCGACCGCCACGCAAGACCCGCTCTACGAAGCGGTCAGCGATGGACGGCGGCTGGCGGGGATGGAGCACTGGATGCCGCTGTTTGAAGAGCGGCTCGACACCCTCTTCGATCATCTGGACGATGACGATGTTGTGGTGATCGACAACGGTGCAATTGGCGCGGCTGAGGAGCGCCTCAAAGACATCACCGATTACCACGATCAACGCGTGCGATCCGCAGCTGAAGCCGCCGGCAGTTATCGCCCGCTGGCCAGCGACGCGCTCTATCTTTCGCGCGAAGAATTTGACGCGGCGATTGCCAAAGCGCCTGCGCATCGCAGCCAGATCTTCGCCGCGCCCGACAGCGACACCAACATCGATTTCGGCTTCACCTCCGCGCGCGATTTCGCGCCCGAGCGCGCCCGCGGCGACAATGTCTATGAGCAAGCGGCCAAGCATTTCGCTGAGCTCGCCAAGCAGGGCAAACGCGCTCTGTTCGCCGCCTATTCCACCGGTAGCCGCTCGCGGATCACCTCGATTCTTACCGAAGCGGGCGTCAAAACTGCCACCGCCGACACGTGGCAAGAAGCACTCGGCGCCTCGGTCAAAAGCGGCGTTGTCGCGATGGTCCTGCCGCTCGACACCGGCTTTGCCAGCGACGAATTGGAAGTCCTGACAGAGCAGGATGTGCTGGGCGACAGGCTGGTTCGCCGCAAGAAGAAGCGCAAGGACTCCGACGCATTCCTCGCCGAATTGCAAGCGCTCGCTCGCGGCGATCTGGTCGTCCATGTCGAGCACGGCATCGGCAAATATCGCGGGCTCGAGCCCGTGCCCGTCGGCAAGAGCAAGCACGATTGCGTGGCGCTCGAATATCGCGGCGGGGACAAGCTGTTCATCCCGGTTGAAAACCTCGATGTGCTGTCGCGCTATGGCTCTTCTGAAGATGCGGTGATGCTGGATCGGCTGGGCGGAGAAGCGTGGCAACGCCGCCGCTCGCGCCTGAAAGAACGCATCAATGAAATCGCTGGGGAACTGATGAAGGTCGCCGCCGAGCGCGCGCTCAAAAAAGCCCCCGCGCTCGCCGTCGATGACGCCAGCTTCAACCAATTCGTCGACCGCTTCCCGTGGGAAGAGACCGACGATCAGGACGCGGCCATCGCGGACGTTCTGCGCGATTTGGAAAGCGGAAAGCCGATGGACCGGCTGGTGTGCGGTGATGTCGGTTTCGGCAAAACCGAGGTCGCCTTGCGCGCCGCCTTCGTTGCCGCGATGAACGGTCAGCAGGTCGCGGTCGTCGCGCCGACCACACTGCTCGCCCGCCAACACTATCAAAACTTTGCCGAGCGCTTTGCAGGCTTCCCGCTCAAAGTCGGGCGCCTTTCCCGCCTCGTCTCCTCCAAAGAAATGAGCGAGACCCGCGACGGCCTCGCCATTGGCGACATTGACATCGTCATCGGCACGCACGCCATCCTCTCCAAATCGACCAGCTTCAAGAACCTCGGGCTGGTGATCGTCGACGAGGAACAGCGCTTTGGCGTGACGCATAAGGAGAAGCTCAAACAGCTGCGCGCCGACGTGCATATGCTCACGCTGACCGCCACGCCGATCCCGCGCACGCTGCAAATGGCGATGACGGGCCTGCGCGAGCTTTCTACCATCCAAACCCCGCCGGTCGACCGGCTTGCGGTGCGCACCTATGTGATGGAATGGGACGATATGGTGATGCGCGAAGCACTGCTGCGCGAGCATCATCGCGGCGGGCAGAGCTTTATCGTCGTGCCGCGCATTTCCGATATGGAAACGGTCGAGGAATGGCTCGCCGAAAACGTGCCCGAGGTAAAAGTCATCGCCGCGCACGGCCAGATGGGTGCAGGGGAAATCGAAGAGCGCATGAGCGCGTTTTACGAAGGCAAATACGAGGTTCTGCTGTCGACCACGATTGTCGAAAGCGGCCTCGACCTGCCAAGTGCGAACACGATCATCATCCACCGCGCCGACCGTTTTGGCCTCGCGCAGCTTTACCAATTGCGCGGGCGGGTGGGCCGCGCGAAATTGCGCGCCTACGCTTATCTGACTTACGAGAAGGACGTGCAGCTTTCCGAGATTGCCGAGAAGCGCTTGAAGGTTTTGAGCGATCTCGACAGCCTTGGCGCGGGCTTCCAGCTCGCAAGCCACGATCTCGACATTCGCGGCGCGGGCAACCTCTTGGGCGATGAACAATCTGGCCATATCCGCGAGGTTGGCTTTGAACTTTACCAATCGATGCTCGAAGATGCGATCCTCGCCGCAAAGGCCGGCGCGATGGGGCTGGAGCCGAGCCGCGACACGGTCTCACCGCAGATCACCGTCGATGCGCCGATTATGATCCCAGAGGATTACGTGCCCGATCTGGCCGTGCGCATGGCGCTCTATCGCCGCCTCAATCAGGCGCAGGATAAGGCCGAGATTGAAAGCATGGCGGCGGAAATGATCGACCGCTTTGGCGATCTGCCCGATGCGACCAAGAACCTCATCCGTCTGATCGAGATCAAGCATCAGGCGATCGAAGCGAACATCGCCAAGATTGATGTGGGCGCGCGCGGCACGCTCGTCACCTTCCACAAGGATGACTTCCCCGACGGTCCGGGCCTGATCGCCTATGTTGATAGGCTTCAGGGGACCGCGAAACTGCGCCCCGATATGAAGCTGGTGATCAACCGCGCGTGGGGCGACCCGCAGAGCCGCCTCAACGGCTTGTTCCAGCTGACCAAGGGTTTGAGCGGGATTGCGCGCAAGGCGAAGAAGCGCGAGGCGGCTTGAACGCTACCGTGCGTCCTGACGAGGTCGTGAAGCTGGAGGCTGAATGACCGTCTCGAAGGGCGGATGCTTCGAGACGCCGTTTCGACAGGCTCAACGGCTCCTCAGCATGAACGGGACCTCAAACAAACGATCCATTTGCGGTCGTGTGAATTCGATGTCATTTTGCTTAGATGAAATTCGAGAATGTATATAAACCAGCTGACGGAGGTCCATACCAATGCCCGTGCTGCCGCAGCCGCACGCTAGATGAACGTGGTGGATTTGAAATTTGCCCGGTTTGTTTCTGGGAGGATGACGGCCAAGACGATCATGACGCGGATTTAGTTCGAGGTGGACCCAATGGCGATCTTTCGTTGTCCGCGGCTAGACTAAACTACCAGAGATTTGGTGCTTTTGACAAAAGTGTCGTCCAGCACGTGCGGAGTCCAACAGCCTCTGAGTTATGTTGACGTCAGACCGTTAGCATTCGCAAGAATTCATGCGCTTATCCTCAAAGAAACGCAAAATCCGCTCGGCCTTCAGCGATTGAGCCTTGAGCGGAACCCTAACCCCCGCGCGGCCCTCGCCACACCCAGCATCTTCTCGCTTGGCATGGGTTCCGCCTGCAAGAAGCCCTGCCAGTAATCGCAGCCTTCGCTGATCACCGTCGCGCGCTGGATCTCGCTTTCGATCCCCTCGGCGATGACCTTAAGACCGAGCGCATGACCCAGCTCAACAATCGCGCGGAACACCGCCAGATCGCGGGTGTCACCCGGCACGCCTTCGACCATCACCTTGTCGAGCTTGAGTGCATCGAGCGGCAGCTCTTTCAAATAGCGGAAGTTGCAAAAGCCCGCGCCAAAATCATCGAGCGCAGTCTTGAACCCCAGCGCCCTTAACGCGCTCAACGCCTCGGCTGCCTGCCGCAAATTGCGCAGCAACACATCCTCGGTAATTTCCAGCATCAGCCGCTGCGGCGCGATTTCGCTCTTGCCGATCAATTCGGCAAAGTCCGCCGCGAACCGCGCATCGCCCAATTCCTCCGGCGTGATGTTGAGCGAAAGCTGCAATTCCTCTGGCCAGCGGTGTGCATCTTCCAGCGCGCGGGCGACCACATGGCGCGACAAAGGCGCAACCAGCGCAGCCCGCTCCGCAATCGCAAACAGATCGCGCGCGCCGATCTCTCCCAGGGTCGGATGCCGCCAGCGCGCCAGCGCCTCTGCCCCGACAACCCGCCCGGTCGCGCAGGAAAATTGCGGCTGAAACAGCACCTCGATCTCGCGCCGGTCAAGTGCGCTGAGCAGATCAGCATCGAGCGCCTCGGGCTTCACACCGGGAAAACCACCGCGTGTGCCTTTGCGCAAAGAAGGGGACTGCGACTCCATCACGTCGCCGATAGTGTAGCGCACGGCGAATGCATGCGCCAATTGCAATCCGACCGAAATTGGAACATCAGGAAAACCCGCTATAGCAAAGCTGTGGATAGCGCCGCAGCTGCATCCCGATTTTGAGGACCACGAATTGCCAAAAAAACAGGAATTTGAGCGGGTTGCGCTGCTTGCCTCAGACAGTGATCGGGCGCAAAAAGCCTATGAAGCGATGAAGGATCAGCACGATTGGTCACCGCTCGAAACCGCCGATGCCGCGATTGTGCTGGGTGGTGACGGGTTCATGCTGCAAACTTTGCATGCGATGATTGATGCGGGGCGGATCATCCCGGCCTTTGGCCTCAATCGCGGAACCGTCGGCTTTATGATGAACAAGTTTCGCGACGGCAAGAATGCACTGCGCCGGGCTCAACGCGCGCGGCCCTTCACCATTGCGCCGCTGAAAATGGAAGCGGTCACGCAAAGCGGGGAGCGTCACACGTTTCTCGCGATCAACGAGGTCTCGCTGCTGCGTGAAATGCGGCAGACGGCCAAGATCGAGGTGAGCGTCAATGATCGCGTGCGGATCGAGAATCTGGTGTGCGATGGGGTGCTGTTGTCGACCCCGGCTGGATCGACCGCCTACAATCTCTCCGCCAATGGCCCGATCCTGCCACTTGGGTGTAATCTGCTGGCGCTGACCCCGATCAGCCCGTTCCGCCCACGTCGCTGGAACGGCGCGATCCTGCCCGATCATCTGCCGGTGAAGTTCCGCATTCTGGAGGCGGGCAAGCGCCCGGTCTCTGCCGTGGCCGATCAGCGCGAATTGCGCGACATTGCCGAGGTGACGCTGACGATTGAGCGCGAGACGGAACTGACCTTGCTATTCGATCCGGGCCATTCACTCGATGAGCGGATCGTAGCGGAGCAGTTTGCTCTATAGTTTTTGCGCAAGCGCATCCGCGCTCGCGAACTCCTCGCTCATGCGCCTTTCAGGCGCATCGCTGCGGGCGGGCGTGCGCCCTTGCGGTGGCTACGCCACCGTTTGGACTCTGCCGTCAAAACCGCGCATTTTTCCTCCAAAACCCTCTTGCCAAGTTTCGCGCGCAGCCATATAGGCTCGCCTCCGCTTCCCTCGATACCGCTTGGGAAGCTGCTCCCCGATAGCTCAGCGGTAGAGTAGGTGACTGTTAATCACTTGGTCGTTGGTTCGAATCCAACTCGGGGAGCCATTTCATCCCACATTTTTGAGTTAGTCGAGCTGGAAGTTCCGGCTGCCTGAATATGTGGCCAAAATGGGATTGCCAGCTTCATCGAGAGCAGGCCGGAAACGGGCGTGCTTCGTCATTGACTTGCAAGTTTCTTCGTCAAGCAGCCGATACCCGCTCGATCGCGTGATGATGCAGTCGACGGCCCTGCCCTTCACATTGACAGAATAGCGATATTCAACTCGTCCCTGCTGCTCCAGACGCAGCGACTGCGCCGGATAGTTGAACGGTGGCATCCGCGTCATTTCAGCAGATCGAGCGAGCGAGGCAGCCGCGACGGGCTGTGCTGCTACAGTCTGATCAGCCTCGTCGGCAGTTGTTTGCGCGTGAGCGGCAACCGAACCCAGCGCAAAAGGTGCCAACAGTGCAATGAGCTGAATATGCTTCGTTTTTGGGATGCTTGTCATGGATGAAACTATAGAGCCCTGGCCGCTGAGTTCCAGACGTCATTTGCCTTCGAAAACACGCCGAGTTGTAAAATAATCTCAAGACGCACTGCGATGCGTAGTCCAACCAAGTCGAGCCCATTCGCGTTGCAGATCAATCGCTTCTCCGACACCACGCGCAGCTCGAACGCCTGTTTCCACCTGAAACCCTCAAAAATCCAGCCTTTCCAACCGCCGAACCGCCCAAAAACTTAACCACTTTTGTTTAGCGCGGTCTGATGGACAAAGTGCCGAACAGAACCGCCTGATATGAGGCTCGTCGGACTGGATGCGATGAGAGGCTATGCCGCGTTGACCGTGGTAGGCTTTCACGTGTTCACCATTTACGACGTGGCGGACCTGTTTGACCGCGCGTATCTGGCGGTCGATTTCTTCTTCATGCTGTCCGGCTATGTCATGGCGCGGACCTATGAGACCAAGTTCGCCTCCGGCCTGAACCCGGTCTCATTCACTTTGATGCGCTACAAGCGGCTGTTCTGGCCGATGGCTGTGGGCGCCGCGCTGGGATTGTTCTTCTTCGCCCGCTCCGACCTAGCATCCGTCGCGGTCATCTATGCGGCGACGCTGGTCTACATCCCTAGCGGACCAGTCTACCCGTTCATGCTCAATAAGCCTGCCTGGTCGATCCTCTTCGAACTGGTCGCAAACGCCGTGCACGCGGTGTTGATGTGGCGACTGCCAGTTTGGGTTCTGGGCTTGGTCGCTGTGGCAAGCGCGGGCACGCTTTTCGCCTTTGCCGGACCGGATATTCTGGTCGGCCACCGCAACGACAATTTATGGCTGGGCGTTCCGCGCGTGCTGCTCGCTTATACGATCGGAATTATGCTGTTCCGGCTCGATTGGCGCACAATCATACCGCCCTATTTCGCAAATCCTGCTCTGGTGCTTGCGCTGCTGCTGTTGCCGAAGGGCATGTTCTACGATCTGGTGTTCGTGATGCTGGTATCACCGGCGCTGCTGCTGGCGGGCCTATCCGCCAATGCGAACCGGTTCAGCGCTATCTTGGGGAGCATCTCCTTCCCGCTTTACGCGGTGCATTATCCGATCCTGCAGATTGGCGAGCATCTGGGCGTGCATCCAGTGATTGCGACGGCGGCTGCTCTCGCGGTCGCAGCTGCGGTCGCGCTGACATTCGAGTGGAAGCGCAATGCGGCGCTGTTTGGACTACAGTCGGGCGAGAAAGCTGCGCCTGCCGCATCCAGGGCGTGAAGCGCCCTAGCCTGCCACGATCAACCTGATCCCGACAACGAGCACCAGTGCTGCGGTCAGCCAGCGGATCCAGCGTTTGGGCAGCAACCGCACCGCCATAAGGCTGCCGATCTGCCCTCCGATCACGACTGCGATCAGCAATGGCAGGCTGTAGGTAATGGCGCCGCCAAAGGCCGCCGGCCCCTGCTTCAGCAATTGTCCGGCGAGGCCGAAAAGCGAATTGACGAGGATGAAGAAACTCGCAGTCGCAGCGATGGCGCGCGCATCCTTCCAACGCGTGAGGTGAAGCAAAGGCGCGAGGAAAATGCCCCCGCCTATTCCGACGAGCCCTGCGAGATATCCCAACGGCGCGGCGGCAAACGGCATGGCTTTGGCAAAACGGGTCGGTTCGCCTGCTACCCCCTCCCGCACCGGGATCAACATCGTCACCGCTGTCAGGATCAGGCTGCCCCCTAGCAGCAGCATAAACGCCTCGCGGTCAATCGGGGTCAGCCCTCCCAGGAAGGCGGCTGGCGCAGCCAGTGCGGTCACCATAAGCGCGCCGCGCCAAGGGGTTATCCTGGCCCGCGCGAACCGGATTGTGCCACCGGCGACAACGACAATGTTGCAGGCGAGCGCAACCAGCGGCAGCAAGCGATAATCGAGTCCCGACAACGCCAGCAGCGCGGAATAGGTCGACCCACCGCCAAACCCGACGCTGGCATAGAGCAGCGCGGTCACCAGGAATGCGAGCGCGAGCAGCGCCGGAACCGCGCCGATCATGCTCGCATCTCCTCAGCCGCGCTCATCCGCCCAGCCCGGATGCCCGTTCAGGCAATAGTCGGCTTCTTCGCCCCTGCAGCACCGTGGCAATGCTTGTACTTGTTGCCGCTGCCGCATGGGCATGGCGCATTGCGGCTGATTTCCTGATTGGCCCAAGGGTTGTCTGGATTGGAACCGCCCGGCCCCGATGCTGCGCGCGGGCTGCCTGCAAGCGAGCCGAACATCTCAGGACGTTCTGCCGACCCATCGCCATCATTCGAATTGTCGATGCCGGTGAGCGGATCGATATGGCCGGTAAGGAAATCGGGTAGATCGGGCAGCGCCTCCGCCGGATCTTCCTGTGGTGCCATGCGCAGCTCTGACCGGAACAGGATCTTGGTCACTTCCTCACGCAGATTGTCGAGCATGGTTTCAAACAGGCCGAACGCTTCCTGCTTGTATTCGTTGATCGGCTGTTTCTGCGCGATACCGCGCATCCAGATTACCTGACGCAGCGCATCGAGCGTCGCCAGATGGTCTTTCCAATGCGCGTCCAGCTGACGCAGCAGCACGTCTTTTTCAACGATGCGCCAGATGTTCTGGTCGCCATCCGCCATCTTGGCGTCCATCATCTCGTCGGTCATCGCGGTCAGTCGCTCCTCGAGGAGTTCCGGCTCGACCTGCTCTTCTTCCATCCACTCATCGATCGGCGGCGTCAGGTTGAACACCTCTTCCAGCTTCTCTTTGAGGCCATCGATATCCCACTGCTCCGGGTAAGAGCCCGGAGGACACGCGGTGCCGACCAACGCATTGATCGTGTCGTGACGCATATCGACGACGACATCATCGACCGCTTCGGAATCCATGATTTCAGAGCGCTGCTCGTAGATGACCTTGCGCTGGTCGTTCATCACATCGTCGTATTGGACGACCTGTTTCCGCACGTCATAATTGCGCGCCTCGACTTTTTTCTGTGCGGTCTCGATCGCCTTGGACAGCCACTTGGAGCCAATCGCCTCGCCATCTTCTAGGTTAGAATTCATCATCTTGGCGAACAGAGTGTCCGGGCCAAAGATACGCAGCAAATCGTCTTCGAGGCAGAGGTAGAAGCGCGAGAGACCCGGGTCGCCCTGACGGCCCGAACGGCCGCGCAGCTGGTTGTCGATCCGACGGCTTTCGTGCCGCTCTGTGCCAAGGACGAACAACCCGCCCGCTTCGAGAACCTTTTGCTTCTCTTCCGTGACCTCGGCGGTGATCCGAGCAATTTCTGCCTCGCGCTTGGGATCATCCTCTGCCAGATCGGCAAGCTCGTCGCCTATGCGATATTCAAGGTTGCCGCCCAGCTGAATGTCGGTACCGCGACCCGCCATATTGGTGGCGATGGTGACCGCACCCAGACGGCCCGCCTGCGCGACAATATGCGCCTCGCGTTCGTGCTGACGGGCGTTCAAGACTTCGTGCTTCACGCCTTCCTCATCGAGGAATTTGCTGAGCAATTCAGACTTTTCGATCGAGACCGTGCCGACCAGAACCGGCTGGCCGATCTCGGCCTTCTCGGCAATCGCCTTCGCAATCGCCTTAAACTTGTCCATCGTGTTCTTGTAGAATTCGTCTTCCTCGTCGATCCGCGCGACCGGAAGATTGGTCGGAATCTCGACCGTGTTCATTTTGTAAATGTCCCAGAATTCCGCCGCTTCGGTCGCCGCCGTACCGGTCATTCCCGAGAGCTTGGGATACATACGGAAATAGTTCTGGAACGTGATCGAGGCCATGGTCTGGTTTTCCGGCTCGATCTTCACATCTTCCTTGGCCTCGACCGCCTGGTGCAGACCATTGGACCAACGCCGCCCATCCATCATGCGGCCAGTGAACTCGTCAATGATCACGACCTTGTCGTCCTTGACGATGTAATCGGTGTCGCGCTTGAACATGTGCACGGCCTTGAGCGCCTGGTCCAAGTGGTGGACGACCTGAGTATTCTCGACGTCGTAGAGGTTGTCGGTTTCGAGCAGCTCTTTCTCGATCAGGATCTTTTCGACTTCATCCAGCCCCTCTTCGGTCAGCTGGATCTGTTTGGTCTTCTCGTCCTTCTCGTACCAGTCCTCAGGGATTTCCTTCGCAACTGCATCGAGCGCGACATAGAGGTCGGATTTGTCCTCGGTCGGTCCGGAGATAATCAGCGGCGTCCGCGCTTCGTCGATCAGGATCGAGTCCACCTCGTCAACGATGCCGAAGTTGAACGGGCGCTGCACCATCTGGCCGCGCTCGTGCTTCATATTGTCGCGCAGATAATCGAACCCGAACTCGTTGTTCGTGCCGTAGGTGATGTCCGCATTGTAAGCATCGCGGCGGGCATATTCGTCAATGTTCGGAACGATGACGCCAACGCTCAGACCCAGCCAGTTATACAGTTGGCCCATCCATTCGGCATCGCGCGTGGCGAGGTAATCGTTGACGGTCACGACGTGGACGCCCTTGCCCTCGATCGCGTTAAGGTAGGTCGCCAGCGTCGCCATCAGGGTCTTACCCTCACCCGTGCGCATTTCCGCGATCTCGCCGCGGTGCAGCACGATGCCGCCGATCATCTGCACATCGAAGTGACGCATGCCGAACACGCGCACCGAGGCTTCGCGCACCGTGGCAAAGGCTTCGGGCAGGATCTCGTCAAGCGTCGCGCCATTGTCGAGCTGCTCGCGGAACTTATCCGTTTGAGCTTTCAATTCCTCATCGGACAGCGCCTGGATTTGCGGCTCGAGCGCGTTGATCTGCGCGACAACCTTGCGAACCGACTTAACGTAGCGATCGTTCGATGAGCCGAAGATGGATTTTGTGATTGCGTTGAACATGGAACTTGTGGCCTTGAAATCGGGAGCGCCCCCAGCATTTCGCGAGGGCGGCATCGGAAAAAATATGCATGAAATACCCGGATTGCGCAGGTGCTCTGCGCCGCTTGGGTCAAGCGTTCGATGCGTGTTCCGCAGCGCTATTCGTAAGCGCGCTCAATTCCCATAAGGACAGGCAAACGCAGCGCTTCTGGAACTTGGCCGGTCTTGCGCTTCTTGGCCTTGCGACACTTCGTCGCCTTCTTCTGAGGATCGTCAGCCGGGGTCGCGCGATCACAATTATCCGATGGCTCGGCATGCGCGGAGACATCGAAATTCTGATTTAGCGCTTCATTGACTGACGCGCTCGCAGGCGCTCCCAGAGCGGCGAGCCCTGTGAGAAGTGCAAGAAAGGCGATCAATTGGCGACGCATAACACGCTCCGATATATGGCTTAGAGGCCAGTTCGTCCAGTCTGCGGGCAAAGTTACTCGCCGTCAGCTATTGGCTCGGAGCCTTCGATCGAAACCTTGAACACCATTTCGCGGGCCTGCGGGACACCATTTTCATCGCGGTAAGGGCCCTGACCCCTGACTAGCCCCCTGCACGGGCTTTCACCGTTAAAGCCTTGAGGCATAATCCCGGTTTGCTCGACCACTTCGCACGACGTCTGCTCACCGTTCTCATCTACAACCACCCTAATTATGATATCGAAATCGTTGAGATCGTGGGGCTTGTGATCCCATGACTTATATCCGGAATAGGTCGACGCAATTGGATCACCCGCTTCGTCAAGCGCCGAGACAAACTTGCCTTTGGAAACGACGATATCGCAGGTCAAAATGTCAAGCGCTGGAAAACCACTGGTCTCGGTAACAAGGCAATTGCTTGGGCGTCCTTCCTCGTCAAGATCGACCTGATAACTCACAAGCCCTTCGGCTCTCTGACGATACAGATCGGCGGGCATAGTGACATTGCGATACCAGTAATACTGTTCGATGGGCCTCGCGCCTCGTTCGTATGTCGTTGGCCGTTAAGCTGGCATCGGACGGGCCTGAGGCCGAGGTGGCGGGATGCGGATCGCTGGAGGTGCAGGCGGTGGTATCTCTACCGAGGAAGGCGCAGGGGGCGCTGGCGGCGATGGGACGACTTGCCTGGCCTCTGGCTTCGCCTGAGATGCGGTTCCTTCCGATTGCGCCGAGGCTGGTTGCACGACAGTGATCGCAAGGATCGGAGCGAGCGCTTTTGCGCAATTCATCAGCCGCGCGTTCATTCCACATCCTCCAGCACGACATCAAAAGTCACCGTCACCCGCTTTGCAATCGGAACTCCATTTTCATCGCGGTACGGGATCCCGCGATTGCTCCCGTTCCCCGGACAAAGCCGACCACGCTCGCGGTCTCTTTCAATATCCCTCATCATCTTGTCGGGTATATCGCCTTCCATTCTCAGGAACTCACATTCGCTCGTGACCCCCTGCTCGTCTTGAAGATAGCGAAAAGTGATGGCCATTTGCGGCATTTCCGGTTCGCGCTTGCGCCAGGTGTAGGAGCCTGAAAAGGTGCCGGAAGTCGCTTCATTCTCGTCAGAAAGAGCTGGATCAAACGTGAGCCGCTCCATCACCAGATCGCAGGTGGCCTTATCGAGTAGTGCGTGGCCGGAGCTTTCGGTGACATAGCATCGCTCCGCGGTTCCATCCGCGCTCACTTGGATATCGTAGCCGACGAACCCTTCCTGATCCGCATTCCATGCCTCGACAGGATAATCTACCGGCTTGATCAGGCGGAAGAGCGTTTGATTTGGACGCGGGTCGCTGGGATAGGGCTGCGCTGGAGCTACGCGAAGCGGCAGCGGCGGTGGTGCCATTAGAACAGGAGTATCATCCCCAGCTTCCTCAGCAACATCTTCAGCTGCTTCGGCAACTGCCTCAGCTGCATCTTCGGCGGCCTCCTGAGCTGACTGCGCCAAGGCTGGCTGAGTAAGAATGAGCGCGCCTGCACCCGCGACCAACAGATTGAACTTCATCGTAGATTCCCGCCCGTTTTGTGAAGTGAGCTCAAGCCTTATCAAAGCGAAGCTTAACAACAAAGAACCAAGCGGGAATTGCGGTTGATAGCGTTGCCCACTAGGGCGAGCCCCATGGACTTGACGACTTCGCCGCTGGCTCGCCCCTTCCCCGACATGCCGCAAATTGCGGGAGTTTCTGCGCGCGTGGCGCGTGCCGGATACAAGGAAGGCGCGGACCGGGCCGACCTCACATTTATCGAGCTTTCCGAGGGCACCAGCGTTGCGGGCGTCTTCACGCAAAGCGCCTGCGCATCGAGCGAAGTTGAGCTTGGCCGGGCAAATATCGCGCAAGGCTCGGCGCGCGCCTTGGTCGTTAACTCGGGCAATGCCAACGCCTTTACAGGCTATCGCGGGCGCGAAGCGGTCGAGCAGATCATGGCGCAAGCTGCCGGGCATCTGGATTGCGCTGCAGAGCAGGTCTTCGTCTCGAGCACCGGCGTGATCGGCGTTCCGTTGCCCAAGGACAAAGCGCGCGAAGGCCTTGCCGCGGCCTTCACCGCAACCGAGGCAAGCTGGGAGGACGCAGCACGCGCGATCGGCACGACCGACACCTTCCCGAAAGGCGCGCATGCCTCTGCCATGATAGGCGAGCAGCGCGTCGAGCTTGTCGGGATTATCAAGGGCAGCGGCATGATCGCGCCCGATATGGCGACCATGCTCGGCTATATCTTCACCGATGCCGACATCGCGCCGGACTTCCTGCAACAGCTGTTGAACCGCGCCAATGCCTCAACCTATTCCTGCATCACCGTCGATGGCGATACCTCGACCAGCGACACGGTGATGGCCTTCGCGACCGGCAAAGCGGGCAATGCGCGCATCACCGGATGGGACAGCCCCGGTGCCGACGCCTTCGCCGCAGCGCTCACCGATATCTGCCGCCAACTCGCGCATCTCGTGGTGCGGGACGGCGAAGGCGCATCCAAGTTTATCGCCGTGCGCGTCTCGGGCGCCGCGAGCGATGACAGCGCGCGCCGCATCGGCCTTGCCATCGCCAACTCACCGCTGGTCAAAACCGCTATCGCGGGCGAGGATGCCAATTGGGGCCGTGTCGTCATGGCAGTCGGCAAAGCAGGCGAACCGGCAGATCGCGACACGCTCTCGATCGCCTTTGGCGGCGTCTGGGCGGCGAAGAACGGCCTGCCGGTCGAGGACTATGACGAGGCCCCCGTTGCCGAGCATTTGAAGGGCGAGGAGATTGACCTCGCTGTCGATTTGGGCTTGGGTGATGGCCGCGCGACGGTTTGGACCTGCGACCTCACGCATGGCTATATTTCGATCAATGCAGATTATCGCTCATGAGCGAACTCTCCGCCTTGGACGCCGAAATCCGCGACCTGCTGCGTTTTGCCGCGCGCGGATCGATGCTGCCGCGTTTTCGCGCGCTCAGCGATGATGAGATCGAGCTGAAAGGCGAAGATGACCCCGTCACCGTGGTGGACCGCGAGGTCGAAGCCTTTCTATCCGAAGCGCTGACCAAGCTTGCGCCCGGCGTGCCCATCGTCGGCGAAGAGACTGCGCATGAGGACGCGGGCGTGCTCGATAACCTCTCGAAGCAATGCTGGATCATCGACCCGCTCGACGGCACAGCCAATTTCGCGGAGGGCAAGGAGCCGTTCGGGATTATCATCGCGCTGGCCGATGCTGGCGAGACGGTAGCAGGGTGGCTGTACGACCCGGTGCGCGACCGCCTGTGCCACGCGAAAAAGGGCGAAGGCGCTTTCATTGACGGTGTGCAGATCACCGCTCGCACCAGCGGCCACAACCCGCCGATCGCGGCAATCTCAAAAATGTTTCTGGATGAACAAGAACGCGCCGAAGTCGATGCCAAAATCGCGCCGCATTATGCGCTGACCGACATCCCGCGCTGCGCCGCTGAACAATATCCCCGGCTCGCTCTGGGTGAAAACGACGTTTCGACTTTCAAGCGCACGCTCGCCTGGGATCACGCAGCGGGCGTCTTGTGGCTGAACGAAGCGGGCGGGAAGGCAGCTCGGCTCGACGGCAGCGAATACCGCGTGGATCAAGGCGATATGGAGGGCATGGTCGGCGCTTCTAGCCCAGCCCTGTGGGATGCGTTTGTGAAGCGGATGTTGGCGCAGCCGACCTAACGACCGCGCCAACGCTCAAAGCTCTTACAATTCGCTTTCAATCCACTCTTTGAGTTGGCTTTTCGGAGCCGCGCCCAGTTTCTGCGCGACCGCTTCACCGTTCTTAAACAGCACCATCAGCGGGATCGACTGGACGCCAAAGTCTGCCGGCACGCCAGTGTTTTCCATAATGTCCATCTTGGCAATCTTCACCTTGCCATCGAGCTCGGCGCTGATTTCTTCAAGAGAAGGGCCAATCATCTTGCACGGGCCGCACCACTCCGCCCAGAAATCGACCAGAACGGGGGTGTCGCTGTCCAGCACATCGGATTTGAAGCTGTCATCGGTAACGGCGAAGGTTGCCATGGAATGTCTCCTGTTATTCGGTTGGGTCCTATCTAGGCGCGTTTGCGTTTCACTCAACCATCGGCGGTGGATAGCTTTCCTGCGCGCCGCCCAAAGCGTTCTTGTGTAATGCGATTTGCTCGGGTGAAAGTGCGAAAATCTGCGGGGTTTGAGTGTAGAGCACGGCCGCTTCGATCACTCTGTTCGGATAAATCACTTCCAGCGCGGCGGCATAGGCTGCCATCTGTTTAAGCGTCGCAGCGGGTATCTCGTCCGAGGATGCCGGCGGGCGGCGCGTAGTTTTGTAGTCTACGATGGTGACGCGATCCTCGGTGACGAGTAGGCGGTCGACCGTTCCTGCAACCACGATCCCGCCGACCGTCGCGGCAAGCGGAACCTCAGCCAAGGCACCCGGCGCGAAGATGTTTGCGAATTGCGGGTCAGAGATAACACCGAGTGCTTGCTCGACCATTTCGCGGCGCGCCTGCTCCGAAAGGTCGCTCGCCTGGCGCTCGAGCCATACTTCGGCAGCGAAATCGCGTTCGTCCGGCGCAATCTCGGGAAGCCGCTCAAGCAGCGCGTGGATCAAAACCCCGCGCCGCGCGGCGACCTTAGCCACTTCAGGCGCGAGCGGCGGATCAGCGGCCACGTCCTCACCGGCGGAACTTGGAGCGAGAGGACGCGGCGGTCGCGGCTCGGGGCCAATCGGCGTACGCGCCCATTTGGGCAGTTCCACCGCGCTCCCCGACACATCGCTTCCCGTGGCCTCCGGGAAATGCATCGCGCGATAACCCCATTCTCGCCGTGCGCCCCACAATTCATCCTCGAGCGGGTCTTCTTCAAAGATCGGCGCAAGCCGCGCATACCAGCTATCTTCATGCGGGCCGTTCTGGTCCCGCGGACCGAGCGATCCGGTAACGAACAGCCCTTCTTCCGCGCGGGTCATCGCGACATACATCAGCCGCCAATGCTCTTGCATCTCAGCGATGGTCGCAGCTTCGTCGGCATCGCTGACCGGACCGGCTTTTTCCTCTTTGGAAAGGCGCGGCAGCGGGACAATCCGCCTGTCATCCGTAGTCGTATCCTCGCCAAGCGGCGTCTCTTCCAACTCAATCGAACCGCCCTGCCCCGGCTCTCCGGTCGCATCGGCCAAGATCACAATCGGCGCCTGCAGTCCCTTCGAACCGTGCACGGTCATCACCCGCACCTGCTCACCCGCCTCGCCCGGATCACGCTTCAGCTCACCTTCGCCAGCGTCGAACCATTGCAGGAAGCCGACAAGGCTCGGGACGCTCGCACTTTCATAGGCGAAAGCTGCTTTGACCAGCTCATCAATCGGATCATTCGCCTCACGCCCCAGCCGAGCGACAAGCTTGGCGCGTGCCTGCCACGGTCCGATGAGCAACCACGCGAGCAAAGCCTGCGGCGTTTCATAGTCGGCAAGGCGCAGCAATTCACGCAGCTTCTCCGCCGTTTCGGCAACGAACGGCTCTTCCGACTTGCGTAAATGATCCCAGAGCCGCACGCCTTTGTCGCGAGGAACATATTCGAGCAGCTCATCCTGCGACCACCCGATCAGCGGGCTTGCTAGCAAATTTGCCAGCATCAGATCGTCGAGTGGCTGCGCGGCGAATCGCAAGGCAGCGAGCAGGTCTTTAACCGCCAGCGGCGCGCCCAGTCTCAGCCGGTCGACACCCGCCACGGGAACGCCCTTGGCATGCAAGCGCGCGACAATCAGCGCAGCCAGATCCTTGCGCTTGCGGACCAGCACCATGACATCGCCCGCGCTCGCTGCGCGCGGATCGGCCTTGTCCTTCGCGAGTATGAACGGCTCTTCGCGGGTGTGCCAGCGGCGCACTTGCTCAGCGATCCTGTCAGCCAATTGACGGTCGTGCTTGGCGAGCCAATCCTGCTCATCATCGCCGTCTTCCGATGCTCCGCGCACCGGCTCCCACATGGTCACGAGGCCCGCGCGTTCTTCGCCACTATGCGGCTCGGGTTCGTCCTTCAGTCCAAACGCGCCCGCGCCAACCGCATCAATCGCTCGGTTGACGAATTCGAGCACCGCATTGGAAGTCCGGAAGCTCTCGCCAAGGTCGAGGTCGCGCCAATTCGGCAAACGCCTGCGCCGCACTTGCGCGGCATTGGCACGCGCCGTTTCGATCGCGGCGTTCACCTTGTCCTTGGCACGCGCAAAGTTCTCTGGGCTGGTCCCTTGAAAGCCGAAGATCGCCTGCTTGTAGTCGCCGACGGTGAAGATCGTGCGCAACTTGTCGCCGGCTGCGCCCTCGCCCGAAAAGAAGTCATCGATCAGCGCAAAAACGATATCCCATTGCGCGCTATTGGTGTCCTGCGCCTCGTCGATCAGGATGTGATCGAAACGACGGTCGAGCTTGTAACGGATCCAGTCTGAGGCCTCCTTGCGCCCAAGCAGGTCTGCGGCGAGCTGGATCAGATCGTCAAAGTCGAGCAGCGCCTCGCGGGTTTTTGCCTCTTCCCAGCGCAGCGCGAAGGCGCGCCCCAACTCAAGCGCAGGCGCGAGCAATTCAGCGAGGCTGAGCAGCGCGCGTCGCTCCGAATGCTGACGCATGACATCGGCAATCTCTTCTTGGCGAACCACAAACTTGGGATCATCCTTTTGCGGCTTAGACAGCTTGCCATTCGGCTTGCCAGTTTTCGTGAGCACTGTTCCAAGCAACAAGTCCGTGCGATCAACACGATCTGCATGATCGAGAGACAACCATAGTTTGATGGCTTCGACTGCTTTATTGCCTGTCGCTGTTCCCCAAGCCATGAGAGGCGGCAGCATCACGCGCAATTGATGGTCCGGAAAAGTGTCGGGGTGGAATACCTCTTCGGCCCAGCTTTCATCCGCATCGACCGGCATATCGAGCAGGCGATTGACCCGCGATTTCATCGGCGGCTGCCACGCACCTGGCCCGAGCCACATCTCGCGTGCGCTGGCACACCGCATCAACCAAGCGCGCAAGGCGTCGGGATCTTTGCGCGTAGTAAACAGACCGACCGCATCGAGCACCTTTTGGTCACCTACTCGCTCAGCTTCTTCGAGCATTCCAGAAAGCACTTCGCGTGCCAGATGATCGCGCTCGCGATCCTCCATCGGCTTGGCGCCGGGTTGCAGCTCCGCCTCGCCGGGGAAATTCGCGAGCAGCCACTGGGCAAAAGCGTGGATCGTATCGATCCGCAACCCGCCGCCCGGGCAATCAAGCACGCTCGCAAATAGAGTGCGCGCACGCGCCTGCGTCTCGGGACCGATATCCGCGCCCAGGTGGCCAAGCTCGGTCGCAAGCGCGGTCGGTTCCAGCCGCACCCAGCGCGCGAGCACCGCATTGATCCGGTTGGCCATTTCCGCCGCGCCCGCCTTGGTAAAGGTCAGGCAAAGGATCTGGCCTGGATCGACATCCTTGCGCAGCAACAGCCGCAGCACACGCGCGGAAAGCACTTGCGTTTTGCCTGTCCCTGCCGAAGCCGACAGCCAGACATTGTCCGCCGGATTCGCCGCGTTTAGCTGATCGCCCTTGAGCTCGAAAACCTTGCCGCTCATGCCGAACCATCCGCATCGTCATCGGCGAGCGTAATGTTCCACTCTTCGAGCCGCATCAACTGATCGTAATCGGTGTAGCCGGGATAGTCCGGGTTCTCTTTCGCGGTGAACGGATCGCGGCCCTTGATGAACCGGCGGATCGCCTCGGCGAGCTTTTCCTCGTGTTTGGGCAAGAACTCTTCGGGTAATAATCCGCTTCGCTTGCCATCGACTTTCATGGGCTTGTCGATGAAGCCAAACTCGCCGCCGTCTTTCGCCATCGACCAATATTCAAAGCCAGTGGCCTCACCCGACAGGCCCTCGAAATCGCCATTGCGTGCAATCAGCCCGAGCAAACCCAATTGCAACGCGAAACCCGCCTCGACCTGGGACGATTTCGGTGGCCGCCCCGTCTTATAGTCGACGATCGCCAGAGTGCCGTCAGCCAGCCGGTCAATCCGGTCTGCGCGGCCATAAACCCGCACGCCATCGACCACCATCGAACCTTTGCGCTCCCACGCGACAACTTCGCGATCCTCATAGGCGTCGATCCATTCGGCAAACCGTTTGAGCGCCGCAAGCAGGCGTGGTCGCCACAGGCCCATGAACAGCGGATGGCATTGCGCCTCACGGAAATGCACCTCCGCGACTTCGACAATGTCGGCTTTCGGGTCGCTGGCCCTCGCCTCATGCCACAGCTCGAGGATTTTATGCGTCAAAGTGCCACGCAGAGCTGGGTCGCTAAACGGGTCGGCCTCCAATTGCTCGAGCGGTCTGAGCGCGAGAACCTCGGCGGCATAGAACTGGTACGGATCGCCCAGCAGTCGGTCGAGCGCGGTAACCTTGATCGGGACGGCACGCTGCTCTGAGGAAGGATCTGGCGCCGGACGAGGGTATTGCGGCGCACGCGCAACCGCCCGGTCGAGCTGCGGCAGGATCGCGGGGATAGTCTCCTCACGGTAATCATCCGAGAGCTCGCCCAGCAATGCCTCAACCCGCAACAGGAAACGCGAGGGGATCGTCGGCCCGTCCTTGTCGCGCTCTGCCCGGCTCAGCACCACTTCGGGCGCGCCCATGGCTCCGGCGAGGTCATGCGCGGCAAGGCCGATGCGAAACTCCGCGCCGGGCACTCCGAGCGCGCGCAGCACTCCGGGCGCGAGCAACGGATCGGGTGAAGGGCTCTGCGGCCAGGTGCCTTCGTTCAAGCCGCCGCAGATGACGAGGTCGGCGCGCGCCATGCGCGATTCCAACAAGCCGTAAATCGCGACGCGCGGATGCCCGCCATAGGGCGGCCTCACGGCGATCTCGTCCATCGCATCGCGCAAGGTATTTGCCAAATCGCGCGGCGAAAGCTGAGTGCCGCTGGCGCGGGAGTGAAGCCGCAGATCTTCGACCATCGCGGACAAAGCGCGGCCATCCTCGCGCGCCCAAACGCCCACACCCGCCAGCGCTTCGGCAGCAGCGCTCAGCAGATCAAGCGCATCGGCAAGCGCAACGGTGTTGCCTTCGATTCCAAGAGGTGAAAGCAACGCTTCAGCCTCCGCCCACCAATCAGACACGCCAGCTTTTTCGGCGACTTCGCGCAAAGGACCGAAACCGGAAGCGGGTGACGGTCCGCGCAGCTCCCGCTCAAATGAGCGCAGGTTCGCTAGCCATTCGCGCCGCTCATCGCCCGATCGGACCAGAGGATGCGCCAGCGCGGCGATAATCGCAGTTGGCGTCATGATGCCGCTCGCCAGTTCACCAAGCAATGCGAAGAACCGGCCCGCAGCGGTGAGCGACAGCGGGCGGCCCGCGGAATCGTCAGCGATGATGTTCCAGCGCGCCAAATGCTGCGTCACGCGCCGCGCCAGGCTACGATCCCCGCTGATCACGGCGATGCGTTTTTCCGGCTCTTCCAGCTTCTCGCGCACGAGCAGCGCTATGGCCTGGGCTTCCTCTTCCGAAGTCGCGCTGGTGAGCAAGCGCACATCGGCAAGGCGGCGCTTGTCTGAGGGAAGATCGACCCAGCTGGCGCTCGCCTCTGGCGGCAGGAACAGCGAACTGATCGCATGCGTGCGCGCCGGTTCCGCCGCGCCCAGCCCCTTGCGATGCCATTGCCGTACCTCCTCGCGAGCGATGCCCATCCGGCCCAAAAGCAGTTTGAGGTGATATTGCGGGTGGGTGAGCGCATCATCCTGGCCAAAGACCTCACCGCCCGGTTCATCGCTTTGCCCCGCGCGGCCGAGCTCCTCCCAAGCCTCTTTCGGCATTGCGAGATCAAGGTCGGGCAGGATCACCGCGCCGTTATCGAGGTCCGCCATGCTGCGCAGCATTCGTGCAAGCGCGGGCGCAGCGCTGGTCACGCCAGCAGCGACAATCGGCATTGTTGGCGGGCTGGATTTCCATTCGCGTGCAGCCCGGTCAAACAGCATATTGCGCCGCGTTGCCGCATCGACATGCCCGCTTTCATCGAGAGCAAAGCGCCAGCGCGCCTGCACTCGGGCAAAGGTGCGGATCGATTCCTGCCAATGCTTGGCAAGGCTCGGCTCAAGGTTGAGCACAGTGTCGTCAAGCAGGTCTTCAGGCGCCTTTTCCTCGACTAGCAAGCGATCCATCGTGCGAGCCAAATCGCGCGCCATGCGCAGGATCGCTGCGTCGGGCGGAAGCGGCGCCTGGCCGCCCTGCAATTCCTCACGCAGCAAATGCGCAAGCTCAAACCAGCGGCGCGTCGGCTCAATCGCAGGTGGAATGTCGCTCGCGCCCAAAGGGTCGAGCAGAGTGCCGAGCTTCTCGTCGAGGTCGAGATCGCCAACCGCGACCATGCGCGGCATTAGCAGACCCGGCGTGCCCGCCTCACCCGCGTGACGTATGAAAGCTTCGCTGATTGTCCGCGCAGCGCGGCTCGATGGAACGAGCAAGGTGAGACGCGCAAGCCCCAAGCCTTCCTCCGAATATCGCGGGACCAAACCCGCAACCAGCGCATCGGCAAAGCCGCGATGCGCGGCGATGGAGTATACGTGTGGCTCTTTGCGGTCAGCCACCCTTCAGCGCATCTTCGGTTGGCCGGATCGCATCGGGCGTGCCCACTTCAAACCACTCGCCGGTGAAGGATGCGCCGAACAGGCGGCCCTCCTCAATCGCGCGGCTCCACAGCACATTGGTCGAGAACCTGCCCTCTGGCGCGTCCCGCAGCAGGCGGTGCGAGATCAGCTGGATGCCGGTGTAAATGAAGGGCGCGATCCGCCCTGGGATGCGTCGCTTCAAAAGCCCTCGCGTATCCATATGGAAGTCGCCCGGTCCGGCGAAATTGCGCGCCTGCGCGTGGGGGACCACGAGGAGCAGCGCGTCCATAATATCCGGGTTCCAGCTCTTCGACAGATCGTGAAACGCGTCCTTCGGACCATCGAGCCAGATATTGTCGGCGTTAAGACAAAAGAATGGGTCGGGCAGATGCGACTTTGCCTTGATCAGTCCGCCGCCGGTTTCCAGCAATTCATCGCGCTCATCCGAGACGATGATCTGCGGCGCACCGCGCTCTTTCACATGCGCCTCGAGCGCGTCGGCAAGGTAATGCACATTGACGACAGCGCGCGCGACGCCGGCCTCGGCGAGCCGGTCAAGCGCGTGGTCGATCAGCGGCTTGCCCGCGACCCGCACGAGCGGCTTGGGTTGGCTCGCCGTCAGCGGCCGCATCCGTTTACCCAAACCTGCGGCCATGACCATCGCAGTGTCGCTGGCAAGCTCAGACTTGCTCACTTGATCTCTCCGCCAAAACTTGCGCGCAATTCCGCCGGGATATTTGCATCAAACCAGCTTGCGACCGGCGCGAGAGCCGGATGCGCGAGATCGCGCTCCATCGCCTTCCAAACACGCGGGATCAGCGTCGGATAACGCGGCTTGCCATCACGCTTGTAGAGACGCGTAAAAATGCCAACGATCTTGGCGTTTCGCTGCGCGCCAAGCCGCGCATAGTCGGCGGCAAAATGCTCATCGGCTTCGGCACGCTCCAGATAGCGCGCAAGCATCGCCGCCTCCAATTCCTCCGAGACATCGCGCCGCGCATCTTGCAACAGCGACACGAGATCGTAGGCCGGATGTCCGACCAACGCGTCCTGAAAATCAATCAAGCCCTGCGGTGCGCGCTGGGCCGGATCGCCCAGCAGCATGATGTTTTCCGCGTGATAGTCGCGCAGCACCGTCACGCCCGGCGATTGCCGCGCAATCATCGGCGATAGCGCTTCTTCCCACGCTGCATGATAGCCCGCCGCGTCAACATCGAGACCCTGCGCCGGGCAATACCATTCGGTCAAAAGCGCTGCTTCACGCGCGTAAGTCGGCATGTCGTAAGGCGCGAACGGGCCGGGTTCACAGGCGTGCAAATCGACCAGTGCGTCAATCGCACCCTCATAAGCCGCGCGCTCACGCTCTGGGTTGTCATCGAGCCAGTCCCGCATCCGA
Organism: Erythrobacter sp. HA7-11; assembly: GCF_055693605.1. Lineage (NCBI taxonomy): Bacteria > Pseudomonadati > Pseudomonadota > Alphaproteobacteria > Sphingomonadales > Erythrobacteraceae > Erythrobacter > Erythrobacter sp. HA7-11. The sequence continues at coordinate 1,202,955 of NZ_JBVFUF010000002.1, read as the reverse complement.
TCATCGCCGAAATCCTCGGTCAGAACCCATCCTTGTGCTGGATCGCTGGCATAGATTTGCGGCGCGCGCATTTGCTTTTCGGTGAGCCACTCGGCGACATTCAAAAACGGCACCGGGTCTTCATGCGGCGGCGGCGCATGCATCAGCATCGCGCCCTCACCGCTGTCCTTGCGAAGACGAAAATAGCGGCGGAACGAGGCATCGCCGGGAATCGGGTCGATTACGGCATCGCCCCAACCGGCAGAATCAAGAAAGGCGTGAAGTCCGTCGGGAAGATCGCTCATGGCATCCGTCCTACCCAATCCGTGCCGCCTTGGGCAGTCGCTTTGCGCCCCTGCCCCACAGTTTCAAGTGTGATCGAGAGGCAAGCCGCCTCATGCGCGAAACCGCCTGCATTCTCGGGCCATTCGGCGATAAGAGCAGCGCCTTCGCGGTAATCATCAAGGCCGATCTCATGGCGCTCGTCCGGGTGCTCCAAACGATAGAAATCAGCATGGACGACCGGCAGTCGCGGCGGCGGCGCATCATAGGTTTCGATGATGGTGAAGGTCGGCGAAGGCACTTCGTTTTCATACCCCAAAGCCGCAATGATGGAGCGCGCGAGCGTCGTCTTGCCCGCGCCCAATCCCCCGGAAAGCGCAACCACATCGCCACCGCGCAATTGCTCTGCGATCCGCTTGCCAAAAGCGTCCATCGCCGCGAGATCGGGCAAGTCAACTTCCATCACGGCAGAAGAATGATCGCGGTCGTCCCCGCGCCTTCTTCGCTTTGCATTTCAAGCGTTCCGCCATGCGCTTCAATCAATTGCTTAGCGAGCGGAATGCCAAGGCCTGCACGTTTTCCATCTTGATTGCCTGACGTGCCAAGCGCGAGGGCCAGTTCTTCTGCGCTCATGCCTTTGCCATTGTCGGAGATGACGATTTCGACCAACCCTTCTTTCGCCGCAATGTTGATCAGGATTTGCCCATCCGCCGGAGTGCCCGCAATCGCGTTGTCGAGCAGATTGCCAAGCGCGCGGCCCAATTGGCGCGGATCAGCTTGCACGACCCGCCCCTTCTTGCCGCGCAGGTCAAGGCCCAGTCCCGCTTCAATAATCGCGCTCTCACGCTCGCGAACAAGCGCGGTGAGGAACGGCAGCAGGTCGACATCTTGCTTGCTGATCGGCAGCAGACCAGCTTCGCTTTGCGACAGATCGAGCACGTTTTCGACCTGATCGGTCAGCCGCGCAACGCTCTCTATGATTGCATCGACATATTCGCCCATTTGCTCGCTGAGCTCGCCCGCCGCGCCGCTCTTGATCAGCTCGGCAAAGCCGCCGATCGAGGTGAGCGGGGTGCGAAATTCATACGACATATTGGCGAGGAAGCGCGCTTTGACCGTGTCCGCCTCTTCAAGTGCTTGATTGCGTTCGACCAGAGCTTTTTCCGCGTTTTGCGAGGCGGAGATGTCGAGCACGGTCAGAAGCCCGTTGCCATCGGGCAGCGGCACGCCCGCAAATTCCAGTGTGCGCCCATCTTTAAGCTCGATCCGGCTCGCCTTTTTCCTGACGGTCAAGCGTGGCCGCGCGCACCACCGCGCCGATCGACTTGGATTGCTGCGGTTTGACGAGGTTCTCCGCAATCGCATCGAGCAGTTCCTGTGCGCTCGGGTGGGTGTCGAGAAACTCGCTTGATAGTCCCCACGTCCCAGCAAAGCTCCGGTTCCACAATTGCACCGATCCGTCGGGCGCAAAGATCGCCAGCGCTTCAAACAAACTATCCAGGGTCGCCGTGCGGGTTCGCAGCAGGGTGTCACGCGTCGCGGATAGAGAGAGGCTTTCGGTGCGATCTTCCGCGATCAGCACCAGTCCGCCATCGGGCATCGGCTGCGCGACGATGCGCAAGTGCGTTCCGCCTGACAGCGGCCATGCTTCTTCAATGGTTTCCGACGCCTCGAACCATGCAACATGCTCGCGCCGCCATTCAGGGAAGTCACGCACTTCCGGCGTCAAACCCTGTTCGCGCGCGTCCGACAAGAAGCGCGCAAAGCCGAGGCCGCTCACCGCCTCATTGGCGAGGCCGAACTGGCGACGGAACGGACGGTTGGCAAAGCTGAGCTGCTCTTTTGCATCGAACAGCGCAACACCCACGGAAAGCTGATCGAGCATCGCGCGCTGCGCATCGCGATAGGCGCGAAACTCGCGGCGCTCTTGCTCCTGCTCTTCGATATCGATGGCATAGCCAGCGACACCTTCGCTGCCGAGCGGTAGGTCGCTGACCCGCATAGACCGGCGCTGGCCAAGAATGGTCGCAGGCACAATGCGCTCAGATTTCTCTTGCGCCTTTAGCGATGCGCGGGCGATTTCCGACGGCTTTTGCCCATCCATTTCCTCGATCAGCTCAATCTGGTTGTTGATCACCGCCGCCGCATCTTCCGCTCCGACCGCATCGACATAGGCCTGGTTCACAAGCCGCAATTTCATGTCCGATGCGCGGAACCACATCGGCATCGGTGCGGCTTCGATCAGGCCGATCAGCGCAGCAAAATCGCTTTCGGCCCGCATGGCTGCGGCGCGCAGGCGCGACAATTCGTCTTCGCTTTCGGAAAAGTCGAACACCCATACCAGAGCCGCGCCGCCGGGTGAAACACGCGCGTCAGCAAGCGCTCCCTGCAAGGCGAGACTGCGTTCCGAGCCTGGCGGAGTGAGCGCCATCTGGAATGGCGCTGCGGTCTTCTGCGTACGGCGAACATTTTCGGAAAGCTCGGCAAGCTGCTCTTTGGTCAGCCCTTCACCGCCTTCTGCGTCGAGTTCGCTGAGATAGAGCGGCATTGACTCCAGCCCCAACCAGCGTGCGAGGCGTTCTGGCGCTTCAATCCGGCCATCGACCCGAACCAGCAATGGAATAGCTGGCGCGACATCAAGCATATGCTGCATCCGCCGCAGCGATGTTTGCAATGCCTTGGTCCGACGGGTCTGTTTGCCCGCCCGGGCCATCAGCACAGCCGCACCCACCGTCCATGCGGCAAGCACGAGGCCGATCAAAGCCAATGCGGTGGGCGAGAATTCCATCGCTGCTGAGCTATGACGAGAGCTGCCATGTTGCAACGGCTGCGCAATGAAAAGCCCCCGCAAATTAGGCTATTTGCGAGGGCTCTTTGGAAATTGTCGATGAACGGCGCGGATTAGTAGCGATAATGATCCGGCTTGAACGGTCCATCCTTTGGCACACCGATGTAATCGGCTTGCTTCTGGCTCAACTTGCTGAGCTCAACGCCAAGCTTATCGAGGTGCAGAGCCGCGACCTTCTCATCGAGGTGCTTGGGCAGAACATAGACGTCGTTCTGATACTCATCCGCCTTGGTGAACAGTTCGATCTGAGCCAGCGTCTGGTTGGTGAAGCTTGCGCTCATCACGAAGCTTGGGTGACCGGTGGCACAGCCCAGATTCACCAGGCGTCCCTTGGCGAGGATCAACAGCGAATTGCCGTCCGGCATTGTCACAAGGTCAGTGCCTTCCTTGATTTCCTTCCACTCGTAATTGTCGAGCGCGGAAATCTGGATCTCGCTGTCGAAGTGACCGATATTGCAGACGATGGCCATGTTCTTCATCGCCTTCATGTGCTCGCCGGTGATCACGTCTTCATTGCCGGTTGCGGTGACAAAGATGTCAGCGCGCTTGGCTGCTTCTTCCATCGAGACGACTTCGTATCCGTCCATCGCCGCTTGCAGCGCGCAGATTGGGTCGATTTCGGTGACCATCACGCGGGCCCCACCATCGCGCAGCGAAGCTGCCGAGCCCTTACCCACATCGCCATAACCGGCAACGCAAGCGACCTTACCGGCCAGCATCACGTCAGTTGCCCGGCGGATCGCGTCGACCAAAGATTCCTTACAGCCATAGAGGTTGTCGAATTTGGACTTGGTCACGCTGTCATTCACGTTGATCGCGGGGAAAGGCAGCTTGCCCTGCTTGGCGATCTGGTAAAGACGCATAACACCGGTGGTGGTCTCTTCGGACACGCCTTTGATGTTCTTAACGCTCTTGGTGAGGTAGCCCGGCTTTGCCGCAACGAAGGCTTTGAGCGCGCGCTGGAATTCGATCTCTTCAGCGTTTGCAGGCGCAGGCATTTCTTCGCCAGCTTCGATCCGCGCGCCCCACAGCGCGAACATGGTCGCATCGCCGCCATCATCGAGGATGAGGTTTGCGGTCAGGTCCGGGTCGGAATCGGTCGACCAGTCGAAGATGCGGCCAACATAGTCCCAGTAATCAGCGAGTGTTTCGCCCTTGATCGCGAACACAGGGATGCCCTTATCGGCAATAGCGGCAGCAGCGTGGTCCTGCGTCGAGAAAATATTGCAAGTCGCCCAGCGCACTTCGGCACCGAGCGCGACGAGCGTCTCGATCAGCACAGCTGTCTGGATCGTCATGTGCAGCGATCCAGTGATGCGCGCGCCTTTCAGCGGCTGCGACGCGCCATATTCCTCGCGCAGAGCCATCAGGCCCGGCATTTCAGTTTCAGCAATTGCGATCTCGTCGCGGCCATATTGCGCGAGCGAAATGTCTTTGACGATATAGTCTTGAGTAGCGGCAGCGGTGGCCATGAGTGTCTCCGGGGAATGCAAAATTGGTGTAGATTGAAACTATCCGGCGCACCTAGCCGTCACAGGCCCGACAAGCAAATATAAAGTTTTCTTTATATCCCCTTCAAACAGGATCGGCGGCTGCGCGGGGGCATGCGCAGCCGCCTCACTCCGCGCCCGAAGGCCCGAGGTGTGAAAACGCTCTAAATTACCAGAACTACGTCATTTATCGCGCGCGCGGTTTACTGATTGTTCAACCACCACGGTGAAGCCAAATTAAGCATGGCCTTTCGCCTTGAAGCTGGCCTCAAGTGCATTAAGTGCAATAAGGAATGAAGCCGCAAAGGAGGCACGGATTATGACGATTTCAGTTGGCGATAAGCTGCCCAATGTAACAATGGTAAAGGCTACCGCCGACGGACCGGAGCAGGTCCAGTCGGCAGATTACTTCGCTGGCAAGAAGGTCGCGCTGTTCTCTGTGCCCGGCGCGTTCACGCCGACCTGCTCTGCCAAGCACCTGCCCGGCTTTGTCGAGAAGGCCGACGAACTGAAGGCCAAAGGCGTCGATGAAATTGTGGGCACAGCCGTCAACGATGCATTCGTCATGGGCGCATGGAACCAGGCCGCAGGGTCTGACGACATCACCATGCTGGCAGACGGCAATGCGGAGTTTGCAGAAGGCGTTGGCCTGACGATGGACGGCAGCGGCTTTGGCATGGGCAAACGCGGCCAGCGATTCTCAATGGTCGTGAATGATGGCGTGGTCGAACAACTCAACGTGGAAGAGGGCGGCGAGTTCAAAGTCTCAAGCGCGGACTACATGCTCGATCAGCTCTAAAGATCATCACATCGCAAACAAGAAGGGCGCCCGGTTGAGGCGCCCTTCTTTTTGGTCATCTGCGAGTTGATCAGTATCCCATCAGGCTCATCACCTCTTTGCGGCTGCGGTGATCTTCGAGGAAGCAACCGAGCATGCGGCTGGTCAGCATCTCGACCTCATGCACTTTTACGCCGCGCCCAGTCATACAGCCATGCTCGGCCTCGATAACGACGGCGACGCCCTGTGGCTCAAGATGCTCCCAGATGCAGTCTGCGACTTCGGCGGTGAGGCGCTCTTGCACCTGTAGCCGGTTCGCAAAGCCGTGCAGAACGCGCGCCAACTTCGAGATGCCCACAACCTTCTTGTTCGGCAGATAGGCGATATGCGCTTTGCCTGTGATCGGAGCCATGTGGTGCTCACAATGCGAATGGAACGGGATGTCCTTAAGCAAAACAATCTCGTCATAGCCGCCGACCTCTTCGAAAATGCGGCTGAGGTGAACGGCAGGATCCTCTTTATTACCCGCGCAATATTCAAGCCACGCACGCCCCACTCGCTTAGGCGTATCGATCAGTCCTTCGCGCTCCGGATCATCACCCGCCCAACGGATCAGCGTTCGCACAGCGTCCTGCACATCCTCGGGCACTTCTGGCTTGTTCAATGGATTCTCCGGGTCAAATTCCGTGTGATCATGCACGTTTATGTAGTTCATGGCTATTCGCTTTCTCAGCTAGCGGACGGACTCTCTACCCGGCCCTCCACAATTTCCTTCCGATCCCAAGTTCGACAACGCCGGTGAAAGCCCGTGGTTCCTAATTAGCTCTGGGGAAATAAGAAAACGCCCCGATCCATTGGATCGAGGGCGCTCTCGCTAGTTGCCTATGGAGCTTATTCTTTGGCGTCTTCCATTTTCTCAGGTGTCACCTCGGCCGCTGCCTTTTCCGCCTGCTTGCGATCGTCAAAAGCCTCGGTCATTTCCTTGTCCATCGCCTCGTCGATCTGTTCGGCGAAATCAGGGAAGTGATCGTCTTCTTCCTCATTGATGTGGTGACGATAACGATGATCGAGCTGCTTGAACTTCTGCAGCCAGCCTGGTGAGCCCATGTCCGTCGCTGCCAGATCGTTGAGCATCTCATCAATCTCATGGTGCTCTGCGACCGAGTGGCGCGTTTCATCGCTGACTTCAGGATCGGCGAGCATTTCGGAATAGACGGCCTGCTCTTCGGCTGCCGCGTGACTCTTCAATTCCTTGGTCAATTCGGTGAAAAGCTCGCGGCGCTCTTCCGTATCGCCGCTGGTTTCCGCGATTCTATCGAGCAGCTCGCGCTGACGGTCGTGGTCGGACTTCAAGCGGTTCAGAACGGTAGTTTCCTGTGACATAAATCTCCTCTTCTTTCATTTTACCAATGAATTTGCGGAGGAAATGTTCCGAGAATGTGCCACGCCCTAGATAGGATTGGCCGACGCATCAGTTCGATTTGCGAAGCTCGATCCTACCCATGACCCAACAAAAAAACCCACCCCTTGCTGGGGTGGGCTTTTTTGGCGCGCCAGGAAGGATTCGAACCTCCGACCGCCTGATTCGTAGTCAGGTACTCTATCCAGCTGAGCTACTGGCGCGCGTAGAGGGGCGGCACATAAGGGGGCTTCGCGCGCTTGGCAATCCCTTTAGCACCAATTCATGTCGCCTTTTTTGAAGAGTTGTGCCGCGAGAGCGATATCCAGCGGTGGTTTGTCCAAAGCCTCGATTTCACTCGATGTAAACCAGTCGACTTCGCCGCCTTCCAAGGCACAGGGCACCCCATCCCAATCGCCGATTGTGTAAAGCATTATGACAATCGGCTGACAGCCGGGTTCGAAAGGCTCCTCAGCAAAGCCGGAAGGCCGGCAATTATTCGCCGTCACTTCGACGCCCAGTTCTTCGTGCAACTCACGAATCAACGCATTTACTGGGGTCTCGCCCGGTTCGACCTTGCCTCCCGGAAATTCCCAAAGCCCGCCGTGATGCTTTTCGAGCGGACGTTTATGCATCAGGAACCTCCCGTCTTTTCTCGACAATGCGCCGGCAACTACGGGAATCCACTCAGTCAGCATGTCGGAATTTTTTCCATCTTTCTGGCCCGCATCAACACTTTTTTAACCGGCCTGGCTCATTTGGGGTGTCATCAGAAACGTAAGCAACGGGTGGAACCATGCTTTTGAAGACATTCCTTCGGGAACTCAAAAATAACGAAGCAGGGGCTACCGCAGTTGAATACGGCCTGATCGTGAGTCTGATCGTGATCGGAGTCATCGGGTCTTTGGAAGCTGTCGCTAACGAAAACACCGGGCTTTGGGCAACTGTCAGAACAAATGTGGAGGCGTCGTCAGATTAAGACTTTTGAAAGGCTGCGAGTTAGCAATTTTTCAATAGCTGCCGATTAAACCGCAATCTGTCCGAACCCAAACAGGGGTCGACACGGGTAACGAAGACTGAACCAGGAGACTACAAATGAAATTTTTCAACAAGCTTTTCGCTGACGAGCAGGGTGCAACCGCTATCGAGTATGGCCTGATTGCTGCTCTTATCGCTGTTGCTGCTATTACTGCTATGCAGAGCCTCGGCAACCAGCTCGACGAGACTTTCTCTGAAGTTGCTACCGAAATGGCAAACGAAGACGCATAAGTCTTAAGGCGATACGCCAAAGAGAAGCGGCGGGGATTTCCCCGCCGCTTTTTTTGTGCCTGCATTAGATTTGACGAGTGCGTTATTCGCCCGTCAGCGCTTTTATCGGGTGCGCACCACCAGCTTTACCTTTTGCCCGGGACGCACCCCTTCGCCTGAACCGAGGGCATTAAGCACCCGGAATCGCGCTTCTTGCGCATCGGAATAGGCCATCCGACGAGACAGCGATTGTACCGAATCGCTCCGGCCCACTGTCACCACATCAATCCGGCGCGGCACAACATTACTCGCCTCGCTCGCGCTAACCCGCCGCATCGAATTAAACATCGGTCCAAAAGTGTTGCCCCGCCCTGCAGGTGTGATCGCAGCAAAATGATAGGCGCGGTCATTGGCGAACTCATACGCGAAGATCGTCACATCGACCTGCGAATTGCCGTTGTTCACCCGCGCAGTGCCGTAAGCCGCACGAATGCCATTCACGGTTGTGCGTTCGATTCGTGATGGCGTAATCCGCTGCTGCTCATTGCCCAAGGCGGTAAACTGCTGGCGGACATAGGCATCAAGGTCGCCGGCATAGGGAGCCAAGGTCAGTTGAGCCTGCCCGCTTTGCCCGTTAATGCTCACCGCGCGCGTGCCATTCACCATGTAGAAGCCCTGGGGCGCGGTGAAGGACAAGCGCAGGTCAGGATGGATAAATTGCCGTCCCTCGATCACGCCCTGCGCGGGGTCATCTCCATAAATAAAGCCGTCGATCCGACTGAGGAAGGTGTCGCGATTCGTCACACCGCCGACTGTCCCCGCCTTTGACAGCGCGGCTTGCACCCGGCTTGCTGGGTCAGGGTGAGTGGAAGCCCAAGCTGGAACCTTCGCATCTCCGCGTCCTTGCAAACGCGCATCCAGCGAGTTTTGCGCCGCAAGGCTGGCCAGCACGGTCCCCATCGCGCGCGGATCGTACCCGGCGCGGCTAAGATATTCGATGCCGAGATCATCGGCCTGCAATTCCTGACTGCGCGAGAAGCTCAGTGTCAGCATCTGCGAGCCCTGTAAGAAGCCGCGGCTAAGCGTGTTGCCAAGCTGGCTGTCGCCCAGCAGAACGCCTGAAAGGATCGCGCCCAACCCGCCGAGCAGCGTGTTGCGCTGTGACCTCTGTTGGCGACGCTGTGAGTGACGCGCGGCAACGTGGCCAACTTCATGTCCGAGCACCGCGGCCAATTCGGCCTCGTTATTCATCAAGGTGACCAGCTGACGGGTCGTATAAATATAGCCGCCGGGCACCGCGAACGCGTTATTGACCGAGCTGTTGAGCGTGCTCACCGTAAAGCTCTCACGCGCATTGCCGAGACCTGAGTGCACGGCGATATTCTTGCCCACCTGCTCCACATAGGCGGCCCGTGGACCGGTCATCGCGCCACCAAATTCGGCGAGCAATTTGGGGTGAAACTCAGCTCCCTGCTGAGCCTCTGTTTGCGTAATCGGGGTTGAGGCAGACGGAATTTCACCGCCGCCAAGGCAACCAGAAAGGAGAAGTGCGAGGGGTGCTGAGCCTGCCAGGGCGATCCTATGGGTGACTTTCGACACGGTTCTATTCTCCTCAAATATGACGCAAGTTATGGTTTTGGCTGTCCTTTACCTAACCGCCCATCTGGAGGAATCGTTCCTCCCGCGTTCGGATGAGCGTCTCGCTCGGTAAGTCGATAAGCCCGTCCAATTCCTGGCCGATCGCTTTGGCAAGGTTCTTCGCGGTAGCGATCGGATCGCGATGCGCGCCGCCGACAGGCTCTTTGATGATGCGGTCGATGACACCGAGCCGCTTCAAGTGCTGCGCGGTGACCTTCATCGCCTGCGCTGCCTCAGGGGCCTTGTCCGCCGTGCGCCACAAGATCGACGCGCAGCCTTCGGGCGAGATCACAGAATATACCGCATGTTCGAGCATAAGGACCCGTTCCGCGCTAGCGAGAGCAACGGCACCGCCAGAACCACCCTCGCCTACAATCACCGCAACCATGGGCACGCGTAGCGCTAGGCAGGCCTCGGTCGAGCGAGCAATCGCTTCGGCCTGACCGCGTTCCTCCGCTTCAACGCCCGGGAATGCACCGGAGGTATCGACCAATGTCACCACTGGCAGTCCAAATCGGCTCGCCATCTCCATAAGGCGGATAGCCTTGCGATAGCCCTCTGGCTTGCCCATGCCGAAATTGTGCTTGATGCGCGTTTCGGTGTCGTGACCCTTCTCATGCCCGATCAGCATCACACGGCGACCATTCAGCCGCGCGAATCCGCCGATTATCGCCTGGTCATCTCCGTAATAGCGGTCGCCGCCGAGTGGGGTAAAATCCTCAAACGCGTGCTCGATATAGTCGCGCAGATGCGGTACGATTGGGATGCCGAGCGACTTGCGTCTTCTGCCACGGCGTTAGCGAAGCGTAGGTGCTGGCGAGCAGATCGGCGCTCTTGGTTTCAAGCCGCGCGAGTTCAGATGCAATATCGACGTCATCGCCTTCAGCTGCGCTGCGCAATTCCTTGATGCGCTCGTCCAGCTGGGCGACGGGTTTCTCGAATTCGAGGTAAGCGTTCATGCCTGTTCCGCTAGTCCGAGTTGCGGCGGGTGGCAAGCGGGTGGCGCGAATTGACTAGTTCCACCAGCCGTGCGGCGTCGACATGGGTGTATATCTGCGTGGTGGCGATATCGGCATGACCGAGCAGCGTTTGCAGGACGCGAAGGTCTGCCCCGCCCTCTAGCAGATGCGTGGCAAACGCGTGGCGCAGAACGTGCGGGCTGATCCCTGCCGGGTCGAGGTCGGCGCGCGCTGCCAGTGCCTTCAATATCTGGAAAAGTCGCACGCGCGACAGATGTTTACCGCCTCTCGAAGGGAATAAAAAACGCGGGTCGGACGGGCGCAATTCGAGCCAGCGGGCCAGCGCGTGCTGCGCTCTTTCGCTCACCGGAACCATGCGCGCCTGACCGCCTTTGCCCATCACCGTCAGCAGCGGCGCGTCGCGCGGGACTGCGCTGATGGGCAGCGAAACGAGCTCTGTCGCGCGCAGGCCCGACCCATAGAGCAGTTCGAGCAGCGCCAATTGCCGCACCGCATCCGGTTTTTCGCTTTCCGCCTCCAGCTCCGCGCGGGCGAACAATTGTTCGACCTGATCGTGCGAGAGCACCTTTGGCAAAGGGCGCCGCGTCTTGGGCTGCGGCAAGGCACCTGATGGATCATCATCGCGCCAGCCCTCATCCAGCGCGAAACCGAAGAACTGCCTGAGTGTCGAGGCTTTGCGCGCCACAGTCGCAGGAGCAAGGCTCGCCCATTCGCCCGCCAATTTGGCGACATCATCGCGCGCCGCTTTGGCGGGATCGCCGATCAATTCTTCAGTGTTCGCAAGATCGCGCCGATAGGCTGCCAAGGTATTGGCCGCCGCGCCGCGTTCGGCCGCGAGCATATCGAGAAAGGCGTCCGTCGCGGCTGACATCAGCGCCGCTCCCGATCAGCCGCGAGCGACCGCTTCCGCTGCGATCATCCGCGCTTCAGCATCAAGGCCTGCTGCGTTAAGCGCAGAGACGATATGATACAGGTGCAGTGGCGTCATCTGACCCCAGCTTTCTCCCTGCATGCCCAACCCAGCAAGGAACGACACGAGCGCCTGATTGCGATACTCACCCGCTTGGGTAATCATTTGTGTCCACTTGGTGCTGCGTGACAAATTCATGTCGAGATCGCTTGAGAAGCTGTCACGATCCGCGCTGCTGATCCGTCCCAGTCCCGCAAGTCCTGCAATAAGGAATTGCGATTTGCGGCTGTCTTCGCTGTCATCGTCGCTGATGAATTCGTCGAGATCTTCGGTCGAAGCGGGAACCCCGCGCTGCGCCTGCGACAAGGTAATCAACGCCCAACCCATGCTTCCAGCAGGCGCTACCTCGGCCCAGGCCAAAGCGTCGCGATCCAGGCCAGCCGTGAGCATAGAGGCGATCAAATCGCCCGATTCATCGGCGAAGGCAGCTTGAGCCGGCATGCGTGCGGCTGCGTAAGCTGTCAGAACATAGCCGCCATAGCCACCATCCGGACCCCAAATGTTTTGCATTGCCGCAAGCCGATCCGATGCTTCGCTTGCGACATATGCTTCGCGCAATTGCACGGCGGTGTCGGCGCCATCGCCCTCTAGCCCATCATCGGCGTATATCTGGCTGTAGAGATCGACTATCGCTGAGGATGACAGGATACCCTCAGCGCCTGCAATTTGCGCGAAAGCGGCGCGCTGATCGAGCGGAACCGCTGGCCCGGTCGCTGCAGACCGCGCGAAATAGGCGCCCGGATTTTCGAGCAGGCTTTCCGGGATCGGTTCACCGACTGCGTTGGCGAGCGAAAATCTCCACGGGTTCAATTCCTCTACCCCGTCCCATTCAATCTCGACCGCGCGCCGACCACTACCCGCAGCGCCAGCATAACGGCGCGCAAGCAAGATATCGATCGCGGGCGCAATTTCGCCATCAAGCGCCCGGTTGAGCTCACGATTGGCAATGGCTGACTCGCCCGCATAGGCGCTGCAAATCGCCTGCCACATGACCCATTGAGGGTCTTCGCGTTCGCCGCCTTTAAGCCGTACAACCGGACACGCGCCGACAAAATCGAACGAACCGACATAGGCATTGAGCGCCGCGTCGGTCAGCGCGTCGTTCCAATTGCCGGTGTCGACATCCTGAGCGAGCGCACGCGCGGCGGTAAACTCCCCGAGACGGTTGAGTAAAGCTATACGCAAGGCGGCGAATTCTGCCGGGTTCATACCATCAGGCGCTTCAAGCCGGCTTGCAGCTGCGCGGCGCAACAGAATGTGTCCCCAGCGCGAGACCAGGCGGCCCTTGGTCCCTTCGAGCGCGGCGCGCACTAGCGATGCGGGTTGCTTGGCGAGCGACGCTGTCGGCACGCCGCCCTCGTCCTCGCCCAGCAGTCCTACTTGCGTCATCCGGCGACGCGCCGCCGGCGGAATGTCGTAACTCGGCGAAAGACCCAGCAATTCGTCGAGATCGTCGGTCGACATCGCCTCAAGCTCTTCGACGCTGGGCAAGCGGCCAAGCTCACCGCTTGAGATGCTCGGGACCGGCGGCAAGTCAACGCTACCCCCTCCACCCGGCAATGGCGGCGGGGCTATCCCCCCACCTGGCGAAGATGATCCGGCCGAAGGCGCGCCCCCACCTGATGGCGGCGGTGGAGGCGGTGGCGGCGGAGGTGGAGGCGGCGCAGGATCGTCAAAGCCCGGCGGTAGCAGCGATTCCGGTGCATCCTGTGCGCCCGCATAGCTTGCTGCCATCGCACCCGTGATCACAGCAGCACCCATCGCAGCTGCTGCGACAGCTGGTTTTCCGCCGACCCACTTGATCCCAAAGCGTTCCATCATTGCCCTTCCGGCACCTCAATTTCCTGCTCGATAGGATGCAGCGGTTCTTCACCGCCATCAATCCAAGCGAGCGCGATCACAATAATTATCACCGCCAGCAAATACCATTGCCACCGACCACGCAAACCGCTTGAGCCAGCCGAATTATCCATAGGTCTGAGTGTGCCGGGTGAACGTGCCATGTTGCAAGCGCCCTACCCCATCTCTAGGCCTTGCCGCAATGACCGAAGACGGCGCTATAAACCACGGCGAATTGACGCCCACAATCTCGCGGGTCTCGCGCGAGCTCGACAAGCCAATTGCGCTTGTCGGATTGATGGGTGTGGGCAAGTCGACCGTCGGAAGACGGCTTGCCAATATGCTGGGACGCGGCTTTGTCGATGCGGATGATGCGATCGAAGAAGCCGCACAGCGCAAGGTCTCCGAAATCTTCGATGAATTTGGCGAAGACTATTTCCGCGCGGGCGAACGCCGGGTGATTGCCCGGCTCATTGACGAACATTCCGGCGTTATCGCGACCGGTGGCGGCGCGTTCATTGATGACGAGACGCGCGCGCTGATCCTCGACAAGGCGGTCGCCGTGTGGATCGATTGCGACATTGACACCCTCGTCGAGCGCACTTCGCGGCGGAATACGCGGCCCTTGCTGCGAACCGGCGATCCCAAGGACATTCTCAGCGGGCTGTATCAAGCGCGCCAACCGTTTTATTCGCAGGCCCAGATCCGGGTCGATAGCGTGGACGGCCCGCACGAAGACACTGCGCTCCGCATAATCGAGGCAATCGACAGATGGATGTGATCCCCGTTGAACTAGCTGGACGCAGCTATGATGTGACGATTGAAAGCGGCTGCATTCTTCATGACTTTGCCGTCAAAGCAGTTGAGTATTTTCAGCCGTATAACGAGCGCAAGGTTCCGTTCGTCGCTGACACCAATTCATACAGGCTGTTTCAGAATCCAATCGAGAAGAGCCTTTCTTCTGAAGGCTATGAAGCAGACTGGTTCGTGGTCGAACCAGGTGAAGGCGCGAAGTCGTGGGGCGTGCTGGAAAAGCTGACCGATTGGCTGCTCGCGCTTGGCGTGACCCGCAGCGATCATGTATTCGCGCTCGGCGGCGGCGTGGTTGGCGATCTCACCGGCTTTGCCTGCGCTGTGCTCAAGCGCGGATGTGGGTTTGTCCAAATCCCCACCACTTTGCTTGCACAAGTCGACAGTTCGGTCGGCGGAAAAACCGCAATCAATACGGGAGCAGGAAAGAACCTGATCGGGGCCTTTCACCAGCCTTCCGCTGTGCTGATTGACCCCCTAGTTCTCGACACATTGCCCGACCGCGAAATGCGCGCCGGCTATGCCGAGGTGCTCAAATACGGCCTGCTGGGCGATGCTGATTTCTTCGCTTGGCTGGAAGCAAACGGCGAAAAGGTCATCGCGCGAGAGCCCAAAGCGCTCACTTACGCAATCGCCACCAGTATTCGTGCAAAGGCGCGCATCGTCGCGGAGGACGAGCGCGAGCTTTCGGGTCGGCGCGCTCTGCTCAATCTTGGCCACACGTTCGGGCACGCGCTCGAGGCGGAAACCGGGTTTTCGCAAGACCTGCTGCACGGCGAAGGCGTCGCGCTCGGTATGGTGCTCGCGGCGCGCTATTCGGCACGGCGCGGGCATTTCGATAAAGCCGACGCGGATCGGGTCGCGCGGGCGATTGCGCAAGTCGGCCTGCGCTCGGAGATCACCTCGCTCGGATTGTCATGCGACGGAGCGCGGCTCGTCGATCACATGCGGCACGACAAAAAGATGGAAAGCGGAACGCTTCCCTTTCTGTTGCTCGATGGCATTGGCGGCGCGTTTATGGCGCGCGATGTCGATCTAAGCGATGTCGCCGCTTTCCTCGATGACGAACTGGCGCACCTCTGATCAGGCCAAGTGTTTGCTTGCGCGGCTCGGCAGTTTGGAAACCTTCTCAGGTAAGCCTTCAAGCGCTGCCTTGATCCGTTCCTGCTCGACCAACATAGCATCGTGCTCTGCAAACAAACGCTCAATGTCAGCGCGGCGGCTGAGCAATGTTGTCGCGATACCGGGGGCGAGACTTTCGCCATCGCCAATTTGCCCCAGAAGCGCGGCTATATCGCTAACGGTCGCTTCTTCGGGCGAGCGGAAATAGTGCCCTTTGGCATCGAAAAACCCTGTTCCTTGCTTCGCCATAACCAACCTCATAAAGCCTTCGCGATGATTCGCGATTGGGAGAACTGTTTCCAATTCGGATCGTATTATCCAGCAAATTCGGGAGATTGTCGCGAATCAACAAGAGCTCCGTCCGATATTGATACAGTCGAACGGCACTTGTTTTACGCGAGCCTAAGAAAATTTCCGGCGAAGCAAATATTCGTGAAATTGGTAAATCTTGCAACGTTTGCAAAACAAGCAAACGCGCAATTACTCGAGTTCGAGAATGACTGCATCAACTGCCAGGCTCTCGCCTTCAGCCGCGTTGATTGTGGCAATCGTGCCTTCCTTTTCAGCGCGCAGGATGTTCTCCATTTTCATCGCTTCGACCGTCGCCAGCGGCTGACCGGGCTGCACCTCTTCGCCTTCGCTAACGTGCAGTTTCACGAGCAGGCCGGGCATCGGACAGATCAGCATCTTCGATAGATCAGGCGGAACCTTCTCGATCATATGCTCTGCAAGCGGCGCTATGCCCGCAGGGAGCACCAGCGCTGCATGCGATGCGCCTTGCGTCGTCATCCGCCAGCGCACACCAATCCGCTCGACCTGAACGCCGATTTCGTATTCGCCGGTGACATTGGCGAGCGGCATGCCGCATTCCCAATCCCACGTGCCGCGCATAGTAACGCCATCGACCCGCGCACCGCCCTCTTCGAGCAGCACGTCATAGGTCTCCGAGCCGATCTTCACGATCCAATCCGAAGGCGGATGCGGCAAGGTTGCCATCTGCCCAGAGATTTGCTGCGCGCGGACGCGCTCGGTAAACTCCGCGCCCGCGAACAGAGCCGCTAGCTGGCGCATGAACGCTTCGTCCGCTGGCGCGCCGGTGAAGCCCTCGGGATATTCCTCTGCGATGAAGCCGGTGGTCAGCTCGCCCGAGCGGAACCTTTCGTGCTGCATGATCGCGCTGAGGAAATCGATATTGTGGCCGAGCCCCTCGATGCGAAAGCGATCGAGCGCCTCGATCTGTTTATCGACCGCCTCTTCGCGGGTCGGAGCCCAGGTGATCAGCTTGGCTATCATCGGGTCGTAGAAGATCGAGACCTCGCCGCCCTCGAACACGCCATCATCGACGCGCACACCATCGACACCGCGGCGGCCATTGGCCTCCCCATCATCGGTCCAGCCTTCGAGTGGCGGCTCATATTCGACCAGGCGACCGGTGCTGGGCAAAAATCCGCGATAGGGGTCTTCGGCATAGACGCGGTTCTCAATCGACCAGCCATCAATCCCGATATCGTCCTGCGTCATTTCGAGCTTTTCGCCCGCTGCAACGCGGATCATCTGTTCGACCAGATCTACGCCGGTGATCGCCTCGGTCACAGGGTGTTCGACCTGGAGCCGGGTGTTCATTTCGAGGAAGTAGAAGCTCTCGCCGGTCTTGTCCGCGCCGCTCACGATCAACTCGACCGTGCCCGCCGAATGATAGTCGACTGCGCGCGCCAGAGCGACGCATTGTTCGCCCATTGCTTTGCGCATTTTGTCGGTCACAAAAGGTGAAGGCGCTTCCTCGACTACCTTTTGGTGACGCCGCTGGATCGAGCATTCGCGCTCGTTCAAGTACAGGATATTGCCGTGCTTATCGCCGAGGATCTGAATCTCGATATGGCGCGGGTTCTCAATGAATTTTTCGATAAAGACGCGGTCGTCCCCGAATGAGTTGAGCCCCTCGCGCTTGGTCGCTTCGAAGCCCTCGCGCACGTCCGTTTCGGACCATGCGAGGCGCATGCCTTTGCCCCCACCGCCGGCAGAGGCCTTCATCATCACCGGATAACCGATGTCGTTTGAAATCTCGACCGCGTGATCAGTATCGCGGATTTCGCCGACAAAGCCGGGGACGACATTGACGCCTGCTTCGCGCGCGAGTTTCTTCGATTCAATCTTGTCGCCCATCGCCGCAATCGCTCCAGGAGGCGGGCCAATAAAGGCGATGTTTTCAGCTTCCAGCGCTTCGACAAAGCTCGCGCGTTCGGACAGGAAGCCATAACCGGGATGCACCGCCTCAGCGCCGGTTTCCTTGCACGCCGCGATAATCTTTTCCGGAATCAGGTAGCTTTCCGCCGCAGGCGCCGGGCCGATATGCACCGCCTCATCCGCCATCCGCACAAACGGCGCGCGCGCATCGGCATCCGAGTAAACCGCGACCGTCGCGATCCCCATGGCCCGCGCGGTCTTGATGACGCGGCAGGCGATTTCCCCGCGATTGGCAATCAGGATCTTGGAAAACAAATTGGGCCCCCGGGCGTGAACTAGAATGACAGGCGCTATGCCGTCTTGAAGCGCGCCAAGCAAGACGGCGCGGTGTTGTCCTAAGCAGGACTGTCTGCAAGCGAGCGCAATTCTTGTGTTCGCGCTTTGGTTAGGCTGGTCTTGCAAGTCGAGACGAGCAGCGGCTCCATCGAGCCACCGCGCGCGACATATCCCTCCACCCGGCAATGCGCATCGCGATATTTCAGCCAGGCGCGCTGCGAGGCAAGCAGACTTTCAAAATACCCCGGACGCTCGTCCCATTCTGGATTCCAGCCTTTGTCGCGCGATTTCATCACTGCCGAGGTGATCGTCCATTGCTCATTGAGCTCTTTATCGGCGGCAATGAAGTCGTTGAGCGCGCAGATATTCATCTCTGCCTGAATGCCTTGATCAGCCTTTTCCCAATCGCATGGCGGCACGTAATCGGCCTGGAACAGCAGGAGGAGAGCTTCTATCATGTCAGGTCCTTTCGCGCGGCGAATGCGCTGAGACTTGCTGCATAATGCGGCGCGCCCCGGCGGTCACCCTCATTTGCCAGAAGGGTCTGAGCCGCCACCGCAAGACGAGCGATATTGGCCTTGTTGAGCGTGCCGAGCGGCTCCACGTAGATGCCAATGGTGAACAGGATTGCTCCGGTTTCTGGCAGGCGGCGCAGGGTCTGGCGCTCTGAGCGGACGAACAGGGTTTCGCCTGCATTGTCCGGCGTGACATGCGCGAAGGCGACCGGTGCAGGCTTGTCGGCGGTCCAGCGCATATCTCCGGTCGGCGCGACAAACCAATTACAGCGGCCATAGATTTGGCCGGGCTGGAGCTTCGCCATAAAGTGATCGACGCCGCTCGCCAACTGCTCTTCATAGCCGGCAATCGGCGCATGCAGTGCACGCAAAGGCAGCCCCATTTTATCCGCTGGACGCCAATCGCTCGGCCATGCCACCGCCGTTCCGATCAGCCGGTAATGCTCCTCGCCATCAAGCTGGGTCAGCAAGCACATGTCCTCGTGATGCGCCATTGCCGACTCGATCAGGCCGCCTTTGAGGCCCAGCATGTCGGCCAGTTCTTCGCCCGGCCCTAAGGCCTTTGCGGTCAGCTGAGCGCCTTCTGGAAATTCTTCGAAGCCTTTGCGCCTCGCGGCGGTATCAGGATTTGGCTGGAGCCAGTCTCCTTCGGAGAGTTTGCTAAGGCCCATCTTAAGCTGCCCGCCGCCGCGTGCCTTGGGCAAAAGCTCATCGACGGAGAAACCGAGGGTCATTCTTGGGAGGCCCGCCACTCTTTCTCCAATTCAGGGGATTTTTGCCATTGCGATGACGCTAATCCCATGCGGTACATGTGTTTATGATCTGTCAAATGCTCTCCAATTCTGGAAAGATATCTGTCTGAACTAAATTTCGCGAGCGGTGAGGTTTCCCAGCAAACGAAATGCACAATTTCATGTTTAATCTCGCTACCTTCTGAGTTCCTGTAACCTGCGGAATGCCAAGTACGAGTCGACACCCAACTGAACCGAATTCTTCCCGTTAAGTCTTCCACTTGACCAATCAGCCATGGTCCGTTCTGTTTTTCTCCATTGATTTCAGGAACGACAAGAACTTCCTTATTATCTCTATCAATAGTCTTTCCGGTTCTAGGATCAAAGTGGAAGCCTAGAAGCACTACTCCGCTGCCTCGCTCACTTTGCGCGCCGGATTTAGACCTCTCGCAGGCTCCTCGCCTTGCAGCGCCGTCAGGCCCAGCTTCGAAAATAGAGCGCCGTCGCTATCATCGCCCGCATTAGGCGCGGTCAGCAGCTTGTCTCCGGTAAAGATCGAATTCGCGCCCGCGAGGAAGCACAGGGCCTGCGTCGCCTCGCTCATGCTTTCACGCCCGGCAGATAGTCGCACCATCGACATCGGCATCGTAATTCGCGCGACCGCAACCGTGCGCACAAACTCGATATCGTCGATTTTCGCGAGCGGCGTATCGGCCAGCATATCGCCCAGCGGCGTGCCCTTCACCGGCACCAGCGCATTGACCGGCACGCTTTCGGGATGCTCATCCAAAGTCGCGAGCGTATGGACAAAGCCAACGCGATCCTCACGCGTTTCGCCCATGCCGATAATCCCGCCAGAGCACACATTGATCCCCGCCGCGCGCACATTGCCGAGCGTGTCGAGCCGATTCTCAAACGTCCGCGTCGAGATCACGCGCTCATAATATTCCGGCGAAGAATCAATGTTGTGGTTGTAATAGTCGAGGCCCGCTTCGGCGAGCTGATCAGCCTGATCGGGAGTCAGCATGCCGAGCGTCATGCAAGTCTCCATCCCCATTTCGCGCACGCCCTTCACGATCTCGACGATCTTGGGCATGTCGCGTTCCTTGGGATTGCGCCACGCTGCGCCCATGCAGAAGCGCTGCGATCCGGCATCCTTGGCCTCAGCCGCGCGTTGCAATATCTCCTGCGGGTCCATCAGCTTGGTCGCCTTCACATCGGTGCTGTGATGCGCGGACTGGCTGCAATAGCTGCAATCCTCCTCGCACCCGCCGGTCTTGATGCTAAGCAGAGTGCACAGCTGGATTTGCTCGGGCGGATGGTTCTCGCGGTGAACGCTGGCTGAGCGAAACAACAGCTCGGTAAACGGCAGGTTGAAAAGGTCCGCGATCTCGTCACGGGTCCAATCATTGCGGGGGTTGGTCATCAATTTCCTCTAAGTATCAAGGACGGCAGGCTTTAAATCAGTTTTCTGCCGTGTCGACGGGCAAGTAGTCGCCGTCCCAATCGTAGATGTAGAAATTCCCGTTTTCCGGGTTCTTTTGAAGGTAGAACACGCCTGTCGCATCGCGCACGGGCCCTTGAGCCCGCCCGCACAAAACGATCAAGTTGTCGGTGTTGTGGTATGTTTCGTATCTACGACCCTTGTCGGTCTCAAGACTTCCGAAGTGCCAGGTCTCTTCTACGATAGCGTCTTTGTTGAAATCATCCGGTCGAGTTATCATGAAAGAACTCGCCACCCGCAGCGTGCCCTCAACTTTTATCCTCTTTTTGCGCTCTCGATCGAGATAACGCCCCACCGATTTTGCCGCTTCATGCGTGCAGGCCAAGGCTGGTTGGGTGGGCAGCGCGATGCATGCGGAAAGCAACAAATAAGAGGGTGCTGCAAACCTCACTCCGCTGCCTCGTCCAAGCCCTCACCCAAGGGCGGCATATTGTGGCCGAGCAGGGTCAGAATATCCGCTGCGCATTCGACCACGTTGGAGCCTGGACCGTAAATGCCCTGCACGCCCGCTTCGCGAAGGAAGTCATAGTCCTGCGGCGGAATCACGCCGCCTGCAGTGACTTTGATATCCGCACGGCCTGCCTCCTTTAGCAAGCGGATCAGCTCGGGGATCAGCGTCTTGTGACCTGCCGCAAGCGAGCTGGCGCCAACCACATCGACATCGTGCTCCAGCGCCATTGCGCACGCCTCTGGTGGTGTCTGGAACAGCGGGCCGGAGACGACTTCAAAACCCATGTCTGAAAAGGCGCTGGCGATGACATTCGCGCCGCGATCGTGCCCGTCCTGCCCCATCTTGGCGACCATGATCCGCGGTTTGCGGCCCAGGCGGCGCTCGACCGCTGCGACGCCGTCGGTCACCTGCGCCCAGCGTTGATCGAACTCGTAAGCGGTTTTGTAGACGCCGGTCACAGGCATTGGCGTCGCATCGTGGCGGCCAAAAACCTCTTCCATCGCGGCAGAGATTTCGCCCAAGGTCGCATCGTGCCGTGCGGCTTCGACGGCGAGTTCGAGCACATTGCCGCCTGATTTGCAGCCTCCGGTGAGCGCCTTGAGCGCCGCCTGACACGCGGCCTCATCGCGGCCAGCGCGCACCTGTTTCAAGCGCTCGATCTGGCCTTTGCGCACCTTCGCATTGTCGATGTCGAGCGTTTCAATCGGGTCTTCCTTGTCCTTGCGGTACTTGTTGACCCCGACGATCACCGTCTCGCCTTTGTCGACGCTCGTCTGCTTTTCCGCCGCCGCGCGTTCAATCGCAGCCTTGGGCGCGCCGGTGTCGACATAGGCGGTCATACCGCCCGCCGCATCGACCTCTGCAATCAGCTTTTCGGCTTCCTCGACCAAGGTCGCAGTCAGCGCCTCAATGTAATGCGAGCCGCCCAGCGGATCGACGACCTGCGTGATCCCGCTTTCCTCTTGCAGCACCAATTGCGTGTTGCGCGCGATGCGGGCGGAGAAATCGGTCGGCAGCGCAATCGCTTCGTCGAGCGCGTTGGTATGGAGGCTCTGTGTCCCGCCCAGTGTGGCCGCCATTGCCTCAATCGTGGTGCGGATGACGTTGTTGTACGGGTCCTGCTCTTGCAGGCTCACACCGGAGGTCTGGCAATGCGTGCGCAGCATTTTGGAGCGGTCTTTCTGTGCGCCCAGCCCGTCCATGACGCGGTACCAGAGCGTGCGCGCTGCGCGCAGCTTGGCAATCTCCATAAAGAAGTTCATGCCGATGCCGAAGAAGAAGCTGAGGCGACCCGCAAACGCATCAATGTCCAGCCCAGCTTCCATCGCCCGCACGACATATTCCTTGCCGTCGGCGATGGTGAAGGCGAGCTCTTGCACCGCCGTCGCCCCGGCCTCGTGCATGTGATAGCCCGAAATCGATATGCTGTTGAAGCGCGGCATGTTCGCGCTGGTGTAGCCGATAATATCCGACACAATCCGCATGCTCGGCTCGGGCGGATAGATATAGGTGTTGCGGACCATGAACTCCTTGAGAATGTCGTTCTGGATCGTGCCCGAAAGCTGATCCTGGTTCACGCCAGACCTTTCTACCGCGACGATATAGAACGCCATCACCGGGATCACCGCGCCGTTCATCGTCATGCTCACGCTCATCGTGTCGAGCGGGATCTGATCGAACAGGATTTCCATGTCGGCAACTGTGTCGATCGCAACGCCCGCTTTGCCAACATCGCCGACGACGCGCTCGTGATCGCTGTCATAGCCGCGGTGGGTGGCCAGATCGAAAGCAACGCTCAGGCCCTTTTGCCCCGCCGCGAGATTGCGACGATAGAATGCGTTCGATTCCTCGGCAGTAGAAAAGCCTGCATATTGCCGGATCGTCCACGGGCGCCCGGCATACATGCTCGCCTTCACCCCGCGCGTGAACGGCGCAAAGCCGGGAAGACCGGGATCGAAATCCGCGTGATCCTCACCGGTGTAGAGCGGCTTTACAGTAAAGCCTTCAGGCGTCTGCGTGGTCAAATCGCGGCCTTTGGACTCCTTGTCCGCCAGCGCTTTCCAGTCCTCGGGGGTCGGTGTGTTGGTCATGGCGCGCGCTTTACCACACTTGCCGCGCGGGAAAAGTCGCGCGGACTATTTTCCCTTGAATTGAGCCTTGCGCTTTTCGAGGAACGCCATGCCGCCTTCGCGCGCATCGTCGCTCGCTCCGGCAAGCCTTTGTCCCTCTGCCTCTGCCAGCATCACCTGCTGCAGCGATCCGTCGAGCGATTGGTTGATGTTCGCCTTCATTGTCGCGAGCGCAAGCGTCGGCCCATTGGCGAGCTTTTCAGCAAGCACGCGCGCCTCATCCATCAGGGCCGCGTCATCGACGCATTTGTAGACAAGACCCCATTCTTCGGCCTGTTCGCCGCCGATCTTTTCGCCCAGCATCATCATCCGCGTCGCGCGAGCCCGGCCAATCGCGCGGGCCAGCAGCCAGGTCGATCCGCCGTCGGGCACGAGGCCAATATTGACGAAGGCCTGGAGGAAATAGGCGCTCTTGCCCGCAAGCACGAAGTCGCCTGCAAGGGCCAGCGAACACCCAACACCCGCCGCCGGTCCGTTGACCGCGCAGATCACCGGGACTGGCGCGCGAAGCACTTGGCTGATCGCGGGATTGTAGTGATTTTGCAGCGCCTTGTGACTGCCGCCCTTTATGTCCGCCTCGCTACGGTCGCCGCGCGCGGAAAGGTCTGCGCCAGAGCAAAAGCCCTTGCCCTCGCCCGTAATCAGGACCGCACGCGCGCCATCAAGGTCGTAAAACGCCGCACCAATCTCATCGGCCATTTGTGGCGGCATGGCATTCAATCGATCCGGACGATTCAGCGTGATTGTCATCAGCGGGCCATCGCGCGTCACGCGGATTGTTTCGTAGTTCACCCAAGCTCTCCCAAGGTCTCTCTTTGCAACGGACCTAGGCGCTTGGAAGGGCCGCTGGCAAGAGCTTCAATTCGACCAGTGCGCGCCTTCCTTGGGCGTTTCCATGATCTCGGTAAGCATGCCCTGCATGTCCTTGGGATGGATGAAGAAGATCGGTGTGCCATGCGCGCCGATGCGCGTCGGGCCGAGGATGCGTTTGCCCATTGCCTCAAACTCAGCGCGTGCTTCCTCGATATCGGAAACCTCGAAGCAGACGTGATGCTGACCCCCGAGCGGGTTTTTGGCGAGGAAGCTATTGATCGCGGACATCTCCCCCAGTGGTTCGATCAATTCGATCTGCGTCCCGTTCATGCCGGAATCGGTGGGCGTATCGACAAAGCACACCTTCACCCCCTGTTCGGGCAGATCGAACGGCTCATGAATATGCGTCGCGCCCATCGTATCGCGGTAATGCGCGATAGAGTCAGCGATGGAAGGCGTTGCCACTCCGATGTGATTAAGTCTGCCGAGTTTCATTGGATCACCTGAATTTCAAACGTGGCAAATGCCAAAAAGACGAAGAACACCGCGACGATCAAGGCAAGCCACGAGAAGAGCTTGTAGTCTGGCCCACCAGTTTGACCCTCGCGTGATTTTTGCCGAGAAGACAAGCTGAGAAAGAGCGTCCAAACAAGCAGCGAGATCGCCGCCAATCCTGCAAAGATTGTAGGAAGGTCAGTCATTTCGCCTGCCGAGTTTCACCCGCTGTCTCCTGTTCGATCCGCTCTTGCGCTGAGTCCGCCGCCGCGAAGAAGGATGCGCCGAACGCTACAACCAGCATCCCGATCCATAGCAGCATCGCGTTGTCGAGCCACTTGCCAATGCGTTTGACCACACCTTTCAACCCCGCATAGGCGACAATTGCGCCGATGCCGATCATGATCCATCCGACGATGCGGATATCCCCCGGCATATCATGTGTTGGCTCGACATAGGTCTTGGTGAAAAAGCTCATCGTGTAGGGATCGAATTGCGGCGCCTTGATCCACGCGACAGCCGCGAGCGCCGGGAAGAAAAACAGCGCGACGAACCATTGCATGGCGCGGACGATGGGGTGTTTTGGTTGCATTGCTTGGTTTGCCCTTTTCGTCATCGCGAGGCCCAAAGGGCCGTGGCGATCCAGAGCCTAGCGCGCAATCGTTCTGGATTGCCGCGCCGCTTCGCGGCTCGCAATGACGGTTGGCAGGTCATTGCGCAACATCGTCAAACAGATCGCGCCATGTCGGATTGAGCGTTTCGATCAATTTGAGCTTGGCCTTTCGACTGCCAGCCTTGATCTGCTTTTCGCGAAGAATGGCGCTTTCCATTGTGTCGTGCCGTTCGAACCAGACAAGTAGCTTGCATCCGTATCTTTTGGAAAAACCTTCGACGAGGCCTTCGCGATGCTGCCAAGCGCGCTTGGGCAAATCTGACGTCACCCCGGTGTAGAGGGTTCCGTTGCGTATGTTCGCCATGATGTAGACACATGGCAATTTCGTCATTGCGAGGAGGCCCGAACTTGTTTCGGGGCGACGCTGCAATCCAGCATGTTGCGCATTCCGCTCTGGATTGCTTCGCTACGCTCGCAATGACGGCTGAGACGACTGAGTTTCAGTTCGATAGTCCTTCATCTTTAGAGACGCGGCAACTTTGACAACCACCTTGGACTGGGAAGCCAGGGAAGATGAAATCGAAGAACCGTTCTCCGCAGTTCTGGCAACGAACAGCGAAGAGACAATACGTAGCCAAACCCATCGCGCCAAACATTGAGGCAACCCCGAGCGCGACTAAAATCAAGCCCGACGAAATCATTCCGACAAAAACCGTCAACACAATTCCAATGTGAAAGAAAACGACCGTCAGCCAAAATAGGATCGTGGCCGTCGAAGCTGTCCGAAAATTTCTCACAGCGGAATATTGTCATGCTTCTTCCACGGGTTCTCGAGCTGCTTGGTCCGCAGTTTGCGTAGGCCAAGCGCCACACGTTTGCGGGTCGAGTGCGGGTAGATCACCTCGTCGATATAGCCGCGCGATGCCGCCACAAATGGGTTCGCAAAGCGGTCTTCATATTCTTTCGTTTTCTCAGCGATCTTGTCGGGATCGTCGCGATCTTGTCGGAAGATAATCTCCACCGCGCCCTTCGCGCCCATCACCGCGATCTCAGCCGTCGGCCAAGCATAGTTCAAATCGCCGCGCAAATGCTTTGACGCCATGACGTCATACGCGCCGCCATAGGCCTTGCGGGTGATCACAGTGATCTTGGGCACGGTCGCCTCGGCATAGGCGAACAGCAGCTTCGCACCGTGCTTGATGATGCCGCCGAGTTCCTGAGAGGTGCCGGGCAGGAAGCCGGGCACATCGACGAAGGTTACAATCGGAATCTCGAACGCATCGCAGAAACGCACAAAGCGCGCGGCCTTCTTTGACGAGTTGATGTCGAGCACGCCCGCAAGCACCATCGGCTGGTTCGCAACCACGCCCACGGTGCGCCCTTCAACCCGGCCAAAACCGCAGATGATGTTCGCCGCATGGGCGGGTTGGATCTCGAAAAAGTCGCCTTCATCCAGCGTCTTCGCGATCACCTCATGCATGTCATAAGGCTGGTTCGCATTGTCCGGGATCAGAGTGTCGAGCGAGTGCTCCTCGCGGTCCCAGCTGTCGTTCGTGGGGTATTCAGGCACTTCCTCACGGTTGGAAAGCGGCAGGTAATCGAAGAACTTGCGCGTCGCGAGCAGCGTTTCGATGTCGTTCTCAAACGCATTGTCGGCAACGCTGGTTTTGGTCGTGTGCGTCACCGCTCCGCCCAACTCCTCCTGCGTCACCTCTTCGTTGGTGACGGTCTTCACCACGTCCGGCCCGGTGACGAACATGTAGGAGCTGTCCTTCACCATGAAGATGAAGTCGGTCATGGCAGGCGAGTACACCGCGCCGCCCGCACACGGCCCCATGATCAGGCTCAGCTGAGGCACGACACCGCTTGCGAGCACGTTCTTCTGGAACACCTCGGCATAGCCGCCAAGCGATGCGACGCCTTCCTGAATGCGCGCGCCGCCGCTGTCATTCAGGCCGATGACGGGCGCGCCTACCTTCATCGCATTGTCCATCACCTTGCAGATCTTCTCCGCATGGCGTTTTGACAAAGAGCCGCCGAACACGGTGAAATCCTGGCTGAACACATAGACTAGCCGGCCATTGATCGTGCCGCTGCCGGTGACGACGCCATCGCCCGGGATCTTCTGATCCTGCATGCCAAAATCGACGCAATCGTGTTCAACATAGGTGTCGAGCTCTTCAAAGCTGCCTTCGTCGAGGAGTACATCGAGCCGCTCGCGCGCGGTCAGCTTGCCCTTGGCATGCTGTGCGTCGATGCGCTTCTGTCCGCCACCAATGCGGGCGGCTTCGCGGCGACGTTCCATTTCAGCGATATTGGCAGACATAAAGGGGCCCCTGCTCTCGAAATCTCAATTGCGAACCGCGTTGCCGCAGCGGCGGCGGATCGTCAATGCGAGTGGTGGGTCAGACCTTTACGACCCCGTGTTCGATCAGGCTCTTGGCGCAGTCGACCACGCTTTCCTTCGCGGGCCGTGTTTGCCAGCCCAGACGCTCTTTCGCATGACTCACATCGCAATGCCGGCTCTTGCCAAGCTCGCTTTTGATCGAACGAACCCCTGCGTTGAACAGGCCAAGCACGTGGACAAGGAAGTTGGGCATGATCCGCGTTGGCACTTTCTTGGTATGCTCGGGCGGCAGTTCGTCTTTGAGCATCTGTGCGACTTCGATGAATTTGTAGAAGCCACCCGCGGCAAGGAAACGTTCGCCGCCCAGCCCGGGCTCTTCCAGGCATTTGACATGCAGCTCTGCCGTGTCGCGCGTGTCGACAATCGCAAAGCCGAGGTCGGGCGCCATCGGAACCTCGCCCGACAACAACTGCCGCACCGCTTCAACCGAGGGCGAGAAATCAGGATCGTCGACCGGGCCCAGCACCATCGAGGGATTGACCGAGACGAACTCCATGTCGCCGCCATGTTCCGCGACCCAATCGCGCGCCGCGCGCTCTGCAATCGTCTTGGATTTGACGTAAGGATAGACGTCTGGATGCGTGATGTCGGTCCAGTCCGCCTCGCTGACGGTGTATTCCTTCTCGCTGCGACCATAGGCGACGGCTGCCATCGAGCTGGTCTGCACGAACCGCGTGACACCCGCATCCTTGGCAAAGCGCAGTGCGCGCAAGGTTCCTTCGCGCGCCGGCACAATCATCTCATTCTCATCCTTGGGCGTAGAGGCGGCGATCGGCGAAGCGACATGCGCGACATGGCTGCATCCTGCGACCGCCTCAGCCCAGCCATCATCGCTCATCAGATCGGCTTGAAAAACTTTGACTTTGTCGTCACCCGGATTGCCGAGGCGCTTCCGCAAGATCGCTTCGCTTTTGGCCTTGTTGCGAACGGTCGTGTGAACGGTCCAATCGCGCGCCAAGAGTTGCCGGATGAGTTCGCCCGCAATGTAGCCTGTGCCGCCCGTGACGAGTACGGTCTTGGTCATAGTCCCTCTCCCTTTGGCCTCTCTCTATTGAGGTGAGTGGCAGAGGGCAACTTACCTCAGCAAAACGAGCTCTTCGGCGACTGTCGGGTGAATGGCGGTGGTCGCGTCGAAGTCGGCCTTGTTCATGCCCGCCTTCACTGCGACCGCAGCGGCTTGCATGATTTCGGGCGCATCCGGACCGATCATGTGGATGCCAAGGATCGTCCCGTTTGCATCATCGCAGATCATCTTGACCAGGCTGCGTTCATTGCGTCCCGCGACGACATTTTTCATCGGGCGGAAGTCAGAGGTGTAGACCGCGACTTTGCCATATTGATCCTTCGCCTCGCGCTCATTGAGGCCAACAGACGCAATCGGTGGGTGGCTGAACACTGCGCTCGGGATGCAGGAATGGTCCACGCAATACGGCTCGCCCGGGCCGAACATGCTATCGGCAAATGCCTGACCTTCTCTGATGGCTACCGGGGTAAGCTGGACGCGGTCGGTCACATCGCCAACGGCATAGACATAATCGAGATT
Organism: Erythrobacter sp. HA7-11; assembly: GCF_055693605.1. Lineage (NCBI taxonomy): Bacteria > Pseudomonadati > Pseudomonadota > Alphaproteobacteria > Sphingomonadales > Erythrobacteraceae > Erythrobacter > Erythrobacter sp. HA7-11. Next base: position 1,173,851 of record NZ_JBVFUF010000002.1, on the reverse strand, counting down.
GGTCTTCGAGAAATCGTCGACCTTGATCTCGCCCTTATCGCCAAGCTCGACGCCGATATTATCGAGACCCAGCCCTTTTGTGTTCGGCACGCGCCCGGTCGCGATCATCACAAGGTCGAACTCGCGCTCTTCGTGATTGGTCATCTTCACCGCGAAGCTGCCATCGTCGTTCTTGCGCACGTATTCGAACTCGGCGTGGAAACAGAACTCAATGCCCTTGGTCATGGAGATTTGCATCAGCCGATCGCGCAGAGAGAAATCGTACTGGCGCAAGATGACATCCGACCGGTTGGCGATTGTCACCTTCGCGCCGAATTCGTTGAAGATCCCCGCAAACTCGTTGGCGATATAGCCGCCGCCTGCGATCAAGATGCGCTTTGGAATGTCATCGAGGTGAAATGCCTCATTCGAGGTGATGCAATGCTCTGAGCCTTCGAACTCGGGCACGTGCGGCCATGCGCCGGTCGCGATGAGGATGTATTTCGCGGTGACGACTTTACCGCTTGCCAGCGTGATTTCATGATCGCCGGTGATCTCTGCGCGCTCATGAAAGATCGTCACGTCGTGCTTGTCGAGCGTCTCGGTGTATACGCCTTCGATCCGCTCCACGTCCCCGAGCACATGGTCGCGCAGCTTGACCCAATCGAAGCTTTTGCCCTCAACGGTCCAGCCGAATTGCGTTGCGTCTTCAAGATCCTCAGCAAACTGCGCACCGTAAACGAGCATCTTCTTCGGGACACAGCCACGGATGACGCAGGTGCCTCCGACCCGGTGCTCTTCTGCCGCTGCGACACGCGCACCATGCGCGACCGCGACACGGCTCGCCCGTGTCCCGCCAGAGCCAATACCGATAGTGAAAAGGTCGTAATCGTATTCGGCCATGGCGGCAGTGCTCCTTGAAACTGTTGCGCGCGCTATGGCGGGGCTTGGCAGAATTGCCAAGCGTGCGCGCGCATCGACAATTCGCGATGAGACCCAAAAGGGTTACGCCTGCTGCACTTCTTCCAGCCGCAAGGCGAAGGCTGCACCCGCGACGCACAACACCGCCATGCCGGCCAGCACGGCCTCCGCGCCAAAGGCCTGCGCGATCACTCCAAACACGCTCCCGACGAGCAGGATCACGCCGATGACCGTGTTTGAGAGCGCGGTGTAGGCTGCGCGCGTATCCTCGGTTGCCATGTCGACCAGATGGGTCGAGCGGCCCAAGCGCACGCCTTGATAGGCGATCATCAGGCCCATCAGCAGCACTGGCAGCAGCCAGGCGTTGGACAGCATTCCCAGCCAACCCGCTGCCGCTGTAGCCGCCAATGCGATTGCCCCTGCCAAAGCGGAAAAGATCAGAACCTTGCGGCTCGATTGGTCGGCCAACCGGCCCCAGACTGCAGAGCTGACCAAAGCCGCGCCGGACGAAGCCAGAACCAGATAGCCCAGCCCTTCAAACACGCTTCCTCCGCCCGATGAGGCAGCCGCGATCATGAATGGCGGTGCAAGCGCCGTCGCCGTAAGGCTACCGCGCGCATAGATGAAGAGGCGCAGTTGCTTATCCTCGGCCAGCAACGAGAGGTTTTCCTTAGCGACATCGAATGCGTTTGATCCGCCCTCGCTTGCGCCCGCGTGCTCCTGAAGCGTCGCGAACAAAGCCGCTCCGGTTATCCAGCAAAGGCCAGCCACCGCCAGTCCGCCGAGGACAAGTTCCTTGCGGTCGATCACCTCGGTCACGAGCAGCAGCGCGAAGACTATCACCAGCGCTGCCGAGATCGATCCCGCCGTGCCGGTGGCTGTGCCGCGCCGCGACTTAGACACGGTTTTGCCCAGCACATCTTTGTAGGAGACCGAGCACACGCTGCGCGCCACGGCCAAGACCGTAAGCGAGCCGAGGATCGCCCAGCCCGCGACCACACCTTCGAACAACAGCGCGCTCGCCAAAATGCCAAACGCTCCCAACCCTTGAGAGACCGCGCCGGCAGCCCAGGCATATTTGCGCTTTGCCATCTGCCTGATCGCGCCAGCCGTGAACAATTGCGGCAGCAGCGCACCTGCTTCGCGCACCGGCACCAGCAAGCCGATGAGATAGCCCGGCGCGCCGAGCGTCGTCATCAGCCAGCTCAAAACCAGCTTAGGATCGATTAGGCCATCGGCCAACTTGCTCAATGACAGCGAGCCGACATGGGTGAAGAAATTGCGCGGCTCTTCGCGGCACGAACTGTCGGGAATGTCGCGGCACGTGCGCCCGTCATCATCGATGACGAGCGCCTCGAAGACGGTTTCCAGCGTTGAAGATTTGCCCTGCATGCGAGCTTAAATGCCCCCCGCGCGGATTTGTGCCGAGTTTAGCCGCGTGAGCGATTGGCGCCTTGGCGATTTCCGCCGCCCGATCTGCGACGGTTGCCACCAGGACGACTGCCTCCGGGCCTGCCGCCACCGGAATTGCCGCCCGGACGTCCGCCGCGCCGCTTGTTGCCCTGAGGACGATCGCCCTGCGGCCTGTCACCCCTTGGACGATCACCCTGCGGCCTATCACCCCTTTGACGATCACCTTCAGGCCGACTGTCCCGGTTTGGGCGACCCTTGCGGGCATTGTGCTTCGGCTTGGATTTGCGAAACGGCTTGCGCTCCTCGCCGTCCTCGCCTGAGCCATTTTGCGGCTTGCCGCCGCCATGCTTCTTCGCGCCAATCGGCTTCGGCCTGACCTTCTTCTTCGAGACACGCGTTGCGCCGCGTGGCTCCGGCTTGGTCGGGCCGACGCCTTCGACAACCGCGCGGAAGTTTTCCGGCAAGTCGAGCCGTTCAAATTCGGCGTCCGTCGTGCGGTTGATATCTTTGAGATACGCGCGCTCATCCTCGGCACAGAAAGCAATTGCAACGCCATCCTTGCCCGCACGCGCGGTGCGCCCGATGCGGTGGACATATTGCTCCGGCACGTTAGGCAGCTCGTAATTGATCACGTGGCTAACACCCGGAATATCAATCCCGCGCGCCGCTACGTCCGTTGCCACCAGCACATTCGTTTTCGCCCGCTTAAACTCGCTTAGAGCGCGCTCTCGCTGGGGCTGAGACTTATTGCCGTGAATCGCGTTGGCAGCGATGCCGCACTGGCTCAGCTTCTTCACGACGCGGTCTGCGCCGTGCTTGGTCCGCGTAAATATCAGCACACGCTCAATCTTGCCAGGTACCGCATGGCGGCCAGACAGCACCATTTCGAGCAGCGATTGCTTTTCATTCTGCTGCACCATGAAAAGGTACTGGTCGATCCGCTCGGCGGTGGAGGATTCCGGTGTCACGCTCACATGGACTGGATTGTTGCAATAGCCCTTGACCAGTTCCTTGATCTGCTTGGGCATGGTGGCGCTGAAAAACAGCGTCTGGCGGTCGCTCGGGACCAGATCGTTGATCCGGCGCAGCGCATGAATAAAGCCGAGGTCGAGCATCTGGTCGGCCTCGTCCAGCACCAGCACTTCAACGCCTGAAAGGTTGAACGCTTTCTGGTCGATCAGGTCGAGCAAACGGCCCGGTGTAGCGACCAGAATATCGGTGCCGCGATGCAGCTTGTTGCGGTCTTTATTGACCGAGGTTCCGCCGACGATCGAGTGCACTTTCATGCCAGCCAGCGCGCCGTAATCCTTCGCGCTCTGGGCGATCTGCCCGGCCAGTTCGCGGGTCGGCGCAAGGATCAGCATCCGGCAGGATTTGAACGGGATCTGATTATCGCTTTCGCGCAGACGGTCGATGCCCGGCAGCATGAAGGCTGCGGTCTTGCCCGTTCCTGTTTGCGCAATGCCGAGCAAGTCCCGGCCTTCAAGGACGGAGGGAATTGCCTGCTCCTGAATAGGTGTCGGCGTGGTGTAGCCTTGCAGGTCCAATGCCTGAAGGATGGGCTGAGACAGCCCCAATTGGTCAAATGTAGTCGTCATGTTTGAGTGTTAAGCTCGCAATATGTGCGGCACGCTGGCCGGAAACCAGATGGAATCCGGGCGCGGTCGCGGTGGTTAAATAACCGCCCGCGTGAATAGGGAAGTTGTGGGAAATGTGAGTCGAAACGCTGCCGGGGCGGGAGTGATTTTTCAAGAACCGCCGCTTCACGCTGGCTTTGTTCGTTTCATGTTGCGCGCCATGTGGATGCTGCAGTGCAAAAAGTCAAAGCAATTCGTTTTCCGTTTGTCGCGAGCCGGTCGAATTAGGAAACTTCACCCCATCCCCGCCGCTGCCAGCAGCGCCTTCGTGCTCGGATCAAAGTCGCCCTCGCCGCCTTCCATATCCTGCGCCATTTTCTTGCCCAGCTCCACGCCAAACTGGTCGAACGGATTAATCCCCATCAGCACCGCATTGGCGAAAGTCCGGTGTTCGTGAAACGCGATCAGCGCGCCGAGCGCCGCTGCGTCAAGATCATCGACCAGCATCATTGCGCTGGGCCGATCGCCGGGGAAGGCGCGCGCGGGATCTTTGCCATCCTTCGCCATATTGCCGCCCGCCATCAAAGCAGCCCCCTGCGCAAAGCAATTGTTGAGCAGGATTGCGTGATGCGCCGGATCCAGCTCATCACCCGGCGCAATGCTGGCGATAAAGTCGACCGGGATCAGATGCGTGCCCTGATGCAGCAGCTGGAACACCGCGTGCTGCGCGTCCGTGCCCACCCCGCCCCAAGTCACCGCGGCGGTAGGAAGCTCAACCGGCTTGCCATCCTTGGTCACGCGCTTGCCGTTCGATTCCATCTCCAGCTGCTGGAGATAGTCGGGCAGCAGCGCCAGCCGCTCATCATAGGCGAACACGGCGCGGGTCTGACATCCACGAGCGCGCACATAATATTGGTCGGCAAAGGCGGCGAGCAGCGGCCAGTTCGCTCGTCCCTCGCTTTCCCGAAAATGCGTATCGACCGCCTGCGCGCCCGCCAGCATAGCCCGAAAATCCTCTATGCCGACCGCCATCGCCACCGGAAAGCCAATGCTCGACCATAGCGAATAGCGCCCGCCGACGCTCTCAGGGAACGGCAGCACGCGGGTCTCGTCAACGCCCCACTCAACCGCCTTTTCAGGGCTTGCCGTCAGCGCAACCACGCGCCCGCCCGGATCATCGACACCATTTTCGCTCAGCCATTTGAACGCGCTGGCGGCATTAGTCATCGTCTCGGTCGTGGTGAAGGTCTTGGAGGCGACCGCAATCATCGTCGTCGCCGGATCACACGCGGCAAAGGCTTGCTCCAGCGCCAAACCATCAATGTTGGAGACGACATGCACATCGACCAAAGTCAGGTCGCGGCCAAGGGCGTCCACCGCGAGAGCGGGGCCAAGCGCCGATCCGCCAATGCCGATATGGATGAGGTGCTTGATCTCTCCCAATGCGCCTTGATGGATTGCCTCGACCAGCATGCCCATCCGCGCCGTCAGCGCCTCTGCCTCTTCGACCTGTGCCTCGGTGCCGCTGCCGCGCATCGCGCCGTGGGTCGCCGCGCGTCCCTCGGTCGAATTAACGATCCCGCCATTGAACAGCTGCTCTCGCTGACCCGTAAAATCCATCGCCTCGGCGAGCTTTTCCAGCTCGCCCAGAACCGCATCGTCGAGATGCGTTTTCGACCAATCGAAGCGAATACCAAGCTCACCCAGGTCGCCAAAGCTCGCCTCGATCCGCTGGCTCAGCTTTTCCACGCGATCTGGATCGGCATCGAACAGCTCAGTGAGAGACGGCTGCGGAAGCTTGGAAATGTCATCCCAGGCGGTGGAAATCGGATCGGACATTGGCAAATTCCCTTGGCTTGATTGCCTCCACGCGGTTAGGGACGAAGCCGATGAATGTTAAGACCCAAACTGATGCGGACGAACCGGTTGGTGACGTATGCGCGGCTGCGAGCGATACTGCAGCAGTTGAAGAGCAAACGGAGAGCTTGACCAGTTTCGCCTTTTTCCTGGTGAAGCTGGTGCTGGCGGTGTTGATCTTCCGCAGCTTTATCTTTTCGCCCTTTTCGATCCCGTCAGAAAGCATGCTGCCGCGCCTTTGGAACGGCGATTATCTGCTCGCGGCCAAGTGGTCTTACGGGTTTTCGAACAATTCATTACCATTTGGCGCGCCGCTAATCCCGGGCCGAATGCTGGCCGATCAACCCGAGGCGGGCGATGTCGTGATCTTCAAGCACCCGATCGACGGCACGGACTATATCAAGCGCGTGATCGCTCTGCCCGGTGACAGCGTGGCGATGCAGGATGGGCAGGTCATCCTCAACGGTCAGCCTGTCCCCAAAGAACGGATCGAGGATTTCGTGATCCCCGTCTCGGAGAATACCGGCTGCGCATGGGGCGCAGAGCAGCAGATCAATGCCGAGGGAGATGACGTGTGCGTCTATGCCCAGTTCCGGGAAACCCTGCCAAACGGGGTGAGCTACAACGTGCTCGACTTCGGCCCGACCACATCCGATAACGAAGACACAGTCATCGTGCCGGAAGGCCGCATGTTCGTGATGGGCGACAATCGCGACAACTCGCAGGACAGCCGCTTCCCTGCCGTTGCGGGCGGCGGGGTCGGGTTTGTGCCGCAGGATAATCTCGTAGGTCAGGCGAGCGTCGTGATGTGGTCGACCGATGGCGGCGCAAACTGGTTCTTGCCGTGGACTTGGTTTTCTGCGGCACGTTGGAGCCGCATGGGAGACGGGATTTGACCGCCCCTCCGCTCGACCAGCTCGGTCCGGAAACGGCGGAATGGCTCGCCTCATTGGGCCTCGAAATGCGCAGTGAAGCCCCCTGGCTAGAAGCGCTAACCCATGGCAGCGTGCAAGGCGCCGTGCCTAACGGTGCCCCCACACCAAAGGACTATCAGCGCCTCGAATTCCTCGGCGACCGCGTGCTCGGCCTGTCGGTTGCGCATTGGCTTTACGGCGAGGGCAACGCGCCAGAAGGCAAGCTCTCACAGCGCCTCAATGCGCTGGTCAGCGGTGCAACCTGCGCAAGGATCGCGCGTTCGATTGGACTTCCGGCACACTTGCGGCTCGGTAAACAGGCGCGCGAGGATGGCGGCGCGGATAGCGATAACATCCTTGGAGATGTGATGGAGGCGCTGATTGGCGCTTGCTTTATCGAGCACGGTTTCGAGACTGCGCGCGACTTCATTTACCGCGTTTGGGAAGCGGAACTGGCAGGTAAAGCTGGTGTCGCCAAGCATCCCAAATCCGCACTTCAGGAATGGGCGGCGGGCAATCGTCACCGCGCGCCGCACTATGAGATCATCGAACGTAGCGGCCCGGATCACGCGGCCCGCTTCACTGTGCAGGTGAGCGTGCACAATGTCGGCCAAGCGCAAGCAACCGCACCGAGCAAATCCGAAGCCGAAAAGCAGGCAGCCAAATCCTTTATGGAGCAATTTTCATGAGCGCTGATGCGCCAACACAGTGCGGCCTTGTCGCCGTTATCGGCGCGCCCAATGCGGGCAAGTCCACTCTCGTTAATCAGATGGTCGGCCAGAAGGTTGCGATCACCTCGCCCAAGGCGCAGACAACCCGCGCCCGCATGCTCGGCATCGCTTTTTACGGTCCTGTGCAAATGATCCTGGTCGATACTCCCGGCATTTTCGAGCCGCGCCGCCGTCTTGATCGCGCGATGGTCAGCGCTGCATGGGAGGGCACGCAAAGCGCGGACGCAATCCTGCTGATGGTTGATCCGATCAAGCAGCGCCGCCATGAACTGATGCCGCTGGTCGAAGCGCTGGAGAAGCGGCCAGAGCGCAAGATCCTGGTGCTGAACAAGGTTGACAAGGCGAAGAAAGAGCCGCTGCTGGCGCTTGCACAGGAATTGACCGAGCGGATCGCATTCGATGAAGTGTTTTTCGTCTCGGCGTTGACCGGCGATGGCGTGCCGGAAATGCTCGAGGCGCTCGCGAAGATGATGCCGACCGGCCCCTGGATGTATCCGGAAGATCAGGTCTCCGACGCTTCCGAGCGCCTGTTGGCGGCGGAAATCACGCGCGAACAACTTTACCAGCAACTGCATGACGAGCTGCCTTATGATGCGGCGGTGCGCCCGGAAAGCTATGAAGTGCGCAGCGACGGCTCGGTCGAAGTACGTCAGCAGATCGTGATCGCGCGCGACAGCCAGAAACCGATTGTACTCGGCAAAGGCGGCCAGCGGATCAAGGAAATCGGCGAAGCGGCGCGCAAGGAGCTCGCCGAGATACTTGGCGTCAAAGTGCACCTCTTCCTGCACGTAAAGGTCGCCGAAAATTGGTCGGAAGATAAGGAAATCTTTGAAGAGATGGGTCTCGACTGGGTCAAATGAGCACGCGCGCGCTGAGGAAATTCGTCAAACGCTACACGACGCTTTCCAGCGCCCTGCAAACGCTCAACCAGAAGAAGCTTGTGCTGCTCAGCCCATCGAAATGGGATGATGCGAACGACGCCTATTTCATGGATTTGTACCGCGCGAAAACCTCTTCGCCGTCGGTGCTTGCCCTATGCTGCACGATGGCCAAAGAGACCTATCACCACTGGCGGGTCTTCACATCTGGCATTGATGGCGTGTCGATTGAGTTTCACCGCGAGCCTCTGGAGAGAGCGGTCAAGCAGCAGACCGGTTTTCGCGCCGGTCCGGTCAACTACATGGGTGTGCACGCACTCGAACAGAGCACCGCATCAGGCATAGAAATCCTGCCTTTTGTCAAGCGCGAAGGGTATTCGGACGAGCGCGAATGGCGGATCATCGCAAAGCGCGACGAGGTGCGCGAATATGCCGACCTCCCGATCGAGCTCGACTGGATCAATACGATAACGTTTAATCCGTGGATGCCGCCGAGCCTAACTGAAAATTTGCGAGGGATAATCCACCAGATCGCGCCTGATGCGAAGATACCATTGCGCGCCAGCAGCCTTACCAACAGCCGCGCATGGAAGGATGCAGGTAGAAATCTGGCGGGCACCTGATCCCCCATCCATCCTAACCCGCTTGTCCTAGTGCGTCTGCCCAATCGCGGCACGTGCAACCTCATCCTATTCAAAACTCCTCATCAGCAAAAAGGAGTGTGAAAGATGAAAACTATGACTGAATTTGAAGTTTCGACTGTTGCCGGCGGCAACATTATTCGTGAGATCGAAGAGCGTCATCCCGGCGGCGAGTGGTGCGGAAACAGCTACTTCCCGAACGGTTGCCCACATCCAGAGCCGGACTACATCCCTCTGCCTTGGTGATCAGAACCGAATTGGCAGCGCGGCTTCTCGGTGCCGCGCTGTCATTCACCGTTTCAGCCCTTGCTGACTTTTTCCAGCTTGGCGCGCAGGCTCGGCTCGTCAAACGGTTTGACGATGTAGTCATCTGCGCCAGCAGCGATACCTTCATGGATGTCGGTCGCATCGCCTTTCGACGTGCAAAACACGACAGTCGGCGCTTTGGGTGTAGGGATGGCGCGCAATTGCCGCACGAACTCGATCCCGTCCATTTCCGGCATTTGCCAGTCGGTAAGGATTAGATGCGGCATGCTCTTTTTGCAGCGCGCCAGGCCTTCCTGTCCATTTTCCGCTTCGATCGGAACGTAGCCCAAGCTCTTCGCAATCTTGCTCGAAACCTTGCGGATCACGCGGCTGTCATCGACTATCAGGCAAACTTTCGCGGCAGACTGCTGGACATGTGTCCCTGCGCCGTCACGCATGGCTTTGGCGGCCTCGACGATCGAGTCGGTGTCATTTCCGCTTCGTACTGGAGCAACAGCGTCTACGGATGCTGCAGTTGGTGCCTCGGTAACTGGAGCCGGTGCCACTGGCGTGTCTTCGGCAGGCGCAGCTTCATCAGCAGCCCCGCCTTTGGCAGCAGCGAGCTTCTCGGCAAGGGTTTTGCCTTCCATCGCTTGGGCCATGCGAGCCTGACCGCCCGGTGATTTGGGGCCAGTCGTGCGTTTGATTAGATTTTGAATGGCTCTAGCTCCCCCGAAGGCTCGCGAAGTTCTCTTCATCGACTTCTTCCGCCCGGTCCAATTCTGATACTTGATCGTTTGCCTCGAAAGGCGTCGGTTCAGCCGCGCCGACCGATGCTTCGCCTGGCGTCATGCACACGTGCAGATAGGGCATCCAGACGTCCCCAAATTCCGCCTTTTGATACCACACGTCGAGCACGTCGTAGCTCGCCCAAATGCCATCAGGTTCGCGCAGGCGAAGCCCTTCGCCGATGCGCGGAACAGCAGCAAAGCGCAGGAGCTCTTGAGTTTGGTGCGTTTCGTTCTGGACTTCGATTTCGATCACGTGTGCGGCCTTTGATATGGGCCCGAGCGCTTTTGCAGCGCCGGTACTTCAACACACGGGATAGGGAAGAATACTAAAGGATTTGCAAACGCGCGGACAAAGGGTTGCCGCAAGGTGCGGATTCACCCTGCTTCTCCGCGGCTTTCAATTTACTTTGCAGCTGCTTTTTTCTTGGCGCTTGGCTTCTTTGCCGCAGCCTTCTTCTTGGGAGCCGCCTTTTTGCGTTTCTTCTTCGCAGGACCTTTCGCGGCACGCGCATCGATCAATTCGATCGCCTTTGCCGCCTCGATATCCTCCGGTTTTATGTCCTTCGGGATCGTCGCGTTGACATTGCCATCGGTCACATAAGGGCCATAGCGCCCCGGCATCACCTTAATCTCGCCGCCGCTGGTCGGGTGTTCGCCGAGGGTCTTGATCGGCTCCGCCTTGCCACGCCCGCCGCCTTTGCGGTTCGCCGCCTCGGCAAGCATGGTGACAGCAGCGTTCATTCCGGTCTCAAACACGTCGCGGGTGCTAGAGAGTTTCGCATATTTGCCGTCGTGCCGAAGATAGGGACCATAGCGGCCAATCGCAGCCTCAATCTCCTTGCCCGTTTCCGGATGCGCACCGACGATGCGCGGCAGGTCGAGTAGCTTGATCGCCCATTCGAGATCGAAGTCGTCGAGGTCTTTGGGGATCGAGGCGCGTTTCTTCTTATCACCGTCCGCCATTTCGACATAGGGACCGAAGCGGCCTGACTTGCGCTCAATGTCCTCACCTGTTTCCGGGTGCTGCCCCATCACGCCATCATTGCTTCCATCCTCGCCATCCGTGCCCGGTTGGGCAAAGCGGCGGGTGAACTTGCACTCGGGATAGTTTGCACACGCGATGAACGCGCCAAAGCGGCCACCGCGAAGCGATAGCTTCCCGCCTTCGCGTCCCTCGGTCTCGCACAGCGGGCAGAAGCGCGCATCCTTGCCGTCCTCGCGTGGCGGGAAGAGATAGTCGGAAAGATATTCGTCGAGCACTTCCGTCACCTCTGACGGTAGCTTCTCCATCACCTCTTCGGTCTTGGGTTTAAAATCTTTCCAGAACTTCGCGAGCAGCTCCTTGTAATCCTCGCGCCCGTCAGAAACGGTGTCGAGCTCGTCTTCCATGCCCGCGGTGAAATCATACGCCACATAGGTCGGAAAAAAGCGTTCAAGGAAAGCTGTGAGAAGCCGCCCGGAATCCTCTGCGTGGAAACGACTTTTCTCCATCCGCACATAGTCGCGATCGCGCAGGGTCTGGATAGTCGAGGCATAGGTCGAAGGGCGTCCAATGCCGAGTTCTTCCAGCCGCTTGACGAGCGAAGCTTCGGAGAAACGCGGCGGCGGCTGAGTAAAGTGCTGATTGGCCTCGACCGCTTTTTTCGCAGGCGCATCGCCCTTGTGCATTGCCGGAAGCAGGCCGTCTTCGTCATCGTCAGACTTATCGTCGAAGCCTTCCTGATAGACCGCGAAAAAGCCCGGAAACTTGACCACCTGGCCGGTCGCCCGAAGCTCATGTTGACCCGTCGCATCGCGCATGGTGACGGTCGTGCGCTCAAGCTGAGCGGTAGACATCTGGCTTGCCATCGCGCGCTTGAAGATCAGCGAATAAAGCTTCGCTTCGTCGCCGGAGCCAGCGCTATCGCGGCTGAAATTGGTCGGACGGATCGCCTCGTGCGCTTCCTGAGCATTCTTGGCCTTGCTGCTGTAAAAGCGCGGTTTTTCCGGGCGATATTCGCTGGCAAAGCGCTCTTCAATCGCATCTCGCGCCGCCATGATCGCCGACATGTCCATCTGCACGCCGTCGGTCCGCATATAGGTGATCGCGCCCGCTTCGTAGAGCGACTGCGCACACCGCATCGTGTGGCTGGCCGAAAAGCCCAGCTTGCGCGCAGCCTCTTGCTGCAGGGTTGAGGTCGTGAAGGGTGGCGCAGGATTGCGCTTGAGCGGTTTGGTCTCGATCTCCTCGACCGTAAAGCTCCCGCTTTCGACCGCAGCCTTCGCTGCCATAGCGCTCGCTTCATTGCCGAGATCGTGCTTGCCCAGCTTCTTGCCATCGAATTTGACAAGCCGCGCATCGAACTCGGTCCCGTCATGCTCCATCTTGGCCAGCACAGACCAATATTCGACCGGATTGAACGCCTCAATCTCACGCTCACGGTCTACGATAAGACGCAGCGCAACCGACTGCACACGACCCGCCGACTTTGCGCCGGGCAACTTGCGCCACAGAACGGGCGAGAGCGTAAAGCCAAACAGATAGTCGAGCGCGCGGCGCGCCAAATAGGCGTCGATCAGATCGGTATCGAGCTCACGCGGCGATCCCATCGCGTCGGTGACCGCCTTCTTGGTAATCGCGTTGAACGTCACCCGGTCGACTTTAGTCGGCAGGGCCTTGCGCTTCTTCAGCAGCTCCTGAACGTGCCAGCTGATCGCCTCACCCTCGCGGTCGGGATCGGTCGCAAGAACCAGCCGCGAGGCCCCCTTCGCCGCATCGGCGATTTCCTTAAATCGCTTTTGCTTGTCGCGGTACAGCTCCCAATCCATCGCGAAATCTTCGTCGGGGCGCACGCTGCCATCCTTTGGCGGGAGATCGCGCACATGGCCGTAGCTGGCGAGAACCTTGAAGTCCTTGCCCAGATATTTCTCGATTGTCTTCGCCTTGGCGGGCGATTCAACGATAACAAGCTGCATGGTGTTTTTGTTCTATTTCCTTACGTGCGTACGTACGCGCGAGGGTGGAGTCGGTTTCACAGACGCGTCAAGTGGGATTATCGCAAGTTTACATCATGTCGCCTTGCTGCACGTTCTTTCGCATCCCCTACCCCGCCAAACTCACCAGACCGCCAGAGTGCCGTTCCAGCTCTCCGCTGATCTCCAGTTCCAGCAACGCCATTTGCACCGCTGCTGCGCTCGCGCCAGACTGGTGAACCAGTTCGTCCACCGCAATCGGCGTCTTGCTCAGCAACTTTGCGACATCGCGGCTGTAATCGGTCTTCGCTTCGCCCCATTCGAGATGGCGCAATTCGTCATAGTCGAACTCGGCGACCGTCTCTGCCACGTTGAAGCGTGATCGCGGCGTGCCTTCAAAGCTTTCGAGCAATTCGATCACTTCCTCGGCCGTCTGCACCAGCACCGCGCCATCGCGGATCAGCTGGTTGCACCCGAGGCTGCGCGTGTCGAGCGGCGAGCCGGGGATCGCCATCACTTCCCTGCCCGCTTCGCCCGCCAGCCGCGCGGTGATGAGTGAGCCGGATTTCGGCGCGGCTTCGACAACGAGCGTGCCTGCCGCCAACCCCGCAATAATCCGGTTGCGGCTGGGGAAGTGCCGCCCGCGCGGCTCTGTGCCCGGCGGTTGCTCCGCGATCAGCAGGCCTTGCTGCGCAATCTGTTCCTGCAAATCTTTGTGCTGCGGCGGATAAGCGATGTCGATGCCGCTGGCGATCACACCGATGGTCGCGGGCAAAGCGCCTTCGTGACACGCTCCATCGATCCCGCGCGCCAGTCCCGAAACGACGACATAGCCTTGGCTAGACAGATCGACCGCCAATTCTCGCGCCAGCTTCACCGCCGCCGCTGATGCATTGCGTGCGCCCACCATCGCCACGCAAGGCTTGGAGGCGAGGCGCAAGTCGCCACGATAGGTCAGGATTGGCGGCGCGCTTTCGATCTCAGTTAGCAATGCGGGAAAGTCAGGCTGATCGTGAAACAGGTAGCTTGCGCCCGCGCGCTGGATACCCTCCACTTCGCGTTCGATCTGGTCGCGCGGCGCTGGAGCGTAAGTTCGTTTTCCGCGCGATCCGAGTTCGGGAAGCGTTTCGAGCGCTTCAACCGCGCTACCGTAACGCGCCAGCAATGTGCGATAGCTTACCGGGCCGATATTGGGCGAACGCAGAAGGCGAATGCGCGCAAACGCCTCAGGCTGGGTCAGCGCAGGCACCGGCGGATCGCTCACGCGTCTTTTTTCCCGCCGATCTTGGGTTCTTCGCCGCGCATCAGCCGTCCGATATTCTCCTGGTGGAGGTAGATGATCAGACAAGCGATCGCGAACAGCACGGGGAAGAATTGCGGATAGCGAAAGAGCGCCGCTGCGGCGGCGGCAGCAACCACCGCGCTCATCCCGGCGAGCGAGGAAATGCGGAAGATCGCGAGAATTGCGATCCACACGACCGCATAAACCAGTCCGATCGGCCAGGCTAAACCGAACGCAACGCCGGCATTGGTGGCAACGCCTTTGCCCCCCTTGAACTTGAGCCAGATTGGGAAACAATGACCCAGCACCGCTCCGCCCGCAGCAAAGGCGCTTGCAACCTCGCCCCAAAGCTGGCCGGCGATGAAAACGGGCGCGAAGCCCTTCACCAGGTCGAGCAGCAATGTGCCCGCAGCTAGCCCCTTATTGCCTGTGCGCAGCACATTGGTCGCGCCGATATTGCCGCTGCCGATCTGGCGCACATCGCCCATCCCTGCGGCTTTCGTCAGCAACAGCCCGAACGGTATTGATCCCAGCACATAGCCGAGGATCGCTGCGTAGATTGCTTCCATGAACTTCGCCTCTCCACCACAAGAGATTGTGGCCCGCTTCCCTTTTCGCAAGCCGTAAGTAAAAGGCGAGGCGACGACAAGCAATTGCCAAGAAAGCGCGATCAATTCCCAATCCGACCGCCCCGATCCTGTTGCTCGACACCGGTGTTGGCGGGCTGACCATCTATGACGAGGTGCGTAAAGCTCTGCCCGATGCACCGATCATCTTCGCCGCCGATTATGCAGGCCTACCCTATGGCACCAAGACCGAGGCCGAGGTCGCCGCGCGAGTCGCCGGACTGCTTGGGCGGATGTGCGAGCGATACCAGCCGCGTCTCGCCTGCATCGCCTGCAACACGGCGAGCACGATTGCGCTCGGCATGGTCCGCGAAGTGCTCGAAATCCCGATTGTCGGAACCGTGCCTGCGATCAAGCCCGCGGCGCTCACCAGCAAAACCGGGGTGATTGGCATGCTCGGGACCGCTGCCACCGTCCGCCAGCCTTATGTCGACCGGTTGGAGGCGGAGTTTATGAATGGCGGTAAGTTGTTGCGCTACGCCGCGCCTGCCTTGGTGGACGAGGCGGAGAACAAACTGCGCGGCAAGCCCGTCAATCGCGAAGTGCTCAAAGCCGCGCTTGAAGGTCTGGACGAGCAAGATGGGCAGATGAAGATCGACCGTGTTGTGCTCGGCTGCACCCACTTTCCGCTGCTCGCCGACGAGTTGCACGAGGTCGCCGTCAACGATCTAGGGTGGTCGCCTGACGTGCGTTTTATCGACGGCGCCGAGGGAATTGCCCGCCGCATTGCGGACTTGCTTCAAGGTCAAGAATTCGCCCGCAGCGGCCCCAATCGCGCAGTCACGACAGGCGAGCTTTCGCGCTTGCAGGAACTAGCGAGCGCCCTTGCGAATTATGAAATCGATCAGATTGATCGGTTTTAAGCAGACCACCTGCAAATGGTTCGCAAAGATAGCGCTGGAAATGGGGGCATTCCGCGCCTAAATCGCGCCCTGAAAACGGCCCACCCCTGGCGGGCAAAACCAAAGAGCAGACGCGTGAATTACGGTACAGTCTTCGACAAAGCGATTGATCGCCTCCACGAGGAAGGCCGCTATCGCGTGTTCATCGACATCATGCGCAATAAGGGCGCCTTTCCTAACGCGCGCTGTTTTCACGGGCACAACGGGCCGAAACCGATCACCGTCTGGTGCTCGAACGACTACCTCTGCATGGGACAGCATGACAAGGTGATCGGCGCTATGGAAGACGCGCTGCACGATGTCGGCGCCGGTTCCGGCGGCACGCGCAATATCGGCGGTAACACACACCTGCATGTCGAGCTGGAACAGGAGCTGGCTGAGCTTCACGGCAAAGAAGCTGCGCTGACTTTTACCAGCGGCTATGTCTCAAACGATGCCACGCTTTCAACACTAGGCAAATTGCTGCCAGGCTGCGTGATTTTTTCCGACGCGCTCAACCACGCCAGCATGATCGCCGGGATCCGCAATTCGGGCTGCGAAAAGCGCGTGTTCCGTCACAATGATCTGGAGCACCTCGAAGAGCTGCTTGCTGCAGAAGACGTCGACACGCCCAAGGTTATCGCGTTCGAAAGCGTCTATTCGATGGACGGCGATGTCGCCCCGATCCACGCGATTTGCGACTTGGCAGAGAAATACAACGCGCTCACCTATATCGACGAAGTGCACGCGGTCGGCATGTATGGCGAGCATGGCGGCGGCATTTCGGAACGCGACGAAGCAGCGCACCGCATCGACATTATCGAAGGCACGCTGGGCAAAGCCTTCGGCGTGATGGGCGGCTACATCGCGGCGGACAAGCGCGTGGTCGATTGCATCCGCTCCTACGCGCCGGGCTTCATCTTCACGACCTCGCTGTCGCCGGTGCTGGTCGCTGGCGTCCTAGCAGCGGTGAAGCATTTGAAGCAGTCGAGCGAAGAACGCGACGCACAGCAAGCCAACGCTGAAATGCTCAAAGCGAAGATGCGCGATGCGAGCCTGCCAGTGATGGACAGCGTCACGCATATCGTTCCGCTGATGGTCGGTGATCCGGTGCGCGCAAAGAAGATCAGCGACATCCTGCTCGCCGAATATGGCTGCTATGTTCAGCCAATCAATTACCCGACCGTCCCGCGCGGGACGGAGCGCCTGCGCTTCACACCCGGACCGATGCACACCGCCGAAATGATGGACGAGCTGGTGAGCGCGCTCGTTGAAATCTGGGACCGGCTTGAGCTGGAGCTTCGAGAAGCGGCGTAGGCCCCTCGGCGCTGCCGTAACGTCCTTTGCGTTGCCGACAACCTGCGCTAGCACTCGCCTGAATTTTCAGGAGAGATATGCGTGTACGGCAATCCAGATCAGAAATATGACGAAGTCGTGCTCGGGCGGCGCTCAATCCGGGGTTATCTCGACAAGCCTGTGCCGCAGGAGCTGATCGAGGAAGTCCTGACGATGGCGATGCGCTCGCCCTCCTCGATGAACACGCAGCCCTATTACTTCCATGTGATCACGGGTGAGCCTCTCGATCGGATCCGCAAGGGCAACACCGAGCGTATTCTTGCCGGCGAGCCGGACAGCCGCGAGTTCCGCAAGGGTCATCCGTTTGAGGGCGTTCACCGCGACCGGCAGGTCGGCTGCGCAATCCAGCTGTTCGAAGCGATGGGGATTGGCCGCGACGACAAGGAAAAAAGGCAGGATTGGGTGCTGCGCGGTTTCCGCCAGTTCGACGCGCCGGTGTGCGTGATCGTCACCTATGACAAGGAATTGTCCGACGCCGACGACACCGTGTTCGATTGCGGCGCTGTGACGACCGCTTTAGTCAACGCGGCATGGTCACGCGGACTTGGCTGCGTGATCAACTCGCAAGGCATCATGCAATCACCCGTCGTGCGCGAACACGCGAATATACCCGACGATCAGGTTATCATGAAAGCCGTCGCGCTTGGCTGGCCAGATGAAGACTTCCCGGCAAACCCGGTGAAGATCACGCGCCGCAGCGTCGATGAGGCCGCGACGTTTGTTGGGTTTGAATAACGCCTTACGGGAAAAATTGGCCTTGCCGTCAAATCATTACGTTATCCGCATCGGGGGCCGCACGCGGTCGCCGTGCTTTCAGGCTAAGTTCGCAAGATGATCGCCTAGCCGCTTGTCACTTGCACAGAGAACGGTTGCGTCCATGCTCCGCCAGTGCATCTTCAAGCTTGGAATAGATGTATGGTCCGACGCGATAGCGAACCGACGTGACAGCAATAATCCCGTCCGGCAGCGGGGTTGCAGCATCTGGCTTCAAGGAACCGCCTTCGCTTTCCCATTCGTCGGTTCCAGACTGCTTGGGACCCGTTGCGATTGAAACACTCATGTCATACATCCTTTCGAGTGGGCGCACGCTCGTCACGAGGCCAGCCCTGATGGGATAAGCCATTTGCCTTGCGCCACTTTGCCATCCGTTTCGCCCGCTTTCCCATCAGATCGATAGCTTCCTTGCGCTCTTCAGCCGAACCCGAGCGGTCCAATTTCATGGCTGCAAGCTGGTGATCGAAAAGAAACTGATTCATCGGCATGGGAGAAGTCCTTGCAAAAGGGATGGAGCATGAGCCGGGAGTAAGAACCCCCGGCCCTGCTGTTGGCTGGATCAGCTCTGCTGTTTGCTGGCCTGCTCCTTCTGACCTTGGCTTTCGCCCTGCTGGTGCTGCAGATTCACCGCCTGCTTCTTGCCGCCGTCAACCTGGCTCGTTTCGTAACTGTAACGCTGGTCTACTTTCGGCACCTGACCTTCTTGCTGTAGGTCAGCCTTCTTGAAACGTAGCACATCGCCGCCCTTTTCAGCGGTGATTGAGCCTGTGCCCACGCTGCTGTCATAGCTCTTGATTTTGCCAAAATGTGTCATGTGGAATTCCTTCAAACGAGCGTGCAGCGCGCCAAAATAGACCCGGCTGCGACTAAGAGGCGGAACTGAAGGAAAGGCTCCAGATTGTGGGAGCGGTGACCGTCGATTACGACTGGTAGCTTAGTGTTAGATGGTTATGGCGAGTGACAATTGCAACCCCGCGCAAAGACATGAACATCGATAGAAGAGCCCCCCATTGCTTCTGAGGGGTCGAACCGGTCCTACCGCAAGCTCACCACATTATCTGCATCCGGTACGCACGCGGTCACCGCGATAGAGGCTCATCATCGGCTCGTCCGCGACGACATATTCATCCGCATTGCCGAAGCCGTTGAAGCCGGTCTTCATCGCCGCGCCATAGGCGCCGATCATGCCGATCTCGATATAGTCGCCCGCCTGGATGTCGCCGGGCAGCGGGAATGGCCCCGCCATATAGTCCGCATCGTCACAGGTCGGCCCGTAGAATGCGAAATCGACCGGTGGATCGCGCAGATTATCCGCGAGACCCGCAACCGGGAAACGCCAGCCGACATGCGCCGCATCGTAGAGCGCGCCATAGGCGCCATCATTGATGTAAAGCTCATCGCCGCGACGTTTGTCGACCTGCACGACTAGCGAGGAATATTCCGCCGCAAGCGCCCTGCCCGGCTCGCACCACAGCTCTGCATTGTAGGCGATAGGCAGGTCTTCGAAATGCTTGCCGATCAGCGCGAAGTAATCTTCGAGCGGTGGCGGCTCCATCTCGGGATAGATGCTGGGGAAGCCTCCGCCGACATCGATCATGTCGATCACCACGCTGGCCTCGGCAATCGCGGCGCGGGTGCGGTCGAGCGCCTGGACGAACGCGAACGGCGTCATCGCCTGACTGCCGACATGGAAGCACACGCCCAGCCAATCGCAATGCTGGCGAGCCTCTTGCAGCAAAGCGGGCGCTTCGGTCTGGTCGCAGCCGAACTTGCTGGCGAGCGAGAGCTCCGAATATTCCGAAGAGACACGGATGCGCACACACAGGCGCAAATCGCTGGCAGGCTCACCGGTTTCCGGGTCGGTGCACGCCTCGATGATCTTGGCGAGTTCCTCAGCGCTATCCAAGCTGAATGTGCGCACGCGGTGCTGATGATAGGCTTCCGCGATTGCGCGGCGTGTCTTGATCGGGTGCATGAAGCACAATTCCGCATCCGGTAGCTCAGCGCGCGTCAGACGCACTTCCGCAATCGAGGCGACGTCGTAATGCGTCACACCAGCTTCCCACAGCACACGCAGCAGTGAAGGCGCAGGATTGGCCTTCACCGCATAAAGTACCTTCCCCGGAAACTTCGAGTTGAAGAACCGAGCGGCGCGCATGGCAGCATGCGGGCGATTGAGGATGATGGGTTCGTCCGGCGCGAGCGCCTGAACTACAGCCTTGGCGTCAGGATAGATGTGCAACTCAAGGGACCCCCGGAAGGTTTAGTTTGTGACGTTAAACGTTCAGGCCTGCCTTGCGGTTAGGTTCCCATGGGGCAGCGGAAGCGCGGATATAGTCGGAAAATCCGCTTCCGCAAGATGAAAAGCGTTGAGGCGCAGGTAGTTCCCGCCCCATCCGACAAAATCAGAAGGCGACGCTCGGCACCTGATCGACGACGCCCTTTTCGCTGTCATCGAGCCGGTCGAAATCCGCCTGCTCAAAGCCGAGCATGCCGGCGAAAAGCACCGCCGGGAAGCTTTCGCGCGCGGTGTTGAACGACGCAACGGCTGCGTTAAGCGCGCGGCGAGCAGCGGCGAGCTTGTCCTCAACTTCCGAAAGCTCACGCTGAAGCTCTTGAAAATTCGTGTTCGCCTTGAGGTCTGGATAGGCCTCACCCAGCGCTAGCAAATTGTCGAGCGCGATCTTCAATCCCTGCTCGTCGCCCGAATTGGGCTTGCCTTTGGCAGCTGTGTTGCGCGCCTCGATAACCGCTTCCAATGTGCTGGCTTCGTGGCTGGCATAGCCTTTGACGGTCTCAACCAGATTGGGGATCAAGTCGTGGCGCTGTTTCAACTGAGCATCGATATCGGCGACGCCCTGATTCACGTTCTGCCGCTGCCGAACAAGGTTGTTGTAAACCCCGATGACGAGCACCGCCAACAGCAAGGCAAAACCGACAACAATCACCAACGTCCAGAACATCTTTAACCCTCCATTGCCACCTTTGTGTATATTAACAGCAATTGGTTAAGGGAAAACCGAGAGTTTCGTGCTCTCGCACAGTTTCGTGGCGTTCCAAGGGGGCAAAATGCGCGCAGATGTGAATAAGCTGATGGGCGGCGAGCTGGGAAGCTGGCTCGACAGTCAGCAGGACATGCGCGCGCAAGCTAAGAAAAACGCAAGCAATCGCTGGACCATTGCGACAGTCGTCGTGCTGCCGCTGCTCGCCTTCCTGTGGTTCGGCCCCGATTGGGGCAGCGGCATGAAGATCATGATTAGCGCGATCGGCATTGGCGGCGGATATGCCTGGGGTTACATGCCCATTGCCAAGGCGAAGCAGGCGATCAAGATCGGCATCAATTCTGCCATCGCGCGAGAATTGGGCCTTTATTACAGCCACGAAGTTCATGCAGGCAGCGAGTTTGACGATGCCAAGCGCTTTGGCTTGCTTCCAAGCCATGATCGTAGTGACTTCGAAGACCAGTGGTCCGGCGATATCGAAGGTCACCACTTCAAACTCTACGAAGCGCATCTCGAAGAACGACGCGGTTCAGGTAAGAACCGCCGCTGGGTCACGGTGTTTCGCGGGGCAATCATCCGCATGGAATTTGGCCGCAAGTTCGAGTGCACCACACTGCTGCAACGCGCGGGCAAGCATAAAAAATGGTTCGGGCTTGGTGGGCGCAAGGACCGAATTTCCATCAAGGGGCTAGAACTCGCCCTGATCGATCAAGTTCATCCTGCGTTTGAGGACGTCTTTGATGTCTATAGCAATGACAATATCGAAGCACGGGTGTTGGTCGACCCGGCTTATGTCGAACATCTTCTCGCAATCGAGAAAGCTTTTGACGGTGATGCAGTGCGTGCGCTGTTCGCGCATGGCGAGGTGATTATCGCGATTGAGAGCGGCAATTTGTTTGAAAGCGGCCACATCAATGCGGGTGGCGATCATGAGCGCGCCGAAAAAACCGCAAAGCAGTTCGCATCGCTCGCTGGGTTGGCGATCGCGCTCAACAAGCATGAACGCGGCGATCCGCGTGGGCACAGCGGATTTGGTCGAAAGGTCAGTTGAAGCGGTTAGCTCAGCCGGTCTCGGAAATCCTCATATTCAAACCGCTTCACGCATTCGAGCGCATCGGTCTCGCTGTCCCACAGCCAGATGCTTGGCAATTGCACGCCGTTGAAAGTGTTGGTCTTCACCATCGAATAATGCGCCTGATCGAGGAAGGCGAAGCGCGCGCCCGGTTCGGCTTTGACCGGCAGGCGATAGTCTCCAATCACATCGCCGGCTAGGCAGGACGGCCCACCCAGCCGGATCGGAATGACGTCTTCGTCGGTCAGCTCGCCCAGCATGGCGGGACGATACGGCGCCTCGAGCACGTCGGGCATGTGGCACGTCGCTGAGACATCGGTGATTCCGATAGGCATGTCGTTGAAGCCGGTATCGAGCAAAGTGCCCACAAGAATTCCGGCATCGAGCGCGATTGCCTCGCCCGGTTCCAGGTAGATTTCAGCGCCGGTGTCTTCCTTGGCGTCCGTGAGAAATTCGATCAGTTCGTCGCGCTCGTAATCGGCGCGGGTGATGTGATGCCCGCCGCCCATATTGATCCATTTGAGCTGACCGAAATAGGGTTCAATCGCGTCGAACACACGGTCCCATGTTTGCTTGAGCGGCTCGAAAGTCTGCTCGCACAGGTTGTGAAAGTGAATGCCGTCCACGCCGTGCATATGCTCGTCAGTCAGCTGGTCGATGGGAAAGCCGAGCCGCGATCCGGGCGCGCTGGGATCGTATTTGGGCACTTCGCCAGTCGCGACCATCGGATTAATGCGCAGGCCCACCGAGACATCGCCGCCCGTGGTCGCCGCATGGTCGAGGATCAGCGCCGCGCGCCCGATCTGCTCGGGCGAGTTGAAGATCACATGATCGGAAAGTCGGCAAATCTCTTCGAGCTCGTTGGGCTTGTACGCGGGCGAATAGGTTGCGATTTCGCCGTCGTAATACTCGCTGGCGAGCCGCGCCTCCCATAATCCGCTACATGTTGCCCCGTCGAGATATTCGCCGATCAGGGGCGCGACCGCGTGCATCGAGAATGCCTTGAGCGCGGCAAGCACCTTGATGTCTGCTTCGTCGCGGATCTCGGCCAGCACCTGACAGTTAGCGCGCAGCTTTGCTGCATCGACCACGAAAGCGGGACTGTCGACGCGGTTCAAATCAAACTGGGCGAAGGCGCCCGGATCACCGGCTTTGGTTTCCATCAGAAAGAGACCGGTCCGTCCATTTCCTTCACGTTCCACGGCAAGCCGTGCGCGTTGAGCATCTCCATAAAGGGATCGGGATCCATCTCTTCCATATTGAAAACGCCGTCCCCTGACCAAACGCCCTGCACCATCAGAGCGCTACCGATCATCGCGGGAACGCCGGTGGTGTAGCTGACCCCCTGATTGCCGGTTTCTTCGTAGGCCGCTTCGTGGCTGCAGATATTGTTGATGTAGAACGTCTTTTCGCCTGAGCCATCCAGCGCTTCGCCGGTCGCGATGCAGCCGATATTGGTGTTGCCCGTGGTCGTCTCACCGAGCGTTTCCGGCTTGGGCAGAACGGCGGCGAGGAATTGCAGCGGGATGATTTCCCTGCCCTGATAGCGGATCGGCTCAATCCCGGTCATGCCGACATTCTGCAGCACGGTGAGGTGCTTGATGTACTCATCGCCAAAGGTCATCCAGAAGCGCGCGCGCTCGAGCTCGGGCACGAATTTGGCGAGGCTTTCCAGCTCCTCGTGATACATCAGATAGGCATTGCGCTTGCCCACCTCTTCAAAGTCGAACTCGGTCTTCACTTGCATGGCAGGCGTCTCGACCCATTCGCCGTTTTCCCAATGACGCGCGGGAGCGGTCACTTCGCGGATGTTGATTTCGGGGTTGAAGTTGGTCGCAAACGCCTGACCATGATCGCCGCCATTGCAGTCGAGAATGTCGAGTTGGCGGATGGTCTTCAGCTTATGCTTCTTCAGCCACATGGTGAAGACGCTGG
This sequence comes from Erythrobacter sp. HA7-11, assembly GCF_055693605.1. NCBI lineage: Bacteria > Pseudomonadati > Pseudomonadota > Alphaproteobacteria > Sphingomonadales > Erythrobacteraceae > Erythrobacter > Erythrobacter sp. HA7-11. The sequence goes on along the minus strand of NZ_JBVFUF010000002.1, from coordinate 1,150,023 downwards.
TGACGCCGGGATCAAAGCCTGATCCGAGCAGCGCCATCAGGCCGGCCTCTTTGAAGCGGTCGTGATAGGCCCACTGCCATTTGTATTCGAACTTTGCTTCGTCCTTCGGCTCGTAATTGGCGGTGTCGAGATAGTGCACGCCTGCCTCCAGACACGCATCCATGATCGGCAAATCCTGATACGGCAGCGCGAGATTGACGACGAGGCTGGGCTGAACCTTGCGGATCAGTTGCACCATTGCGGGCACTTCTTCCGCGTCGATTTCATAGGTCGATATGTCGACGCCTTCGCGCATTTTGACGCTGGCGGCGATGGCATCGCACTTGCGCTTGGTCCGGCTGGCGAGATGGATATCAGTGAAAATGCCAGCATTTTGCGCCATTTTGTGGACGCAGACCGAGCTAACACCGCCGGCACCGATTACGAGAACTGTAGACATATTGGCTGCCTTTCGAAAATGATTCTTGCGCGCGCATTAGAGCAATGCGCTAAGACCGCAAAATGATCCGAACACCTACTCGTGATGGCGTGCTTGAGGCAGCGCGCAAAATCGCCGAGATCCTGCCTCCTACCCCGCTGCTGCCGGTCGAAATTGTCGGCGTGCAATGCTGGGTAAAGGCAGAGAACCTTCAACCCATTGGCGCATTCAAGATACGCGGAGGCTGGCACAGGCTATCGGCAATGACCGAGGCGGAGCGCGCTGACGGCGTTGTCGCGGTCTCGAGCGGCAACCACGCGCAAGGCGTCGCTTGGGCGGCTCGCAAACTGGGTATCACAGCGACCATCGTGATGCCGCGCGATGCCCCACAGGTGAAGCTCGACAACACGCGCGCGCTCGGAGCGGAGATCGTGCTCTACGACCGGCCTGGCGAGGACCGTGACCAAGTAGCGGCCAAGCTGATTGAGCAGAAAGGCGGAACGCTGGTCCATGCCTTCGGCGATCCGTGGGTGATCGAGGGTCAAGGAAGCGCCGGGATCGAGATTGCGGAGCAGTTGGGCGGTCAGCCAAGCCGCGTTGTCGCGTGCTGCGGCGGCGGAGGCCTAGCCGCAGGTCTCGCCCTCGCCTGCCCCGAAGCGGGGATCCAGGTGGTTGAACCGCACGGCTGGGACATGGTGGGGCAAGCATTGGAGGCTGGCGCGATCGTACCTGTCGGTGATGATGCGCCGACCACCATATGCGACGCACTCCAACCGACCGCGACCAAACAGATTAACCTCGAAGTGCTTGCTGGCCGCGCTGAGCCGGGAGTGACCGTCACCGATGAGGAAGTGCGCGAGGCGCAGCGTTGGGCCTTCGCCAACCTACGCATGGTGATCGAGCCGGGCGGCGCAGCAGCCCTCGCAGCAGCACTGTCAGGGAAAGTACCGCTCGATGATGGCACTGTCATCATGCTCACGGGCGGCAATGCCGATCCCGCAGCCTTTGCGGCGACCATCGCGGACAGCAACGCGGTCGACAACGCAGAAACCTGATCGGTTGCATTTGACAATCGGAACGCGCTCTCGCAGGAACATGGCAAGAGGGAGATAGGGACATCATGCAAGCGCAAATGCTCGCCCCTGCCGCTGTACTGGTGGTGTGGACGCTGATCGTACTGCTGTGGATCATACCGGCGCGTTTTGGCTCTTTGGCGAAGGTCGATAAGTCGAAACTGTCGCGCAAGAAAGGCGCACGCGGTCAAGATCTTGAAGGGGTGATCCCTGACCAGGCGAACTGGCCCGCGCACAACCATACGCACCTGCATGAGCAGCCGACCCTTTTCTACATCACCATCGTCATCCTGACGATCATGGGGCCGGGCGCGCTCGATGTAATGCTGGCCTGGGCCTATGTCGGGCTGCGAATTGTGCACTCGTTCTGGCAAATTCTCGTCAACAAGCTGCCGATCCGATTCGCGCTGTTCTTGGCCAGTTCAATAGTGCTGATCGTCCTAGCCATTCGCGCGGTGATGGCGACACTCTTTCACAATCCCGGAGCGCTTCCGACATGACTGATTTGGTAATCCTGCAACCTGCCGTCGCGCTGATGATCTGGACCATGATCATGTGGGTCTGGATGTACGCGACCCGCATTCCGGCCATGTCCAAGGCGCCGGAAATCGAGGCTCCGTCAAAGCTGGTTGGCAGCACAGGTGCAAGCCTGCGCGAAAAACTGCCCGAAAAGGTCAGTTGGAAGGCGGACAATTACAACCACCTCCATGAGCAACCCACGCTGTTCTACGCAGTGGTGATCGTGCTAGCGATCAGCGGCCACGGCGATGGCGAGCATGCTCTGTTGGCTTGGATCTACACCGGCCTGCGCGTGGCGCATTCTCTGATCCAAGTGACCGCGAACAGAGTGATTGTGCGCTTTGTACTGTTCGCGCTTTCAAGCCTGGTGCTGATCGCGCTGATCTTCCATGCGACGATGGTGGTGTTCGGCTACGCAGTGGAATAGCCGAAACCGGGTTACTCCGCCGCTTCGGCTTGCTCTTCTTCCGCGTCTTCGCGCGCGGCGAGGAAACGCTCACCATCAAGCGCCGCCATGCAGCCCATGCCCGCCGCGGTAACCGCTTGGCGATAGACATGGTCGGTTACATCACCGGCGGCAAACACGCCGGGAATGGCGGTCTTGGGTGTGCCAGGTTCAACATCGAGATAACCGCTTTCGTCCATTGCCAGCTTGCCTTTGAAAAGCTCGGTGGCTGGGGCATGACCGATAGCGACAAACGCGCCATCGACTTCAAGCGTAGAGGTTTCGCCGGTCTGCGTGTCTTCCAGAACGAGGTGATTGAGCGAGCCGTCTTCGCCCGCTTCAAAGCTCTTCACGGTCTTGTTCCACAAGGTCGAAATCTTGTCTGACTTGAACAAGCGGTCTTGCAGGATTTTCTCCGCGCGCAGCTCGTCCCGGCGGTGGATCAGTGTCACGTCATCGGAGTGATTGGTAAGGTAGAGTGCCTCTTCGACGGTACCGTATTGCCGCCGCCGATCACCGCGACCTTTTTGCCGCGATAGAAGAAGCCGTCACAGGTCGCGCAGGCAGACACGCCCTTGCCGCCCAGCTCCTGTTCGCCCGGAGCGCCGAGCCATTTGGCCTGTGCACCGGTGCAGATCACCAGCGTCTCGCCGATATACTCATCGCCGCTGTCACCGATCGCGCGAAACGGAGGACCATTTTCAAGATCAACCGAAACGATCGTGTCCCACATCATGCGCGTGCCGACATGCTCGGCCTGCGCCTTCATCTCTTCCATCAGCCACGGCCCCTGCACCACTTCGCGGTAGCCGGGATAGTTCTCGACATCGGTGGTGATAGTCAGCTGACCGCCTGGCTGAAGCCCCTGCACCACAATTGGCTCCAGCATGGCGCGCGCCGCGTAGATCGCTGCGCTGTATCCCGCAGGGCCCGAGCCGATGATGAGCATTTTTGTGTGATGAGTAGCCATTGAAGTCGTTCCTGTTCGTTTGGCTGATACTTAGGCCCTTCGCGGCGCCGCTTCAATTCGCAGCGAAGAGGTTTGTCTTATGCTTCCACAAGCGCAGCTTTGATCGCCTCTCGCTTTGAAGCATTCACGGCCAAAGCCTGCTCAAGATAGGCATCGGTTGAGCCGAACCGCTCTTGCACAGAGGCACGAGCGGCATTCAGAAAAGCTTCGTCAACGCCCATCAGCACCCGCACGGTCGCTTCATCGATGGCACCGTACTTGTCGCCCATCAGTTCCATTCCGTGCGCGATGCGCTCTTCGTTTCGCGGAGAATGATTGGTGAGCAGGTAATCATGCATCGCATCATCCGGATGCACGCCGAGGATATGGTGCAACAGGTCGACTGCCATCCCGGTGCGGTCCTTCCCTGCCGCGCAGTGGATCAAGCTAGGCCCCTCGCCCCTTGCAAGCGCCTCGAAATAGCGCTGCAACACCCAGGTCAAACCTTCACGGTCAGGCAAAGCGGCATAAAGGCCAACCATTGCGCGGTGGGCGGTTTCTGGATCAAGGCTGCTTTCGGCGGCTTCCAGATGCGGCGCAAGACCTGCCGTCTCACCCTCAAAGTAGAGCACCTCGCCATCAAAGTCTTCGGTTCGGCGACAGGTATGGCGCGCCCGCTCGCTCTCACCCCGAAGGTCGATGACGTGGCGCAAATCCAACTCCGAAACGGTCGATAAGTCGCTCTCACTCGCGTCAGCGTGATGACCCGATCTGAAGAGAAGGCCCGTTCTCACACGCCCGCCTCCGCCGACGGAATAGCCGCCATAATCACGCAGATTATGGATCGCTTCGGTTTTGAGGAATTGCGCGGGCGGCTCTGTTCGAATCATGCCGTACACCCTGGCATCCACCTCGACGCGCAGCAATCAGAATGGATCAAACATACGTTATAGTGCATGAAGCCTCGCAATGGATGGGGATAGTGAAAAACAAGACAAGCCTGACTATGGCTTATGTCCTGATTGCCGATGATGACTGCCAACCGCGACGAAGAGCAGGCGATTTACGGAGGAGGGTAAGACTTTGTCAGGAAGCCGATTGAGGCTGCGCGGCTCGTATTGCCGATCGAAAGACTGCTCAGCCAGCCAGATCAGCGCAGAAATCCTTGGTCCAATTCTGGATGTTGTCGTCGCGGACCGTCGCGACCATCGCTTGATATCGGCTCTTTCGCTCCTCCAGCGGCATATCAAGCGCGGCTCCTATAGCGCGGGCCAAGTCATCGGGACTATGCGGATTGACCAGCACTGCACCCTTCCCGTCGCAACCCAATTGCAAGGCTGCGCCCGCAAATTCTGACAACACCAGCACGCCGGGATCATCCGGGTCTTGCGCGGCGACATATTCCTTCGCAACCAAATTCATCCCATCGCGAAGCGGCGTGACGAGGCCAATCTTGGCGGCGCGGAAAAAGCCATAGAGCTCGCTATGGCTGTGTCCGCGGTTCACATAGCGGATCGGAACAATGTCGACCTCGCTACGCGCGCCGTTGATCTGTCCGGTCTTCTGCTCAAGTTCGGCGCGGATCTTCTGATAGCTCTCGACATCCTCGCGGCTCGGCGGGGCGATCTGAATGAATACAAGATCGCGGGTGCGCTCCGGAGTGTTGTCAAAAAATCGCCCGATGCCGTCAATCCGTTCGGGCAACCCCTTGGAGTAATCGAGCCGATCGACGCCGATCATCCCTGTTCTGCCGCGCATGGAATCGAGAAAACGTGTTTCGGCGTGCTTGGCCTCTTCGGTTGCGCCAACTTGCTGGAAATGATCCCAATCAATGCCAATCGGATACGCCTTTGCGCGCGTTTCGCGGCCCTCAAATGCAATGCGCCCGGTCGCCTCATCGACCTCTGCACCCAGCTCGTTCTCGCAATAGTGCAGGAAGCTGCCGAGCCATTCTTCAGTCTGAAATCCGAGTAGATCATAATCGAGCATGGTGCGCACCAGTCGGTCGTGAAACGGCAGCGACGTCAGGAGGCGCGTGGGAGGCCAAGGGATGTGGAGGAAGAAGCCGATGCGGTTTTTGACACCGCGCTGACGCAGGCGTTCGCCCAAGGGGATCAGATGGTAGTCATGGACCCAGACAAGGTCGTTTTCTTCAATCAGCGGTAGTACGCTGTCGGCGAAACGATCATTGACCCGCTCATAACTTTTGCCGGTCTTGCTCTCATATTCGGTCAGATCGATGCGATAATGGAACAGCGGCCACAGCGTCGAATTGGCATATCCGTTGTAATACTCATCGACGTCGCGCGTCGAAAGGTCGATCGTCGCGGTCGTTACACCATCGCCGCGCTGAAGGTTCATGTTTCCGGTGCGGTCTTCGCTTTCTTGACCCGACCAGCCGAACCACAGCCCGCCATTCTTCTTGAGCGCAGCGTTGAGCGCGCCCGCCAATCCGCCTTGCGCGCCAGCGGCGCCGCGCGCCTTGGGCACAGCGACCCTGTTCGAGATGACGACGAGACGGCTTATCGCACTTCACTCCACGGTTTGGACAAAAGCCCGGCACAATTGATTACACCTACCAGCGAGTAGGTCTGCGGGAAGTTCCCCCAAAGTTCGCCGGTCTCATAGTCGAGGTCTTCGGACAGCAGCCCGCTTTGCGTGGTGTGGCTGAGCATGGTGCTGAAGAGCGTGCGCGCCTCTTCGTCTCGCCCGGCGAGGTGCAAGGCTTCGATGAGCCAGAATGTGCAGACGTTGAAGGCGGTTTCGGGGGCACCAAAATCGTCCTCGGCTGCATAGCGCAGCATGTGATCGCCGCGCCTGAGATCGCGCTCGACTGCAGCAAAGGTCTGCTGGAAACGCTCATTATCAGGCGAGAGAAACCGCAGCTCGACCATCTGCAGCAGGCTTGCATCGAGATAGTCGCTCTCAAAGCTAGCACCGTAATGGCCGCCTTTATCGCCGTTTTCTTTCCACGCTTCACTTTCGATCTTTGCGCGTATGCTCTCAGCCCGCTCGCGCCAGACTTTCGCGCGATCTGTCTTGCCGATATGATCGGCAACATTGGCGAGCCTGTCACACGCCGCCCAGCACATCACGGCGGAATAGGTGTGCACCTCTTGCCGGGTGCGGAACTCCCACAGTCCTGCGTCCGGCTGATCGTGCATAGCCCAAGCCATCTTGCCGACCTGTTCGAGATTCTCGAAATCGCGGTCATCGGCCATCCGGAGTAGACGCTTGTCAAAGAACGCCTGCGCGCTCGGCAGCATTATCTGGCCATAACAGTCATATTGCACTTGCTTATAGGCGGCGTTTCCGCGCCGCACGGGCCCCATGCCGCGATAGCCGGCGAGATAGCTTGCAGTGGTTTCGCTGAGCTCACTTTCACCCATCACCGAGTAAAGCGGCTGAATCTGCCCACCGCGCGCCCCATCCACGATGTTGCGCAAATATCCGAGATATTTCTCCATGACATCGAGCGCGCCCAGCCGGTTCAGAGCCTGCACGGTGTAGTAGGAATCGCGAATCCAGCAGTAACGATAGTCCCAATTGCGCTCGGAATCCGCAGCTTCGGGGATGGAGGTGGTGAGCGCCGCGACAATCGCGCCAGTCTCTTCATGCTGGCACAACTTGAGCGTGATCGCGCAGCGGATGACCTCTTCTTGCCATTCGAGCGGAATGTGAAGGCCGCGTGTCCAGTGCTGCCAGTATTTGCGCGTCTTTTGCTCCATCGAGCGAACGGTTTCGCGCAAGTTTCCGACGAATGGCTCATCTGGACCAAGGAAGAAATGGGTGTCGGTTTCGACCCTGAAGAACCGCCCTTCCTGAATGTACCCGACCGCCGCATCGGTCGACAGGCGCAGCGATTGCGCGCCGGCGAGATAGCGGATGTGATTGGTGCCGTGCGTGGTCTCAGCCAGCTCCGCGCCGTAATTCTTGGTCGGGTTTAGCACCACCTTGATACGCGGATTTCCAGCAATCGGTCGCACGATCCGGACGTAAGACACGGGCCGATACATCCGCCCAGACCGCTCAAAACGCGGACAAAAATCGAGAATCTCCACAGAGCTGCCGTCATCTGCCGTGAGCGTGGTGACAAGATTGGGTGTGTTGCGAATATACTGTTGGCTCGCGCTAACCTGTCCATCGAGCTCGAAGCGCCATATGCCCGCCTCACGCTGGTCTCCATTGAGCAGAGAGGAGAACACCGGGTCGCCGTCGACGCGCGGCACGCAGCCCCATACGAGAGCTCCAGTGCGATCTACCAGGCCCGATACCTGACAATTGCCGATGGGCCATAATTGCAGGTTGGGAACGACGGCTTGCGGTTGGGTCATAAGTCTAACCATACATGCACAGATGCGACATCGGGCAAAGCGAATTCCGCTTTCGTTTCAGATTTCTGCTGAGCTCGCTCTCCCACGATCACACCCGCGCCGCCAAGCTGCGCACATGCCTCAAAGCCTGCTTCGTCGGTCAAATCATCGCCCAAAAAGAAGGGACGCGAGCCAGCAAACGAAGGTTGCGCCATAAATGCGTGCACAGCTTCCGCCTTGCTCGATATATTTGCCACGAGCTCGGCAACAAACTTGCCGCTTTGAGCGCGAAGTCTGTGTTCAGCAGCAAGCTTCTCGACGAAATCGTGCGTGGCCTCGCCTTCTTCGGGCCGGTTGCGATAATGAAGCGCTCCGCCATGCGGTTTTTCTTCAAAATCGACGCCGCGCGCTTCAGAAAACCGTTTCAGCAGCTCCTCAACCTCATTTGATAACCCATTTGGCACTTTGCCAATTTGGTTGCCGTTTTGCGCTCTGACATCTGCGCCGTGAGAGCCCGCCCAGCCAATCGAAGCCGCGCCTACATAATGCTGCAATTCGTCAACCGAACGTCCGCTCACGAGCGCGCAGCGGCCTTCGACGCGCGCAGCCAACCGTTCCAAGCTTAAGTTGAGGCTCTCGCGCACATCAATTGCATCGGGGCGCGAGGCAATCTCTACCAAGGTACCGTCAAAGTCGAGGAACAGCGAGACAGGACCGCTTGCAATCAAGCTCGCAAGAGATGGCGGTTCAGCAAGGCCCGGATTGCGGTGCATTGCAGCGACATATACACTGAGCGCGCTCGGTCAATCGGTCCCCAGTCGCATTACGTATGCATTGACGAGCTCAATCTAATTTATTCGACGATATAGCGTACTCGTAGCGTGAATGCGCTGTTACCCGCCATCGCACCGCTTGGAGTCAAGCGGAAGTCTGTCACGGCGGTGTCGCATCCGTCCGCATCGGCGACCGGGGTGTAGGCGAAGCTCGCACCGTCATTATTCGAGAACTCGATATCATCCGTCGTCGAACCAATGCTCGCGTAATTGTAGGTCAGACCGGTGTTCGAGCTTGGATCGGTAAAGATCACCGGGCCGGTGCCCGCCGAAATCAAACACATTTTCGCATCGGCAGGACCATCATCCAATACGATCACACTATCGGCATCGGTAAAGCCTGCGCCGGTGTTTGACACTGTGATCAGATATTCGACGAGAGCACCTGGAATGGCTTTTGGATTGGTCGAACCATTCACCGGATCGGAGAGCACCGAGCTGATTTTCGTGACCGAGAGATCCGGCAGTTGCGGCGTGCAGAAAGTGAAATCGTGGATGGCAATGCTCTGGTTGCCGGGATTTGTGGGGGCCGACGGGCCATTGCCATATTCGATGACGATTGTGTCGATCGGATCAAGGAAGGTGAATGTGCCGTCGCCCGCATTGGTGGTATCGCCAGCCCCGCCAGAACCGAGCAGCGATGGGCCGCTGATCGTGTTGGCTGAGCCATTGGTCAGAATGGCATTCACGCGAATACCATTGTTGAAACCGTAAACGGTTACGCGGTCCTGAAACGAACTCGACTGGTCGATATCAAAGACCTTGAACTGGGCTCCCGTCACAACACGCGGAAGGGTGACCGTTGTCACGACCTCCTGGCTGCGGTTGTCATTGTCGGCATTGAAAGCGAGACCAAGTTCCGCGGGATTCAGTCCGCCGGATACGGTACCGTCGTCAGGATCGGCGTCTGACCGCCAAACGACGCACGGCTCGTCAAATTCGCGGACGAAACGATGTCGAATTCGATCGTTCCCCAATTGCTCAATTGGTAGGAATTGTTGAGGCTGCCTGCGGCCCAGGTGACTGCATCCCAATCGAAGATAGACTGACCTGCGGGGCATGAGAGAATTGGCGGCGTACCAGATGGGTCATCCGCGACAACAAAACTGGATTGCCCAAAGTCGTCTTCCGTCGTGACTCCGTTGTTGGCTGTGGAATCAGGGTCGGGTTGACTGCTGGCGATGACTTCTGCGGTGTTGGTGATGGTAGTCCCCGCACTCGCATTTATGAAACCCGACACGTCGATCGTTGCGCTGGCTCCAGGCGCAAGAGAGCCCACGGTCCAATCGCCCGTCGTGGAATTAAAGCTGCCATCACCGCTCGCACCGTCAAACGTAAAGCTGCCCGGCAGATTGTCGCGAACAACGACGCCGTTCGCGGTGGTCTCAGAGGCGCTGTCGTTGGTCACGGTGAGGCGCCACGTCACGAATCCGCCATTGCTTGGCGCAGAGCCGAGCAATTGCTTAGATACGGACAAGTCAGCCGTCAGCTGGTTGTATTCGAGGTCAGAGAGCGTGGAAAATTGCCCGCCAGGATCGCCCGTTCCTGTATAGCTAAAGTAAACCAATTGGATCCGGCGGACCGGCTGACCATTAAAATCGAAATACAAGTCACCGTTGGTGCTCGCCGTGTCAGCGTTCGAGGTGCCGATCCAGCCGTTGAGGACAGCATCGTTGGTGCGCGTCTGTGCCACGCCGGTCGTGTAGAACGCGGGATTGTCAGCAGCGTTGATGAATGAACCCGACAAATCGTTGTCGTAATACACCTCCATCGCATCGACAAAGTTGCCGTTGTCGAAATCGTTGATCGAGAACGTCAGGTTCTCAACGGCGCGGCTTAGGGTCACTGTGACGATCACGCGATCCAGCGGGTCATACTCTGAATTGTTGAAGCTCATCAGCAAGGGAGAAACACCAGAGCCTACGGTCCCGGAGAAGTAGCTTACAAAATCACCACCGAATTGCGGAGTGAAGGTACTCGTCCCTTGCGTCTGCGTTGTGAATGTCACCGTCGCGGTTGTGCCGTCAGATCCCGTGACGACGGTTCCGTTTGGCATTGGCGTCAAGCTGGCGACACCTGCGTCGGCCCAGTCGATGTCTGCATCTTGAGCCAAAGCCACTTGCGGCGCGAACAGCGCCAGCATAGCCAGCAGCAATGACGTCACGACGACGCGCAGGTTAGTGAGGTTAATTGACAAGTTCACCGGCCAAGCCCCAGAAAACTAAAGGTATCTGCGTCAAATTTAACTCGCACCGCCGCGAACACGCCCTTGTCGGTATTGCGCGCGGCGGAGAAATCCTCGTCGCGGAAACCTTCGATGTTGTAGCCCACCGTAAGCAGCATGCCATCGTACCGGGACAAAGCCGATTTGTGGGCCGTAAGAAAAGCTTGTGACATCATCTTCCAAATTGGCGCGCACAGTACCGGTAGCGCCAATTTCGAAGCGTTCGCCGATGCCAATGCGCGCATCAACCCCTGCCAGCAGGCTTGTGCCCGAAAACTCGGTGCCTTCGAAGCGATCGAGGTTGTAGCGGGCACCAAGGAATAGCGAGTATTCGTCGTTGCGGCGCTGCACCAGCTCGTCATTCTCGTCGCGATCCCATTCACGCGGTGACCAATTGGTGGAAACGCTGGCGATCAGACGGCGCGACCGTGCATCGCCATCAACGATCAGCGCGGTACGCCCTGCGCCGGCAGTTTCGCCTGTAACTGCGCCGGTAATTTTATCGCTGCGGTACTCGAGCTTGCCGAGCATCGCGATTTCCGAGCTATCTGGACGGTGCGCAAAAGCGATGCTGGCATCGAAGATCTCGGTCTTGGCACCGTTTGTAGCAGTCGCTTCAGTCCAAGTCGCGCCCGAGCCTACAATGCTGCCCTCGCCCAGCTGGCGGATCGCACCGACTGTCACGCCTTTGCGATCGGCAAACTCGCCATCACGGTATTCGCCGCGCGCGGTCGCGCTCCAGCGGTCCTTGCGCCATGCCGCACCGATTGTTGCTGCGGTGAAGTCTTCAAATTGCGAGTTGCCGGTTAGCTGGCCACCGCTTGCGACCGGCTGCTGCGCATTCACGACGTCAGTGACGTCAGGTGAACCGTTGAGAGTGCGGCTGCCGTCCAATGTGGCGTCAATCGTCAGCTCCGGGCTCACCTGTACAGTCTGCGAGAGACCGAAAGCTGCAAAGCTGCGATTTCCGAACTCACCAATGTCTTGCTGACCGAGGGTGGTCACAATCTTACCGCCCTGCCATGGTGTCACTTCGATACCACCGCGCAATGTGCGTGCGTCGATGTTTTCACCGTCAGCGATTTCGTAAAGACCGACCAGACGGATATCGTCAGTAATCGCATAGCGTGCACCAAAGCGATGACGGTTAGGAAGGTCAATACTTTCAGTATTATCAAGTGCAATGCTGGTAGAAACACTCAACTCAAGTCTATTGTCGAAGAGACGCTGCGTCACACCGCCTTCGAGGACGGTAGACCTGTTCTTGGTTCCATCAGCGAGGCGGTCGTCAAAATGAGCCAGCCCGACATTCAGATCCGTGCCTTGCGTCGTGTAAGTGACCTGGGCCTGAGCCGCGCGACGGCGACTGTCGTCTGTCAGACTATCGTCCTGCCAAACACTGCCAACAAGGCTGAGGTGTTCGTGCAGCCGCAGACGCGCATCCACGCCAACCTTGCTGCGGCCACGCTCTGCTGCATTCTCTTGGCCCACGCCATAGTCGGCATCGACGCCGCGCGCATAGGCCAGAACGTCGAGGTTGCCGGTCTGGTGCTGAGCTTCAACGAGCCAGGCGTTAGAGGTACGGTCGTCCTTGTGACTAAAACCGACTTCAGCGCGAATTTCGGTGTTGTCGCCGATCCGCGCACGCAGGTCGAGCGCACCGAGATCGGTCCGGGCACCCTCGCCCTTGTCGGAGATCGCGGTCGCACCGATGCGAAGCTGGCCGCTCTCGCTGGTCCAATCTGCACGGACACCGACATTTAGCTTTTCATCGCCCAGTCCATCAGTTTCATATGTGATTACAATGAATTGTGGGTTTAAGCTAAAATCGCGGCTAAGTACCGGCTCAGCAAATGTGATCGTGCCAGAAAGCAGATCAACATCATAGTCGATAAATCTCGTCAATTCTCTTGATGAAACAATGATTTCAGAACGGAACCTGTCACGTACTTCAAGTACGACCCGCTCGCTATTGGCGAGAATTGCGCGGTTTGACAGGCGGTATGGGCCGCTAATGCCCTGCCCCTGGATCTCGTCACGGCGCAGACGTGTTGAGATTTCCGCGCCGAAGCCCGCGACCTTGACTTGGCCGATACGTGCCTCACCCTTGATGCCGGTTGCGGTGCGGTTGTAGCGCGCAAGCTGGGTCTGGTTGAAGCCGGTTTCGAAATCGCCATAGAGCGCGTAGAAGGTCGAGCTTTCGATACGAACATACAGCTTCTCGCGGCTCGCAGCGTCAAAGCGGCGGCTCGAGCCGTCAGCAAACACGGTGTAGTAGGCATTCGGGTCGATGGTCCCGAGTACACGCTGGTCTTCGCGCTGCTTGGCGCTGTCATAGGCCAGTGTGAGCAGGTATTTGCCGAGCACCCGGCCCTTTGCATAGAGAGCGACGCGCGCATCGTCGCCCAGATCGCTGTCAAAGCGGCCCGCGCGCTCCATATTGTCCGCAACGCTCTTTGCGCCGATTGTGCCTTCAGCGAGACCAATAATGGTCCACTCGATATCGCCTGGCTCGATCCAAGCCTCAAGCTCCTGCGTGCGGGTGATTTCGCCATCATCGAAACGGAAGTCGAGCTGCACAGAGCCGGAGACCATGGTTGGCGCCAGTTCGATCAGCGCAATGCCGTCATTGCCCTTCACTACCCAGCGGGCCGAGCTCGGAGCCAAACCAGTGAGCTGGTTGAGCTGCTGGCGATCAATCTGCTCTGCGCTTTCATATGGCGAGTTGATTGAGAATTCACCGGCGATGCCTTCGCGCAACGGACGATTGTTGCGATCGAGCACGCGGACAGCGATCACGGGACGGGTGCGCCCATCGGCAATCAGATTCGACTGCTCTGGCAGGAACTCAACCTTTGCAGGTGTAGTGGTGAAGAACACGTCACGCGTGATCGTTTCGCGGACTTCTCCGAAAGAATTGTAGATGTCAGCCTCAAGCACAGTGCGCTCGCCTCGAAGCGGAACGCCGCGCCAGGTGCTGACAGCGAATTTGCCGCGCTGAGGATTCTTGGTGCCGTCGAATGCGAGCGGGTTCACTTCTTCACCGTCGACGCGCAGAACGACCTTCTGGCCCTTGCGGTGGCGGATAGCGACGCGGATCGCCGGTGCGCGGGGGTTGTGATCAACCTCTGGGGTGAGCCAGCCGTCCGGACCATCGCCGAGAGCGATCCAGTCGGTCTTGGGCGAAAGGTCTTGCGTGGTTTTAGCATCATTCAGGCCGTCGCCCACGGTCGCGGGACGATCTGCGAGCAGCGCGCCGCCTGCGATTGGCGAGCCAACCAAGGCGTCACCGGTCCGTGCGGTCGGGGTTGCGGTCTCCGCGACGTCGCGAGCGATCGAGCCCTCTGGTGTGGTTTCTGCCAGTGGAGCAACAGCTTCCAGCGCGCCTTCTGGGACGATGGCATGGAAATCAGCCACGATCAGGCTGCCGCCTTGTCCGATGACAAAGCGCGAATTGGCGCTGCCCGCATTGCGGCTAGAACGATGACAATCGATGAACTCGGCCCCTTCGGGCAGGGTCATGCGAGAGGCCTGCACGACATGAGTACCTGGCACCACGCCTTCAAAGTGATAACGACCGTCGGCATCGGTAATGGCGAAGCTGCCATCTTCTAGCATTATGCGGACGCCGGGAATGCCGACGCGAGGATCGCGCACAGAGCAGCGCCCTGCGGTCACACGGCCAATAATGGTCAGGCGATCAGCAATGCTGTCGCGCTCAATATCAACGACGGCGCTGGCCGTAGCCGTCCGTCCGAGAGAATCTGTAGTCTCAGCGCGATTCAGCGCGCGGCCCGGAGAAGCATCGGCGCGGACTACCATCGCATAGGTGACGCGCTTCGAAGCCCCGCCAGCGAGATCGCCGAGCGCCACGGATAGCACGCTGCCATCGGGCGCAATCGTGATCGCGTCAGGGTCTTCAGCGCCATCAATCCGGATGGTATCCGGGCGCAATCGCAACGAGGATGGCGGTGTATCGGTCAGCACCACGTCGCGCTTAATGCGATCAGGATCGCTATTTGTCGCGGTGACAGCATAGAACACGACATCACCGGGCTGCACGCGGTCGCGAGACGCGGTTTTGGTTAGCCCGATGTCCAAACTGGGTCGATCAAGCGGAATATCTATCTGAACCGGCGTAGGATCGACCAGTTCAAAGACACCGCCATACGAACCTATTTGGATAACGAATGATCGACCATCGGGTCGCGTTAGGTTAGCAATCTGCTCAGGAGCAACGACTGATGGTGCCGTGTAAGGCTCAGGCGGCTCTATCACCAAGCGATAACGACCCAGCGACGTAAGCGGGAACCAGAATTCACCAGCCCCCATCGGGATCACATTTCCTGCACCATCGGTGATCGGCTGGCCAGAAATAACGGTTGAAGGCCAAGGTGTTACCCCATCCTCGGCGAACACTACTGCTGGCAGGCCCGTATCGGCATCGACCAATGAAACGGTCGCACCATCAACAGGCTCACCAGTTTCGCTGTCGAACACCACACCAAAAGGATCGGCGAGTACTTCGACATCGGTGGTCACGATAACATCGGACTGACCGGGCAGCGAAGCCGCGATCTGGATCATTTCACCGTCAGCGACACTGAGGCGACAATCGCTCTGAACCGGAGCCGGCGGCGCGCGTACGGTCGGGATTTCTCCGATGAATACGCCCGTATCGGGCCCGGTTTCGAAGATTGTTTCGGTCTCTCTGTCGCCGTTCGTCGTGGTGATCACCACGCTTAGCTGGTCAATCGCACCAGAATCGACGTTTGCGGCGCTTGCCGAAACCTCAAACAGCAGGTTTTGGCCCGCGCGAAGCACATTGGTCTGCTCAACACTGGCATTTTGCTGCGTGGTTTGTCCATTTGTGGAGATGGCTTGCGGAGACTGACCCGCAATGCTGCACAATGGTGCCTGATAATTCAGCTCGAACGAGCTTGCCGGCGCAGGCCGGAAAGCACGGATCTCAGGCGGAGCTGGTGACACATTGATAGAAACCTCGTTGGAGCTGATGCTCATCGTGGTTCCATCAAACTGCCAGGTTGCCTCGGCAATATTCGTGATTGTGCGATCCGAGGCCGTTTGCGCGCGCGCCCCCTCTCCGAGCACGACAAATGGCAGCAGCACTAAGATAAGTGCTGCTGCCAAGCGTCTCAGAGAGAGAGCTACACGCAAAGTCTTATTCCAGGTCGACTAGTTGATTTCGACGCGGAAGTAGAGCGAGCGGGTTGTGCCGCCGGGAATGTCCGCCAGAACACCGTCGACCTCGTCCTCACCGCCCGGGCCGCTGCCCGCACTAAATGAGGCCGTGCCGCCCGGTACACCGTCGGTACCACCGGTACACGCTGCGTCGCCGTTCACGAAAATGCCGAAAGACGCATCGAATGTTACGTCTGCTGGCAGCAAGTCGTTCACGTTGACATCGGTTGCCGTCGCTGAACCAGCAGCGTTCGTTACAGTAATACAGTAATCAACGAACGCGCCCGGAATTGCCTTCGGGTTGCTAGTACCATTGATTGGATCACTGAAGATGCTGCTGGATTTCGCTACAGTGACATTCGCCGCGGCAACCACATAGGTGTTTGTCGCTGAGAAGTCGCCGTTGCCCACACCGTCGGTAGCGCCTGCATTATCGGCAAGAACCGTATCAACACCGGCAGTGTTTGCCCCTGCAGTGTTCGTCAGTTCCGCGCCAAGGCCAGCTGCGCCAGCTTCGTGTGCGTCAGCCGTCAGCGTTACATCAAATGTTTCGCCATCAGTCGCAGCTAGATCGATGTCGGCGACAACGATCACGCGCACAACTTCGTCTTCGGTGACCTCGTCAAGGAAGGTAATTGGTCCGGCTGAGATCTCAGCCGCGCTCAATACGCCGTCCCCATTGGCATCAAGGAAGATTTCAAAGTTGGCGATGTTACCAGCCGTACCCGCGGTCAAAGCCGTGGTCAGGTCAAGGTCGACATCGCTGTTCGACAGGTTGGTGACATCAAAGACTAGCTCTGCGTTCTGCTCACCGGGTGAGACAGAAGTAGAACCGCCCACAGCCGTTACCGTCACATCGACTTTTTGGTCGACAGTGAAAGTATCAGATGCAGTTTCCACGTCTTGAGTCACACCGCCTACGTCGTACGTGACGGAGACGTTGTTGGTGATCGTATCACCTGCTGTGGTGCCTGCAGCCAAAGCTGGCGCGCTGCTCATAGCAACGAGCGCAACCGAACTGACAGCTCCCAGCAACTGGGTGGTAGGTCTCATGTTAGAGTTCCTCTGCGTGTGCCCCACGACTAATAAAGTCCCGCCCGCAAGGCTTGGCGGTTACCGTTCGCCTCTCAGCGAATGATTGCTGGATATTCGAGCCGTACCGCTCTCGCCCGGTGCAACCGAGGCAAGCGTCCATCGAACATGAGTGACATCACCGTGTTCGGCGGGACGGCTGGTGCCATCCTCCTGCGTCACGGTAAGGGTGCCAAGAACACCCCAATCTTTTCCGTCATTAACCGAAACGGTTAGTTCAGGGCTGGCGTCTGGAGCCAAGGCTACAGCCTTTGGCAGCGGATTGGTCACGACAAAGTCGGTTACCGTTTCCGCGCCTGAGTTTGTGTAGTCGGTGCCGAAGATCAAACGATCGCCCGGGACGATCACGCTCGGCTCCACCAGCTCAGTGCTTTCATTGCCCGCGGCATCAGTGGTGGTCTTCACCGCTTTGACGTCGCCATTAAGCTCCATCGCATTGCCCTGCGCAAGCGCAGGCATGGCTGGCAGCGCCAGAGCCAAAAGAGCTGCGAAAATTGTCTTGGAAAAAGTCATTCTATCGGACCCTGTTTTGATTATTGATCGATCGTGACATCGAAAGTGATGGCTTGCGTTGTGCCGCCTGCGACCGTGCCAAGATCAACGGTGATGCCCGTCGCATCGGTCTCGCCCGCATCATCGCCGCTCGCATCGGTGAGCGCGGCGCCCGCGAGCGTCAGCGTGCCGGGCACATAAGTTGTGTCTGCTGGGAAGGCGTCAGTGACGATCAGATTGTCGACTGTGCCGCTGCCCGTCACCTCGTACCGAGATCGTGAAGGTTACGACCGAGCCAGGGACAGCGCTGGTTCCGCCGAAGGGATCGACGATTGCGGCTGACTTGACGAGATCGACCGTCGTGATGCCAACCAGCAGCGAACCGGTCGCGGTCGCATCTGCGCCGGTGGTGCCGACGATCGCATCGCCGCCGCCCACGCCTTGTCCGGCAAAGGTGTCGCCTGGCGCACCCGTTCCGGTAACGGCTTCGGCAGTCAGCTCGACATCGCTTTGCTGTGTGTCGGTCGCGCTTGCCGGAACCGTGACGAGAACGAACACGGTGAGCGTCTCATCGGCTGCCAGCACTGCTGTGGTCTCTGGACCGGTCAGGATCTGGTCGACGCCCGGATCGTATGTGCCGTTTCCGTTTGTATCGACCGCGATGCCATCGACGGTCGTGTCGAAGTCATTGCCCGCTACCACGGGGTTGGCTGTCAGTTCGAACGCTTCGGGGCCATTACCCTGGTTCGTGATCTCGAACGTAAGCACTTCGTCGCCCGGCGTCGTGCCAACTGGCCCACCATCGAGCGACGTCACCGTGACGTCGAGAAGCTCGTCGACAAGAACAGTGACGGTGTTGGAGTCCACAGTCTGCGGCCCCGTCCCATCGTCGTAGGTTGCGGTCGCGGTGTTCTCGATGAGAGTACCGGCATCGACGCCAGCAGCGTGAGCAGGAGCGGCGGCAGCGGTCGCAAAAATTGCGACGGCGAGAGCCGGTGCGAGCGAGTTAGCCAGGCTTGGCTTAATGAGGTTCCGTGTATTCATGCCTCGGACGAATACGCAGAATTGGTTATCGAACCGTTTACATATCGATCCGAAAGCGCAGACTTTAGCGGTTTACACGAGTTTACAATCACCCAGAGAGAGGGTTAATTCCGCGTTTAACCGAGCGTTCGCTGACCAGCGGTTTTCAGGCCGGTTTTTGAGATCGAAGCTGTGAGACGTAACTGAACCGAAGGTCATACTGGGCGCAGTATACGCGAAGAGCCCGTCAGAGCTGTGTAGCTAGAGATAGATCAGCTAACTCCAGGCTTAATCCGAAGCTATTCGCCAGACCTCAAGGCTTAAATTCAGTATGTTTTTAATTGCCTTAGATTCGTAATCTATAGTGATTTCTAGATCACGCAATCAACCGCAATGCTCGGCAACTTGATGACGAGCAAGAGGACGTCGGCAAAGATTTAAGATTGAACTTAGTGATATTTCATCATGTTTTTATATATTTAAAAGACAAATCTTACATCGCATGAGAGCTTAAATCGCATCGCAATAAGATCGGTCAGACGCTCAAGAGCCAGATTCCGAGGATTAGCGCGGAACTTCCCAAAGACATCAGGGCCGCGATAATTTTCAAATTCACAGACTTAATTGGCTCAGCTCGATGAGAATTGAGCCGAGCGTTGACCGCACATCCCTTGCGCTCCGCGGCCCAGAAAATCGCGATCCCGATCAGTATGAACAGTGTGGCAATGCCTTTCGGGAGCCATGACGGTTCAAGCTTTTCAAACAGCGCGTTGAAGCCAAGCCCTATGCCGACCGATGCCAGTCCCGTCCGCATCCATCCCGCGAATGTTCGCTCATTGGCCATTATTGTGCGATCTTCAGCAAGGTCGGTGCGATCTTCGGCGAGCTCGTTGCTTGTGCTTTGGTCTGTCATGATAATGCATTAGCGCTGTTTGGCGGGCACGTCATTCAAATGCGCAATCTGCGTTGAACAAAGCCACTAATGCCGACCCCTTACGCATACTTAGCGCTACTTCAGAACGGATAAACTCGCGTTAAAATAGAGTTTTGATAGCCATACATCATAGGTAATCTAACTCTAGAGAGTCTGTTATGAAAGCACTGGGCCAAGCCGCGCTGCGTGCTTGGCACAAACCTGTGATGTGCCGAAACTGGTCTTTCTTCGGAGTATCCCATCATTCAGCCCGCGCTAGCGCACCCTGCGCCACAATTACGCGAGCCCGACGATTTCGCCATTCTCGTCCAGCCCAATCTCGAGCGCGGCAGGTCTGCGAGGCAAGCCCGGCATCACCATGACGTCACCGCAGATCGCGACAATGAAGCCCGCGCCAGCCGACAGGCGCACTTCTCGAACCTGAACACTGTGGCCAGATGGAGCCCCCAGCTTAGCCGCGTCAGTCGAAAAGCTATACTGAGTCTTGGCGACACATATCGGAAGGGCTCCGTAACCCAAGTCCTCAAACTCCTGAAGCGACCGCTTCACCGCCGCAGACAGGACGATCTCGTCGGCGCGGTAGATTTCCTGCGCTACAGTGCGGATTTTCTCAGCAAGCGGCATTTCATCAGGATAGAGCAATTCCACTGCGGTTTCGTCGGCATCAAGCGCAGCCTTCACCGCCGTCGCTAGGTCGCGAGCGCCTTCACCGCCATCGGCCCAGTGCTTCGAAACCGCACAGGCCACGCCGTGCTCCGCACAAATCTGCTGCAAAGTCCCGACTTCTTCTGCCGTGTCATGGACGAAATGGTTGATCGCAACGATCGGAGAAATGCCGAACTTCTTCAGATTTTCGATATGGCGGCCGATATTTAGCGCGCCGCGTTTGAGTGCCTCGGGATCGGGATTTGCCAGATCATCTTTCTTGACGCCGCCTTGCATTTTCAAGGCGCGCACTGTGGCGACGAGCACCACCGCATCAGGGCGTAAACCAGACTGCCGGCATTTGATGTCGAGGAACTTCTCGGCGCCGAGATCCGCTCCAAAGCCTGCCTCTGTGACGACAACATCGGCTAGTTTGAGTGCGCTTTTGGTGGCCATCACCGAATTGCAGCCATGCGCGATGTTGGCGAACGGTCCGCCGTGAATAAAGGCCGGGCTGTGCTCGATCGTCTGAACCAGATTAGGCGCGAGCGCATCCTTCAGCAGCACTGCTATCGCCCCATCAGCACCGATATCGCGCGCGGTGACTGGTTTTTTGGAGCGAGTGCGAGCCACAATGATGTCGCCCAACCGCTTTTGCAGGTCTTGAAGATCGCTAGCGAGGCACAGGATCGCCATGATTTCCGAGGCGACCGTGATATCAAACCCGCTTTCGCGAGGAATGCCGTGAGCAGGACCGCCGAGGCCGATTGTGATATTCCTCAAGGCGCGATCATTCATGTCGACAACCCGCCGCCATGTGATGCGACGCGGGTCGATATCGAGCGCGTTGCCCCATTGCAGATGATTGTCGATGAGAGCGGCCAACAGACTATGCGCAGAGGTGATTGCGTGGAAATCACCGTTGAAGTGAAGGTTTATGTCTTCCATCGGGACGACCTGCGCCCGGCCACCGCCTGCCGCCCCGCCCTTCATACCAAAACACGGACCAAGAGAAGGTTCGCGCAGGCAAACCATCGCGTTCACACCGATTGCGTTCAGACCATCGGTCAATCCAACGCTGGTTGTGGTTTTGCCCTCGCCTGCAGGTGTCGGCGTAATGGCCGTAACGAGCACGAGCTTGCCGTCAGGCTGGTCCTTAAGCGTGTTGATATGCTTGAGGCTCAATTTCGCCTTGTAGTGGCCGAAGGGCACCAGTGTTTCAGGGTCCAAACCCAGCCGCCGTTTGGCGAGGTCAAGAATGGGTTCCATCGCTGCTGCACGGGCGATTTCGATATCAGGTGCCCCAGGTCCAGGTAAATCGTCTCGCGCCATCAGCGCTCGCCCTCCCCAAAAGTTGTCAGAGAAGCACACTGACATAAGCTGCGCGACTGTCTGAAGTATTTCGCCGCTCAAACAAGCCCTAGCAGCACTATGGGCGCATATTTGTTGTTGCTGTGGGTCAATAATGTCCTGCGGCAAGGCGATCACGCATGGGAGCTTGCAGGCTGGCGGCGGTTTGTAACCGCAATTGGCCCACCACTCACATATCCAGCCGAACTATGCCGCTTTAGGATTGGTAGCGGAGGAGGGACTCGAACCCCCGACACATGGATTATGATTCCACTGCTCTAACCACCTGAGCTACTCCGCCCCAATTGGGGTTCGCGAGGCGCAAACGCCTCAAACGAGCGGCGCATTTAGGCTGCGCTCGCCAAGCGGTCAACCACTCTTGCGAAGGTTTTATGGAAGCGCTTTTCCGCGCAGCGCGCAGCGCTTCACCAAATCCCAAGGACCGCCTTGATAAAGGTGCAGCTCAATCGCGGGAAAGCGAAAGGCACCGCGCTCAATCCAAGGCTCGATATCAAGTCGCAGTTGCGCTTGCAGCGCCCTCGCCTCTTCCTTTGTCACCTTGTTTTGGATCGTGATGTGCGGGCGCGGCTCGTAAAGATCCTGATTGGTGAGGCTGCCGTGGAAGTGCTCAGCAATCTCGGCCCGCACAGCAAGCAAATCAGGGCTCTCGAGCGCAATTGCAGTTCCCTTGCCCAAATCCATCACACCGCTAACCCGCGCCTCTACCGGAGCATATTCAGCCGTCAGGCGAGGAATGTAGCTCTTGAGTTCCTCAAGCAGTGAAGGCGCGAAGGAGTGGAACATCGTGACATGCGCGTGCAAATGGTTGCGATGTGCGGGATAATGCGCGCGGCGAAGACCTTCAGCCCAGGATGCGACATCAGGCGGAAGTGCCGCTGTGACGATGTATGGGTTGGCCACTCTTCGCGTTACATCTCACCGCGCGCACGGCGGATCGCGTACCACTTCTCAACATTGGCGTTATGCTCCGCGAGGGTCTCGGCGAACATATGCCCGCCTGTTCCGTCGGCGACCATGAAGAGCGCGTTTGTCTCAGCCGGGTTGAGCACGGCCGCGATGCTTTCACGGCCCGGGTTCGTGATCGGCCCCTCGGGCAGTCCAATCCGCGTGTAGGTGTTGTAGCCGTTGACCGCCGCAATTTCCGATTGGCGGATCCTGCGCCCCAGCGGCTTGCCCTTCGTAATCGGGTATATGATCGTCGGATCGGCTTGCAGCAGCATTCCTGTCTTCACACGGTTGGAATAAAGCCCCGCGATCTGCTTGCGTTCGGAGGCTTTGCCCGTTTCTTTCTCCACGATTGAGGCAAGGATCACAGCCTCTTTCATCGTGTCGACCACGGTGTTCGGGCCGCGCTCTGCCCACGCCTCGGCGAGATAGCTGTCCATCGCCGATTGCATACGCGCAACCACACTTTGACGGCTCTCGCCGCGCTCAAAATCATATGTATCGGGTAAGATCGACCCTTCGACCGGTACATCGACCTCGCCGGTTAGCAATTCCTCTGCCATCAACCGCTCGTGCACGAGGATCGAAGGCATGCCCTCCGGTATGGTTACAAAGCGACGTACCACATCACCATTTTGGAATGCTGACAGGATTTGCCCCTGCGTCATTCCGGGAGTGAGTGAGAATTCTCCAGCTTGGATCGGATCACCGGAGCCGAGAAGCCGAGCGCGCAAGAGGAAGCCGTCAGCCGAAGAAATGTGGCCCTCTTCTTCCAATTTTGCGGCCACCGCGCTCAGAGAGGAGCCCGGCGAAATGACGAAGTTGCTCTCTTCCTTGACCGTCGCCGAGCCAAGAAACTGGCTACCTGCAAAAAGACCAGCCGCCAGCAGCAGCGCCAGCCCCACCGCAAAGATCAGGCCGAGCCGGCGCATATTCTCAATCCACCTTTTGCATGACGAGCGAAGCGTTGGTGCCGCCAAAACCGAAGCTGTTGTTCAGCACCGCGCGCACTTCGCGCTTCTTCGCTTCCAGCGGGACGAGGTCGATACCCTCGGTTCCTTCATCAGGATTGTGAAGGTTGAGCGTCGGCGGGACGATGCCATCGCGCATCGCGAGAATGCAGAACACCGCTTCGACCGCGCCTGCACCGCCAAGCAAGTGGCCAATCGCCGACTTGGTCGAACTCATCGACGCGCCGCTCAGATCATCGCCTAACACTCGCTTGACCGCGGCCAGTTCGATCGTGTCGGCCATGGTCGAAGTGCCGTGCGCGTTTACATAATCAATGTCGCCTTCAGACAAGCCAGCCTTGCGCAATGCCATCCGCATGGCGAGTTCCGCGCCTTTGCCCTCAGGATGCGGAGCTGTGACGTGATAGGCGTCGCCTGAGAGGCCGTATCCGGTCACCTCGGCGTAGATCTTTGCTCCGCGCGCTTTGGCGTGCTCATATTCCTCAAGAACGAGGACACCGGCGCCCTCGCCCATCACAAAGCCTTCGCGGTCCTTGTCGTATGGACGGCTCGCTTCTGTCGGGCGATCGTTGAAACTCGTGTTGAGAGCGCGCGCCTGAGCGAAGCCCGCTATGCCGAGCGGATTGACGGTGCTTTCTGCGCCGCCTGCGAGCATGATGTCAGCGTCATCAGCAGCAATCATGCGCGCTGCATCGCCAATGGAGTGGGCACCAGTCGAACAAGCCGTCACAACCGCGTGATTGGGGCCCATATAGCCATATTTGATCTGAACTTGCCCCGTGACGAGGTTGATCAGCCTCCCGTGCACGAAGTGCGGGCTTACGCGGCCAGGACCGCGCTCATGCAAGTTGACACTCTCCTTTTCGATCCCCGGAAGGCCGCCAATACCGGCACCGATCGAGCAACCCGTGCGCAGCTTCGTCGCCTCATCCATGTCTTCAAGGCCGGCATCTTCGATCGCCTGACCGGCGGCATCGATGCCATAAACGATGAACGGATCGACTTGACGCTGGATCTTGCCATCGACGCGCTTGTCCGGATCAAACCCCCAGGGATGATCCTTGTCCTTGACCTCGCAAGCAATCTTGCACTTCTGATCTTCCGGATCGAAGCGCGTGATTGGCCCCGCGCCGCTTTCCCCTGCAATCAGGTTGCGCCAAGTGGTTTCCACATCGCCGCCCAGCGGCGTGACAAGACCCAACCCGGTGACGACAACACGGCGCATTCAATTCTCCAATACAACTCAGGCCCACGCCCACTGGGGGCGCGGGCCTGATGATTTAGCCTAAATCGACGGGAAAGGTGCGCAAAACCTCGCGCACTTCAGTCCGCGTCTAATCAGCCTTTGTGGCTCTCGATGAATTTGGTCGCGTCACCAACAGTGGTGATCTTTTCGTACCGCATCGTCAGGGATTTCGACACCGAATTCCTCTTCGAAAGCCATGACCAACTCGACGATGTCTAGGCTGTCTGCGCCCAGATCATCGATGAAGCTTGCATCCTGCGAAACCTTGTCGGCTTCTACGCCGAGATGTTCGACGACAATTTTCTGCACGCGGTCGGCAGTATCGCTCATAGTATTCCCTCTTGAAAATTGGGGTGTGAAATTCGCTATCGCCCTAATGAACGCTGCGAGTGAGTGCAAGAGGAGATGAATACCCCTCCGAAACTGTCCCCGGACGGGGACCGAATGTCGCGTCAATCGAACAGAGCGCGCGCGTCGAGTAACTCGATATCATCGCGCGATGCCAATGATCGCTTGATCATATATTTGTGCCAGCTTCCGAAAGTTACAAGTGCGTTGAGTTCCTCACCGCTGACAGAATCGAGCGCAGAATGGATTAAGTCATTGTGCGCCTTGTTGATTTGCGTCCAGCCGCCGGGGCCCAGATCTGCATCAAAATACCGCTGGTAAGGCCTTTGGGCGCGCTCGACGATCGCGTCATACTCGTCTGTATGAATGAATTTGGGGTCATCGCCGCGCCCCGCGAGCTCGCGCGAATAGGCCCGCCGGGCAGCGAGATGCTCCGTCCATTGTTCAGCGCGCTGTGGATCGTTTTCGATACGTGCCAACGCCGCCTGGCGATTATCTGCAATTTCGCGCGTCCATCCGGCGCCTGGAAGGATCTCGAAATTCATTTCTCGCGTGAGCGGGAAGATAACGTCTGTGTATTCGGGAAAGACTTTTGTACGCGGCTCGGTAACCTCGCCAGTTTCGGCAAAACTCCGCTTGGCCTCATCGATCCGGTCGGGCGGAATCTCTGAAATAATCACATCTGGAGCGGCGCGGCGCACCGCCTCGCGCAATACGTCGAGTGAATACCGCTCACTATCACGATGACGCCCGTGGATTGCACCCAACACCGTTACCCGCGTTGCGCCAGACTTTGGCTTGGGTTTCGCGCAACCGGCGAGCGGCACCGTTGCCGCGGCGGCGGCGGCGAGACTGCTCAAAATCATGGCGCGACGGGTCGGAATCATGGTGAGACATTCGTAGCCATGCAGGCGCGGGTTACAATTGGCAAATGGCTCTGACCGGGGAAATACACGTCCAATCACAGCTTAACGCAGCTGACACTCGCTTCATCGTAAGCATCGGAAACAATTGTGCTTTATCCCGTTAAACTCATGTCACGACGACGCGAAACGACAACTTTTAAGGAGACACATGACAAATATTGAACTGCTAAAATCACTGACACAAACGACTTATGATTCGGTCGAAGGATACCGCAAGGCGGCCGAAACGGCGAAGAGCCCGGCACTGAAACGTGCGCTGGAGACCCGCCGTGAGAAGCGTGCAGAAACGCTCTCGATGTTGAACAGCGGCCTCGTCGAACTGGATGTGAGTCCGATCACCGAGGCAAGCGCAAGCGGTACGGTGCACCAGATGTTTCTCAAGATCACCGACGCATTCGAGAACGGCGATGAAGCCGCAGCCGAGCGAGTAGAGGAAGGCGAAGATTACATTGCCGACCAGTTCCGCGATGCACTTGAAAACAATAACGTGGATCAGAAGATGAAGGGCTGGATTGAACCAGCCTATTCTGAAATCAAGGTCGGCGAACGCTTCGGCGACATGATTGAAAAGCAATACGCATAACGTCGTGCATGCTAGTGCAAGTGGGGACTTGCACCCGGGCGTCGAGCGCGAGGCGTACTAAGCGTTTGACATTCAAGCCACGCTGACGCGCCCGCCCACAAGTTTCAACACAATCCCCAAACACTGAGGCGCGCGATCCGCAACGGATCGGGCGCCTTTTGCTGTTCCCAACTCGATTGTGCGGCGAGGCTGTTATTCTACCTGAGTGCCTTCCGCTTGGCCCTCACCGCCGCCTGAAGTATCGGGCAAGGCAGCAAAGTCTGGATAGCGTGCACCCATGATTTCAGCCCGCGCGATCAACTGATCTTCTCCGCGGATCCAACCTTGAACGCGATCAACCGATTCCAGCGCCATCAGTTTTTTCGGTTCGACCGCAAGTGCGCGCTCAAGCGTCGCCAAAGATGTCTCGTAGTTTCCGTCGCGCTCCTGGCACATGGCAACATTGAACAGCACAGAAACGTGCTGCGGATTGGCAGCTTCGAGCGCTTGGAAAGCCTTGCATGCCGCAGTTTCATCCGTCTTCGTCAGACGCAGCGCTTCTTTGAAAGCCTTGCGATCCGCTTTTTCCAGACCTTTGCGACGCTCAAGCACTCGATATTCCCGGCTCAAGAAACGTGGAGCCAATGCATTGCGCACGCGCCACGCAAAATTGGAGACAAGCGCATCGGACATCCCTGAAACAGAAGGCGGCGATCCGGTGTCGGCACACACGTCCTCGTTACGGTTCAACTCATTTCGCGCCGTGTAAAGGATCTCCCCTTCGCGCCCTACAATCTCGATGTCCGGAAAGAATGAAACTTCGGTTCGCGTGCACTCATAGACATTCGTGCGGTAGCGAACGCACTTCTTGTCTTTATCCTTTTCCACGCACTCGCGTTCGCGCTTCGGCTCAAGCTGCAGCACCGATGATTGAATGCCAGCGCTGCCTTGGATAATTGCGTCGACTGGCTTCGCACCAAGCGGCACAATCTCGAACCAATTCTGATCCTCGACCCGCGTTCGCTCAAGCGCGTTTTTGAGTTCATAACTCAGACGCGAGCCCATGCCGCCGCTTAAATCATCGACGGCGATTGTTTCCACGTCGAGCCCGGCATCGGTCGTGGCCGGCAGGTGACCGCCAACGGTTAGCGTTTCAGCTTGCGCAGACGCGCTTGTGATCGCTGCGAGACCACTCGCAAATGCCGCAAACGCGCTCAACCGGCTACGTTTCATGTCGAAATTCCCCATGTTTCACGCCCCATGCTATCGCGCGGGGCAAGTGAGGGAAAGATGAATGGCCAGCCTTTCCAAAGGTTTCACCCGAGGGAAAGGTCAGGATACGCAATCAGCTTTCGCTGGAGCCTTTGGCCGCGCCACCCTGCTCTTGCTTCTGTGGTGGTTCGACCGTGCGCAGGAAGAGTTCGCGCAGCTGCTTCGGCTCAGCCTTGCTCGGCGCGCCCATCATTAGGTCTTCGCCCTTCTGGTTCATAGGGAAGGCAATGACTTCGCGAATTGCCTCTTCGCCGGCGAGCAGCATCACGATCCGGTCAATACCCGGCGCCGAGCCACCATGCGGCGGTGCGCCCAGCTTGAACGCCTCGATCATTCCGGAGAATTCGCGGTCGACCGTCGCCTTGTCGTAGCCTGCAAGTTCGAACGCTTTGTACATGATGTCCGGACGGTGGTTCCGAATTGCGCCCGATGACAGCTCATAGCCGTTGCAGACAATGTCGTATTGCCATGCCTTGATCTCGAGCGGGTCCATCGTTTCGAGCGCTTCCATCTCGCCTTGCGGCATCGAGAATGGGTTGTGTGAAAAGTCGACCTTCTTCAGCTCTTCGTCATACTCGAACATCGGGAAATCGACGATCCAACAGAACTTGAAACAGCCTTCTTCGATCAGACCGAGTTGCTCGCCGACCTGCGTGCGCGCGGCACCGGCCAGCTTGGCCGCCTCGGCTTCCTTGCCGGCAGCGAAAAACAGACCGTCATCCGGGCCAAGGCCAAGCGCGTTATAGAGCTCTTCCATCCGTTCAGGCCCGTGGTTCTTGGCAATCGGCCCGCCGAACTCGCCGCCTTTGCGGGTGACGTAACCGAGGCCAGCAAACCCTTCGCTGCGCGCCCAATTGTTCATATCATCGAAGAACTTGCGGCTCTTCTCATTCGTGCCCGGCGCAGGCACCACGCGGACAACGCCGCCGCCGCCAACGATCTTTTCAAACAGGCCAAAGCCCGATTTTTCGAAGTGGCTGGTAACATCGCTGATGATCAGCGGGTTGCGCAGGTCAGGCTTGTCTGTGCCGTATTTGAGGATCGCCTCGGCATAGGGGATGCGCGGGAACTCGCCCGATGCGGTGACAGTCTTGCCGTCGGCAAACTCTTCAAAGACGCCAGCGAGAACCGGCTCCAAGGCCTGGAACACGTCTTCCTGAGTGACAAAGCTCATCTCAAAATCGAGCTGGTAAAACTCGAGGCTGCGATCAGCGCGAAGGTCTTCGTCGCGGAAGCACGGCGCGATCTGGAAATAGCGATCAAAGCCCGACACCATCAGCAGCTGCTTGAACATCTGCGGCGCTTGCGGAAGCGCGTAGAAATTGCCCGGCTGCATACGGCTCGGCACGAGGAAATCGCGCGCACCCTCTGGCGAAGATGCGGTGAGAATCGGCGTCTGGAATTCAGTGAAGCCCTGATCGACCATACGCTGACGGATCGAAGAGATCACTTTGCTGCGCAACATGATGTTGCGGTGCATGGTCTCACGGCGCAGGTCGAGATAGCGATATTTGAGGCGGATATCCTCCGGGTAATCCTGCTCGCCCGCAACTGGCATCGGCAGCTCTTCAGCAGCACTCTGGATCGTGACGCTGCGCGCGAACACTTCAATCGCGCCGGTCGGCAGATTGTCGTTCACCGTCTCTGCCGAGCGCGCTTTTACATCGCCATCAATCGTCACCACGCTCTCTGCGCGCAAAGATTCGAGCACCGGTAGCGCTGGCGAATCTTCGTCCGCGACAATCTGCGTCATGCCGTAGTGATCGCGCAAGTCGACGAACAGAACGCCGCCATGGTCGCGCTTGCGGTGAATCCAGCCCGAAAGCCGAACGGTTTCGCCGACATGCGTGTCACGTAACTGTGCGCAAGTGTGGGAACGGTAGGTGTGCATCCTAAACTCTTGTCCTGTTCGAGAGTATGGCGCTAAAGGCGCGCCACGATTGCTGTCGTGGCCTGACCCGGTTTCAGCGCGTCATTTGTATGCGCGCGCTAACAGGGCAAGCGTGGGGCTTTGTCAAGGTTTCGCGGGCGCACACAGCGTTATCAATGGGCCTTTTCTCTCATTGGCCCGAGGGTGGTACTCCGCCCGACACACAGAAAAGACACAGATGAAGATACATGATCTGATTACGACGACCGAGGCTCTCAACGATTTGTGCGAGCGCCTGGCCCAATCCGAATTTGTCGCCGTCGACACCGAATTCATGCGCGAGAACACCTATTGGCCAGAGCTCTGCCTGGTGCAGATCGCCAATACGGAAGAGGCCGCTGCGATTGATCCGCTGGCCGATGGCATTGATCTGACCGCACTGCTCGATCTGCTGACTGAGAACGACGAGGTCTTAAAAGTCTTCCACGCGGGCGGGCAGGATGTCGAGATCATCGTCAATATGACTGGCAAGACCCCGCATCCCGTTTTCGACACCCAGATTGCGATGATGGCAATCAGCCAGTCCGAACAGATCGGCTATGCCAATCTGGTCGATACCTGGCTCAACATCCAGATCGACAAGGGCGCGCGGTTTACCGATTGGAGCCGCCGTCCGCTGACCGACCGCCAGATCGAATATGCGATCGGCGACGTGACGCATCTGTCCAAGATTTTTCCGAAGATGCTGCAAAAGCTGATCAAGACCGGGCGCGGCGATTGGCTCAATGCAGAGATGGAGAAGCTGGCCGATCCCAGCAATTACATCACCGACCCTGACCTTGCCTGGCGGCGCATTCGCCAGCCTGGCCGCAACCCTGCGGTGCTTGGCCGGATGAAGGCGCTTGCCGCGTGGCGCGAAGGCGAAGCGCAGCACAAGAATATCCCGCGCGACCGGATTATGCGCGATGAGACGCTCGCCGATATCGCCAGCCATCCTCCTAAGAAGCAGTCCGATCTCGCAAAAGTTCGCGGATTGTCATCGGCATGGCGGGACAACGATATTGGCAAAAGGCTGATGAAAGTGGCCACCGAAGCCGAGCCGCTGCCCAAGGATGAAATGCCCGCCAAGATGAAACGCGGTGCGCCGCTCGGCAAAGAAGGCGCGCTGGTCGCTGACCTGCTCAAACTGCTGCTGAAAATTCGCGCGCGCGAAATCGACGTAGCCGCCCGCCTGCTGACCAAAGCCGACGAGATGGAAGCGCTTGCTGCGGGCGTGCGCGATCTTAAAGTGCTCGAAGGCTGGCGCTATGACGTGTTCGGTAAGGATGCGCTCGAACTGGTCGAGGGGCGCCTCGCCTTCGCGGTGCGTAAAGGCAAGCTCGCCATGACGCATATTGATGACATGCAGGCGAGCATGGCAGAGGCGCAGGAAGCACAGGAAGGCGAGTGAGCACCTACCTCCCCACCATCAAGCAATTGCAATATCTCGTAGCGCTGCACGAGCACAAGCATTTCGGTCGTGCCGCCGATGCGAGCTATGTTTCGCAGTCGACGCTTTCGGCTGGGATTCGTGAGCTGGAATCGCTGCTCGGCATAACCTTAGTTGAACGCAGCCGCCGGGTCGTGCGCTTTACTGCTTTGGGCGACGCGGTGGTCGAAAAGGCGCACCGCATTCTGCGCGAGGCCGAAGAGCTTTCCGATCTGGTCCAGGCGGCGGGTAAGCCATTATCCGGCACTTTGCGCATGAGCGTAATCCCAACCATCGCGCCGTTTATGCTTCCCCGCATGTTGCCGCGCCTGAAAAAAGAGCGCCCCGACCTCAAGTTGCTGCTGCGCGAAGAAACCAGCGCGGATGCGGTGGAATCGCTCCAGCACGGACGCGTCGATTGCGTGCTTCTCGCCCTGCCCTTTGCCACCGGCGAGGTGGAGTCAGAGCATATCAGCGATGATCGCTTATTCGTCGCCTTTCCCAAGGACGACCCACGTGATCCGCCGGACACAGTTCCGCCCAGCATGATTGATGAAGGGCGGCTGCTGCTGCTCGAAGACGGGCACTGCCTGCGCGATCATGCGCTTGCAGCATGCAATCGACCAGAGCTGCGCGGCAGCGCGACAATGATCGGCACGAACCTGCACACTTTGGTTCAGATGGTCGACAATGATCTGGGGCTGACCATGCTGCCAGAGATGGCGCTGAATGCAGGCATCTTGAACGGCACAGAGGTGGTCGCGCGGTCGCTGAAAAGCGCCGAAGCCAGCCGAGAGATCACGCTGATTTGGCGCAAGAATTCGCCGCGTAGCGATGACTTCAAGCTGCTCGCCGAGGAGCTTCGCGCCGGGTAGGCAGTCGCGCCTTAGCGTTCACCCCAAATTGCTTCCAAGCGATCATCACGCCCGCAGCCATTGCGGTAATAGCGATAGCGGATCGGGTTTTTTTTGTAGTAGTCCTGATGGTAGTCCTCAGCGAGATAGAAGTCGCTGCGATCGATAACTGCCGTCGCGATTTCACGGTCGAATTGCTCGGCAACCTCTTTCTTAGAGGCGCTCGCCAATTCGGCTTCTTCGTCATTTCCTGGAAAAATTGCGGCACGATAGCTTGTGCCCTTGTCGCAGAATTGTCCTCTGGCATCGAACGGATCGACATTGCTCCAAAACACCGGCAGCAAATCTTTATAGCTCAGTTTTGAGGTGTCATACGTGACGAGCACAGCCTCATAGTGACCGGTTTCTGAATATGTCACTTGCTGGTAGGTCGGGCTTTTGGTGGTCCCGCCGGTATAGCCCGACACCACATCAATAACGCCATCGACCTTTTCGAAGTCTGCCTCCGCGCACCAGAAACAGCCCATCGCGAACACCGCAGTAGCTTGTCCTTCGGGAAGGCCTTCGGTCGTGACCAAAGTGCTGCCGTACCGCTTCATTATCCGCTGAACTGTATGGCGACGCGCAGGACGAAAGCGCCAGCGCCCCTCCTGCTAACAGTGCGGCTGCCAAACGGTACATGATCAGATTTTTCGCCATAGGTATCCCTTCGCGCCTAATTGGGCGTTCACTCTGCCTAAACGGTTCATTCTAAGATACGATCCAAAGGAGAAAATGGTTACGTCGGGAGGCGCGATTGAGGACCAGATGTCCCTCAATACGGCTGATCAATCCATATGCTTGAGGCCTACGCGCAGGTAATCCCAGCCGGTGATACAGGTCAGGACGGCTGCGGCCCAAAGCGCGGTCAGTCCGACGAGGTGGATCCATGTTTCCTCAATTGAGGCGCAGCTTGCACCTGGCACTTGGCATGGTTGGCCGTGCACCGCGCCGCCGCCGATCAATGCGCCCAAGGCAATCAGTTGAAACGTCGTCTTCCATTTTGCCAGCTGGCTGACGGGTACCGACACCTGGATCCCGCCCAAAAATTCACGCAAACCGCTCACGGCGATTTCACGCATCAGGATAATGAGACCCGCGATCACGTGCATGTCGCCCACGTATGGCCCGCGCATATACCCTTGCGCGGTCAGCACCAGAATTACCGTAGCGACCATGATCTTGTCTGCAATCGGATCGAGAAAAATGCCCAGTTTCGACACGGTTCCCTGCGCCCGCGCGAGATAGCCATCGAAGAAGTCGGTGATGGCAATCAAGCCAAACAGCGCAAAGCCAATCGCGTAACCGAGCCGCCAGTCCGGCCACCACAGGAAAAACGCCAGAAGCGGCAGCGCAAGAATGCGCGACAAGGTCAGTATGTTCGGCAGCGTCAACATAGTGGAAGATGCTTTAGCCGCTCAGTTGTTAAGGAAAAAGATGTGAGACTCGGCTTGTTAACGTCTGCGTATCGTCTATCGCGGTACCACTGCGGAGCGAGAGGCCACATTTTTGCATGACCACATCGACGCACCTGTTGCATCGCAAACGCTTTCTGCCGCTGTTTTGCACGCAATTGCTCAATGCCTTCAACGACAACCTCTACAAGACAGCGATGGTGCTGTTTGTTGTCTACCAGCTCTACAATGACGAGAGCCAGGAAGGTATTTTCAGCGCGGTAGCGACCGGGCTTTTTATCCTGCCCTTTTTCGCATTGTCGGCTGTCGCGGGGCAGCTTGCCGACATGCGCGACAAAGCTGCGATTATTCGAACCGTGAAGCTGTGCGAAATCGGCTTGATGCTTACCGGTGCAACCGGGCTGTATCTCGCTTGGCGCGGCGTAGCTGTCGAAAGTTTCGCAATCCCGCTGATGATGACAGCCCTGTTTTTGACCGGCGTGCAGTCTACGTTTCTCGGCCCCATCAAATACGCAATTCTGCCGCAGCATTTGAAGAAAGAAGAAGTGCTGGCGGGCACAGGCCTGGTCGAAGCAGGCACCTACATCGCGATCCTGACCGGGACTGTGCTCGCAGGATGGATTCCGGTCGAATGGGCTGCGATCGGCATCATCATCACGGCCATTGTCGGATATTTCACCAGCCGCTTCATTCCTGAAGCCCCGCCATTGGGCGAGATAAAGAAGCTCGACTGGAACGTCTGGCGCGCCTCGGTCAATTTGATAAGGGCGACGATGGATGACCGCCAAGTTTACCTCGCGATTATTGCGATCAGTTTCTTCTGGACGATTGGTGCGGTTCTGACGATCCAGTTCCCTCCGCTTGCGAAGAACACACTGATGGCTAGCCCGGAAGTTGCGAGCCTCTTCCTTGCGACCTTCTCAGTCGGAATTGCCATCGGATCGGTGTCGATCAACGCGCTGCTTAAGGGCACTGTGTCCGCTCGCTATGCGCCCGTTTCGGTCATTGCGATGGGCGTTTTCGTCGTTGCTTTCTACATCGTATGCAGAGCTTGGGCTGCCGACGCACCGACCGAATTGATGGGCGTGCGCGAATTTATCGGATGGCCATCAGCGTTGACGCTGCTCATCTGCCTGCTTGGCATTTCAATTGCTGGCGGCATGTTTGTGGTCCCGCTCTATGCATTCCTCACAACGCGTGTCGCACCCAACAAAGCGGCGCGGACAATCGCTGCCAACAATATCGTAAACTCAGGCGCGATGGTTGTTGGAGCGCTGATCGCTATGAGCCTCAGCGTCTTTGGCATCCCGATTGCAGAGCAGCTGCTGCTGAGCGCCGCAATGTGCGTGATTTCAGCGTGGCTAGGCCGGCGGCTCTACCGCGCAGAGCGCGATGAAGCAGAAATGGCTACTGCCTGATCAAGCAATAAAAGCCAGCATCGCTGCAAAAGCTGCTACGTAGACCGTCGCAAATCCGCGCACATCATCGCGGGTCAATTGCCACAGGCTTTCAGCCGGCGCAGCGAGCTCATCAGTCAAGACATGTGGTGGCAATGTCGCCCGAAACGGATGACGAGCCGACTCTGCGGTTAGGACAAGGTTGCGACGCGTTTGTGCTGTTTTCATGCCCCCTCGTTAAGACTTTTTTAACGATTTGTTGAGGCCGTATTGTCAACTGTCACAAGCTGGCACAGTAACCTTGTCTGTTCATCAGAGCAGGCTTTCGGCAGCCCTCGCGCACCGCCAGAATTGTAGCCTGACAAGCATCAACGCATCGTCATGCCGCCATCGACCATGTATTCTGAACCGGTCACGTAAGAGCTGTGATCGGAGAGCAGGAACAGCGCGATTTGTGCCGCCTCTTCCGATGTTCCGAAACGACCCAACGGGACTTGCTTCTGGATCTGCTTGCTCATCTGTTCGACCTGACTTTCGTCCATGCCAGTAGCCTCAAAGAAGCCCGTTTCAATTGGGCCAGGTGCGACCACGTTTGCACGAATGCCGCGCGGAGCGAGCGCGCGAGCCCAAGTCCGCACAATCGCTGTTACAGCGCCTTTGGTCCCGGCATAAACAGCACCCATTTCCTGCCCAAGATATGGTGCGACTGAAGACGTGAGAACAACCGAGCCGCCGTCTTTGATCAATGGGATCAGCTGCGCCATTTGCAGAACCGGGCCGCGCACATTCACATTGTTCATACGGTCGAAAGCGCCCGCGGTGACGCTCTCATGCGGGCCGAATTTACCGAAACCTGCGTTAAGCCAGACGCCATCGATCTCGCCCATCTGGTCCTTTATCTTTTCACCCAGTTCAACTGCAGCTTCTGGATCGGAAGCATCATTGCGGAGCACGAGTGAACCCGACGGCAGGCTACGGCCCGCTTCATCCAAGTGGTCCTGACTGGTTCCGGTAACGGCGACCTCGCCGCCCTCGTCCACGATCAGTTTGGCACCAGCCAGCCCCATGCCGCTGGTTCCGCCCGTGATGAGGATGCGCTTGCCTTCGAACCTGTTCATTGTCGTCTCCGTTTGCAAATAAGTGTTTGCTTACCCAACGGACTTGCGACCCTGAATGTTCCGAAACAATGTCAGCCTTGGGACATCTTGCAGATCAGCTTCCACTCATCAGGCGTGATGCTTGCAACTGACAGCCGGGACAGGCGCACCAATTCGCAATCCGCGAGCTTCGGTTCGGCCTTGATTTGTTTGAGCGTCACGGGGTTTTCCAAAGGACGAACCGGCTTGAACTTCACTGTATCCCATGTGCCTGTCGGATCGGTCGGGTCTTTCAGGTCTGCCACCGAAACCTCGCAGATACCGACAATCTCCAAGCCCTCGCGCGAATGATAGAAGAAGGCCTGATCGCCTACTTCCATGGCCTTGAGATTGTTCTTGGCGCGGTGATTGCGCACACCGTCCCACACTTCTTCTTTATCCCGGATCAGATCGTCCCAGCTGTATTTGAATGGTTCGGATTTGATCAGCCAGTAAGCAGGCACGTTTGCGTCTCCGGTTTGAAATGTTGTCTGGCGACTCCCTAACGAGCCAGCCATCGCGATGCCACCCGATTCCGCCCTTGAGAACGGAGTTAACCCGATCTTTAATTTGTTTCGTCAAGACGTGGCAGTTCGAAATCACTGGGGGCAGGATCGGTCAAAGACCGAACACATTGACGGTGGCAGAAGAAACAAAGAAAAAACGGTTTGGCAACGCCGAGCGGGACATCGTCGCGCTCGGAATCGCAACAGCCGCGATCATCCTTTTTGTTGGAACGGGTGGCACTGTCCTGCCGCAAGTCGTGCGGTCGATGCTCGGTGAAGGATCTGGGCCTGATCACGTCCTCACCAACGCTTTGTTGCTCAACATTGCGCTGATCATTTTCGGTTGGCGCCGATATCGTGAACTCACCCACGAGATCAGTGAGCGCCGCAAAGCCGAAGAGCAGGCGCGCAAACTATCGGAAATTGATCCGCTGACCGGCTGCCTCAACCGTCGTAGCATGGCGCGCGCGACAGAAAAGCTTCGCGAAGAATGCAATGCCCGTGGCCAAGCCCTTGCCTATGTCATGATCGACTTGGACAACTTCAAACATATCAACGATATGAATGGCCACGCGACCGGTGACAAAGTTCTTGTCGGATTGGCTGATCAGTTGCGCGACAAACTGCCCAAAGATGCCGTTCTGGCCCGCTTGGGCGGCGATGAATTCGCTTTCGTCGTGCCGTATGACAAGAAACAACCCGAGCGCATTGACGAACATGTCATCCGCCTGTTCAGCGGCCTTCCCAAAATCCATCAAAGCGAGGATATGACGATCGACTTGACCATGTCGATTGGTATCGCCTCGGACATTGAGGACGATGTTTATGGCGCCAATTGCGATGCACAGACATTGATGCACCGCGCCGATATCGCGATGTACCACGCGAAGAAGAACGGCAAGAACCGCTATTGCTGGTTCGAGGCGACGATGGAGAACGAGCTGCGTTTTCGCAATGAGCTCGAGACAGGTATTCGGCGCGGACTTAGCAACAAAGAATTCATCCCATACTTCGAACAGCAAGTTGACCTTGAAACCGGCGAGCTGGTCGGATTCGAGATGCTCGCACGCTGGCATTCACCGGAGCTTGGTATCGTAAGCCCCGAGATATTTATTCCGATTGCGGAAGATATCGGTGTGATCGGTGAGTTGTCAGAAAAGTTGATGGTACAGGCCTTTGAGGAGGCATTGCTGTGGGATTCTGTCAATTTCGCTTTCGGTCAACATTTCGCCGGTACAAATGCGCGATCCGTGGTTTGCGCAGAAGCTGCTCAAACTGCTGGTCGAATGTAATTTCCCTGCACGCAGGCTTGAGATCGAGATCACGGAAAGCTGCTTGCACGAAAATGTTGGCATGGTGCGCTCGATGATTGCGAGCCTTCGCAACCAGGGAGTCCGGGTCAGCCTTGATGACTTTGGCACAGGCTATTCAAGCCTCGAACAATTGCGCTCGCTGCCGTTCGATCGCCTCAAGATTGACCGCAGCTTTATCAGCGAACTACGCAATCCCGATGCGAGCTCGAAGATCGTCGATGCGATCGTGTCGCTCGGCAATGGCCTCGATATGCCGATTGTCGCAGAAGGCATTGAGGATGAGGCCATTCTTGACCTGCTCAAAACAATGGGCACCTTGAAGGGTCAGGGCTACCTCTATGGCCAGCCGGAGAACGGCGAGAAGGTCCGTGAACGGTTGAAGACTGCTGGATTGCTTGCAGATACCCCCGTTGATCGTTCGATTAAAGTTGAAGAGACGCAGAGCATGGACGACCCTGTCGAGGCCGCGCGTGCTCTTCGCCGCGCTGTCAAATAATCGCTGAACTCAATAGCGATTTCGACACAAAACTGGACGAACTGACCCCGCGTGCATAGATGCGCAGCTGACTATGCGCACGCCCTTTATCAAGATGCACGGCCTCGGCAACGACTTCGTGGTGCTCGACGCGCGCGAAGAAGAGCTGCCGTCTGTCACCGGAGCATTTGCGCGCGCCATCGCTGACCGCCGCCGAGGGATTGGCTGCGACCAGTTGATTGTGTTGGAACCCAGCCAGACGCACGACTTTCGCATGCGCATCTTCAACAGTGACGGAGGAGAGGTCGAGGCTTGCGGCAATGCCAGTCGCGCGGTTGCCCTGTTGCATGGTTCCTCTGCCGTGGTCGAGACCGATGGCGGCGCGATCAAGCTGGAGCCGAAAGACGGGGGCGCAAGCGTCGACATGGGCAGGCCACGCTTCGAATGGGACGCGATTCCGCTCGACTATGCGATGGATACTCTTTCTATGCCGATGGCCTGGTCAATGGAGAATGGCGCGCTTGAAAACCCGCTAGCAGTCAATGTTGGCAACCCGCATGCGGTCTTCTTCGTCGACGATGCCGACGCAGTCCCGCTCGACGTTCTTGGTCCAGAGATCGAGCACGACCCCGTCTTCCCCCAGCGCGTCAATGTGAACGTTGCAAGCCTTGTCGCTCCGGATCACCTCAAGTTGCGCGTATGGGAGCGCGGAGCGGGCCTGACGCGCGCTTGCGGCACAGGAGCCTGCGCCACTGCGGTCGCTGCGGCCAAACGTGGCATCACCGGACGTGACGTCATGGTGTCACTGGCCGGCGGAGATTTGCAAATCAGCTGGCGCAATGATGAAACGATCCTGATGAGCGGCCCCGCAACCGAAGCGTTTCGCGGCACGTTCGAATGGGAAGATTACGCGTGAGCGACAGTGATGTGATCTCGCCCGAAGTCGTCTCGCTTGGCTGCCGGCTTAACATCGCCGAGAGCGAAAAATTGCGCGCGATGCTGCCCGATGATGAAAACGTGGTCGTGATCAATTCCTGCGCGGTGACGAATGAAGCGGTGCGTCAGACCCGCCAGGCAATTCGTAAGGCGCGACGCGCTCGACCCGATGCTCGCTTGCTTGTCACAGGTTGCGCTGCCGAAATTGAACGCGAACAGCTTGCTGACATGCCCGAGGTCG
The DNA here is from genome assembly GCF_055693605.1 of Erythrobacter sp. HA7-11. NCBI lineage: Bacteria > Pseudomonadati > Pseudomonadota > Alphaproteobacteria > Sphingomonadales > Erythrobacteraceae > Erythrobacter > Erythrobacter sp. HA7-11. The sequence continues at coordinate 1,110,570 of NZ_JBVFUF010000002.1, read as the reverse complement.
ACGGCCTGATCGCGAACGAGACCAAGCTTGATCCGCGCGTTTGGAACCTGCCGATCAGCGAGGCGCCTCCTGCCCCGACCAAGACCCGCGCTTTCATCGCGGTGCAAAATGGCTGCGACCACGCCTGCACCTTCTGCATCATCCCGCAAGGGCGCGGAAAAAGCCGCTCGCTGACCATCGCCGAGGTCCTGCACGAGATTGAACAGCATGTGACGCTCGGCGCGCGCGAAGTCGTGCTCACCGGCGTCGATGTGACCAGCTGGGGTCAAGACCTGCCGGACACACCGCCGCTTGGGTCGCTGGTCGGCGCAATCCTTGATCGTTTTCCTGAACTGCCCAGACTTCGCATGTCGTCACTCGACGGCATCGAGATTGACGAAGCCTTATTCGAGCTCTTCGCTAACGAGAAACGTCTGATGCCGCATCTGCATCTCTCGTTGCAACACGGGCATGATTTGATCCTCAAGCGCATGAAGCGCAGGCACTTGCGCGGCGATGCGGTTGATATTGTGCAGCGGCTGAAAGCGCGCCGTCCGGACATCGCCATCGGTGCGGACCTGATCGCCGGTTTCCCGACCGAAACGCAAGAGCATCACGCAGCGAACCTCTCAATAATCCGCGAGCTCGACATCGTGCACGCGCACATCTTTCCTTTCTCCCCGCGCGAAGGCACGCCCGCCGCGCGTATGCCTCAGCATGACCGCGCGCTTATCAAGGCCCGCGCCGCTGAGCTGCGCGCTGTCGCCTCCGAAACCCGCTCTGCGTGGCTCGAACGGCTTGTGGGCGAAAGCCAACGCGTCCTCGCCGAGGGAGACAATACCGGCTACAGCGAGAGCTACGCCCGCATCGCGCTACCTGAAGGAACACGGCGCGGCGATATCATCGACATCACACCGACCCGCCATGAAGAAGGCCTGCTGCAATGAGTGAGAGTGAACCGGCCAAGTCGAGCTGGAGCGAACGCCTGTTCGGCGGCTTCAGCAAGACATCGGACAGGCTATCGTCCAACCTCACCGGGATCGTCAGCACCGCAAAGCTCGACGATGCGACGCTCGATGATGTTGAAGATGCACTCATTGTGTCTGACCTCGGACCTGCGGCAGCCGCGCGCATTCGCGCCAAGCTGGCCGAAAAGCGCTTTGGCCTCGAGATTTCCGAACACGAATTGAAGGAGGCTGTGGCCGAGGAAATCGCAGAAATCCTGCGCCCGGTTGCCAAGCCGCTGGACATCGTGGCCTTCCCTCGCCCGCAAGTCATCCTGGTGATCGGCGTCAATGGATCGGGCAAGACCACCACCATCGCCAAGCTCGCACATCTCTTTCAAGAGGATGATTACGGCGTGATGCTGGCCGCAGGTGACACCTTCCGCGCCGCCGCCATTGGCCAGCTTGCTACCTGGGCGGAGCGGATCGGGGTTCCCATCGTGCGCGGACCGGAAGGCGGAGACCCCGCCTCAATCGTGTTCGACGCGGTCAAGGAAGCGACCGACACGGGGATTGACGCACTGATCGTCGACACAGCAGGCCGCCTCCAGAACAAGCGCGAGTTGATGGATGAGCTGGAGAAGATCCGCCGCGTCCTCGGGCGCCTCAACCCGGAAGCACCGCATGACGTGATCCTCGTGCTCGATGCGACCAACGGCCAGAACGCGCTCTCGCAGATCGACGTATTCAAGGAAGTCGCGGGCGTCACCGGTCTCATTATGACCAAGCTCGACGGCACGGCGCGCGGCGGTGTGCTCGTCGCAGCGGCAGAACAATATGGCCTGCCGATCCACGCAATTGGCGTGGGAGAGACAATGGAAGACCTGCGCCCCTTCGATCCTGATCTGGTCGCCAAAGTCATCGCGGGAGTTGCCTGATGTCTGATACGCAAGCGCCCGCTCCTGAAGCGAAAAAACAAAGTTCCGGCTGGCTCAATGTCGCGGTCGATTACGGGCCGTTGCTCGTCTTCCTAGGCACCTACCGCTTCTTTGCACCGGACGAACCTGAACCTGCGGGCGAGCTGTTCGCGATCATTCGCGGGACAGCCGCGTTTATGATCGCAGCCATCATCGCGCTGGCCGTGTCCAAATGGCGGCTTGGCAAAGTCTCACCCATGCTGTGGTTTTCGACCGCGCTGATCGTCGGTTTTGGCGCGCTCACAATCCTGTTCGGTGACCCTGTCTTCGTGCAATTAAAGCCGACCATGATCTACGGCGTCTTCGGCGTTGTCTTGCTGGTCGGATGGAAGATGGGCAAAGCGCTGCTCAAAATCCTGCTGGAGGCCGCGTTTGAGGGCCTCTCAGATGAGGGCTGGCTCAAGCTGTCGCGCAATTGGGGCGTGTTCTTCTTGGTTCTAGCCGCGCTCAATGAAGGCCTGCGCGCTTACCTCAGCTTTGAAGGCTGGCTGTGGGCCAAGCTTTGGGTGTTCTTGCCGCTTACGTTCCTGTTCACCTTCACGCAAATCCCCATGCTGATGAAGCACGGGCTGAGCTTTGAAGAGGCAGAGGATGATGTGGTGAAGGACAAGCCGCCGACGGGGTGAAGACTCCGACTTAAAGCATCAGCTCAAAGCCCTTGCCTTAAATCTCCACCTGGCTACCCAGCTCCACCACGCGGTTCGTCGGCAGGCGGAAGAACTCCATCGCCGTCGCTGAATTCCTTAGCAACCACGCGAAGATCTTTTCGCGCCAGATGGGCATGCCCGGCTTCTCACTCGGCAGCAGCGTCTGCCGCGACAGGAAGAAGCTGGTGTGCATCATGTCGAATTCGCCACCGCACCGCTCCATCTTCTTGAGGCCAAGCGGTACGTTGGTCTCTTCCATGAAGCCATAATTGAGCACCGCGCGATAGAATCCATCGCCCATATCGGTGTACTCGCAGCGCGCATCCGGATCGACATAGGGCACGTCCTGGATGTTCACCGTCAGGATGACGACCCGTTCGTGCAGCACCTTGTTGTGCTTGATGTTGTGGAGCAACGCAGACGGCACGCCAGCGGTGCTCGAGGCCATGAAGATCGCAGTGCCGGGAACGCGGGTGGCGGAGTTCTTGGCCGACTTGGCGAAGATTTCCATCGGCAAAGCGACTTCGCTCATCCGCTCACGCATCAGCTTGCGACCGCGCGCCCAGGTGGTGAGCAGCAGGAAGGCGATGAAGCCGACCATCAGCGGGAACCAGCCGCCATCGGGAACCTTGGTGAGGTTCGCGGCGAAATAGGCCCCATCGACGATCAGGAACAGCAGCACGACCGGGGCGGCATACCACCACTTCCACTTCCACACGCCGATCAGCAGCACCGCCATCAGCAGCGTATCGATCGTGACCGCGCCCGTCACCGCGATGCCATAGGCGCTGGCGAGGTTGGACGAGTTCTGGAAGGTCAGCACCAGGATGATGACCGCGATCATCAGCGCCCAATTCACGACTGGGATGTAGATCTGCCCACCTTCGGTCTCGCTGGTGTGGCGGATCGAAAGACGCGGGATATAGCCCATCTGGATCGCCTGATGGGTGATCGAGAACGCGCCTGAAATCACCGCTTGGCTGGCGATGAAGGTCGCGACGGTTGCAAGGAACACGAGTGGCAGACGCCATTCTTCCGACGCGAGGAAGAAGAACGGGCTTTGGATCGCCTCAGCCGCAGCCTCTGGCGGCAGGCCAATGATCATCGCGCCTTGGCCGAAATAATTGAGCAGCAGGCACGGCATGACAAAGCCGAACCACGACAGTCGCATCGGACCGCGTCCAAAGTGCCCCATGTCGGAATAGAGCGCTTCCGAACCCGTCACCGCGAGTACGACCGAGCCGAGCGCGAGAAACGCCAGCCAGCCATCGATCACGAAGAAGTTGATCGCGTAATAGGGGTTGAGCGCCCACAAAATATCGGGCGTCTGGATGATCTGCCACGCGCCCATGCTGGCAATGACAGTGAAGTAGACGATCATCACAGGTGCAAACAGCGCGCCGACCTTCGCCGTACCGCGCTTTTGCAGCATGAAGAGGAACACCAGCAAGCCAAGCGCAATCGGGATAACGAAGCGCTGCAGACCGGGGTCAACTACAGTCAGCCCCTCAACCGCCGATAGGACCGAAATCGCAGGCGTGATCATGCTGTCGCCGTAGAACAGCGAAGTCGCAAACACGCCGAGCAGCAACGCCACCCAGCCATATTTCGACTTGCTCAATTGTCCCGAGATCAGTGCAACAAGCGCGAGCGATCCGCCCTGCCCCTTGTTGTCCGCGCGCATCAGGATGGTGACGTATTGGATCGCCACCACAAGTGTCATCGACCAGAAAATCAGGCTGATCACACCCAGCACATGTGCTTGATCAAGCGCCAGCGGATGCGGGCCAACGAATGTTTCGCGGAACGCATAAAGCGGGCTCGTGCCGATATCGCCAAAAACGATACCGATCGCGCCAACCGCCAACGCTGTTTTGGAAGCGCTGTGCGACTTGCCACCTGTGGGCGGCTGATGTGCTGGCGCTGCTGTATCGCTCATAATCGTTGGATTTCCCGAATTCCCGGTACTGCCCCTGCCCCAGCTCGATCCGCTCTTTGAGGCGACTCAAGCCCTTGCATTTTTGCAAGGCCGCGGCGCTTAGCACTGCGACAAAGCCCCTGCAACTTTAGCGCCGCCTAACTTTGCGGCGTATCCTGCGGTGGAGCGGCTCTCGCCGGACCAGCGAGGATTTGATCGAGCGCTTCGACGCGTCGTTCAAGATCAGCTCTCCATGGTGCATCCTCGGGCGTATCGAGCAGCAATTGGCCCCATACCGCGCGCGCCTCGCGCACATCACGCGAGGCAAAATAGGCCGTGCCGAGAAACAGGGCTGGCGCAGGGTTTCGCGGCTGCAATTCACTGGCCCGGTCAAAAGCGTTGCGCGCTGCCGGTGTCACATTGCCCTCTGCATGCTCAAATAAGGTCATGCCGAGCGCGAGCCAGCCCTCGAAGTGCTCGGGGTTTTCCGTTACCCCGCTTCGTAAAATCGCGGCAGAGCGCCCGAACTGCCCTCTGCGAGCGAAAGCATCGGCGGTTGTGATATAGGCAGCCTTAAGCCCCTCATCATCGAACAGCGCAAGCCGCGCATCGACCATCGCGTCGCCCGACCGGATTTGGCCTGTTTGCGCGGCCTTGGGACTGCCGGGCTGTGATGCGCTGCCCTGCCACGCATAACCCGCCAAGCCGAAGACCAGCACAGCGGCAAACATCGTCCAGCTTGATCGCGGCAGCTTGAGCGCAATCGCAGTGAACGCAAAGGCCGCGAGCGCAACCACAAGGATAGCGAACCAAGTCAAGCAGCGTCACCTTCGTTAAGTGGGATACCCTTGATACGCCGCCACAAGATCAGCCCGATCGTGAGTAGGAACCCAAGCGGGATAAGGAATAGCGGCCATGTCGTTGCGCTCACTTCCGGCTCGTAGCTGACATAATCGCCATAGCGCGTCCGCAGCCATTCGCGCACTTCTTCCGGGCTTTCACCAGCAACGATACGGCTGCGCACCTGATGGCGCATATCACCTGCAATCGGCGCGTCGCTATCCGCAATCGTCTGGCTTTGACAGGTAAGGCAGCGCAATGTCAGCATCAGATCGCGCGCCTGCGCCTCAAGCGCAGGGTCCTCAAGCTGCTTGTACGCATAGGGCGCAGGCGGCATCGAATCCTGCGCGGTTGCAGTTACGGACATCAGTGCCAGCATCAAAGCCGCTAGCAGCCTCACTTTGCAGCTTCCTCCAGCTTCTCAAGCAACAGTGGCACATGCTCCAGACGAATGTCACCGATGTGCTGGTAGGTGATCTTGCCCTCGGGATCGATAACATAGGTTTCCGGCACGCCAGAGGCGCCGAGATCAAGCATCAGTTGCGAGATATCGTCCGCCCCGATCCGCGTGTAAGGGTTGCCATAGCGCTCGAGAAAGTCAGCAACATCCTCCGGCTTGTCGCGGATCGCAATGCCGATGATTTCGACGCCTTGCTTTTCCAGCACTTCGAGCTGTTTCGCCTCGGCGATGCAGGGCAGACACCAGCTCGCCCAAATGTTGAGAAGCTTTGGCTTGCCGCCGATAAAGTTCGCGCTCGATGCGCCGGGCATGGTCTCCACCGCTGCGGGCAGTTCGAATTGCGGCAGCTGCTTTTCGACCATCTGCGACGGGATCGTATCGTCCTTTGGCTGCGTCAGCTGATAGCCCGCAACGCCAAGGAAAAACAGAAACAGAGCAAGCGGTATCCAGAGTTTCCAGCGCATCATGCAGGCTCCTTGTCCAATTCAATTGCGAGAGCGCGAGCTTCTTCGCGCTTTTCGTCACCTCTGCGCACAGCTTTGCGCCGCTTGAGATCGCTGCTCAAGCGCCCGATGATGGCGAGCGCTCCGCCAAGCGCGATCAGCAAGCCGCCATACCATATGAAGGTCACGAACGGCTTCCACCAGACGCGGATTTGCCAGCGTGTGTTACCCTCCTCATCGACGCCTGCACCGTCGCCGATCACAGCGTAGAGCTGTCCGTCCCAGCGGGTGAGCAGTGCGCTCTCGCTGGTGGCCTGAAACGGGGCCCAGAAGGTTCTTGCCTGCGGCGTGACCTCGACTGGAGCGGCGCCACCGCGCGCCGCGCTGATCCGCGCCTCCATCGCCGTCCAATTCGGCCCGGCAATCGGGTCAACCGCGTCGAGCGTGATCCGCCAGTCCGCCACCGCGACGCTCTCACCAGCAACCATCGCCGCCAGCCGCTCTTTGGTGAACGCGCTCTCGCTGGCCATTCCGAACAGCGATACGGCGACACCGAAATGCGCGAGCACCATGCCCCATGTCGCTAGCGGCACGCGGCTCAAAGTGCGACCTCTCAGGGGCAGAAATGCTGCAATGGCGAGGCCAGCTGCCAGCGCGAGTCCCAGCACGGCCAGAATAGAGTATTCGCCCGCAAAGGCGGCCACAGCGAGTACCGCCAGCATTACTGCTGCTATGACGATCATCTGCACCTGCACGCGCGCCGGCTTGTCTTCGCGCCAGCGCAGGATCGGCCCGACCGCCATCACAATGAACATCGGGACCGCAAAGATCGCACTTACCGGATTGAAGTATGGCGGACCGACTGACACCCGCACGTCAAACGCCTCGGTCAGCAGCGGATATAACGTGCCGAGGAGGACAACACCAAGGATCGCAGACAGCATAACATTGTTGAAGACGAGCGCGCTCTCGCGGCTGCTTGCGGAGAAGCGCTTGCCCTCGGAGATCGAATGCGCGCGCAGGGCAAAGATGGTCAGCGCTCCGCCGATATAGATCGCCAGCAGAGCAAGGATGAATGAGCCGCGCTCCGGATCGACCGCAAAGGCATGGACGCTGGTTAGCACGCCAGAGCGCACCAGGAATGTGCCGAGCATGCTCATAGAAAAGGCGACAACGCCGAGCATAATCGTCCACGTCCGAAGTGCATCACGCGCGGCGAGGACGCTGGTCGAATGCAGCAAGGCAGTGGCTGCTAGCCACGGCATCAGCGACGCGTTTTCGACCGGGTCCCAGAACCAGTATCCGCCCCAGCCAAGTTCGTAATAGGCCCAATAGCTGCCAGCAGTGATCCCAAGCGTCAGGAACACCCATGCGCCCAGCACCCATGGTCGCATCACGCGGGCGAATTCTGGGTTAACCTGGCCGGTCAGCAGCGCACCGAGCGCAAAGCTAAACGCCACCGACAGTCCGACATAACCGATATAAAGCGTCGGCGGATGCAGCGCGAGGCCGATATCCTGCAAAAGCGGGTTGAGGCCCTGCCCCTCTGGCGCGGGCACGGGGAGGCGCTCAAAAGGGTTAGAACTCAGCAGCAGGAAGGCGTAAAATCCGATCGCAACAAAGCCCTGCACGGCGAGCGTCGCGTTCATCGTCTTTGCTGGCAATCGGCGCTCCAGCCACGCGATCAGGCCACCGGATAGCGCCATCACCGCCACCCACAGCAGCATCGAACCTTCGTGATTTCCCCATGTTCCCGTAAGCTTGTAAAGCATCGGCTTCATCGAATGCGAATTGGTCGCGACGAGCTTCACCGACAGATCGGTAATCGCAAAACACCACAACAACATCGCAAAGGACAGCGCGGCGAGCAGCGCCTGCGTGATCGCAGCAGGGCGCACCAGATTTGCGAATTCGCTTGGCGCGCCATCCGCATCCCGTGTCGCGAGCGCGCCCGCGGCCAGTTGCAGCACAGCTAGAGCCGCAGCGAGCCATAGGGCAGCCAGGCCGATCTCCGCAATCATCGCAGCAGCGCTCTAATTGCCATAGCTGACGGTTTCCGCCGCCTGCTGAGCCGCTTCATCACCATGCAGCCCTTCGAGCTCGCGCGGGACGTAATTCTCGTCGTGCTTCGCGAGCAGATTGGTCGCGAGGAATGTGCCATCCTCTCGTAGACTGCCATCAGCGACCACGCCCGACCCTTCGACGAACAGGTCCGGCAGGATCCCGCTATATTGCACCGGGATCGTCGCGGATTCATTGCCGGTCACCACAAAGGCGACGGTGATGCCATCCTCGAGCCGCTCCAGCGAGCCGGTTTGCACCATCCCGCCGAGCCGAACTGGCTGGCCAGCCGCGGGTGGATTGGCCGCCATCTGTTCGGGGAGGTAGAAATAGTTCGCCTGATTGCGCAAAGCATAGGCTGCGAACAGGCCAGCTGCGACAATCGCGACCAGCGCTATGGCGACCAATACTAGCCGCTGATGTTTGGCCTTGATCTCGCTCACCGCCGCTTCACCTGATCCCGGCGCTTCTCGGCAGCGCGCATCGTAGTCCACGCCCAGATCAGCAGCGTCAGCATTGCTCCAATCGCGACGACATAGGAGGCCATCACATAATCCCACTGGTTGAGCGCTTCACGCATCACGCACTCCCTGCCGGAGCCGCAGTGACGGGTGCGTCATCGTCTTCCAGCGCGCGGCGACGCAAGCGCGCTTCGACCTGCATTTCTGCGATCAGCGCACGCATCCTCATGAGCACGACGCCACCAAACAGCAGTGAGAAGCCGAACACGGCGATGAGCAGCGGGACAAGGAACTCACCATCAATCGCGCTCTTGCCAGCCGAGAGGCTTGGCGCTTGGTGCAATGAATTCCACCACACGACCGAGCGATTGATGATCGGAATGTTGATCGCACCGATAAGCCCAAAAATCGCAGGCAGCTTGCTCGATCCGCCATCGCGCGCGCTTGCCTGCGCAAGCGCTATGTATCCGGCGTAGAGGAACAGCAGCACCAGCATGCTCGTCAACCGGCCATCCCACACCCACCATGTGCCCCAGGTGGGGCGCCCCCAGATCGAACCAGTGGCAAGGCAGATCGCGGTGAACACCATACCCGGAACAGCGATGCCGCGCGCAGCAATCGCGGCGAGCGGATGCTTCCAGATGAGCAAAGCGGCGCTCGCAATCGCAATGCCCGTCCAGCCGCCCATACCGAGCCAAGCTGCGGGCACGTGAATGAAAAGGATGCGAACGGTCTCACCCATCAAGCGATCAGGCGACACGTAAAACAGGCCCCAAGCCAGCGCGACGAGCGTCAATGCCGCGCCCAAGCCGAGCAGCAGCGGGGTGAGCCAGCGCGCGAGGCTCAAAAAACGGGTGGGGTTGGCGTAGCCGTGCATAATTACCGATAAATGCTTTAGCCGGATGTAGCGTTCCTACGCCCTGCGGCAAGCCCTGCTGGCGCACGTTTGACGCGCAAATCTGGCAATATCCGGCCAGTTTCGCGCAATCGTGCTGAATTACCGTCCGATCAGCTTTGCAGCCAGCCGGTCGGCCACCACATCAGACGTGTCTCCAGTTTGATCGCTCTCCTGCCAGATTTGCTCCAAGCGCGTGGGGATTTGAGCAATGCGTTTGCGCACGTCGTTGAGGTCAGCCACAACGCCGTCGCGCCGCGCCAGATATTCGAGCGCAACTGAGATGATGCCGCCGGCATTGATAACATAGTCAGGCGCGTAGAGAATATCCCGTCCAGCGAGAACCGTTCCGTGCTCCGGGCGCGCCAATTGGTTATTCGCGCCGCCTGCGACGATCGCACAGTCGAGCCGCGCAATGCCCTCATCATCCAAGATCGCGCCGAGCGCATTAGGGCTAAACACGTCACATGGCGTGCTCATGATGGTTTCAGCGTCCACCGCCTTGCCGCCCAATTCGCTGGCCAGCGCCTTGGCGCGCTCCGCATTGATGTCTGCCACAGTCAGCTTAGCGCCGTCCTTGGCGAGCAATTTCGCCACTCCGCCACCGACACTTCCTGTACCTTGAACCGCAACGTGGACACCATCGACGCTGTCCTTGCCAAGCTTGTGGCGAACAGCAGCCTTAATACCGTGATAGATGCCCATCGCGGTGAATGGCCCCGGATCACCGCCAGCATCGCCTTCGCCTTCGACAGGAAGGCCGGAGACATGCTTGGTCCGTTTCGACATGGTGACCATGTCGGCTTCCGTGATGCCGACATCTGCAGCGGTCACATAGCGCCCGCCCAGCCCTTCGACAGCATCGGCGAAGGCGGTGAGCATTTCGGGCGTTTTAGTGCGGTTCTTGTCCGCGAGGATCACAGCTTTGCCGCCACCCAGCGGCAGGCCTGCCATCGCATTCTTGTAGCTCATGCCGCGGCTGAGGCGCAGCGCATCGCGCAAGCCATCTTTCGGATCGGGATAATGCCACACGCGCGTTCCGCCTGCGCCCGGCCCCAAATGCATCGAATGGACCGCAATAATCGCTGCAAGCCCGCTTTCGCGATCATGCACGACATGCACGAATTCGTGATCGTCAAAATCCGGTTCGGTCCAGAAAGCAGTCATCGGCCACGCAGCTCCATTTTCGGCGCAGCCTTTAGCACGCGATTGGACCACTTCATGATCGGGAGAAATGGGGCGATCGAGGGGTCTCGAACCCCCGACCTCCGGTACCACAAACCGGCGCTCTAACCAACTGAGCTACGATCGCCACATGCATCCCCCAACGCACCATTCGGTCCATGCGTTAGCTGCGCAAGGGAGGCCTGTTACGCCTGCTGGCCAGCGGGTCAAGGCTGGCTGCGAGCGGGGCGAGCCTGTTGCACAAACCGCAGGGTAAGGGAAGCAAAAACTGCGTGATATTGAAGTATGCGCAAGATTATTTCGCACTTGTCACTCGGCTTTAGTCGCGCGACATTGGACCATGATGGGGTCGGGCGAATCTTCGGCGGAAAAACTGCAATCGCATCCAGCGATCCAAAGACTGCCGAGCGACAAACTTGAACTGTTCCGATTGCGCGAGTTTCTGACGCCAGACCATTGCGCAGATCTGATCGCGCTGATCGACAAGGATCGTCGTCCTTCCACTATCGCAGACAGCAATGGCGACGACTATTTCCGCACCAGCGAAACCTGCGATCTTAGTGCGGACGAACCAGCGGTGAAACGATTTGAAGCTCTGATCCAGAGTTTAAACGGCATTGATCCTGCCTATGGCGAGCCGCTCCAAGGGCAGCGTTATAATGTGGGACAAGAGTTCAAGCCGCACACCGACTACTTCACGCCCGGCGGCGTGGATTATGACAAATTCTGTTCGGTCGCGGGACAGCGCACATGGACCTTTATGGTCTATCTCAACGTGGTTGAAGCAGGCGGTGGGACGCGTTTCAAAGCGATCAAGAAGATCTTTCGCCCGGAGATTGGCAAGCTTGTATCGTGGAACAATCGACGCGCGGACGGCAGCGTTAACCCGGCGACAGTGCATCATGGTATGAAGGTGCGCAAAGGCGTGAAATATGTGATCACCAAGTGGTATCGCGAAAAGCCCTGGGGATGGATATGACCGAGCAAGCAGAACTGCCGACACGAATGACATCCAGCGGCACCAGACAAGTTCTCACCGTCAGCCGGTCTGACGCCCACAATTTTTCGAAACAGCCATGCGATGCAATCACAATAATCGCTGGTGTAGGGGTGGAAGGTGACGCGCATTCGGGCGAAAAGGTCCAGCATCTTTCGCGGGTCAGAGTCGATCCTGAGCAACCCAATTTGCGACAGGTGCACCTCATCCACTCAGAACTTTTCGACGAACTGGCAGAAAAGGGATTTCACCTCAAACCCGGCGAACTTGGCGAAAACATCACGACACGCGGGGTCGACCTACTTTCGCTCGGACGCGGCACTCTGCTCAGGATCAGTAAGGGGGCGGTTCTGGAAGTGACCGGCCTCAGAAACCCATGCGCGCAAATCGAGGCCTTCCGACCAGGGCTGCTCAAAGAGGTAGCGGTCAAATCCGATGAAGGCATCGTTCGAAAGGCCGGGATCATGACAATCGCTCGCGAAGGCGGGCGAGTTGCGGCGCGTGACGAGATTACGATCGTTCCACCAAAGGGCCCGCACATCCCCTTGGACCGGGTATGAAACAAAAAAGGCGGCCCTACCGGACCGCCATCTTTGAACGTCGCAAAAGCGAGTGCGCTTATTTTTTGAGCGAAAGCCCGCCGAAGCGCTTGTTGAACGCAGCCACACGTCCACCTTCCTGAACCTGACGGTTGCCGCCGGTCCATGCCGGGTGGCTGGTCGGGTCAATGTCAAGCGACAGAGTGTCGCCTTCGCTGCCCCAGGTTGAGCGCGTTTGAAACTCAGTACCATCGGTCATCTTGACCGTGATCATGTGGTAATCGGGATGCCCTTCGGCTTTCATATCAAATTCCTTTTGAGCGTGAGCCGGTACCGACCGGCCTTGCTATGATTTCGGAGAAGGCGCGCGTTTAGCGCGCTGGGTTTAAAATGCAAGCCTAGAAGTAAAAGCGGGTCTCGGTTGGGGCGCGACTGCAAGGGCGACTGCCCGTCCGCAGCGACGCGGCCTTCAGGTCGCGTGAGCGAGGAAATCGCAGCGCGGATGCGCTACACACCTATGAGGGTGCATCCGCCATCATTGCTGTGAATTCGCACTGGCAGGTCACTTTGCCCTCGACGCTCGCCTTGCCCGCAAACTTATAAGCGCGGCTACCCTTTTTCAGGAATTCGACCTCCAGGTCGAGCAAGCACCCCGGTGTCACCGGCGCACGGAACTTCGCGTTCTCGATGCCCATGAAAATCACGAGCTTTCCAGAATCAGCCAAATTCATCGTTTCAATGCCGAGGATTCCTGCAGCCTGCGCCAACGCTTCGATCTGCAGCACGCCAGGCATAATAGGAGCGCCCGGGAAATGACCCTGGAAAAACTCTTCATTCATGCTCACGGCTTTCACCGCATGAATGCGCTCGCCCAAGTCGATTGAGCGCACGCGATCGACGAGCAACAGCGGGTAGCGATGCGGCAGAGCTTTGAGCACTTTGTGAATGTCATAATCCACATTCCGCTCTGACGAGCCGGTCTGTTCCGTTTCGTCACTCATAGCTCTGCCCCCTCGTTTCTAGTTGCCTGCGCGTCTTAGCGGCCCGTGGGCGCTTGCGGAGTTGGCTGCTGTTGCTGCTGCTGAGCTGCCTGTTGCTGCTGGATTGCCTGCGCGGTCAGTAGCACCTGCTGGATCTGTTGGAACAGCGCCACGGAATTGCGCTGCGGCTGCCATCCTTGTGCCGGCACAACCTGCACACTTGCGACCTTGGCGTTGAGCGCAGCGGTTACTTTCTGTGTGATGTCAGCACCTTGTGGCGCATAGACAATGGCTTCTGGCGAAACAATCATCTGGATCGAATTGGCCTGCACAACCTCTTGCAACGCGGTCGGATACTGCGCGAGGATTTGTTCGACAGCGTAGACACGCGCACCGTCAATCTGCGCACTCAATTGCTGAATTTCACGATCGATGGTCTGGATTTGCGTCAGCTGTGTCGAACCATTGGCCGCTTGCTGTTCTGCCTGACTCAATTCACCATTATTGTCCGTGTCGAGTTGCTGCAGTAGCGTTTGGCGCTCCTGACCTTTGGCGCGGCGCGTATCGATCTGCGAACGATAGGTGGTCGTGATCTGCTGATAGGCGTTTTGGAATGCGGTGGTTCCGATAACAACACTTGGCGTATCAATCGTTGCGATATTGCCCTGCACCTGGGCGGTGGCAGGCGCAGCAATCGCGGTGGTTAAAGCGATGCTCGCAAGCGCGAGCGATTTGGCAAAAAGTTTCATTAGAACTGAGTTCCTACATTGAATGAGAATGTTTTGGTGTCGTCACCTTCGACCGTGCGCAATGCATGTGCGAGGTCGATGCGGAACGGGCCGAATGGCGAGTTCCAGTTTACCCCGATGCCGACTGTCACACGCGGACTTGCGGAGTCGCCGAGGAAAATTTCTTCAAATGCGCCAGGATTTCGCACGTTTGCTGTGCCATCCGGAGCGGTTGCGTCATCGGTGGGGTTACCGGCAGCGTCGATGAATGGGGCAATGTTCGTCAACACAGGCGTTGTCACATTCCAGAGAGCGCCGACATCCACGAACACCGATGGACGCAGACCAAGCTCACGCGCGCCTGTGCCGAGCGGAATTTCAAGCTCTGCACGGCCAAGGTAATAATTTCTGCCACCAATCGCGTCATCCTGGATTTGATCACGTTCCAAGATCGGATTGCCTTCACCGTCAAACCCACGGCGAAGCACACGCGGACCTACGCCGCGAATATCGAAGCCGCGAATTTGTGGTTCACCCAGGAAGAAACGGTCGGTCAAGCGAACATCGTCGATGCCCACTCCCGCGCGATCCTCGAACGGAATGATCGTTCCGCCTTCTGCCGAAAGCGAGAAGATAAAGCCGCTACCGATGTTAAAGAATTGCGCGCCTGAGCCGCGGAAGCGAAGGTAGCGCACGTCGCCGCCTAGGCCAGCAAATTCCGTCGAGAAGTTCACCCTCGCACCAGCGGTTGGCCGCAAACGAGAATTCAGCGTGCTGTAATTGAGGCTCACGCCGAGGATCGAGCTAAGCCGCTCACCCAAAGCGTCACATAGGAACCGGCCCGCGCGCAGCGGATCGCAGGTATCTTCAGGACTGTTGCCCGGGATGCCGTCGCCATTTGTATCGGTGAAGAAAATCCCGCGATCCAGATCAACGTCATCGTAATTGAGCGTGTAGCTCGCGACGAGGGACGTAAACTCGGTCAGCGGAACGCCGCCACGGATGGCAAAGCCGGTGGTCGCCTGTTCAAAGGTCCTGTTGCGATCTCGGCCATTGAAGTTGAAGCTATTGAAATCGCGCCGATAAATGTCGATGCCGGCAGAGATATTTCGGTCGAACACATACGGGTCGGAGAAGCTCAGCTGCGCCGAACGCGAGAAGCGAGAGAAGTTGAGGTTCAAACCAACCGTCTGACCGCGTCCGCGGAAGTTACGCTGACGGATCGAACCAGACAGAATGAAACTCTCAATCGAAGAGAAACCGGTACCGAGAATTGCAATTCGCCGGTGGGCTGCTCTTCCACGTTGGCCTCGAGGATGATCCGGTCTGGCTGGCTGCCTTCAACCTGATTGACCTCAAAGTTCTCCTGGAAGTAGCCAAGCGAAGCAATCCGCGCGGTGGTCCGCTGAACGCCAAGCGAGTTAAAGGCATCGCCTTCGCTGATACGGAATTCACGGCGGATAACCTTGTCCTGAGTCAGCGTGTTGCCATTGATATCAACCCGCTCAACATAAACGCGCGGCGCCTGACGCAGCACGAAATTGATGTTCATCTGCAGGTTATCTTTGTCGCGGCGGAATTCCGGTTGCACATCGGCAAAGGCATAACCGAACGATCCGGCGAGATCGGAGAGTTGTTCGACCGTGTCTTCAACCGACTTTGCGTTGTAGAAATCGCCCGATTTCATCGGCAGGCGCGCGGCCAACGCATCGCCATCAAAATCGCGGATCTGGCTTTCCACCTCGACATCGCCAAAGCGATAGCGCTCGCCCTCTTCAACCACATAGGTGATGATGAAGTCGCGCTTGTCAGGCGTCAGTTCGGCAACAGCAGATACCACGCGGAAATCGGCATAGCCTTCCGTCAGGTAAAACTGACGCAGCTTCTGCTGGTCAAATGCCAGACGGTCAGGGTCATAGCTGGTGTTTGAGCTGAAGAAGCGCGTAATCCGCGATTCCTTGGTGACCATCTCACCGCGCAGCTCGCCATCGGAAAACTCTTCGTTACCGATGATGTTGATCTTTCGGACCTTGGACTTTGGCCCTTCGCTGATCTCGAATACGATATCGACGCGGTTCTGCGGCAGGGTGACCATCTTTGGTTCGACGGTCGCCGCAAAGCGGCCTTGCCGCTTATAGAGTTCAATAATCCGGGCAACGTCGGCGCGCACTTTCGAACGGGTAAAAATCTGACGCGGAGACAGCTTGATCTCAGGCAGGATCTTGTCGTTCTTGATTCGGTCATTGCCTTCGAGAACGATCCGGTTGATCACCGGGTTTTCTGTGACCGTAATGACGACATTGCCGTTGTCATTACGGATTTGTGCGCCGCCCGCGAACAACTCGGTCGCACCCAGGTCCTTAATCGCCTGGTCGGCTGCGACACTGGTGTATTCCTGACCAACGCGCAAACGGATGTAGCTAAGGATCGTTGTCGGCTCGAGCCGTTCGGCCCCGACAACCGTGATGCTGCGGATCGTTTGCGTGGCTGGTGCGGGCGGCGGTGCGGGTTCTGCTTGTGCAGGCTGCTGCGCCGCGGTTGCATCATCTGTCTCTTGCGCGAGCGCGACGTGCGGCAACCCAGCAAGCGCGCTGGTGCACAGAAGTGCGATAGAGAGCCGCCCGGCTGACTTAACAGACACGGCGTGTGCCTCGTTGCTTCGATTCATGAAGTAAGTGTTCCCGTCTAACCAGTCGTTCAATCACGCACGCCTGCCCGGGGCGCAATCTCATTAGGCTGTTTCCTCACAGGCCCTGCCTGTGCCCGATGCCGCCTGAGCAATCAAGCGGGCGAACCCGCCAATTGCCGTTCAATGGCTCCCTTTCCCCGACTAACTGCCGAAGATCGGCAGCGAGACCAAATCGTTGAAGGTCACGACCACCATGAACAGCAATACGAAAGCTATTCCGCCGCGATAGGCGTATTCGGTCGCGCGAGGGCCAACAGGCTTTCTACGGACCGCTTCAGCGGCATAGAAAGCCAAGTGACCACCATCGAGCGCAGGGATTGGCAAGAAGTTGATGAATGCCAAATTAAGCGAGATCAGCGCGACGAAGTTGATGAAGTCAACCGTGCCTTTACTGAGTTGTTCGCCCGAATATTTGGCGATCTTGATCGGTCCACCCAACTCTTTGATCGAGCGCTCGCCCGTGATGATCTGCTTAATCCCAGTCACCATCATCTTGGTGATTTCCCAGCATTGGTTCGCGGCCAGCGGGATAGACTGCAAAACGCCCACGTCTCGAAAGACATATTCCGCATCAAGCGGAGAGACGCCGATAAGGCCAACTTTGCCTGAATTGCCGAATTCATCGGTCTGATCGACACTCGCGATAGTGACTGGAAATTCGAGGGTGCCCTCGCCCTCGCGCTCAACCTCGATCACAACCGATTTATTGGGATAGAGCGCGATCTGTTTGCGGATGTCATCGAAGTCGGATATCTCCTCGCCGTCGATCTCGACAATTGTATCGCCAATCATGAGGCCGGCATCTTGCGCCGCCGATTCTTCAGAAAACGCGCCGATTTCACGCGTATCGACATCGCTTATGATTGTCGGTTTGCCATAGATCGTGAAGAACGCGGCAAAAATTGCGACGGCCACGAAAAGGTTAGTGACCGGCCCCGCCGCAACGATCAGCGCGCGCTTCCAAAGCGCAGCGTTCTGAAAGCTGCCATCATCGACGGTCCCGCTCGGCGCGTTGGGATCGGGAATGCTCGCCGGGTCCATATCACCCTTGAACTGGACATAACCGCCCAGCGGCAGTGCCGAGAGCTTCCAGCGCGTGCCGTGCTTATCCGTGCGCCCGAACAGCTCTTTGCCAAAGCCGACCGAAAAAGCCTCTGCCTTCACGCCGAACCAGCGGCCAACGAGATAGTGGCCAAGCTCGTGAACAGTCACCAACGGGCCGAGCAACAGCACGAAGCCGATGAAATACATCCAAAAAGGTGGCGATTCAAACACTCTCGAGGCTCTCCAACACAGCGCTAGCGTGCGCCCGCGCTTCGGCATCGACGATGAGAACATCGTCGAGTGTGCGCGGTGTGGCGACGCTATAGAGATTTAGGACATCCTCGACCACTAGGGCAATCCGGGTGAACCCAATCTGACCAGCCAGGAAAGCGGCAACCGCCACCTCATTCGCGGCGTTCAGCGTCGCAGGAGCACTCGCCCCCGCCTGAATGGCTTCGCGCGCCAGCCGGGTCGCGGGAAATCGCGCTTCATCCGGCTTGAAGAAGGTCAGCTCGCCAATCGCCGGCAAATCAAGCGACTCCATCGGCGTTTCCATCCGCTTGGGGTGCGCGAGGCACGAGGCAATCGGCACGCGCATATCCGAAGGGCCAAGCTGCGCGAGCGTCGAGCGATCCTTATACTCGACCATCGAGTGAATGACGCTCTGTGGGTGCACCACGATGCCAAGATGATCGAGACCGACCGGGAAGAGATGGTGCGCCTCGATGAACTCAAGCCCCTTGTTCATCATCGTCGCGCTATCGACGCTGATCTTCGCGCCCATATCCCAGTTGGGGTGCGCGACCGCTTGTTCGGGGGTTGCCGCATCGAGTTGAGCCTGCGTCCATTCACGGAACGGTCCGCCGCTCGCTGTCAGTGTGATGCGCGCCACATCGGCAATGTCGCTCCCGGCAAGACATTGGAAAATCGCGTTGTGCTCGGAATCGACCGGCAGCAACGTCGCGCCGTGCTTCGCAACCGCTGCCGTCATGACGTCACCGGCGGAAACGAGCGCTTCCTTGTTGGCAAGAGCGACTGTGCCGCCGCGCTCAATCGTCGCCATCACCGGGGCAAGGCCTGCGCAGCCGACAATCGCCGCGACGGTCAGATCGACCGGGCGTGCGGAGGCTTCGCACAGAGCCTCGGCTCCGCCAGTTGCCTCGATCCCGCTGCCCGAAAGCGCGCTGCGCAAATCGTCAAGGCAACTCTCGTCGCCGACAACCGCCACCTTTGCACCGAATTCGCGTGCGAGCGCCGCCAGCTCTTCCGCCGAGCAATTCGCGGTCAGCGCTTCGACCTGCCAATCCTCGCGGTTGCGGCGGATCAGATCGAGCGTCGATGCTCCGACCGATCCGGTCGCTCCCAAGATGGTAATCGAGCGCGCCATCCTGCCTTAACCCAAGAAGATGCGCGTAATGGCGAGAACGAAAAACACCGCGATAAAGCCGTCGAGCCGGTCGAAAACGCCACCATGCCCAGGGATCAGCGTGCCCGAATCTTTCACCCCTGCGCGGCGCTTCATCCAGCTTTCAAAAAAGTCGCCAGCTTGAGCAATCACAGCAATCACAACGCCTGCGATGATTGGGCCGATAAGGCTCGCGAGACTGAACCCATCGCTCACGACCGGGCCGAAATGCGGCTGTTCGGGATACGAAAGCTGCACGCCAATTGCTACCACACTCGCCGCAAGCGCGCCCCCACCTAAGCCAGCCCAGGTTTTGGAAGGACTGAGCTTGGGTGCGATTTTCGGGCCGCCAATCGCGCGTCCGGCGAAATAGGCCCCAACGTCAACCGCGATCACCGGTAGGATAAACCCGACAAGCATAAATACCGGGACATAACTTTGTCGCACTTCGACCATCGCCAATGCAGCGCCGCCGACATATAACGCGCCGAAGAACATCCACATGACTTCGGTTAGCGGCGAGCCTGCGAACGCCTTGATCAGTCTGTTCCATTCCCACAGCACGAGACCTGCAAGCAGCGCCACGAAGGCTACCCAGAACCAGCCGCCCAGCCACAGAGCAAACGCCGCGACCGTAACCATGACGAGCGCAGAAGCGAGCCGTACCGGCAAATCTGCATTTTTCGACTTCGGCGCTGTTACTGGCGCCGTCTGATCACCGTCCACCAAATCGCCGCTCCCTTTTGGCGAAATTATCCAATGCCTCTTGCAAATGCTCGGGCTTGAAATCCGGCCAAAGCGTATCGACAAAAAGCATCTCGGCATAGGCCGATTGCCACAGCAAGAAGTTCGACAGCCGCACTTCGCCGCTGGTGCGTATGAGCAGATCGAGCGGCGGCAGGTCGGCAGTGTCGAGATGCGCCGCTATAGCCTCTGGCGTCACATCTCCGATTGCGGCCGCTTTCGCTGCGGCGCGCGCAATCTCGTTCTGCGAGCCGTAATTGAGTGCAACCGCGAGCGTGTTCGAGCCTTTGGAGGTTTGCTCCAGCGCATCTTCGAGCATCGCGACGATATCAGGCGCAAGTCCCTGCCAATCGCCGATGATCTTCAGCCGCACGTCATTGACAATAAACTCGGGCAGGTCTGATTTGATGAACTTGCGCATCAGGTTCATCAGGTCATCGACCTCTTCGTCGGGCCGCTTCCAGTTTTCCGATGAAAAGGCGTAAAGCGTCAGGCAATCTAGGCCCATGCTCTCAACGCTACGCACCAGCTTGCGCACCGCCTCGACCCCGCGCTGATGCCCGACAGCACGCGGCAGCGCGCGCTTTTTCGCCCAGCGGCCATTGCCATCCATGATAATGGCGACATGCCGCGCGCGATTTGACTGAGACGCCATGTCTGCCGCAGCCCGCCCTTATTGGGTCAGGATCTCCTGCACCTTTTTCTCAACCGCGTTGTCGGTTTCGGTGACGTAATTGTCGGTCAGCTTCTGGACTTCATCCTCCAGCCGCTTGCGGTCGTCCTCGGATATATCCTTCGACTTTTCGTCAGCTTTCAGGCTCTCGTTCGCATCGCGGCGGACATTGCGGATCGCAATCTTGGCCTTCTCGCCATATTCGCCCGCGAGCTTGGCGAGTTCCTTGCGGCGTTCTTCGTTGAGGTCCGGCATTGGCAAACGCACGTTTTGACCATCGGTCATCGGGTTAAGACCGAGATTGGCCTTGCTGATGCCCTTCTCGACAGCCGAGACATTGCTCTTGTCCCACACCTGTACGCTCAACATGCGCGGCTCCGGCGCAGAGACGGTCGCGACCTGGTTGAGCGGCATCATTGAACCGTACACCTCGACCACCACGGGATCGAGCAGGCTGGTGTTCGCACGGCCTGTGCGCAGACCGCTCAAATCACTTTTGAGCGATTCCACCGCACCATTCATCCGGCGCTCGATATCGGCCTTGTCATATTGAGCCATCGGTCACTTATCCTTTTTGTACTATCGTCTGCGTGCCTTTGCCCGAAAGGACGGTGGCCACATTGCCTTTTTCTCGGATCGAAAACACCACTATCGGAATGTCGTTCTCACGGCAAAGCGCAACGGCGGTGGCGTCCATAACCTTCAAATTGTCGGACAGCACCTGATCATAAGAGATCGTATCGAAACGGGTCGCATCCGGGTTGTGCTTGGGATCGCAGTCATAGACCCCGTCAACGCTCGTGCCCTTCATCAGCGCATCGCAATTCATCTCGTACCGCGCGCAGGGCAGCGCCGGTGTCGGTGGTGAAGAAAGGGTTGCCAGTACCTGCGGCGAAGATGACGATCCGGCCCTTTTGCAGGTGCCGTTCTGCCCGCCTGCGAATGTAAGGCTCGCACACGCTGCTCATCGGGATGGCGGATTGCACGCGGGTCTGGACGCCCGCCTGCTCCAACGCGTTTTGCATCGCGAGTGCGTTCATCACCGTCGCGAGCATGCCCATATAATCGCCGGTCGTACGGTCGAGCCCTTTGGCAGCGCCCGCAACCCCGCGGAAAATGTTGCCGCCGCCAATGACGAGGCAGACTTCAAGCCCGCTGTCTTTGGCTGCTTTCACCTCTTCAGCGAGCCGCGCAACATAGGCCGGATCAATGCCGTATTCCTGCTCTCCCATCAGAACCTCGCCTGACAATTTCAGGAGGACGCGCTTGATTTCGGGAAGTGCCATGTTCGACAAGTCTTTCGCTGGATAATTCGCTGCGCTGCCCTTATCGCTCGGCGTTGGCGCTGCCAAGGGGAATAGCGGTGGATAAGGGGATGCGATGATCCGCAAAGCTATGATTGCCGGGCTGCTCATTGCTCTGTTGGTCGCCGCTAAGGCTTGGCATGACACCATGCGCGCGCCCGTGGTTCAGCGGCATATGGTCGAGAGCGCAGACCTCCCCGCTGACGCCCCGCCCGTCACGATTGTCTTACTGGCGGACATTCATGTCGCCGGACCGGATATGCCGCCAACGCGGCTTGCCCGGATCGTCAAACAAGTAAACGCGCTAGAGCCGGACGTTGTCATGATCTCAGGCGATCTGGTGAGCGAGAAACGCACCGCCACGCACGTCTATGAGCCGGACGAGATCGTCGCGCCGCTCGCCAAACTGGATGCGCCGCTGGGGACCGTGTTCGTGCCGGGCAATCATGACCATTGGTCTGACTGGCCTGCGCTCAAGAAAGAACTGACGGCGATCCCGAATATGACCGTGTTAGAGAATGACGCGGTGCAGCTTGGGCCGCTGGCCATCGGCGGGATTGATGACGACTTCACTGGTCGGGCAGATTTGCAGGCGACCTTTGCCGCGCAGCGTGCGCTTGATGGTGTGAGAGTTACGCTTACGCATAGCCCCGATGTGTTTCCGCAGGTGCCGGTCGATACCGTGCTCGTGCTCGCAGGGCATACCCATTGCGGGCAGATCGCCTATCCATGGGGCGGCTCGCCTGCGACCATGTCAGACTATGGCGAGAAATATGCTTGTGGTGTCGTCAGCCAGCACGGCAAGACATTGATCACCAGCGCGGGGATCGGGACGAGCCTGCTTCCCCTGCGACTGTTTACCCAGCCCGAGATATGGATTGTGGCGGTGAGGAGCGCGGGGGCGCAGCGTTAGCTCAGGAAGCAACCCCGAATCCTGCGTTCCACACGAGCGCAGACAATCCGATCCATGTCGTGAACATTACCGCATAGGTCCAACGGCGTGGCCACAGCTTGACGACCAGCGACGTCGCAGCAGCGGTGCCAGCTAATGCGATGAGCGCGGCATGCGCGACTCCCACGCCTTCGCCCGTGATCGCAGCTCCGATTGCTAGGCTCGCCCATTGCGCGGGCAAAAGCACTAGCAGCCATCGCGGAATGGCCCCTGGCTCTGCCGATGCGGCAGCAAGAATTGCGCCCTCGCCCGCGACGATCGCCAATGCGATCCACCAGCCTTTGTAACCAGACGATGTTCTGAAAAGTACGCCGCGCGCGGCGAAACTGAGGCTGGCGATTAGAAACGCCCCTGCGGTCTGCACCGGATGCAGCACGCCTTGGGTAGCGACCCAATTTACAATCAGGACAAGCACCATTCCGGCAAACATCGCCGCGCCTATGCCGAACCATATTCGACCGGTGATTGCAGCTACAATCATGCCGCTACCCATCAGCGCGACCGCCAGAAGCGGGGCGATCAATTGCGCAAGCGATGATTGGCCAGCAGCATTCGCAAGCAAGACAATCATCATTGCGGGCATGGCAAAGCCTGTCAGCGCAGCAACGATCCAAGCTGGCGTTTGCCAATCCATCCGCCTTCGATTTTGAGCAGGAGCCATCGCACACACACTGGTTAAAGTGCACCGGATTGTCGAGACGCAATTGCAGTCGGGCGATCTCATCAGCGTATCACCGGCTCACGCGCCGTGACTTCCGGTGTCGCTCCTCCCTTTGACCGGAGGCACCCCATTGCAAACCAACTTGCGACCCGGATTGCTGGGGCGTTCGCACAAGCGAAAGCGACGACGGAGGGGGATGATCGCCTCCCGCGTTAACTGGTGATGTGATGAACCCCTTAAAAGGGCGTCAGACCTTTGTTTTATCACGTTAAAACGAAAAGCCACCGGCCCTCTAGGAGCCAGTGGCTGAACGAATCCAAAACGGATTTGAAAGTTTGTTAGGCGTGAACCTTGGCTTAGCCTCCGACGGCAGCCGCCACTTCAGCAGCAAAGTCGCTTTCTTCGACTTCGATGCCTTCGCCCAGCTGGAAGCGGACATAGTCGGTCAGCGTGACTGAGCCGCCATTGTCTTTGCCGAACTTCGCAACGGTGTCCTCGACCGAAGTCTTGTTATCCATCACGAACATCTGGCTGAGCAGAGCGTTCTCTTTCGCGAACTTCTTGATCGCGCCTTCGACCATCTTTTCCTGGACTTGCTCGGGCTTGCCGCTTTCGGCTGCCTTCTCAGCAGCGATCGAACGCTCACGCTCGATCAAAGCCGGATCGAGGCCGTCTGCGTTAAGAGCCTGCGGGAACATCGAAGCGATGTGCATGGCAAGCTGCTTGCCGAATGGCTCGAGCACGTCTGCGCCAAGGTCGCTTTCAAGAGCAACCAGCACGCCGATCTTGCCAAGACCGTCAGCTGCCGCGTTGTGGACGTAGGAAACGACCGCACCGCTGCCGACCGTCACTGTCTTCATACGGCGGATCTGCTGGTTCTCACCAATAGTCGCGACATTGTCGGTCAGCTTGTCAGCGACCGTGCCGCCATCGGGGTAGTCAGCCGACTTCAAAGCTTCGACATCGTCGCTGCCCAGCGAAAGCGCGACCTGAGTGGTCTTGCGCACGAAGTCCTGAAACTTGTCGTTCTTGGCGACGAAGTCGGTTTCAGAGTTCACTTCAACAGCAACGCCCTTGGGGCCTTCAACGGCCACACCGACGAGACCTTCAGCAGCCGTACGGCTCGACTTCTTCTGTGCGGTCGCAAGACCCTTGGCGCGCAGTGCGTCAACAGCCGCTTCGATATCGCCGCCGGCTTCGGTCAGCGCTTTTTTCGCATCCATCATGCCTGCGCCGGTTTTCTCGCGCAGGGTCTTCACATCGGCGACGGTGAAATCAGCCATGGGAATTTCCTTTTCAAATAATTCTGGGGCGCCGGGGTCCAATTGGGGGAATGCCCGGCGCAATTATCAATGAATGTGACGCGCGCAACTGGCACGCGCGTCGAACAATTCAGCGTTTAGGCAGTCGCTTCGACCGGTGGTTGTTCCATCGAGCCAATGTCGCCCGAGTCTACAACCGCGCCGCCGCGACCCGCTGCCGCTGCATCGCCGATCGCCTGACAATAAAGGCGCACAGCGCGGCTGGCGTCGTCATTGCCCGGAACAGGGAAAGCGATGCCGGTCGGATCGGTGTTGGTGTCGAGCACCGCAATTACCGGAATGCCGAGCACAGCTGCTTCCTTGATGGCGAGGTCTTCCTTGTTCGCGTCGATCACGAACATCACGTCAGGAATGCCGCCCATATCGCGGATACCGCCAAGCGACATTTCAAGCTTGTCGCGCTTGCGAGTGAGCTGCAGAACTTCTTTCTTGGTGAAACCGCCGGTGTCGCCCGAAAGCTGTTCCTCAAGCGACTTCAATTCCTTGATCGAACCGCTGATCGTCTTCCAGTTGGTCAGCATGCCGCCGAGCCAACGGTGATTGACGAAGTGCTGGCCGCAAGCGCGGGCGATTTCAGCCACTGGCTCCTGCGCCTGACGCTTCGTGCCGACGAACAGAACCTTGCCGCCTGCGCGGGTGGTCTGCTCAACGAAATCGAGCGCGCGTGCGAACAAAGGCACGGTTTGTGACAAGTCAATGATGTGAACACCGTTGCGCGCGCCGAAGATATACGGCTTCATACGCGGGTTCCAACGGTGGGTCTGGTGGCCGAAGTGTGCGCCGGCCTCAATCAATTGCTGCATTGTGACGGTGGTGGCCGCCATAGGTAATTCCTTTCCGGTTCGTCCTCTGGAAAGCATGGAACCGCTTGCGGAGTGTCCCGCGGGCGGCACCGGTATGTTGCGCCTTCCATGTGAATTTCGCCGAGAGAGCCGTGCCGATTCGCATCGCTTCTCTCCGCGATGGCGCGGCCATTAGCGCCCCTTGGACACAAAATCTAGTGCAAACCGCTGGTGTTGGAACACAAGTGGAACAAAATGCTTGACCCCGCGGAACACTTGGTGAACAAGTGCATCAGAACAAACGTGGAACAGGAACCGACGTAACGATTTTCCGTTCCAATCCGTAATAATGCGTAAGCATAAGGTATTTGAGTTATGATCGCTTTTGTTTTGACCGCTCTGTTCGCGACCGTGATTTTTGCGGTTGGCGCATCTCTGATCGACAGCGCATTGCGTTGGAGCAATGCGTTCAAGGCAATTTCGCGTGAACGCGCTCTAGCAGATTCCGGCTTCGTGCCGATGGTCGATGCGTGCGAATTGCGTCTGCGGCCTGTGATTGTGACCCACCGTGGCGGAACGAGCCGCGCTTTTGCGAGGCGCCTGCCCCGCCCTACTGGCTCTCAAGCGACTGACGCCGCCGCCGCTTGATCCGGCCATATTTGAACAGAGCGTAAGGCATCAAGGCGATATAGCCGACGCTGATTGTGGTTAGCAGCCACCATGGTTCGAGCAGCAAAGCCGCAAAGGCGAGCGCTGCAAATACGATAACTCCAAGACGAATGCCGCGGCGTGGTCTTAGCGATCCCCAGCTAAGCGTCGCCATGTTGGAAATCATGAAGAACGCCATGAACGCCACCCATATGGCGACCATCAGCGGCTCACGAAATGCCTCATTCCCTGTCTCCATCCAGAGATAGAACGGCAGGAAAGCAAGCCCCGCCCCCACCGGAGCAGGCACCCCGGTTAAAAAGCCCGCTGATTTATGCGGCTGATCATCGACATCGATCTGCGCGTTGAAGCGTGCAAGACGAACCGCGCAGCAGATCGCAAAGGCAAGGGCCGCAAACCAGCCGAAGCGCGGCAAGTCCTGCAAGGCCCAGAGGTACAAAATAATCGCGGGAGCCATGCCGAAGGACAGCGAGTCCGCAAGGCTGTCCAGTTCAGCACCGAACCGCGACTGCGCGTTCAGGAGCCGCGCTATGCGTCCGTCGATCCCATCAAGCACGCCAGCGAGCACAACAGCGAGAATAGCCAGCGCCCATTCCTCCGCTATGGCAAAGCGAATACCCGTTAGACCAGCGCATAGCGCCGCAGCGGTAATCGCATTGGGCAGCATCGCCCGAAGCGTCAGACCCTTTCTGTCAAGCGGCGCGCGATCGCGCTCGTCATCCTCTGCAGCTTTTGGCCCGACGCGTTTTTCGCTCACTGCGAAATGCCCTCGAGCAGTTTCTGCGTGCCGATTTCCGCCAAGACCGTCTCACCAGCGATGACACGTTGACCGAGAAGTACCTTGGGTGACGTGCCAGCTGGAAGATACACATCAACGCGGCTGCCAAAACGGATCAGGCCGACGCGCTGCCCCTTAGCAACCGTGTCTCCCGGCTTCACGAACGGAATGATCCGCCGTGCGACCAGTCCAGCGATCTGGGTAAAGCCTATCATCACGCCGTCACCGCGATCGACCAGAATATGCTGACGCTCATTCTCTTCACTCGCCTTGTCGAGATCGGCATTCATGAACTTGCCGGGGATGTAGACCAACCGCCTGATCGCACCTGCAATCGGCGAGCGATTGATGTGCACGTCAAACACACTCATGAAGATAGACACACGAGTGACCGAGCCGTCGGGCAATCCGGGGGTGCCAGAGCCATCGTCAATGGTCAGCTCCGCTGGAGGCTCGCATTCAGTAATCAGCGAAACCAAGCCGTCGGCAGGCGCGATGATCGCATCGTCAGCTTGCGGCACGACCCGCTCCGGATCGCGAAAGAATGCAAACACGCCGCCCGACAAAGCGAGCAGCGGCCAGCCGATGATCTCCCAATCGAGCAGCAGCAGGAACACAAGGCTGATCGCGATGGCGATAACGCCAAATTTGCGACCTTCGGGGTGGATCGGCGGCCAGCTCCAGCTGACATCGCCGCGACCTTCATTGTCAAGAATTTCTCCGGGCATAGGCCGCCACTTAGGCACTGCGGTCGCGGCTCGCAAGCGATCTGGCACGCTTTGCCGCCGATAAAGTCAGCGGCGGTCAGCCGGCGCGCAGCGGCGAAAATTGCGCTAAACGCCCGCCCGCATTCACTCTTTAGTGATATGTTTACCGTAAATCTGCCCGCGCATGACGAACGAACAATCAACCGGAATCTCGGGTACAATCACCCGCCGCTGGACCAGCGAAGCACCAATCTTTGCCATTGGTCTGTCGCTGATGGCGCTTTGCATCGGACTGTTGCTCAGTCAGGGCGTACCGCCCAGTTTTATTGGCATATGGGTCAATATACGCCTGTTTGCGCTGTTTCTGATCGTGATTGCGGCATTCGACAGCACGCGGCAATTGTTCAAGCATCGCCCGGATAGCCCGGTCGATTTCCTGAAGGCGCGCTACTCATCGCCGGAGTTCAAGCGAGCCGTTGTCGCAGGCCTTCCGCTGCTTGGCGTAGCGATCGTGCTGTTGCCGTTCTTTTCCAAGATGAAGGCGGCAATTCCGCTGTTCAACGACTACACCTGGGACGACACTTTCGTTGCATGGGATCGCGCGATCTTCTTTGGGTATGACGCTTGGGAGGTCCTCCAGCCGGTGCTGGGCTTCCCGATTGTTACCGCGTTCCTCGCCCTGCTCTATCAGCTATGGTTTCTGCTTCTCTATCCCGGCGTACTCTACTTCGCTTTTGCCAATGTCGATAGCCCGCTGCGCCGCCAATTCTTCCTGTCCTATGTGCTAAGCTGGACGCTGGTTGGCGGGGCGATGGCTACATGGCTCGCCTCGGTCGGCCCGTGCTTTGTTGGGCCGCTACTCGGCGACCCGCGTTTCGATGAGCAAATGGCGTATCTCAAGGCCGCAAACGAACAGTTTCCGATCATGGTCCTGACAGTACAGGAAATGTTGCTGGAGCGCTTCGCCACTGCCGACAATGGCCTAGGCAGCGGTATCACGGCAATGCCCAGCATGCATGTCGCGATCGCGTTTCTCTATTGGCTCGCCATGCGGCAGATTTCTCCGCGCGCGGCCCTATTCTTCGGGGCGTTTTTCGCAATCACCTGGATCAGCAGCGTCCACCTCGCCTACCATTATGCGGTCGACGGGCTTGTCTCAGTGGTTGCGGTCGCAGCGATCTGGTGGGTAGCGCAGCGGATCATCGCCGCGTGGGATGCGTTCCTGGAAAATCGCGGTCAGGCGGCTTTGCGCACGAACACCGTCCCAGCCGAATAGCCCGCGCCAAAGCTGCAAATCAGGCCCGTGTCACCTTCGACCATATCTTCGCTGTGCAGGTGGAAGGCGATGATCGAACCCGCGCTTGATGTGTTGCCATAGGTGTCGAGCACGGTCGGGCTCTCATCCTCATTCGCTTCGTGACCCAGCACTTTCTGCGCGATCAGACGGTTCATCCCGGCATTGGCCTGATGCAACCACATACGGCGAAGCTCGGTTGGCTCAACATCGAGGCGTTCGGCTTCGTCGAGGATCATCTGTGCGACCATCGGCACGACTTCCTTGAAGACCTTGCGCCCTTCCTGGACGAAGAGCTTGTCGGCTTCGCCCGCGCTTTCGGGATGCGCACGGTTGAGGAAGCCGAAATTGTTGCGGATGTTGTTTGAGAACACGGTTTTCAGCTTGGTACCAAGAATGTCCCAATGCTGCTCAGGCGCGATGGCCGCATCTTCGACCAGCACAGCGGTCGCCACGTCACCGAAGATGAAGTGGCTGTCGCGGTCGCGCCAATTGAGATGGCCCGAGGTGATCTCCGGGCTGACCACCAGCACGCTCTTGGCATTGCCTGCGCTGACATAATCTGCTGCGGTCTGGATGCCGAAGGTGGCCGAGGAGCACGCGACATTCATGTCAAAGCCGAAGCCTTCGATGCCGAGCGCTTCCTGTATTTCGATCGCCATCGCCGGATAGGCGCGCTGCATGTTCGACGCCGCGCACAGCACCGCATCGACGTCTTCGGGTTTGCGCCCCGCCCGTTCCAAGGCCTCGCGCGCGGCGATCACGCCGATCTCAGCCATGATCGAAAGCTCGTCATTGCCTCGCTCGTCCCAGCGCGGCGACATCACCGCTGGATCGAGGATCGGCTCTTTCGCCATCACATGGCGTGCCTTGATCCCGCTCGCCTTCTCGATGAATTCAACCGAGCTGTAGGTCAGCGCCTCAGCCTCGCCTGCGGCAATCGCATCGGCATGTTCGGCATTGTGACGGTCGACGAAGGCGTTGAAGCTTTCGACCAGCTCTGCATTAGTGATCGATTGTTCGGGGGTGAACAGGCCGGTGGCCGAGATGACGGGGCGCTGCGTGAGCATTTCTGGGAAGGTGTTCATGCCCTCGCAATTAAGCCTCTGCCCGGAGCGGGGCAAGGCTCTATTGCGCGACTTCAACACCTGCCCTGCGCGGCGATCAGAACCCTATTGTCCCCGCGACGCGTGCACCGACGCTGTCATCACCAGTGTTCCCGCTGACACTGGCGGAGATGTAGAAACTGTCCGAGACGCGGCCCGTCAGCGATCCGGCAAACGCTTGCTCCCCGCGATAGGTTGCGTACCGCGACCGTCATCGAGATGTTCTTGCCCGGCACAATTGGCGCACCGCCCATCGCCATGGCTGCGGCGATGCCTCCGCTGGTGCTTTCATCCAAGTCCTGCAAGCGGAAGTCGAGGTCTTGAACGCGCCCTGCCAGAGCGTCGAACTGCGCGGTCGACACTTGCGAGAACGCGTTGAGCGCCACGCGGACATTGTCGACCGAGGCGGCGGTGGCGACGCTCTGGCGGCCGAGCGTGCCGTTCGCATCGACGGTCACCGCATCAACCGGGCCAACCTGCGCGGCGGTGCTCGCGTCGATGTCGCCAATCCTCACGCTTGAGCCCGTGCCTCCAAGGGTTACTTGACTGTCAGCTGTTGTGGTCGCGTTCGCGCCGACCGCTGTCGAATTGGCGTGCGTGACAGTTGCGCGGAAGCCGACCGCTGTCGAGCCAACACCGCTGGCATTGGCCGTGTCGCCCACAGCCGTAGCATTGGCTCCTGCATCGGTGTCAAAGCCAACCGCGGTCGACCGTCCTCCGAATGCATTGGCGCGCTGACCAATTGCTGTGGCGCGTCCGCCCAGAGCAAAGGCAGTGTCGCCGACCGCCGTCGAGCTCGTTGCGAGCGCGCGCGATCCGCGACCAAAGGCCGCGCTTCGCAGCGCGGCAGCTCGGGTTCCGCTGCCGATGGCTGTCGCTTCGTCAGCCTCTGCCAACGCGTCCGCGCCCAATGCCGTTGCCTGCACACCCAAGGCCTGCGCGCCCAGCGTACCCCCATCCGCACCGTCACCACCAATGGCGATGGAAGCTATTCCGGTGGCCTCGGTATCAGCGCCGATAGCAATCGCCCAGTCTTCGCTGGTGTTTGCCTGTATACCTATTGCAACCGAACCGATCCCAGTCGCACTTGCGCTTTGACCAAACGCCGACGAACCATCGCTTACTGCTGAAGATCCCTGTCCTACGGCAGTGCTGTCCACACCCGCGGCCGTCGCCGAAACCCCCAGAGCTGAGCTGTTCGTTTGGAACGCGAGCGAGTCAAACCCAACCGCAGTAGAAGAAGGTCCCTGCGCAACCGAGCTTGCGCCGACTGAGGTGCTATTGCTCCCACTCGCATTCGCGCCGACGCCGCAGGCGAGCTCGTTATTGCCATCATCGGAAACCGCGCCGCCGGTCGTGTCGACATTGCTGTCGGCATTGCCATCTTCATTGGTGTCGAGCAGGCAGGCCTCGGCCCCGGCGTCTTGCGGTGCGATAATTAGAGCACCGGCCAAGGCAACACCCGCTACGCCGATAAGCAGTCTTGGGTTAATCATTTTCATTCCCCTTCTTCCCGTCAAGAAAGGGAGGCTGTCAGCGGCTCGCTATCGCATTTTTCAGAAACAAATGACCTATCGGGCCCACCTCCCCACAGGGGCAGGACTGTAGCGGCATTTCGGCAAGATGCTTGCATTGAATCGACATTGCCAAAATGCCGCCACAAGGCCAGGTTTTGCGGCTTAGAAGCCTAAGGCCACGCCCGCTTGAGCGACGACCGCGCCATCGCCGGTGTTGCCCGCAATGCCCGCGCCAATGGCAAAACTGTCATTCACGCGCCCCGTGATGCTCGCGGCAAAGCCTTGCTCACCACGATACGTCGCGATGTTGCCAGAAATCGTGAACGACTTGTCCGGCATTGCTATGGCGCTGCCGATAGCCGCTGCCGCCGCGATCCCGCCGCGCGTGCTCTCGTCAAGGTCTTCCAGACGGAAGTTTAGGTCGTCGACCCGCGTGCTGAGCGCATCGAACTGCGCCGTGCTGACCTGCGAGAAGGCATTGAGCGCAACACGGACATTGTTGACCGAGGCAGCCGTGGCAACCGATTGACGGCCCAAAGTGCCATTGGCGTCGACCGTTACTGCATCCACCGGACCAACCTGAGCGGCGGTCGAAGCGTCGATGTCGCCAATCCTTACGCTTGAGCCTGTGCCGCCGATTGTCACCTGGTTGGCGGCCGTGGTTGTCGCGTTGGCTCCGATTGCGGTCGAATTGGAGTTGTCTGCACTGGCGCGGAAGCCAACTGCTGTCGACCCAACTCCTGTCGCTGCTGCCGTGTCACCCACGGCAGTCGCATTCGCGGCGGCGTCAGTATCAAAACCAACCGCTGTTGACCGACCGCCAAACGCATTGGCCCGCTGCCCGATCGCTGTCGCCCGGCCTGCCGTGGCAAAGGCCGTATCACCGACTGCGGTGGTACTGGTTGCGAGCGCGCGCGATCCGCGTCCAAAGGCGGCGCTGCGCAAAGCGCTTGCCCGGGTGCCGCTGCCAATTGCAGTCGAGTCCTCGCCCTCGGCCAAGGCATCTGCACCAAAGGCCGATGCCCTGTCAGCTGTCGCTTGTGCACCCAGAGAATCCGTATCTGCGCCATCTGCGCCAATGGCGATAGATGCTACACCGTTGGCATCGCTGCCTGCGCCGAATGCAATCGCTCCGACTGCATCAGCCGTTGCCGAGCCACCAATTGCGACCGCATCTTCGGCCTGTGATCGAGCGTTACCGCCTATTGCAATCGCATTGTTACCATTCGCATTGAATTGGCCACCAATACCGATCGCAAAAGATCCGGTTGCCGACCCAACGGCACCAAGTGCTACCGCATCGAAGCCATCCGTTGACACATTGCGTCCAACTGCGACCGATTGAGTACCCTCTGCGGTCGTAGCGTTTCCGATAGCAATCGCGCCGCCGTTCAACGTGGAAGCATTTTGCCCGATAGCCAAAGAGGCGCTGACTGCGGCACTAGCGCTATTGCCAATGGCCACGGACCCAGTGCCGCTCGCCAGAGTGTTGTAGCCCAGAGCTGTCGCGTTAAGCGCAGTCGCACCTGCACCGTTACCGAATGCAGAGGCACCATTTCCAGTCGCACTCGTAACTCGGTCAGCGCCGTTGCTATCAGAATCGCCACCGACTGCCACTGCTCCGATACCGTCAGCCAAGACGTCATTGCCAATCGCCAGTGTTCCCGGGCCGCGCGCGCGGGCAAAATCGCCGTAAGCTGTTGCACCATCACCATTGGCATTTTCACCGTCTGCGACAGAACTTACGCCGCAAGAGGTATCCTGAGATTCAACCGTACTTGCATTGCCATCTGTGTCCACATTGCTGTCGGCATTGCCATCGTCATTGGTGTCAAGCAGGCAAGATTGAGCCTGGACCTGCTGTGGTGCCGCGAGCACATAGATGCCGACCGCGGCTGAAAGAACGGTCGAAAACAAAAGTGACTTTTTCATGTGTATTTCCCTTCTTCATTTTTGAAAAAGGGAGGCGTGCAAGCGGCCCTCTGATCCGATCTTATTCAATCACATTGCGCCGGATCTATTTGACTCCCCCTTGCATGAGGCCTCGCAAGATAATCCTGATGGGAGAAATTGATTGTAGAAAGTCGTCAAATGGCTTGAAGATTTGCGACGAAAGATAGGGCGGCGCTTTTCCTCCATGCGCCCCAGTGCGTATTCGCAAGTTCATGACACGTTTTGAATCAATTACTTGGATCAGCTCGAACTGTCCCATTCGGCTCCGCCCATGTCGGAAAAGTTTAGCGCCAAGACCGTGTAACATCCGGTCCAAGTGTGGCTGGCCGTCGGTGAAGCGAGTGACATGCCTTGCCTGTCTCTCAAACAGCGTCAGTTGGACCGCGACATGACGCGCTCAAGTAGCAAAGCGGAAGCGCGACCAGAAACGCAAGCAGGTGGTCGACAGGGCTGGATTGGCGGCGGGGCCGCCTTCTCCGCTTCGCTCCGAATCCGACCCAGCGGCCATCGCTGGCGCGATAGCACACGCTGGTTCATCCGAAAGGTAAGCAATGGTGGACAGGGCTGGATTCGAACCAGCGTACGCTTGCGCGGGCAGATTTACAGTCTGCTGCCTTTAACCACTCGGCCACCTGTCCACATCGCTTGCGGGAAAATGAGCGTGCCCTTGCGGGCTCCTCATGCCGAGACGCGCCCCAATGGCGAAGCGGCGCTTGCCTGTCAATGGGGCGAGTGGCAGGGGGACAAACAAAGCTCAGTTTTAGGGACGTGAAATGGCAAAGGGTGAACGCAAAAAGGCGCTGCGCGGGCGCGCGGGTCGAATGAAGGGTGGGCGTGGTTCCGGTAAAGGCACCGCAGGCCATACACGCCTGTGGGGTCGCCATCCGGTCGAAGCGGCGCTCAAGAACCCGGCGCGAAAGCACCGCAAGCTGTGGGCCACGCGCGAGGGGATCGATAGCCTCGATGGCGAGCTGCCGTCTGACTTCCCGCTCGAATATGCCGAAGTGACCGATCTTGCGCGTTTGGTCGCCAAGGACGCGCCGCATCAGGGGCTGGTGCTAGAATGCGAACCGCTCGACACGGTGTTCCTCGATGAGATTGCAACCGGTGACGCCAGCCAGCCGATTGTGATCCTCGATCAAGTCACAGACCCGCACAATGTGGGCGCGATCCTGCGCTCGGCAGCGGCGTTTGGAGCGACCGCAGTCGTGACACAAGACCGTCACGCGCCGCCCGAATCCGGCGTGCTTGCGAAATCAGCCTCAGGCGCTTTGGAAACCGTCCCTTGGGTGCGCGTCGTCAATCTCGCCCGGGCCTTGGATGAGCTGGCCGAGGCGGGCTACTGGCGTATCGGGTTGACCGGAGAGGCCGACGCAACACTGGGCGAAGCGCTGCCAGCTGGCCCAGTTGCGCTGGTGCTTGGTGCGGAGGGCGAAGGGATGCGCCACAATATTGAAGGGCATTGCGATGCATTGGCCCGGCTTCCCATCACCTCCGCCATCGAAAGTCTCAATGTTTCAAACGCAGCTGCAATTGCGCTATACGCCGTCGCAACACGCTGATATCTCAGCCACAGGGGATCACTTCATGACCAAATTCACACCCATTCGCTTAAAAGCTGCGGCATTGCTGGCAGGCTTCTCAATTCTTCTGACCGGCTGTCTGGTTGCACCAGGCAAGTTCACTTCCGAATTGCAGCTGACCGGAGAGGATAGCTTCACCTTCACCTATGAAGGCGAAATCTTCTTCCTTGGCCTTTCAGGCCTTGCCGAAATGGGCGCAGCGGCTGAGGAATTTACGGCTGATTGCTTCAACGAAGAGACCTTCGAAGATCGCGAATGCACTGAGGCGGAGATTGCTGAGCAGCGCGCCGAATGGGATGCCAATGCAGAGCAACGCGCAGCCGAGGCGAAAAAGGAAGCGAAAGAGATGTCAGCCATGCTGGGCGGCGTGGATCCGACCGATCCGGAAGCGGTCGAGGAACTGCGCCAGCTGCTGCTTCGCCACAAAGGTTGGAACCGGGTCGAGGACAAGGGCGACGGCGTGTTTGACGTGTCTTACTCTGTGTCTGGCTCGTTGAGCCACGACTTCATCTTCCCGATCATCGAAGGCATTCCGCTGACCAACCCCTTTGTCGAGATCGTCTTGCGCGATGAAAATGTGGTGCGGGTCAACGCACCCGGATTTGCCGCGCAAAACGAGAACAATCCAATGGCGAGCATGATGGGTGGTACAGCTGCTATGGCTGGGCTCGCATCGATTGGATCGAGCGGATCGGACAATCCTATCAAAGGGATGCCTAATGTGCCTGTGATTGAAGGCACGTTTTCAATCGTCACCGATGGTGCCATCCTGGCGAACAACACTGATGGTGGTCCGATTGCAGAGGCGAGTGATCCAGACGGTCCTCTCACCCTTAGTTGGGATGTTTCGCCGCGCACCAAGTCTGCACCGACAGCGCTCATCAGAATGTCACAGTGAGGCCCGCTAGAGCCGCTGACTACAGACGCAGAAGTGCAAATAGAAAAACCCCGCCGGATCGCTCCAGCGGGGTTTTCTCTAATTGTCGGCGGCGCTGAGGCGATGCGCCAGCCAGAAATCAGTCTTAGTTTACGGCGTCCTTGAGGCCTTTGCCGGCCTTGAACTTTGGCTGCGTCGATGCGGGGATATTCATCGGCTCGCCGGTGCGCGGGTTACGGTACGGTCGAAGCCTTGCGCTTGGCAACAGAAAACGTACCGAAACCGATCAGTCGAACTTCGTCGCCTTTAGACAGCGACTTTGTGATTGTCTCGAACACGCTCTCAACTGCGGTCGCAGAATCACTTTTTGAAAGGCCGCTTGTCTCGGCAACTGCACTGATCAGATCGTTCTTGTTCATTCTGGGAACCCCCTCATTCGATTTGCTAAAGTGTGTCTCGGTGAATCGCCTCTCCGAAAGCGCGCAAGAGAGACTTTTTTAGCACCGCTGTCAAAGGCAAATCGCGCGGAAAAGCGCCATTTTCGGACAATTCTTTTGCATTTGCGACGAAACGATAAGGATCAATGAGCATAGGCAGGCTAGGCCCGCCGCCACTTGTCGCGTTTCTACAATTTGTCGCTACCTTAATGCGCGGTTGCGGTTCCCGAACCGGGAGGCGTCGACGGGCTTGGCTGGCTCGCCAGATCGTCCGCTTCGGTCCATTCAATCGGTTCCGGCGCTTCGACAAGCGCCTGCTCCAAAACCTGATCGACATGCGCGACCGGAAGGATCTCGAGACCGTCCTTAACCTTGTCGGGGATTTCGACCAGATCCTTTACGTTCTCTTCCGGGATGAGGACTGTCTTGATCCCGCCTCTCAACGCCGCGAGTAGCTTCTCTTTGAGGCCACCAATAGCGAGCACACGACCGCGCAGTGTGACTTCACCCGTCATCGCGATATCGGGGCGAACGGCGACTCCCGACAAAGTCGAGACTATCGACGTCACCATGCCGATACCGGCGCTCGGCCCATCCTTTGGCACCGCACCTTCGGGCAAGTGAATGTGGATGTTCTTGCGCTGGAAGATCGACGGCTTGATCCCGTAAGCAGGAGCGCGCGCTTTCACGAAGCTGAAGGCTGCTGCGACACTCTCATTCATCACCTCGCCAAGCTTGCCCGTGGTTTTCACCTCGCCTTTGCCCGGCGTTGTTACGCTCTCGATGGTCAGCAATTCGCCGCCAACCGATGTCCATGCAAGACCCGTGACCGCACCGACCTGGGCCTCTTCCTCTGACATGCCGTGCTTGAATTTGCGCACGCCAGCGAAGTCGCCAAGGTTGTCAGGCGTAATCGTGATCGAGGTTTCTTCTTTCTCGAGGATCTTGCGAAGGCTCTTGCGAGCAAGTCGCGCGATTTCGCGTTCAAGCGTCCGTACCCCAGCTTCGCGGGTGTAATACCGGATCAGGTCGCGCAGACCCTCTTCGGTCAGCTCGAACTCGTCATCCTTCAGACCGTGTTCCTTGATCTGCTTTGGCAGCAAATGCCGCATCGCGATCTCGACCTTCTCATCCTCGGTGTACCCCTCAAGACGGATGATCTCCATCCGGTCGAGCAGCGGCTGAGGAAGGTTCAGCGAGTTAGCGGTAGTCACGAACATGATGTCGCTGAGGTCGATATCGAGTTCGAGATAGTGATCCTGGAATTTGTCGTTTTGCTCAGGGTCGAGCACCTCAAGCAAGGCGCTCGCCGGATCGCCACGGAAGTCCTGACCCAGCTTGTCGATCTCATCGAGCAGGAACAACGGATTGCTGCTTCCCGCCTTCTTCAAATTGTTGACGATCTTGCCGGGCATCGAACCGATATATGTCCGGCGATGACCACGGATCTCGGCCTCATCGCGAACGCCGCCGAGTGACTGGCGCACAAACTCGCGGCCCGTCGCCTTGGCAATGCTTTTGCCGAGTGAAGTCTTACCCACGCCGGGAGGGCCGACGAGGCACAGTATCGGACCTTTCAGCTTGTTGGTGCGCGCCTGCACGGCGAGATATTCGATGATCCGATCTTTGACCTTTTCGAGGCCATAGTGATCGGCATCTAGCACTTCCTGCGCCTTCGCAATGTCCTTTTTGAGCTTCGATTTCTTACCCCACGGCAGGCCCAGCAGCACATCGAGATAGTTGCGCACGACCGTCGCCTCAGCGCTCATCGGCTGCATGCCCTTGAGCTTTTTCAGCTCAGCATTAGCCTTCGTCTTGGCCTCTTTTGACAGCTTGGTCTTTTCGATCTTTTCGGTCAGCTCGGCGATCTCATCGCCGTCCTCGCCGTCGCCACCGCCAAGCTCGCTCTGGATCGCCTTCAGTTGCTCATTGAGATAATACTCGCGCTGGGTCTTCTCCATCTGGCGCTTCACGCGACCGCGGATCTTGCGCTCGACCTGCAGGACCGAAAGCTCGCCATCCATGAAAGACATGACCATTTCGAGCCGCTTCAAGGGATTGGCTTCGGTCAACAGGGCTTGCTTGTCAGAGACCTTCGCATTGATCGCGGCGGCAATCGTATCAGCGAGTTCGCCCGCGTCATCGACCTCGGATAGATCGATGTCGGAGTCGTCGCCGAGCTTCTTGTTGAGCTTCGCATATTCACCGAACTGGTCGATGACTTGGCGCATCAGCGCGGTGACTTCGCTGCCGCTGACCGTCTCGGGCTCTTCCAGCGCAACGCTGGCGAGCACATAGTCGTCTTCCAGCCGCGACATTTCGAGCTTCGCGCGGTGCGTACCCTCGACCAACACGCGGACCGTGCCGTCTGGCAACTTCAAAAGTTGAAGCACCTGCGCGACCACACCAACGTCATAGAGATCGTCTTCGCCAGGATCGTCGCACGCGGGATCAAGCTGGGCGAGCAGGAAGATATCCTTGCTGGCTTCCATCGCTGCTTCGAGCGCCGCAACCGATTTCTCGCGCCCAACGAAAAGCGGCACGACCATGCCGGGAAACACGACGATGTCGCGCAAGGGAAGGAGAGGAAAATGCTGTGTCATTTGTACTGCCGTCTAGATTGATCTGGCGGCTCAATGCGCGCCTTTGTCACAAGATATGGGAAGGCGTGCCGCAGCCCGCAATGGCTGGTATTTTAGCGGTATGGAAACGCTCGGCTATTATCCCATACCGGGTAGGTTGAAACCTGGGGGCAGGCCCATTCCGCCCTGCATTTCCTTCATTTGCTCTGCCGAGACCCGGTCAGCCTTGTCGCGCGCATCATTGAACGCGGCGGTCACCAGATCTTCAACGATGTTTTTTTCTTCAGGCTTCATCAAGCTGTCGTCGATATCAACCTTGATAATTCGGCCCTTTGCAGTCGCCTTCACTTTGACCAGACCGCCGCCCGCCTGACCTTCAACCTCGATATTGTCGAGTTTGACCTGCATGTCATTCATCTGGGTCTGAATCGTCTCTACCGCTTTCTGTGCGGCCTGCATCATTTCTTCCATCGATTTCATCGGTCTATCGGCTCCATTTGTCACCGCCGGCGCGCAAGGCACTGGGGGTGGAATTGTCGTGCGGGTCGAGCAGTTCGGCATTGGGGAATGCCTCGAAGGCTGCCTTCACCAGTGGATCAGATCGCACACGTTCAGCCGCAGCATTGCGCTCAGCATCGGCCTGTTCGCGCAAGCTCGGTTGCGCCTCGCCCGTTCCCTTCTCAAGCAACCAGCGCTTGCCGGTCACTTTGAGCAAGGCGTCGCGAATGTCCGGCGCGGGATCGTCTGCGAAACTATCCGCTTGTTCGAATATGAGGCGCTCGGGCGCAAGTTCAATGACCCGGATGCGGTCGCGCATGATCTGAGCGACGCGCAATTGCCCCGCATCATCGACTTGTTGCACGAGTTCAGCCCAATCTAGCGAACCTGTTGGGGCTGGTGTAGCGTCACCTGAGACGGGCGCGGCGTCAGACGCCGTAGGAGCCATAGCGGAAGGCCCGGGAGCAGACTTCGCCAGCTCCTCCATCCGCTTCACCAGCTGGCCGGGATCGGGCATGTCGGCCGCGTGCATGACCCGCAGCAGCGCCATTTGCAGCGACACCAGCGGATCAGGGGCCTGGCGAACCTCTTCGTGCCCCTTGAGCAGCAATTGCCACAGACGGTGCAATTGCCCAGCGCTAAGTTCGGTCGCGAATTTGCCAAGCGCCGTGCGTTCTTCCTCCGTCGGAGCATCCGGTTCAGCGCCAGAGACTTGCGAGACAGTGATCTTATGCGTCAGGTCCATGAGCGCGCGCATCAAGGCCAGCGGCTCGACACCCAGCGCGTATTGCTCATCAATACCAGCGAGCAGCGCAGACGCATCTCCGCTCAGGAGCGTTTCCAGCAGTTTCCGCTGCGCGCTCTTGTCGGCAAGGCCGAGCATGTCGCGCACTCGCTCTCCGGTGACGTTGCCACCTCCGTCCAGATCGGCGTGGGCAATCGCCTGGTCGAGGATCGAAAGGCCATCGCGCACTGATCCTTCCGCTGCGCCCGCAATGATGTTGAGCGCTTCTGGCTCCGCCTCAACGCCCTCTTTCGCGCAGACATTGCCGAAATGTTCGGCCAGCATGCCAGCCGGGATACGGCGCAAATCAAAGCGCTGCGTGCGGCTGAGCACGGTAACGGGGAGCTTTTCGACTTCGGTAGTCGCGAAGAGAAATTTGACATGCGCGGGTGGCTCTTCGAGCGTCTTGAGCAATGCGTTGAAGGCATTGCGCGAGAGCATGTGCACCTCGTCAATGATGTAAATCTTGTAGCGCGCGCTGACCGCAGCATAGCGCACCGCCTCAATGATCTCGCGCACATCGTCGACGCCGGTGTGAGAGGCCGCGTCCATCTCGATCACGTCTATATGCTGACCTTGCGCGATGGCGGTGCACGGCTCGCACTGGCCGCACGGGTCAATGGTCGGTCCGCCCTCGCCATCCGGACCGATGCAGTTCAGAGCTTTGGCGATCAGCCGTGCGGTAGAGGTTTTACCGACCCCGCGAACCCCGGTCATCAGGAAGGCATGCGCCAATCGGTCGCGCTCAATCGCATTGGCGAGCGTGCGGACCATCGGCTCCTGACCGATCAGTTCGGAGAAGGTTTGCGGGCGGTATTTGCGCGCCAGCACGCGGTAAGGCTGATTGGTTTCGGCAGGCGCCGCAGCTTTCGGCTGTTCAACCACAGGATCGCTCGGCGTTATAGTCGCTGGCTTGGGTGTTTCCGCGGTCGTTTCAGCTGTTGGCTCCGGACTTGGCTCGGGATCGCCAAACATAGAGTTCTGGCCAGCAGCCTCAAGCTCGGCAGCGCTTGGCTTATCATCTTCCTGATCCTCTCCACCCCAAGGTGGCGAATCCATGTTGTCTGGTGAATCACCCATGCGCGAATAGCTACGCGCAAAGGCTGCGTTTGTCATTGCGATCATCGAACGATTTGTTGGAAAAAGGAGCCGAGCGACCCGTCGCAATTCACCTGGGCTGCTTCCTTCCGGACCTGACCCGGTGAGCGAACGCAAACGTCCACCCGACTCCCGGCGCTGCATATGGCGGCGAGATGCGAAGAATTCAACTATGTTTTCCGAAGATGACCGAGCCGCCCGCTCCCCCGCCCTTCCACCCGGAACTTACCCAGACGCAATCCGGGTGGAAGGGCGGGGGAGTGGGCGGTGCAACCAAAGGTTTGAACGGATGTTCAAACTCCGCGCAAAAACATCATCTAAAATTGTCAGCGTAGGCTTGCAGTTTGAGGCCCTTCGCAGGCGTGGCGTGGACACGTGCGGGAATACCGTATTTCGCGGCGTAATCCTCGTACCGCCTGCTTATCCGGGAAGGTCAGCCGAACCTGCGACTGTGTGTCGCCGCTGCCGCTCCAACCCATCAGCGGATCGGGCCGCAGAGCTTCGGAACGCTCAAATTCAAGGACCCACATTTCGGTCTTGGCTTTGCCCGATTGCATCGCGCTTTTCGGCTGCTGATAGATAATTGCGGTCATATTCTTTTAGTCCCTCAGACGCCGGGCGGCAGGCATCCGCCTGCCTTGGCTTTCACGGCATAAGCCGCGGCGGCCAGTCGGCCTTGCGGTCGCTGCGCGACCGGTTTGTCTCGCCAATAATCCAAACTCAGCTTCGATTGAAGGCGTTTTTCGTCTTCAGGCTGGGTTTTTCGGTCCACGGCTGATCGGGCCAGCGATGCTTTGGATAGCGCCCCTTCATGTCCTTCGCGACATCGGCCCAGCTACCGCGCCAGAAGCCCGGCAGGTCGCGAGTGGATTGGATTGGACGAGCTGCAGGGCTGGTCAGCTTGAGCAGCAAGGGCGTGCTCCCGATCATTGGGTGCGTATCGAGGCCAAAGAGCGCTTGGACGCGCACCTCAACACTAGGCGCATCGTCGCCAGAATAGTCTATTCTGTGCCGCGTATCGGCGGGCGAAGTGAAATGTGCCGGCGCTGCGCTATCGAGTCTTTGCTGCTCATTCCAGTCGAGCGTAGCAAGCGCGGCCTCGGCATATTTGACTGGAGAGAGGTTCAGGTCGCGCCGCCCGCTTAGGAGTGGCAAAAGCCAGAGCTCCGCTTGTTCTTTCAGCGCTTCTAGAGAGAGATCCGAAATTCCACCGAAACTGCCGCGCGCGATCAGTTCTGAAGGCAGCAATTCCCCCAGCTTTTCCAGAGCCTTCTCCACAAGGATATCCACAATGGCCTGCGCGTCGGGCTCAGCGTCCGGTCCGCTCGCCAATGTGATCGCACCCAAACGGCGTTCCACGCGTGCTTCGACACGGCTCTCCTTGGCGTTCCACCGCGCCGCTTTCTGCGTCTTGATTTGGTTAGCCAGTTCTTGCTCGACATCCCCATACCTCAGCTCAGCGCCTGCGATAATGCGTGCGCCCTTAGCCTGACCGCTTGCATCGCCAATCACGATCCACTCGGCGCGTGCGAGCGGCGAAGCTGGATCAAGCACGTAACCGCAACCTCCAGCCGAGAGCCAATGCTCGCCATTCTTGTCGCGCTTTCTGGCGATCATGTCAGGCCGAGCCGATGCCAAAAAGAGAGCCGGGTTTTGGCCTTCGTTGCTGGAAC
The DNA here is from genome assembly GCF_055693605.1 of Erythrobacter sp. HA7-11. Classification (NCBI taxonomy): domain Bacteria; kingdom Pseudomonadati; phylum Pseudomonadota; class Alphaproteobacteria; order Sphingomonadales; family Erythrobacteraceae; genus Erythrobacter; species Erythrobacter sp. HA7-11. Next base: position 1,067,384 of record NZ_JBVFUF010000002.1, on the reverse strand, counting down.
AGCCAACCAATCCCTCAGCCGTACTTGCCCAGCGCTCTGCCAGTTTGCGCGCACTCTTGGCGCGATGGCCGCGATCATCGTCCCAGCGTGAGAGCCGATGCAAAAGGTCTTCTCCGCGACCACCAAGTCCGCGCTCTTGTAAAAGCAGCATCAGCTTTGCCGCCACCAAAGCTTGGCCTGCTTGCGCGCCGAACAAGATTGCCGCCGAGGAGACGGGATCGAGCGGCATTTTCGCGATGGTCGCGCCCCAGTCGGTTATGCCGCCCTCTTCGCCGAGAGCGCCCATTGCTCTCAGCCGTTCGCGCGCACTCGCAACCGCGGCTTTGGGAGGCGGATTGAGCCACGCCAGCGACGCCGGGTCGCGTATCCCCCATGCGGCGAGCGAAAGTACAAGCGGCGCAAGATCGGAACTGGCGATTTCGGGCGGTGCGAATGCTGGCTTGCCGCTATGCCCCGCCTCTTCCCACAAGCGATAAGCCACGCCCGGCCCTTGCCGCGCCGCGCGCCCTGCCCGCTGGGTCGCCGCCGCCCGACTGGCCGCTCGCGTGACGAGCCGCTGAGTGCCAGCCGCTGCATCGAACTCGGCGTAGCGCGCCAATCCGCAATCGACGACAATCGAAACACCGTCCAGGGTCAAAGAAGTCTCCGCAATCGCGCTCGCAAGAACGATTCGTCTGCGCCCGTCGGGATCGCGCCGGATTGCGGCGCGCTGGCTAGCCCGATCAACCTGCCCGTGCAGCGGCAGGATTGGCGTATCTGAGGAAAGGTTTGCTTCCAGTCGTTCGCGCACTCTTTCAATCTCGCGCACGCCTGGCAGAAAGGCGAGGATGTCGCCCTCCTCGTTCTCGCGGCGCGCAGTCAGAATGGCGCTCACCATTTGCGCTTCGATTGGCTGGGTCGGACTGCTGCCGAGCCATTTGATGTCGAGCGGATAGCTGCGTCCTTTGCTCTCGATCACCGGCGCTTCATCGCCCAGCAGGTCTGAAAAGCGCGCGCCATCAATCGTCGCTGACATGGCCAGCACACGCAGATCCTCGCGCAAAACGCTGCGCGCTTCCAACGCGAGCGCCAGCCCAAGATCGCAGTCGAGATGGCGCTCATGGGCTTCGTCAAACAGGACGGCGGACACGCCCGGCAGCTCGGGATCTGCGAGCACTCGATTGACGAAGATCCCTTCGGTCACGACCAGCACTCGCGTCTTTTTGGAGACCTTGCTGTCCATGCGGGTCGCATAGCCGATGGTTTCCCCCGGCTTTTCTCCGAGCATTTGTGCCATGTGTTCAGCCGCTGCCCGTGCAGCGACGCGGCGCGGTGAGGTGAGAACTATCTGCCCACTGCACCAATCCTCATCGAGCAGAGCGGGTGCGACGGCGGTGGTCTTACCCGCACCCGGCGGCGCAATCAGCACGGCAGCGCCCTGCTCGCTCAGCGCGCAGCGCAGTTCGGGAATGACCTCATGGATGGGAAGCGCAGGGTCCAAAGCCCCGCTCAATACCCCCGCGCAACGGCAAATTGCGCCGCTTCGGCCATCGCCGCACGCGCTTTGCCATCGGGGAAAATCGAGATCGCATCAATCGCGCGCTGTGCGAAATGGCGCGCTCGTTCGCGCGTATCTTCAAGCGCATTGTGCTTCTCGATCAGCGTGATCGCGTGCGCCAAATCCTCGTCTGATGTGCGGTGACCGCCAATCGCGGCCTTCCAGAACTTGCGCTCGTCATCGTCGCCACGTGCGAAAGCGAGGATCACCGGCAGGGTCATCTTGCCTTCGCGGAAGTCATCGCCCTGGTCCTTGCCCATCTGTGCAGCATCGGAATCGTAGTCGATCGCGTCATCGACGAGCTGGAAGGCCACACCCAGATTGCGACCGTAATCTTCAAGCGCGCGCTCTTGCTCCTCGCTGCATTCGGCGACCACGGCGCTGATTTGGCTTGCGGCGGCGAACAAAGCAGCCGTCTTCGCGCCGATGATGTGGAGATAACGCTCTTCGCTGGTCTCGATCTGACGTTGAGCGGTCAATTGCGAAACCTCGCCCTCGGCGATCACAGCGCTCGCATGGCTCAAAATTTTGAGCACTTTTAGGCTGCCGTCTTCGGTCATCAGCTCAAACGCGCGGCTGAACAGGAAGTCACCGACCAGAACGGTCGCCGGATTGCCAAAGATGATGTTGGCTGCAGCCTTGCCTCGGCGAAGCTCGCTGCCATCGACCACATCGTCGTGCAGCAAAGTCGCGGTGTGGATAAACTCGACAGCCGCAGCGAGCTTGTGATGGCGCGTGCCCTGATAACCCACCAGTTCAGCGCCCGCGAGCGTTAGCATGGGGCGCAAGCGCTTGCCGCCGCCCGAAATTAGGTGACCAGCAAGGCGCGGGATCAGCGGAATTTCGCTCTGCATCCGCTCAAGAATAACAGTGTTGACCGCGTTCATTCCGTTCGCGGTCAATGACAGCATCGGATCGAGCGTCAGCCGCTTCTTGCGCGGCATTGGGACCACTTCGGCACTCATGCAGGCGCATTTGCGCGAGCCAAGGCTGCTTGGCAAGCGTAGAATTGCTGCTAACTCTGCAAGGTATGTCCGATGAAACGCATCCTTCGAAGCCTGATGATCCGCAGCTCGCGACGTTTCGTAAAAGCATCGACAATATCGATGCCGCGCTGATCCATATGCTCGCTGAGCGGTTTCGCATCACAAAGGCGGTGGGCGAGTATAAGGCAAAGGTCACACTGCCCCCTGCGGATCCGGACCGAGAGAAACGTCAGATTGAGCGGCTACGGGCGCTCTCCGAAGAAGCCAATCTTGACCCAGAGTTTAGCGAGAAGTTCCTGCGCTTCATCATCGACGAGGTGATCCGCCATCATGAGAGAGCGCAACAGCGCTAGCAGTCAAATTTAAGAGGTGCGAGGCAGGCTGAGCTTGATCAGCAAACCGCCCAAGTCCTCGCTTTCCTCGATAGCGACACTGCCGCCGTAGATCTCGGCAACATCGCGAACGATGGCGAGGCCTAAGCCTGTGCCCGGCTTGCCAGTATCCAGCCGCGCGCCGCGATCGAAGATGCGCTCGCGCTCTTCTTCGGGGATGCCCATCCCGTCATCCTCCACCCAGATGACGCATTGCTCGCTCGGCGGGTCGTCATCCGCTTCGGCATCGACCGTCACGAAGACGCTGCCGCCACCATATTTGGCGGCATTTTCGATGAGATTGCCAAGGATTTCGTCAAGATCCTGCCGTTCAATCGCGACGTTGCTCTGCTTATTCCCTGCGACATCTATCCGTGCCTGCGGATACAGTCGCTCGACCGCGCGGCGCACTGCCTCAGCGCTGGCAAAGACGCTGGTGCGGGCGTGGCCAACTGCGCGGCGTCCGACTGCACGAGCGCGCGCGAGATGGTGATCGACATGGCGCTGCATCGTGCGCGTTTCGCGGATCACCGCGTCGCCAAGGTCAGGCGCTTTGGCCGTCGCGGCATTGGTTAAAACGGTCAGCGGCGTCTTCAATGCATGCGCAAGATTGCCCGCATGCGTGCGCGCTTCCTCGGCTTGCTTTTCTGAATGCTCGAGCAAACCATTCAACTCTTCCACCAGCGGTTCGACTTCGGTCGGCAGCGGCTCGGTGATCCGGTTCGCTCCAGTGGTGCGCAGGTTCTGGATCGCTGCGCGCACACGGCGCAGTGGCGAGAGGCCATAGCGGATTTGAAGGATCGCCATCAGCAGCAAACCAAGGCCGAGCACCGCAAAACTCCAGAACAGGATCGCGCGGATCTCCGCGATTTCCTCGTCGAGTTCTTCACGGCTAGCGGCAACGGTGAACCACCATTGTGTGTCAGACCCGGGCAGGATGATCGAACGCTCGACCACGCGCAAAGGCTCATAGTCAAACTGGTTCGAATTGTAGAAGTGCGCTTGATTGTCGAAGTGGTCGCCGCGCACATCCAGCACGCGGTCCCATAGGCTGCGAGATGGCCACGGCTCCTCCCCTTCCCCGCTGACTTGGTAATAAAGTCCGCTATTGGGCTCTAGGAAGCGCTGGTCACCCAGCACGCGGTTGAACGCCACTTCACCGCCGGCCTGAACCTCGGCAGCGCCGATCATCGCAGTCAGAATGTATTCGAGTTGTTCGTCAAAACTGCGCTCGACCTGATTGGTCAGCGCGCGATCAAGTGCGAGACCGCCACCAAGCAACAGCACCGCAATCCAGCCCGCCGCGATAAACGCCATGCGCCGGGCAAGACTGCCGGTATGGGGCTGCTTGCCCGAAGGGACAACTTCACCCGATTGCGCATCAGCCGCAAGGTCACCTCCGCCCTCTGGCGAAGATGCGCCTGCAGCCAATGGCTCACGCTCTTGGTGCGTCTGCGGGGTCGTCGAGGCTATAACCGAGTCCACGGATCGTTGTTATCACTTCTGCGCCAAGTTTCTTGCGGATGCGCGTTACAAACACTTCAATCGTGTTCGAATCGCGATCGAAATCCTGATCATAAATGTGTTCGATTAACTCGGTCCGACTGACCACTTTGCCCTTGTGGTGCATGAGATAGCTAAGCAGCTTATATTCCTGCGCAGTCAATTTGACCGGCTCTCCTTGCAGCGTCACACGGCCAGATCTGGTGTCCAGCCGAACATCGCCAGCGGTCAGCTCCGAAGAAGTATTGCCCGAAGCGCGGCGGATAAGCGCGCGCAGGCGAGCGATGAGTTCCTCGGTCTGGAATGGCTTGGCGAGATAATCGTCCGCGCCCGCATCCAATCCGGCAACCTTGTCAGACCAGCTGTCACGCGCTGTTAGCACTAGAACGGGGAATTCCCGCCCTTCCTTGCGCCACATGCCCAGCACCGAAAGCCCATCGATCTCAGGCAGGCCGAGATCGAGGATCACCGCATCATAATCTTCGGTGCTGCCGAGAAAATGCCCGTCTTCACCATCGGTCGACAGATCGACGGCATAACCGGTCTGTTCGAGCGTGGATTTCAATTGCTGGCCAAGTGTCGGTTCATCTTCGACAATCAGAATGCGCATAAGTGACGTTTCCCCGGGTCGGTGGCGTTGTACTTTCGCCGCTCGTCGTGCGCTTTTGCGCAATTTGCGTCAAGCAAGCGTTGCGAATTGCGCACGGATTGCGCCGATTTTTTGCTTAAATTGAAGCTAGCGCGAGCGGTTGATGATGCGCCCGGTGCGGGCATCAACATCGACAAAGGTCACACGGCCATCCTTGATGAATTTCAAACGGTAAGCGCGCGCCGTGCTGTCGTAAGACGGGCCGAGATATTCGCTGCCGCGCATGCGGGGGAGCACGCGCGCCTCGATCTGGCGCAGCGACATCTGGTTGCCGGCCTTCATTTCCTTGCGAGCACTGCTCTGGTCCGACTGCGATTGCGAATATGCCGCCTGTGCAGGCGCAGCTGGAATGCCAACTGTCGCACCAATCGCCAAAGCGCTCAAAATAGAGAGTCCGCGTTTCATCATGCCCCCGCATCTACCGACGTCGCGTTTAACACGCTGTGAATAGCGCCGTTGCGCGCCATTCAGAGTGGTTTCTGAATGTTGCGCACTTGCCCGCCACACGGCAAACTCCTACCGCGCTCAGCCTATGGCGCAACCACCAATTCTTTCCTGGGAAGGCTTAGGCCTGCAACAAGGCGGACGCTGGCTGTTCGGCGGTCCCGGCACGGACGGGATCGATCTGCATGTCGCCCCGCGTGACAGGCTGGCGCTGATCGGACGCAATGGTGCCGGTAAGACGACGCTGCTCAAACTGATTGACGACCGGATCGAAGCGGATCGCGGCCAGCGCCGGATCAAGCCTGGAACGCGCGTTGTCTTTCTGGAACAAGAGCCCGATTTCAGCGGCTTCGCTACCCTTATGGATTTTGCGCTCGCGGGCGATGACGCCCCTCAAGCGCACGAGGTGGAAGCGATTGCGGGCCAGCTCGGGATTGCGATGGACCGCGACGCCGAGACTGCAAGCGGTGGTGAAAGACGCCGCGCAGCCATCGCTCGGGCGTTGGCGCAGGAGCCCGATATTCTCTTGCTCGACGAACCAACAAACCATCTGGACCTTAGCGCAATTGATTGGCTTGAGGATTGGCTCAGCCGCTACAAAGGCGCGTTCATCACGATCAGTCACGACCGGACGTTTCTGAAGCGCCTGACCCGCGCGACCCTTTGGCTCGATCGTGGAAGCCTGCGGCGAAAAGAGGTCGGCTTTGGCGGCTATGAAGCATGGGAAGCGAGCGTTTATGCGGAAGAGGCCCGCGCGGCGGAGAAGCTCGACGCCAAACTGAAGTTGGAGGCGCATTGGCTCGAACGCGGCGTCACAGCGCGGCGCAAACGCAACCAGGGGCGGCTCGAAAAGCTGCACCAGATGCGTGCAGCGCGGGCGGCGATGATCTCCGATTCGAGCTCGGCAAAGCTGAAACTCGCCAATGACGAAGACTTTAAATCAAAGTCGGTGATCGTCGCAGAGAAGGTCAGCAAAAGCTTCGAAGATCGTCCCATCATCAAGAATTTCTCGCTGCGCATACAGCGCGGCGACCGCATCGGCATTGTCGGCGCGAACGGCGCGGGCAAAACGACGCTACTCAAATTGCTGACCGGAGAGCTGGAACCGGACAGCGGCAATGTCAGCCATGCCCGTACGCTCACCGGCGTGATGATTGATCAGCAGCGCAAGTTGCTCAGCCCACAAGCGACGGTGCGCGATATTCTGGCTGAAGGCGGCGATTGGATCGACGTTCGCGGCGCGCGCAAACACGTGCAGGCCTATCTCAAGGATTTCCTGTTCGACCCCAAGATCGTCGACACGAAGGTTGCAATCCTGTCTGGCGGTGAGCGATCGCGCCTCTTGCTGGCGCGCGAATTTGCGCGGACAGCAAACCTACTTGTGCTCGATGAGCCGACCAACGATCTCGACCTCGAAACGCTCGACCTGCTGCAAGAGGTGATCGCTGACTTTGACGGAACGGTTCTGATCGTCAGCCACGACCGCGACTTTCTCGACCGCACGGTAACCGTGACATTGGGTTTGGATGGCAGCGGGCGGGTCGACATCGTCGCCGGCGGCTACGAGGATTGGGAGCGCAAGCGTCGCCAGCCGTACCGCGAGCAAAACGAAGGCTTCGTCCAAACCTGCATCGAAGCCTGCGGCCAAGTCTTCAGCGCCCGCGAAATCGGACAAACTCTCGTACAAGGATCAGCGCGATTACGAGATTTTGCCCGCGCGGCTCGAGGAGCTGGAAGCGGCGATAGCCAAGGGCGAGACCATCCTTTCAGACCCCGATCTCTTCACCAAAGACCCGCAACGCTTTGCCACGATTTCCAAGGGCATTGAGAACGCGCGCGCGGAGAAGGACGAGGCGGAAGAACGCTGGCTGATGCTGGCCGAGCAAGTCGAGGGATGAGCGACACAGCGTTGCACCGCGAGATTGCAGCCTGCACTTTATGCGCCGAACATCTCTCGCACGGACCCCGTCCTGTGGTGCAGTTCTCCGCCACAAGCCGGGTGCTGATTATCGGACAAGCGCCCGGATCAAAGGTCCATGCGAGCGGAGTTCCGTGGGATGATGACAGCGGCGATCGCTTACGCGAATGGCTCGGCGTTGATCGAGACACACTCTACGATCCCAGCAAGTTTGCGATTGTCCCTATGGGGTTTTGCTACCCCGGCAAAACCGCTGGCGGAGATCTGCCTCCGCGCAAGGAATGCGCGCCGCAATGGCACGATCGCATTATCAAGCAGCTTCCTGAGAATCGCCTGATCCTGCTAGTCGGGTCCTATGCGCAGGCGCACTACTTGCCCGCAACCAAGAAGCTGTCGCTGACCGAACGCGTACGGCGCTTTGATGAGTTTGCGCCGCTCTTCCCCCTGCCCCATCCCTCGTGGCGGGTGCGGATGTGGAGTGCCAAAAACCGGTGGTTCGAGGCCCAAGTCTTGCCCGAATTGCGCCGCCGTGTTGCTGACATAATCTCGCTATAGTCTTCCGCAAATTCAGACGGGAGAAGTTCTATGTCGATCGATCAATTTGCTCAGGATTTTTTCAACGCCGTCAAGGAAGACCGCGAAGCTGATTATCAAGCCATGTGGTCTGATGACATTGTCAGCCGTGAGCCAGGCAATGGCCCGATGAACCACGTGCAGGGGCGCGAGCAGCTTTTGCAAAAGCATGCATGGTGGAACGAAAACGCCGAAATGCATGACTTCGAGATGTCCGGGCCTTACGTTGTCGGGGATCAATTCGCGGTGAACTACTCAATGGACGTTACGATGATGGGCGAGCGAAGCCAATCATCGGAAACCGCGATCTACACCGTCAAAGATGGAAAGATTGCCGAGGAGCGTTTCTTCTATGAAGGCGCGCCCGAGTAACTCCCAAGCGCATCATGTGATGCGGTAATAATCCGCGACCCGGTCGAGCGCGAGTTTGAGCACAAGCTTCCCGCTGCGTGCGGGCCAGCCCAGCGTTTTCTCGGCTTCGGGCAGGCCTTCGCCCGCACACACCACGCGCCACAAAATATCTTCCAGGCCTTTGCCCGCCTGGCCTAGCGCTTCGTCAAAACGGCGCTTGGCGGCGATCTGCTTCTCGCTCGCGGACAGCCCCTGCTCGCCGGTTGTTTTGCTACGCACTGGATCCCACCGCATTGTCACGTTGGCTGGCAATTGCGCCCGCTCATAGTCTGCGCGCAGCCTTTCACCTGCATCGTGCAACCGGCCCGAAATATGCCCGCGCGCATGCAACCAGCTGAGTGGTGACTCCCCGATATTCACGGTCACCGAGCGGCGTTTCCCCTTCGCCGAACTGTGCTGCGACTGCTCACGCTTCGGACCCTCTTGCGTCAATTCCCGCTCAACCAATGTCCGTTTCATCCAGATCCCTCCTGTGGGTCGCTTCGAAATGACACTTGCAATAATTTGGTTCGTGTAGGAAAGTTCAAATTACCAAATCGGTTCATGCGCTGGAGAGAGGGCTGGCAATTATGATCAATCGCATTCGTGACATTCGCAAGAGCAAAGGGATCACTCTGGCCGAACTGGCAGAGGCCTGCGATCCGCCCACCACTGCGCAAACCATCGGGCGGCTCGAAACAGGGATGCGCAACCTGTCGATCAAGTGGATGGATCGGATCGGGCATGCACTGGCCGTTGATCCCGAAACTCTGGTGCGCTCAGAAGAAGCACCACAATCCCAGATCGTCGCAGACTTGACAGCTGATGGCCCGGAAGCGCTCTCGGCGCCGCGCGAAGCCATTCTTCCGACAGATCTCGCTGCGACCAGCGATAGCGGCCAACTTGTCGTGCTGAGCGTATCGGCCAGCACCGGTGAATTTCGACCTGGCGACCTGCTGTGGCTGCGGCAATTGCAGCCTGAAGATGCTGCGAGCGCGATCAATCGCGATTGTCTGGTCCCTCGTCCGGGCAGCCGCTTCGCCTTTGGCCGGTTGATTGATCGCCGCGGAACCCTTGTCGGGATTTTACCTGCGGGGAGCGGCCAGAAACAGCAAGTGGTCGACAATCCCCCTTGGATTGCTGTCGCTGAAATGCTGGTGCGCCGCTTGTGAAGCACGTCGTATCACTGTCCACGCTTTACCCCAACCCGACCAATCCGAGGTTCGGGACGTTCGTCGCCAGATCGCTAGAAGCGCTGGCAAAGCGCGGAGACTGGCGGGTCACGATGGTCAATCCGCTTGGCATTCCCCCGGTCGCCTTCGGGCGGTATCGCGCGATCGCCGATCTCCCCCCTGTTGCGCAGGAAGGCGGGATCGACATTTACCGCCCCCGCTTCCGCCTCATCCCTCGGTTCGGCGCGCGGCGCAACGCAGCAGCAATTGTCAAAGCGACGCTGCCACTGATCGAGCGCATCCATTCCGAACACCCGATTGACGTGCTTGATGCACAATTCTTCTTTCCCGAGGGGCCAGCAGCAGCGCAAATCGCCGAAGCGCTGGACCTGCCTTTATCGATCAAGGCACGCGGCAGCGACATTGCCTATTGGGGAGAACAGCGCGGCACGCGGGAACAAATTCTCGGCGCTGCCAAACGTGCAGACGGCATTCTCTCGGTGAGCAAGGCACTGGCCAATGACATGGTTACGATGGGTGTGCTGCGCGAGAAAATCACAGTGCATTACACCGGTCTTGATCGCGATCGCTTTCGCCCGATGGATCACGTTGGCCTGCGATCTCAATTGAGCCAGACACTGGATTTCGAACTTCCTGAGGGCGTGCCACTGCTCGCATGCATAGGCGCGCTCATCACACGCAAGGGTCAAGACATTGCTATCAATGCGCTTTCCGCTCTGCCCAACGCCCGGCTTGTCCTGATCGGCAAAGGTGAGCATGAACAGCAACTGCGCGGGCTTGCTTACGATCTTGGTGTGTCGGATCGTGTGCGCTTCGCCGGATCAATCGACCACGATTTGCTTCCCGTTATCCTCTCCGCAACCGATGTGATGGTGCTTCCCACTGCTTCGGAAGGACTCGCCAATGCCTGGGTCGAAGCGCTTGCTTGCGGCGCGCGGGTTGTGACCAGCGATGTCGGCGGTGCGCGCGAGCTGATCACCGGTGAAACTGCGGGCAGACTTGTGCCGCGATCGCCCGAGGCAGTTGCCGGTGCGGTCAAAGCTCTGATGGCAAAGCCGGTGAGCAAGCAGGAGGTTGCCGCCATCGTCGACCGGTTTGACTGGGAGATCAACGCAGCCGAACTTGCCGCCCACTATGAGAAGCTGGCAGCAAGCCGAAACTAAGTCAGCTCGTTACGCTTCGCCGCGTGCCTTGCGTTCCTGAATGTCTGCTTTGCTTTCCTGCGGCACGAAGCTGTTCGATGTCACACCCAGCCAGATCAGGATCGGCGCAGCGAGATAGACACTCGAATAAGTTCCGATGAACAGGCCAGCTGTGATCGCTGCGACCAGACCGAACAGGCTGGCTGGACCGATCAAAAGCAGCGGCAAGAGCGCCGCCAGCAGCGTGAGCGAGGTCATCACCGTGCGCGCCAATGTCTCGTTGACCGAGAGATCAAGTAGCTCTGGGAGCGGCATCTTGCGATACTTTTTCAGGTTCTCCCGAATACGATCATAGACCACGATCGTATCGTTCAGCGAGTAACCGATGATCGCCAGAATAGCGGCAATAATCTGCAAGCTGAACTCCAGCTGGAACAGCGCGAACATGCCGAGCGTGACCGACACGTCGTGGAACAGAGCGAATAGACCGCCAACGCCGAACTGCCATTCAAACCGGACCCAGATGTAGATCGCCACCGCGAGCATCGCTGCGAGTAAAGCGAGCACCGCATCTTGGCGGAACTCGCCAGCCACCTTACCGGAGACGGTTTCGTTCGCATCGGCGCGCACGCCAGGATATTCGTCCTCGATCATCTGGATGACCTGGTTGCCGATCTCGGTCGCAGCACCTTCTTGCTCCTCGACATTCTCGGGAAGCGGAACGCGGATCGAGACCTCATTGGGTGCGCCGAATTCCTGCACGACGGGCGTGCCATAGCCCAGCCCTTCGACCGATTGACGCAGCTCACCAATTGGGGCTTGCTCCAACTGTGTGAAGGTCATGCGGACTTGCTGGCCGCCGGCGAAATCGACGCCGTAATTGATGCCTTTGGTCAGCACCAAACCCCAGCTACCCGCGATCAGCAACAGGCTGAATATGAAGAACGGCAGCCTGAATTTTAGGAACTTGATGTTGGTGTCTTCGGGGACGAGTTTGAGCAGTTTCATCTGTCAGCCCTCCTCAAACGTTGATGTCGCTAGGGCGTTTTGCCCGCAGCCATCCGGCGACCCACATGCGGGTCAGGACAAGCGCGGTAAAAACGCTGGTGAACAGGCCGACGACAAGCACCACGGCAAATCCGCGAACCGGGCCAGAGCCAAAAAGGAACAACAGAACGCCGGCGATGAAGTTGGTAATGTTGGCATCGTAAATCGCGCGGCTGGCTTCTTTGTAGCCATTCTCGACCGCAGCGACGACACGCCGCCCGCGTTTTCGCTCCTCGCGTATTCGCTCGTTGATCAGCACGTTGGCGTCCACCGCCGCACCCACGGTGATCACAAAACCGGCGATGCCGGGCAATGTAAGCGTGGTGTTTAGGCCGGCCATGATGCCGAGGATAATCAGCACGTTGAAGATCAGGGCAAACGTCGCGTAAATCCCGAAACGACCATAGGTCGCGATCATCAAGGCGATCACCGCGACCGAACCGATGAGCATGGCGAGCAGACCCTTGCGGATCGAATCCGCGCCCAGTTCCGCGCTAACCGTCCGCTCCTCAACAATTGTAAGCTCAACCGGAAGTGCGCCAGAGCGCAGCGCAATCGCCAGTTCGTTCGCGCTGTCAGCATTGAAGCTGCCGGAGATCTGCGCCGAGCCGCCACAGATCGGCTCATTGAAGTTCGGCGCTGACAGGACTTCGCCATCGAGAATAATCGCGAACGGTACCGGTTCACGTTCTCGGTGCTCAAGCGGCAGAACTTCGATGCGCCCTGCTGATCGAACTGGATGTTGACCACATTCTCGTTGTTTTGCGGATCGACGCCGGCCTGAGCATTGGTGAGGCTGTCGCCGCGAATGCCGCCAAGCCGACGAACTGCCTCGAACTGACCTTGCCGGGGGTTCCGTCAGCATAGGGGAAGATCTCGCTTCCCGGAGGCGCGACACCGGCTTGTACATCGTACCGGCAGTGCTGACAGATCAACCAGTTTGAACTCCAGCTCCGCTGTCTTGCCGAGCAGGTCTTTGAGCTGTTGCGGGTTTTCAAGGCCTGGAACCTGCACAACAATCCGCGTGTCGCCCTGACGGATGATGGTCGGCTCACGCGTACCAAGCTCGTCAATACGTTTGCGGATCACCTCAATCGCGGTTTCCATTGCATCATCGACGGCCTGATCAATCCCGTCTTGCGTCGGGGTCAGGATCATTCTCTGGGTGTCTTCGACCGAGAGATTCCATTCCCGGACGAGGTTGTTTCCTTGCATCATCGGCTCAATCAGGCCGCGTGCGCGATCAATGTCGCTGGCGCTGTCGAGCATGAAAGAAAGCGCGCCATCGGAAGTCGAAATATCGCCAATGCGAATGCGCGGCTCTGCCTGGCGCAGCGCCGTGCGAACATTTTCTTCCATATTCTCAAGCCGTTGCACACCGACTTCTGCCGGGTCCGCTTCGAGCAGGATGTGACTGCCACCTGCAAGGTCAAGGCCGAGGTTCACCTGCGGGCTGGGCAGCGCATCGGGCCAATCAATATTGGTCGAGGCGAGCAGAGAGGGCAGCGCCGCGAGCGTCGCTAGCAACGTCACCCCCCAGAGCGACACCTTCTTCCAGAGAGGAAAATCGAGCATTAGCGTTTCGCTTTATTCCGCTTCTATTTTATCTTCGAGCGCTCGCCGAACGGCGAGGATACGCGCTTAATCGTTGGCTGGTTTGCCGCCGGGCTGAATAACATCACCAATGGTGTGCTTGACCGCTTTCACCCGAACATCCCGTGCCAGGTCGAGCTCGACGTATTCATCGGTGACCTTGGCAACCTTGCCGACCAGCCCGCCAGCAGTAACGACTTGATCACCCTTCTTCAGGCCAGCGACCTTCTCCTGATGCTCCTTCTGCCGCTTCATTTGCGGACGGATGATAAGGAACCAGAAAATTAGGATCATGCCGAGGATGGGAAGCCATTGCAGCCATCCCGGAGGCGCCTGTCCAGCACCGGCAGCAGCGAGAAGTTCAAGCATCGTACTAAGCCTATCGTGTCTTCAAAGTCATTCTGGACGTTGAACCGCGCGCAATATGCACCGCGCTATCCCGCCCCGAATTATCGGTAAGTGGGCGCGCCTAGCAGCAATGCAAGGTCGCGGCAATCAACTGCTCGCCAAGCGTTGCGCTTCGCACACAGGTTTGAATCCGGCGCAGGCGAATTGGCGAAACTTTGCGGATCGCACAATGCTCGCTTGCCACTATTCAAGACCGCGCTTATAGCGCCGCCTTCCACTGGATCGGGACGTAGCGCAGCCTGGTAGCGCATCACACTGGGGGTGTGGGGGTCGCTGGTTCGAATCCAGTCGTCCCGACCAGTGGAACATTCGTCGAATAGTGACGCGATTTCTCTTCCCATTTTGAAACTTTGCATCAATGCGCTTGCCAAAGCTTGCGCCCTTCCCGTTTGCGCGCAGGAACCCGCATCGGAAAGGCGCGTTTGAAGCCACTCATGAGAAATCGGCCCAATTTGCACAGCAACTGCGCTGCCATCCTTGTCTGTTCGGCACTTGCGCCGATCGCGACGCCGCTTGCCGCTCAGGAAAATGCCGCCGCAAATGAAGCGGTGGTGGCCGGACAGATTGCAGCGAGCGAGTCAGAAGTTCGCCGCAGCTTTACACCTGCCGACTTCGAACGCTTCGCCCCGCGCAACGCGCTCGATATGGCCCGCCAGATCCCTGGCTTCTCCATTCGCGAAGGTGGCGGTGATCGCGGGCTTGGTCAGGCTGACACAAACGTGCTCATCAATGGCAGGCGCATTTCAGGCAAGTCAAACGGACCCGTCGACGCGCTGCAACGCCTTCCGGTCGAAGATGTCGTGCGGCTCGAACTCGTCGACGGTGCAAGCCTCGATATTGGCGGGCTGACCGGACAGGTTCTGAACGTCGTCACCTCTAGCTCAGGCGGAATTGCCGGACAGTTTCGCTATTCGGCAGAATGGCGATCATCTGGCGTCCCATTTCGATGGGGCGATGGCCAGGTGTCAGTCGCTGGCGGCGGTGAGAAGACCGAATGGACGCTCAGCCTTGAAAACGATTCCGGAAGGCGCGGCGACGCAGGATTGGAACGCGTTTTTGACGGCGACGACAATCTTATCGACACCCGGCAAGAACGATCAAACTTCAATGCCGACCGGATCAATCTCTCCGGTTCCTATGCGCGCACCGCTGATAACGGCAATGTTCTCAATCTTACCGGACAGCTTGTCGGCTTTATCTTCAACCAGAGCGAGATTTCCGAGCGCAGCGGCACTATCGCGGCGAGCGACCGCTTACGCGAATTCACTTCCGGCGAGGACGAGTTCAATTATGAGATCGGCGCAGACTACAGCTTTGGTTTCGGCGGCGGCCAGCTCAAGCTGATCGCCTATCATCGGTATGAAGACAGCCCCACCCGTTCGGAAGTTCTAACCACATTCGCCGATGGCTCGGCGCCGCAAGGCTCGGTTTTCACACGCGATGCCGATGAAGGCGAGACAATCCTGCGCTCCGAATACAGCTTCGGCGCGCTGGGCGGAGACTTCCAACTTGCGCTTGAGGGAGTGAAAAACTTCCTCGATATCAATTCCGCTTTTGAGGAGCGCGATGCGGACGGAAACTTGCAGCCCGTCGCGTTCGACGGTGCAACCGCGCGCGTCGAAGAAGATCGCGCAGAGACCAGCCTCACCTACAGCCGCGCGCTCTCCAGCGCACTGCAATTGCAGCTCTCCGCAGGCGGGGAATATTCGCGCATCAGCCAATCGGGCGTCGCGGGGCAAACCCGCAGCTTTGTCCGGCCCAAAGGTTTCATCGCGCTCGATTGGGACGCGAATCCTTCGCTCGATCTTTCTGGCCGGATCGAGCGGCAGGTCGGCCAACTGCAATTCTTCGACTTCATCGCCTCGGCCAATCTCGATCAGGACCGTGTAAACGTGACCAATGCCAATCTGGTCCCGCCGCAAAGCTGGCTGTTCGAGCTCGAAGCAACACAGAGCCTTGGCGCGTTCGGTTCGCTAAACTTGCGCGGATTTTACGAGGATATCAGCGACATCGTCGACCAGATCCCGATTGAAGCCGGCGGCCAGGCTCCTGGGAATATCGACAGCGCAACAATCTGGGGGGCTTCGGCTGAACTCACCCTGCTGTTCGATCCTATCGGTATCAAGGGGCTGAGGGTCGACACCGAGCTCGAATATTCCGAAAGCGAAGTGCTCGACCCGTTGCTTGGCACGCCGCGCGAAATATCGGGCCAGCGCTACATCGAATTCGACACCGAGGTGCGGCAGGATTTCCTCGGCACGCCGTGGGCGATTGGCGGCGCGTTCCGGATCGACGACAACCGTGCTTTTGTGCGATTGGATGAAATCGCAGACCGCACCGAACGGTCGGGGTTTGCGCGCGTCTTCGTCGAGCATAAGGATGTGTTCGGCCTGACCGTGCGCGGCCGTATCGGCAACATCCTGGACCGCGCCAACAATTTGGATCGCACAATCTTCTCCGACCGGTTGAACGGAATTGTAGACTTTCGCGAAGAGCGCCGTCGCCGCTTCGGCACGATCTACTCAATCGACATTGAAGGATCGTTCTAACCGCCCTACTCGGCTCTCACGAGAGGATTGGCTGATGGGTTTGAGAATGCGTTCCTGGCTGTTCGCCCCGGGCGACAGCGAAAAGAAGATGGGCAAAGCGATCGCGAGCGAGGCCGACATCGCCCTGCTCGATCTGGAAGACTCAGTTGCGCCTGAGAATAAGGCCGTCGCGCGCGAACTGGTGCGCGAAACCATTGCTGGCCACGAAAATCGCCAGCGTATCTGGGTGCGCGTCAACCCGCTCTCAAGCGGCTGGACCGAGGCGGACCTGGACGCGATAATTGCCGCGCAGCCGGGCGGTATCTTCCTGCCCAAAGCCGAGGGCGGCCATGATGTCGAAACGCTCGGCAAAATGCTGACCGCGCGCGAGCAAGCGGCTGGCATTGAACAAGGCTCGATCAAAGTCGCCGCACTCGTAACCGAGACCGCCGCAGCGATGTTCACCACCGGCACTTATGACGGGGCGCCGCGACTGGTGGCGATGAGCTGGGGCGCGGAGGACTTGTCATCTGAACTGGGCGCTCAGGAACAGCGCGGCCCAGACGGTGAATACACTCATACCTACGAGATGGCGCGCAGCCTTTGCTTGCTCGGCGCAGTCAAAGCGCAAGTCGCGCCGATCGAAACCGTGCAGCCCGAGTTTCGCGACCTCGATGCGCTGCGCACGCGCGCTTTGCGGGTTCGGCGGCAGGGCTTTCGCGGCATGCTTGCGATTCACCCCGCACAGATCGCGCCGATCAATGAAGCCTTCACACCGAGCGACGACGAACTCGCCCATGCCCGCGCTGTGGTGCAATTGTTTGCTGAGAATCCTGGCGCTGGCACGCTCGCGCTGAATGGCAATATGCTCGACCGCCCACATCTGGCGCTGGCACAGAGACTGCTGGCTGAGAACGGTGAATAAGGCTTTTTAGGAGATAGAATTTTCCTACTTGAACCCATTTGGATAATTGAGGCGCGACTCTCGCAAATGGAAGGCGCGCAGCAATTATGGCCATTCTCGAATCTCTGATCGGTCCCATCACTTCGATCATCGACAGAATCATCCCTGACAAAGAAGCGCGTGCAAAGGCGAAGCTGGAACTGCTCAAGCTCGAAGGCAGCCAGGAGATGAACCTGATCGAGGCGCGCTTGCAGGCGATTGTGGCCGAGGCGCAGAGCACCGACCCGTGGACCAGCCGCGCACGCCCGAGCTTTCTCTACGTTATGTATGCGATGATCCTGTGGGCATTGCCGATGGGTGTGCTCTCCGCGTTCAATCCCGGCGCGGCGCGCGATATCGCCAGCGGCATGAACGCCTATCTCAACGGCCTGCCCGAACCGCTCTACGCGCTGTTTGGCACCGGCTACCTCGGCTACACCGCCGCGCGCCAATGGGGTAAGATCAAGGGCGTTGCTAAATAGGCAAAGCGGGCTAAGCCTGAGGGCATGAGCAACACTGTCTATGTCCTCAACGGCCCCAACCTCAACCTGCTCGGCCTGCGCGAGCCTGAGATTTACGGCTCGACAACGCTCGATGAAATTGCGGGAATGCTCGAAGATCGCGCCCGTGAGCTTGGTCTCATTATCGATATGCGTCAGACCAATCATGAAGGCATGCTGGTCGACTGGCTACACGAAGCGCAGGCCGAGGGTGCGCGCGCTGTGTTGCTCAACGCGGCAGCCTACACGCACACATCGATTGCTTTACTCGATGCGATCAAGGCGATCCAAACCCCTGTAATCGAAGTGCATCTGTCTGATCCCAAGACCCGCGAACAGTTCCGCCACACTTCCTATGTCGGCATGGCTGCGGCCAAGACGGTCGAGGGGCACGGGGCCGGTTCCTATCGCATGGCGCTCGAAGCCGTGGCGGCAGGCGAGGTCTGACACGCTCGCACTTTTGCGGAAATTTCAACGATTGCCACTTGCCAGCCGCAATTGGCGTGAATAACCAGCCCCCGAAACTACACAAGGGGTATGCATGGCTACGAAGAAGCCTGCCGCTGGAAAGAATTCCGGCATGAATATCGACACGGCCTTGGTGCGCGAGCTGGCGGAATTGCTCGCTGAAACCGGCCTCACCGAAATCGAAGTTGAGGACGATGATCGCAAGATCCGCGTAGCGCGCGGCGGCGGTGTTCCCGTCCCTATGCACGCGCCTGTCGCGCCTGCACCGGTTGCCGCAGCACCCGCTCCAGCTGCGGCAGCGCCTACCCCAGAGGCAGAAACTGCTGGCGAAGCCCATGAAGGCGCGATGCTTTCCCCGATGGTGGGCACCGTCTATCTCGCTCCCGAACCCGGCGCGGATGACTTTGTGAAAGTTGGCGACAAAGTGAAAGAAGGCGACACGCTTTTGATCGTCGAAGCCATGAAGGTTATGAACCCCATCCCCGCCGACAAATCGGGCACGATCAAAGCCATTCTGGTCGAAAACGCACAGCCGGTTGAGTTCGACCAGCCGCTGGTCGTCATCGGGTAAGGCTCTGCCATGTCCATAACCCGCATATTGATCGCCAATCGCGGCGAAATCGCTTTGCGCATCCACCGTGCGGCCCACGAAATGGGGATCGAGACGGTCGCAGTGCACTCAACCGCCGATGCCGACGCGATGCATGTGCGGCTGGCCGATCACGCGGTGTGCATTGGCCCGCCGTCTGCAACAGACAGCTACCTGAACGTTGCGGCAATTATTTCCGCCGCCGAGGTTTCGCAATGCGATGCGATACACCCGGGCTATGGCTTCCTGTCGGAGAACGCGAAGTTCGCAGAGATCGTCGAAGCCCACGACATCAAATGGATCGGGCCGAAGCCTGAACACATCGTCACAATGGGCGACAAGGTGCAGGCGAAAAAGACCGCGGGCGAGCTTGGCCTGCCGCTGGTCCCCGGCTCTGACGGCGCGGTCTCTGATCCGGAGGAAGGCAAGGAAATCGCGAGTCGAGATCGGTTATCCGGTGATCATCAAGGCGGCCTCTGGCGGCGGCGGTCGCGGGATGAAGGTCTGCGAAAGCGAGGACCAGCTCGAAACGCTGATGAAACAAGCAGGTAGCGAGGCGAAGGCCGCTTTCGGCGACGCGACGGTTTATATCGAGAAATATCTCGGCAATCCGCGCCACATTGAATTTCAGGTGTTCGGCGACGGCAATGGTAATGCGATCCATTTGGGCGAGCGCGATTGCTCGCTGCAACGCCGCCACCAGAAGGTGCTCGAAGAAGCCCCCTCCCCCGTTATCAGCCATGAAGAGCGGATGCGGATGGGCGAGGTCTGCTCGAAGGCGATGCGCGACATGGGCTATCGCGGCGCAGGCACCATCGAGTTCCTGTGGGAAGACGGCGAGTTCTACTTCATTGAGATGAACACCCGGCTTCAGGTTGAGCACCCTGTGACCGAAGCAATCACCGGCGTTGATCTGGTGCGCGAGCAGATCCGCATCGCTGCGGGCAAGCCGCTCTCGGTCGCTCAGGAAGACCTCGAGTTCACCGGCCACGCCATCGAGTGCCGGATCAATGCCGAAGACCCGTTCACCTTCGCGCCTTCACCTGGCAAGGTGACCTATTACCACCCGGCTGGCGGCATGCACGTGCGGGTCGATTCAGGGCTGTATGCGGGCTATTCGATCCCGCCTTACTACGACAGCATGATCGCCAAACTGATCGTCTATGGCCGCAACCGCGAAGGCTGCATCATGCGCCTGCGCCGGGCGCTCGAAGAGATGGTGGTCGAGGGCGTGAAGACCAACATTCCGCTGCATCAGGAATTGTTGCGGCAGAACGATGTTTTGTCGGGCGATTACTCGATCAAATGGCTCGAAGATTGGCTGGCCGAGCGGGAGGAGTAAAAATCAGTCCATGCTCGATCCCAATGAGTTGGTCGGACCTCTTTATGAAGCGTTCTCGTCGAATGCGGCCCCGAAAAAATTGGATTTCTCTCCCGCCAAAAGCGAAGCGGACCGATTGAGTTATGAAAGGCTAGTGGCTTTGCCTCTCCGGGAAGTTCCGCCGGAAACTCTTGGACCCTACGCCAGTTCAGCACTCTACACGGTCGGTGACGTCACCGACTATCAGCACTTTCTTCCTCGCATTTTAGAGGTTGCCCTCTTCGATCAAGGGTGGACTGGGTTTGAGCCTTGGGCCATCGCAAACAAACTACAGTATGCCGTATGGCAAACTTGGTCTGAACGGCAGCGCATCGCCCTGCGCAGCTTTTTCATTACGGGTTTCGAAAGTGCCTCCAAAAAACCTGTCGGCGTGTTTGCCGATTTTGAGTCTTGGCTAGTAGCGACCCTCATCCTCGGCGAAGATGCACAAGCTCAACTCAAACTAGCTGTCTCGTTGAGCAAATCGAACGCAGTGAAAAATTTAGCTAAGATCGCGATCGATCACCAGGATCGCTTGATCAGGCATGGTGATCTAAAGCACTCAATCTGGGACAATGTACCCGACGCTGCCCACACAAGCATGGTGCGCCATCTAGGTTCGGAAAAAGTGAAAGACGCGATCGTTGAAGTTGGCTTGCGAGCTAGCGAAGAGGATCGATTTATGTTTTTCGACCCTGCCTTGAACATCATCGAACAATTATGACGCGGAAGACTTAACCCCAACCGCCCCTCAAAAATCGATCTTCACTCTGACCTCGGCGCCATCGGCGTCAACGCCACCAACACCTTTCTTGATTGTGTTGATCTCAGCCTGCGCATTGTCTGAAATCCTGACGCGAGCCCGTGGAATCGCGCTGCCAAACGTCAATTCGTCTGCCGGAGGGGTCTGCGGACCGAGCCGCTGATCGGTCACCTTCCGGCACACCACAATCGTATTATCGAGCGGGTTGGCATCGCGGTCAAAGCACTGCTCGTAAGTAGGGACCGGGGCGAGCGGCTTTAGGTCGATAACCAATGAGCCATCTGCATTTTCAATCGTGGGTAACCCCTCAGGCTGCGCCGCCGCCTGCTCATCCACGATGGCGATCTCGGCCTCGGCCGGCGGATCAATCGGGGGAGCATCCTGGATCATTCCGGCAAAGCCCTATTCAAACTTGAGACCAGCGGCTTTGGCCTCAGCAATGATTTCCTGCGCGGTTTTCATCGGGCTTTCCTGCGCCAGATCATACCAATCCTGCTTTTCGTCGACGAAGATCTGATGCTTGATCGGCAAGCCTTCGGGCAGATCGAACATGCCCGCAAGGAAGGTGCGATTGCCGGTTGGCTTGAACTTGTACCACAGCGAACTGCCGCATGTGCCGCAAAAGGCGCGCTCGGCCCAATCGCTCGAATTGTAGGTGGAGATATGCTCCTCCCCGGAAATCTCGAAGTCTTCGCTTTCGATCCCGGCGTACATCGAGCCAGTCCATTGCTGGCACATGGAGCAATGGCACACGTCGACCTCTGCGTGTGCGCTGTTCAGCGTGATAGTGACCGAGCCGCACAGGCATTTGCCTTGCAGCGGTCCGACGAGAGGCACAGGCCCACTCAGAGAGGCACTCCCGGCGCATATTTGGCGGTGCGGATGGTCAGCGAAGTTTTGACACTATCGACATTTGGTGCCGGTGTAAGTTTGCTGGTCAGAAACTCCTGAAAGCTCTGCAGATCATTGCTGACGATTTTAAGGATGAAGTCGATTTCCCCGTTGAGCATGTGCACTTCGCGCACTTCGGGCAGATCGCGCATCGCATCTTCAAATTCGCGAAGCGCGCTTTCGGCCTGGCTCTTGAGACTGACCATGGCGAACACGGTGATCGCGAAACCCAGCTTCGACGGATCAAGATCTGCGTGATAGCCGCGGATCACACCGTCATCCTCTAGCCCGCGAACACGGCGCAAACACGGGGGCGCGGTAAGGCCGACACGCTGCGCCAACTCGACATTGGTAACCCGGCCTTCTGCCTGAAGTTCGGACAAGAGGCGCTTATCTATTTCATCCAAATTGGCCATGCGGCGCACGCTCCCAATCGTTCAATTTATGGTTCGATCATGGCTGATAACTAACAACCACTCGAAAGTATCTGCGCACAAATCCGTGCAAAAACCTAATAAAATTATGCTTGGCAGCAATTGTCCCACTTTGCAACGCATGGGAATGTATCGCCCTGCCCGTGAGTAAGCGCTGGTATGCAAATTTGCTCCACCTATGGCGCTTGGCGCCTGTGTGCGTGTATCGGAGACACGATGTTTTACGATGATCGTCTTGCTACTGTTCTGCGCCAAACTGGCGAGAGCAAGACGGGTGCGCGCACGCAATTCAGGCAATTGCTTGATATTCTTGGCAATCGCAAGTTCTCGCGTGATGACAGCATTGCGCAAAGCCAGGTCGCTGCGGCGTGGCTGAGGATGGATGCGTTGGCGGAAATCGTCCCCGCCAGCGAGCGGGCGGCGGCAATCCGAGAACGCGGCTGGCGCCTTCGCAACGCAGATCTTACGGCACATCTGGCCGATTTCGAACCCGAAGTGGCCTCTGCCGCACTGAACCGAGCCGACCTAAGCGAAGAAGATTGGTCGGCGTTGATCCCGCGACTGCCGGTCAGAGCGCGCGGATTTTTGCGGCTGCGCGATGACCTGCCAGTGGATGTCGAAGCTCTGCTGGACCGGCTGGGAGTTCACGACCGCGGCCTTCCTCAACCCGAACAAACTGTCGACGCGCATGAAGCCGAGGATGCACCGGCGGACGAGACGCAATCAGCTCCGCCGTTCTCAGTCGATGACATGGCCGCACCGCCCACGACCTTTCCTGCCCGCAATCGTCCGGCGGTGTTTGATCTTTCGCCCGCGAATGAGCCGTTTGAGCTGAGCGAAGAAGCTCCACCGGAGGACATCGATCCGGCTGAGCAGATAGAAGCGTCGGGCTCCGCTCCATTTGTCGGCCCCGAAGAGGCAGACACCGGGCGAAATGAAATTTCCGCACTGGTCGAACGAATCGCTCAATTCAAACGCGAACGAGAGGTGGCGCGAAATCTCGAGAACGCGCCGCTCTTGCCGCTCGAAGATGAGGACAGGCCGCAGGCGCGAGCCCTGCAAGCGTTCGGTTTTAGCGTTGATGCCAGTGGACGGATCGAATGGGCGGAGGCCGCCGCCGCTCCGATGGTCATTGGCAAGAGGCTCGTTCCCGCACAGGCCTTCGCTGATCCTGCCACGCAGAGCTTGATCGAGCGCGCGTTCGACCGTCGCCAGCCGATCCATCAGGCACCCTTTGCTTTGCAAGGGGCGGCGGCAATCGCAGGCGATTGGCTGGTCGATGCGCAGCCGCGCTTTTCTGACGAAGGCAGCTTCACTGGATATGTCGGACGTTTTCGCCGCACAGCGCACGGCGACGCTCAGGCCGAAAGCCGACGGATCGAAGCCGACCGCATACGCCAATTGCTGCATGAACTGCGCACTCCGGTGACAGCCGTGCAAGGCTATGCAGAGGTCATCCAGCAGCAATTGTTTGGCCCTGCCCCTCACGAATATCGCGCGTTGGCTGCTGCGATTGCCGCTGACGCTGCTCGCATTCTCGCTGGTTTTGAGGAACTGGACCGCCTTGCGCGGCTGGAAACCGATGCGCTCGAAATGATCGAAGGGGAAGCTGATCTGAGCGATATTGCAGCACGGATCACTGGACAGATTGCTGGCGTTCTCAGCCCGCGCATGGCCGGTGTAGAGTTGCTGCAAGACGACGATAAGCCTGTGCAGATTGCGCTTGATCCAGAAGACGCAGAAGCGCTGATCTGGCGTATTCTGGCGACCCTTGGAGGTGCATGCGGCTCTGGCGAGATCATCACCTGCCGCCTGATCGGCGAGCACTCGCGCGCGCGCCTTTTGTGCGAATTGCCGGAGCAACTTGCTGGCCAGGATGACCTGTTCGCAGCCAACGTTAAGCCCGCCAATGTCGCAGTGAATGCCGGACTGTTTGGCGCAGGGTTCACCCTGCGACTTGCCCGCGCGGAAGCGCGAGCAGCAGGCGGAATGCTCTCGCATGAGGATGAATATCTACTCCTCACGCTCCCGCTCTTGACCGAAGAAAGCGCGCTGCCTAGCCAAGCAGAGGATGCGAGCGACGAAGACCCCGCTCCATTTCAAGATGACGAGCCGGTCGATCATCGTGCAGGCGGAGAAGCATAAGCGCGCGCTTCCCGTCACCGACCAGAGGGGGCGTGCACAAGAATGCCTACTCCGTCGTTGCTGACCCCGCCCAAGCCGAATGCGCTGGCAGGTTTCGAAAAAGCGTTTGGTCAGCGGGCGCTTCTCACGGTCGACACTGAAGAGGAATTTGACTGGAACGCGCCGTTCAGCCGTGAAGGGCACGGCCTCACGCATGTCGCGCAATTGCAGCGGTTTCAGGAGTTTTGCGAAGGTTTGAAGGTCAGCCCCGTCTATCTGGTCGACTGGCCGATTGCGACCTGCGAACCGGCGGTGGAGATCATCAGCGATGCGCTGGAGCGCGGCACCGCCGAGGTCGGCGTACAATTGCACCCTTGGGTCAATCCGCCATTCGACGAAGAGGTCAACGCCCGCAACAGCTACGCAGGTAACTTGCCGCAGGAACTCGAAGCGGCGAAATTCAAGAGCCTTCGCGACAAAATCGAAACCGCGTTCGGCCTCGCGCCGCAAATTTATCGCGCTGGGCGCTATGGTCTCAGCGAGCACAGCGCCGAAATGCTCAAACAAGGAGGAATCAAAGTCGATACTTCGGTCCGCCCGTTGTTCGACTACTCTGATCAGTACGGCCCCGATTACTCGGCGCATCCGCTCGAACCCTATTGGGCGGATGACGCGCACGAGCTGCTCGAATTGCCGGTGACCAGCACATACTGGGGGATGCTGCGCAAGCAGGGCCGCTTCATCCGCAAGGCTCAGGAGAAGATGCCGCGCCTCGGCAGTGCGCTGTCGCGACTCGCAATGCTCGAACGCATTGCCCTTACTCCCGAAGGGGTAAGCGTCGACGAGGCCGTTCGCGGGATTGACATTGCGCTTGACGATGGCCTGCCCGTTCTGGTGCTGTCATTCCACAGCCCCTCGCTTGCGCCTGGTCACACGCCCTATTCGAAAACGCTCGAAGATGTGGAGGCGCTGTACCACTGGTTTGAGCAGGTTTACGGCTATCTCAATCGTCGCAAGGTGCAGCCCACCAGTGTCGCCGAAATCATCAAACTCGCCCAGCCGCAAAAAAAGTGAAATAGGCGCAATCGAGTGCTTGTTTCATTCGCAACTGCGCTGTAGAGGCTCCCGCAGCATCGTGGCCGGACCATACGGGCCTGTAGCTCAGTTGGTTAGAGCTGGCCGCTCATAACGGCTAGGTCGCGGGTTCGAGTCCTGCCGGGCCCACCACCGCTGGTCAGCGATGCCATAACTTATCTTGGACCTTTCCAAGGTGACTGAAATCTGTCGGGGAGTGGCGCAGCCAGGTAGCGCACCTGTTTTGGGTACAGGGGGTCGGAGGTTCGAATCCTCTCTCCCCGACCAGATTTCTCAAGATCAGCTTTTCGCCACGCTCTTCAATTCGATTAGATCTGCTTTCGCGACTGGCTCTAGTGGCTCGATCCGTTTGCGCTCGGCATTCTCGACCCGGTCCCTGCCGCTCGATTTTGCGCGATAGAGCGCTTCGTCAGCCCGTGCGAACAAGTGCGCATAACTCTCGCGCTCGTTCGCAGTGGCCACGCCGAAACTTGCGGTCAGCCGGATCTCAGCGCCAAGGCCATCATGTTCGAGGCGCGCATATGCCTGCCTGATCCTTTCGGCCAGTCGTTCTGCCGGATCATTGGGGCAGTCCCACACGGCGATGCAAAATTCTTCGCCGCCGACGCGGCCGGCGACGTCGCATTCACGCACCATCTTTTTGATCAGCTTGCCGAACCCTGCCAGCGCCTGATCCCCCGCCTGATGCCCCCAGATATCATTCACACGCTTGAAGTGATCAATATCGGCGATGACCAGACTGAGCGGTCGCTTTTCCACCTGAGCCTGCGGGAGCATGGACAGCATGGATTGTTCGAACGCGGCGCGGTTTTGCAGACCGGTCAACGGATCGCGTGAGCTGCTTTCCTTCAGCGAATTGGTCCATTCTATGATCGTAGCGCCCATCAACACCATCGCGCCGACAACCGACTTCACGCCTAGGACGAGGCCAATCAGCGAGTAATAAACCGACTGGCGATATTCCTCCGCTGGAATGGTGCGCTCGTACATCAAGGTCATATTGGGGCGGATCAGGAAATCGATCGCCTGCACGGCGATGACAGCGATGATCGCAACGTCAACAAGATTGCGTCGCCCAGCATTGAGAAGGGTTGTGAAACCCATTGCGCACATCACGCCATAGCCTGTGTTGACGATAATCAGCCTTGGGCCGACGTCGGTAGTCATGCTGACCGCCACGGCCAGGGCCGAAGCGCTGATGGCGTAGACGCCAAGCTGACTGCCGAGGTGGAGTTTTTGACCCGCGCGCTCGCACGCTGAGGCGAGATAGACAATGAGCGCCGAGGTGTAGAGCAGCTGTGTGACGTGGAAGACATAGAAAGCGCCGGGCGGCAGGATGTGGGTCGCCAGAAAGCCGGCGGCAAATAGCAAATAGCCAATGGCAAAGCCGAGCACGTGACGCTTCATGCGCCCCGCCTTCCAGAAGACAGCGAATGTGATTGAGAACAACAGCGCCATCAAAGGCGTCAGAAGTCCGAGTATTTGCGTTTGCATCGACCCACCGAGTTTCCCTGATGGTGGGCTAGACCGATATGGTTAACATCGGCTTTCGAAAAACCACGTAATGGGCGATAATCTCAGGAGCGCTTGGCGTTAAACCGACTGTCTGTAATGAGCACTGCTCATGCGCGAGAAAAGCGGCTGCCAAGGGTCAGCCGCTGGCCGATGACCGCACATTTTCGATCAGTTTTTCATCGAGACTCTCGCCATGCAGCACGGAAACATCGCCTGTGGTCTCCAGAACGACCGCTCGAACTTTAGAGAAGTCCAGCACATTGGCCTCGCGCAGTTTGGCGATCAGATCGCTTTCGGCTACGCGCGCGCTCTTCAACGCTTCGTGGTAGATCGAACCGTCGCGCATGAGCAGCAGCGGCTGGTTTTGCATGACGGTCTCAACCGCGTCGGAGTTGGAGCGCAACTTTGCAGCCAGATATTGTGCGAGCACAAGTCCGGCCATCCCGATCATCGCCTGCGCGACAGTTTTCCAGTCGCCCGCTTGAATGACACCGGCAGCGACGCTGCCCATTGCGACGGTCATCACGAAATCGAAATTGGTCATCTTGGAAAGCGATCGCAATCCGTTGATCTCGAATGAGCAGCGTAACCCAGATGAGAGCGATTGCGGCAAGCAGGATGCCTCGCAGCGCGATATCCAATTCCGTTGATGATACAAACATGGCGGCTTCCCTCTTTTCAGAGGTTCAACGCCGCCTAGCCTTTTTGGGTCCGGCTATTCTTCCATAATCGCAGGAGCGCTTGGCACTATCCCGCCAGTCTGGATTGAGCGCGGCTCGTTAGCGAGGATCCCGACCACCTGCGTCCACACGGCGACGTTCTGGCGCAGCTGCACCGGATCGATCTTGTCGAGCGTGTCGTCGGGCGTGTGGTGGAGATCGAAATAGCGCGTGCCGTCCTGCTGCAAATCGATGATCGCGGTCTTCTGGTCGCGGGCGATGTTGAGGTCCGCACCGCCGGTCGCGGTGATGGTCGAGTTGGCCACGCCAAAGCGCGCAACAGCAGACGCAATCTTGGCGTGCAGATCCGGATTGCTCTCACGGAAATTGCTTTCAAAGCGCCAGATCCGGTCCGCACCGAAGTCGCTTTCAAGCCCCACCGCGATGGGTTCATTGATATGCGCCTCGCTGTAGGCGCGGCTGCCCCACAGGCCCGTTTCCTCGGCGCCAGCGAACAGCACCCGGATGGTGCGCAGTGGCTGGCCGGTATGCGAGACATGAAGCGCTGCCGCGGCGATAATGCCGCAGCCTGCACCATCGTCAAAAGCGCCCGGTGCATTCCACCAGCTATCGATGTGGCATGCGAGCAGCACTGGCGGTAGGTTCGGATTGCTGCCGACGATCTCGCCCACGACATTGCCGCTCATCGTCTTGCCGAGCTGCTGCGGTGTGAGCGTCAGCTTCATCGTGATCGGGCGGCCATCTGCGCGATCAAACATCCGCTCCAAGTTCTCCGCATCGGGCAGTGGCAGAGCGCCCGCCGGGATCATGCCGTCGACCACGCGCGTCCCGCCGGTATGCGGGTTGCGGTGATAGTCCGTCCCGACCGACTTGATCACCGTCGCGACAGCCCCCTTCTCTTTCGCGATGCTCGCCCCGACCCAGCGCGCTGGGCCAGCAAAGCCATATTGCGAGCCGTCCTGGGTCGGCGTCATCGAGTGTGAGATGTAGGCGATTTTGCCCGCAAGGCTGCCCTCCGGCGCTGCCTGCAGAGCGGCAACGTTCTCAAACTCGACCACCTCCGCCGTGATCCCGTCCGCACCGGTTGAAGCGCTGCCACCCAGCGGCTGGACCACCAAAGGCTGCGGGAATGGCGAGACAATCTCAGCCTTGTGCAACTCGCCCGGCACCCACGTATCCATTTCGAACGGTTCGTTCGCGACGTTGGCAAACCCGTTCTCGCGCAGCCAGTTCATCGCCCATTCGCGCCCGCGCGCCTCGGCCTCGGTCCCCGCCTGACGCGGCCCCACCTCGGTTGTGATCCCTTCGACAAAGTCCCACGCAATCGTATCAAGCGTCAGGGCACCGTCGGCCATATCCTCTAGCGAGACAGAGCCGACTTCCTGAGCCTGCGTAGCCGTGGCAAGAGTTGGGAGCGAAAGCGCAGCGAGCGCGAGCATGGTCTTTTTCATGACCCAACCAGCTAGCTTCGCGCTTGGCCCAAGTCCAGCTTGCCCTTCACCGCCGCGCGCACTATTTGCCCAGTGGAATCTCATCACAAAGAATTCGAGTTTAAAGGACACGCCCGATGGCCGCGCAATATGCCTATGTCATGAAGAACATGACCAAAACCTTCCCCGGCGCTCAAAAGCCGGTGCTGAGCAACATCAATCTGCAATTCTACCAAGGCGCGAAGATCGGCATCGTCGGCCCTAACGGCGCAGGCAAATCGACGCTGATGAAGATCATGGCCGGGATCGATAGCGACATCACGGGCGAGGCCTGGCCGGGTGAGAACATTACGGTTGGCTATCTGCCGCAGGAGCCGCAGCTGGACGAAAGCAAGACCGTGCTCGAAAACGTGCGCGAAGGGGCTGGCGAAACCGCCGCCATGGTCGAAAGGTTCAACCAGATCTCTGCCGAAATGGCCGAGCCTGACGCAGACTTTGAAGCGCTGGGCGAGCAAATGGCCGAGCTGCAAGAAAAGATCGACGCGGTTGACGGCTGGACGCTCGACAACCAGCTCGAAATCGCGATGGAGGCGCTGCGCTGCCCGCCTTCGGACAGCCCCGTCACCAACTTGTCCGGCGGTGAGAAGCGCCGGGTCGCCCTCACCCGTCTGCTCATTCAAAAGCCGTCAATTCTTCTCCTCGACGAGCCGACCAACCACCTCGACGCAGAATCCGTCGAATGGCTGGAAAAGCACCTTCAGGCCTATGCCGGCGCCGTGCTGATGATCACGCACGATCGCTACTTCCTCGACAATGTGGTGGAGTGGATCCTCGAGCTCGACCGCGGCTCCTACTATCCATACGAAGGCAATTACTCGACTTATCTCGAGAAGAAGGCGAAGCGCCTCGAACAGGAAAGCCGCGAGGAATCGGGCAAGCAGAAAGCGCTGCAGCGCGAACTCGAGTGGATCAAGCAAACGCCCGCCGCGCGCCAGACCAAATCCAAGGCGCGTATCCGCAAGTTTGAACAATTGCAGGACAGCCAGAACGACCGCAAGCCGGGCAAGGCGCAGATCGTCATTCAGGTGCCAGAGCGCCTCGGCGGCAAGGTGATCGAAGCCAAGAACATCTCCAAGGCCTACGGCGACAAGCTCTTGTTCGAAAACCTCAGCTTCATGCTGCCACCGGGCGGCATTGTTGGCGTGATCGGGCCCAATGGCGCGGGTAAATCGACGCTGTTCCGCATGATCACCGGACAGGAAACACCCGACAGCGGGACGATCGAAATCGGCGACACCGTGCATCTCGGCTATGTCGACCAGTCGCGCGATGACCTCACCGCATCAAACAATGTCTGGGAGGAAATTTCCGACGGGCTCGACTACATGCAGGTCAACGGCCACGACACCTCGACGCGGGCTTACGTGGGCGCGTTCAACTTCAAGGGCAGCGACCAGCAAAAGAATGTCGGCAAGCTTTCCGGCGGTGAGCGCAACCGCGTGCACATGGCAAAAATGCTGAAGCAAGGTGGCAACGTTCTGCTGCTGGACGAGCCGACCAACGATCTCGACGTCGAGACGCTGGGCGCGCTGGAAGAGGCGATTGAGAACTTCGCCGGCTGCGCCGTGGTAATCTCGCACGACCGCTTCTTCCTGGATCGCCTCGCAACGCACATTCTGGCGTTTGAAGGTAACTCACACGTCGAATGGTTCGAAGGCAACTTCGAGGCGTATGAGGAAGACAAACGCCGCCGTCTGGGCGATGCAGCGGACCGGCCTACGAGGTTGGCGTATAAGAAACTGACTAGGTAGCATCAGTCAATGAACGATGAGCAAGTCAGTCGCCTGACAGAGTCCATTGGATCGCATGGCGATCAATTGGGCGGCAACTTAGTGCATCTCAAAAGCTTTCTCGCGAAACAGCAAGAGGAGCAGCAGACATTCTTGGCAGAGCAGCGCGCTGCGAGCGACGCTTCTCAAAAAGCGGCAAATAGTGCAGCACGTTGGTCTGCTGTTGCGGCGACGATCGTAGCGATAGCCGCGATCGTGCAAGCATATGCGGCTGTTTCCGACTGGCTTTAAGCCGTGCTTCGCAAAAGCATGGTCCCAAACCACTCAACTGCCAGATGACGATAAGGTCCACCCACCCGCTTGCCAGCGGCTCACACCATAAAAACGCAATCGGGCATAGCGCTTGTCATTGCTCTCGCTTCTGGCTCGGCCCGAAGCTACGTAAGAACTCTAATCCCCTCAGGAGCTTCGTTCAATGGATGTGAAAACCCGCAACATCGTGCTTATCGCCGGCGCAATCGTCATCGGCCTTATCCTTGGCTTTATCTACCCGACTCTTGGCCTCTTGCTATTCATCCCGGTGGTGGGCTTCATCGCCTTCGTTTTGCTCAAGAACAAAGGCGGCGCGGAAGCCGACGAAGCAACCACTGCGGCTCGCCCGCCAATTCACCGTAGCCGACGGCAAGGCCGCGATCTACGTGATGCGCGATGCCTTTGTTGCAGGGCAACAGGGAATGAATGTCACGATTGATGACGATATGACGGCGCAATTCCGCACTGGGCGTTTTGTGAAAGCAGAGGTTGAGCCGGGCGACCACACGGTGATTGCGCAGATGGCCTCGCAAACCAAGGGCACAGCCAAGACCTATCCCGTCAGCGTCGCTGCCGGTGACTGTTTGCTGCTCGACGCAAAGATCGCGATGGGCGCCTTGCAGGGCTCGGTCGAGTTTGAAGAGCACCGCGAACCCGGCATCGCGCGCGGCAAACTCGCGAAGCTGAAGCTGGTCGAATGGAGCCCGCCGGAAGCTTAGGGCCGCTTTCGCAATCTGGTCATCGGCATGAGGTAGATCCGCGTTTTCCTACTCGCGGGTGAAGCACTAGTGGTCAGCCTATGACTACGAACGCATTCTCACGACCTCAGACCGGAAAATCAGGGGGTGCAGCGTCCGGCGGATTTTTGTCGCTAAGACCGTGTAACATGCGGTCCATGTGTGGCGTATGTGAGACGAACCAGAGAGCGCTAAGGCGAGACCCAGCGCCCTTCCCACTCACCGCTGTTGCCGCGTGCGAACTGTGCGCGGATGTGGCCGGTGTGCTTGAGGTAGAACCAGTCGAGGCTCTCCAGATGCACCTTGAGGACGCCGAAATTGGGCCTTGCGGGGACGACTTGCGCATCGCTCGGCTCAGCCCCTTCGAACTCGGCGGGAAGACCGGAAGTCGGCTCCTGCGCGGCCGCGCCCGGTCCTTCGCCAAGGTAGCAGCGGCGCGCGAAGTTGGTGCTAGCCGCCCATGCAGCATCCGCCTCCGCACCTTCACGTAGCACCTCGCCCCGGCCGCGCAAGCGGATCTGGACCTTGGCGCCTTTGTCGTAGAACAGCACAGCCATACGCGGGTCAGCCTCGATCGCGGCGACCTTGGGCGCGCGGGTGTCGGTGTGGAATCGCAGCGACCAAGCCTCGCGGTCGAAAGCGCGCAGCACCATGACGCGCGCATCGACGTCTCCGGTCACGACAACGGGCGTGTGCATCGCGGACTTGCGGTCCTTGGCTGCGCGGGTCAGGCGATCAGCGATCTCGCGGCGTATCTCGTCAAAAGTCGGGTCCATGGGCACGCCATTGGCGCAATGCGAGCCGCGGTCAAGGCGTTCAGCAAATGTGCTTCAAACATGAACGTAACCCTAAACAAGTGGTTAAGTATCGAGACATGGACTCGTCTGTAGAACACCATCATATCAACACAGCCGTGAGTGGTGGAGCGGCAAAACAGGAGGCCCCCAAATGGCTTTATACCAACTGCTGAAGGGAAGTGCGCTGTCCGCTCTTGCGGTGGCGATGGCGGTGACTGTCGCTCCGGTCGAAGCTGAGGCACAGAGTCGCGGTTTCGAAAATCGCGGTGAGCAGTTTCAGGCTCGATCCGACCGGCGCGCCAATCGCCAGCAAGCACGCGGTGAGCGTCGCGGCGAACGGCGTCAGGTTCGGAGCGAACGTCGAGGCGAGCGCCGTGAGGCTCGAGGTGAACGACGCGGTGAACGAAGGGAAGCCCGCCGAGAGGTGCGGACCGATCGCCGCGAGTTCCGTCAGACGCAGAGACAGGCACGCGAAGCGCCCTCGCGCGCACGCGCTGAACGCCAGGCTGAAAGGCGTGGAGAGCGTCGCGGTGAACGCAGGGCGGAGCGCCGTGCAGAACGCCGCACGACAGAGGTCCGCCGAGGCGGCGACCGCCGCGACCGGCGCGCAGTAGAAACGCGCCGCAATCAGACCTACGCAGATCGTAATCGCAACCGCGCCTACCGTGACGGTCGTCGTGACGGCTATCGTGCCGAGCGCCGGGCTGAACGCCGCGATACATACCGGGACGGTCGCCGTGATGGCCGCCGGGCAGAGCGTCGGGCGGATCGGCGCGATCGGTATCGCGACGGTCGGCGTGACGGCTACAGAGACGGTCGCCGTGGCTACCGGGACGGCCGCCGGGGCTACCGGGCAGAGCGTCGTGGCTACCGCAATGGCTACCGGGCCGGATACCGCGATCACAAGCGCTGGAACCGCGCTTGGAGAAAGCACAACCGTTACAACTGGTATGGCCACCGCCGCGCCAATCGGAACATCTTCCGCCTTGGTCGGTACTACTCGCCCTATCGCAGCCACCGTTACAGCCGCGTCAGCATAGGCTTCTACCTTGATAGCCTGTTCTTCTCCTCGCGGTATTACATCAACGATCCATGGCGCTATCGCCTGCCGCAGGTGTATGGGCCATATCGCTGGGTTCGCTATTACGATGACGTCGTTTTGGTCGACATCTACAGCGGCGAAGTGGTCGACGTGATTTACGACTTCTTCTGGTAAGTCAGTAAGTCAGAAGCAAACAGAGCCTCCGCTGGCAGAGATGCTGGCGGGGGCTTCGCTTTGGACTTTCCTACGCTGCGATTGGCTGGCACATAGCCGCGATAGCCCTCCAACAACGATACGTGTTTCATGCCAAAGACTGCCGCCATCCCCGATCAAGCCTCGCTTAAACGCGTGGGAGAGAGCGTCCGCAAACGCCTTGATGCCGATCCGGGCGCGTACAAAGTCGATACCGACAAAGCAGAGATTTACGCCGTTGGTGATTTCCTGTCAGAAGCGGAATGCGCGCGGCTCTGCGAAATGATTGACCTCGTCGCCCGTCCTTCCACGCTTCACGAAGAGCAAGAAAACGATGGGTTTCGCACATCGTATTCCGGCGATCTAAATGCCAATGACAGCTTCGTACGATCCGTCTCACGCCGCATTGATGATTTGCTCGGCATTAATCCTGCGAACGGAGAGTCGATCCAGGGACAGCGCTATCACGTTGGGCAGCAGTTCAAGCCGCACCACGACTTCTTCCATACCAACCAGGTCTATTGGCCGACCGAGCGCAAGCGCGGTGGACAAAGATGCTGGACGGCGATGGCGTTCCTTAATGACGTCGAAGAAGGCGGTGAAACACATTTCACCGAAGTCGGTATCAAGGTCGAACCCAAGCGCGGTGTCTTGCTCGTTTGGAACAACGCCAAGCCAGATGGCAGCCCTAACCGCGATACGCTGCACGCAGGAACGCCTGTGATCAAAGGCGAGAAATACGTGATTACGCGCTGGTACCGAACTCGCAAATGGGGATGAACGAGCGGCACAATGCCGCCCGTTCCCATTCAAGATTTAGGCGCGCGCCAGCGCCTCGGCGATCAGCTTGCGCGAGTTATCAATCCCATACAGCGCGATAAAGCTGCCCATGCGCGGTCCCTGCTCGCTACCAAGCAATGTCTCGTAGAGCGCGCGGAACCAATCGCGCAGGTTCTCAAACCCATGCGCTTCGTCCTTGCCGATCTCGTATACCATCGTCTGCAAGTCTTCCGCCGCCGCATCTTCACTCGCGCCCGCCAAGGCTGCATCGAGCGCGCGCAACGCCGCCGCCTCGTTCTCAGCTGGTGCGCGCTTGTTGAGAGTCGGAACTATGTAATCGCGCGTATAAGCCACCGCTGACGCGATCAAAGTGTCGAGTTCCGGCCCGCGCTCAACCTCATCGAGATAGGTGTCGAGATAGTCGGCCAGATTGCTCTCGGTCGCCTCTGCGCCAAGCACGCTCGCAAGGTTCAATAGCAGACCGTAGCTTACCGGCAGACTATCGCCCGCACCGGGAGCCTCGGCTCCTTCATACCCACCATTGGCGCGCAGCAAATGCCAGGCGGGATTGCCCAGTTGCTTGTCGAGCGGTTGTTCGGTCAGCCGTTCACGGAACTGCCAGTAATCATCGACCGCGCGAGGGATCACGCCGACATGCAGCTGCTTTGCGCTCTTCGGATTTGGGAAAATGTAAAATCCGAGGCTTTCTTGACTGCCATAGGTGAGCCATTCCTCAATAGTCAGGCCATTGCCCTTGGACTTGGAAATCTTCTCACCATTGGCATCGAGGAACAGCTCGTAGATCAGACCATCCGGCTTACGCCCGCCAAGCACCTTGGCGATCTTACCCGATTGCACGCCGGTATCCGTCAGATCCTTGCCGTACATTTCATAGTCGACACCCAGCGCGACCCAGCGCATCGCAAAATCGACCTTCCATTGCAGCTTCGACATACCGCCAAGCACCGATTGTTCGACCTCGCTGCCGTCTTCATCCGTAAAACGAACAATACCGGCGTCGGCGTCGACCACTTCGACAGGGACTTGCAACACACGTCCTGAAATCGGGCTGATCGGCATGATCGGCGAATAGGTCGCCGCCCGCTCAGCGCGCAGGGTAGGCAGCATGATGTCGAGGATCGCCTGATTGTTGCGCAGCACGCTGCGCAAAGCCTCGTCGAACCTAGCTGGAATTGTACATGTCGTTGGAAGCAACGAATTCATAGTCGAAGCCAAAGCGATCCAGAAATTCGCGCAGCATCGCGTTGTTGTGTGCGGCAAAGCTTTCATGCCCGGCCTCAAACGGATCGGGAATCCGCGACAATGGCTTGTGCAGATGCTCGGTCAGCATTTGCTGGTTGGGCACGTTGTCCGGCACTTTGCGCAGGCCGTCCATGTCGTCGCTGAACGCGACAAGGCGGGTCTTGCCGTCTTCAGGCTTTGCTCCAATCAGCGCTTCGAATGCACGGCGGACGAAGGTGGTACGTAGTACCTCTTGAAAGGTGCCGATATGCGGAAGACCGCTCGGGCCATACCCTGTCTCGAACAATACCGGCGAACCATCAGGTTTGACGCCGTCAGGATAGCGTTTCAGCAGACGCTGAGCTTCCTGAAAAGGCCAAGCCTTGGAAGCACGCGCGGCCTCCATCAATTCGTCAATTTGTGCACTGTTGGTCATAGATCAGGCGCTTTTGCGTAAAGGCGGCCAACGCGCAAGCGCGAAACGGTCGAAGCCTGCGTGTTTGCTGTTGGCACGACACCGTCTCGAACGAACTCATTGTTGCAAAAGCCATTTCCTGTGGGACCAATTCTCGAACAGGAAAATTTGTGAATTCAGACGCAAAATTAGGCGCTTGGAAACTAAACCACCCTAGCGACAAACACTATGTCAGGTAGCAACGCCTTCTTCATTTTGATCCCTGCAATGTATGCGCTTTTCACGCTTGCGCTGGTCATCATTGCGTGCGTCGATCGCAGGTTGATCGCCGCGCGATGGGCCGCTGCTGGGTTCTTCGTTGCGTTCACCTCTATCCTTGTTGATGGTTACCGAGATCCAACAGGCAACCCATGGGCGGCATGGTATGCCGTTGCGACGCACTTTTTGCCTCTGCTCATTATGACGCAAGCCTTCCTCGCCCGGCATGATCAGTTCGCGCCGAAAATTGCCGTCGGGCTGACCCTAGCTGCTTGTATCTTTGTGATGCCAGACATGCCCTGGTCTCCTTCTCAGTGGGTCAGAGGCGTATTTGTTCAGTCAGCGTGCGCCCTCATCATTGCTCTCAGCCTTCCCAAGCTTTGGGCTGTCCGGCGCAAATCTGTGGTCGACTTAATCGCATTCTGCATCATTTTGGCTGCTGCGCTTTCCTATGGCGGGAGGACAATTGCGATCGGTCTCAATCCGATCGGTGAAACACGCGAAGACGTTATCGCGTTCTACGAGGGTTTGAATCTCGTCTTCCATTCGGCGAGCGCGCTTATGGGCATGTCGCTTGGCATCGTTTTGGTCATGATGATCGGCTACGACATTGTCCGCGACCGCATCGAGGAAGGCGAGATCGATCCGCTCACAAAGCTCGGCAATCGACGCATGTTTGACCGAAAGATCGCCAAGGAAAAAGTGGGAAGACACGCCTTTGGCGCGGTGATCGCGATCGATCTCGATCATTTTAAACGAGTCAACGACCGATACGGCCACGATGCGGGTGATGATGTGCTGCGAATAGTTGGCGCGCGGCTCGACAGGCTGTTTGCTGAATTTGGCTATGTATTCCGGCTAGGCGGCGAGGAATTCGTTGTCCTGCTCGAAGAACGGCACGCAAGAGGGGTTTCTGCTCTTGCGCTGTCAGCGAGAAAAGCGATTGCTGAGCTGAAGTTCGAGGGTCCGCTCGCTCGCCTCAAGATGACCGCAAGCGTCGGCTTTCACGAACGGATTGGCAAGGACAGCATTGAGGATGCCGTGCAGAATGCCGACCAGGCGGTCTATTGCGCAAAAAACGACGGCAGGGATCGGGTGGTCGGTGCAGTCTATGATCGCGGACTGCAAATCATGAAAGCGGTCGCCTGATCCGAATTCGGAAAAAGATACATTCGTCGGGATCGAATGGCAGGGTGTGTGCATTGATAAACCAAATGGTCCGCGCGACGGCATTTGATTTGGAGCTAGTGCCGGCGTGAGAAAGACTTTTGAGAACAAAAGTAATCCGGGTCGCATTTGAGAAAAGCGGCGTAGCGCGTTCGTGCTGCGCCGCTTTTTTTCGTCGCGAGGCAACGGTACGGCTAGGCCTCAGCCGACAGCGACCAATTGGGTAATCTTGCCGTCCTCGATTGTATACTCGGAATAGGAACAGCAAACCTCGCGGCCATCGGTAAAGGTGTAGCTGATGGTTATGTAGACATTTGGACCGCTCATACCGCTGTCAACGATAGTCACCTTCGGTGCGCCCTTCTTGAAGTTGAGGGCATAAAACGCGCGAATTTGCGCACGTCCGACAGCAACCATGCCATTCGCCTCTACGCGGGCATCCTTGGCAAACGTCGCTACAAAAGCATCGAGATTGCCGGTTCGATAGGCGTTCACATGCGCTTGTACGACCGCAGAATCGTCAGCTTTTGCGACCGCCATTGGTGCGGTGAGCGATGATGCCACGAGCACGGCTGCGCCTAAAAATTTAGCCATTTTGCGCATAATTTTGTCCCCATCCTCAAAAACCGTGCGCAGCATGGGCTGCAATCGTTTACTTTTCGTTCTCGCTCTTTCATTTCAGTCCACGTGAGCACGAACGCCCCCTCCCCGCTTACTCTGCCAGCGCTCCACGCCAGCCATTCGGGCAATTGGCTGCGCTCGCCCGCTGGCGAGACCGGCGCGGTGTCCAAAGGCGACGCGATCATGGCCGCCGCCGATACGCCGATGCTGCTGCTCAACGCGCCGCTGGTTGCAAACCGGCTGGGCTATCCTGACCTGTCGGGCCTCGACCTCCTGGAGCTGTTCGCCTTCGTGCACCCAGCATCATTCTGCGTGCCAACGCCTAGGGGTCTGGCTCAGGCGCTTGAACTGGAAGAGCCAGAGGGCGACGCCGATGTACCCGCATTCCTGCAGACCGCCGCTGCGAAGCTGATCGCCGATTGCGAACAACCCGATTGGTTTGAGCGCGATGGCGCATGGTCGGCGCTTCAATCGCTTGAACGGCTGCGCTGGCCTTGGGCTGGCGTCATGAAACCAAATATCGCAAGGCCCGAGCGTGCGGAAAAGTGGCTGTTCTCAAAGCTCCCTGAATGGGAGGATGCGGGCGAGCGCGCGCCGCCGCGTCAGATCGAACTTTCCGAAGAGGATGTGCTTGCCCAGCTCGATCACCTGACCGGCGAGGGTGCTGAGAAACGCGCGGGCCAGCGTGACTATGCAAAAGACGTCGCGCGCATCTTCAATCCGCGCGACAAGCGAGAGGTGCCGCATATCGTGCTGGCGCAGGCGGGCACGGGTATCGGCAAAACCTTGGGCTATCTCGCGCCTGCATCCCTTTGGTCGCGCGCGGCTGGCGGCACGGTGTGGGTATCGACCTTCACCAAGAACCTCCAACGCCAATTGCGCAGCGAGAGCAAGCGCGCTTGGCCCTCCAAACGCCAGGACGGCACCCCGCCCGTCGTGGTGCGCAAGGGCCGCGAAAACTATCTCTGCCTGCTAAACCTGGAGGACGCGCTCCAGGGCGGTTTTGCGGGGCGCCCCGCCATCCTCGCGCAATTGGTCGCGCGCTGGGCAGCTTTCACGCAAGACGGCGACATGATCGGCGGCGACTTACCTGGCTGGCTCGGCACCCTGTTCCGCAAGCGCGGTATTGCAGCCCTTACCGACCAACGCGGCGAATGCGTCTATGCCGGGTGCCCGCATTACCGGAAGTGCTTTATCGAGCGCGCGAGCCGCAACAGCGTCCAAGCCGATCTCGTCATCGCCAACCACGCCCTCGTCATGGTCAACGCCGCGCGCGGACGCGATCATGCGATGCAGCCGACCCGTGTCATCTTTGACGAAGGCCACCATGTCTTTGAAGCGGCGGATTCGACCTTCGCCGCCGTGCTCTCCGGTCAAGAAGCCATTGAGCTGCGCCGCTGGATCCTCGGTCCCGAACGCAAAAACAGAGGGCGGAGGCGCGGCCTTTCCGCGCGGCTTGCCGATGTCGCAAGTTATGATGACGAAGGCGGCATTGCGATAGAAGACGCTGTCGAAGCGGCACAGGTACTCCTGGCCGAGGGCTGGCTTCAGCGCCTCAACGAAGGCGAACCGTCTGGCCCGCTCGAAGCGCTGCTCGCCCAAGTCCGCGCCGCCACCTATGCGCGTGACGAAAGTGGCGGGGTCGATGCGGGCTATGGGATCGAGACCGAGGCGTCGGGCCTGCCAGGCGAGCTGATCGAAGCGGCGGGCCATGCGGGCGAAGCGCTCGCGGCGATCCGTACGCCGCTGATCAAACTTGCAACTCGGCTCGAGGCCATCATGGCCGACCCTCCCGACTGGCTCGACGGGCAAGGTCGCCAGCGGATCGAAGGCGCGCGGTTCTCTCTCAGCTGGCGGGTCGATTTGCTGAGCGCTTGGGGTGCTCTGCTCGAGCGGCTGGGCGGCCCGGCAGATCCCGAGTTCGTCGACTGGCTCTCGGTCGAGCGCAACGATGCGCGCGAGTTTGATATTGGCATTCACCGCCGCTGGCTCGACCCGATGAAGCCATTCGCGAAGACCGTGCTTGAGCCCGCACACGGCGTGATGCTTACCAGCGCCACCCTAACCGATCGCGTTAGCAGCGAGGCAAGCGAGGACGACAAATGGACCTCAGCCATCGCGCGCTCGGGCGCAAACCACATCGAAAGCGAACCGCTGCGCTCCGCCGCGCAAAGCCCGTTCGACTATGAAAAGCGCGCCGAAGTGCTGATCGTCACCGATATTAAGAAAGGCGATTTGCCCGCGCTCGCAGGCGCTTATGCCAAGCTGATCGAGGTGAGCGATGGCGGCCTGCTCGGCCTGTTCACCGCGATCCGCCGCATGCGAGCGGTACACGGACGCATTGCCGACCGGCTCGCACGAGCTGGCCTGCCGCTCTATGCGCAGCATGTCGATCCGATCGACACCGGAACCCTGGTCGATATTTTCCGCGATGATCCACGCGCCAGTCTGCTGGGCACCGATGCCCTGCGCGATGGTGTCGATGTGCCCGTACCGATCCTTGCGCTGCGTGGTGATGGAGCAAGTGCCCTGGCCCCGCCCTGATATTCTCCATAAAGCACGACGGCTCGCGGCGAGCGCGCACGGTCCAGCGAGCCAGTATGATGATCGCATTATCCGCGCACGGCTCGCTCAGGCATTCGGGCGGCTGATCCGAGGCAAGGATGATGCAGGCCATTTCGTCGTGCTCTCCGCCGCTTTCCCCACCCGCTTGCTCACCGCCTTCCCAGAGGGAACACCCGTCATCCGCTTAACGCTTGAGGAAGCTTTACAACGCGTCGAAATGGGTGTTTCGGGTGACGGAAATGGCGGGGACGATCTCGCCGACGTGCTTGGTGAGGAACCATACATACAGTGAAAATTCTGGGCCTTCTGCGACATGCCAAATCCGATTGGGATGATATGGCCAAGCGCGATTTTGATCGCGGCCTGAATGATCGCGGGCGCAAAGGCGCGGAAATCATCGGCGCGCATATCAAGGACCATGGCATCAAGTGGGATTTGGTGATCGCCAGCCCGGCGGAGCGCGTCAAACAGACGAACGTGCTCTCTTTGCCTGACCTTAATACCGAATATGATGAGCGACTCTACCTCGCCAGCTCAGACACCATCCTTGAGGTGGTTGAAGAGCTTGGGAGCGACCACGACGCGATTCTGATCGGCGGTCACAATCCCGGTTTTCAGGAAGTGCTGCTAGACCTCGTCTCCCCCGCGCATGAAAATGACCTATTCAAGGAGGCTTCGGTCAAATTTCCGACCGCGACATTCGCCGTGCTCGAATGCACGATCGATGACTGGAGTGAGCTAAAGAAATATTGCGCGAAGCTCGTGCATTTTGCTCGCCCGCGCGACCTCGATCCAGAGCTAGGCCCGGAGCACTAACCGTCGAAGATTTGCCGTGGCCCCGCCCCACGCGAAGCCAAATGGTCATCAAGATTGTACAGCTGGCATTTTTTCAGGCTCAAACAGCCGCAGCCAATGCATCCATCCAATCGCTCTCTTGTCCGTTCAAGCTGAGCAATCTTGCGGTCCAACTGCGTGCGGATGGATCGGCTGATCTTGCTCCAATCATTGGCATTGGGCGTACGGCCTTGCGGAAGTTTAGCGAGCTCTTCTTCGATCTCACCAAGCGCTAAACCCAATTGCTGCGCGATGAGGATAAAGCTCAGGCGTCGAATGTCAGAGCGCAGGAATCGGCGCTGATTGCCGCTGGTGCGGATAGGTTCGACCAAACCCTTGTCTTCGTAAAAACGGATAGCGGAGACGGACAAGCCCGTCCGACTTGCGATTTCACCTATCGAAATCAGATCATTCTTGGTCAATGTTCTCACCATGGAGTACGCCTAGACAAAATTGTCCTTGACCTCAAGTGAGGTTGAGGTTGCACTAATCATGCACTTACTGATTCGCGGACACATTTTGCTCCGCCAACAAGGAGTGCAAAAAATGCCAAAAGGTCAAATTGAACACGCCAATCTTTCGGTCACAGATCCCGATCGTAGCGCGGAGCTATTCAAACAATTGCTCGGATGGCACGAACGCTGGCGCGGCCCAAGTCAGAAATTTGGCTGGACCGTGCATGTCGGAGACGAGACGACTTATCTCGCGCTCTACACCGGTGATCACGTCAAAGGTGACTATTCAAAGGGCCAACCGCTCAACCATGTTGGGTTGCTGGTCGATGATCTTGAAGCCGCGGAAAAAGTGGTTGCCGATGCAGGCCTCAAACCCTTTGGTCACGATGAATACGATCCCGGCAAGCGCTTCTATTTCTTCGACTGGGACGGAATCGAGTTTGAGGTCGTCAGCTATGCCGGGGACAGCCAATGAACGAACCGATACTAAAAGAACCGATATTCGGCCATCACAA
Source organism: Erythrobacter sp. HA7-11 (assembly GCF_055693605.1). NCBI lineage: Bacteria > Pseudomonadati > Pseudomonadota > Alphaproteobacteria > Sphingomonadales > Erythrobacteraceae > Erythrobacter > Erythrobacter sp. HA7-11. The sequence continues at coordinate 1,024,588 of NZ_JBVFUF010000002.1, read as the reverse complement.
CAATCGCGATTGCTCCGAGCCGCCTTCGTCCCGTAATACTGGCTTGGCTGAGCCACGCGTCCAGCTCTCATCCGTGTGGTCAACGATCAGTTCGCTTTTCCACGGGCGGCACAAGTCAAAGGCCTCATGCGGGGTTCCGGAGACCCAAGTCTGATAGTCTTCCGGTACGCAATAAAACTGGCATGCGGTGATGGATGTCGGCAGCGGCTGAACCGGCGCTGTCGGTCATAACCATTGAGTAGCACTGGCCCCATTCGTCGGAATTGCGCCAAACCCCTGCGCAGGCAAACAATTCACCATCGGGGAGAGACATCCAAGTGCGAGTCTTCGCGCCCTTGGCACCTTGCGCTTCGGCCCAGGCGGTCGCTGGGATCAGGCAACGGCGTTCCTCAAAGGAATGCCGCCAAAAGAAACTCTTCAGCTTGTCTTGGCGGGCATTGTTGACCGGCTTTGGCTTGAGCATCTTGCCGCTCTTGCCCTTCATCACCAGCGGAAAGCCCCAATTCATCTGGCGCAGCTTTCCGTCGGCAACGACCGCTCCGGGATAGCCGGGATAGACTTCGGACCCGAAGTTTGCGCCGCCCAAGGCCTCAATCGCGCCAAACCACTTGGCGACCTCGTCCTGCGCTTTGGTCATCCGGTAAAGATTGCACATCAGGCGTTGCCCACCACGAAGCAGGCTGCTGCCATCAACGCTCCGGCCCAGCGGTTTGAGCGGAAGCGGGAGAGCGGATTTTCGGGATCACTCGCGTCAAGTGTTGCGACCTGCCACACCAAATGGAACGCGACCGGAAGCAAAGCCATCAAGGCTATCCAGTCAGGGCGGTAAAGCCAAAATCCGAGTGCCCACAATGCAATCGCCGCACCATAGAACACAGCTACGCCGCTTTTGACCCTCTCCCCCAAGCGAAGCGCTGAGGATCGAATGCCGACCAGCGCGTCATCCTCTCTGTCTTGCAGGGCATAGATCGTGTCGTAGCCGATCACCCAGGCGATGCAGCCGGCGTAGATGCAGGCGAGCACGTCCCAATTGTCGAGCCGCACATGGGTCCAACCCACCAACACGCCCCATGTAAAAACCATGCCTAGCCAAGCCTGGGGCCACCAAGTGATCCGCTTCATAAATGGATAGGCAGCGACGAGTGCTAGACTTGCGAAGGCAACAATCTGCGCCTCCAGCCTCAGCTGGAGCAGAACTACGAGTCCGACGAGACACAGAGAGACCAGCCATATCCAAGCTGTGCGTTTCGACACGCGTCCACTAGCCACAGGGCGCAAAGCTGTACGCGCGACCTTCTTGTCGAGATCGGCGTCAACGACGTCGTTATAAACACAACCTGCACCGCGCATCGCGATCGACCCCAACAGCAGCCAGCCAAGCAGCACAAGCTGCGGCCCTGTACCAGCAAGCCAAACGCCAAAGACGCATGGCCAGAACAGCAGCCACCAGCCAATCGTACCGGTCGAAGCGGGCCAATTGCGCCAAATCTCTTGGCAATTGCGGCAGCAGGGCAATCAGCCCGCGATGCTCGCTATCAGGGACGATCTGTTCGCTCACACTTGCTCTCTAGCCGCGCGCACGCCAAGGGGGAAGCCATGCCTGCGACCCCATCTTGGCCCCCGAAAAGCGCGCCGCGCCTGTTTGTCGAACACGATCTTGCGGCAGGCGAGATTCTTATGATTGGTGACCAGCAGGGTCACTATCTTTCGCGGGTTATGCGCGTGCAAGAGGGCGATGCGGTGATCCTGTGCGACAATGTGACAGGCGAATGGGCTGCGCGGGTGGTCGAAGCAGGCAAGCGCGATGTGACGCTCGAACTGGTCGAGAAACTGTGCGACCGTGAGGAAGTTCCGGACCTTTGGCTCTGCCCAGCTCTGCTGAAAAAGGACCGCTTCGACATGGTGCTGGAAAAGGCTACCGAATTGGGCGCCGCGCGGATCCAGCCCGTTATTACGCGACGTTGTGTCGCAGACAAACTCAACCTGGAACGGGCACGCACCCTCACCATCGAAGCTGCCGAGCAATGCGCGCGCACCGCGCTGCCGAAGCTCCTGGCACCGCAGAAACTCGATGCCATGCTGCGTGACTGGCCAGCCGACCGCGCGTTATTCTTTGCCGATGAAGAAGGCGGAGAGCTTGCGGCTGATGCGTTTGTCTACCATGAGGGCGCCGCGGCGATCCTGATCGGCCCGGAAGGCGGCTTCGACGATGCCGAACGTGCGGCCATCCGCGCCCACCCTGCGGCCAAGCCAATCTCGCTCGGCCCGCGTATTCTACGCGGCGAAACAGCTGCGATAGCCGCGCTCGCGGTCTGGATGGCCGAGGCCGGCGACTGGAACGACTTGGACGAAGCCGAAGTTTGACTTCGTTGCACCCAATGCAATTTACGCTTCCCACTCGCAGATCAGTTTCCTAAGGCAACCGGCATGAGCACGCGCGAAGCCTCCAGCGAGCAAGATCCGATCATCGAAGACCGCGACCAATTGGTCGCGCCAATGCAAGGCGGCGAAAAGTCCAAAGCAGATTGGCGGATTGGGACCGAACACGAAAAGCTTGTATATCGACGCGAGGACTTTCGCGCCCCGTCCTATGACGAACCGAACGGCATTCGCGATATCCTTTTGAGTTTGTGCGAATTTGGCTGGGAGCCGATCGAAGAAAACGGCAATGTCATCGCGCTTAAGGGCGAAGACGGAGCGGTTAGCCTTGAGCCTGCGGGCCAGCTAGAGCTCTCCGGCGCAGCACTTCGAAACCTGCACGAAACTTGCGCGGAAACAGGCCGCCATCTTGAGCAGGTAAAGGCCATTGGCGAGCGCTGTGGTATCGGCTTCCTCGGCCTCGGCATGTGGCCAGACAAGACCCGCGAAGAGCTGCCCGTGATGCCAAAGGGCCGCTATCAAATAATGATGCGGCACATGCCCAAGGTCGGCAATCTCGGCCTCGACATGATGCTGCGGACCTGCACCATTCAAGTCAATCTCGACTATTCATCTGAAGCCGACATGGCTCAGAAATTCCGCGTCGGCCTAGCTCTGCAGCCGCTGGCGACCGCCCTGTTTGCGAACTCGCCTTTCACCGAAGGCAGGCCCAACGGCTACCTCTCCTATCGCTCGCACATCTGGTCAGATACCGATCCGCATCGCACAGGCATGCTCCCCTTCGTATTCGAAGACGGCTTCGGCTATGAACGCTGGGTCGACTACATGCTCGATGTGCCAATGTATTTCGTGTTCCGCGACGGCAAATACATCGACGCAGCGGGACAGAGCTTTCGCGATTTTCTTGAGGGTAAGCTGCCCGCCCTACCCGGCGAGAAGCCAACGCAAAGCGACTGGTGGGATCACCTCTCGACCGCTTTCCCAGAGGTACGGCTTAAGAGCTTTCTTGAAATGCGCGGAGCCGATGGTGGTCCGTGGAGCCGCATTTGCGCGCTTCCTGCCCTCTGGGTTGGCCTTCTCTACGATCAGGGCGCGCTTGATGCTGCCTGGGATCTGGTCAAAGATTGGTCGATGGAAGAGCGTGAACGCCTGCGCAATGATGCACCCAAGCTGGGGCTAGATGCCCAAATTCCCGGTGGCGGTACGATGCAGGACTTGGGCAAAGAGGTGCTGGCGATTGCGCGCCAAGGACTCAAATCTCGCAACGCACTGAACCTGAGCGGCGACAACGAGACAGGATTTCTCGAAACGCTCGACGAAATCGTCGCGAGCGGCAAAGTGCCCGCGCAGCGCCTGCTTGATCGCTATCACGGCGAATGGAACGGGGACATAACCCGCGTCTACAAATACAGCTTCTGACTATTCGGCTGGTTCGGCGACGGAACCAACCTGCACGCGCCGACCGCGGCTGAGCACCGCACGCTTTAACCGCGCAAGCGGAGCAGTAATGACGCCGTGCCGCTCCATCCAATCGTAGTATTCGCGATATTTCGGATCCTCGGCGAGCAAATGCACCTCTTCTGTCCGTGCGCGCCAGTAATAGATCGCATTCACCGCCAGCAGGAAGAAAGTGTTGCGGATCGCGTCGGTCATTGACCCATTTGTCACGAGGAACGGCATTACCGAGCACCACCAGAACAGGTTTTTGCTTAAGTAAGCCGGATGGCGCGTGAAGCGATAAGGTCCGTTGGTCAGCACACCGCGATAGGTAAGGTTTGAAAAGCGGATACCGAACGCAACTGTCGCCCATGCATAGACCGCGGTGAGGAAGACGAGCCACGCCGCCCACACCCAAAGCAGCGCTGGATTGCCATCAAACCAAAAGCCCCAACCCTCGACATTGTGCTCGTAGCTTAGAACTTGGCCGTTGCCGATAATGCCCCACACAAACGGCGGGTAACAGATAAGCGCCGCAAGCCAGCCACCCAAAAACGGATTGCCGCTACGGATGTGCGCGTCGAGCGGGCGCATTGTGAAAAGGTAGCCGACCGTCCCGATCTGCACGTCGATTACAAACAGCAGCGCGATGAGGATCAGGCCCAGCTCGACCGGGTTCTGATAGATTGCGGCTATGTCGGCTTGGACAATCTGTGCCCAGCCAAACGGCAGGATCGAGATCATAAATGCGCCGAAAAAAGCCTTGATGATCCAGGCTCTCCAGTGCTTCTTAACCGCCTCTGCGTCGAACGCTTCGCGCCCGATCAGCATTGCACCAAAATGCCATGCTCCATCGCGCGGGTCGACCATATAGCGGTCGATCCACAGCACATAGGGAACAGTCAGCACTACGAGCGGAATTGCTGCAAATGCCAGCACTTCCATCGCAAACAGATATTGGCCGTTCCAATACCACCTTGCGAGACAGTACAATCCGGCGATGATCGCCCATGTAGCCCATAGCCCTGCGATCTTGACGATCGAGACCTCGAGCGTGTCGGCCATAGATTTCTTTTGTGACCAATCTAGGCCTGTGGACGGCCTTAAATGCACGCGGTCGACCAAGATCGACCAAATCGCCATTGGTCCTGCGGTAAACAGCATCGTCGCAAGCGCCGCATAGGGACCAGACAGCACACCTCGCGGGCCGGGAATGTCAAAAAACTCTGCAATCGCCGGATAGGTTCGGCAGAACAGCAACCAGACCAGCATGCCCAGCAAGCCGGCGAACCCAACGCCCGCAGACACATCGCTGCACGGCGGAGCGTAAGCTACGCTGTCGGTCTTGCCGCTGTCCGTTTCTGCGATCGCATTCATTGCCCCTTGCCCTTAGCGGCAAAGGGTTAACAGCTTGGATAGAAAACCCGCGCCGTCCCGGGGAGGAACAGCACAGGCAGAACGGTTAACCGTAGACTCTTACCGCCAAGCGTGGATCGTGCCGCCATCGTCCAGCAAATACATCATGTTATCAGCGACGATCGGCGGCAGGCTCACCGGATCATCGAGCTCAGCGAAGCCCTGAGCCGAGCCCTCCCCAGTGCTGATCCGATAAAGCGCACCGCGCGAGCTTGCCACCCAGAGCTGGCCGCCGGCGAGAACTGGACCGGTCCAGAAAATCGCGCCCTTTTTGTCCTCCTCATCGCGGTATTGCGGCAATTGCGTGATCCAACGAGATCCGGCCCGTTGAACGGGCAATGGCGAGCAATCGCGCGTCGTCCGTGAGCGTAAAGATCCACTCACCCGCAATCGCTGGTGTAGATATCCCGGCCAGGTTCAATTCCCAAATCCGCTGCCCGGTAAGCAGTTCATAGGCTGCCATCCGGCTCGCCTTGCCCAAGCGCATAGACGCGCCCGGAATCGATAATCGGGTCGGCGTCGATGTCGGTGAGCGAGCCAACTTGCGTCGAAATATTGGTCCGCGAAAGAGCGTCGGCCCAGAGGGTCCGCCCGTTCTCATAGCGATAGGCGGAAAGCTCCCCGCTCGAATATCCCGCGATCACTGTGCCCTGTCCCGCTGCAGGGGCGGCCACGCCGAAAACGCCAGCCTGCGTGGCAGAGCCCGCATCATTCCACAGCAATTCGCCAGTTGCTGCGTCCAGCGCAAACACCTGATTATCTTGCGTCATCACATAGACTTGGCCGAAAGCGATGGTTGGCGAGCCACGCAGTGGCCCCGAAGGCTTCACCTTCCAGATTTCAGCTCCGTCATCGGCGTTCAGCGCTTTGACCTCGCCAGCACCGTTAGTGGCATATAGCCTGCCATCGGAATAGCTGACGCCGCCACCAAAAGCGGAAGGGCGCATGTCGGCTTCCATTTCAGGAGAGATTTGCCAGCGGCGCGCGCCGGTCTTCGAGTCAAAGCTGTGAATGGTTCCGTCAGTTCCGACCGCAAACAACGCGCCGCCGCCAACAACTGGAGCGGCTGCCAAACGCGTGCGCCCATTCGAGCCAGCAATCTGGGCCGTCCATGCTCTTGTCGGCGTGTCGGACAATGCCAGGTGACCATAGGATTTGCTGGCTGAACCACCCACCTGCGCCCAGGCTTCGTTCGTCTGAGCAGGAGGTAGGACGACGCTGACCTGCGCCAAAGACGGATCGACCGTCGCACCGCTTTCAATCCGCGAAAGGATGGGAGTGCGTTCGCCGACTGTCGGGGTCGCCTTTTTGTCGCCTCCGCCAAACAGGCCACCGCTGCAACCCGTTACCAGCGCAGCCAATGCGCCTGCAAACAATGCGTTGCGTGAAGTCTTGGTAATGCTCGTCATCATCCGTCCAATCAGACTGTTTCCTTGCGGTGCGTTATAGCTCGGCACCTTTTAATTTCGTGAATGCTCTCGATCACTATGCCGGGGAGTCGGCGCACCTGCTGGGGCGCCGCCGACAGGATTTCCGTCTTCGTCGATCACCCCTTCATCTTCGAGCAGTTCCTCGGGGTCTTCGATCGCATCGACACCCAACAAACCAGCCATCTGGCGGGCGCGCGCGCGCAAGGTTTCCGGCACGCCCTCATCTTGCGAAATCGCAGCAAACAGCGCGCCCGCTTCAGCATCGTTCCCAGCCTCAAGGTGCGCCATCGCTGTCAGCTCACCCGCGCTCCCGAAAAAGGCATTGCCAGGAACGGCCAGCCCCTTCAGTTTTTCGATCACTTCTGACGGTTCGCGTTCGTCGAAATTGGTCGCAACCTCGCGAATTGTCGCCAAATCGCGCAAGGCTGGCGGAGTATTCTCGTCACCTGCGATCTGCGCAAACAGAGCAATCGCAGCAGCCTTGTCATCATTTTCAAGTGCGGCGCCAGCTTGCAGCATCAGCGCACTCGCCTTCGCAGCCGGCCCGCCAGTTGTCGAGAGCTCGCTCGCGGCTTCGCTGGCCGCGTCGAAATTGTTGGCTTCCACTTGATCAAGCGCACCGACAAGCACTTCAGACTGAGCTTCCATTTCGCCTTCTTTTTGCGCATCCCAAAACAGGTATCCGCCAAACCCAAGCAAAATGACGGCCAAGCCGCCGATCAGAACGGTGCCGTATTTCTTGCCGAACTGTTCAAGATCATCTTTGCGAACGGCTTCGTCGATTTCGCGCAGAATGACCTCGTCTTCTGCTGCCTTCTTCGCTGCCTTGTCGTCTTCGGCGGTCTTCCCGCCCTTTGGTGTCAGCGCCACGTGGGCCCTTTCCGTTAAGTCTTAGCTATGATGGGTCGCAGCTTTAGGGGTGCATTGCAGCGACCGCAATGCTCTCTGGCCAAAGTCTCCAGAGAGTTGAGCAATCTGCGGTTGAACAGCAGGTTAAGCGCGCAGCCAAGCCACCTTAAAAGTCGCGGCCAAGCGCCTTTGCATACAGCGCCTCATATCGTTTGATCATGCTGGCTCTATCAAATTGGGCGAGCGCTCTTTTGCGGTTTGCTTCACCAATTTTTTCCTCAAATCAGGATCTTGAGCCAGTGCCTTCAAAGCATGGGACAGCGCCTCGGCAGAATTCGCTTTACAGATCAGATCACAATTTTCATCCGCTACGATCTCTCGCACATCCCCCACATCTGGCGCTGCAACTGGCACGCCGGCCGCCATCGCTTCCACCACGGACAAGGGGAACTGTTCGCTTTTTGAAGAGAGCGCGAAGATATCGAACAGCCCGACCGCTGACGCAGGATCAGCGACTTTCCCTGGCAGATGCACGCGGTGGCTTATGTCTGCTTCGGCTGCCGCTGCACGGATAGCGTCTTTTTCCGGCCCCTCACCCAGAATGACCAAATGCCATTCCTCCGGTAGCACCGCGAAGGCTTCGACCAGCATCGTAAGCTGTTTTACCGGACGCAAGCCAGCAAGAGTGCCAACCCAGAACTCGCCCTTGTGTTTCACCACGCGCAGGCTGTCTGCTTTAGGGGTCTTGGCAAAAGCCAGAGTGTCCACACCGTTGGGGATCCTGACTACGCGTTCGCCCGGCTGATCCCACACTTCGAGCGCGATTTTTTCCAGCGTTTCCGATGGCACAACTAGCGCCGCAGAGCGCCCCAGAGCAATCCGCCTAAACCAATTACGACTGGCTTTGAGCTTCTCGGCCTCATCTTCGTTGAACCCATCTTCATGATGGATAAGCGGCGGTAAGTCGAAAGCGCGACTGAATACGGTATGCGCCATGACGACATCCATCGCGCCCCAATTATAGGTTAGCACGAGGTCATATGCGGTCAGCGCCTTGGCAATTTTCTGCAATCGCCCAGGTGAGGGAAATCCGCTCAAGGAAGGAAAATCACGCGGAAACCTCACCGGCACGGTTTTGGCGATGGCTGTATGAGCGCCCAATTGATCGGGCTGCCCGGAAATGATCGTATGGTCGAGCCGCCCTCCCCACGCATTCATCAAATGGACGCTGCGCAATTCCTTTCCTCCAGCCGAGAAAGTCGAATGGCAGTGAAGCACCTTGGGGGCGGATGAATGCGCCCTCACTGTCTTGGACTTGCTCATGCGATTTGGCCCAAAAGTGCATCTATCGCATCGCGCGCTTCGGGTTCGTCCAAGGTCGGCGCGTGACCCACATTTGGGACTGTGACACGCGTCATCGCTGAATTGCGGTTAGCCATTTTCTGAACTGTCGCCTCGGACAGCAGATCGGACAATTCGCCTCTTACCAATACCATCGGCACATTTTCGAGCGCGCTGTAGGCCGGCCACAAGTCCGCCGGCGCGGCATTACCCGGCTGCGAAAAAGGCTCGGCAATTGCCATATCGTAGTCGTAGCTGATCCGCCCGTTCTGTCCGACCACCATGGTGCGCTTGGCCATTTTCAACCACTGATCAAGATCATAGGTAGGAAAGCTCGATTGATGGACACTCGCCATAGACCGCGCCGCGTGAACCCAGGTCGGATAACTGCGCTGCTGTCCGACGTAACTGCCGATCCGCTCAATGCCTGCAGGATCAATCTCTGGCCCGATATCATTCATGACAACGCCTGCTATGCGCCCGGGCTTCGCAGCGGCCATCAACATCGTCATCAAGCCGCCCATCGATGTCCCTACCGCAATGAAACGATCAATGCCTTGCTCGGCCAAAAGCTTTTCGACATCATCAACATAAACTGCCGGATTGTAGCTGTCTGATGTTGGCGCATAGTCGCTCATCCCGCGTCCGCGCATTTCGGGCACAAGCACACGGCGATGCTTTGCGAGATGCTCGGCAAGATCCTCAAAATCGCGTGCATTGCGCGTTAGCCCGTGAAGGCAAACTACCGGCAGTCGCGTATTCGCATCATCTGATCCGGCGTAGTCGCGATAATGCAGTGCCAGACCGTCCTCACTTGTCCAGTACCGGTCCTCAAAAATGCCCGTCATGAGCTATCCGCAATCCCTCAATTAACTGTTCCGTTTGGTTCGCGAGCGCTTGCGCGGCGAATGGCTTACCTCCACTATCGCGGCATGAGCGCTGAACCGCAACATCCTGATTACCGGCCAGATACGCCGATCGATGACTTGGCTCCCTGGCTTGGCTCGCCTGTCGATCCAGCCGACTTTCCGCAAACGCGGCTTCGTTTTCGCAATGACCGTGCAGCTACCGAAGTCGGCCTAGCGCACTTAACCGATGAACACTGGGTAGAGCATTTCGGGCGATTTGAACCCTTGCCTGGCAATCTATCGCAGCCCCTCGCGCTCAAATATCATGGGCATCAGTTTCGCAACTACAATCCCGACATTGGCGATGGACGGGGATTTCTTGCCGCACAGCTTAGAGGGGGCGATGACCGGCTGCTCGATCTCGGCACAAAGGGCTCCGGCCAAACGCCTTACAGTAGAAGCGGAGATGGGAGGCTGACGCTGAAAGGCGCGGTAAGGGAAATCCTTGCCACCGAAATGCTCGAAGCGCTCGGCGTCAACACCTCCAGGACATTCTCGGTGATCGAGACCGGTGAACAGCTGTGGCGCGATGATGAGCCTTCGCCTGCCCGCTCAGCGGTGATGGTTCGGCTGTCGCATTCGCACATCCGGATCGGCACGTTCCAGCGCCTGCTTGCACACGAAGAACGTGATCAAATGACGGCCCTGATCGACTATTGCCTCAAGCAGTTTCCCGGCTCCTTGCCCCCGGAGGATGCTCCGGGCCGCGATGAGCCAGCTGTCATTCTAATGCATCAAGTGGTTGAGCGGATGGCCGATCTCGCAGCGAGCTATATGGTCGCAGGGTTTGTGCACGGCGTGCTCAACACCGACAACATGAATGTAACGGGGGAGAGCTTTGATTACGGTCCGTGGCGCTGGCTCCCGCAATGGGATCCTAGCTTTACCGCTGCCTATTTCGATCATGGCGGGCTTTACGCGTTCGGTACCGCCAACCCGAAGCACTGCATTGGAATTGCGGGCAGTTCGCTGTTGCCTTGCGTTTGGTGTGCGAAGCTGAACCACTCATCGCAGCCCTCAACCGATACGGTGATCTATACATGGCCGCTGTCGCGCGACGATGGTGTTGGCGACTGGGGCTTCATTCGCGCGATCTGGAGACCGACACGGCGCTTGTCGCGGCCTGCGAAAAAGAGATGCGCGAGAGCAAAGCGCAGCCCGATGAGTTCTTTTTCAAGCATCGCGGCGGGAAGCATGCCTCGGGCGACCTCGCGGAAGCGCTGGCGGACTACCAGCCGATCGGCGACAACCACGATTATTGGAACGGCGAAACGCCCGAATCCATGTTGATCCAAGAGGTCGAAACCATTTGGTCAGCGATTGACAGCGATGATGATTGGTCACCGCTCACACAAAAAATCACCCGGATCAGGCGCATGGCCGAAGCGCACGGAAACCCGCCGCCGCCCGCAAGTCATGGGGAAACACAAGCGCTGCGGAAACCCTCCAAGGCAGGTATCGCGTAATTCCACCTTACGGGTTCAGTGCGTTCAATTGTCGTAATCATGTGAGGCGCACTAGCTTTTGCGCAACAGCTAAACTAGTTGACTGTTCGTCGGCGATTGGGAGGACGCTCGCCGGGCATAACACAACAGCGCGCGGCCAACGCGCCAGCACAGGTAAGTTATCGTAGGTGACTGAAAAAACACTAATCTCTTATGCGCCCGCCACGGGAGAAGAAATTTGGCGCAGCGAAGCGAGCGATGTCGCAGCCGCAGTAAGCCGGGCGCGCCGCGCTTGGCCTGAATGGGCAGGAACCCCGCTTGCCAATCGAATTGAGTTCTTGCGCCGCTTCGTAAATCAGGTCCGCGCACAGCATGAAGAATTCGCCAAACTGATCGCAACCGAAACTGGCAAACCCTTGTGGGAAGCCCGCACGGAAGTTGATGCCGTAATGGGCAAGGTCGAAATTTCGGTCAATGCCTATGGCGAGCGCACTGGTCGTAAGAGGCTGGACAGCGCATTGCAGGGAACATCTGCGGTGCGCCACAAGCCCCACGGCGTAATGGCTGTTCTGGGTCCCTACAATTTCCCCGCACATCTCCCCAATGGACACATCGTTCCAGCGCTGATCGCTGGTAATGTGATCCTGTTCAAACCGTCAGAAAAAACGCCGGCAGTTGGCGAAATGCTGGTCGAATGCTTGCATGCGGTACGGTATCCCGAAAGATGTCATCCAGCTAGTTTACGGCGGCGCCGAAGAGGGGAAGGAATTGGTCGCGCACGGCGGTGTGGACGGTGTCTTGTTTACAGGTTCTGTCCAGGCCGGAATTGCTATTAACCGCCGCTTGGCTTCCAATCCTGGCAAGATCGTTGCGCTCGAAATGGGCGGCAATAACCCGCTGGTTGTGACCGATACGCCTATCGTGAGCGATACCGCATCTCTCATTGTCCAAAGCGCATTCACCACGGCTGGTCAGCGTTGCACCGCCGCGCGCAGGTTGATCGTGAAAGAAAGCATGTATGAGCCGTTGATGGAGGCTCTGCTCAAACTCACGCGCAAGCTCATAGTTGATGAGCCCTTCGCTGACCCGCAACCGTTCATGGGATCGGTAATCGACAATGAAGCCGCAGACAAACTTGAGCAAAGTTTTCTCGCACTCGTAACCGAGGGCGGCAAGCCATTGGCTCATTTGCGTAGGAGTGATCCTGAAAAGCCGTTTTTAACGCCCGGGATCATCGACACGACCGAAGTAGCAGATCGCCCGGATGTCGAGCTGTTCGGACCGATCCTCCAAGTCATCAGAGTGCCCGATCTGGACCTTGCGATAGCCGAAGCAAACAACACGCGTTTCGGATTGTCCGCTTCGTTGATCGGCGGATCTCCCGAAGACTTTGGCCGTTTCTGGGCCAACGTGCGTGCAGGTATTATCAACTGGAACCGACCCACCAATGGCGCTTCATCATCGCAGCCGTTCGGCGGCATTGGCCTTTCCGGAAATCACCGGTAGCGGCAGCCTACTACGCCGCAGATTACTGCGCCTATCCGGTTGCCAGCACTGAGATGGAACAGCCACGAGCTAATATTGGCATCGGTCTCAAAGACTAAGCCAAGGCGCCCCACGAGTCACTTTTTCCGCCAAGACACCAAATCCACTTGGCGCATCGCATTCGGGCTCTCACGTATGATTGTGACCTGCGAGCTTCCATCAGATTTGACGATCACCATTGACTGGGGCGATTCATAGATTGCCGGTTTAAGGCCGGATCTCACGGCCCAATTGAAATGGTATTCCATTGCAGTGTCGACTGTCGCGGGTGTCAGATATCGCACGACACGTATCGAGCACGTATCGCTCTCAACGCCGGCTGCCGCTCGAACATATCCGCGAGGCAAAATCGGCACTGAGCGGTCGAGGCGCGTCGCCCAACCAAAGTCGGCTTTCAAATGTTGCGTGCATTCAGATGGACCATCGAACGCCATGACAAGGTCTCGCGCAGATGTGGAAGCAGATAGTTCTGGCGCTGATTTCGCGTCGCTCGGCTCAGGCAACTCGGCTATGGCGCCATCTTCTAACAGCTCTAAACGGGCATCATCGCGCGCAAGCCGCGCCAATTCAGCATTGCCAGCCAGAACGGGCAACGGTTGACCAGCACCATAGGTCAATGCAGCAGCCGCCTCATTGCGATAGGCGAGATCCGGATCCACCATCAATGGATCATGTAGCGCCCGTGCAATAATAGGATCACGTGTTTGGTCACCCAGTTTCGTCGCCGCATCATCCGCGCAGGCGGACAGAGCAGAAGCTCCACCGATCGCAATGACCAATCGGGAAAAGGGACGCATTAGCCGCATACTCCCCCATTGACCGATCTTGGTTAATTTTCACCTAGTCGACCACTTGGAGACGCTAGAAAACGAGAAATGAAAACGCCCCCAGGCCATGCGGCCTGAGAGCGCTTTCCGCGGCTGGTGGGAGCCGCGCTTGGGCCATTGGTGGGAATGGGCCCTAAGACAATAATCTGGGCGAAAAAGCGGGAACCACTCACTTTGTGCCCCCGAGCAGCACCCCGCTTTCTCTTCTGTCTTCATAGCGGAATTTCTCTGAATTCGGTGCAACAATGCGTGCAGGGTTGTAAACATATGTAACCCCGCGACGTACGAAAATGACCCGGGTCTGCCCCCTTGCACGGCTTGTGCAAAGCGATCATCGTCTCTACCAGTTCGGCCATGGAAACACCCCAGTTCGAACGCACGCCATCAGGCCTGCCCGCAGCGTTCGGAGCCTATCTGATTTGGGGATTTTTACCGCTTTATCTGATACTTGTAAAAAGTGTTCCGGCGTTCGAATTTGTCGGTTGGCGGATCATCTGGACGCTCCCGTTCTGCCTTTTGATAGTTGCCCTGCGCAGACAGTTTCCTGCCCTAAAAGATGCAATTTTGTCGCTACGCATGCTCGGCTTGCTCACGGTCAGTGCGGCGCTGATCGCCGCAAACTGGTTCATCTATGTTTGGGCGATCATGGAGAATCAGGTCTACGCAGCGAGCCTTGGCTATTACCTCAACCCATTGCTCAACGTACTTCTCGGCACGCTCTTTCTGGGCGAGCGCCTAAGTCGTTGGCAATGGTTAGCAGTTGCGATCGCCAGCGCGGCGGTCGCGCTGCTCCTTGGAGGCGCGCTAACCACCCTTTGGATCAGCATCAGCCTCGCATTCAGCTTCGGGCTGTATGGGTTGGTGCGAAAACAAGTTCCTGTGGGCTCTTTGCCCGGATTGACGATCGAGTCTGCAATTCTATTGGCACCGGCAAGTCTGATCGTCTGGTGGTATGCGCAAACGCCTGCGGGATCAGCGTTTGTAAACGACGCTTGGCTGAGCCTATTGATCGTTGCCGGAGGCGTTCTGACGGCCGTCCCGCTACTGCTGTTCGCAATCGCCGCGAAGCGCATGCCCTATTCAACCTTGGGCTTTATCCAGTTCCTTGCCCCGACCATTGTCTTCATCCTTGGCCTTACGGTTTTTGAGCAAGAATTGCGGCCAGTGCAGCTGGCCAGCTTCTTGCTTATCTGGACAGCCCTAGCAATCTTCGTCGGCGACTTGTGGGTGCGTACGAGGCGCAGCGCCTCGCCAGCCGTTTAGTCCACCAGCCGCCAGCCAAGAGTCTCGCCAGCATGCCATGGCACGATTTCTTCGTTCGCCATCGCGATTGAGGCCGGAACCTGTGTTTCACCACGCTCAAGCGTGATGGTCGCTTCATTGACTGGCAGCTTGTAAAAGCGCGGTCCGTTGAACGAGGCGAAGGCTTCAAAGTGCTCGAGCGCATCTTCCTCGTCGAAGACCTTGAGGTAGCTCTCAAGGGCATTCGGCGCGTTGAAAATGCCCGCGCAGCCGCACGAGCTTTCTTTCGCGCTGCGCAGATGCGGCGCGCTATCAGTGCCGAGGAAGAATTTCGGCGACCCTGAGGTGGCAGCTTTGCGCAGGGCCAACCGATGCGCTTCTCGTTTCGCGACGGGCAAGCAATAATTATGCGGCTTTATGCCGCCGACAAGCATAGCATTGCGGTTGATGTGCAGATGCTGGGGCGTGATTGTTGCGGCGACGTTTTCGCCGGAAGCCTTCACAAAATCCGCCGCGTCAGACGTGGTGATATGCTCAAAAACGACGCGCAACGCCGGAAAGTCGCGCACGATTGTCCGCAGATGTCGTTCGATAAATTCAGCCTCGCGGTCGAATACATCGATATCGGCTTCGGTCACCTCACCGTGGACGCACAATACGATGTCTGCGCGCTCCATCGCTTCGAGGACCGGGTAGATCGTCGCAACATCGCTCACGCCGTGCGCTGAATTGGTCGTCGCATTGGCCGGGTAGAGCTTGGCTGCGGTGAATACGCCCTCTCTTGCGCCGCGCACCAGATCATCCGGATCGGTCGTGTCCGTGAGGTAGCACGTCATAAGCGGCGTGAAGCTGGCGCCGTCTGGCACGAGCCGCCATGATCCGTTCGCGATAGGCCGCCGCGCTTGCCGTGTCGGTCACGGGCGGCGACAAGTTGGGCATCACGATCGCGCGCGCGAATTGCCGGGCCGTGTAAGGAACAACTTCGCGCATGATCTCTTCGTCGCGAAAATGCAGGTGCCAATCGTCTGGTCGGCGGATGGTCAAAGTGTCGGTCATCGACAGAAGCCCTAGAGCCGAGCGAACGCGTTTTCCACCCCAGACTGGTCACTCTCAATCGCCTCGCCTAGAGGGTCACGTCATGACGACGATTGCATTTATGGCTTGCGCGACCACTTTACCGGGCGCTGGTGAACGGCGAGGCGATGCCTACGAACACGACCTTATGGTAGCGGCGATTGAACCTGCCTTGGCCCAGCGCGGGATCGCGATGCAAGTGATCGATTGGGAGGCTGATGTGTCGGCCTTCGATGGCATCCGCCTCGCAATGCTCGGATCTGCATGGAACTATCAGGACAATCATGCAGCCTATCTCGCGAAGCTCGATGCGCTTGAAACGAGCGGGGTGCAGCTGTGCAATTCGGCAGAGATTGTCCGCTGGAATTCGGTGAAAACCTACTTGCGTGAGCTCGAATCAGCTGGCGCAGCAACGATCTCGACCATCTGGCTCGATGATGTGAGAACCGATGACGTCAAAGCGGCAACGGATGAGTTCGGCTGCGACAAGCTTGTGGTCAAACGTCAGGTCGGCGCGGGCGCGGAAGGGCAAGTCATGTTCTCGCAGAACGAACTCCCTGCCGCCGATTGGCGCTATGGCCATGCCGCGATGCTCCAACCCTTTCTCCCTTCGATCCAAAGCGAGGGTGAATTCTCTTTCCTCTTTGTCGATGGCGAATTCAGCCATTCGCTGTGTAAGCGTGCGGCGAGCGGCGAATACCGCATTCAATCGCTTTACGGCGGAACTGAGGTGGAGTTGGCCCCTGGCGCTTCCGATCTCGCTCAGGCCGAAGCGGTCATTGCCGCCCTGCCGTTTGATGCGCCGCTATACGCTCGGATCGACATGGTGCGCGGCGAAGATGGCGCGCTGTTGCTTATGGAAGCCGAGATGGTGGAACCCTATCTCTATCCCGAGCAAGGGCCGGAACTTGGCCCGCGCATCGCGTCCGCCATTGCAAAGAGACTAGAGAAACAATGACCGCCACTCTTCTGAAGAATCGTGCGATCCTGCGCCTTTCGCCGCTCGACAATACCGAGAATGTCGGTGAGTTCTTGCAAGGACTTGTGACAAATGACGTGAGCGGCGAATTGCCAGTCTACGCCGCACTGCTCTCCGCGCAGGGCAAGGCGATGTTCGACTTTTTCGTCTGGCGCGACGGCGAGGCTCTGCTGCTCGATTGCGAGGCAGATGCGGCGGATGAGTTGGCCAAGCGGCTTTCGCTGTATCGCCTGCGGCGCAAGATCGAGATTGCGCGTGATGAAAGCCTCGCGGTGCACTGGGGCGCCACAGATGGTGACGGCGCTTCAGTCGATCCAAGGCTTCCAGAGCTGGGCTGGCGATGGATTGCCCCGGTACGATGATACACCGTCGGCAGATGCAGAATATTTGGCGCACCGGCTCTCACTCGGCGTGCCTGAAGGACGCGCTGAATTCGGCGATCTCTTGTGGCTCGAAACGAACGCCGTCGAGCTTAATGGGGTGAGCTTCGAAAAAGGCTGCTACATCGGTCAGGAAAACACCGCGCGCATGAATTGGCGGCAAAAGGTCAACCGTCGCGTGGTCATCGTTCCGCTTGAAAGATCGGACGAAAAGCGCCGCAAGATCGCCTATCCCGACCACGGAGTCGCGGTCGATCACTTGCGAGTTGCAGACCTTGATCCTTCGGCCCTGCCGGAGTGGCAGCGAGCCGCACTCACCGCATAATCGCTACTGATATTCGGCGAGCGAAGCCTCGAGCATCTTCTGAGCGCGAACCCGCGCCGCATCGCGCGGAAGCCCAAGCGATTTCGCGAGAGCAGCGCCGATCAAGGCATCGCCCAGCGCCATAAGCACGAGGCTCAACGTTTCGCGGTGAACGCGTTGTTCGTCTCCGTCATGACACGCCTCCTCCGGCGCAATCTCATCAACCAGATCGTGGATCGTCTCGATAATCGGATGCAACGCATCTTCATTGCCGGTGAGCAGCATCCAGCTGGTCAGCGCACCAGCACCTTCCTTGTCGAAGGCATCAAAAGCGAGATCAACCACTTCGCGCGCAGATCCTAGCCCAGCGCGGCTTGCCCGGACGGCCTCGATGATCGTCTCACAAACCGTACGCGCGAGGTGCTCTGCCAGCGCTTTTTGAAGGCCCGATGCCGAACCGAAGTGATGCAGCAAGTTCGCGTGTGTGCGGCCAATTCGGCCCGCAACCGCCTTTAGCGTGACAGATTGCGGACCTGTCTCAATCAGTAGAGCGCGCGCAGCTTCTAGAGCGGAACTGCGTGATTCCTCCGGAGAAAGACGTTTGCGACCTGTCATACTTGCGATGCCCCTCGCGTTAGAGCTTTTGGCCCCTTGCTTACCGATCAAAATAGATGGCGGTGCCCTGCCCGGCAAGTCCCGGTATTGAACTAGTACGAACAAACTGGTTTACCTAGATCGTTCAAAGCCGATCACGCAGCGGCTTTCACTCCGGCTAGCTCGCTCTCCAAACCAAGCGCAAACTCTGCCACCGGCGCCTTTCCGCCGCGCCCGCACGAATGCCTCTCGACCACACGACCGGTCGAAGAAAAGCCGAGCTTACGCAGCACCTCGCCAGAGGCAGGATTGTCGAGAAAATGCGATGCTTTCAATTGCTTGTGACCGAGTGCAGCGGCGACTTCAATGACCGCTCGTCCCGCTTCAGTGGCAAAGCCTTGACCCCAAAATGGACGAGCGATCCAATATCCCAATTCGACCTCTTGGCCGCCCTTGTCATCATCCATTGCATCGATCCCGATGCAGCCGATTACAGTTGCATCGCGAGCGCGCGTGATGAGGAAACGCGGATAGAGCGGGTCGCCAGAGGATTGTGTGAATTTTCGCGCATCTGCTTCGCTATACGGCCAGGGAGCACGCGCGAGATTTCGCACAACGCCTTCGTCGGCAATGCCGGTGAATACGCCGCGCCAATCCTCTGGCCAGATCGGTCTCAACAACAGTCTTTCGCTGCGATGGAACATCGTATCTCTCCTCAACGCCCCGCTCTGTTCACGTAGGAACTGTGCGTGACACTTGCATTGCAGCGGACAACAAATCCGCGACAACACGGTCCATATTCGAGGGAGAAACGAGAAGAGGGAGATGGCTCCCCCGATTTTGGGGTGGCCCTTCTCCCTCTACGCTGCCGATTATGTCATCGGCTGGGACCGCCCCGTGGGACGATCCTGTTATTGAACCGTCCGGCTATTCAGCTGCTTCCGCAATCATGTCCACCGACACGTATTTGCGGTACGAGCTTGCCTTTGTGGAATCGCACCACGCCTTGCTCAGTCGCAAAGAGAGTGTGGTCCTTGCCCATGCCGACATTGGTGCCTGGATAGAATTTGGTACCGCGCTGACGCACGATAATGTTGCCGCCGATCACATTCTGACCGCCGAACTTTTTCACACCAAGGCGCCGACCCTCTGAGTCGCGACCGTTGCGTGACGAACCACCTGCTTTTTTATGTGCCATGGTTTCTAATCCTTACTTCTTGTCAGCTGCTTTTTTGGCCGGAGCCTTTTTAGCAGGAGCTTTCTTCGCTGCTGGCTTCTTCGCCGCAGCAGCCTTTGGCGCTGCCTTCTTGGCTGGTGCCTTTTTAGCTGGAGCCGCCTTCGATTCGGTGTCCGCCTTCTTGGCAGTATCCGCTTTCTTGGCCGGAGCCTTCTTCGCGCCAGTGCCCACATCGGTGATGCGCAGCAGGGTCATCTGCTGACGATGACCAGCCTTGCGGCGATAATTGTGGCGGCGACGCTTCTTGAAAACGACGACCTTCTCGCTCTTGGCCTGCGCGATGATCTCTGCCGAAACCGTCACTTTGGACGCGTCAGCGATCTTCTCGCCTTCACCAGCCAAAAGAACATCACCCAAAGTCACCGTATCACCCGCTTCGCCAGCGAGTTTCTCAACGGCAATCTTGTCTCCAGCGGCAACCCGATATTGCTTACCGCCCGTGCGCACTACTGCGAACATGACTATCTACTCTCGATCTAAAGCTTTGCCTTGCTCCATGCGAGATCTCGCAAAAACAAGACGCAAAACACCGCGCCGCAAACATTGCAGCGCTGGGAAGACGCACGCCGTTAAGGGAAAGGCGCTTGCAAGTCAACGCTTGTCCAAGGTGAAATCGGGAATCTTTCGACTTTTTGGCCGCGAGGCCGATCGCGCTTTGCCAGCTCTGTTGAACATGATAGTTGCAGGCGAATTATGCGCCGGCCCACATCCTCCATCTTGCTATGTTCCGCCATGCTATTGGTGGGCTGCGTCGGCAGTGGCGACAAATACCCCTCGCTCGCTGTGCGCGATGCAGAGCGCGTCACCGGCGCCTTCAATCCAGCTCCCACTGAGGCGGAGCCGATAAAAATCGATCCGGCCCTGCTCGCCGGACTTCCTGCGATAGAGGCGCGCGCGCAGCGTTCTTACGACGCATTCCTCGCGGCTGTCCCGCGCGTCGAGGCTGCGGTGCAGGCTGCGCGCGTACCGATCGCAGACAAGCAATCAATGGGCCGCGGCTCAGGTGTCTTTGTCTGACCTCGATGCGCAGCGCAGCCAGACTGCGATCGCGCTTGCCGATGTCGATCAAATATACGCAGAAGCTTCCAGCGACCTCGCGATAGCACCCGAAATTGCTGAGCTAAGAGCGAGAATCGCGACGCAAATCAGCTCAGAGGATCAAATTCTGGCCGAGCTTCGACGGATGATTCGCTGATGAGCCTCGCCTGCGTATCCTGTCCTGTTCGCGATAGCGCCGCCTGCTCGGTTCTGACCGAGGAGGAACGCGAAGCCTTGGCCGCTGCGGGACGCACTCGCACGCTCAAGCGAAGCGAGATGCTATTCGCTGCGGGAGATGAAGACGCGGCTTGCGCGACCCTGGTCACCGGCGCGCTCAAAGTCTCCGCGGTAGATGCCGAGGGCAATGAAAACATCCTCGCACTGGTCCACCCATCAGGATTTATTGGGGAATTGTTCGCGCCATTCGCCCACCACGATGTCATCGCGCTGACAGAAAGCACTCTGTGCACCTTCGCAAAGGTCGATATTGAGCGAGCGGTCGATGAATATCCGGCGCTCGCAAAGGCGCTGCTACGGCGGTCCCAGGAGGATTTGCACGCGACTCGCGGCCTGCTCGAACTCACCGCTCATGCGAGCGCAGAAGCTCGGATTGCGTCATTGCTTTATGACTTCGCTCAGGCGGCTAGCCAATCGCCGTGCCACCCGTACCGATCAATTCGACCTTCCGCTTACTCGCGGCGAACTCGCCAACATGCTGGGGCTCACGATTGAGACTGTCAGCCGGAAACTGGGTGAGTTGGAAGAAGTTGGCGCTATCAAACGCACAGGCAAGCGCGGGATCGAACTCGTCGACCCCGCGCACCTGCAGGCCCTCTCCGCAAGGAAGGTTTACTAGACCAAAGCGGCTATGGTCACCACCGCAAGGCCCCAGAGCACGATGAGCACCGGCAGGATAAGCATCTGAATAGCGACGTCCCGTGGAGCGAGGCGGTCGGTATTTGTCATGATGCCACGTTGTGTGAATTCCCCCATGGTGAGCGGGCGAGATTCGGTGTTCGCTTTCAAGCGTGTCCAGATTGCGGGAACACCAAAACCAGCAACGATAAAGGCAGCGAAAATCACCATCGGGATGACCAGTCCCGGTGAAGTGAAGCCGACATACATCGTCGCGAGGAACGCGAAGTAGCAGCCGACTGTCACGCCATACAGCGCCTTTGGCAGTTCGAAGGTGCGGTCGACCTCGAAGCTCGTTTTGACAGCTGGCTCAATTGCAGGAGCGGTAACGATCCGCGCCTTGCCAACTTCGATTTGCTCTTTGATATGTTTGCTCATGGGTAGTCTCCTTCCGTCCGTGAGGAGAGAGTTACCCTGCTAAGCATGCGCGCACCTTGATTCAGATCAAACTGGCGAAATTCTTTCGAACATTACTGCCAGCGCGCTAGATCGGCATAGTCTTCGCTGCGCGGTTCAATCCAGCGCCACTGGCCTGAACGCTTCTCTCGTTTCCAGAACCATGCGGCACTTTTCAGATGATCCATGCAGAAATCGACGGCGTCGATCGCGCCGCGCCTGTGCTTGGCGGCCGCCGAGACGCACACAATGGGTTCGCCGGGTCGCATCGCGCCGATGCGGTGCACCATCAGCAGGCCCATCAGACCAAAGCGCTCAATTGCCGTGTCTGCTAGGTCCTCCATGCCGGGCAACGTGATTGGCTCGTAATGCGAAAGCTCCAATGCCTCGACACCTTCGTCGCTGCGGACCTCTCCGACAAAGGTGCAAACCCCGCCCAGACCTGGGTGCGCCATGGTAAAAGGGCCGATCAATGTGCCAGGAATGAAGAGCTGGTCGAGGAGCCGGACGTCCCTCATTGGAGGTCAGCCGCCGGAAACAGGCGGAAGCAGCGCTACTTCATCGCCGTCTTGTGCGGTGAGAGCAGTCTTGTCCGCCAGCACCTTACCCGCGCAGGCAACGTTAACTCGGGCTTCGTTCAGTTGTTCAGCGACGTCGGGACCGACGGCTTGCAGCAGCCCTGCCCAATCGAGTGGAGCGTCGACCTCGCGCTCCTCCTCGCCTGCGAGATCGCGCAACGGACCGAGGAAGAGGATACGCACCGCCATCCTAGCCCCCCGTCATCGACATATGGCGCGCAAGCGCTGGCTCTGCGCCGCGCTCGTCGATTCTGAATGCATGCCGCTCTGGCTTGATCATCATCGCCTCGTCCAAAGCACACTGGAAATTCTCAGCAGAGTCATCCGACCGCAAAGCAGCGCGTAGATCGACCCGCTCGCCGCCGCCAAGACAAGGATAGAGCTGGCCCGTGGCAGTCACACGCAGCCGATTGCAACCCGCGCAAAAATTGTTGGTCAGCGGAGTGATAAATCCGAGCCGTCCGCCCGTTTCTACCACATCGACATAGCGCGCCGGACCGCCCGTATTCGCGTCGCTGTCTGTAAGCGTCCAGCGCTGCTCAAGAGACGCACGAACATCAGTCAGCGGCAAATAATGATCGACGCGATCCTCTTCGACCTCGCCCAATGGCATAACCTCGATTAGCGTGACATCGAGCCCTTCGCTATGCGCCCACGCGATCAGGCTTGGCAGCTCCGCTTCATTGATGCCTTTGAGTGCAACCGCGTTGAGTTTCACTTTCAGGCCAGCTTCTTTGGCAGCAGCAATTCCATCGAGGACCTGAGGCAATGCATCGCGCCGGGTCAGTTCGGCAAACTTCGCACGGTCCAGAGTGTCGAGCGAGATATTGACCCGCCGCACGCCCGACTTCGCAAGCGCATCGGCATGTTTGGCCAGCTGCGTCCCGTTGGTTGTCAGGGTGAGTTCCTCAAGCCCGTCACCCAGCCGTCCGCCTAGCGCCTTGAACAGGTCGACAATGTCTCGCCGTACCAGCGGCTCGCCGCCTGTGATGCGAAGCTTAGTGACGCCCCTGTCGATGAAGCCGAAGGCCAAATCGCGCAGTTCCTCTAGCGAGAGCACTTCGCGGCGCGGCAGAAATTTCATCTGCTCCGGCATACAGTATGAGCAGCGCAGATCGCACCGATCCGTGACCGACAGGCGCAAGTAGGTAATGCTGCGCTGAAACGAGTTCATCAGCGGTTTGGAGAGCTGGGGGACCAGCACATCGGGTGCGCGAGGAGAGGCAGCAAGCTCACTCATGCGCGGCACAATAGTGGCCTGTGACGCCGGTTGCACCAGCCAAATAGTCAACCAGTGCCTCTGTTTCTTCAACGCCGCCGGAACCGACGACATTCACGCGTTGCGGAGTAAACTCCCGCGCCAGATCCCTCGCAAGCGACCGACGCCAATCGTCGTGGCTCGTATCGGCAGCCGGCAAGAGTATCGCCAACGCCGTCACATCAGGATTAGCAAGCGCATCGCACGCTGCGCTCAGATGGTGTTCGAAAAACGCGACGCTCGCAGCCAGCGGACTTTCAGGGAGTTCTGAGACTTGCTGGACCCACTGGCTCATGCGCTCTTGCTCTCCCACACGCTGCGCTCGCGGTGAAGCGTGATGCCGATCTTCTCATTCGCCTCGGCAATAGCGAGCTTGATGATCTTGACCGTCACCGCCTGCACCCGCGCATCCTGTACAAACAAGGTCTCGCAGATGTGATCGCCCACCGCTTCGATCAGTTTGAAATGCACGCCCTTGGGCAGGCCCTCGGACGCCGCAAATTTGAGGTCCATATAGTTCTTGCTGGCATCCAGCGGCGTGTCCGCATCATAGTGATCGGCCACGTCATAGCGCGCCTGCACGGTGATGCGCAGCGGCTGAGGCTTGCCGGTTTCCTCCGAATAGATGCCGGTGAGGACATCCACTTCGAGGTCGGCTACTTCAAGGATCAGCGAATCGTTCATTGTCTGCGTCATGTTCGGATGCGAGCTTTAGCCCTGATTGCTCCACCTTGCGAAGATGGCAGTCGGAAGCAAGCGTGCGCCCTCACCTTCTTCGCGCACGGCAAGATCGCCATGCTCGATCGTCCCGGGGAGTTCGCGTAGCGCCTCGTCCAAGAGCCCTGCAATCGCCAGGCTGCTCATGCGCACGGCGTAAACAGTTAAGAACAGGAACGCGCTTTTGTCATCGAGCAGCTTCGCGCAATCGTCGATCAAATCGGGCAGGCTTTCTTCCAGGCGCCAGGTCTCGTTCTTGGGCCCGCGACCAAATTTTGGCGGATCGAGAATGATCCCGTCATAGCGCCGCTCTCTGCGGACCTCGCGAGCGGCAAATTTCGCCGCATCGTCGACCAGCCAACGGATCGGACGATCCCCCATGCCGGATATCGCGGCGTTCTCGCGCGCTTGCGCCACCGACTTTTTCGACGCATCGACATGTGTGACGCGCCCGTGCTGGCTGAGCGCGAGGCTGCCGACGCCAGTGTAGCCGAACAGGTTCATGGTTTCGGCAGCCTCGCGTCCGGTCAGCGTCCCGCGCATCCAATCCCAAACGGGCGCCATATCCGGGAAGAATTGGAGGTGACGAAATGGTGTGGGTCGAGCCTTGAAGCGCGCTTCCTTCCAAGCAAGGTCCCAACCATCCTCGGGAACGTCGCGGTTGAACGACCAGCGCCCTCCTCCGTCTTCGTCGGAACCGGGGACGAACTCGCCAGCGGCATCCCAATCGGCAAGGCGCGGCTGCCACATGGCTTGCGGTTCAGGCCGGATAAAAGAATAGGGTCCGAACTGCTCAAACTTCCGCCCAGCGCCGCTGTCGAGCAAACGATAGGCATCCCAGCCTTCGCACTCCATTATCACCGGATCGCGGACAAGCCTCGCCATCAGGCAATAGCACCCGCCGCATTTGAGAGGACGAAATCGCGCACTGCATCGTATTCGCCAGGCAGCTCGGTGAAATGCTCTTCGCGCGCGAACAGGTCACCGACCCGGGCAGGCAAGGATGGGCGAATGCCGGTTGCGCGCTCAACTGCCTCGCGGAACTTCGCCGGATGCGCTGTTGCGAGGGTGACGATTGGAACCGAAGGGTCGAGTTCACTCTCGATCGCCGCGTGCAGGCCGACGGCTGTGTGCGGATCCAGCACCTGACCAGCGCTTTCATGCGCCCAGCGCAGCGCCTTCGCCATGTCATCGCTGTCAGCGCGGGCGCTGGTGAAGAGATCAGCCACGCCCTGCCGCTGCGCATTGGTCAGTTGCATTGCCTTGTTCTCGTCGAAACTGCGCATTTGCTCAGCCAAAGCTGCGCCATCGCGCTCGCCGCAATCGAACAGGAGCCGCTCAAAATTGGAGCTAACCTGAATGTCCATCGAAGGGGTCGCGGTCGGCGTGACCGTGCCAGCCGAATAGTCGCCGCTGCTGATTGCCCGGTGGAGAATGTCGTTAACATTGGTCGCGACGATGAGCTGCTCGATTGGCAGCCCCATCTTCTGCGCGACATAGCCGGCAAAGATATCGCCGAAATTGCCAGTCGGCACGGAATAGGCGGCAGCTCGATACGGCGCGCCCAGTTGCAGGCCCGCAGCGAAGTAATATACGACCTGCGCCATCAACCGCGCCCAGTTGATCGAATTGACCGCGCCGATCTGTAGTTTGCTCGTGAGCGCGTCATCTACAAACATACGCTTTACCATCGCCTGCGCATCGTCAAAGCTGCCGTCGATGGCGATATTGTGGACGTTGGGCGCGCGCACGGTCGTCATCTGACGGCGCTGCACATCGCTCACCCGGCCATTGGGGTGGAGCATAAATATCTCGACACCCTCGCGTCCGGCAACAGCATCAATCGCGGCAGAGCCAGTGTCGCCGCTTGTCGCCCCGACGATCGTAAGGCGCTTGCCCGAGCGAGACAGGAACGTTTCGAACAACAGACCGAGCAATTGCAGCGCGACATCTTTGAACGCCAAAGTCGGTCCGTGGAACAATTCGAGCAGCCATTGACGCTCGTCGAGCTGCACCAGCGGGGTCACCGCCTTGTGGCTAAAGCGCAGATAGGCCTGCGCACAGAGATCGCCCAACTCGTCTTCGCTTAGGCTGTTTCCTACAAAGGGAAGCATCACCCGCGTCGCTAGCTCGGCATAGGGCAACCCGGCCATCGCAGCGATTTCAGCAGCGTCAAAGCGCGGCCATTCGGACGGCAGATACAGCCCACCATCAGACGCGAGCCCCGCAAGGGTTACGCCTTCAAAATCGAGCGCCGGTGCGCTGCCTCTGGTCGATACATATTGCATGTTGGAAAGGCGGTTAGCGGTGCTGAGGTGCTGGGGCAAGCAAGCGTTTTTGTTTCGCCCTCAGTCGCCGGGCGCTCACATCCGTTCGCTTGGCTTCCTCGCATAAGCTCGGGCGGCCAGTCGGCCTTGCGGTCACTACGTGACCGAGCTTTGTCCCGCCCCTAATCCCGCTTTGCCGCGCGCGTCTTGACCCGCGATTGCAGCGCAAACCAATAGATCACCAGCGCAGTCAGCGCGAAGAAAAACCACTGCCCCGCATAGGCGAGATGGTTGTTGGGCAAATCCGCAGGATCAGGTTTCGCCAAAGGCTCAAGCCCATCAATCGGCTCATCCAATTGCAAGCGAACGCCATAGCGGCCACCCGGTGCAATCAGGCCCTGGACCTCTCCGCCAGTCCAAGCAGGCGTGTTGGGATCACGCGAATAACCGAGCTTCACCTCGCTCGGGCCAAACTCGGTCGCGCATGTCGCAATATGCGCAAAGCCGCTTTGTCCGCGTTCGCTCTTGCCTGAAATGCTCGTAACACCGGTGATCTCCCGGCACTCAAACTGCGAGCGGCGAAATAGCGTATCGGCATCGTATGCCCCGCCCTCCACGCCGTCAGGGTTGGCGGGAAAATCGACCGACGCTTCATCGCTAAGCGCAGACTCATACTTCGCAATCAGCTCCGCTTTTTCCTCCGCGCGGCCCAGCTGCCAGAAACCCAGCGCCACCATCGTTGCCGCTGCGGCCAGCACCAGCACGCTCGGAATTATCGGAAAATCGCGCCAGGTCATTGCTCGCTATCCTCTTGGGCCAGGTGACGCTCATAGCTCGCCATCATCATAAATGTCTTGAAGCCGCGCAGGCTCCCGACCACCACCGCCACGGTCAGCGGCGCCCACACCAGCAATTGAAGAACCAGTGGCGGGCGAAACGTATCTTCGATCCAAAGGGCGACGCCGATCAACACGGCTGCCATCACAATCGTTACCAATCCCGCTGCTCGCGCCCCGCGCTCCAGTTCGGCAAAGTTCAATCCACATGACGAGCACTTGGCCGCAACCCGCGCCGGCGCAGCAAACAATGTCGGCTCTGAGCACCTCACGCACAAACCGAAAAGGGCAGCCTGGCCAAAACCCGGCTGCCCTTTCTCATTCGGCGAATTCTCGCCCGATTGCATCAGTGAACCGGTGCACCCCAACCGCCCCAAATGTAGACGGCGATAAAGAGGAACAGCCACACCACATCGACGAAGTGCCAGTACCACGCAGCCGCTTCAAAACCGAAGTGCTGGCGCGGCGTGAAGTGGCCGATATATGCGCGATAGAGGCATACCGCGAGGAAGATCGTACCGATCAAAACGTGGAAGCCGTGGAAGCCGGTCGCCATGTAAAAGGCCGAGCTGTAGGTGTTCTGGCCGAACACAAACGGTGCGATCGAATACTCATAGGCTTGGATAAGGCTGAACAGAACGCCAAGAGCGATGGTCGCCCAAAGACCTTGCTTCAAACCTTCGCGATCACCGTGGATCAACGCATGGTGCGCCCAGGTAACGGTCGTACCTGAGCACAGCAGGATCAGCGTGTTGAGCAGCGGCAACGAAAACGCATCGAGCACTTCCATGCCCTCTGGAACCAGCGTTCCGCCCGTCGCCGTATTGTCTTCGAGGAACAGGTTCGTGGTGACCTGCTCTGCCGTACCAGCCGCGCTGACCACAAGTGGTTCAGGGAACAGAGCAAAGTCAAAGAAGCTCCAGAACCAGCCCACAAAGAACATCACCTCAGAGGCGATGAACAGGATCATGCCATAGCGCATGTGGAGCTGAACCACTGGCGTGTGATCGCCCCGTTGCGCTTCGACAACGACATTCTTGAACCACATGAAGAAGGTGGCGAGCAGACCGGCAAGGCCGAGGCCCATCACGATCCAGCCAGAATTGCCGAACACGTCCGGATTGAGCCAAAGGATCATTCCCGAAGTGAAGGCGAGCGCCGACATGGACCCGACAAATGGCCAGATGTCAGGCTCTAGAATGTGATAATCGTGGTTTACTTTCCCGCCCATGATGGTCTCTTTCGTTCCCAGGATGCGTGTTTCAAATATCAGTTTTCGCGGTCCAGAGCCGACGATACGGTCTCTTTCGCGCGGTGAAAAGTGTAACTCAAGGTGATCTGTTCAACGTCGTCCATAAAATCATCATCGTTGATGGCTGGATCTACGTAGTAGAGCACCGGCATGTGGACTTCCTCACCCGGCTGCAGGGTCTGCTCGGTAAAGCAGAAGCACTGGATTTTGTGGAAGTATTTGCCTGCCTGGCTCGGCTCGACATTGAAGGTGGCGGTGCCGGTAATCGGCACGCCCGAATTGTTCTTGGCAACATAGGTCGCAAGGTCGCGCACACCGATCTGCACGGTGTCGGTCGCCTGCGAAGGCGCAAATTGCCACGGCACATCGCGCGCGGTTGATCCATCAAAGCGGATCGACATGGTGCGAGAGCTTGCCTTGGCAGCGGCACGGTTCGCTTCATCGAGGCTTGCGACTTGAGTCGTGCCGCCAAAGCCTGTGACCTGACAGAACAGCTCGTATAGCGGAACGGCGGCATAGCCCATACCGAGCATGGCGAGCGCGCCGCCAAAGGCCATCAGGCCAACGCGAGCGTTATTGCGTTCGATTGCGGAGGTCTGGCTCATCCCGCCTGCCCTCCGATACGCGCAATGGTGATAAGGTAGAACAGCACCACGAAAAAGATCAGCGTGCCGCCAAGCACCCAATTGCGCGCTTTCTGCCGGCGCTTCACTTCGGCTTCCTCTTCGGGGGTCATGCGAACACACCTCCCGAAATGAGGCCGTTATTCGCGAGCAACCGGTCCGCGACCAGCGCCGCGAACAGGATAAACAGGTAATAGATGCTGAACTTGAACAGTGTCTTTTCCGCCAGCATTGCTTCATCGCTGGTGCGCGATCCGACCGGCAAAGCAAGCGCGAGGAACAGCAGCGATAGCGCGACCGCGACCGATCCATAGACCCAGCTGGTTGCACCGATCAGCCACGGCGCGATCGCGACAGGTGCGAGCAGTACGGTGTAGACAAGTATCTGGCGACGGGTGGATTTCTCGCCCGCGACTACTGGCATCATCGGGATGCCGACCTTGGCGTAGTCCGACTTCATAAACAGCGCGAGCGCCCAGAAGTGCGGCGGCGTCCACATGAAGATGATGGCGAACAGCAGCACCGGCATGAGAGTGATCTCTCCGGTGACAGCAACCCACCCGATGAAGGGCGGAAACGCGCCTGACCCACCACCGATCACGATGTTCTGCGGGGTGCGCGGCTTCAGCCACATGGTATAAATGACAGCGTAATAGATGATCGCGACTGCGAGCGAGGCAGCGGCGAGCCAGCCGATCGCCACACCCATGATCCCGACCGAGACGGCGGACAGGAAAATGCCGAAATCGCGCGCATCTTCGCGGCGCAGGCGTCCGCTGGGGAGCGGGCGGTTCTGGGTCCGCTTCATCCCTGCATCAATTTCCGCTTCCCACCAGTGATTGAGCGCGGTCGAACCGCCAGCACCCATCGCAATGGCGAGGATAGCGGTGAAACCAAGAACCGGGTGGATGCTGCCTGGCGCGGCCAACAGCCCGCAAATGCCGGTGAAGATCACCAGCGTCATCACGCGCGGCTTGGTCAGCGTAAAGAAATCACGCCAATCCGCCGGCATTGGTTGCGGTTTTGCAGTCGGGGTCAGCAACGTATCCATCGCTTAAGGCTCTTGCGTCTTATCCTTTCTGGCAAGAGAGCGCGCCATTGCCAGCGCGCCCCCTTTGGTTTTCGTGTCTCAGCTCGGCAACCGGCTGGCCGGTCGCCGGGAGGGATCAGGCCGTTTCAGGCTTTTGTTCGCTCGGCAGGTGATTGTGATAATCGTGGTGATCCTCAATCACAGGCAGCGTTTCAAACTGGTGGAACGGTGGCGGGCTCGAAAGCGTCCATTCAAGCGTGGTTGCGCCTTCGCCCCATGGATTGTTGCCGACGCGCTTGCCTGCCGTGAAGGCGTAGACGAGGTTGGCGAAGAACAGCAGCATGGAAGCCGCCATGATCGCGTAGCCAAGCGTCGAGATCTCGTTCCAGTAGGTGTACGCCTCAACATAGTCAGGGTAGCGGCGCGGCATGCCCTGCATCCCGAGGAAATGCTGCGGGAAGAAGATCACGTTCACGCCGATGAAGAAGCCCCAGAAGTGAAGATGCGACAGGAGCTCCGAGTGCATCCGTACCGCTCATCTTCGGGAACCAGTAGTAGAAGCCCGCGAACAGCGAGAACACCGCACCCATCGACAGCACGTAGTGGAAGTGAGCCACCACGTAGTAAGTGTCGTGCAGGTTGTCGTCGATGCCGCCATTGGCGAGCACAACGCCGGTCACACCGCCAACGGTAAACAGGAAGATGAAGCCCATCGCCCAGACCATTGGTGATTTGAACTCCAAGCTGCCGCCCCACATCGTCGCGATCCAGCTGAAGATTTTCACACCGGTCGGAACAGCGATGACCATAGTCGCCGCGGTGAAGTACATCTTCGTGTTCACGTCGAGGCCGACGGTGTACATGTGGTGAGCCCACACGATGAAGCCGACGACGCCGATCGCAACCATGGCGTAGGCCATGCCGAGATAGCCGAACACTGGCTTGCGGCTGAAGGTCGCAACGATTTGGCTGATCATACCGAAGCCCGGCAGGATCATGATGTAAACTTCCGGGTGACCGAAGAACCAGAACAGGTGCTGGTAGAGAACTGGGTCGCCACCACCGGCCGGATCGAAGAAGGTCGTGCCAAAGTTACGGTCGGTCAGCAGCATGGTGATCGCTGCGGCAAGCACCGGAAGCGCGAGCAAAAGCAGGAAGGCTGTGACCAGCACCGACCACACGAACAGCGGCATTTTGTGCAGGGTCATGCCCGGCGCGCGCATGTTGAAAATGGTGGTGATGAAGTTGGTCGCACCCAGGATCGAGCCGGCGCCCGCCAAGTGCAAAGAGAAGATCGCAAAGTCGACCGCAGGACCAACGGAGCCGGTCGTCGATAGCGGTGCGTAAACCGTCCAGCCTACGCCTGCACCCGTACCGGTTCCTCCAGGCACAAACAGCGAGAACAGCAGGCTGATGAAACCGGCAACGGTCAGCCAGAACGAGATGTTGTTCATCCGCGGGAAGGCCATGTCCGGCGCGCCGATCATCAGCGGCACGAACCAGTTGCCAAAGCCGCCAATCATGGCCGGCATGACCATGAAGAAGACCATGATCAGTCCGTGTGCCGTGATAAACACGTTCCACATGTGCAGCGCGGCGTTGGTATCGCCCGGCGTATTGCCCATGAAGTCCGCCCAGAACTGCAGATACTGGATGCCCGGCTCTGCCAGCTCCATCCGCATGATGCCGGAAATCGCACCGCCAATGATCCCCGCGAAAATCGCGAAGATCAAATAGAGCGTGCCGATATCCTTGTGGTTGGTCGACATGAACCAACGCTTGAAAAAGCTTGGCTTGTGATCCGCATCATGAGCGTGATCTTCGGTATGGATGTCGAAACCTTCAGCGGTGGTAGCCATCGTTGGTATCTCTCAGGTTCGTTAAATCGTTATGTTCTAATCAGTTACGAAGCGACTTCGGCTTCAGCTTCAGCCGCTTCGCCAGCATCTGCTTCTGGCGCAGCTTCAGCAACCGCATCGCTTGCGACAGTTCCGCCCGGCTGCGAGCGCACCCACGCTTCATATTCAGCCATTGGCAGAGCTTCGACCGCCAGCGGCATGTAAGCATGCTTAGCGCCGCACAGCTCAGAGCACTGGCCGTAATACACGCCCGGCTCATCAATCGTCAGCAGCTTTTCATTGAGGCGACCAGGGATCGCATCCATCTTGAACCACAGCGAAGGAACCGCAAAAGCGTGGATCACGTCGGCAGCGGTCGTCTGGATCCGCAGCGGGACGCCAGCCGGCACAACCATGCGGTTATCAACTGCAAGCTGATGCGGTTCGCCGCTCGCCGCAGCTTCTTCCTCAGTCAGCATGTTCGAGACGATCTCGAAATCACCGTTATCAGGATAGGTGTAGGTCCAATACCACTGATATCCGGTCGCCTTGATCGTGATGGCGTTTTCCGGCGGTGTCTCATACTGGCGCGCCAGGAGCGAGATCGACGGAACAGCGATAATGACAAGAATAATCACTGGAACGATCGTCCAGATCACTTCGATCGCGGTGTTGTGCGTGGTCTTCGAAGGAACAGGGTTTGCGCCCTTGCGATAGCGGAAGATCACCCAGAACAGCAGGCCAAGCACGAACAGGCTGATCGCGGTAATCACCGGAAGCAGGATCACATCGTGCATCCAGAGCGCATATTCACCATCTGCCGAATACTGATCCTGGAAAGTCATGCTCTTCATCGCATCGTCTTCGAACGATGTCGGCATGCCCTTGCCTTCGGTAGGTGCCATCGGCGTGTATGACGAGGCCTGCTCGCTTGCCGCCGCATCACCCGCTTCGGCTCCAGCTTCAGCTGCCGCAGCAACCTCACCCGATTCCGTATCTTGTGCCAGTGCCGCTTGCGGCATCAAGGCAATCGACATCGCTGCCATCAAAGCAAAAATTGCGAGCGACGCACGGTCGAAAAAATGACCCAGTTTCATGTGTCTAATCTATCCGCTGCTAATCCCATGCCGCCTTGACCCATACATCTTTATCGTATGTTTCGCACGGCTTACGCACTGACAATGAAGCCAGCTTCACCGTCCCCTTAGCTGCGCTTGCTCCGAGCCTCAAGCGCTTCTAGGGAGAAAATTATGCAAGCCAGCATGATTGGCGCGCAAGTTTGCAAAAAGGGATGTAATTTTCTGCAATGACTGAAGAGGAAGTGCTGGCCGAATTCCGTAGCTGCGACGCGCTGTTAGAGGGACATTTTAAGCTGTCTTCTGGCCGCCATAGCGGGTACTATTTGCAATGCGCGCGGGTGTTGATGAATCCGGAACGCGCGGGCCGATTGGCGCGCGCAATCTGCGCCAATATTCCGCGAGAGATTCGCTCCGAAGTCGACACGGTTGTGTCGCCCGCAATGGGCGGATTGATCGTCGGACACGAAGTTGGTCGCTGCCTCGAAAAAGATGCGATGTTTCTTGAACGCCCAGACGGCGTGTTTCACTTTCGGCGCGGATCTCGCGCTGGAACCCGGCGCGAAAGTGCTGATGGTCGAAGACGTGGTGACGACTGGCCTTTCCAGCCGCGAAGCGATCGAAGCGGTGGGCCGTGAAGGCGGCGAAGTGACCGCCGAATGTTCGCTGGTCGATCGTTCGGCTGGAAAAGTGGATCTTGGCGTCCCATTTTTCCCGCTGATAGCCATCAACTTTCCGACCTATGCCGATGATGAAGTGCCGGAGGAGCTCGCCGCCATTCCCGTCACCAAGCCCGGCAGCCGCAAGGAATAAAAAAGCCCAATGACCACCAAACTACGCCTCGGAGTGAACATAGATCACGTTGCGACCATCCGCAATGCGCGCGGCGGGGATCATCCCGATCCTGTCCGCGCGGTCGAGATCGTCGCAAGCGTCGGCGGCGATGGGATCACGGCGCATTTGCGCGAAGACCGGCGGCATATTCGCGACGAGGACTTGGCCCGCATTCAGAGCGCGACCGAACTGCCGCTTAATCTGGAAATGGCCGCAACGCCTGAAATGCTCGAGATTGCGCTGCGGCATAAACCGCACGCGGCCTGTATCGTACCGGAGAAGCGCGAAGAGCGCACCACCGAAGGCGGGCTGGATGCAGCGGGCCTGCACAACTCGCTGGTGCCGATTGTCGATCAGCTTCGCGATGCGGGCATTCGCGTCTCGCTCTTCATTGAGGCGAGCGAGCGGCAATTGGACGCGGCCTTGCGACTGGACGCGCCGGTCGTCGAATTTCACACGGGCGAATATGCGCACGCCTTCCTCGACGGCGACAATGAGAAGCTCGCAAGCGAGTTGAAGCGCATCAGCGATATGGCCGCCCTCGCCGCCAAGAACGGGATTGAGCCGCATGCTGGCCACGGCCTGACATTCGATAACGTTCAGCCGATTGCCGCGATCCCGCAAATCGCTGAACTCAATATCGGGCACTATCTAGTCGGCGAGGCGGTGTTCGTTGGTCTCGAATCCGCAATCCGCCGGATGCGCGATTTGATGGATGAGGCGCGTTGAGCGTGGAGGAACCTGAGCTGCCTGAGCTTAGCGGCGCGCAAAAAGGCTGGGCCTTTGCCGCCGCGGCCTTGTTTCTCGCAGCCATCGGGTTTCTCGGCTTTGCCCTATCCAACGGCGTGATGATCGCCTTTGCAATCGGCTGGGTCGCGCTGCAGATTTTCGGCTATGTCGGATCGATCCAGCGCGCCAATGGCGATTTCGCCCACCCGCTCTTCAAGAGCCAGGTGATGCTGCATTGCGTCGCGGTCGGCCTCTTGGCCATGGTGCTGTTCGGAGGACGCGGGACATGAGTGATGCGACGAAATCGAATCTCCTGCTGGCGGTCATGATCTGCTGGTATGTGATGCTGATTATCGGGTCGGCATTCGTATTGCTCATTGGGCTGGCCTTCGGATCAGAGGTCCACCGCGGCGACGGCATTCCGGGCGCTGAGCTGCTCATGATCTACAGTCCCCTGCTGGTCAGCATCGCTCTCTTGATCGCGACGATCTTCGTGTGGACCAGAAACATGCGTAACGTCGCGATTGTCATTTGGGTGGGCAGCATGCTTGTCGTTCTCATCGGATTTGTCTGGCTTTCAGGTGCCGTGGTATGATCATAGGCACCGGATCAGACCTCTGCAATATCGAGCGGATCCAAAACTCTCTCGACCGTTTTGGCGAGCGGTTCGAGAACCGCGTCTTTACCGAGAAAGAGCGTGCCAAGGCGCGGCGGCGCCCCTTCACCATCGCAGGAACCTACGCCAAGCGTTTCGCCGCCAAAGAGGCATTCAGCAAAGCGGTCGGCACGGGCTTTCGCCGCGGCGTTTTCATGAAAGATATCGGTGTAGTGAACGCGCCATCGGGCGCGCCGACCCTCGCGCTCACCGGCGGGGCGGCAGAACGGCTTGCGCAAATGGTCCCGGAAGGCCATGAGGCGCGCGTTCATCTAACCCTAACCGACGATCATCCATGGGCGCAGGCCTTCGTAATTATCGAAGCCCTCCCCATCATCGCGGCCAAATAAGCGGCCCTTTCGAGCATATACGTGACTGAAAAAGAAACTTCGCCTGAGACCACGGACGACAAGGTAAATTGGTGGGCAGAGCTGCGCGGGCTTGGCCTGATGCTGCTCGCGGTGCTGGCGTTCCACAGCCTGATCGCCAAGCCGTTCTACATCCCGTCGACCTCGATGATGCCGACCCTGCATGTGGGCGACCGTCTGATCGTTAGCAAATATCCGTATGGCTGGTCTTGGGCCTCGGCGAGTTTCCATCTGCTGCCGCGCGGTGAATGGCGCATTTTCGGCGATACGCCCGAATATGGCGACATTGTCATCCCGGTGCATCCTGAGCGCAACGAAGATTACATCAAGCGGGTTGTTGCCCTGCCCGGCGATACCATCGAGCTGCGAGACGGTCTGATTGTCCTCAACGGAGAGCCGATCAAGCGCGAGGTCATGCCGCCGGTGCGAATCCCGTTCGAGCCGGAACTGACCTGCGATGGCGCGCCGTGCCTGCTCGCATTCGAAGCCTATCGCGTCCGCGAAGCGAACGGTGAGCAATTCTTCGAGCCCGACACCTACCGCGAAACTTTGCCCAATGGCGCGACTTACCTCACCATCGATCACCGCGAACAGGTAAGCGACAATTTCGGTCCGCTGACCGTGCCCGAGGGTTCGGTTTTCGTGATGGGCGACAACCGCGATCACTCCGCTGACAGCCGCGCGACCATTGCCGAAAGCGGCCTTGGCGGGCCGGTACCTCTCGAGAATATCGGCGGGCGGGCTGAATTCATCACCTTCTCGCTCGACGGGTCAGCCACGTGGAACCCGCTGAGCTGGTGGGGCGCCTTGCGCGGCGAGAGAGCGTGGAGCACTTTGCGGCCGCCACTTGCTGAACAATCCACCGCACAAACCGAATAGGCCAGAAACCGAAACGGGACCCCAAACGTAGCTTCATTATGGCCAAGAGATTTCTGCAACTTGTCGCTTTGGTGATCGTCCTGATCTTTGTCGTGCTGATCGCTCTGCGCGTCTGGTCGAGCGAATTGGCAGCGATCGCGCTCGTCCCCGACACCGAGTTTGTCGAGCAAGATCCGCTCGAGGCCAACGCCTATCAGGACCCCGGCCTGTGGTATTCGCGCCCCGGTATGGGCGTAAGCGATCCAGCCCGCTGGCAGCCCGCCTTTAAAACGCCTGAACCGGCTCGGAGGCGAAGCGAGCGAAGACGCACCGGCGCGCCGCGAAGCTGTCGTTCCCGAAGCCCGCGACTACGCCGTATTCTTCGTCCACCCGACCAGCCATCTCGACAAGACCAGCTGGAACGCAGCGATTGGCGAAGAGGAAGCCGAGCGCGTGGCGCGGCTCTATGTGCGCGGCATGGCGAGCGCGTTTAACTCCGCCTCGGAGATCTGGGCTCCGCGCTATCGCCAGGCAACAATGGGAGCGTTCCTGACCGATCAGCCCGAGGCGCAGATGGCGCTGGACGCGGCCTTTGCCGATGTGCGCGAAGCTTATCGCTTCTTCCTCGATTCCGTCGATGAGGACACGCCGATCGTTCTGGCAGGGCACAGTCAGGGCTCGCTCCATCTCCTGCGCCTCCTGAAAGAGGAAGTCGCGGGCAAACCAGTCGCGGACCGGATCATCGCCGCCTATGTCATTGGCTGGCCGATTTCGATGACGCACGATCTGCCCGCTCTCGGCCTGCCCGCGTGCGCTACACCAAGCCAGACCGGCTGCATCCTGTCATGGTCGAGCTTTGCCGAGCCTGCCGACCCGTCCGACGTGATCGAAACCTATTCCGAGAGCACCGGGTTCGACGGTGAAAAGCGCGGCACGAGCGAGATCCTGTGCACCAACCCGCTGAGCGGCACGTTTGGCGGCTCGGCTGACATGGCGCAAAACCTTGGCACGCTGCTCCCCAACGACGACCTCAGCGATGGCGAGCTTGTCCCCGGCGCGATCCCCGCGCGCTGCGACAATCGCGGCCTGCTGCTGATCGGCGACCCGCCCGACATGGGCCGCTAT
Source organism: Erythrobacter sp. HA7-11 (assembly GCF_055693605.1). Taxonomy (NCBI): domain Bacteria; kingdom Pseudomonadati; phylum Pseudomonadota; class Alphaproteobacteria; order Sphingomonadales; family Erythrobacteraceae; genus Erythrobacter; species Erythrobacter sp. HA7-11. The sequence continues at coordinate 986,808 of NZ_JBVFUF010000002.1, read as the reverse complement.
GTACTGCCGGGCAACAATTACCACGTCTATGACATCCCCCTGTTCTGGGCGAACACGCAAGCCGACGTTGCCCGACGCGCCAATGCGTGGGGCGCGCGTCCTTGAGCCAATCCTTGATTACAGAAGAGGCGAGCGTGTTTCGCGACGCTCTGCCTGATGGCGGGGCGCTGCTTGGCCTAGATCTCGGCACCAAGACCATCGGCACCGCCACTTGCGATGCGGGCTGGCGTTTCGCCACAAACGGCTCGACCATCAAACGCGGCAAATTCGGGCATGATCGCGAGCTTTTACGCAAACTCATCACAGAACGCGCCACCGCCGGCATTGTCATCGGCCTGCCGCGCAATATGGACGGCAGCGAGGGGCCGCGCGTGCAGAGCAGCCGCGCCTATGCCCGCAATCTCGCCGACAGTTTCGATCTGCCGATCCTGCTGTGGGATGAGCGCTGGTCCACCCAGAGCGCGGAGGCCGCGATGATCGGTCAGGATATGAGCCGCGCCAAACGTGCCGAAAGCATCGATAGCCACGCCGCCGCGGTCATATTGCAAGGCGCGATAGACCGGCTGGCTGGCGGTATCCTCTAAGCCTCGACCAATTGCGCCCGCTGCTGTTTAGCGGCCTCTTGCAGCATCCGGCTGCCCGATAGTTCCGCATCCCGCCAAAGAGCATCGCGCGCCGCCGCATCGCGCAATTGCAAACTCCGCGCTTCAAAGCTCGCCTGCCGCAAGCGGTCGCTCGGATGCTCGCGCCCGACCCATTCGGCAAAGTCCAGCGCCTCATCCGCGCCGGTCGCCACCGCTACGCGCAAAAACGCCTCGGTCGAATTGGGGCTAACCACCCGCTCGATCCGATGATCGTCGAGATCAAAGCCGTATTGATCATACCAGTCCTGCGCCGGATCGACATGCATCACATTGAGCGAGACCGAGAGGCTTTCGGGCGGCAATTGCGAGTGAATGTCGCGGTGCGCGCGGTAGAGCATCAGCTTGCCTTGTGACAGAGCGCTGCGCTCGACAAAGGTCAGCTTCGCCGCCTCACCCGCATAGCCGACGTGGTCTTCATATTCGTATTCGTAATAGTCGCTGCGATAGCCCGGCCCGAGATAACCGCTCGTCAGAAACGAAAAGTTGTGATCGTGCGGCACGTCATAGACGAACGTCTTCGCACCGCTCGTCTGAAAGCACAAATCGCTTTCAGCCGGCCAGATGTTTGCACGCAGAAAAATGTTGCCGCGCACCGGGCTGAGCACAATCGCCTGCGGGCCATAACCGCTTTGCAGCACATCCTCGCGGTGGCGGTTCTTGATCTGGTCCACCAGCATATCGCCCAAAAAGCTGCGATTGTTGGTCAGTTTGCGCAATTCAATGGCAGCGTTCTGTGTGCTTTCCGCATCGCGCGGATCGAATCCTGTCTGCTCAAGGCTGGCGATGGTCTCTTCAAGGCTCACTGCGTCAGATGACGCGGCGTCGATTATGCGGGGCATCGTGCGTTCTCCTTAGCAAATTGCGCCAACTGTGCGTCGGCTTGCACAAGCGATTGCTGGAGCGATTGCGCCGGGGCAGCCAGCGGATCGGTGTCGCGGGCCGACAATTGGCCGAGCAAGGTCATCCCTTGCGCTGCATCCAGCCCTAGCACCTGACGCACTGCCTCCCACCGCAGCTCAGGCTCTTCGGAATGGGACGAGGCCAGCTCGATCATCGCTAGAACCGCATCGGTGCGGCCCATTGCACCCAGAACGTCGAGCGCCAGAAAGTTCTGGCTGGCGCGCTTGTTTCCGCTGGTCCGCTGCAACAAAGTGCCATTATCGAGCGAATAGAGCGCGGATGGCGCAGGCCGCGCAGGCGTGCGGCTCAATTGCAAAACCAGCATGGAGCCTGCCACGCGGGTAAATTGGCGCGCATCGGTACGAGGCGCGAAGCTGGCGGTCGATCCCCGCCCGTATTCAAATTTGTGAGAGGCGACTTGCGCCTGTCCGCCCTGCTCCTGCGAAAGCGTATGCCGCATGCCTGTCGCCCCGCCAGCGAGCACCATTTCGTGCAGCTCGCGATCCACGAACATCGCGCTTTGCGGTTCGGCCAGGTCGCTGCGCTCCTCATAGGCAAGCAGAGACAATGTCGCATTACCCGCCACCATGAGCTGTATCGTCGTCAGCCCCTTGCTGATGCTGTGGCGCGAGGGGACATTACCAAGCGGCTGCGTCCGCAATGCCGCCAGCAGCGCATCGCGCCATGAGGCCACAAAGGCGTCTGCCGCTTCAACATTGGCCAGCATACGGCCAAGATCGGCGCAATCGGCAAGCGCGCGCCCTTGGTCATAGGCTTTCAGATCAGAGGCGATCCGCGCATAGCCCTCGCTTTCCTTCCAACCGGAAAACGCAGCCGACATCGTGTCGTTAGCTTGGCGCTGCAGAGCAGGATCGCTCCGCAGCGCCGAGATATCAGGGTGAACCTGCATTGTCGCAGATACCCTTATACAACCGCGTCCGGTGGAATGGTGTCATAGACATAGACCATGATAATGATGATACGGTCATCATAGGTTGGGCCTGCCTCGACGACCGAGCCGAACAGGCCGGCCGCGCTGTCGAGACCGGGCAATGAAGCCAGGTCAATTTTTGGAAGGTTCATAATCACATTCTCCACGTTCCCACCGTGCAGAGTTGCCACGGCGTGAAAAGCAAAATGGGCGCGCAATAAGATTATGAAAAATTAAAATATTGAAATAGTTTTCAGGGTGTTAGACAGCAATAATATGACAAAAACGATGCCGCGATTTAATCCAGCAGACGCTGCGAAATTCTTTACGAAGCATGGTCATTCGGGCTGGCTTGGCCTGGCTTACTGCGATCACGGGGAAAACTGGGTCGAGCTGGAATTGCCCTGGCGCGAAGACCTGCTGGGTGAGGAAGATCGCCACGTGCTCGCCTCCGGCCCCATTATCAGCCTGATGGATATGGCGAGCGGGATGGCGATCTGGACGACAATGGGCGACTTTACCCCGATTGCGACCCTTGACCTGCGGGTGGATTATCAGCGTCCGGCCAAAGAGCGCACCAATGTAATCGGGCGGGTCGAATGCTATCGTACCACCCGCTCGGCAGCGTTTGTGCGCGGCATCGCGCATGATGGCGATCCGGATGATCCGGTCGCGCACATTGCGGGTGTGTTTATGACGATTGGCCGCGATCCACGACAGGGTAAGGTTTCAGTGAGCGAAACCAGTGGTAGCGAAGCGGGGACAGGCGATGAGTAACTCCGACAATACTGCAATCGTACTGCCGCCTTATGCCGCGTCGCTGGGGATTTCCCTGCACGAGGTGCAGGACGATATGCCGGTGCTCACGGTTGGCTTTTCCTCGATCATTGAAGGGCGCCCTGGGGCGTTTCACGGCGGGGCTACATCGGGCCTCTTGGAGAATGCAGGCTATGCCGCTCTGCGCAGCGTGCTGATCCGCGAGGGGCGCAATCCGCAGCTGAAGCCGGTCAATATCACCGTGCAATTCCTGGCTGCGGGCAAACAAAAGCAGACTTACGCGCTCGGACGGATCACGCGGCTCGGGCGGCGCAATGCCAATATCACGGTTGAAGCGTGGCAGGATGATCGCTCCCAGCCGATTGCGACCGCGATTATGAACATCCTGATGGCTGAAAAGGTGAGTGGCTAACGCTCTGCTGGCTCAACGCTCAGCCCATCCTCGTCCAAGCGGAACTCGACCGGCAGACCTTCGATATCGGCGGTGACGGTCACGCCGTCCTCGTCAAAGGTCAGCTCGGTGCCATTGTCGTCAAGCTCGATCGGCTCGCCCAGCTCGATGTCGAGCGGTTGGACCGGACCTTGCGGATCGGGCGCGGTCGTCGGCTTGGCCGGACCGAGTGACAGCGCGCCGCGCATAAAATCTTTCCAGATCCGCGCAGGAGTGCTGCCGCCGGTCACCCCGTCGAGCGATGAGTTGTCGTCATGGCCGACCCACACGCCGACCACCAGATCATCGGCATAGCCAACGAACAAAGCGTCGCGATAGTTCTGCGTCGTGCCGGTCTTGCCATAATTCGCAATTGGCAAAGTCGCCGCGCGGCCCGTCCCATCGTTGATCGCAGCACGCAGCATCTGCTCCATCTCGCGATGCGTGGAGGAAGGCAGGCTGTCTTCACCCGAGGTGAGCCAATCGAGCCAACCCGCTTCCTCACGCGGGAAGGCGTGCGGCTCTGCCGGAAATGTGTTGCCTGCAACTCCGGCATAGGCGGCGGTGAGTTCAAGCAGCGTCATGCTCGACGTGCCGAGCGCAAGGCTCGGATCGCCCTTGGGCAGCGGCGCGGTGATGCCCAGCTCGCGCGCGGTCTCGATCACACGTTCGCTGCCGACCTCTTGGAACAGACGCACGGCGGCGACATTGCTGGAGCTGGCGAATGCTTGCTCCAGAGTGATCGCGTCCGAGTAATTCTCGCGCGCGTTTTTGGGCCGGTAGCTGCCGCTTTCAATCGGGGTGTTGGCAATCGTATCTCCCGGTTCCCAACCGGCCTCGAGAGCGGCGAGATAGACGAATAGCTTGAAGGTCGACCCGGGCTGTCGCTTGGCCTGTGTCGCGCGATTGAACGGCGACTTCGCGTAGTCCTTGCCGCCGACCATCGCGACGACCTCACCGCTTGGACGCATCGCGACCAGCGCCACCTGAGCATCGCCCAGCTTCGCTCCGCTCACCACCCGGCTCGCAAGCGCCTGCAACCGCGCATCTAGCGTCGTCGTGATCACTTGCTTGGCGTAGCTCGCCTCAGAGGTCCTGCGCGCAATCGGCAGCGCCCAGTCGGCAAAATAAGTTCCGGTCGGCAAAGTGTTGCGGGTGCGCACATCAAGCTTCGGCGCGCCGAGCGCATCCGCTTCTGCCTTGGTCAGATAGCCCTCTTCCACCATCGCGCCGATCACCAGCCCCATGCGCTCTTCGGCGAGGTCATAGTTCTTGGTCGGCGCAAGGCGGCTAGGAGCCTTCAGCAAGCCTGCCAACATTGCCGCTTGCTCAGGCCGCAAATTCTCCGGCTGGCGGTAGAAATAATGCAGGCTCGCCGCGCGAAGCCCATACTGATTGTCGCCGAAATAAGCGTTGGAGAGATAGCGTTCGAGTATCTCTTCCTTGGTCAGCCATGTCTCGATCCACAGCGCGATCAAGGCTTCGCGCGCCTTGCGCGTCATACTCTGTTCGGGCGTGAGGAAGGTGAATTTCGCCAGCTGCTGGGTGATCGTGCTTCCACCCTGGCGCGGACCGCCGGAAATGTTCGACCATGCCGCGCGCGCAATCCCCCGCGGGTCGACGCCCCAATGGGAATAGAACCGCCGGTCCTCAATCGCCAGAAACGCGCCGACAACGTGGTCGGGCAGTTTGGAAACATCGACCGGCTCATCCACCACCGCGCCGCTGCGCGCAATCGGCGTGCCGTCGCTCGCCAGCAGGGTTACCTGCGGCGGAGCGATTGGTTCGAGCGATTTGGAGAGGGGCGCGGTCAACGCCAGCCACCCAACGATCAGGATGAAGATGAACAGGCAGGCTGCAAGTCCGCGCGAGATCCATTTCCACCGCTTGCGCCATTTGGAAGGCGGCTGCGCGGGCTCATAATCATCATAATCGAATTCAGGCGGCGCGTAGTCAGGCTCGCGTTCGCGGCGGAAACTCGGCCATTTCAGCCAGCGCCGTTTGGGCTTTTCGCGACCTTCATGCTGGCCCCAATCAAACTTGTCATCGAATGCATCAAGCGCGCTGCCATAGGGGTCTTGCGACGAGTAATAGCCCGCATCGCGCCGGTTACCGCGCCCGCTAGAATCAGAACGTGAAGAACGACGCCACAACATCGACTAGTGTGTTACACTATTAACACAGTGAAAGCGAGTGCTTTCTTGCGCGGCGACCTCACGCGCTCTTTGCGGCGCTTTCGGGCAGATCTTCGTTGAAGACGCGCTGGTAGTATTCACTCACCAGCACCCGCTCGGCCTCATCGCATTTGTTGAGGAACGACAGGCGGAAGGCGAACCCGACCGAGTTGAAGATCGCCGCGTTCTGCGCCCACGTAATGACCGTGCGCGGGCTCATCACGGTCGAGATATCGCCGTTCATAAAGCCCTGCCGCGTCAGCTCGGCCACTTTGACCATATCCGCGACCAGAGCGTCGTCGGCTTCAGGAGCCTTGGATTTGACAATGTTCTGCTCGGTCTCGGCAGGCAGATAGTTGAGCGCAACCACGATATTCCAGCGGTCCATCTGCGCCTGGTTGATCGCCTGCGTACCGTGATAGAGCCCGCTTGTATCGCCCAGGCCAACGGTGTTGGTCGTCGCGAACAGGCGGAACCACGGGTTCGGTGTGATCACGCGGTTTTGGTCGAGCAGCGTCAGCCGGCCATCAAATTCGAGAATCCGCTGGATAACGAACATCACGTCGGGGCGACCCGCATCATATTCGTCAAAGGTCAGCGCGACCGGATGCTGCAAAGCATAGGGCAGAATGCCTTCTTTAAATTCCGTGACCTGCAGGCCGTCTTTCAACACAATCGCATCGCGCCCGACCAGATCGATCCGGCTGATATGTGCGTCCAGGTTCACGCGAATGCTCGGCCATTTAAGGCGCGCGGCCACCTGTTCGATATGCGTTGATTTACCCGTGCCGTGATAGCCCTGGACCATCACGCGGCGATTGTGGGCAAAGCCTGCAAGGATCGCCAGCGTGGTGTCGGGGTCGAACACATAGCTTTCATCGAGCTCCGGCACGTGCTCATCCGACAGGCTGAAGGCGGGCACTTGCCAATCAATATCAATACCGAATGTGTCGCGCACATCGACCGTGGTATCGGGTTCGGGGATCAGCGTTTCAGCGCTTTGATCGAAGCTGGTGTGTAATGGAGAGCTCATTGCAATGCTCGCCTATAACGGCGCGCGCGAAGCTGCAAGCATGCGGGTAAGTTTTTTGATGCTACCAATTTGAATGGTGCGTTTGGACACTATATCAGATGCGCAATGGCGCGCCCCGATCCCCTCGAAGCCTTCCGGCTTAAACTGGTTGAACAGGTGCGCGCTGTATTCAACGATGCGAGCGCTGGGCAAAAGCCGGAGCCGCCTTCGGATGAGGCTTTGTTCGAGCGCGATTCGCCAATCCGCATGGTGCATGCCGATCTGGTCGGGATGATGACCGGCGGCATTCGCAGCCTGCTGCTGCAAATGCTTCACCCGCATGCCTTGCAGGGGGTGCTCGACCATTCAAACTTTCGCGAGGATATGCACGGGCGCTTGCGCCGCACCGCGAAGTTCATCGCGGTCACCACCTTCGGCCACCGCGACCGGGCGATGGCGGCGATAGAGCGGGTCAATGGCATTCATGCGCAAGTGACTGGCACCCTGCCCGACGGATCGCCTTATGTCGCGAGCGACCCGCGCACCCTCGCATGGGTGCATGTTGCCGAAGCGCAGAGCTTCCTTGCGGGCTATATGCGCCATGTCCGGCCCGATATGCCGCGGGCCGAGCAAGACGAATACTACCGGCAATTCGCGGTGATTGCCCGCGCGCTCGGCGCAGAACCCGTGCCTGAAACCCGCGCTGAGGCCGACGCTCTGTTCCGTGAATTGCGCATGGATTTGCGCCCTTCCCTCGAGGCGCGCGAGGTTGCGCAATTGGTGCTGACCCAGCGGCCCCAAGGCACGCCGCCGGGCCTGCAAGCCATGCTTGGCGCGGATGCCGTCGCCATGCTGCCTGATTGGAGCCGCAATATGCTGGGCCTCGCCCGCCCCGGCCTTGCAGCCCTGCCCGCGCGGGCCGCGACATGGGGAATGGGCCGCACCCTACGCTGGGCGTTCAAACAAAACTGACCCGGCACCATCGCAATCGTGATATGCCTCCCGCGACAGAATCGTCTGGAGGGAGATGGATATGTATGTTGCCGTAGCACTGCTTTCAGTGAGCGAGGACAATCGCGAAGCCTACAAGGAAGCCGCAGAATTCATGGCCGATTGGTCGATGAAGCACGGCGCCTTGGAAGTTATGGAAGCTTGGGAATCCAACGTACCCGAAGGCAAGAATACCGACATGCGCAAAGCCGTTGCCGCGCCCGATGGGGAGAGGATCGTCGCCGGCTGGGTGATCTGGCCGGATAAGGAAACCCTCGACAAAGCCAAGGAAGCGATGGGCAAAGGCGAAGGCTTCGAAGGCTATCCCGAAGGCGATCCGCCCTTTGATGGATCACGACTGATCTTTGGCGAGTTTACACCGGTACTAACGCGGGGGCGCTAGCTCCCAGCCTCACCCAAACACCGCGCTTTTTCGCAGCAATTGATAGGCTTCGACCACTTGGCCGAGCCGCGCTTCGTATTTGCGGTCACCCCCATTGCGGTCCGGGTGATAGCGGCGAACGAGCTCTGAATAGCGGCGTCTCAAGCGTCGCCGGTCGGCATTAAGCCCAAGCCCCATCGTCTCAAGTGCGACCGCTTCCTCTTTGGAGAACCGCCCGTCCATCGCCATTTGCGCCTCGCGCTGGGCGCGGCTCTTGATCCCGTTCGCGCGCGCAGAAATCGCATCGAGCGGATCGTCGAAATCGGCCCAGCGCGGCATTCCATCGACGCCTGCGGTCGGTCTGAAACTGGGGCTTTCGGTCTTCCAGCCGCTCGCGGGCGATTGCGCTTGAAGGATTTCTTCCGCGCTCATCCCTTCAAACCAGTCATACCCGTCATTAAATTCACGCACATGCTGGAGGCAGAACCAGCGCCAGGTGCCCGGCCCGTCAAACCCGTTAGGCTGCCTGCCGGGCGCTCTGAATTCGCCGGCCTCGGCGCACCCTGGCGCTTCACAAATGCGGTTTTCGTCTTCATGACGGCCATGAAATTTCATTGAGCGCATAAGCGCTAAGCATGGGGACTTCCCCGGCAAAATCCAAGGGACAATTACCAGTGAGCGGAACGATCCAAGCTGAAATGACCGAGTTGCTGGCCGCGGCTTTCAACCCCACAAAGCTCGAAGTCATCAATGACAGCGCGCAGCATTCCGGCCATGTCGGCGATGATGGCAGCGGGGAATCGCACTTCACGATCGTGATCGAAGCAGCGGCCTTTGCAGACATGAATCGCCTGGCGCGTCAACGCGCGGTGATCGCCGCATTGGGCGATATCGTCGGAGAGCGCGTGCACGCCGTTGCAATCAAGGCCAGCGCGCCTTGACGAAGCCCCAAGCCGCAGCGTGAAGTTCGTCAACTCATAGCTTCTCTTGCAATTTCGCTGATTTAAGCCCCTAATACTCGCCAGCTAGAACAGGAGCGCCCCTGAAAGCGGGCGACGGGTTGTTGGGGAGAAGGTGGACAGGTGTTGCTATCGCGTACCTACCTTCCGTCTGAGCGGCTCAAACCCTATGTCAGGCGTTTCTACGTGTTCGAAGCCGAACTGCCCGACGACTTCATAATAGAAGATTTTTTACTCGCTGAGACCGCCTTCGTTCGCTGCCTGTTGAAGGGCGAATGGGTCGGAGAAGTCGCGCCCGGCGAATGGTCCCGGCCCAGCAAAGCGCTCTTCTTCGGGTCGAATGAATTTCCGTTCCGCGTTCGCGTGCAGGGGAGCTTTGCCGTCGCCGGATTCGCGATCCGGCCAAGCGCGTGGCGCTGTGTCGCGCGGCGAGACCACACCGAATTCGTCGACCGCCTGATCCCGATGGAAGCCCTGTCGGGCGTCAACTTCCAAGGAATGCTCAAGGACGTCGAAGCCGCGCCCGATGACGATGCGAAAGTCGCGGCGATGGAAAAAGCCATACTTGGGCGTATCGAAGAGCTTGGTCGTCCGGAACCCGATAAAGCGATGGCAAAGTTCGAGCGAATTTCGCGAACCAACTCCACTATGATGATTGAAGATGCCGCGCACGAGATCGGGTTGTCTGTCCGGCAGATGGAGCGGCGCTGCAAACAGCATTTTGGCCTGACGCCCAAGTCAGTGATGCGACGCAGCCGGTTCCTTGACCTCGCAGCTGCGATCAGAGGGTTCAGCACGCCAAGCGAGGCCGATTTGCGAGAGCTGCGCTTCACCGACCAATCGCACCTGAACCGCGAGTTTAAGCGCTTTGCTCAGATGACACCCGGCCAGTTCAAGAAAGCCTTTACACCGCTGCAAACAGCGGGCCTAAAGCTGCGTGAAGAGAGCAAGTTCGAGGATTAGGAAGGCAGAACTATGCATTTCAAAGGCAAAGTCGTCTGGATCACCGGCGCGTCATCGGGAATTGGCGCCGCCCTGGCGCGCGATGTTGCGGGGCGCGGTGCGCATGTCATCCTGTCCGGTCGTGATGAAAAGCGGCTCGAAGAGGTTGCGGGCGATTGCGGCGACAACCTGATCCTGCCTTTCGATGTGCGCGACGATAAAGCCTTGGCCGAAGCCATAGAAACGGCGACTTCATGGCGGGGCGTTGACCTCGCCTTTGCCAATGCAGGGGTCTCGCAGCGCAGCCGCGCGCTCAAAACCGACATGCAGGTTTACCGCGACATCATCGACATTGACCTGACCGCGCAAATCGCCTTCAGCCAAGGTTTGATCGGCCATATGGTCCAGCGAGGCTCGGGCGGTTTGGCCTTTATCTCATCCATAGCGGGCAAAGTCGGCGTCCCGATGCGCACAGCCTACAGCGCGGTGAAGTTCGGCCTCGCCGGATATGGCGACGCCTTGCGCGCCGAGCTGAGCCAGAGCGGGGTCAATGTGCACATGATCTATCCCGGCTCGGTCGCGACCAATGTCGCGCGCAATGCTCTCACCGCAGACGGCGCAAAGCGTGGGCGCAGCGACGACGTGATCGATAATGGCATTCCCGCTGATGAAGCCGCCAAAACTATGCTTGATGGCATCGCGAAGGGCGAGCGCGAGATCATCGTCGCAAAAGGGGCGGAATTGGAAATGGGCGAATTGCGCCGCACGCCAGAGGCGCTGTTCGATCAAATGGCGGGCATGGTCGCCAGCGGCTATATGGAGCGCATGGAAGCGGAGGATTGATCGCGCTTCATCGCCCAGGCCACAATCCCGCAGGCGATAACCTGTTCGAGCCACGCCAATGGCAAAGCGACAGCGATCATTGAATAGGGCGCGAGCCCCATATTGGCGACGCCCAACCAGAGCAGTCCAAATACGGTCACAGTAAAGGCGCTCGCAGCGAGGATCACTTGCCGGATCGACGCGCCAAATCGCCCAAGCCAGATCCAGAAGAAACCCGTCGCTGCGAGGATCAGGATAAGATCCCAGACACCCCAGATCGAAAAAATCACCCAGTCCATCTGCGCGATCTCGGGCCGCTCGGGAAACGCAGCGTGGAGCTGCGGGCGAACCACGAGGAAATAGCGCGCGACCTCCGAGACGTTGATCCAGAAGAAATTGAGCAGGAGCGCCAGTTTGAACGAGCCCTCCGCTGGATAGTTAGGCTGCATGCCTGCACTCCCGTTCCAAGATTGAGACTATTGTTGCCGCCTGCGCGCGCAGAGGCTCGACTCGAACTCGCGACACGCGACATCGCCCAGAGCCCCTGGGCAGCCAAGACGAGGAATTGGGCAAGTTCCGCGCGGCGTATGTCGGCAAGACTGTCGGGCAGCGCTTTGGCGAATGCACTCGCCAGCCGGTCATGGTGCTGCTGGACGAGCTCTGCAATCTCAGGATCGCTTGCGCCGCGTTCTGTCGTCGCATTGCCAACCATACAGCCCGGTCCGGGCAGCCCGATGCGCTCTGCGCGGCTGATCTGGATTTCGAAATAGTCCGCGATAGCCGAAATTCCGCGCGTCCCATCAGCAAACGGCTCCAGCGCCGGAGTTACGACCTCGCTCTGATAGGTCTCAAAACACGCGGTGTAGAGCCCATGCTTGCTGCCGAAATCCCCGTAGATCGATTGCCGCGTCGACCCGGTTGTTTCGACAAGTTCGGCCATCGACGTCGCCGAATAGCCGTTGGCCCAAAAAGCACGCATGGCCCGGTCAAGCACATCCTGGCGTTCTGAAGAGCGGGGTCTTGGCATGCGCAGGCAATATCAGAACGGTCATTCTTATACAAGTCATCAAAGGCACTGGCCAATTGCTCGGCTTCGCGTCACATTCACGGGATGGAACAAAAGCGCGTTCACTTGCCCAACGGCATTCACCTCAACATTGTTGACGAAGGACCGGTCGATGCACCGGTGTTGATCTTTCTTCACGGCTTTCCCGAAAGCCACCGCACCTGGCGCCATCAGATCGCGCATTTCTCGGACCGCTATCGCTGCATCGCGCCGGATCAACGCGGCTATCGTAGCTCGTCCAAGCCGCAGGAGGTCGAGGCCTACACTCCCGACAAATTGATCGGTGACATCTTCCTGCTGGCGGACACGCTCGCGATCCCGACATTCACGATTGTCGGCCACGATTGGGGCGGAGCGATTGCCTGGGGCGTCGCTTTGGGCGGCCAGCACGCACGGGTCGATCGCGCGATTATCGCCAACGCTCCGCACCCACTGATCTTCCAAAAGCTGCTCTACACCCATCCCGGCCAGCGCGAGGCGAGCCAGTATATTCGCGGGTTCAAGGACACCGAGAATGATGCGCTGATCAAGGATCAAGGGCTTACCGGGCTAATGTTGCAGGAGGTCAAGTGGGATCGCCCGGCGGCGATGGAACCGGAAGAGCGCGAGGCTCTGCTGCGCGATTGGCAGAACCGCGACGCGGCCTTCGGCATGATCAACTATTACCGCGCGAGCCCGATCGCCGTGCCGACAATGGATGAACCGTTCGAGATACCGTCAGACTACGTCGGGCCGGAGCTGCCAAACCTGACCATCCCGACACTCGTCATTTGGGCGATGGACGACCTCGCTTTGCCTGCCGAGAATCTCGAAGGGCTCGACGAGATCATTGACGATTTGACGATCAAGCAAGTGCCCGATTGCGGGCATTTCGTGCCGTGGGAAGCGCCCGATCAGGTCAACGCTGCGATGGAAGAGTTCCTTGCGCGCTGATGCTTCAGGCTTTTAGCGCTCGTACCGATCCCGAATTCCTCTCGGATGGCTGATACTGACCAATCACGATAGGCGCGGTTGTCAGACCAACGCCACTTCTTATGCAATTTGCGCGATTGCCACGCGATGCGCGGATAATCGACGATGGCCGCCAGATAACCGCGCGCAATCGTCAATAGGCCGACGTCTTTAATCAGCTCCTGTTCTTCAGGCAGCTTGAAAAAATCGCGAATGTCGCGGCCTGAAATGTCGGTCCCGAACAGCGTCCACCCATCCGCCTGCGCTTCCTGTCTGATCGACGTGTCGAGCCCGAACAGTACGTGCACGATATCATGCCGCTCAAAGTGGAGCTGCGCTTCAGCCCGCATCACGGCGTATTTTTGGTCAAGGCCATGCTCCTTGCGGAACTCAGCGAGTGCGGCGTCGAGCGACAGGTCAGCGTAGGGTAGTTTCGTCGTCATGAGCCACGACATAGCGAATTAGGTTTCGATTTGCAACTCTATTATTTCCCGCTCCAATCAACCCAGGCGCCGTGCGGGTGAGCGTGGGCGAGGCACACTTCCTGTTCGCCTTCCGGCCAATATCGCACGCGCAATTCGTGCCGGAAGGTCGCCGGGTCGGTTTCTAGCGATACCCAGGCCAGCGGTTTACCAGCGCTTGCCTGCGCTCCAGCCTCTTCCTTCGCCCGCGTGATCGCGCTTTGCGTTTCGGCGGGCATATATTGCCACATGATCGAATGAAACATGACGCGGGTCGTGCCCGCGTCTTGCAGCCGCGCCAATTGTTCGCGCACGAAATCACCGGCGTCCATTTGCGTGAGGTCCGGCGCGCGCTCGCCCGCAAGCTGGATCGCCGCGTCAATGCGCTTCATGCGCTCCAAAGCGTCGGGCCAGACATAGCTTTTGAGCCGCAAAGCCGCGTCGGCATCGCTCAAATCGATCGTGCTGACATCGCAGCCACGGATACCGATGATCTCGAAATCGACCTGCGGAGGTGACGCGCCGCGCCATTCCGGCTTGATCTGCATGGGCGAGCTCGCCGGCCCCGCTTCGGTATCGCCCAACCGGTAAAAATACCGGTCCATCATGGTGTTGACGCCTGCACTTGCGCCCAGTTCGAACATGTCGAACCGCGCCGGCACGCGCTCGGCCAGCCAAAGCAGACCCGCCATAATGCTTGCAGAGCGCCCGGCTTCATTGGTCTGCGGTGGCCCATCGAACCATGGAACAAGCGCCGCATCGTGCGCTTCGACCACGGCACAAACCAAAGCATCAACCTCGGTCTGATCGGTGATCTCGCCTGCGTAGACCGGCGCGAGCCGTTCATCCACGCCCGACAGCTTGAGGTAATGCAGCCCGCCCGCAATCCGCAGCGGCATCGCGTCTTTCAAAGTCAAACCCGGCCAATTGGTCATGCGCTCGGCAACTGTCGTCTCCCCTTTCGCCACAGCCTCTAGCGCACGCACGATCCGCGCCGTGCAGGGAGCGCCGTTTTCATCCGCATGGGTCGCCTGCCAATCGAGCGCTGCGGAAAAATCATCGAGTTCCATGATCGCCGGTTTGTCCATTCAACGTTTCTCCTTCACTCATGTCGGCCTCGCAAAAGCGCATGAGCCTTGGCTCGCGCATGTTGCCCTTTGCCGGTGCAATGCCTAAGTGCCGCCTCGCAATGACAACTGACAATCCTGGCCAGCTCACCTTTGCTATTCCCAAGGGGCGCATTCTTGATGAAGCGCTGCCTGTGATGGCGCGTGCGGGGGTGGAGCCCGAGGCCGCGTTCCACGACAAGGCCAACCGCTCTTTGAGCTTTGGCACAAATCGCGCCGATATGCGACTCATCCGGGTGCGCGCATTCGATGTGGCGACGTTCGTGGCGCATGGCGCTGCGCAGGTGGGGATTGTCGGTTCCGACGTGATCGAGGAGTTCGATTACGCCGATCTTTATGCACCGGTCGATCTTGATATCGGACACTGCCGTTTGTCGGTCGCGCGGCTCGCTGATGACACTGCGCCGCATGGCACATCGAGCCACTTGCGGGTCGCGACCAAATATCCGAGCCTGACCCGCCGCCATTTCGAACTCCAAGGCATTCAGGCCGAATGCGTGAAGCTCAACGGCGCGATGGAGCTGGCACCGGTGCTCGGTCTTGCGCGCCAGATTGTCGATCTGGTCTCTACCGGCGCGACGCTGAAGCAGAACGGCCTCGTTGAAACGTCCAAGATCATCGACATCTCTGCGCGCCTGATCGTCAACCGCGCGGCGCTCAAAACCGATCAGCGGGTCGCCGATCTAGTAAACGCTTTCAGAGCCGTCAGCGGTGGCGCCGATAAGGACGCTGCGTGATGCAAAAGCTTTCGACCAAAGACGCCGATTTTGAAAAGCGTTTTGCCGCGATCGTCAATGCGCGGCGCGAGAGCGGTGAGAATGTCTCTGGCAAAGTGTCGGACATCCTTGCGCAAGTGAAATCGCGCGGCGATGCTGCGCTGATTGAGTATAGCCAGCGCTTTGATGGCCACTCGCTCAACACGGATGATGACTGGTCGATTTCGCCTGAGCGCTGCGAACAAGCGTACAAGGCGCTCGATGGAGAGCTGCGCGATGCACTTGACCTCGCCGCGCGGCGGATCGAGGCCTACCACCGCGACCAGATCCCGGCGAACCGTGACTTCACCGACGAGGATGGCGTGCGCCAGGGCGCGGTCTGGCGCGCTGTCGACGCGGTCGGGCTCTATGTGCCCGGCGGTCGCGCGGCCTATCCTTCCTCGCTCCTGATGAACGCCATCCCTGCCAAAGTCGCAGGGGTTGAACGGATCGTGGTTGTCACGCCAACGCCAAAGGGCAATTCGAACCCGCTTGTCCTCGCGGCGGCTCACGTCGCTGGAGTCAGCGAGATTTGGCGCGTTGGCGGCGCACAGGCAGTCGGTGCGCTGGCCTATGGCACAGAACGGATCAAGCCAGTCGATGTCATCACCGGCCCTGGCAATGCCTATGTCGCAGAGGCCAAGCGCCAGCTTTACGGCGTGGTCGGCATCGACATGGTCGCGGGTCCGAGCGAAATCCTGGTAATCGCAGATTGCAACAACGATCCCGATTGGATCGCAGCAGATCTGCTGAGCCAGGCCGAGCATGATCCGACGTCGCAATCGATCCTGATCACCAATGACGCGACCTGCGCAGCGCAAGTCGAAGACCGCGTGACTGTTCAGATCTCGCAATTGGCCACCGGCAAAACCGCCAAGCAAAGCTGGGACGATCATGGCGTCATCATTCTGGTCGAGAACCTCGAGGAAGAGGCCCCTGCCCTCGCCGACAGGCTAGCTGCTGAGCACGTCGAACTGGCGGTCGCCGACCCCGAAGCTTTGTTCGCAAACATCAAACATGCAGGCAGCGTGTTCTTGGGCCGGATGACACCGGAAGCGGTCGGTGACTATGTTGCCGGGCCAAACCACGTGCTGCCAACCGGACGGCGCGCGCGTTTTTCCAGTGGCCTATCCGTGCTCGATTTCATGAAGCGCACCAGCTTTATCTCATTGGACGACGAGGCCTTTGCCGCGATCGGTCCCGCTGCGGCCACCCTCGCCCACGCCGAGGGTCTGCCCGCGCATGCCAAATCCGTGGAGCTTCGCCTCAAATGAATACGCCCGCCCGTTCCCAGGCCCGCTCGACCGCGCGCCTCGCCGCCGTCCAGGCGCTGTACCAGCAGCAAATGGAAGGCACAGCAACCGCCAAACTGCTCAACGAATTTCACCAGCACCGGCTGGGCCGCGAAGTCGACGATGAAGACCATGATGGCGAGGTTTTTGCCGACGCGGAGGTCGACTTCTTCGATGATATTGTGCGCGGGGTCGATGCCCGCCGCGAAGAGATCGACGCGCTGCTGCTGAGCAAACTTGCCGAGGGCTGGACTATCGCGCGGCTCGACAAGACTATGGTGCAAGTGCTGCGCGCGGGCGTCTACGAACTGATCGCCCGCGCCGATGTGCCTCCTGCCGCGGCAATCAACGAATATGTCGATGTGGCAAAAGCCTTCTTCGATGACCGCGAGGCGAAGTTCGTGAACGGCATTTTGGATGCAGTAAGCAAAGAGGTTCGCGCCTAAGGGTCAGACGCGTCAAGGAAGGACAGCGGGATATCGATCCGCTGCGCCCACGCGTTTTCCTCATGCTCGGCGCCGATGAAGACCCGGCTTTCGAACGACGGTTGCCGCCAGCCAAGACCCTCCATCATCGCGTCGAACGCTTTGAAATAGGGTGGGTAATACTGGTCGAGCGTCGCCGTGCCATGATCGACATAAATCCGGTTGCGCGCCGGATCCAGCTTGGTCTGAGCAAAGTACGAACGGAACGCTTCGGCGACTTCGGCCGCGCGGCTCTCAGGGTCTCCGCCTTCAGGATCAGAGAGCGGCAAATGAGTTGAGAGCCCTGCTGCCTGACCGAACACGTGCGGGTATTCGCCGATCACATATAGGCTGATCAGTCCACCCATTGATGACCCCATCACAGCCGTGTCGCCTGGCCCTGCGAGCGTACGAAATTCGGCATCAATCTTGGCTTTGAGGTCGACTGCAAGCATCCGGGCATAGGCATCGCCGGTCAAAGGCAGGCCTGCGGCGATCCCAGCCAGGTCAATCTCGGTCACCCGGCGCTGTTGATCTTCGGGCAGATAATCGAAGACTTTTTGCGGGAAGAGCGTCTGATACCGATTTTCCGGACTGCGCAGGCCGACGACGATCCATTCGCGCAAATCCCCGCGCAGCGCCATGCGCGCGATCGCCTCATCGACCGCCCATTCCTTGTCGTAATTGGTCAACCGCCGATCAAAAATGTTCTGCCCGTCATGCATGTAAAGGACCGGAAAGCGCTTGGCGTCCTCGCTTTCGTAGCTTGGCGGTAGCCATATCCATATATCGCCAACACCGACAGCTTCAGCGGGGGCGAAATCTTCCCACCAGACGATTGATCCAGCCGACACTTGAGGCACAGCCGGCTTGTCCGTCTCCTGCGCAATGACATTGCCGGAAGGCAGAAACGCCGCTGCAAGTGCAATGCAAGCGAGACCAATCAGACGTGACATCAGCAATTCTCCGGTGCAAGGAGCGCCTGTGATGCCGTGCCTTGCTCCCAATTGGAAGCCATGAACGAAACCGACTTCATAGCTGCTCTTCGCAACCTGCCGCTCCATCCTGGTGCGCGCGGGATCGAGGATGATTGCGCGGTTCTGGAAGTCGGCGGCGAAACGCTCGTCATAACGCACGACATGATGGCGGAAGGCACCCATTGGTTGCCCGATCAAGATATGGCGGATGTCGCGTGGAAGCTGGTTGCGACCAATCTCTCCGACCTCGCGGCCAAGGGCGCGGAGCCCATCGGCGTCTTGCTGGGGCATTCGCTCGGCAAGGGTGACGAGCGCTTCATTGAAGGGCTGAACGAGGTTCTGATTAAATACGACGTGCCGCTGCTCGGCGGAGACACAATCGCCGCTGATGGACCGCAAACTCTTGGCCTCACTGCGCTTGGTCGAGCCAGCCACACGCCCGTTCCCAGCCGCTCGGGCGCGGAGGTTGGTGATGACGTGTTCTTATGCGGCGAAATTGGAAATGCGTTCCTTGGCTATCAACTGACGAAATACGAGGAATGCGGGTTTAACGCAGATCCACTGTTCCTCGATGCATTCCTCAGGCCCACTCCTTTGCTTGAGCAAGGTCAGCGACTGGCACCCCACGTAACCGCGATGATGGACGTGTCGGACGGTTTGTTCCTGGACGCCGCGCGTCTTGCTCACGCAAGCACAGTGACCCTGAACCTTGTGCAAGACGATGTGCCACACTCAGAACAATTCATCGAGGTAGCGAGGCAAGGCAATCAGTTGGATGTGATGAGCAACGGTTGGCCAATGCGAAGAACTGCCTGCTCATGGGGCGATGATTACGCGCTGCTCTTTACCGCTCCAGCCGGCGCGAAGCTGCCCGTCGCAGCAACACGCATCGGCTCGGTCACGGCTCGCGGAGAGCATGCTCTGCTTATCGACGGCAAGCCTGCTGATGAGGCCCAACCGCTCGGCTATCAGCACGGCTGATCGCGCCTCGGCTCCTTGCTAAAGCCGCCAAACCGCACAAATCCGACGAATGGCACGCTTTACGCCCTTGTCACCTCGGACCAACCGCTATAGCCACACGCGCCTAACCGCCCCGTTCTCAATCGGGGCGTTTTTTCCACGCTTTGGAAGAGGGGATTATTTCCGTGGAGCTCATACTAATTTCAATCGGGCTGGGACTGCTCGCCGTTGTTTACGGCATCATCACCAGCCGCCAGGTTCTCGGCGCTGATGCCGGGAACGCAAAAATGCAGGAAATCGCGGGAGCGATTCAGGAAGGCGCGCAGGCCTATCTCAACCGTCAATACACCACGATCGGCATCGTTGGTGTGATCGCTGCGGTGCTGGTCGGGGCGTTCCTCGGCTTGGTTCCGGCGGTCGGCTTCGTAGTCGGCGCGGTGCTTTCTGGCGTCGCGGGCTATATCGGGATGAACATCTCGGTTCGCTCGAACGTCCGTACCGCTGCTGCGGCTGAAAAAGGGCTGCAAAACGGCCTCACCATCGCATTCCGCGCAGGCGCGATCACCGGCCTTCTGGTTGCTGGTCTCGCTCTCTTGGCAATCGCCGTCTTCTTCTACGTCCTGGTCGGACCGATGGCTGAGGCTGTGAACAGCCGCACCGTGATCGACGGTCTCGTCGGCCTTGCCTTCGGCGCCTCGCTGATTTCGATCTTCGCGCGTCTTGGCGGCGGTATCTTCACCAAGGCTGCTGACGTGGGCGCCGACCTTGTCGGTAAAGTCGAAGCGTCGATCCCGGAGGATGACCCCCGCAACCCGGCGACCATCGCCGACAATGTGGGCGACAATGTCGGCGACTGCGCTGGTATGGCGGCTGACTTGTTCGAAACCTATGTTGTCACCGTCGGTGCGACCATGGTTCTGATGGCGCTGCTGCTCACCAATATCGGTGACTTGCTTCTGCCATTGATGGCGCTTCCGCTTCTCATCGGCGGTGCATGTATCGTCACCTCGATCATCGGCACCTACTTTGTGCGTCTCGGCAATGGCACCAACGTCATGGGCGCGATGTACAAAGGATTCATCGTGACTGCCGTGCTGGCGATCCCGCTGATTTGGTTCGCAACCGCGCACGCGCTTGGAACCGTTGGCGCAGATATGAACACCGTCCTCAATCCGGGCCTCGGCATGGTCGAGTTCACCGGTCGTGACCTGTTCTACTGCTCGCTGATCGGCCTGGCGCTGACCGGCATCATCATCTGGATCACCGAATACTACACCGGCACGAATTTCCGTCCGGTCCGCTCGATTGCCAAAGCTTCGGAAACGGGCCACGGCACGAACGTGATCCAGGGTCTGGCGATCAGCCTTGAATCGACCGCTCTGCCAACCATCGTCATCATCGCAGCCATCATCGGCGCGTATCAGCTGGCTGGCCTCCTTGGCCTCGCCTTTGGTGCGACCGCGATGCTTGCGCTGGCTGGCATGGTTGTGGCGCTCGACGCTTACGGTCCGGTTACGGACAATGCGGGCGGCATCGCCGAGATGGCGGGCCTGGACGAGAGCGTCCGTGAAAAGACCGACCTGCTCGACGCGGTGGGTAACACCACCAAGGCCGTGACCAAGGGTTATGCCATTGGCTCAGCTGGTCTTGCAGCGCTCGTGCTGTTCGCAGCCTACACCGCTGACCTTCGTGAGTATTTCCCGACCGCTGAAGTCAATTTCAGCCTCGAGAATCCTTACGTGATCGTCGGCCTGCTGCTGGGCGCGCTGCTCCCGTACCTGTTCGGTGCGATGGGCATGACCGCCGTGGGCCGCGCAGCTGGCGACGTAGTTGTCGATGTGCGTGACCAGTTCGCGAACGACCCGGGCATTATGGAGGGCACCAGCCGTCCGAACTATGCCCGCACGGTCGACCTGGTGACCAAGGCTGCGATCAAGGAGATGATCATTCCGTCACTGCTTCCGGTGCTCGCACCGATCGTCACGTATTACGTGATCTACTTCATTGCGGGCCAGAACGAGGCCTTCGCCGCACTTGGAGCGTTGCTGCTCGGCGTGATCGTCGGCGGTCTGTTCGTCGCGCTTTCCATGACCGCTGGCGGCGGCGCATGGGACAATGCGAAGAAGTACATCGAAGACGGCAATCACGGCGGGAAGGGCTCGGAAGCTCACAAGGCTGCTGTGACTGGCGACACTGTTGGCGACCCTTACAAGGACACCGCAGGTCCGGTACGTGAACCCGATGATCAAGATCACCAACATCGTCGCGCTGCTGCTGCTCGCGGCTTTGGCTGGTCATTGATGATCTAACCTTCACCTGCGCTTCATGCAGGGGAATCTATCGCAACCCCGCTGAGCCAAGGCTCGGCGGGGTTTTTCTTTGATGATGCCGCGGCGGTTGATTTTTCGCCGACGCTTGGCATAACTTTGGAATCAGGAGGGAAGTGGAGCGGGGTTAGCTCTGCTTTGTCGCACTTGATGGGATGGGTCGCCATCCGAAGAAACGGGACTGTAGAATGAAATTGAAGACATCGATCCTTCGCGGGGTAAGCGCGGGGGCGCTGAGCTTGTCTGTGCTCGCTATGGGCGCGGTTGCAGCACCTGCTGCTGCGCAAGAGGCTGCGCCGCAAGTACCTGAAACGGCTGAAAAGCGCATTCCTGCGGGGGAATTCGTAAAAGCGCCAAACATGAGCAACATTAGGATTTCTCCTGACGGGAAACGGCTTGCCTACGAAGCTGGCCGCGGCGGTCGCTCTTTGCTTGTCACGCTCAATCTCGACACAATGCAAGAGAAAGCCATTCTTGCCGCCGAAGAAGCGCGTGAAGGCGGCGAGCGGACAATGACCAATTTCCGCTGGATCGGAAATGAACACATTGTCATCACCACGGTAAACCGCGAAGATTTGGGCGGTGACACCGCTGATTTCCGCCGTTTGGTGGCTTACAACGTGAATTCGGGTGAGTTGGTTCAGCAGGCTTGGGAGAAATCGGGGGTAGATGCGGGCAACATTCTGCATATCGACCATGATACCGGTAAGTATCTGCTGCAACGCGATGCGGTCTCAGAACGGCTTGAACGCCGATTTCTACCCGAAGTGATCGAAGTCGATGTTGCCACTGGCAAGTATAAGATGGTTCAGCGCACCAATCCAATCGTGCGTGGCTGGGCTGTCGACAGCAAGGGTGAGGTCCGAGCCGGTTTCAACCGTGATCGTGACAACGGTAAATTCCGCATGCTTTTCAAGCCTGAGGGCGAACGGAATCTGAAGACTGTCTACAACGAAGCAGACGCGACCTTCACTGAATCGTTGCCAACACCGTCGATGTTCATTCCTGGCACTAACTACGCTTACGCCACCTCAAACCATGAAGGATACAACGCGGTCTACAAAATCGACATGCTCACAATGAGTCCGGTCGAGAAAGTCTTCGAAACCGAAGGCTTCGACGTGCAGGGTCTTGTGCTCAATGACGACGAGTCCAAAATCCTTGGGTACGGCACATTTGATGGCACTATGCGGGTCGAATATACCGATCCCGACTTGAAGACGATTCAGTCGATGCTCGAGGAAGTGTTCGGCGAAGACGAAGTACGTATCTTTGACTACACCCCTGACATGTCGAAGGTCATCCTAAGTGGTGGTGGTGTAACCCGCGCTGCAGGCTTCTACATGTTCGATACGCGCACCGGCTCTATGCAGTTGCTCAACTGGCAGCGAACAGCACTTAAAGACGCGCCGCTCAATCCAGTGAAAGCAGAATGGTACACTGCAAGCGACGGGACCAAGATTCAGGCGATCGTGACGTATCCTCGTCATCGTATGGGACAGAAAAACCTGCCGGTGGTCGTAATGCCTCATGGCGGTCCGTTCGGCGTGTTGTCTGCAACAAACCGCCTTGAGCCCTGGAATCAGCCGCTTGCAGAGCAAGGCTATGTCGTGATCCAGCCAAACTATCGCGGTTCGGGTGGATACGGCAAAGAGTTCGTCAAAATCGGCCGTGAGCCGGGCGGCTACGGCAAGCGCATGCAAGACGATCTGAATGACATTCTGACCTATTATGGTGAGAAAGGAATTATCGATCCTGAGCGCGCCTGTGTGATGGGCTGGTCATACGGCGGCTATGCCGCTGCCCGCGGCGCTCAGCGCGATCCAGGGCTCTGGAAATGCGCGATTGCGGGTGCAGGCGTTTACGATATGCCACTGATGAATAAGTGGGATGCAAAGAACCTCAGTACGCTTCAACAGCGGGTTTCAGGCAACATCAGAGGATCCAGAGGGTATTTCGCCGGCTTTGAACACCGACGGTAAGTGGTCTCCGATCCTGATCGTCACTGCGAAACGTGACGCGCGTATCCCGATGGAACAGGCCGAAACCTTGGTCAAAAACCTGAAGAAGTCGGGCAAGCGGGAAGGCACTGATTTCAAATACATCGTGCAGGAACAAGGCACGCATAACCTGCCCTATGACGATGTTCATATGCAGTGGATCAATGAAGCATACGCATGGCTGGAACGGTATAACCCGGCCTACACCGCTTCGGACACCGATACACCTCCACCGCTGATCAACCTAGATTGACCGGTCCTTAAAAACAGACTTGGGGCGGCTTCGTTGATCGGAGTCGCCCTTTTTCGTTCAGGGCGCGATTAGGAGCGCGCGCACGCCGAACAACAACCATTCCTTAACGCCAATCTGCTTTAACCTGCGCGAACGCGCCGAATTGCGCGCCAAAACAGGGTTAACGCATGGATATGGCAGCATCGCCATTAATGCCTGACAGCAGCACCTCTGCCCCGCTCGACGGGTGGAGCGATGGCATGCATGCGCTCCCTGCGGCCCATATCAACCGCTCCGCCTTCGTTGCTGCGTTGGACGAGTTGACGAACCGCGCAGCCGAGCCCAATCCATTCTTTGAAGAGTGGTTCTTATCAGCCTCGCTAGCCAATGTTTCCGGCACGAAGAGCGCAGAGCTGTTCGCCTATATCGTAAATGGCGAATTGCTCGGACTGATCCCGCTCGAGAAAAGCGCACACTATTACGGCTATCCGGTTCCGCATTTCGGGACCGCTTTGCACGACAATGCCTTTTGCGGCGCGCCTCTGATCGCAAGCGGACATGAGGTCAATTTCTGGCGCACTTTGTTCACCGCACTGGACACGCGCACCGGCGCGGCTTTGATGCTCCACCTTCCGATGATCCCGGCTGGCGGTCCGACGGGCGAAGCCTTGCGCGAAGCTCTGCATGAGCAGGACCGCGCGCATGCCATCGTCAAAACCGATGAACGCGCCATGCTCGATGCCGAGGTTTCGCCCGAGGAATATCTCGAAAAGTCGATGTCGGCCAAGAAGCGCAAGGAGTTGCGCCGCCAGCACAAACGTCTGAGCGACGAGGGTGTTTTATCGGTCGAGCGCTTGGAAGGCGAAACCGGCCTGGCCGAATGGACACAGGAATTCCTCTCGATCGAGCGCGCCGGATGGAAAGGCGCAGAAGGCTCCGCTCTCGCCAGCGCGCCCGAAACCGAGACATTCTTTGCGGAAACGCTTGCCGGCGCAGCCAGCGCCGGTCGGCTGGAACGCCTCGCATTGCGCGTCGATGGCCGCGCGGTGGCGATGCTGGCGAATTTCCTCTGCCCACCGGGCGCATTCAGTTTCAAAACCACCTTTGACGAGCGCTACAAGAAGCATTCTCCCGGGCTTTTGCTGCAGCTGGAAAATCTCCAACTGCTCGATTGCGAGGTGATCGAATGGGCCGATAGCTGTGCTGCCGAAGGACACCCGATGATCGAGCGCTTGTGGCGGGAGAAACGCACCCTTCATAGCTACAACGTCGCAATTGGCGGAAAACTGCGCCGCGCAATGTTCAAGCAATTGATGCGCCGCGAAACGCGCGCGGGTAATGGGAAAGCCAAATGAACGCGCCACTGTCTGACCTTGGTGCTGATGCAAAAGCGGTGTCGATCTTCGATCCGGAAGCGCGCGCGACATTTGGCCAGAATTATCCCGAAACGCCGCACACCTTGCGCCATGCGCTCGACACACATCCACTGCTCGAACTGCATGCGTTGGCGCAATTAGCCGAGAGCCTTCCCGAAGCATCGGTCGAATACAATCGCGGCGATTTGCCGATTGGCGTCGATGTCAAGCCAGGCGCGACCGGCCTTTCGATTGGCGAAACCATCCGCAGGGTTGCCGAAACGAACAGCTGGGCAGTCCTCAAAAACGTAGAGCAAGCGCCCGCCTATCGCACGCTGCTGCAAGATCTGTTGGGCGAACTGCAAAACGAGATCGAGGCCAAAACGGGCGAAATGCTAACGCCTCAAGCCTTCATCTTCATTTCCAGCCCCGACGCCGTCACACCCTATCACTTCGACCCGGAGCACAACATCCTGCTGCAAGTGAAAGGCAGCAAGGTGATGACTCAATTCCCGGCTGGCGACACACGGTTTGCCAGCGATGCTGCGCACGAAGCCTATCACGCTGGCGGCGCGCGCGAACTGAAATGGGATGATGCTTTTGCCAGCCAGGGCCGCGAGTTTCCACTCGGCCCGGGCGAGGCAGTCTATGTGCCCGTGATGGCACCGCATTTTGTGCGCAACGGACCGGCCAGTTCAATCTCGCTTTCTATCACCTGGCGCTCCAACTGGAGCTATGATGAGAGCGATGCGCGCTGCGCAAACGTGCTGCTGCGCCATCTCGGCGTCACACCCAAGGCACCGCCACGCTGGCCGGGCCAGAGCCGCGCAAAGGCGCTCGGCTTTCGGGCTTGGCGACGTCTTTTCGACCGCGCTGGTCTGCCAAGCCAAGACACCGCCGTATGAACGCGCCCTTCTCCATCGACACGGCAGAGCGACCTGTCGCGATTGATCAGATTGCCGATGATCCGCGCCGCGCGTTCCTGCGCGCGCAATGGTTCTCTGCTGGCACAGAGCCAGCAGCCCGCACATTGCTGGCGAAGGATGAGCATGGAGCAGCGCTCGCCGCATTCCCACTGCGCGCGAAGCCCATCGGCCCCATCACAGTCAACCAGATCGCAGGCGCCTATTGGCCGTTCCGCGGCGCCCCCATCGACCAGAATTGCAGCGTCACTGCGCTCGCCAGCGCCATGAGCAGCAAGGCTTTCGTCAAACAGCTTGGTCCGGTCTGGCGCATTGGTCCGGTGATCGACGATGATCCATCGCTCATCAAGCTGATTGACGCCGCGAAGCAGGCTGGCTGGCACGCGCTATCCCGTCCCGTTGGCTCGCTTTTCGTGCTCGATCTCGTCGCGCTCACCGCCTCGGGCAAATGGCCATCGAGCAAAGGCCAGCAAAAGGATCGCTGGCGCGTGCGCCAACTCGAAAAGACCGGCCCGGTAACAATTTCGCATTTCACCGGTGAGGATTGGAACGACGCCACCCGCAATGCCATTGCCACCGTCGAAGCCAATTCATGGGTCGGGCAATTGGAGCAAGGCGGCGACACAAAATTCCATGACCCGGGCCTGCGTCAATTCTGGGAAGACATCGCCCGCGATCCGGCCATCGCCGCAATGATCCGCGGCAGCCTACTGTGTGTTGGCGATACGCCCGCCGCCTTCACCTTCGGCCTGGATTGCGGCGACACGCGCTATTGCATCGCCAACAATTACGACCAGCAATTCCACAAATTCTCGCCCGTACCGCGTGCTGCTCTATGATGATTTCACCAGCGCAGCCAAGCGCGGCCTCGCTCGCATCGACTGGGGCCTTGGCGATGGCGGCTACAAGCGGCAGATGGGCGCAGAGGAGACCTCCAGCGTTTCCGACATCCTGTTTGTGCGCGGTGGGTTGCAGGCCGCGATCTTGCGCCGAGTATGGCAACGCTAGAGCGGCTTGACCTCATCCGCGCCCGCCCGCATGGCGCATGGCGATGAGCGATACTCCAAGCAATGAAGAACTGGTCGCGAACCTCGTCACGCTGCTGACGGTGGAGCGGACATCGGACGACACCTTTGTCGGAAGCCCGCAAAAGGGCGGAATGGGCCGTGTCTTTGGCGGACAGGTGCTCGCGCAAGCCTTGCAAGCCGCCCAAGCAACCGTGGGCGATGGCAAACAGGCGCATTCGCTCCACGCCTACTTCCTGCGCGGCGGCAAGGAAGGTCCACCGATCGACTATGCAATCGCGCGCGATTTCGACGGACGCAGCTTTTCCAACCGCCGTGTCGTCGCCAGCCAGACCAATGATGCAGGTGAAAGCAAACCGATCCTCAATCTCACCGCCAGCTTCCAGATCCCGGAAGACGGGTTGGAGCATGTCGACGCGGACATGCCCGATGTTACCGGGCCAGACGAGCTACGCACCGACATGGAGATCCGCCGCGAGACTGTCGAAAAGCTTGGTGACAAACTGGGTGAGGCCCAGCGCAGATTGATGCTGCGCCCGCGCCCGATTGAAATGCGCACCATCGACCGGCTCCATTGGATGAATTCGGATAAGAAAGAGCCGCGCGCGCACAGTTGGTTTCGCACCGCAGCCCCGCTGCCCGATGATCCATCGCTGCACCGCGCCATTATTACCTATGCGAGCGACTTCACGCTTCTGGGCACAGCCGCCTTGCCCCATGGCTTAAGCTGGATGCGCGGCGAACTGACCGGCGCCAGCCTCGACCACACGATCTGGTTCCACCGCGAAGCGCGGGCAGACGAATGGCTGCTCTACGCCACCGACAGCCCATGGTCAGGCCGCGGGCGCGGCTTCAACCGCGGGCGCGTCTTCAATCAGGCCGGCGAACTGGTGGCCAGTGTAGCGCAGGAAGGGATGATCCGGCGCCGCACCAAAAAGGCTTAGTGGGTCAGGAATATCGGCAGGTCAGGCTCGGTTATCGCACGCCGCGTCACTCCGCCCAGCAGCATCTCCGACAGGCGCGAATGGCCATACGCCCCCATCACCATCATCGCGCATTCCCGCTGTTTTGCGGCTGAGATGAGGACGGCGGAAGTTTTCGCCTTGTCCTTGGGAATTTCGACCATTTCCACGTCGACGCCGTAGCGGGCGAGATATCGCGCGCCTTCTGCGAGATCGAAATTGTAGCGGTTCGGGTCTTTGTCTCCTGCAACGCTCGCCAGATACACTTTGCTCGCTGTTTTCAGCATCGGTAGAGAGCTGCGCAGCGCCTTGCACGCCTCCGACGAGCCATTCCAGGCGACCAAGACCGGCGCTTGTGCGTCGAACCGCTTCAAGTCGTCCGGTACGACGAGCACAGGGCATGAAGCCTTCAGCACCAGCTCTCCGATCATCCGCGATGGCCCTTTCATCTCGCCGACATCGTGCGGACCGACCAGGATCAAATCTTGCAGCGCCGAGAGTTCAAGCAGACGAGTTTCGGCCATTCCATGCAAGAACACCCACTCCCATGAGATGTCCTCATTGGCGAGATCAGCTTCGATTTTGGCGCGATGCTCTTCGGCTGCCTCGCGGATTTTGGGAAGCGCCGCTGCCATCGCGGAACCATAAAAGTCGCCCGGCGCAAAGATTTCGTAGCTGACCGCTTGGAGGCAAGTCACATGCGCATCATGTGCCCGCGCCAAATCCAGCGCAGTTTGCATGCGCGCCTCCATCCCGGCGT
Source organism: Erythrobacter sp. HA7-11 (assembly GCF_055693605.1). NCBI lineage: Bacteria > Pseudomonadati > Pseudomonadota > Alphaproteobacteria > Sphingomonadales > Erythrobacteraceae > Erythrobacter > Erythrobacter sp. HA7-11. Next base: position 958,208 of record NZ_JBVFUF010000002.1, on the reverse strand, counting down.
CATTGTTGATATGAAGCAATATCGATTTCATGCTCGGTCTCCTTCCGTCAATCTTCATTGTGCCTTGAGTGGATGATAGCATTGATCAAGATCAATCTGCGCCGCGATACGTGTAGTTCCGGATGCAGCTTGAGGGCAGTGTTGCGCGTGTCTATGCTCGACCTCAGGAGAACGCTGCCATGCAGATCACACGCCACAAGCCGGTAAAAACGACGCTCGAGCCGAGCAACCATCCCTATCTTTCCGGGCCATGGACGCCGGTGCACGAAGAGGTGGATGTTGATGAGCTTGAGGTGATCGAAGGCGAAATTCCAGCCGATATTGACGGCATTTACCTGCGCAACACCGAAAATCCGGTGCATCAGCCGCTCGGCCGCCATCATCCCTTCGATGGCGACGCAATGGTTCATCAGGTCAGCATTTCCGGAGGCAAGGCGAGCTATCGCAACCGTTTCGTGCGCACCGACTGCTTTGAGGAAGAGCAGATCGCGGGCGGCGCGCTCTGGGGTGGGTTGATGGACCCGCACGGCACCTCAAAACGACCTGGATTTGGCGCGCATGGCGGGCTGAAAGATACCGCCTCGACAGATATCCTGGTGCACGCGGGCACGGCCATCGCGACACTCTACCAATGCGGCGAGGCGTGGCAGCTTGATCCGATCACGCTGGAAAACCTTGGCAAAGCCTCTTGGGGGCCGCTCGACGGGGTTTCAGCGCATCCCAAAGTGGATGAGGAGACCGGAGAGCTGATGTTTTTCAACTACTCCAAGCACGCACCCTACATGCATTACGGTGTGGTCGATCGCTCGGGCAAACGCGTGCACTACGTGCCGATCCCGCTCCCGGGTCCGCGCCTGCCGCACGATATGGCGGTCACCAAGAACTGGTCGATCCTCAACGACATGCCGCTGTTCTGGGACGAAGAATTGCTCGAGCGGAACATCCACGCCGCGCGCATTCACGAAGGCGTGCCGACCCACTTTGCGCTGATCCCGCGCTATGGCCAACCGGAAGATATCCGCTGGTTCGAAGCCTCGCCCACCTATGTGCTGCATTGGACCAACGCCTATGAGGAAGGCGACGAGGTCGTGCTCGAAGGCTATTACCAGGACAAGCCGATGCCCGACCCGATCGAGGAAGCGGGTAAATACGGGCACATGATGGCCTATGTCGACGAGCATTCGTTCCTGCCGCGCCTGCATCGCTGGCGATTCAATCTGAAGACCGGCGAGACGACAGAAGAGCGTCTGTCGGATCGGATCGTCGAATTTGGGATGATCAATCCTGAGTTCCTGATGCGCAAGTCGCGCTACATCTGGTCGACCACGACCAAGCCCGGCTGGTTCCTGTTCAATGGCTATATCCGCCACGACACCGAGACGGGTGAGGAGCAGGTGTTTGAGCTGCCCGAGGGCGTCTATGCCAGCGAAAGCCCGATGGTCCCTCGCAAGGGCGCGACATCGGAGGCCGACGGTTACTTGGTCACCTTCCTGATTGACGAGAACAATGGCACTTCTGAGCTCGCCATTCTCGATGCCAGCGACATCACAAAAGGCCCGATTTGCCGCGCGCGCCTGCCGCATAAAATTTCCAGCGGCGTGCATTCAATTTGGGTCGAGCATGCGCAGCTAAAAGCGGATCGAGAATTCAAACGGAAGCTGCTTGACGCAGCCTGATACGTCAGCGCAAAGCCTTTCTCGTCTATTTATTGAAACTTATGGCTGGGCCACGCATTGGTTCAGCGAGTTCGAAATTCTACCAATCGAGAGGAAACTCCCATGGCATATGCACTTATCGACCTGCCTTACGACGACACCGCGCTTGAACCCGCGATTTCGGCCAACACTTTGTCGTTCCACCACGGCAAGCACCACAACGCCTACATCACCAAGATGAACGATGCGATTGAGGGCACAGATCACGCCGATGCTGCGATGGAAGACATCGTCGCTGCGGCGCGTGGCAGCAACCAGGGCCTGTTCAACAACGCTGCGCAAAGCTGGAACCACGCATTCTACTGGCACTCCATGGCCGAGAGCGAGACCGCTCCATCGGCAGATCTCGCAGCCAAGATCGACGAAGCTTTCGGTTCGATGGATGAGCTCAAATCGCAGCTGAAGTCGCGCGGCGCTGGCCACTTTGCCAGCGGCTGGGTCTGGTTGGCGGAAAAGGATGGTAAGCTTTCGATCGAAGAAACCCACGATGGCGACACGCTGGCGGACAGCGGTTTCAACCCGCTGCTGACGATCGATGTGTGGGAACACGCCTATTACCTCGATCACCAAAATGCGCGCCCAGCCTATCTCGACGCAGTGGTCGACAACAAGCTGAACTTCGCCTTCGCCAGCGAGAACCTCGCGCGCGGATCGGCTTGGACTTACCCGAAGTAAGCACCCGCTTCACAAGCAAACGAAAGGCCCGGTCTGCTTCATGCAGGTCGGGCCTTTTGCTTTGGTGCAAGGTTAACCTGGCATCGTGTAGTAGGTCGGTGAACCGGGTCCCACGGGGAAGCCGAGGATGAAAGTCCACAGATAGAAGAAGATCGACCAGAAGAAGATGAAGAACATCGAATAGGGCAGCATCATTGCGATCAGCGTGCCGACGCCCAGGTTCCGGTCATAGCGCGTTGCCCAAGCGAGGATCAGTCCGAAATAGCTCATCATCGGGGTGATGATATTGGTGGTGCTGTCGCCAATCCGATAAGCGGCTTGGATCGCCTCCGGCGAATAGCCGATCAGCATCAACATCGGCACGAAGATCGGGGCGGTCACTGCCCATTGCGCGCTTGCCGAACCGAGCGACAGGTTGATCATCGCGCACAGCAGAATGAACAGGAAAAAGATCAGCGGCCCGGTCATTCCAGTTTCGACCAGGAAATTCGCGCCTGTCACCGCTGTGATTGCGCCCAAATTGGTCCAGCCGAAAAAGGCGACGAATTGCGCGGCGAAGAACACCAGGACGATGTAGAGGCCGAGCGAGGCAAGCGCCTTTGCCATCGCGTCAATCACATCGCGGTCGGTCTTCATCGTGCCCACCGCGCGGCCATAGGCATAGCCGAGCGCGACGAAGAAGATGAAGATCCACACCACGAACCCGTCGAAGAACGGACTGTCGATCCGGTCGCCATTTTCCGGATTGCGTAGCACGCCCCATTCCGGGATCAGCACCAGCGCCATCAGCCCCAGCACTCCTAGCAACGCCAGTCCCGCCCAGCGCAGGCCTTTGCGCTCTTGCGGCGTGACTTCGTCCATCATCTTGGCATCGAGAATGTCGGGATCAGCCCCTGACGGATCGTATTTCCCCAGCTTGGGCTCGACAATGTAAATGGTCACCAGCGAACCGATCAGCGTGATGAGGAAGGTCGAGGCGACCATGAAGTACCAATTCGCCGTCGCCACCACGGTGTATTCCGGGTCGATGAGCCGGGCTGCCTCTTGGGTGATGCCAGCAAGCAAGGGATCAATCGTTCCGATCAGCAGGTTGGCGCTGTAGCCGCCAGACACCCCGGCAAACGCCGCCGCCATCCCGGCCAGCGGATGCCTGCCCAGCGCATAGAAGATCGCGCCTGCCAGCGGGATCAGCACGACATATCCAACCTCTGAAGCCGTGTTGGACACAATACCAGCGAACACAATCGCGACCGTGACAAGGTGTTTGGGCGCGCCGAGCACCATGCTGCGGACGGCTGCGGACAGCAGGCCTGAATGCTCGGCCACGCCCACGCCCAGCATCGCGACCAGCACCACGCCCAGCGGTGCAAAACCGGTGAAGTTGTCGACCAGATTGGTGAAGATACGCCTGATGCCGTCGCCATCCATGAGGCTGACCGCGCGGATCATGCCGTCTTCAGCGACACCTTTAGCGCCCAGAGGCCGGGGATCTTCGACCGCCACACCCAGGCCGCCCAGAATGCCTGAAAGCAGAACGATGCCAAGCGCGAGTAGCGCGAATAAAGTCACCGGATGTGGAAGCAGGTTTCCCAGCCATTCGACGGTGTCGAGAAAACGGGTGAAGGCGTTGCGTTTTTCGGGTTGCAAAGATGCGGCACTTGGCTGGCCGTCGGCCATATGGTCGTCTCCAGAATCTGTGTCTTGCCTCAGCTACACGAACCGAGATGAACGACAACCTGCTTCACCAACTTGTGAGCCTCCACGAGAATTGGGCGGGCAGAAAAGGCGATGCCGTAATAAAATGAACTGGAGATTTCGGCAGGCAATAAAAAAGCCCCGCTTAAGCGGGGCTTTTGATCATGCTCTCAGAAACTTATCCGAAGAGCCAATCCCAAATAGAACGACCTGGCATAGTTTGCCTCCTGTTATTGCTCACGCAGTAACATTAGGTTTACCATTGCGATTTGTAAAGAATTAACCGTAATCAGTTCGGCGTGATACGCTATCCTTCTGTAACTTAAGTGTTTCTTGCAATTGCGACAGCGGCTGAGGGCGCGATAGGTAATAACCCTGAGCCATATCGCAGCCCATTTCTGTTAATTTTTCGAGCGTTTCACGCGTTTCGATTCCCTCAGCAACCGAGGTGATTCGCATCTCTTTCGCCAGCGCGATCAGATTTCCGACAATCGCCCGCGCCGCAGGAGAGCGAGTAATCTGGTCCACGAACATGCGATCAATCTTCAGTTCGTGAAATGGAAGCTGGTAAAGCGCGTCCAAGTTCGCACTGGCAACGCCGAAATCGTCGATCGAGAATTTGATACCTGTCTTACTGATGCGCTCCATAATCTCGCGCGCGGCGGCAAAGTCCTCAACCCTCGCGCTCTCAGTCATTTCGATCGTGATAAGCTGTGGGTCGGCACCCGTTTTGACCAAAGTCTTTTCAATCTGATCAGCAATTCGGCTGTCAACAAACTGGATCGCCGAGACGTTGACGGAAATCCGCATGTCGAAGCCCGCGTCTTGCAAAATCCGGCAGGCGGAGAAGCTCTTGTACAGCACCCGCTTGGTCAGCTCATCAAGCCGCCCGACGCGCTCACACTGCAGAATGAATTGCGACGGTGGGATTTCGCCCCGCTCTTCATCGACCCAGCGCGCCAAGGCCTCTGCGCCAGACATCTGCCCGGTAGACAAATCAACCTGTGGCTGAAGCTTAATTGAAATGCGGTTTTGCGAAAGCGCGTCTTCCAGACGAGACTGCAACGAATAATCCCAGCTTTCGCTGTCCGCCTCAAAATCTGAAATGACAAAAACCGGGCGATACGCCTCCCTCGCCTGGTCAGCGGTACGCGATCGCGGAACTGATGCGTTTTGACATGCTGTTAACAGCAGATTCGTCGGCTCCGATCGTTATCGAAACATCGAGCGATCTTTTGGATACTGTTACTGCCTGAGAGGCAACGGCACGCAAACCCTCCAAATGGCTCTGCAAGTCTGGATAGTCGGCCTTTGGCAGAACGAACGCAAAATACTTGCCGCCATCATAATATATCGTCGGACCTTCGTCGCCCAAGGTCAGTCGAGATGCAACCTGCCGCAGATAGCGCCGCTGTTCAGCTGGCGAGATGGACACAAACACAGCGTCTAGACGGGCCACCTTCGCAACAACAATGCTGAGGGAGCCATCGGACTTGTTGTCTTCCAAGTCTCTACGCAGCGCAACGAAGTTTGGAAGCTTGCTGCGCGGGTCGATGAACAGATGGCGACGGCGGAAATAGAATGCCCCGCGCATACCGGCGAAGACAACGCCAATCATCAGCGGGTCGATCAGCTGGATACGCACTCCTAGGAGCGCAGCCATTACAAATACTGCCGCGAAAAGACCAAGCCAACCTGTATATAGAAAGCGGCGTGAGCGATCTGAGCCCGATATAAAAATCAAGAAGATCAATGCCAGGCCAAAGCACAGTAGAGTGACTTTGTTTGTAACAAAGTCCCCTTGCCCATTCAGCGCCGTCTCTGCCGCAATGATGTGCATCAACGAGACGGGTATGCGGCCAGCCACCGTATTGGGCGCTTTCAACATCTCCTCATCATCTGACAAGTTTCCGATAAAGACGATCTTGTTTTGCAGGTTGATTGAGTCAGACAAGCTTGTCTGACCGAATTCAGTGATGTCAAACTCAGGAATCGTGGAATTCGTGATCGAATAATTTACCGCGAGTGGTTCTGTGGCTGTTCCCCCGAACGCCAAAGCATTCCACAAGGATGGATGCAGCTTATCTATGCCGGGATGACCCGGCTCGATGCCCCAGACAAACCCGAGGAAATCTGTCTGATAGTTGCTGCTGGCAACACGCATTCCGGCTTCGAAATACGGGGCATGGCCGTAAGCAAGAGCGTTTGTCGACAAGGTATTGTTTACAGGACGTGCCAAAACCACGCGGTCACGCGCACCCCAGAGGGCGTTGCGGAGCTCCTCATCCAGACTGTCGGAGCCACTCCGCCGAAGCGGGGTATTGATAACGATCAACTTCGCGTCGGCTTCTTGAAGACGCTCAACGCTTTTGAGGATGTAGGCGTTTTGAGCCTCTGCCGTATTTGCAAGATCGCCAGATTTATCGGTTACGAAGACGATTTCTCCGCTCGGCTCTTGGCTGAATATCTTCGATTGCATCGACCAAACGGCGATGTCGAGTGGCCGGAAAATCGTCAGCGCAGCGGCTATCGCAGCCACGATGATCGCAATCATCGCGTGCTTGAGCCTTCCTGAGGCAGAAAATTTTCGCGCGAAATCCAGCAAAAAACGTTCCTCGGTAACCCGTAGGTGCTACCCGAGTTTGGTTAACATCATATTGGGACTGCAATTATAGCGCGATTGCAGGCACTTCCACGTATTCTGCAGCGCTTTATCGCCGTGATTCACGTGCTCGCGTGATAAAAATCGTAGATTTGTTGGGCGACTTTATCGCTGACACCGGGCGCGCGTTGCAAGTCTTCAAGCGCCGCCGCGCGCACCTTGCTGGCCGTACCGAAATGCAGCAGCAGCGCGCGCTTTCTTGCAGGACCGATGCCAGGAATTTCGTCCAGGGGTGAAGCGGTGATCGCCTTGGAGCGTTTCGCGCGGTGCGCGCCAATGGCAAAACGGTGCACCTCATCACGCAGGTTTTGCAGATGGAACAGCACCGGCGAATTGGTTGGCAACATCTTTTCGCGCCCATCAGGGAAGTGGAACACCTCCCTACCCTCGCGCCCATGATGCGGTCCTTTGGCAATCGCGATCACTGGCACATCATCAATGCCCAGCTCGCCAAGCACTTCCTGAACGCTCGACATTTGCCCCTTGCCGCCATCGAGCAGGACAAGATCAGGCCACACGCCTTCACGCTCGCGGTCAGGATCATCCTTCATCGCTCGGGTGAAGCGCCGCTCCATCACTTCGCGCATCATCGCGAAGTCGTCATTGGTCTGCGCGGACTTGATATTGAATTTGCGATATTGCGACTTCTCGAAGCCTTCCGGTCCAGCAACAACCATCGCGCCGACCGCCTTCGTGCCTTGAATATGCGAGTTGTCGTAGATCTCGATCCGCTGAGGCGGACCCTCCAGTTCGAGGAATTCAGCCAGCTCGCGATTGACCTTCGCCTTGGTGCCGCTTTCGGCCAATCTCCGATCGAGCGCCTCAACTGCATTGCGGCTCGCCTGCTCCATCAGCTTACGCCGGTCGCCACGCTGCGGAACCGAAAACTGCACTTTCTTCTCGGCAAGCTCGCTCAAGGCTGCCTCGATCAGCTCGCGTTCGGGCAGCTTGCGGTCGACCAGAACAGTCGGGGGCGGCGGCACTTCCTCGTAGAATTGCAGGATGACATCGGCGAGCACCTGAGCATCCTCGACATCCTTGGTGTGGGTCGGGAAAAATGCGCGATGCCCCCAGTTTTGCCCGCCGCGAATAAAGAAGGCCTGGATACCGACCTGCCCGCCCTTGCTGGCAAGCGCGAATACGTCCGCATCGCCGACACCGCTGGCATTTATCGCCTGGCTGCCTTGGATGAAGGTCGCCGCGCGCAGCCGGTCGCGCAGAATAGCGGCAGTCTCGAAATCGAGTTCCTCCGCAGCCTTGGCCATCTGTTTCTCAAGGTCGGCCTGAACCTTGCCCGATTTACCCGCGAGGAAGTCCTTCGCCTGGTCGACGAGCCCTTCATAGTCCGCTTCACTGATCCGCCCGACGCACGGCGCGGAGCAACGCTTGATCTGATAGAGCAGGCACGGTACCGGTCGCGATTGTTGAAGAAGCTGTCAGTGCAATTCCTCAGCAAAAACAGCTTTTGCAGCGCGTTTAGGGTCGTATTGACGCTGCCAGCGCTCGCGAACGGGCCGTAGTAATTCCCCTTCGCTTTACGCGCCCCACGATGCTTGTGAATGCGCGGAAAGGCATGGTCGCTGCGCAGTAGAATGAACGGGAAGCTTTTGTCATCGCGCAGCAGCACATTGAAGGGCGGGCGATAGCGCTTGATCAGCTGCGCCTCGAGCAGCAGCGCCTCGGCTTCCGAATTGGTGGTGATGATCTCCATGCTACGGCATTGGCTGACCATCCGCTGGAGCCGCCCGGACAGGCCGTTGATCTGCGTGTAATTTGCAACCCGCGCCTTCAGGCTGCGCGCCTTGCCGACATAGAGCACGTCGCCGCGCGTATCGAGCATCCGGTAAACGCCGGGTATCGGCTTGAGCGTCTTCACCGTTTCGCGGATCGCGGTCACGCCGGCCTCAAGATTGGGCTGCGCGCTCGCAACCGTATAGGCCGCCCGCTCCTCGTTAAAGCGGTCGGCGCCTCTTGGATCGTTGGGAGTTCCTGCCGGTGTGCGCGCCATAGCGACTAACTAGGGATTGAGGCTGGCCGAGAAAAGCGCTGAGTGAAAATCACCCCCAATGTCGTGTTCATACAAGTAAAAATTGAGTCCAACTTCGATTCAGCACGCCTTGTCGCCATCCGATATTCAAAAACAACAATATTTGAGAGTATTGAATGATAAATATAACAGGTGGGTTGCCTTAGTTTAACTAACGGAGGCAAATAAATGTCTAGTTCAGAACATCACGGCATGAAGCCGCTTGAAGGTCTTTCGGCTCACTGCGTGCGCGCCAGCTATGGCGAGCAACAGCGAGACGACCGGTTCGGGCGGATGTTCGATTACATCAATCCCAATTACACGCGCCCCGACATCATTCAGGCGATCGGGAAAAAGGGCGGGCCGATGGACGGCAAGTCCAAGGATAACCGCACGGACACCGTGCCTGTGGGCATGGTCTTCTTCGGCCAGTTTGTCGATCACGACATCACGCTCGATGCCTCGACAACGTTCGACAGCGTCGTCGACAATCCCGGCGAAATCGCGAACGTGCGCACGCCGACACTCGACCTCGATTGCATCTATGGTCTCGGACCGGAGGCTCAGCCCTATCTCTACGAGCAAGGAGGCGCATTTGGCGGCGTCAAGCTGCTGACCGGTGCCGACAATCCGGGCCAAGCGGGGCTCAATGACAGCGATCTGCTGCGCAGCCCCAATGGCCGGGCGGTGATCGGCGACCCGCGCAATGATGAAAACCGCATCATTAGCCAAATTCAGCTGGCTATCATCCGCTTTCACAACCACGTCGCGCAGACGCTTTATGACGAGCATGGCCTCGAAGGGCATGAGCTTTACGAAGCCTCGCGGCAGCAAACGACGTGGCATTACCAATGGGCGGTTGTGAACGACTTCCTCACCGCGATGTGCGGCGAGCCGGTGGTCGAGAAAATCCTTGGCTGCGGGCGCGAGTTTTATTGCAGCCATGTGCCTTTCATCCCGATCGAATTCTCGGTCGCCGCCTATCGCTTTGGCCACTCGATGATCCCGATGAAAATCCAGGTTCAGAAAGGCAAATCGCGGCTTGAACTGTTCGGCACGATCTTGGGACGCGGCTTTGACGCGTTGACCGATCCGAAGGGCGTTGTTGACTGGCACGAGCTGCTCGACACGCCGCTCAACCGGCAGGTTGAACGCGCACAATTGCTCGATACGAAGATGGCGGGCGATCTGCTTGACCTGCCCTTCGTTACCGAAGGCGAGGCATCGCTGGCGACGCGCAACCTTCTGCGCGGCAACACCTTCCTGTTGCCCGCAGGCGAGAAAATCGCAGAGGCGATCGGATGCGACGAAGCAACGATCAAGAAGGTCTTGAAGAAGGTGGCGAAGACCAACGCCGATCTCGGCGATGAAGGCATCCCCTTGTGGCTCTATATCCTCGCCGAGGCTGAGGTGATTGGCCGCGCGGAAAGCAATGGCAGCACCAAAGAAGGCGAAGGTTTGGGCCCGGTTGGCGCAACCATTGTGGCTGAAACGATGATCGGCCTGCTTGAGCTTGATCCACACTCCTATCTCGGGGCCAATCGCAATTGGTCTCCGCGCGATGAATGGAACACGCTCGGCAAGCTCGTGACTGTAGCACAGCCCTGAACTCTCCTCAGGGTCGCTACGGAAGGGACGGGTGCTTCAACTCAGCCAATGCCCCCGGCGGTTGAGGTCCGTCCCTTCCAATTTTTGCGAGGCGAGCACTTCCCGCCCCGGCGACACGAATGATTGGCATTGTGCGCGCGTGCGACTATCGCGCCGGCGATGGATGATCAGCCAAATCTTTATGATGCGATAATTCTCGGCGCAGGCGCGGCGGGGCTGATGTGTGCCGCCGAAGCGGGCAAGCGAGGACTCAAAGTCGCCGTGCTCGAAAAAGCGGAGAAGCCGGGCAAGAAGATCCTGATTTCGGGCGGTGGCCGCTGCAATTTCACAAACATTCATACGACTGCGGCCAACTACCTCTCGGCCAATCCGCACTTCGCCAAGTCCGCGCTCAGCCGGTACACTCCGCAAGATTTCATCGACCTTGTGGATGCGCATGGGATCACATGGCACGAGAAAACCCTCGGCCAGCTGTTCTGCGACGGCTCGGCAAAACAGATCGTGCAAATGCTTCTGGATGAGTGCGCCAAGGCGGCGAATTTTGGCGGGCAGGTGGATGTGCTGTGCGAAGCGCATGTGAGCGCGGTGGTGAAGGATGAAGATGTTTTTGCGCTCAAAGCCAACGGCCAGACCTTGCGCGCAAGGGCGCTGGTGATCGCCACCGGCGGGCCGTCAATCCCGAAGATGGGCGCGACCGGCTATGCTTATGACCTGGCCCGCGAATTCGGCTTGAAAGTCGTGGAGCCGCGGCCAGCCCTTGTGCCGCTGACTTTGGGCGGCGAGGAATTGCTGTTCCGCGAGCTGTCGGGGGTCTCTGCGCCGGTCGTCGCGCGCACGGGCGCAAAAAAGTCGAAGGTCGAATTCGAGGAGGCCGCGTTGTTCACGCACAAAGGGCTGTCCGGTCCAGCGATCCTGCAAATCTCGTCCTATTGGAAGCACGGCGAGCCAGTGGGCATCGACTTCTTTTCGGACCGACCCAGCGGATGGCTGGTTGAATGCAAACGCCAGAACCCGCGACGCACGCTCGAAGATGTGATCGGCGAGACCCTGCCAAACCGGCTCGCCGCCGCGCTCGCAGAACAGATGCGCAGCGATCCGGGTATTACTGGGCGGCTAGGCGACAATCCCGACAAGACGCTTCAACGCGCCGAGCTCAGGCTTTCCGATTGGCGCTTCTCCCCCAATGGCACCGAAGGCTTTGCCAAGGCAGAGGTCACAATCGGGGGAATATCCACCGCCGAATTGTCGAGCCGCACGATGGAAGTGGGCAAAGTGCCGGGCCTTTACGCAATCGGCGAAGCGGTTGACGTAACCGGCTGGCTGGGCGGCTATAATTTCCAATGGGCTTGGGCCAGCGGGTTTGCTTGCGGCGTGGCTCTTGCGGAAAACATCGGCGCAAACGCGTAATTATCGAACAATCTGGCTTACCTAACGGCAATTGCTGCCGTGTGCGGCAACTTGTCTAAAAAATGAAATATCTGTAGCCCTGCAAGCAGAGCCCGAAGACGGGCCGAAGCGGGCACAGATGTGGTCCGCGTTTGCAGGAGAATCCCTTGCGTCAATTGCAGGGCATGGATTCCTCGTTCGTCGCGATGGAATCACCCAATTCGCCGATGCATATCGGCAGCGTGCTGATCTACAATCCGGAGACAGCGCCCGGCGGCTTTGTCCGGTTCAAAGACATCCTGCAATTCATTGAATCGCGCATGCAATTGTCGCGCACGATGCGCCAACGTCTGGTCCGCGTTCCGTTTGATCTCGACTATCCTTACTGGATCGAGGATCCGGATTTCGATCTCGAATATCATGTCCGCCACGTTGCCCTGCCAAAGCCTGGTGACTGGCGGCAATTGTGCATCCAGGCCGCTCGTATCCATGCCCGCCCGCTCGATCTTGAGCGCCCGCCTTGGGAATTCACCGTCGTGGAAGGTCTGGACAATGTGAAAGGCTATCCGCCCGGTTGCTTTGCGTTTGTGACCAAGGTCCACCACTCGGCAATTGACGGGATGAGCGGGATTGACCTGATGGAAGCGTTGCATTCGCTTGCCCCCGACGCGCCTCCGCCGGAAAAGCCCGACACATGGAAGCCGGAGAAAATCCCCGGCCCGGTTGAGCTGCTGGGCAAAAGCTACGTCAATGCTCTGCTCAATCCGATCAAGCAGGCGCAGGTCGCCGCTCGGGCAGTTCCGGGCATTGCCAATGCGGTCAAAGGTCTGGTGACCAAGCAGTTCAAGGTGACAAGCGACATGGTGCCGCCGCGCACCCGGTTTAACCGTTCGATTTCGCCGCATCGCGTGATCGAGGGCCGCACTTTTGATCTTAAAGAATTCAAATCGATCCGCGCCCTCCTGCCCGATGCCAAGGTGAACGACGTTGCGCTCGCCGTTATCGGCGGCGCGCTCAACAAATATCTAACCGCGAAGGACGATCTGCCCAAGAGCACTATGACCGCGATGGCGCCCATCTCTGTGCGGGCGGGCGATGAGAAAGGCGACATGGGCAATCAGGTGTCGGCGATGGTTGCACCGCTTGGTTCACATATTGCCGATCCGGCAGAGCGGCTCGCCTACGTCTATGGCCAGACGAGCAATTCCAAGGCAATGACCGGCGCAATCGGTGCGCGTACCATGACCGAGGTGAGCAAGGTCAATCCAGCGCTTTACATGGCGCTGGGTGCGCAATTGTTCAGCCGCGTCAGCCTCGCCCACCGGGTCATGCCGTTCAACACGATCGTGACCAATGTACCTGGCCCGCCGGTTCATATCTATTCCTCGGGTGCGCGGCTCGAAAGCATGGCGCTCTCGTTGATTTGCCTGACCGATGGACTGGGACTGGCGCATGTCGTCCAATCCTACGTCGACGAAGCATACATCAGCTTCACCGCGTGCCGCGATATCATGCCCGATCCGGAATTCTATTCGCAGTGCCTGCAAGACAGCTTTGACGAGCTGCTCGCCGCCGCGAACACTGTGGGCAAATCACCCGCGAAGAGGGCCGCGCCCAAGAAGGCAGCGGCAAGAAAAGCGGCGAAACCAAAAGCAAAAGCAAAAGCAAATCCCAAAACTACAAAACGGGTCAGGGGGACAACTTAATGGCGAGCATCGCTCCGAATTCAGTCATGGATGCAGAAAAATTTGTTGAAGAAACCAAGGCAAAGCCACCGCATCGTTTTTGGACATTGACCGAAGGTCGCGCCTTCTTTGAGCTTGGCGCGTTCTACGCCTCACGGCCAATATTGTCGCAGCTACCCAAGGGAGACGGGCATTCTGTCATGGTTATGCCGGGCTTCATGGCGACAAACAGTTCGACCGTTCCAATGCGCCGCTTGCTTAAGGATCTGGGCTATAGCGCGCATGGCTGGGACGCTGGCCGGAACCTGCGGGTGAACGAAGAGCTTTTGCAGATCATCGAAGCACAGCTGCACGAGCTGTACGAGACGAGCGACCGAAAGGTTTCGCTGGTTGGCTGGAGCCTTGGCGGTGTACTCGCCCGCGAGCTTGCCAAGTTGCACCCCGATCTGGTGCGCCTAGTCATCAGCCTAGGCAGCCCGATCTCGGATGATCGCAACCACACCAGCGCAGCGCGCCTCTTCAAGTTTTTCAACGGTGATGAGCCGGAGCAATTGCGCGACGGCCAATTCCAAGGACTGGACAAGGCCCCGCCAGTTCCGACCACGTCAATCCTGACCAAAACCGATGGCGTCGTGCATTGGCGCGGCAGCGTGCAGGCCGAAGGCCCGCACCCGAGCGAGAATATCGAGGTTTATGCCAGCCATTGCGGCCTCGGCGTCAACCCGAGTGTTATGATCGCTGTCGCGGATCGTCTCGCCCAGGAAGAAGGCGCTTGGAAGCCGTTTGATCCGCCTGCGTTTCGGCGCTGGATGTTCCCCAGGAACCTCCTCGACTAAAACAGCTTCCGCACGTCAAAACCGACGAACCGGCCTGTAGGGTCAATAATAAACGGCTGAAAGTTAATCGGCGTGTTGCCGTTGGCATCTGTCACGCGGCGGCGCGCATCGAAGATATTGTCGGCGCGCAGGAAGATGCGCACGTCTTTCAGAATGCCCTTTTGCTCGCCAAATAGACTGTCGAGATTGGCGAAAACCCGCACATCGAAGGTCACCAGATCATCGAAGAACAGATCGGTGCTGCCCGGCAGGCCCGTGCCATCAATCCGCGCGCTGCCGGTGTAGCGGCCCGACAAGCGCAATCCCTTGCCGTTGCGGAAGAAGCCCGCCTCAAGCCGTGTGGCGTGGCGCGACAGACCAAACTGGCCGGTGGCATCGCCATCGAGCAGGTCGAGCGGCGCTAGGCCCGGAGCAATCAGGATTTCGTTCTCAAGCTCGATCGTATGCGTGACATTGACAAAATAGCGTCCGCGACCATCGCGACCAAACCCGCCAGCAAGCGGATTGCGCGGTGGACCGCCTGCTCCTTGTCTGCCGTCTGCCCCGGGTGGACCGCCCCGCCCGGCTCCACCTCCGCGCATCATCGCCGGATCCATGCTGCAAAAGCGTTCCCGGAATTGCGCCAGGCGCTCGGGTGAAATCTCGCCGTTCTCATCACGCGCGCGGCTCAAGATACGCTCGAGGCGCTGCGGATCGAAATTGGGGAATTCGGCAGAAACGTCCTCCCCGCTCTCGACCGCTGCGACAAGACGGGTCAGGACTTCCAAGCCGTCATCGGCGCAAATGCGCTCACGGAATTGCATGAATTGCGCACGCTGCTCCTCGCTGGGAGGTCCGCCTCGCGCACCCGAAGGTGGACCGCCCGCAGGTCGACCACTCGCACCAGGACGCCCGCCGCCACCGCGCACTCCCGGTGGCGGACCGCCTCCTTGGCCGGGTCGCGCTCCACCCCAACTGCCCCGCGTGGAAAAGCGGAATTGCAGCCGGTCGCTCCGCGTTTCCGCAAATGTGACGGGACGGCGATCGAGCGCAATCAGAGTGCCCGCTCCATCGCGCGTCACACGGTTAGGAAAGGCGGCTTCGATGTCATCGGTTAGCACCGGAAATTCACTGGTAACATTGTCGGAGCGGTTGCGAATATATTCCGCCGTCAGCTGCGTTCCGCGCCAGAACGGCAATTGCCAGTTCGCAGCAAAGCGCCAATCGGCTTGTGTTTCGGCGAGCAGATCAGGGTTGCCGCCATTTGTGACCGTCGCGAGCACCGTCTCGCCATTGGTGAAATCGAACACCGGCGCGTTGAGCGTGATAATCTCCGGATTGCCGAGATTGGCGAGGCTCGGTGCGACTTCGCGCCAGATATAAGTCGCGGTGAGATCGAGATTGTCGACCGGTGCCCAAGTCAGGCTCGCTGACCAGTCGGATAAAGTCCCAAAGTCGGAAAGGTGGTCAACACCGCCGCTCAGGTTCAACGTGAAACTGCCCAGCGCATCAGCGACGGCGTTGCGCCTGCTGGTCAGCGGCAAGACGAGATTGATCCCGCCTTCAAGGTCGCCGCGCGTCAATCGCGTATCGAAGGTCGTGCGCGTGTCTTCGCTTTCGATCCGGGTCCAACTGTAGCCTGCATCAAAGGTGACAATGGCCTCGCCCGCGGGCAGGTTCGCCAACGGCCCGCGCGCGGTAAACTTCGAAGTCGCCAGCAAGTTTCGGGTGCGCGCCGTATCGAAGCCCGCATCCGCGTTGATCGGCAAGTCATCGTTCAGGGCAAGTGTTCCCGCCAGCGCGGCGTCCTGAAGCAGCTGTGTGTCAAACCGGCGATCAATCTCGGTCTCGCTTTCGCTGAGACTTGCATCGGCTGTCGCAGTCAGACGAAACAGACCGAGCGGCCTTGTGAGCGAGCCAGAGGTCGCAATCGTATCGGTCGAGGTGCGCCGCTCCAGAGGCGTTTCCGCGCCGAAGGTCCGCAGCAGGCTATCACCACCCGGATCGGTAAGCTCGACGATGTTGAGGCCCGAAAGGCTCCGGCTCTGGTTGCGGTTGTAGTTCAAATTAGCCGAAAGCGATGTGCCGCTATCGACAATCGCTTTGGCCCAGCTGAGACTGCCCTCCAAGGCGAGACTGTCGGCGATCAGTGAGCGAAATTCGGCTTGGTCAGGATCGCTCGCCAGTTCCGAAATAGAGCCCGGCGTCTGGATAATATCGCGCTCATCTTCGGTCAGCAGCGAAAGGTCGCGCGCTTCGAGGTTGAGATTGAAACGCCCGCCATTCGCGATCTGAAGATAGCCGAATTCCTGCTCCAGCGCGGTGTAGCCACCCCGCGAAGGTCCTTCAAATTCCAACTCGATCTCGCGGCTAGAATAGTTTTCCTTGAGGATAAGGTTGATAACCCGCCGGTCGGGTGAAAAGCCGAACCGCTGGGCAACCTCTTCTGGAAAGACCTCAACCTTTTCGAGCGCTTCGGGCGGGTAGGACGCGAGCTCGCGAAAGCTGCCGATCCGAATGCCGTTGACGAGGATGACGGGTCGCCCGCCCCCGCCACGCCCGCGCGCCGAACCTGTTTGGTTGACGACCTGCGTTACAAGATCGGCGATGGAGGTCACGCCTTCACTGGCGATGTCCTGCTCATTCAATTCAAGCAGCGGAGCCTGTTCGACCAGCAATTGCCCGCGAATACGCTCGCTGCGCACAACGATATCGGCACCCGATGGCGCGCCAACATTGCTGCCGATCTCGATGTCGGATTCCTCCGGACCATCGGGGTCAGACTGCGCGAATAGTGGCGCTGAAATCAGACCGAAGCTGCATACACCGGTCTGCAATAAGGATTTGAGGGTCATGAACGATCTCTTGGTCGACAGAGGCGACGTGAACAAGCCGCTGAATTGTATTGGTTTGCATCAGAAGTTTCGAAAGCAACCTGTCACTGGATGACACACCGCATCGCGATCACAACGCACAAGACTTCACTTTTGTTCACGCCATCGCTACATGCCGCGCCACAAGCGGGGCAATTGTGTCATCGCCACCACAGTTAAAGGACTTACATGGCCAAAGAAGAACTCCTCGAAATGCGCGGGCGCGTTGTCGAACTGCTGCCCAATGCGATGTTCCGGGTGGAGCTTGAAAACGGTCACGAAGTGCTGGGCCACACGGCGGGCAAGATGCGCAAGAACCGCATCCGTGTTCTCGTGGGTGATGAAGTGCTGTGCGAGCTGACGCCGTATGACCTTACCAAAGCACGCATTACCTATCGCTTTATGCCCGGTCGCGGCGGCCCCGGCCAGGGCCCCGGCCCCGCATAAATTCGAGGTGCGCTGATGGGCGCCCTTCACCTTACTCTTGGTTCGGCCAGCCCGCGGCGGCGCGATTTGCTGGCCCGGCTTGGTATTGAGCCTGATGCGGTCGCTCCAGCCGATATTGACGAGACTCCGTTTAAGGGCGAGCTGCCCCGCGACTATGCCGAGCGCATGGCACTTGAGAAGGCAGCTGCGATTACCGCCGGCGGATATGTTCTGGCGGGCGACACAGTGGTCGCGGTCGGTCGCCGCATCCTGCCCAAGACGGAGACCGAAGATGAAGCCCGCGCCTGCCTAAAGCTGATGAGCGGCAGGCGGCACAACGTCCTATCCGCCATCACACTGCGCGCGCCAGATGGCACCACACGATCACGGCTGAGCGATAATGTTGTGCGTTTCAAAGTGCTCTCCGACGAAGAGATTGAGCGCTATATTGCAGGCGGCGAATGGCAGGGCAAAGCGGGCGGCTACGCGATCCAGGGCAGCGCCGAAGGATTGATCCAGTGGATTAAAGGCAGTCATTCCAGCGTGATGGGCCTGCCACTTTATGAAACGCGCGCACTGCTCAAATCGGCAGGTTTCGACATTGGCTGAAGGGCAACAGCCGCGCTGGCTCTACGAAGAGAGCTTTGGCGAGAGACGGGCGCTCCTGCTCAAAGGCGATCAGGTTCTGGCGGTGAGGCTCAGCTGGCTGAGCAAGATCTGCGCGGGTGCGATTGTTCTAGCAAAAGTGATTTCCCGCCAGCGCGGATCATCGCGCGGCGTATGCGTGACGCGTGACGGATTTGAGGTGAATGTGCCCGATCTCCCGCGCGAAGCCAGCGAGGGACGCGAGGTGAGACTGATAATCCACCGCGAGCCAATGGCCGAACGCGGGCGCTTAAAACGCGCTCAGGGCCGCTATTTCCCTGACGAACCAAGCGAACTGCCACCGACTTCGGTGCTCAACCTTGGCGAGTATGTCCGCCACTTGCCCTCTGGCAGTTGGGAGGAAGTCTGGTCACTGGCAAGTGATGGGCAAATGCCATTTTCCGGCGGCAACCTCATTATCAGCGTCACACCTGCCATGACATTGATCGACATTGACGGGCATGGATCACCCAAGGAGCTGGCTCTGGCTGCTGTCCCTGCGATTGCCAAAGCGATCCGTTGGTTCGATCTTTCAGGCTCAATCGGCATCGACTTCCCAACCATCGACGCCAAGGCTGATCGCAAGGCGGTCGATGAGGCGATTGAGCGAGCGCTTGGCGATTGGCCGCATGAACGTACCGCGATGAACGGCTTCGGCTTAGTCCAGATCGTCGCGCGGATGGAAATGCCCTCGCTGCTGCACCGCTTTGAATATTCCCGCGCTGCGGCCTGCGCACGATATCTGCTGCGTCAGGCCAGCATGCTCGAAGGCCCTGGCGATATCCTCATCACCTGCAATCCGGTTGTGAGGCACGCAATGCCTGATGATTGGCTGATCGAATTGGAGGAGCTGACCGGTCGCGGTCCGGCCAATGTCCACTTTGAAACCAAGCGAGTGCTTGCACTTGATGCAGGCCATGCTCAATTGGTGTCATCATGACCAATCCACCCAAACCCTGCCCCATCTGCAAAAAAGCTCGGAGCGAAGACTTTTCACCCTTCTGCTCGCAGCGTTGTAAGGATCGCGATCTCGCACAATGGTTTGGCGATGGCTATGCTGTGCCCAGTCGCCCCGCCAGCCCGGAAGAGATCGCAACCGCCGATTGGGATCAGCAGGATTGAAAATAGGTGCACATCTGCGCCTATTTCCTCTTGCCAAGCGCGGCCAGCTTCGCCATAGGCGCGCTCTCATTTGCTCGCCGATGTAGACACATCGACGCCGCAGCGAATGCCCGGGTAGCTCAGGGGTAGAGCAGCGGATTGAAAATCCGCGTGTCGGTGGTTCAAATCCGCCCCCGGGCACCACTCGCTGATTGGAAGGGAATTCCATGACCCGTCGCCGCCAGATTTACGAAGGCAAAGCCAAGATCCTTTATGAGGGTCCAGAGCCGGGCACGATCATCCAATATTTCAAAGATGATGCCACTGCGTTCAATGCGGAGAAAAAGGGTACGATCAACGGCAAGGGCGTGATCAACAATCGCATCAGCGAACACGTCTTCACCCGCCTTTCGCACATCGGCATTCCGACCCACTTTGTCCGCCGCCTCAACATGCGCGAACAATTGGTGCGCCAGGTCGAAATCATCCCGATTGAAGTCGTAGTGCGGAATGTCGCAGCTGGCTCGATCTGCAAGCGCCTTGGCCTTGAAGAAGGCGAACCGCTGCCGCACACTTTGATCGAATATTACTACAAGGATGATGCGCTGGGCGATCCGCTAATCGCGGAAGAGCATATCGCTTGCTTCAATTGGTGCAGCCATGAAGAGATGCACGACATCTCCTCGATGGCGATCCGCATCAACGATTTCATGTGCGGCATGTTTGCCGGCATCGACATTCGTCTGGTCGACTTCAAACTGGAGTTTGGACGGCTTTATGATGGCGATTTCAGCCGCGTGATCCTCGCTGACGAGATCAGCCCGGATGGCTGCCGTCTGTGGGACATGAAGACCGGCGAAAAGCTCGACAAAGACCGCTTCCGCCGCGATCTGGGCGGTGAGGAAGACGCTTATCGCGAAGTCGCGCGGCGTCTTGGCCTGCTGCATGATGAAGACAATGGTCCGGGCGAAGTGCACGATCTAGCGAGCCATCGCAGCCGGTTACGCGGCGCAACGACGCCTCCGGCTAAGAAATAGACGGATTTCAGGCGATATAGCGCACAATCTGGCCTGACGGCTTGATCGACAGGTTGGCCCCAACATTGTCGCCCAGCAGCACATCTCCGTCGACCTGCGTCGGCGCCTGACAGCCAGCGATTTCGATCTCGCGCACGCTGCGGATCTCGGCATAGCCAAACCGATTGACCGGCAGCCTCAGCGCAGCGGCTGAGCTGAACGCGGCCATACGCCAGCGGGAGGCTCTGTGCAGCGTGATCAGCTCGACCGTCTCGGTGCCGAGCCCTGCCAATGGACTCAACCGGAAAGGCCCCGCGTAAAACCGCCCGCGCGCGACAAACAACGCCTCAGCCTCGCAAGCGAACGGCGAGCCATCGGCCAGCACGCCGCTAACCTGCATCGGTTCGCGCGGCCATTCTCGCACTTGTTGCAGCATGGCTGCGGCATAAGCGTAGCGCCCGATCTTGCGTTTTAAGTCGCTCGAAACGCGCGCCACAGCGCGGCTATCTGGACCGATGGACAGGCACGAAGCAATCGGCAACCCACCAAGCTGGAACAGCGGAGAATGAAGCCAGCCATCGGGCCCGGCGGCAAAGCTGCTCGCGATCCGCGCCGCCAGTGCATCGGCCTTCGCCGGGTAGGCAAGTTCACGCGCGACCAAATTGATCGTGCCGGCACGCGCAATCGCGAGCGGCGTAGCCCCGCCCTCGCCGCCCATCGCGGTGAGGACATCGCGCAAAGTGCCATCGCCGCCATGCACGCAGATCAGGTCCGCATTGCCGGAAAACTGCGCCCCATCGGACCGCGTCGGCAGCGCGCTCACAGTGAAGCCTTGTTTCTCGAACGCCGAAACAAGCGCGGCCAAACGAGCCTCGAGAAAGCTTCCGGACACCGGATTGTAGACAAGATCGAGCTTCGCCATCGGCCCTTGCCTAGCCGCTCACCAATTCCATCACCATAGCGCACCCACAGATGCCCACATTCAGGCAATTGTCACACTCGCACCAGTAGTGCAGCTAGGCCTTATGAAAATTCGTCTTATCGTGAGCATTCCGCTCCTTTTCGCCTGCCCACTTTATGCTCAAGACACCCTGCCTGTGGCAGAACCTGCGGCGGAACCCGCTTGGGCCTTCGAGGAAAGCGACGTTCCAGTCGATCAGGGCTTTGTCTTTGGCGAATTGGATAACGGGCTGCGTTATGTCGTCCGCGAAAACGGAACTCCGGACGACACCGCTCTGGTGCGGATGCGGATTGGCTCGGGCTCGCTTGACGAGACCGACAGCGAGCGCGGGCTTGCGCATTATCTCGAGCACATGGCCTTCAACGGGTCGACCGGCATCCCCGAAGGCGAGATGATTAAGCTGCTGGAGCGCAAGGGACTCGCCTTTGGCGCGGACACCAATGCGGCGACCGGGCTGGAAACCACGACCTACATGCTCAACCTGCCCAAGGCAGAAGAGGATTTGCTTGACACTGCGCTGATGTTGATGCGCGAGACGGCTAGCGAGCTCACGATTGCCCCCGATGCAGTGGAGCGCGAGCGCGGCGTAATCCTGGCTGAGCGGCGTGACCGCAATGGTTTCCAACAAAAGGCGAGCGAGGATCAGCTGGAGTTTCTTGCGCCCGAGGCACGCTTCCCGCAGCGTCTGCCGATTGGCACACTGCAAGTGCTTGAAGACGCGACAGCGGCTGACATTCGCGGCTTTTACGAGCGCACCTACGTGCCCGCGAATACCGTGTTGGTGATTGTCGGCGATTTTCCCGTCGCCCTGATGGAAGCCAAAATCCGCGAAGTGTTCAGCGATTGGGAGGCTAGCCCCGATCCGGTCGAGCCTGAGACTGGACCGGTGGTGATTGACCGCGAACCGGAAACCGACATCTATATTGATCCAGCGCTGACCGAGAGTGTCAGCATCGTCAATCTTTCGAGCTGGAAAGACCGGCCTGATACGCTTGCAACCCGCGATGAAGCCATGCTTCGCGGCATTGGATATCGCATTATCGGCAGACGACTTGGCCGCCTTGCACGCGGGGAGGATGCACCATTTCGCGGGGCGAGCTTTGGCAGCAGCAACGTGTTTGAAGACGCGCGGACAACCGGCATCTCGATCAGCACCTCTGACGGCGAGTGGGAAAAAGGCGTGATCGCTGCCGTGCGCGAAGTGCGCCAAGCGCTGGCCTTTGGCTTCACCGAGGCGGAGGTGGCAGAGCAGGTCGCCAATCTGCGCACCGGCCTTGAGAACGCGGTCGCCTCAGCTGACACGCGCACCAATGGCGGCTTCGCCAATGCGGCATTGCGGCTATTCAGCTCCGAACGCATCCCGACCGATCCGGCTTGGCGCTTGGAACGCTTCGAGGCCTTTGCACCGAGCATCACTGCCGACAGCGTGTTCGAAGCTCTGATGGCTGACCTGCCGGAGCTGAAAGACCCGCTGATCCGCTTTCAAGGGCGCCAGGCACCGGTTGGTGGGAAAGCCGCTTTGCGCGCGGCATTCGAAGCAGGAATGGTGGCTGAGATTGCTCCGCCTGAAGATACAGGCCCGGCAGAATTCGCCTACGGTGACTTTGGCGAGCCGGGCACAATCGTCGCCGACAGCCTCGACGAGCGGCTCGGCATTCGCATGATCCGATTTGCCAATGGCGTGCGGCTTAATCTGAAACAGACCGATATTCGCGAAGACCGCGTCAGCTATCGCCTGACATTGGATGGCGGAACGTTGATCGACACCGCCGAAGACCCGCTTAAAACCGCGATGATCAGCGCACTCGCCGCTGGCGGACTTGGCAAACATAGCCAAGATGAATTGCAGACCGTGCTGGCTGGCCGCAGCGTCGGTTTCAACATTTCCTCGGCCACCGATTCTTTCCGGATGGGCGGCAGCACAACCGCGCGCGATCTGGAGCTGCAAATGCAGCTGCTCACCGCCGCGCTCACCGATCCGGGTTACCGCAAGGAAGGCGAGGAACGCTACACGCGCAATATTATAAGCTATTTCGCCAATCTCGATGCGACGCCCGGGCGCACTCTTCGCAACCGGATCGGCGGGATCATCTCCGACGGTGATCCACGTTTCAGCCTCCAGACCAAGGAAGCGTTTCTCGACCGCAGCTATGAGCGCTTGCGCGCTGATGTCGGGGACCGATTTGCCAATGGCGCGATTGAAATTGCGCTCGTGGGCGATCTCGACGAGCAGGCAGCAATTGACGCTGTGGCCAAGACGCTCGGCGCATTGCCGCCGCGCGAAACCGACTTCCTACCGCGTGAAGAAGCGCGCAGCCGCACCTTTACCTCCGACCGCAGCACGCGCACGCTGACCCACAGCGGGGAGCCGGATCAAGCGCTGGTGCGAATGCTGTGGCCGACCACCGATGACAGCGACTTGAGCGAAGCTCTGCGCCTGTCGCTCCTCGCCCGGATTGTCCGTATCCGCTTGCAAGAAGAGCTGCGCGAGGCTCTCGGCCAAGCCTATTCGCCGTCCGCTGGCAGTTCGACCAGCCGCATCTACAAAGGATACGGCACGTTCGGCCTCACGGCCTCGGTCGATGTAGCCGAGCTGGATCGGACGCGCGAGGCAATCCGCACTGTCATCAGCGATCTCGCGAACGAACCGATCGATCCCGACATTGTCGAGCGCGCGCGGCAACCCATCCTTGAGGATTACGACAACCTGCTGAAATCGCTCGGCGGATGGATGAGCCTTGCTGACAATGCGCAAAGCCAGAATGACCGGCTAGACCGCTTCTTTGTCGCGCCTGACATCTTAGAAGGGTTCACTGCGGATGACGTGCAGGCCGCAGCGCAGCAATATCTCAAGGTGGATGAAGCGCTCGAAGTGTTGGTGGTGCCGGAAGAGACGGCAAGCGAAGGCGCGCCTAGCGATTAGTTTGCGCATCACACCGCGCGACGGTGGGCAAGAGGGTGCAAGTGATTGCACCGCGAGCCAACAGCGCTATAGGCTGCGGGCAGCAAATCATCAGCTCCAATCAGGTGCCGCCCTATGAAAGTTCGCGTCCTCGTCCGCCTCAAACCTGGAGTGCTCGATCCGCAAGGTCGCGCTGTCCACCACTCGCTTGACGGTCTGGGCTTTACCGGAGTCGAGGATGTGCGGATTGGCCGGATGATCGAGCTCGATGTCGATGATGGCACCAGCGATGAGACACTCAAATCCATGTGCGAGAAGCTGCTCGCTAATATGGTGATCGAAGACTTCACCATCGAAAAGCTCGAAACCGCAGGAGCCGCCTGATGGCTTTTCGCGCCGCAGTCATCACCTTTCCGGGTTCCAACTGCGATCGCGATATGGCGGTAGCGCTGGAGCATGTGTCGGGAAGCGCGCCATTGAGGGTGTGGCACGGCGACGCTGAGCTGCCCGAAAATCTTGATTTTATCGCTCTGCCCGGCGGCTTTTCTTATGGCGACTATCTGCGCTCTGGCGCGATGGCTGCGAACAGCCCGATCATGCGCAGCGTTATTGCGGCGGCTGAGCGCGGCGTTCCTGTGCTAGGTGTGTGCAACGGATTTCAGGTACTCACCGAAAGCGGGCTGCTCCCCGGCGCGCTGATGCGCAATGCCAGCCAGAACTTCATCTGCCGCACCGTTTCGCTCACGGTCGAGAACTCACAATCGATATTCACCGGCGGCTATGATGCCGGAGCCGAGATACGCATTCCGGTCGCTCACCATGATGGCAATTTCTTCGCTGACGAAGCGACGCTCGACCGGATCGAGGGTGAAGGT
Source organism: Erythrobacter sp. HA7-11 (assembly GCF_055693605.1). NCBI lineage: Bacteria > Pseudomonadati > Pseudomonadota > Alphaproteobacteria > Sphingomonadales > Erythrobacteraceae > Erythrobacter > Erythrobacter sp. HA7-11. The sequence continues at coordinate 933,142 of NZ_JBVFUF010000002.1, read as the reverse complement.
CGCGTGGCGTTTCGTTATAACGAGCCGTGCAACGGATCGCGCCGCGACATTGCCGGGATCCTCAATGCGAGCGGCAATGTCCTTGGCATGATGCCTCACCCCGAACGCGCCATTGAGCCTGCGCATGGCGGCACTGATGGTCGGCGCCTGTTTGAGAGCGTGATCGGCGAACTGGTCGCCTAAGCGGTTTGGCGGTTGCGCCCGTCGAACAGCTTGAGCGTGTCGTCCTGTTCCATCGGACGGCCAAAGTAGAAACCCTGGATCTTGTCGCAACCCATCTGGCGGATAAGCGCAGCTTCCTCGGCCGTTTCGACACCTTCAGCAGTGGTGCTCATGTCGAGGCTCTTTGCCATTGCCACCACGGCGTTGATGATCGCCAGACTTTCTGAGCTGTTTTGCGCTGCGCCTTGGACAAAGGTGCGATCAACCTTGATCGTCGAGAACCGCAGCTTGCGGATATAGCCAAGCGAAGAATAGCCCGTGCCAAAATCATCAAGCGCGACCGAGCATCCCAGCGCCATGATCTGTTCCAACGCGGTGCGCGCGACGGATGCATCGCGCAGGAAGATGCTTTCGGTCACTTCGACCTCAAGCCGCTCAGGCCGCAATCCAGTTTCCGAAAGCGCGGCGACCACATCTTCGTAGAAATCTGGCTCAAGCAATTGCTCTGGCGAGACGTTGACATTGACCTTCACATGCTCGGGCCAATGGCGCGCCTGCCGACAGGATTCGCGAAGTACCCACTTACCGATCGGCACGATCAATCGCGTCTCCTCGGCCAGCGGAATGAACTTGCCCGGACTGACAAAGCCGTGATCCTTGCTGTTCCAGCGCACCAGCGCCTCGAAACTGACGACATTCTCGCTGTTGGCATCAACCACCGGCTGATAATGCAAGATCATCTCGTCACGTTCGAGTGCTTCGCGCAGTGATAATTCAAGCTGGCGGCGCTCCTCTGCCGACGCGTGCAAGGATTGTTCAAACTCGCAATGCGAACCGCCACCGATGTCCTTGGCGCGGTACAGCGCCAAGTCGGCGTTGCGCATCAGCTCCTCGACCGTCTTGCCGTCGCGCGGACCGATGGCAGAGCCAACGCTGGCGCCAACATAAAGCGTGTGCTGGTCGACCTTGTAGGGTTCGCTCAGCGTCTGGATCAGGTTGCGGGCCGTAGTTCTGACCGACTCGAAATCGCGCACATCGCGGATGACAACTGCGAACTCATCACCACCAAGCCTGCCGCACAGTTCATCTTTGCTCATCAAGGCTTGCAGGCGAGCTGAAACCTGAGCGAGCAGTTTGTCACCAACCAGATGGCCGAGGGAATCGTTGACCTGCTTGAACCGATCAAGGTCGATCATCAGCAAGGCACAGCGCGATTGCCATTGCTCGGAAAACACCAAGGCATCGCCCAACGCCTCTGTCAGTTGCAGGCGGTTCGGAAGCGAAGTGAGCGTATCATACCGCGCGAGATAGGCGATCTTTTCAGACGAGTTGCGCGCCTCGGTTACATCCGATCCAACCCCGCGAAATCCGACAAATTTGCCGCGCTCATCGCGCATTGGCGTGCCTGACAATTCCCACCAGCGTTTTTCACCACGGATCGTCACATTGACGAGCAGGTTCGAAAAGTTCTCGCAGTGTTTCAACCGCTCGGCCAAATCGTGGAGGCTGGATGCAAATTTGCCCGATTCCCAAGATTCCCCTGCGATCAGCTCCAGCAGTCGCTTGCCCTCAAGCTCACTCTGCAACCCGCCCAAGGCATAGGCAAAGCGCGGACTGACCGAACGCAGCCGGCGCGAGGTGTCGACCTCCCACAGCCAATCCGCCTCGTTTTCCTCGAATTCGCGCAGCAAGAGCGAAACAACTTCTTCCTTTTCCGCGATCGTGCTCTCCGTCATGCGGGCAGCGATGTAGGCGCGGGCCGCCTCGATGACGCCGATGACGCATATGAAATGGAACAGGGAGACCACAACGGCTGCCAACCACCAATCATTGACCGCGAAGCTGATAGCCGATGCGAGACCCGTTATGAGCGCGAAGATGCATAGGCCAAGCGGAGCAGCGGTGAAGAAGATGACCGATGCGCCGACCATCATGCACAGCGCGAGAACCAGCGAAACGTGCTCTTCAGCGCCTGAAAACGGGGTGAAGCCGATCACCGGCACCGCCCACAAAAGACCCGACAAAACCGGCGTGAGCATTTGCCGCCGGTAGGTGTCCTGCGATCTTATCCGAGATCTGGATTGCGCAAGAGAACGGTCATAGCGTGCACCCATTACATGCACCCCGCCAAGCGCGGCGAGCCAAAGCCAGCTCCACAGTCCCACGACCGAATCCTGATAAAGACGGATGGCAAACAGCCCGAGCAGAATGTGGGTGAAGGCTCTCAACCATGTGCGATCCGCGAACAAAGAGGCCTGCAATCCGTGAACACGAGCCCAATCAGCATCATTCGCGCCTGACAAGCCAAGCACGGACAGCACGGACAACTGGTCCGCTTGGGGATTGGGAATGGCTTCTTTATCGCTCACAGACCCGCGCATATCCGCGAAAGGTTAGAGCGCGGTAAAGCATGGCGCAGATCGAACGGTGTCTTCGCTAGGGTCCGCGTTAAGGTTTGCGACCTTCGGTCACAGATCGCGCGCGGATTTTTCCCAATTCTGGCCGTCGAAGTCTATGATTTCTGGCCGTAATTCGCTGATGTCATCCAGACAGGCGAGATGCACGCTCCAATCATCAGGATGCGAGCGAGGCTGATAAAAACTTTTAATCCCGCACGTCTTGCAGAACAAATGTTGCGCCTGTTTGGAACCGAAGCGGTATTCGGTCAGCGCATCTTGGCCGCTCAAAAGCGTGAACCGCTGATGCGGGATGAACAGATGCAAATACCCTGAAGCGGAACAGATCGAGCAATTGCACCGCAGCATCTTGGGCTCACGATTAGCCTCGGCACGAAACCGGACCGCGCGGCAATGGCAACCGCCCTCAACAGTGACGAGATCGCTTTCCGTCGTCACTCAACCGTCACAGATTTTGCAAGGTTGCGCGGTTGGTCAACATCCGTGCCCTTCACCACTGCCACGTGATAGGCGAGCAACTGCACGGGGATGGCATAGACGAGCGGCGCGATCAGCGGGTGCACCACGGGCATTTCGATCGTGGCGATGCAGCCCTCGCCAGCTTGCGCAAGACCCTCGGCATCGGAGATCAGCACAACCTGGCCGCCGCGTGCCCGCACCTCTTCCATGTTTGAAACGGTCTTTTCAAACAGCGGACCTGATGGAGCGATCACGACCACTGGCACGTCTTCGTCAATCAGGGCGATCGGACCGTGCTTCATCTCGCCTGAAGCATAACCTTCGGCGTGAATATAGCTGATTTCCTTGAGCTTCAGCGCCCCTTCGAGCGCGAGCGGATAGTCCTGTCCGCGCCCCAGATATAGCACGTCGCGCGCCGGAGCGATCAGGTGCGCCATGCTGGCAATATCGTCATCGTGATCGAGCGCAGCGTTGAGCGCAGCCGGTGCTTCGAGCAAATGCTTGACGACTTCTGCTTCTTCCTCGCGGTTCATCATGCCCTTTTTCACCGCCATATGCGCAGCAAGCGCAGCCAAGACGGCCAGCTGGCAGGTGAACGCCTTGGTCGAGGCAACGCCAATTTCCGGACCGGCGTGGCTCGGCAGAAGCAGGTCAGCCTCGCGCGCCATCGAACTGGTGGGCACATTGACGACGACGCCAATGGTTTGCCCGTGCTCCTTGCAATGGCGCAGGGCCGCGAGCGTGTCCGCCGTTTCACCGCTCTGCGAGATGAACAGCGCAAGCCCCCCTCTTCGAGCACGGGGTTACGATAGCGGAACTCGCTCGCCACATCGATATCAACCGGCACGCGGGCGAATTGTTCAAACCAGTATTTGGCGACCATCCCTGCGTAAAAGCTGGTTCCGCAGGCGACGATGGTAAGCCGCTTGATCTTCGAGATATCAAAATCGAGCTGGGGCAGCGCGACTGAGTTATCAGACTGGCGCAGGTAAGAGCCGAGCGTTTGCGCCACAACAGTTGGCTGCTCGAAAATCTCTTTCTGCATGAAGTGGCGGTAATTGCCCTTCTCTACCGCTGCTGCCGATGCCCCGGACGACTGAATTTCCCGCTCGACCGGATTGTTTTCCGCGTCAAAAATTTGAACGGTCTTGTCCGTGATGACGACCCAGTCGCCTTCTTCCAGATAGGAAATCCGCTGGGTCAAAGGCGCGAGCGCCAGCGCGTCTGAGCCGAGGAACATCTCATCCTCGCCATAGCCGACGACCAGCGGAGAACCGAGCCGCGCGCCGATCAGCATGTCAGGATGCGCGCGAAACGCCATTGCCAGCGCGAAGGCTCCGCGAAGACGCGGCAGAACCTGCTTGACCGCGTCGACCGGCTCCAGCCCTGCCTCGACCTGATGCGAGACGAGGTGAGCGACGACTTCGCTGTCTGTCTCACTCTCGAAGGTGCGACCCGCTTCGGCCAGCTCGGCGCGCAATTCCTTGAAGTTCTCGATGATCCCGTTGTGAACAATCGCCACTTCTTCGGTTGCGTGCGGGTGAGCGTTGCTTGCTGTCGGCGCTCCATGGGTCGCCCAGCGGGTGTGCGCGATGCCGACGGTGCCTGGCGCTACTGTATCACGCAAAACGTCGACAAGATTGGCAAGCTTGCCTTCGGCGCGGCGACGCACCAGCGCATTGTCATGCAGGGTGCAAATACCGGCGCTATCGTATCCGCGATATTCCATCCGCTTGAGTCCATCGACCAGACGGTCAGCAACCGGCGTATTGCCAACAATTCCGATAATTCCGCACATACCGTATGAACCCTAGCCCCTGCTGCGACCGTCACGCTGTAAGCCGCAGCGGATGAACAATGCACTACCTTATTGTTGCACTGCAACGCGTTGCAGCCGCTCTACCCGTTCGTGTGCGGGCTTCAAGCCCTGTCAGGCCGAAGCGTCCCTATTTGGCGCTATCGACGGGCGAATTGTTTGTGTCGCGCCACAATATCAAACCGGCTGCGATGATCATGCTGGCTCCCAAAAGCGTCGGCAGATCCGGCGCATCGCCAAACCACCACCAGCCAAGCGCGATGGCGACCAGCAATTGAACGTAGGATGCTGGCGCAACCTGAGATGCCCCTGCCCTTTGCGTTCCCAAATAGACCAGCCAATGCGCGGTCGTTGCAGTGAGCGCGACGATCGCGCAGCGCAGAACGACATCCCATCGCGGCCACCCGAAATCGAACGCATCCAGCCCTGAGTATTTCGCAACTACAGCAGCGATGATCAGAACAGGAGCCGCAACCAACGCGATAAAGGCCTGCATGGAAAGCGAGCTGCCTTGCCCGGCGCTGGCGCGATTGGCGACAATCATGAGCGCAAAGAATGTTGCTGAGATCAGGGGCAAAAATGCAGCCCAGCCAAGCTCTGCCAAATTCGGGCGCAAAACCACCGCGACGCCCGCTAGCGCCAGCAGGGACATTATCCAAGCCAGTCGTCTGACCTGCTCTCCCAACAAAAGGCCACCCAGAATTTGCGTCAGAACGGGAGCGATGAAAGCAATCGCCATCGCTTCGGCCAAGGGCATTATGTAGATCGCAGAGAAAAATGCGAGCGTGGCAAAGGCAAGGCAGACGCCCCGCGCCAGCTGCAGCAAAGGCTTTTGCGGAACGAACCCCGCCGCTCCTTCTGCGCGGTCGAGCAACGCCGACAGCGCAATCGCGCCAATCGTAAAACGCAAAGCCGCGACCGCGACAGCCGGCCATGCGTCCGCCATCGACTTGATGATAGCGTCACCAATCGACAGGACAATGAATCCAGCAATCGCATAAAGGAAACCGGCGCGTTCTGCGGATTTCACGTTTTCACAAGACCCTTTTGAAAGCCGCCGCATGGACGTTGCAGCAGGCACGGCAGTACGCCCCTTAGCATGGTTTACGATTGCTTAAACCACTGTCGTTAACACGCTCTCCACACACGCAATTTGGATGCGCAGGGGGGTTATTCGTTCATCATGTTGCACATGGGTAAAGAGGCGTTTGCGCCTGCCAACACCATTCCAGAAACTAAGCCGGTTGGCGGGTTTGGCAAGCGCGCCTTAGCGACCATCGGACGCGGCGAAGTGTCTGTCGTGATGCTCGCAACCGCTCTGATCCTTACCTGCTTTGCGATCCTCACATCGCTAGGCGTTTCGCGCTATCTGATCCTGTCCGGATTGCTCGGCACGCAGTTTTATCTGACGGTCCTGTTTATGGTCTTGCTGACCGAATACAGCGTTCTGCTGTTCAAGCACCGGCCCGATAGCCCGATCGAATTCTTCAAACAGCTGGAGCGCGAACGGAACTTCTTCTCACGGCTGCTCGGGCCGCTCTTGTTGGTTGGATCGGTTGCTTTCTTTATGCCTGCGTTCAGCGGCATGAAAAGCGCCATCCCCTTGATGACGGACTACACTTGGGACGCCACCTTCATCGCATGGGATCGCGCCATTCACGGCAATGATCCGTGGCGCATTCTGCAACCTGTGCTTGGCGAGCCGATTATCACGGCCGCATTGGGTCACCTCTATCACGTATGGTTCGCGCTGATTTACGTCGGGCCAGTGTGCTTTGCGATTTATGTCAAAGACAAAAAGCTGAAGACGCGGTTCTTTGTCAGCTACCTTTTGACTTGGGTGCTGGTCGGCGTGGTCGGAGCGGTATCGCTCGCATCGGTCGGCCCGGTTTTCCTTCAACCGCTTTTGGGCGACCCGTATTTCGCCGCGCAAACCGATTACCTGCTGGCGGCCAATGCGGTGCACACCGTGCCGGTGGTGGAAGTTCAGCAATTGTTGCTCGAATGGTATGCCAGCGGTGACTTTGGATTGGGCCGCGGAATTACCGCCATGCCATCCATGCATGTTGCTCTGTGTGCGCTGTATATCTTCGCGACCTGGCCGATTGATCGCAGGCTTGGCATTGCCTTCTCGGTGTTCGCGGTGATCATCGCCCTCGGCTCGATCCACCTTGCATACCACTACGCTGTCGACGGCTATGTCAGCTTTGCCTTGGTGGCGCTGATCTGGCTGGCCAGCCGCCCGCTTATCAATCTGATCCACCGCGACAATCGTGAGATCAATGAACCCAGCGCTGTTGAGGGGTAATCGCGCATGTTTAGGGAAAAAATAAGGTTTCCAAACTATTCACCAAACCTTGAGAGGCAAATTTCGCCATCGCGCGATGATTTGTGTTGTGATTTTATGTGCCTAGGGGGCCTTCAATGAGCGCATTCGGCAAAAAGGGCGGAGCAGGCGGCGGAAAGACCGGCGGGCGTCCAGCATTTGGTGTTGCACGCCCGATGAAGGGTGGCGGCGGCGCCGAGCAAGGCGGCGAGCAATTCCCGCCGCTTCCCGAGAGCGAAGAGCCCAAACCTGAGGCAGACGCGCCCAAGCCGGCGCCTGCACCTGCTCCATCCAGCAGCGGAAGCGCAGCAACCGATGACGCGATGACTCGTCTGACTGAACGGATGAACGCCGTTCACGTTCAGGAAGAGCAAGGCGGCTTTGAAGCCAGCGTTCACAAGATTAAGGAGCAAGTGCTCCCGCGCCTGCTCGAACGGGTTGATCCCGAAGCGGCAGCGACGCTTTCAAAAGAAGAGCTGTCGGAAGAATTTCGCCCGATTATCATGGAAGTGCTGGCCGAACTTAAGGTCACGCTGAACCGCCGCGAACAATTCGCGCTCGAAAAGGTTCTGATCGACGAGCTGCTCGGTTTCGGTCCGCTCGAAGAGCTGCTGAATGACCCGGACGTATCCGATATCATGGTCAACGGCCCCGACCAGACCTACATCGAGAAAAGCGGTAAGCTGCAAATTGCGCCGATCCGCTTCCGCGATGAACAGCACCTGTTCCAGATTGCCCAGCGCATCGTGAACCAGGTTGGCCGCCGCGTCGACCAGACCACCCCGCTTGCTGACGCCCGCTTGAAAGACGGCAGCCGTGTGAACGTGATCGTTCCGCCGCTCTCGCTCAAAGGCACCGCGATCTCAATACGTAAATTCTCCGAGAAGCCGATCACGCTCGACATGCTCAAGGACTTCGGTTCGATGAGCGAGAAGATGTGTACCGCGCTGAAAATCGCCGGCGCTTCGCGGATGAACATCGTGATCTCTGGCGGTACGGGTTCGGGTAAAACCACTATGCTCAACGCCCTGTCGAAAATGATCGACCCGGGTGAGCGCGTGCTGACCATTGAAGACGCCGCCGAACTTCGTCTGCAACAGCCGCACTGGCTGCCGCTCGAAACACGTCCGCCTAACCTTGAAGGGCAAGGCGCGATTACCATCGGTGATCTTGTTAAAAACGCCCTGCGTATGCGTCCTGACCGGATCATCCTGGGTGAGATTCGTGGCGCAGAATGTTTCGACCTTCTCGCCGCTATGAACACCGGCCACGATGGCTCGATGTGTACGCTTCACGCCAACAGCCCGCGCGAGTGTCTGGGCCGTATGGAGAACATGATTTTGATGGGCGACATCAAGATCCCGAAACAGGCCATTTCGACCCAGATCGCCGAGTCCGTCGACATCATCGTGCAGGTGAAACGTCTGCGTGATGGTTCGCGTCGCACCACCAACATCACCGAGGTGATCGGTATGGAAGGCGATGTGATCGTGACGCAAGAGCTGTTCAAGTTCGAGTATCTCGACGAGAGCGAGGACGGCAAGATTCTGGGCGAATTCCGCGCTTCTGGTCTGCGCCCTTACACGCTTGAAAAGGCGCGTCAGTATGGCTTCGATCAGGCTTATCTTGAGGCGTGCCTCTAGGTCGTTTGCGACATGGTCTTGAGCCCTCCCTGGCTATTTGTAACGCTAGTCGCGTTCACCGCCGGGGTGATGATTGCATGTGCTTGCTGGGTTGAGTGAAAGTTTGGCAAACGTGGCGCCACTTCTCGCAAGGCCTGGATTAAATACGCATCGGTAGTGGGCGGCGCTGTGCTTGCGGTCGACGTTGCTATTATAAGTCTTTTACTCGCTTGAGACTTGGCCGCTACTCAACGAAACATCGAAACGAAATTACAAGTTTCCAAGCACAACCGGCGCGCTCATCGCCAGCATTCCCATGCCGGCGATTGCGCACAACACGAACACGGTTGTCCAGGGCATCCAGCCCACCCGCTCAAGCCGATCGAGTGAGCGCGCCTTGCTGCGGCGACGTTCCATCAAGGATGCGAATCCAGCCAGCACGAGCAGGCCCACGCCCGCCAGCGCCAGCAATGTCGCATCACTCGCAAACAGAAGATCGCGCAAAAACTCCATGACGGCGGCGGATATAGAGATCGTGCGAAGCGCCGCAATGTAGAGCTTGTGCAAATCGCCAGCGAGCCTAAGTCCCGCTTCTATGGATGGTTCGATCGCCCGCCCTCGCCCGATGCTTGCTCTTGGAGTGCGGCTGGCGACCGCTGGAGCGCTCGCGACGATGGCGATGCTGCTCAAACTGGCGGGTGAGCGCGGTGTTCATCTGGCAGAGATGATATTCTGGCGGCAGGCTATCACGCTCGTTTGCGTAGCAGCTATCCTCGCGCTCAGCGGCCATCTCGCGCAGATCAAAACCAAACGGATGCCCGCGCATGTGCGCCGCGCAATCTATGGCCTCACCGGCATGTTCTTCGTTTATGGCGCGGTGCTGCTGCTGCCTTTGGCAGAAGCAACCACGATCAGCTTCACCACTCCGTTTTTCGCGGTAATGCTATCGGTATTCCTGTTCGGCGAGAAGGTCGGACTGTATCGCTGGGGCGCTGTTGTCCTCGGGTTTGCAGGCGTTTTGGTAATCATGCGGCCTGGTGGCTCGGGCACGTTGATCGACCCTGTTGGTGTCGCGGTCGGTCTGGTCGCAGCTTTTCTCGTCGCTCTCATCAGTTTCCAGATCCAAGACCTCAACAAGACCGAAAACCCTTGGAGCATTGTGTTCTGGTTCACCGCTCTGAGCACCCCGGTAATGGCGCTCATCTTGCCCTTTGTTATCGGATCGCACACCCAAGAAACATGGGCGATCATTTTGGCGATGGCCTTGTGCGGAGCGCTTGCGCAAATCCTGCTGACCACGTCCTTGAGGTTTGGCTCGGCTGCGGTGATTATCGTAATGGACTACACCAGCCTGCTGTGGGCGACGCTCTATGGCGCTTTGGTCTTTTCAACCACGCCGCCGCCCGCACTTTGGATCGGCGCCCCTCTCATCATCGCTGCAGGTCTGCTGATCGCTTATCGAGAGCGCAAACTCGCGCAGAAACAGGTAAGCGAGAACATGCCCCGACAGCCCGATCGCCAATAATCGGTCCAGCTCGTGCTTTCGTCGAAAGCCATCGGCACGCACGAAAAATTCTGCTAAACGCTGCAGTATGAAACATATAGCCCCCCTATCCGCCGCACTCTTTTTAGTGGGAGCCCCCGCAGTTGCCCAAGATGACGGTCAAACGATCGTCGTGACCGGGACACTCCTTGAAGACTCAGCCAAAGCGCTCGAGGAATGTCTCGCTCGTGGTTGCCCGCCTGAAGAAGACATTCGGCTCACCCTTGCACACGCAGAGAACCAGTTCGTTGCGGGCGATTACAAGGATGGCGACAGGACGCTGAACAAATCGATCAGCCGGAACAAGAAGCATAAATCCGATGTGCCGGAATTGCTCGCCGGGCTTTATCGCTCAAGCGCGCGCTTCTCGGAGCATCTTGGCGAAGCGAACGACTTCAAATTTGCGACGCTCAACATGCGCGATACGTTGCGCGACGTCTTTGGCGAAGATGACCAACGCGTTCTCATTGCACAAACCGAGGTCGGCGATAGCCGCGCGAAGCTAGGCTCGATTCGCGATGCACGCAGGATCTATGAGGAAGTAGAAGAGCGCGCACTTGAGCTAAACTATCCCCGCATCGCCAGCTTTGCGCGCCTGCGTCAGGCCTTGCTGCTTCAGGTTGAGTGGGACGGCGATAAAAATGGCGGCCAAAAGCTCGATGAGTATCAAGCTGCGCTCGACAATCTGATCAACAACCCTCTTGATCGTTCCGATGACTTTGCCATGGTCGCGCGCGTATTGAAGGCGCGCATGTTGCGTGAATTGGATCAACCCGGTGCGACCGAAGAATTGATCAAGGCTTTCGCGGCGGACGGGGGAACGGAGCGACCGGTCTTGCTTTACAGCGATTCTCTCGACCGGCTTGAGGAAAGCGCCTTTGCAGTCGACAGACGATTTGGCGACGTCCAGAGCAACACTCTAGACCGACTGACTACGCCAAACCTTAACAAGCCGCGTTATCTTGATGTCGGATTCTGGATCAGGCCTGATGGTAGCACGGGAGACATCGAGGTCCTTAGGGCGCAAGGCCCATCTGATTGGCACGCCCCCGTGCTGGCACAAATCGACTCACGTCGTTACGCGCCGCTTAAGGTTGACCCCACGTCACCCGGATACTTCCATATCGAGCGATACGTCCAGACTGCCCGCTTCACTAACAACAGCACTGGCACGAGGATCCGCCGTCGCGAGCCGGATTTCCGCATCGAGAAGCTTGATCTGACGCCGGAAAATTACAGTGAGTTGCAAAACCAAGACGGCTGAGTATCGCTAGCGAACAAATCTAGCCGCAAACGCGTTTCCCGAATGAGATTTACCGCTTATCGCGAACGGTTGATCGCACGCGCAAAGCAAGGTTCATCGCCAACTGGCTAGCGTCCACCACAAAGGCGGTCTAAAGGACCGCCTAACAACGACGAAAGGCTCCGCAATGATCCGCAAGACACTCATCGCTACCGCATTGGCGGCACTGACACTGACCTCGGCAGCGTGCAACACGGTCCAAGGCTTGGGCGAAGACATTGAGTCCGTTGGTCGGACCGGTGAAGAAGTGATCAACTGATCCCGCTTCAAGCGCGGCGATAGATCAGCATAAGATTGTTGGCAGGCATTGCGTGGCGCGCGTGAAGCGCGAATCCGTGATGCCCAGCCACCTTCTCCACATCAGCCGTATTGCGGACACCCCAGTCACTGTTGCGCTGGCGCAGGTTTAAATCGAATTCGAGGTTTGAGCGCGCAGGCTCGACCTCCGGCTCGAAATAGGGGCCGTAAAGGATTAGAGGAGCGCCTGTGCCGAGCAATTTGCTCGCCCCCTTGAACAGTCCCACCGTCGCTGCCCACGGGCTGATATGGACCATGTTGATGCAGAGCATCGCATCGGCCTGATCTATCGGCCACGTTTCAGGCGCGCTCGCATCGAGCATCACCGGCTTGCTGATATTCGCCCGAGCGCTTTCCTGCCGATAGGCGGCGATTGACGCCAAGGCGTCAGCATCGGGATCGCTAGGCTGCCATTCAAGCTGAGCAAATCTTTCTGCGAAGAACACCACGTGCTCGCCGCTGCCGCTCGCAATTTCTAGCACCAGCCCATCGGACGGCAACTCTTGCGCGAGCACCTCTGCAACCGCATCCCGATTGCGCAGGGTCGCAGGCGCATGGCGCTTTTGACCGGCCTCAGCCACCGGCTCCATATATTGCTTTTGCATCGCTCAGTTGACCTGACGATCCTTGCCTTCCCAATAGGGTGCGCGCAGTTCACGCCGCAAAATCTTCCCCGAGGGGTTGCGCGGCATCACTTCGATCACATCGACGCTTTTGGGCACTTTGAACCCGGCTAACTGCTCGCGCGCATGGGCGATCACGCTGTCAGGATCGAGTTCGTGGCCGGGCTTGGGCACGATGCAGGCTTTCACAGCCTCGCCCCATGTGTCGTCGGGCACGCCGATCACAGCGACCTCACCGACATCCGGGTGACCGTAGATTGCGCTTTCGACTTGCGCGGGATAGACGTTTTCGCCGCCGGAAATGATCATGTCTTTGATCCGGTCCTGAATGTAAATGTAGCCGTCCTCATCCATGATCGCCGCATCGCCGGTGTAGAGCCAGCCGTCACGAATGGTCTTTTCGGTCGCTTCAGGCAGGTTCCAATATCCGAGCATGTTGGACGGTGATTTGACGACAATCTCGCCAATCGTGCCGCGCGGCACCTCATTGCTGTCCTCGTCAAAGATACGAATGTCGGTGTCCGGCATAGCGCGTCCGACCGAGCGCATCCGCTCATTGCCTTCAAGCGTGTGATCTTCGGGCCTCAGAAGCGTCACGGTGCCGCAGGTTTCGGTCATCCCAAAGACTTGCAAGAAACCGGCCTGCGGCATGGTCCGCACCGCCTCTTTCAAGAGCTCAAGCGGCATCGGTGCCGCGCCATACATGATGTATTTGACGCGACTGAAATCTGTGTTCTGCGCATTAGGATGCTGGATCACCATTTGCAGCGCGGCTGGAACGACGAAAGACTGAGTCGCACCCGCTTGAATACCTTTGAGGAAAGCGCCAGGGTCAAATTCTTCCTGAATGATCGCGCGGATGCCATTGGCAATCGATGCGATGACGATGCCCGTCCCGCCAATATGCGCGCAAGGCATCGCGACCAGCATGCAATCGTCAGGCCCAGGGCTGTTCCAGGGATCGCCAGCCTCTTTCGAGGCATTGCGCAGTGCAACAAGCCCGTAATTGCTCAATTGCGCGCCTTTGGGATTGCCAGTCGTGCCGCTGGTGTAAAGCTGCAGCACCGGATCATCGGGCCGTGACGGCGTGAACGTCGCCGGTTCAGCCGCGCCGATGGCCTCCCACATCTCAGGCTCTTCGATAATCGTAATGCTCTCGGCCACTTCAGGCGCCAGCTTTGTGACGACTTCGGAAAATCCCGTGCCGGTGATCATCAGCTTCGCGCCGGTGTCTTTGAGGATGTAAGCGACCTCTGGCGGGGCGAGTCGCCAGCCGATCGGCGCCATCACCGCGCCCATCCGGGCAGCGGCGAGAAACATCGCGTAGTAGATAACACGGTTCTTACCCAGCCAAGCGATCCGATCCCCTTTTCCGATCCCGTGACTTTGGAACACGGCGATCATCCGCCGCGTCATATCGTCCAATTCGGCGAAGCTTACGGTTTGGCCCTCTTGCTCCAGCGCGGTCTGATCGGGCCGTTCTTTCGACCAATGCGCGACAAACGCATCAAAGGTTTTGTGCGTGGGTGCCGATTCCATACTCTCTCCACCTGTATATTTTGTTTGGAGACAGTTTAGGCAGGCTGACTTGGAGTTGCCAAGCAAGAAGTCGGTTTGGCCGACTGCTCAGCTCCAGCGCCCTTTTGCCCGTGCGCTCGGTTCGCGGATAATCATCCAGATCAGCAGGCCGACCGGACCAGCCATGAAAGTCGCGAGCAGGATAGGCGCTTGCAGCCAGCGGCTGAAGAATTTGGCGTCGGCATCACGCGCGATCCACAGGCCAACGAACAGGTCGAACGCGAGATAATGGACCCAGCCGATGGTGACACCGGCATCGCTGGCAAAGATGGCCCTGACACCTTCGATAGTGGTGAAATTCGCACCACCCTCCGCCGCCGGGAAAAACCCAGTCAGCACACCGACAAGCGCCGCTGCGTAAACCGCGCATAAAATCCCGACGCCAATATAAAGCACCCCTGCCAGAACCGCGGGATGGCGCGGCGCGAGGATCAAGGCAGCCCACGCGATCATCGCCAAGATATTGGCGCTGCCGAACACCACTGACCATTCCATGCACGCTCTCCCCTGCCGCCCGTTGGCGCTATTCGTAGTCGACCAGCCCGAGTCGTTCGTTGCGTTGACGCCATTCGCGCGCCGCCCGCTTCATCGCGTCATTGTTATGCGTGAAGCGCCCGGCTGCATTACGCATCGCAAGGCCCAGTGCGGCCTCTGACACGATCCGCGCATCAATCGAGCGATAGGCCTGCCATTTCCCGCCCAGCATCGGATCGAGCAGCGGGCTCGCCCACATAGCGAGCTTTTCCAGCACCCGAAGATCATCGGTGCGCGGTCCGCGCAAAAGACCGGGACGCAAGATGTCGAGCCGTTTGAAGCCGACCTTGGACAAGGCCATCTCGGTTTCGCCCTTCACCTTCATATAGAAATTTTTCGAGCGCCAATCCGCCCCCGCCGCGCTGACGCACACCATATTAGGAATGCCTGCGTTCTTGGCCGCTTCAGCGGTCGCTAGGATGAGGTCGTGATCGACTGCGCGAAACGCCTCTTCATCGCGGCCAGATTTCTTCCATGTAGTGCCGAGCGCACAAATCAGTGTCTTTGGCTTGATTGCCTCGAACACTTCGCCCCATTTCTCCGGGTCAGCAACGAACATTTCCATGCGCGCACCGTCCGGCAGAGGTGCCTCGCGCCGCGCAACGCCAACGATACGGATGTCATCGATGTCATTGCTGGTCTCGATCACCCTCCGACCGATCAACCCGGTCGAACCGACAAGAGCCACGCGGCGCACATCAGACATTGGTCAGCCCCTGCGGCACTTCACCATAGATTTTCGCGCACGCCTCAATTGCAAACCGGTCGCTCATGCCAGCGATGAAATCGGCAATGATGCGGGCACGGTTGGGGTCGTGGCTGGGCAAACGTTCTCTCCATTCGTCCGGCATTAAGCCGTCATCCTGCGAGTAGGCCGCAAACAGCCTCGCGACAACATCGCGCGCCTTGCTTGCCGCCGAAACCTGTTCGGGGTGATAATAGAGCTTGTCGTACATGAAAGTTTTGAGCGATCTTTCCTGTGCGGCAAAGCCGGGAGAAAATCCTGCCAATTGCCGGTTGGCGGACCGCACTTCATCGACATGGCCAATATCGCTCACATTTGCGCGAGTGTGCTCCAGCACATCATTGACCATCAGACCGATTTGTTCGCGGACCAATTCGCGCAATTGCCTCTCGCGCGGCGTATTGGGAAAGCGTTTTTCGACCGCCCGCCACTGGTCTGCGAGGAAATCAACCGAAAGCAGGTCATCAAGGTCGAGGAAGCCTGCGCGAAGTCCGTCATCAATGTCGTGATTATCGTAGGCGATATCGTCTGCAACCGCTGCGACTTGCGCTTCGAGCGATGGCCACAAGCCGAGGTCGAGCGGAAAATCCTCATCCAGCTCAGCCAGCGCCCAGTTCGGGGCGTTGATCGGCCCATTGTGTTTGGCAAGACCTTCGAGCAGCTCCCAAGTCAGGTTCAGTCCCTCATGCCCGGGATAGGGCGATTCCAGCCGCATCAGCGTCCGCATCGCCTGCGCATTATGGCAAAACCCGCCATGCCGCTCCATCGCCTCGGAAAGCGCGGCTTCGCCAGCATGGCCGAATGGCGGATGACCCAGATCATGTGCAAGGCACAAGGCTTCGGTCAGATCCTCGTCGAGGCCTAGCGCACGCGCGATCACCCGTCCGATTTGCGCGACTTCAAGGCTGTGGGTCAGCCGCGTGCGATAATGATCGCCATCAGGCGCAATGAAGACCTGCGTCTTGGCCTTGAGCCTGCGAAAGCTCATCGAGTGGACAATCCGGTCGCGGTCCCGCTGGAATTCGCTGCGCGGCCCGCGCACTTCTGCGCGCGTCTCGCCGGATCGGCTTGGGAATTCGCGCCCGCGCGTGGCGGCCGGATCAGCAGCGTATGGAGCTCGCGTCATAATGCAGCCCTTCACCTAAGTGAGCGTGCTAAGCCCCACAACCTGAACAGATAGCGAACTTCACGATTGGATGGGCACGGCTTTATCGCCCAAGCCAATCAGCCGATGTGAACAGTCAATTTGGTCGAAATTGAGTACGGTTCTGGGGCCGCCTTGATGGTTCAAAAGAGCGGCCCCAAGCCGATCGGAGGCGACCCGAAAGGCTCGAATGCGTTATTCACATTCACCTACAACACCTATTTATTTACACCGGTGTGAATAGTGGGGACTTGTAAGAATGCGACAGATTGATGGCGTGGCGCGACCAAACGAGGCTCAACTCACAAGCCCGAACACGAGCTCATCCATCTTCGTCCAAGATCCATGCAGCAGCAGCGTCGCAATGAATGCGCGTGGAGTCGAAAACGGGAAGGATATTGGCATCCACGTCGACCACCAGATCAAGCTCGGTGCAGGCCAGAATGATGGCTTTGGCGCCCTCTTGCTCCTTATTCGTTATGATCGTGCGGATCGTGCGTTCAGCATCGCGGGTGGCTTTGCCGACCATCAGTTCATCGTAAATGATGGAGTTGAGCTTTTCGACATTGTCCATATTTGGCGGCAGCAGATCGATCCCGTGCGCCACCAGCCTCTGGCGGTAAAAAGTCTCCGTCATCACATTGCGCGTTCCGATCAGCGCGGCATTGGGAATATTCGCCGCTTTCATCGCCTTCCCGACGCATTCTGCGATGTGGAGAATGGGAATCTCGACCGCGCTTTGCACCTCGTCATAGAGTTTGTGCATCGAGTTCGCGCCGATGATCAGCCCCTCTGCCCCCGCCTGTTCGAGCCGTTTGGCGCTCGCGCTAAGTACGCCCGCAGCACGCTTCCAATCTTCGTCTTCGCGTAGGCCATAAAGCTCACAAAAATCGAGGCTTTCGATGACCATGGGTGCGCTCGCCATTGGCCTGCCGTTTTGCTTGCCATGGCGCTGGATCAGGCGGTTGATCCGGTCGTAATACATGCGGGTCGAAACCCAGCTCATACCGCCGATAAGGCCCAGTTTACGCAATGAAATTCCCCGAATCCGAATGAGCCCTGCTGCAGGCGCCTTAGCTAATGATGGATTGAAACGTCCAGAGCCGCGTTTTTGATCCGGCTATTCGTCTTCGGCGGTATCGGTTTGAGGCGTCAGGTTGAGCAGCCATTTGCTCAAATCTGCAATCGTGCCCGGCTCTTCCTCGTGCGGAAGATGGCCAATTTCCGGATATGCGATCAGCGTCGAATTGGGCAAATGCTTGTCGTACCACTCTCCCGAACTGAGCGGAATCAGGGGATCTTGCGCACCCCAAATGAGCAAAGCCGGGACTTCGAGACCCGCCATCTGATCCTCGTTGAAGGCAGAGCGCGCCATGCCGAAGCGGGTGATCGTGGCCTGCCGGTTCCCCGGGTAGCGCAGCAATTCCCAATACCGGTCCACAACCTCAGGCGTCATGATCGCTTGGTTTGTGACCATCTTCTTAAACGAGCTTTCGACCATCGATCGCGGCGTCACATGCGCCATCACCTGGTTGATTACTGGCGTTGCGGCGAGCTTCATTGGCAGGCTGCGTCCATCACCTTCGCGCCTGACAGGGGCGCCGGCCGAGCCGACGAGGACGATGCCGTTGAGCCGTTCCGGATGCTCCAGCGCGTAGCCGACGGTGATACCGCCACCCATGCTGCTGCCGGCGAGAACGAAGCGATCAAGCCCGAGGTGATCGGTGACGGCTTCCACTCCGGCAACAAAGTCTTCGCGCTCATACGTGCCAGTGACCGAAGGGCCGGTCAGGCCGTGGCCAATCTGGTCGAACCGGATCACCCGATATTCGTCCTTAAGTGCATCCACCCACGGCTGCCACGTATGCAGATCGGCGTTTGATCCGTGCAGCAGGACAAGCGCAGGCGCATCTTTCGGACCTTCGTCGCGCAAGTGGACGGTCTGTCCGTTTTCGAGCGTGACAAATTGCGAGGGCTCGCTGCCATATTTGGCTCGCATCGCCTCGGCATCGGTGTCTGGTGTGCGCAGCAATACAAAGGCGATCGCCAATAGGCCCAGCAGCACGGCGAGGATCTTCAAAAGTCGCTTCATTTGGTTTCCATCTGTGCAATCCAGTCACGGATGACAGCCAGACCTTCCTTGTCGATGGTGGCCTTGCCAAGCTCCGGCATGGCAACGCCCGGCTCTGTCGAAGCCATTCGGTGTACCATGATCGAGGCATCGGGATTGCCCGGCGCGATGCTCACTGCATGACCGCCCGCTCCGCGACCAGCGGCTACAGGTGGCTTGCGTACACCGATGGCGTGCGGATCATCCTGCTCCCAGCGCAAATCGAGACCTGAGTTTGACGCCATGCCGCCAGGCTGGTGGCAGTGCGCGCAGTTCACATCGAGATATGCGCGAGCGAACGCCTCTTTGCCGCTGGCATTTGCGCTCTCGTTCCAGACTGGCATGAAATTCGTGACTTTTGGCATCGCCTTTAGCTGGCCGCTGATCGCGGCGTCCTGCATCCATTGCGGCGACAGATTGCGCGCCTTCGGCCCAATCAGCGTAACGGCCCCATCTTTCACATGGCATTGCTTGCACTGGTTCTTGTTCGGAACTCGGTAGCTGATCTCTTCACCGTCGGGCGCGGTGAGTGGAAGCCTCGCTCCAGCCACTGCAAGCCGCGCATCGGTCTGTTCCTCATTCCACACGTAAGGAAGCGCCACCCACCCCTCTTCGCGGTGCAACAGCACACGCGTTTCGATCAAGCGGCGCTTGGCCCCCTCACCGAATGCGAAGGTTTTGATAAGCGCGCTTCCGACCGGAAATTGCAGCAGCCCCTCGCCATCTGCGCTCATTTTCTCGCCACTCGGGAGATAAATGAAACGCAGCTTCTCCGCGCCGTCCGAATAGAGCGGCGTGTTGATCTCGTAAGGGATCAGATCAACCGATTTCTGCTGTCGGGGGCTGTAGAAGAATCTAAACTCGGAAAGCTGCTTGGGATAACCTTCGAGAATAGCGAGCGGATTGGTGCTGACCGGCGTGCGCGCATCGGACTGCGACATTGCGCCAGCAAAAGCGATCGATGCCGCGATCAGCAAGGCACCTCCGCGTATCACTTGATCCGCGCCTCCATGCTTTCGGGCAATGTGACAGGTGGGAGGTGATCAAAGGCATATTCGTCAGGCCGCGTCCACAAACCTGGCGATGCCATCGCAATTGATTGACCAACCTCGGTCAGGCCTAATGTCGCAACCGGCACATCGTCGAACTGGGCCAATTCCTCATGCAAACCATCGGTCAAGATGGGAGGAAGCGCACCACCAAACGCGCTCGCGAGGGCTTCACCACCAGGAAAGTCGGGAGCACCGCCACCACCAAAAAAGACATTGCCTTGAATACCCACCTCAACCGGTCGAGGCTGATAGCGCTCATCATCGTAGGGCTGCGTGTAGGCGATGAGCATGACGTGACTGGTGTTGTTGCTGATCAAAGCGTTGCCTTGCACCTGCACGCGCTTGTTTGCCATTATCATCACGCCTGTTCCTGCTGGCACGCTGGCTACGATGTTGCCCTCTGGCGCGAAATTATCGGTGTTGTTTTCAATCAAGACGTTGCGGGCGACAAGCACTTCACCGCCGCCGACTTTGGGTAGGCCCGGCAGGTCAAACACGAGGATACCGCCGGTGTTCTTGGTCGCATAATTCGCCGTCACTTCGGCGCGATTGGAATTCTCGATCTCGATCCCGGCGACGTTTTCGACCACGCGGTTGCGCCGCACGATTATGTTTTCCGACTGGCCGACATAGATCCCCGCATCCGACGCACCGCGGACATAGCTGTCCTGGACGAGCACATTCGAGGCCTCGACCGGATAGATGCCGTAAGCGCCATTGTTGGCATCCGGGCCATTGGTCCATTCCACGCGGATCGCGTGATAGATGATCTGGTCCGCGCCCTTGGATTTGATCCCGTCACCCTTCGCATTCTCGACCGCGAAATCGCGCAGGGTTACATTGTCCGAGGTTACCAGCAGACCTTCGCCCGCGCCCCGTTGATCGGTGAAGTCGAGCACCGAGGCATTCATCCCTGCTCCGCGCACGGTCACACCATCCACATCAAGGCTGAGGCCATCTGTGATCGCGAAACGCCCCGCTTCAAGCACGATTTCATCGCCCGGCTCGGCCAGGATCAGCGCTTCTTGCAAGCGCTCCTGCGCGCCGTCTCCGGGCGCAATCGTGTGTATCTCAGCAAATAGCGGCGATGCGGTCGCGAGCAGCATGGCTGCGGCGGTCAGTCTAATCATCGGTGTCCCTCCCAGAACAGGCGGCCATTGTGCCGCGCGGATGGGAGAATGCAAGCGTGTCGCTAGAACAGTGACCCGAAACCGATCTCGATCGCGCAGGCCGCGCCAGCGGTCGCTAGAGTCTCAACAGCCTGATTGTCCTCAACCCGGCGCAAACGGGCAAGCGCTTCACCGGGCGACAGCGGTACGCGGGTCTCGCCTTCAGCCGGGCCAAGCCGTTCGAGTTTTTTGAGCTGCGGCAGCGAGAGGCGATCAACCAGTCGCGGAGCCATGCAGTCAGCGAGCGGTGCGGGCGCGCCGGAATCGAGCAGCGCGGTGCGCACTCGGTCTTCGGTCACTTGCTCGAGGAATCCGCCTTCGCGAAGGACGAACCATGCGCCGCCTGCGATGACGGCCACGAACAAAAGCAGGATCACCAAGCGCTTCATCGACGCGCCCTAGTCCAGCGCCTTGTTGATCTCTTCGACCATCTTCTTCGCGTCCGACAGCAGCATCATGGTTTGGTCCATGTAGAACACATCATTGTCGACCCCGGCATAGCCAACGCCGCCCATCGAGCGCTTGATGAAGAAGACCTGCTTGGCCTTGTCGACATCGAACACGGGCATGCCATAGATCGGTGAGCTCTTGTCGGTCTTCGCCGCCGGGTTCACCACGTCGTTCGCGCCGATGATGAAGGCAACGTCTGCCTGCGCGAATTCAGAGTTGATGTCTTCGAGCTCAAACACTTCGTCGTAGGGCACGTTGGCCTCGGCCAGCAGCACGTTCATGTGGCCCGGCATCCGGCCCGCGACGGGATGGATCGCGTATTTCACGTCCACGCCCTTTTCTTTCAGCAGGTCGGACATTTCGCGCAGAACGTGCTGCGCCTGCGCCACCGCCATGCCGTAACCGGGGATGATAATGACCTTCTCTGCCTGTTCGAGCATGAACGCCGCATCGTCCGCGCTACCCTGCTTGTATGGGCGCTGTTCGCGCGGTTCGCCGCCGGCGCCGCCGCTATCATCCGCGCCAAAACCGCCAGCGATCACCGAAATGAAGCTGCGGTTCATCGCTTTGCACATGATATAACTCAGGATCGCGCCCGAAGAGCCAACCAGGGCGCCAGTGATGATCATCGCCGAATTGCCGAGCGTGAAGCCCATCGCCGCTGCCGCCCAGCCGGAATAGCTGTTCAGCATAGAGACGACGACCGGCATATCCGCGCCGCCGATTGGGATGATCAGCAGGAATCCGATGGCAAAAGCGAGGACCGTGATCGCGATTATGAACGGCAGTGTCTCTGCCGGTCCGGTCGCCATCGCAAACAATCCAGTGAGCACGATGATGGCAGCCAAAGTGCCCAAATTGATCACGTGACGTAGCGGGAGCAGGATCGGAGATCCGCTCATCCGTCCGGAGAGCTTGAGGAAGGCGATCACCGACCCGGAAAATGTGATTGCGCCGATGCCAATGCCGAGGCCCATCTCGATCTTGCTGACCGGCGATATCGCGCCATCGACCAGCAAGCCAAACGCGCCCGGATTGAGATAGGCCGCCCATCCGACGAGCACCGCAGCGAGGCCCACCAGCGAGTGGAAGCCAGCGACCAGTTCCGGCATGGCGGTCATCGCTATGCGGCGAGCGATGAAGAAACCAATCGAACCGCCAATAAATATGGCGATCCCGATCTCGATGATGTTGGCGATGTCGTGGGTGACAAGCGTCGTCGCGACCGCGATCAGCATGCCCAACATGCCGTAGCGATTGCCCGCACGGCTTGTTGCTGGCGAGGACAGTCCGCGCAGCGCGAGGATGAAGAAGACACCCGCCGCAAGGTAGGCAAGCATTGCCCAAGCCGGCGTTCCTGCACCGTCCGCGGCGCTCGCTAAGAGGGAGAAGCTCATCTCTTACTTCTCCTTCTTCTTGTACATCGCGAGCATCCGCTCCGTCACGGCAAAGCCGCCAAAGATGTTCACACTCGCTAACACGACCCCGAACAGGCCGAGATATTTCGCGAGCGCGCTACCCGCCTCAGCGCTTGCGATCAGCGCACCGACAATAATCACCGAGGAGATCGCGTTGGTAACCGCCATCAAAGGCGTGTGCAGCGCGGGCGTGACCGACCAGACGACGTAATAGCCGACGAAACACGCCAGCACGAAGATCGAGAGGATTGAAATAAAGTCCATCAGCTTTTCCCTGCAAGAGCTGTTTCGCCGGCTTGCTCAACTGCTTCGATAGCCGCTTCGGCACGTCGAATAAGCTCTTTGGATGCCATTCGATCGCGGTCTGTCGGTTCGCGCGTTCCCAGCCCACACCTGATCGTCGCCATACGTTGAGCATTTATGTAATTCGCGTCCATTAATGCAGCTTCAAAGTCAAACGAAAGCGGAGTGGCTGAGTATTGACGCTGCACTTCAGCGAACCGATCACTGAGCTCATCGAAGCTTGATTTGTCTTCCGGAATTTCCACCCGTGGACACCCACCGAAAAGCAAAGCATAATTGCGAATACTCGCTCGAAACGCGGTGCGTTCATTTCCCCTTTCAGACAGAAAAGCCTGCGCTGTCAGTTGAACAGGTTGTTTGCCATTCGTGTCGACTGAATGATTGCACGCTGAAAGCGCAAGTGGCGCTGAAGCAATCAAGAGTGCAACGTGCCGCAAAGACCCTGTCCAGGGTTGAGGCGCCCTCACCCCTTAAGCCTCTCGTTCACAATGTCGCCGCCTTTGGTGAGGCGGATTGCATCGCCGATTTCCTCATCGAGTTCCGGCTTGCCCGTCTCCTTGTCCCAGAAGGCGGAGAGAAAGTTGAAGTGGTTGCGCGCAAAAAGCGCCGAGGCGTCGGCTGCGAGGTGCGCGGGCGTATTTGCATAGCCGATGATCTTCACGCCGTGCTTTTCGACTGTCTCGTCCGGCTTGGAGCCTTCGACATTACCTCCCTGCGCGACCGCAAGGTCGAAAATCACGCTGCCCGGCTTCATCGTCGCGATCTGCGCATCGGTGATCAGCACCGGAGCAGCGCGTCCCGGGATTAACGCGGTGGTGATCACAATGTCCTGCTTGGCGATATGCTCGCTGACGAGCTTGGCCTGTGCAGCCTTGTACTCGTCGCTCATCTCGGTCGCATACCCGCCTGAGCCTTCGCCTTTGATGCCCTCGACATCCTCTACGAAAATTGCTTTTGCGCCAAGGCTTTCGATCTGTTCTTTGGTAGCCGATCTCACATCGGTCGCAGAGACCTGCGCGCCCAGGCGCCGCGCAGTTGCAATCGCCTGAAGACCCGCAACGCCGACCCCCATGATAAACGCTTTAGCCGCCTGAACCGTGCCGACCGCTGTCATCATCATTGGGAAAGCGCGACCATATGTATCCGCTGCAGCCAACACCGCTTTATATCCGGCAAGGTTCGACTGGCTGGAGAGCACGTCCATGCTTTGTGCGCGCGTGATGCGCGGCATGAATTCCATGCTCAACGCTTCAAAGCCCGCTTTCGCATAGGCTTCGACCAAATCGCTCTTCTGAAACGGGTCGAACAGAGCCGCGATCCACGCGCCCGGCTTTGCGCCAGACAAAGCGCTGACATCGGGCGCTTGCACGCCGAGGACTATATCGGCGCCCTTGACCGTGTCAGCAGCACTGCCAACACTCGCGCCTGCCTCTGCGTAAGCCGCGTCGGTAATCGATGCGTTTGCCCCCGCACCGCTCTCTAGAGCCACTTCGATGGGGCTTTCCCCGCCCAAAGCGATGAATTTCTTGACCGTTTCAGGGGTCGCCGCGACGCGCGTTTCCCCACCGGCCTGCTCTTTAAGAACGGCAATTTTCATAGGCGCAAAGCTTCTATTCTGCGATCAGCATGACGACGAACAAGGTGATGATAGCAATCAGGGGAACAGCCCATTTCAATGATGAGATGAAGCCCCCGTAGGTCTTTTCCGCGTGATCCATGTCGTTGGTTGCCATTGCGCACATTTCCTTCAAACAATTTGTCCAGATGTGCGAGCCGATGAGTGCTCACACACCGTTTGTGCACCCCCTATCGAAGGCGGCAATCAACCTCAAGACCAAGGCGACATTGGATGGGATAACGCACTAACCTGCGTATTGATCCGTAGGCCAAGCGATTAGCCTTAACACCGTCTTTACACATTCCCACTATTCCCGCCCGATGGAGTTCCCCGAGGCGATGGGCCTTGCGGCGTGATGGGATGGAAAACGCATGTCCGAAACCGAAACGCGTTTGGTGATGCTGATCGATGATGAACCGGCCCAAAGCCGCCTCATCTCGGCTATTGCTGCGCGTGAAGGCTGGCGGACGATTGTTGCGAGCGATGCGGAAAGCGCGATCGCGATTCTCGGCACGCGCGAAGGTATGCAGCTCTCTGCGATCCTGCTCGATCAATGGGTGCCAGGCGATGATGCTTGCGCTTTGATCGAAGAGCTGAAGTCGCGCCGCCCTGCCCTTCCCATCTTGATGCTCACCACCAGCGCCTCGCCACTGCTCGCCGTCGAGGCGATGCGCGCAGGTGCGAGCGACTACCTCGTGAAGCCTGTCTCTCCCGACCGCCTGATGGAAGCCCTTCGCGCGGTTACGACCCGCGAAACTCCGCGAGACGAGCTTGCACCGCTGACCGAGAAGATGTCAGCCAGTCTCGATTTTGATGCGATGATCGGCACAGCGCCAAGATTTCGCACTGCTCTAGCCAAGGCGGCGAAGACTGCTCGTGGGCATGGCAATGTCCTTATCGAGGGCGAAAGCGGAACGGGCAAAGAGATGCTGATGCGCGCCATGCATGCAGCCTCGCCGCGTGCTAAAGCTCCGCTACGCGTGATCAATATCGGCAGCATTCCGGCGAATTCGGTTGAATCGGTTCTGTTCGGGCATGAGCCAGACGCCTTTCCCGGCGCATTCGACCGCCAGATCGGCGCGATGCAACATTGCGACGGTGGCACTCTGCTGCTCGATGAGGTTGACCGGCTTCCGCCTCAGGCTCAAGCGAGCCTGTCTGAAGCGATCGAAACCGGCATCGTCCGCCCTGTGGGCGCATCACATGGATTCCGTGTCGATGTGCGCCTGCTTTCGGGTAGCAATTATGCGCTCGACCGTCTGATCAAGACCAAGCATTTCGATGAAAAGCTGGCGAGCCAGCTAGGCGCGACAAAGATCGAATTGCCGCCCCTACGCGAGCGCACCGGGGATATTCCCGCCCTCACCCGCCATTTCTTGGGGCGAATTGGCGAACAACCGGGTCTCAACCATTTGTCAGTGAGCGACAGCGCGCTCACCCTGCTCGCAGCGTTCGATTGGCCAGGCAATGTCCGTCAGCTTCAGTCGGTGCTGTTCCGCGCGGCTGTTTATTGCGAAGGGCAAACGCTGACCGCTGATAGCTTCCCGCAGCTTTCCGAAATGCTGGGTGAGCTGGAAGAGCTGACCTCGTCGAACCATGATGGTGTGGGCATCATGCTCTATACCGAGGATGGCAATCTGCGTCCGCTTGAAGAAATCGAAGCCGACGTGATCCGTTTGGCTATCGGTCATTATCGCGGACGGATGACCGAGGTAGCCCGCCGCTTGGGCATTGGTCGCTCAACCCTCTACCGGAAACTCTCAGACCTCGGCATCGACAACGCGGCTTGAGCCGCGCGCGTTTGCATTCGGGCAAATTCGCCGTTAGCAGAGCCTCAGCAATCGGGGAGTGAGGCAGTTGGACCAGCGTTAACGCTGTAAGCGAGACAATCGCAATTGTAGTCTGGAGCGCAAGCGTCCGGGCCATATCTCCTTCTGACCCTCGAGGTAATTTATGCAAAAGTTGAACACCAAGCGCTGCGTTGTTACCGGCGCTGCAAGCGGTATTGGCCGCGCGATCTGCAAAGCTTTCCACTCTGAAGGCGCCGATGTCGTCCTGACCGATATTGATGAAGATGCGGGCGAAAAAGCCGCGGCTGAGATCGGCTGTGAATTTCTCAAGCTCGACGTGCGATCCGAAGCGGACTGGGAGGCTCTTGCAGCCGCCCACCCTCAAATCGACGTGATGGTCAACAATGCTGGCATCACCGGCTTTGAAGACAGCGCCGGGCCGCACGATCCGGAAAACGCTTCGCTTGAAGACTGGCGCGCGGTGAATGCAGTTAACAGCGACGGGACATTTCTCGGTTGCCGCTATGCCCTTCGCGCGATGAAGGCCAAAGGCACCGGTTCGATCATCAATATGTCATCCCGCTCAGGACTGGTCGGCATTCCCGGAGCAGCGGCCTATGCCGCGTCGAAAGCCGCGATCCGCAATCACAGCAAATCCGTTGCGCTGTACGCCGCGCAGCAAGGCTGGAAAATCCGCTGCAATTCGGTCCACCCGTACCGCTATCCTGACCCCGATCTGGGAACCGATGCTGGGCGATGGGCCAGATCGCGAAGAGCGCATGGCCGCCTTGGTTGCCGATACGCCACTGAAGCGCTTTGGCACGGTCGAGGAAGTCGCGGCTATTTGCGTCTTCCTAGCAAGCGATGAGAGCGCCTATATGACGGGCACTGAGCTTACGCTCGACGGGGGCTTGCTGGCCGGATCAGCTGCCTCCCCCGGCTAGGATCTTTACCAGCTCACCGTGCGCGTCACTCGCGTTTCGCCTTGATTGCCGCGTAGGCTAGTCGTGAAGGTGCGCGCATTCCAATCGATTTCGACCAGACCGAAATTCTCTTCCGAGATGAAGTCGGTCAGTCGTTTGGGATCGGGTTCGCGCGCGGTGTTGCGCTCGGTTGAGCTGAAGGAATAGTTCATCGAGGAGCTGGTGAGCTCCCAGATTTGCTCGCCGCCTGCGGCTTCGGGCGTGTCGGAATAAATGCCGCCCGCATGGCGATCGCCGGATAGGATTACCATGCCACTGTCTTCGCGATTAGCGAGCAACTCGTATAGCTTGGCGCGTTCGAGCGGCAGCGCTTCCCAGCTCTCGTAATTGTGCGCATCAGTGATGACCTGGATCGAGGACACGATCACGCGCAGGTCGGCAGGCTTTGCAAGCTCCTGCTGGAGCCATTGCCACTGCGCCTCGCCCAGCATGGTCTTGGACGCATCTTCGCTCGGCACGTACGGGCCAAGCGGCGGACGCTGCATGGTGTAAGGGCCGGTCTCGAGGTCCGAGCGGAAGAAGCGCGTATCCAGCATGATGATCTGGGTGCGCTGGCCGTCTTCACCAAACATCCGGCTTTCATAGATGCCAGGCCGGGATTTCACTTCGTCCGACGAACCCCAGAAGGTCTCGAAGATCGTCTCGGCCCATTCGCGATAGGCAAAGCTGGCCCCGCCATCATTGAAACCGAAATCATGATCGTCCCAGGTGATCATCATCGGAACCTTGCTGCGAAACGCCGTCAGTTCGGGCGTTTCGGCCTGCACACCATAGGCCTCGCGCAAGGTCGTGAGCGCGGCGTCGCCGTCCCACCCCTGATCGCCGTAATTGTTGTCGCCGATGAAAAGAAAAACATCGGGTTCAGTGGACGAGATTTGCGCCCAAATATCCTGCGGTCGCAGCTGGTGGTTGCAGCTGCCAAAGGCAATGCGCGTCAGCGTGGTGCTGGGCGCGAGCGACACGTTGGCTGGCGCAACCGGAAGTTCAATTTCGCTGCGAAGCTTTGCATAATAAGGTGCGAGTAGGTCAGAGGCGCTCAGCTCCACCTCTTTGTGGCCATGCCCATCAGCCAGCGCTGGTGCAGCCAAGGCGGCAAGAGATAAAGCTGTGAATGAAGTGGCAAGGCGGCGCATGCGCAAGGCTCCTGATCATCGTGTCCAAACAAATCGAAATTCTCGATTCTCTGTGTGCTTGATCGCTTGCCATGACCGTTCCGCGACACGCAAATAAAAAACCCCCTCCGATTGATATCGAAGGAGGCTTTTCGCGCCAGTATGCCTAGCAAAGGGTTCGCGCGGTGCAGCCAACGCTTCCCTATTTCTTAGAAGCGATACCGCACGCCGGCGAGAAAGCTGACCGTCTCATATCGGCCATCAAGATTGGCGCTAAAGCCGTCTGCGCCGCCGCCTACGAATGTCCGCTCGAAATCAAGGCCGGTTACCCGTTGGTAGCGCACACGGCCTTGCAGCTCGATATTGTCGGTCAGCACGAATTGCAGGCCGACATTGCTTTGCAGCGATAGACCGGTGTCGCCGTCCGTCACTGCGAAAGTCGGCGCGGTTGCGACGCCGTTATTCGGAAAATAGGTCGCATTGGAGTCGACGTCGGCAATTCCGATACCGCCGCCCCAGAACGGGATCACACGCTGGTTCTCGGACCAGCGCACATCGGATTGGTAATTGATCGAAAACGTGTCGACGTTGATGTCACCGCCGAAGGTCTGGTTGCCGCCGTTGAAGCTGCCGCCGCTTACATCAGCTTCGGCATAGGCATATTCAACTTCCACGCTTGGCTGGAACAAGCCAAAGATGCGCTTTGGAATGCGGTATCCGACCGCGACGGTCCCGGTGAAGCCCTCATCATATTGGACCTGCGCATTGGCGGGCGCGCCTGCCATTCCCGGAACGCCTGCCTCAGGGTCCTGAATGCCGGTAAAGGTTTCATCGCTCGGCGAGGTAACGCCCGCTTGAAGCGAAACATAGACGCCGCCTTCCGGCTCAAATTCATCGGATTGTGCTGCGGCAGGAGCTGAAATGGCGAATGCCGGAACGACGAGAGCGATGGTAAGGGCGCGCGGAGAAATGGATAACGTCATTGTATGGGGGTACCTAGATTGCTGAGGGGTACCCTGCATTTCGCGCGGCTTCGCTATTTGGTTACATCGGCTCCAATTGCGCGAAGTCGGTAAGCGCCGCATCACGCATCCCGCGCCAGACATTGCGCGCCTGAACCGTCTCGGCGACATCATGCACGCGCAGGATGTGGACACCTGCATTCATGCCCGCAGTTGCCAATGCCAGTGATCCCCCCAGACGCTCATGCGCCTCCGCCTCGTTCGAAAGCGCACCGATCATGCGCTTGCGGCTCACGCCGAGCAGCAGCGGCGATCCCAAAGCATGGAACAGTGGTAGCGCATTGAGCAAAGCAAGGTTCTCGGTCAGGCCTTTGCCAAACCCAATGCCCGGATCGAGGATGATGCGATCCTCCGCGATCCCCGCTGCAATCGCATTGGAGCGTGCGGTCTTAAGGAAATCGAACACTTCACTCACCACGTCGCCGTACTGTCCGCCTTCGTGCAGATCATCGCCGCTACCCGGCGCATGCATCAGAATCACCGGACAGGCAGAGCTCGCCACGAGCTCGGCAGTGCGCGGGTCATAGCGCATCGCCGACACGTCATTGGCGATGTGCGCGCCCGCATGCAAAGCCGCCTCCAGCACGCCCGCGCGGCGCGTATCGACGCTGATCGCTGCGCCCATGCTCGCGCAGTACTCGACCGCTGGGAGCACGCGCTCCTTCTCATCGCCCTCCCACGTCGCCTGCGCGCCGGGCTTCGTGCTTTCACCACCAATGTCGATGATGCTCGCGCCCGCTTCGAGCATGGCCGAGGCATGCGCGCGGCCCGCATCGACATTGTCGAGGAACTCGCCTCCATCGCTAAAGCTGTCGGGCGTGACGTTGAGGATGCCCATCACCTGCGGCTGGTCGAGCCGGATGGTCCGCTCCCCCAATGTAAGCGGAGCATGAACCTTCTGCAGGTTCGCCCATTGCTGCTGCGCCTCTGTCTCCAGCTCGCCACCCAACTGGGCGAAGACCGCGTCGGCCTCGCGCACGCCGAACAGATGCCGCGCCGTCACTTCGCCTTCTTCCCGCACGACAGCGGCAAAGCGGCTTGCATAGGCCATGCTCCCTCCGAGGCGGATGGCAGCGCCGTCTTCGGCCTGCGGGCTGGCAGCGAGGGCGATCGGGTGAAGGCAGAGCGAAGCAGTCATAGTTCAGACGACTAATCCGCAAAAAGAGCCGCGGGAAGTGCTCACTTGCGAAACTCGCACAAAAAAGGGCCGCACCAATACGGTGCGACCCTTCCATGTGGTCAATTCACGCCAGCCTTAGCCGCCGAATTTAAAGCGGACGCCAGCGGAGACGATCGACTGTCCATTCTCAATGCCAAGCGTTGCGGGAACAAGGTTCAAGTCGACATCTGCCTCGTCAAAGTTCGACCGGTAGGTGTACTGGCCGAACAGCTCGGTCTGGTCGGACAGCTGGAACGCCGCACCCGCCATCAGCTGATAAGCAAGACCGCCATCGTCATCATTGGCAACATCGACGCCCGATGGCGAGTATTCGACATCGACCCAGTTGTAGCCAACACCCGCGCCCAGATAGGGCTTAAAAGCGCCGCCCGTGTTGATGTCGTAATAGACATTGCCGAACAGGCCGAAATTCGAGACCTTGCCTTGGCCGTCGGCAATCACTGCGCCCACGGTCGGGTTGGCCGGATCAGCCGCGCCGCGAGTCAGCACGGCGACATCCACTGCATCAATATCGGTTCCGCCGACCGTCAGGCCGGTATGGGTATTCACGTCATATTCCGAATAGGCGGCTTCGAGCTCGGCGCGG
Organism: Erythrobacter sp. HA7-11; assembly: GCF_055693605.1. Lineage (NCBI taxonomy): Bacteria > Pseudomonadati > Pseudomonadota > Alphaproteobacteria > Sphingomonadales > Erythrobacteraceae > Erythrobacter > Erythrobacter sp. HA7-11. Next base: position 901,780 of record NZ_JBVFUF010000002.1, on the reverse strand, counting down.
AAGCCGTTTTCAAAAGCGTAGCCGACTTGCCCATTGATGGCGAAGCCAGTGTCGAAATCGCTGTTCCATTCGAGCGGCGTTCCGGCGGGAATCGCATCAAAGTCTGCTGTCGCAGCGACGTCTGCTTCGAACTCGCCTGAATTCTGGCTGTCATTGGGCAGGCTTATACCGCCGCTGACGCCCACATAGGGGCCTTCGGCCTGGGCCATTGTAGGAATTGCGAGCAGCGCCAAAGCAGCTCCTGAAAAGCCAAATGATTTTATATATTTTGACATGATTTCCTCACGTAGGTTTGCGCCCCCAGTGCGACGCAAATCGCGAGGGTCACCTGAACCTAGGCTGCAGAAATCTGATGCCTTGCGGCAGGCCGTTTCTAGTCTTCGTTCGCCAGCAGGAAGCGTTGTCTGGCTGCGTCGACTGGATTCACTTGATCGCCATCTTCGAAGTACCAGAAGGTCCAGCCGTTGCAGCTGGGGGCCTCTTGCAGGTCTTTGCCGAGCCCGTGGATCGAGCCGGTTTTGCCGTCCAATTCCAGCGAACCATCGGCTCGCACGGTTGCGATCCAGCGGCGTTTCTTGTCGAACACTTTTGTGCCCGGCGGGATCAGGCCGTTCTCGACCAGAGTGCCAAAGGCAACGCGCGGCGCAGCCTTTTTCGACTGCATGGTCTCCAGCGCGCTTTCGTCGAGCGGCAGTTCTTTCGCAATCCGCTTGGTCGCAACTTTGCGGTAAAAATCCTCACGTTCGCAGCCGATCCACTCGCGGCCCAGACGCTTGGCCACGGCGCCGGTCGTGCCGGTGCCAAAGAACGGGTCGAGCACCACGTCGCCTTTTTCCGTCGTGGCGAGCAGCACGCGATAGAGCAAAGCTTCCGGCTTTTGCGTGGGATGCGCTTTCTTGCCGTCTTCCTTGAGCCGTTCAGCGCCCGCGCAAATCGGCATGACCCAATCAGAGCGCATCTGAAGTTCGTCGTTCAACGTCTTCATTGCGCGATAGTTGAATTGGTAACGCGACTTCTCGCCCATGCTCGCCCAGATCAGCGTTTCATGTGCGTTGGTGAAACGCGTGCCTTTGAAGTTCGGCATCGGATTGGTCTTGCGCCAGACGATATCATTGAGGATCCAAAAGCCGAGATCCTGCAAGATCGATCCAACGCGGAAGATGTTGTGATAGCTGCCGATGACCCACAGAGCGCCATCGGGCTTGAGCACGCGGCGCGCTTCGGAAAGCCATTCACGGGTGAACTTGTCATAGAGCTGGAAGCTGTCGAACTGGTCCCAATGGTCGGTGACTGCATCGACCTGGCTGCCGTCGGGACGGTTAAGATCGCCGCCCAGCTGCAAATTATACGGCGGATCGGCGAACACACAGTCGACCGAATTGTCGGGCAACGAGCGCATCGCTTCAATGCAATCCCCGTCGAGAATTTGACCGAGCGGTAGCTCTGGATGCGGCGCACTGGCTGGCGCTACCTGCTTGGCAGGTTTCGCAGTTTTCGTCGCCGCCCGCAGCTTTGCGGTTTCCATCACACCCATCTCAAATCCCCGACCTTGCTGTCTCAGCACGCTTCACGCGCATAGTTATCCACAGGGTGAGTCCAAGTGGACCCAGCGTCAAGGCAAATGTGATCGGAGAATATGGTTAATGAATAGTTAGCACCCTTTCCTTGAGAGCGGAACGAAACAAGACCCCACAACATGTTGAGTCTGCTCGGATTCCCGAGACTCGATATGGAGGGGTGTGGCGTAAAAGACTCGTTCGGAGCCTAAGGTAGAAAGCTAACGGCCGGCTCTACGCTGCCAGAACAAAACCGACATTGCCGAGGAAGGCGAGCAGCAGGACGGTACCGATCAGGCGGCCAATCTTCTTGGCGAACCAGAGGAGCAGCAGCAGGATGACCGCGCTACCCACTAGGAGCGCCATTTGGAGGCCCAGCAGGTTCTCAGGGAGCGCAAATGGTGCAATTCCCATCGTGACCCCGCCAATCAGCAGAATGTTGTAGATGTTCGAGCCGACGACATTGCCGATTGCAAGGCCCGGCTTGCCACGCAGCGCAGCCGCTGCGGACGCCGCCAGTTCGGGTAGCGAGGTTCCGAAAGCGACCACGGTCAGGCCGATGGCTGTCTCGCTGACACCGAATATTGTCGCGAGATCGATTGCGCCTGTGACCAAAATCTGGCCACTGAAGACCAGCACGACAAGCCCGCCGATGAAAAGCGCCGTTGCAAGCCATCCGTTTTGCGGTCCGTCCTCGCCATCTTCTTCCTGCGCAGCGCCGGGATGGCGATAACGCCAAATGATATATGTAACGATCGCAACAAGCAGTGCAGCGCCAATCCAGCGCGCGCCCACTTGCGCGTAGGCAAGACCCGCCAGCGCGAGCGTTGCAACGAGCGCGACGACCGCGTCGCGGCGACCGGCTCCTGAAAGCGCAATTGGCGCGATCACCGCGGTCGCCCCCAGGATCAGCAAGGTGTTGGCCAGGTTGGACCCGACGATATTGCCCCAGGCGATGCCAGGCGACCCCTCAAGCGCAGCCTGAACGCTGGCGACCATTTCCGGCATGCTGGTCGCGAAGCCGACAATTACCAGGCCCGTAAAGAGGGTGGATACGCCGAGCTTCTGCGCGATACCTACAGCCCCGCGCACCAACAGCTCGCCGCCTATCGCAAGGCCGATCAGGCCGCCCAGGCTCAAAAGAATCGCGTTCAACATAGCGGACAAGCGCTTAGGGCAGGCAACGGTTCCTCACAAAAGGGTTGCTTGCGCAACCGGTGCAAAACTGAAGCGATGGAGCGGTGTCGGCCCGTGCGCGCGCAGCGCTTCCATGTGATGCTTGGAGCCATATCCCTTATTGCTATCCCAGCCGTATTCGGGGTGTTGCTCGAGCCGCCGCGATCATGATCCGGTCGCGCCATTCTTTGGCGATGATCGACGCAGCGGAAATCGCAGGCTCGCTGCCATCCCCTCCCACAATCGCACGCGCCGGCCAGTGCCAGCCTTCGCGGCGACCTGCAGGGGTCAGATTGCCGTCGATGATCACCTCGTTCACGCCGCAATCAAGCACTTGCGTAAGCCGCGCGGTCGCATCTGTCATCGCCTGAAGCGTCGCTTGCAGGATGTTGAGATCGTCGATTTGCGGTGGTTCGATCACCCCCACCGCCCAGGCGCAAGTGGCGCGAATTTGCTCGTCCAGAACCGCGCGCCTTTTCGATGAAAGCACTTTGGAATCCGCCAGACCATCAGGCGCAGACTTGCCAAGCACCACCGCTGCCGCCACTACCGGTCCAGCCAGCGGGCCTCTACCCGCTTCATCGACACCAATCACTGCGCCCTCATGCGAAACTTCGAGGGCACAATTTCCGTTTTTGGGAGTTCCACACAACATGATGACAGTTTCCAAGCTCGCCCCCACCCTATTCCTCCCCGCCTTCGCCCTAGCAAGCTGCGGCAACGCAACTTCTGGGGAAAGCACCACTCAGCCGGTCGATGGAGCCGAGGCGGCAAACGTCGCCTACACCGTTAGCGAGATGGGCGAATTCAACGAGCCTTGGGCGATTGCCTTCGCGCCGGGGACCGAGACCATCTTCCTTACCGAGAAATCGGGCACGATGCGCTCAGTCGACACGGCCAGCGGCAATGCGATGGAAGTCACCGGCATGCCAGAGGTTGCCTATGGCGGCCAGGGCGGTCTCGGTGATGTCGCGTTTCTTGCGTCCGAGACAGGGCTCGACAATCGCACGATCTATCTGAGCTGGGCCGAAGCAGGTGACGGCAGCACATATGGCGCTGCGGTCGGCAAAGGCACTTTGTCTTGCGGGACAAGCAGCTGCGCAGTGTCCGACCTCAATGTCATCTGGCGCCAGTCTGAAAAGACCGGCAAGCGCGGCCATTACTCGCACCGGATTGCGATATCTCCAGATGAACAATATCTCTTCATCGCCAGCGGTGACCGGCAGGAGCTGGAGCCGGCGCAGGACAAAACCAACAATCTTGGTTCGATCGTCCGGCTGAACCTTGATGGCACGCCCGCGGAGGGCAATCCATTCGCCGATGAAGGCGAAGTACAGTCGCAGATCTGGTCCTACGGCCACCGCAACCCTCTCGGCCTCGCATTTGATCCCGACGGTCAACTCTGGGATCTGGAGCACGGTCCGGCTGGCGGGGACGAATTGAACAAAGTCGTACGCGGCGAGAATTATGGCTGGCCGACCGTGTCTGACGGTGAGCATTACAATGGCGATCCAATTCCAGACCACTCGACCCGGCCCGAATTCAAGACCGCTGCGATTGGTTGGACTCCAGTGATCGCACCGGGCGACATGCTGTTCTACACCGGAGATGCTTTTCCGGCTTGGAAAGGCGATCCGCTCATGGTTGGTCTGGCCTCGCAAGGCATCGTCCATGTCGAGATCGACGGTGAGACGGCAACCGAGATTGCCCGCCATGATTTTGGCAATCGCATTCGCGGGATCGAGCAGGGCCCGGACGGCGCGATCTGGCTGATCGAAGATGGCGAAGGCGGGAAACTGCTGAAGGTTTCCCCGCAATAGGAAATCTTGAGCGGCGCAAACGCTCCGCTTCTCGACAGAGAGCAAGGCTCACTCTAACGGGCGGGCTATGGCCACACTCATTCCTCTCAGCGCCGTAGAACCGGCGATGATCGAGCAATTGCTTGACCGCACCTTTGGCGAGGACCGCCATGCGCGCACTGCCTATCGCATGCGCGCGGGCACGGATTGGCTGGAAGCGCTCAGCTTCGCCGCGCTCGATGATGCTGAAATGCTGGTTGGTACGATCCAGCTTTGGCCGTTGGCGTTGACCGACCCTGATGGACGCGATTTTCCGCTGCTGATGGTCGGCCCGGTCGCTGTCCTGCCGGAGCATCAAGGGCAAGGATATGGCAAGGCGATGATGGCAGCGAGCCTCGGCGCAGTGGCCGAGACCAGCGGCGATGCCCCTCCTCTGCCACAGCTCTTGATCGGCGACGAAGACTATTACGGCAGATGGGGCTTCACTGCCGCGCACACAGACGGCTGGCTCACACCTGGCCCCAATGATCCGGCCCGCCTGCTGGTCCGCTGCGACAATCCCGCGATTCTACCGGCGAAGGGCAATCTTGGGCCTTGGGGATCGCGGGAGAGTGCGGACTTGGCGAAGTGAGCCGCATCTGGCATTCGCTTAAGAACCAATGCCGTACGACCCACCACCCTACCTCGCTGACCTCACGCTCGCGCAAATCGCTGAACAGGTTGCCGCGCGCAAATTGCCGCCAGTTGAAGGCTGGGCACCGGAGAAGCACGGCGACAGCCGCATGCGCATCGCGGTCGATGGCATGTGGTATCACGATGGCGATCCGATCCGGCGCGAGGCGATGGTACGCGCCTTCTCCGGCCTTTTGATCCGCGAGGACGGCGGCGAGCACTTTCTCGTCAGCCCGTTTGAAAAGCTCTCGATAGACGTCGAGGACGCAGCTTTCATCGCGACCGATTGTGCGACGCGCGATGGCGGCCTCGCTTTCCGGCTCAACACCGATGAACTTGTTATCGCCGGTCCAGAGCACCGCCTTCGCGCCACGGGCAATACCGAAACGCCCGCGATTTACCTGCATGTGCGGCGCGGCTGCGAAGCACGGCTCAACCGCTCGACCTATGCGCAGCTGGCCGAGATCGCGCTGGCACATGGCGATGACTGGACCGTGACGAGTGGGGGCGAGACATTCTCGCTCTTGCCCTGAGGCGGACCCTGCGATGAGCGCCCTGTTCGATCATCTTTCTCACCTCTATGTCGAGGGTCATAAGCGCGGCATACCTGATCTGCTCAGCGATGAACGCTTTGCGCAAAGCTCTCGTCAGACCGAAGCGGCGGTTCTGATCGCCGTGACGGATCGGCCCGTCCTCAAGCAGCGAAGCGATAGGACAGACCAACAAGGCCCAGGCGTGATCCTGACCCAGCGCCCGCAGGATATGCGCGACCATCCCGGACAAGTTGCCTTTCCCGGCGGGAAGATCGACGCGGGAGAAGACGCCGTTACTGCTGCCTTGCGAGAGGCGCAGGAAGAACTCGCGATGAACCCCGATGATGTGCGGGTCATCGGCACCACCGATTGTTATCAGACGGGAACAGGCTTCAATGTAACCCCGGTTTTAGCTGTGATCCCGCCCGACTTGTCCTTCACGCCCAGCCCCGGCGAGGTGGAGGATTGGTTCGAAGCGCCGCTCGCGATGCTGCTGGAACCAAGCAATTGGGACAGCCAAGAAGTGTTCTGGCGCGGACAAAACCGCCGCTATCTTGAGATGCATTATGAGGGCTTTCGCATTTGGGGCGTGACCGCGGCAATTATTGCCAATCTTGCGCGGCGGATTGCACCGGAGGGGCTGCGCAATGTCGCCTGATCTTTCGAACGCCGACTGGCCGCAGCGCGAGGGCTTGCGCGCTCTCACCGCAGCCTTGGGCGCGGAAAACATTCGCTGGGTCGGCGGAGCGGTGCGCGACACTCTGCTTGGCATGCCCGTGCACGACGTCGATTGTGCGACCAAGTTGACGCCCGATGTGGTGATCGACCGCTGCCGCGAGGCGGGCATTCGCACTGTCCCGACCGGCATTGACCACGGCACGATCACGGCGATCCTCGACGACGGTCCGGTCGAAGTGACGACCTTGCGGCATGATGTGTCGACCGATGGCCGGCGCGCGACAATTGCATTTGCGCAGGACTGGAAAGAGGATGCGGCCCGCCGCGACTTCACCATCAACGCGCTTTTCGCGCATCCAGAAACGCTCGAAATCTCAGACTATTTCGGCGGGCTTGATGACCTGGCCGCGCGCCGTGTGCGCTTTATCGGCGATGCCCGCGCCCGCATTCGCGAAGACCATTTGCGTATCCTGCGCTATTACCGGTTCCAAGCGCGCTTCGGTTCGGAATTGGATGTTGAGGCGGAGCAGGCCTGCGAAGAGCTGTCCGACACGCTCAAAGGTCTGAGCCGGGAGCGGATTGCGGCGGAGCTGCTCAATCTGCTTGGCCTGCCTGATCCGGGCGAGACGGTCGAGCGCATGTTCAACCGCGCGGTGCTCCGGGTGATCCTGCCTGAAGCGCAGTTGATCCACGTCGAGCAAATGCGCGACCTGATCGAGCGCGAACAGGCGCAAGGCTATGATGCGGATGGATTGCGAAGGCTCGCTGCATTGCTTCCGCCCATGCCCGAAATCGCCGAGATTGTTTCGGCACGTCTGCGATTGTCGAAGGCCCAACGCGCGCGGCTGATCGCAATTGCCGAACGCACCAGTGCAGACCGCGAACAGCCCTTGCGGCTAGCCTATGATGTCGGGACCGAAGTGGCGGTTGATCGCTTACTCCTTGCCGGAGAAGACACCAGCGCGGTCCGTCAATGGACCGTGCCGAGCTTCCCGCTCAAAGGCGGCGCAATTGTCGCGCGCGGCGTGGCAGCAGGCCCAGAGGTCGCTCGCATCCTGCGCAGCGTCGAGAAACAGTGGATCGACGAAGGTTTCCCAGACGAGGCGCGCGTTCAGGAAATCCTCGAAGCGGCGCTTCCTCCCGCCTCCTAACCTCCAAAACTGTTATTCTTGGGGAAGCCTTGCGGCGGCAAACGTCCAGCCCCACCACGAGCGACCTTCCAGAGATGTATCTCCGTCTCGGTTCGCGTGCGCTCACCTGAACCGCCCATCTGCCAGCTCAGCCCCTCGGCCAGCACAAAGGTCGTCGCATCGGCCAGCCCGCCATCGCGATAGCGTTGCAGCATCACGCCCTGCCCGCGCGCCATGACCGGCACTTCTTCAAGGTTGAAGACGACCAGCTTGCGATTGTCGCCGACACTGGCGACATGGTCATGCTCGGGAGCAATTTCGCGGATCACCCGCAATTGCGCATCGCCTTTGAGGTTCACCACCTGCTTGCCCTTCTTGGTCTCGGCCAGCAGCTCGGCAGTCTCGGCGACAAAGCCTTTGCCGATGCTGGAGGCGAGCAGCAAGCGCCCGCCCTCCTTGTGGACCATCATGCGCGCGATCGAGGTGTCGGCCTCCAGGTCAATCATCGTGCGCACCGGCTCGCCAAAGCCGCGCGCGCCCGGCAATTTATCGCAGCCGAGCGTGTAGAACCGCCCATTTTCCGCCGCGATCAGCAATTTGTCCGTGGTCTGCGCGTGTAGGATAAAGGAAAGCGCATCGCCCTCCTTATACTTAAACTCCTGCGCCAGATCGACATGACCCTTCGCCGCGCGGATCCATCCCTTTTGCGAGAGGATGATCGTCACCGGCTCCTTCTCGATCATCGCATCCATCGAGAATTCGACCGTCGGCGCGGCTTCCTCGATCCGTGTGCGGCGCGCACCCAGAGCGGTGTCCTCGCCATATTCCTTGCGCAAAGCGCGCAGGTCTTTTTCAATCGCGTGCGTTGGCGCGCGGGCGAGCCGAGCAGCTTTTCCAACTCATCCTGTTCTTCTAAAAGCGACGTTTTCTCATCGCGCAGCTGCATTTCTTCGAGCTTGCGCAAAGAGCGCAGCCGCATGTTGAGGATCGCCTCGGCCTGCCGGTCGGTGAGCTTGAACTCGGCCATCATCACGGCCTTGGGCTCATCCTCGGTGCGGATGATCTCGATCACCCGGTCGAGGTTGAGGAAGGCGATGATGAAACCTTCGACCAGCTCCAGCCGTGCCGCAATCTTGTCGAGCCGGTGCTGCGTGCGGCGCTGCAGGATTTCGATCTGCGCCGCGGTCCAGTTTTGCAGCAGCTCTTTCAGCCCCATCACCATCGGCGTGCGACTCGCATCGAGCACGTTGAGGTTCAGCCCGAAGCGCGTCTCCATATCGGTCAGCTTGAAGATGCTTTCCTTGAGCAGTTCCGGGTCGACATTGCGGCTGCGCGGGATCAGGACGATGCGGATTTGCTCATCGCTTTCATCGCGCACGTCTTCGAGGATCGGCAGTTTCTTGTCGGCAATCGCCTGCGCGATCTGCTCGATCAGCTTGCCCTTGGCGACCTGATAGGGGATTTCCGATATAACGAGCTGCCATTGCCCGCCACCCAGCCGCTCGATCCCGGCATCGCGATCTTCGGCTTTGTCCGCCTCGGCCGCGTGGAACACGCCGCGCACGCGGAATGACCCACGTCCGGTAGCATAGGCTTCGCTGATGACCTCTTTGCTGTCGACCACTTGTCCGCCGGTCGCAAAGTCCGGCCCCTGGAACAGCTCCATCAGCCGCTCGTGCTCGACATGCGGATTGTCGATCAGCTCCAGCGTCGCGTCGATCACCTCGGCGACATTGTGGCTGGGGATGTTGGTCGCCATGCCGACCGCAATCCCGCTCGCGCCATTGGCGAGCAGATTGGGGAACAGGCCGGGCATCAGCTCCGGCTCTTCTTCCTCACCATTATAAGTCGGGATGAAGTCGACCGTGCCCTCGTCCAAGCCATCCATCAGCTGGATCGCGGTCTTGGTCAGGCGCGCTTCGGTGTAGCGATAGGCAGCGGCGTTATCGCCGTCGATATTGCCGAAATTGCCCTGCCCTTCGACCAATGGATAACGCAGCGAGAAATCCTGCGCGAGCCGCACCATCGCATCGTAAGCGGCGGTGTCGCCATGCGGGTGGTATTTACCGATGACCTCACCCACGACACGGGCCGATTTCTTGAAGGTGCTGTCGGGCGAAAGCTTCAACTGTCGCATGGTCCATAGAAGGCGGCGGTGAACCGGCTTTAGGCCATCGCGCAGATCAGGTAGCGAGCGCGCGGTGATGGTCGAGAGCGCATAGACGAGATAGCGTTCTTCGAGCGCGCTATCGAACGGCGCGTCTACAATGGCATCGAATGGATCGGATTCGTCGGTATCAATCGTTTCGGACATGCTATCCGCTTAGCAAGCGTATGCTTGACAAGGGAGAGGCGTTTCCACAGGAAGTGGCTCGACCTTGCAGCTTATCCGCTACTTTGTGTGCCCTCGCCGCAGCGCCCCGACCTCCTCGCGCAGTGCCTTTAGCTGCTCCAAGATCTCCTCGCGCTCTCCGTGTGCTTCTTCATCGGTGGCTTCGGACATGGCGTTGACGATCACACCGATGAACAGGTTGAGTACGATGAAGCTTGTCATCAGGATGAACGGCACGAAGAATGCCCAAGCGTAGGGGTAAACCTCCATCACCGGACGCACGATGCCCATGCTCCAGCTTTCCAGCGTCATGATCTGGAACAGCGAATAAAGTGACGCGCCAAGGTGCCCGAACCATTGCGGGAAGGCCTCGCCAAACAGCTTCGTCGCCATCACCGCGCTGATGTAAAATAACAGCAGTAGCATGACGATCACAGTTCCGATGCTGGGGATCGCGCGGAACAAGCCGACAATCACGCGGCGCATACTCGGCACGACCGAGATTAGCCGCAGGGCACGCAGGATACGTAGCGCACGCAAGACGGAGAACTGCTGGCTTGCCGGGACCAGAGCGACGCTGACGATCACAAGGTCAAAGATGTTCCAGCCATTTTTGAAGAAGCTTAGCCGGTAGGCAAAAAACTTGATCAGCAATTCGACCACGAAGATCGACAGCGCAACCGTGTCGAGCCAGTTCACGATGCTCCCTACCCGCGACATCAGCCAGGGCGATGTTTCCATGCCCAGCCCGATCGCATTGATCACGATTACGGTGATGATGAAGCGCTCGAACGGCTTTGATTCAACCAGACGGATGGCGCGATCGCGCAGGGTCATCGACTGCAACTCCTGAAAAAAAATCGCCCTTCCCCGAGCGATCCACGGCCTGCCTTATCATTGCCACGCCTCATCGGCCATCCTGGAACGAGAGGCCATGCCCAAGCATTGTTTTAGCATATGCAAATCAAGGAGTTAAATATGAAACGCGTTCTTATTATCGCAACTGATGGCTTTGAACAATCGGAATTGATGGAGCCGAAATCACTGCTCGAGAAAGCCGGAGCGGACGTGACGGTGGCGAGCCTGGAGAATGGCGATATTCGCGCATGGAAGGACGGCAATTGGGGCGATACAGTCTCGGTCGACATCACCGTCGATGAAGTGGGCACGGGCGATTATGACGCGCTGCTGCTGCCTGGCGGCCAGATCAACCCCGATGTTCTGCGCATGAACGAAACGGTTATCAGTCTGATCGGTGAGTTCAATGAGGCGGGCAAGCCGATTGCGGCAATCTGTCACGCACCATGGTTGCTCGCAGAGGCCGACGTTATTGAAGGTCAAACTGTAACAGCATGGCCATCGATCCGCACCGACCTGAAAAATGCAGGTGGCGAAGTGGTCGACAAACCGGTCGCAATCTCGCGCAATCTGATCACAAGCCGTAACCCTGGCGACATCGCCGCATTTACGTCGGCTTTGATGATGGCGCTAGAGATGGAGCAAGAGCTCGAAGCCGCGTAACACCCTAGAACCTAATCAAGAATGGCCCCGCCCGCGCACTGCGCGAGGCGGGGTTTTTCGTGTGTAATCGGTCTTGTTCAATCCGGGAAATCAACAAGGCACTTGCATCCTTTCTCAAATGTGTCACAAATACGGCAATAATAAGGCGTGATTGAGGCACCGGCCCAATTCGAGTCGGGCGTGACGATTTAACAAGGAGAGTGATGATGCGAATTTCTCGAAAACTGGGTGTGGCATTAGCCGCCAGCACCGCAGTCTTGGCGCTGTCGGCGTGCAGCGAAGCATCCCATGAAATGGTCGACAGCGCTGAATATGCTGTCGCAGATGCAGATATTGCCGCTGATGAAGCACTGGCCGAGCCAGCCTCAGAGAGCAGCGAAATCCCCGCCAGCGAGCCGCAAATCGCCTACACCTATCGCCTTGGCTTCGACCTTCCGCTCGACAGCATCAGACAGGTTCAACAAACTCATGTCTCCATGTGCGAAAAGCTGGGTAGCAAGGGATGCCGTGTCATCTCGATGGATCAGGCCCGCGATAGCGCCGAATATTCAAGCGGCAGTTTGCACATCGCCGTCGCCGCAGACAAAGCCCGCGATTTCGCTCGGCAGCTTGAAAACACCACAGGAGAGGCTGAGGGTGAGTTGGTCTCTTCTTCGCTGACCGGTGAAGATCTCTCGAAGCAACTTGTCGACACCGAAGCGCGGCTGAAATCGCGCGAGTTGCTGCGCGATCGGTTGACTCAAATTCTCGCCTCGCGGAACGGGACTGTCGGTGAGCTGGTCGAAGCCGAACGCGCGGTTGCTCAGGTCAATCAGGAAATCGATCAAGCGCGCAGCTGGCTGGAAACCATGCGCAACCGCGTCACCTACAGCGAGATGACAATCCACTACGAGGCGGGCGAAGTGAGCGCAGTGTCGGGCAGCTTTGGCGAACCAATCGAGGCCGCGTGGAATTCTCTCGGGACGATCTTGGGCAGCACAATTGCGTTCATCATGATGGCGAGCACAGTGCTATTCCCGATCTTGGCCTTGCTGTTAGCATTGCGATGGATTTTGCATCGCTTCGGTTACCGTCTGCGCTTCTGGAAAAATGGTACGCGAGCCGCAGAGCCAGCCACAAGCGAAGGCTAAGCCGACATATCGTGCGCTTCGGGCGGGACGGTTACGGCCAGCCCGTCCAGCGCTTCGGTGAGCTCGATCTGGCAGGAAAGGCGGCTCGTGCGGCGCACCCCGGCGGCGAAGTCGAGCATGTCTTCCTCTTCCTCGCTGGCGGCTGCGAGCTTGTCGAACCATTCCGCCGCGACAATCACATGGCAGGTCGAGCACGCCATCTGCCCTTCGCAAGTTCCTTCGAGCGGCAGGCCCGCCGCTTGACCGACTTTGAGCAGGCTTTCGCCCGCCTCGCCTTTCGCGGTGACGAGCGCGCCCTTCGAATCGGTGAAGTGGACGGTGACGCTCACAGGCCTTGCTCTTTGGCAGCCGTGTTGATCGACTGCGCAGCTTCTTCGATCTGTTCGAGCGTTGTGTATCGACCAAAGCCCAGACGGATCGACGATTTGGCTTGCTTGTCACTCAAACCGATAGCCTTAAGCACATGGCTAGGCCGCCCCGATCCGCTCGCACAGGCAGATCCCGCGCTGAACATGATGTCGCGACAGTCCGACATCAGCCTCGCGACGTCCAGACCCTCTCGGCGGATGTTGAGATTACCATGATAGCGCGCATCCTCGCTGCCATTGAGCGTCCAATCGGCGAAGAGTTCGCGGGCGCGGCTCCAAAGCTGCTCGACATGCTCAGCGTCGTGCGCGCGAAGTTCGCTCGCCAGTTGCGCCGCTGCGCCCATTCCCGCGATAAGGGCTGGCGAGAGCGTACCGGAGCGGAGGCCTTCTTGCGAGCCGCCCGTCTGCTGCTCGGTCAGCTCAACCCCGTCGCGCACCCATAGCGCGCCAACGCCCTTGGGCCCGTGGAATTTGTGCGCGCTTATCGCAATCATGTCGGCCTGCGTGACCTCCATCTTGCCATAGGCCTGCACGGCGTCGACGAGAAACAGCGCATTGTTCTCTTTCGCCTTGCGGTGCCAATCGACTGTCGGTTGCACCGTGCCGATCTCATTGTTGACCTGCATTACCGCGACCAACCGGCAATCATCGGGCACATCCTGTTTGGTGTTGCATTGCCCTTCGCTCGAGACATTGAGCACATGCGGCTTGGCCGCCGCCTGCGCGGTATCGCCGACCGCCGAATGTTCAATGGCGGAGTAGGATACGCTGCCGCCGGTCCCCGAACCGCGGATCGCCAGATTCAACGCCTCGGTCGCGCCGCTGGTGAAGATCACCTTGCCGCCCGCCGGGAAGAGCGCCGCAACGCGATCGCGCGCAAGTTCTATGGCAGCTTTGGCCTGACGGCCCATGCGGTGCGGGGAATGTGGATTGCCAAAGCCGGTGCCGTCCGGCCCGTCGAGCCAGCGCAGCATGGCGTCGCGCGATTCGGGCGCAAGCGGGGTTGTGGCTTGGTAATCGAGATAGATCATGCCGTCCTAATCCTTGGGCCGGAACCACCCGCTCCCTCCACCCTTCCACCCGGATTTTCACGCCGGGTACGATCCGGGTGGAAGGGTGGAGGGAGCGGGTGGCGCGGCAGAATGTCACGCTAAACTACGCCACGCCTCGGCAAATTGTTCCAATTCTTGCCGAGTGGTCGACCATCCAATGCTGACGCGGATGGTCCGCGCGGCGACTTCATCCGAGACGCCGAATGCATCGAGCACGCGGCTTTTCTTGAGCGTGCCGGATGAGCACGCGCTGCCTGCCGACACCGCGAAGCCCATTGCGTCGAGGCGAATGAGCAAAGCCTGCGCGGACATGGTCGGGTGCGTCAGCGCAAAAATGTAGTCCGCCTGCTGTCCGAACTGCATCAACGCATCGCCCATCTTGGCCGCAAAACCCGATCGCTGCGAGGTGGTGGTTGCCCAATCACCCGCCTCAAGCGCTGACGCCATGCCCAGCGCACCCGGCAAATTCTCCGTCCCCTGTCGATAGCCGCGCTCATGCCCGCCCACCGGCTCAAGCAGGTTGAAGTCGCGGACGAGCAACGCCCCAATTCCAATAGGCCCGCCAAACTTATGCGCCGAGATCACCAGCATATCGGCGTCGGGCAGGTCTAGTTTGCCAGCGCTTTGCGAGCAATCCGACAGCACCAGCGCTCCGGTCGGACGAACAGTTTCGACCATTTGCGACACCGGATTGATCGTGCCGGTTTCCGAGTTCACATGCTGGATCGCGACCAAAGTATCGGCGTCAAAAACTGTGTCATCTGCGACAATTCCTGCATCCGGCGCCGCGCGAAACACCGCGTCGTGCTCGACGGCACTGACGATCCGGCGTGTCGCCTTCGCGCGGTTGAGCGCGATCCAAAGCGCTTCGCTTGCTCCGCTCGTAAAGATCAGCTCGCGACTCCACCCCAGCGCCCGCTTGATCCGCTCGCGCGCATCCTCCAGCGCGGCCTTGGCCTTGCGCCCTTCGCCATGCGGAGAAGACGGGTTCGCCCAAATGGCAAAGCCTTCTTCCATCGCCGCCTTCGCCTCTGGGCACAGCGGCGATGCCGCGGCGTGATCGAGATAAATCCGAGATGTCATTTGCAGCGCTTAATGAGAACGATTCTTAACAATTTGCATAATGGATTGTGCCCCGTCTATAGGGCGCTTGATCGCTGGTGTCAGCCGACACTTCGCGCAACCATTTCATAAAGGTTATTCGATGCCATCCGTCATCTTTCCCGGCCCAGAAGGCCGTCTTGAGGGTCGTTTTTCTCCTCCACCTCGCCCGCGCGCACCCGTCGCGATGATCCTGCACCCGCACCCGGAAGGCGGCGGCACGATGAACGACCGGATCGTTCAGCGGCTCTACAAGACCTTTACCGATCGCGGATTTGCCACCTTGCGCTTCAACTTTCGCGGCGTAGGCCGCAGCCAGGGCAGTTTCGACAATGGGATTGGCGAATTGTCCGACGCGGCGAGCGCACTTGACTGGATCCAGTCGATCCATCCTGAGGCGCAGACGACCTGGGTGGCTGGCTATTCGTTTGGCGCGCTGATCGGCATGCAATTGCTGATGCGCCGTCCCGAAGTGCGCGGATTCATCTCAATTGCGCCGCCTGCGAATATGTACGATTTCAGCTTCCTCGCGCCGTGTCCGGCAAGCGGCATCTTTGTGCAAGGCGCGGTACGACACGGTGGTTCAGCCCAGCGCAGTGCAGAAGCTGGTCGACAAGCTGCGCACGCAAAAGCACATTACGATCCATCATGAAGAGATCCCGCGCGCAAACCACTTCTTCGAGAATGAGACCGAGGATCTGATGGCGTCAGTCGACAACTACCTCGATTTCCGCCTGTCGCCGGATTGTCCAATCAAGTGAGTTTTTGAGGTTACGCTCGCCCATCCGTGCGAGCGTCCTCCCGGCTATTCCCGCCGCTCCGCGCCGGGGCCGGTCCGGGCAGTACGCTTGGCCTTGCGGCTGCTGCGCAGCCGTGCTCCGCGACCAAGCTAATCCGAATGGTCAGGGCCTAGGCCATTGGCGTAGCAAGGCCGTATCGGCCTCAAACAGCGGAGTCGAAGACGGCTCTTCGAGCCAACCGGTAGGACAAGAAATCCCGCCCGCAGCGGCGCGAGGACCGAGGATTTCGCACGTCGGATGACGTGCGGACAACAAAACGTCCTTATTAACAACGCGAAAGTTCTTGCCATAGACATGTAATGTTGTAACATAGCAAGAGAGCGGAACCCATTGGGCCGCAAGAGTTCAGGGCCCGCTCCCCAGAAGAGAGGAGCTTGAATGCCATGAGCTATGTCACACAGAAACAATCCTATGATCCGGTCGCCATTATGGGCGCGATCGGAATCCCGGCGGCATTCGCAGGCCTGTTGGTGGTGGGTCTCGCGGTGAAAGCGGTCGTCGAGGAAAAAGAAGACGGGCCTTTCGGAGGAGTGGTCTTTACCCCGGAGCCACCACCTCCGCCTGACCCGGTTGAGCAAACAACCGATCAGCCCGAAATCAAACCGCCCCTAACCAATCCTTATGCGCCCGAGTCACCGTTCGACCTGCCCAGGCCCGACGTTGACCTGGATACAACCGGCGAACTCACCCCGCTCGGAGGGGACATAGACGTCGGCGGCGTAGACGTAGGGGGTCTTGGTCTCGGCGGTGACATTGGCGGCGATATCGCTCCAAAAGCCACGCTTGATCCTGTTGGAGCCAAACCGTCAAACAACCCGGCGCGTTGGGTAACCGACAGCGATTATCGCAGCATCTGGGTGCGGCGCGAATACACCGGCACAGCGCGCTTCAAACTCGATGTCAGTGCCAGCGGGCGTGTGTCCAATTGCACCATCACCAGCTCGACCGGCCACACCGCGTTGGATACCGCCACGTGCCGACTGATCACAGATCGCGCGCGTTTCAATCCCGCGCTCGATAGCAACGGCGCGCCGACAACCGGCACGTTCTCAAGCTCGATCAACTGGCAATTGCCTGATTGATTGAATTATTGGCCGGGGGCAGCCTCCTTGTCCCCGGTCTTACTCCGCCGCTTCGATTTGTTCGACCGGCGATGTCCCACTTGCATCTGGCAAGGTCCAGATCATCACATTGGCGATCGCAATTACGGCGAGCAGCACCATGAGCGCAGGCTGTTTGAGCGCACCCGTCCGCCGCCACAGCACAAACGCACCCGCAATCAACGCAAAAGCGGCCAGCATCACTATTCCCAAGACGATATTCATGGCCGTATCATTCTCTATCTGTTACCTATCTGTCCATGCGTGCATGCTAGGAAACCAATCTGCACGTGGCCCAAGATAATGACAAATAAGGAGGACGGAATGGGAATTTTCAGTTCAATCAAGAATGCAATCTTCGGCGGGGATGAAGAAGAGGCGAAAAGCAAAGATGCAGGCTCGTCTGCTGGAGCTGCAATCGGCGCTGCTGCTGCCGCTGCTACGTCAAAGCCAGCAGCGATAAGCGAAGTCGATGTCGCAGCCAATCTTGATGCAAGGCCCGGCGCGGACAAGCTCAATTGGCGCACCTCCATCGTCGACTTGATGAAACTACTCGGCCTCGACCCAAGCTTTGCCAACCGTAAGGAATTGGCAGCCGAACTGGGTGATACGGATTATTCCGGCACAGCCGAAGAGAACATCTGGCTGCACAAGAAGACGATGCAGGAAATCGCCAAAAATGGTGGCAAGGTTCCCGCGGAATTTCGTGACTGATTGACTTGGCAAGGTCGCTCGGTAACACGAGCGACCATGACCGAGACAAATCTAAACTTCACACGCCGTCAGGCCCTCGCTGGGCTTGGCGGCGTTTCTACATTGGCGCTGCTTCCTGGCTGTAAGGAAATGGCATTCAGCAGCGATCGCGGCGAGTTCGGCGCAGTCGAGCCAGACGCTGCGCTAGAGCGGATCAGCTATGAAATGCTCGCGCATGAGCCTGCACGTGCGACCGGGCTGGGTGTCGATACCGGCCAATATGCGGATTGGCGCGGCACGTTTGGAACGCCGGGACCAGAGGGCCGCGCTCAATACGCCGCCACTTTGGAACGGCTGCGCACCGCCGCAGCTGCCTATCCCAAAGATGATCTGACCCCGGATCAACAGACTAGCTTCGAAGTGGTCGAAAGCGCGTTTTCAAAGGCGCTCGAAGGCTTCGCTCTGCCCTATGGCGACGTCGCTGTCGGCAGCTGGCGCAACGCGCCTTACGTCGTCATCCAGAATGCCGGTGCATACATCGATCTGCCGCGTTTTCTGGGATCGAGCCAGCCGCTCGCGAACCCAGAAGACATCGACTATTATCTGAGCCGCATGAACGAGATTCCCGCCGTCCTCGATGGCGAGAATCAGCGTATGCAAGAGGCGCGCGGGATCGGCCTCGTCCCGCCAGACTTCCTGCTCGACAAGGCGATCGGCCAGATGGAGAGCACGATTGCAAGCGCGAAATCGGGCGAGCTTTACGTCAATGATCTGATCGCCAATCTTGAAAAGGCCGAATTGCCAACGCTCTCCTCTGGAGCCGTGAAGGCCTTGGTGAGCGGGCCGATTGCCGAAGCGCTTGAACGTCAGTTGGAAGAATTGAAAACCCAGCGCGCAGAAGCGGACAGCGATCCGGGCATGTGGAGCCAGCCGCAAGGCGAAGAGTATTACGCCTGGGCCACCAGCGCTTCGACCACGACCGATATGACGCCGGATGAGATCCACCAACAGGGGCTCGATGAGCTTGCCGAGCTGCATGGCCGAATGGACCCGATACTCAAGGAAATCGGCTATTCCACCGGCAGCGTTGGCGAGCGGATGCAGGCTTTGAGCCGGGACCCGCGCTACAAATTTGCCGAGGGCGATCCAGGGCGGGAAGAGATCTTCGCTTTCATTGACGAGCGCATTGAATGGATCAAAGCGCAAATGCCGCGCGCCTTCAACGAACTGGTCGATCCCAATATGGAAGTGCGCCGCATCCCGCCCAATGAAGAACCCGGCGCGCCCGGCGCCTATGGCGGTGCAGGCAGCAAGGATGGCAGCATTCCGGGTCGGTTCTGGATCAATCTGCGCACGACCGATCTGCACCGCAAATACGATCTCGCCGACCTCACCTATCACGAGGCGATCCCCGGCCATGTGTGGGAGGGTGAATACTCGAACAGGTTGCCACTGATCCGCTCTATCCTCGCTTTTGGTGCATTCAGCGAAGGCTGGGCACTCTATGGCGAACAACTCGCCGATGAGCTTGGAGCCTATGACGACTTCAAAGTCGGACGGTTGGGTTACCTGCAAAGCCTCGCATTCCGCGCCTGCCGCCTGGTGGTCGACACGGGCCTCCACCACAAGCGTTGGAGCCGAGAGCAAGCGCGCCAGTTCTTCGTCGAGCGCAATGGCTCGAAATATGAGGAAGTCGCGAGCGAAGTCGATCGATATTGCAGCTGGCCCGGCCAAGCATGTTCGTACAAGATCGGGCACAGCGAGATAGTTCGCCAGCGGGCCCGCGCCGAGGCCGAACTGGGCGGCGCTTACGATTTCAAGGCGTTCAACACGGCTGTCATTCTCGGCGGCAACTCTCCGCTCGATGTCGTCGCCAAGAATGTAGACCGCTATATTGCAGGTGCCCGCACCTGACCCCACATCTGTCCTGCCCCATTTCAGGAGAAACATATGGAACGCCTTGGCCTTGATCTTGAGACGATGCCGCGCGTCCCGCTGGCGCAGGACCATGTCGATGCAATCGCCGAGATCGGTGAGGAGCGAACCTATGAAGCCGGCGACTTCGTTGCCGAAGTCGGCGATCCGATGGACAAGTTTGTCTATGTGCTCGAAGGCGAGCTTGAGGTCGTCGATCCGTACACGGGCGAACGCAAATTTGAGCATGGGCTCGGCCCAACGCAGTTCATGGGGGAGATCGGATTCCTATCCGGCGCGACCAACTATCTCGGCATGCGGGCGGCTGAACCGACCCGGGTGATCGAAGCACCGCGCGAGGCGATGCTGGAGTTGATGAGTCGCATCCCCGAGCTGTCCGACCATATCATCACGGTCTATTCCGCGCGGCGGCGCAAGCAATTCGAAGAAAGCAACGGCGCCGTCAAAGTGATTGGCGCTGATCGCGATGGCAAAGTCCAGGCGGTCGAGCGGTTCCTCGCGCGCAACCGCATTCCCTTCGAGAGCTTTGATATGGACGCGACCGATGATGAGACCGCTCAGGTGTGCGACCTGACCGGGCATCAGCCGTCGGTTATTCTCGGCCAGTCAGAGACGCTCGACGACCCAACTCCGCGCAAAGTGGCGCAGTACCTCAATCTCGATCTCGATATCTGCTCAGAGCGCGTCGTTGATCTGCTGATCGTGGGCGGCGGACCCGCTGGTGTCGCAGCTGCGGTCTATGCAGGCTCGGAAGGGCTTGAGGCACTGGTGGTCGAAGATATGGCGATCGGCGGCCAGGCGGGTACGTCTAGCCGGATCGAAAACTACATGGGTTTCCCCACCGGCATCAGCGGCACGGATCTAACCTATCGCGGGCAGATTCAAGCGCTCAAGTTCGGCACGCGGTTTGCGATGCCGCGCCGGGTCGAAGGCCTTGCAAAGCGCGACGACGGCACGTTCTGCGCGACGCTGAACGATGGCGATGAGGTCTGCGCGCGGGCGATCCTGGTCAGCACCGGGGTGCAGTATAATCGCCTGCCACTGGAACGGCTCGAAGAGTTCGAGGGCGCAGGCGTCTTCTACGCTGCGACCGAAATGGAAGCGCGCTTCTGCCGCAACACCGAAGTTGTAGTAATCGGTGGCGGCAACTCAGCGGGCCAAGCCGCGATGTACCTTTCACGCGCAGCCTCGCATGTGCATCTGGTCGTCCGCTCCGACAGTCTGGCGGCCTCGATGTCGAGCTATCTCACCAGCAGGCTAGAGGCCGACAAGCGCATCACCATTCACTACAACACGACCGTGACCAAGCTCCACGGTGACGATCACTTGGACGGCGTCACATTCACGACGCCCGACGGCGAAGAGCATCAAGAGACGCGCGCACTCTTCATCATGATTGGCGCCGCTCCCAATACCGAGTGGCTGTCCGGTTTGGTCGAAACAGACAAAAAGGGATTTGTCTTGACCGGCGACGCGGTCGAACGCCCCTCACCCTACGAAACTGGCACCGACGGTATCTTCGCGGTCGGCGATGTGCGCGCCGGTTCGGTCAAACGCGTCGCCAGTGCCGTAGGAGAAGGCTCAGTCGTAGTCAGCCAGGTCTGGAGCTATCTCGACGGATTAAAGCAAGCCCAAGACTGAAGATCGCGAGCGGAGCTTGAGCAGGCCTCGCAATGCTGGGAGTCTATCGGCGCATCATCCCGCTGACGATTGAACCCAGTATTCCGCCGAGCGGATTGCTGCCGCCGCCACTCGCTGGCGCGTTTGCACCGCCGCCGGTCGCCTGCTTGGCCATATAACCCGCAACCGCCATGGCAAGGATAGGCAGCATTTTCTTGAGGATGCCTTCGTCAATCCCGGTCATGGATGACACTTCGCCTGCGACCGAGCGGCTCACATCCTTACTGCCGAAGATATTGCCGAGGATGTCATTGCCTTGATTGACCGGGGTCGGCCTTGAGCCAAGCACTGCATCGAGCAGCCCTCCTCCCAGACCACTGCCAGACCCGCCTCCAAGAATCGCTCCTGCAAGGCCGCCCAATCCGCCCATCGGATCAGGCGTCGCGGTTCCGCCGGTGGCGCTGCGTCCCATGCCGGCGACAATAGCTGGCAGCAAAGCGCCGGCAGCGGTCTTGGCCATTCCCTCATCAATTCCCAGTTCGTTCGCCATCGCACTGATAGCGCCAGTCTGCTGCAACATTTGCGCTAGGCTCATGTCTGCTCTCCCATTTGAGCGCGCTCGCGCTTATTTCTTGCCGAAGAAGCCTTTGGCCATATCCATCACATCGTTGATAGGATTGCCATCGCCATCCTTGTCGATCATCGAGGCAAAGCTGGAAAGCGAGCCTTCGCCGCCAATCTGGTCAACAATCTGGCTGAGTACGCCTGTATCGAGACCGGTTTTCTCCGCCGCCAGTTCGACGGTATCTCCGTCAAGCTGATGGGTCTGACCCAGAGCTGCGATGGCTTGTTCCGCCATAGATGGATCGATGCCGACCTTCTCTGCGAGGTTCGCCACATCGTCCGGTGCGCCGCCGATATTTTTCAGTATGCCATCGAGTATACTCATGATCCCGCTCCTTTTGTTGGACGAGGAAGATGCACCGTCCCGAGAGGAATTGAAAGGGCAAACCTGAAACTAGTCTCTTTGCTTCGGAACCCGTCGTCTTCTGTCGAATTGGATAGGCGAAGGGACAAAATATGAAATTCGCCAGTTGGTTATTAATTACGCTCGGCGTGATCGCGGTCATTGCAACGATATCATCGCTTCTGCCGACCAACTTTTGGCTAGTGAGGCAGATCGATCTTGTGCGCGAAATCCTGACCTATTTCCTGGTCGTGGTATTCGTGATTGCCATCCTGCTCCCTACCAATCGCAGGGGCGTGCTCGCTGCGCTTTTCGGAGTGGCAATCCTGATCAATCTCTGGCGGATCTGGCCCTATGCGGAATTTGCGCCGAACGATCTGGAGTTTGCGCAAGACGCGCCTGCCGATCAGTGCTTCACCGCCTATTCCGGCAATGTGAAAATGACCAACCGCGACTTCGCACGTCTGATCGCGCAGGTCGAAAAGTATGATCCTGACCTTCTGTTCCTCACAGAAACGGATAGCCAATGGGTCGAAGCGTTGCAGCCGCTCCTCGCGCGCTATCCCAATGTGCGCACACATCCGCAGAACGACACTTTCGGCAAGGTATTCGCTAGCCGCGTTGCGACAGTCGACACCGATATCAGCGAGAAACCGGGTGAGGATACGCCCACGCTTTATGCGTTGCTGCGGGCAAGCGACGTGGATCTGATCCGTTTTACAGGGTTGCATCCAAAAGCGCCGCTGCCCGGACAGAATACCGACGAACGCGACCGCAGCATTCTACGCGCCGCGGAGCGTGCCGATGGCGAAATTGCAGGGGCCATCGCGATGGGCGATTTCAACGATGTGCCGTGGTCCTCCACGACGACTGCTTTTCGTGTCGAAGGCGACTGGCGAGATCCCCGCATAGGACGCGGCACCTATCCAACCTTCCCGGCATTTTCGCTGCCGTTTGGATGGCCGCTTGATCAGATTATGGTCAAAGGCGAGGTGGAGATTGCCGAATTCGAAGTGCTGGAATCGAACGGGTCAGATCACCGGGCAGTCTTAGCGCGGTTTTGCCTGCCGCGACCGATCAATATCGAGGGCCGGATTTAAAAAGCCCCGCACCGGTCTTTCTGCCGGGCGGGGCTTTCCTCTCCAACTTTGAATCGAGTCAGGCGGCCACCGGCTTTGCCGGTGCGGCCTGACGGACGCCTTCGTCAACGTGGCTTTCAAACTCGGCAAAGTTTTCGATGAACAGCTGCACCAGCTTCATCGCTGTCGCGTCGTATTCGTCTTTGTCGGCCCATGTATCGCGCGGATTGAGGATCGTCTGATCGATACCCTGCTCGGCGAGAACCGGCACATGCACCGGTACGTCAAAGCCGAAATTGTCATCGCGGCGATATTCGACATTATCGAGGTCGCCATCAAGGGCAGCGTTGAGGAGCGCGCGGGTCGCCTTAATCGGCATACGGTTGCCGACGCCATATTTGCCGCCGGTCCAGCCGGTGTTGAGGAGCCAGCACTGCACCCCGCCTTTGGCGATCCGCTCTTTCAAGAGGTTGCCGTAAACGCTCGGGTGGCGCGGCATGAAGGGCGCGCCAAAGCAGGTCGAAAAGGTTGCTTCCGGCTCGGTCACACCGATTTCCGTGCCCGCCACTTTCGCGGTGTAGCCCGACAGGAAGTGGTACATCGCCTGCTCCGGCGTCAAACGCGCAATCGGAGGCAACACGCCAAACGCATCGGCGGTGAGCATCACGACATTCTTCGGCACCGGGCCGAGGTTCTTCTCGCTCGTGTTCGGGATGTAATGGATCGGGTAAGCGCCGCGGGTATTTTCGGCGAGCGCGTTATCGTCAAAGTCGAGCTCGCGGGTCTGCTCGTCCATCACTACGTTCTCGAGCACCGTGCCGAACATTTTGGTTGTGGCATAAATCTCGGGCTCTGCCTCTTCGGAAAGGCGGATCATTTTCGCATAGCAACCGCCTTCGAAATTGAAGACAGCGGTGTCTGACCAGCCATGTTCGTCATCGCCAATCAACGTGCGCGAGGCGTCAGCGGAGAGCGTCGTCTTGCCAGTGCCCGACAGGCCAAAGAAGACCGCTGTCTCACCTTCGGCGCTGATATTGGCAGAGCAATGCATCGGCATAACGCCTTTGGTTGGCAGCAGGTAGTTGAGAATACCGAAGACGCTCTTCTTCATCTCGCCCGCGTAACGCGTGCCGCCAATCAGGATCAGTTTTTCGGTCAGGTTCACCGCGATCACGGTTTCGCTGTTGGTCCCGTGACGCGCTGGATCAGCCTTGAACGACGGCAGATCGATGATTGTATATTCGGGTGCGAAATCCGCCAGCTCGTCCACGGTCGGGCGCACCAGCAGAGTGCGGATGAACAGATTGTGCCACGCCAGCTCGTTGATCACGCGCACATTGACGCGGTGCTCCGGCTGAGACCCGCCGAACAGGTCAGCCACGTAGAGCGTGTCTTTCTCGCCCAGAGCCGCCATGAAGTCAGCCTTCAGATTGGCGAAATGTTCGGGCGTCATGCCCTTATTGACCTTGCCCCACCAAACGGTCTCTTCGGTGGTTTCATCGCGAACGATGAACTTGTCATTCGCGCTGCGTCCGGTTTTCGCGCCGGTCTTCACGACCAAGGCGCCATGCTTTGACAGCGAACCCTCGCCAGCAGCGATCGAAGCCTCAACCAGTTCAGGAGTGCCGAAATTGGCGTGAACATTGGCCGAAACGGAAATTCCCTGATCTGAAAGGGATTGGGCAAGCGGGGTCAACGATAGTCTCCTGAACCAAATTTCGCCGGAAGAGGCAGAGCAGGATCGTCAAAACCAGGCTGCGTTCCCATCAGAGAATCGGTTAGCCCGGCGCCTGCACAGACCCCTTATGCATACGTGTGCATAAAGGAGGTGGGAGATTGCGTCAAACGCACGAAGCGCAATATCACCTGCTCAAATCGCAAGTCTGAGGCGGCCTATATTGCTGCGTTGTTTGTGCGCGATTTACCGGCTAATCATAGTCGCAAGCGGATTGGTTTTCAGCTGCCTACCCGCCCAGAAAAGGTGATGAATGAGCGAGACTAACGGCGAGAGTTCGGATCATGGTGACGAAGTGACCATTGCTCTGGTCGACGATGATCGCAACATCCTGACGACGGTATCGATCGCATTGCAAGCCGAAGGGTTTAAAACGCGTCTTTATTCGGACGGTGAAACCGCGCTCAAAGCGTTGGTCGAAAACCCGCCTGACCTCGCCGTCTTCGATATCAAAATGCCGAAAATGGACGGACTCGAATTGCTTCGCCGTGTGCGCGAACGGACTGATCTGCCGGTCATATTCCTCACTTCGAAAGACGACGAGATTGACGAGGAACTGGGCCTTCAACTGGGCGCCGATGACTACATCGCCAAGCCATTCAGTCAGCGGCTTTTGATTGCACGCATACGCGCCATTTTGCGTCGCGCTGATCCGCACAAACCGCTTGGCATCGAGCCGCAGGAGATCGCGCCGGCCAATCCGAGCATTTCAACCGCTCGACTGTTTATGGATCCGGCTAGGCATCACGTGACCTGGGATGATCGTCCGGTTAGCCTTACGGTAACGGAATTTCTCATCCTGGAGGCTCTCGCGGCGCGCCCGGGCGTCATCAAAAGCCGCAATCAATTGATGGACGCGGCCTATCCCGACGACATCTTCGTCGATGACCGGACAGTCGATAGCCATATCAAACGGATGCGGCGCAAATTCCGCAATGTCGATCCGGACTTCGCAGCCATCGATACGCTTTACGGAGCCGGTTACAGCTTCACCGATGGATGAATCCAACGCACCTACGTTAGGCCAGAAGGTGGAGCGGCTCAGTTTCATGGGGCGCTTCTCCCTTACGGCGCGCATTCTCGCTGTGAACCTGCTGCCATTGATGGTACTGGGCGGCGGTCTCTTTTACATCGACAGCTATCGTACGCAATTGATCGGTGAACGCTTCAAACTCGCACGGATCGAGGCGCAGATTACCGCTGAGGCATTGGCCGGCGCAACCCGTGAACGGCAAGAAGCTTTGCTCGTCCAGATCGGCAAGGAACAGCGGATGCGGCTGCGCATGTTCGATTCCGAAGGGCTCCTATGGGCAGACAGTTTCGCGCTCGATGAAGATGGTCCGGCATTCGAATTCGACGACATTTCGGACGACGATTGGAACCAGCAATTCGCACGCTGGATGGACCGGACCGTCGATACCATCGTCAGCGCTGAAGCGGTGACCGACTATGTCGAGCCCGATTCCGAAACTGCCGATGCCTGGCCCGAACTGGTGGCCGCCCGCGAAGAAGGTGTAAGCCAGATCACCCTATATGACTGGCGCGACGGAACACCGGTGATCACCGCTGCCGCCCCGGTTGGGCTGAACGGCGCGACTTTGCTGACCACCCGCAATGCAGTCGACATTACCGAGGCGGTGCGAGCAGCGCGTTCGACATTGGTGATCGCCGTTCTGGTGGTGCTATTTGCGTCGATCCTGCTCTCTCTGTTTCTTGCACGTACCATTGTCACGCCGTTGCGGCTGCTTGCGAAAGCGGCTGTGCGCGTGCGCCAAGGCCGCGAGCGCGAGGTCGAAGTGCCCCGCTTGCCCGAGCGTGGCGACGAAATCGGCCTGCTTGCGCGCGCGGTGTCGGATATGACGGGCGCGCTCCGGCACCGGATTGATGCGGTCGACAGCTTCGCTGCCGATGTCGCGCATGAGATCAAGAACCCGCTCGCCTCTTTGCGCAGCGCCATCGAGTCCCTGCCGCGTGTCAAAGACGCTGAAACCCGCGAAAAGCTGACGGATATTGCGACGCACGACGTGCGGCGAATTGACCGTCTGGTCAGCGAAATCTCCGATGCCAGCCGGATCGACGCGGAAATGTCGCGCGCCACGCTGGAACGGCTCGATCTGTCCGATCTGGTGCGGGCGATTATCGGCAGCCGCGAGGACCGAGCAGAAAACCGCGACCGCGAGATTGTACTGACTGCGCGCGGCTATGCCGCCACTGTTGTCGGCGTTGGCGCGCGGCTTGAGCGTGTCGTTGAAAATCTGCTCGACAACGCCGTCTCATTCTCACCGCCCGATGCGCCCATTCGGGTCGACATCGACAATGACGGAGATCGCATCGTCTTGACGGTGTGCGATGATGGACCAGGTATCCCCGAGGACTCGCGCGAGAAGGTATTCCATCGCTTCCATTCGGTCCGACCCGATAGCGAAGACTTCGGAAATCACTCAGGGCTTGGCCTTGCAATCGCACGCGCCATCGCAGAGGCGCATGACGGCTCACTGATCGCGGAGCCTCGGCCCGACGGGAAATCCGGGGCTTGCCTGCGGCTCGAATTGCCCGCCGCACCGTGACGTTGGTTCAAGCCAGCGCCGTTGCGATTGATGGCCGCGCGCTGATGCTGGAAGGCGAGCCGGGAAGCGGTAAAAGTTCGCTCGCTTTGGCCTTGATTGAGCGCGGTGCCAAATTGATCGGGGACGATGGTGTCGAATTGGTCAAAGATGGGGGGCGGGTCTTCGCTCATCCTCCCCCCAATATTGCAGGCAAGCTCGAAATTCGCGGGGTTGGAATTGTCGAGCTAACACCGGTCAGCGCGCCGCTCTCGCTCATTCTGACATTGACGGGCGATGCGCCAAGATATCGAGAAACGGCGGAAATGCGCGAAGTATCAGGCGTGTCTATCCCCCGCCTGCCCTTTACACCGGGTGATATCGCCCCCGCCGAACGCGCGCTTTGGGCGCTTAAATTTCATGGTCTCAGCCAATAACCTCAAAACATGGTGTTGCATTCATTTAACCGGACGCGGATTACCGTGCTCTGACTATGCCAGAGACCGATTCTCCCTCAAGCGACGTGGCCCCATCACCGGTGTCAGATGATCGCCAACGCATCTTGCTTGTCACCGGATTATCGGGTGCCGGCAAGTCGACCACTCTCGACGTGCTCGAAGACATGGGTTGGGAGACTATCGATAACTTTCCAGTGCGGTTGTTGCGCGGCCTGATCTCCAGCCCGAACAATCAGACAGCACCGCTCGCAATCGGCTTTGATTCGCGCACACGCGGCTTTGTGCCCGCCAACATAATCAAGCTGGTCAAAGACCTCTCGACGCGCAGCGATCTATCGATCACCTTTATGTATATCGACTGCGCCAGCGGAGAGATTGAGCGGCGCTTCAACGAGACACGCCGCCGCCATCCAATGGCACAAGGACGGCCGTTGCAGGAAGGGATCAAGGCGGAGCGCGAACTGCTCGATCCATTGCGCCGCTGGGCTGACATCGTCGTCGATACGACCGAACTTAAAACCAACCAGTTGCAAAACCATGTGCGCGATCTGTTCAGCGATGCGACCGGACAACCGACGACGCTCACAATCTCAAGCTTCGGATTTGCCCGCGGCATGCCGCCGCTCGCCGATCTGGTTTTCGATATGCGCTTCCTCGACAATCCACACTGGGTCGAGGGCTTGCGCGAACTCACAGGCCAGGATGAGCCGGTCGGCGCTCATATTGGGCAAGACCCTGGTTTCGCCCCGGCCTATGCCCAAATTCGCGAACTATTGCTAACCCTCCTCCCGCGCTATGAAGCGCAGGGGAAGTCATACGTCCACGTCGCATTCGGTTGTACCGGCGGGAGACACCGCTCTGTCTTTACCGCTGAACGGATGGCGCAAGACTTGCGTGATGCCGGATTTTCGCCCACTGTCCGGCACCGCAATCTTGGCTCGCGCGCCGCCGACGAAATCGAGCGTCGGTGACACGTATGAGCCTGGACCGTCATGATTTGGCTTCGGCCTCCAGCTGCTTTGCGATGCGATGCGAGCTGGTAACAGAACGAGATAACGGACCCGAGTTTCACACATGATCGGTTTGATTTTGGTCACGCACGGTACCGTTTGGCTGAACAATTCGTGGAAGCGATGGAGCACGTTGTTGGTCCGCAAGACAATCTGGCGACTGTGTGCATTGGGCCAGACGATGACGTCGAGCAGCGCCGCACCGATATTGCCGATGCGATAACTCAGGTGGACGGCGGTGACGGCGTGATCGTCCTCACCGATTTGTTCGGGGGCACGCCCTCTAATCTCGCAATTTCGCTGCTTGATGCGGGCAAGGTGGAAGTGATCGCCGGGATTAATCTGCCAATGCTGATCCGGCTCGCCGGTGCTCGCAAAAGCATGAACGTCAACGAAGCTGTCCAGGCCGCGCAGGAGGCAGGACGCAATTATATCACAGTCGCGAGCGAATTGCTGGGCGATGATGCAAAGCCTGCCGAGGCCAAGGCGTAGACTGCGATGGGCGAGAAGCGTCGGACCATGGAAATCGTCAACCAACGCGGCCTGCACGCACGCGCCAGCGCCAAGTTTGTCGGCGCAGTCAGCGCGCTGCCCGAAACCGTAAAGGTCCGCGTAGCAAAGGACGGCAACGAAGCTGCCGGTGGGTCGATCCTGGGCCTGATGATGCTGGGCGCAGCCAAAGGCGACATTGTCGAGCTTATTGTGGAAGGTGATGGTGCAGACGAGGTGCTAGCAGACCTTTGTGCACTCGTCGGCAATGGCTTCGGTGAGGAATGAGCACCGACCGCATGGGTGAAGCGCGCAAGTACATCACCGGCTTTTCCAATCCGACCGTCAAATATCTACGCTCTCTGCGCGATAAAAAGCATCGCAAGCGGGCAGGTCAATTCTTGGCCGAAGGCTTGCGACTGCTGACGGATGCGCGCGAATGTCGGCATGTTCCACAGTCGCTAGTCATGGCTGAAGTGCGCGACCCGCACCCTTTGCTCGACGCTTTGGAACGCGACGTTCGCGAAGCTGGTGGCGAAGTCATCACCACCACACCTGACATCCTCACCAAGATCACTGGAAAATCGAACGCACAAAGCGTTGTCGGCCTATTCGATGAGTTCGATACATCGCTTGATGCGATCGACCGCGATGCTGCGAAGATCTGGCTGGTCGCTCAGGACCTGCGCGATCCTGGCAATCTTGGCACGATGCTGCGTACCGGCGACGCCGTGGGCGCAGGCGGGCTGATCCTGATAGACGACTGCGCCGATCCATTCAGCGCCGAAGCTGTGCGCGCGAGCATGGGAGCGGTGTTCACGCAGAGAATCGCGCAGGCGAGCTGGGAAGAGTTTGTCCCGTGGCTGCGCGGCGGCGCGGGGCAATTGGTCGCAGCGAGCCTGCGGGATGCCGAACCCTATCGCGAAGCCGCCTATCGGGCGCCGTGCTTCGTAATGGTCGGCAATGAGAGCCAGGGCTTGCCCGAAGCCTATGAGGCGGAATGCGACCTGCGCGTGACAATGCCGATGAAGGGCCGCGCGGATAGCCTGAACGCGGCGGTAGCTGGCGCGGTACTGGCGTATGAAGTGCTGGCGGGGTTGGAGAGGTAGCTATTCTGCCGCGTCGCGCCCAAGCTTCTCAACGCCCTCCAGCGCATCGGCTTCGACCGCATCGTCCGCATTGTAGCGCGGTGCGCTTTCTACGAGCGGCACATCCTCGATCTCGCGCTTGCCGATCTCGATGCCCTTATCTGCAAGGCGTTTGCCAGAGGAGAGGACGTTGCGCTCAAAGCTTCCGACGAACTTGTTGTAATTGTTGACCGCGCTTTCGAGCCCGCCGCCAACGCGCTTGAGGTGGCCAGCCGCAACGCTAAGGCGCTCGTACAGTTCGGCACCCATCCGCCCAATTTCCTGCGCGTCTTTGGCAAGCCCATCCTGCCGCCAGACTTGCGCTACCGTGCGCGCGATAGCGACCAGATTGGTCGGAGTAGCCAGAAGCACTCGGCGTTCAAAAGCGAAATCCCACAGTTGAGGATCAGCCTCCAGCGCGGCAGTCACAAAATGTTCGCCCGGCACGAACATGATCACATAATCGGGTGCTTCCTCGAATTGCGACTGGTAGCTTTTCGCGCCAAGCGTTTGGACATGGTTTCGCATCGATTTTGCATGCATAGCCAAGTGCTGGTCGCGTTCGGCGTCTTCATCGGCTTCGAACGCGGCCTGATATGCGTTCAGCGAAACCTTTGAATCGATTACCAACTTCTTCTGTCCGGGCACGTTGATGATCGCATCGGGGCGTAAACGGCCTTCATCCGTCTCGACCGAGTGCTCCATGATGAAATCGGTGTGCTGCGCCAGTCCGCATTGTTCGAGCAGGTTCTGCAGCGCCCGCTCGCCCCAACGCCCGCGAGCTTTGGGTGCGTTGGTAAGCGAATTGCCGAGCCGCTGAGCCTCGCGGCGCACCTGCTCCTGACCGTCGCGCATGGACTGGATTAGGCCGTGTAGCTGCCCGAACGCATCCTTGCGCTGGCTCTCTAGCGTCTCGACCTGTTTTTCGTACTTTTCGAGCCGCTCTCCGACCGGATTGAGCAGCGCCTTGATCTTGGCCTCACCCGTTTCTTCAGATTGCTTGAAGCGCTCTTCGGCGCGTTTGAGGAACGCTTCTTGCGCCTTGCCCAGCACTGCCGCGCCGGTGTTCTCAAATTCCTTGAGCAGCTTATCACGGCTCTCTTCCAGCAGGCGTTTCTGCTCCGCAAACCCTGCTCGCTCAGCCTGAAACTGTGCGTTTTCCGCCCGCGCTTTGTCGAGATCGCCTGCCAGCGCATCCGCGCGCGCGGCGCGCTCACCCAAAGCGGAGACTTCGATCCGCGCTTCGCCCAATTCAGCGATGGCTTGTTTGAATTCGCCTTCCTTCTCGCTCAGCCGGGTTTTGAGGTCTGCGACCGGACGCGAGCCGAAAAACCAGCCCAACGTCCCGCCGATCAGCAAGGCAGCGATTGCAACGATCGCGATAATTACATTTGCGTCCATGATGGGAACATAGCTGGAACAGAGCAGCGAGCCAAGCGACTAAACCGGCCAAAACGGAACCAATCCCCAATGCCGTGCGCTTTCTCAACAGAGAGGAGAGTTTCAATGTCGATCAAAGAGATGATTCAGGAACACCCTACAGTGGGTGACGATTACCACGCGGAGCTAGGCGAAGCGGTGAAGCACGCGATGTATGGCGCCGCCATCATCAATTCGTGTGCCGATGCTTGTCTGGCGGAAGCTGACGCCAAAGAGAGGGCAGAATGTATCCGGCGGTGTCTCGATGCATCAGACGCGTGCACGGCGTTTTATCGCGTCGGCTCGCGCCGCACAGGCGAAAACATTCCGACCGTCAAAGCTGTGGGGGCCGCCTGCGTGATCGCGTGCGAACAATGCCTAGAACATTGCGCAAAGCATGACGATGCGCATTGCAAACGCTGCGCGCGGATGTGCCAGGAAGTGATTGAGGACGTGAAAAAGGCGCTTCACACGCTGCGGCACGATTGATCGGAAACAGCCCGATTCAGCTACGGGCTATCAAGCAGCCTGACGCAGTTTCTTTAGCTTCTTCAGAGCCATGCCGCGTTTCAAACGGCTGAGGTGGTCGATAAACAAGATCCCCTCAAGGTGGTCCATTTCGTGCTGGATACAGGTCGCCATCAGGCCTTCCATATTCTCTTCATGCGTGTTGCCATCAAGGTCCTGATACCTAACGCGGCAGGTCGCCGGACGATCAACATCGGCATAGATCTCTGGGACTGACAAGCAGCCTTCCTGATAGGTCGCAAGCTCCTTCGCAGGATCGAGTATTTCTGGGTTGATGAAGGTGCGCGGCTCTTTCTTGGTCGCAGGATGCGTGTGCTTGTGCCCGTCATGCTCGCACTCGACTGGTTCGGCATCGGGGTCTTCCGGCTGAAGATCAATCACCAGCACGCGCTTGGGCACGCCGACTTGGATTGCGGCAAGGCCAATGCCCGGCGCGTCATACATGGTTTCAAACATATCTTCGACGAGCGTCTTGAGTTCATCATTGAACTCTTCCGGCTTTACCGGTTCAGACACAACTTTTAGCCGGGGATCCGGCACTTCAAGGATTTCACGAATAGCCATGGCACTAATTTAGTGCGTGTCGGCGAGGCCCGCAAGCGTGATGCTTCGATCAGAGTGATTGATAGTTCGCCGCTCAATCGCTCTTCGATTTGCTTACTAGGAGGCAAACCAGCAGACTTGGCAATGCGGCAACGGAAAACCAGATCGTGAAGAGGCTGTAGAGTGCAGCAGTGTATTCGCCGTTCTCGGAGACAAATTCGTACTGAGGATTGTGATCAATCGCTGCGGAGGACATGAAGAGTGCCACTGTGAAGCCAATCGCAATCGCCAAGGCAAGGCATCCCAGCCAGCGCTTCATCCAACCGGCCTTCTCGCCCTAAGCGCCTGCGCGAGCGTGCCTTCGTCGAGATAGTCGAGCTCTCCGCCGACCGGCAGCCCGTGCGCGAGCTGAGTAATCCTCAGCCCATGCGGCTCCAGGCGCTCAGCGAGGTAATGCGCGGTTGTCTGTCCCTCGAGCGTTGCGTTCATCGCCAGCACCACCTCGTCAATCTCGCCGCCCTCGACGCGCGAGAGCAAGGCGGTGATGTTGAGGTCCTCTGGGCCAATCCCGTCGAGCGCAGACAGCTTGCCGCCCAAGACATGATAGCGCCCTGAAAACAGCCGCGCGCGGTCCAGCGCCCAGACATCGGCGACATCCTCGACCACGCACAAAGATTTCGCATCGCGGCGTGGATCGGCACAGATACCGCAGGGGTTGGAGGTGTCGACATTGCCGCAAGTGTCGCATTCAACCAGCGTCTCGTTCACCGCTTCAAGAGCCTCAAGCAGGCTCGGCAGAGCGCGTTCACGGTTCTTTACCAGCCACAGCACCGCACGCCGCGCGCTGCGCGGACCAAGCCCGGGGAGCCGCGCCAATGTGCTCGATAATGCTTCGATCTCTTGCGATGCCATGGGGGTAGAGATAGGGGCTGCGGCAGAAACGAGAAAGGGCGGCACGGCACAGTCATGCGCATCATTTTTATGGGAACGCCCGATTTTGCGGTGCCTGCTTTAGTCGCTTTGCATGAGGCGGAGCACGAAATCGCCTGCGTCTACACCCAGCCGCCCCGCCCTGCTGGTCGCGGCAAGAAACTGCGCGCCTCGCCTGTTCAAGCCAAGGCGGAGGAGTTTGGCTTGCCGGTACGCTCACCCAAATCTCTGAAGAAAGCCGAGGCGCAGGAGGAATTCGCCGCGCTCGGTGCCGATGTCGCGGTGGTGGCAGCCTATGGCCTGATCCTGCCACAGGCGGTGCTAGATGCGCCAGCGCATGGCTGCCTCAACATTCACGCCTCGATCCTGCCACGCTGGCGCGGAGCCGCGCCGATCCACCGCGCGATCATGGAAGGCGACGCGGAAACCGGCGTGACGATTATGCAGATGGAGGCGGGCCTCGATACCGGACCGATGCTACACATCGTTAAAACGCCGATTGCGGACAAGACTACCGGCGAACTGACTGCCGAACTTGCCGAGCTGGGCGCGGGCGCGATGGTTCAGGTGCTGAGTGATTTGCCAAGCTACGCAGCCCAGCCGCAGGACGACGCCGAAGCGACTTACGCGCCCAAGATCGACAAAGCAGAAGCACAAATCGACTGGACGCGGCCCGCGAGCGAGCTAGTCCGCCATGTGCGTGGCCTAGCCCCTTTCCCCGGTGCCTGGTTTGAGCTTGAAGGCGAGCGGGTGAAGCTGCTCGGCGCCGAAAATGTCGAAGGCACTGGCGAACCCGGCTCAGTGATCGGCAGCGATCTGACCATTGCTTGCGGAGAGGGTGCGCTGCGCCCCACCCGCCTCCAGCGCGCGGGCAAGCCGGCAATGGACCGCGACGCCTTCCTGCGCGGGCGGCCAGTGGATGCAGGCACTGTCCTTGCATGACCCGCTTTGCGCTGACGATAGAATTTGACGGAACTCCGTTCCAAGGTCTTCAGCGGCAAAAGCACGGGCCGAGCGTTCAGCAGGCGGTTGAAGAGGCCGCGCACGCAATCACCGGCGAAAACCCGCAATTGCTCAGCGCCGGGCGGACCGACACCGGGGTCCATGCGCTCGCGATGCGCAGTCACATTGACATCGAGAAAGACCTCACCCCATTCCGTTTGATGGAAGCCCTGAACGCGCAATTGCGTCCCAACCCAATTGCGGTAAAGGCCTGCGAGATCGTCGATGATGATTGGCACGCGCGCTTTTCCTGCACTGGACGGCGTTATCTCTATCGGATCGTTAATCGCCGCGCGCCTTTGACCTTTGGGCTCAAACGCGCCTGGCAGGTTGGCCCGCAGCTCGATTTCGAGGCTATGGCGGATGCGGCGGAGGTGCTGGTCGGGCGGCACGATTTCACGACGTTTCGCTCTGTGAAGTGTCAGGCAAAGGACCCTGTCAAAACGCTCGACCGGTTCGAGGTTGAGCAGGTGGCCACACCGTTGGGCCCAGAAATTCATGTGCATGCCGCCGCGCGCAGTTTCCTGCATCATCAAGTGCGCAGCATGGTCGGCTCGCTCAAATTGGTCGGCGTCGGCACATGGGACAAGGATCAGCTTGCCAAGGCGCTCGCAGCCAAAGACAGACAAGCGTTGGGTCTCAACGCACCGCCGCACGGACTCTATTTCATGGAAGCGCTCTATCACGCGCAAGCCTGACGCAACGTCACCCTAGCCAAGCGCGCATGGCTGGCCTAGCCCGTTTTCAAAGCAACTTAGGAGAGACCCCCATGACCAAGACCGGCAAACAGCTTTTCACCACCCTCGATGCGGGCGGCACGCTCACGCTGGAAGTCACCGACGAGACCTTCCCAGAGCCAACCGGCAATCAGGTCTTGGTCAAGATGGAGGCTGCTCCGATCAACCCGTCAGACCTTGCGATCCTGACGAGCGCAGCTGATTTCGAGAATGCGGAATATTCCGACGGGAAAGTCGTCGCGCAGATGCCCGAACCGTTCCTGTCGGGACAGAAAGCGCGGCACGGGCAGCGGCTTCCCGCGGGCAACGAAGGTGCCGGCACAGTCGTCGCAACGGGCGATAGCGACATGGCGAAAGGCCTGATGGGTCAGCGCGTCGCGTGCGTTCCCGGCAATGCTTTCTCACAATATGCGATTGCTGATGCGGCCATGTGTCTGCCGCTGGGTGACCACAGTTCAGAAGCTGGCGCATCCAGCTTCGTCAACCCGATGACATCGCTCGGTTTTGTCGAGAACGCCAAGATGGATGGGCAGAAGGCGATTGTGCACACGGCGGCTGCATCAAACCTCGGCCAGATGCTGGTGAAGATTTGCCAGGAAGATGGCATCGAGCTGGTCAACATCGTGCGCAAGGCCGAGAACGTCGAAATGCTCAAGGGCATCGGCGCGAAGCACATCGTCAACTCATCCGACGATGATTTCATGGCGCAATTGCGCAGCGCGATTGACGAAACCGACGCGTTCTACGGTTTTGATCCGATTGGCGGCGGCCAAGCGGTCGACCATGTGTTCAAGGCGATGGAGCAAGTCGCCGTAAGCAAGATGAGCGAATACAGCCGCTATGGTTCAGACCAGAACAAACGGATGTTTATCTATGGCCGGCTCGACTTTGGCCCGACCATTCTAACGCCAAGCTATGGCTTTGGATGGACTTTGTCGGGTTGGTTGCTGACGCCGTTTCTTCAGAATGCCGGGATGGACACGGTGATGCGGATGCGCACTCGCGTGCTCGAAAACCTCACCACCACATTCGCCAGCAGCTACAAGTCGAAGGTCGATCTCCATGGCATGCTGACCAAGGATGCGATTCTCGACTATCGCCAGATGAAGACCGGCGAGAAGTATCTGGTTACGCCTTGGGGGTGACTGTTTGGGTTCACGCACGCCATCCGGCGTGTGACATCCTCGCTCCCGCGATCTGAAGATCGCGTCGCTGCGGGCGTACCGGTCGGCCTTGCGGGCCTTCCCACCAGCTCAGATCAACGATTATCAAACGCTGATTGGATGTGGGCGGGATCACAGATCCCGCTCGCTATCAGCATCTGCAGCAAAATCCGCGCCTTCTGCGGATTGAGCGCGCGTGCAGCCACGAATCGGTTTGCGTCATCCTCCGGCTCGCGGTCGACCAACCCCTCATCGAGACGGCTGGCTCGGACGACGAGCAAGCCTTTCGCTGTTAGCTCAACGAGCGCAGTGCGTACCGCATCGGGCATATTGCCTTCGCCCAGTCCGGCGACAACAACACCGCGCGTGTCCGTGGTGACGAGCCGCGCGACGTAGTCAGGCGTCATACCAGCATGCACGAACAGGATCGGCACGTCGGGCAAGTCAGCTCGGAAGTCGAAGCGCGCGTTTTCGTCGAGCCGCCAAGGCGCACCGAACCATTCGAGCGAACTTGGAGTCACCAGGCCCACCGATCCACGCGGGAAGCCCTGAAACGCCTCAGTCCCACGCGTGCGGACCTTGCGGATATCGCGCGCAGCAAACACCCGGTCACCCATCACCACCAGCACGCCGCGCCCGGCGGCTTCGCCATCCATCGCCACCCGCATCGCGTTGGCGAAATTGCGCAAGCCATCATAGCCGACCGCCGTTGCGGGGCGCATCGCTCCGACCAGCACGACCGGCTTTGTGGTCGGCAAGGTCAAGTCGAGCAGGAAAGCGCTTTCCTCAACCGTGTCGGTGCCGTGAGTAATGATCACACCAGTGCAATCGGGATCGGCAATCGCCGCGCTCGTCGCCGAATGCAGCTGCGTCCAGATCGCTGGGCTCATATCCTCTGAACCAATATTGGCGATCTGCCGTCCAGTAAGTTTCGTATCGAGATTAAGCTCAGCGACTCGGGCTAGAAAGTCCTCAATACCGATCTGGCCGGGACGATAATCGTGCCGAGTCGCCGTATCCGCCGCGCCCGCAATCGTGCCGCCAGTGGCCAAAACAGTGATATTGGGCGTGCTCATGCGGTGATCCGATAGCCGCGCGTGCATTTTTACGCCACACAGCAATTGATTTTCAAAATTTGCACGCTAGAAGCGCCTCTTCCGCTGAAACGGAACGGGCGATTAGCTCAGTTGGTAGAGCATCTCGTTTACACCGAGAGGGTCGGCAGTTCGAGCCTGTCATCGCCCACCAGTTTCGTGCAGCGCAGCATTTCGGCCAAGCGGCTGATAAGCCTGCATTCCAAACAACACAGCATCCATTGAAAGCACTCGACGCGCGCGATGATTCGCGCCAAGGCTGCGCCCCATGAAGGGGCTTTCTATCGGCATTGCGGGATGCGGACCGGCGGGACTCGCTGCCGCATTG
Source organism: Erythrobacter sp. HA7-11 (assembly GCF_055693605.1). Lineage (NCBI taxonomy): Bacteria > Pseudomonadati > Pseudomonadota > Alphaproteobacteria > Sphingomonadales > Erythrobacteraceae > Erythrobacter > Erythrobacter sp. HA7-11. The sequence continues at coordinate 863,432 of NZ_JBVFUF010000002.1, read as the reverse complement.
ATGCTGCACCGCGACGGGCATGCGGTCACTTTGTTCGATCAATTTGATGAGCCCGGCCCAGTCGGATCCGGGCTGATGATCCAGCCGACCGGCATGGCTGTCTTATCCAAGCTTGGCTTGGCGAGCGAGATTGCCAAACGCGGGTCGCGCATTCGCGGATTGAAAGGCCTCGAAGAACACGGCCGCACCGCGCTTGATGCGCATTATGATAAGCTGGGCGTGCCGAACGCTTTCGGTATCGGCATTCACCGCGCGAGCCTGTTTTCTGTGCTGTATGAGGCGGTTCAGCGTGAGGGCATTGCGATCGAGAAGGGTCGGACGATTGCGGGAAGCACGCCGAGCGCAAGCGGACGGCGATTGGACTTTGCCGATGGCAGCATCTCTGCCGACTTTGACCTGATCGTCGATGCAAGCGGATGGCAGACGGTTTTTGACGAGGCTCCCAAGAACATCCTGCCCTTCGGTGCGTTATGGGCGAGCCTACCGTTGGAGCCAAGCGATCCCTACGATCTCGGACTGCTCGAACAGCGCTATCGCCGCGCGGAGCAAATGGTTGGCGTGCTGCCGATTGGCTCGCGGGGTGGTGAATGCGCGCCTGAAGCGGCGTTCTTCTGGTCCCTGCGCGTTCGCGATCATGAGGCATGGCAAAGAATACCACTCGACAGCTGGAAAGACGAGGTCCGTGCTCTGTGGCCCGAAACCGCGGCGCTGCTCGACCGGATTACGTCGCGCGATCAGCTCACCTTTGCCCGCTACGCCCATCGCACAGCCAAGCGTCCGGTCGGCACCCGCCGCATTGCCATCGGTGATTCGTGGCATTCAGCCAGCCCGCAATTGGGGCAAGGCGCGAATATGGCCCTGCTCGATGCCTGGGCGCTCAAACGCGGCCTTAATGCGGGACGCACTCTCCGTGAGAGCCTTAGCCTTGCCTCCGGCTGGCGGCGCGATCATGTCGACATCTATCAGTGGGTGACCGCCTTCTTTACCCCGCTCTACCAATCCGATGGCAGTGTAGAGCCGTGGCTGCGCGATCGAATCCTCGCGCCGCTCTCCCAAATCTGGCCGATTTCGCGCATCCAAGCGCTGCTTATGAGCGGCATGTTTGGCTGGCCGCTCGCCTCGTTGGGCCTCAGCCCGCCTGATTATTCTGAGCTTTGAGGCTCGGCAATTGCTTCGCTGACAAGCGCAATCGCTTGTTCGCTATCCCACTCATACCCGCCCTTCACGCGCAGGATTTCGCGTCCATCGGCTCCGAACAGGATCGTCAGCGGCAACACTCCGCCATTGTCCAAAGCGCGGTCGAGCGTGTTGTCGGGGTCGAGCCACGGCTCAAGCTCGTCAAAGCCTTGCTCAGCATAAAACGGTTCAACCACTTCGGCGCCGCGCATGTCCTGACTTATTGTAATCACTCGCAAATCACTGCCCATTTCCTGAGCAAGCCGGTCGAGCGAGGGCATCTCAACCTTGCACGGCGCGCACCAGGTTGCCCAAAGATTGAGCAGTACAGGCTTTCCCTCAAGTGATGAAAATTCGAGCACCTTCCCGCTCGGATCGGCAAAGGCAAGCTGCGGCAATTCGGTTCCAGCCTGCGCGCGGTCAACCTCACCGACCCCGGACTGCGGCAAGTCTGGCTTGCCCGCACCCAAATCACCCTGTTGTTGCGCGTGCGTGCCCGCGCCCCTATCGCAAGCGCCAAGCGCAAGTGTGAGCGCAAGGACAGATAGCGGCAAACGAAGCGACATGAGCAAATCCAACACGATGTGGGGCGGCAGGTTCTCAGATGGACCTAGTGCGATCATGCGCGAAATCAATGCTTCTATCCCGTTCGACAAGGCGCTTTGGCAGCAAGATATCGCGGGTAGCCGCGCGCATGTCGCGATGCTGGCTAAGCAAGGGATTGTGAGCGCCGAAGATGCCAAAGCGATTGATGGCGGGCTCGCACAAATCGAGGAAGAATATGCGCGTGATGGCGTGCCCGAGGATTGGGAACTCGAAGATATCCATATGACGGTCGAGGCGCGGCTGACCGAATTGATCGGGCCGGTTGCCGGGCGGCTCCACACCGCACGCAGCCGCAATGATCAGGTGGCGACCGACTTCAAGCTGTGGGTGCGCGGCGCGATTGACGAGATGGACGCAGGGCTTGCCGAATTACAGCGCGCGCTCGTAACCCGCGCCGGCGAACACGCCGATAGCGTGATGCCCGGTTTCACCCATTTGCAGACCGCGCAACCCGTGACGCTCGGTCACCACCTGATGGCCTATTACGAGATGCTGCGACGCGACCGCTCGCGTCTTGCGGATGCTCGTGTGCGCTTGAATGAGTCTCCGCTTGGCAGTGCGGCTTTGGCCGGTACCGGCTTTCCTCTGGACCGCGATATGACTGCGGAAGCGCTCGAATTCGACCGACCAACCGCGAATTCGCTCGACGCAGTGTCCGACCGCGATTTTGCGATGGATTTTCTCTTCGCAGCGTCAACCTGCGCGGTGCACCTTTCGCGCCTCGCCGAAGAATTCATCCTGTGGGCAAGCCAGCCCTTCGGCTTTGTGACCATGGCCGATGCACTTTCGACCGGCAGTTCGATCATGCCTCAAAAGAAGAACCCCGATGCCGCTGAACTGATACGCGGCCATGCAGGGCGGGTGATCGGCTGCGCGACTGCTCTGATGGTGACGATGAAAGGTCTGCCGCTCGCCTATTCCAAGGACATGCAGGACGATAAGCCGCCGGTCTTCGAAGCCGCCGGCCTGATGGCGCTGAGCATTGCCGCGATGACCGGGATGGTGGCTGACAGCACCTTTAAGACCGAACGGATGCGCGAGGCGGTCGAACTGGGCTACGCCACCGCCACCGACCTTGCCGATTGGCTGGTCACCGAGGCGGACATCCCGTTTCGGGAGGCCCATCATATCACCGGCGCGGCGGTCAAACTGGCCGAGACGCGCGGGTGCGCGCTTGACGAACTACCGCTAGCGGAACTCAAGGCGATCGACGCGCGTATTGACGAACGGGTGTTCGAGGCGCTTTCGGTCGATGCCTCGGTTGCCGCGCGCTCTTCCTATGGCGGGACGGCTCCCGACCAGGTAAAGGCTCAAGTTGCGAACGCCCGCGCGGCTCTGGGAATGGATAAGACATGAAGCGTCTAATTGTGATGATCGCTGTGAGCGCCGCTTTGACGGCTTGCGGTGCGCGCGGCGACCTCACTCCACCTGAAGGTGCCAGCCTCCCGGTAGCGCCGCTTGGCGCCGAAACTCCGCCCAATGCTGAGGAACTGCTTGAACGCGATGCCCTCGCCGCGCCCGAACGCAGCGTGGAATTGCGCCGCCGCTCTGAAGAGCGCGAAGACGACCCTTTCGACCTCCCCCTGAATAATCTCGAGACCCGATGGACCATTTTGCAGTCAAAGACGGCGTGATGCATGCTGAGGACGTCGCACTAGTGCGGATTGCGGAAGAGGTCGGCACGCCGGTATACGTCTATTCGCGCGCTACGCTGGAGCGCCATGCGCGCGTGTTCCGCGAAGCCTTGGACGGTGTGCCGGACAAGCTGATCGCCTTTGCGGTGAAGGCGAATCCAAACCTTGCCGTGCTGAAGGTACTGCAACGCCAAGGCTATGGCGCGGACTGTGTCTCGATTGGAGAAGTACGGCGCGCACTCGCGGTCGGGATCGCACCAGAAAAGATCGTGTTTTCCGGTGTAGGCAAGACTCGAGCGGAGCTGATCGCCGGGCTGGAACTGGAGATCGGCCAGTTCAACATCGAAAGCGAAGAGGAGGGCGCGGAACTTGCCGAAGTCGCCGCCGAGATGGGTGTTACTGCGCAATGCGCCCTGCGCATCAACCCGGATGTTGACGCGGGAACACATGACAAAATCTCGACCGGCAAGGCGGACAACAAATTTGGCGTTCCGATTGATCAGGCTGGGCAAATTTTTGGCAAGCTCGCACACTCGCCAAGCGTGAACCTACGCGGCGTCGCCGTGCATATCGGCAGCCAACTCGCCGATATCGCTCCGCTGGAACGGGCATTCGAAAAGCTCGGCGAACTGGTGAAGTCACTGCGCGGTGCGGGTCACACAATTACCCATGTCGATTTGGGCGGCGGGCTGGGTGTACCCTATCGCAAGGGCGAAGAGCTGCCTCCGCCGTCCGAATATGGCGCGATGGTCGCGCGCGTCACGAAAGACTGGGGCGTGACCCTGATCTTTGAACCGGGCCGCGTGATCGCGGGCAACGCAGGCGTGCTTTTGACCCGTGTGGTCCGCGTCAAGCGAGGACTGAACAATCCCTTCGTGATAGTCGATGCGGCGATGAATGACCTTGCGCGCCCTGCCCTTTACGGCGCCTATCACCATTTTGAGGCAGTCGAGCCGCGCGGCACTGAGATGACCGCCAATATCGTCGGTCCGATCTGCGAGACGGGCGACACCTTTGCGATGGGCCGCGATTGCGACGAGCTCGCTAGCGGCGAGCTTGCCGTTTTCCGCACGGCTGGTGCTTACGGCGCGACCATGGCCTCAAGCTACAATTCGCGCGGATTTGTTGCCGAGGTTCTGGTCGACGGCGACAAGTTCGCTGTCGTGGCCGACCGGATCGATGCGGGCTCGATTATGGATGCCGAGCGCGTTCCAGACTGGCTCGCATGAGCGGTTCTTCGCCTGAGCTAGGCAGCCTGCCGCTATTTCACAAGATTGCGGGTCAGACAGTGCTGGTGCTGGGCGAAGGGGCGGCAGCCGAACCCAAGCGGCGGTTGGTCGAACGCGCTGGCGGCGTCATTATCGACGACATCCAACAGGCGGTCGATGAGGGAGTGCGCATCGCTTTTGTCGCGTACGAAGACGCCAAGGCTTGCGAGGCGGCGGCGATCAATCTGCGCTGTGCAGGCATGTTGGTGAATGTCGTCGACCGGCCCGACCTGTGCGATTTCACCACACCCAGCATTCTTGATCGCAACCCTGTGCTGATCGCTGTGGGAACCGGAGGTGCTTCGGCGGGTCTGGCGAAGCATGTGCGGCTTCGCCTTGAGCGGATTTTGCCGCAAAGCCTTGGTCGTCTGGCAGAGAAGCTGTTTGGTGCGCGCGATGTCCTTCGTGAGCGCTTTCCCGATGGCGGCGACCGTCGGCGAGCCATCGATGAAGCTTTGCGTGAGGGTGGGTCGCTGGATCCGCTCAATGAGACTTCGCATGAGCGGGTTGAGGCTTGGGCGAGTGGAAAAACAAACGCCGTCGCCAATGAGACAGTCGAGTTCACAATCTCCTCCGACGATCCGGAAGACCTGACCATCAAGCAAGCGCGCACTCTGGGTGAAGCCGATGCAGTGTGTACACGCGGCAAGGTCTCTCCCACGATCCTAGCACGCGCGCGAGCGGACGCGGTGCGTATCACCTGCGATGCGGCAACATGCCCACTTGCCAAGGCAGGCAGCGAGCATATGCCCTGCCCCAAAGCCGCCGAACATATCGGCGAAAACGGGCTTACCGTTATCCTGCGCCGCACTCCTGACGCATAAGCACTGCGATCAAGCCGCCAAGTTCACCGGCGGCTCAATCGCTGCAAAGTAGCTTGCCATTGCGGCAGCAGTCGTTTCACTCAATGTAATGAATGCGCGGCGCTTGTCGGTGGAATCTGCAATCCGCACGAAGATCCCGCTATCGACCATTTGCCGCACCCACCGGAGCGCAGTGGTCGCCGGAACACCCGCCGCAATGCAGAGGCTGGTCACAGATACGCGGCGATGCTCGGCATGCGCCGCAGTCAGGTCGAGCAGCATATCCCAAGCCGGATCGGCAAACAGTTCTCCGTCAAAAAATCGCGCCCGCGCCTGACGGTTGGCGATGATCTGCCGGACCAGTCGCGGCTCTGGCAATGGTGCACGCGCGCAAGTGGCGCTTGAGTAAAGCTGGGTTGCGCTGGACGCATCCTCCACAATCTCGACATCTTGAGCAATCAAAGCAGCACCGGGAATATTGACAGCTTGACGGATCGGAGAATCGGCTAGCCCTTCGAGGCGCTGTGCAATTGCATCGACCTGCTCAGACAGTCGCAATAGGGTCAGCCGGTCTTCGTCAGTCATTTCGCGCACGCGCGCATTCGAAACCTGTGCCAGGACGCGGCCCACCGCCACGATCCGGTCAGCCCGCGTGGGATTGACCAGCAATTGCGGATCGGACTGGTCGAGTGCGGCAAAGACATCGTCCAGAGCCTCCAGCGAAGTCGAAACAATCAGGTTTGAGCCTGCCCTTGCCACCCGCATATCAAGCCGCGTCAAGGCCGCCAGAGTCTCCGCATCTACAGTTGGGCAATCAATCAGAACTACATCGCCCAGCACCGTGATTTGCCCTTCCAGCAAGGCCGCAATCGGACCGCCATCCGCCGCGCGAAACCCTGCGCCGACCAAATCCTCGGTAATCTGACCGCGCACATTGGGACGGTCAGCAAATACAGCAATTGATGCGGGCAGCCCCGAAGGATCGCGCGCTAGGTCATACGAAAAATCTGCTGCGGAATTGGCATGGGCCATACGAATCGCCTCCTGAATATGGAAACATACGTAGAACAAAACAGGTTCAAGTCAAGAAATCCGGCAAAATCGCCAATTATTTCACACGGATCATTGAACCATTTGCATGCCCGCGCAGACTATTCCTGCAATGAGGGAAAAAGCCGAAACTTTCGCTCCCGATGCGGGCCAATTGTTCGACCAATATCTGGTCGTACTTGTCCAGTCAGGCGACCGGGCAGCGGCAGAGCGCCTCGCCAAACGCTGGCATCCCCGGCTGCTGCGCGCAGCCCGGCGCTATGTCGGTGATGCCTTTGAGGCAGAGAACCTCGCGCAGGAATGCTGGCTGGCGATCATACGCGGCATTGCCAAGGTCCGTGATCCGGCTCGCTTTGCCCCGTGGGCTTTCGGTATTTTGCGAAGGCGTGGTGCCGACCGGATCAAGGCGGTGGTTCGCGAGCGCTCTGCTTTTTCCGATACGGAGCCACCGGAACGCGCGGTCGAGGCAAATCAGGAAGACTCCGCTGCGATTTCCGAGGCCTTTGCCCTTCTGCCACCTGACCACCGGCTAACCGCGCATCTTCATTTCAGTGAAGGCTTGACCTTACGCGAAATTGCCGAAGCCACAGACATACCGATCGGTACCGCCAAAAGCCGACTTTTCCATGCGCGCCGGCAGTTAAAGGCAGCGCTTACCCCAATCCAAGAGGAGACAGACTATGACTGAACAAGACGACCGCATTGCTGCGGCACTGGACGATGATGACAAAGCGTTTCTCGCTAGTCTCGACAGCGACCGCGGCTTGTTTCAGCAGATCGGTGACAGCTGGAAAGGGCCGCTTGGAGGATGGGCAAAATTCGCCTTCTTTCTGGCCGTGGTTTTCGGCATCGCTCTGTTACTCGTCATCTGGCAGGTCGCAAGCACCCGTGATCCGGTTGAGCACACATTGTGGGCGATTGCAGCGCTCGCTCTATTGATCATCCAGGGGTTCTTGAAGGAATGGATGTTCAATCGAATGAACATGCTTACGATCTTGCGCGAGGTGAAGCGCCTGCAGGTTCAGGTCGCAATGTTGAGCGAGAAACAGGACTAATTTGGAGCTTAGGCTCAGGGTCGGATTTCGATCGGGGTGCCGTCGGGCACGAGCGTCCACAGCTCCTCGATCTCAGCATTGGTCAGCGCGATGCAACCATCGGTCCAGTCACCGCGCATCCGGCGGGTCGCGCCATTGGGCTGGCCGTGAATGAAGATGTCCCCGCCGGCTGATCTGCCATATTGCGCGGCAAAGGCTCGATCCTGCCGGTTGGGATAGTCGATCCGCAGGCTAAGGTGAAACGAGCTGTTCGGATTGCGCGTGTGGATCGTGTAGAGCCCTTCCGGTGTGCGCTCGTCCCCTTCAAAGCGTTTGTGACCGCGCGGCGCATCGCCAAATTGCAGCCCGCGATAGATGCGGATCGGCTCGCCATTATTGTAGGCCACCAGCAGCCGCTCCGACTTGTCGACGATGAGATAGTCCGCATATCGAGGACCGCGACGCTCAATCGTGCGCGAAGCCACCCTCTGATAGCTCTGCGCAGCCGGATAGGGCAGTGCCTCCGCCGTTCGCGCCCCATCTACCGTTTCGCCTGAAGGTGCCACGCAGCTTGTAGCGAGCATTGCCATGAGGAGGGTAACGAACCGGACCATAGGAGGCCAAGCTAGCGCGCAGTGGAGAGCCGCGCAATTGCGCACCACCCCTCATGTCCCAAACAGGGAAGCCTTCGGCGTCTAGTCCTCAAACGGATCCTTCATCAGGATCGTATCATCGCGCTCTGGGCTGGTCGACACCAGCGAAACCGGCGTCTCGATCAGCTCCTGCACGCGCTGGATGTACTTGATCGCATTGGCAGGCAGATCGGCATAGGAGCGCGCACCAGCCGTGCTCTCGCTCCACCCTTCCATCTCTTCGTAGATCGGCTCAACCGCCGCCTGATCGCCAGCATGGCTGGGGAAGTAGTCGAGCACATTGCCGCGCAGCCGGTATCCGGTGCATATCTTGACCGTTTCCAGCCCGTCGAGCACGTCGATCTTGGTAAGCGCAATCCCCGTCACGCCGCTGATCGCGCAGGTCTGACGCACCAGCACCGCGTCAAACCAGCCCACGCGGCGCTGACGCCCGGTCACTGTGCCGAACTCGTGCCCGCGCTCGCCAATTCCTTGGCCTACCTCATCGTCGAGCTCGGTCGGGAACGGGCCAGAGCCCACCCGCGTCGTATAGGCCTTCACAATCCCCAGCACGAAGCCGGTCGCATTCGGTCCTAGCCCGGAGCCACTCGCCGCGGAGCCGCTCACCGTGTTCGAGCTGGTCACGAACGGGTAGGTGCCGTGATCGACATCGAGCAGCACGCCCTGCGCGCCTTCAAACAGGATCTTCGCCCCCGCCTTGCGCACCTTCTTCAATCGCTTCCACACCGGCTGCGCAAACCGCAGCACGAAGTCGGCGACATCGCGCAGTTCAGCGAGAAGCGCCTCGCGATCGACAGGCGGCTGGTCAAAGCCTGCCCGCAGCGCATCGTGATGCGCGCATAGCCGGTCCAGCTGGGGCTCCAGATCGTCGAGATGCGCCAGATCACAAACGCGGATCGCACGCCGCCCCACCTTGTCCTCGTAGGCCGGGCCAATCCCGCGCCCGGTCGTCCCGATCTTGCCCTTCCCTGCCGCGGTCTCCCGCAGAGCGTCCAAGTCGCGGTGCACCGGCAAGATCAACGGGCAGTTGTCCGCAATTGCCAGGTTGTCATCGTTGATCGCAACGCCTTGTCCTTCGAGCTTCTCGACCTCATCGCGCAGCGCCCACGGGTCGAGCACGACACCATTGCCGATCATGCTCATCGTGCCGCTGACGATGCCCGATGGCAGCAGCGAGAGCTTGTAGACCTCTCCGTCGATCACCAGCGTGTGACCGGCATTGTGGCCGCCCTGGAAGCGGACGACGGCGTCGGCGCGGCTGGCGAGCCAATCGACGATCTTGCCCTTGCCTTCATCGCCCCACTGGGCGCCGATTACGGTGACGTTGGCCATGCTCTACTTTCGCTGTTGAAGTGACAAACCGCGCGGGCGTAGGGCTTCGCGAGGCCAAGGGCAAGGAGGGATCATGCGCAATGCCCATTGGCTTGGTCGCGGAGCACGGCGCGCAGCGCCGCAAGGCCCTTGTGGCCGCCCGCAGCGAGCGTAGGGAGCGAGGACATCGCGCTCGCGGATGCGAGTGCGCAAAACAGAAACGCGACATTTTGCGACAAAGCGCGACTGGACCTGCGCCGATGATACGGGGATCATGCCTGGCAAGGAGAACATAAATGCGCACCATCGCCATAGCTGCAACTACGCTCGCCGCCCTTGGTCTGACCCATATTGCGACCGCGCAAGATCGTTTGCCGCGCGAATGCCGTCAGCAGATTGTGAAACTGTGCGGCACGGACCGAACAAAGATGCGCAGCTGCTTGCAGGAAAGCTACACGGAGCTGTCGTCTGCCTGCCGATCCGAATTGCGCGAGCGCATGCAGGCCCGCCGAGGCTCGAGAAACGGCGCAGATCGCAGCATGCGGGCCGCTCGGGCAAACAGCGCAATCACGCCAACGAACACGCTCAGTTACGGAGCGCACGAGCGCCAAACCATCGATTTTTACGCACCCAGCAATACAGACACCGCTCCACCCCTGATCCTGTTCGTGCACGGCGGCGGATGGAGCTTTGGCGACCACAAGGTGTCGGTCGCGCAAAAGCCATCGCACTTCACGTCCGAGGGCTATGCTTTCGCAGCCACAGGATACCGTTTGATGCCCGATGCGCCCGTAGAACAGCAGGCGCTGGACATCGGCACCGCAATTGCCAAATTGCGCAGCGAGGCAGGCACGCTAGGCTTTGATCCTGATCGCATCGTGCTGATGGGGCACAGCGCGGGCGCGCATCTCGCTGCCTTGGTCAGCACCGATCCGCAATATGCAGGTGATGCGTTCGGGGCGATCAAAGGAGCAGTGCTGCTGGATGGGGCGGGCTATGATATCTCGCGGAATATGGCGAGCGCCAACGGTCAAGCCGCGATCCTGTACAGCCGGGTATTTGGCGATGATCCGGCACGGCAATCCGCATTGTCACCAGCGACCCACGTTGGCGGACCCGACGCGCCCAATTGGCTGATTTTGCACGTTGCGGGACGCGAACGCTCAGAGAGCCAATCCCGGTTGCTAGCAAGAAAGTTGACCAGCGCGGGCGCGGATGCGGAAGCCGTAGCGATAGAGAATACCGATCACCGGCAACTCAATCAGAATATCGGTGTGAGCGGAGATGACGCCACAGCTAAGGTCGATCAGTTCTTAGCCAAGCTCTTCAACTAAAGCGCGACGGTTTCCTTGCCGCTCAGCCGGTGCGTGCAGCCGAGCGCTTTGGCATCCTCGCCCTCGCTTAGCTGCGCTACAGTGCGCCAGCCGATGGCGCGCAGGCGTGCGGCCACATCTTCGTCGTGCCCCAAGGGCAGGTAAAGTGTATTTGTCGTTTGTTGCTCGGGCGCGGCCTCAGCCATGGCATCGACATAGAGCGTGAAGCCGGTCGCGGCTTCGTCCGTTCCGCCGATGCGGTATGTGCCGCCCCGGCCCGCAGCACCGCGTACGCCGTCAGCATAGATGGTGAAGCCGAACCAGCTTTGATATTCAAAGCCGTGGCGCTCGGTCGGATCGAGCGTAATCCGCGCCTTTGCTCCTATCCTTGCAGCGATGGCTTCCAGCCCTCTGATCCGGCTGGTGAGCGCTCCGCCAGCGTCAATCGCGCACAGCTTGTCTCGCGCGGCAGCGAAGTCTCCGGTAGCATAGAGCAGCGGCAGATAGGCCTCGCCGCCCGCTTCCCTCAGCCCGCCCGCATCCTTGGTGTCGAGCTCGCGCCGCACTGCGTCGATCTGATCTTCAGAAAGAGGCATGGCCTTCACTGCCAAAGTGTCGACCAGGTCGGGCAGTGTGAAATCGACCGAAATGCCATTAAGCCCTGCGGCTTGGAGCGCCTCGACCGCCAGCGCAACCAATTCTCCGGCGGCCTCGGCGCTGTCCGATCCGATCAGCTCGGCACCCAATTGCAGGCGTTCACGCGCAGGATCGAGCTGGCTGGCGCGGATCATTGCGGTGTCGCCGCAATAGGCGAGGCGCAGCGGACGCGGAGCGCCTGCCATGCTGGTCGCGGCAATCCGGCTCGATCTGCGGGGTGATATCGCTACGCAAAGCCAGCGTGCGCAGGCTGTTGGGATCGACAAAGCGGAACGCATTGAGCGTCTTCACGCCTTCCATCCGGCTTGCCAGCGAACGCTCAAATTCGAGCAGCGGCGGGCGCACCCGGTCGTATCCATGCGACTGCACCGCATCGAGGCACGCGCGCATAACGCGGGTGATCCGGGCGGCGGATTGCGGCAGACGGTCAGATAGACCCTCTGGTAGAAGATCGGCAGTCAGGAGATCGTTTGGTTGTGTCATTGCGAGAGCCGCCTGCGGCGATAGCGGCTCCGGGTCAAGCCCGGAGCGCACGGAAATTTATCGGCTCGGTCACGAGCCGCAAGGGCAAGCGCCCGTCGTACCGGAAGGCCGCCCCTCGGAGGCGTCGGCCCATACTTTGATGGGCCGACTGGCGCGAGAGACTAAGACGCTCAAAACTGAAGCGCTTTGACCATCTTCACACCTTCGACCTCTTCGGCCTCCGCGATCACATCACCGGAGATCGCATCGTCGAGGCTCAGCAGCAGCACTGCCTCGCCCCCGGCCTCGCGGCGGCCAAGGTTAAAGGTGCCAATATTGATGCCGTGGCTGCCGAGCAGCGTCCCGATCCGGCCAATGAAGCCCGGCGCGTCGTCGTTGACGATGTAGAGCATGTGACCATCGAGATCGGCTTCGATACCGATGCCGAAGATCTCGACCAGGCGCGGTGCGCCTGAGCCGAACAATGTGCCCGCGACCGAGCGTGTGCCTTGCTCGGTTTCAACCGAGACGCGGATCAGAGTGTTGTACGCGCCCTCGCGTTCGTGGCGCACTTCGCTGACATCTAGGCCGCGTTCCTTGGCAAGGTAGGGTGCGTTGACCATGTTCACCGTGTCAGAATACCGGCGCATGAAGCCCGCCAGCACCGCGCCGGTGATCGGCTTGCCATTGAGCTCAGCCGCCGCGCCTTCACGCTCAATGCTGATCTTCGTGAGATTGCCGTGGGCAAGCTGACCGACGAGAGACCCAAGCTTTTCAGCGAGCGCCATGTACGGTTTGAGCTTTGGCGCTTCTTCTGCCGAAAGCGATGGCATATTGAGCGCGTTGGTGACGCCGCCATTGACGAGGTAATCGCTCATTTGTTCGGCCACCTGAAGCGCGACATTGACCTGCGCTTCGGTGGTGGATGCGCCGAGGTGCGGCGTGCAGATAAAGTTCGGCGCGCCGAATAGCGGATTCTCCTTCGCAGGCTCTTCCGCAAACACGTCGAGCGCAGCTGCAGCCACCTGACCGCTCTCCAAGCAATCCTTCAATGCCGCTTCGTCGATCAACCCGCCGCGCGCGCAGTTCACAATGCGGATACCGGGCTTGGCATTCTCCAGCCGCTCTCGGCTAAGGATATTGCGCGTCTGGTCGGTCAGCGGGGTGTGCAGCGAGACAAAGTCTGCGCGGCTCAACAGCGTATCGAGATCGACTTTCTCTACGCCCAGTTCAATCGCGCGGTCTTCAGTCAGGAATGGATCGTAGGCGATCACCTTCATTTTCAGACCAAGCGCGCGGCTGGCGACGATCGCGCCGATGTTGCCCGCACCGATCAGGCCGAGCGTCTTGCCGGTGACTTCGACGCCCATGAAATCCTTCTTCGGCCATTCGCCCGCCTGCGTGCGGGTGTTCGCCGCCGGGATTTGCCGTGCGAGCGCCATGATCATTGCAATCGCGTGCTCTGCCGTGGTGATCGAGTTGCCGAACGGGGTGTTCATCACCACCACGCCTTTGCCGCTAGCGTAGGGGATATCGACATTATCGACGCCGATTCCGGCTCGGCCAATGACTTTCAGATTTGTCGCCGCGTCCAGAACGGCAGGGGTGACGGTGGTCGAGCTACGGATGGCGAGGCCATCATACTCGCCGATGCGTGCAATCAGCTCTTCCGGCGTCTCGCCGGTGATCACATCGACATCGCAGCCGCGCTCTTCGAAAATGCGCGCAGCGTTTGGGTCCATCTTGTCGGAGATGAGTACTTTTGGTCTGGTCATGATAAATTCCTGTCAGGGCGCGCACAAATCCTAAGGCGCTTGTCCACTTTCAAATTTGGAGGTGAGGCGGCGGCCCGCAGATCTCAGGCCGCCAGCCGAAATCAGCCGTTCTTCACGGTCTCGTAGGCCCATTCGATCCATGGCAAGAGGCGTTTCAAATCCTCCTGCTCGACCGTGCCGCCGCACCAAATGCGCAAAGATGGCGGTGCATCGCGATAGCCATTGAAGTCATAGCCCACGTCGCGCTCTTCGAGCAGTTTGACGATTTTCTTGGGCACAGCGGCCTGATCTTCAGCCGAAAGGCCTTCGTACCAGTCGCCGGTAAACTTCATGCACACGCCGGTATTGGTGCGCTTGGATGGATCGGACACCATGTTCTTGAGCCATGGGGTCGCCTCGATCCAATCTGTGACGATCTTCGCGTTCGCATCGGCCCGCTCAAACATCGCTTTCCGCCCGCCAAGCGACTGTGCCCATTCGAGCGCCGCGATGTAATCTTCGGTCGCCAAGAGCGACGGCGTGTTGATCGTGGCACCTTCAAAGATGCCGCGATTGATTTTATCGCCCTTCTTCAGGCGGAAAAGCTTGGGTAGCGGCCATTCGGGATCATAGCTTTCAATCCGTTCCACCGCTTTGGGTGAGAGAATCAGCATGCCGTGCTGCGCTTCAGAGCCCATGACTTTCTGCCAGGAATAGGTCGTTGCATCGAGCTTCGCCCAATCCATTTCCTGCGCAAAGATCGCGCTGGTGGCATCGTTGATCGTCACGCCCTTGCGGCCCGGCTCAAGCCAATCCGTGTTCGGAATCTTCGCACCCGAGGTCGTCCCATTCCAGGTGAAAACAACGTCGTTTTCCTGAGGGATCGAGTGCAGATCGGGGATCTCACCATAATCGGCATCAAGGACTTGCAGGTTTGGCAGTTTCAGCTGCTTCACTGCGTCCTGAATCCAGACATTGCCGAAGCTTTCCCAAGCCGCGACCGTCGCAGGACCTGCGCCAAGCATGGTCCACATAGCGCATTCAAGAGCGCCTGTGTCAGAGGCAGGCATGATGCCGACGAGGTAATCCTCGGGTACGCCCAGCATTTCTTTTGAGAGGTCAATCGCGTATTTCAAACGCGCTTTGCCCGTGGCGGAACGGTGCGACCGTCCTAGAGCTTCGGTTTTGAGATTGCTCGCCGACCAGCCGGGGAATTTGGCCGTGGGACCGGACGAGAAAAAGGGACGCTCAGGTTTGAGCGCTGGTTCGTTAGTCATGTATTCTCTCCTTACAGAGAGCACGCGCGGCGTTGGGACCGCGTGGCCCACGCGCGGCACTAGAGATAAGCTGCAAGGAGTCAATTTGTATTGTGCGATTTGCGGTGGAGTGCGCAATGCATCGCTTGCCACATAAACTTTTCTCGCAAATGCTCGCGCAACAATCTATGTCGGCGCGCAATGGAAATATCCGATCTTCGCATTGCGCTTTTTAGCGGCAATTATAACTACACCCGCGACGGGGCGAACCAGGCGCTCAATCGCCTCGTTGGCTCACTGCTCGGCCTGGGCGCGGCACGTGCGCGTCTATTCTCCTACCGTTGCAGAGCCAGACTTTGAGCCAACCGGCGACCTTGTCAGCCTTCCCAGCTGGCGCATGCCGGTAAAGGGGCGCGGTGAGTATCGCCTGCCAACCGGCCTCAATTCAAAAGTCCGCCGCGACCTCGACAAGTTCAAGCCCAATATCGTGCATCTGTCCTCGCCCGACCCATCGGGCCATGCGGCTCTGCGCTGGGCGCAGGATCACGACATCCCCGTATTGTCATCCGTCCACACACGGTTTGAAACCTATCCGCGCTATTACAAGATGGCGTTTCTGGAGCCGCTGGTGGTGATGATGCTTCGGCGCTTTTACAATCGCTGCGATGCGCTGGTAGCGCCTTCGCAAAGCATGATTGACGAGCTGCTCGCGCAAAAGATGCATGACGATATCGGGCTTTGGACGCGCGGAGTCGACCGCACGATCTTCGATCCTTCTAAGCGCGATATGGTATGGCGGCGCAGCCTCGGTCTTGAAGACGATGATATTGCGATCGTTTTCCTCGGTCGACTGGTGATGGAAAAGGGTCTGGATGTCTTCGCCGATAGTATTATTGAGCTGCGCAAATTGCAGGCTCCGCACAAGGTTTTGGTGATCGGCGACGGACCGGCGCGTGGCTGGTTCGAAGAGGCGCTACCTGGCGGCATTTTTGCAGGGTTTCAGACCGGCGCTGACCTTGGCCGAGCGCTGGCGAGCGGAGATGTGTTCTTCAACCCCTCGATCACCGAGACTTTCGGTAATGTGACGCTTGAAGCGATGGCGAGTGGCCTTCCCGTGGTCGCGGCAGGCGCCACCGGCGCCTCAAGCCTGGTCGATGAATGGGAGACTGGCAGGCTGGTGCCACCGGGCGATCCCAAGGCCTTTGCAGAGGCGCTCGCACCCTATTGCACGAATGATGATTTGCGCGCGCGCCACGGCGCTGCGGGCGAAGCCAAAAGCCGCGAATACAGCTGGGAAGCGATCAACCGCGTGGTCGCGGATATTTATGTTCGGCTCGTCGAAGAACGTCAGGCGATCATCGCCGAAGAAATGGCCGCGGAAGAAGCCGCGGCCTAGCTCGCTTAAATCAGCACGCCGTTTTGAACTTGACGCCGCGCGTAGAAAAACAGGCCGATCGTGATGACCCAAATCGCGAGTGCGAAAAGGTTGTGACCCATGGTTTGGAGCGTCTCCGGCATCTCAGAAAACATGCGCTGGTAGACGGTCGTGCCGACTAGTCCGACAATCGAAATTCCGAACAGCCAAACTGCATATCGGCTGCGCAGCAGCAAAGCGGCAGAACCAAAGAAGCATCCCCAAACGCCGAGCGCCCAAAATGCCGTCGCCCACGCAGGAAAGCTGTAATAATAGGTAAGCTGTTCGGTCGGCATTCCCGACCCTTCAAGCGCAGCCAGTTTTGTCATGGTGTAGCTCGCCACACCGCCAAGATTCCAAAGCAGGCTGACTGCACCGACCACCCAAAGATGCCAAGGCGTGTTCTTCTTACCCAATTCGTCCATAAAAATCCCTCCCATGCTGTCTCTTCTCGGGCAGCTATGAGAGGGAGATTATCACGCGTTGCGATTTCTGCAACATGGGGCGCTGACGGTCTAGCCAGTCAGCACGCTCACGTTACATTCTCTCGATGCGCTTAGCCACTTCATCAATGATATCAACGATTTCATTGATCGCATTCTGATCGAGCTTGCCGGCACGCGCGCGGTTTTTCAGCACAGAGCCGAGGTTGCCCATCGCGCGGAACAGATCGGGTGAACGCTCTTTTACCTTCTCAGCGCGATCGCCGTGTTCGTTGAGGCGCCCCATCAGCTTTTCGACCTCTTCCTCGCGCTCAGCCAGTTCGGCCTTACCCGCTTTGGTCACATTGAAAGGTTTCTTCGCGCTTGTCTCGCTGTCCTCGTTCTTGGCTTTGCTCTTCGCCCCAGCCTTCGCTTTCGCTTTCGCCGGTTTGATCAGCCCTTCTTCTTCGAGCATTTGCAGCGTTGGATAAACTGCACCCGGGCTTGGCGCATAGCCGCCCGCCGTCATTTCCTCGATCGCCTTGATCAACTCGTATCCGTGGCGCGGCTCTTCATCGATCAACGCCAGCAGCGCGAGGCGCAATTCACCTTGCGCGAACATCCGGCCCCGGCGCTTGCGCCGACGCGAGCCATCCTGCCACGATCCATCTTCATCGCGCCGACGCCGCGAGCTAGCGTTGTCCCATTCGCTCGCCGAAGCTGCAAACATCGCGACCAGCGGGCCAAGATTGTTCCAATTGCCGTTCCAGTTTCCACCGCGTCGTTTTTGCCAAGTCATAGGAGCACTCCTGTGTTTTCGATAACTCTTAATGCGCTTAAGATATATCATAGAACACTCGTTACAAGAGGTGGATGGCATTTTCCGACCAGCGTCGTATCAGGCCAGACGAATGTCAGATTTGTTTGGAAATGACGCCCCGCCGCAGGACGCGCGCAATGATGAACCGAGGGACGATGCGCCACTCGCCGACCGGTTGCGACCGCGTGCGCTGGATGATGTAATTGGGCAAGAGCACCTGACCGGGCCGACCGGCGCGATTGGGCGCATGGTTGCGGCGGGCAAGCTTTCCAGCATGATCCTCTGGGGGCCTCCGGGCACGGGTAAGACCAGCATTGCGCGCCTTCTCGCCGCAGCTGTCGGAATGCGGTTCGTTTCGATCAGCGCGGTCTTTTCAGGCGTCGCCGACCTCAAGAAGGCCTTTGCCGAAGCTGACAAGATGGCGAGCGCGGGCCAGCGCACGCTCCTGTTCGTGGATGAGATCCACCGCTTCAATCGCGCGCAGCAGGACGGGTTTTTGCCCTTTGTCGAGCGCGGTACGGTCACGCTCGTCGGGGCGACCACCGAAAACCCGAGCTTTGAGCTGAACGCAGCTCTCCTCAGCCGCAGCCAAGTGTTGATCCTCGAACGGTTGAGCCACGATGCGCTCGAAGCGTTGCTCACCCGCGCCGAGGCTCTGGAAGGACCGCTGCCACTTACCGAAGAGGCACGCGCCGCCCTGATCGCGAGCGCGGATGGCGATGGCCGCTTCCTCCTCGGCCAAGCCGAAACGCTCTATAATGCGAGCCTTTCAGAGCCGCTTGACCTGTCAGCGCTCGGCCAGTTCCTGCAGCGCCGCGTCGCGGTCTATGACAAGGACCGCGAGGGGCATTACAATCTTATCAGCGCGCTCCACAAAAGCCTGCGCGGTTCAGACCCGCAGGCCTCGCTCTACTACCTCGCGCGGATGCTTACCGCTGGCGAAGAACCGCTCTATGTGCTGCGCCGCCTGGTCCGGTTCGCGAGCGAGGATATCGGTCTCGCCGATCCGCAAGCGCTCATCCAATGCCTCGCGGCCAAAGACGCCTATGAATTCCTCGGCAGTCCTGAAGGCGAACTCGCTATCGTCCAGGCCTGCCTGTACTGCGCCACCGCACCCAAATCGAACGCCGCCTATGCTGCGCAAAAATCCGCCTTCAAATCGGCGCGCGAGACCGGCAGCCTCATGCCGCCACAAAACATCCTCAACGCGCCGACCAAGCTGATGAAGGATATCGGCTATGGCGAGGGGTATTCCTACGACCACAACAGCGACGGCGGGTTTTCAGGCGACAATTACTGGCCCGAAGACATGGAGCCGCAAACCTATTACGAACCTGTCGAGCGCGGGTTTGAGCGCAAAGTGAGGGAACGAATGCAATGGTGGGACAAGAGACGGGCGGAGCTGCACGGGCAATGATCAAATTCGCGCTTCCAGTCGTCCTCGCTTGCGGTATCGCTGCACCTGCACATGCTCAGACGGAAACCCTACCCCCTGACGCCAACAAAGCATGCCCCAAAAGGCCTGTTCTGGACGATGCGACGCTCGAACGTGATACCGAGCTTGCGCTGCCACCCGAATGGGCAGGCTTCGCAGATATGTCGATGCACTGGCTCGCGGTCAGAACCCAGCTGGGATCGGTGCATTGTGTCGAAACCACATGGGCAATTAACGCGGACGCCTTCGAGAAATTGGACGACCGCTTCCTGGGCTATGAATGGAACGGTTATGAAGCGGGTGGCTACACACTGATCGACACTGCAGGCACCGGCAGCAGCACGGATACCGGCGCGAGACCAGTTTTCTCGCCGACAAGTGGTCACTTTGCCGCTGTGCAATTTTCGGATGCAGGATGGGGCGGGCTTGAAGGCTTTGCAGTCTGGCGCACGTTTACCAGCGGTATGAGCCCGGTTCATGTCGACACCAACCTGCCGACGATGGCCGATTGGCGGATCGATAAATGGGAAAATGAGGGGTGCCTGCATCTCTCAGCAGTCCCTTATGATCGCGTGGTGGATTGGCGAAAGCTCGCAGAATATCCGCGCGACCGCTATGTGTCCCGCGCCCGCGATGGCTGGAAACTGCGCGCAGGCGATAGCTGCACGGGGAGCGTTCTGCGTCCTCAAGCAGCGCAGCGGTAGGACGCAAAGAATGCGTGATTTCGATCACTTCCTCGCGATCGACTGGTCGGGCGCCAAGGGTGAGCGGCATAAGGGCATCGCGCTCGCACTCGCAGATGCGAAAGGCGGGCCACCCGTACTTGTCGAACCGCCGGCGCGAGGCTGGTCGCGGATCGATGTGCTCGACATCCTCAAACATGATCTTCCGCGCAGCACTTTGGTCGGGATCGACCTCGGCATCAGCCTGCCGTTCGAGGATGCGGGTGCGTATTTTCCCGGCTGGGATCGCAGCCCGCGCCATGCGAACGGTCTATGGGCGCTGATCGACGAGATTTGCGCAGGCGACCCGCATCTGGGCGCACACAGTTTTCTCGCGCATCCAGAGGCCGCGCGTTACTTCCGCCACAGCAAAGAGCACGTTGGCGACCGCTTTCACTTGCCCGACGCAGTCAGCCGCGAAGGCCGCTTTCGCCAGGCCGAAACCGCGCAGCGCGCTCAGAAATGTCGCCCGGTGAGCAATTTCAACCTCGTCGGCGCGGCGCAGGTCGGCAAAAGTTCGCTCACTGGGATGCGAATGCTGCACCACTTGAAAGGGCATCTGCCGGTCTGGCCGGTGCAGCCGATTCCTAAGCTGGGCTCGCTGCTGGTCGAGATTTACACCGGGCTAGCTTCGAAAGAGGCAGCGGATCTGGGCGCGCGGACGAAGTTCCTGACCTATGCCGATCTAAATGCAGCACTGGAGGCGCTCGGCAGCGCGCCGATAGACCAGACTGGCGAAGTGGACGATCATTCGTCCGACGCGCTGCTGACGGCGGCTTGGCTGCGCAAGGTTCACAAGGAAGAGCGGCGATGGGAGCCGCGCACGCTCACGGCTGAGATTGCGCGGACAGAAGGCTGGACCTTCGGCGCGCTTTAGTTTTCGCAGCGCTCACCTATAGAGATACGACTTGTCGCTGCGCTCTTTGCGGTAGCCGGTCTGCCGCAAGTCTTCGAGCATAGCCTCACGCTTGCGATCTGCTGCGGTCAGCGCCTGACGCGGCTGTTTCTTGCCATCTCCAGACGGGCTCGAAGCCGCATTGATGAGATTGATCGTCTTGAGGTTTTGCTCGCCCACCATCGATGGGATCAGAAACAGGTCAGCGATCCATAATAGCAAAAGAAGCGCCCAACCGATGATCGGAATCAGCAGCATGATAAGCCGAACCACGCCCGACTTGGTCTTGCCAGCATAGAACCGGTGAACGCTGAACATGCCGAAGAACAACCACAGCAAATAGGCGACGAGAACCGACTTCTCGTTCTCTTCAAACATCATTTGCTTGTGCGTGTATTCGTCCATTTTCCGTCCCTAAGTTCAAGACGTGGTAGGACAGACATTGTGGGCAGATCAAGCGATCCTGGACGCTGATCGACAAAGCGCAAACAACACTCGGTGTGCGACCATTGCAAAGCGGGATATTTTCTCTTGAGAGCAGCGATGCTTTCGCTTAGTGGGCGTCTCGTCTTGAAACGGGCCGGCTTAGCTCAGTTGGTAGAGCAGTTGATTTGTAATCATCAGGCCGCGGGTTCGACTCCTGCAGCCGGCACCATTCACTCCCCAAAATTCGTGTGACGCGTGAGCGAGACGTTCAACCAGGAACGCCCCGCCCGTGCTTTTCAACCGATCAGAACTCTCCCGCGATGCCTGCTCTAACGCTGGTTGAGTTGCCGCCTGCATATGTGACACCAGCGGTGATGGCGAAGTCCCCGTCGAACCGGTGCATCAGACCAGCTGAGACACCAACCTCGCCGCGATAGGTTGCAACATTGCTGGCATAGCTGGTCTTGCCCGCTTCGCTCGGGAAGTGCGGGTTGGCCTGAGCAGCGATCGAGGCAATGCCGCGCTGCGCATCCTTGTCGATCGTCTCGGTGAGATCGAACAAGGTGCTTACCCGTCCGCTCAGCGCATCGAACTGCGCGGTCGAGACTTGCGAGAAGGCGTTGAGCGCCACGCGGACATTATCAACCGACGCAGCGGTGGCCACGCTCTGACGTCCCAGCGTGCCATTGGCATCGACCGTGACCGCATCAACCGGACCGACCTGGGCAGCGGTGCTCGCATCAATGTCGCCGATGCGAACACTTGAGCCCGTGCCTCCAAGGGTTACCTGGCTGTCAGCTGTTGTAGTCGCATTCGCGCCGACCGCCGTCGAATTGGCGTGCGTGACAGTTGCGCGGAAGCCGACCGCTGTCGAGCCAACACCGTTTGCCAGAGCCGTATCACCGACCGCGGTCGCATTTGCGCCGGCCTCGGTGTCAAAGCCTACCGCAGTAGACCGACCGCCACTTGCGAGCGCGCGCTGACCAATCGCTGTGGCGCGTCCGCCCAGAGCAAAGGCAGTGTCGCCGACCGCCGTCGAACTCGTTGCAAGCGCCCTCGAACCACGACCAAAGGCTGCGCTTCGCAAAGCGCCAGCACGGGTCCCGCTGCCGATCGCCGTTGCATCTTCGCCTTGCGCCAAAGCGTCTGCACCAAAAGCACTAGCCCGAGCTGCAGAAGCCTGCGCACCCAGCACATCGCCATCCGCTCCGTCACCGCCAATGGCGATGGAAGCCGCACCAGTTGAAACCGACCCCGCACCAAACGCCAACGAGTTAATCCCAGCAGCCGATGAAGCAGCGCCAAGCGCAATTGCCTGAGTCCCCGTCGCCGATGCGCCGGACCCAGCATTGTTTACGTCACCAGAACCGATCGCTACGCTGCGGACACCGGATGCGGAGGATTGAAATCCAATTGAAGTAGACTCAATTCCAGCAGCATTGCTGCCCGTGCCTAGCGCAATGCTTCGATCTGTCGATGCAACTGCTTGAGAACCCAAGGCGACCGCGAAGCTCCCTGTCGCGTCGGAAAATGAACCGAGAGCCACTGCAGCATTGGCAGTGGCTTCGGAAAATGCTCCTACGGCAGTTGATTGGATGCCCCCAGTGGTGGACCGCGCGCCTAAGGCAGTCGAAGTGTTTCCAGGAGCAGCTGCATCGTGGCCCAACGCGGTTGCAAACTGTCCATTAGCACTAGCGAGCGCACCGATGGCCACCGCATCAGCCGCATCGGCCCGCGCCAGATTGCCGAACGCGGCTGCGCGGTCGCCTTCGGCATTGGCATCTGCGCCAATCGCAACGCTGTTCACATTGCCGGCAAATGCATCAAAGCCAATCGCAATCGCGTCCGTCCCGTCCGCTCCGGCTTGGCCGGAGGACGAATTGATCGCGACGAAAGCAAGTTTCGCAGAATCCCCTTGGAGTGCTGAGATAGCAACTGTGTTCGTATCTATACTGGAAGTGTTGGCAGCGATTGCGGCCGTATTGTTCGCAATGTCGGTCGCGTTTGAGGCAATCGCCGTCGTGTTCGTATCCGCCGTCGCCTGGGCCGCAGCAGCATCAGCCAAAGCCTGTGTCGCATCCGCCTGCGCCGCGCTGGCAGCGGAGTTTACGGCGGAAATCGCCGTGTTCAACTGACCCACTGTGGCGGCGTCTGTATTGGCTACACCATCTGTGACATTGGTGATGCGGCGTGTCGCAAACTGGCTACCTACGGAAACGGTGTTGGCCTCATCAGCAATTGATCCACTGCCGAGCGCAACCGAACCATTAGCCGAAGCATTGGCGCTCGTGCCGATCGCGGTGGCCTCAAACCCGGTCGTGCTTGCGCTGCTTCCGACCGCCAGCGTGTTCATACCTTGCGCGCTCGCCCCGACTCCAACTGCGACGTCGAGTCCTCCTGATGCTGTCGCTCCTGCACCGATGGCGACGACTGATACACCAGGCATACCTTGCGCATTGGCACCTTGGCCGATTGCAATCGAATTTCCTCCGGCAGCCAGCGATCCGTTACCAACCGCTACGCTACCCGTGCCGCCGGAAGCCGAGCTTCTCCCGATCGCAATCGCATCGCTGGCAGAGGCACCGGCAAATGCTCCGAATGAGATCGCGCCGCTCTGACTTGCGGCGCCTGCACGTCCAATCGCAATGGCATCGCCTGAAGAAGCGTTTGCCTGACGTCCCAAGGAAATCGCGGCAGTGGCCGTCGCCTGGGCATCCGTGCCGAGCGCAATGGCCGCGGCCCCGGTTGCATCACTCCCCTGCCCGACAGCTACCGCTTCACTAGCACTCGCGATAGCAAGACGGCCAAGCGATGTCGCGAAAGCGCCCGCTTGCGCGCCGGAACCAACAGCAGTCGCATCCTGTCCAGATGCATTCGACAAGTTACCAATGGCTGTCGCATCAAATGCCGTTGCAGTTGCGCTTCCACCCACTGCTGTCGATGACAACTGGGTCGCGCTCGACAGCGCCCCCACCGCAACGCTCGAAACTTCGCCGGCATTGGCAAATGCGCCAACTGCGGTTGCCAAACTTGCGGTCGCGTCTGCCGAATGGCCCAATGCGGTCGTATTGTTCTGGTTAGCGACTGCCTCATAACCAAGAGCGGTTGAATTCGAACCCGTCGCTGTCGTTCGTGCACCAATTGCGGTCGCATTGGTGCCCGTTGCGTCCGCGAAGTCCCCGCAAGCCAGGCTGTTGTCTTGACCATTTGAATTTGCAAATGAATCGTCATCGAGGACGTCTGAGACGCCATTATTATTAGTGTCTAGTATACAATCATCTGCGCGCACCTCTTGCGGCGCTATCAGCAAAACACCGATCGCTCCCAGTGACAGCGTAGTCGACAGCAGCAGTGCATTTTTCATAGAATTACCCCTTCAGTCCAAAAACTTATGTTGGGGTATCGCAGTCAATCCAGATAAACGAGACTGCCTGTTGAGTTCTCAATAGAAAAAGATGCGACTCCTGCCCCTGACGTCAGCAAAGCCATAAGCGCGCCGGCTCATTGTATCTGCGCAACGTCGGGAGCCATCATCTGCGCGAGGTCGGGAGCCATCCGTCCCGCGGATAGTCCGGCGATACGGCGCGCCCTACCCCCGCCCGCGATAGGGTTGAACGCCCTGATCGGGCACCCACAAACCCTCTGGCGCAGGGCCGCTCTGCCAGAACACGTCAATCGGGATGCCGCCGCGCGGATACCAGTAGCCGCCAATGCGCAGCCATTTCGGCTTCATCTCCTCGTTCAGACGCTGGCCGATGCCGACCGTCACATCTTCATGGAAGCCATTGTGATTGCGGAATGATCCGAGAAAGAGCTTCAAGCTCTTCGATTCCACAATCGTCTCTCCTGGCGCGTAGTCGATCACCAAATGCGCAAAATCGGGCTGGTTGGTCACCGGGCACAGCGAGGTGAACTCAGGCGCGGCAAAGCGAACCAGAAAAAGCGCGCCTTTGCGCGGATTTGGCACGTAATCGAGCACTGCCTCTTCAGGAGAATTCGGCAAAGGCGTGTCTTTGCCCAAAAAGGCGGGCGCGGCAGGGTTTTCGGGTGTGGTTTCCATGCCGCGCTGTTGCCGCGAAAGCGCGCCCTTTGCAAGCCGCACGCTGGACGCCGCGCCGTTAACTCGTAAGACAAGTCCGCGAGTGTAAGTTTTGCTATTGCAAACCGCGTTTCGCACCCAACACCCTAGATTGAAACACCGCTTAGAAGACAATGTCCCACCGCCACCGACTTTTTCCAGCACAGGCGAAAAGCACCCCTGCTTGTTCAGCGGCGGTGGCACTGACTGTGGCTCTGGCGATGCCAACACCACTGCTGGCGTCTCCAGGCGGGTTTTCGCTGCCGACGCCAACGCCCACGCCCACAGCGCGCCCAGAAGTGGAAGGCCCGGCGGATGATACAGGCGTTGTTCCGCTTGCGCCGCGTGTCATCCCGACAGAGCGTCCCACGCCTGCGCCCACCGCGAGCAATACGAACGCTCCAAGGATCGACCCGGTTCTAGACCCGACTGACACTGCGCCCCCCGATGGAGCCAACACCGGCGGATCAGCGGTGGTGCAACCCTTGCCGACGGGCACTGCATCCCGACCTCAGCAACCCGCTGAAAACCCGTCACCGGCTCAAACGCAAGCCACGGGCGTGCCATCGGGCGAGGCAGCGCCTCAGGCAACTGAAGCGAGTTCGCCTCCCACCGAAAACGCGATACCCGGCCTTGATAGCGGGGCAGCGCTGCCGACCAGCACTGATGCGCTGCCTGCGACGAGCACCGGCGAGACCGCGCCCACAACCAGCGAAGGCGCTGTGCCCTTGTGGGCATGGATCGCCGCAGGCATTGCCGCGCTTCTGGCCTTTCTCGCAGGTATGCTCTTCCTTCGACGCCGCAGCGCGACAGCAATCGTGCCCGAAATCGAGCGTCCAAAAGTTGCTCCAGTCGCTGAACCTGTGACCGGAAGCGCCGACCGTTCTACGACCGTGATGCCTCCTATTGGGCCTGCCCGCATCGACGTCGGGCTAGAAGTGGTAAGCGCAACCCGCAGCGTGATGAACTTTACGCTCGAATACCGCCTAACACTCGCCAATCGGGACACGCGCGCGGTGCGCGACGTTTCTGTGAGCGCGATTCTTACTAGCGCGCAGAAACAGATCGGGCAAGGCGGCGACCTAGGCTTTGACAAATCTCAGGCGGAGATGATTGAGCGGATCGGCCCTAGCAAAAGCCATGTGATCAGCGGGCAAACGCAATTGCCGACAGCAAAGCTGCAGGTGATGCGTCAGGGCAACAAACCGCTGTTCGTACCGCTCTTGCAGGTCACTGTTGCGCAGGGTGATAACGAGCCGGACATCCACCACTATGTGGTCGGCTTGCCGAGTGCTGCGAACACCGCGCGACTGCACCCTATCCCGCTTGATACGCCGCCCGGCGGCATTCCCGGCCTGCGCGCGCGCGAGCTTGATGTTGCTCCGGCCTAAAGCTGGATAAACCGCCCACTTGGCGCGAGCGCGAAGCCGCGCTACCGCCATTAGGGCATGAGCGATCCGTCTTCCTCTCTCGTCAGCACACGGTGGCTGGCCGACCGCTTGGGCGACGCTCGCTTGGTAGTCTTGGACGGATCAAAGCATTTACCCGCTGCGGGCCGCGATGCGGCGGCAGAGTTCGCCGCCGCGCACATCCCCGGCGCGCGCTTCACGGACCTCGACACTCTGGTCGATGAAACCTCGGACGTGCCGTCTGCTTTTCCGCGCCCCGACCAGGTGAGAGCGCGACTTGCTGAACTCGGCATAGCGCCCGGCGACCGGGTCGTGATCTATGATGACAGCGATCTCAAGTCCTCGTCCCGCGCGTGGTTGATGTTGGCAGCGCACGGCATCGATAGTGTTGCGATCCTCGATGGCGGTCTTGGCAAATGGCGCACGGAGGGCCGGCACGCTCGAAAGCGGCGCCATCGCGCCAGAGCCGACGCAAATCCCCGAGCTTGGTCCGCCTGCGCGGCTGCGGATGAAGGCCGATGTGCTCGCCAATTTGCAAACGCAGGCCGAACAAGTGCTCGATGCGCGCGCTCAAGACCGTTTTGAAGGGGCAGGAGCCGACCCGGTGCACGGGGTTGAAGGTGGCCGGGTCCCCGGATCTTGCAACTTGCCCTTCGGCGAACTGTTTGAGGCCGATGGCACGTTCAAATCGCCAACCAATTTGCGTGCGGCATTTGAGCGCGCCGGAATCGACCTCGACAAGCCTGTCATGACCACTTGCGGCAGCGGAATCACAGCCAGCGTCCTGTTGTTCGCGTTGCATCTGATCGGAAAAGACGACTGGGCGCTCTATGATGGCAGTTGGTCGGATTGGGGCGGCGATCCGGCAACTCCAAAAGAAACGGGGCTAAGGGAATAGCGATGGCGGGCAGCGGATCAGGCAAGAAAACGGGCACCAAGCTCGTCGGCGCAGGGCGGCGCAAGGAATGGACCGGACCGGTCGTAAACCCGCCCGTCTGGCGCGCGAGCACGCACCTCTACGCCTCTGAGGCCGACCGCAAAGCCGGCGGCCCGCAGCCAAAGGACGGCAAGTTCTTTTACGGACGGCAAGGCGCACCCACCCAATGGGCGCTGGCCGAGGCGCTGACCGAGCTGGAGCCGGGCGCAGCGGGCACAATGCTCTACCCCAGCGGCGTTGCGGCGATCAACGGCGCATTGATGAGCGTTTTGCGCTCCGGTGACGTGCTGCTGGTCAGTGACAATTCCTACGAACCATCGCGCATTATGGCGACCGGGTTTCTGAAGCGTTGGGGCGTCGAGCATCGCTTTTTCGACCCGCTTGACGTTGCCGCCTACGAAGATCTGTTTTGCGAGCGAACCAAAGCTGTCTGGCTCGAGAACCCCGGTAGCCTCACTATGGAGGTCTGCGACATCCCGGTGCTCACAGCGATTGCGAGAGAGCGCGGCGCGATCAGCCTGATCGACAACACCTGGGCCAGCTCGATCGGCTTTCCGGCACTGGAGCGCGGATGTGACATTGCGGTGATGAGCCTGACCAAGCATGTCGGCGGGCATTCCGATCTGATGATGGGCAGCGCGAGCGCGGGCGAGAAATTCTATCGCCGCCTGCGCCAGACGAGCCAGCAGATGGGTAACGTCGTCTCGCCCGATGATGCAGCGCTCGCCTTACGCGGGCTTCGCACAATCGGCGTCAGGCTGGAACGAGGGGCGCGAAGCGCGAAGACTATCGCAATACGGCTTCGCGATCATCCCCGTGTCGCAGCCGTCCAATGCCCCTTGTTGGAGAGCGATGCCGGACATGAGTTGTGGGCCCGCGATTTCACCGGTGGATGCGGGCTGTTCAGCTTCACGCTCGTTGAAGCAGACACCGCCAAGCGCGCCGCTTTCGTCGATGCGCTGGAACTGTTCGGCATCGGATACAGTTGGGGTGGATATGAAAGCCTCGCCCTTCCTTATGACGCCGCGCCAATCCGCGAGCGCATGCCTGTTCCTGGCGCGAAAGGCAGCGGGGCAGATGAGGCTGGCAACGCGATGAGCATTCGCCTATCGATCGGCCTTGAAGACCCGGCAGACCTTATCGAAGACCTCGAAAAGGGCTTTGCGGCAATGAAAGAGCAATGACCACAACAACCGCCCCTGCCAGCGATAATGCCGCTCCAGCCGATGCTGCGACCACGGCTACGCCCGAACCGACGCTGCCAGGTCAGGCGTGGAGCCTTGCGGAGGAAGCGCCCGTCGAAGAAGCGCGGGTGATCGAAGCGGATGGTATCAGGGAAGGCATTGCTTCGCGCAGCGAGACTGCAGGATCGGTGATCGACTCGCTCGATGCAATTGCCCTCGAATTGGGCGAGATGCGCATTTCGCTATTCGATGCGCTGCTCGTCGTCGGCGTTATCCTGCTCGTCCTGACGCTTGCATGGGCCGCGACGCGGCTGTGCATGTCGATCATCAGGCGTTTCACCAATTTCGATTCGACACAAACTCTGCTCGCGCAGAAGATCTCGACAATCCTTATCTGGACTGCCGCCTTTTTCATTGGCATCGATTTGTTGGGGATTGACCTAACTGCCTTTGCAGTCTTCTCCGGCGCATTCGGTCTTGCCATCGGTTTCGGTCTGCAAAAGACCTTTGGTAACCTCATCGCCGGCATCATCCTCTTGATGGACAAGTCTATCAAACCGGGTGACGTGATCGCGGTGACCGACGCAGCCGGGAATGAAAGCTTCGGCCAGATCCGCAAGATCGGCATTCGGGCAGTTTCCGTCACCACGCGCGATCAACGCGAATATCTGATCCCGAACGAAAACCTGATGATCAATCAGGTCGAAAACTGGTCCTACTCCTCCAAGAATGTGCGGATGCAGGTGCAGGTCGGCGTCAGCTATGACTCTGATATGAAGCTCGCCGAGGACCTGATGTTGCAGGCGGCCAAATCGTGTTCGCGAGTGCTCGACTCCCCCAAGCCAACCGTGTGGATGGCCGAATATGGCGACAGCTCGGTAAATTTCGTGATCCACTGCTGGATCCGCGATCCAGAAGACGGCGTCGGCAATGTCCGCAGCGAAGTTCTGAAGAACCTCTGGTGGCTCCTCAAAGAGAACAACATCGAAATACCGTTCCCGCAACGTGACCTCAATTTGCGAGCCAATAAGCAGTTTGAACAGCTTATCGAGGCAATGGCTGATCGCGGATCTGAAACCGGAAAATAGCGCGGCCAGATTGGTTGCAATAGCTTTCCTTATCGCACGCAAACCCATTCTCGCTGGCGAATGACGGCCCGGTCGATCATTTCTACCGCATGGAAAAAGCCGGAACAATCTATCTTGTCGGTGCAGGTCCAGGCGATCCTGACCTGCTGACCCTGCGCGCCGCGCGCCTGCTCGAAAATGCCGAGCTGGTCGTGCATGACGGGCTGGTCTCCCCCGAAATCCTAAGGCTTGCGCCCGCAAGTGCCGAGTTCATCTCAGTCGCGAAGAAACGCGCGCGCCACACTCTACCGCAGGATGACATCAACGCGCTGCTCATCCGCGAGGCGAAGAAAGGCCGCGACGTCATTCGCCTAAAGGGCGGCGATCCGCTGGTCTTCGGGCGCGGCGGTGAAGAGGCAGAAGACGCCCGCGCAGCCGGCGTCAGCGTGGAAATCGTGCCAGGTATCAGCGCCGCCAATGGCGCAGCAGCAGCAGCGCAGATCGCCCTGACCCACCGTGATGCCTCCAGCATCGTCAGCTTTGTCGCTGGCCAGTGCAAGGGACTCTCCGATCAAGACTGGTCGGGTCTTGCCGGAAAGGGGCGCACTTTGGTGATCTATATGGGCGTCAAAACCGCCCCACAGATCGCTGAAAAGCTGATGGCGGACGGCCTTGCCCCCGATGTGCCGGTCGCCGTGATCGAGAACGCTGCGCGCCCAGAAATGCGCGTGGTACGCGGACTGCTCGCAGGCCTGCCGGACCTCGTCACCACTCACAAAATCAAGAGCCCCGCCCTCATCGTTATCGGCGATGTGACCGCGCGGGATGATGCGGTGATCGCTGCAAAGGCGCTGGAGGCAGCGGTATGAAAATCCTCACAGGAAACGACCTCAAGACCGGCGAAGTCGTGTGGTGGGACGGTCAGAATTGGTCGCTCTCGGTCCACGACGCAGTCGATGTCGGCGACGCTGCTGACCAGATCATTGCCACCGAGGAGGCCGCGCGCCGCGTAAATGTGCCCTACGCTCTCGAAGCGACGCAGGACAGCGAAGGCGTGCGCCCCGCTCATATCAAAGACCGGGTGCGCGCGCTCGGACCAACCGTGCGGCGCGATCTCGCCGTGCCAACCGCCGAAAAAACCGGCTGGGACTGGGTGATCTAATGTACAAGTATGACGGATATGACCAAGCGATGGTCGATGCCCGCGTTGAGGAATTCCGCGACCAGGCCAAGCGCCGCCTTGAAGGCAAGCTGACCGAAGACCAGTTCAAACCCCTGCGGCTGATGAACGGCCTATATCTTCAGCTGCACGCCTATATGCTGCGCGTCGCCATCCCCTATGGCACGCTCAACTCGCGTCAGATGATCACGCTGGCTGACGTCGCGGACAAGTATGACCGCGGTTATGGCCACTTCACCACGCGCCAGAACCTCCAATACAATTGGATCAAGCTGGAAGACGCCGCCGACATTCTCGCCGACCTCGCCAAGGTCGAGATGCACGCGATCCAGACCAGCGGAAATTGCATCCGCAACATCTCGTCCGATCACTTCGCCGGTGCCACCCATGACGAGCTGGTCGATCCGCGTCCCTATGCCGAGCTGCTGCGTCAGTGGTCGAGCTTCCATCCGGAATTCACCTATCTGCCACGCAAGTTCAAGATCGCGGTGATTGCCAGCGATACCGACCGCGCGGCGATGCGCCTGCATGACATTGGCATTCAGATCGTCGAGCAAGAGGGCGAGATTGGTGCGCGTTTCTTCGTTGGTGGCGGCATGGGCCGCACGCCTATGATCGCACCGATGATCCGCGACTTTGTGCCACTTGATCAACTGGTTACCTATGCCGAGGCATGCCTGCGGGTCTACAATCGTTATGGTCGCCGCGACAACAAGTACAAGGCGCGGATCAAGATCCTCGTCCACGAGCTTGGCGCGGAGGAATACACTCGCCAGGTCGAAGAAGAGTTCGCACACCTTTTGGATCAGGGCGTCGAGCCACCTCGCGAGGAACTGGAGCGGATCAAGCCGTATTTTGCCGACCCTGCGTTTGAAGACGGCCCTAAGACAGTTGACCGCTCGGATCCCGATTTTGCCCTGTGGGTTGATCGCAACACCGTGCGTCATAAGCATGACAGCTATGTCAGCGCGGTTATCTCGCTAAAGCCCGTCGGCGGCATTCCCGGCGATGCAACCGGCGACCAGATGCGCCTGATGGCGAAGCTAGCCAAGCAATACAGCTTTGACGAGCTGCGTGTCATGCATACGCAGAACATCGTCCTGCCACATGTGCGGATCGCCGATTTGCATGCGCTATGGACCGAGCTGGAAGCGGCAGACCTTGGCGCGCCCAACCTCGATACGATCGAGGATATCATCGCCTGCCCCGGCCTTGATTATTGCGCGCTCGCCAATGCGCGCTCAATCACCGTCGCGCAGCGCATTTCGGAGAATTTTGCGAAGAAAGGCCGCACCGAAGAGCTCGGTCAGCTCAAGCTCAAAATCTCCGGCTGCATCAATGCCTGCGGACACCACCATGCGGGCCACATCGGCATACTTGGCGTCGATAAGAAGGGCACGGAAAACTACCAGCTCTCGCTCGGCGGCTCCGAAGCTGAAGACGTCAGCCTCGCCAAGATCACCGGCCCCGGCTTTGACGAAGACGGCGTGGTCGGCGCGGTCGAGACCGTGACCGATGTCTATCTGGCTGAGCGCGAAGAGGGAGAGCGCTTCCTCGATACCTACCGCCGTATCGGCATGACCCCGTTTAAGGAGGCCCTTTATGAGAAATGACGGCCTCAGGACCGTAGCGCTGATAGCGCAATCGGCTCATTTCCAAATATTCCTTCCATTCAGCGCGACCACAAGAGGAGGCCGGGATGGTTGAGCGTGACGACCTTGGCACAAGCCCAGATGAAGTGCAGTTCCGCTTCCGCGATGACGAAGTCGCCGATCACGGCACCGTCACCGTCGATGCGTGCTGCCATCAGACCAACGCCACCGCCGTGCGCATAGAACCGGGCGACGACGCGCGCGTGCTGCTGCCCTTCCTAGACCGGCTTGCGCTCGTCGAAGTCAATTTTCCTACCTTTGGCGATGGGCGCGGCTACTCTGCCGCACGGATCTTGCGCGAAGCGGGCTACACGGGCGAATTGCGCGCCGTTGGCGACGTACTGATCGACCAGCTTTCGCACATGCGCCGCTGCGGATTTGACGCTTTCGCCCCTGACAAACCGCTTAATGAAGAGGACGCCAAGCGCGCCTTTGCGCAGTGCGACAATGTCTATCAAAGCGCTGCGGATCGCCGGAAGACTATTCAGGAAATGCGCCATGAATAAGCCCGAAGCCCCACTTTCCACCGGGGAAGCGCGCGAACGCGCAGTCGACCGGCTCGACACCGGTCCCCGCTTTACCGAGCATGACGCAGTGCGCCTCAACCGCATGTTCCGCGGCAGCACGACGATCGAGATGCTCGAAGGGGTGATTAAAGGCGATCTCGCCGGAGATATCGCCATCGTCTCCAGCTTCGGTGCGGAGAGCGCGGTGCTGTTGCATTTAGTCGCGCAGGTTGATCCGAATGTGCCGGTGCTCTTCCTCGATACTGGCAAGCACTTTGCCAAGACCTTGGAGTATCGTGACAAAGTGGCTGAGAAAATCGGCCTCACCAACCTGATCGTCCTCACGCCCGATGAGACAGAGCTGGCCGAGAAAGATGAAAGCGGCCTGCGTTGGTCCTATGACCCTGATGGCTGCTGCGAAATCCGCAAAGTGAAGCCACTGGCCAAGGCGCTCGCTCAATACGATGCGAGCTTCACAGGACGCAAAGCGTTCCAATCCGCGACCCGCGCGCATTTACCGCGCTTCGAAATCGATGGCTCCGACGCGCAAGGACGGCTTAAGATCAACCCGCTGATTGACTGGAGTGCCGCAGACATCGCTGCCTATTTCGAAGAGCACGACCTGCCCCGCCATCCCCTGGTCGAAGAAGGCTATCCCTCGATCGGCTGCGAGCCGTGCACGCACAAGGTCGCCGAGGGTGAAGACGCACGGTCTGGCCGCTGGAAAGGCTGGGACAAGACCGAATGCGGCATCCACAAACCGGGCGAGGAACCGTTCCTCTAAAGGCTTAGAGCCAGCCTTCCGCCTTGTACCAATCGGCGGTCGTCTTGAGACCCTCTTCTCCGCTGATCTGCGGTTGCCACACCTTGGCTGGCACCGCCTTTTGCGAGCGCACGACCCAATTGGGATGGCGCATATAGCCCACCCGGTCGGCGGTAAGCTTGGCCTTGTCGCCGCGCAGCATCTTGTCCGCGCTGGCCGCGATATCGAGCACATTGCCAGGCAGATGCGGAGCGAAAACGCGCCGCCCCATTGCCTTGCCAATCGCTTTTGCAAGTTCCTTGTGACTCCAACCGCCTTCGCGCCCGTCATCGGGTTCAAAGAGCATGCGGCTGGGCGCGACGGGGCCGGTGAGCGCAATAAGCAGGCGCGCCAGATCTGAGACATGGATGATCGAGGTCGCCCCACGTGGGGGCAGCGGCACGATCCCGAACTTCGCGCTGCGGAACAGCTCGAACATGTCGATATCGCGCGGGCCGTAGACCGCAGGCGGACGCACGGTGGTCCAATCCAGCCCGCTTGCTTCGACCAGCGTTTCTGCGCGGGCTTTTGACGCGCCATAGGCCGACAGATCAGGTTCGCGCGCCGAGAGCGATGACACGAATACGAGACGCTTCACGCCAGCGGATTTCATCGCCGCGATCACGTTTTGCGTGCCAGTGACATTGGCGGTCTCGAACTCTGCCGTGTCGGGCGTATTGGTGAGGCCGGCAATGTGGATCACCGCGTTTGCGCCCGTGACCAGCTCCGCCAGCGCATCGGTGTCGTCCAGCGTGCCGCTTACCCATGTGACGCCATCGCAGGGCTGCTGCTCGCGCCTAGTCAGCGCGCGTATTTGGTGACCCTGCCGCAATGCCTCGTCCAGCGTCGTGCTGCCGACAAAACCGGTCGCGCCGGTAATCGCGAGCACGCCGCTCATCCGCGCACCATGTGATCACGGTGTACAACAGCCGCGCGCGGCGCATAGCCGAGCTTTGCCGCTTGATCGGTGTCGCGCAGGCCCAGGATCGCGCGGCATTCCTTGGCGCTGTATTCGACCAAGCCTTGCCCCAGCCGCTCGCCCTTTGGGCCATGCAGACTGACCAGCGCGCCGCGTTGAAAATCGCCTTCGACGTCGGTCAATCCGGCTGCGAGCAGGCTCGCACCTTCACTGAGCGCTGCAACACAGCCCGCATCCACGCTCAGGACGCCTTCAGGGGCCAGACGGCCGCCAAGCCAGGCCTTGCGGGCATTGTCGGAGCGGACGGGAAGAAAAATCGTGCCGCGACCGGTCTCTCTCGTCCGCGAAATTGGCGCATTATGCGTGCCGTTGATGATACCGAGCGCGATGCCAGCACGTTCAGCGATCCGCGCCGCCTGCAATTTGGCCTTCATCCCGCCCGAGCCGAGACCGGAAGAGGATTCCTCTCCCGCCAGCGCGATGATTTCTGGCGTTACACCCTCTACTGTCTCGATCAATTGCGCACCTTCCTCGGCAGGCGAGCGATCAAACAGGCCGTCTACATCAGACAGAAGGAGCACGGCATCTGCGCCCGCCGCCTGCGCCACACGCGCAGCCAGCCGGTCATTATCGCCAAAGCGAATCTCTTCGGTCGCGACGCTGTCATTTTCGTTCACGACCGGGACCGCGCCTGCTTCCAGCAGACGTTCGAGCGTCGCCGAGGCGTTGAGATAGCGCCGCCGGTCTTCCAGATCGTCGAGCGTGACCAGCATTTGCGCCGCTGTCAGGCCGTGAAAATCGAGTGTCGTCGCCCATAATTGCGCCAACGCCACCTGTCCGACGGATGCAGCGGCTTGCGCATCGGCAAGGCTCGCACGCCCACCTTTGGGGAGGCCCAGCCGCGCCGCGCCCAGCGCAATAGCGCCTGAACTGACAATGATCACTTGCGCCCCGCCCTCGCGCAGATCGCGCAAGTCGAGCGCAAGCGCGTCAAGCCAGCCGCGCGCTGGCTTGCCATCCTCGACCAGCAACGCGCTGCCGATCTTGATGACGATACGATTGCAAGTGGCCGGGTCGAGCAGCGACTTTAGATCGGTGACCATTCGCCGCCATCCTCGGTCTCGTCCTCGACCTCCGACTGGTTCGTTTCGGTCGAGGTTCGATCAGGCAGATAGCCGAGCACGGCGTCGAGCAATTGCTCGATCCCGGCACCAGTTGCACCGGATATCGCAAATACCTCGTCCGCGCCCGCCTCCATCAATTCCGCCGCAAACCCTTCGACAAGTTCCTCATCCGCCAAATCAAGCTTGTTGAGCGCGATCAATTGCGGCTTGTCCTCAAGCCCTTCGCCATAAGCGGCCAGCTCCTCGCGCACGATGCGGAATGCCTCAGCAGGATCGTCACCGGAAATGTCGACCAGGTGAATGAGCACGCGGCAACGCTCGATGTGGCCCAAGAATCGGTCGCCGATGCCTGCGCCGTCCGCTGCGCCTTCGATCAGGCCGGGAATATCCGCTAGCACAAATTCGCGGCCCTTGTGATGCACAACACCCAGCTTCGGTATCAGCGTCGTAAAGGCATAGTGGCCGACCTTCGCGCGCGCATTCGACACGACGTTGATAAAAGTCGACTTTCCGGCATTGGGTAAGCCGACGAGGCCAACGTCAGCCAGCAACTTCAGCCGCAGCCAGACCCATTCTTCCTCGCCCGGCTCGCCCGGCTGATGCTGGCGCGGGGCGCGGTTGGTCGCGCTCTTGTAAGATGCATTGCCGCGCTCGCCCTGCCCGCCCTCCAGGAAGACGATGCGCTGGCCGACTTCGGTGAAGTCCGCGAGCACCTCTTCCTTGTCCTCGGACAGCACCTGAGTGCCGACCGGCACCTTGATCACCAGGTCCTTAGCCGACGCGCCGGTCTTGTCCTTGCCCTGCCCGTGATTGCCGCGCTTGGCCTTGAAATGCTGGGCATAACGAAAGTCGATCAGCGTGTTGAGGCCAGCCACAGCTTCGAGCACAATATCGCCGCCCTTACCGCCATTGCCCCCGTCCGGGCCGCCATATTCGATATACTTCTCACGGCGAAACGAAACCGCGCCCGGTCCGCCCGCGCCCGATTTCAAATAGATTTTGGCCTGATCGAGAAAATGCATGTGCGCCTCCTATGCATTTCCCGATCAGATTGCGACCATTTTTGGCGGCCGCGCATTTTCGCCGCAAAAACTAAAATCGCGCCGATAATCCAACTAGTGCCGTTCGGCCCGGCGAAACGAAGCTGAACACCTGCTCATAGCCCTCATCCAGCAAGTTCTCGATCCGGCCAAAAGCCTCGAACTGGTCGGTCAGCTTCACTCGCGCAGCGAGATTGATAAGCGTGTAATCGTCCAAGGTTTCACGCACGGGCACAAAGCTGGGGTCGGTGAACGCAAGGTCCTCTGCCTCCCCATTGTGGCGGATCACGAGATTGGCAGAGCCAAGCTTGCGCGGATGCTCCCAGTTGAGCGCCGCGCTTGCGACGCTTTCCGGGCGGCGAACCTCGGTCACGCCATCTTCTTCCGCATCAAGATAGGTATAGGCGGCGTTGAGCGAGAAACCGCCACCCAACCGCGCATTGGCAGAGAATTCGATCCCACGCTGGGTGCTCTTGGTGTCACGATTGGCAGGGGTCGCAATGAAGTCAGGCGCGGGAAATGTGGTGAAGATTTCATCCTCGAGCTCAGCGTTGAAATAGGTGATCGAAAACTTGGCATTTCCGATTGTCTGATCGACGCCCACTTCCCAGCTGGTCGATTGTTCTGGGCGCAAATTCTCATTCCCGAGAAAGCGGTACCGTCAACGAAGCCAAACAGCTCGAAAAAGCCGGGATTCTTGATGCCCGCGCCGATCGAAGCGCGGATGCGTGTGCTGTCGGCGATGCGGTAGCCAGCACCGAGGCGGAACGTGGTCTCATCAGCAAACCGATCATTGATGTCGTGGCGCAGCGCCGCCGAGAAATCGAACCTATCGCCAGCGTAGCGATACTCGCCGACCAGACCGACATTTTCTAATTCCTGCCGCGCGGCGGAGGCGAAGCCGAACGGGTCGTCATTGCGGAAACGCTCGCGTTCCCAATCAGCGGCGAAGACCAGCGAATGCTCGTCCGCGAACTCGAAGGCGCTGACGTAAGAGGCTTTCAAGCGGTCGCCCTCGCTGCCCGACGAGCGTACCGAATGCGTTGAACGTGTCGCGCTCAATATCGGCGAATTGCAGGGATAGGTCGTGCTTCCACCGACCATTGAGCGCGTCCAGCCGCGCTCCGACAAGACTGTAAAGCGCCTCATTTTCAAAGCGCGTTCCGGGGCTGTCGATCACCAAACCAAAGGTGGGATCGGGCACGGCTGTGACGGTAAAGTTTTGATCGTTGAAATCACCCTCGGTTCGAACAAAGCGTCCCGCCGCGCGCAATTCGAACCCGTCAGCGACTTGCACTGCGCCTTTGCCCGAAACCGTATAACTGTCACGCCCGATATCGCGCGTGCCGCCGCGTGCGTTTGGCTCACCATCTGTGCTGACGACGGTCGCGCTCAATGCGAGATTGGCGTCCCGATCTCCGATACCAATGCGTGCAGAACCGTTGATCGTGTCGTTGGTTCCGCCTTCGATCTGAGCCGCAAAGCCGTTCACGTCACTTCCACTTGCGGTTTCATAGGCGACCACGCCGCCGATTGCGTCCGAGCCATAGAGCGCCGATTGCGGACCGCGCAGCACTTCGATCCGGCTGCCGATCTCAGCTTGCAGGGTGCCAATGTCAAACTCACCTGCAAACGGGTCTGACACTTCGATGCCGTCGACCAGGACGAGAACGTGGTTGGCTTCCGATCCGCGCAGCCTAATTTGCGTCTGCCCCGCTACGGCGCTGACGGCGACGCCTGGAACATCGCGCAAGACATCGGCGATCTCACGGACTTGGCGCCGTTCGATCTGTTCTGGGGTGATGAGCGACGCAGAGCCAGTAAAGTCCTCCAGCGCCAGATCTTCTGCCCTGCTGCCTGGAACGAGAATGACCTGGCCTTCATAGCAGATGGCTCCATTCCCTTCTTCATCGAGCGCGCTGATGTAGCAAACGCCATCCTTGCGCTCCTGCGCGCCCGCCGACGCACTCCACCCAAGCGCAGCCGCAGCCACGCCGCCAAACAAACATATCTTCGTCATCGGGATCCCTTCCGATTGAGCAACATTGCAGCCGCGCGAGGGATACCTCACACGGCCAGTTCAAATGTCGCTCGAAACGAAGGGTCTCCGCGCCTCACCAATCCCTGAGCGGGGCAACAAGCGACGCTCTCCGGTCGGTCTCCTGGCTCACGGGTCAATGCTTTCAGCCCACCTTCCCGGAAGCTTGCGCGTTCCAGTGGCATAAAGAGCCGATCGCTCGCCGCTTACAGTTGCAGGGACAGCCGCGGATTTGCCCGTCTGAGGATTTCAGACGCGCGCACCGCATTCCCGCTACCGAAGTGCTGGCTTGGCCTACGCCGCCCCAAAGGGCAGCGCAAGTATTCTAGTTGGAGCCCGGACCAGCCGCTGCCGTATCAGCGTCCGAAATAGGCTGAGTGACAGGCTGCGAGACCGTGTCCTCCGCTGCCGGCACAATCGGAACTCGCGCATTGCCCGTCGTGCCAGGATCGGCAACGGCACCGCTTACTGGAGGTGTCGGAATGATCCCCTCCGTACGGGCGCGTTGCACCGCAACCCAACCGGGCTGTGATGAACCATAGCGCTCGCCATAGCGCGCATCCCAAGCCGCACTATCACGTTCATACGCCTCATAGGCGGTGAAGAAACGCTCAAACGGCGCTTCAATGATCGGGAAATTGGCTGTCGCAAAGGCGATGGGATCCTGGCTGGTGTCAGCAAGATAGCGGTTCGAGATATCCAAGGCAGTGCTGCAGAAATCACGGCGCGCGGGTGGCAATGCAAAGAAATTATAGACGCTCGTCATCTTGCCTTCGCGAGCCATGATTGCATTGCGCCTTGAGCTCAACTGGCTGCGATAGACACGGTCAATCCGGTCGTTCACGCGCTTCAATGCGCGAGCATGCTTCTTGATGTAGTCACTATACGCGCCGAGCACAGGCTCGCTTCGGGCAGACGTGCAATTGAGGGCAGCAACGTTCCAAGCAGAGCGGAAATGCCACACCTTCTCATCGTCGGTTATGCCACGATTGATCGTCGCGCGTTGGCCATCAGCCCCGGCTCGCGGAATGTCCATAATATAGGAGGCACCTTGCGGCGGCAGCGGGCGATAGGGGATCACTTCCGCAACTGGCGGAGGCGGTGGTGGCGGAGGCGGTGGTGGCGGCGGAGTAACGCAAGCGCTCAGCGCTGCGGCACCGACCGCAATCGTCGTGACTCGCAAGCCGATACCGGCAAAGCCTGCGCGAGCCTGATTGTCGGAACCATTCGTGTTATGCCGGCCATCATTGCTGGCCTGCTGTCCTGCGCTCATTATCTATCGCCTTTTTCATTTTTTTTGAGTTGCGCCCAAAGGGATCTCAAACCTGTTGCTCTAATCTGCCTTGACCTGGGCTGAAGCGCAATGCGCTCTCACACCTAAATCCCAAAGCAAATGCCCGGAAGCGCCATGAACGCCCCGGGCATCGCATTATTTCAAGTTTGCTGCGGCTGGAGCGGCTGAATTTGCGATCAGCCGCGCCGCATCTGCGTTTAGGTTCAGTCGCGGCTGCCCATGAAGCGCAGCAGGAACAGAAACATGTTGATGAACGCCATGTAAAGGTGCAGCGCACCGTAGATGGTGGTCTTGGCCATCATCTCGCTGTTGCCGCGAACCTGCGAGTAGATGTTCTTCACTTCCTGTGTCTTGTAGGCGGTGAAACCTGCGAATAGCAGTACACCGACGCCGCTCATCACCATATCAGCCAGTGGCGACTGGAAGATAAAGACGTTGAGCAGCATGGCCGCGAACAGTCCCCAGATACCCATGACAAGGAAAGTGCCGAAGCCCGACAGGTCTTTCTTGGTGGTGTATCCGAACAGGCTAAGCCCAGCGAAAGCCGCTGCGGTCGCGAAGAATGTCTGCGCGATCGAAATCGGGGTGTAGACGACGA
Source organism: Erythrobacter sp. HA7-11 (assembly GCF_055693605.1). Taxonomy (NCBI): domain Bacteria; kingdom Pseudomonadati; phylum Pseudomonadota; class Alphaproteobacteria; order Sphingomonadales; family Erythrobacteraceae; genus Erythrobacter; species Erythrobacter sp. HA7-11. The sequence continues at coordinate 822,493 of NZ_JBVFUF010000002.1, read as the reverse complement.
AGATCGACGCAATCGAAACGCCGACCAGTGTGGCGTAAACCCAATAGGCAATCTTCGCCGTGGTGACCGACATTTTGAAGATGCGGAACTGCAGCCACATTACGAGGATAAAGGGTGCAGCGACCATCGCCCAGTAGAAAAGGGTTGGTCCGCCGGTGGCCGGATCAAACATCGCAAAGACCAAGCCAGACTGCGCTGTCAGCATGGATACAATACCGGTCAGCAGAATTGCCGAAGCCATATAGTTGTACACGCCGAGCATGTATTTGCGCAGGCCCTGGTCAAATACCACGCCTGATTTCGGGACGGATGCCCCGGTATAGTTTTGCTGTGTTTGCTGAGTGTCATTCCATTCAGCCATAGTAGATCCCTACCTTTGAAAATGGGCGCGACCATACGCGCCGTTCCCGATAATATCGGGATTTTGCGCGCGAATTTCAAGCAAAACCGGACTGCAAAGCTTTCCACGCGTTAACACTATTGCGAACGCTTATTTGCCAGCGTTTTGAGCGAGTTCATCGCCTTTACTCGCAGTCGCTTTCAAGGTTTCGCACAGCAGGTTGCGCAAGGCGTCATCTCGGTCGAGCACGTTGAGGCCTTCGCGGGTCATGCCGCCGGGGCTTGCGACCCGGTCTGCCAGCTCTGCGGGAGAAACCTCTGCACCGCCTGCAAGCTGCGCTGCGCCCTCCACCATCGTAAGCGCCAAACGGTCTGCCGATGGGCGATCCATACCGAGGTCGGTTGCTGCGCCAGCAAGTGCGTCAATGAAGCGATAGACGAAGCCCGGCCCCGATCCTCCAAGCGCGGTCAGCAAGTTAAACTGCGCCTCGTCATCCAGCCACAGCGCGCTGCCAAGCTGATCAAAGAAGGCGAATGCCGCATCGCGCTCGGATTGGTCCAGTCCGCTTTCGGCGAGAATAACGGGTGACTTTCCGATCCGCACCGCGAGATTGGGCATGACCCGCACATGCGCTTTGGCATCGGGAAAAGCACTCCGCAAACCTTCGAGAGTGATCCCGGCGAGCAACGAAAACACAGTGACACCTGAGCCGGTGATGGCCTGCAGGCTCTCCTTCAAACCCTCAAGTTGTTGCGGCTTCACCCCGAGCAACACCGCATCATGATCGCTTCCCTGCGGAAGCTCGCGCAGCAATGTCACGCCATCGGGCACTTGGTCCAGTCCCGGATCGACCACCAGAAAGCGCACTGGATCAACGCCCTTTGCAAGCCATCCAGCCAGCATCGAGCCGGCCATATTGCCGCAACCGATCATCAGCAGTTTTCGAGGAGTGTTCATTCAAGCCGCCCTTCTTTTCGGGCGGTTTTTAGGCTTCCCCAGCGGCGTCGACAAGCGCGCTATCGAGCGCATCGCGCGGACTTTTGTCGCCCCACAACACAAACTGGAACGCGGGATAAAACCGGTCACAATCATCCAGCGCGGTTTCGACCATCGCCTGTGCCTGTTTGACGCTGAGCATTCCGTCATCACCCAGCATTGCGCCGTGGCGATAAAGCAGCATGTCACCGTTCGACCAGATGTCGAAGTGCCCAAGCCACATTTGCTCGTTGATGAGGCACAACAACTCGTGCGCCGCCTCCCGCTTTTCAGCCGAGACCCGGATGTCAGGCAAAGCGATGAATTGAAGGACATTGTCCTCAGCTCGCCAGATCGCGCGCAATTGGTATTTGGTCCAGCTTCCCTGAATCTCACCGGTCAGTTCGTCGCCCGAGACAACCTCGAACGGCCAGCCTCGCGCTTCGAATAAAGCGGCCAGCATGTCGACCGGCGCAGCATCATCTGCTGCCTGCTGTTCGTTCTCACGAGGTCTCATCGGGGGCATCTCTTTTGCATCGAGATGCGGAATGCATCGGCAAGGGGCTGCTTGGCAATGCGGTGCGCTTTTGCGGTTGGGGAGAACGCAATTGGCTTGTTCAAAGCCTGTGCACAGAAAGCTGTTCGTAACCGAAAAAACTATCGAAGCTGTTGAATTTCTTGCCCTTCAGGACTGGTGTAGGTGAAGCTATCGAGGCCCTTGTCCTTCAACGCATTGACCAGCGCGCGAGCATCTTTCGAGTCCGAAATCGGTCCAGCGAGTAACCGGTTGGACTCTCCCCATTCCACGACATGCGGGGTAAAATCTCTCAATTCGTCGGGAGCAGTCCGGCTGAACCGTCGCCAGTCAAACTTGAGCGCAGAGCGATCTTTGCCCGTTGCAACCTGCACCCAATTGCGGCTGGGATGCGCGGGTTTGGCTGGCTCCGCAGGAGCTGTGCTGTCCTCACGCGGAATTTCGATCGCCGCTAGATCGACCGCTCCATCACCGCCGCGCGATACACTTGGCAATTCCTCGCCAAAGCCAGCAAAGGCATCGGCAACGCTCGCTTTCGTTGCAGGTTCGGGCGTTTCATCAACCGTTCTAGTCGAAACCCGCACAAGATCGAAGCCCGGGCGCGGCGTGGCACTTTCGTCGGCGCGCGCGACGCGCACGGTTTCGGCGGTGTCTTGGGGCGGCAGGTCCGCCGGATTTTCAACCTCCGTTTGCGCTGGCTCGGTCGCTTGCGCCACACGTACTTGATCCAATGACGAACCGCTGGGCTGCCCCAATGGCTCACCTGCCGGCGCAAGACGGCTATCCGCATTGCGCGCGATCGCGCTACCTTGCGCAGCGTATTGCGCAATGCGGGGGTCGTCGCGTCCCACGTCAGCAGCGGCGGGAAAGATACCAAGATTGGCGACCGCCGCCTGCTGAGGCTTGGTAAGACGGGGCATAAAGGCAAGGTATGGCGTCATCCGCGCAGCCAGATCGCGTGGCATCACAGCATCGGCAATCGCCGCAGCCTCATCTTGCCGACCGAGGATAGCCAATCCAAACGCCTGTGTGCGAAACGCGGCAAAATCACGCTGTTCAAGCAATGGACGTAAGGTCGCCTCGAACGCATCGGAATTGCCAGCGATGGCCTGGCTCAGCGCGAGACGGCGGACAACCTCGTCATCCTGTCTCAAAATCAGCGCATTGCGATAGGCGTCTTGCGCCTCGGTGTTGTTGCCGACCAAATCATACGCGAGGCCCCGGTCCGGCAAGACATCGCGCGATGATGCGCCCGCCGCCTCTGCTTCGCTGAATAAACGCAGCGCTTCGATCGGACGATCAGACCGGAGAAACACCGCAGCCATGCCCATCTTCACCCGTGCGTCATTGGGAGAGATATCCTGCGCCCGCCCAAAAAAGCCGATGGCCGCATCATAATCGCCGAGCGCCATCGCAGCATTGCCGGCCTCGACCAGCACGCCCAAGTCGCGCGGCGCGCGGGCCAATTGACGCAATGCGCGGTTGAGTCGCTGGACTTGAGCCGATGGCAAAGGTTGGACGACTTCGCGCCCGGTGGCGCCTTGGGTCTGCGCGGTTGCTGGCATCGGGAATGCGACGAAACTGGAAGCCGCACCGATCAGCAAAAGCGACAGGCGAGTGGAAGGTCCAAAGGTCATGGTGAGATCATGTAACATCGCGGCGATCATTGGCTAGCCGCAATATTGTGAACCAGCGCCGAACCGCATGGATGCGACGACGGGCCGTTGACGCTTGCAACCGGCCCGCCATGCACTCTTCGCGTCGATTTATTGGTTATTCTGGCGACCGAGGAACCGCGGAATGCTCAGCGCTGGCGCGTCTTCGCCGCTTGCGTCCTCTTCCTCGTCTTCGTCGTCCTTTTTATCAGAGCTGGATGCGCGCGAAAGATTGGCCATACGCTCGAAGAGCGTGCTGCCGCCCGCTGCCGCTGCCGGAGCCGTGCTGGCTGGAGCGCCGGACGCATCATCAGCGGCCTCGCCCGTGCCTGAACCAAGGATACCGTCGCGGCGCGAAGGCGCGCTTTGCTCAACCGGATTGTCTTCTTCAGCCAGACGGTCCGCCTCGCCAAGGAGATCATCACCGCCATCATCGCCGGAGACTTCCGATGTTAGGTCAAACGTATCACTCTCGTTCGCATCGGCTGCCGGCTCACTGCTGCCAAAGCCAGCATCAGTCGCGCCGCCGAACGAGCTATCTTCGTACCGGTTCTTCGAGGCCGCCGCCGAAATCATCTTCCGCGCCGCGCAAACCAGCAAGCGGATCGACAATGCCATCGACGTCATCGTCATCATCATCGCCAAGCTCATCGCCTGCTTGCATACCGCTTAGGTCAAATGGCTCCGCCTCATAAGGCTCGTCTTCGGCCATCTCAGGCTCTTCTTCGGTCACCGGTTCCGAAAACGACCCGAGATCCATCGCTGGCAGTTCTTCAGCTTCGGCTACCTCATCTTCTTCACCTGGCAGAGGCAGTGCCGGCTTCTTCGGCGCGCGCGCGCTCGACAAAGCAACTGGCGCGCTGTCGCTGGCGGAGCCGACCGCGCCCTGCTCTATGCCGGTCGCAACCACCGACACGCGGATCTTGCCATCGAGATCGGGATTGAACGCGCTGCCCCAGATAATGTTGGCATCTTCGTCAACAAGCTCGCGAATGTGGTTGGCCGCCTCGTCAACTTCGAGCAGTTTCATGTCTTCGCCGCCGATGATCGAAATGATCACACCTTTGGCGCCTTGCATGCTGACGCCGTCGAGCAGCGGATTGGCGATTGCCTGCTCAGCTGCATCAAGCGCGCGGTTTTCACCCTCGCCCTCGCCTGTGCCCATCATCGCCTTGCCCATCTCGCTCATGACAGAGCGGACATCAGCAAAGTCGAGATTGATGAGGCCCGGCATCACCATCAGATCGGTGATCGAGCGGACACCTTGTTGCAGCACCTCGTCAGCAAGCTGGAACGCTTGTTTGAAAGTCGTCTCAGCCTGAGCCACAAGAAACAGGTTCTGGTTCGGGATGACAATCAACGTGTCGACATGCTCTTGCAGCTCGTCGATGCCGGCTTCTGCAGCGCGCATCCGACGCGTGCCTTCAAACAGGAACGGCTTGGTCACCACACCAACAGTGAGCACGCCCTTACGTCGCGCTGCTTCTGCGATAACAGGCGCTGCACCCGTGCCCGTACCGCCGCCCATGCCCGCGGCGATGAATACCATGTTGACGCCATCAAGCGCGGCTTCGATTTCTGCCACGGTTTCTTCAGCAGCCGCCTTGCCGACTTCGGGACGAGCGCCAGCGCCAAGGCCACCTGTGATGTCAGGACCAAGCTGAATTCGGGTCTGTGCCGGGCTGCTGCTGAGCGCCTGCGCATCCGTGTTCGCAACGATAAATTCGACACCCTCGATGTCGGATTCAATCATATTGGCGATGGCGTTTCCGCCCGCTCCGCCAATTCCGACAACGGTAATGCGAGGTCGCAGGTCATCCGTCGCTGCTGGTCCGATATTGATACTCATGATCGTGTCCTTCCGAGCGAGGGGCGACCCACCGGCTCCCCGCTGTGTGCAATATTTACCATGACTTGTGCCACATATGCGTATTCGCGTTTATAGCGCACAAACCCTTATCCACAGTGCCTATTTTCTGATCAAAGGCGGTTTATTCGCCTCATATCAGAAATACTCCTTCAATGCTCGAAACAAACGCGACAGAATATGCGATCCGATAAACCCACCATCATAGCGCGTTGTCTGCTGGAACTTCGCTCCGATTGCACGGATGTCGATCGGGTCGTCAGCCGCATAGAGACATAGACCGGAAAGCGTCGCAAACCCTGGTGTCGAATGCGCTTCGGGCAATCCTCTCAATGTTGGCGCGCGGCCAATCCGCACTGGCATTCCTAGCGCACCTTGAGCAAATTCGGCGAGGCCTGCGAGCTCGGCTCCTCCGCCGGTCAGCACAACCTGACCCGCACGAGAGCCGTAAAAGCCCATCGATTTGAGCGCTCGGCCAACTTCATCTGTGAGCCGCGAGAGATTCTGGGTCACGACCGAGACCAATTCGGCGCGGGGAATGCGATTCTTGTCATCGGCGCCGCGTGCCATTGGCCCTGCAGCGCCATCGCCGCCATCATTTGGTCCATTTACGGGGATCATCTCGCGGTGATCGCTGGGCGAGGCGATGGCCGAGCCAGAGACGCATTTAAGGCGCTCTGCCTGAAATCGGCGAATGCCAAAGGCACTGGCAATCGCATCGGTGATGTCGCCTGACCCAAACGGCAAAGCATGAAGCCCCAGCAGCATGCCACCCGCATGGACAGACACGTTGGTCACATCATTGCCGATTTCGACCAAGGCAACGCCCAGTTCGCGCTCTTCCTGGCTGAGCACAGCGTAGCTGGCAGCGAGCGGCGCTGCAACGACGCCTTCGACCTCGAGATGCGCGTTTTGCACCGCTTCAGTAAGATTGCGCACCGGCGCGCCGTCAGCCAACATCACATGGACGTCTACACCCAACCGCTCGGCATGGAGACCGCGCGGATTGGCAACGCCGTTCGCGCCGTCGAGCGTGTAATGGGCAGGCTGAGCGTGCAGCACCATGCGGCCATCGGGCTGGATCGCGTCGCGCGCAGCCACTAGCAGATGCTCGACATCTTCTTCCTCGATCCGGCGACCGCCAATTTCGATCTCGACCTTTGAGACACTGCTGGCGAGCCCTGCTCCGGCGCAAGCAACCCATACGCTCTGCACATTGGCCCCGGCGTTTTTCTCTGCGCGCTCGACCGCGTCGCGAATGGCATAGGTCGCAGCCTTCATGTCCGTGACATAGCCGCGCTTGATCCCTTGGCTGGCCCGGTGGCCCGATCCGAGAACGACCAGATCGCCATCCTCGGTTTCGCCCATAATCATGGCCGAGATACGGAACGAGCCGATGTTTACTGCGCCGAAGATCTTGGCGAGGCGCGCTTTTCCGAGCGGGCTCTGGTTCTTGGCCGGTGGCATTAGCGGAAGCCTCCGCCGCCAGATCCGTCCGGCAAGACCTGCTCAGAACGGCCCGGAATGCGCATGTAAAGACGCGGCGGAGCGCGCATGTCGAAAGTTGCAACCTTGCCGCCGATCAAGCGGTTCTGTCCGTCCATCCGAGCGAACTTTACAAGCGCAGTCGCGGCTACGTCTTCGCCCTCTGGCAATGCCAGCACTTGCTCCGTTTTGAAGGTCAGGTTCCAGCGGCGATTGCCGACCCATTCTGCGGCCTCAATCTGCGGCTTCAAGGCTGGCGCTGCGGCAAGCAGCCGATCAAGATCGCTGACGTGTCGGCTTGCGCCCGGACCAGAGATGAGCAGCATATCCTTGGCGTTCTCGATCGCTACTGGTTCCAGCTCGACGCCCGAGGCATCAATCAGCATTAAGCGGTCCGGCTTGGCGAGCACCGCATGCGGCTTCCGCTCGACAATGTCGATCGCCAATGTTTCAGGCAGTTGCGCTGAAACCCGCGCATCCTCAACCCACGGCATTTCGAGCAATTCTTCGCGCAAAGCCTCGAGCTCGACTTGCGGCATAGGCCGGTCACGCTGGGCGAGAGCGCGGCTGTAGACGTGTTGCTCATCCATGCGTTTTGTTCCGGTCACGCGAACATGGCGCACCTCGAATCCGGCATCTGAGGCGAGCGCCGCGACCTGCGCCTGCGCCATAGCAGGCACGCCTGCAAGGCTCGCGATGAACCACGCAAGCGCCACCGCACCTCCGATGATGAAGGCGAGGAATATCCGCTGCAATTGATCGTCGGTGAAAGGCAGCAGGCTTATCGCGCTGCTTACAACGCCTGTCGTCTTCGCCTTGGCCCGCCGCGCTGTCTTTGCCCGGCTTGATGCCTTGGCCGCCCGCCGCACGCCTTTTCCGCCGCGTTTAATCTGCGCCATCAGCGCCTCCTCGCGTTGGTGCGGGCGCATGCACGCGCAGCGCCTCTCGCACGATCATTTCGCACAAATCGGGATAGGCGATCCCAAAATGCTTGCCCTGCTCCGGTACGAGGCTGAGCGGCGTCATACCTGGCTGCGTGTTGGTCTCGAGCACGAACAGCCCCGCGTCGCCCACTTCGTCGTCCCAGCGGAAATCGGTGCGACTGACACCTGCACAGCCAAGCTTTGCGTGGGCGGTGAGTGCATAATGCTCGCACAGGGCAGCGATCTCGGCAGGTATGTTAGCCGGGCAGATATGCTCGGTTTTGCCTTCGGTGTATTTGTTCTCGTAATCGTAGAAACCTGACTTCACGATCAGCTCAGTTACGCCAAGGGCACGCGGTCCGTCGGGCCCGTCGATCACCGCTGTCGTCAACTCGCGGCCTTTGATGAAGGGTTCAGCGAGCAGCGCGTCAAAGTCCTGCCACGGCCCCGCCGCATCGCGCGCAATCGGATTGCCGTAGTTGCTGTCATCCGTGACAATCGCGACGCCGACTGAGGACCCTTCATTGACCGGTTTCAAGACATAGGGACGCGGCAGCGGATCACGCTCGAATACCTCGTCGCATTGCACGATGCGTCCGCCCGGAAACGGCACGCCATGCGGTTGAAGCACCATCTTGGTGAGCTGCTTGTCGATAGCGATGACAGAGGTAGCAACGCCCGAATGCGTGTATGGCACGCCCATCAGATCGAGCATTCCCTGCACCGTACCGTCTTCGCCGGGCACGCCGTGGAGCGCGTTGAACACAACGTCGGGCTTTGCCTCGGCAATGCGCCTAGCGACATCGCGGCCCATATCAATGCGGGTGACCCGGTAGCCTTTGCTTTCGAGCGCATCGGCAACGCCATTTCCGCTCGACAGCGAAACTTCGCGCTCATTGGCCCAGCCGCCCATCAGGACCGCGATATGGAGAAATTGGTTGGTACTCATGTGGCAAGCCGTGGTTCATAGAGAGCGGGTTGATCTGCGATGACCCATTCTTCGCAACCCTCCTCCCATGGGAAAATTCCGCTTGCATCGGGCCAGACCAGCATCGCCACATTAGTGAGCTCGCTGTCCATCTGGGTGCGATGATACCATATTGCCGAATTGAGATACTCCTCTTCTATCTGGCTTGGATGAACCTTCCTAACAATGCCATCGTAGTCGCCGAAGAAACCCTCTATCCGAACCCCGTCCTGTAGCACTTGCCCCGCGACGCACATCGCGAGCAGCTGATTGATCGCCGGGCCACAAAAATCGCCGGGCAGGCCAAAAATGATGATCTCCGGCATGTCAGATTTACCGGTTTTTTCGAGCGTCTGGGTGAATCCGACAGAATAGACGAAATTGGGCTGGACGCCTTCTGGATCGAAGACCCCGTTGAGATGGCATCCATGTTTCTCAACGTTCGATACGATCTCGCGTTCTTCTCGAGAGAGTTCGTCTTTTTTGAACCAGTTCCTCATGGACGCCCGACCCGCTTGATTTCCCACTGCAGTTCGACGCCGGAGTTCGCGTAGACTTTCTCGCGCACCAGCTCGCCCAGCCCTTCAATATCCGCGCTGGTCGCATCGCCGGTATTGATCAAGAAATTGCAGTGCTTTTCGGAGACCTGAGCGCCGCCAAGTTTGAAGCCGCGTAGGCCCGCATCGTCGATCAGCTTCCAGCTCGAATGCCCCGGCGGGTTCTTGAACGTTGAACCACCAGTCATGCTGCCAATGGGTTGAGAGCCTTTGCGCTCGGATGAAATGCGGTCCATCTCTGCCTTGATGACCTCTGGGTCGCCGGGGAATCCCTCAAACCGCGCCGCGACAACCACCGCGCCATCCGGCAATGCCGAGTGGCGATAGCTGTATTGGAGATCGGCGTTGGAGAGCGTGGCAAACTCGCCATTGGGCAGGATGACGTCGCATTCGGTCAGCACATCGCAAGTCTCGCGGCCATAACACCCGCCGTTCATCCGCACGACGCCGCCGACAGAGCCGGGAATGCCGATAAAGAATGAGAGCCCGTCGATCCCGGCCTTGCCCGCACGGCGCGCCATAATGCTAACGGGGGTCGCCGCCCCAGCTTGCAGCGTGGTCTCTCCGGTGATTTCCACTTCGGAAAAAGCTTTGCCGAGCTTGATAACAACACCCGGCACACCGCCATCGCGAATAATCATATTCGATCCGACACCCAGCGTCATCACGGGAACCTGACCATCGAGCCGCTCGAGAAAATCGCGCAAATCGTCAATATCGGCAGGCTCGAACAGCCAATCGGCATTGCCGCCGCTTTTGAACCAGACATGCTTGGCGAGCGGCGCGTCCTGCGTCAGCCTGCCACGAACACCATCGACCGGGATAGGCGCGCCCGCAGCCCCTCAACCGAGCTGGTTGGGGCTGATCCGTCGTCCATATCGTTCCAGTCGCCTGGCTGCACCATTTCGTTCATGCGCTCCGTTGTGAGTCAATCTCGGCTGCGAGGCCAGCGGCCCAGCGGGTGATATCCCCCGCGCCGAGGCATACGATAATGTCTCCATCGCGAATTTCTGCTGCGAGGACCCCGGCAAGCTCGCTTTGATCCTCGACAGTTTGCGCTGCTCTGTGCCCGCGCGATTTGAGGCCTGCGACCAAAGCGGCTGAATCCACGCCTTCGATCGGGTCTTCGCCGGCTTCGTAGACAGGCGTCACATAGACGAGGTCCGCTTCGTTGAAGCAGCTTTGGAACTCTTCCATCAAATCATTGAGCCGGGAATAGCGGTGCGGCTGCGCAACGGCGATAACGCGGCCCTGCTCTCCGCCGACGGCCTCGCGCGCTGCTTCCAGCACGGCACGGATTTCAACCGGGTGGTGGGCATAGTCGTCGATCACGCTGACTGATCCGCCATCCACGGCGACAGTGCCGACCTTGGTGAAACGGCGACGCACTCCGCCAAATTGGCCAAAACCTTCGCGGATCACATCATCGGCGCAGCCCATCTCAATCGCGACGGCAATCGCTGCGAGCGCGTTTTGGACATTGTGACGCCCCGGCATTGGAAGGTTCACGCCTTCGATCCGGCGGTCCTCTTCGCCCCGCTGGCGGATGACCACATCGAAGCGATTGCCGCCTTCGTGCGGCTGGATGTTTACGCCGCAAATATCGGCTTGCAGAGAGAAGCCGTATGTGACGACCTTGCGATCGCGCACTTGCCCGATGACCGCCTGAACCTCTGGGTGATCGACACAAAGGATCGCCGCGCCGTAAAACGGCACGTTGTGGATGAACTCGACAAAGGCGCGTTTGACGCCGTCGAAATCGCCATAGTGATCCAAATGCTCGGGATCGATATTGGTGACGACCGCAATCGTGCCGTCGAGCCGCAGGAAGCTCCCGTCGCTTTCATCTGCCTCGATTACCATCCAGTCGCTGTCACCGAGGCGCGCGTTGGAGCCATATTGCTCGATGATGCCGCCATTGATGACCGTCGGATCGACTTCACCTTTATCAAGCAGGGCTGCGATCATGCTGGTCGTCGTTGTCTTTCCGTGCGTTCCCGCGACGGCAACTGTCGATTTCAGGCGCATCAGCTCGGCGAGCATTTCCGCACGGCGAACCACTGGCGTGCGGTTTTCAAGCGCAGCGGCGACTTCCGGATTGGTCCGGCGCACGGCAGTTGAGGTCACGACGACCGCGACGCCGTCCACGTTCTCGCGCTCGTGCCCGATATGCACGTTGATCCCGCGCGCGCGCAGGCGCTCAACGCTCGGACCTTCGGCCAGATCACTGCCCTGCACCGAATAGCCGAGATTGTGCATCACTTCGGCGATGCCGGACATCCCGATCCCGCCAATTCCGACGAAATGGATCGTCCCGATATCGGTGCCGACACCCTTCATTCGGCCATATCCTTGGTCGCGCCTTCGTACCGCAGTGTTGGTCGCAGTCTGGCGTTTCTCGCCTTCGCCCACGCGGATGACGTCCATCATATCAACGCCGCCAAAACTTTCGACCAGATCCGCGAGATCCTTTGCTGCATCAGGGCGTACCGCAATTCCACGCGCCATGCGCTGCATTGGCAAGGGTCTGCGGCTTTTGCGCCATGGCCTGGATTTGCTTCGCCAATTCCTTAGGCGCGAAATTGTGCTGCCGGATCATGCGCGCGCCGCCCGCTTTTACCACTTCTTGAGTGTTCGCTGCCTGATGGTCATCAGTTGCGATGGGCAAGGGCACGAGAATGCCTGGACGCCCCACCGCCGTCAGCTCGGCAATAGTCGATGCGCCCGCGCGCCCAATGAACAGGTGGCAGTCCGCCAGCCGCTCTTGCATGTCTTCGAAATAGGTGCCGAGTTCTGCTGGGATGTCGTGATTGGCGTAGCGCTCGCGTACAGCCTCGACGTCTTCCTTGCGGCATTGCTGAGTGACTTGCAGACGCTGGCGCAGGGCAGGCGGCAGCATGGCAAGACCATCGGGCACGACATCGGAGAGCACGCTCGCGCCCTGACTGCCTCCAGTCACGAGAACGCGCAGCAGGCCTTCTTCGGTGAATTCGGGAAAGTCCTGTTTGCGCAGCTCAAGCACTTCGGGGCGGACTGGATTGCCGACCAGAAAAACCTTGGTCTCGTGCTTTTCTTTCAGGCGCTCGACATCGGGATAGCTCGTCGCAATTGCATCGACGCGCCCGGCGAGCAGGCGGTTGACGCGGCCCAGCACAGCGTTCTGCTCATGAACGACGCTTGGGATTTTGGCTTTGGTTGAGGCAAGCAAAGCGGGAAAGGCTGGGTACCCGCCGAAGCCGATCACCGCGCTAGGCTCAAACGCATCGAAAAGGCGCAGCGCCATGTTGCGCCCCTCCATGATAGAGCGAAGACCGCTGAACCAGCGAATGGGGTTCTTGCCCAAGCGACCTGCGGGCAGGACATGCGCGGTCAAAAAGTCAGGCTTACCCGGAATGTTCGCCCCGCGCTCATCGGTGATGAGCGCCACATGATGTCCGCGCGCTTCAAGCTCGGTCGCCAGCGCGAAGGCTGGGATCAGATGCCCGCCCGTACCACCTGCGGCAAGGACGAAGTGGCGGCTTGCGCCTTTGGGCGTGTCGCTGCTCATCGCGGCTCCTCCTTATTCGACAGGAAGTCTTTCAACCCGGGAGATTCGCGTTGCAAGAAGGGATTGCGCCGCGTGATCGCCAGCAGCAATCCGAATGTGAAGCACACCGCGAGTGTCGAAGAACCGCCATAGCTGACCAGCGGCAAGGTCATCCCCTTGGAAGGGAACAGTTGGAGATTGACCAGAATGTTGATGAACGCCTGACCGCCGATTTGCGTGACCAGGCCCGCGCCTGCGAGCAGCACGAACAGGTTCTCTTCATCCACCAGCCGCAACAGCACCCGCGCTACAATCGCGAGGTAAAGCAGCACAATCACCGCACACATCAGCAAACCATACTCCTCTCCGATGACGGAGAAGATGTAGTCGGTGTGCGCTTCGGGCAAGTTCATCTTGCGAATGCCCAGCCACAGACCGCTGCCGGTCCAGCCGCCCGCAAGAAGGGTGCGCTGCGCCAGATCAACCTGGTCAAAGGCTGTGCCTCCACCCAAGAACGCGTCGATGCGGTGGCGCGCATTATCATAGAGGAAATAGGTCGCAGTCAGGCCAATCACGCCTGCGCCGACCAGCGCGCTGATCCGCTGCACCGACACACCAGACAGTAACACCAGCACGAACCACACGCCTGCAAACAGGATGGTCGCGCCAAGGTTGGGTTGGAGCATCAGCAAGCCGCCGATTAGAACCATGGCGCCGGTCACATACGTCAGAACCGGCAGGTTCGGATCGCGCAACCGCCAGCTCAGTATCCAAGCCATCGCGATCGCAAATCCGGGTTTGAGAAACTCAGAAGGTTGCAATGACATGCCAAATTCAAGCCAGCGACGCGCGCCGTTTTTCTCCGCGCCGATGAAGGGCACGAGAAACAGCAGGAACAACATCGCTGCAAAAAGCAAAATGCCCATCCGCCGCGCATTGTCGCGGCTCGCAAAGCTGGTAACGACCATCACGCCGACGCCCAAAATCTGCCAGACGATGTGCGATTTGAAGAATAGAAATTCGTCGAGCTGCGTTTCAACGGTCGAGAGCTGATCAGCGCTTGCAGGAGAAGCAGCTGCGACGGCAGCCGTGCCAATCATCATCAAAATCAGCACCAGCCCCAGCAGCCATTTATCAACTTCGCGCCACCAGATGCGCACGTCGCTTATCCATCCGCGCGCTCTTGGCACGGGCGCGTGAAAGGTGGCTGCGGCCTGCGTTGGCGCAAAATGTCCAGTTGTGCTCATGCCGCCTCCCCCAAGGCATGGACCAGATCGCGGAATTGTTGCCCGCGATCTTCGAAATCCTTGAACTGATCGAAACTCGCACAGGCTGGCGAGAACAGAACAACGTCGCCGCTTTTTGCTTCGCCGTGTGCTTTGGCGAAAGCTTTGCTGAGCGTTTCGCAATAGGTCGCGGGCGCGGATGGCTGGATTGCGTTGGCGAACATCTCGCCGTCTTGGCCGATAGTGTAGGCAGCCGCGATATGATCCATCAGTCCCGCAAGCTTGCCGAGGCCTTGCTCTTTGGCCATGCCTCCGACGATCCAGCGCACGCGCGGGTCGGGATCGGGAGCGTAGGCCGCAATGGCAGGCGCGGTGGAATCCGCATTGGTCGCCTTACTGTCGTTGATGTAGGTAACGCCATTGCGCTCAGCGACCCGCTCCATGCGATGTGCGAGGCCGGGGAAGGTTTCCAGTCCTTTGCGGATCAGCTTCATATCCAAATCTAGAACAACGGAAACCGCCAAAGCGGCTTCTACATTCTGCAAATTATGTGGCCCTTTCAGTGAGGGCCAGCGCCTTTGCTCAGATGGAATGATGGCTCTTGGTGCATCTTGAATTTGGAAAAATATGTCGTCGGAAACCTCGAGATACTTTCCGCTTGCATTCGAGCCTGCCTTCTGTCCGCCCCACCAATCTTCCGTTCTTGCCACAGCACAGCTTTCACCAGATTGCATCTCGAACAGCCTAGCCTTGCTCGCAGCATATTTCTCAAAATCACCATCATAGCGATCCAGATGATCGGGCGTGATGTTGAGCAGCACAGCAACATCGCAATCCAAGCTGAACGTCAGATCGATCTGATAACTCGACAGTTCCAGCACATAGACCCCGCCCTCTGGCAGTGGCTCCTGTGCGAGAATAGGCAGACCAATGTTCCCGCCCATCGTTGTCGGCACGCCAGCGGTCTTGAGGATATGGTGCACCAGCGCGGTGGTGGTCGATTTGCCGTTGGTCCCGGTAATCCCGACCACTTTGTGCGGCGGCAACTCGGCGCGCGCCAAGGCGAACAATTCAACATCGCCAATCACCGGCACGCCGAATGTGTCGGCATGGTGCTTGATCGGATGCGCGTTGAGCGGAACGCCGGGCGACACCACCACGCCCGCAAATCCGGTGAGGTCCAGCTCCAGCGGGTCGGCCAGCTCGCAGCGCCCAGCATAAGCCGCGCGCGCTTCCTCGCGATTGTCCCACGCCGTCACCTCGGCCCCGCTCGCTAGCAGAGCCTCCACCGTAGCCGCGCCGGATCGCGCCAGGCCGAGCACGGCATAGCGCTTTCCAGCAAAGGCAGTCGATGTGATCACGGCTCCAGCAAGTCCCCTAACGCAGTTTGAGTGTCGCCAGCCCCGCCATCGCCAGCACGATCGAGATGATCCAGAACCGGATCACGACCTTGCTTTCGCTCCAGCCGAGTTGTTCGAAATGGTGGTGGATCGGCGCCATGCGGAACACCCGCTTGCCGGTGCGTTTGAACCAGAACACCTGAACGATGACTGAGACGGCTTCGAGCACGAACAGGCCGCCGACAATCGCCAGTACAACCTCGTGGTGAGAGGCAACCGCAATAGCGCCCAAGGCCCCGCCCAATGCAAGACTTCCGGTATCGCCCATAAAGACAGCCGCAGGTGGTGCGTTGAACCACAGGAAGGCTAGCCCCGCGCCGATAATCGCGGCGGCGAAGATAGCCAGCTCACCTGCGCCCTCGACATGCGGAATGCCAAGATATTCGCTGTAATCGACCCGCCCAACCAGATAGGCGATGATCGCGAAGGTACCTGCAGCGATGATCACCGGCATGATCGCCAGCCCATCGAGCCCGTCTGTAAGGTTTACGGCGTTGCCCGCGCCAACGATCACGAACGCTGCGAAGAAGTAGTATGCCGGGCCAAGCGGGATCTGCACATCCGAAAAGAACGGCACGTAGAGGTCTGTGCTGATCTGACTTACAATGATGTAGGATGCGACGCCAGCGACGGCGAACTCCAGCGCCAGACGCACCCTGCCCGGCACGCCAGCATGGCTGTTCTTCGAGACTTTGTCGTAATCGTCGAGAAAACCGATGATGCCGAAACCCGCTGTGACCGCCAGACACGCCCATACGAGCGGATTGCGCGGGTCCATCCACAGCAGCAACGAGAGCGCCAGCGCGATCAGGATCATCAGTCCGCCCATGGTTGGCGTGCCGCGTTTGGCGAGGTGGCTTTGCGGCCCATCCTCGCGGATCGGTTGCCCTTTGCCTTGGCGAACGCGCAGCACATTGATGAAGCGCGGACCAATCAGCATCCCGATAAACAGCGCAGTGATCAGCGTCGCACCAGCGCGAAATGTTTGATAGCGCACGAGGTTGAATATCCCTTCAAACCCCATCCATTCGGCTAGCAAATACAGCATTTAGTCGTCCTGTGACCCTTTGGACGGGTCCTTTTGCGTAAAGTGGGAAACGACCGCCCCCAACCCTACGAAATTGGAGCCTTTGACGAGGATCGCATCCCCGCCATTGATCCCGTATTCGTTTAGCTTGGCGATCGCCTCGGCTGGGCTATCGCAATGCGTGAAGCCGCCTGACATGCCAAGCTCGGGGCTGCCACTTTTGCTCAATTGCCCACGCAATTCTGTCGCAAGATGCGCCATGCCGTTACCAACGAGAATGGCGTGGTCGACTTTCGCCTCGGCCAGCGGTTCGGCCAGCTGTCGGTGGAAGCGAGCGGCGAAGTCTCCAAGCTCGCCCATTTCGCCCAAAATCGCAACGCGGCGCATGGCCGGCGTCTGGCCCAATTGGCGCAAAGTTGCGCGCATGGACGCAGGATTGGCGTTGTAACTCTCATCGATCAGCAGCGCGCGGCCGCCATCATTCGCGTCAATCTGGAAGCGCGCGCCGCGACCCTTCAATCCGCCCATTTCGGCAAGTGCCAGTCCCGCCGCAGCCAAATCTCCACCCGCCGCGCGGACCGCCGCCATGACGCCAAGTGAATTGGTTATCCAATGCTCGCCGGGCTCGGCAATCGTGTAGCAAAGCCGCGCGTCGCCCAGGTCTGCTGTGACCAGCGAACCGCCGATTGCCTGCGGGATCGCGTCGAGCAGGCGCACATCTGCGCGCTCGCTCCGGCCAAAAGTGACAATCTTGGCACCAGCCTTGCGCGCGTGCTCGATCAAGCGATCGGTATGATCTGTGTCCGCTGGGATGATCGCGGTTCCGCCTTTGACAAGACCGGAGAAGATCGCAGCTTTCTCATCCGCAATCGCTTCCATGCTGCCAAGGTTTTCGATGTGAGCGGGTGCGAGCGTGGTGATCAACGCGACATTGGGCCTAACATGCGCAGCGAGCGGGGCGATTTCGCCCGCATGGTTCATGCCCATTTCGAACACACCAAAGCGGCTGCGCGCGGGCAAACGCGCAAGACTCAAGGGAACGCCGACATGATTGTTGTAGCTGCGAACACTGCGATGCGCCGCGCCGCGGCTCGCGCGGTCGAGAGCGTTGAAGATTGCCTCTTTCACGCCAGTTTTGCCGACCGAACCGGTGATGGCGATCCGCAGCGCTGGACTGCGATCGCGCGCGGCCTGCGCCAAGTCATGTAGTGCCTTGCTGGTGTCTTTGACCAGAACGTGCGGGTAGTCGACCGGCCTATCTGTGATTGCGGCGACTGCACCCGCGTCGAACGCTTTTGGCAGGAAGCGATGACCGTCCATCGCCTCACCTTTCAGCGCGACAAACAAGTCGCCAGGACGCACATCGCGCGAATCCATCTCCACGCCGGACGCCTGAAACGCGTGGCTTGCTATGCCGCCGGTTGCCTGCTCGATCTCGGCTGACGACCATAGGGCCAGCGGCAGGCGATCGCGCTCGACGACCGGCCAGGCGCGAAGAGCGGCATGCGCTGCTTTTTTGGCGTTTGCAGAGGCGCTCACGAAGTCGCTCCAGACGCTTGTTCAGCTACGCATTCGCGCGCCACCGTTACATCGTCGAACGGCAAAATCCGCATATTATCTCCCGACCCGATAATCTGACCTTGCTCGTGGCCTTTACCGGCCACCAGCACAATATCATGCGCGCCTGCAAGCGCGATTGCTTCGCGAATTGCATCGCGGCGATCTCCGATTTCCCGCGCGCTCGCAGCGGCCCCGCGCATAATGTCCGCACGGATCGAAGCGGGGCTTTCCCCTCGCGGATTGTCATCGGTGATGATGACGATATCCGACTGATCCGACGCGGCTGCGCCCATCGCTTCGCGCTTGCCCGGATCGCGATCCCCGCCTGCTCCGAACACGGTGATTAAACGCCCGCCCTGCCCGCGTGCGACATGCGGACGCAAAGCCGCAATCGCGGCGGCGAGCGCATCTGGCGTGTGCGCGTAATCGACATAGACAGGCGCGCCTGCGGGAGAGATAACCGCGCGTTCAATGCGTCCGCGCACAGGCTGAAGCCGCGAAACCGCATCAAGCACCTGCGCCGGATCACTGCCCGTTGCAATCGCTAGACTCGCTGAAACCAAAGCGTTGGCGGCCTGATACTCGCCGATAAGCGGCAGCTTGATTGTGCGGTGCACCCCGTCATGCTCCACCTCGAGCACTTGGCCAAGCTGTGTGGTCTTGCGATCGACAAGGCGAAGGAACGCTGGATGCTCGCTCCCCACCTTGCCGACTAGGAGCACGCGCAGATTGGAGGACACCGCGTGCTCGATGGCGCGGCGGGTCCACTCGCTATTGTCCCCGCCGTCCCATATGATGGCTGCTGCGCCCTGGCTCAGGACTTCGCTGAAAAGGCGCATTTTTGCCGCAAAATAGTCCTCCATGTCAGCATGGTAGTCGAGGTGATCGCGGCTGAAATTGGTGAAAGCTGCAGCGCTGACCGGCAATCCCTCGTTCCGAAATTGCGACAGGCCGTGGCTTGATGCTTCATATGCGACATGAGTCACGCCCTCACGCGCCAATCCGCTCATATTGGAGAGAAACGTGACGATGTCGGGCGTGGTGAGACCGGTTGAAACGCTCTCATCCGGAGTTGTTACACCCAAAGTCCCGATACTGGCCGCGCGCTCGCCGCACATACGCCAGATCTGACGCGTCATCTCGACCGTGGACGTCTTGCCGTTCGTTCCGGTGACTGCGACGATTGTGTTCGGGACAGGGGTGAAGAAACCGGCTGCCAATTGCGCAAAAGTGCGGCGCGGCTCGTCGCTGGCGATGTGCACAGCCCCTGCGACGCTCACACCGGGGCGCGTCACTACCGCGACGGCGCCTGCTGCAATCGCCTGAGGAATCACATCCTCCGCGTTGAACTCCAGACCGCGAAAAGCGCCGAAGACGGTGCCCGGCGCAACCTTACGGTGATCAATAGCGAAGCCGGTGACTTCGGCATCCTCGCCGCTCTTCAATGCGACGCCCGCTCGCGTCGCCAGTGCTTCAAGTTTCATTTGCGGCCCTCCACCAAGAACCTCAGGTCGCTGATATCGACATCGCGCGTCGTATCAGGACGGACACCCAGCATCGGACCGATCCTAGGGACCAACCTGCCCACCACAGGCGCGGCGTTGAACGCTGCCGTCCGCTGGAATGAACTCGCGACCGTGCCGCGCGGCTCGTCAATTACCGCCACTACCACATAACGCGGGCGATCGAGCGGAAATGCCGCTGCGAAGGAAGAAATCAGCTTTGTCTTGCTGTAGCCGCCACGCGTCGCCTTTTCCGCCGAGCCGGTTTTTCCGCCCACGCGGTATCCCTCCGCATCGGCGCTTCGGCCTGTGCCGTACATCGAGATCATCCGCAGCAATTGGCGCATGCGCGAAGAGGTCGAGGTTTTGAACACGCGGCGGCTGCGCGGGGCTTCGCCCGCTTCCAGCTTATGCAAGGTTGCCGGACGCCAGATACCGCCATTGACCATCGCGGCATAAGCGCTCGCAAGATGCAGCGGCGTAACCGAGATACCGTGGCCATAGCCGACGGTCATATTCGTAAGGCGCGACCATTTGCCCTGGGGCCAGATCGGATGGCCTTTGGCAGGCAACTCAATATAGGGCCGCTCATTCATGCCCAGATCAATCATTGTCTGGCGCAGCCGCTCAGGACCGAGCTGATCAGCAACCCGCATTGTGACCGTATTGGACGAATAGGCCAGCGCCTGCGGAATATTGAGGTACGCGCCCTTGTCTGTGAAGTCGGCGCGCTCGATTGAGCCGATCTTCACCGGTACCGCGCGTTCCAGTTCTTCGACAAGTCCCTGATAACGCCAGCATCAATCGCGGCGGCAACCGTCAGTGGCTTGAACGTCGAACCCAGTTCATAGACCTGGTTGGTCGCACGGTTCATCATGTTCGCCTGCCCTTCGGCATCGATCTTGTTCGGATCGAATTCGGGGAGCGATGCAAGCGCCATCACCTCACCAGTGTCTACATCGAGAACGATGCCAGCCGCGCCCAAAGCGTTGGTCGCAAGCATGGTTTTGCGCAATTCGTCTTCGAGCGCGCCTTGGACCCGCATATCAATCGACAAGGCCACTGAGTCAGAACGCGTGGCCGGATCGCGCAATTGTTTGTCCAGCACCGCTTCCATTCCAACGCGACCGCGATCATCAGCGGCGACATAGCCAAGCACATGTGCGCCCAGCGAACCTTGCGGATAGTGACGATCGGTCTCACGCGGGATCTCGAGTGCAATTTCACCCAAGGCCATGACTTTGTTGGCATCTTCGGGCAGTACACGGCGGCGTAGATATCCGGCGCGCCCCGACGCCAGACGCTTCGCGGTATCGGTCACATCCATATTGGGAAAAATCGCCGCGAGGCCTTGAGCAACCTCTTCAGGCGAGCGAACCAAAGGCGCCCCGCCATCACCCATCGCCTTTGGTGCATACCAGAGGGCATAGGCGGGAAATGCACGCGCCAGCGGCATCCCATTGCGGTCGGTGATCTCACCGCGCGGCGGCAGCAGCTGCTCAGCAAGGCTCGAACGCGACGGAGCGTGCCCTGCAAAACCGAGATAGGCGATGCGCAAGATCGCGGCAGCGGCAATCAGCGCGAAAACCAGCACGATCCAGAGCACACGCCAACGCGCCGTCAACAGCGAGCGATAGCGCAGGTTGACGAGTTTGATGCGGCCTGCGGGGATGGCCGGGCGGGCCGCATATGCGGTCATTCAGCCGCCTCTACTGTTTGGTTTGGCAAGCCGCCGACAGTCGAGGATGTGCGCGCTTGCGCGGCGCGGATTGGCGAGGCTTCGATCAGGAATTCGCTGAAAGCTTCGGCAAACATTGTTGTCGGAGCGTCATCGCTATCAATCGATGCAAGCGTGATCGGCGCGCCACTAATAGGAGAAACCATCTCGCGGTCACGGATAGATTGAGGAACACCGCCATCTTGCGTTTCGGCTCGAGCAACGCGAATAGGCGCAGGCGCACCGGGCGCTTGCGGCGAACCAAGGCTTGCCAGCTGCCGTTCGCCTTCAAGGTATTGATCAGCGCGCGGGGCGACATAGCCGAATTCAACCACGTTCCAATTGGCAAGTTGGCGCTGGCTGGCGCGCGCCTGAAATTCGGTTTCGAGCACAAGAGTCTCGCGCTCAAGCGCAACGATCTGCCGCTCTGCGAGCAGCACTTCGCTCTTCACCGCATGCACGCGGAAGCTGAGCACCAGGAACAGGCCGATGCACAGGGCAAGCACGGCCATCCAGCCGATTTGACGCAAACGGGAACCAGAAACGATCATGCTGCCAGCCTCCTCGCTTCAGCTTCGGTGCGGATTGCGCTGCGTAACGTAGAAGAGCGCGCGCGTGGGTTACGGTCGATCTCGGCCTCGCTTGGCCGGATCGCTTTGGATGGCTTTTCAAAAACAGGCTCCGGGCCAGGAATTTCACCCGGCAAATGGCGCGAGACAGTGCGACCACCGCCCGACGCTTCTTTCAGGAAGCGCTTGACCATCCGGTCTTCGAGGCTGTGGAAGCTGACCACTGCGAGCTTCCCACCGGCGCGCAACAATTGCTCAGCGGCTGAAAGCCCCTCGCGCAGCTCGCCAAGCTCGTCATTCACGTGAATGCGAACGGCCTGGAAGGTGCGCGTCGCGGGGTCCTTCTTGTCGTGCGGCTTATAGCCCAGCGCCTTGCGAACAATGCGCGCAAGCTCACCGGTCGTCTCGAGTGGACGGGCAGCGACGATCGCGCGGGCAACGCGTCGAGACTGTCGTTCTTCGCCATATTCATAAAGTACGTCGGCAATCGTGTCGGCATCGGCAGAGTTGAGGAAATCGGCCGCGCTTTCGCCGTCCTGGCTCATCCGCATATCGAGCGGACCGTCAGCCGAAAAGGCAAAGCCGCGCTCAGCCTGATCCAGCTGCATCGAGGACACGCCGATATCCATTGCAACGCCATCGACCTGCGCAACGCCCACTTCCGCCATGGCGCCAACCATTTCGGAAAAGCGCCGCGGATGAAGCACCAGACGCGGAGGGAAAGAACGCGCCTCGCTCCATCCGCGGCCTTGAGTGATCGCGTCAGGATCGCGATCAAAGGCGTGGACAGTTGCGCCGCGATCCAGCAGCGCACGAGTATATCCGCCGGCACCAAAGGTGGCGTCGACAATCACATCACCGGGCTGGGGATCGAGCGCGGCGATAACTTCATCAAGCATGACAGGGATATGAGGCGCGGCGTGGGACATTATCTTTTGCGCCCTTTCGCCGCGGCCTCAGCGACCAGATTTTTACAAGCAGCCTGCGCGCTTTCCCATTGCTCGCCCATCTCGGCGAGCTGATCCGGATTCCAGATCGTGAAGAAGCGGCCACCGCCGTGAAAGTAGAGTCCGTCTTCAACTTGGGCCAAACTGCGCAGATGTTCGGGCATGACGAAACGACCGCTGTCATCGAATGGCACTTCGACAAAGCCGAAGAGCTGCATCGCGCGCAGGTCGCGGTCGAATTCCTTATCAAGCCGGATGGCGCGATCTTCCTCGCGCTCCAGCTGATCTTCGAGTTCGCTTTTGCGAGAAAGCCCAAAGCCGGTCAGGCAGTTCCAACGCTCATGCTTGGCGAGGCACAATATCCGCCCCGCTGAGCTTTCTTTGACGGCTTTTCGAAAGAGTGGAGGCAGCACAAAGCGGCCCTTATCGCCGGCTGGCGAATAAGCTTGACCACTGAATCCTGCGAACGACACGCGCTCCAACTCCCCTCATGTTCGCCTGCGCGAACTCGAAATTTCCCCGTCCCGTCCGGGACACAAACACGGCTTCCCCGCCGCCAGCCGCGCGCAAACGCGGACAGCGCGCCGACTAAGAAAGGCGGCACAGCACAAACGGGGCATGTTTGATGGAAGACGGTATTATCGTGGGTTTAGTCGGGATGGAAGGGGTTTTTGCGGGATTTTACGGGAAAAGCCGAAAAGCTATTGTTTTATATGGTTAATTTTCAACGCCTATCCGTCAAACCACTTAGCAGGTCAATCGAGATCAGAGCGCCAAAAGGCTGATTTTCTGCCAATTTTAGGAAATCGAGGCTGCACGACTCGAAAACCCCGCGCTGGTCCCGCGAAATCCCCGACCGCAATTTTCGCTCGCTTCAGCGCTGCTCAAATGCGTATTCGAGCAGGCCGATGAGATTCGCCGAATCCCCACCCGTCAATTCCTCGTGCTCAAACACGGCAGCATCAGCGAGCACTGTGACTACGCCTTTGCCGACGGAACAGCGCGCCATCGCGCCGTTGGCGAGAATTGTGCAATCGTCATTGCTAGCCGACACTTGTCCGGACAGAACGAGCGGGAGGTTAAAGCCTTCCACCGACGCCTCTAAGGCAGCGATTTCCTGCGTCTCGTCAAAGCTGATTTTCAGCCCCCAGCGATCAATCACCGGAGGGATCAAAGCGGACAGGGTCGGCAAACGCGGATCCCCGAGTGGCAATTCATAGTGACCGCTCAAAGCTGGATCGAGCACAATCAATAGCGTACCACCCGCCCTCACCCAATCATCGAGAGCGACATTATCCTGCGGAGAAAGGCCGCGTGGCTGGATGACCGCCAATCGTGTGTGACCGGCCAGCGGGTCAAATTCTGGCTCTTGCGGGGAAAGCCCGGGAACCGGAGCAAGCGTATCGACCGGGACCAGTGTGTAGCAGGGAGAAATTGCGACTTTTTGCCAGGTTCTGATGCGTTCGCCACCTGCTGCGAGATCACTGACGTCTGCGCCCAACGGCCAATAGATTGGCAGGCTAGTCATCAAAGCCAATGCAGGCGGTGGTTCCGCACGACTCTCTTGCGCACACTCCGAGGCCGCAGTCTGCGCTGGGCGCACGAAGACTAGGAATACCGCTGCAGCGACAGCCAAAAGGATCGCCACGAAACCAGACGCGAGAAAGGGATTAAGGCGCCTCGGACTCATCTTTAGGCAATTGGTCGCGTTCGATGCCGCCTTGGGTCGCGCCCGTCCCTGCCCCTACCTCTGGCACGATCGCGGCTTCCTGCGTTGGCGTTGCCTCAGGCTCGGATGGTAAATCTGGCACAACTCCGGCATCGGCCAAGGGATCACGAAGTGGCGGTGCTTCGCTTGGCTCGGTCGTGGGGGCAGCTTCAGGAACAGCGGTTTCTTCGCTAATCGCCGCACGCCCTTGGATGATGCTGGCAAGGCCCACCAATAAGACCATCGCGGCAAGTCCGGTTAATCCGACCTGCAAGCGATGCGCGGCTTCTTCACGTGTTCCGCCCAGAGGCGCGCCAGCCACTTCGCCGGAATTTCCGGTCGCCGCTTCGCGGTCGGCGATACGAGCTTCGAACAGTTTGCGATATGCCATATGCTCAGCCTAACACGCTTGTTCGAGCCAGTCGAACACCGGCAGGTTTTTCTCTTTCAACCAATCCGCGTTGTAGAGCGTTGAGAGATAGCGGAAGCCAGTGTCGCACAAGATCGTTGCGACCTGCGGATTTTCGCGCCCCTCGGCAACCAATTGCTTGCCCAGCTCGACTGCCCCGGCGACATTGATGCCGGAGGAGAGACCAAGACACAGCCCTTCTTCGCGCAACAAGAGCTCGACCCATTCCATGCCTTCCTCATCGGAGATGCGGAATTGCGTATCGATCGGCGCGCCTTCTAGGTTGGCAGTGATCCGGCCCTGCCCGATCCCTTCCGCAACCGAAGACCCTTCGCTCTTGAGTTCGCCGTGAGCGTAGTAATTGTAGAGCGCCGCGCCATGTGGATCGGTCAGCGCGATGCGGACGTTCTCGTCTTTCTCTTTGAGGCCCATTCCAACGCCTGCAATGGTCCCTCCGGTCCCAGCTGCGCAGGTGAAGCCGTCAATCTTGCCGCCGAGCTGTTCCCACAGTTCTTGCGATGTGCCTTCGATATGCGCCTTGCGATTGGCGACATTGTCGAACTGTCCGGCCCAAATCGCGCCCTCGGTCTCTTCGGCCATGCGCCGCGATGTATGCTGGAAGTGCGCAGGGTCCGCATATTTGGTCGGTGGAACGAGCACCAGGCGAGCGCCAAGTGCGCGCAAAGTGTCCATTTTTTCCTTCGACTGATTGTCGGGCATGACAATCACAGTCTTGTAGCCGAGCGCATTCGCCACCAGAGCGATACCGATTCCGGTGTTGCCAGCCGTGCCTTCGATCACAGTTCCGCCGGGCTTCAAATCGCCGCGCTCTTCCGCGTCGCGGATCATATAAAGCGCCGCGCGGTCTTTTACCGAAGAGCCGGGATTGGCAAACTCGCATTTGCCCCAGATGTCGCAGCCAGCCGCCTTGCTCGGCCCTTCGAGCCTGACAAGCGGGGTATTGCCAATCAAAGCGAGCGTATCGCCGATGGGTTGAGTGATATTCATATCATGCGAGGTAAGCGGTCCGCTGCGCGCTCGCAACGAAGTTTAATCTTCTGGTGCGATAGTTACCTTCAGGCCGTCGAGCTCCGACGTGAACGGGATCTGACATGACAGGCGCGAGCCTTCCTTGCGGTGATCGCTGCTTTCGAGCAGATCATCTTCGTCTTCGCTCATTTCCGGGAGCTGGTCGGCGAAATCAGCGTCGACCTGCACATGACATGTCGCGCACGAACAGCATCCGCCACACAGCGCCAGCAATTCGTCAAAGCCGTTGTCGCGGATCGCTTCCATTACGGTCAGGCCATCTTCGACCTCGATCTCACTCGTTTCGCCTTCACGATTGGTGACGATCATTTTTGGCATGAGCTCAAATTCCTTGTTCTTGCTTTATCGCGTGTCGGCGGCGCTCTATCCGATAGTCTAGCGCGCTGCTAGAGGCGAATTTGAATCTGGGTTTGTGGAGCGGCAAGTGGGATTAAGCGCTGAATATATCAAGGCGGGCCTTGATGAACTTGCTGATAATGACGCGGTCCTTGCCCGCGAGATTGAGCGGATTGGCTATCCCGAGCCGCGCCTGCGGGATCGTGGATATAAGACGTTGCTGCGCACAATTGTGGGCCAGCAAGTCTCGGTCGCGGCGGCGACGTCCATGTGGAACAAGCTAGAGGCGGAACTGGGCGAGGACTTCACCCCGACCTGCTTGCTCGAACGCGATTTCGATGCGCTTCGCGCCTGCGGCCTGTCCCGCCAGAAACAAGGCTATGCCCGCAGCCTGTGCGAATTGGTCAGCGCGGGCGACGTCAATTTTGATCAGCTTCCGGCGGATGACGAAGACGCCATTGCAGAGCTGACCAAGATCAAGGGCATCGGACGCTGGTCGGTACGAAATCTATCTGCTGTTTGCCGAAGGCCGCGGCGATATGTGGCCAGCTGGTGACCTCGCCGTCCAAGAGGGTGTCAAAAGGCTGCTCGAACTTGAGGAGCGCCCGTCCGAAAAAGACCTACGCAAAATTGGTGACCGCTGGCGCCCCCATCGCGGCGCAATGGCGATCTTCACTTGGCATTTTTATGCCAACCCCGCGCTCTAACCAGAGCCAGAAAATGGCCCGGCTCGCTTGTAAACGAAAACACAGTCTGTATTGCTAGCACAATACACCTATTTGAAACCCGGAGGAAAGCCCCCATGTCCCCAATTATTCGCGCAGCCAGCGCAATGGTTGCCTCCATTGCGGCAAGCACACTCATCCTGCCGGGAGCTCTCTCGGCAGACAATCAGACAACAAATACCGGAGCAATGATGACCAGCACCGTCGAAAGTTTCCCGCTTATCCCGCGCGACGCGTTGTTCGGCAATCCGACACGCGCGCAAGGTCGCATCAGCCCTGATGGCAATTATCTTAGCTGGCTCGCTCCCAAAGACGGCGTTCTCAACATCTGGATGGCTCCGCACAACGATCTGGATGCAGCAAAAGCGATGACCAACGCAGCGGACCGCCCGATCCGCCAGCACTTCTGGTCGCCCGATTCCAAGAGCTTGCTCTACATTCAGGACAAAGGCGGCGATGAGAACTTTCTGCTTTATTCGATCGATGTCGAAAGCGGCGAAGAAACAACGCTTACGCCGTTTGAGAACACGCGGGTCGATATTGTCGGCGGGTCAGAAACCATTCGCGACAAAATCTTGATTGGCCTCAACAATCGCGACCCTCAATTCCATGATGTTCACCTGCTGGACCTCAACACAGGCGAGCTGGAGCTTGTGTATGAGAACAACAGTTATGCAGGCTTTGTTGCTGATGACACGCTAACCTTGCGCATGGCGATGCGACAAAATGAGGCTGGCGGGACGGACTATTTCCGCGTTGCAGACAATGTGGTGGAGGACGCGCCGTTCGAAACCACGGCGATGGAAGATTCGCTCACCACGTCACCAGCGGGCTACACCAATGATGGCTCAGTGCTCTATTGGCTAGATAGCCGCGGACGCAATACCGCTGCGTTGTTTGCGCAGGACACGGCAACGGGCGAGAAAACGCTGATCGCCGAGAATGAGAAAGCCGATATTGGCGGTACGATGCGCGACCGCGAGACCGGCGTGGTTGAGGCGTACTCGGCCACATATCTTAAAACCGAATGGACCGCGATCAACCCAGCAATCAAGGCGTCGTTTGATTGGCTCGAAAGCCGGTTAGACGGCGAGTTTGGCGTCGCCAGCCGGACCGATGATGACCAGACTTGGATCGTATGGAACGACCCGCTGACTGCGCCGAGTGGCAGTTACATCTATGATCGTGCCGCGCAGAGCCTGACGCCGTTCTACATCACTCGTCCAGAGCTGGAAGGTGCGCCGCTCCAACCCATGCATCCGGTTGAAATCACCAGCCGCGATGGCCTGACTCTGCCTTCATATCTCACGCTTCCACCAGGCAGCGATACCGACGCAAGCGGTCGCCCAGAAACGACCGTACCGATGGTCCTGCTTGTGCACGGCGGCCCATGGGCCCGCGATGGTTATGGCTTTGCCAGCACCGTCCAATGGCTCGCCAATCGCGGCTACGCCGTGCTGCAAGTCAATTTCCGCGGCTCAACCGGTTTCGGCAAGGACTTCATCAATGCAGGCAACAAGCAATGGGGCCTGTCGATGCACGACGATTTGATCGATGCGACCGATTGGGCGATTGCAGAAGGCATCACGACCGCCGACCAAGTCGCGATTATGGGCGGTTCCTATGGTGGCTATGCAACGCTGGCGGGCCTCACATTCACGCCTGAAAAGTTTGCGTGCGGAGTCGATATTGTCGGCCCGTCCAACCTCGAAACGCTGCTCGAAACCATCCCGCCATACTGGGCGCCGATGGTGAAGATCTTCCACGAGCGCATGGGCAACCCGAACACTGAAGAAGGCCTAGCGCTGCTGAAAGCCGCAAGCCCGCTCTACAAGGCAGATCAGATCACCAAGCCGCTATTGATCTTGCAGGGCGCAAATGATCCGCGGGTCAAACAATCGGAAAGCGACCAGATTGTCGGCGCGATGAAAAAGGCCAACGTGCCGGTCACTTACGTCCTCTACCCCGATGAAGGGCACGGATTTGCCAAGCCGGTCAACAATATCGCCTTTTCTGCAATCACCGAGAACTTTCTCGCCAGCTGCCTTGGCGGACGCAGCGAAGGCATCGGCAACACTGTGGCCAGTTCAACCGCACAAATCCTCGAAGGCGCAGAGCATGTTGTCGGCTTGGAAGAAGTGCTGAGCGACTAATCCTGAGCAACCTAGATCAGTTATCACATCAAGACCTGACAAAGTCAGACCATCGCACTAAACAGGTTGCAAACTGCAATCTGAGAGGGATCACATGGGCGATACAGCGGGACACAGGTCAATTTTCATCACGGGCGGCGCCTCGGGCATTGGCCGAGCAACGGCGATTTTCTTTGCCGAGCGCGGCTGGTTTGTCGGAGTGGCCGACGTGAATGTAGCTGGCATGGAGGAGACCAAGGCGCTCGTTCTTGAGGGCCAGTGCTCCACGCATACACTCGATGTGCGAGATCGCGCTGCCTGGGATGAAGCGCTCGAAGCCTTTGCGAAAGCAGCCGGCGGCAAAATCGATTGTGTTGTCAACAATGCCGGGATCGGCACGGGCGGTCCGCTCAATGAGCTGGACGTGGATGAGATTGATCGCTGCCTCGATATCAACATCAAGGGCGTGCTGTACGGCGCCCAAGCAGCCTATCCCTACCTCAAGGAAGCCGCGCCGGACTCCGTCCTCGTGAACATCGCTAGCGCGGCTGGCATCACAGGCGGCTCGGGAATGAGCGTTTACAGTGCTACCAAGTTCGCCGTGCGCGGTATTGCCGAAAGCCTTGATGCAGAGTGGGCCCCCGACAAGATCAAGGCGTGCTCAATCTGTCCGAGCTTCATCGAGACGCCTTTGCTGGACGGCACCGGCAATCGCCATTCCAACGAGCCAGTGCGAGACCGCGTGAAAGCCGCTGGTCTTGAAATTACGCCAGTCGAGGAAGTGGCCGCCACCATCTGGAAAGCGGTGCATAGTGATGACGTGCACTATCTCGTCGGCAAGACCGCGAAGAAGCTCAACTTCGCGAAGCGGTGGACCCCAGGCAAGATTCGCAAGCAGCAACGTGCGGCATCGGGACTGCTCGGGCGCTAACACAGCTCTAAATTCTAGCCTCAAGCGATTGCGTCGATCGCGTCGACCATCTTTGCATCGCGTTCTGAGAGCGCGCCGCCATTGTCGGGGTCAGCATCATGCGTGGTCAGCGTGATTTTAACGCGGTTGTAGACATTGGACCATTCGGGATGATGATCGTGGCTGTCGGCGAGCAAAGCAACGCGGCTCATAAAACCCCAGGCAGCGGAGAAGCTCTCGAACTCGAAAGTCCGCTCGACCGCCTTGCCTTCTCGCGCTTCGTTCCACTTGGGATGATCGGCAAGCAGAGTTGCCCGCTCCTTCTCGTTCAATTCGGCGACTGACATATTGGGGGTCTCCATCAAGCATGAGTTGTTCGCATGCCCGCTTTTGCCTAACGCCCACATTCATGCAAGAGGGCTCCATGCAAGCGCGCCTGTCCGCCACTGACCTAGCCTGCCGCCGGGGGGACCGCGTACTTTTCCGGGGACTTGGCCTCACGTTGGAGGTTGGCGAAGCGTGCCACGTCACCGGGGCGAATGGCTGCGGCAAGACAACCTTTATACGCGCGATGGCAGGACTGCTCACCCCGTTTTCTGGCAGCGTTGTAAGCGAAGGCGCGATTGGCCTGCTGGATGAGCGGGTCTCGCTTGATCCCGATCTGCCGCTGGCCAAGGCGCTGGCATTCTGGGAGCGGATAGACGGCTGCGCAGATGCGCCCGCAACTTACCGGATGCTGGGGTTGGAACCGTTACTCGACATTCCGGTGCGCTATCTTTCGACCGGACAACGCAAGCGCGCCGCGCTTGCGAGCCTCATGAATCGGAGCGCGCCAATCTGGCTACTCGATGAGCCTTTGAGCGGGCTAGATGCGAAAGCAATCGACCAGGTGACTGCGCTGATTGCCGCGCATTGCTCAGATGGAGGGATCGCACTGATCGCTTCGCATCAGGAGTTGGCGATTGAGGGACTCAAAACGCTCGCTATTGAGGATTACGCGGAATGATCGGCACGCTTTTACGGCGCGATTTGGCGCGGTTCTTCCCGTTTGCGGGCGGCGGCGCAGCGCTGCCGCTGATCTTCTTCCTCGCGGTTGCGATGCTTTACCCGTTCGCGGTCGGACCCGATGCGAATGTACTCGCCAAAACCGGCGGCGGCGTGGTGTGGATCGCCGCTCTGCTCGCCGCAATCCTGCCGTTGGACGGGCTGGTCGCACGCGATATCGAGCATGGCGTCTTCGATCAGCTCAAACTGCGCGGCGTAACCGAAGAAATCAGCATGTCGGTGAGATTGCTCGCACATTGGCTGAGCTTCGGCCCGCCGCTGATCATTGCGACCTTTCCAGCCTCCGCGTTGCTTGGCCTCGATGGAGCGACACTGCATGTGCTTTTGCTGGGGCTCTTGGCGGGCACTCCGGGTTTGGCAGCCATCGGCCTTATGATCGCGAGCCTCACGGCCAGTCTGCGCGCTGGCGCAGCCCTGTCCGGCCTGTTGCTGATCCCGCTGGCGCTGCCGATCTTGATCTTCGGCGCAGGCGCACTGGCCCGCATGGATCAGGCGAGCCTCGGTTTCGTAGCCGCGATCAGTCTGTTGCTGGTAGCAATCGCGCCGTTTGCGGCGGGCTCCGCGATTAGGGCTGCAAGGGAAGGCTAATAAGGCGGCTTGTCTTTACCCGTCGGGCTGAGCGTGAATATCTCAGTGCCCTCTTCAGTCACAGCCAGTGAGTGCTCAAACTGCGCGCTTAGCGACTTGTCGCGCGTCACCGCAGTCCAACCATCGCCCAGCACTTTAGCCCAAGGCTTGCCGAGGTTGATCATTGGCTCAATCGTGAAGAACATGCCCGGTTTCAGCTCTGGCCCAGTGCCCGCTTTCGCCGCGTGCACAACCTCTGGCGCATCGTGGAACAGGCGGCCAAGGCCATGTCCGCAAAACTCGCGCACCACGCCGTAGCGGAACTGCTTGGCATGCGCCTCAATCGCAGCGCCAATATCGCCGAGCCGCGCGCCGGGCTTACCGGCAGCCTCGATCCCGAGCATCAGACATTCATGGGTGACTTCGACCAGCCGCTTGGCCTTGAGCGATGGCTCGCCGGCAAAGAACATGCGGCTCGTGTCGCCATGCCAGCCATCGAGCAGCGGCGTCACATCGACATTGACGATGTCGCCTTCCTTGAAGACTTTATCGCTCGGGATGCCGTGGCAAATCACATGGTTGATCGAGATACAGCAGCTATGCGTATACCCGCGATAGCCAAGCGTTGCCGGAACTGCGCCGTGATCGAGCATCATCTCGCGCACTTTGGTGTCGACACTCTCTGTCGTCACACCCGGCTGAACCCAGCCTGCGACCTCGTCCAGGATCCGCGCGGCCAATTGGCCCGCCTTGCGCATCCCTTCAAAGCCTTCTTCAGTGTGCAATTTGATCGTGCCGTCGCGGTAGACGGTGTCGCTGCCTTCAATTAGCTGATATTCTGTCATGCGCGCTATGTAGCGACAATCGCCGCGCTTTGCGAGATCACAAATGTTCCACACCGCGCGGCGGCAAGCGCAATTGACGCTTGGCAATTTTGCGCCGCTAGCTAAGGACTAGGCGCATGACTGACGTGAGAGAATTGATCCAGCCTGATCGCGGGCAAGACGCCATCGCCATCCACCTTGTGACCAAAGCGGGATGCCAGGAATGGCTAAAGGGACTCAGCGCTGGGAAACGCGCCGCGCTTCAGGGGCAAAAGTTCGATGGCAGCGTTGGACAAGTTGCGATTGTGCCCGATGGGGATGCATGGTTTGCAGCGGGCGGGGTTGCTGATCCCGACAGCCTCACAAGTTACTGCCTGGCATCACTGGCAGAGCGGCTTCCCGAAGGCACCTATCGGCTGGAAGGCCACGATGCGGGCGCAGCGATGTTCGGCTGGCTTACCGCGCATTATAAATTTGATCGCTACGTGAAGGATGACGATGCGAGCGGCCCGCGCGTGCTGTTGACCAAACAGGCGCAGCGGATCGAAGCTGTGTTGGCCGAGGCCGAAGCTGAAATCCTCGTGCGCAATCTGATCAACACGCCTGCTGAAGATATGGGTCCAGCCGCACTGGAAGCGGAATGCGACAAGCTGGCCAAGGAATTTGGCGGGACGCTGAAAGTGACGAAGGGCGATGCGCTGGAGCAAGGCTATCCAATGGTGCACGCTGTGGGACGCGCGGCGGCTCGCCATCACGCGCCGCGCATCATGCATCTCAGCTGGAAGCCCAAGGGCGCAGATGACAAAACGCCAGTGATCGCGTTGGTCGGCAAAGGCGTGTGCTTCGATTCCGGCGGGCTCGATATGAAGTCGGCTGTGGGCATGCGGCTGATGAAGAAGGATATGGGCGGCGCTGCGCATGCTATCGCCTTAGCCGGCTTGATCATGCGTTCGGGACTGAAGGTTAATCTGCACCTGTTCATCCCGGCGGTTGAGAACGCAGTGTCGGGCCCAGCATTCAGGCCCGGCGATGTCTTGGACAGCCGCAAGGGTCATAAGGTCGAAATTCACAACACCGACGCAGAGGGCCGGTTGATCCTCGGCGATGCGCTCACCCGAGCAAGCGAGGAAGAGCCTGAACTCATCATCGACTTTGCGACTTTGACCGGCGCGGCGCGGATCGCGCTCGGCCCGGATTATGCCGCAATGATGGCGCGGCGTGATACAACCGCAATGGAAATGATCGAAGCGGGTAGGTCGGCTGATGACGAGCCGTGGCGGTTACCGTTGCCCGAGGCCTATTTCGAGTACCTAAAATCCGACATCGCCGATTTCACCAACGCTCAGAGCAATCCATACGCAGGAGCCAGCGTCGCAGGCCTGTTCCTCGACAAGTTTGTAGGCGAGGGAATTGATTGGGTGCACTACGACACCTTTGGCTGGCGTCCCTACCCCAAACCGGGCCGCAGCAAAGGCGGAACAGCCTATGGCCTACGCGCCAGCTGGCACGCCTTGCAAAAACGCTATAGCGGTAGCTAACTTGCCCGAAAGAATTTTGCCGTATAGGGGCGCGCGACCGCGTAAGTTATCGCGCGCGGCACCTTAGGGGACTAAGCTCAGATGAGCGAGAAAGCGACATATGACGTGCCAACCGGTGTGCTGGGGCTGACCGGCCCTGTCGCTCGTCCGGAGCCCGGGACACTGCCGCTGCGAGGAGACTTGGCCCACATCGCCCTAGCTGGCACACATTTGGCGGCGCACTATGTCATCCCGCAGAGCCGTTTCATCGGCCCAAATGGCGCGGACGTGATGGAAAACACCCGCGATGACAGCCCCGTTGTCGCGCATTTTGAACCGGGCACTGCAATCGAAGTCCTCGATGTCGCGGGCGAGTGGATTTGGGGCTGTCTCGGCCCGCATGGTCCAAGCGGCTATATGAAAGCCAGTTGTCTCGCCGACTGAAGGCGCTAGAGCGTCGGGCATGACGCACCGCATATTCATCGATGGAGCCGCCGGAACGACCGGTCTCGAGATTCGCGACCGGCTTGCGGGCCGCGACGAGTTTGAGCTGCTGGTGCTCGATGATGACCGCCGCAAAGATGAGGCCGCGCGCAAAGAAGCTCTGCACGAAGCGGACATCGCGATCCTCTGCCTGCCAGATGATGCCGCGCGCGACGCGGTGAAGCTCGCCGAAGGGTCCAACACTCGGATTATCGACGCGTCGTCCGCGCACCGTGTGGCGGAGAGATGGACCTATGGCTTTCCCGAAATCATCGGCAAAGACAAAATTGCCAATGCACAGTTTGTCGCCAATCCGGGATGTTATCCTACCGGATTTCTTGCACTCGTCGCACCGCTTGTGCGCGCCGGACTTCTGCCAGCCGATTGGCCTTTCACGGTGAACGCAGTCAGCGGATATTCGGGCGGCGGAAACGCTCTGATCGAACGGTTTGAAAGCGAAACCGACATTGCGTTTCGCACTTACGGTTTGACGCTTGCTCATAAGCATCGGCCAGAGATGAAGCTGCACGCTGGCCTGAAGCATGAAGTGTTGTTTGCGCCATCGGTAGTCCCTGCGTTGCGCGGCATGATTGTAGAAGTTCCGCTACATCTCGGGGCGATGCCGACTGATCCCAGCGCCGAGGATTTGGAAGTAGAACTCCAGAAGTTTTATGAGCGATCAACGGTCGTCCACGTCAGAAGCGGTGACACCCCTACCGAACTATTGCTGCGCGATGGTCAATCCGCCAATGACGGGATGGAGCTGTTTGTTTGCGGAAATGAAGGCGGCTGGAATGCGCGCCTCATCGCCCGGCTCGACAATCTAGGCAAAGGCGCGAGCGGCGCGGCAATCCAGAATCTCAACATCATGTGCGGACTGCCAGAAACGACCGGCCTGAGGCTTTAACCAGCGAACTGCCCAAAAATTAGGCACCCTGCGCCCTACGCTTAAGCACAATTCATTCGCTTGATACTTTCTTGCGCAATCTGCCTGGATACGGAATCACCCTTGCGCAGACGGGCGGATGATTTACCAGATCATGCCCATCATTTGGCACGATTCTTGGATCGCGCATGCGAAATAAAGCAGGCGCTACTCAGGCCTGTCAGGGGAGACCATCCGGGCCGTGAAAAAAGTCGAAGCAATCATCAAACCCTTTAAGCTCGATGAAGTGAAAGAGGCGCTGCACGAGATCGGCGTGTCGGGTATCACGGTGACCGAAGCGCGCGGCTTTGGCCGACAAAAAGGTCACACGGAGCTTTATCGCGGCGCCGAATATGTCGTGGACTTCCTGCCCAAAGTGAAACTCGAAGTTGTCGTAAGTGATGACCTCGCCGAACGCGTTGTCGAAGCCGTCGCCGCTGCTGCTCAAACAGGGCGCATTGGAGATGGAAAAATCTTCGTTTCCCCGATCGAAACCGCTTTGCGCATCCGTACTGGCGAAACCAACGACGACGCTATCTAGATCTCGTTCAACCTCTCTGCTCGCAAGCAAGCGGGCGACAAACAAAAGACCAGCTGGAGAATACACCGTCATGGCAAGTGCAAAAGACATCGTAAAACGCATCAAGGATGAAGAGATCGAATGGGTCGATCTGCGCTTCACCGATCCAAAGGGCAAATGGCAGCACCTCTCGATGGCTGCATCGGTCATGGACGAAGATGCTCTTGAAGACGGCTTGATGTTCGACGGCTCGTCTATTGCCGGCTGGAAGGACATCAACGAATCTGACATGATCCTGAAACCAGATCTCGACGCGGTCTATGCTGACCCGTTCAGCGCGACCCCGATGATCAGCATCTTCTGCAACATCATCGAGCCATCCGACGGCCAGCTTTACTACCGCGACCCACGCTCGACCGCCAAGCGCGCCGAGGCCTATCTCGCCTCGACCGGCATTGGTGACACAGTCTATGTCGGTCCAGAGCCAGAGTTCTTCATGTTCGACGATGTTCGCTTTGAAGACGGCTATGCCGGTTCGGGCTTCGCCATCGACGATGTCGAACTGCCAACAAATACCGGCAAAGAATACGACATGGGCAATATGGGCCATCGCCCACGCGCGACCGGAGGCTACTTCCCCGTCGCTCCCGTAGACAGCGCAATGGACATCCGCGGCGAGATGGTTTCCACTATGATGGAAATCGGCCTCAACATGGACAAGCATCACCACGAGGTTGCTGCCGCACAGCATGAGCTTGGCATCACCTTTGAAACGCTGACCAAATCGGCTGACCACGTTCAGGTTTACAAATATGTCGTTCAGCAAGTCGCTCACGCTTATGGCAAGACCGCAACTTTCATGCCCAAGCCAATCAAGGCTGATAACGGCAGCGGCATGCACAGCCACATGTCGATCTGGAAGGATGGCAAGCCGACTTTTGCTGGTGACGAATACGCCGGTCTTTCGGAAACCTGCCTCTATTACATCGGCGGTGTGATCAAACACGCCAAGGCACTAAATGCTTTCACCAACCCAACCACCAACAGCTATAAGCGTCTGGTTCCGGGTTTTGAAGCACCTGTTCTGCTTGCCTACTCGGCGCGCAACCGCTCGGCATCTTGCCGTATTCCTTACGGCGCTGGCGAGAAGGCCAAGCGCGTGGAGTTCCGTTTCCCGGATGCTCTCGCCAACCCGTACCTCGCCTTCTCGGCGTTGCTGATGGCTGGCCTCGACGGGATCGAGAACAAGATCCACCCGGGCGATGCGATGGACAAAAACCTTTACGACCTGCCGCCAGCTGAACTCTCACAAGTTCCAACGGTCTGCGGCTCGCTTCGTGAGGCCCTTGAGGCGCTCGAAGCCGATCACGACTTCCTGTTGAAGGGTGACGTGTTCTCGAAAGATCAAATCGAGGCCTATGCCGAACTCAAATGGGAAGAGGTCATGCGTATGGAAACAACGCCATGCCCCGTTGAATTCGACATGTATTACAGCTCGTAATTCGCTGATTCGGGCTCGCGGGCGGTCAAAAATCGACTGCCCCCGTCCTCAAGCAGCGAAGCGGTAGGACAATAGAAAAGGCCGCTCGGGAAACCGGGCGGCCTTTTTTTGATTGCAGAGAGCACGAGGTGCTTGAGTCAGAATTGATCCTGCAAGAGACCGCGCTGTCCATTGGCGATCACCGATCCAACCAATGACGATATCGTCAATAGAGAAATCCAGTCGAGAGGTGTCAGAGCTGGGATCAGATTGAGGTGTGCGAGCACGGACCAAATGCCTCCGACGACGAACACACCATAGAATGCCCAGACGCACATCAGACGGTGCACATCGTCCCAAAGTTCATCAAACCCGCGCAACATCATCCAGCAAGAATACCCGAGAAAAGCCAAGCAAAGGAGAAGCAAGACCGACAGCAATGGCGTGAGCGACAATGAAAGCGGCTCTACTAGAGCGAGCAAGATCATAAGCCCTCCCCAACCAAAGCATCCAATCGCACTTGTTCGAAATAGGTTGCGCTGATCCTCCCAGTCTTCGCGATCAGCAAACATCTTCGCTCTGATCCCGTAGTTGGGAAAGAATGCGCCTGCACCTACAAAGAGGCTGATAAAAACCATCAACCCTCCAACCGTGAGTGCAGTGATTATCGAAGGTTCGAATAGTCCAGTGAGGGAAAGACCTTCAATCCACTGTCCGACATCCCAACCCATCGCCCTCCGGATCAGCGAGAATGAAACGCCGACGATGAAGCCGACGAGTAAGGGCATTTTAAAGAAGTCCCAAGTACGGCGGGCCAGCCCTGGTTCAACAATTTCAGTTTGATCTTTGGTCATAGCAGTCACTGTACCTCTGGCTCCCAGTCATCAATAAACAAGTCGGGCAAATTCACGCCGAACAGCTTCGCCATGCGCAGCGCGAGCGGCAGGGAAGGATCGTATTTGTCGGTCTCAACCGCATTGATCGTCTGCCGTGACACACCCAAGCGCTTTGCCAGCTCTCCCTGGCTCCAGCCGTGCGTTTCACGATGTTCTTTCAATCGGTTTTTCAACCTTCAATTCCTCGTTGGCGATTCGTGCCTGTAAAGACCTCTTTACTGTAAAGACCTCTTGTCAGTCAAGAGCTCTTTACAATTCCCGTTTTGCACGCCCCACGAAACACAAACCATTTTCCTACTCGGATAATTTCTGCCTAATACGTCTGCCTCTTCTTCCGCACCTGCGACGAGGCGCCCGATTTGCCTGAAACCGACACCTATCTTGGCCTGCTTGATCGCAGCGTCGCGCTAATTGACAAGCATCCCCGCAGGGCAGCGATCGCCCTCCCCCTTCTCGCCCTTTTTCTGGTGATCATGTTTGCGGCTTGGCAAGCGCCTTCACTGATCAGTTTGTACGAAGCGCAGACCGACCGCGAGTATTCTCGCCAAGTCGTTGATGAAGAGCGCGAAAGATTGGCGCGCGCCAAGGCTGTCAAAGTTGACGAGCTAATTCGCGCTCGCTTGCTTCATCTCAGGCGGCGATCATCATCCAGCCGTGCAGTC
This sequence comes from Erythrobacter sp. HA7-11, assembly GCF_055693605.1. Classification (NCBI taxonomy): domain Bacteria; kingdom Pseudomonadati; phylum Pseudomonadota; class Alphaproteobacteria; order Sphingomonadales; family Erythrobacteraceae; genus Erythrobacter; species Erythrobacter sp. HA7-11. The sequence goes on along the minus strand of NZ_JBVFUF010000002.1, from coordinate 783,506 downwards.
ATTCGCGCGCTTGTGTTTGACATCGACCAATCTGAGCAGGTCGTCGGTATAATTGATGTGTTCGAAAGCATGGACATTCGTACGGAAAGGACAGGCATTCGCAACCGCCCCCTTCCGTTGACTGCTCTGCGGCACACACTCGACTACATGCTCGCGAGCGATGTGCCCCAATGCATCGCGCGAAATGTTGATGATTATGAAGATGAGGAATTGAAGGCATTTCTTATTGCCGGCAATCTCAGAGCGTCTGTCGCGTGTCCTTTGCGCAACCTTGATGGGCAGCCGATTGGCCTGCTCGCTGTGAGCATTCGCACCCCTCTGGAAGAGAACAAATTGGTCTATCCGATGACGCGCGACGCGGCATTGGAACTTGGTGCCATCCTGACAGAGTCTTCATTGTTCAGCGCCGTCATGAAGAAAAAAATGGATTTGGAGTTGCAGATATGAACACGCGAAAGCCAATTTTTAAAGCGCTGCGAGCAATTCTGGGTCGTGGCATTCGCCAAGCCGAAGTCGACCAAATCGACCGCGCGATCGATTGCATGGAGGGCGATGATGAGGTTTGCGAGCAACTGCCTCGAACGAGCGTGTCGGCTGCAATTGTCAGATCAACCGATCAACCTAGTCGCATCGGAGAGGCGGGAATTGCGCTGATCAAGAGGTTTGAAGGCTGCGCGCGGTTGCGGACTGACGGACTTGTCGAAGCCTATCCTGATCCAGGGACCGGCGCTGACCCTTGGACAATCGGCTGGGGAGCAACCGGGCGCGGTGTCGATCGCGACAGCGTTTGGACCCAAGCACAATGCGACGAGCGGCTGGAACAAGATCTTGTCCGCTATGGAGACGGTGTCTCACGCGCGCTCGGAAACGCGCCAACCACACAGGCCCAGTTCGATGCAATGGTCAGCTTCCACTACAACACCGGCGCGATTGCGCGAGCGACTTTGACCAAGAAGCATATTGCGGGTGATTTCGAGGGGGCGGCCCGAGAGTTTGCTCGTTGGAACAAGGCAGGCGGGCGCGTGCTTAAAGGGCTGGTGCGCAGGCGCGCAGCCGAAGCCCGCCTATATGCCTCCTGACTGAAATCAGTAATCGCGACTGATTTCTGCAACGACACTCTGTCGCCCGATCGTCGAAACGCTTCCAAGAAGCGAAAGCCACCGCGTGATCCGGTATTCTACGCTTGTCGCGCTGTAGCCACGCCCATCGGTGATAATCTCGACATAGACGCGGCGACCTAAATTCTTGCCCAGCGCAACTCCAGTTCCGCGATTGAGCGCCGGGTCGGCACTGACGATACGTAGCTGATCAAGGCCAATGGCATTGCGCAAGCGGCTAACCGGATCGACCCCGCCGCCTCCGCGCAAACTCGCTAAGGCCGCTCCCAATTGTAACGCATCAGTCGCGGACAACGAAGTGACCGAGCCACCAAAGAGCAGCCGGCTAAGAATTTCTTCTTCGGGGAGCTGAGGGTTTGAATCGAACGCGATCTGGGGCGCTTCGGAATTGCCCGTAATGGCCACCGTTACATCAATGCCATCGCTTTCGGATTCTGCAGCGATATCGAGGCGCGGATTGATCGGCTGATTGGCATCAAAAGCGATCCGGCCACGGGTCAGTTCAAAGCGTGTACCGGCAAAGCTGTATGCGCCGCGCACGAGATTCGCCTGCCCTCCTATGCGAGGGTCACTGGTCGTTCCCCGCAAGACAATGTCAGCCCCCCATTCGCTATCGAGGCCAAGCCCATCAACCTCGATCCGGCTGCCACCACTCGCATTCACAAGGTAACGCCAGGATGACGCAGAAGCAGCTCTTGGCATGGCGTCGCGCGGGGTATTGACCTCACGCGTGCGAATGTTGGGCAATGCCAAGTCGTCGGCGGCAACGCCCAGCACCCAGCTCGCCCGGTTGATGCGCAACTTCCCTGCAATGGTTCCGCCACGCCCATCAGAAACGATCCGCAAGGGTCCAGTTAGCGTCGCGGACAAACCGTTGGCATTGAGCAGACGTGCCCTGTTGACCGCTGCGCGCAGATCAATTTGCGGCGCACGTCCTGACCGTAGACCAGCAAAATTTACAGTACCGCTGCCAGTGACAGTGCCATCGCCCGAGGTCGTCCCTGCAAACCGGGTCAATTCCAGCCGCGATCCAGCAAAACGCCCGCGAACCGCAACATTGCCGATATCTGTCCCTGACAATGCGCTTTGAACGCGCAGATTGTCGCTTGAAACACGTCCGTTAAATACCGGATCAAGCAATGTGCCAGTTACTCGTGAGGAGATGCTTGCCGGGCCTGTGAGATCAAAGGTCTCGATCCCCGCCAACCTCCACACAGATTCCGCCGGGCCATCATAGTTGATATTCGCAGCAAGCCTTCCGCGCTGTAGGCGAGAGATGAGATCGCTGCCCGACGGAAGGCCGGTGATTGTCCCCTTTACCTTACCCAACCGATTGCCCTGATCGCGAAGGACCGCACCGCCATCAAGCCTTGAGGGGGTAAGGTCGAAGACAGCCAGCAAGTTTACCGGACGCGATGATAAGACCAGTCCTGATCGCGTAAAATTCTCGATCCTGATCTTGGCGTTTGCGCTCGGCGCAGCTGCCCCCACCTGGCGGTAATTGACCAGACCCGAAATCACCCCGCCAAAGCCAAGATCTGCGACTGCCAGATCAGCGAGCGAGAGCGGCATGTTGGCTAGCTTAGCTTCAATGGCCGTTTCCGCTCCGCCAAGCGCGCCTTCCAAAATCGCATAGCCGCGCCCAAAGCCGATTTGCGTCGGGGCCAAGCGCCATCCCTCGCTGCCTTGCGAAGAGGTGAGCACCGCCCGGCGCGGCATTGTGATTGCCCGCCCTGCAAACTCGCCCCGCGCCAAAACCGCGATGCGATTGGGTTCAAAATCGCCGTCGAACTTCAGCGCGAAGCGGTCGCTGCGTCGTCCGGCAATCGAAGCAGTAACATTCCCGCTGCCGTTGGTGATGTCGGCGTCTGCAGCGAAACGGGCGATGTAAAGCCCGCCATATCGCAAGCCTTCGCCGGCTATGTCTGCTTGTGCTTGGTTGGCACCCTCAGCAAACGCGCCGCGTGCGGTGATCGATGCACTGTCGAGAGCGATGGGAACATCGCCGCCAAACGACGCATTGTTCGCGGTTAGATCGGCGGCAAAACCTTGCGCCGGACCTTCCGGAGCCAAACCTATCCGGCCTGATAATCCACCTCCACTGAGCGAAAGCTGCCCGCGCACTCCGTTTTCCTCGAGTGTCAAAGCTCCGGTCACATCGGTGCGCCATACCCGCAAAGTGTTGATGTCGATTTGCGCGGGCGCATTGCCGGGCAATGCCAGACCCAAGGAACCTACGAACGGGCCAAGAAGCGAGCCGCCTTCGGTATCGATTGCAAAGCCATTGTCGCTGGGGGCAATCGCGACGCGAACATCCGAAAGACCAGCGGCTGGTAAGGGATCTGCGAAGACAAGAACAGCCCTTGGGCCATCGACAGCAAATGTCGCGTCGATATCAAACGGGCCGTATTCGCTATGCCTGCCCGATCCGACCAGCGTCGTGCGCCCGTCGACCACGCGGTACCGTCAGCGTTCAAAGTCAGGTTCGCGCTCTCAGCCGACAGCGCATTGATTGCCAAGGGTGAATTCCCGCCGACAGACAATCCGCCTCGCAGCTTGATCGGACCACCAGCAACATTGGCCACAGTCTCGTTTGAGATACTTGCAAGATCGCCTACGAAATTCGCTCGCAAGCTCCACGGTGCGTTTGCCGCGAGCTTGAACAATATTTTTGCGGTCGCATTGGCAGTGCCAATATCCTCAAGCGCTAGACCGCGCCCTGCGACCGGTCCAGCGATCGCATAGGCTCCAGCTGCTGTATCGCCGCGCAAGGTCAGATTGGCAGCGATCTGCCCGAACGAAACCTTTAGATCATCGCTGCTTAGCCGGTTTGCGCGCCAATCAAGAACTCCGTTCAATGTGCCATTGGCCAGGTAAGGATCAATCGATGCAATCCCGCTGGTCACTTGGCCGCTTGAGACATTGAGCGGCACAGACCACCCTGCCCCATCGTAGCGGGCCGTGCCCGCCTGCTGCAGCAAAGCGAGCTCAATCTCGCCCGATGTGAGCCGGCCAATGGAAAGCTCGTGCGCCGCTGCTAAATCGCGGAACGGACCATCAAGCGTGGCAAAAAGTCTGGTATCCGCGAGCGTGAGCGACTGCCCGAATAGCGCAGGATCGCGCAGCACTGCATCAATTGAGAAGCCATCGAAGGCATTTCCGGCTAGGTCGACTTCGCCTTCCCCTCGGGCGAACAAAGACGCGGTTACCGCGGTAACCTTCCCGTCAAAAGTGCTCTCTTCAAGTGTACCGATCGCTGCCAAGGACACCGCTTCACCCAGAGCTCGCGCGGTTAAGCCATTACCTTCCACAGGCGAGGCAATTTGGCCCAGAAGACTGTACTCACCCGCGCGGTTCGCCAATTGGAAGCCCGCCACACGTTCAACTTCGTCATCTTGCGCTGAACTGCTCGTAACGAGGCCGTAGCCAAGCCATTCGGTCCATGTCCCATCGCCAGTAATCTGCGCGCGGTACCCCTCATCAAGGCCCGCCAATGTAGCAATTACGCCGCCCTCCGGAGCGGAGTAGTCGAATTCCAGGTCGAACCGGTCTCCGTCAGGCATAGCGTCGAGTAACAAGGAGAGACTGTCGATTTCTCCGAGTTTGCCATCGGCCTCAATAAACGCGCGGTTGGCGCGAATATCGACGCGAGAAGTCAAATTGACCCGCTGCGCATCTTCGCCGACCAAACCCGGCGCAAGGGTCAATTCTTCAATCGCAAACGTGTCGATGCGGATGTCAAAGTCCGGCAGAATCGGCGCGTCAGGATCACCCGGCAACAATTCCGGCAGGCGCAATAGTGTGCCCCGTCGTGCGGTCAATTCGCGAATATCGAGCCCGCTCCACAGCCAGGCGAGCGGGTTCCAATCGAGTTCGACCTCCGGAATTCTCAAGAATTCGCCTTGCGGATCGTACAGTGTGACATCGTTCAGTGTGGCCTGCCCGTAAATGTCGCCGTCAATGCGCCCTACCTCGAACCGCAGTCCGGAAGCCGGCGCAACCTGCGCAATTTGGTCCGCTACGAACCGCTTGCCTATCGAGGTGCTTAGGAACGCTCCCACTAACAGCACGGGGAGCAACAATATGGCCAGAACCCAGCCAAGCCGCTTGGCCCAGCGACGCTTCCGCTTTCTGGGAGGGCTTTCACCTTCCGATGATGCGGCCTCTTCGCTCATCAGAACGCTTGCCCCAGGCTAACATACACGACCACCGGGCTATCGAATTCATTCGGATTGAGCGGCACGCCGACATCCAGCCGGATCGGGCCAAAGCCAGTCTTGTAGCGCACGCCCAGACCTGCGCCGACGCGGATCAGGCCAAAGTCGGGCGTTCCTCCGGTTGACACAGACCCGGCATCGACAAATGGCACAACTTCCAATGCGCCATCGAAGAAGCCGGTCTGAATGCGCGCCTCGATCGCCAACTCGACCAATGAGCGCCCGCCTGTAGGCTCACCGGTTACCGGGTCGCGGGGGCCGATGGCTTGAAAGCCGTAGCCACGCACCGAACCGCCGCCGCCGGCATAGAGCCTGCGTGACGGAGCAATAACATCTGTGTCAGCCCCCTGGATCGTCGCCAATCGGCCTCGGCCTGCCAGCACTGTCGATCCGATGGATTTATAGTAAGTCGCGTCCACTTCGCTGCGGAAATAGAAGCTCGTCACGCCTTCGCTGCGCGAAACCTCCGGGGCGAGTGCACCGGTAAGACGAAAACCCGATGTTGGGTCGAGCAGATCATCGCTGCCATCAATCGTCGCGCGAGAGAAGAAACCAGCAATCGTGAAGTCTTGCCGAGGAGCTTCAACGCCGCCCACGCCTTGGTTGCGTTCGCTAGACAGCAGGAATTCGCTTCCGACCGCCCAGCTGAACGGTTTCTGGAAGAGCAGGTTGGATAGCCGCTCAAAGGTGCCGCGAAGTGCGATGGTGCGCGCATCAACCGCTTCGGTCTCAATATCGCTGGCATACGCGTCGATTGTGAGCACCTGGTCGCGCGCGCGGAAGTTGCTGCGCTTGTAGCTGAGGCTGGCGAGACGCTCGCGCGTTCCTACGATCGCACGTGCGGTCAAAGCCCCTTCGGGAGGGAAGAGGTTTCGATGCTGCCAACTCGCCTCCACCTTTAGCCCATCTTCGGAGCCAAAACCGATCGCGCCTGCGATGGTCCGCAATTTTGCCTTTTCCAGCCCCACATCCATCGCGACCACGCCGGGTTCATCGCCCTGCGGCGGGGTTACTTCGCGCGGCGTGATTGTCACCGCAGACACAAGCCCGGTGGCAGTCACCGCTCGGCGCAAATCAAATTCAAGGCTACGCTGATAGGTATCGCCTGGCTCAAACCGAGCGATTCGGGCAAGATGGCGGCCGGACAAAAACTTCGGCAGGCTGCTGTTCACTTCGCCGAAGACATATTTCCCGCCCGGCTGCACCGGAAGATTGAGATCACCCTCACGGCGATCATGATCGATCAACAGTTCGGGCTCATCAATCTCGGCAAAAGGATAGCCTTGCTCGCCCAGCGCGGTGTCGAGCGAGGCGACTTGCTCAACGATCCGATCGTTGTTGAGCGGCTGGCCACGCTCAATTCCGAAAGCTGAGCGCAAGTTGGGGTAATCAGGCGCGCTGTCGAGTGCCCCTAAATCAATCGCGCCAAATTCGTATCGGATGCCCGGAAGGATATCAAAGCGCACCCCCGGATCAATTTCAGCGACTTCTTCCCCGACGCGGCGACCGCTGATCTGCCGTATGACTTGCCCGTCATGGTATCCGTAATTGCGAAGCAGGTCTTCGAGCAATTCCTGGTCGGCCCGCGCCCGCGCCGCAAGCTGAGCGATCGAGTCGTCATCTGTATCAAGCTGCTGCACCGCCGACAGGGCTTTGAAACGGGTGACGAAGTCGGTGCCCTCGGGAAAATTCTCGCGATCGGCAGGAAACGCAAGCACCAGTTCGTCACTGATTCTGCTCAGGCGCCAATTCGGGTAGATCAATCAGGTCCGGCGCATCGATTTCAGCCAGCGCCTCGACCTCTGGATCGGACTCCAAGGGCTCGGGCAAAGCCAGTTCAAACTCTTCGAGTTGAAGGTCAATCGCATCTTGGGAGGCGCTGATTGGTGCCTCTTGTGCAATCTCCCCTTCCGTGGGCTGCGCAGGGGCGCCTTGAACGGCCCAACTTTCCGGATCTTCGACCGCGCTGTCTGGGATCAGGTCATCAAGGTCCAGAGATCGCTCTGGTACCGAAGGAACTTCAGCTTCTGCTGGATCAGGATCGGATAGCTCTGCTTGCTCGACTGGCTGCGCGGGATCCGAACCTTGGTCTTGCGCATGAAGCGGGGCAGCAAAAGCCGCGCTGCTAGCTGCGACGCTCAGCCAGAAAGTGCGCAAGGAATTTTGGCTAGTCCGCCGGGAGCTTGACGGGCTGACCATCTTTCCCGCTCGCGGCAGGCATAGCAGCGGATTGGCTACGCGGTGCGGTTGCCGCTGCGATGAGAGCGTTTTGCTCTTCGTCTGGCATACGTTGCCAGCCATCTCGGGTAAGGCGTTCAAGTGGTCGATAACGCACCTTGTATTGCATCCTCGGGGAGCCTGCCACCCAGTAGCCGAGGTAAACATATGGCAACCCTTCGTACCGCAGCCCGTTGAATATGATCGAGAATTATATAATTCCCCAAACCCGCGCGCGTTCCATGATCCGGGTCATAAAAACTGTAGATCATCGAAAGGCCATCGCCCTGACGATCGGTCAAACAAGCGCCAATTAGCTTCCCCGGCTCGCCATCGACGCTAGGCTCGCGATACTCCACAAGATAGCTGGTAACCGGCGTATGCTCGACCATGTCGGCATAATCGAGTTCATCCATTGCCGCCATGCCGCCATCGGGGTGACGCGCGTTGAGATATTTGGTGAGCAGTTCGAATTGCTCGTCAGTTGCCCACGGGCGGCACTCGGTAACCACGACATCCTTGTTGCGCTTAAGCAAGCGCTTTTGTGTGCTGGATGGCTTGAATTCATTGGCGACGACGCGGACTGAAACACAGGCTTGGCAATCATGGCAGCTTGGCCGGTAAGCGACCGTCTGGCTGCGGCGAAAACCGATCCGCCCAAGCGCCTCATTCAGCTGATCCGCATGACCGCCCTTTAGCTCCGTGAAGACTTTACGCTCGCTTTTGCCCGGAAGATATGGGCATGGAGCAGGACTTGTCACGAAAAACCGGGGGAAGCGTATCGGAGCCGTCACGGGTTTGCCTTGTTACCTTTCACTAAAAGGAATCAGCGAGGGCGCTGCGTTAAGGCAATCTTATGCCTGCTTGGTAGGACGAGTAAAAGACTCTTAACCATGAAACAGAGTGAACAAAGCCTTACTATGCACATCTCGGCGCATACGTAGAGTATCAATGCACGGAGCGGAATTCCAGTTCCGACCAAACTGGATTAAATCTCGCTGCCACGCAGGCTCGTTAGAGCAATCCGGAAATTTGCCCTTCAATGAGAGACTTAGGCCAGTTCAGCGACGGAAATCGTATAGCCAGCATCTCGCAAAGCTTCGACCAAAGCGTTCAATTGGTCGGCATCGCGCGCCTCGCATTCAATGTCCGTTATGAGGCCTTTCGCGGGCAGCGTCGTGAAGATACGCTGATGGTAGATCTCGATAATGTTAACGTTATGCGCGTCAAACAGGCGCATCACTTTGAACAAAGCGCCAGGGCGGTCTTGCAGGGTTACTCGCAGTCTTGCGAGCCTGCCCTGCCGAGCCAAGTCACGCAGCAGAACATTGGCGAGCAGACGCGTGTCAATGTTGCCGCCGCACAGCACCAGACCGACTGATTTGCCGGCAAAACGTTCAGGGTTCTGCAAGACAGCAGCAAGGCCAGCAGAGCCAGCACCCTCAACTACCGTTTTTTCAATCTGGAGCAGCAGCGACACCGCTTTTTCGAGCGCGGGCTCGTCCACCAACAGAATGTCATTGACCCGCTCAGCGATCACTTTGCTGGTAAACTCGCCGGGCAGCTTCACCGCGATTCCCTCGGCCAAGGTGTCGCCGCCGCAAACCCGGTCTTCGCCCTTGATCCGCGCATACATGCTAGGGAACAGGCTCGCTTGCACCCCGACCATTTCGATCTGAGGATTGATCGCGTTCGCCACAGTCGCCATGCCCGAAATCAAGCCGCCACCGCCGATTGGCGTGACCAGGCAATCGAAGTCAGCCTTTTGCGCGAGCATTTCGAGCGCAACCGTGCCCTGTCCGGCTGCGACATGCGGATCATCAAACGGGTGGACAAAGGTCAGCCCCATTTCCGCTTCGAGCTTGCGCGCATGAGCATTCGCATCATCGAAGGTTTCGCCTTCGAGCACGACGTTGCCGCCGACGCTTTCGGTTTGCATCACCTTCACCGTCGGTGTGGTGCGCGGCATCACGATGGTCACCGGCACGCCAAGACGAGTGCCGTGATATGAGAGGCCTTGTGAATGATTGCCAGCCGAGGCTGCAATCACACCGCGCTGGCGCTGTTCGTCGCTGAGCTGGAGCAGAGCATTGAGCGCCCCGCGTTCTTTATAGGCAGCTGTGAACTGCAAGTTTTCGAACTTCAGCCAGATTTCCGCGCCGGTAATCTCTGACAAGGTTATCGAGTGCATCATCGGCGTCTTGACCACAGCACCTTCAATCCGCGCGGCTGCTGCCCGCACATCGTCAATAGTAAGGTCGGCAGCGCCTTTTGAAGCGTTGGGGACAGGCTGTGGTGATGCGGATTCAACGGTCATAACGCAGGTGCGGTTACGGCTTTGCGCTGATTAGGGCAATGAACTTAGCTTGAGAGCAGACGAATTCACTGGCTTGGCGGGGCGAATAATAGCCATTAGGGCTTTGACCCATGAGCAATTCCAAATCTGTCGCCTTTATCGGCCTTGGCGTCATGGGCGGACCGATAGCCGGGCATCTGGCCCGAGCAGGACATATAGTCACAGCCTTTAATCGCTCAGCAAAACGCGCCCAGAAATGGCGCGACACTTGGGCGAATGAAGCCTTGGACGTCAATTTTGCCGCGACCCCCGCTGACGCCGCCGAAGATGCGGAGATAGTCTTCATCTGCGTTGGCAATGATGAAGACCTGGCAAGCGTTACAATGGCCGAAAATGGCGTACTTTCTGCGATGCGATCCGGCACTCTGCTCGTCGATCACACAACTGTATCGGCGAAGATGGCACGCGAATTAGCCTCAAAGGCTGCTGAAAGCCAGATTGAATTTGTCGATGCACCCGTGTCTGGGGGGCAAGCTGGCGCGGAAAACGGGCAACTGGCAATTATGTGTGGCGGCAGCGAAGAAGCACTCGCTCGAGCAGCTCCGGTAATGGATTGCTATGCCAAATCGATTGTGCGTGTCGGCGATGTCGGAGCAGGACAAACAGCTAAAATGGTCAACCAGATGTGCATCGCTGGCGTTCTCGCCGGTCTGTCAGAAGGCATCCGCTTAGCTGACGCGGCGGGGCTCGACATGGACAAGACCTACCAGGCGATCTCAGGCGGCGCAGCGCAAAGCTGGCAGATGGACAATCGCTGGGCAACGATGGCCGCGGACAGTTTCGACTTCGGCTTCGCGATCGACTGGATGCGCAAGGACTTGGGGTATGCGCTCGAAGAGACGAAGCGCCTCGGCCTGTCTTCGCCAGTGAGCGCGCTGGTCGATCAATTCTACGCCGATGTGCAAAATCAGGGCGGAGGGCGGCTTGATACGAGCGCGCTCATCACCCGCCTGCCGCAAAGCAAACAGGGTTAGGGACTTTGAGATGATCCGCAAACTTGCCACTCTTTGCGCGGGTGCCGCGCTGTCCGCCGCAGTCGCTTCACCCGCTCATGCCGACACTCTGGTCTACAATGTTGATGGCATCACCATCGGAGAGAGCGGCGACGTCGAACGCTTCGTCGGCCTAGTTTTCAACGACGATGGCGTTATTACCGATATCGTCGAGCGCGGCGAAGATCGCCCCAGTGATGTCGAGTTTGCGATTGACGGCGAGGGACGCGTGATGCTGCCTGGAATGATCGATGCGCATGTCCATGTCATGGGCATCGGATTCGGCGCACTCACGCTGGATCTGTCAGAAACCACCTCGCTCGAAGACGCTCTTGCCAAGATTGCCGAGTTCGCCGCCGAGAACCCTGGCCGTCCCTGGATCCTAGGTCGCGGCTGGAACCAGGAAAAGTGGGGGCTTGGACGCTTCCCAACCGCTGAGGAATTGGATGCAGTCGTGTCAGACCGTCCGGTTTGGCTACAGCGCGTTGATGGCCATGCTAGCTGGGCCAACACAAAGGCGATGGAAACCGCCGGTGTCACCGCCGCATCGACCGATCCGTCAGGCGGACGGATCATCCGCAAGCCCGGTAGCCGTGAACCGCAAGGCGTATTTGTTGACGCTGCAGAGGAGTATATCAATAAAGTTGTGCCCGCCCCGCGCCCGGAAGATAGCGATCTCGCGCTGCGCAAAGCCCAAGAGATTCTCTTCGCCAATGGCATCACAGCCGTTGCCGATATGGGCACGAAGATCGAGCATTGGCACACTTTCCGTCGGGCTGGTGACAATGGCACGCTCAAGCTGCGCATTATGTCGTACGCCGATAGCGTGCAGACCATGGAGCTGATCGGCGGTCCGGGGCCGACCCCTTGGCTGTACGATGACAGATTGCGAATGGGCGGGGTCAAACTGTATCTCGACGGGGCGCTCGGTTCGCGTGGGGCGACCCTGAAGGAGCCCTACTCTGACGAACCCGGGACAACCGGACTGCCGCTACTGTCGCAGGCTCAGCTCCGCAACCTTATGAGCAGGGCTGCGCTCGACAATTTCCAGCCAGCGGTGCACGCAATCGGTGATGCAGCCAATGCGGATGTGCTGGCCGCGATCGCTGAACTCAATGAGAGCTACACGGGTGATCGACGCTGGCGTATTGAGCACGCCCAAATTGCTGATCCGGCAGACCTGCCCATATTCGGGCAATACGGGATTGTTTCTTCAATGCAGCCTCTCCACCAAACGTCCGACCGAACGATGGCAGAGGCCCGGCTGGGTCCGAACCGATTGGGTGGTGCCTACGCTTGGCGCAGCATTTTAAATGTCGGTGGAAAGCTCGCCTTCGGATCCGATGCGCCGGTTGAACCCGCAAACGCATTCGCTGGCTTCGCCGTTGCGATCAGCCGGACTGATGCGGATGGCGAGCCATTCGGTGGCTGGAGGGCACAAGAGACCGTCAGCCGTGAACAAGCTCTCAAAGCTTTTACAGCGGATGCTGCTTTCGCAGGCTTTGCCGACGTACCGGTTTGGCCGATTGGTCAAGGGGAGCGCGCCGACTTTATTTTTGTCGATCGCGATCCGCTAATCGCTTCACCTGCGGACATTCGTACAACCGAAATTGTCGGAGTTTGGATTGGCGGCGAACGGGTCACCGCACCCTAGGTTCTTGTGAACTACTTCGCCTTGCGAACGGATCGTCATGAATTATTAACCCTATAGACCACATAGGCGTGGCGCCTTCGAATCCGAAGGTTGTTGGGCCTAACCACGCGAAAGGTTCGAATCGGTTTTTGTTTATCTGCTCGGACGAGTCTTGATTGCGCGGTTGCAACAAAACTAGTTTGTGCAGTGCGTCATAAATGCACCATTTCGGCGGCCAAATTGGTAGGGGCCTGATATAAAAGCTTTATTAGGACAAAATTGGTTTCAGTCTGAATGAAAAAGAGGGTTGTCACTTCACGGTCTGTGCCCTAGTTAACCAACAGATATCGAAGAAATAAAATTCATTAGGAGATTATCGATGAAATTCCGTACGCTTGCCGCTGCTACCGCAGCTGTTTCGCTCGCAGCAACCCCGGCTATCGCAGAAGCCGCATTTGACCGTTCGATTGCACCGGTCGAAGGCGAAAGCGAACTTGAGGGCAACTCGGGCATCATCATTGCACTTCTGGCTGCTGCTGCTGTTATCGGTGGCATCGTCATCGCTGCAGACGGTGATGACGACGATCCCGCCAGCGCCTAAGCGTTAGCGACACATCGATACAATTACGGGGCCCTTATGGGCCCCGTTTTTTGTGTGCACTGTATTTGAAGGATGAGCTTCGGTTCTCGAAGACGGTAGTCGCCACTTGCCGCGCTAATCGGTAAGGTCAGTGCTCTTTTCGAGAGCTACTCCAGTGTTTTCGAGAGGTTCTGGCTCAGCTTTATCTGATGCTGGATTGCTCCGGTTCATCCGCTCTTGCAGTCTCATGAGGACCAACGATCCTTCAAACAGGAGCAAAAGCGGCACAGCCAGAATGATCTGCGACCCCGGGTCTGGCGGCGTTACGATTGCGGCCAGTGCCACAACTCCAACGATCACATAGCGCCTTGCCGCCACAAATTGCTCTCGCGAAACGATCCCCGCGCGATTGAGCAGCAAAAGCAAGACTGGCAGCAGAAACGTAACACCAAACGCCAGAATAAATTGCATGACGAGGCCGAGATAATTGCCAGTCCCAGGAAGAGCTTCGATGTCCAGACCGCCCACCTGCCCCTCGAATCCTAGGAACCATTTGAATGCGGTTGGCATTACGACGTAATATGCAAGCGCTGCGCCGGCTGTAAAAAGCAGCGGTGTTGCGACCAGAAACGGCAGAAAAGCCTTTTTTTCCTTCGCGTACAGACCTGGCGCTACAAACGCCCAGAGCTGGTTCGCGATCACCGGAAACGAAATGAAGAAACCTGCGAACAGCGCGACCTTTAATTCGACAAAGAACGCTTCATATAACTGAGTGTAGATCAGCTTGCCTTGTCCTTCAGGGAACGCGGCGGTCAGTGGCTTCACGAGAAAGCCGAAAATATCGTCGGCGAAATAGAGACAGATCGAAAAAGCGATGCCGAGCGCAATCACGCATTTGACCAGGCGACCGCGCAATTCAATCAGATGATCGAGCAAAGGCGCCTGCGTTTCGTCAATGTCCTTTATACCCAGCGCCATGTCAGTTCTGCTCATCGCCTTCTAGCGGTTGCACAGCTGGCCTGGACTGGCCGTCTGATCCCAATGGCAGCTCAGGCTCGCTCGACTTGGCTATCGGTGACTTCGTCTCTTCGCTCGACGCTTCACTAGGCGGCGTCATGGTGCGCGGCTTTGAAAGCGGCGGGCCAGTCATCGCCGGTTCGCCAGCGCTCTCAGCGGCAACGCCAGAGCTGCGCTTCATGATCGCCTCATTCTGCTCCTGCCACTTCTTTTCCATGTCTTCGAGCTCGGCTTCGCGCACCATCGCATCGAGCCCAGTGCGGAAGTGCGCGGAAACCTTACGCACTTTACCGATCCAGCGCCCCGCAGTGCGCATCGCCAAAGGCAAGTCTTTGGGGCCAATCACGATCACCGCGACAATCACGATGACCAGCAGTTCAGCAGCACCTAGATCGAACATGGTCGGGTCCGGCGCGTGGCCGCTCTCCGTCTAGAGGTCAGTTTGCAGCGTCTTTTTGATCTGACGCTTTGTTCTCATCAGCAGGCTTAGCCTCGGCGGTCGGGCCTTCGATCTGTTCAGCCGGCTTGGTTGAGCTGGCATCAACATCTTCGTTCATGCCTTTCTTAAAGCTCGAAATACCTTTGCCGAAATCCCCCATCATTTCCGAAATGCGCCCGCGCCCAAACAGCACGAGAACGACGATGGCAACAATGGCAATCTGCCAGACACTAAAACCCATAGGGCGATAACTTCCTCTGCTTATCCTGCACTCAATATAGGCGCGATGCGGGCCGCGCGCCAGTCACTAGCGGCAAATTGATCTGAGCGCGCTATTCCGCTTGGCCAGCAGATGGCGAGCTTCCGGGCATAGCGCCAAACTCTCCAGGCGAAACCACGCCTGCTTCGGCCTCGTCCATCTCTGCCGCCTCTGCGCCTTCAACGGGATCATCCTGCTCTTCGTCGCCGGTTTCAGGATTCATCGCCTCTTCCAGCGCATGATCGACCGGATCAAGCAGACCTGCAGCCTTTAACTCGTCAATACCAGGCAGATCTCGCCGTGAACCAAGACCAAAGTGATCAAGGAATTCAGGCGTAGTGGCATAGATGACCGGACGTCCGGGAACTTCGCGCCTGCCAGCAAGCTTGATCCAGCCCGCCTCCATCAGCACGTCTAGCGTCCCCTTCGCGGTCTGCACGCCTCGGATCGATTCGATATCAGCGCGGCTCACAGGCTCATGATAGGCAATAATCGCCAACACTTCAGTCGCTGCGCGGCTCAAACGCCGAACTTGCTCACGCTCGCGGCGAAGCAAATGCGCGAGATCAGGCGCTGTCTCAAAATGCCAGCGCTTGCCGCGCTCGACCAGATGAACGCCCCGCTTGGCGTAATCCTCAGCCAGTTGGGCTAGACCATCGCGAACCTCGGAATTGCTGAGCCCGCCCAGATGCGTACCCAGCGCCTCAACGCTCAGCGGTTCTTCGGAGGCAAACAGGGTCGCCTCCAATCCGCGCACCACGTCATTTTGCTGTTCCGCGCTCATGCGCTGACCGCTTTCTCGCGCAGACGGCGGACGCGGAGCGCGCCATAGGCCTCTTCTTGCGACAATTCAGCCCGGCCTAGACGAGCCAATTCCAGTGCCGCAACAAAGCTCGAGGCGAGCGCGGATCTGCGCAGTTCCGGCTCCGCATGAGGCGGCAGAAAATCGCGAATTTCCATCCAGTCGAGCGTTACGCCCAGCATGGACGACACCCGCTCCAACGCGCTGTCGAGCGTCATTACCGGACGGTCGGAGACGTGATAGATGCGCGGCGCCGTGCGCGCTTTCACCTGTCCATATGCCTGGATCAGAGAATAGGCGTCGCTTCTCCATTTGGTCTTGCGATCGATCCGCAGCCCTTCAGGAACACCTCGAAGGAAGATATCGCGCCCGATCCGGTCGCGAGCCATAAGCCGCGCCGCAGCCTCACGCATCGCGCCTAGTCGCTGGAGCCGCAATTGCAGACGCAGTGCGAGCTCTTCAGGACTAGGGTCTTCCTGCTCATCTTTAGGCAGCAACAGCGCAGACTTCAGATAGGCCAGCCACGCCGCCATCACCAAATAGTCTGCCGCCAGCTCCAGCCGCAGTGCCTCGGCCTGCTCAATATAGGTCAGATATTGATCGACCAACGCAAGGATCGAAATCTGCCGCAAATCAACCTTTTGACGCCGGGCAAGGTCGAGCAGTAGATCGAGCGGCCCTTCCCACCCATCAAGCTCCAGATAAAGCGCCTTTTCACGCTCAGTCTTCTCCGCCGGATCCACTGCCGGAACGCCCCATTCCGCTTCACCCTCGGCGTTGAGCGCGCCCGGCTCCTGATTGTCTGGAGTACCATCCGGCAGCATAAATCCATCCGTGTTCATGCCGCCTCCCCGACGAGGCCTAGCAAGGCATCGCGTTTCGCGAGCAGGTTACTCGCTTCGCCTAGATTATCGCGGATTTCAGTGGGTTCAAGCGCGCGATCGAGCCGCACTCTCGTCTCATCGGACATGCTGGGCAGCGCTTCGCAAATGCCCTTCATATCGTCCATCTTCGCCCAGCAATTGAGGACAACATCGCATCCAGCAGCATAGGCCTTGGCCGAGCGCTCGGGGATTGTGCCACCGAGCGCCTCCATGTCGATATCATCGGTCAGCAAGAGTCCATCAAACCCGATTTTGCCTCGGATAATGTCGCGAATGATCGTAGGGGATTGGGTCGCCGGGTTTTCCGTGTCCCATACCGGAAACAGCAAATGCGCGGTCATCCCTATGGACGCCGAATTAAGCGCGCGGAATGGCGCTATATCAGCCTCCAGCTCGTCCTCACTCGCATCGACGCAGGGCATCTCCTTGTGCGAATCAACTAGCGCACGGCCATGACCCGGCATGTGCTTGATGCAGCCAGCTACATTGCCAGCGGCCAGCCCGTCCAGCGTCGCACGTACCGATTGCGGCGACTTGCATCGGGTCGCTTCCGAACGATCGGTCACCAATGGCATCGGTTGTCCCCGGCTGCCTCACGTCGAGCGGCGGGTGATAGGTCACATTTATGCCCATTGCCGACAGTTCGAGCGCCATTGCATGGGCGTTGGCGCGCGCAGCCTCAATCGCGCTCGTTGGCGCAATTTGATATAGCTCGTCGAACTTCTCTCCAGAAGGATAGCCGGCCCAATGTGGCGGGCGCAGGCGGGCAACACGCCCCCTTCCTGATCGATAGAGATAAGCAGCTTGTTGCGACCGTGAATGCTGCGCAATTCATCAGTGAGCACGCGCAATTGTTCGGCATTGTCGCAATTACGGCCAAACAGGATGTAGCCAGCCGGGTCCGCATCCTTGAAAAAGGCGCGTTCGTCATCGGTCAATTCAAGACCGGACATGCCAAAAATCGCCGGTGTCATAGGTGAAGCCTCGCAGGCGCTCGCCTCTCAGGCAAGCGTAGAAACCCTGAGCAATGGGGAAAACCCGACTATCGGAACCTTCAACGCTTTACCTGGCAAGCGACGCCATCGGCTTTAAGGTCGCTGCAAAGCTTTTGTGCAGCGGCAAGATCGCTGGCCACAGCCTGCAAACGGTAGACAGTGCCGATGTCAGCCTGGCCCTTTTGCACACGATGCCTCACGCCATTGAGCACACTGGTTTGGCGGGTCAGAGTGGCCCAACCAGCTTCTGCCTTGGCGCGGCTGCCATACGCGCCAACCTGAACACCTATGCCATCGCTGGCAGCAGGCTTCTCATCGGTGGTCCGGGTCGCGATTGATGGGCCAGAACTAGCTTCGCCTGCACCTGATGAGCCCACATTTGCATTCGCAGCTGTTCCAGCGCTCTCGCCGCCATCAGCAACCACGCTTTCGCGGGTTTCACCCTCACCGACCGCAGGTGCAACATTGCCCGTACCGGCGAATTCCTTTCCGCCGGGGTCATCGGGGCGCTCTTTGTAGGGGCCATCGGGGGCGGGTATTGTGCTACCATCAGCGACCAACTCGGGATCACCGGCGCGGTTTGAAAAGAACCAGACGGAACCCAAAATCGCTGCTGCCAGGACAAGCAGGATGGCCGCGAAGCCGATTATTCGCGCAGTATCAACGCCGCCTGCTCCGTCGTCCTCCTCATCGGACTCAAGCCAAGGCAGGCTTTCATCATCTGCCAGATCCAGCTCTACAGCATCATCCGTGTGTTCGTCCCCAGACATAGTCATCAGGGCCCCTTCCCCTGTGCGCGCCCAAACGCGCCTTACATCGATTCCACGGCTTCAACGCCAAGCACGCCGAGCCCATTGCGAATTACTTGCCCGATTGCGTCGGCAAGGAAAAGCCTTGCGCCCGTCAAACCCGCATCCTGTTCCACGATGAAGCGTTTTTGCGGCGAGTCGTTGCCCAAATTCCAGAAAGCGTGAAGCTCGGACGCTAGATCATAGAGATAGAATGCAATCCGGTGCGGTTCGCGCGCCTTGGCCGCAGCCTCGATTTCGCGAGGAAATTGCGCCGCACGCTTGATGAGCGCCAGTTCTTCCTCACCCAATTGCGCGAGATTGTCAGCCGATGGTGCCATCCCCGCCTCAGCCGCCTTGCGCAAGGTCGAGCGGATTCTAGCATGCGCATATTGCACATAAAACACAGGATTGTCCTTCGACGCTTCGACTACTTTGGCGAAGTCGAACTCCATTTGCGCTTCGGGCTTTCGGGTCAGCATGGTGAAACGCACAACATCCTTGCCGACTTCTTCGACCATGTCGGCGATGGTGATGAAATTGCCCGAACGCTTGGACATTTTGACAGGCTCACCCGCTCTCATCAGCTGCACCATCTGGACGAGCTTCACATCAAACGGCGTGGGCTTACCCTTGCCTTCAGACAGCGCAGCAACCGCCGCCTTGATCCGCTTGACAGTACCGGCGTGATCCGCGCCCCAGATGTCGATCAACGCATCGGCGCTTTCCGCCTTTTGCATGTGATAGGCGAGGTCGGCGCCGAAATATGTCCACGCGCCGTTTGATTTTTTGATCGGGCGGTCCTGATCATCACCAAACTGCGTCGAACGGAATAGCGGCAGCTCGACCGGCTCCCAGTCTTCTGGTGGCGCTTTGCCTTTGGGTGCCTCGAGCACGCCGTCATAGACAAAACCATGTTCGCGCAGCCATTTTTCAGCAGCCTCTGGTTTGCCGGCAGCTTGGAGTTCAGCCTCAGAGGCGAAAACATCGTGATGGATGCCCAGCAACGCGAGGTCCGATTTGATGATGTCCATCATTTTGTCGACCGCTTGCGCGCGAAACGCCGGAAGCCATTCTGCCTCATCTGCGGATTTGAATTGGTCACCAAATTGCTCGACGAGTGCCGCGCCCACCGGTTTCAGATAGTCGCCGGGATAGAGGCCCTCTGGGATTTCACCAATTTCCTGACCTAGCGCTTCGAGATAGCGCAAATGCGCAGACCGGGCGAGTACATCGACCTGACCGCCCGCGTCATTGATGTAGTATTCACGCGTCACATCATGCCCGGCAAACTCGAGCAGGCTCGCGAGTGCATCGCCTACAACCGCGCCGCGGCAATGGCCCATATGCATCGGGCCGGTCGGGTTGGCCGAGACATATTCCACGTTCACGCTCGTGCCAGAGCCAGCATTCGAGCGGTACCGTAATCTGACGCCATGGCGGCAATGCCACGCAATTCTTCGATCCAGGCAGCAGGATCAAGGCGCAGATTGATAAACCCCGGTCCGGCTATCTCCGCACTGGTGATTGCCGGATCGGCTTCAAGCTTTTCAGCGATCTGTTCAGCCAGCATGCGAGGATTGGTTTTGGCCTGCTTGGCCAGCACCATTGCCGCGTTTGTTGCTAGGTCACCATGCGATGGATCGCGAGGCGGCTCCAATGTCACATTTGCGAAATTCGCGTCATCGGGCAGCACGCCCTCGGACTGAAGCGCTTCCAATACAGCGTGCGTTTTGCCTGCATAAGCAGCGTAAAGGGTTGTCGTATTCATTGGTCGCTGGAGCTACCCTAATTTTTCGCTCGCGCAAGAGGCTGTCAGCGCTCAGCCACGGTCGCGCAGCAACCGCAAGGCCGACCGGCCGCCCCCAGCGACGCGACCCTGGCCCTCAAATAGCGAAGCGATAGGGCCAAAAAAAGTCGCGTGAGCAAGGATATCGCGCGCCCGGATGGGCGTGCGGAAAACTAACGCGTTACGTTGTAGGCAAGCTGGTCTTCAGTCAGCTGGAAACCGATCAGCATTTCAAAGCTCGTGCGCTGGATCGCTGCGCGAACTTCTGGCGCGGAAAGCGGATCAAGCGCAGCATCGACATCGCCCGCTCGTCGCTTGCGAGTGATACGCTCTTGAATGTCAGCCGGCAAAGTCGCGTCAGCGCGATTGATGAACGAGCCTGCAGTCCCGCTCGCTTGCGCGCGCTCCTGACCATCGGCAAAATTCAACGTCACCTGACCCAGCCGCTTCGTCACAACCGCGCTACCGCCCCGCAGAACGGTCACAAAATAGGGCAGAGTGACTGTCCGTGCGCCGCGTGTATCCGTGCGGCGAGCAAGAACATCAAAAGTCGCACCGCTGTAAACGCGCTCGCCGCTTTCATCGCAGGTCGAGCGCAGATTGGTGATCGTTGCGGTCATGTCGAGATTGGCGACAGTCGGCGCGCCTGCCGTGCGGAATGCCGTGACGTCCCCGGTGTAATTGGGGATGCCTACTGCGGGGCAAGAGGTAAGAACCGCTGTGATACCAACGCCCTGATCAACCACCAGTTCACCTTCACGGGCGCACCCTGCAAGAGCGGCAACCAAAGCAAGAGCAGGCAATATCGGCTTGCGAAAGGTCATGAAAAATCTCGTCCTCGATAAATCCCTTGGCGGACGCTCGATGGCTTCAACATCATGCCTCCTGCCGTTGTGCAACACGCCCTAGCGGCACGCATCATAAAGCGCTAGTGGGTGCGGTATGAACGCTCCCTTTCCAAACTCAGGCCCATCCGGCTCTCGCGAACCTGCTGGCAAGCCCCCGCTCAATCTATTGATCGCCGCCCCGCGCGGCTTTTGTGCCGGTGTCGATCGGGCCATCGAGATCGTCGAGAAAGCGATCGAGCGATATGGCGCACCGGTCTATGTCCGCCATGAAATCGTCCACAACAAATATGTAGTGAACTCATTGAAAGCCCAAGGCGCCATTTTCGTCGAGGAATTGGACGAAGTGCCCGATGATGCACCTGTGGTGTTCAGCGCGCACGGCGTGCCCAAAACGGTTCCAGCCGAGGCCGAGCGGCGCAACATGATCTATGTCGACGCGACGTGCCCGCTGGTTTCGAAAGTGCACCGCCAAGCCGAAAGGCAGATCGAAAAGAACCGCCACATCATATTTGTGGGGCATGAAGGGCATCCCGAAGTCATCGGGACTATGGGACAGGTCGAGCCAGGCCAGATGACCCTGGTCGAAGATCTTGAAGATGTCGACAAGCTGCCATTCGACAGCGATGAAGAGCTGGCCTACCTCACCCAGACCACTCTCTCGGTGGATGATACGGCAGAGGTCATCGCAGCGCTCGAATGGCGCTATCCCAACATTCACGGGCCCAAGGCAGAAGACATTTGCTACGCGACGTCCAATCGCCAGACTGCAGTAAAGGATCTCGCGCCAGCCTGTGATCTCGTGCTGGTGATTGGAGCGCCAAACTCGTCCAATTCTTTGCGGCTGGTTGAGGTCTCCGAGCGCTTGGGAACACCGGCCAAACTGATCCAGCGCGCCTCCGAGATCGATCCCGAATGGCTCGAAGGCATTGAAACGATGGGTATCACCGCAGGCGCCTCGGCTCCGGAAATTCTGGTGCGCGAGGTCGTCGATGCGCTTTCACAGCTTCGCGATGTTCAGGAAACGACGATCACAGCAGCTGAAGAGAAAATGGTATTCAAGCTGCCGCGCCAATTGACCGAGTAAGCCAGCGGGGGCGCGAGCAATGGCGGTCTACACCCATTTAGGGACAGAAGAACTGGCGGCGTTGATCGCGCAATATGATGTTGGCGATCTGGTGTCCGCAAAAGGGATTGCCGAGGGTGTATCCAATTCAAACTGGCTGATTGAAACCACCAAAGCGCGTTTCATCCTGACCATGTATGAACGGCGAATCGAGCTTGATGATCTGCCCTATTTTCTCGGTCTTCTCGACCATTTGGCAGCGCGCCAATGCCCAGTTCCTCGCACGATCCATGATCGCCATGGCGCTGCCTTCCGGATGATTGATGGCAAAGCAGTAGCTCTGATCGAGTTCTTGCCAGGCGTTTCGCCGACCCGGCCCAACCGCGATCAGGCCTACTCGGTTGGTGCAGCGCTGGCTCAGATGCATTTGGCTTCGCAAGATTTCGAGCTCAAGCGCGCAAATACGATGAGTTTTGCCGATAATCTGGCGACGCTCGAAGCATACAAAGAGGGTCTGGCGGCTATCGATCCTGATCTTCCGGCAGTGCTCGAACCGGCCCGCGTCGCCGCTGCACTCGATCAATCAGCGCTCCCGGTTTCCAACATCCACGCAGACCTGTTCCCTGACAACGTGCTGATGCTGGGCGACGCTGTGTCTGGCATGATCGATTTTTATTTTGCTTGCACCGGCACAATGGCGCTCGATCTCTCCACCACCCACGCGGCATGGAGCTTCAGCTCTGATGGCTCAGTTTTCGATACTGCTGTGGGCAAAGGGATAATCGAGGGGTACGAATCGGTGCGCTCACTTGGATCTGACGAACGAGCGCTGTTACCGGAGATCGCCAAAGGCGCTTGCCTGCGCTTCGTTGCGAGCCGCGCGGAAGACTGGCTCAACACTCCGGATGACGCGTTAGTCACACGCAAGGACCCAATGCAATTCGTCTCACGGTGGCACTTTTACGATGAAGCGGGTGCCAGTGCCTTCGCATAAGTCTATTCACGTAAATTAACTTTTCAGGCATTGATAGTGGAAATGAAACAGGTCCAAATCTTCACTGATGGCGCGTGCAAAGGCAATCCTGGCCCCGGCGGCTGGGGAGCATTGCTGCGAATGGGAAGGCACGAAAAGGAACTTTCCGGTCGCGAGCGCGACACCACCAACAACCGGATGGAATTGATGGCCGCAATCAAGGGGCTATCTGCTCTGATCGAGCCATGCTCCGTCGACCTTTATTCAGACAGCAAATATGTTCTAGACGGGATGACCAAATGGGTTGAAGGCTGGCAGCGGCGCGGTTGGATCAACGCGAGCAAGAAGCCAGTGCGCAACGCGGATCTGTGGCATGAGCTGATCGAAGTTGCGGCAAAGCATCAGGTCGAATGGCATTGGGTTAAGGGCCACAACGGTCACCCAGAGAATGAACGGGTCGACAAGCTCGCCAGCGATGAAGCCGATCGCGCCGCGTTGGAGGAACCGAGCGAGAATGAGGACGCCTAGATTTAGCTAGGCCACAAAAAACGGGCGCAGCCACTCGGGCCCGCCCGTTCTATCTGATTCGATCAAGCCGCAGCGCGGCGTGAGCAAATCTGATCAGCTGTTGTCTTCGATCGGAGCCTTCGGGCCGTTCTTCTGGATCGAAGCGATCGCGTTCTTCGCGCTAGATTTGCTCGAATAACCTTCGGTAGAGAACATGATTTCCGAGTTGAATTTGAACCGGACGCGGAACTCGCCCTTCTTGTCTTTGTAGATTTCAAATTTGTGAGACATGCTTTTCCCTCCGGTTGTTAAACTTTTGTGTTGGATACCTTACAGATCAATTTCGCCTTGGCTAGGCGCAAGCTGTAACAAAGCGTTGCGGGGTATAGCGAGTGCGTGAAAGCGACGCTGTCATCCCATCTACGTCGAGGCCAAGCGCGATTTGCGCACCAAAGCGCGCCGCAGCTGGCGCGGTCTGAATACCGAACCCACCCTGCCCGGCGAACCAGAAAAATCCTTCGGTCTGCGGATCAAAGCCGTAGATCGGCAAGCGGTCGGGCGCAAAACTGCGCAGGCCTGCCCAACGATGCTCGACATGCTCCATTGGCCAGTCGGTCACATTTTGAAAACGGTCGATTGCGAGCGCGACGTCCAATTCTTCCGGCGCTGCGTCGCATGGGTCGCTGGGGATTTCGTCATGCGGGCTGAGCCACAGACGGCCATTATCTGACTTGAAATAGAACCCGCCATTGATGTCGAGAACCAAAGGCAAATCATCAGGGGCGGCAGGTGACACCCGCAATTGCGCTACCGTTCTGCGATGCGGCTGGATGCCCAAAGGCGACGCGCCGACAAGCTCGGCCAAACTGTCGGCCCAAGCACCGGCAGCGTTGACAAGCGTCGACGCCTGGACTGTGCCACCGCCTTGCGTCGAGAGCGTCCAAACGCCGTCATTCCGGTCTGCCGCGACCAATCTGGCGCGGCATCGGAGTACGCCCCCTGCCCGCTTCAGGTCTCTCAAGTAATGTTGATGCAAACCTGCGACATCAATATCCGCGCATGCCGGTTCCCAGATCGCATCGCACCAGTCTTCGCGCAGAGCGGGCACTTTTTCTGAGAGTTCTACGCGACCGAGCCGTTCAATCGTGACACCTAAGCCGTCGAAAGTTTCGACGAAACTGTCCATTGCGGCGCGGTCTTGCTCGCGCCCGACATACAGCGCGCCGCGTGGCCTTAGGAAGCCGCCATCACGCAAGTAGTCTCCCGACGCGAGCGTCAGCGGAACCACTCCCGGCCCGCCGTAACACTCCTCCCAAAACGCCGCCGAGCGACCGGTCGAATGATATCCCGGGGCGTCTTCTGCTTCGAGTACGACCACACTGGCGTAGGGCGCAATTTCAGCGGCGATGCTCGCGCCCGCCATACCTGCTCCGATGACGGCAAAATCGTAAACTTGCTCTGTCATCACGCGTCGATTTTTGGAACTACCCGGTCGAGGAATCCGGCAATCGAGACCATCGCCTTGTCTCGCACGGCATCGACCTCGCGCAGGATCTCGTGCCGCGCTTCGGAGCCGAACTCGACCAATTCGCCCTTGGGCAAACGCTCTGCCGCGCGCACGCACGCATCGTGGCTCACCAATCTGTCTTCGCGGGTTGAAATGATCTGCACCGGGACGCTGACGGCTTCCATTGCGCCCGGCGCTTCCAGAACGCGGGTAGAGGCATAGGCACGTTCGACCCAGCCCCAACTTCCCGGCCCCATGACGAGTTCGGGGCGGTGCTCGCGCCACCACAGCTCATCCTCATAACGGTCATCATCATGGGTCAGCAGTTCTCTGCGGCGCGCTGGCATCTCGCCTGGCTTTTCGCTCCACTTCCATGCTGGCCGAGCTTCGTCGCCGATTCCGCGCATCAGTTTCGCCGCACCGTGCAGGATTGCCAGCGGCAGGGGCGGACCAGCCATACCGAGCATAGGCGCGCTCAGAACAACCGCGTCTGGATCAACGCGGGCTTCAATCAAGGCACGCATCACTAGGTGACCGCCCATCGAATGCGCGGAGAGCACATGCGGCCCGGGAGTTTGTGATTTCCACTCGGCCCAAAATGCCGCCAGATCAGCAATCCAAGTCGAAAAGTCATCGATATGGCCGGTCACCGGATCATTGCCTAGCCGCCCTGATCCTGCCTGCCCGCGCCAATCTGCCGCCGTTACGCGCCAGCCAGCGCGATGCCATTCATCCAGGCTTTCGAGATATTTTTCGTAATTGTCACCGCGGCCCGGCAAAAACAGAATCGACCCGCGCGCATTATCGCCGGCAGACCAGTCAATGCGTCGCAATTCGTGCCCGTCAGCTGCACGCCAAGTGCTCTCGCGCGCTGCAGCAGGAATGGATCGCCGGTCCATCGCGTCATCAACCATAGTGCCGCGCCCGCTCACCGCATCTTACCGTCACTAATTCTAACCCTTCGATGTTGGTTACTATTTGGTAAGCCATGTTCTGTAGCAACACCCTTCAAGGAACCGCCGGACAAACCGGCAGGGGACTTTTGGGGGCAAAATGCTTAGTCAATATCTTCACTACGGATTGCTCATTGCCTTGGCAATTGCGCTGGTGTTTGCCTCATACACAGACATCAAGCGGCGTCAGATCAGCAACAAGCTCAATCTCGCCATTGTCCTTGGCGCACCGATTTTCTGGTGGGCCAGCGGCATTTCATTGCTGCCTGAGGGCCCGACGATTTTCGATCCGACCAGCGTTGCATTCCAAATAGTCATCGCTCTGGCCGTATTTATCGTGAGCGCCGGCTTGTTCGCAATCAAGATGATGGGCGGCGGTGACGTAAAACTGCTGACCGCACTCGCGCTTTGGATCGAACCGAGCGCTTTCCTTCAATTGTTGATCATCATGGCCCTGTTCGGCGGCCTGCTGACGATCGTGATGGCTGGCTGGCATTTCATCCGCCGCCAGAAAGAACGTCTCGCCATTCCTTATGGAGTCGCCATCGCATTCGGCGGCCTCTGGGTGCTCACTACAACCTATTTCTCCAGCCCTGCTGTCGCGGCGAGTCTGGGATGAACCTGATTTTAACCAATCCGCGCTTATCAAGCGCAACCATACCTGCCCGCAAACTGAATCGGGCCACTTAAAGGGGGCTATTGAGCCATGGACAAGAAGAAGCTTGTTTTGCTGCTTGGGGCGCTGATCATTGCGGTCGGCACGGCTTTTGCTGCACGAAGCATGTTCGCAGGGGCAGCTGCCCCAGAAGCCGAAGCGGCGCCTGAGCCGGTCGGTCCAAAAGTTCTGGTTGCACAGCGCGGTCTGTCAACTGGCACCATCATCACAGCTGATGCACTTCGCTATCAGCAGTGGCCGGAAGAGCTGGTGCAAGACGCCTACTTCCTTGATGGCGAATCCGATGTGGCTCAATTGATCGGCACTGTTGTGCGTCACCCGATCACCGCTGGTGAACCGGTGACCCAAGGTTCGCTGGTCAAGCCAGGCGATCGCGGCTTTCTGGCTGCGGCTCTAGGCCCAGGTATGCGCGCTGTCACTGTCCCAGTGTCCGCACGCACCGGCGTTGCAGGCTTTGTTTTCCCAGGCGACCGTGTTGACCTGGTATTGACCCAGACTGTTGGCAGCGGCGGCGACGGCCAAGGCACGCTCAAGGCGGCTGAAACTGTGCTCCGCAACTTGCGCGTTCTGGCAACCGACCAACGCACCGGCACATCACGTTCGGAAGATGGAAGCAGGACTGTCGTTAAGTCATTCCGCACAGTCACTCTCGAAGTGACGCCGAAGATCGCAGAGAAGGTTGCTGTTGCGCAAACGCTTGGCACATTGAGCCTCGTGCTGCGCTCGATTGCTGACAATCAAGCTGAACTTGAGCGCGCAATCGCATCGGGTGATGTCAACATTCCTGACGGCGTTTCGCCGGAAGAAGAAGAAGAGATTCTCCGCGCTGCAATGAACAAGCCGATTGACAAAGGCACGACCTATTCAACCGGCGGTGACGTCTCACGCTTTGAGCGCAAGACCGTTCCGCCAACCAAAGCTGAGCGCGCTGCTGCCAACAAAAAAACGGCACCTGCATTGGGCGTCCCGTCCACTCAAGGCGGCGCACCACGCGGACCAGCGGTTCGCGTCACCCGCGGCAAGAGCACGACTGAAGTTCCAGTCGGCGGCGTTCGCGGTGCAGCAACGAACTTTAACTCATCCAATGCCAGCAATGTGCGTGAAGCGGGTCAAACCGTTCCAAGCGCTGGCGCTGTGCTGATCCGCTGAGGGGACTGAAAATGTCACATCAGACCACGAATCTGCCCAATATCGGGGCAACCGCACCAGCGGAAACAGGGAAATCATTGAGGGGCCCTAAAATGAAACGCAAAGCTACCGCCAAGATGCTGCTGGCCAGCATTGCCGCACTGCCGCTTGTTGCAGCGCCGGCAAACATGGCCATCGCTCAGCAATCGCAGAGCCCGAACCAGGACGTCGTTCTGTCCATCGGCAAGGGTGAGCTTATCACCGTGCCGGGCAACATGGCTGATGTGTTCATCGCCAACGATTCGATCGCTGATGTGCAGGTCAAATCACAGCGTCAGCTTTATGTATTCGGCAAAGCCGGTGGTGAGACCACCATCTATGCCAGCAACGCATCGGGCAATGTGATCTGGTCGGCCAACATTCGCGTTGGGTCGAATATCGGCAGTATCGACCAGATGCTCGCCCTAGCGATGCCAGAAGCAAAAATCGGCGTTGCGACCATGGGTACCAACACGGTTCTGCTTACCGGCACCGTCAAAGCTCCAGAAGATGCCGCCGAAGCAGAACGACTGGTTCAGGCATTTGTTGGCGATAACGCTAACGTGATCAGCCGCCTGAAAACGGCGACACCATTGCAGGTCAACCTGAAAGTTACCTTTGCCGAAGTCAGCCGCTCGCTCACCCGGGATATTAGCGGCAACCTGTCGACTTTCGACTTTGCCACCGGTGGTTTCCGCGGTGCCGTCGGCACAGGCCGCACGCTCGGAACCGGCGACTTCCGTCTAGATGGCCCAATTGCTGTCGGTAACGGCGTCCAGAACCCTGGCTTGATCGTTCCGGTCTTGGATGCAGCCGGGAACCCGGTGCTCAACGCCAATGGAACAATCGTGACCCAGACCATTAACGGTCCAGGCGTCAACACCAATGGCGGTACGACGATCGGCGGTTTGGGACGCTTGTTCGGCCTCGATGCCTTGGGCGCCCTCGACCTTGCGGAGCAGGTCGGACTGGTAACCACTCTTTCCGAGCCAAATCTGACTGCACTTTCAGGTGAAACGGCAACCTTCCTTGCCGGCGGCGAATTCCCGATCCCGGTCAGCGAAGGTCTGGGTTCGGTATCGATCCAGTATCGTAACTTTGGTGTTAGCTTGTCTTACACGCCAACCGTTCTGGCCAATGGTCGGATCTCGATGCGCGTCCGCCCGGAGATCTCGGAGCTGTCGACCCAAGGCGCGGTCTCGCTCAACGGTTTTCAGGTCCCATCGCTGACAGTGCGTCGCACCGAGACAACGGTCGAGCTTGGCTCCGGCCAAAGCTTCATGATCGCGGGTCTGATGAGCAACAACTCACAGAATCTCATCGACAAGGCACCTGGCCTTGGTGATGTTCCGATCCTCGGCAATCTGTTCCGCTCGCGTTCGTTCCGTAAGGGCGAAACGGAGCTGGTCATCATCGTCACGCCATATCTGGTGAAGCCGGTGAACGCGAACCAGATCAAGCTACCAACTGATGGCTTTAACGCTGCCAGCGAAGTGCAGCAGTTGATCGGATATCAAGACAATGCCGGCAAGAGCGGCGAGGCCCGTCCCGGTCCTACCGCCACTGGCGATGACGCTCCGCCACCGAGTGTGAGCGCAACTGATCCAGCCGCAATCGTTCCCGGTTCGAACCGTGACGATGAACGCCGCGCCAAGAAAAAGAGCCGGAAGAAAGACCGTCAGGCAGATGCCGCGGCTCCTGGCTTCAGCCTCTAAGAAACGAGAAAGGTAACAACAATGCCCTTTGCAAAACACAGCAAGCTGGCGGGTGCGATTGCCCTCTCGCTCGGAACAGTACTGGCGGGTTGCGGCGGAATGCCGACCAACAAGAGCCTTTACAGCGTCAAACAACCGGTCGTTGAGCGCACCAATTTCACGCTCGACGTTCAAACCAACCGCGGCGGTATGCCTATCTCAGAGCAGCAGCGCGTAGATGGCTGGTTCGAGACAATGAACCTTTCTTATGGGGACCGTGTCTCGATCGACGATCCGACCAACAATCCTGCGCTGCGCACAGCCGTGAACGATCTGGCTGGCCGCTATGGCCTGCTGGTTAGCGAAGCGGCCCCGACCACAAGCGGCTTTATCGAGCCGGGTCAGGCCCGCATCGTAATCACACGTTCGAATGCTTCGGTTCCGGGTTGCCCCGACTGGAGCGCCAAGTCGGACATGAATTACAACAACGCTACAAGCCCAGGTTACGGCTGCGCTGTAAACAGCAACCTCGCAGCGATGGTCGCTGATCCGCAAGACTTGCTCGAAGGCAAGGAAGGCACCGGTGAAACCGTAATCGCAACCGGCACCAAAGCCATCGACACCTATCGCGACCGCGCTCCAACCGGAGCGGGCGGTCTGCAAAACGCTAACCGTGGGGGGAACTGATCCATGAATGCTCCTTGGAAATCTGGACTACCCGGAAATCGTGATCCGTTCGCCGCATACATTTGCGATGACGCTGCACTCGACGTTCTTCGTCCGGTGGTCATCGAAATGGGCTGGCAGCCGGAGAAGTGCAACAAAGGCGGCCTGCGCAACGCGATCCAATCGCTGTCAGTCAGCGCCAGCCCTGCAATCCTTGTGGTTGATCTGTCGGAAAGCGGCGATCCGCTGAATGACATCAACGCATTGGCCGAGGTTTGTGAACCAGGCACAGTTGTGATTGCCATTGGTCAAGTGAATGACGTGCGTCTCTATCGCGATCTGCTCGCGAGCGGGATCCACGACTATCTGCTGAAGCCACTTTCAGCCCAGCAATTGCACGATTCTCTCAATCAGGCTTTGGCTGTCTTTACCGCGCCTAAGGCTGGCGAAGGCGAGCAAGTGCACCGTCACATCTCGACCGCGATTGTCGGCACTCGTGGCGGCGTAGGTGCCTCTACACTGGCAACTTCGCTGGCTTGGCTGTTCAGCTCGGAGCATAATTCTCCGACTGCACTGCTGGACCTTGATGTGCACTTCGGCACGGGCGCTCTTGCGCTCGACCTTGAGCCAGGCCGCGGTCTGACTGACGCAATCGACAACCCAAGCCGTATCGACGGCCTGTTCATTGAACGCGCCATGATCCGCGCCAACGACAATCTGTCGATCCTATCGGCTGAGGCTCCGATCAACCAGCCGCTTATGACCGATGGCGCTGCCTTCGTTCAACTGGAGGAGGAATTCC
Organism: Erythrobacter sp. HA7-11; assembly: GCF_055693605.1. Taxonomy (NCBI): domain Bacteria; kingdom Pseudomonadati; phylum Pseudomonadota; class Alphaproteobacteria; order Sphingomonadales; family Erythrobacteraceae; genus Erythrobacter; species Erythrobacter sp. HA7-11. Next base: position 752,564 of record NZ_JBVFUF010000002.1, on the reverse strand, counting down.
GCCAGGCGTTCGAAATGACTGTCATCGATCTGCCACGCAACATGCTGATCAACTTCCCGCATCTGCTGGGTGAGGTGAACCTCGTGATCGTGGCTTGCGAACTGACGCTGGCGTCGGCGCGCGATACCATTCGCGTTCTGTCTTGGCTCAAGACTAACGCTGCTCACGCCCACCCGATGGTCGTTTGCAACAAGGTCCAAAACGGTTCCGCTGAAATCAGCAAGGCCGATTTTGAAGCCTCGATCGAGCGCAAGATCGACTTCTCTGTCCCGTACGACATCAAAGCCGCATCGAACGCGGCCAAGCTGGGTCAGGTCTTCGTCGACGCAAACCGTTCGAGCAAGGCAACCGGCGTGATCAAACAGATCGGCGAGCGCATCATGGGTGCGAGCGAAGACGATCTGGAATCGATCACTGAAGAGAAGAAGTCACTTTTGGGCGGCTTCGACTTCAAGTCATTGCTGGCCAAAAAAGACAAACCCGAAGCTGAACCGGCTGAGTAATCCGATTGAGAGGGGCGGCGTGACATTCACTTTCTCCCCTCTCGCCAGCTCATTCCGATCAATCGAGCCTGATAAGAGAAAGGCGGGACCACAGTATGGATAATTTCCAACTCCTGCTCATCACATTTGCGATCTTCGCCGTTTTGGTCGTCGGCTACGTCCTCGTGACCGGGTCAGGCGCGGGTAAGGCACAGAAGCGTCGCCTTGACTCATTGCGCTACCGTCACTCGCAGAGCACCGACACGAAGGTCGATGCCCAGCTGAAAAAGGCGATCGCTGCGCGTAAACCGAAAGCACACCAGGTCGCTGGTGCAGGCTCGCGGATTGATGCCTTGAGAATTCGGCTTGATCGGACCGGCAAAGGTTGGTCGATCCAGCAATACTTCTATGCGTCGTTGGGCCTTGCGCTTGCAATCGCAGTGGTAATGTTTCTGCGTTCGGGAGCTCTTCTGCTCTCACTTGGTGTCGGTCTGTTCATCGGTGCAGCTTTGCCTCACTTTGTCGTGAGCTTTTTCATCAGCAAGCGCACAAACGATTTCAATACGAAATTCCCTGAAGGGATCGAGTTGCTGGTTCGTGGTCTACGTTCGGGCCTGCCTGTCACAGAGACCCTCGGTGTAGTCGCACAAGAAGTTGATGGCCCAGTTGGCATCGAATTCAAGGGCATCGTTGAACGGATCAAGATCGGTAAAACGATGGAAGATTCGCTCCAGGAAACCGCCGACCGTCTCGGCATTCCCGAATTCAATTTCTTCTGCATCACTTTGGCTATCCAGCGCGAAACGGGCGGTAACTTGGCAGAGACTCTGTCGAACCTTGCTGACGTTCTGCGTAAACGTGCGCAGATGAAGCTCAAGATCAAGGCGATGAGCTCTGAATCGAAAGCATCGGCCTACATCGTTGGTGCCCTACCATTCATAGTGTTCGGCATGATCTGGTGGATCAACCCAAGCTATATCGGCGACTTCTTTGTCGATGATCGCCTGATTGTAACCGGCCTTGGTGGCCTAGTGTGGATGTCCATCGGTGCCTTTATCATGGCCAAGATGGTCAGCTTCGAAATCTAAAGAGGGACGAGTTAGCATGTTGAATTCTCAACCCGGGCCCACGCTCTTAGGCTTCGACGTCGTGCTTGTCGGCACGCTCCTGGCTGGCCTTGCCGCGATGGCAGTCATGTTCGCGATTTATACCGCCGTGACGATCAAGGATCCGATGGCCAAGCGGGTCAAATCGCTTGAAGCCCGACGCGACGAGCTGAAAGCCGGCATCGTCATGGGCGGAACTAAAAAGCGCGCAAGTCTGGTCCGCAAAACTGACAAAACCGACCGGATGAAAGAGCGGCTGAACAGCATGAAAGTGCTGCAGCAAAGCCAGCTCGAAGAGGTTGCGCAGAAGCTCGCTCATGCCGGTATCCGCAACAAGGAACTCGCGGTCTATGTCATCATTGCCCGCGCAGTGTTGCCGGTCGTGCTTGGCATTTTTGCTGGCGTCATGATCTATCTGGTCGACTTCTTCCCCGACTGGGGACCGATGAAGCGTATTGGTGGCCTCGGTCTGATGATCTTCGGCGGTTATAAAGCGCCTGAGCTGTTCTTGTCGAACAAGGCTGGCAAGCGGACCGCCGAAATTCAAAAAGGTCTTCCAGACGCGCTCGACCTGCTGGTTATCTGCGCTGAAGCTGGTCTGACTGTTGACGCTGCATTCAACCGTGTGGCGAAGGAATTGGGCCGGGCCTATCCAGAGTTGGGCGATGAATTCGCGCTCACTGCGATTGAATTGTCGTTCCTGAACGAGCGCCGCGATGCGTTTAACAACCTTGCCTACCGGGTCGATCTGGAAGCGGTAAAAGGCGTGGTGACGACGATGGTTCAAACTGAACGCTATGGTACGCCACTCGCCTCGGCATTGCGCGTGCTCTCGGTACCGAATTCCGTAACGAGCGCATGATGCGTGCGGAAGAGAAAGCCGCACGTCTTCCAGCGATCATGACGGTACCGCTGATCCTGTTCATTCTGCCGGTTTTGTTCATTGTTATTCTGGGTCCAGCAGCATGCTCGATCTCGGATGCTCTGATCGATTAAGGTCAGCCGAACGATCAACGCAGCGCGCGGCACGGAGCTGGCTTGCGCCCTGCAAAGACGAAAGGCCCGGTGTCACCACCGGGCCTTTTTGTCATTTCAGCAAGCGAAAATTCTCGATTTAGTCGTCGCTCGCAAGCTCTGCCGCGCGTTGGCGCATTCGTCGCAAGAGCTCGCGCAATTGCAGTTCCTCCTCGTCCGAGAACCCTGCAAACAGCTCGCTCTCGGTGGCCTGTGCAAGCGGCATTACCTCTGCATGGATAGCGCAGCCGTCTGCTGTCAGCTCAAGCAAATGCGAACGGCCATCTCGAGCATTGGGGGCCCGCACGATGAGGCCGCGATCCTCAAGCACCTTACAAGCGCGATTGACCGCTACTTTATCCATTAAAGTCGCGCGGGTAAGCGCACTCTGGGTCATCGGCTCGCCGCGCGCGGCCGCATCTCCAAGCACTGCCATCACCCGCCACTCGAGTATTTTCAGTCCAAACCGCTTGCGATAGCGCTCGGCGATCAGGTCGCTCACGGCATTTGACGCGATCGAAAGCTGATAGGGCAGGAAATCAGCGAGTCGCCCCGCTGCCCGCTCTGTGTCCCGCGCTGGATGATCCCTGTTCATGACGATGTTTTCTACTGAGACGAGCGACGCTGGCAACCGTTCGCCAGCTCTCCATCCCCTGTCTTCACTCGTATTCGCGCTCATCCCACCACGGGTAGAAATCGGGCATGTCCTCGCTGACCTTGCCGGGGTACATGGCTTTGCGCTTTTCAAGGAAGCTCGCGATGCCCTCTTTCGCGTCCTTGCCGCGCGACAGCCGGTAGATCGCCCGACTGTCGATCTTGTGCGCTTCCATAGGGTGATCCGCAGTCGAAAGCCGGTACATCATCGCCCGCGTCATCGCGACCGAGACCGCCGAGGTGTTGTCCGTGATCTCGCGGGCCAGATCCTCAGCCGCATGTAGCAGATCGGCAGGCGCGTGCACTGAACGCACCAACCCGCCCTCTTTCGCCTCAGCTGCATCGAACACCCTGCCCGTGTAGCACCATTCGAGCGCCTGGCTGATCCCGACGATCCGCGGCAGGAACCAGCTCGAGGCCGCCTCAGGCACGATTCCGCGCCGCGCGAACACGAAGCCATAGCGCGCCGTCTCACTTGCCACCCTTATGTCCATCGCCAGCTGCATCGTCGCGCCCACGCCCACCGCGACACCGTTGCAAGCAGAGATCAGCGGCTTAGTGCTTTCGAACAACCGCAGTGTCAGCAAGCCGCCGCCATCACGCACTTTGGGGTTGGAGAGGTCCTTCACCTCGCTCGGGTCGGAGAACACATGCCCCCCGCCTTCCGGTGTCAGGTCAGCGCCCGCGCAAAACGCACGCTCCCCAGATCCCGTGAAGACCACCGCTCTCACACTGTCATCAGCGTCGATGTCATCCATCGCAGCTATGATCTCCGCGCCCATCGTGCGGGTATAGGCGTTCATCTTGTCCGGTCGGTTGAGCGTGATGGTGGCCACGCCATCCGCCTTGTCGACAAGGATCTGGGTGTAGTCGGTCATGCTGCTCTCTCCTCTGACGCCCCTGATGACGAGCTTGTCCCCACTCGGTTCAACGCTGTCAAGCAACACATGGACCGCATGTTACATGGTCTTGAGGCTAAAAGCTGCGCCGGGCGAAATCGCTCGATTTGTCCCAACGAACTAATGAAATTTTGGAAGCTGTGCATGCCCGGATCCATAGAGCGCGAGCATGCAGGTAGGAAAGATCGGCGCTCAACGCGCCAGCCATGTCAAAGAGACACGGTGAGGCGAACACTCCCCTCACAAGGGAACATTCGCCCCGCCAAGCGGTCAGGTCTTAGAATATTCCGGCAACGCCTACGCTTGCACCGGTGTTCTTGTCGCCAGCATGGCTGACACTGGCGTTGATCGTAATCGGAATATTCACATTCAAACGATGCGACAGGCCAAGGCTGAAGGCCTGCTGCCCGCGGAACGTCGCTCCGCGCACTGCGTAGCCAGTCTGGCCCGGCTCGGGCGGAAACGGAGCCTCTGCCTGAGCCATTGCGGCGGCAACGCCTGAACGCATGTCGTCATCGAGGTCTTCCAAGCGGAACGCCAGATTATCGACCCGCCCGCTGAGCGCATCGAATTGCGCGGTCGAGACCTGCGAGAAGGCGTTCAGAGCCACACGAACATTGTAGACCGAGGCCGCGGTTGCGACTGTCTGCCGTCCCAGCGTGCCATTGGCGTCAACCGTCACAGCATCAACCGGGCCAACCTGCGCAGCGGTTGAGGCATCAATGTCGCCGATCCGCACTGATGAGCCCGCCCCGCCAAGAGTGACTTGTTCGTCAGCGGTTGTGGTCGCGTTCGCGCCCACAGCAGTAGAGTTTGCGTGGGTCACGGTCGCGCGAAAGCCAACAGCCGTGGCTCCATTGCCGGTTGCAACAGCGGTGTCACCAACGGCGGTGCCGTTAGACCCCGCCTCTGTATCGTATCCTACCGCCGTTGACCGCCCTCCATTGGCCAGCGCGCGCTGACCGACAGCCGTGGCGCGTCCGCCAACAGCAAAGGCAGTGTCGCCAAAGGCCGCAGAGCTGGTCCCGAGCGCGCGCGAACTCCGGCCAAAGGCAGCACCGCGCAGACCGGAGGCTCGCGTCGTCGTTCGATAGCGGTGGAGTCCTGTCCCAGCGCCAGTGCATCCGCACCCAAGGCCGTCGCGAAATCAGCCGTCGCCTGCGCGCCCAGTATGTCGCCGTCCGCTCCGTCACCACCAATGGCGATCGCGCCGGTCATTGTTGCGCTTGAGAACTCACCAAGAGCCAGGGAACGTTCTCCGCTAGCCAAAGTGCTAGCACCCAAAGCCGTGCTGCGGATCCCTGATGCATTGGAACCAGCGCCGAGAGCGGTACTGCGCTCCTCTGAACCTTGAGCAAAAATGCCGATAGCTATGCTGAACTGTCCTGTGGCAGAGGAATCCGAGCCCAAAGCCGCGCTCCCCTCAGCTGCTGCAGTGGCACCATTGCCCAAAGCCGTGCTGTTACGCGCTGTTGCATCAGCACGGTTGCCCAAAGCTGCGCTGCCGTCAGCTGTTGCTAGGGTATTTGTCCCAATTGCGATGGCGTCCGCGCCCGTCGCCTGGGTGCCAATAGAGCTCGGATCCGTTCCATCGCTACCAATCGCGATCGATCCGATCATCGTAGCGTCTGATGATTTGCCCAAAGCCAAGGATTCTTCTCCAGATGCATTTGCGCTAATACCCAAAGCTAAGCTGCCCTCAGCTATTGCGCTAGCACCGCCGCCTACAGCCGTGCTGTTGAGCGCCTGTGCCACTGCACCAACACCCAAAGCCGTGCTACCGCTTCCCGCCGCATCAGCCAAAATGCCCAAAGCCGTGCTTTGGGCCCCAGTTGCAGCAGCATCAAAGCCAACTCCGAGGCTGCCTTGAGCTGTTGCAGAAGCACCCCTGCCCACGGTACCGTGCTGCCGACCCCAGTTGCATTGGCCGCAGGACCAAATGCAATCGAACGACGCGCACTCGCCAAAGCATCTTGACCAATCGCAATAGCTTCAGCGTCGGTCGCTTGCGCGCCATCGGTGCCTACATCCGTTCCATCACCGCCAATGGCGATTGCGCCTGCCATTGTGGCGTTTGAGCGTGCGCCAACAGCTACGGATTGTTCTCCAGCGGCACTAGTAAAGGCACCTATCGCTACAGAATTGATACCTGCATTGGATGTCCGCCCCAGACCTGTTCCATCACCGTTTGCCACCGCATTCGCTCCAAACGCCGACGAGCTTTGTCCTGTCGCTAATGCACCTTCGCCAACCGCTGTCGCGTTGCTACCAGCCGCGCTCGCGTTATGGCCGACAACGGTTGTTTCATCGCCTGTTGCCGAAGCACCTCCGCCAATGGCAGTGCTTCTCGTTTCGGTGGCCTGTGCACCATTTCCGATAGCCAATGCGTTGTCACCGGTTGCGGCGGTATCGCTTCCGATCGCAATGGCACCAGCAAATGTTGCGTCACTCAACCGGCCAATCGCGATAGTGTTGTCTGCCGTTGCTTCCGGGCTTTCACCGATCGCAATCGCTCCCGTCCCGTCAGCGACCGATTCACCCCCTATGGCCACGCCCGCAAAAGACATTGCGTTGGCCAAAAAGCCAACTGCAACACCGGAATTTAACGCTGCATTTGCCCGTTCGCCAACCGCCACTCCGAAATTGTTGCTCGCAACGGCATCTGCCCCGACGGCGACGGTACCGACGCCCATCGCTTGCGCGCCCAGGCCATCGGCATCCCCTCCATCGCCGCCGATTGCAATCGCACGATCCCTGGTCGCATCAGACTGGGACCCAATGGCTATGGCATATTCGCCATTTGCGGTTGAAGTATCGCCAATAGCAACTGATTCAATTTGCAGTGCATCCGCACCGTAACCGACAGCAACGGCATCATTTGCACCAGCGATGGCGGTAGAACCGATCGCCGTAGAAAATGATCCGGAAGCATTCGCGCCAACACCGCAGGCGAGCGAATTGTCATCGTCACCTGAGTTTGCCGCGCCGTCGTTGTCGGTGGCAGCATCCACTACGCCGTCATCGTCGCGGTCCAGCAGGCAGTCTTCAGCCTTCGCTTCGTGCGGTGCTGTAAACATAGCGCTAGCAATGCCAGCCGACAGAATCGTCGAGAGTAGAAGTGTCTTTTTCATACATTTCCCTTTCGCAAATCGCGTGAAAGGGAGGCTGTTTGCGGCGGCGTTATTCGCCTGCGCGCCCAATGCATGCCCAGTCTTTTTGAATCGCCCCCCATTGTTACCCAGGGCCGACGCTAGACGTTTTCGATCAAAACGCCAAAATCTAGACAGTTAGAGGCAAATTTTTGGATGCTTCTTCATCCAAGAATTACGCAAGATTCTTGATTGTCGCCAAATTCGGACAGTCTGCGAGCGCCCGAGGCATATCTTCGCTATAACTATGATCGTCTCAAGCCGGGATGTCCTAGCCCTTCCAATCGAGCACTCTGCTGCTTTGGGTAGTGTCGAGGTCGCGTCCGAATTTCATCTATCTAAAGGTGAGGCGGTCAACGCTCAGGCAGTCTTCCGCGCGCACCTCAGCCGGCGCGGCCAGCCCTAGCCGACAGGACAGTCGAGAGCAAAAGTGACTTCTTCACATGTATTCCCCTTCTTCCGTGTGAGAAAGGGAGGCGTGCAAGCGGCCCGAAACTTCCGGTCTTATGGCTTTTTCAGCGCCGGAATTGTCGACTCCCCCTTGCATGGTGCGGAGTTCTATAACCGAATGCAATTGGATTAATTGTACAAAATCGCCGCCCGCGCTGGTTGGCGCGAGCGGCGTTTCGCAAATAGAGGTGTTCGGCTCTTACCTCGGCGCCATGCGGATCGCGCCGTCGAGCCGCACGTCTTCGCCGTTGAAGTAGCCGGTCTCGATCATGCACATCGCAAGGTTCGCATACTCTTCCGGATTGCCCAAACGCTTGGGGAACGGGACGCTGGCTGCTAGCGCTTCCTTCACCTGCGGCGGGGCAGCGTTCATGAGCGGGGTGTTGAAGATGCCCGGCAGGATCGTGTTAACGCGGATGCCTTCACGCATCAGGTCGCGCGCGATTGGCAGGGTCATTCCGACAACGCCGCCCTTTGATGCGGAGTATGCCGCCTGGCCCATCTGGCCGTCTTCAGCCGCAACCGAAGCCGTGTTGACGATTGCGCCGCGGTCGCCCTCGTCCGTGAGCGGGTCGAGGCTCATCATGCCAGCAGCCGATTTGGCGATGCAGCGGAATGTGCCGATCAGGTTTACCTGGATCACGAAGTCGAAGGCTGAAATCGGGAAGTGCTTGATCTCGCCGGTCTGTTTGTCGCGGCTGGCGGTCTTGATCGCGTTGCCGATGCCTGCGCAGTTCACAAGGATGCGCTCCTGGCCGTGCGCTTCGCGCGCCTTGGCAAAGCCTGCATCGACGTCTTCATCGCTGGTCACGTTGACCTTGCAGAACACGCCGCCAATGTCGGCAGCGACGGCTTCGCCCTTTTCTTCGTTCATGTCGAAGATGGCTACTTTTGCGCCTTTGGCTGCGAGCGCGCGGGCGGTCGCTTCGCCGAGGCCGGATGCGCCACCGGTGACGACGGCTGGGGTATTGGCTGATACTTCCATGTTCAAAAATCCTCTCGATATTGGGTAACTTAGAGCGCTTCAACGATGGTGACATTGGCGACGCCGCCGCCTTCGCACATCGTTTGCAGGCCGTATTTCTTGTCATGACGCTTGAGCGCGTGAACGAGCGTCGCCATCAGCTTGGTGCCGGATGCGCCGAGCGGGTGGCCGAGCGCGATGGCGCCGCCGTGGACGTTGAGCCTGTCCGGGTCCGCGCCGGTGTGCTTGAGCCATGCGAGCGGAACTGGCGCGAACGCCTCGTTCACTTCGTAAAGGTCGATGTCGTCGATTTTCATGCCGGCGCGCTCCAGCGCCTTGTCGGTCGCGAACAGCGGCTCTTCGAGCATGATGACCGGATCGCCCGCCGTCACGGTGAGGTTGTGAATGCGCGCGAGCGGGGTGAGGCCATGCGCCTTCAGTGCTTCCTCGCTAACGACCATTACCGCTGACGATCCATCGCAGATCTGGCTGGCAGAGGCGGCGGTGACTTTGCCATCGGGCGCGATCAGCTTGACCCCGGCGATGCCTTCGAGTGTCGCGTCGAAGCGGATGCCCTCGTCCAACGTGTGCATTTCGGTGCCTTCGGGCGTTTCTATCTCAACCGGCACGATCTCGTTTTCGAATGCGCCGGCTTCGGTCGCCTTGATTGCGCGCATGTGACTTTCGAGCGCGAAACTGTCGAGCTGTTCCTTGGTGAAGCCGTGCTTGTTCGCGATCATCTCCGCGCCCATGAACTGGCTGAACTGCACCTTGGGGTATTTCTCTTCAAGGCCGGGCGATTTGTAATGGCCCAAGCCTTCCTTCATGTGGAAGGTCGCGGTCGAGCCCATTGGCACGCGCGTCATGCTTTCGACACCGCTGGCGATGACGACGTCCTGCGTACCACTCATCACGGCTTGCGCGGCGAACTGGATCGCCTGCTGCGAGCTGCCGCACTGGCGGTCAATCGTAACCGCAGGGGTCGATTGCGGGAGGTGCTTCGAGGCAAGCACGCCCATGCGCCCGACCTGCATCGCCTGCTCGCCAGCCTGGCTGACGCAACCGGTGACCACATCGTCGACAGCATTGGGATCAATGCCGCTGCGCTCTACCACGGCGTCGAGCGATTTTGCGAGCAAATCGACCGGGTGAACGCCGGCAAGGCGCCCTCCCCTGCGGCCACCGGCGGTGCGGACGGCGTCAACGATATAGGCTGTAGGCATAGGGGAGGTCCTCTCGATTACGTAAACGTTGCTATTTGCCACTCGACGTAAGGCGACCTTACGTGGACGTCAACCGAGTTCCGGCGTGCTTCCGCGCTTCACTCAGCCTAACGCTACGGCATCCGGCGGCGGGTCAGTTTAGCCGCCGAACGCGCACGGCTCGCTTGCCGTTCACCTTCGCCTTGAAGCTGCCAAGCGCTGCCCTCTTGATGACGATCGTGTCGCCCGCATTGAACCTGCGGAATCCCGAGACGCTTTCGGTTTCGAGCCAGCGGACGCCATCTTCCAGCTCGAAGACGTAACGGCCACTGTCCAGCTTCTTAGCGCTCGCCAATGTGGCTGTGATCTCGTTGACGGCATCCGCGTCATCATCGCCGCCGCGGAACAGGCCGATCTTGGGTAGCTTCAGCCCAAACAGGCCGCGCTTGGTCTCCTGAACCTGCTCGCGATCAGCGATAACCAATTCTCGCGAGTTTTGCGCTTCGTAGACGCGCGCTACCTCGCGGTCGAAGCAGGCGAGGCGCTCGGTCGAGTCAGTGATCGAGCGGCACTCAAACAACTCGCTCACGATTTGCGGGGTAGCCACAGGCTCGGCCTCGCCCTCTTCGGATTGCGCAGCGACACCCGCCCCAGCGCCGAACGCAAACGTGAGAATACTGGCGTGGACGAATTTGGTGAGCAATTGCATGAGCATTCCTTTCACGGTCAGAATGTCACAGTCCAATGCCGCGCGCTAGATAGCCCGTTAAGGTTCTCTCGACCAGGATCGCCAAAATGGCTGATTTCAGCCCGCGAGTTATGGTTAATGGGCCCCAGTTACCTGTGTTGCATAGCTGCTACACCGCTGTGTCAATTTTACGTTCTGTTGCAGTCCGGCTTCCATTGTGACCCCCAAGAGTCCTAGGCCGCATGCACGGATGGGCTAATTGCGGCGCCTCACAGGATATATCCTGGGCTTTGCAGCACGCCCTAACCGATGAACTGGATGCGGATTGCACCGTTCCGACGAAAGCTGGAACAACGCAGTCCAATTCTTGCAACATGGTGCGCCAATTTTGGCAGCCATAATCATAAGGGTATGAAACCATATGAAGTTTTCCAATCAACTCCGAACGAGCGCAGGCTCATTCGCAGTAGGCTTGGCTCTGGTATCGGCTCCGGCCTTTGCTCAGGATGCCGATGTCACGACTGACGATGATGCAGCGGTCGATGAAGGCGCACCGATCCTCGTTACCGGTTCGCGTCTTAACGTTAACCCGAACCTCGAAGGTGCAAACCCGGTTGTTTCTGTCACCGCAGAACAAATTCAGGGTCAAGGTACAGTCCGTATCGAGGACTTCGTAAACCAGCTCCCGCAAGTATTCGCTGGTCAGGCCGGTGAAGTTTCGAACGGTGCATCAGGTACCGCTACGCTGAACCTTCGTGGTCTCGGCTCACAGCGGACTCTCGTTCTGATCGACGGTCGCCGTCTGCCATACGGCTCTTCGGCAATTTCGTCTGCCAACCTCGACGTCATCCCTACCCAGCTGATCGAGCGCGTTGACGTGCTGACCGGTGGTAGCTCGGCTGTTTACGGTTCGGACGCTGTTGGCGGTGTTGCCAACTTTATCCTCAAGCGTGATTTCGAAGGTCTCGAAATCGACGTCCAGGGCGGCTTCCAGCAAACCGGCAATGGTTCAGAGTTCTTCGCGAACGTTCTTGACTCATTCGGCGGTTCGACCCCTGGCCCAGTAACTGACGGCGCAGAATATTCGATCACGGGTATCCTCGGCACCAACACTGCTGATGGCCGCGGCAACGTAACCATCTATGCGAACTACGAGCGTCGTGAATCTGTCGTTCAAGCAGATCGTGACTTCTCGGCTTGTACGCTCGACTCAAGCTCGAACCCAGACATCAGCTTCGGCGGTGTCGGCTGCTTTGGTTCGGCAAACTTCCGTCTGTTCGGCGGCCCTGGCGGCTTTACCTTCCAGGAAGCCGACGGCACGATCGTTGACTTCGCTGGTACGCCAGATCAGCGCTTCAACTTTGGCGAGTTCAACTTCTTCCAGCGTCCTTCGGAGCGCTTTACGATCTACGCCAAGGGTCAGTACGAGATCACTGACAATCTCGAGTTCTTTGCTGACCTGTCTTACGTCGACAACGTATCGGACGCACAGATCGCTCAGACCGCTTCATTCGGTATCGGCGCATACTCGATCAACTGTGACAACCCGTTCATCCAGAACACTCCGGGCCAGCAGTTGACCGACATCTTCGGCTGTACTGCAGCTGATATCGCTGCCGGTAACGATGTGAGCGGAATCACCGCTTCGCACCGTAACGTCGAAGGCGGCCCACGTAACTCGCGCCTTGAAAACTCGACATTCCGCATGGTCGCTGGCCTTCGCGGTGATATCGACGACGTATGGTCGTTCGAAGTCTTCGGTCAGTACGCCGAAACTAACGACGTGTCGGTTTCGACCAACGACTTCATCGTCGCCAACCTTCAGCAAGCGTTTTTCGCTGTTGATGACGGCACCGGTAACGTCGTTTGTCGCGACCCAACAGGCGGCTGTGTTCCTTACAACCCGTTCCAACGTAACCCAGACGGCACGACTGCAATCACTCAAGCTCAGACTGACTTCATCCAAGGCGTCGGTATTGTTCTTGGTGAAACCAGCCAGCTGGTTGCAGGCGGTTTCGTTCAGGCTGACTTGGGCGAATACGGGTTCAGCTCACCGTTCAGCGATGACGGCATCGGCTTCCTCGTCGGTGTTGAGTATCGTGAAGACACTCTGGAATCGACACCAGACGAAATCAGCCAGGTCCCTGGCGGTGGTTTCACCGGTGTTGGCGGCGCTGACCTGCCAGTCTCCGGCTCGGTACAGGTCTATGAGATCTTCACCGAAGTCCAGATCCCGCTGGTAACCGACCGTCCTTTCTTCGAAGAGCTGACGCTTGAAGGTTCTTACCGTTATTCGGACTACACCAACAGCGGCAACGGCACGACCAGCTCGGTCAGCACCGACACGTTCGGTATTGAGGGTGTCTGGGTTCCGGTTTCTGACATCAAATTCCGTGCTCAGTTCCAGCGTTCGGTGCGTGCACCAAACGTGATCGAACTGTTCACTGGTCAGGACACTGGTCTTCCGAACCTGAACTCGGCTGGCACTAACGCCAACGGCATCGCTCTGTTTGATCCGTGTGCTTCGGACGCTCCGATCGCAACTCTCGAACAGTGCGCACGCACCGGCGTTACCGCTGCTCAGTTTGGCAACATTCTGGACGTGATCTCGGGCCAAACCCAGTCGATTACTGGTGGTAACCCGGACCTCACGCCTGAAAGCTCCGACACGATCACCATCGGTGCTGTGTTTGAACCACGCTTTGTTCCAGGCCTGATCCTGTCGGTCGACTATTTCGACGTTACTGTTGAAGACGCAATTTCGGGCGGTATTGCTGCTCAGGTTACGCTCGACAACTGTCTTGCGACTGGTGACCCAGCGTTCTGTGACCTGATCACTCGTGCGCCTTCGGGCACACTTGCTGCTGGTCTTCCGGGCGTTGGCTTCCTGGCCACCAACATCAACATCGCCGAGCTGACGACTTCTGGTTTTGACATCCAGGCGTCTTACTCGACCGATATTGATGGCATTGGCGGCGTCAGCCTCGACTATGTCGGAACCATCCTTGACGGATTTGATTTCATCCCATTCCCTGGCGGTGATCCAATCGAATGCGCAGGGTTCCTCGAAAATGGTTGCCCATCGCCTGTGACGCCTGAATATCGTCACCGCGTCGTTCTTGGCCTGCAAACGCTGGCCGGTATCGACTTGAACCTGGCATGGCGTCACTTCAGCGGCACTGAGAATGAGCCGGTTGCTGACAACCCAGTCATCGACGATTCATTCCCAGCAGTGAACTATCTCGACTTCTCGTTCTTCTACGACGTGAACGACGTGATCTCGCTGCGCGGCGGTGTGCTGAACTTCCTCAATGAGCAGCCACCGGTATCGAACTCGTCGGGTCCACCACTCGGAAACGGTAACACGTTCCCGACGATCTACGACACCGCTCGTCAGTTCTTCGCAGGTGTGAACTTCAAGTTCTAATCACCGGCGAAAGCCTAAACAAAGAAAGCCGCAGTCTTCGGACCGCGGCTTTTTTTGTTGCCTGAGCCACATCCACGCAGAACCCCGCAATGTTGCAAAACTGCTACAGGCAGCTTTCAATTGGCTGAACGGGGGCGAAGAGATTTTGCTCTCAGTTGAAACCGCTTTACGTGGAGCAATGAGCAAGTTGCTGGAATTCCGTTTACTGACGGCGTTCCACCACCGTGGTCAAATCTGGAATTCGCGTTGCGATTGGTTGAAAATGCATTGTCGCAGCATGTTTTTCTCTCACATAGCCGCTGTGCAGCCAGTGGCATTGATCAATCATAGGGGTATGAGATCAAATGAAAATTTCGAATACACTCCGGTCGAGTGCCGGCGCATTCGCGATCAGTTTGGCGCTTGTCGCGTCACCTGCCATCGCGCAGGACGCCGACACTGATACCGACACCGACGAATCGGCAGATGTCGAAGAGCCGACAGGAACAATTATCGTTTCTGGTTCGCGTATTGCCCGTCCAAACCTCGACTCGACCGTTCCGGTCACATCAGTTGGCGCTGAAGACCTGATCGATAGCGCTGACGTCAGCCTCGGCGACGCGCTCAACGATTTGCCTTCGCTGCGTTCGACGTTCTCGCAAGCAAACTCGAACCGTTTCATCGGTACGTCAGGCCTTAACCTGCTTGACCTTCGCGGTCTCGGAACGAACCGTACGCTGGTCCTCATTAATGGCCGTCGTCAAGTTGGCGCGCTGCCAGGTGACTTCCGCATCGACGTAAACACCATTCCCGCTGAATTGCTTGAGCGGGTTGACGTGGTCACGGGCGGTAACTCAGCAATTTACGGCTCAGAAGCTGTTGCTGGTGTCGTTAACTTTATCTTGCGTGAAGATTTCGAAGGCGTTCGTGTCACTGGCCAAAGCTCAATCACCAGCCGTGGTGATCGTCCGCAGCAATATCTTGCTGTAACTGCAGGCACAAACTTTGCAGATGGCCGCGGTAACATTGCTTTCTCTGGCGAGTATGCCCGCGCAGAAGCGCTGTTCAACAGTCAGCGCGACGCTCAAACCGGCGCGTTCAACGGTCGCCGTCAGTTCAACCGTACATCAGCTGGTAACGGTGCAAACACCTTTACCTTCTTCCGTTCCGGTGTACGCAACGGCAACATTTCGGATGGCACCAACATTCTTGGTCTATCCTGTAATGACAGCACGCCAGCTCTCGAAGCTGCGACCTGTGCAACTGACCGCAACGGTGACGTATTCAATCCGGCTGGCGCTCGTGAAGAAGCGCTCTACGTGTTTGATACGAATGGTCGTCTGGTACGCAACCAGCCAGAGCTCGACTTCCGCCGTGCAGGTAGCAACAACACGCTGGGCGGCATCGGTTCAACCTTGACCAACACGGGTCAGCTTGCGCCTGGCCTTGATCGTTACACGGCCAACGTTCTTGCCCGCTATGAGTTCTCGCCAGCGTTTGAAGTCTTCTTCGAAGGTAAGTACAACCGCCTTGAAGCCCTGCAGGAAGGTCAGCCAACTTTCCGCTTCTTCGATGAAGTAGTAACCTTCGATAACGCGTTCCTGAACCCTGCTGATGCAGATTTCATCCAGAACACGCTTCAGCCCGCCTTCACCGGCGGCACTGGCTTCTTCTACTCGCGTTTCAACGTCGACCTCGGCGGTCGTTCGGAAATCAACGAACGTGAGATGTTCCGCCTTGTTGGCGGTGTCCGCGGCGACTTCAACGATGACTGGAAATACGAGATTTCGGCTGTTTACGGTCGTCTCGACACGTTCCTGACTTCGCGCAATCAGATCATCGAGCAAAACTTCAGCAACGCAGTTGCTGCGGTGTTTGACGGAACAGGCAACATTGTCTGTGCCATCAACAACGATGCTGATCCATCGAACGATGATCCTGCATGTGTGCCGATCAACATTTTCGGTTCGGGAAGCCCAAGCCAGGCTGCTATCGACTACGTTGCGTTCGATTCCACTCGCGATGAAAACGCAGAACAGTTCGTCGTAACCGCATTCATGAGCGGCGATTCATCGCAGCTCTTCGAACTCCCAGGCGGTCCGGTCGCTTTCTCGCTTGGTGCAGAATATCGTGAAGAGACGTCGTTCTCTGATTTCGATGATCTGACCCAGTCGGGTGCTACGTTCCTGAATATCATTCCGACGTTCGATCCACCTAAGTTCACTGAGAAGAGTGTGTTCGGCGAGCTTCGCATCCCGATCCTTGCAGACATGCCTTTCTTTAACGAGCTGACTGTCGATGGTGCGGCGCGTTATTCGGATTACAACACGGCTGCTGACAAAGTGTTCACGTGGAACGCTGGCGCAATCTGGTCGCCTGTAGAAGGTCTGCGTTTCCGCGGTAACTTCTCGAAGTCGATCCGTGTTCCGAACCCATCGGATCTGTTCTCGCCACAGTCGCAGAACTTTGCGTTCGTTGCTGACCCTTGTGATATCCAGAACATCAACAATGGCGGTCCGAACCGTGTTGCAAACTGTACCGCTATTGGCATCCCGCCAAGCGCGAACTTTGTGAACGTTCCGGCACGTGCTCAGTCACTACCATTCCTCACCGGCGGCAACCCGCTGCTTCAAGAAGAGGAATCAGAAAGCTACACAATCGGTGTGGTTTGGGAGCCTGAGTTCCTGCCAGGTTTCGCTGTCACTGTTGACTACTACAACATCAACATCACGAACGTGATTGCTGGTGTGGGCGCACAAGCAGTTCTCGATAACTGCTTTGACGCTGATCCGGGCAACTTCCCGAACAATGCGTTCTGCCCATCGATCAACCCACGTGATGGTGACAACTTCTTCGATGACCCAGTGCTCATCGGTGGTTCGTTCAACTTTGCGGCCCTCGAAACTGAAGGTCTCGACTTTGATGTTCGCTATCGCACCTCGTTCGAGAACGACAGTTCGCTGTCTATGCGTTTGCTGGCGAACTATGTCCTGCGTAACGTAACGTTCCTCGACATTGCGAACCCTGATGTTCCAGATCGCATCCAGAGCGAACTTGGTGACCCAACCTTCGCGGCGAACTTTTCGGTCGATTATGAAGTTGGTGACTTTACCGTCGGTTACGACGTTCGCTACGTTGGCCGTCAGCTGATCCAGGAATTCGAAGACGAGTTTGCCTTCAACGGTAACCCAGCGAACAACCCTCTGGCCTTCGGTCAGCGTTACTACGGTGACGTGTTCTATCAGGACATCCGTCTGAACTGGGAAATCGACGAGAAGTACAACTTCTTCGCTGGTGTCGATAACCTGCTTGATGAACTGCCACCACTCGGTCTCTCGGGTGCGGGCGCAGGCTCGGGCATCTTCGACAACTTCGGTCGTACCTTGTACGCTGGTTTCCGCGTAGAACTCGACTGATCCGAAGCGATCACGCACAAAGAAAGGGCCCCGGGGAACCGGGGCCCTTTTTTGTTGGCCGTTTCAGATTTCAGGAGCGGCTACTGGGCAAAGCCCGATCAACCCATAGTCAACTAGGCTACCTCGATCTGTAGCTCTCCGTCGCCTTCGTCGACTTTCACAGTCGAGCCATCGGGCACATCGCCCTCAAGCAGCTTTTCCGCCAGCGGGTCTTGCAAGTACCTTTGCACCGCGCGTTTCAGCGGCCTTGCACCATAGACCGGATCATAGCCAACCCGCCCGAGCCAGCGCAAAGCCGCTTCAGTAAGGTCGAGCGTGATCTTGCGGTCGTTAAGCAGCTTCTGAACCCGCTTGACCTGGATCGCCACGATCGGCGCCATATGCTCCATCGCGAGGCGGTGGAACATGATGATCTCATCGAGGCGATTGAGGAATTCGGGTCGGAAATGCCCGCGCACCACATCCATCACATCGTTCTCGACATCGGCCACCTTACCGTCATCAGGCAGGTTCGACAGGAACTGGCTGCCGAGGTTTGAAGTAAGGATGATCAGCGTGTTCGAAAAGTCGACCACCCTGCCCTGCCCATCGGTCAGGCGGCCATCGTCGAGCACCTGCAACAGCACATTGAAAACGTCGGTGTGTGCCTTCTCGACCTCGTCGAACAGCACCACCTGATAAGGTCGGCGCCGTACCGCTTCGGTCAGCACCCCGCCCTCATCATAGCCGACATAGCCTGGAGGCGCGCCGATCAGACGGGCAACCGAGTGCTTCTCCATGAACTCGCTCATGTCGATGCGAACAAGTGCTTGATCATCATCGAACAGGAATTCAGCGAGCGCCTTGGTCAGCTCGGTCTTGCCGACACCGGTCGGGCCTAGGAACAGGAAGCTGCCCAGCGGTCGCCCGGGATCTTGCAAACCGGCACGCGCGCGGCGCACGGCCTTCGACACGGCTTCTATCGCCTCACGCTGACCGATCACGCGCTTGCCAAGCAGCTCTTCCATATTCAGCAGCTTGTCGCGCTCGCCTTCCATCATCCGTTCCATCGGGATGCCGGTCCAGCGTGCAACAACGCTCGCAATGTCTTCTTCGGTGACTTCCTCGCGCAGCAATGCATCGTCGGACAAAGCCTCTGCCGCCTCCAGCTGCTTTTCCAGCTCGGGAATTTTGCCGTAGGAAATCTCCCCGGCCTTGGCTAGATCGCCGATCCGCTGCGCCTGTTCCAGCTCCAGCCGGGCGGCGTCGAGCTTTTCCTTGATCTTGCCCTCGGCTTCGATCTTGTCGCGCTCGTTCTGCCAGCGGGTGGTTAGCTCGGCGCTTTCCTGTTCAAGGTTTGCAAGTTCTTCGCGCAGAGTGACCAGCCGATCCTGCGAATTGGCGTCATCCTCTTTAGCGAGCGCGCTTTCCTCGATCTTTAGCTGAATGATCCGGCGATCAAGCTCGTCGATCTCCTCAGGCTTGGACTCCACTTCCATGCGGATGCGCGAGGCTGCCTCATCCATCAGATCGATGGCTTTATCCGGCAGGAAACGGTTTTGAATATAGCGGTTGGAAAGCTGCGCCGAGGCAACCAGCGCGCCATCTGTGATCCGCACGCCGTGGTGCAGCTCATACTTCTCTTTGAGGCCGCGCAGGATCGAGATCGTGTCTTCGACGCTCGGCTCATCGATATAGACCATCTGGAAGCGCCGCTGCAGCGCCGGGTCCTTCTCGACATACTTTTGATATTCGTCGAGCGTGGTTGCGCCGATGCAGTGCAGTTCACCGCGCGACAGGGCAGGCTTAAGCAGGTTCGAGGCATCCATGCTGCCTTCGCTCGCGCCCGCGCCGATCAGCGTATGCATCTCGTCAATGAACAGGATGATCTGCCCATCGGCATTCTTCACCTCGTCAAGAACAGTCTTGAGCCGCTCTTCAAACTCGCCGCGATACTTCGCACCGGCGATCAGCGCGCCCATGTCGAGACTCATCAGCGTGCGGCCCTTGAGACTATCGGGCACGTCGCCATTAGCGATGCGCAAAGCGAGTCCTTCGGCAATCGCGGTCTTACCCGTGCCGGGTTCACCGATTAGCGCAGGGTTGTTCTTGGTCCGGCGGGCGAGGATCTGGATAGTGCGACGGATTTCCTCGTCGCGGCTCGATAACCGGATCGAGTTTGCCGTCACGCGCAGCCTGCGTCAGATCGCGGGCGTATTTCTCCATCGCGTCATAGGCGCTTTCAGCATTGGCGCTGTCGGCTTTCTTGCCGCCGCGCAGCTGGTCAATCGCAGAATTGAGGCTTTGCGGCGTGACGCTCGCGGCTTTCAACGCTTCGCCTGCGTCGCCCGAAGCGAGCGAGAGCGCGACCAGGATCATTTCGACCGTCACATAGCTGTCGCCTGCCTTCTCGGCGGCCTGCTCTGCATTGTCGAGCACGCGCACCGCATCATTATCGAGGCCCGGTGTCTGCTGCGCGCCGCCACCGGTGACGACCGGTATCTTGGATAGGCCTTCGTCAACCTTGCTCACCGCAAGGACCGCTTCGCCGCCGGCACGCTGGATCAGGCCAGCGGCCATGCCTTCTTCGTCTTCAAGCAGTGCCTTGAGCAAATGCAGCGGCGAAATCCGTTGATGGTTCATACGGATCGAGACCGTTTGCGCGCTTTGTAGAAAGCCCTTGGCGCGGTCGGTGAACTTTTCGAGATTCATGAGAGACCCCTCATTCTCTGTATTCTGACAGGTGTGTTACTCAACTAGGTGGGTTCGCCCAGCATGATTACAAGGCGCGCAGTCTGTGCCATTGACCTCAATCAAGACGCGGGCAATGTTGGCGTCAAGCAAGTCTTGGGAGAGACACAGAGATGAAATGGTTGAAACGCGGCGGCTGGGCGCTGTTGGTGTTGGTGATTGCAGGCTTTATCGCGCTGGCCACTTGGGAGCCGTTTTTTGCGCATTCGACCGCGCAGCCCGCCGGCTCTGACCAACGCCAATATTCAGCTGAGATCGTCCGCGACGAATATGGCGTGCCTCATATCTATGGCGAAACCGATGCCGATGTCGCCTTTGGCGTGGCCACTGCGCAGGCAGAGGACGATTTCTTCACGCTTCAGGATGTCGCGGCGATGTCGCGCGGGCGCTATGGCGCGATCGCAGGGGAAGACGGCGCGGTGTTCGACTTTGCCTATCATCTTATCGACGCGCGCGGCACGGCAGACCGGCATTATGACAGCCTGCCCGCTGATACGCGCGCTCTGTTCGATGCTTATGCCAGCGGGCTCAATCACTATGCCGCGCAAAACCAGGGCGAAGTGAAGCTCGCAAACCTGTTTCCAATGAGCGGCAAGGATGTCGCGGCGGGCTTTGCCCTGCGCCAGCCGTTCTTCTTTGGACTCGCCAATGTGATCGGGCCTTTGGTCGAAGGCGAGCCTTTGCGGCGCGAGTTTGGACCGGACATTCCTGGCTTCCCGCGCGACGAGACCGAGTCCGCTAAAGAGCCCGGCACAGAGGATATGGCGCATTCGGGCGTGCATCCTCTGCCGTGGGGCGAGGATGCCGGATTGCTCGGCTCCAACGCGTTTGCGGTCGCGCCAGAGAAAACAGGCGGACCGACCAAGCTCATTTCGAACTCGCACCAGCCATTGCGCGGCGGGGTCGCGTGGTACGAATTCAGCGTTGAAAGCGAAGAAGGCTGGCACTTTACAGGTGCCAACTTCCCCGGATCGCCCTTCCCCTTCCTGGGGCACAATCGCCACCTCGGCTGGACCAATACGGTCAACCGCCCGGACATGGTCGATATTTACGAGCTGGTACTCGATGAGAGCGGTACGCGTTATGAGTTGGACGGTGAATGGCGCGATCTCGAAAGCAAGACGGTGACGCTGCCGGTCAAGCTCGGCCCTATAACACTGCCAATCCGCCGCACCATTCATCGCAGCATGCATGGGCCGGTCATCATCAACGACAACGGCGCTTTTGCGATCCGTTATGGCGGGATGGACAAGCTCGACCAGCTCGATGCCTATTATCGCATCAACAAGGCAACCAACCTTGAAGAATGGCAGGCGCAAATGGCGCGCATGGCAATCCCGTCGACCAATTTCATTTACGCGGACGAAGCGGGCAATATCGCCTATGTCTACAACGCCGCGATCCCCGATCGGCCAGAGGATGTCGAGGCGAATTGGCGCGGCGTACTGCCCGGCAATCGTAGCGATCTGATCTGGGACGGCACGGTCAGCTATGAAGAGCTGCCCAAGCTGATCAATCCCGCCTCTGGTTGGCTCTACAACGCCAATAACGAGCCTTACACAGCCGCTGGCCCCGGCAGCGACCTGTCACCTGACGATTTCTCGCCCGTGCTCGGCGTCGAACTTAAACAGACCAACCGATCACGCCGCGCTTGGAAGCTGCTGAGCGAGGCCAATGTGCTTGACCGGGAGAACCTAGAGCGGATCAAGTACGACACCGCCTATGAACGCGAGGGTTATATCGCAGAGCTGTGGGACGGCTTGGAGAAAATCGAGATACCACCCCGCATGAAAGACACCGGGCAGTTCGATCTGGCGCGTGCGCGCGACCTTTTGCTGGAGTGGGATTTTACCGCTGATAATGAAGGCCCGGCCGATGCGCTCGCGCTGTTGATGATCCGCGACTTTATGTCGGCTGAGTATCAGAACAAGACTGAAGCGCCCGACGTCACCGAAATGCTCGACAAATCAGCCAAGCACCTGATGAAGCATTTCGGCAGGCTCGATCCGCCCATGTCTGATCTTCTCCGCTTGCGACAAGGCGATGTCGATCTGCCGCTCGACGGCGGCTCGGACACGTTGCGCGCCTCGACCACCTGGAAAGTTGACGAGGATGGCCGCTTAAGCCTCGTCCACGGCGACAGCTTTATCCAATGGGTCGAATGGCCAACAGACGGCGGGCGCGTGTACTCTCGGTCGATCCAGCCCTTCGGTGCAGCCATCACCCGCCCCCAGAGTCCGCACTACACAGACCAAATGCAGCTGTTCGTCGATCACAAGCTGAAGCCGGTGTATTTTTGGCGTGAAGACGTGCTCGCAAATGCGCAGCGACGCTATCGGGTGAAGAGCACTGACTGATACCCGTCACTCCGCGCGGACTTGCCAGAAACGACCGAGGCGTTAACCACGTTTTCGACGCCAATTTTGACCGTTAGGGACTGTTATGAAGAAATGTTTTGCCGCCTCCAGCCGCATCGCCTTGGGCGTAGCGCTGGGCCTTGCACTGGTTAGCGCGCCAGCTGCGCCTGCTCTTGCCGACGATCACGTCGAAGCATCGGAAGCGGCTAGGCGACCTCACCGATCTGGTTGCGCAGGTTTCCATCCCCTACGAAGAATTCCAGCTTGAAAATGGCCTGACCGTGGTCGTGCACGAAGATCGCAAGGCTCCCGTGGTCGGCATCGCGGTGTGGTACAATGTTGGCTCCAAGGATGAGCCAGAGGGCAAGACGGGTTTTGCCCATCTGTTCGAACACCTGATGTTCAACGGCAGCGAAAACGCCCCGAACGACTATTTCCAGTATCTTCAGGAAATGGGCGCAACCGATTACAACGGTACGACCAATTTCGACCGTACCAATTACTTCCAAACCGTCCCGCGGCCCGCGCTTGAACGCGCTCTGTGGCTCGAAAGCGACCGCATGGGCTATCTGCTCGGCGCGGTGACGCAGGAAAAGCTTG
Source organism: Erythrobacter sp. HA7-11 (assembly GCF_055693605.1). Lineage (NCBI taxonomy): Bacteria > Pseudomonadati > Pseudomonadota > Alphaproteobacteria > Sphingomonadales > Erythrobacteraceae > Erythrobacter > Erythrobacter sp. HA7-11. Next base: position 729,447 of record NZ_JBVFUF010000002.1, on the reverse strand, counting down.
ATAACCAACGCGGCGTTGTCCAGAACGAGAAGCGTCAGGGCGACAACCAGCCGGGCGGCCTCGTCTTCTATGAGATCCTCGACAAGATGTTCCCCGAGGGTCATCCCTATGGCCACTCGGTCATCGGTTCGATGGCGGACTTGGACAGCGCCTCCATGGAGGACGTGCGCAACTGGTTCCGCGACAAATACGGCCCAAACAACGCGACTGTCGTGCTCGCTGGCGACGTCTCTGCTGCTGAAGCGCGCCCGCTGGTCGAGAAGTACTTCGGCCCCATCGCACGCGGCCCGGTCAACAATCCGGCTGAGGCTGAAATCCCTGTTCTGCCAGAAGACATCCGCTCGGTGATGAGAGACAATGTCGCAGCAACGACTGTGACCAAATACTGGCCTGCTCCTGGCATCACCAGCGAAGAGCTGACCGCGCTCAACATTGGGACCAGCATCTTTGGCGGACTGGCATCCAGCCGGTTGGACGAGGTTCTGGTGCGCGACGAGCAGCTCGCCGTCAGCGTCGGCGCGTTCAATGCCGATTTTCAGCGGGTCGGCATTATGGGCGTCAGCGCGACCCTGAAGCCAGGTGTCGAGCTGGCAACGCTCGAAGCGCGGCTTGATGAGCTGATCGCTGATTACATCGCTCAAGGCCCGAACGAAGAGGAAGTGCGCCGCGCGGCCACCAACCAGCTGGCGGGCACGATCCGCGGACTGGAACAAGTTGGCGGGTTCGGCGGTAAAGCCGTCACTCTGGCACGCGGCGAAGTGCTCGCCGGCGATCCGGGCCTCTACCGCAAGCAATTCGAGACGCTTGCGACACTCACACCTGCTGATGTGAAAGCAGCCATGCAGCGCTGGATGACCCGCCCAAGCTTCACTCTGGTGCTTGAGCCGGGCGAACGCGACAGCTCGTATGAGGAAGCGGCATCGGTCGCATCAGGCGATGACAACGCATCTGAGCGTGATCGCGGCGCAGAAGAGATCACCGTCTCGGTAGAGCGTCCTGCTCCGCCCATTGATACGCTGGCTCAGCTCGACTTCCCGGATCTAGAGCGCACAACGCTCGCGAACGGCATGAAGCTCACCTACGCGCAGCGTGACGCCGTCCCTGCCACTTACGTCACCATGTCGTTCAACGCAGGCAGCGCAGCGGATCCGATAGCCAAGCGCGGGCTCGAAGACCTGACTATGGCGCTGTTCGACGAGGGCACGGCAGACATGACAAGCCAGGATATCGCCGAAGAGCGCGAGAAACTGGGCCTGACCATTGCCACTGGCGGCGGGTTCGACCGTTCGACTTTCACTCTGTCGGCGCTCTCTTCGAACCTCACTCCATCACTTGAGCTGATGAGCGAGATTGTCCGCAACCCTGCTTTCAATGAAAACGATCTGGAGCGCGTGCGCACTCAGACGATTACAGGGATCAAGCAGCAGCTGAAGACGCCTCAGGCACTCGCTCGCCGCGCAGTTGCCCCGGAGATCTTTGGTGCCGACAGCCCTTATGGCGGCAGCAGCACGGTGGAGAGCGTCAGCTCGATCACCCGCGATGATCTCTTCATATTCAAGGACACATGGATCCGCCCAGACAATGGCGAGCTCTTCGTAATCTCCGACCGTCCGATGGACGAAGTCGTTACCGCTCTGAATGCAGTGTTCGGCGATTGGACGGCCCCAGCGACCAGCAAGGGAGCGAAGACCTTCTCCAACACTGGTCAGGCGACGCCGGGTGGCCGCATCATCCTGATCAACCGTCCGAACTCACCGCAAAGCGTGATCGTTGGTGCACAGCTGACCGGGCTGAATGCAAGCGATCCCGACTACATCGACTTCACCAATGCCAACAACTCGCTTGGCGGCAACTTCCTCGCACGGCTCAACATGAACCTGCGCGAGACAAAGGGCTGGAGCTATGGCGTTCGCGGCGGGCCACAGGCTCAGGAAAACGCGGTGCTCTATGCGATCTCTGGCGGGGTCCAAGCTGACCGCACCGGCGATTCCGTCGCCGAGATGATCCGCGAGACTGAGAGCTTCCTGACCACCAACGGCGTTACGCAAGAAGAGCTTGCGCGCAACGTGGCTGCGGAAGTCGGCGAACTGCCGGGTCGCTTTGAAACCTCGCCAGCCGTGCTCCGAGCGATGCAAAGCAACGCTCTGTTCGTACCGTCCGGATGACTATTACGAAACGCTCGTCGCCAAGTATCAGGCGCAGACTGCCGAAAGCCTGGATGCTGCTGCGCGGCAAGCGCTGGATGTCGACAATTTCGTGTGGGTCGTCGTTGGCGATGCAACCGTCGTGCAATCACAACTCGAAGAGCTCGGCATGCCGCTGGAAGTCCGCGAACTTCCTTCGGAGGACTGACGCTACGGCGCGGTAAGGGCAAGACCTTCAGGTCTTGCCCCCTGCCGCTTTCGGGCGCGGATTCCAGTTGAGTCTTACTGACACAAGTGTAAACCACGCGCACCGCAATTTCCGGGGCACCCCGCCCCGCTGAGTACCAACGGAGAAAAAGAATGTCAGTTGCAGGAAGCTACAACACCACCGTGAAGAGCCCGATGGGCGACCAACAAGGCACGTTCACCGTAGTCGACAATGGCGACGGCACCTTCAGCGGCAACATGGCTGGCGGCATGGGTTCGATGGATGTTGAAAACGGCAAAGTCGATGGCAACACGCTGACCTGGGAAATGAACATGACCGTTCCCATGCCGATGAAGCTTGAATGCGAAGCGACCGTTGAAGGCGATACGCTCGCAGGCAACGTTAACGCTGGCGCATTCGGCGCGATGCCACTGACCGGCGAGAAAGTCGCCTAAACAGCGAAACTCGTTAACGAAAAGGGCCGCTGGAGGAAACTCCGGCGGCCCTTTTGTTTGGGTGGATGGGATCGCCGGTCAGTCCTGACCGCTATCCTCACCAGCGCCTGGCTCCGCTACGTCCATAGCAATTGCGTCTTCGCCGTCCGAAGCCACCTCTGATGCGACACGCAGCGCTTCGGCTTCAGCTTCTGCAGCTGCGCGCTCTCTCTCAGCTTCCTCGAGCGCCAATTGCGCCAGCACGTCGATTACCTCGTCGCGGTTGTAGGCAAGCACGCCCGGGATCGGCGCGAGGCGGTTGACCTCCGCCCCGAACCAGTTCGGGACGAACGACACGGGCGTCAATTCGGCATCGCGGATCCAGTCCTGCGGCAAGCGCGGATCATATGCGGCTTCATCAACCGGCTCGATGATCATCGCCACCCGCACCATAGCGTCGACGGTATCGACGCCTTCGGGCATCTTGCCGCGACCGATTGGCTCGCCTTTCTCGCCGAGCCAGACTCCGTCATAGCGCAGGGCAGTGATCGTTCCTGCGTCGGCATCGAACTTCACTGTGCCCATACAGGCGCATGCCCCAAGGCCGAGGTTTATTGTGCCGTAATAGACATATTCGCCTGGCGGCACTTCCTGCAGGTAAAGCGACAGCCCCTTACCTTTATCGAACCGGTTCAGCGGCCCAATTGAGAACATCATCTCCTGTTCGGCAGGTGGCCAATTGAAGTTTTCTTCCGTTGGTTCGATTGGCCTTTCTTCAGTAAAGCGCTCGCGCCGGTTCTTTGCGCGGTCGCGGCGCTGTTCCCAGCCCCTTTGCTTGCGAACCCATTTCTCCTGCGCCTTTGTAAGTGCCACTGCCCGCGCCATCGAAACGGTTTCGCGTTCGGCATCGGTTGGCACTTTGAAGAAAGTCGCTGGCACGGCGGCCGGCGATTGCATCAGGATGTAGGCTTTGGACGGATCAAGCGGGACCTCGTCCCGATCCTTCACAATGGTGGTTTCAAACTCGATCTCATATTCGTCATCCGCAAGCGCGGGTGTGCCTGTGAGAAGCGATCCGGCAGCAAGGGCCGCGAGCGTCAATTTGAGAGTTTTCATAGCCCGATGTCCTCCTTGCCCGACAATTCACTCGAAGCAACGAGCGCCTGAACCGCGAGCATCTTTTGCCGATCCTCTTCAGCGACGGTGGAATTGCCCTCCTCGAAATTGAATTCTTTCCAGAGGTTTTTGGCCAGGCCGTGGCGTGCATATCCTTTGAAATGCATACAGCGGCGCATGTTGGTGCGGCGCTTGGCCCGTGCCTCGTACCGATCCGTAGATTGCTTGAGCAATCGCGCCGCCAATCAGGCCGCCGACTGCGCCGCCCAAGCCATACATCGCGTAGGAGCTGGCATCAGGATAGTAATTGCCAACCGCTAGACCGCGCGCCAACTCATCACAGAACCGCACATCGGTCAGCGCCTCATCGAAGCTCGTTTCTGCGCGGTTGAAATAATAATATTTCTTGTAATTCTTGATGTCGTTTTCGTCGGCTTCGAATTCCAGTTCCGGCATGGCGAGAGCCGCCGGATCAGGCTGCCATTCGCGCCATTCATCATCTGTCATTTTCTGGGCATGCGCCGGACTTGCCCCGGCCATAGCCAGCGCAAGCAAAGGCGCGCTCCATTGCGCGACCACGCGTGATTTCATGATTACCCCCTGTTACAAACCCTGCCCAGCAATTTATCAAATCGCGAGCGGCAAGCAACTGGATTTGTTGGCCTCTTGCACAGTTCGCGGCCTTGGGCTGGGCTTCCAAGCTGTGGAAATTTGCCAATCCGCAAATTGTCGGGAAACGGCAATTATTGCGCGCACTTCGCCGCTATACTCTCCACGCGCAATGGGAGGGTCCTATGTCATCTACCTTACTCAAATTCGCTTATCGGATCGGGGCGTTCCTCGCCAAGCTGTCGCCGTTGCTCGCGACATGGATAAACGGTTTCGCGATCAATCGGCTGGTCACCAAGACCCGCAATCGCCCGCACCCCTGGAGCACTCTGGGCGATCATGTGAGCTGGCGCGGTCTTACCGATCGCAGCTATTCCGCCCGGCACCTGCCGGCCTACGACATTCCCGACCCGCCCGACCCCGCGCGCGTGGGTGACCTGTTCCGCGTTCCCGAAGGGAAACAGCAGCGGCTCTGCCCCAAATCGACCTGCCTATTTCCAGCCTTCGCGCAATATCTGACTGACGGCTTCATCCGCACCATGATCTCCAATGAGTTCGGCGTGGAAGAAGATGTCGAGGACCGGCGGCGCAACACTTCCAATCACGAGATTGACCTTTCCCCGCTCTATGGCCGCACACAGGAGCAGGTGATCGCGCTGCGTACCATGTCAGAGGCCGATGGCGAGCGCGGCAAGCTTAAGTCGGAGGTGATCGACGGCGAAGAATATCCGCTCCGCCTGTTTGAGCCGGGCGGGGAGCGCTTCAATCCGATCTTCATGCGTTCCGATGGCAAATTGCTGCTCGATCAGCCGCTGGGCATCAACAAGACGACGCCCGAGATGCGCGAGACATTGTTTGCGGTCGGTGGGGACCGCGCCAATGCCGCCCCGCAGGTGACCATGCTCAACACCTTGTTCCTGCGCGAACACAACCGCCTGGCAGCCGTAATCGCGGCGAGCAATCCCGGATGGAGTGATCAGCGCGTGTTCGATGCGGCGCGTGCCTGCACAACGGTAATGTTCATCAAGATCGTGGTTGAGGAATATATCAACCACATCAACTCGACCCCGCTGATGCTGGTCGCCGACCCCGGCACTGCGTGGAAGAAGCGCTGGAACAAGCCGAACTGGATCACGGCGGAATTCAGCCTGCTCTACCGCTGGCATTCGCTGATCCCTGAGAAAATGCGCTGGGCGGGTGAGGAACGTCCGGGCGGTGTGCTGCGGCTTAATAACAGGCTGGTGTTAGACCACGGTCTCGCGAACGCCTTCGTCGATATCAGCGCGAACCGTGCGACCGAGCTGGGCCTACACAACACCGCCAATTTCCTGATCGACGTTGAGGTCGCAGCCGTGCGGCAAGCACAGGAAAACCGCATTGCGCCCTTCACGCATTATCAGGCGGCATTTGGCGAACGGCCCGCGACCAGCTTTGCCGAGATCACGCCTGATCGAGCACTTCAGGAAGAGCTAAGTGCGCTTTATGGCACCGTCGACCGGCTCGAATTCTATACCGGCCTGTTCGCACAGCCGCGCACGCCAGATGGGCCATTGCCGCCCTTGCTTCAGAGCATGGTTGCCGTCGACGCGTTCTCGCAGGCGCTCACCAATCCGCTGCTGTCGGAGCACATCTGGGGCGACCGCGCGGTCAAACGCGACACCTTCACTTTCGAAGGGATCCGGGCGATTGAACAGACATCGAGCCTGCGGGATATCCTGATCCGCAATTCTGACGGTCTTGGTGAACGCTTTGTTGGAATGACCAGGGAGGGTTGGCGGCGTGGGCTTGAGTAGGGGATGGAATAGGGGAAGAGTACCCCTCGCCGTCGGGGCATGTTAGAAGCGCCCGCTGATCCCGAAGCGCGCATTGATTGGTGTGCCGACCGTCGCCTGATGCGTCGCATGCGCATTGGGGAAGTAGAGCTCATCGGTTAGGTTCTCGATATTTACCTGCAGGCGCAGATTGTCCGACACGTCATAGAAAGCCGAAGCATCCACCCGCGCATAGCTTGGCAGGATCGCGGTGTTGCCATTGTTGATGAAGCTCTCATCCTGATAGGTGAGGCCAAGGCCAAGGCCGAACTTGTCGGTGACCTGAAACGCATTCCAGACCGATAAAGTATTCTCCGGCAGCTCGCGCAGGCGCAGCCCGGTGTTGCCGAACTCATCGACCTGCTCGCCATCGAGGTACGAATAGCCCGCGGTGATCGACCAGAAACCGGTGATGCGGCCCGACAGCTGCAATTCAAAGCCCTGGATCTCTGAGTCGATAACATCGAGCGTCGCGGGATCGTCGTCATTCGGCTGCGGAGAGCTTTGCTCAATCTGGAAGATCGCTGCGGTGAGGCTCAGGCCGCTGGCGAAATCCCACTTCAGACCCGCTTCAAGATTGGTGAAGGTGTTGGGATCGAGCGCGTTGTTGTCGCCGTTGATGTTGGCGAATTGCTCGCCCGAGCGTGGCAGGAAGCTCTCCGAATAGCTCGCATAAATCGAGATATTCTCGCGTGGTTTGAGGATGAGGCCAGCACGAGGCGAGAATTCCTCATCCTTGCGGGTGCGGATTTCGGCAGCGGGGACATTGTCGACAGTGATGTCGAAGCTGTCGAAGCGCACGCCGAGCACGATATTGAGCCAATCTGCGAGTTCGATCTCGTCCTGGATGTAAGCGGAAAATACGTCGATATCGACGCGCGTATCGTCATTGAGATCAGTGAATGCGCTCGTCGCTGCAGCGCCCGCCGCGTTGGTCCCAACCCCGCCTCGAAGCGCCAGCGGGCGTTCGATCAGGAAACTCTCCGTATCGTCGCCATTGGTGTCCCAGACCGGATTGAAGCGAAACTGGTCGGACGACGTGCGGATATATTCGCCGCCAAAGATCACCGTGTGGCCGATGCTGCCCGTCTCGAACTGGCCAACAAGATTGCCCGATAGGATCAGATTTTCGCGCTGCGTCTCGTCGATATAACCATCGAGCGTGACTTCATTCGGAGTGTTCACCTCGTCATAGGCTGAGGCGTAGAAGTTCGAATAGACCTTGTCATAGTCGCCGTAGAACGCGCTGAAGTTCGCCTTCAGGTTCTCCGAAAAATCATGCTGAAGCAGCGCGCGGAAGGTGTGCGCCTCCAGATCGTTGAAGTTCTCAACCGGATCGCCAAACACGATGTCCTCGAACGCCTCGACGGGGCGACCATCCGCGCCGGTCGGGATACCGCGATCAATGAACCGTTCGTGATCGATGTACTCGTAAGACAGGTCGAGCAGAGTATCGGGCGACAATTGGAACCGTGCGGTCGGGTTGATGCCGATGCGGTCGCCATCATAGAAATCGCGGTGATTGTTTAGCCGCTCATACATCGCGTTGATGCGGAATGCGGCGCTGTCACTGGTCGAGAAGTTGGCGTCGACCTGAAATCCAAATTCACCGAGCGTGTCGAGGCTCGCCTGATAGCCGACGAAGGTTTCGCCCAGTGCGCCCTTCTTGGTCACGCGGTTGAGGATGCCGCCCGTTCCGCCCTGTACCGAACAACAGGGCGTTGGGGCCGCGCAGGATCTCGACCTGCTCAAGATTGTAGAGCGCGCGGTAATATTGCACGTCATCGCGAACGCCATCGATGAAGAAGTCCGCGGTCGAACGCACACCGCGAAACACGATCGCATCGCGGTGCCCCTCACCCTGCGAGGTGTTCACACCCGGAGTGTAGTCGACGATCTGACCGATCGAGTTGAAGCCGCGCCTAGTGATGTCTTCCTGCGTGGTGATTGACAGGCTCTGCGGCACGTCGAGCACCGGGGTCGGGGTCTTCAGCGCGTTGACCTGATTGGAATAGAGCACGTCGCCGGTGACCACGATCTCCTCTCCATAAGCGATGGAAAGGCCGTCATCGGGGATGAGAGCGCCGGTTGACGAGGGGGCCGCACTCGACTCATTCGCGGTGCTCGGTGGAACCGATGTAGCGTCCTTTTCCTCTCCTGCCAGCGCGCCGGTTGACGCGAGAATCGTTGAGAGAGCAGTGGCGCGGAGGAGCCAGGCAGCGTTGCGAATCATGAGTAAAAAGGCCCTTCGTGTGTCCGTTAAAAAGCGGACTAGGACTCACGCTATTGCAAGTCAATCGCAATATCAAAAAGAAGGATGAATCGAGTGGATATGCGCCGCCGCGCCTCCCTCAAACATGCGGAGAGCCAAGAAAAATATGAATGAGCGGGACGCCGCAATGGCGACTGAGAGCCGCCCAAACCGCGTCCGTATCAGGAATATCCGAGTTTTTGGGCGGCGCGATTAGCCGTCGAGCTTACTCTTCAGGATCTGGTTCACCACTTGCGGGTTCGCCTTGCCCTGCATCGCCTTCATTGTCTGACCGACGAAGAAGCCGAACAGCTTGTCCTTGCCGGCCTTATATTGCTCGACCTTGTCCTGATTGCCCGCAAGGATATCGTCGATCGCCGCTTCGATAGCGCCGGTGTCGGAGACTTGCTTGAGCCCCTCAGTTTCGGCGATTTCAGCCGGGTCGCGCCCTTCGCGCAGTACGATCTCGTAAATCTCTTTCGCCTGTCCGCCCGAAATCTCACCAGCATCCTGCATCTTGAGGATCGCGGCCTGCGCCTGCGGGGTAGAGTTCGACAGGTCAGCCTCATCGCCAAGGCCCTTCACCACGCCCGGCGCAACCGACAGCGCCCAATTGGCGACCTGCGTTGCGACCTTAGTTTCCGGCTTGCCGATGGCCTCCGCCGCCGCGCTCAGCAAAGTCTCGAACCGCGCAAAGGTCTCCACCTCTGCGGTCAACTCGCGTGCATTATAAGGCGTAAGGCCCAGCTCGGTTTCATACCGGACGCGCTTGGCATCGGGCAGTTCGGGCAGCGATGCGCGGCATTCCTCAAGGAAGTCATCCTCTAGCACCACCGGCAGCAGGTCGGGATCGGGGAAGTAGCGGTAATCATGCGCGTCTTCCTTGCTTCGCATCGTCCGCGTCGTGCCGGTGGCAACGTCGAACAGGCGCGTTTCCTGATCCACCGTGCCGCCGCTTTCCAGCACATCGACTTGGCGGTTCGCTTCATATTCGATCACTTGCATGACGAAACGCACCGAGTTGACGTTCTTCGTCTCGGTCCGCGTCCCGAACTCCTCGCCCGGCTTGCGCACCGAAACGTTGACGTCGGCGCGCATCGAGCCTTCTTCCATGTTGCCATCGCAGCTTCCAACATAGCGCAGGATGCTGCGCAGCTTGCGGACATAGGCGCCGGCTTCAGCGGGCGAGCGCATGTCTGGCTTGGAGACGATCTCCATCAGGGCGACGCCGCTGCGATTGAGGTCGACATAGGACATGGTCGGGTGCTGATCGTGCATCAGCTTGCCCGCATCCTGCTCGACATGGATGCGCTCGATCCCGATTACCTTGTCTTCAGGAATGCCGGACTTTTCGTCCGCCTCGACCAGCAGCTGCCCTTCCCCCACAATCGGGTGGTAGAGCTGTGAAATCTGATAGCCCTGCGGCAGATCGGCATAGAAGTAATTCTTGCGGTCAAAACGCGACCATTTGTGGATCTCCGCCTTGATCGCCATGCCGGTGCGCACCGCCTGACGGATGCATTCCGCGTTCGGCACGGGCAACATTCCGGGCATGGCCGCATCGACCAGACTGACCTGCGTGTTCGGCTCTGCGCCAAAAGCGGTCGAAGCGCCCGAGAACAGCTTTGACTGGCTGGTGACCTGCGCATGTACTTCGAGGCCGATCACGACCTCCCATTGGCCGGTTGCGCCTTGGATGCAGTAATTACTCATTTGAACGTCTCTTTCAGCTTCTTCTTTTCGGCCTTTTGTGCCGCCCGCTTCTGCGAATAATGCCTCCAGCCCAGTCCCATTGCCCAACCGCAGACATCAGCGATGAGAAGGACAATGAGCTTAGCTATGGCGACCGCAAGAAGGACGGGGAGGAGTAGGAGCTCTTCCAACTATTCGCCTTCCCTTTTGTCCTTATCCTCTATCACCTTGCCATCTAGCCCAAACCGCGCTTCGCCGTGATCGACATTCTTGCGCACCCAATTGGCGAACATGAAAGTCGCTGGGACCGCAATCGCAATCCCAATACCGGCAATTGTCAAAGCGGTCTGATCACTCATTTGCTTGTCTCATCGGCTGTTCGGGCCGCATGTGCGTCAATTCAGGCAGCACTTCAATAGCCTGCCGAAAACGCTTTGCCCAAATGCCCCAATTAAACTCCGTCTCATAGGCATTACGGGCGCCTTTGCGTAGCGCCAGATAGGAAGTGCGATCACGCCAGGCTTGTATGATGGCCTCGGCAAAATCGCACGCTTTCGCTTCAGAAGGCAGTAGCAAACCGTTTATGCCGTGCTGCACCACTCCCGACACGCCTCCTACATCTGCGCTGATCGCCGGCACGCCATAGGCGTTGGCCTCGGCGAACACCATCGGGGTGCAATCCTGCCGGGTGGGAAGGAACAAGAAAGACGCCTCGCGAAACAGCGACATGAGTTGGCGTTCCTGCTGAATATCACCTTTGCGCAAGACGCCATGGAATTGCAGTTGCTCCATGTGGGGCATTTGGGCTGGCGCTGCTCCAGCAAAATCGACTCGGAACGGAAATCCTTCTCGATCCAGTATCTTGGCAGTTTCTAAGACGATATCGCCCCCTTTGCGCTGCCAATCCAGACCGACAAAGAGCAGTCGGCACAGCTTATCGTCATCGACCTGCGACTTGACCTGTTGACGCGCAACCGGTGCAAAATTGCACCCCCACGGGGCGGTTAGGACGCGTTCTTTCGGCTTGCCATATTCGCCAATGACCGACCTTGCCGCCCACGGAGAGGAGACTGAGACTAATGCGGCGTTGGCAATTGCTGCGCGCTCATTGGCCTCAGCATGGCGCGCCTGCACCTCCGACATTGCGCGAAAGCTCGGATAAAAATCGCGCATCAACGCAAAGGTCGTGTCAGAAATATGGACGGTTGGAAAGTGACGTCCGAGCCGCGCTGCGAGCGCACTGGCGGCGACCACTATGGCTAGATCAATGCGCTTGGCGCGAAGCTGACCGAGTGCGTCATTCGCCAGAGCGTCTTCAAGCCAGCTCAAATGTCGCAAATCGTAGCGTTGCGCAGTGATCTTGCGACTCACCTTGCTTGCGAAATCTACCGCTCGATGGCGACGGGGAAAGGCCGTCTCCACCTGACCGATTTCCTCGGTCAGAGCATCGAGAATTGATCGGGTCGTTCCGGAAAAGATTCGTCTGTCACGAGGATCACCGCCGGCGACAACAGCGATGCGCATTATCGGATAAGGGAGAGCATCTTCTCCCCCTCCATCGCAACATTGCGCCGTCCCTTTGTTGCTGCAGCAAAGACCTCGCTCGCCCCTGCGACGACCCTGTCGTGCAATTCTATGCAGATCGCCTCAGTCTTGACGATCCAATCAATATTGTCGCTGAACAATGCGTATTCGCCGCCCTCTATGTCGAGCTTGATTATATCGACACCAGCCTTGCCATAGCGGGCCAGCAAGGCTTCGACCGAAACGCAATCGACCGTCGCAAGAACTGATGGCGTCGAAGCAGCGGGATCGGCGACTAGCGAATACCCCCACTCCCCCATGCCGCGATCATAGAGCTGCAATGCGCTTTGCTCGTACCGCAATCGCAGCATTGACCGGGATGATCGTCGAATAACGCCTGGTATTGCGCTCTAGCATCCTGAAATTGTCAGGGCTCGGCTCTACTGAAACGATAGTCGCATCGGGATAGGCTCGCGCAAAAACGATCGCTGCCGAACCGATATAGCCCCCGGCGTCGATGATAAAATCATGCTCCAAGCGCGGCATGCGTTCGATCAATTCATCAAATTCACCGCAAAGGGAATCGAGTGCTGCTTCGAGATCAGACGTTACCGCCCTGATCTCAATCGGAATGCCGCGAATAGTGATAGCGATCACGCGGCGGCGACGCAGGATTGTCGCCGTCAGCCAGTGCAGACTTGGTCCAAGCCCAGCTTCAGATCTCAGTCGGTTGAACCGCTTTATCGTCCGCTGCGCCTGGGTCCATAATCTCACCACCACTTCTCCGGCGCATGGTCGAACCCGGCGCGCTGCTGGATCGCGAGGCCAGCGTTCAGCACGCTTTGCTCGTCAAACGCCTTGCCGACCAATTGCAGCCCCAAAGGCAAGCCATCGGGGTTGAGCGTCGCCGGAACTGACATGGCTGGCAGGCCAGCAAGCGAGGCGGGCACTGCGAAGACGTCGTTCAGATACATGGTCAGCGGGTCGGCATCGAGCGATCCCAGTGGGAAGCTCGCCGTTGGCGTGGTCGGCGCGAGGATCAGATCACACTCTTCCCATGCCTTGTCGAAATCCTGCGCGACCAGTGCGCGCACCTTTTGCGCCTGATTGTAATAGGCATCATAAAAGCCTGCCGACAGCACATAGGTGCCGATCAGGATGCGGCGTTTGACCTCATCACCAAAGCCAGCCGCGCGGGTCTCGGCATACATGTCCTGCAAGCCAGCGCCCTCTGGCAGATCGCGCAAACCGTAGCGCACGCCGTCATAGCGCGCGAGATTCGAGGACGCCTCGGCAGGCGCAATGATGTAGTAAGCGGGCAGCGCATATTTGGTGTGAGGCAGCGAGACATCGACGATCTCGGCGCCTGCATCGCGTAGCCATTCCTTGCCCTGCTCCCAGCTCGCTAGGATTGCCTCATCGGTTCCGTCCATACGGTATTCGCGCGGAATGCCGACCTTTTTGCCTTTGAAGTCAGCTGACAAAGCGCCTTCCCAATCGGGCACATCGACTTTCAGTGAGGTCGCGTCCTTGGGATCGAATCCGGCCATCGCGCCGAGCATGATCGCGCAATCCTCAACCGAACGCGCCATCGGGCCGGCCTGATCGAGCGAAGAGGCAAACGCCACGACGCCCCAGCGTGAGCAGCGGCCATAGGTCGGCTTGATCCCGCAAATGCCGGTGAAGGCGGCAGGCTGACGGATTGAACCGCCAGTGTCTGTGCCGGTCGCAGCAGGCGCAATCCGCGCCGCGACGGCACTCGATGAACCACCCGAAGAGCCGCCGGGGCTCATCGCCGCATTGGTGCCTTCCTTACGCCAAGGCGAAGAAACGTTACCGAAATAGCTCGTCTCGTTCGAGCTTCCCATGGCGAACTGGTCGAGATTGAGCTTGCCCAGCATGCCAGCGCCCGCATCCCACAGGTTCTGCGAGACGGTGCTTTCATATTGCGGATTGAACCCCTCGAGGATGTGCGAGGCCGCAGTGGTTTGCACACCATGCGTTGCGAACAGATCCTTCATGCCGATCGGCACGCCGCCCATCGCGCCCAACGCTTCGCCCTTTGCGCGCTTCGCATCGACCGCGTCGGCTGCTGCGAGCGCTGCATCAGGCGTCGCGACGATAAAGGCGTTGAGCGCGCTTGCGGCCTCGACCGCCGCGTTGAAACCTTCCGCGACTTCGCGCGCGGTGAAATCGCCTGCCGCGACTCCATCGCGGATGGCCTTCACACCAAGATTGGTAACATCAGTCATTCTATTCGATCACCTTGGGAACACCGAAAAAGCCGTGCTCTGCAGCTGGCGCATTGGCGAGCACATCCTCGCGCCGCCCACCTGCTGTCTTCGGATCGGCATCAATCACATCGTCACGCAGGCGCAGGTCGTTTTCGATCACCGCGCTCATCGGCTCGACGCCGCTGGTGTCGACTTCACCCAATTGCTCGACCCATTCGAGGATATTGTTGAGCTCTGGCACCATTCGCTCAAGCTCATCATCACCCATCTTGATACGCGCGAGCCCGGCGATTTTGGCGACGGTCTGTTTGTCTACCGACATGGTCAGTCCTGCTTATTGCTGTGGAACAGGCGCCGCTTGCGGCTCGCCAGCGGGCGCGCCCTGCTGCGCTCCCAAGGCCTGCTGCAAGATGCCCAGTTTACGTTCGAATTCTTCGCGGCCCATGAAGTCGACAACCTCTAGATCAAAGATCAGATCGGCATCAGCCGGGATGGGAGAATTTGGCGGCGGAGAGCTGCCATAACCCTGATCGGCAGGAATATAGATTTCGTATTTGCCGCCTTTTTGCACCTGTTGCAGCGCTTGGTAAAAACCTGGGATCGTTGCGCCTTCCTCTACCGGGAATGGCGATCCTTCGGGAAAGATGCCCTCAACCGGTAGCGGGATCGGCGTGTATTCGTCGAACACTTCGCCGGTATCTGCCAGTTTTCCGGTATATTTGACGAACACCATGTCGCCCTCGCTAGGCATCGCGCCTTCGCCAGCGGTGATCGTATCGATGCTCAGCCCCTTGGGGATTGCAGCCCATGCAAGGCCGCCGCCAATCAGGATGGCAACGAGCACGCCAAGCCACAATTTGGATAGCGAGCCTTTGGCAATCGGCTGCAAGGGAACGCGGGTAACTTCGGCCATGAAATGATCCTGATTGAGTGAGGGCGCCTACAAAGCAAAAGGGCGCGGTATTGAACCGCGCCCTGATGGCTTATCACGTGTTGGCATTCAAGCTGATTTCGCCTGAATTGCCACGCAAATTACTTGATACCGTCGCGCTCCATGCGCTTACGCTCAAGCTTGCGAGCGCGACGAACGGCAGCAGCCTTTTCACGGGCGCGCTTTTCGCTTGGCTTTTCGTAGTGACGACGCAGTTTCATTTCGCGATAAACGCCCTCACGCTGCAGCTTCTTCTTGAGCGCGCGGAGAGCTTGATCGACATTGTTATCGCGAACCATGATTTGCATAAACGACTACTACCTTACCTTATCTCGCAACAGCGCCGAACCCCGCGAAACGCGCGGAATAGCGCAGAAAATGAATGTAACTTTGGTGCGAATCCCATGCAGGATCGCACTCACATGGCGGGGTATTAGCCATTACCGACTATTTTGGCAAGCATTTGCGCGATTCAGCCAGCCCGGTTGTAGGCCTCTTGCACCAGCGCTTTCACCTCATCGTCGAATTCAGCCGTGCTCTCCAACCTCACGCGGTGGCTGCACATCGCATTGTATGCCTCCAGCCGTCCGGCAGGCTCCTCGCCTTTCAACGCCAAGCCAAGATCGATGCGAGACTTCGTGGCCGGTGTGATCAAGGCGAATTGCTTCTTGCGCCGAAGGCTCACGCTGGCCTTCTTGGGTGCAATCTCGACATCGCCGCCGAGCGCATTGGCATAGAGCACGATCGCATCGTGGATCGGCTTCAGCCCCGCTTTCGCGCCAGAATATTGCTCTGCGACCAGATCAACCTCTTCATCGCTCTCCTTCGACTTCGAAATCAACAGATTGGCAAAGCCGTGCGACACGCCATACTCGCCCTTGAGCAGGCCCATGATCTCACCATGTTTTTGTAGGCCCGATTTTTCGATGATCTCGATCCAGTCCTGCAAGGACTTGCCCGTCTTTTCCGGAATGTTGGCGACCATCGTCGCAAGTTGCTGTTCTGGTGTAGCCATCACGCCCTCCCTCGTGCGAACCAGGTCAGGATAACAGATTTGAGTGCGACTATAAAATTCCCCTCATCGCAATGCGCAGATGACGAACGGCCTGACCGCGTCTAAGAGCCTCGCAATGTCTTCTTCTGTCTCTCCATTACTGGCCACGGGCTATGTCGCACTGGGCGGCGCGATTGGCGCTGCTGCGCGCTATCAATTGGGCCGCGCGGTGACGCACGCACTGGCTTCGCCCGGCGGTTTCCCGTGGGCAACGCTGAGTGTAAATGTGCTCGGCAGCCTCGCTATGGGCCTGCTGTTCGGCTGGCTCGCGCGCGAGGGCGGTGCGAATGAGAGCCTGCGCCTGCTCCTAGGCGTAGGACTGCTCGGCGGCTTCACGACATTCAGCGCGTTCAGCCTCGAATTGTTGCTGCTGTTCCAGCGTGGACAGTCAGGCCTCGCGGTCACCTATGCTGGCATTTCGGTGATCGCCGGTCTGGCCGCGCTCTATGCTGGCCTTGTGATCGTGCGAGGTGCGGCATGAGCAAGTCTGACGCAGATGCCAATGTCCGCCAGTTCACTGTTGGCGAGGACGATGACGGCATCCGGCTCGATCGCTGGTTCAAGCGCAATCTGCCGCAGATTGGCTTTGCAACCGTGTCGCGCTGGGCCCGCACTGGTCAGCTGCGGGTCGATGGCAAGCGTGCCAAGCCCGAAGATCGTCTGGCCGAAGGGCAGGTGCTGCGCGTTCCTCCAGGCGGCGAACAAAGGTCGGGCGGCAAGGCTCCAAAAAGTCGCCGCGAGTTGACCGCCGACGAAATTAGCCAAGCCAGAGATATGGTCATCCGCGAGACCAAAACCGCGATTGTACTGAACAAGCCTCCAGGCCTTGCCACCCAAGGTGGCAGCAAGACGACCAAGCATGTCGACGGGCTGCTTGATGCCTTTGTCGAGGATGAGGACACTCCGCGTCCGCGCCTCGTCCACCGGCTCGACAAGGATACGTCGGGCGTGCTGCTGATCGCGCGCACTCCGGGCGCCGCGGCGAGCTATTCCAAGCGCTTTTCCGGGCGCAGCGCGCGCAAGGTCTATTGGGCGCTGATCGTCGGCATTCCAGAAGTGCCGCAAGGGACTATCGACGCGCCACTAGCCAAGCAGCCGGGGACCGGCGGCGAGAAGATGCATGTCGATGAGGAGAACGGCCAGCCGGCCAAGACCCGCTATCGCGTCGTCGAGCGAGCAGGCAACCGCACCGCCTGGGTCGAGCTTGAGCCGCTGACCGGACGCACGCACCAGCTGCGCGTGCATATGGCGGCGATTGGACACCCGATTGTCGGCGATGGCAAATATGGCGGGCAGGATGCGTTTTTGACAGGCAGCATCAGCCGCAAAATGCACTTGCATGCGCGTCGGCTGATCATTTCCGAGCCCGGACGCGGGGCAACCGGTGGCAAGGAGACGGGCGGCGGCAGGCTGGACGTCACCGCGCCGCTACCAGAGCATTTCGCAGCCAGCATGGAAGCGCTCGGCTTTGACGAGAATGCGAGCGATGCCGATCCGCGGCTCGATCTCGCGCCGGAAAAGACGAAGGCAGAGAAAAAGCAGGCGGCGCGCCAGCATGCCAAGCAATACCGGAAGGATCGTAGGGGCGAGCGAAAATCCCGCACGAGCCGGTACGCGCGGCAATACCGGCGGCGACCCAAGAGGAAAGAAGCGCAAGCCCTCCAAGCGTTCGGGCAAACCCAATGGAAAACCAGCGGGCAAGCGCAAATGAGAGCGCCCCAAGGTAGACCAAAACTCGCCGTATTCGATTGCGACGGCACTCTGGTCGATGGGCAGGCCGATATCTGCGACACGATGGAACAAGCCTTTGCCCGCGCTGGGTTCGAACAGCCGAGCCGCAATGCAGTGCGCCGCATTGTCGGGCTAAGCCTGCCGGTGGCGATCCGCAAGCTCGCGCCAGGCCTTGGCGAGGATGACGTCCGCCATGTAGTCGAGTTCTACAAATCGGGCTATTTCGCGCGCCGTCAGGAAGGCTTGCTGCACGAGCCCTTGTTCGATGGGATGCGCGAATTGCTCGATGGTTTGCGCGAGGTCGGATGGCAGCTCGCGGTCGCCACCGGCAAATCGGATCGCGGGCTTGAGTCTGTGCTCGCCGCACACAATATTCGCGACCACTTTGTCTCGCTGCAAACCGCCGACCGCCACCCGTCCAAACCCCATCCGGCCATGCTGGAGGCCGCCGTGTTCGAGGCAGGCGCTCAGCCCGCCGACACTGTGATGATCGGCGACACGACTTTCGACATCGTGATGGCGCGCGAAGCCAATATCCGCAGCATTGGCGTCGCTTGGGGCTATCACAAGGCGCACGAATTGAGCGACGCCGGTGCATTGAGTGTCGCAAACACAATGGACGAACTCGGCGCCCAATTGGAGAGATTGCTGTGAGCGACCTGACACCGCAAGAGAAAGAGCAGCAAGCAATGCAGCGCGTCGGCATGATGAACGCTGCGCGCATCGTCTCGATTATCATTGCCATGATCGGCATCGCGATGACGCAGGGTGCGATCGAAGGATATCCCGACGCACTTGCCTATTTGCTTTGCTTTGCCGGAGCGATAGGCTTCTTCTTCGGACCTTACGCTTTGGTGCGCCATTGGAAGCGCGGCGAGCAGGATAACGACCGGCAATGAAGCGCTTCTATGAAGAGGTTAGCGTCACCCAAAACGGTGATGGCTGGCAAACTGCGCTCGACGGGCGCGGCATAAAGACCGTCAAAGGCGCGCCTCAAATTGTGCCAACCGAATCTCTCGCCAACGCGATGGCGCGCGAATGGGCCGACCAAGGCGAGGAGATAGACACGGCGTGCTTCATCTTTCGCGACATGGCCGACTACGCGATCGACATTGTCAGCGGCGCACGCGAGGAGACGATCGCCAAGCTGCTGAGCTACGGTGAGACTGACACGCTCTGCTATCGCGCTGACCCAGAAGACGCGCTTTACGCTCGCCAGCAAAAGGTGTGGGAGCCGCTGCTTGCCCAACTTGAAAGGAACGATGAAATCGCGTTCACCCGCGTGAGCGGCATCATGCACAAGCCGCAAAGCGAAGAAACGCTCGCTGGCCTAAAGGCCCGGATCACTGACCAATCGCCCTTCGCGCTCGCTGCGCTCGAAACCATCACCGCCCTCTCGGCCTCGCTCAGCATCGCGATCCTGTCGAACGAGCCCGATGCGGATGTGGAGAACCTATGGCTCGCAGCGTCACTAGAGGAAGAATGGCAGGCGGATCTCTGGGGCCGCGACCATGAGGCCGAAGAACGCCGCGCCAAGCGTCGCAACGACTTTCTTAAAGCGCATGAATTCCTGACGCTCGCCCGCAGCTAACCCGCAAAGCGCAGTCTATTCGGACTCGGCAGTGTCCGCTGCCGCAGACTGTTCCACCAAAGTACTGGCGAGCTCCTGCGCCACCTGGTTGGCCGCGCGGTTCAGGGCTTCGCCGACGGACAACGGATCGGGCGTCACGCCTTCCACCACAGCTTCGTAACGGCGCGTCGCAAAGCGGCTGTCATCTGACCCCTGATCGCTTGAAAAGATGGCATCATAGCGCACGATGACGGCTGAACGTGTCGCGTCATAGCCGAACTCGCGCAAGGTCCCGCGAATGGCGATCTTTGCGTTCAATGGCGCATCATCGGTGTCGAGCACCAGGACACCGCTGCGCGCTCTGATCGTTTCGCCGACCAATCGGCGGAAAAGGCGAGCGGGTTTCTCGACCCAAAACGCATCCTGCAAATAGGCGATTTCATTGGCGCTCACCTGCACGGGGATGCGGGTCACATCGAGCCGAGCCGGCACTTCAGGGGTCGCGACGAATATTGCGTCAGCGTTGACGATCGGGCCGCCCTGCCCGCTGGGCGCAGTCTCGCTCGCGGTCAGCGTCAGCAGGCTCTCGGGCGGCTCCGCGCCCAGGCTGAGACAGCCGGACAAAGCAAGCGCAGCCGGCGCAAGCACGGCCCATTTGAGCGCGCGCGTCATCGAATCAGAACGGTTGGGTGAACGGCTCATTCTGTCATGCCCCCTCAAGGCTCGTAATCCGGCAATGGTTGCCCCTGCAACAGCGCGCCGACACCGCGATCATCGAGCTTTTCCGTCACATTGCGCAGCGCACGACTGGTCGCGCGCAAATCCTGTAAAGTCGCCTCTGCATTTGGAATGGTGCTCTCGCGCAGTTGCCGCGCTGCGGGCCGCGTGTCTTCTAGCGTCTTGGCGAGCTCCGCCGCTGCGAGATTGGCCGAGGCGAGCGTACCGCGTAGTTCCTTCGACAAGGCCGGACCTTCGTTGTTCAAGAGATTGTCGGTCGAAGCGGTCACTTTCTCGAATGCATCAAGCGCCTGCGCAGCTTCGGCGAGTGCGTTTTCCAGCTCAGCAAAGGTTCCTTCCAGCCGAGGCGCTGCATTGGCCAGCTCGCCCGACAGGCGGTTGGTGTTGCTTAGGATACCGGAGATTTGTTCCTGATTTTCCGGCCCTAGGATCGTGTTCAATTGCTCGGTCAATGTCGCCAGCCGCTCAAGCAGCAATGGCGCGCTCGCAAAAATCTCGCCAATCCCGCCGCGTCCCGGCGGAATCACCGGACGTCCTTCGGGACAAGCGGTGGTTTCGCAGGTGATGGCAGGCGCATCCTTGCGCGCGCCATCGAGCAGGATCGTTGAAACCCCGGTGAAGCTTGCCTGTATTTGCGCTTCGGTGCCCACCAGGATCGGCACGTCTTCTTTGACACGAATGCGAACGCGCACAAATTCGGGATCATCTTGCGAGAGGGAAATCTCTTTCACTTGACCGACCGGAACACCGGCAAACGAGACTTGAGAACCGTTGGCGAGGCCGGAAACCGACTGCGCGTAAAAGATGTCATATTCGTTCTGCTCGCCCTGCCCCAGCCGCGCGATCCAGACGATGAAGGCTGCCAGCGCTGCCAACAAAACCAGCGTTACCGCTCCTACCCAAAGGTGATTGGCCCGTGTTTCCATTGGTTTCCCTATGAACTCAAGGGCGCTGGCTTGTCCATGCCTTTACCCTTTCGCCTGTTGTTCGCCGCGATCATGCGTTGCCAGTGCGGCGCGCCCGCGCGGGCCGTTGAAATAGTCTTCGATCCAGGGATGTCCGGTCGCGATCAGCTCTGGAATCGTGCCGACCGCCACGACCTGTCTGTCTGCCAGCACCGCCACCCGGTCGCAAATCTCGTAAAGCGTATCGAGATCGTGAGTGATGAGGAAAACGGTGAGACCGAGTGTCTCTTTAAGTTCCTTGGTCAGGTGGTCGAAGGCTGCTGCGCCAATCGGGTCGAGACCAGCCGTTGGCTCGTCAAGGAACAGCAGCTCCGGGTCGAGCGCGAGCGCTCGGGCCAGGCCTGCGCGCTTCTTCATCCCGCCCGAAAGCTCGGATGGGTATTTTGCCACGGCCTCTTCCGGCAGGCCGGAGAGCAGAACTTTATAGCGCGCGATTTCACGGCGCAGCTGCGGGTCGATGTCCGGGTAGAATTGCTTCAAGGGAACTTCGACATTCTCGCCCACTGTTAGGGTTGAGAACAGCGCACCGCCCTGAAACATCACCCCCAGCGGCAGCGCACACCGAGATCTTGGTCGGGATCTATGCCGGTGATCTTTCGTCCGAAAACCGAGATATCGCCGGCAGTGGGCGTTTGCAGCCCGATAATCGAGCGCATCAGGACAGACTTGCCGGTGCCCGAGCCTCCGACCACGCCGATGATCTCGCCTTCCTGAACTTCGAGTGAGAGATCCTCATGCACGACGAAATCGCCGAACTGATTCTTGAGGTTATGCACCACCACTGGCGGTTCGCCGCTGAAGCGCGGGTTGAGCGTATCGTCCATCAGCCCCACCCTACTTCGGTGAAGAACACCGCGAAGAACGCATCAAGCACGATGACCGCAAATATTGCCGAGACCACCGCATAGGTCGTGCGCCGTCCGACTTCCTCGGAATTCCCCTGCACGCGCATGCCGTGATAGCAGCCTGCGAGGCCAATTATGAGGCCGAAGACGGGCGCTTTGATGAGGCCCACCCAAAGGTCATGCGTTGGCACAACCTCCTGAATGCGCTCGAGAAACGTGAAGAAGGGTATGCCAAGGGCAAATTGCCCGACGACCGCGCCGCCGATGATCGCTACGATAGAGGCGTAGAAGCCCAGCAGCACCATCATGAATGTCGCGGCGAGAATGCGCGGGATCACCAGCCTTTCGACTGGAGAGATGCCGATTGTGCGCATCGCGTCGACCTCTTCGGTAAGTTTCATCGTGCCCAATTGCGCGGCAAAGGCGCTGCCTGAGCGACCTGCGACCATGATCGCTGTCATCAGCACGCCGAGTTCGCGCAGGGTGATCCGTCCGACAAGGTTCACCGTCAGCGTCTCGGCGCCGAATTGCGATAATTGCACTGCGCCTTGCTGGGCGATCACAATCCCGATCAGGAAGCTCATCAAACCAATGATCGGCAGTGCCGACACGCCGACCAGCTCCATCTGGCGCACCATCGCCTTCATAGGGAAGCGGCTTGGATTGGCGGCCAGCTGACCAAAGCCGATCAGCACGCGGCCCAGAAAGCCAACCACGCCGACGATTCCGGCGCGCATACCGAGCACCAATTCGCCCATCCCCTGCGGCACGCGCTCCCACACGGGCAGGCGCGGCGGGCGCAGTTCAGCTTCGTTTCCGGCGTCTTCAACCGCATCGAGCAGCCGCTTCGCGCGCTCGCTGGCGCCGACGATCTCGGCCTCATTGCGCGCGGCAAGGCGGCACATCACCCACGCGCCGATTGTGTCGATGTCCTCGACTTCTGACAGGTCTATGAGGTCGAACGCTCCGCCCAGCGCTTCAAGCTTATGATCGAGCGCGCCGATAGTGGAGACAAGCAACGAGCCTTGCAGCATGAGACGGGTCTGTCCCGTCTCCTCTTCATCGAGCGAAAATTGCGCTGCCCCTTCCATAGCCTCGCCAGCTATGCGGATAAATCGCCCAGCAAACAAGCCAGTAGTCGGCCCAAGACGCGAAACTCTTCGTTGCGTCGCACAATAGTGACTGTATTGGAGGGGTTTGAGGATTTGAGTTTTCTCGGCGGGACCGGAGCCTTCCGCGAGCAAAAGCGAGCACGCAAGCAGAACAATGACCGACAGACTGCCAACCACGTTCGATCCCGCCGATATCGAGGCGCGCTGGTACCAGCATTGGGAAGAAAAAGGCCTGTTCCGGCCTGAGCGTCCGGATGCGGAACCCTTCACCATCGTGAACCCGCCGCCAAATGTGACCGGGTCGCTGCATATTGGCCATGCGCTAGACAATACGCTGCAAGACATCGTCGTTCGCTATGAGCGGCTTCGCGGTAAGGACGCACTGTGGGTCGTCGGCACCGATCACGCCGGGATTGCCACGCAAATGGTGGTCGAGCGCCAAATGGAAGAGCGCCAGGACAAGCGCACCAATTATTCGCGCGAAGAATTCGTCGACAAGGTTTGGGAGTGGAAGCACGAAAGCGGCGGCACGATTACGCGCCAGCTGCGCCGGCTCGGCTGCTCAATGGACTGGTCACGCGAACAATTCACGATGGACGAGCACTTTACGAAAGCGGTGCTCAAGACCTTCGTCGATCTCTACAATGATGGCCTGATCTACCGCGACAAACGGCTGGTCAATTGGGACCCGAAGCTAAAGACCGCGATCAGCGATCTCGAGGTCGAAACGCAGGATTTGAAGGGCAGTTTCTGGCACTTCAAATATCCGCTGGAAGACGGCGTGACCCTATCCGATGGCCGCGATTACATCGAGGTTGCGACCACCCGGCCCGAGACGATGCTGGCCGACATGGCGGTCGCGGTTCACCCAAGCGACGAGCGCTATGAGAGCGTTATTGGCAAGCATGTCGTGCTGCCGATCACGGGCCGCAAAGTGCCGATTGTCGCGGACGAGCACGCCGATCCCGAGCTTGGTTCAGGCGCGGTGAAGATCACGCCGGGGCACGATTTCAACGACTTCGAAGTCGGCAAGCGCGCCGGGATCGCAGCGGGCGACATGCTCAACATGCTGGATGGCGATGCCAATGTCTGCCAGACCGCCGACGGGCTGGTGCCAGATGAATTCCTAGGCCTACACCGCTTCAAACGCGACGGCACGCCGGGCGCGCGCGAATTGGTGATCGAGCGACTGAAGGAGCAAGGCTTCCTCATCCCGCACATCACCAAGACCAAAAAGGGTGAGGAGCAAGAACTTGACGCCGAACCGCGCACCATCGCGACGCCCTTTGGCGACCGCGGCGGCGTGGTGATTGAGCCTTGGCTGACCGACCAATGGTATGTCGATGCGGAAAAGCTCGCGGCGAAACCGATTGAGCAGGTGAAGTCGGGCGAGATTGACCTCATCCCGCAAAGCTGGGAGAAAACCTTCTTCAACTGGATGGAGAACATCCAGCCGTGGTGCGTTTCCCGCCAGCTGTGGTGGGGCCACCGGATTCCGGCCTGGTTTGATGATCAGGGCGAGGTCTATGTCGCCCTGTCTGAGAAAGAAGCGCAAAGCAAAGCAGGCGCTGGCGTCACCCTAACTCAAGACCCCGACGTCCTCGACACGTGGTTCTCTTCCGCCCTGTGGCCTTTCGCCACGCTTGGCTGGCCCAACGAGACCGATCTGCTCGAAAAGCACTTCCCCAACAATCTGCTGATCAGCGGCTTTGACATCCTGTTCTTCTGGGACGCGCGGATGATGATGATGGGGCAGTACAATATGGGCAAAGCGCCCTGGCCTAAGCTGTATCTGCACGGCCTTGTGCGCGCGGCAGACGGCGCGAAAATGTCCAAGTCGAAGGGCAATGTTGTCGATCCGCTCGGCCTGATTGACGAGTTCGGCGCCGATGCGCTGCGGTTCTTTATGGCGGCGATGGAAAGCCAAGGCCGTGATATCAAAATGGATAATGAGCGGGTCAAAGGATACCGCAATTTCGCGACAAAGCTCTGGAATGCGACGCGTTTCTGCCAGTCCAATGGCATTGGCGCATCCAGCACCGTGAAAGCGCCGAAGGCGCGCATGGCGGTAAACCAATGGATCATCGGCGAAGTACAGCAGACACTTGATGCGCTGGACAAGGCGATGGCGGATCTCCGTTTCGATGCGGCAGCCAACACGATTTATCAGTTCACCTGGAGCCGGTTTTGCGACTGGTATCTCGAACTGATCAAGCCGGTTCTAGTCAAAGACGATATTCAGCCACCCGCATCCGACGCCGCGATTGCCGAAACGCGCGAAGTGGCCGGATGGGCGCTCGACCAGATCCTCGTCATGCTGCACCCCTTTATGCCCTTCATCACCGAAGAACTTTGGCATGCGCAAGGCACGCTTAACGGTATGGATCGTAGCGACTATCCGCTGATCACCGCCAAATGGCCTGATCCGCGCGCCGAAGTGTCAAAAGAAGCGACCGATGCGATTGACTGGACGATCGAATTCGTCGCCAATGCGCGCACCGCTCGCAACGAAATCGGCATCCCGCCCGGTACAAAACTGAAAGCCGTGATCCCAAATCCTTCGGAACTCGCGCGCAAGGTTCTGGGCGGCAACGGTGCCGCCGCCATGGAGCGGTTATCGCGTGTGGGGCCTTTCGTAATGACAGGGCAGATCGGCGATCAGAACCTGCCGGGTCCGGTTCCCAAACCGGCCATGGAAATTGCTGTTGGCAGTGATGTGATCTTAGTCGATCTGGCCGGGGTGATCGACATCGACGCAGAAAAGGCCCGTCTCGAAAAGGCGCTCGAAACCTCTCGCAAAGAGGTAAAGTCTTTGGAAGGCCGGCTTGGCAACGCCAATTTCGTGGAACGCGCCAAGCCAGAAGCGGTCGAGAAAGCAAAGGCCGACTTCGCGCATCACTCAGCCGAGGTCGGACGGCTCGAAGGCGCGCTCGCGCGGTTGGGGTAGGCCAATGCTACGCGCCTTCCTGCTCGTGCTGGCGGTGGCGATACCAACGGGGATCGCGTCGCCTGGAAAGGCGAAAGAAGTCGAAGAGCGGGTCATCGTCACCGGTGTGGTGCGCGACCTGGACTACTACCTCGCGCCGCTCAATGACGGCGACAAATTTTCACAATCGGTTCGAATGGCGGCTTGGCGTCAAGGCAAGGAACCGGTTGATACGACGATTTTGTGGGTATCATTCGAAGCGTCTTCGCTCGCTGAGCTTCAAGCGATTGCCGACCAGTTTCTTGAAAACGGCCTCGTCCGCTTCATGGTCAAAGACGGGGTCAACTTTCGCGGCGAAACGGGTGGCCCGCAATCCGCCCAGGCAGAGCTAGCCGTGGTGCTGCCGGCCTCACCCGATGATGAAGTGACGGCTGCGGCAAACAGCATCCTCAAGCCTGTCGCTTTCACCGATCCAGAGCTGGGTCAGTTTGATCCCCATGTGGGAATAATCGAGTTCTTCGGCCAGGTTCGCAACTGGAAGGGGCAGGAGCTGGTGCTGGAGGCGATTCTCGAACCAATGGGTCCCAACGCGCAAAATGCAGCTTTGTCGATGACGCGGCTCGGCTGGACCGAGCGCGAGGCAATTGACGCGCATATTCGCGAGGAGATCGCCGACCATATCTATTCAAACCAAGCCGAAAAAGTTGGCATCAGACTTGTCCCGATTGATGGCGGCGGTGACCATGGCGAGGAGGATGAACGACCGAGCTTGAGCCGCCAGGCGTTCAAGTCCGATCACAAGCTGACCAAGATATCGTGCTCGGCGCAGGATTACTGCGTGTTTGAATATACAGCTCAAGAATTGGAGTGGCATTGGAGCTACTTGGCGACCGTAAGGCGCAGCGAAGATGGCGGCTGGTATCTCGACGAATGGGATTTTCCGTGACCGCTTCGCACATTTCCTACGCTCGGCATTCGTGGCACCAGGACGGCATGGCTTTGGACACACTCAATCTTGCCTCGATTGTTCGCTTCACTCGATCAAAAGGCGTGTCTGTGAACGAAGGGGACTTTGCCTCAGGACCGTGTAACATGCGGTCCATGTGTGGCTTACGAGCGATGAGTGGAGGTGCAAATGGCTGACCTAGTGCTGGCCACAGACGACAACGGAAGGCCGGAGATCTTCGCCTCTCTCCAAGGCGAAGGGCCGAGCGCAGGCATGCCGGTCGCCTTCGTGCGGCTGTCGCGCTGCAACCTCGCCTGCACCTGGTGCGATACGGCCTACACCTGGCACTTCGAGGGTGATGAGCGCGAACACCGCGATGGTGTCACCTATGACCGCAAAGCCAATCAGGTGACGCTCAATGTCGGCGATGCCGCGATGCGCATCCTCGCGCTGAGGAAGAAGCGGCTCGTAATCACTGGTGGCGAACCCCTGATGCAGGCGGGCGCGCTGGCAGACTTGCTGGCTGAGCTCCCGGACATGGAGATCGAGATCGAGACCAACGGCACGACCAAGGCGAATGCGCATGTCGACATCCGCGTCGATCAGTACAATGTCAGTCCCAAGCTGGCGCATTCGGGCAATGACGCGGACCTTGCGCTGATCCCCGAGCGGCTCGATCACTATGCGAGCGATCCGCGCGCCTACTTCAAGTTCGTGATCGCCTCGCCCGAGGATGTTGACGAAGTGCTTGCCCTGCAAAAGCGCTATCGCTTCAAGCCGGGACACGTCTTCCTGATGCCTGAAGGGACGGACAGCGAGACGCTGCGAGCGCGCGAGGAATGGCTCGCGCCGCTATGCGTGAAGCACGGGTTTCGCATGTCAGACCGGCTGCACATCCACCTCTACGGGGATGAAAGAGGAACGTGATGTATAGGTCTTGGAACACAGAACGGGCCATAGGCCCGCAAGGCCAAGCGGCTGCCCAGAGCGACGCGATCTTTGATCGCATGAGCGAGGATATCGCACCCCGGATGGGGTGCGGAGCATTAAAACCCTAGCCTTGGCTACGCCAGCGCTGGACAACGCGGTCGACGACTTCCTCTTCACCGCCGGCCTCGTTCCAGAGCTCGACAAAGCTCGGGTCTTCAGACGCCGGACGCTTGCTCTCTTCGAGGTTATCGAAGCTCACGCGGATCGGAATAGCCACACCCTCGCCGCAGATGATGACCTCGCGGTTACGCAGTGCGGGGATGGAGTCGAGGAAACCGCGCGCGCCTTCCGGCATGGCTGCCTTTACGAAGGCTTGGTCGCGGTCGTTGTTGAGACGCATTGAGAGGATCGTGCCGCACTGCGACAGCACGCCTTCGGCCAAGTCGGATGGGCGCTGCGTGATGAGGCCGAGTGAGATGCCGTATTTGCGGCCCTCTTTTGCGATCCGGCTGAGAATGTCTGCAACGGATGAACCGTCGGCATTCTTCTCGCTTGGCACATAGCGGTGAGCTTCCTCGCAAACGAGCAGGATTGGACGCTGCTTCTCTTCGCGGCCCCAGATGGCGAAGTCGAACACGAGGCGGCTAAGCACTGCGACCACGGTCGAGGTGATGTCGGATGGAACGCCTGAAACGTCGATGATCGAGATTGGTTTGCCATCGCCTGGCATGCGAAACACCTTAGCGATAAAGTCAGCCATGGTGTCACCAACGAGCATGCCGGAGAACATGAACTGATAGCGCGGATCGGCTTTCAGCTCGTCGAGCTTGCCCTTGATCCGCATATACGGCGCAGACGAAGTGGCTTTGTCGAGCTTACCCATCTCGTCCTGCAGCTTGGTCGCAAGGTCGGACAGAAGATAGGGAATTGGCGAATCCGCTGTGATCTTGCCCATATGCTCGGCCAAGCGGTTCTTTCCCCGCGCGTGGAGCAAACACTTGGCGAGAATATCGGCATCAACCTGCCGCTCATTGCCATCGCTGGTGAGAAGAACTTCGCAGTGCTCCTCGAAGTTCATCAGCCAATACGGCATTTGCAGGTTTGACACATCGAGAATCTGGCCGGTCTGGCGGAACGCTGCGGAATACTCGCCGTGAGGGTCGATCATCACGATGTGACCCTTAGGCGCGGCCTCACAAATGCGGTGAAGGATCAGCGCGGCGCTGGTCGATTTACCGGTACCGGTCGAGCCGAGCAGCGCGAAGTGCTTGCCCAGCATCGCGTCGATATAGAGGCCGGCTCGGATGTCCTTGGTGGGATAGACGGTTCCGATCGTGATGTTGGCGCGGCCATCGCTGGCGTAGATTTGCTCAAGGTCTTTAGTCGTCGCAGGATAAACCATCGCACCCGGGACCGGATAGCGGGTCACACCGCGACGGAACCCATGGATACGGCCAGTCAGCTTCTCTTCCTGACCTTCACCGAGGAAGTCGATGCTCGCTGTAATGCTGTTTTCGTTGCGGCGATCTTTCTTTTGGTCGCGAACGTTGGCGAGCAGCCAAGCGTCACCAACGCGGATCTTGATCTGGCTGCCCACCTGACCGGCGAGCGCAATCGAAGGATCCTCATCTTGCATACATTGGTTGAGACGCTTCAAATCGACCGCGATTTGCGATCCCGCGCCCGAAACTTCGAGCACGATACCAATGGGGTGCTTGGAATTGTCCCACTCGGTATCTGTCTTTGGCTTTGACTGCGGTGGTGGAGACGCAGCAGGAGCCGTGCCTGCCTGCGAAGAGGCTGGTGGCTGGGTCGGAGCTGTCGACAGCTGCGTTGGTGTCTCTGATTGCGGCGGAGTCCCGGCGGGTTGAGGCGCCGGGCGAATTTGCGCAAGCGCTTCTTCCGCGCCATCGGTTGCGCGCGATCCACTGGCCTCTGACCGGCCAAATCCCTGATTACCCATATCATTCATGAGCTAGTCTTTCCCCAAACTCGTATCAGAGTGGGTGATGCGATATTTAGGTTAAGATCGCGTCAACAAAGATGAAGCGTGCCTTGTTACGTTTCGACTAAAGCCGGGCAAAGACGCGGCCAGCAAACCATCCCATGAAGACCGACAGCAAAATCGCCCCAAGACCGTAGAGCAGCGAGAAGCGGTCAGCCGCATAGACCACCCGACCTTCCAGCCCGACTTTCTCCACTTCGATATCCGCGGTTGCGCTCGCTAAAACCCTGCCATCGGCAATCGCGAAGGTCTCCGCCGTGTATCGCCCGGTCGTCACATTCGAGGGGAGCGAAATTCGCGCTTGGTACAGCACCTTTTCGGTGATCCGAACGCCGTCCATGTCCTGCTTGTAGAGACCCAGACGTTCGCGCATCTCGACAAGTCCGCTGGCAAATCGCAATTGTTCTTCTGGTTCGATCTCTCCGGAGGGGCTGAGCTGGATGAAATCTGTGCTTAGCTCATAAATTGCCGCCGTTCGCTCATCCACAATCTCACTGATCGGGCTTGAGGCAACAACCGCGAAAAAGGACGGGGCAGAGCGGAAGTCAGAGCTGCCCGCGTTCATCCAGATGCCGGCAATGCGTTCTTTTTCCCGCAGCCGGATCGCTTCCGTCGGTCCCTTTAGCACGACGACAATGTCGTATTCTGTGCCCCTTGCAGGTCCGGCGGGGTCAAGAATTGCACCGTAAAGCAAAAGGTTGGCCCCGGTGAAGCCTTGCCGAACCTCAACGCGGTTCTGACTTACCTCTGGGACCAGAATGGGCTCGCGCTGCGCAGACAGCGCAAATGCGGCAAACAGCACAAATCCGAGGCGAAATCCCAACTTCACAGCAAGTCTACCGTGTAGATTTCGTCCGGCTGGATGCCGAGGCCGTACAGCATTCGGAGCGCCACCAGAATAACAATCGCAGCCAAAATCAGGCGCAGCAGCTCAGGCCGTGCCTTTAAAGCGATCTGCGTGCCGAATTGCGCGCCCATTACCGATCCGAGTAAAAGCAATCCCGCCAAAACGATATCAACCGCCTTGGTGGTGAGCGCGTGTGTCATGGTCGTTACCATTGTCACAAACAGGATCTGGAACAGCGACGTGCCCACCACAACATTTCCGCTCATACCGAGCAAATAGAGCATAGCTGGCACGAGAATGAAGCCGCCCCCCACTCCCATCAGCATGGTTAGAATGCCAACCAGCACACCGAGAATCAACGGTGCCAAAGGCGAGATGTAGAGCCCGCTGCGGTAGAATCGCCATCGGATCGGCAGGCTGGCAACCATGGGGTGATGCCGACGTTTGCGCGGTTGCTTGCTAGCCCCTTCTCGAGGCCATAACGCCTCGATTGCCTCGCGCATCATCAGACCGCCAATGGTGCCGAGCATCACGACGTAGAGGATGTTGATCACGACATCGATCTGTCCAACCGCTTGCAAGAAACGGAACAGGAGCGCGCCAAACATCGCGCCCAAGACACCGCCGCCGACCATCACCAGACCCATGCGGTAATCGACACCGTTGCGCTTACTATGCGCAAGCACGCCAGAGACGCTCGCGCCGGTCACCTGCGTGGCCGCGGACGCTGCGGCGACCGTGGGTGAAATGCCGTAAAAGATCAGCAGAGGTGTCGTAAGGAAACCACCGCCGACGCCAAACAGGCCAGAGAGGATGCCTGTTATAAAACCCAATGCGACGATGACGAAACCGTTCACCGATAGATTCGCAATGGGTAGATAAACATCCATAGATTTGCACGTAACGCAGCGATAGCGCGGATAAAAGCCAATGCTGCGCCCAAGTCACCGGCTTTAAGGAAAGTGTGACTTGTCGGTCAGCTAAAAACGTGTCGAAAGTGTCGCTGCAATTCCTGAGGATGGAGCTGCATCTCCAGAGATCCGCTCGCGCCAATCGACGGAAATGCGGGCGGGCACCTGGCCGATGGTCAGGTCTATCCTCGCGCTTGGACCCAGGTCAGCGCGGTGTACACCATCCTGCGCACCAGCCCAGCCCGCTCCGCCGATGCTGAGTCTGGCCGAATTCGATTTGGATAGATCGAACTGTGCAACTTCGCGCGTGATATGCAGCTGGCCATCGACAAACGGAGTCGCGGCCTGACCCGTGACATACCCCCCTTGAGCGTAAAGCTCTGCTCGAGCGCCGAGCGGAAGTTTCGCAGCAGGCAGTTCAGTCGTGACAAAAGCTGCGCCTCGCAACTCGGTGTCAGTCGAACCATCGGTCAATCGAGCCTCGGCGTGGACCCGCAATGGGAGGCTTGCAATCGGACGGGCGGACAGGCCCATGGCGCCTTCGCTTTCACCATTGCTGACCAATGCGCGATAGCCGCGCAAATAAGCGAGCGGGTTGTGGCCCGATTGCGGTGCCAGTCGATATTGCAGCACGGCTCCTGCCTGGCTCGCGCCGTAGACTGGCACGCGCCCCTGCGAAATGAGAGACGAATTTGATCCCTCTCGCCAAAATGCCCAGGCGTCCACCGACCAGCGATCCTCGCCAGATGGCTTCGTATCCGTCGCTGGTAAACTCCACCCAGCGCCGGGACGATCCTGCATCGCAGCGGCGGAAGATCTTGAAAAGCTCCACGCGTCTTCGACCGCACGCGGAATGGGAATTTGTGCCATAGCAGCCATCAACAGCATCTGATGACCAGCAGCGACCCGGGGACGCGCAGAAAACAGATTTTCGTAGACATGTTTCTGGTCTGCGAACGGCTTTGCAAAGGTTAAGACGGGCGAAGCCAGTTGCGGCGGAGAAAATGCTGTCGGCTGCATCTCTGCATCCTCCGATGCACGCAACGTCGCCGATCCGGCTTCATTCTCTGCGAGCAACACTTCAGCAACTTCGCTGATATTGGCGGGAAGCGCGAACGGGCTTTCCCACAGCATTGCCCGCGCGCCGACCCACGCTGTAAGCACCGCAGCCAGCATCATCAGTGGCGCGCCACGGCGGGATTGAGAGGGATGCATCATACGGACTGCTCCCGCATTGCGCCCGGACCCATCGGGTGGGCATTGTGATGGGTCTTGTCCCATACCACCGCACTGCCGCGCAGCGAACGGATATAAGCAAATACAGCGCGCCGTCCTGCCATAATCGAAATGATATTGGTGACCGGAATGCGCACTATCGCCATCAGCCCTTCCGCGATGCCGTATATCCGCGTGGTGAAGGCGAAGCGCCACATAGAGCGCCACGCAAAGGCGGCAAGATTGACCCACAATAGCGTCTTGAGCGCCGGTGAGAGCGGCAATGTATGTGCCGTCCCGAGTTGCGACGCTCCCCACACGAGTGCTGACACAGCGAGCAATAGGTACCCCATCAATAGCACCAATGCCGTCAGTGGCCCTCGCCGGTCGCGGGTTCGCATCCAGCTTTCAAGGATGCCGCCGGACCAGCCAATCCGGTCCCAGCCCTGCAGGGCAATTCCATGAACCCAGCGCGTTTTTTGGCGAACGACGGTGCTGAGACGGTCCGGGAAAAAGGCTCGCGTTGCGATAAGCTGCCCGTCATCACCGCGCGCGCGCAAGAACCTCGAACGACCGCCCATAGCAGCCACGCTTAGACCCATCTCATAATCTTCGGTCAGTGAATCAGTGGCAAAGGGTAGGCGGTCGAGGTTGCGCAGACGCAATTGCTCGAGCGCACCGCGCTCGATCGCTGCCCCAACGCCTGCTCCGGGTAAGCCGACGCCAAGCGAGTCCCGTACGACCATCGCCTTGGCGTGTGCTTCGGCAAACTCCTCGCAATAATGGCTGCCGACCAGCATGCTGTCCGGTTGAGGCATGGGTTGAACCGGGAGTTGGACGAATTGGGCACCACCCGCATGATCGCCAATCGCTTGGTCAAGCAGGCCGAGCGCAGCAGGATCGACCATATCCTCAGCATCGTGGAATACGACCATGTGCGCGCGCACTCCGCGCCGCTTCTCGTCATCTCGCAGAGCCAGATAGAGCCGGTTCAGGCAATCCGCCTTGGTCGTGGGCCCGTCCCGATCATGAATGACGATCCTTAGACGCGGGTCGCCGTTTGCCGCTTGCATCGCGGCTTCGATCGTTGCCAGATCATTGCGGTAGCAGCCGATATAGAGCCGCACGGCGGCCTGCGGCCAGGCTTTCAGCACATGAGCGATGGTAAAGCCAATAACATCGGATTCGTGCCATGCCGGTATGAAGATCGCCGCATCGCCTGAAAGGGCGCTATTTTGCAGCGCATTTCGATCAAGCCTCGACGTCTTTGCCCGACCTGTGATTTTCATCCACAGCCAAACCAAGTCGACAGCCAAGTCGTCCGCTGCGCCAATCAAAAAGAAAATACCCGCGAAAAGCAGTAATTCATGTTGTAGCAGCACCAATAACTGCCACACATTGAAGTCAAACACGTACAAGCCCCCACCGCCCGATTGCAGGCGAGCAGACTATCGTGCTCTGTTTAAGCTTGCAACGGGGGAAAGTTTTAGAGATGGGGGCCAGCAATCATGGCCCAAACAAATTCCCCTATTCGTAGAATTTTCGCACCGGTGCGCTCTTTG
Organism: Erythrobacter sp. HA7-11; assembly: GCF_055693605.1. NCBI lineage: Bacteria > Pseudomonadati > Pseudomonadota > Alphaproteobacteria > Sphingomonadales > Erythrobacteraceae > Erythrobacter > Erythrobacter sp. HA7-11. The sequence continues at coordinate 695,136 of NZ_JBVFUF010000002.1, read as the reverse complement.
TTCGTCGGAGACGCCTCCGCCGGCATCCTGCTTATAATGGTCGCTGCGACCGCAATGCTCGCGGCCAACTCGCCTTTGGCAGCAGACTATCGCAACCTGTTCTACGGCGATCTGGCATGGACGCCGATTGCGAAGCTCGATGATCTGCACCTGTGGATCAATGATGGCTTGATGGCGATCTTCTTCTTTGTCGTCGGGCTTGAGGTGAAGCGGGAGCTTATTGCCGGTCAGCTTTCCGATCCAGCGGCGCGCCGATTGCCGATGCTGGCAGCTGCAGCGGGCATGGGTGTCCCTGCACTCGTCTACATCGCTGTGTCTGGCGGCGGTGAATATTCGAGCGGCTGGGCGATTCCTGCGGCCACGGACATTGCATTCGCGATGGGCGTACTCGGCCTGCTTGGCAGCCGCGTCCCGGCGTCGCTCCGGCTGTTCCTGCTTACGGTCGCGATTGTCGACGATATCGGCGCGGTGATGGTCATTGCGGTCTTCTACACGCCAACAATCAAGCTAGTTTGGCTTGTTGCCTCAATTGTTGTGTTCGGTCTGATGATTGCACTCAACCGCATGAAGGTGAGCGTATTTGCCCCCTACATCCTGCTTGCGTTGGTGCTCTGGTACTGCGTGCTCAACACCGGGGTTCACGCAACGATTGCCGGTGTTCTTGCCGCGCTTACCATTCCGATGCGGCGCGCCGATGGTAACTCCATGCTCGAGCGGCTTGAGCATGGCCTAGCCCCCTGGAGCGCCTATTTAGTCGTTCCGGTCTTCGGCTTTGCCAATGCGGGCGTATCGCTGGCGGGCATGGGGATCGGCGCATTGCTGGCTCCGCTTCCCGTCGCGATTGCGGCGGGCCTCGTCGTGGGCAAACAATTGGGCATTTTCACTACGATCCTGATCGCCGAGAAAACGGGTTTCGCGGCCCGGCCTGAGGGAGCAAGCTGGCCCGAGATTTGGGGCATCTCAATCCTGTGCGGGATCGGCTTTACCATGAGCTTGTTTATCGGCGGCCTTGCCTTCCCCACCCAGCCTTTGCTGGTTGAAGAAGCAAAAATCGGCATCCTGACAGGGTCAGCAATTTCGGCGATCTTGGGTTTCGTGGTCTTGCGACTGACGACCGTTCATCCCGAAGCGGAATGCAACGACCAAGGCAATCAGCCCAGCAAGGGCTGATTGGCGCGCGCGCCGAAATGCAGCTGCGCTCACCAGCTACCGGTGTTCTCCATGCTGGCCCATGGTTCCACAGGCTCGAGATGGCCTTCCTGAAGCAATTCGATTGAGATACCGTCCGGCGTCTTTACGAAGGCCATGTGCCCGTCGCGCGGCGGGCGATGGATCGTATACCCTGCATCCATAATGCGCTGACACGTCTCATAAATGTTATCGACGCGATAGGCGAGATGACCGAAATTGCGCCCACCATCGTATTTCTCAGGCTCACTGCCGTCTTCGGGTGGCCAGTTGTAGGTCAGCTCTACCTCGGCCACGCCCTCTTGGCCCGGCGCTGCGAGGAAAATCAGAGTAAAGCGCCCGGCTTCGACATCGAAACGCCGCACTTCTTCCAGTCCGATCAGCTTGAAGAAATCGACTGTCGCATCCGGATCTGTCACGCGGATCATGGAATGGAGGTATTTGGTCATAGATCTCCCTTTGAGTTCAAACTCAGTTCATCGACACTAAAGCACAGTTCATCGCAGAAATAGGAGGATGCGATGAGTGAGAGTGAGTCGAAACCACACGAAGAAATGCAGGTCGAAGGCCGCGTGCACAAGGGCATATTGAACTCGGCCACGGGGCGATGGTTCGGCACGGCGGCGATTGTTGCCATCGGAATGACTTTGGGTGGATACCTTTTGGGTGACGGATTGCTGCGGGCTAAAGAGGCGGAGCGGTCGGTGACCGTGCGCGGTCTCGCCGAACGCGACGTGACAGCCGATCTTGCGACCTGGACGATCACGTATTCGGCGAGCTCCACCAACATTGCCGAGGCGCAGGGTAAGGTGCGCCGCGACACAGCCTCGATTGAAAGCTTCTTTAAAGAGCTTGGGTTTCCCGCAGACGCGCTTCAGCCGACCGGTGCCAATGTATCGAGCTACACCACTCAAGGTGTCACCACATACACCGTCCGCCAGAGAATGGCCTTGCGCACAGAGGATATTGAGCGCGCGCAAAAGGCTGTGGCTCAACAATTCGACTTGGTCGAGCCGAGGCGTCTTCCTCGAGGAGGGCTCCGGCATGAGCTACACCTTCACCAAGCTGAACGATATTAAGCCAGAAATGGTAGCCGAAGCGACCAAGGATGCCCGCTCTTCAGCCCAGCAATTCGCGCAAGACTCGGGTGCTGAGGTCGGAGCGATCAAGGACGCAACCCAAGGCTATTTCTCAATCGAAGCTCGCGATGGTGACGGTGGCGGTTGGGGCAAGAGCGATAGCCCCTATAAGAAGGTTCGCGTCGTCACGACCGTCCACTTCAGCTTGGACTAGACGCACCAGAGCAACGCTGACTGTCGGAAGCTCTCCGGCAAAGGAAAAGGCGCGGACAGCTTCAAAAAGCTTCCGCGCCCTCTTCAAGCCCGTCCCATTGGCGAGCCTAATTCCCAATTGCTAGATGCTAGCGCTCAGAGTGAAAACGATTGCATCATCAACGAAGTCATACTGACCGGCTGGAATATCACCTTCTGCACCGACATATGCGACGCCCAATGAAAGTGGGCCGTAAACGGCAGCTTCTGCGCCGATTGACCAGTCAAATGCCTTGCTGTCGTTTGTGAAGGTCAGGAAGCCATCGGTGTAGCCTAGGTGACCGGTCAAAGTGACCGGAGTGCCAGGAAGACCGACCCCCACGTCGCCATAGACGTAAAAGTTGTCAATGCCGCCAAGCGAATCCTGATCGGGCGCGTATGCGACACCAACGGTCGTTTCTGCTGGACCGAAGGTGAAGCCTAGCGAGCCGTAGAATTCGACATAGTCGAAGTCACCGGGGCCTGCGTCCGGGTAGAGGTACGCGATTACCCCAACGTCAGCCGTCAGACCTTCCGAGATGTCGCCGCTCCAGCCGCCATAGACGTCTACTTCGGTTGAGCCAAAGCCGACGGTATCCTCGTCAAGCGATGATGCCCATGTACCAAGATATATGCCAGCGTCAGTTGAAAGGTCGACACCGCCCTGTATAGCGATTTCGCCACCCGACAAATCGACACCGCGGAAACGGTATTCCGTGGTCAAGGCGACGTTGGCTGAAACGCTAAAGCCGGATTCCCCTTCAGCGTAATTGACTTTCGATGCATCAATCGGAGCGCTCGAACGCTCGATCTCGCTATCGATGACAGTGGTCGTTTCGCTGGTCGCTTCAACAGATTTGTTGTCGCCAGCATCAGCTTCGTTTGCAAGAGCAGGTGCTGCGGAGAGGAGCAGACCTGTAGTAAAAGTAGCGGCAGTAAGGCCGCGGATGGACGTGAGCATTACAACTTCCTTTGTTGTGTTATTGCCTCGTCCCGCCTGCGTGATCAGTGGCCACCATATTATTAACGGTGATCTCGGCTGAATACGAAACATTCGTGCCGAAATATGCCGCACTGCACAAGAGAAATTGCGCGGATTCCTGTGAACAGGCCAAAGTGTGGGTATTATGCACCACCATGGCTCACTTAAGGCATCAGGTTGCCGTTCGCCCTATGACTGACTAAAGCGCTGCTTTGCGCGCGCGGCTCAGGCTCGTACGCGCTGCTATGATGTATAATCATTGATTGCACCCATGTTAAAGAAGCTGCGGCAGATTATCCGTTCGCGCCCTGATGCGCCCAAACCTTCCGTGCCGGAGGGCACTCGCTATTATGCGGTAGGCGATATTCACGTACCGTCTCGACCTGTTCGAAGCTTTGATCGAGGCAATCGAGAAGGATGACAAGAAAGCAGGTGAAGCCGAAACCCACATAATCCTTTTGGGAGATCTGGTTGATCGCGGAAAAGACAGCGCTGGCGTCATTGCTCGCGCCCGCAAATGGAAGAAGAAGCGGGATGTCCGGATCCTTGCGGGCAATCACGAGGAAATGTTTCTCCAAGCCTTCGAAAAAACCGATGTCTTGCGCCATTTCTTGAAGCATGGCGGTCGTGAGACAATCATGAGCTATGGCATATCAAGCAAGCAGTTCAACGCTTGGACGCTGGACGAGCTGTTCGAAGAACTGCCTAAAATTGTGCCTGAAAAGGACCGCAAGTTCCTCTCTAAGTTCGAAGAGATGATCATCGCGGGAGATTATCTTTTCGTTCATGCAGGGATCGACCCAAAGCGTCCGCTCGAAAAGCAAAAGCGCAGTGATATGCTCTGGATCCGGGACCGGTTCCTCAGTCATGAAGGCGACTTTGAGAAGACGGTCGTGCACGGTCACACTATCTTTCCAGACGTAATGGATTGCGGCAATCGGATCGGCGTTGATACAGGGGCGTTCAGGTCAGGCGTGCTGACGGCACTTGTGCTCGAAGGCACAACCAGGCGGACGATCAAAGCCATCGACAAAAACGGAAAAATCAAAACCACAAGCGAAGGATAGGCGCGATGAAAATTGCAATGGTTGGCTCAGGCTATGTTGGCCTCGTATCGGGCGCATGCTTTGCCGATTTTGGCCACGATGTTGTTTGCATCGACAAAGATGAAAACAAGATCGCGCAACTCAAGGACGGCATCATGCCAATCTATGAGCCGGGGCTCGATGCGCTCGTCGCCAGCAACGTCGATGGCGGTCGCCTATCATTCACAAATGATCTCGCCGCCGGGATTGCCGGGGCGCAAGCGATATTCATCGCGGTTGGCACGCCAAGTCGCCGGGGCGATGGGCATGCAGACCTTACCTTTGTTTACGAGGTCGCTCGAGAAGTTGGAGAGAGCCTTGCGAATGACGCCGTCGTCGTAACCAAGTCCACCGTCCCTGTTGGAACGGGCGACGAGGTGGAGCGGATCATCAAAGGCACCGGCGCGACCCACAAGTTTGCAGTGGTCTCAAACCCCGAATTTTTGCGCGAAGGCGCTGCCATTGGCGATTTCAAACGCCCTGACAGGATAGTCATCGGCGCAGAGGATGATTTCGGTCGAGAGGTCATGCGCGAAGTTTATCGTACCGCTGTTCTTGAACGAGTCTCCGATCCTCTTCGTGGGCCGCCGAACTAGCGAGTTGATCAAATATGCGGCAAACGCATTTCTTGCGACCAAGATCACCTTCATCAATGAAATGGCTGATCTGTGCGAGAAAGTTGGTGCTGATGTGCAGGACGTCGCGCGCGGTATCGGGATGGACAATCGTATTGGAGCGAAGTTCCTCCATGCTGGGCCCGGTTATGGGGGATCATGCTTCCCCAAAGACACGCTGGCATTGCTTAAGACTGCCGAGGACTATGACAGCCCAACCCGCATCGTTGAAGCGGTCGTTAAAGTGAATGAGAGCCGCAAACGTGCAATGGGTCGTAAGGTGCTCGATGCTTTAGGTGGCCCAGACGCTGCTCGTGGCAAGAAAGTTGCGATGCTTGGTCTGACGTTCAAGCCGAACACGGACGATATGCGCGATTCACCGGCGATCGCGATCGCCCAAACGCTGGGTGATGCTGGGGTTACGATATCCGCCTACGATCCAGAAGGCATGGAGATCGCCAAGCCGCTCTTGCCCGGCGTGACCATGTGCGTAGAGCCCTACCAAGCGATTGAGGGCGCCGATGCCGTGGCCATAGTGACCGAATGGGATGCGTTCCGCGCTCTAGACCTGGATCGGGTTAAGCAACTCGCAAACGCGCCGGTGCTTGTCGATCTGCGCAATATCTACAACCCGGAAGATATCCGTGCAGCCGGCTTCGATTACTCCAGCATCGGGCGAATTTGACGCTCTGTTAACCATAAATCTGCCAAAAAAGACGGTTCCTGGCCTGAAGCGAAAAGTGCAGGAGTTCTCTGCGTCTCAGCGCTTACGCACACGATTATTTTCACGAATCTCCACTTGATTCACGTTGCGCTCAGCAATTCGAGTCGTGTTCATGCTTAAAATAATGTAACTACCGAGTCGTTTTTCAAAACAACTTAGTGGGGACTTTGTATGATCAGACGGCAGATTCTTTCCAGCGTCGGTGTTTTCGGCTTGGCGGCTGGGCTTGCGGCAACTCCAGCCATGGCTTCAGAAGCTGAGGACGTAAACGAGGACATTTCAGTTGAAGCGCGCGGAGATTTTGCCGGATTTAGGATACAGCGACAATCAGCGGATTTCGATAACCAAATCACTTTGGATTCGTTGATCGCTGAATCACAGTCAAATTTTGACGGAAACGTCACGCGACCCGATCCAGAACTGGTTGTGCGCGATGATGTCGGAGTAGACTTTGGTGACCCTGACAACCTTGCACCTTATGCTGTCCAAATCTTTGTCCAACGGAATTCCGATGGTGGCGTATTTTTCAATTGCACAGGGAGCGTCATCAATCCGCGCACAATCCTGACCGCTGCTCATTGTCTAAACGGCAGCGACGGACCGATCGCAACAACCTCGTCCGAGACATACGGCCTCCCAGAAACAGGGGCTGAGACCACTCTACTTATTGCCACGGGCCAGAGTAGTGCCGATCGCATATTCACATACCTCGGCTCGGGCGTTGGTTATGCCGACGGTGGTGTCGCTCAAAGCACCGACGTAGTCATCCATCCAACCGGCAATGCAGACAATACCGGCCTTGGTTTCCCATGGGCGGACGTCGCATTGGTGGCTGTAGATCTCGCCGATTACCGACGTTCCTGCGCTGCCTATCCTGCTTTCGCCTTTGACCGAGCTGACCCACGTATTACAAGTGGGCTATGGCACAAACGGCACAGGGCTTACTGGTGGTAGCAATGCAGGAAGTCGTTTTCTCCGACGTGTCGGTGAGAACAATCTCGGCCTCATTGGTAGCCTAGGAGATTATATCGACGGTGTCTTCCCAGACTTCGCGCCTTCGACCCAAGTTCTTGGGTTTGAATCTCAGGCTTATTACTGGACCGACTTCGACAACCCAGATCGCACGCCTGAAGAACAAGCAGGCTGTGATTTCACAGGCTCAAATATCAGCTGCAACAGTCTAGCGGTACCGTTCTCGCCATCGACTATTTTGACGGCGATGCGCTCCCACTCGAAGCCGGCACGGCTCCCGGCGATTCCGGATCACCGCTGGTTGCTGATCAACTGGCCGATTTCCCACTTGCGATCGGCGTCCTTTCGGGCGGTTTCGACTTCTTTGGGTTGGGAAGTGCCTATGGCGACGTGAGTTTCTATAATCCGCTCTTTCCTTTCTTTGAATTCATCACCGAGAACACACCCTACAAATATGTCTCTGCCAAAGCCGGTAGTGGTGTTTGGTCAGATGCGTCGCGCTGGACACAAAATCTCGACCCTGGTTTTTTCATTTTCGATGACGACGGCAACCTGGTGAACGGCGTTCCTAATGGAAATGAGCCGGGCATCTTCGCGTCAGGCCCGAAAGTCGGAACGGTCTTGGGCAACGATATCTCGGGCAACCCGACGGATATCACGCCTGGCTTCGAGAACATCGACACCACGCTTCCTGAAAGCTCCGTCCTGCTCGGCCCAGGTTCAACTGGTTTTGTCCCACAGAACACTGACGGGACACCCGGAGTAGCTTTTGCCAATCCTGCTCAATATTTCGAGGTGCACCTTAACCGGTTCGGTCGAACTACAGTCGATCTCGATGTTGAGATCGACAAACTGGTGATCGACAATCTGTTTGCTATCTTCGACCTGCCTGAGGAATATGCCTTCAACACTGTGATTGGCGTTGAACAGCTCTCGGGCGTCTCTGTGATCGACGGCACTATTAGTGGCGGCACATACGGATTGTTCGGCGGCATCCTGACCGGTGACGGCACGATTGCCTCGGATGCGCTTGTGAACGTCGGTGGTTTGATCACGGCAGGCGGCGTCGGTTCGCTTGGAACGCTGACGGTCGACGGTGACTTCCTGCAGACAAGCGATGGCTTGTTGGTCGCGGACATCCTAAAGCGTGGCCGCCGGGTCGACAGTGACCTGATTAGCGTATCGGGCTCAGCTTCGCTTGCTGGCACACTTGCGGTGTTCAATACTCGCGGAAGCCCCCGCTTCGGCAGCACTTTCACCGTGCTAACTGCAGGTGAGATTGACGGAGCGTTTGACGAAACGATCCTCATCGCTCGTAACCCTATTCTAACGGTACCGAAAGCCGGGTTGAAGGTGGCGAGGTCATTGTCGAGATCGGCGCGAGGCGTTTGCGCGATTTGTTCCGAGGCAAGGGTGGCTTGTCTTCGCTTGGCAATGCGCTGGACACACTGCGCTTTGGCGGTCGGTACAACGAGTTCGCGTCGATTTTCAATGTGATCGACACCGCGGGTATCGACACATTGGGTGCTTCGCTGAACTCGCTCATGCCCGTAAACGCATTCAACCAGCAAACTATTGCAAATGGCTTCTCGCAGCGTTTCACCGGCCAGATCGCTCAGCGCACTCTTGCGCTGCGCGGTGCAAACGGTGCAGCAGCAGGCTTCTCTGCAGCGGGCAATGCCGGTTTCGCGATGGGCGGAACCGCTCCGAGCGAAGATGGTCAGATCGGCTTCTTTGGCACAGTCAGCGGATCGTTCCTTGATGCCCGGAGCATTGATCGCTCAAGCGGCGTCAATGCCTTCGAAGAAGCAGCCTTCACCCAAGCTGGTGAGCTCACCATCGGTGCCGACGTTCGCATCAGCGATGGACTAAGCCTTGGTGTTGCGATGACAAACATCCGCAACAGCGATGCAAACACCGGTGCATTCCGCCCTCAGGCAGACCAGAGCCAGTCAGCAGCAGTCTACGCGGCCTATCAGGCTGGTAATGGCTTTGCGGACGCGTATTTCGGCTTTGCCAGCCAGGAGTTTGGCGTCCAGCGCGCCAGCTTGGGCGACTTCCAGAGCAGCTATGACAGCGCAATCGGGAAATCTGATGGTCAGCAAAGTTTCGCTGGCATGCGGATTGGCTATGCTGTTCCGATTGCGAACGGCTTCGAAATGGGTCCGGTGGTCAGCCTGGACTATGTCCGTAACCAACTGGGTAGCTATTCAGAAGTGGGTGCTGGTCAGCTTGGCCTCAACATTCAGGGGCGGACCTTCACCTCTGCGGGTGCGAAACTAGGCATGATGTCATCGCTTGATCTGGATGTCGGTCGCACTGGTAAGATCACGGCGTTCGGCTCGGTCGCATATGCGCGTGAACTCGCCGACACGACAGATACAGTCAGCGCCAACTTCTTCGGTGCGCCAGAAGCGGCCTTCCAGATTAGCAACCAGCTCGATCCGGAATGGGTCTCGATCAATGCTGGCGCAGAAATGCAGCTTTCGGACAACGTCAAAGCTGGCATTTCCGTGACTTCCGATCTTGGCCGCGGCGTGCTGACCAACAACCAGGGCCGCGCTTCGCTGACCTGGAAGTTCTAAGCTTAGCGACAAATTGAAATCGGCAAGGCCGGGCTCTTCGCAAGAAGGGTCCGGCCTTTTCACATCTTGAGTCCGGGACCGGCATCAAGGGGCACAATGGTCTGCCCAGCGCTTGTATCCTATGCTAATCACAGCGCTAGAAGACGAGGCTAATGCAACCACATGGAGTAAAATCATGATCGATACGCTGAGCTGGCTTTCGAACATTTTCATATTCGTGGTCGGCGTGCTGCTGGCAGGCATCGTCGTTTTGTTCTTCATTGATCGCTTCCAGACATCCGACGCTGTCCGGCGCAATTACCCTGTGATTGGCCGCCTGCGTTATGTCTTCTCGGAATTGGGTGAGTTCTTCCGCCAATACTTTTTCGCCATGGATCGCGAGGAAATGCCGTTCAACCGGGCTCAGCGCGACTGGGTTTATGATGCGGCAGGCAACAAGTCGACCAATGTTGCCTTCGGATCGACTCGCAATCTCGACCCCGTTGGAACGCCGATCTTCGTCAACTGCCCTTGGCCTACGCTGGAGGCCGATGCGGTGGAGACGACGCCTCTCATCATCGGCGAAGGCGCCGCGCGCACGCCCTATGCTGCTCCCTCGCTCTTCAACATTTCCGGAATGAGCTATGGCGCGCTATCCACGCCCGCGGTTCGCGCGCTCTCAAATGGGGCCGCCAAAGCCGGATGTTGGATGAATACCGGCGAAGGCGGCTTGTCCCCGCATCATCTCGAAGGCGGCTGCGACATCGTCTTCCAGATCGGGACAGCCAAGTACGGCGTCCGAGACAAGGAAGGCAACCTCTCGGACGAGAAGCTGCGCGAGGTTGCCGCCCATGATGAGGTCCGCATGTTCGAGATCAAGCTCTCTCAAGGTGCGAAGCCTGGAAAAGGCGGCATCCTGCCCGCAGCCAAGGTGAATGAAGAGATCGCCGAAATCCGCGGTATCGAGCCGCACACCGCCTCTATCTCGCCTAACCGTCATCCCGATATCGGCAATATCGACGATCTGCTCGACGCGATTGCGCACATCCGCGAAGTGACGGGCAAGCCGGTCGGCTTCAAGACCGTGATCGGCGCCTATGGCTGGCTAGAAGAGCTATTTGGCGCAATCAATGAGCGTGGAGCACAGAGCGCTCCTGATTTCATCACCGTCGATGGGGGTGATGGCGGTACTGGCGCTGCACCGCTGCCACTTATCGACAATGTCGGACTGACCTTACGTGAAGCGCTGCCGATGCTGGTCGATCTGCGCGACAAGCACGGCCTGAAAAACCGCATCCGGGTCATTGCAAGCGGCAAACTCGTCACGCCAAGCGAGGTTGCATGGGCAATGTGCGCGGGCGCCGATTTCGTCATCTCCGCGCGCGGCTTCATGTTTGCGCTTGGCTGTATCCAGGCGATGAAGTGCAACAAGAACACCTGCCCCACCGGCATCACCACGCACGATCCGAGCCTCCAGCGCGGCCTCGACCCCGCAGACAAGGCGATCAAAGTTGCGAACTTCGTCAAGCAGATGCGCAAGGAAGTGGGCGTAATCGCGCACAGCGTCGGCGTGACCAACCCGCGAGCAATGAAGCGGTATCATGTTCGGATTGTGTGCGCGGATGGACGCTCTAGACCGCTCGATGAGCTCTACCCGAACGCCGGCATGCAGGCGGCTTGAACCCTTTTCATTTCGCATCGCGATTGCGACCCGATCTGAGCCAGTCCGACTGGTTTGCGGGCAGAGCATCGATGCGGATCTAGCGAGGATATGGTCGCAGATTCGACTAAGAAGACAAGAAAGCGTCAGGGGGCCGCATAAGCCGGGTTCTGTCTTGACGGTGGTATCCCAAGGGACCTTCCCGCCAAGGGCAGCCATTCATCTAGGCGACCTGTTGCCAAGCCGCTCAAGCAGCCAACCCGGGTCTCTCGCGGCGAAGCGCCACTGCTTTTCAGCGCGAGACCCCTATTTGGCCTTGCTCCGGGTGGGGTTTGCCATGCGGACGCTGTTACCAGAGCCCCGGTGCGCTTTTACCGCACCCTTTCACCCTTGCCTGTGAGGTTTAGCCTCCATCGGCGGTATACTCTCTGTGGCACTTTCCCTGTGCTTGCGCACGGCGGGCGTTACCCGCCACCCTTGCTTCGTGGAGCCCGGACTTTCCTCGAACCGGTAAAACCTGCTCGCGGCTGCCTTGGCCCCCTGACACGCTCGATTTAGGGCGTAAGGACCGAACTGCCAAGCCTTCCCTAGGCTGGCTATCGCGAAATGCCGCGGTCGCGGTCAAGCAGCAATTGGAACAGGATCGCACCGATTTGCTGGTCAATCACGCCGTCGATCAGCTCGGGTCGCCAACGGCGTTGAAACGCCTCGACCGCTTTGATGCCCGCCGTGATGTCATAGCCGAACCGCTCCAGCGCGAGGTAAAACGCCCCATCCGTGTCAAACGGATCGCCAAGGTCGAGCTTGTCCGGCTTGGCAAGGCAAAGCCCGTAATCCGCGACCCGGTCCCAGGGGAACAGCTCGCCCGGATCGATCTTACGCGCAGGGGCTACGTCTGAATGGCCCACGACATTGGCACGCGGGATGTCATATTGCTTTACGATCCGCGCCATCAATGGGACCAAAGCCTCGATCTGAGCGTCAGCGAACTCGCGATAACCGAGGCCATGGCCCGGGTGCTGCAGCTCAATCCCGACACTGGCTGAATTTACGTCTTTCTCGCCGCGCCAGTACGACTGGCCCGCATGCCAGGCGCGCTTGTCTTCGGGCACCAACCGCGTGACCTCGCCCTCTTCGCTGATCAGGTAATGCGCGCTAACCCCTGCATCGGGATCGCATAGGCGGTTAATCGACACCTCCGCGCTCTCAAGCTCGGTGTAGTGCACGACCAGCATGTTGATCGGCACTTTGCGTTCGTTGAAATTGGGCGAGAGGCGTTCGGCGTGGACCAGCTCGTCGCCAGTGCCTGAACCGTTGCCTCCCCCGCCGCTCATCGCTCTACCCGATCATCCCTTCGGGTTGCGGTATAACAGCGCCCATAACCAGTGCCGTATCGGTCACTTTATATTGCAGGCCGCCACCGCACTCCTCGGCTAGCTGCGCGATCATATACGCGGCAGCGGTACGGCTGCTGAGCTCGCCAGCGCCAATCTCGTTCTGCAGGAAACGCCCGATCGTCTCGTCAAAAGCGATACGGTCACCATTGGCACGCACCACAATTTCGACATTGCCGTCTTGTAGCTCTGCCCCGATATCCATCGTGCCGCCGCGGATCAGCGCATCAAGACCGATCTGAGCAAGGTTGAGCATCACTTTGATCGCCGGCTTGGGCAGGGTTTTTTCAGTGATCGCCCAGTTGAGCTTGGTGTCCTTTGCATCCGACGCGAGTGCTTCGATCACGTCATGCGCCTCTTCCACAGGAACCGCTTCGCCAAAGCCGCCAGCTGCGCCGAACGCCAGCCGAAAGAACTTCAATTTATCCGTGCTGATCTTGGCGCTTTGTTCGAGCAGCTCTATCACTTTGCCACGCATTTCGGGATCTTGCTCTTCTGCGAGCAATTCCAATCCGTTTGAAAGCGCGCCCACTGGTGAGAGCATATCGTGGCAAAGGCGCGAGCAAAGCAGGCTCGCTAGATCAGTTGGTGACGTCATGAGATGTGTCTTAGCCCTCCAATTCGTGCGTGCCTAGCCATTCAAACCTGCCTTCCCCCGCACGGAACAGGCCCAGCTCTCGTTTCGCCGCAATCGCCCAAATTGCCCCGTCTTTGGCGGCGACTTCCTCGTCGGTGGAAGAAGGAGCCGCTGGCCCGCATGGATGCGAGTGGAAATAGCCGATCACTTGCGGCCCCCCATCGCGCGCAGACCGATGCGCATCAATCAATGCCTGCGGATCGATCTCAAAATGGGTTTCTGGCGTGGCATGAACATTGCGCGCCTCGACAAAGCCGGTGATCTGGTCATCTTCGCCGGTCAGAATGCCGCATGCTTCTTGAGGATGCGAAGCTTCGGCAGCACGCGACAGCGCTTTGATTACATCTCTTGTCACGCTGATCGGCATCGCGCATGGCCCTAGCATGTCTGGTTCGCAAGTCATCACCGGGGAAATTACTGCGCCAGCGCGATTGGACAAGGCGCTGGCCGAAGCGACCGAGCTTTCGCGTGCTCGAATCCAGACCTTGATCGCAGAGGGCCGCGTGACGGTCGATGGCGCGCTTACCACCTCGGCGAGCGCGAAAGCCGCAGAAGGGGCTACATTCTATATCTCCGTGCCCGCAGCGGTCGAAGCCGAGGCCAAGCCGCAAGACATACCGCTCGATGTTGTCTTCGAGGATGAACACCTGATCGTCATCAACAAACCTGCTAGAATGGTTGTACATCCAGCCGCGGGCAATCCCGATGGTACGTTGGTCAACGCGCTGCTGCACCACTGTCACGGCACATTAAGCGGCATTGGCGGCGTCACGCGTCCTGGCATCGTCCACCGGATCGACAAGGATACGTCCGGCCTACTGGTGATCGCCAAATCCGATGCCGCACATGAAGGGCTCGCCGCGCAATTCGCCGAGCACACGGTCCACCGCCGGTACATCGCCATTTGCGGCGGAATTCCGCCAGAGAAAGAGGGCACGATCGAGAGCAGAATTGGCCGTTCTGACGCCAACCGCAAGAAAATGGCTGTGCTCGACAAGAAATCCTCGCGCGGCAAACATGCGGTAACCCATTATAAGGTACTTTCGCGGCACGAATCGAGCGCAGTGTTCGAATGCCGGCTCGAGACCGGGCGGACCCATCAGGTTCGCGTTCACTGTGCGTCAATTGGTCATCCGCTATTGGGAGATCCGATCTACGGAAAAACGCCAAAGTCCTTGAAACCCCTGCTTTCAAAGCTCGGATTCGCGCGGCAAGCCCTGCACGCGGCAGAATTGGGTTTCCTACACCCCATTTTGGATAAAAAAGTCAGCTTTTGCGCGGATTTACCCCCTGATATGCAGGAACTAATCGACGAACTTATGCGTTTTAATCGATGAAAGGTGCAGCATTTTTCGCTTGTGCCTCGTATATGTAACCGAGTGGCCCGAAAAATCGGATGCTCATCAGAGGTCCGGTCACAGAGGTCGACGTAAGAAAGGTTGGAAACACAGTGAGTAACACCAAAACCACAGTTCCGGCGTTGAGCGGAGAGCAAAGCCTCAACCGCTATCTGTCGGAGATCAAAAAGTACCCGGTTTTGACGGCAGAGCAGGAATATATGCTCGCCAAACGCTATCAGGAACATGAGGACCCAGAGGCCGCATCGCAGCTGGTCTCAAGCCACCTGCGGCTCGTGGCCAAGATTGCTATGGGTTATCGCGGCTATGGCCTGCCGGTCAGCGACCTCATTTCAGAGGGCAATGTTGGCCTGATGCAGGGCGTCAAGAAATTCGAGCCCGATCGGGGATTCCGCCTCGCGACCTACGCGATGTGGTGGATCAAGGCCTCGATGCAGGAGTTTATTCTGCGCAGCTGGTCGCTCGTGAAAATGGGGACCACTGCGGCTCAGAAGAAGCTTTTCTTCAACCTGCGTCGGATGAAGAAGCAGCTCGAAGCATACGAAGACACCGACCTGTCGCCAGAGGACGTGACCAAGATCGCGACCGATCTAGGCGTGCCGGAACAGGAAGTCATCAACATGAACCGCCGGATGATGATGGGCGGCGATGGCTCGCTCAACACGCCGATGCGCAATGGCGAAGACGGTTCTGGCGAATGGCAGGATTGGCTGACCGATGATCGTCCGCTTCAGGATGAGATGGTTGCCGATGCGGAAGAGGCCAATGTGCGGCACGAAATGTTGCAAGAGGCCATGGGTAGCCTGAACGAACGTGAGCAACACATTCTCACCGAACGCCGCCTGACGGAAAAGCCGCAGACATTGGAAGAGCTGTCACAGGTCTATGACGTATCGCGTGAGCGCATCCGTCAGATCGAAGTGCGCGCCTTTGAGAAGCTGCAAAAGGCGATGCAGCGGATCGCGGGCGAGCGGCTACTGCCTAGCGTGGCGTAAGCGCTAGTCCGGTAGACGCGCCAACAGCGCGTCGAACACCGAAACATCGAAGCGCCGGGGGTCATCCTCCGGCGTTTTGGTTTTTATGTCCGCCAACAGAGCGCGCTTTTCTGGGAAGGTAAACGCGACGCGGTCGGGTAAGACGTCCGCTACCGCCCCAAACCAGTTCATCAAATGCGGTTGCAGCGCCAGATGCATGTCGAACCGGCTGCGAGTGCGGGTCGTGTCGCCCTCTTTCTGAGCGCGAGCGACATGAGGTGCTATCGGTTTGACCAAGTAACGATTGGCGAAGCCTAAGCGCTTCTTGGCCACAGCTTCGCGCGCAATCGGCATGGCGGCGTTGAACACTTCGAAGGTCTTGAACCCCGCGCGCGCCAAGCACCAGTCAAAATGAAACTTGAACGGCTCAGTATCGCAAATAGCAAAGCCGTGCTCACGCTCGACTTCCAGCGCCGCTTGAAAGCGGCGCACGTTGTGCTCCACCCAATAAGCTGCATGAACTTCAGCGGGCTCATCGACTGCAAGCACTGGCGCTCGTTCGGGAAACTCAGGCACCCAGTGCGCTTCGCCAAATTGCTTAGCATAGGTCGATTTCCCAGCTGCGCTTATGCCTTCAATGACGATGATCATGGAGCGCTCATGCGCAGCGAGCGCGTCGTGGTCAATTGCACACTGCAAAAACGAAGGCTAATCGCACCGGAATGATCCGCACGCTCGCTCGCATCACGGCCAAGGTCATCCTGTGGTTTATCGCGATCAGCCTTGGTCTTGTGATCCTCTTCAAATTTGTGCCCGTGCCCTACACCGCCACGATGGCGATGGACTCGAACGGCGCGACCAAGGATTGGGAGAGCCTCGACAATATCGATCCGAACCTCGTCGCGGCGGTGATCGCGGCCGAAGACAGCAAGTTCTGCTCGCACAATGGCTTCGACACTGAGGCGATCGAGAAAGCGATCGAGAACAACGCCGCGGGCAAGCGGATTCGCGGCGGTTCCACGATCTCTCAGCAGACCGCCAAGAATGTCTTTCTGTGGCAAGGCGGCGGGTATTTCCGCAAAGGGATCGAGGCCTATTTCGCGTTCCTGATCGAGAAGATCTGGGGCAAGAGGCGGATCATAGAAGTCTATCTCAATGTCGCTGAGACAGGCATCGGCACCTATGGCGCGGAGGCCGGTGCGCAGCGCTATTTCGACAAATCTGCTGCGAATTTGAGCACTATGGAAGCAGCGCGCATGGCGGCTCGCCCTGCCCCTGCCCAAGAAACGCGCGGTGATTGGGCCGAGCGGTTGGCTCGCGCGTCATGGCAACACGATCAACGCCCGGATTGGCGTGGTAAAGCGTGACGGGCTGGCATCGTGCGTCTATGAATAGCCGCATGGGGCACGGACACAGCCACACGCACAACCACTCGCATGCTCCGGGTCGCGGTGATGGCGACACCGACTGCCACGGATTGCATGACCATCACGGCCATCACCATGCGCCCAAGGATTTTGGCAACGCATTCATCTTCGCGATCCTGCTCAACTCGCTGTTCGTCGTGGTCGAGGCGACCTTCGGCCTCCTTTATGGCTCGATGGCGCTGGTAGCGGATGCGGGGCACAATCTGTCCGACGTGCTCGCTCTGCTGCTGGCATGGGCGGCAAACTATGCGGCGAAGCGCCCGCCGACAGAACGCTACACTTACGGCTTTAAAAGCTCGACCATCCTGGCAGCGCTGACCAACGCACTGCTCCTTGCGATTGCTATCGGCGCGATCCTGTTCGAGACGTTCCATCGCCTGTTCGAACCGCAAGAGCCGCAGGGTATTGTGATGATGATCGTCGCCGGGATCGGTGTTCTGATCAACACCGGCACGGCCATGCTATTTCTACGCGGACAAGAAGACCTCAATATCAGAGGCGCTTATCTCCATATGGCCGCCGATGCGCTGGTTTCGGTCGGCGTCGTCATCGCAGGCCTCGCGATTGTGCTGACTGGCCTGTGGTGGATCGATCCGCTGGTGAGCTTCGCAATCGTCGCGATGATCGCTTGGGGAACCTGGGGTCTCGCCAAGGATAGTTTGAAGATGGGCCTACTTGCAGTTCCTGCAAGGATTGACGTTGGCGAAGTGCGCCGTCATTTGGCGGGTCTGGAAGGGGTAGAAACCGTGCATGATCTGCATATCTGGCCAATGTCGACTACCGAGACCGCGCTGACCGCGCATCTCGTGATGCCGGGCGCGCCGTGTTCAGACGAGTTTCTGCACCAAATCGCCCACTCGCTCGAAGATCGCTTTGGCATCAACCATGCGACTATTCAGGTTGAGCGCGGCGACAGCGCCGATTGCGGCACGGGCTGTTGATGGCAACCATGTCTTCTTCCACCCCAACCCCGGCCAGCGCAGAGGCGCGCGAGGCACTGAAGGCGGCGATGGTTCGCCTCGCTGAGGGTGACCGCGCGGCTCTTGAAGAAATTTATACCGCGACCCGAGTGAAACTGTTCGGGATTTGCCTGCGTATCTTAGGCGATAGAAAGGAAGCCGAGGACGCCTTGCAAGACGTCTATGTTAATCTGTGGCAGAAAGCCGATCGCTATGATCCCACGCGGGCAAGCCCGATTTCGTGGTTGGCGACGTTCGCCCGCAATCGGGCGATTGACCGGCTTCGCACCGGCAAGGTTCGCGGCGGTGCAGTTCCTGTTGAAGAAGCCAGCCCGCTACCCGATGAGGCTCCATTGGCTGATGCGCTGATGGTCGATGCCGAGCAAAGCGCGCAAATTCACACTTGTATCGAAACGCTCGATGACCGCGCCAAACGCTTTATCCGCGCAGCCTTTTTCGATGGAAAAACCTATGCGCAATTGGCCGAGAGTGCTGACGTGCCGCTGGGCACGATGAAAAGCTGGATCCGCCGCGGGCTACAACGCCTGCGCGCTTGCCTGGAGGCGAGCGAATGAGCGAGGAAAAAGACATCAAGCACGATAACCCCATGATGGCAGCCGAGTTCTCGCTCGGCCTGCTGGAGGGTGAAGAGCTGCTCACGGCGCGCGGTAAGCTCGCGACCGATCCAGAATTCGCGGCCCGCAAAGATTGGTGGGATAATTGGTTCGCGCCATGGACCGACGAGATGCCCGGCGTGGAGCCGAGCGAGGATGTCTGGCGCCAGATACACGCTCGCATTGCCATCGCTGAAGAAGGCACTGCTGTGAAAGGCGGGACCTCGAGCGCTCAGATCATCGACCTCAATGCAAAGGTGCGTCGTTGGCAATGGACGGCCGGGATTACCTCCGCCGCAGCCGCCGTGGCGCTCGCCTTCCTGGCCTTCCCAAGCGGCACTCCGGGAACACAGCCCGGACCTTTGCCTACGGCAACAGTTGCGACAGCTGACCCGCTGATGGCGACCGTGCCAATCGGCGAGACGGGCCTGCGGCTCGACGTCACATACCTGCCCGATAGCGAACGCATGATGGTGACTGCCATCGGCCTCACCGCTGACGGAGTGCACGATCACGAATTGTGGCTTGTCCCGGCAGATGGCAGCGAGTTGCAATCGCTCGGTGTAGTTGCGCCAGGCGAGGTGCGTAGTGTGACGCTGCCCGATAACATCGCTCGGAAAATGGGTGACGGGGTTGAGGTGGTGCTTACCCGCGAGCCGATCGGCGGCAAGCCAGAAGGCGAAGATGCCGGCCCGGTAGTCGCGCAAGGCGCTTTCACACAGGTCTGAAGCTTATCTGGCCTTTGCAGGACGGAAACTCTGCCAAAGTCCGGGTTGCTTGCGCACTGCCGCAATATCCGTCTTTCCGTTGAAGAGCAGCCGCACAATCGCGTGGCGGCGCACCAGCAGCTCATGAATGGCGATCACCGTGCCCGCCGCTGCCAAAGTCAGGACCGTGAATTCGAGCGCAATCGGCCAATCGAGCGGCACGAGCATCCGGCCATAGATATAGACCAGGCAGTGGTGGAACAGATACATCGACAGCGCACAATCAGCGAGCCATGCAGTGCGCGGGCTGGGATCAGCGAAGTAGCGATGGAAGAATTGCAGGATGAACAGCACCAGCACCCAGATCGCCAGCTGATTGGCAAACAGCATCGCCATCGCCTCAACTAAGCCCTGATCAGGTTGCGCGTACGGTTGCAATCCAATCGCAACGATTGCCGCAACCGGCATCCAGCTGCGCCACTGGAAGAGACGCTTGAGCAAGCTCGGCGACAGCGCCGTCATGACGCCAAGTACGAAAAACGGAAACTCGCTCACCAGCTTGTACCAGCTCTGAAAGCCGGGAAAGATCAGATCATAAGCGCCCGGGACCTGGCTCGCGATGGCGAAATTCAATGTATTCGCCCCTGCCAGCACTAACAGAAACAGCGCGAATGCCCAGCTCTTGTCGAGTAGGCCAGCAATGGTGTCGGACAGAAAAACCGCGCCGCGACGCGCCGCGGATTGATCGGGCAACACCTTGTGGATCACACCTGCGAGGATGAACATCGGTACAAGGCTGACGAGGAACCACAGGTGCAACGCCCATTCGCCGCTCGCCCAGACCCGAACGAAGTCCTCGCTCGCGATCCATGTGCTCACACCACTTAGCCCGCTATTGTCGACCCAGCGCAGGTAATGTTCTACCATGTTGAACGTGACCGCGATGGTGACCAGCGGGATGACAGTGCGCAGGAACCGGTTCCAGAGGAAATCGGTAAATGTCCTGCGCGACAGCAACATCACCGCGAAGAAGCCGCCGACGAAAAAGAAGGTCGGCGTGATAAACAGGTGAAATCCAAAGATCAGCCAATCGAAGAAATCGTGCCGATCTGTATTGCCGGTGATCCACGGGCGCGCGGGCGCATATACCGTTCCGGCATGCAGCGCGACTGACAGGAACATCAGCACAGAGCGCGCTCCGTCGATGTCATGGAAGTGAGGCTTGGCTGAATTTGTCATGCTTTCTTCGCGAAAGTGTCCGTGGATCCGTCGGCTTTAGCCGAGCAGATAAAGCAGCAGAAACCGCCCACGTTGAAGCGCGAAGGGTTGCCGTGTTCGAAAATCAAACACTCGGCTTGAAAGTGTTAACGCCATCTGGGTCTGGGTCGGGAAAAAGCGCTCCAATCACCTCGCGATAATATTTTTGCGTCCGGTATGCTCAGCCTTGCGTAACTCATCATGCAAGGACGGGAGCTCTTGCGAAAAGGAATACCCAATGCCCAAGACCCCAGTTTTCTCGAAGTTCAATGCTGCTGCTTTAGCCGCAATCGCTGCGACAACCAGCCTTGCCGTAGTCGCCGCTGTACCAGCAACCGCGCATCACCACAGCGCCAAGAAGCAAGCAGCAAACATCGTAGAGACTGCGCAGAGCACTGGCGTCCATGAGACCCTGGTTGCCGCAGTAAAGGCCGCTGACCTCGTCGACACGCTCTCGAGCCCGGGCCCATTCACCGTGTTTGCCCCGACCAATGTCGCGTTCGCAAAACTGCCGGATGGCACTGTCTCCACTCTGCTAAAGCCTGAAAACAAGGGCCAGCTTACGAACGTGCTCACCTATCATGCAGTGGCAGGCGAAATAACGAGCGGCGACCTCGTCAAGTTGATCAACAAACATGGCGGTCAAGCCACGATCGAGACCGTCTCGGGCGGCAAGCTCACCGCACGCCTTGCAGACGGCACGTTGGTGATCACCGACGCCGCTGGTCGCTCGACCGCAGTCACCAATGCTGACGTGAAGACCTCGAACGGCGTGATCCACGTGACCGACGGAGTGTTCCTTCCGGCCTAATCCAAGGTTTCTAGCCTTAGCGTTGCCTCACACTTCCCCTTCCCTCCCACGTGAGGCAGCGCGAACCAAGGCCCCGTCCGACCACCCTCCTGGTCGGGCGGGGTTTTGTTTTACGCAAGCGCGAAGTCCACCGCCGCTTCCGCATGGAGTCGGGTAGTATCGAACAGAGGAACTGTGCTGTCTTCTTCGCCGACCAGCAGCATAATTTCAGTGCAGCCGAGAATTATCCCCTCAGCACCAGCATCAACTAGACTGACGATGATCTCACGGTACGCATCGCGTGAAGTGTCACGCACTTTACCGGCGACCAGCTCTTCATAGATTACGCGGTGCACTTCCGCGCGGTCGTCATCCATAGGTATCAGAACCTCGAGGCCGTGCTTTTGTGACAGTCGTCCTCGGTAGAAGTCGTGCTCCATGGTGAAAGCCGTTCCAAGAAGTCCCGCCTTTTTGATCCCGGATGACATGATCGCAGAGGCGGTGGGATCAGCGATATGTATTAGAGGCAGTGGGGAAGCCTCTTCGATTGACGAAGCCAGTTTGTGCATCGTGTTCGTGCAAAGGACAATGCAGTCGGCGCCGCCCGCCTCCAACTGCATGGTGCTCTCAGCAAGCAACTTGCGTAGCGAGGACCAATCGTTCTTTTGCTGGAGCCGCTCAACCTCACCGAAATCGAGAGAGACCATCACTGATTTCGCCGAGTGAGGAGCACCCAGTCGATCACGCACTGCGCGATTGATAATCGCATAGTACTGAGCCGAACTCTCCCAGCTCATACCGCCGATCAAGCCGATACATTTCATGGGTGGTCATTATCGCGACGAGCGAGCATGGCAATCGCCGCTCGAATTATTGGATGCAGAGCCGTCGGTGCTGAAGCGAAAGAGCTAGGCGAGTGCTTGCTCGCGATCACATCAAAGGCTTAAGCCGCTTCTTCTTTCTTGTCGTCCTTGCCGCCGAGCACCTGGACTGGGTCTTTCTTACCCTCGACCACTTCTGCGTCGATCACGATTTCGCTCACGCCTTCCATATCGGGCAAGTCGAACATCGTATCGAGCAGGATCCCTTCGACGATTGAGCGCAAGCCACGTGCGCCAGTTTTGCGCAGAATCGCGCGTTCGGCGATCGCTTTGAGCGCATCGTCAGTGAAGGTCAGCTCCACGTCTTCAAGGTCGAACAGCTTGCCATATTGCTTCGAAATGGCGTTTTTCGGCTCTGTCAGGATCGTCACCAGCGCGTCGACATCAAGGTCGTGCAAGGTCGCGATCACAGGCAGACGACCAACAAATTCCGGGATCAGGCCGAATTTGAGCAAATCTTCCGGCTCGCTCTTTTCGAGGAGTTCGCCGACCTTGCGCTTGTCCGGATCGGCGACGTGCGCGCCAAAGCCGATTGAGCGCTTTTGCAGACGGTCGGCAATAATCTTGTCGAGACCGGCAAATGCTCCGCCGCAAATGAACAGGATGTTTGTGGTGTCGACCTGCAAAAATTCCTGCTGCGGATGCTTGCGACCGCCCTGTGGCGGTACGGAGGCCGTGGTGCCTTCCATCAGCTTGAGCAGTGCCTGTTGCACGCCCTCACCCGATACGTCGCGGGTGATCGACGGGTTTTCGGCCTTGCGCGTGATCTTGTCGATCTCGTCGATATAGACGATGCCGTGCTGCGCTTTTTCTACGTTGTAGTCGGAAGCCTGAAGCAATTTCAGGATGATGTTCTCGACATCTTCACCGACATAACCCGCTTCGGTCAGCGTCGTTGCATCGGCCATCGTGAACGGCACATCGAACGTGCGCGCGAGCGTTTGTGCGAGCAAAGTCTTACCCGTGCCGGTCGGACCGACGAGCAGGATGTTCGACTTGGCAAGCTCCACACCATCGGTTTTACCGCTGTGCTTCAAACGCTTGTAGTGGTTGTGCACCGCAACGGAGAGGTTCCGCTTGGCGCTGTCCTGACCGATCACATAATCGTTGAGCGTCGCGAAGATTTCTGACGGGGTTGGAACCTCGCCCTCTTTCTTGCCAGCGATGCCAGCTTTCGTCTCTTCGCGGATAATGTCATTGCACAGCTCAACGCACTCATCGCAGATGAATACGGTTGGCCCGGCAATGAGTTTGCGCACTTCGTGCTGCGACTTACCGCAGAAGCTGCAATACAGGGTGCTTTTGCTGTCTGATCCGCTCAACTTGGTCATTTCCTATCATCCTGGGCCGCAAATTCAGAGGATCCCACACGGCATTCGGTCAATCACCCGACAATATATAGGGTCGGTTGTGAATCAACATTAACGCGGGCTTTTTTGCGCGATTGCGCCGTTTTGGCGGCAAAAATGGCGCAACAAAGCTGCATATGTCCCGCTCTGGGAAGCCGAACCAGGCAATTCTTTGCGAATCGCCAGCCCGGCCAGGCGCTTACTCAGGTGCGCCGCCAGATCCCTTTTCATCATCGCTCGATTCGCCTTCGGGGCGGGTTTCGAAAACCTTATCGACCAGACCGAACTCTTTGGCTTCGTCAGCCTCGAGGAAGGTATCGCGGTCCATCGCCTTTTCGATCGTTTCGAGCTCTTGGCCAGTATATTTCACATAAAGATCGTTCATCCGCTTTTTGATGCGCAGGATTTCCTTGGCCTGAATCTCGATATCAGACGCCATGCCGCGCGCGCCGCCAGAAGGCTGATGAATCATGATCCGCGCATTGGGAAGCGCGACCCGCATGCCTGGCTCGCCAGCGGCAAGGAGGAAGCTTCCCATGGATGCCGCCTGCCCCATGCAAACGGTGGAAACGCGCGGCTTGATGTACTGCATCGTGTCGTGGATCGCCATGCCGGCGGTCACCACGCCGCCAGGCGAGTTGATATACATAGAGATAGGCTTAGAAGGATTTTCGCTCTCAAGGAACAGCAGTTGCGCTGTGATCAACGAAGCCATTCCGTCTTCCACTTGGCCGGTCACGAACACGATCCGCTCGCGCAACAGGCGCGAGAAAATGTCGAAGCTGCGTTCGCCGCGGCTAGTCTGCTCGACAACCATTGGAACAAGCGCGCCGGTAAGTGGGTCGTGGGTAAATTGTCCCTGAGTGCCGTGAGTTTCGCCGGATTTGTCGAACAGATCGATCATGGGATGCTTGGTCCTTCTTTGCATTGGCCCTGCTATGTCGGACGCGCACCCAAAATGTTCAAGGGGGTTAACCGTTTCGCGCGCGTTGAACGGGGATATCTCGCGCAATTGTGGTCTGCATGCACGGCGAGAACACGCCAGAACGGCGCAAACCGGCGCGTAAAAAGAACAGCCGCGCATCGCAATAACGCGCGGCTGTCTCGAGCCATGGTGGTCTGGAGCGCAACTCAGAGGGCTGCGTTCTCGGCCCAGATGGGCCGATTCCAGACTACTTCTTGGCGGCGGCTTTCTTAGCCGGAGCTTTCTTGGCTGCTGGCTTCTTGGCCGGGGCTTTCTTCGTTGGCTTGGCAGCAGCCTTCTTGGCTGGTGCGTTTTTGGCGGCTTCCTTCTTCGCAGGTGCCTTTTTCGCTGCAGGCTTCTTCTCGGCAGGGGCTTTTTTGGTAGCTGGCTTCTTGGCTGATTCTTTCTTGGCCGCAGCCTTCTTCGCTGGCGCTTTCTTTACCGCTGCCTTCTTGGCCGGAGCTTTCTGCTTGGAAGCTGGCTTGGCTTCCGCGGCTTCGTCAGCTTCGATAGCTGCCTGCAGTTCTTCCTGCGTCACTTCACGCTCGGTGACTTCAGCCTTGTCAAACAGGAAGTCGACGACCTTGTCTTCATAGAGCGGAGCGCGCAACTGGGCCGCAGCCATAGGGTCCTGCTGGATGTATTGCATGAACCGCTCGCGGTCTTCTTCGCGATATTGCGCAGCAGCCTGCTGGATCAGCATCTGCATTTCCTGACCGCTCACTTGCACGTCATTGGCTTGACCGATTTCGCTCAAGAGCAGGCCAAGGCGCACGCGACGTTCGGCGATTGAACGATACTCGTCCTTTTCCGCTTCGAGTTCTTTGATCGCTTCGTCCGGCTTGTCTTCGTTAAGCGCTTCCTGCTGAAGCTGCTTCCAGATTTGATCGAACTCGGCATCAACCATATTCTGAGGCACAGCAAAGTCATGATCGCCCGCCAATTGGTCGAGCAGTTGGCGCTTCATCTGTGTGCGTGTCAGGCCAGCGGTCTGCTGTTCAAGCTGACCCTTCATGATCTCTTTGAGCTTGTCGAGATCATCTAGGCCAAGGTTCTTGGCGAACTCGTCATCGATCTTGGTGTCAGTCTCGACCTTCACCTGCTTCACCGTGACATCAAACGTTGCTTCCTTGCCGGCAAGGTGGTCCGCTTGGTAGTCT
This sequence comes from Erythrobacter sp. HA7-11, assembly GCF_055693605.1. Classification (NCBI taxonomy): domain Bacteria; kingdom Pseudomonadati; phylum Pseudomonadota; class Alphaproteobacteria; order Sphingomonadales; family Erythrobacteraceae; genus Erythrobacter; species Erythrobacter sp. HA7-11. The sequence goes on along the minus strand of NZ_JBVFUF010000002.1, from coordinate 669,566 downwards.
TCCGGGAAGGTGACCGTGATCGTCTTTTCATCGCCGGTCTTCACGCCGACCAGTTGGTCTTCAAAACCTGGAATGAACGTGTTCGAGCCGAGGACCAGCGCCGCATCTTCCGCTTTGCCGCCTTCGAATTCTTCACCGTCCAATTTGCCAACGAAATCGATAATCAACTGGTTGCCGTCAACTGCCTTTTTGCTTTTCGCGGCGTCTTTGTAGCTCTTGCTCTGAGCAGCCAAGCCTTCGAGCGCCTCGCTGATCTGCTCGTCCTTGACTGGAACGATCAGCTTTTCGAGGGTCAGGCCATCCGTGCTTGGCGCCTCAATATCCGGGAGCACTTCTAGCTCGACCGAAATCTCTGCATCCTTGCCTTCTTCGTAGTCCTCATTGAGCTTGACGGCAGGTTGCATCGCCGGACGCAGCTCTTCAGATTTCATGAGCTCATCAATGGAATCGCGAATTGTGTCGTTGAGCACTTGCGCGTGCAGCTGCTCGCCATGCATCTTCTTCACAAGGTTGGCTGGCACTTTACCCGGGCGGAAACCCGGCATTTTCACCTGCGGCGCGATCTTTTTGATCTCGGCGTCGATCTTGTCCGACAGCTCGGCTGCGGTGAAAGTGATCGTGTAGGCCCGCTTCAGGCCTTCGTTTGTGGTTTGCTTGGTTTGCATGGGGATTAAACTGAAGCCTTTTTGAGCGAAAATTCCTAACCGACTGGGATCAGGGCGAGGTATTGGTGCGGGCGAAGGGACTCGAACCCCCACATCTTGCGATACCAGAACCTAAATCTGGCGCGTCTACCAATTTCGCCACGCCCGCGTACCCAGACGAAGCCGCGCGGAAGACTCAAAGCCCCCCGCGCGCATCTGCGCAGCGCCTCTATATCGCCAATCGCAAAAGGGCAAGCGTAACGCGCTTGTTTCCTGTCACTGGCACGATTAAAGGGCGCCGCATGACTGAAGAAATCAAAAACGATGTGCCGCCTGACCATCTCTCGGTGAACCCGAATAGCAAAGCCTTCGATTCTGAAGTGCTGCAGCGCGGCGTTGGCATCCGGTTCAAGGATCGAGTGCGCACCGACATTGAGGAATACTGCATTTCTGAAGGCTGGGTGCGTGTGCAGGCCGGCAAGACCGTTGACCGCCGCGGACAGCCGCTGACAATCAAGCTGACCGGTCCTGTTGAAGCTTGGTTCGAAGATCTCGGCGACAATCCACCGGTCGCGAAGAAGGACTAAACCGCACCCGCTGCTTGCCATAACGGCTCGCACGGGCCAGTTGGCATTCAGCATGAAACCGCAGGTTATCATTATCGACCGGCCCAATGTCGGCAAATCAACTCTGTTCAACCGTCTGGTTGGCAAGAAGCTGGCGCTCGTTGATGACCAGCCCGGTGTGACGCGCGACCGTCGCATGGGCGACGCTGAGCTTGCAGGCTTAGAGTTCACCATTGTGGACACCGCTGGCTGGGAAGATGAAGACCCGGACACCCTGCCCGGTCGCATGCGCAAACAGACTGAAGTCAGCATCACCGGAGCAGACGCGATCCTGTTTGTGGTCGATGCTCGCTCCGGCCTAACCCCGCTCGATAACGAGATCGCCCGTTTCCTCCGCGAACAACGTGAGATCGAAGGCGAGAAAGTCCCCGTTGTGGTTGTCGCCAACAAGGCGGAAGGCAAGCAAGGTGAGGCTGGCGTGCTCGAAGCCTACGCGCTCGGCATGGGAGATCCTGTTCCGCTTTCCGCCGAACACGGCGAAGGTGTCGCCGACCTGTTCAGCGCTTTGTTCCCGATCATCGGTGACAAGGCGGATGCAGTAAAAGCCGCCGAGCAGTTCGAGGCGAGCGAGGATGAGGAGAAGCCGCTCGGCCCTCTCAAGCTTGCCATCGTTGGACGCCCCAATGCGGGCAAGTCCACTCTGATCAACCGGCTACTTGGCGAAGATCGCCTGCTCACCGGCCCGGAAGCGGGCATCACCCGCGATTCCATCGCGATCGATTGGAAATGGACTGATCCCAACACGGACGAGCCCCGCGAAATCCGACTGATCGACACCGCCGGCATGCGCAAAAAGCGCAATGTCGTCGAAAAGCTCGAAAAGCTCTCGGTCGCCGATGCTCGCCGCGCGGTAGACTTTGCCGAGGTCGTGGTGCTTCTGCTCGATGCGACGCAAGGGCTTGAGCATCAGGATTTGAAGATCGCGAGCATGTGCCTTGAAGAAGGGCGCGCGCTCATGATTGCGATCAACAAATGGGATATCGCGGTCGAACCGAGTAGCCTGTTCAACGGTATTCGCGCCGCGCTTGATGATGGTTTGGCGCAGGTGCGCGGGCTGCCGCTGTTCGCGGTGAGTGCTAAGACGGGCAAAGGTCTCGACACGATGCTTAGCGCAGCATTTGAACTTCGTGAAAGCTGGTCAAAGCGCGTGCCGACCGCCGCTCTCAACCGCTGGTTTGACGATGCGTTGGCCGCCAACCCGCCGCCCGCTCCCAAAGGCCGTCGGGTCAAGTTGCGCTATATTACCCAAGTCGGCACACGCCCACCGCGTTTTGTTGTGTTCGGCACGCGGCTCGAATCCTTGCCGAAAAGCTATGAGCGGTATCTGGTGAATGGAATCCGTTCGAAGCTGGGCTTTGACGCTGTGCCGGTGCGCGTGCTGCTGAAAAGTCCCAAGAACCCCTACAACGCCAACAAAGGCGGCGGGGGCAATTACAGCGGTGGCTCGGACAAGACATAATGCTCGATCTGCTTATCTCCGCTGACATGGCGACAGATTTGCTTGAACGGACGTCGAGCACGCCTGCGGTGCAACGCGCGCTCCAGTCAAGCCTCGCACCTGCCTTTTTGTTGGTGGGTATCGGCAGCATAATGAATGTAATCATGGCGCGGCTGACGTGGCTTGCCGGACGGATCGAACGGATCGATGCGCTGGACGAAGCCGACAAAACCGCGCGACAGAAGCGCGAGGTCGAATGGCTGCGGGTGCGCAGACAATTGGCACGGCGCGCGATCATGCTCGCATCGGCAGGTGCGATGATTATCAGCGTGGTGATCGCGTTGCTCTTCGTATCGACTTATATCAGCGCGCCAATCGGGACGGTCATCGCGCTGTTATGGGTGCTGACCGTAGCATTTCTGATCGCGGCTTTGTTCGTCTTCCTGCGTGAGACAAGGCTGGCTGCGCGCGGGCCTCAACAATAGCTTTCAGAGGATTGGTAACAATGAGCAGGCCAACCAGGATGACGGCAGATCTCGCATTGTCTTTACTTCTTTCGAGCCTTGCAGTTCCAGCTTTCGCACAGGGCACCAGCAGCGCGAATGACGTTGAAGAACAGGCGTCAGACGAACCAGGCACAACCGAGGGTTTGTTCGGTTCTAGAAAGACGCAAGACATTCTGCCGGAAGGCCTGACCGCCGATCAGTTCATTCAGTATTTCACTCTGTTCAGTGCCGACGAAGACATCGACACCGCGGTCGAGCCAATCTTCGCCGAAATGCTGAAACCCGGTCCAATGGTTGAAGGTTGGGAAGCCACCGGGATCAACATCATCGAAGAGTTTGAGGCGCTTGAAGGCGGGCTCGCAGACAACCTCCTGTTTGAGGAAAGCGCGGACATTACTTCCATCATTGATTTTTCGGGGACCGCAAAACCGGGCCTCTCGAACTTCCAAAGCTACGCACTTCGACCTGAAATCCCGTACGAAGCGGGTGAAAGGGTATTCCTCAAGTTTTCCTCTGATGTTTGGTTTGAAACTTTCCAGCAACGTGAAGTCACAGGCAACGCGCTCTGCTATTCGGGCTATGTTGGTGTAACCCTCCACAGCAAAACACCATACACACGGTGGTCGGAGGATAAGTTGCTGACCAACACCTTCTTGTTCGCGATGGTGGATCGCATGGCCAATCTTGAGGTTTGTGTCGTTTACGAGGCGCGGCCCGACGGCCAATATGGCTACGCATATTATCTTCCTGACGGACGGACACTTCCTACACTAAGCGACCAGGGGGACGTGAGCCTTCGCGTCTCATTGGCGCAAGCGCAGGAAGTTTTGGACGGTACGGCAGAATAAGAAAGGCGGAGCAACCATCGCTGCTCCGCCTTCTCCGTGACGATCTTGTGAATCCTAGTGGCTAGCCCTCGCCGCCGTCTCCGTACCGCGCGGCTATTAAGCTGGACGTAATTTTCCAGACCCATCCGCTCGATCATGTCGAACTGCGTTTCGAGGAAGTCGACGTGCTCCTCCTCATTGTCTAGGATCATCGCGAACAGATCGCGGCTGACATAGTCGCGCACGCTTTCGCTGTATTCGACCGCATCGCGCAGCAATGGGATCGCGTCTTCTTCAAGCGCCATATCGGCTTTGAGGATTTCCTCGACTGTCTCACCGACGCGCAGATTGTGAATTGCCTGAAAGTTCGGCAGGCCGTTGAGGAACAGCACGCGCTCGGCGAGCTTATCGGCATGCTCCATCTCTTCGATGGACTCCTTACGCTCATATTCGGCGAGCTTGGTGACTCCCCAATCGTCGAGCACGCGGTAATGCAGCCAATACTGGTTGATCGCGGTCAACTCATTGGTGAGCGCCTTGTTGAGAAATTCGATAACTTTTGGATCGCCCTTCATGGGTGATGCTCCTTGAAAATGGGGGGCGCGACGTGACGCACGAACGGTGGTGACTTGCGATAGTATATGCGCGCAAGTGGACCCTTTTTCAAGGTAAGGGGGCGAAAAAATGTACGTAAATCAGGAGTTTGCGAGAGGTTCGCAGTAGCGCGATCTCAGTTTAGATTGCGAGTTCTTTGCAGGAAGCCGTCGCATTTGACAGGGCGCGTTCCTGGTCCAGAATTTTGCCAGCCTTCACAAGGCATTGGCCGCAATTAGGCCGCTTTCCCAGAGTCGCGTAAACTGATTCAGCATCGCCGCCAGTGCTCACCGCGGCCTGGCGCAGGTCGTTTTCACGAATTGCATTGCAGATACACACATACATGGCGCTTGAGAATCACTCCTGCGAATTAGTTGCAAGAGCAATTTATGCGAACTATTCTCAATTGCAAGTAGGGGTGTTCATTTTTTGATGGTCTTCGAGTGTGCCCTGCGCTCAGGTACGTCGAAGCGGGAACAGCTTCCAATAGGTGAGGCAGCGCCACAGCCATTCGAGCGGTCCGAAGCGGAAGCGGTCAAGCCAAGGTTTCGACCAAGTCAGCATGATCACCCAGGTGATCAGCACAACCAGATAAAGTTGCGGGCGGTTGAGTTCGCCGAATAGGCCCAGAGCCCAGCCGTGGAATACCAGCATCATCAGAATTGATGTACCAAGGTAATTAGTGAAGGCGGCTCTGCCGGCAGCTGAAACGCGCTGGCCGAGCCATCCGGTGGCCTTCGGCGCGGCCTCGACCAGCAATGCGGCCAGGCCCAGGATCATGAACAAGCGCGGGATAGCGCTCAATCCCATGAAGCCTGACAAGGTACCGTAATAGGTGAAGCCGTTTGATTTCACCCACAGTCCGATTGCGAGCGTAATCGCGCCACCACCTAGAAAGCCGATCCAGCCCCAACGGCGCATTTTTGAGCTGTCCCACTCGCCGCTGAAAAAGCCCATTCGATATAGCGCGATCCCGATCAGCATGAGCGGGAAGGTTTCGAGCGCGAAGAACAGCATATTGGTCAGGGGATCAGTGCCATGCTCGGTCAATCGATGCTCGATCAAGCCGGTGTAATCCCCCGATTGCTTGAGTTCTGTCTCAATGGCATCATCGGCGAGCGCCTCTTGCTTACCGCGCTCGAGATCTGCGCGCGCCTCTGCAAACGCTCCGCTGTCACCCATTGGTGTATCCGCGATAAAGCTCAAGGGGACCATCATCGCACCGTAAAGTAGCGCTCCGACCAGATAGCCCAGCAATCCCACGACCAACTGGGTCTTCACCGCCCATTTAAGGCACAGCAATACGACCAATCCCACCATTGCGTAATACGACAGGATGTCGCCAATCCAGATGAGATAGAAGTGGATCAGTCCAAACGCGAGCAACCATACCAATCGCCGAGCTTGCAGCCACCTCGACTGGCCACGAGCCCACGCGCGTTCCATGAACAGAATCATACCCGCGCCGAAAAGCAATGTGAAAAGTCCGCGCATTTTTCCATCGATCAACACGAACTGCGTAATCCATTGCCATCCGCCTGGATCAGCCGCGGGCACAAGGAATGCGTCGGGATACATGTAAGCATTAAAGGGCTGCCCGAACGCGACTATGTTCGCGCATAGAATACCCATAACAGCAAGGCCGCGAATGAAATCGAGGCTGGCGATGCGGTCGGCCAACTTGGCCGGGCCGCTCGAGACCCCGGCATCCCCAACAACCTGTTCAGCCGTCTCTGGCGTCAGCGCGTTACTCATATGCTCCCCTCCATTACGGGCATGGTAACAGGGATCAGTACAAGGGGAAGCGCCCAGACTACTAATCTATCGATAAATCTCGGCGCTTGGCAGAGCGCAACGCTTTACTTCTTCGTAACGAGACAGCCCTGGCCTTGTGCCTTCAAGGTGTTGCACGCCTTTTGGGCAGCTCCGCGTGAGGCAAAGCCGCCCGCTTGCAGGCGTGTAACTTTGCCAGCAGGGACCAGGACCTTGCGCGAACCAGCCAAGGCAGGGTTACGCGACAGTTTGTTCCACAGACGATCGGCGTTGCTCGCAACACCAAACGCGCCAAGTTGCACACGCCAAGGACCATTACCGGCCGCTGCTGCGGGCGGTGTCGCTCGCACTGGCTGACGCGGAGCGGGATTTGAAGAGGAGCCGTTCTCGATGCTGAAGTTACTATCGACCGACGCCTGCGCAGGGATAGAAACCGGAACAGGGCTGCTCGCGCTCTTCGGAGCATCGGTCACCCGGCCCAATTCTGCGCTCGCCAATTGCGCAGCGCGCGCTTTGGCGGCTTCCGCTTCGAGGTCGCGCGCAACAGACTGAGCCAGCTGGCGCTGCTTTAGCGGAATGTACTGATCCATCTGCGCGACAGCATCGCTCGCTTGCGGCAGGCCAGCAGACTGCGACAAGGTCAACAACGCATAGGCACGGACCCAGTCCTTGGTTGCGTAATCACCGTTAAAGTGAGCGAGACCCAAAACATATTGTGCACGCGGATCGCCGCGTCCAGCCGCAGAGGTAATCAGCGGCATGGCTTGCTCCTGCTCGCCCTGTTGGAACAACAGCAGGCCATAATTATCAGCAGCCTTCACATGGCCTTTGCGGGCTGCTTCGGCGTAAAGAGCGCGCGCACGCGACACATCCGCAGCAACGCCGCGACCCAATCTGTAAGCCTGCGCGAGATTGAACAGCGCATCGGCATCGCCCGCTCCGGCAGGACCACGCCATTGCTCAACAGCAGCGGTAAAATCGCCGGCGCTCCAAGCATCAACACCGGCCTTCACATCATTCGACAGACCTTCAGCAGCGGCCGGAACACTGGCCAGCATCAGCGCAGCGCCAGCTGCACTAAGGAATGCCTTGACGAGAATTCGTTCGGATTTGCAAGCGTTTGGTCGAACCATCATCAATCTCTTATGCAATGCGTAAACGTCTTCCGCACGGCAAGCGCGCGATTCACACAGGGTTTATAGTGAATCGATAGTTAGGATTTCGTTGCCAAAGCCTATCGGGATGCTGGCACAGGCATACCCACGTCTTTCGAGCCCCTCGTTAACTGTAAATTAGGGGTATCCTGCGATCTCCCTTGTCATCCAAGCCGCAATTGGGCGGCGTCATTGGCCTAACAGGGGGACCAAGGCTTTGCGTGTACTTGCTTTAGCATCGCAGAAAGGCGGATCGGGGAAGACGACTCTTTCCGGGCATCTCGCCGTCCAGGCACAGCGCGCTGGCGCTGGTCCAGTTGTTCTTATCGACATCGACCCACAGGGTTCGCTGGCAGATTGGTGGAACGAGCGTGAAGCGGAATATCCTGCCTTCGCACAGACCACTGTTGCTCGCCTGGCGAATGACCTTCAGGTTCTACGTCAACAAGGTTTCAAACTGGCTGTCATTGATACGCCGCCCGCGATCACCATGGCGATCCAATCGGTTATCGGCGTTGCCGAGCTGATCGTGGTCCCAACCCGGCCAAGCCCGCACGATCTGCGTGCTGTTGGTGCAACGGTTGATCTGTGTGAGCGCGCTGGCAAGCCGCTGGTATTTGTGGTCAACGCCGCAACGCCAAAGGCCAAGATTACTTCGGAAGCCGCTGTCGCGCTGTCACAGCACGGCACCGTTGCTCCGATCACACTTCACCACCGCACCGATTTTGCAGCGTCGATGATCGACGGTCGCACGGTGATGGAAGTCGATCCAGAAAGCCGAAGCGCTGCCGAAATGACGGCTCTGTGGAAGTATATTTCGGACCGTCTCGAAAAGAACTTCCGCCGCACTGTGTTCGCCGCACCGGGCACTCAGCAACAGGCTGTTGGCGTAGGTCGACCAGCTGGTGGCGGCGGTGGCTTTGGCCGTCGCGTCGCTCAATAACAGGAGCACCAGCGCGATGTCAGAAGCAAGTTTTGCCTCGCTCAATCCCGCGCTTCTCGCTCGCAAGGGCGGAGCCAAACCGGCTATGCGTCCGCAGCTTACCAATCTTCCGGATGCCGGAACTCCGGCAAACCTTGAAGATCTGGGCTGGAACGACATGGGCCATGATGACGAGGATGAGCAATCATCCGCCAAGGTGGTCCAGCTCACTCCCGCAAGTGCCGATGATTTGGTCGAAGAAGAAGGCGGCGTAGCACCCGAAGTCATTCGTCAGCAGGAAGCGCTTGTCGAACGGGTGATTGAAGCACCAACCAAATCGCCAAAGAAGCGCAAGATATCGAAGAAATCAGTCGCATCGAAGGGCCGTCGCGCGGCGTTCACTTTGCGGCTCGACCCGACACGACATCTCAAACTTAGGCTTGCTGCCACCATGCAAGGGGTCAGCGCGCAAGCTCTGGTCACTGACGCACTCGACGCGATGCTCGACGAGATCGACGACCTCGATGCTCTCGCGGAAAAAATGCAGCGCGACTGATCTGCGACAGAATAGCTGACCAGAAAAGCACGGATACTCACAGGGGAATGACTATGAACAGCACCATCGCAAACCGGGCAACCGGACCGAAGATGAGCCTGATCGTTTCGACCGCACTGGCAAGCGTTGCGCTGGCCGGGTGTACGACTTCATCCGCTCCACCGGCGCAAACTTCTTTCGCCAAAGCTCAGGTCGCGCTTGAAAAAGGCCAGGCTGGCAAAGCTGTGACCCATGCTGAGGCAGCTGTCCTGGCAGAACCTCGCAATGCAGGTTTCCGTGCGATGCTTGGCGCGGCTTACCTCGAGTCCGACCGCTTCCAGTCTGCTGCGACCAGCTTTGACGATGCTCTCGACCTTGGCGATACCGATCCGCGCACTGTCCTGAGCTACGCGCTCGCCAGGACCGCGCTAGGCGACAATGGCAGCGCGATTGCCAAGCTCGATGACTGGGCTGCTGACATCGATCCAGCCGATCTCGGCCTCGCCTATGCGCTGGCCGGTCAGCCAGAGCGCGGCGTGCATGTTTTGACCAACGCGCTTCGCGGTGGCCAGAACACGGCAAAGGTTCGCCAGAACCTCGCCTATACCTATTCGCTTGCCGGCAATTGGCGCGCTGCCCGCGTCATGGCGGCAGAGGACGTTCCAGCCGATCAGCTTGACGCTCGCTTGACCGAATGGGCACAACAAACCCAGCCAGAGGCATATCAGACCCGCATTGCAGGCCTGCTAAATGTCACTCCAGCGAACGACGGCGGACAACCGCAATATCTCGCGCTCAATAATTTCCCTGGCCAGGACGTGATGGTGGCAGAAGCTGCCGCACAAGCTCCTGCGCCTTATGAAGCCGCGCCGACCGAAAGCGAAGCGCTGGCCTTCAACATCTCAAGCGGTGTTGATCCGCTGACCGATGCACCTTCATCGGCTGCAGAAGAAACTCCAGCTCCCGTCCGCGTTGCACAGGCCCAACCAGAACGCGCTCGTTTCGTGTCGAAGCCAGTCGTTCAGGCCGTACCCGCTGATTATCAAGAACGCGCCGAACGTCGCGCGCCTTCCCGCGTTGCGTCAGCGCAGCGTGCGCCATCTCAGCGCCGCATGGCAGCATCAGGCGCATCGACCGGCTTCACCGATCAGGGCTCTGATACGCACTTGGTACAATTGGGCAGCTTCTCGACACGTGAACATGCCGACCGTGCCTGGGAAATCTACAAGGGCCGCTACCCGCAGCTAAAAGATCACGACGTTGTGATTACGAAGGCGAAGGTGAAAGGCAAAACCTATTACCGCGTCGCCGCCGCTGGCTTTGGCCTGCGCAGCGCCCGCTCTATGTGCTCGACCGTGCGTTCAGGCGGCAAAGGCTGCTTCGCCTATGCCAAGATCAATCCGCCAGCAGGTGCAATCGACAACGGTATCCGCATCGCTGCGCGGACCAGCTGAACCAGTTATTCCCTCTGGATCACTCCAGAACCATAGCGAGACTGCTCCCGGTGGCCCTGTCATCGGGAGCATTTTTTTGCGAGCGGCCCGTAAGGGCTGTTATGTCGTAACTCATCGCGATCAAAGATCGCATCGCTGCGGGCGCGCAGTCTCGCTTGCGGCCGCTCCGCGACCGAGTTGCCGACAGGCTTAGACCTGCATTCCCCCCTTATAGAGCGCCAGCACCCTACCCTGCGCCCCCTGCCTGTCGAATGGCGTATTGTCTGACGTTGCCGCCATTTTGGTGCGGTCGATAATCCAGGGAGCGTCGGGATCAATGAGCGCAACATCCGCTTCAATTCCGATCTTGAGCTCGCCAGCCGACACGCCAATGAGACGAGCCGGATTGCTCGCCAGCAGCTGGAAAGCTCGCGCCATATCGATCACGCCATCGCGCACCAAGGTCAGCGTCATTGCGAGCAATGTCTCTGCGCCCGCCATGCCCGGCTCGGCATCTGCAAATGGCAAGCGTTTGTCTTCCGCCCCGCGCGGATCATGGCCCGATGCAATCGCGTCGACAGTGCCATCGCCAATCGCTTCGAGCGCCGCTTGACGATCCGCCTCGCTGCGCAAAGGCGGGGAAAGCCGAGCAAAGGTCCGGAATTCTGCAGTGGCGAGATCAGACAGCATGAAGTGCGCGGGCGTGATGCCGCAGGTGATGTTGGAGCCTCGCGCTTTAGCAGCACGGATCAAGTCGAACCCAGCCTTGGTCGTTACCTGTCGGAAATGCAGCCGCGCGCCCGCCATTTCAGCCAGTGCGATGTCGCGGGCGATTGCGATAGCCTCCGCCTCAGCGGGCGCACTCGGCAAACCAAGCCGCGTCGCCATCTCGCCCGCCGTCGCCGCAGCTTTCCCTACCAGCGCATCATCCTCGGCATGAGTCACGACCGTCTGGTCGAGCATGGCGGCATATTGGAGCACCCGCAGCATTGTGCCTGAATCCGCGATCCAGCGCCGCCCGGTGGCAATGCCTCGAGCACCCGCCTCTTTCATCAATCCGATTTCAGCCAGCTCTTTACCCTCCAGCGCGCGGGTGGCGGCTGCTAGCGGGTGAACCCAAAGATCAGGCTTGCCGCTTTTGGCGACCGAATTGACCCGACTGGGATAATCGAGTGGTGGCGACTGATCGGGCATCAGAACCGCGCGCGTAATTCCGCCAAAGTGAAAGGCGGGTTTGTCGATACTGAATACGCCGAAATCGATCAGACCTGGCGCGATGATCTTGCCCCGCGCATTGATGGTTTCGTCGCCCTCTTGCGGTGACACGCCCTCACCCGCTTGCTCAATCAGGCCGTCCTCTATCCGGATCGCGCCTTCGACCATCCCTTTCGACGTGGCCAATTGGCCGTTGGTGATCGTGAGTGGCTGATGATGTTTCATGCCCAGCCCTCCACACCGCGCGCTCTGCGGGTCAGAATATCGAGCGCAGCCATGCGAATAGCCACACCCATCTCGACCTGCTGCGTGATGATCGAGCGGTCGAGCATGTCAGCGACCTCGCTATCTATCTCGACACCGCGGTTCATCGGGCCCGGATGCATGACCAAAGCATCAGGTGCTGCGTTTTCGAGCCTCCGCTGCGTCAGCCCATAAAGATGATGATACTCGCGCGCCGAGGGGATGCATTGACCCGACATCCGCTCCGTCTGCAAGCGCAGCATCATGACAACATCCGCGCCGTCGAGAGCCGCATCGAAATTGGAGAACGCCAGAGCGCCTATCGCCTCGACGCCCGCTGGCATTAGAGCCGGCGGGGCGCACAACCTCACGCTTGCACCCAAAGCCTGCAAGCAGAGCAGGTTCGAGCGCGCGACCCGGCTGTGCAGAATATCTCCGCAGATGACGATGTTGAGACCGGTGAAGTCCTCCGCCGTCTCACCGCGTCGTTGCAAGGCATGGCGCAGGGCCAAAGCGTCAAGCAAAGCCTGCGTCGGGTGTTCGTGACTGCCATCCCCTGCGTTGAGCACCGGACAATCGACCTTATCAGCAATCAATTGCGTCGCACCGCTCGAGCCATGGCGGATCACAATCGCATCGGCGCGCATAGCGTTCAGAGTAATTGCCGTATCGATCAGCGTCTCGCCCTTCTTCACCGAGCTTTGTGCCGCGTGCATATTCACCACATCCGCGCCTAGACGCTTGCCCGCGATCTCGAAGCTCAACAGAGTTCGCGTGGAGTTTTCGAAAAAGGCGTTGATGATCGTTAATCCGGCGAGCAGATCCGTATGCTTCGACGACCGCCGGTTGAGTGCGACCCATTGTTCGGCCTGATCGAGCAGATAGAGAATTTCGTGCCGCTCCAACTGGCCAATGCCGGTCAGATCGCGATGCGCAAAGGCCAGCCTCCCAGCCGGAAAACGCGATGATGCCTTCGGGCTGGCAGGCGCGCTCTGTTCATATTCAGCCATGAACTGCCGCAGTTTCTCTGCCGTGCTGCCGCGCAGATCTCGCCCGGCCTTAAGTTGCGAAACGAAGGGTTTGTCATTGAGCGCCAACTCGCCGAAGCGCGTCTCAGACATGTCGTATCGGCGGCAGAATTGCTCAATTTCCAACAGAAGGTCTTGCATCAGCGACGCTCTAAGTTGGATTAAACCAACCGTCCAGATCAAAACACCATTTTGGCCCAACAAAGTCGCAACAAAGTCGTTTGCCGAGTGATATCAGGCGCTCGGCGTCAAACCATCAGAAAATCGCTGGAACTTTGCGGATTGCGCTCTACTTTGCACGCCATCGCAACAGGAAAGAATATTTATGAGTTTCGTCGGAAAAGTCTGGAAATTGCTGGTCGGCATCAAGGACGGTCTCGTCCTGCTTTTCATGCTACTGTTTTTCACAGCGCTTTTCGCGATCCTCTCTGCCCGCCCCAGCCCCGGCCAGGTGCGCGAAGGCGCTTTGCTGATCGAGCTCGATGGCTTTGTGGTCGAAGAAAAATCGGAAATCGACCCGTTCCAGGCATTTCTGACCGGGCAAGCCCCTGTCGCGGAATTTCAGGCTCGCGATCTGGTCACTGCCCTAAATGCCGCTGCGACCGATGACCGGATCAAGGCAGTGGTTTTGGACCTTTCCAGTTTTGTCGGCGGCGGACAGGTTCACCTACAAGCGGTTGGCGATGCGATGGCGCGTGTTCGCGCGGCGGATAAACCGGTACTGACCTACGCATTGGCCTATGGTGATGACCATATGCACCTTGCCGCTCATGCCAGTGAGGTTTGGGCTGATCCGCTAGGCGGGGCGATCATTGCCGGACCAGGTGGCAGTAACCTCTATTACGCTGATTTGCTCGATCGGCTGAATGTGAATGCCCGCATTTACCGCGTCGGCGAATTCAAGTCGGCGGTTGAACCCTATTCCCGCAGCTCGATGTCCGATGAAGCGCGCGAAAACGCAGCTGGCTTTCTGGGAGCGTTGTGGGAAGAATGGCAAGCCAATGTCAAAAAGGCTCGCCCCTCGGTCGATATCGAACGGGTAACCGGCCAGTCGACCGATTGGATCAATGCCTCGAGCGGCGATCTGGCTCAGGCTGCGCTTGAGGCGGGTCTCGTCGACAAACTCGGTGACCGCGTGGAATTTGGCAAGCGCGTTGCAGAATTGGCCGGCGAAGATCGCTTAGACAAGACCCCGGGAGCTTATGCGACCAGCGACTATGGACCGTTCCTGGCCGACAGCGCGCCGGATAGTTCAGGCAAAGCCATCGGCGTCGTTACAGTCGCTGGCGTGATCGTAGATGGTGATGCCGGCCCCGGTTCTGCCGGAGGAGACCGCATCGCTGAAATCCTCAACAAAGCTCTCGATGACGATCTTGCCGGTCTCGTCGTGCGGGTCGACTCCCCTGGCGGCTCAGTCACGGCCTCTGAAGAAATTCGGCGAGCCATCGAACGCTACCGGGCCAAGGATATCCCGGTTGCTATTTCCTTCGCAAACGTCGCGGCAAGTGGCGGCTATTGGGTCGCAACCGCGGGCGATCGCATCTTCGCCCAGCCAGAGACGATCACTGGCTCAATCGGCGTGTTTGCTGTGCTGCCTACATTTGAGGAAGCAGCAGCAGAGTGGGGCGTCAATGCCGATGGTGTGCGCACCACGCCTTTGTCAGGTCAGCCCGATCTGATCGGCGGCTTCACCCCGGAAATCGACGAGATCCTTCAAGCGACGATCAGCAACACATACACTGACTTTCTTGATCGCGTGTCCAAAGCGCGCGGTATGAGCAATGATCAGGTCGATCAGATTGCGCAGGGACGCGTGTGGGATGGCGGCACTGCGCGTCAGCTAAAACTGGTGGACCAGTTCGGCGGCGTGGAAGAGGCTTTGGCTTGGGTCGCAGAAAAGGCAGAAGTTGAAGAAGGCAGCTATCATGCACGTTACCTCGGCAGCGGCGTGAACGAATACGATTCACTGGTGCGCCAGATGCTGACCGATGCAGAAAGCAAACGCGCTTCACGAGGCACGGATTTGTTTGCGCTGGCGGCCCAGCAACGCAACATCACGATCAGCCGGATTGCGAGCGATGTAGAGCGACTTTCCGGGACGAATGGTGTGCAAGCTTATTGTTTGGAATGCCCCGTGCAAATGAGTGCTAAATCAAGCAATCACAGCGCGGCGCTCTTGGCAATGTTCCGAGCCTTGCTGACATCGCAGTAACTCGTTGCTTCGCCGCCAGCCTGCTGCATGGAGGCTGATTGCGAAACCACATCCAGACCCTGCATGCGTTCAAAATGTCCTTTGGCCATCCGCAAACCTGCGCACAGGGCTGATGCAAGGCTTTCGATCTCGTCCGATAGCTCTAACAAAACCTCTGCGAGACAGGTCTGTATTGGTCGCGGATGACCGGTGTTGTTCACGCGGCCAATTCCGGTTCATGTCCCGAAGTCATGATGGTGCTGAGATCCAGCACCATGACCATCTCGTTACCCTTAGGTGAAAGCCCTTCCAGAACGCCACTGATCGAATCGCGCGCACTGGTATCGGGCTGTTGCAAGCTGGCTTCCTCGATCGAAACAATACCGTTCACCCCATGAAGAATTAGTCCGCGTGATTGCCCTTCATGTTCGGCGACAATGATCGGATTGCGCGGGGTCGCCTCGGTCTTTCCCCAACCCAGCCTCACCGACAGATCGAGTAGCAGCAGGACCGCGCCGCGCAGATTAACCACCCCTGCAACATAGTCAGTAACACGCGGCAATTTGGTTACCGGTGACCAAGCGCGGACTTCGCGCACAGCCACAATGTCGATACCAAACAATTGATTGGGCACTTCAAAGGTAATCAGTTCGCGGGGCTCAGCATCCTCCGGTTGGTTCAGTGGGCTACTCAGCGCACGGCGGCGACCAGCTTGTCAGCATCGAATGGCTTGACGATCCAGCCGGTCGCACCAGCTTCGCGGGCGGGCGCTATCTTCACTTCGGAACTCTCAGTGGTCAAAACCAAAATCGGTCGATCTGCGTGGCGCACACTTCCGCGCAATTGTTCGATCAGACGCGAGACTGCCGCAAAATGGCGGCTTTCTAGGGTTTTGCTGGAATATTGGGGAGTGTCAAGAAACGGTCAAATGGTGCCCAGAAGAGGACTCGAACCTCCACGGGGTTGCCCCCACCGCCACCTGAAGACGGCGCGTCTACCAATTCCGCCATCTGGGCTCACCACAGGCGGCGGGCCTTAAGACCATGCGCCAAAACATGTCAACCGACATCTCCGCCATTCAGGCACTTTTCATTGGCGCGGCCCTGGGGCATAGGCGCTGGCCATGCACGATATTCGCATCATTCGAGATGATCCGACCGCCTTCGATGCGGCGATGGCGCGCCGCGGGCTTGATCCGATTGCCGAGACGCTGATCTCGCTCGATGAAGAGCGCCGAGCAGTCCAAACCAAGTTGCAAGAAGCGCAAAGTCGCCGCAACGAGGCCTCCAAAGCCATCGGTCAGGCGATGGGTCAGGGCGACACTGACAAGGCCGAAGCGCTAAAAGCGGAAGTCGCGACGATCAAGCAGGACATGCCCGCGCTTGAAGAGCAGGAACGGACAGTCGGCAAGAAACTTCAAGACACATTGCTCGCTCTACCTAATGTCCTCGATCCGTCGGTCCCCGATGGAGAGAGCGAAGACGATAATGTCTACTTGCGCGAATGGGGCACCAAGCCTGAATTCGATTTCACACCGCAGGAACACGCCGACATTGCCCCCGCGCTCGGCATGGACTTCGAAACAGCAGCCAAAATCTCCGGCGCGCGCTTCACTTTCCTGCGCGGCGACATGGCCCGTCTGCACCGCGCGCTCGGTCAATTCATGCTCGATACCAATACGCGCGAGCATGGCTTCCTCGAATGTAACCCGCCGCTGCTGATCAACGAGGAAGCGGGATATGGCACGGGCCAACTGCCGAAATTCGGCGAAGACCTATTCTGGACCAAAGATGATCGCATACTGATCTCCACTTCGGAGATGGTGCTCGGGAATTCCTTCCGCGAACAACTGTTTGCTGAGAGCGATTTTCCCATGCGCCTCACTGCGCTTACGCCATGCTTCCGCTCTGAGGCTGGTGCAGCCGGGCGAGACACGCGCGGCTTCATCCGCCAGCATCAGTTTGAAAAGGTTGAGATGATTGTCGCCGCTTTGCCCGAACAGGCGGAGCAAGAGCACGAGCGCATCACCGCCATCGCGGAAGGGTTGTTGCAAGCGCTCGGCCTGCATTACCGCGTCATGGCGCTGTGCTCAGGAGACATGGGCGCTGCGATGATGAAGACCTACGATCTTGAGGTCTGGCTGCCCGGCCAAAGTGCTTACCGCGAGATCAGCTCGTGCTCGGATGGCGGGACGTATCAGCCGCGCCGGATGAATGCGCGTTATCGCCCGGAAGGTTCCAAAAAGAGCGAATACTTCCACCTGCTCAATGGCTCCGGCCTTGCGGTGGGCCGCACTTTGGTGGCGATAATCGAGAATTACCAACAAGCCGATGGCAGCGTTCTGGTGCCCGAGGTTCTGCACCCCTATATGGGCGGTGTGACAAAGTTGGAGCCCACCGCGTAGATGCGCATCCTCATCACCAATGACGATGGCTATCACGCGCCTGGCCTCCAAGTGCTTGAGCAAATCGCACGCGAGTTTTCAGACGACATCTGGGTTTGCGCGCCGTCCGAAGAGCAATCGGGCGCGGGCCACTCGCTGACGCTCAACAGGCCCGTCCGCCTGGTGAAGTTCGAAGACCGCCGCTTCGCAGTCACCGGCACGCCGACCGACAGCGTGATGATGGCGCTGCGCGAAGTGCTCGACGATCCTCCCGACCTCATTTTGTCAGGGGTCAATCGCGGAGCTAATTTGGGCGATGACATCACCTATTCCGGCACAGTCTCCGCCGCGATCGAAGGCGCACTTGCGGGGGTCCGTTCTATTGCGCTCAGCCAAGTATATGCCCGCGAAGGCATGGGCGATGATGTCCCATTCAGCGCGGCCCGCAAATGGGGCGCAAAGGTGATCGCGCCACTGCTTGATGCGCCTTTTGCGGAGCGCACACTGGTCAACGTCAATTTCCCGGCGGTGGCATCGAGCGAGGTCAGGGGGATCCGCATCGTGCGCCAAGGGTTTCACGATTACTCACGCGGCTCGGTCGTCGAAGGACGCGACCCTCGCGGCCATCGCTATTTCTGGTTCGGCCTGCATGCGATCGAGCACACACTCGACCACGGCACAGACCTTGAGGCGATCGATGAGGGGTACATCGCCGTCACGCCGCTCCAGCTTGATTTAACGCACGAGCAGTCGATGAGCGCGCTCGCGGCGCGGTTCGAGGTGCAAGGCGATGGCTAAGCAACTCGACACGCTTGTTTCAACCAAAGCGCCTAAGCGCAAAACGAAGTTCAAGCCGCTACGCCGCGCGGTGAAGATTCCCGTCTGGGGCGATCTCGGCATTCGCATTGGCCTTGCGCTGTTCCTTATTTTCATTGTCGTGATGATCCACTGGTTCGACCGCGACGGCCTGGTCGACAGCGTGGATGGCGAGGTCAGCTTCCTCGATATCGTCTATTTCACGATGATATCGATCACCACGACCGGCTTTGGCGATATCGCCCCTGTCACTGACAGCGCGCGGCTGATCGAAGCTGTAATTGTGACCCCAATCCGGTTCGCGGTTTTCTTCATTTTCGTGGGCACAGCCTACAATTTCATCATCAAGCGTAGCTGGGAGAAGTGGCGCATGGCCCGCATCCAAGAGAAGCTTTCCAAGCACGTCGTTGTCCTCGGCTACGGTGTGTCAGGCTCGGAAAGCGTCACCGAACTGATCGAGCGCGGTATGGAACCGAGCAATATCGTGGTCGTCGATCCGAGCGAAGAACGGCTTAACGAAGCTGAAAAGCTTGGTGTCAACGTGATCGCCGCAGATGCGACCCGCGATGAGACGCTGAAGGCCGTTCGGATCAGCGAGGCGCAAAGCGTACTGGTCTCTGCCGGGCGCGATGACACCTCAATTCTGATCACGCTGACCGTGCGTCATCTTGCACCGCGTGTGCCCATTAGCGTCGTGGTTCGCGCCGATGATAACGAGCTGCTGGCACGGCAAGCGGGCGCAAACAACGTCATCAACCCGGTGCGCTTCACCGGCTTGCTGCTCGCAGGCAGCGCGCGCGGCGCGCATATTGCGGACTACCTCGCCGACCTCGCTTCGGTCACAGGGCGGGTCCAATTGGTCGAACGGGTCATCACCGAAGAGGAATGCGGTTGCTCAATCGAGAACCTTGAAACTGGCGGGCGGGGCTTGCGCGTCTATCGCGGGGGCCGCGCCATCGGCTTTTGGGAGGAGGAATGCCAAAACCTCCAGCCCGGCGATGTCGTCGTCGAAATCGTGCCGACCGAGAATGGGAACAGCAATGGCGACGGGCACGAAAACGAGGAGGCTGCATAGAGCGGAACTGTTGTGAGCACGACTACCTCTCTACCAGACCAGAAGCGCGTCGGCATGGTTTCGCTCGGCTGCCCCAAGGCGCTGGTCGATTCCGAGCGTATCCTCACGCGCCTGCGCGCCGATGGCTATGCGATGAGCCCCGATTACGCCGGCGCGGACGTCGTGCTGGTCAACACCTGCGGCTTCCTCGACAGCGCCAAGGAGGAGAGCCTCGCCGCGATTGGCGAGGCGATTAACGAGAACGGCCGCGTCATCGTCACCGGTTGTATGGGCGAAGAGGCTGACGCGATCCGCGCTGCCCACCCTCAAGTGCTCGCCGTCACGGGCGCGCATCAGTACGAGCAAGTGGTCGAAGCGGTTCACGAGCATGCTCCGCCCAGCCAAGGCCCATTCGTCGACCTCATCCCGCAGCCGTCCGAATACGACATCAAGCTTACCCCGCGCCATTACAGCTATCTCAAGATCTCCGAGGGCTGCAACCACTCCTGCGCGTTCTGCATCATCCCCGACCTGCGCGGCAAGCTCGCCAGCCGCCGTATCGACGCGGTGCTGCGCGAAGCGGAAAAGCTGGTCGAAGCAGGTACGAAGGAGCTGCTTGTCATCAGCCAGGACACCAGCGCTTATGGCGTCGACACCCGGCACGAGACCAAGCCGTGGAAGGGCCGCGAGCCGCGCGCGCACATGACCGATCTCGCCCGCGAGCTGGGCCAATTGCGCACCGCCGAAGGCTGTGCGCCTTGGGTCCGCCTGCACTACGTCTACCCCTACCCGCATGTTGACAAGGTCATCCCGCTGATGGCCGAGGGGCTGCTGACTCCCTATCTCGACATCCCGTTCCAGCACGCCGCGCCTTCGGTGCTCAAAGCCATGAAGCGCCCCGCCAACGAAGCGAAGGTGCTCGCGCGGCTCAAGAGCTGGCGCGACATCTGCCCCGACATCGCGATCCGTTCCAGCTTTGTGGTTGGCTTCCCCGGCGAGACCGAAGACGACTTCGCCTATCTCCTCGACTGGCTTGAGGAAGCGCAGCTCGACCGCGTTGGCGCTTTCCGCTTTGAGCCAGTTGAAGGCGCGGCGGCGAACAGCCTGCCCAATCCTGTCCCCGAAGAGGTCAAAGAGGAACGCTACGCGAAGCTGATGGAGGTGACCGAGCGCATCTCCGCCGCCAAGCTCACCGCCAAGGTCGACCGCACGCTGCCGGTCATCATCGACGAGGTCGGTGAGCCGGACGAGGACGGCGACATCGGCGCAACCGGTCGCAGCCAGGCCGACGCACCCGAGATCGACGGAGCGGTCTACCTGCGCAACGTTCCTGCGACGCTTGCGGCTGGAGCCATCGTCGATGTCGAGGTCGAGGACGCTGACGCACACGACTTATTTGGGGTGGTTGTGTAGGGAGCAGGTGGCTTGGTTCATCGCACATGAGCCACACATGAACCGCATGTTACACGCTCCAGAAGCAAAATTCTTCTCAATCACAGCGCGCCCGATCAATCGAACGATCCGATCACAGGACAGGGCGAAAATTCCGGACAGATCTCCCGGCTATCAAGCGTCTATCGAGTAGGAAAATTGCATGCACACACAACATGATGGCCTCCCGTAACTTAAGAATGGCCCTTTTCGTCTTGCTGGAACCAATTCCCGCGCCAATGGTGGTTCAGCCATGACACTTTCGATCAACGCCGAATTTGCTTTTACCTTTGACGAGCCGGGCGATGCCTTGCTGCAATTCGAGGTGGCAGATGGCCACGAGCAGCAATTGGTCGATACAAAAACGAGCATTCTAGGCCAGGACCGCTTGAGCCGCGTCGCGGCGCATCAAGGCCTTAGCGAGCGGGTCTGGATCAGCGGCAATGGGCGTTGCGAAGTAAGCTACACAGTAGCAGTCGCAATCAATCGATCTGCCGCCGACCTCACCGCTCTGCCCGCCTTGCCTCTTCACCAACTACCCGGCGATACCGCAGAATTTCTATTCGGATCGCGATACATTGTGGTGGGTCAGTTTCAGAACTTCGTCGAGAACACTTTTGACGGGACATCCGGCGGCGCACGGATCGAGGCAATCCGCAATTGGATCGCTCATAATTTCACATATGAGCCGGGTGCCAGCGGGCCGGATACGACGGCGGGCGACAGCTTCATAGAGCGGCGCGGGAT
Organism: Erythrobacter sp. HA7-11; assembly: GCF_055693605.1. Taxonomy (NCBI): domain Bacteria; kingdom Pseudomonadati; phylum Pseudomonadota; class Alphaproteobacteria; order Sphingomonadales; family Erythrobacteraceae; genus Erythrobacter; species Erythrobacter sp. HA7-11. Next base: position 648,006 of record NZ_JBVFUF010000002.1, on the reverse strand, counting down.
CTGCCGCGACTACGCGCATGTGCTGGTGGCGATGGCACGCGCCTCGGTGATCCCCGCGCGCTATGTCGCATGCTATGCGCCGGGGGTCGAGCCGCAGGATTTTCATGCGGTGGCGCAGGTTTACCTCGCCGATCGCGAGGGCGAAGGCGCGTGGCATCTGGTCGATGCGACCGGTATGGCAACACCTGAAGACACCGCGATTATCGGCGTCGGGCGCGATGCAGCCGATGTCAGCTTTCTAACGACCTTCGGCCCCGCAAGTTTCGAGTATTCAAAGGTTGCAGTGACGCGGGGCAGCTAAGCCCCTTCCCTCACACGCTTCCGCGCTTCAACAGCTTCACTGGAACCCTGCGAATGCCCGAATGCGGCCCGCCCGCTGTCACCGCTTCAACCAGCAAGCGCCCGGCTTGATCTAGGTCAGGCTCGATCGTGGTCAGCGGTGGGCTGGACAATTCGCCCGCCTGAAGACCGTCAAACCCGATTAATTTAACGTCGTCCGGCACCTTGCGCCCCACCGAATTCAAGGCTTCGAGCACCCCAAAGGCAAGCGCATCGCAGACCGCAAACACCCCGTCGACCGCGTTGTCTTCAAGAAGCCTTTTGCCCACGGCAAGCCCCTGATCGTGCCGGTCATCCTCATCACCGATCTCTGCGAGGCGAGCTATCGCACCAAGCTCTCGCGCGCGCGCCAAAAACGCATCAGCGCGCTCGGCAAATTGCCTTTGCGTCCCGCCCCGCGATCCGACGCAGACGAGGTTTGTGCAACCTGCCTCAACTAAATGCTCTGCAGCCATGCGCGCGCCGGTATCATTGTCGGATGACACCCAGTCGAGATCGCCGAGCGGAGAGCCCCAATAAGCCACAGGCTCGCTGGTCTCGCCAACACCGCGAAAATAATCCCACGCAGGCCTATTCAGCGTCGTTCCAATGACGATCAGCCCTTCAGCCTGGCCGCGCTCGACATAATGGCCGAAGAGCTTTTCCTCCTCGCCTTGCAGAGAGACCAGCACTTCTAGCCCGTGCTCCGCCGCAGCCGCGCAAATCCCGCCAAGCAACGCATAGGAAAACGGGTTCACATCGCGCGCGCTACCGCCCGGCTTGGTGATGACCACCGCCGCCAGCGTGCCCGTGTGACCGCGCCGCAGCCGCGCAGCACGCTCGTCCACGAAATAGCCAAGCTCGCTCGCAACCTCGAGCACACGGTTGCGCGTCGCCTCGCTGATCACCGCAGAGCCGGACAAAGCGCGGCTGACGGTCGACTGGCTCACGCCCGCGCGCTCGGCCACGTCGAAACTCGTTACCCGCACTGGTCTGCGCACATTATCCAAGTGCTTTCTCCCTCGCTCGCGCTCGCCCAGCCACAATAGCGCCTGGCGCCGCACACGAATAGCTATGCGAACCTATGGCCCACGATCGCCCTTCACGCTAGAAGCGAAACACCTGAAATCCATAGAAGCGTCGTGGGGAGACGACCCAGAATGACCCAGCCCAAGCTCAGCGCCGACCGTTTGCTCCTGTTTGGAGCGAGCGGTGACCTTGCGCGCCGGATGCTTTTGCCGAGCTTATGCGCGCTTGATGCGGATGGATTGCTGTCCCCCGACCTCAAGATAATAGGCACCGCGCGCAGCGAGATGAGCGATGCGGAATTCCGCGATATGGCGCGCGAGGCGCTGGAAACGTATCTGCCAGACGAACGGCGGGGCGGGATGGCCAATTTTCTCAATCGGCTGAGCTATCAGGCGCTCGATGCGAGCACGATTGAAGGGTTTGATGCACTTGCCGAAAAGGTGAAGGAAGCGGGGCCGAGCCATACCGGCACGGCGATATTCCTCTCCACTGCGCCGAGCCTTTTCGGCCCGACCATTGCTGGGCTGAAACATGCTGGGCTGACGGGCGACGACGTTCGCATGTGCTTGGAAAAACCACTCGGCACGGACCTTGAAAGCAGCTGCGTGATCAATGACGCGGTGGCCGATGCTTTCCCCGAAGATCGGATTTTCCGCATCGACCATTATCTCGGCAAGGAGACGGTTCAGAACCTGCTCGCGCTGCGCTTTGCCAATATTCTGTTCGAGCCGATCTGGAATTCAAACTACATCGACCACGTGCAAATCACGGTGGCGGAGACGGTTGGTCTCGAAGGCCGCGTTGCCTTTTATGACGATGCTGGCGCTTTGCGCGACATGGTCCAGAATCACATGCTGCAATTGCTGGCCCTCGTGGCGATGGAACCGCCAACCAGCTTCGATGCGACTGCGGTGCGCGATGAGAAAGTGAAGGTGCTGCGCGCGCTGCGCAAAGTGCAGGCCAGCGAAACCGTGACCGGCCAATATCGCGCCGGAGCGATCGAGGGTCAGGCTGTGCCGGGCTATGATGACGAGCTGGGCAAAGACAGCAACACCGAAACCTTTACCGCGATCAAGGCGCATGTCGACAATTGGCGCTGGAAAGGTGTGCCGTTCTACATGCGCACCGGCAAACGCCTGCCCGAGCGCGTAACCGAGATTATCGTTCATTTCCGCTGTGTTCCGCACTCGATTTTCGAGGATATGGGCGCGACCATGCTGCCCAACAAACTCGTGATCGGCATTCAGCCGGAAGAGAACATCTCCCTATCGCTCATGGCGAAGGTCCCAGGTCTCGGCCAAGATGGCGTGCGCCTGCGCGAGGTGCCGCTCGACATCGCCATGCCCGACGCATTTGTAGGACAGCATCGCCGGATCGCTTACGAGCGCTTGCTGCTTGATCTCATCGGTGGCGATCAGACACTGTTTGTGCGCCGCGACGAAGTGGAAGCGCAGTGGCACTGGGTTGATGCGATCCGCGCTGTCTGGAACGAGACCGGTATCACGCCGAAGACTTATGGCGCAGGAACCTGGGGGCCGAGCGCCGCCATTGCGCTGGCCGAACGCGACGGAGTGAGCTGGCATGAATAAGCCCCTGCATGACACTATCCACGCGGTTACAAATCGCGTTATCGAGAACTCGCGCGCATCGCGGAGCGCCTATCTCGAGCTGATGCGACGCGAAGGCGACCGCAAACCGGAGCACAAGGATATTGCCTGCTCCAACCTTGCTCACGCTTTTGCTGGTGCGCTCGAGGATCAGAACGCGATGAAGGCCGGACGCGGGCCGAATGTCGGCATTGTCAGCGCTTATAATGACATGCTGAGCGCGCATCAGCCCTACGTACCGCTATCCCGACCGCTTGAAGATTTACGCGCGCGAAGTCGGCGCGACCGCGCAAGTTGCTGGCGGGACGCCCGCCATGTGCGACGGCGTGACGCAGGGCGAGGACGGGATGGAATTGTCGCTCTTCAGCCGTGACATCATCGCGCTATCAACCGGCGTGGCGCTCTCGCACCAGATGTATGATGCGGTCGCTTGCCTCGGCATCTGCGACAAGATCGTGCCGGGCTTGCTGATCGGCGCGCTTCGCTTTGGTCATCTGCCCGCGATCTTCGTCCCTTCCGGCCCAATGCCCAGCGGCATTTCGAACAAGCAGAAGCAGGAAACACGCCAGCTCTACGCAGAGGGTAAGGTTGACCGCGACGCCCTGCTCGAAAGCGAGCTCGGCAGTTATCACTCGCCCGGAACTTGCACTTTCTATGGCACGGCGAACTCTAACCAGATGATGATGGAGATGATGGGACTGCACGTGCCTGGTTCCGCCTTCGTCACTCCGGGCACGAAATTGCGGCAGGAGCTGGATCGAGCCGCCGTTCACCGCCTCGCCGCGCTCAAGGGCACGAGCGAGCGGACACTGGCGCAGGTCGTCGATGAAAAGGCGATCATCAACGCAGCGATTGGCCTGCTCGCCACGGGTGGCTCAACCAATCACGCGATCCACATCCCTGCGATGGCGCGGGCTGCTGGCGTGATCTTCGACTGGGACGATCTGGCCGAGCTTTCCTCAGTCGTGCCGCTGGTCGCGCGGGTCTATCCCAATGGCTCGGGCGATGTGAACCAGTTTCATGCGGCAGGCGGCATGGCCTATGTCGCGCGCACCCTTCTAGAAGAGGGGCTCGCGCATGGCGATATCCTGACTGTCTGGGACGAGGGGTTCGACGCCTATACGCGCGAGCCGGTGATAGATGAGGCGCAATCGCTTAGCTGGGCCGATGTGCCGGAAAGCCGCGATCTTGACATGCTGCGCCCCGCAACCGACCCGGTGCAGCCCGATGGCGGCATGAAGCTGCTGACCGGCAACCTGGGCCGCGCCTGCTTCAAGTCCTCTGCTGTGGAGCGCGAGCGCTGGACCGTCACTGCGCCAGCCCGCATCTTCGAAACACAGGCCGATGTTGTCGCGGCGTTCAAAGCGGGCGAACTGGATCGCGATGTCGTCGTCGTGGTCCGTTTTCAAGGCCCGCGCGCCAATGGCATGCCTGAACTGCACGCCCTCACCCCATCGCTCACCGTCCTGCAAAACCGCGGACACAAGGTCGCGCTGGTCACCGATGGCCGCATGTCGGGCGCCTCGGGCAAGGTGCCCGCAGCGATCCACATCACGCCGGAAGCCAAAGGCGGCGGCGCGCTCGCCAAACTGCAGGATGGCGACATGATCACCGTCTGCGCCGAGACAGGAGAGCTATCGACCACCGCCGACCTGTCCGAGCGCGAGGCCGCGCCCGATCCGGCGCAGGAATGGGGCGTTGGACGCGAGCTGTTCCGCATGCTTCAATTCCAAGCCGACGGCGCTGAGCAAGGCGCGTCCGCTATGCTAGCCAGCGCGGGGCTTTAGGACATGACGGAGATCGTCGCGGTTGATCTGGGCGGAACCCATGCCCGCTTCGCCATCGCTACCGTCGCTGCGAATGGCACAATCGAGCTGGGCGAACCGACAACGCTTCACACCGAAGACCACGTCAGCTTCCAGACCGCCTGGGAGGATTATCGTGAGCGCTCGGGCGGCGCGCTGCCCGACAATGTCGCGCTTGCCATCGCTGGTCCGATCACCGGCGACGTGATCCGCTTCACCAACAATCCGTGGATCATCCGCCCCGCCCTCGTGAACGAAAAGCTGGGAACATCGCAATACACGATAGTGAACGATTTTGAGGCCGTCGCCCACGCGGTTGCGCGCCTGCCGGATGAGCATTTCATCCATCTGACCGGGCCGGATCAGCCGCTCGCACCGACAGGAACACTCAGCGTAATCGGGCCGGGCACAGGCCTTGGCGTCGCGCATTTGTGGCGCGGCGGCGATGGCTCCTACTGGGTGCAAGCGACCGAGGGAGGACATGTCGACTTCGCGCCGGTCGATACAATCGATGATGCAATCCTTGCGCGGCTTCGCAAGCGGCATAACCGCGTGTCGGTGGAGCGCGTGGTCTCCGGCCCCGGCATTGTCGATATTTATCAGACGCTTGCGGCGCTCGAAAACCGGACCGTCGCCGAGTGCGACGATGTCGAAATCTGGACCAAGGGTGTTGCCGGCGAAGACAGCCTCGCCGCCGCTGCGGTTGACCGCTTTTGCATGTCGCTGGGCAGCGTGGCAGGCGACATTGCGCTCGTCCAAGGGGGCTTTGGAGGCGTTGTGATCGCAGGAGGGCTCGGATACCGAATTCGCGAGACGCTTGCTTCGTCGGGCTTTGCGGGGCGTTTCCGCAACAAAGGCCGCTATCAGGAACTGATGGCCAGCATCCCGGTCAAAATCGTCAGCCACCCGCAACCCGGCCTGCTCGGCGCAGCGACAGCATTTGCGAGAGAACATCTTTGAGCGAGACAGTTATGAAATCCGTCAACGACCTGCACGAACGCCTCAGCCAGCTGCACCAGAAAACGCAGGAAACGCCGCTGTTTAACCCGGTGTTTCAGCTAGGGCTGGACCTGTCGCGGTCGCTTGAAGGTGGCGAAACGGATCTCGATCAGCTCGAAGCGATGGTGGCGGAGCTTGAATGCGTGAGCCTCAAATCACGGGCGACACGGTTGCGGCGCCTCGTCGCGCCGGTCACAACCGCAGACAATCGCGCTGCGCTGAAGGAAAGCTTGGTTGGCGCGAGCAGCCTCGATGCACTGCGCAAAGCGTGGGAAACGCCTTCGCTGCACACCGTTTTTACCGCGCACCCTACTTTCTTGCTCACGCCTGAGCAGAGCGATGCCGTTGCGCAATCCGCGGGTAAAGACGCCGACATCGGCGAGGAAGTGTGTGTCCCCGGCACCAACCGCCCGGCGATCACGCTCCAATATGAGCATGGCCGCGCGATGCGTGCCATCGCCCATGCGCAGGATGCGCGCGACGCCATCGTCTCTGACGTGCTCGGCCATGCGCAAAGCAACTGGCCCAGTGAGTGGCACAGCCTCAACCCTGTGCCGTTCCGCTTTGCGACCTGGGTTGGCTACGACATGGACGGGCGGACCGATATCAAATGGTACACCTCGATCGGCTTCCGCCTCGCAGAAAAGGCCGAGCGTTTGGGGCGCTATGCCAACAGCCTCGCCGCGATCGACGCCGACCACACTCTGATCGCGACACTCAAAGATGCGCAAACGCAAGCAAGTTTGAGCGCGCGCGAGTTCACTAGCGATCTTTCCTCGCCCGAAGCGCTTTCGCTCGCCGCCAACCGCCTGACCGCTGACAACCCGGCGAAGCTGCTATCCTTGATACCGCTGATTGAGCAGCTGGAAAGCGAAGCGCGCGATGCCGACCCAGACAAGGCCGTCGCGCTCAAGACGCTCGCCGCCGCGATGCGGGCCGACGGCCTCGGCATGGCGCATATTCACTTCCGCGTGAACGCAAAGCAGCTCCATAACGGCATCCGTCGCCGGATCGACCCCGACAACACGCTCGACCTGGCCAGCAAAGGCGCGATGGCGACATTGCGCAAGCTGCTGGGCGAAGTGAAACCATTGCGCACCAATTTCGCCTCGCTCGCGATCGAAAGCTCGACCGCGATCCGGCAATTCCTCGCCATGGCGCAAATCCTGGGCCATGTGGACGCCGACACGCCGATCCGCATGCTGATCGCCGAGTGCGAGCAACCCTCGACCATTCTCGCTGCACTCTATTTCGCGAAGCTATTCGGGATCGAAGACAAGGTCGATGTCTCGCCCTTGTTCGAGACCGAAAGCGCGCTGGAGCACGGCGGGCGTTTCCTCGATGCCCTGTGCGCCGAGCCCGAATATGCGAGCTATTCTCGTCAGCGCGGCCGGGTCTGCATCCAGACCGGCTTTTCCGATGCGGGGCGATTCGTCGGGCAGATTTCCGCCAGCCTCGCCATCGAGCGTCTGCAAAGCCGCTTGGCGCAGGCCATGGCGAAAAACGGGTTGACCGATGTCGCGGCTCTGATTTTCAACACCCACGGCGAAAGCATGGGGCGTGGCGCGCATCCGGGCGGTATGGAAGACCGGCTGGCCTGGCCGCTCAGCCCGTGGGCGCGCAATCGCTTTGCCAAGCATGACATCACGCTTGAGCCCGAAGTCAGCTTCCAAGGCGGCGACGGCTATATGTTTTTCGCAACGCCAGAACTTGCCCGCGCAACACTGACCCGTATCGCCATCGCGCCGATGAGCGATTCAGCGGCGGCAGACGACCCGTTCTATCACCGCACCGACATCAGCCTCGACTTTTACCGCGCGATCCGCACGCACCAGCGCCAGCATTTGCGCAGCCAGACCTATTCGCGCGCGGTCACAGCCTTTGGTCTGGGCCTGCTTAATTCGACCGGCAGCCGCGTCTCGCGCCGCCAGTCGGATATCTCCGCTGATCGCGACATGTCGCTGCGTCAGATCCGCGCGATCCCGCACAATTCGATTCTGCAACAGCTCGGTTATCCGGTGAATGTGATTTCCGGCATCGGCAGCGCGGCTGATGGCAATTACGAAGACATCGCCACGCTCATCAATGAAAGCGCGCGCGGGCGGCAATTGATCCGTTTGGCGCGAGCTTCGAACGCGCTCGCCAGCATCAAGACAGTCGCGGCGCATGGCGAGCTTTTCAACTCCGCCTATTGGGCGAGCCGGCCCTATCGCGGCACGGAAAGCCACCTGTCCACTGCATGCGAAGCCCTGGCCGAATATCTCACCAAGGACGACCGGACCGGCGTCTTCCGCCGCCTTGCCTCGCGCCTGCGGGTCGATGCACTGAAATTCCACCGGCTACTTGCGCTCATCCCGGATGAAGCGCCGCTTGAGAACCGCGAGAACACGCGCCGCACGATTGGTGCGGCACAAGCCCTTCGCCTAGCCTTGATGCAGCACATCTTCCTGCGCGCTGTCTCGATCCCGGCCTTCAGCCGCGCAAACGATATTAGCCGCGACGACGTGCTCGAAATGGTCTTTAGCCTGCGGATCGACGATGCGCTCGCGCAATTGCGCCGCGCCTTCCCGACGAGCTTCCCGCAACCGGAAGACTTCGCTGTGGATGCGCCCAGCGACTATCCCGATGGCGATAATGAGGGCTACGCGCAGATTGGCCGCGATTACATTGATCCGATCGAGCGCGCCTATGCGCTGATGCTGCGGCTGACGACGGCGATTGCCAACGAATTTGGCGCGCATGGCTAAGAGTTTGCGAGCCCTACGGCCAGCTTTGGGCAGCACCAGAAGGCGATTCTTTGGTTAAGCGCGTTAACGCTTTGCGCCTCACTGCGTCCCTCGAAGGGACGCCTGTGCGTTAGCCTCTAGCGACTCACCGCAATTTACTCCATAATGCGCGGCATGGTTAAAGTGACAAAACTTCTCCCTTTTGCCGCCGTCGCAGGACTCGCCGCACTTGCTGGCACGTCGACGCTCGCCGACAATCAGACACCGGCCTCTGAAGCTGCAGATGTTGCCGAACAAGTAGCCGATGAAGCAATCCGTGCGATTGATCCGAGCACCGGCGAACCCGCCGAGGCACTTGACCCAAGCCCTGTTGAAATGGCCGCTGGCCTCCCGCCAATTGGCGAAGACGTGCCCGTAGTGGAAGCGGGCCGCGAAGACGGCGTTACTGCCGCACGCATGATTTCGCGCGAAGTGGTTCAGGATGCGGCGCCCGCCCTTGCTGAGCCGGCACCGCGCCGCGCCGCAAAGAAAAAGAACGACGACTTCGTCGTAAAGAGCATCCTGCCGATCGAAGGGACCATCCGTTACGGTGAGTGGTTCTGGGATGAAAGCCGCGCGCCTGCAAGGGGCAAGCTCGTCATCACTGTCGACCTTGATGCGCGGGTCATCAGCGCGTTTCGCGATGGCCACGAAATCGGCACGGCTGTCGCGTTGCTCGGCACGAAATCGCACCCGACACCGCTCGGCACGTTCCCGATCCTGACCAAGGAAAAGGACAACGTCTCGGAGAAGTATAACAACGCCCCCATGCCCTATACTTTGCGGATGACCTGGGATGGCATCGCCATTCACGGATCGCCGGTGGCGAATGGCTATGCCAGCCACGGCTGTGTCGGAGTGCCTGAAGAGTTCGCAGCAAAGCTGTTCGCCATCGCCAAACGCGGCGACAAGGTGATCGTCACGCGCGGAAAGATGATCGGCGTGGGGGACGCCATCATCTGAAGCGAGGGGTGTGCGACAAATCGCGGGGCGCGGGCCTAATGCGCGCGCCTGGGCGGTTCGGGGGCGAACCGCCACACCCTCATTTCTACACCTAGCTTTTCGATTCGCTCGCTATCGGGTGTGATCAGCACGCCAGCGATAGACGCGTTTTCGAAATTCCATAACCTGTCAAACGCGCGCGCCGCCTCGCTGCGAGCGGCCTTGCCGCCCATCTCATTGATGATTCGGCAAATTGTCTCGATTGCGATCACGCGCGGGACATTGGCGTAGTACTTGAAGGCGGCACCGCCATCGCCATCCTCGCGAACGACCCGCTCTTCCCAATCTTCCTCGGCATACCATTCGACCGCACGCAAGGCGTCGGCGAGATGCTGGGCGCTGTCGGAGATGGCAGGCACGTCGAGCCAATCGGCATCGCCTATCGCCGCACGCATCCGCGCCCGGTCAAAGCGTTCATCGTGGTTGGAGGGGTCGCTCGCCGGAGTAACTCCAGCATCAGCGCAAACCCGCTCAAGCTCAGCCTTGCGCCAGCTCAAAAGCGGCCTCAGCAGCGGCAGATCGCCCCCGTGGATCGTAGTCGATGCACGCACACCGGCGAGCCCCGCCAGCCCGCTGCCGCGGTTAAGCCGCATCAGTAAGGTTTCAGCCTGATCGTCTGCGTGATGCGCGGTCGCAATCGCGCCCAGCTCTTTAGCCGCAGCCCATTGCGCCAACGCTTCGTAGCGTGCCTCCCGCGCACGGGCTTGCAGATTGCCTTTGCCGACTTCGATCGCGAGCGCGGTAAACGGCACGTGCAGCTCGCCGCACAGCCGCTCAACCAACGCGACTTCGCTCGCCGCTTCTTCGCGCAGGCCATGATTGACGCTGGCTACCGCAATCTCGCCGGGCATGGCTTGATGGGCAAGCAGAAGGAGTGCGAGGCTATCAGGACCGCCCGATGCGGCGAGCCCTAACGGTCCCTCACGCTCCATCGGCGGCCAGAGCGCATGCAAGTCGTCGTGAAACCGTGCGACTAGGTCTGCTGCAACCCGGCTATCAATTGCAGGTGATCCGCTGACGGTTGCGCTCATACATGCCGGAGAGGCGACCCGCCGCTAGCGCGGGATAAATCTCGCCAAACTCGGCAAGCGCAATGCACGCCCGGTTGGTGTCATTGAGCGCGATCATCGCTTCGGACAGATAAAGCAGGCTGTCCGGTGCACGCGCCGCCTGTTTGTCCGCCTGGTAATTGTTAAGGAACCAGCGCGCGGCCTCTTCCGGCATGTTGTCATCAAGATAGGCGCGGCCCAGCAGGTTGCGCGCATAGGTAGCCCGCCAATGCGAGCCATAACGCTCGACAAAGCTGTTCAACTGCTGGCGAGCCTCTGGGTAATAGCCCGCGTTCCAAAGCCGGAAGCCATAGGAATATTCGTCATCCGCCGGATCATCTGTGATCGGCTTGGTGATTGCTTGAACTGCCGCAAGACGCTCCGCACTCGGGCCAGTCTGCGCAGCTGGCGTGGGCGTGGTTTCCTGCGTTGTGGTGTTCGACGCAGTTTCGGTTACGGCCGTTGCAGCACCGGTCGCCGCCCCCGTGCCGACCCCGATGGCTGGCCCGACAGTGCTGCCACTGCTTTCAAGTGCGGTCAGCCGGGTTTCGATCTGCTCGAACGCATTGGAATTTTCTTCGGACAGCGCCGTCAGCCGCTGCAATTGCACTTCCATCGCATCGAGCCGTGCAAGGATATCCGTGACCGCTGTCGTCGATGTCGAGTTTGTGGATGTGGCCCCGGTCGCAGAAGAGCTTGGCGAAATCTGCGGCTCGAAAAAGCGGCCATCATCGCCCGGAAACACCCTGCGCTGAAGCGCGCGAATTTCCGACTCAAGCTTGCGGATTCGCGCTTCGGAATTTTCCTGCGCGATGCTTGGAACCGGCGTGGTCGCGACAACAGCAGCCGCTATGCCAGCCGCCATCACACGAAGTCTGGTGGTGGGAATTAGTGCGCGCATCGGTCTTTGGCCTCTCTTCATTGAACACGGCGCCAGCATGCGTGGCGCTGGATGAACATATGACGAATCTGTGCCGTGCAGGGCCTCCCAAGTCGAGGGCGCGCGGCGGCGTTATCCTTGGTTAATTTGCGCTTCGGCCTGTAAAACCTTGTGACAAACGATGTGACAGGCCTGCCTCTGCGCCCGATCAGCTGTCGTCAGGTGTCCGGCGTTGCTGCGGGAGACGGCTGGCTTGCCCGCGCCAGCAGAGCCGCTGCGGATATTTGCGCATCGCCCAAGGTGATGGGCTCCTCAGCCAGCTTCGGGACCGGCTGGCCGTCAACAGTGATTTCCAGTGCATCCGGACGCCCCGTGTTGATCCGCGGCCCGGCGACATTGCGAGGCAATTCGAAAGTTTCACCGCTACTAAGTGTCCCTTCGAACAAAGGCTCTCCACCCGCATCATACTGTTCATCGTAGATGCGCACCCACATATCTTCGAGCGCAGTCAGGATAACTTGCCCGTCGGCAGACGCAGTGGCCGTGGCGGCGGTCGCTGTTTCACCGGCGGTTTCGCCAGCTTCATTTTCAGCCACTTGCGGCTCGGAACGGTCGATCAGAGATCCCGGCCCGGTTCCGGCGCCGTAGAAGGTCGAATAGAATGTCGCCATGCCAGCAATCAGCAAAACGGCTGCAATGCCTCCGGCCCAGGCGAGCCCGCGCGATGGCAATTTCGCTGCGTCACCAGGCTCCATTCCCGCAGGTGCGTATTGCCTGTCCGCTTCTGTCTCATTCAGTTCAACCCGGACCTGATCGGCGATTTCAACTTCATCGAGACCAAGCATGCGCGCATAGGTTCGCGAAAATCCGATTGCATAGGTGCGCGCAGGAAGTGCGGCAAAATTGCCGTCTTCGATCAAAGTGAGATGGCGTTCGGGAATGCGGGTTTCAGCTGCGACCTGAGGCAGCGACAACCCTTTTTCTTCGCGCGCGCGGCGCATTTTCGCGCCCACACCCTCGAGTGGCAGCTCGTCCACAACTGCTTGCTGTTCGTTGTCCATGACCCGAACCTTACGACCTTTTCAAAATAGCTCTTTTGCGAGCCTTCTCATTACCCGACGGGCGTATTTACCACACAATCGGTCGACATCCCAACTGTCAAGCAAGTTAACGCCTCACCGCAACCCCGCGCGGCAGGGCGGCGCTGGCGAGCGGTCAATGCCGACAAGGACAGGTCAGTCGGTTTCGATTTCGCGTTGAGCTGCCCATTGGCTCAACTCATCGCGCAGGTTGATACTCGGGTCAGACAGCCAGCCTGTCATCGCTTCGGTGATTTCTGCCAGATCGACCTTTCGCACCAATTCCTTGATCGGGCCCACAGCAGCCGGCGTAATCGAAAGCCGCCGGAACCCGATCCCGAGAAGCGCCAATGCCTCCAGCCTGCGACCACCCATTTCGCCGCATACACCCAGATCAACATTTGTCCCCACGGTAGATTGCGTGACCCGGCGCAAGAACCGCATGATCGAGTGACTGAGCCAGTCGTAACGCTGTGCCAGCAGAGGGTTCGCGCGGTCCGCTGCGAACAGGAATTGCGTCAGGTCATTGGTACCCACCGACAAGAAGCTGAGCTTGGGGCAGAGCAAATCGAGCATTTCGGCCAGTGCTGGCACTTCCAGCATCGCGCCGTAATAGATTGCATCGGGGATCATCTTCTTCTTACGGCGCAGGAACGCCAGCTGATCCTCGAACACCGATTTTGCAGCGTCAAACTCCCATGGCTCGGAAACCATCGGGAACATTACATAAAGCGGACGCCCGTACTGACGCTTCAAGCAGAGAGCGGGCCTGCACTTTGAGCAGACCGTCACGTTCGAGCGCGAGCCGAAGAGCCCGCCAACCCATCGCCGGGTTTTCATCTTGTTCGGCTTCGGCGCTGGCGAGGTAAGGCACGGCCTTGTCTCCGCCGATATCGACTGTGCGGAAGATCACCGGCTTGTCGCCCGCCGCCTCTAGCACGTCGCGATAGAGCTTTGTTTGCCGTTCGCGCTGCGGCAAAGTCGCTGATACGAGGAACTGAAATTCTGTGCGGAACAAGCCGACGCCGTCCGCGCCGCTGCTGGCCAATGCACTCATATCATCGCGCAGGCCGGCATTCATCATCACCTGAATGCGTGTTCCGCAGCGGGTGAACGGTTCGACATCGCGCAGTTCTGCATAGGCGGCCTGCTTCTTGCGAGATTCCGCAAAGCGCGCTTCGAACGCTTCCGCCATTTGCGCGTTGGGCCGCACCGTCGCGGTCGCCTGATCGGCGTCAAGCAGCACTTCATCGCCCTCGCGAATGACCCCGCGAAGGCCCGAAGCGCGTCCCAAAACCGGCACGCCCATTGCGCGCGCGACGATCACGACATGCGCTGTGAGCGAGCCTTCTTCAAGGATCACGCCTTTCAGACGGCGGCGGTCATATTCGAGCAATTCAGCCGGGCCCAGATTGCGCGCGATCAAGATAGTATCGCGCCGCAGGCCCTGGCTGGCCGCCGTTCCCAATTGGCCCGAGACGATCCGCAACAAGCGATTGGAAAGGTCTTCCAGATCGTGCATCCGGTCAGCCAGCAGCGCATCGTCAATCTCGCGCATGCGCATCCGGGTGCGTTGCTGGACCCGCTCAATCGCCGCCTCCGCCGTGAGGCCACTGTCGATTGCTTCATTGATGCGCCGTGACCAACCCTCGTCATAGGCAAACATCTTGTATGTCTCGAGCACTTCCTCGTGCTCGCCGCCAATGCCAAACTCTGCCTGGTTTGACAGGTTATCGATCTGCTCGCGCATCTTGTCGAAAGCGCGATAGACCCGGTCGCGCTCGGCCTCGATATCGTCGGCCATCACTTGATCGATTTGCACGCGCGGTTGGTGATATACCGCGATGCCGGACGCGAGACCCTTGACCAGTGTCAACCCGCTCAGGGTCTGGGTTCCGGTCAACCCTTCAGCAAGGCTACGGGCTTCCTCCTCGTCGACCAGCTCTGCGTTCGCGATCAGCTCCGACAACACCATCGCGGTGGTTTGCAGCGCTTCGATCTCGACTTCTTCGTACCGGCGCGGTTCGACATGCTGGACGCACAACACTCCGACGGCTCGCTCACGATAGACAATCGGCACGCCGGCAAAGGAATGGAATTTATCTTCACCAGTCTCTGGCCGATACTGGAAGTCGGGATGCGCCTTCGCCTCAGCCAGGTTGAGCGTTTCAACCCGGTCGGCGATTGTTCCGGTCAGCCCTTCACCAATCGCCATACGGGTAACGTGGACCGCGCTTTTGTTGAGGCCTTCAGTCGCGAATAGCTCCAGCATGCTCTCGCGCAGCAAATAGATCGAGCAAACCTCGCTATCGAGGGACTCGCCAATAATCTGCACCACTTTGTCGAGTTTGCCCTGCGCATGCATGCGCGAGGCCATCACCTCGTGGAGGCGGGTGAGAATCTGACGGGCGGATGCGGCTGCACTCATAGCCTATACCGGTTAGAGAACCGCCGCACAAAAGCAAAGCGTCACTACGTCGCCACCGCGCGTTTGGGCAGAAATCTGCTAGGTTCGCGGCGTGATTTGCCGCAAATCGGCTCAGTTCTGGACCATCTCTTCTTTCAATCGTAGCTTCTGTTTTTTCAGCGCTTGGATTGTCGCAGCATCAGGAGCAGGCCGGTTCATCTCTGCGCGAAGCCGGGCTTCGAGGCCTGCATGCTTTGTTTCCAGCGCGTTGAGGTGGGATGATCCTGCTGACGATGCCATAAAGAGTCTCCTGAATAGGGGGTGATGAACCCCGTTGATGGAGCGACTCGTCCAATGCGGACGAACCGCATGCCCACATACAACCACAAACCGAAAACGATTCAAAGCGGATCTTGATCGAATTGCGAGACGATGTTTGCTTTGTGCGGCAGGCGCAGGGGGCCAACGCACTTTGTGGTCGATTTTCTCCGCGCCGTTACCTATCCTGCGACGCGAATGAGAAACCCAATATGGGTCACGAGGGATCTGGATACGTGAACGAAGCAGAATTGCGAAAGCGCTTGGAATTGCTCCGCACCGAACATGGTGATTTGAACGCTGCTATCGACGCTTTGATCCAGGCCGGATCAACCGACCAATTGCAAATCGCGCGCCTTAAGAAGCGCAAGTTGCGGCTCAAAGATCAAATCGCCCTCATCGAAGACAATCTGCTGCCCGATATCATCGCATAGGCTACCCAAAGCAGCTTTGCGATTGTGTCCCAGCGAGGGACGGAATGCCATTTTCGGCGGGATATTCTGGTTACCAATCTGGCGCGTCGGAAAAACCGGGCGTAGCGATTGGGGCCGTTATGGATTCCAAGAACAACCTGTCCCAGCCAATCATCGAGGCGCTTTACAGCGAAGCACTTGTCCTCGCGGATGAAGTGCGCGCAGTTTTTGCGCTCGGAATGAAACAACCGTCGAGCGGCGAGGTTGACAGTGTTCGTCTGGCAATGTCGATCGAGGGGCTGAAAACCACCACACGGATGATGCATGCGCTGGCTTGGCTGCTCAATCAGCGCGCTTACTTTTCGGGAGAGCTAAGCGAGTCCCAGGTGCGTCGGCACGGCGAGCTGCCCGAAGATCGCCCGGTGGACCCTGAGCAATTGGTACTGCTCGAGCCTGCGACCTGCGAATTGATCGAAGAAACCGTTATGCTGCATGCGCGGATCGCACGGCTTGACCGGGCATGGCGCGGCGGATTTGAACCGGATTCGCCCGTGCGTACGTTTCAGGATCGTCTGGGCCGCGAATTCGGGTAGCCCCCCCATCGACGGTGTGGGCGGCTATGGCATAATAAACCTACGCCGCAGCCAACGCCTTCTTCCAGCGCTCGAGCCGTTCCTCGCGCACGCCCGCATCCATGCCGGGCGTAAAGCTGTGGAGCTTGCCGCGCATTGCCTGTGCCGCGGCATCAAGATCCGAGTAAAGCCCAGCCCCAGCCGCCGCGAGCATCGCCGCGCCCAATGCGGTCGTCTCGACGAATTCAGGCCGCTCGACTGTGACGTTCAGCACGTCGGCGAGGTCTTGTGCCATCCAGTCATTGGCGCTCATCCCGCCGTCAATCCGTAGAGTGGCCCAGCGTGTGCCGTCTTTCGCGAAGGCTTCGGCCAGATCATGCGTTTGATGCGCCATCGCTTCCAATGCAGCGCGCGCCAGCTCGGCCTTTCCGCTCGCAAAGCTTAGCCCCGAAATCAGCCCGCGCGCCTCGGCTCGCCAATGCGGTGCGCCCAGGCCTGCCAGCGCAGGGACGATGGTAACCCCGCCTGTATCAGGAATCGAGCGAGCCAGCTCCTCGGTCTGGCTTGCCACATCGACGATTCCAAGAGAATCTCGCAGCCATTGGACCAAAGAGCCGGCCACAAATACTGACCCTTCAATAGCGTAAGTCCGCTCGCCGCCAATCTGTGTCAGCACCGTGCCAAGCAAACGGTTTTGCGAGCGCGGTATGATGCTCCCTTGATTGGTGAGCACAAACGCGCCTGTGCCATAGGTCGCTTTGGTTTCTCCAGGCGACAGACAAGCCTGCCCGATGGTCGCAGCCTGCTGGTCGCCGACCATGCCAGTGATGGGGATCGCACGCCCGAACAGCTCGGGATCGGTCTCTCCCAAGCGACCTGACATATCGACCACTTCGGGCAGCGCGCCATGCGGCACGCCGAGCAATTCGCACAGTCCAGCATCGAATTGTGCCCCGCCCAGTTCGAGTAGCAGCGTGCGGCTCGCATTGCTGGCGTCTGACACGTGCGCTCCGCCGGTCAGCTTAAAGGTCAGCCAGCTTTCGATGGTGCCAAAGGCGAGCGTACCTTTTCCTGCTGCCGCTTTCACCTCTGGCGAATTATCAAGCAGCCAGTGCATCTTTGTGCCGGAGAAATAGGGATCGAGCAGCAGGCCTGTTCGGGCTTGCACGTCGCTTTCGTGACCCTTTGCACGCAGTTCGACGCAGAAAGGCTCTGTCCGCCGATCCTGCCACACGATCGCGCGGTGCAGCGGCTCGCCCGTATTTTTGTCCCAAGCAACAACAGTCTCGCGCTGGTTGGTGATGCCGATCGCTGCAATGCTGGCCGCGCCGCCTGCTTTGGGAACCACCTCAAGCGCGCAGGCCAAAGTCTTGTCCCAAATCTCCGCCGCATCATGCTCAACCCAACCCGCTTGCGGGTAATGCTGCGTCAGCTCCTGCTGCGCGACCGCCACCATCTTGCCATCGCTCGCGAACAGCATCGCGCGAGTGGACGTTGTCCCTTCATCCAGCACGAGAATGTAGTCGGCCATGCGTTTCTTTCCTGCGTTTCGCTTGGCCACCCGCACCCTCCACCCTTCCACCCGGATTTTCACGCCGGGTCATGATCCGGGTGGAAGGGTGGAGGGTGCGGGTGGCTATGGCCCGAACATTAAGACTGGCGTGACTTCTGCCACACTCGCCTCCATATGCAAGTGCATGGCAGGACTACCGCCCAAACCTTGGCCGACAGGCACCGCAGAGCAGCTCGACCCGTTGATCCGGCGCGTGCTCGCGCCGAATCCCTCACCCTATACCTACACCGGCACCCAAACCTATGTCGTCGGCGCTGGAGACGACGTCGCAGTTATCGATCCGGGGCCCAACGACCCGGCACATATTGAGGCGATCATGGCGACCATCGGCGATGCCAAAGTCGCCGCGATCATGTGCACCCACACCCACCGCGATCACTCGCCCGCCGCCGCCCCCTTGGCCGAGCGGAGCGGCGCGCCGATCGTCGGCTGCGCGCCGCTGGTGCTGAAGTCAGATCGTCCGCGCGCAGATGAAGCCTTCGACACCACCTATGCGCCTGACCGAGTGCTCGAGGATGGCGAGCAAATGCGAGGGCAAGGATGGACACTCACCGCTGTGCACACTCCGGGACACACGTCAAACCATCTGTGCTTCGCGCTGGAGGAGAGCAAAGCGCTCTTCACCGGCGATCATGTGATGGGGTGGTCGACCAGTGTCGTGATCCCGCCCGACGGCGATATGGGTGATTATATGGCGAGCCTCGAGAAGCTGCAGGCGCGCGAGGATAAAGTCTATCACTCAGCGCATGGCGCGGCGATCACCAAGCCTAGGCAATTGGTGCGCGGGATGATCGGCCATCGCCGTCAGCGCGAGAACCAGATTCTGCGCTTGATGGGGGAGCGCGCCCGCCCGATCCCCGAGTTCATTCCAGAGATGTACAAGGGGCTTGATCCGCGCTTGATCGGCGCAGCGGAGATGAGCGTCGAGGCTCACCTGATCGATTTGGAAAAGCGCGGCTTGGTAGCGTGCGTCAATGGCGTGTGGAGCACGGCCTAAGCCGTCATCAATTCGCCGGGTTGATCGTATGGACCGCGGCTTCTTGCTCCTTGGCATCGAGCTTTTTGCCACCCCGCCCATATCCCTTCACAACTGTCGCAGATGCGGGCTGGTTCATATTGGGTTGAGAGCTGTTTTTCTTCGCCACGCCAGAGATCATATTGCCGACAGATTGAAACGCTTGCGCGATAATGCCTTGCTTTTCGGCTTTAGCGATGCGGACTTGCCTTTGTGGAGTGACAATCACGAAATCGTCACCGCGCACGAGCACCGCGCGGGCACCCTTACCCGTTCGCACAACATCGCCGATTTGCAGCTTTGTCCCTTTCGCACCGTAAACCGACTTTTCACCGCGCGAGATCGAAACCTGACCATCGGTCTCCGAGATAATCCATCCTGAATCCGCAGCCATTGCCGCGCTGCCTGTAAGTAGAGCGAATGCCAGAGCGAGTTTCTTCAACAGTTTGATCATCTTAGAGCCCCCAAAAGTCTCTTTCGAGCCTCCCGGATAGCAAGCTGATCTTCCAACCGGCTTAAGCGGGTGCGTTAAAAGGGCGTTACCGGCGATGGTTAACGCGCAGCCTATCCGCTCCGAAATGGAGAGGTTTCTGGCCCAATTTTAGCTACGCCAAGTCGCCGCGCGCAAAAGCCTCAGCGAGCTGGAATTTCTGAATTTTGCCGGATCCCGTAAGCGGAAACTCTTGCATCCACACCCAGTGCGCAGGGGTCTTTTGCGGTGAAAGGCGCTCTCGAATAAAGGCGCTCAATTCGCCATCATCGGGGCGCTCTGCTCCGTCTGCCAAGCGCAGGAACGCCGCGACAATCTCGCCCCATTTCTCATCCGGCACGCCTGCAACTGCGACTTCGGCAATGGCAGGATGTTCGAGCAAAGCCGCTTCGATTTCCGCCGGAAACAGGTTTTCGCCGCCGCGAATGATCATCTCCTTCACCCGGCCAGTTATCTTCACGTAACCGCGCGCGCTCATGCTGCCGAGATCGCCCGTGTGCAGCCAGCCGTCTTTATCGATGGTCTCAGCCGTAGCTTCAGGGTTGTCGTTATAGCCGACCATCATGTTGAAGCCGCGCATACAAATCTCGCCCTGCTCGCCCACCGCGCAGACCGAATTGTCGCTTGGGGACCGGATTGCGACTTCCATATGGCTGCACGGTTGGCCGATCGTCTCGGTGAGTTCCGCACCCGTATCAGTCGGCCAAGCAGCGGTAATCGCGGGCGAAGTTTCGGTCTGACCATAGACGATCAGGATCGGCACTCCGAACGTCTCTTGTGCCGCGCGGTTCAGCTCCGGCTGCACCATTGCCCCGCCGGAAATGACCGTTTCTACGCAACGAATGTCTGTGCCTGAGGCTTTGGCCGCCTCGATCATGGCAAAAATCATGGTCGAAACCCCGCCGACCACTTCTGGCTTCTCGCGCGCAATCGCGCTTACCACCGCTGCTGGATCGAACAGGGTGACGAGCAGAATAGTCGCCCCATGCGCCAGGCAGCCGAGCACACACACCGCGCTGCCAGCTGTGTGGAACAGCGGGAACGGGCACAGCACCTGCGCGCCGGGCCGCAAGTTCCAGCGCGAAAACACATCGTAATTGCTCTGCACCAGCCCGTGCTGATGCAGCAGCACGCCCTTGGGAAAGCCGGTTGTGCCAGACGTATACTGGATCATGCAGATGTCGTGCGGCTTGGTTGCGCGCAGCTCACCATCACCCTCGCCCGCGAACAGCTCGCCATGATCTTCAATGTCGATTATGAAGGCGCTCGCTGGCAATCCCGCAGCTGCCTCGTCGACCACCGGTCGCAAGGCTGACCCACGCACATGCGGTTGGTAATAGACCGCGCTGGAGCCAGATTGTTGGAGCACATAGCGCACTTCACGCGGGGTGAAAGACGGGTTCACCGTCACAATCGTCAGGCCTGCCATGGCCGCGCCAAGCTGAACCAGGATCCATTCCGGGCAATTGCCGCCCATGATCGCGATGCGCGTGCCAGCGGCATGACGAGCGGCGAGCGCGCGCGCGCACTTCTCACTATCGGCTAGCAATTGGGCAAAGGTCCACTCGCGCCCCAGAGAACCATCCGGCTGAAGTTCGCGCAAAGCCTTGCCATCGGGCCGGATCGCGGCTTGCTCGCGCAGCACATCCTCAATCGTGCGCTCGCGATACTCGGTGTCCTCCTGCGCCGGGCAATAGGCTTCGCTCAAGTCCAGCTCATACATGCCGCTCTCTCCTCGAGAACATGCTAGCCAAAACGCTCGCAAATCCCAGCAAAAACCCTATATCAGCGCCAGAACAACACATTGCCGGGGATCATTTTCATGAGCGTTGAGAATAAAGTGCCATCAGGCGAGGATTTGCTCGCCGAGATTGATCGTCTACGCAAAGAGCGCAATGCGGTGATCCTGGCGCATTATTACCAGACGCCCGATATTCAGGACATCGCCGATAATGTCGGGGACTCGCTCCAGCTCAGCCAAATGGCGGCTGAAACCGATGCGGATGTGATCGCCTTTTGCGGAGTGAAGTTTATGGCGGACACCGCCAAAATCCTCTCTCCGGAAAAGATCGTTGTGCTGCCAGATATGGATGCGGGGTGCAGCCTCGAAGACAGCTGCCCGCCGGATAAATTCCGCGCTTTTCGCGAGGCGCACCCCGATCACATCGCGCTGACCTACATCAATTGCTCGACCGAGGTGAAAGCGCTCTCGGATATCATCGTCACCAGCTCCAGCGCGGAGACGATCCTCCAGCAAATCCCCGAAGATCAAAAGATCATTTTCGGCCCGGACCGCCATCTTGGCGGCTATCTGGCGCGCAAGTTCAACCGCGAAATGCTGCTGTGGCCAGGCGTGTGCATTGTGCACGAAGCCTTCAGCGAGACGGAGCTGCTCAAGCTTAAGGAACAGCACCCCGATGCACCAATCGCCGCGCACCCCGAATGCCCGCCTAATATCGTCGACCACGCGGATTATGTCGGCTCGACGAGCGGCATTCTGAAGTTTGCGAAAGAGTTTGAAGGCGACACGCTGATCGTCGCAACCGAGCCGCACATCATCCACCAGATGGAAAAAGCGCTGCCGGAGAAGAACTTCATCGGTGCACCGGGAGCGGACGGAAATTGCTCGTGCAATATCTGCCCCTACATGGCGCTCAACACGATGGAGAAGCTCTATGTTGCACTGCGCGATCTGGAGCCGCGGATCGAAATTGAGGAAGATTTGCGCCTGAAAGCGAAGAAGAGCCTCGACCGCATGCTCGGCATGGCTGGCGGCACTGTCGGCATGGGCGATCTGGGTAAAGTTCCCTTTAGCGCGGATTAGAGGACCATACCCATTTCCGCGTTTCGAGCGTTTAGCTCGACATGAAGGCGGAAATTCAATTCTTCTGGGCGCGGCTCAATTCCAATTACTGGTTCTACCCTGCGTTGTTTTCGATCGGGGCCGCGCTGCTTGCCTTCGCTGTGGTGTGGCTTGATCGCAGCGGTTTCGCCGACTTCCTGAATAACGCAGACTGGTGGATTTCAGCCCGTCCCAAGGGCGCGGCAGACATGCTCACCGTGATGGCTGGCAGCATGATCGGAGTGGCCGCGACCGTTTTCTCGATCACGCTCGTAGCGGTGACCTATGCGAGCGGAAATTACGGCCCGAGGCTGCTCACAAACTTCCTTGAGGACAAGGGAAACCAGGTTAGCCTTGCGACATTCATCGGCAGCTTTGTCTACGCTCTGATCGTGCTGCGCAGCGTGCGCGCCGAAGACGAGACGCCTGCGACTGGCACCGGGGCGGTTGCCGGAGCATTGCCGGGCTTCACACCGCAATTATCGCTTCTGGTCGCCTACATCCTGCTCGCACTGTGCGTTGCTGTCCTCGTATTCTTTCTCAACCACATCCCTTCCTCCATTCGCATCAACAAGGTGCTTGAGGGCATCGGTTCGCGCTTGCTCGATGCGATCCGCGAGACCTACCCGGTCGAAGATCAGTTCTCCGAGGCAAGAGAGCCCGAAGGCGGGGAGCCGGTCGCCGCCTGCGAAACGGGCTATGTCCAATTGATCGACTTCGCGGATCTGGAAGAGCTCGCGCGCGAGCATGACTGCACGTTCTCGCTGACCGTGCGCACCGGAGATTTCGTGCACCGCGACCTGCCGCTTATGCATGTCGATGGAAAAGATCCGGACGAAATTGCCGACAAGGTGCGCGAACATTTCACTCTCGGCCCCTACCGCACACCTGAACAGGATCCTCAGTTCCTGATCGACGAGTTGGTTGAAATTGGGCTGCGAGCGCTTTCGCCCGGTATCAACGACCCTTTTACAGCGATTACGGCGATGCATTGGCTGGGGGCTGCCACCTCGGAGATTGGCCGGCGCGATTTGCGAAAGGATGTGTGCGGGGAAGACGCAGATAGTTGTCCGGTTATCCCCTGCCCCGATGGCTTCGCGCACTATGCCGAGCGCGGGTTTGGAGCCATGCGCAGCGCGGTTGCCACCAGCCCCAATGCAGCACGTGTCATGCTTGATGTGCTGGCCGATGCGGCAACACCAATCAAAGACGAGGCGCGCCGCAGCGTGCTACGCAATCACGGTAGGCTGTTGGTCGAGCAGGCGCGGACCAAGCTCAAGGGTCCCGATCTCGAAATGGTCGAAGAACGTCACAGCGCGTTTGATCGCAGGTTCTGGGACTAAGCGGCGCGGCTGCGAGAAGCGCGCGCAACCACGAGCGCGCCGCCGAGCAGGATCATTCCCGTAATATCCAGCGGTGTCAGCACCTCACCGAATTGCGCATAGCCAATGACCGCCGCTACCGCCGGCTGGGTCAGCAGCGCAAGCCCTATAATCAGCGGCGGGAAGTGCCCGAGCGAATAAACCAGCAGCCCCTGTCCGATCAGTTGGCTGGTGACGAACAGGATCAGGATCGGCGTCCAGTTCGTGGGCATGACCGGCTCACCCAGCGCGAGGGCGAGCGCCAGAAGTGACGGGCAGGCGAAGATGCTCACCCATACTAGCAGGCTCCACGATCCGAACCGCGCCCGCTCACCCTGAAGGGTCAGCAGATAGACGGCGTATAGCACCCCTGCGGTGAGGCAGAACAGGTCGCCGACAAAGGTCTCGGTCGAAATTTCAAGGCTTCGGCCCAACAATATCCCTGCGCCGCCGAGCGCAAAGACAATCGCCAGCCATTCCATACCGCGCGGAAGCAGGCGGGCGATGATAAATCCCCAGAACAGCAGAATGATCGACCCGGCATTGCCGAACAGTGTCGCATTGCCCAGCCGCGTCAGACCGATGCCGACATGCCAGCTGGCGAGGTCCATCGCGAACGCTGTCGCGCCAATGGCGACCAGAACGAGCGTCTTCCTCGGCATTCCCGTAAGCGGTTGCCCCGCCATTCTCGCGAACACCACCAAGAACGGCAGTGCCAGGAAGAGCCGCCAGAACGCCGCGCTTACCGGTCCGGTATCAGCCTCGCGCACGAACCACGGCCCCAAAGCGAGCGCGATATTGCCGCCGAGCAGTGCTGCGAGCAGCAGCGCGGCGCGCACATCAAACAGCTTTTCTTGGGAAGCCCCGCGATTTTCCATGCTTGCGCCTTAGCGTTCCACACGCCAAGTGCGAACCATAAAGCATTTCAAAAGAGGACTAGACCCAATGCACGACGCTCTCTTCCAACCGCTCACGATGGGCGCGCTTGAAGCCAAAAACCGCATTTTCATGGCTCCGCTCACACGCGGACGCGCGGCTGAGCCGATGTTCGTGCCCAATGCGATGATGGGCACCTATTATCGCCAACGTGCAGGCGCAGGGCTTATCCTGACCGAGGCTACCGGCATCAGCGCCGAAGGGCTCGGCTGGCCGTCTGCTCCTGGCATCTGGACCGATGAACAGACCGAGGCGTGGAAGCCGATTGTCGAGGGTGTGAAGGAAGAAGGCGGACTTATCGCCATGCAGCTGTGGCATATGGGCCGGATCGTCCATCCCTATTTCCTCGATGGCAAAGCGCCCTTGTCAGCGAGCGCCACGACCGCTCCGGGTGAAGCGCATACGCCGATTGGCAAGCAGCCCTATGCCGAGGCTCGTGCAGCAACCCTCGATGATATCAAGCGTACGGTCGATGACTACCACCGCGCCGGAGAGAACGCGAAGAATGCCGGCTTTGACGGTGTGCAATTGCACGGCGCCAACGGATACTTCATCGACCAATTCCTGCGCGATGGCACCAATCACCGCGAAGACGAATATGGCGGCTCGCCCGAAAACCGCACGCGCCTGATGCGCGAGGTGCTGGAGGCGCTAATCGACGTGTGGGGTGCAGACCGGGTCGGCATTCGCCTCTCGCCAAACGGCGATAGCCAAGGTACCGATGACAGCAATCCGGCAGCAACATTCGGCGCTGCAGCGAAAGTGTGTGACGACTTGAATCTCGCGTTCGTCGAATTGCGCCAGCCTGGGCCCGACGGCACTTTCGGCCAGACCGACGTTCCCAAGCAGGATGCAGTGATCCGCGAGCATTACAAAGGCGCGCTGATCCTCAATTCCGATTACACCGCGCAGGAAGCGGATGACGATGTCTCAAGCGGGCGCTGCGATGCGGTGAGCTTTGGTCGCCCTTATATATCGAACCCTGATCTGGAAAAGCGGATCGCTGTGGGTGCGGACTTCAACCCGAACGTGAACGTGCCGAAAAGCTGGTATTTCCCGATTGCAGAGGGCTACATCGATTATCCAACGCTGGAGGAAGAAAAGGCGGCCAGCGCCGCCTAATTCAGCCTTCGCTATCGTTAGAGCTTTCGGAGGCCGGTGCTTCGTCGGAAACATCGGCCTCTGGCGTTTCGTCGCTCGCAGGCTCGCTCGGCTCGCCAGTATCGTCATCGTTGGACCTGCTGGCGTTGGAACTGCTGCTGCCAGTGCTAGCGGCGCGCGGCGCAGCGGGTGATTGCGACCGCAATTGATCGAGCGGTAGCATATCGTCGCTTATCGCGCCGCCCAGCACTTCACCGCTTGCGGTCGCATCGGCATCGCTGGTCGACGCCTCTTCAGTCGCTACGTCATCACCGCAATTAGCCAGCACAAGCGCCAGCGGAGCCAAAACCAATGGGCGGAAAACGGTCACTTTGTCGCGCATCGTCGGGCTTCTGCCTTTTCAAGCGTTTCAAGAAATGCGCTGGATTGCGCAATCAGGGCCTCGTCCCACTTGGCGGGCGAAATGTCGAGACCCAAACGCGCTAGACTGGTGACGCCGAATTCATCAATTCCGCACGGTACAATGCCGGTAAAGTGCGAAAGGTCTGGATCTAGATTTACCGAGAAGCCGTGCATCGTCACCCAGCGGCGCACACGCACGCCGATCGCGCCAATCTTGGCCTCGCGACCGTCAATATCTTTGGTCCAGATCCCAACCCGGCCATCGACCGCCCAAGATTCCACCCCGAAATCCTTGAGCGCGGCGATCACCCATTGTTCAAGGGCGTGGACGAAGCACCGAACATCCTTCCCGCGCTGTTTGAGATCGAGCAGCACATAACCGACCCGCTGGCCCGGGCCGTGATAGGTGTAGCGCCCGCCGCGCCCTGCTTTCACGACTTCAAACCGCGGGTCGAGCAATTCATCGTCTGCCGCGCTAGTCCCTGCGGTGTAGACTGGCGGGTGCTCAAGCATCCAGATCAGCTCGCTCGCTTCGCCATCTGAAATCGCGATATTGCGCACCTCCATCATCTCCAGCGCCTCGGTGTAGGGCACTTGGCGATCCTCGCGCAGCCACTCGATAGCGCGCGATATATCCTGAAGAACCGAAGAGGATTGGGCATTGTGAGACATGAGCAATTGCGTGGGGATGTTTATCGCGGTTATCAAGTGGCAAAGTTATAGGGGATCGACACGTGAAACTCGATATCGGAAAAGCCTGGGACGATGCAGTTGCGATGCTGTTTGGAAACCGCGAATTGGTTGTGGTGGTTGCAGGCGCTTTTCTGTTCCTGCCCGCATTGGCGCTGGGCGTGCTGTCTCCGGCAGCCGAACTTGAGGCTGCGGCGGCTAGACCCGGAGCAGTTGCAGGCTGCTCTAAGCGCGTATTTCAGCGACAATTGGCCCTACATTGTTGCCTATGGCCTGGTCAGCACTGTTGGCACTCTGGCCTTGCTGGCGCTGCTAGGCCGCACCCAGCGACCAACTGTCGGTGAGGCTATCAATGTCGGTCTGAAGGCTTTGATCCCCTACATTCTGGCAGCAGTGCTGGTCGGTATGGTGATCGGCTTGTTCTTTGGCGTAGTTGCGGCATTGTCTTCAATTGCCGGCGCCGCAGTCGGTGCAATTCTGGGCATCGCGCTTTTTATCGCCACCGTCTTCATCTATTTCCGGCTTGTCCTTATCGGACCCATTATGGCGATCGAGGGCAACCTCAATCCACTCGCCGCGATCAAAGGGTCGTGGGATCTTGTCAAAGGCAACACGCGCTATGTCGCGCTGTTTCTGGTGCTTTTGATCGTCGTTCTGCTGATCATTTCCACACTCGTCGGGGGAGCGTTTGGTCTGGTCGCCGCGCTAATCCCCAGCGACACTGTGTCGCTCTGGACAATGTCGTTCTTCGAGGCGCTTATCGGCGCAGCGACATCAACGATTTCGATTGCGGTCTACGCTGCGCTATACAAGCAGCTTGCAGGTCCTTCGACCGAGGACGTGAGCGAAACCTTCGAATAGACGGGCTAATTGCGTGGTTCCTTCCACGCCCAGTATAGCTTGACCGGCAGGATATTGAGCCACTCGAACCCAGCCTCGATCCGCTCGAAAAACTTTGCGGATTCGTCACGCACGGCGGCGGTGAACTGGTAGGCGAGAAACGCGCCACCAGGCTTTATCACATCGTAGGTCGCCTTCGCGATAGCCGGCGCAACCCCACTTGGCAGCGTCGAAAACGGCAGACCCGACAGAACATAATCGGCATGTTCAAAGCCGAGGTCCGATAGATGCTGCTCGACATGCTCGGCTGATCCTAGAACCGCGTGAAAGCGCGGATCGCGGATCGTCTTGCGCAAATAGTCGATATAAAGCGGGTTGGTGTCGATCACGATCAACGCGCCGTCGCCGCGCAGCTTTTCCAGCACCGGGCGGCAAAACGTACCGATGCCGGGGCCGTATTCAACAAATACCTCGCACCTGCCCCAATCGACCAGCTCAAGCATCCGCTTAACCGTGAATCTGGAGGAGGGAATGATAGAACCAACCATGCGTGGATGTTCAAGGAAGCCGCGAAAGAACACGCTGCACTGCGCCGCATAAAGCCGCCAGCGCTCACGCCATTTGGCCCGCTTGCCGACTACCACATCATTGGAATTCATGCGTTTTCGACCCCACCTGACGCGATTAGAGCGTCGTTTCCGTCTCGCAGGCGATGTGACAGCGTGGATTGGCAATTGCAACCGTGAACACGCTGGCCTAGCGCTGCGGCACGCTATGACGAACGCCGCCCCTCCAAATCCTGTCAATACATCTGCAGTGGCGACGCAGCGTGCAATTTCAAACGGTCGGATGGCGCTGCTGTTCATGGTGATGCTCGTCACCGCTGCGGGTAACACAGCGATGCAATCGGTCATGCCCTCAATCGGCACGGCATTGCAGGTCAATGATGTTTGGATCAGCTTGGCTTACAGCTGGTCAGCCCTGCTCTGGGTTGTCTGCGCACCAATGTGGGCACGCAAGTCTGACCAGCGCGGCCGCAAAGCCATGATGGCACTGGGCCTCACCGGATTTGTCGTTTCGATGACCTTGTGTGGCATCGCGCTGTGGGCGGGCCTGAGCGGATATATGACCGCGTTCTGGACGCTGATCGCCTTTGCCGCCGCGCGCAGCCTGTTCGGCTGGTTTGGCAGCGCAGCCCCGCCTGCGGTGCAAGCCTATGTTGCATCGCGCACTGCCCGGTCAGAGCGAACCAATGCGCTGTCGCTGATCGCCTCCAGCTTTGGCGTCGGGACGGTGATCGGTCCGGCGCTTGCGCCGCTGATGGTCCTGCCGTTCATGGACATCGGCCTGACCGGCCCGTTCCTGTGCTTCGCCGTGCTGGCGCTGGTCGTGCTTGTTCTACTGCGATTTCGCTTGCCGGATGACGAGCCGCAATTCCCCGCACGCGGACGCACCTATGATGCCCCCTATTCTACCGGATCGGGCAGCGACCATAGCGACGAGGAGGAGGATGACGAGGCTGAACGCAGGCAACCTTCCGGGGAACCGCGCCGCCTCAGATGGTTTGAACCGCGCCTGCGCCCCTGGGTAATCGCAGGCTTGCTCGGCGGCCACGCGCAGGCAATGGTGCTCGGCATTTCGGGCTTCCTCGTGCTCGATCGCCTTGGCTTGCGCGAGACACCTGCCGAAGGCGCTGGCCCTGTTGGTCTGGTGCTGATGGCGGGCGCGCTCGCCACCTTGCTCGCCCAATGGGGGTTGATCCCGCGCCTCAACCTCGGGCCGAGAGCCGCGACCCTTTGGGGCATTGTCATCGCTGCATTTGGGGTCGCGGTGCTGGGAGCGGCGTACCAATTGCACACCATCGCGCTTGGTTATTCGATCGCTTCGCTTGGCTTCGGTCTGTTTAGGCCCGGCACAACCGCAGGCACATCGCTGGCTGTATCGCGCGCCGAGCAAGGCCAAGCTTCCGGTGTTGTTGCCAGCGTGGCCGGGGCAAGCTTCATTTACGCGCCCGCCCTGGGAGTTTGGCTCTACAATATCAGCGATTGGCTCGGCTTCGGCTTGGTCATCGCGTTTTGCATGATCGTCTTGGCGATTGGCGCGCGCACCCTGCAATCGGATGCAACGCTGACGACTGAAAAGGCTTGAACGCCTAAAGCAGCTTAAGCACTTCGTCTTGCGGGCGGCAGATCGCGACACCCTTTTCGGTCTCGACAACAGGCCGCTCCATCAGGCTTGAATCGGCCGCCATCGCATCAAGCACCGTGTCAGCATCCGCATCGGGAAGCCCGCGCTCCTCGGCATCTGTGCCGCGCAACCGCAAGGCCTGTTGCGGAGTAATTCCGGCATCCGAATAGAGCTGAGCGAGCTTTTCGCGGCTTGGTGGGTCCTTGAGGTATTCGACCACCGCCAGATCGACGTTCTTGAGGTTCTCCAAAATCGCCAATGTTTTGCGCGATGTACCACATTTGGGGTTGTGCCAGATGGTCGCTTTCATCTCGTCCTCTTAGTCTCAATCTCTATTCGTCAGCCGCCGCCGTATCGTCACCATTGACGACACGCAATGCAGGCACTTGTTCGGCAGCATCGGCGGCGCTGATGCCCGGCGCAGGCGCTGCGCTGATGCTCTCTTGCCGCTGCAACACGCGGCCCGCGCGCTGCACCGTACGCACTAGGCGCGGATAGACCCCGCAGCGGCACATATTGGGGATCGCCTCTTCGATCTCTTGACGGCTGGGCGAAGGATTGCGCTGGATCAGCGCTGCGGCTGCGATCACGATACCTGGCGTGCAATAGCCGCATTGGATCGCCTGTTCCGCCACCATCGCCTGCTGGACCGGATGCGAGCGATCGCGCGACAATCCTTCAATCGTCGTGATAAAGCGGCCCTCTGCCTCAGCAATGGTGATCAGGCAGGACCGCAAAGCAGCGCCATCGACCAGAACCATGCACGCGCCGACGCAATCGCCCCCGCCGCAGCTTTTTGTCCCGGTCAGGTTCGCAGCCTCGCGCAACGCATAAAGCAGCGGCGTATCAGGCTCCATGTCGAACTCGACCGGGCGATCATTGACTGTCATGCGCGGCATTCACCCGCCATTAAACGCCTGCTCTTGATCGTTCCAACAAATTTTGCTGATTTTGCACGACCGCCTTATGTGCAGGCCTCTCCTCCCACCCCCTTCCGAGGAAACAGTTGATGTTCGCCCCTCTTCGCCTGGCCTTGCTGGCTTCCCTGACAGTTACGCTCAGCGCCTGCGCGACCACGCACCGCATCTCCTATTTCGATGCGATTGCAGCCGCGCCTGCTGACGATGTGATGCGGGTCTATGTCGACGGGTTCGGCAGCGTCTATCCGCGCGAACCTCTGGCGGCGGATTCCATCGCCGATTATCACTGGAACGGCAGCCTGTTTGAGCATTTCGCAGGCGGGAAGTCACCGTGCCGGTCAGAGCTGATGGCGTCTGAAGTCCGCACCTTGTGCGAGGCGATCGAGCGGGCGGGCTCGGATGATCTATCCAAAAAAGCACGCGAATATGCCGAGCTGTCCGCGTGGTATGACAGCCAATTGTCGCTCTGGCGCACGCGCGGAGATGTGATCGCAAGTCGCGCGCTCAAGCAGGGCGAAGAACCGAAAATCGTGTTCCTTTTTCATGGGTTCAACACCCGCTTTGCTGAGGCGGTCCCAGACTTTATCGCGGCGCGACGCTTGATCAGGCAGACGCTTGGCGAAAATGAAAACGCCTTGTTTGTCGAAGTGTTCTGGGATGGCTGCGCAGACGCTCTTGGAGTGAGATGCTGGGGTCAAGCACAAGCCAGCGGACCGCTGGTGGGGTTCTACATGCGCCCGATGTTCAACGCCATGAACGATACGCTGGCACAAAGCGGTGCGCGCGCGCAGGTGCGAATGCTCTCGCACAGTTCAGGCGCGTTCGTTATCGGCTCCACCGTCGGCAATCCCGGCGATGTCCTGCCGCTACTCGATGACGAGAAAGACTTCGCCTACCAGCGCTTTGCCGACAACGCAGCGGCTTCCGAAGGCTTTTACCGCGTCCCGCAGTTCAGCGATCTCGCGATCGGGCTGCTGGCTCCGGCGACCACGGTGAAGACCTTCTCTGGTTCAGCCGACGATACGCGCGCGGGGATCATGACCAAGGGCGCGCGGTTGCTCTATGGGATCAATCCGGATGACGAGGTGATCACCAAGGGATTCCTCGGTTGCGAGCGCTTCGGCGTCACCTGCATGGCATCCAGCTATGAAAACTATTGCGAATATCTGGCCGATAACCCGCGCCTTTCAGCGCAGGACATTTCCGTCACTGCTTATGATTTCAAGCGCACCGCGAATGGCGAAAAGCACCCCTTCGCCGATTATTTAAAGCAGATCGAAACGCAGACCTCGTTCCTCGCCAACTTGATGGCGAGTGAAGGATCCGCGACAAATGATGGCGTCTACACCTGCCCCAACCCATCGCTGGAACAGGAAGGCTAAGGCAAAGCCCTAGTTACGCCAGCTATCGTCGATCTTGTCGACCCGGCGCTTCCAAGCTTCAAAGTCGAACATGCCCGCGCCGCCTTGGCCTTGCATGACCGAGATATCGCGCTGGTGCACATCGACCACCTCTTGCGGGACAACATTGGGATTGCCCATTCCGAGCGTCGCGACCTGAATCTCGCAGGCACGCTGAAGGGCCCACATCTTCACGAACATGCCCTGGATGGTCTTGTCCATCACAACCGGCCCATGGTTACGCAACATCAGGATCGAGTGATTACCTAGGTTCTCGACCAGCCGCTCTCCCTCTTCCGGGCGAACCGTCACGCCTTCAAAATCGTGATAGCCGATCTGATCCTGGAAATTGCAGGCGTAGAAATTGGTCGGCATCAAACCGTCCTTGTGGCTGCACACGGCCATCGTCGCGGTGGTGTGCACGTGACAGATCGCGTCCGCCTTCTCGCCCAGATGCTTGTGGAAATAGGCGTGCTGCGTGAAGCCAGCCTTGTTCACCATATAGGGGGAACCGCCGACATTGTTGCCTTCGACATCAATCTTCACGAGGTTGCTCGCGGTCACTTCGTCATAGAGCATACCAAACGGATTGATGAGGAACGTGTCCTCTTCACCCGGAACCTTCAGCGAAATGTGGTTGTAGATCGATTCTGACCACCCGAGGTGATCGAAGATGCGATAGCATGCGGCCAAATCCAAGCGTGCCTGCCACTCTTCCTTGCTGACCTGATCTTTAAGGCTGGTTTGACCGGGTTTGAGCTGAGTTGCCATCGTATCGATTCCTGTCTTTTTCTCGTCTGCAAGGGCATATCGCATGATTTGAGTTCGCCGCACAAGGATTTCGCTATGCGCGGTGCGCTGATCCAGCTAGTCGCGTCGACGATGAGCGGCTCTGATCAATCCAAGACTACTGATGAAGAGGGCGCGTCCAGCACCAATTCAGCCAAGCTGACCACAGGCTCCATTCCCGGCCATCTGGTCTCCCAGACACTCCCGATGGTGATCGGCGTCGCCGCGATCATGTCGATCGGTTTGGTCGATTCATACTTCATCGGTCAATTAGGCAGCGCTGAACTCGCCGCAATCTCTTTCATTTTCCCGATATCGGTAGCGTTGAGCAGCTTGGGCGTCGGCGTGATGGTCGGGATCAATTCGGTGGTTGCACGAGCGCTGGGCGAAGGGGAAGATGATAAGGCAACCCGACGGGCGAATTTCGGTGTGATCTTTGCAGTGGTGAGCGGCCTCATCATGGCGCTCACTCTCTATCTCCTGCTTGATCCGTTGTTCCGCCTGATGAACGCGCCGGACGATCTGCTGCCGATCATCATGACCTACATGGTCCCCTACGCCGCCGGGTTCCCGTTGATCCTTGCCATCATGGGCGTGAACGGCGTGATGCGCGGCCAGGGCGAAGCGCGCAAGACGAGCTATGTTTCGGTCACTTACGCCGCAGCCAACTGGGTGCTTGATCCGATCCTGATCACTGGCGCTTTCGGATTTGAAGGTTTTGGGATTGTCGGTGCCGCTTATGCAACGATTATTGGCTGGGCACTTGGACTTGCGATGGCGTTTTACCTGCTGTCGCAGACTGATCTGCCGTTCAATCCGGCAAAATTGCGCGGCGCGAGCATAATTGACCCGATGATTTCTATTCTGCGGGTTGGAGTTCCCGCTGCCTGTTCCAATGCGATCAATCCGATAGGACTTTCCGTTCTTACGGCCCTGATAGCTGCGGAGGGGCAAGCCGCTGTCGCAGGGTTCGGAGCCGCCGGACGCCTTCAGAGCTTTGCGGTCGTGCCGCTGCTGGCTCTGTCCGGTTCTATCGGTGCGATAGTCGGCCAAAACTGGGGCGCAAGGAAACTGGATCGCGCACGCGAAGCCGCGCTCTATGCTGGAGGTTTCTGCCTTGTTTGGGGTCTCGCAATCGCCATCGCGATGGTCGCTGCGGGTGAGTGGTTTGCTGACTTCTTCACCGAAGACC
Source organism: Erythrobacter sp. HA7-11 (assembly GCF_055693605.1). Taxonomy (NCBI): domain Bacteria; kingdom Pseudomonadati; phylum Pseudomonadota; class Alphaproteobacteria; order Sphingomonadales; family Erythrobacteraceae; genus Erythrobacter; species Erythrobacter sp. HA7-11. The sequence goes on along the minus strand of NZ_JBVFUF010000002.1, from coordinate 614,025 downwards.
CGGCAGTAATCGAAGAATTCGCGCTGTATCTGGAGATAGCGGCCTGGGGGTATGCAGGGTTCGGATTGCTCATTGTCGGCAATGGAATCCTTAACGCAGTTGACCGGGCCAGCTTTGCGCTGGGCCAGTCCTTCGCCCGTGTGTTCCTGGTCATGTTGCCATTCGCTTGGTTCTTGCAATCGAGCTGGGGCAGCGAAGCCATCTATGCTGCCGAATTGGCAGCGAACCTGTTTGGCGCAGTCACTGCTACGCTGATCGTGGCTTATATCTTGCGCCGCAAACCTGCTTCCTGAGCTGCCATCAGCGCCCGGCTGGTGACCCTTCGTTAACCATCATCGCCCATAGAGAGCCTCAGAAACGATTAGGGGCAATGGCGTCATGGATGAACTGCTGGCGGATTTCGTCGCAGAAACCCGGGAAATGTTGGAAGCTAGCGAAGGCGAGATTATCGCCTGGGAGGCTGATCCGGCAGACCGTGCGCGGCTGGATACAATCTTTCGCTTTGTGCACACGGTCAAAGGCAATTGCGGCTTCTTCGATTTTCCTCGCCTTGCTGAGTTGAGCCATGCCGCCGAGGATGCTCTTTCCGATTGCCGCGCGGGGCGCAGAGAACCGGATAGCGCGCTAGTCACAGCAGTGCTCGCGATCATAGACCGGATTGTCGAAATGGTTGATGCTATCGAAGCTGGGCATGACATGCCGGCTGGCGGTGATGATCACCTTATCTCTGCCTTGGAAGAAGGCTTCGTTCCAGCCGAGGCATCGACCGAAACCACACATGCGCCCGCCACGGAATTACTCGAAGGGTGCGACGCATACGACGACAGCGATAGTGAGAGCGCCACACAGCGGCCCGACAATTCCCCTTCTGTCCAGCGTTCGATCAGGCTTCCTGTAGACTTGCTTGATCGTGTGATGAGCGGCGTTTCTGATATGGTTCTGGCGCGCAACGATTTGGGACACCGCCTTCGCCAAGCGGGCAATCAGCCGACCATTGACGGTCCATTCGAGCGCCTGACTTCCATTCTCTCAGACGTCCGTGATGCGGTGACCCGCATGCGGATGCAGCGGATTGAAACACTGTTCAGCGCAATGCCGCGTCTGGTCCGTGATCTTTCTGCTGAGCTTGGCAAACAGGTCATGATCGATCTGGAAGGCGGCGATGTCGAGCTCGACCGCGAGATGATCGAAACCGTTCGCGACCCGCTGACCCATATCATTCGCAACGCCATCGATCATGGTATCGAAACGCCTTCAGCGCGGCTTGCCGGTGGCAAACGTGAAATTGGAATGCTGTCGATTTCGGCGCGCCAATCTGGCAACACCATTTCGATCGTCGTGAGCGATGATGGGAATGGCCTCGATGAGCAACGCATTGCTGACAAAGCGGTTTCAACCGGGTTGCTCACAGCCTCCGAACGCGAAGCCATGGGCCGCGACAAAGTCCTGCAATTGATTTTCGAGCCGGGTTTTTCAACCGCGGATGAAGTCAGCGCTGTCTCAGGCAGAGGCGTTGGCCTTGATGTCGTTCGCGACAATCTGGAAAAGGTCGGCGGTTCGATCAGCGTTACGAGCACCCCTGGCGTGGGCACGATATTTACCCTGAAGGTTCCGCTTACGCTCAGCATCATCGCTGGTCTGACAGTCGAAATCGGCGAACAACGCTTTGCGATCCCGCAAAGCTATGTCGAGGAGATCATCGACGCATCGTCAAAGGCGCTGGACACGACGCAAGTCGGCGAGACGTCTCTGATTACATTCCGGGGCAACCGCGTCCCATGCCTCAAACTTGCAGAGGTTCTCGAGCTACACGTCGCCGACGAAGCGCGAGCGCAACAAACAATGGTAATTCTGCGGCTAGCCAGCGGCGACCTGTTTGCGCTTGCGGTGAACAAAATCCACCATCACGGGGATCTGGTCGTGAAACCACTCGCGCCCGCCGTCATGAAAAGCGGCGTTTACGCTGGCTCAACCCTGCTCGACGATGGGTCACCCATCCTCCTGCTCGACGTAACCAATATTGCCGCTGCATATGACCTGGTGTCTGATGCGCGCACACGCGCTCTTCAAACCGAGGAGAACGAAGGCAGCACCCAAGAAGAGAACGCCTGCCATGCAATGCTCTTCACGGACTATGAAGATCGCCGCTGTGCAGTCCGGCTTGAACTGGTCCAGCGCATCGAGACCGCGCTGGCCGAAAACATCGACATCGCGCCGAACGGCAAACGCGCCGTAATCGACGGCGTTATCCTGCCACTGGTTGGCCTCCCGGTGGGTGCACGTACCGAGCGGCAAGATTCGCTTCCTGCGCATGACCGATCAGGCATGCGAACTGCTCTACGCCGTTCGAGAAGTTGATGATGCTGTCGAGCTAACCGGCAAGTTGAAGCCGGCGGACGATGATCCATTGATAGAAGCGCTGACTCTTATCGAAGGACAAACCGTTGCGCTGCTTGATGGCCATGAACTGTTCTCTCGCTTTGGCGAACCGCCCGAGGCAACGGCCAAACCGACGTGTCACATCCCTGACAGTGATTGGGCGCGGACGATCCTAGGACCTTTGGTGACGTACCGCCGGCTATGACGTTGTGAGCGATAGCAATGCCGGAAGCGACATAGCTATTGTCCTGGATGACGGCGAGGACGCCCTGGTTACCGTTCAAGGTGAATGCATTCGCCTGCGCAGCCAGCCCGAAGCCAGTGACAATGACGGATCGATTTATCGTTATGATCGCGCAGGGGTCATCGAAGCCCTGCGCCGCGCCCGTGCAGGAGGCACTCGATGAACGAATTGATGGTGACCGTAGAGATTGCGGGTCGGCGCTGCGTCTTGAACGCGCATGACGTGTCCTCAATTATCGAATTGGGAAATTTGACTCCTGTGCCTCGCACGCCTGATTTTATCGCTGGGATCACTGCAATGCGGAGCCAATCGCTCACGGTGATTGATTGCCGGTTGGCGATGGGCATCGATCCAGCCCCGTTCAAAACCGACCATCGCGGCGCTGTCGTTAAGGTCGAAAACCACTCTTATGCGCTCATTGTCGATCTCGTAGACGACATCACCACGGCGCAATCCGAAGCGCAAAAGGTCAGTGGCGGATTTGGGCCGGAATGGACCCGTATCGCAACCGGGATGGTGGAAACAGCAATGGGACCAGCTCTCCTTATTGACCTGCCCAAATTGATCGCCGGTCCAGAAACGCTCGGAGAGGCAGCTTAAGCAATTGCTTACCGGTGGGGGTAAGCCCGCATGCAAATAAAAAAGCAGGGGTCCCAATGAAAACGTGTCTAATTGTCGATGATTCGCGGGTTATCCGCAAGGTTTCGAGACATATACTCGAAACGCTTGGCTTCAACGTAGACGAAGCCGAAAATGGACAGATGGGTCTGGATCGGTGCGACGAGCAGATGCCAGATGTCGTCTTACTCGACTGGAATATGCCAGTTATGACCGGCATCGAATTTATAACTCAGTTGCGTAAGCGGCCAGGCGGAGACGCGCCAAAAGTCGTGTTCTGCACCACCGAAAATGACGTGGCCCACATACGTGAGGCGATCCAGGCTGGCGCCGACGAGTATGTCATGAAGCCATTTGATCATGAAACTCTTCAGATCAAACTCCAGCTGGTTGGATTCTGCGTGACCGCACCCCTTCCAATTTCCCGGCCAAGACCTGAAGCGAGCAAGAACGATGCCGCTGTAAAGGTGATGATTGTCGACGATTCGCTTACGGTGCGGACTGTCTTCAAGCGTATGGTCGAAAGCGATCCCGACATGGCGATCGCAGGCACAGCCAGCAGTGCAGAACGAGCGATTTCGCAGCTCGATTCCGCGCCGGCTGATGTCATCCTGCTTGACTTGGAAATGCCGGGTATGGGTGGGCTCGATGCGCTACCGAAAATACTTGAGACCCTTGAAAATGTGCAAGTTCTGGTCGTTTCATCGCTAACCCAGGACGGCGCCGAGCATACGATGGCAGCCTTGTCGATGGGTGCTGCTGATACGATGCTGAAGCCGCGCCCAGGCGGTTTCAATGACGAGTATCGCGACCAATTGCTGGCCAAGATCCGTGCTTTGGGAGGAATTGACAAGGCCGGCACCGACGCAAGCGAAGCGCGCGCCAGGGCTTCGGCTGTGAAACTCCCGGTGCCACCCACCGGAAAACGCCCTGAAGTGCTGGCGATAGGTGCATCGACTGGGGGCATTCACGCGCTCAATCAATTGCTCCGTGATTTGCCGGCAGAATTCGATTTGCCGATCCTTATCACACAGCACCTGCCGGCATCGTTCATCCCGGTATTTGCCCGTCAGATTGAGATGGCCTGTGGTCGCGCCACCCGTATCGCGGATGAAGGAACAGAGATCCGGCGAGGCGAAGTCACAATCGCCGCAGGCCATGGTCATATGATCGTCAAACGCCGCGGCGACCAGCTTTTCACGCAATGTTCAAACACTCCAGCTAGCAGCGGCTGCATGCCTTCGGTTGATCCGATGCTTTCAAGCCTCGCCCGTGAATGCGATGGCCGCGTTCTCGCCGTCATCCTATCCGGCATGGGACGCGACGGATCGGAAGGGGCCGGCGAACTGGCTGCCGCTGGCGGAAGCATTTTCGCGCAGGACGCAGAAACGAGCGCCGTATGGGGAATGCCCGGCGCCGTCGCAAAGGCCGGGCTCGCGAGCCTTGTTGCTGCGCCTGACGAACTGCGCGAGGCAATTCTAAGCCAAGCTGGCCTTGCAAAGACCGGTGCGGCGACGTGGAAGTAAGCGACGCATCCCACAACATTATCGCCGATCTGCTGGCTGCACGAACCGGACAACAATTGACGGAAAGCCGTCGCTGGCGCGTTGGCACAGCGTTATCCGGTGTTTTCCGCGAGCACGGCATCAGCAATGTCGATCAGCTTGTCTGCTTGCTCGCCAATCCGGGGCAATCCAAGCTGGCGCAAGACGTCGTCGAGGCTCTGCTCAACAACGAGACCTATTTCTATCGCGACAAGCCCACTTTCGATCAAATTCCGAATGAGATTTTGCCGGAGCTTGCAGAAAAGCGCTCTCAGACCAAGCGCCTGTCGATTTGGAGCGCTGGCTGTTCCACAGGACAGGAAGTGCATTCCATCGCGATGATCTTTGCTGATCAAATAGCCCGGTGGGAAGGCTGGACAATCGACATTCTGGGTACCGACATCTCGCATGGCGCGATCAACTCCGCGCGCGAAGGTCGCTATTCGCAATTTGAAGTTCAGCGGGGTCTAGGTGTTGTCGAGATGCTGCGCCATTTTGATGAGACGAAGGACGGCTGGCAAATCCACGATGATGTCAGGGCATATACGAGGTTTCAGCAGCACAACGTTTTGAGCGAACCACCTACGCGCCAGAAATTCGATCTCGTGCTTTGCCGCAATGTTTTGTTGTATTTTGATCCAGTCACTCGCGCGAGCGCATTTGAGCGGTTGCGTGGCGCGCTCGCCCCGGATGGGTATCTGATGCTCGGCGCGGGTGAAACCGTCGTCGGCCAAACTGACGCCTTCGCGCCTATTTCAGAGCGCCCAAGTATCTACGCCCCGGCACGTGATGCCCGGCGCCCGATGCCGATTGCAGCCAACGGCTAATAGTGCTCAACCAACGCGGGTGCCCTCGGGCCATAGGTGAATTCGACATAAGCAAAGCTGTTAAGGTTTACGCTTCCTTAGCCATTTTTCTTTAGCTCCGCATCCTTGAATGCATGCGCATCAAAAGCGCAGATCGGGGAACGCAAGTGTCGCAAAAGACAATGGGGATAAAGGTCACACCGACCACCTTGCTGGTGGTCCCGTTAGTGGTTTTATCCGCAATTTTCGGCGCAATTTCGCTTATCGTTTTGGCCAGCGACACAATTGCATTCAGGTCGCCGGCTGCTCTGCTGATTTCCGGTTTGCTGGTTTACGCCGCGACCATCTTCTTCCTCGGAAAACTGGGCCTTTCCCAAGCCCGCGAACTGGCATCGATCAATAAGGTCGACAGCCTGACCGGTCTGCCCAATCGAAAAACGCTGCATACAGACATCAAAGCCGCTCAAGACCTGCCGAGTGAAGTTGCCGTCGCGCTTGTGGATCTCGACGGTTTTAAGCAGGTGAATGATCATTTCGGTCACTCGATCGGCGACGTACTTATCCAGAAGTGCGCGGAAATTCTTCAGGAGAATTGCCAGCAAGAGGCCCGCTGCTACCGGCTTGGTAGCGATGAATTTGCGATCATGATGTCGGGGCCGGTTGCTGGGACGATCCTTGAGGGAATGTGCCGAGGAGCCCTCGAAAAGCTCTCCAAGCCTCTCGCTCTGGAAGAACGCCGAATTGCGATTGGTGCAAGCATTGGTTTGTCTCAAACGTCCGCCGAGGAAAGGTTGGATTCATCCGAACTCATGCGGCGCAGTGATGTTGCAATGGCCATGTCAAAGCGTGCTGGCAAAATGCGCTGCACCTGGTTTAGCGACGCTTTTGACCGCAGCCGGGAGGCGGTTCGTCAACTGGAAGACGAGCTACGCGTTGCGCTTGCAAACAAGGAATTCGCGTTAGCTTATCAGCCACTTGTAGATGCCGATGACGGTCATATCGTTGCGGTCGAATCCTTGCTGCGCTGGAACCGCCCTGATGGCAAGAATATTGGCCCAAACATCTTCATTCCAGTTGCTGAAGAAAGCGGGCTGATCAATGCGATTGGTCTTTGGGTGCTGCGCCAGGCTGTTAGCGATGCGACGAACTGGCCCGATATCAAGCTGTCCGTAAACATCTCGGCAGCGCAATTGCGCAATCCTGAATTTCCCATTCAGCTCGGCCAGATCTTGGAAGAAACCGACTTCCCTCCCGAACAACTCGAATTGGAAATCACGGAAACCTGTCTGGTACTTGATCCGGTCGTTGCCGAGCGAACGTTGGACGTGATCCGGGGCTTTGGTGTGAATGTGGCGCTCGACGACTTTGGAACGGGCTATGCTTCCATCGGTTTCCTTCGCCAATTTCGCTTTGAAAAGCTCAAACTTGACCGCAGTCTGGTCGTTCAAGCGGGTGAAGACGAAGGCAGCCGTGCGATGATGTTATCGAGCATTACCGTCGCCCGGGCATTGAAAATGGCAGTGACCGCAGAGGGCGTGGAAACGCAAGAACAGGCTGATTTGGTCCGGACGGCGGGATGCGACCAGATCCAGGGCTGGCTCTACTACAAGGCTTTGCCAGCCGGAGAGATCGACGAATTGCTCGTTGGGAATGAGGGTGCCGACGAGACTAGGAAACAACGCGCGGGGGGCGCAATCCAATGAATATGATGCAGTCCGAATTGGTGCCTGAAGATAAAGCCGGCGATCTGCCGAACAGGTCTGTTATCGAACCAAACGAGGCCGCCTATCGGTATGACACCTCGGTCGGGCCGTTGACCCGTTGGTTCCGTAGGCGCTCCACGAGTCAAAAAGTGCTCCTCACAGTAGGAGTGCCTGCGCTGATCGTGCTCATCTCGGCGGTCTTCGCTTTTGTTGGCTTGGGTCATATTTCTGATGCGATCTCAAGCGGCGAGCAGGACCGGATGGCGGAAGCCGCGGCAGAGGTTGAAGTTCTCCGTATTGCAATGGTTGCCACAGTCGGCGTTAGCTTCGCTTTCATGCTGATCTTGTTCCAAGCAATCAGGAACGACATTATTCGCACTTCGCGCCAGATTATCGATTGCATGAAGCGGATCTCATCGGGTGAGCACGACATCGTGGTGCCGCACCAAAACCGCATTGATGAATACGGCGAGATGAGCGTCGAAATTGAACAGCTTCGGCTTGCTGCCATTGAAGCGGTCGAACTGCACCGCGAGCGTGCAGATCACGCCCATTCCGAGCTAGCCGCAAAGGCTCAACAGGAATTGGAACGAGAAGAGGCGAGCCTTGAACGCGATCAATTGCTCCAGAACCTGGCCACCCAGTTTGAGCAGACCGTTGGTGACGTGGTGAATGGCGTGGCAGCTGCATCAAGTCAGCTTCAGTCTACAGCCACTGCAATGGCCAAAACCGCTACCACAGCCAGCGCCCGAACTGACGACGTCGCAAAGTCGATGGAAGAAGCCAACACAGGCGCTAGCGCGGCAGCCGCTGCCAGCGATGAATTTGCTCTTTCAATTGATGAAATAAGCCGTCAGGCGACCTCTTCGGCTGAGCTCGCGCGCAAGGCCACCAATTCCGTGAGCGAGGCCGATGCGACAGTGTCTGCTCTCTCGCAATCAGCGATCCAAGTCGGCGAAATTGTTGATCTTATTCATAATATCGCTCGTCGAACGAACCTGCTCGCGCTGAACGCGTCGATCGAAGCAGCGCGAGGCGGCGAAGCTGGTCGCGGATTTGCTGTTGTGGCCAGTGAAGTCAAAGAGTTGGCGATGCAAACCAGCCGCGCAACAGAGCAGATCTCCGAACAAATCCTTGCGATGCAAGACTCGACTAATGCAAGCGTCGGCGCTCTTCGCTCAATCGCAAGTGAAGTCCGCCAGCTGGAGACGACAGCAATCTCCATCGCGAGCGCGGTCGACCAGCAATCGGTTGCCGGACAAGATCTCGCACGCAGCGTGGAGATGGCAGCAGCCGGTACGCACAATGTGGCTGGCCATATTGAGGATGTACGCGAACTGTCACTGTCTACTGGCTCAGCGGCGGCACAAGTGCTGCAGAGCGCGGACACACTCCAAGGCCAAGCCAGCACGCTGCGTTTGCAGGTGGACGATTTCCTCGCTCAAATTAGGCCGAATTAGCGCACTTCCAATCTCCATAGTCGCTAAGACACAGAACAGATGGCCAAAGCCCGCCCCAAAACCACCGGGCTGAGGAAGGTCGAGCAATAATTTGTAAAGCATTTTCGTTCAGGAAATAATCCGCACCTTAGTGACGGGAAATGCACGAATGAACATGATGTCTGGGCATGAAGAACGTGAAGAACTCGCGCTGCCCGATTTTGCGCGTGAGATGCGCGAAGAACTCTCGAATGATTTTGCGCTGACTGAAGCGACATCGAGCAGCAACTCGACGAATCTGTTTGATCGCATTTCCTGGTTCCGGGATTTGCGTCTCGCCGGCAAAGTCCATTTCATTACTGGCACATTTTTCGCCACAGGATTTGCGATGGTCTTGGTGCTAGCGATTGGCATGGCCGAATTGTGGTCGCGAAACACGGCAACTGACCAAGTCAAAGATGCGGTAATTGCATCAACCGAGTTGCGCGGAATGGCTGGCGAGCTGCGCTACAACTCGGTCAAATACTTTCTTGGCGCTGAAACCAGCGTGCTGGAACGCCAACGCGACAGTTTTGAAGCTACCAAGGCTCAAGTCGCTCTGGTCAACCAGATGCTGTCAAATCGGGTCCCAGAAATGACGGGGCGCTTGGCGCAGATCACCACCGATCTTGAAGAGTACAATAGCACCTTTGAGGCTCTTAGTTCCATACAGGCTGGAGCCGGACGAACCGAACGCATCGCCGAACTCGCCGCTCAGTTGGAAAGCGAGGGAGAAGCGGTGTTCGAAAACTCGCGCCAATTTGCGATTGATTTGTCGAATCATGCCGATGAGCTGCACCGCAGCGGGGTGAATTACTTCTTTGCGATGATCGCCATAGTTTCAGCGCTGGCCCTGCTCGCTTCAATCATCCTTGTTTCCGGGCTACGTTATCTCTCGCGCCATTTCTCTGGAAAGATCAGCGAGATCACAAATGGCATGAACATGCTTGCCAGCGGGCGGCAGGATTTCGAAGTCACAGGTCATGAACGCAAAGACGAGATTGGTGACATGGCCAATGCGCTCGAACTGTTCAAACGGGCCAACCGGAAAATGGAAAGTTGGGCGCAGGAACGTGCAAGACGAGCTGACGAGCAGGCTCGTCACCAGGAAGAACGCGAGCGCGAGCGGAAGGAAGCTGAGCAGCGCAGGGCGGATCTGCTTGCCAGCGTTGCGCGCCAGTTCGAAAACACAATTGGCGATGTCGTGAGCGGCGTCGCTGCCGCATCGAGCCAGTTGCAAGCTACGGCCACAAAAATGGCTTCGACGTGCCGAACAATCGAGCGAGAAGACGCTCGAAGTCACACAGAACATGCAAGAGGCGAATTCTGGGGCTACCGCGGTACCGCTGCGGCGAGTGACGAGTTCGCCCTTTCGATCGGCGAAATAAGCAGGCAGGCAGCATCTTCCAGTGAGCTCGCACGCCTTGCGACCAGCGCGACCGAAGAGGCAGACACCACAATTTCGGAACTGTCAGCATCTGCGCAGGAAGTGGGCCAGATTGTCGAACTCATTCAGTCAATCGCTCAACGTACCAACTTGCTCGCGCTCAATGCGTCGATCGAAGCGGCACGCGGCGGTGAAGCAGGTCGCGGATTCGCTGTTGTGGCGAGCGAAGTCAAAGAGCTCGCTATGCAAACCTCGCGCGCAACCGAAGAAATTGCAGGACAAATCAGCGCGATGCAGGACACTACGGGCGCCAGCGTTTCCGCCCTGCGCTCGATCGCCGGGCAAGTGCGCCAGTTGGAGACGACAGCGATTTCGATCGCTAGTGCGGTAGACCAGCAGTCGGTTGCAGGCCAAGACCTCGCCCGCAGCATTGATCTGGCTGCGCGCGGCACTGAACAAGTTTCTGGTCACATCGAAGACGTGCGCGAGCTATCCCTGTCGACAGGCGCCGCCGCGAGCCAGGTGCTGACAAGCGCGACAGATTTGGAAGAGCAGGCAAGGACGCTCAGCGAACAGGTCGACGCCTTCCTCAAAGAAGTCCGCGCCGCGTAATATCATCGGGCAATTTCACGGGGCCTGCGTTCAATAAGAATTTACAGCGCGCGCCTTGGCGGGCACCCTCCCCGACCGTATCTTGCGGCCGATTTCAGCCTGCACTAAGCCTCTAAGCGGGCGTGCTGTTTGCGTCGACTGATTGGCGGGAGAATGATCCTATGCGCGTTGCCATTGCCGATGATGAAAAGGAACTGCTTGAGCAAGTCGAAGCTGTGATCCTCACTGCCGGGCACGAGGTCGAGACGTTTGGAACTGGCACGGACCTGCAAAGGGCATTGCAACGCGAGACATATGACGTGGTTTTGCTCGACTGGAATATGCCGGGCAAGACCGGCCCCGAGGTCGTCAGCTGGGCTCAGGAAAATCTTGATGTGCCCCCACCCTTTATCGTGATCACGAGCCGGGGCGCGAAGGAAGACATCGTGCACGGGCTTGAAGCTGGGGCGGTCGATTACATCACCAAGCCCGAATCTGATGAGGTTATTCGTGCGCGCGTGGAAGCAGCCGGTCGACGAGCAGACACAGCCAAGCCAGAGACTGAGGCCACATACGGGAAATATAACCTCAATCGGAAAGCCAAGACCATTGAAATAGATGACGAACCAGTTGCGGTTACCTCGATGGAATTTGACCTCATTGACCTGCTCTTCAAGAATTTTGATCGGCCACTGTCTCGAGGTTATTTGCTCTCGAAGGTATGGGGCGGCAACGCAGGACTTGAGACACGCACAGTTGACGTGCATATTTCACGTCTGCGGTCAAAGCTGAAGCTGAACCCAGCCAATGGGTTTGTCATCAGCACCGTGTTTGGCTTCGGCTACCGAATGGATGCCTATAACGATGAGCAAAGCGACGGCTAAAGGTGGGAGAGTTCGCCCCTGCAATCTAAGCGCAGGTGGACGGTCATTTTTATCCATTTTGCTCCTCCCGGCGCTCGTTTCGGGCTGCGCCGTCAGATCTACACCCGAAATCAAGACGAGCGACGGTGCAAAACCGATTCTCGGTTCAATCCACTTGCTGTTGCCTGAAGCCGAACAAAGCCAGCGCCTTGCTATGCACGCAGCATTGACGGACGCTCTGAACGGACGAGGAATTGCTGTTTCAAAAGATGCAGAAACAGTGGGCGAATTTTCAGTCTCAAGCGGCGATGCTCAAGTCGGCGTCTATGTTAGCGAAGCCGGTAAATCGGACCGCGAACCTCGCCCTGTCAGCGAACCCCGGAAATCCCGGTGGCTTGATCTCTGCACTCCGGTTCGCGTGCAGGCCGGATTGGCCGTGTTTGATCGGTCTTCCGGAAAACTGGCGAAGCGCAGCAGCGCTCAAGCTACGGTTTGCGAGGGCGACGAACTGCCGTTCACGGACTTGGCCGCAATTCTGACGGACAATATTCTCACCGACTAAATAGCAGCGGCTGGCCGATTAACAGGCGCGTTCCGCCGGCAATGTGATCGCAAAAGTGGTGCCGATATTGTCCTCGGTGCGAACCGCAATCGTTCCATTATGCTCATCGACCACCTTTTTGACATAGGCGAGGCCTAGGCCGGCACTTGGGCCAGCAGCGGTTTCGCGTGCACCAAACCGGGCAAACGTATTTTCGACACGCTCAGGGGGAAGGCCTGGGCCTTCATCAGAAACTGTGACGACGATGCCGCTATGCTCATCGCGCGACAGGCCCAGAGTGATGCTCTTACCACCGGTCGAGAATTTCAGTGCATTGCCAACCAGATTGTCGATTGCGCGTGAGAACGAATACGGGTCAACCAAGCAAAAAAGAGGATCAGTAGGAATGTCAGCCGCAAGCGATATCGCCTTGCGCTGCGCCAATGGATAAGCCCTGTCGAGGGCTTCGTAGAGCAGCGCAGAAAGATCGGTTTCTTCGGGCTGGATGCCCTCATACTCAAGCCGGGCAATCTGCACGAAATCGTCGGTCAGCTTAAGCGTTCGGCGCGCCTGAGCCTCGATCCGTTCAAGACGTTCGTCGATCGGCATACTATTCGTTGGGAGGCCGACAAGACCTACGATCGCCGCCTGAGGAGAACGCATATCGTGCGAAAGAAATTCGAGCATTTCCCGCCGCTGCGCTTCGGCTTCGCGCATATAGGATATGTCCCGCAAAGTGACGATCTTACCTTGCTCTTCCAATTCTACGCTGGAAGATGCGACCAAAAACACGCGGCTCGTCAACCGTCTGGAGTTCCTGCTTTGTGGCATCTCTGGTGGCTTTGCTCTGCGCGAGTATCTCGGACAACGCGAGCCCGGTCCACGCCGACTCCGTGCCAAACAGGCTCTCCGCCCGCTCATTCATAAGCACCGCTTTGCCTTGTTCATCGAACACCATCATTGGGTCGGGAGAGGCGGACAAAGTTCGGCGCAAGAAGGCCAGTCTTTCGCGCGTAGCCCCGATCAGCCCCCGCACCAAAGAAACCTGCTGGGCGACCATATCAAAGCCTGACTGGTTTTGCGGAACATGCGAGCCTGGGCGCGCCATCAGTTCGCGCGCTTCAGTTTCGAGAAAGCTGCTCACCGCGCTCAATCGTCTCCAACCCCAAAGCGGATAGGCGAGGAGAATACCCAAGATTGCTGGAAAAACTGGCAACCAAGTGCCGTTTATGATCAGTAGACCAGAGATTAGGATCAAGGCAGCGATTAGGACCAATGAGACGCGAAGACCCCATTGCGGGGGCAACTGCCAAAACCCAATAAACAGCAGAATGATTGTGCCAAACATCAATGCACCCGTCCATGTTGGGCTACCTTCACGAATAGTGCGGTCCTGCAACAAGGCACTGATGACGTTGGCCTGGATCTCGACGCCGGTCATGATCCTGCCAGCGTGGTTGGGTACGGCGTAGCGGTCCCCCAAGCCTTGGGCCGTGGCACCTATCAAGACAATTTTGCCTTCTAGAAATTCTCGCGGAACCTGCGCCGACAACAGGTCGACGGCGGAAATGGAGCGGAACGCCCCCGGCCCATGCATCGCGATGATGGGTTCTCCAGACGGTCTTGCATCTTGCGCCGCGTCTGGTTTCGCAAGATCAAAAGCAACACGCGACATGTGCCGGTAGCTCTCGCCTCCAACATTAAGCTTGAGCGCAAAGCGACGGACAATCCCATCACTGTCAGGACGAACTGCGACATGTCCGACATCCTCGGCAGTTTGAGCAAGCTCTGGGATCGGCAACACCGGTGCAAGATCATCGACGCCGCCAGCTTGCGCGGCGAATGTATGCGCCAGCACCACATTTCCCGCTTCCGTGACCGCTTCTGCAAGCGCCCCGTCGCTTTCCGGATCACCGGGATCGACGAACAGAATATCGATCACGATTGTCTGCGGATCGTAGGTCGACAATTGCCGGACCAGCTCTGCATGGCGGGCGCGATCCCAAGGCCAATTGCCAACTGCCGAAAGAGCACGATCATCAATCTCGACCAAAACAATATCTTGAGAAGGCTCTGAAAGGCGCTGTTGCGACACAAGATCGAGGAGGCTGAAATCGACCCTTTCAACCCAGTCCCGCTGCCAAGCGATGAAGACGAGTAGAATCGTCACACCGAGCAGGGTGATCCATTCACCAAAGAGGCGGAAACTCTTCATTGATATTCCGTCTTAGCCCACCCAGACTTATTCGGTTACGGAAAGCTCCTGAGCTGCTGTCCAAACCTTGATGACATCACCTTCATCCACTTCGAAGCTGGCTACACGCCAACGATATTGTCCCGGTTCAAGATTGGAGAGGATTATCGCAGAATCAGTGATCGCGACTTCGTCGACCAGCATTTCGCCGGGCTTGGCAGCATTCCATAGCTGGAAGGCATACACTGCATTACCCGAACCCTGGGCTCTCCAGGCAAACTTGAACGCATCCGCAAACGGAGCCGGTTCTGCGCCTGCTTCAGCGCCCGCGCGCTTGCGGCGGAAAGTGTAAGTGCGCGAAAAGCCTTCCAAGCCGCTTGCCGCAATCGGTCTTGAACGAACGAAATACCGCGCATCCTCGAGCTCGTCGAACACAACAAGAGGTACTGGCGTGGCCTGCTCTGTCACAACCTCGATGAACCCCGCATCGCGCGCCACCGTAGTCCGATAGCCAGATGCACTTTCAACGGGCTTAATCGCAAAATTGACAGTCTCTTCGGTCTGGATGCGCCCTGCGTCCAGAAGTTCCGGAGCAGGGAGCAGCTTTTCCTGCTCTCCAAGCATCTCGCCAGCTGATGCCACGCCGAAACCAGCTGCGGGATTTGTTTCCGAACCGCCAGCGGCGACAGAAACCTGCCCTTCGATTACTTCAGACAGGCTGACATCTGTGTCAGGCTCAAATCCGACGCGGAACTCAGTGCCCCGAACTGCGGTTACCGCCATGGGTGTTCCGACGCGAAAGCGGCCATCACCGCGGATCTTGGGTGCAATAACTTCACCGCGGCCTTTCAGCACGCGTATCTGAACATCGATCTGATTATTGATGAGATAACTCCGTGCATCCACGAGCCGTATCCGCGAATTCGACGGGATCGAAAGCCGGGAATTTCCATCCCCAGCAATTGAAACGAAGCTGTTGGCCAGAGTGGTCACTTCGGCACCCTCCCGCAGAGCCAAACCAACCCTTGGCGCGACATTGCGCTGACCTTGCCGGATAGAGACTGAACCTTTGAAGCTCTGTAAGAGCAGGTCAACGTCGCGATATTTTAGCAGTCGGCGCGGAATTTTGAGCCGCTGTCCAATCGGCATACGGCGAGGATTGGTGATTTTGTTGCGGGTTTGCACTTGTCGAAGCGCCGCTCGGTTCACGAAATAGCGATTGGTGAGACCAATAAGCGTGTCGTTGCGCTTCACTTCATATGTTATTTCGCCTTCTGGAGCGGCGCTCAATGGCAGAGCGAAAGCAGCAATCCAGGACAATACGAGCAATTTGAAAGCGGCAATTCTCATGGCAATCCCCTAGTGCGATGATGATAGCACGGGAAACGCCCGCAAAAAATCAAGACACGTGATTTGCAATGAATTTTTACAATGGCTAGCGCAATGGGCTGCGCGGCAATCCCCAATATGCATCGAGGCCAACCTGTGTTCCAATAGATGCTCGAAGACGGTGGTTGCGGGAGTTGGATTTGAACCAACGACCTTCAGGTTATGAGCCTGACGAGCTACCGGACTGCTCCATCCCGCGGCACCGTTAATTGCGTCTCAGCTATCTGGCCCAGAGACGCCAAAAGGGCCAACCTAAAAAGGCCAGCCCTTTGACTAGTGAATGGGTTTTTCCCGCTATTTGCGCAAGCTGCAATGCCTGGCGGCGACCTACTCTTCCGTGCCTTAAGACACAGTACCATCGGCGCTATCCGGTTTCACGTACCGAGTTCGAGATGGGATCGGGTGGGTCACAGACGCTATGACCACCAAGCAATGAAGCCTGCGCAAAGAGGGGTTTAAATCGATGAACCTTTTGAGGGTTGTAAGGGCGTATCTGGCTTGAGGAATTCTCTTGCCAATCAACGCTGAGCCAAACAGGCTTCTCGTTGACAGTGCAGATTCTACAAGCGCGAACAGAACTATTAGGACCGGTTAGCTACACACATTACTGCGCTTCCACACCCGGCCTATCAACGTCATGGTCTATGACGGTTCGATGATACCTAATCTCAAGGGAGGCTTCCCGCTTAGATGCTTTCAGCGGTTATCCCGTCCATACATAGCTACCCAGCGGCACGCCTGGCGGCATGACTGGTACACCAGAGGTATGTTCACCCCGGTCCTCTCGTACTAGGGGCAACTCCTTTCAAGTATCGACGCCCACGGCAGATAGGGACCAAACTGTCTCGCGACGTTCTGAACCCAGCTCACGTACCACTTTAATTGGCGAACAGCCAAACCCTTGGGACCTGCTCCAGCCCCAGGATGTGATGAGCCGACATCGAGGTGCCAAACACTGCCGTCGATATGAGCTCTTGGGCAGTATCAGCCTGTTATCCCCGGCGTACCTTTTATCCGTTGAGCGATGGCCCTTCCACGAGGGACCACCGGATCACTATGACCGACTTTCGTCTCTGCTCGACCTGTCGGTCTCGCAGTCAGGCATGCTTATGCCATTGCACTCTCGCAGCCGGTTTCCAACCGGCCTGAGCATACCATCGCGCGCCTCCGTTACTCTTTAGGAGGCGACCGCCCCAGTCAAACTACCCGCCATAGAGGGTCCCTGGTCCGGATAACGGACCTAGGTTAGACATCAGAAAACAACAGGGTGGTATTTCACAGGTTGGCTCCACTCGGACTGGCGCCCAAGTTTCAAAGCCTCCCACCTATTCTACACAGTTCTTTCCTAATGCCACTCTAAAGCTGCAGTAAAGGTGCACGGGGTCTTTCCGTCTAACCGCGGGTACTCCGCATCTTCACGGAGAATTCAATTTCGCTGAGCATATCCTGGAGACAGTGGGGAAGTCGTTACGCCATTCGTGCAGGTCGGAACTTACCCGACAAGGAATTTCGCTACCTTAGGACCGTTATAGTTACGGCCGCCGTTTACTTGGGCTTCAATTCGGAGCTTGCACTCCTCCTCTTAACCTTCAAGCACCGGGCAGGCGTCAGACCCTATACGTCGTCTTGAAGCCGACTTAGCAGAGTCCTGTGTTTTTGATAAACAGTCGCTACCCCCTGGCCTGTGCCCCCCGCTAAAAGTTGCCTTCTAACGGGGCCTCCTTCTTCCGAAGGTACGGAGGCAATTTGCCGAGTTCCTTCAGGATACTTCTCTCAAGCGCCTTGGTATACTCTACCTGACCACCTGTGTCGGTTTCGGGTACGGTCTATACGGTGGGGCTATTTCCTGGATCTGCTTGGCAGCCTGCCCAATCCAATAAGGACAAACTACTTCCACAAACCGTCACACACCACCAGGCCCACGAATATTTACGTGGTTCCCATCGACTACCCCCTTCGGGCTCGTCTTAGGGGCCGGCTAACCCTGCTCCGATTAGCGTTGAGCAGGAACCCTTGGTCTTTCGGCGAGAGGGCATCTCACCCTCTTTATCGCTACTCATGTCAGCATTCGCACTTCTGATATCTCCACGGTCGGTTACCCTTCCGCTTCATCAACTTACAGAACGCTCCGCTACCGCTGCAGTAAACTGCAACCCTAAGCTTCGGTGAATACCTTTAGTCCCGTTACATCTTCGCCGCAGGAACCCTTATTTAGACCAGTGAGCTGTTACGCTTTCTTTAAAGGATGGCTGCTTCTAAGCCAACCTCCTGGTTGTTTTGGGATTCCCACATGCTTTCGCACTTAGGTATTACTTGGGGACCTTAGCTGTAGGTTAGGGCTGTTTCCCTTTTGACGACGGACCTTAGCACCCGCCGTCTGTCTGCCAGACTAGACTCAATGGTATTCGGAGTTTGGTTAGGTTTGGTACCGCTCGCGCAGCCCTAGCCCATCCAGTGCTCTACCCCCATTGGCAAAAATCTGACGCTCTACCTCAATAGATTTCGCGGAGAACCAGCTATTTCCCGGCTTGATTGGCCTTTCACCCCTAAACACAAGTCATCCGAGCATTTTTCAACATGCAACGGTTCGGTCCTCCAGTGCGTGTTACCGCACCTTCAACCTGCTCATGCCTAGATCGCCGGGGTTCGGGTCTAATCCAACATACTCAGTCGCCCTATTCAGACTCGCTTTCGCTTCGCCTACACCTAACGGCTTAAGCTTGCATGCTAGATTAAGTCACTGACCCATTATGCAAGAGGTACGCTGTCACCCCCTATGGGGCTCCAACTGCTTGTAAGCATCCGGTTTCAGGTACTGTTTCACTCCCCTAATCGGGGTGCTTTTCACCTTTCCCTCACGGTACTGTGTTCGCTATCGGTCATGTACGAGTATTTAGGCTTGGAGGGTGGTCCCCCCATGTTCAGACAGAATTTCACGTGTTCCGCCCTACTCAAGTCCTTTTCAATCACTTTCGCATACGGGACTGTCACCCACTATGGTCTCACTTTCCAGAGAGTTCTGCTAATTTATGAAAAGGCACTGGCCTGGTCCGCGTTCGCTCGCCACTACTAACGGAATCTCGGTTGATGTCTTTTCCTCCAGGTACTGAGATGTTTCAGTTCCCTGGGTTTGCTTCACCAAAGCTATATATTCACTAAGGTGATACCTTATCCACCTCTTTCAATCTCTCCGAAGAGAAAATGAAAGAAATGGTGAAGGTGGGTTTCCCCATTCGGAAATCGTCGGATCAAAGTTTGCTCACAACTCCCCGACGCTTATCGCAGCGTGCCACGTCCTTCTTCGCCTGTACATGCCAAGGCATCCACCAAATGCTCTTACCTCACGCTTGAGAATCTACACCATCAACGACAAGCCTGCATAAAAGCTCACCATCTTCGCGATAGCGTAGAGAATTATCTCAGCCAGATAATCAATTTGATTGATTTGTGATGCATAGACTTAAATGCTTAAACGGGTCGGCTAGACCCTTCTAAACAATCTATGCGCCACGGCATCGATTTAAAAACCCATTCACAATGTCAAATGATCGGCGGCAAATCCGCCTGACCCGCTAAAGCGCGGGATCTCGTTTCTTTTCAAACAATCGGAATAAAATACCTGGTGGAGCCTATCGGGATCGAACCGATGACCCCCTGCTTGCAAAGCAGGTGCTCTCCCAGCTGAGCTAAGGCCCCTTAAGGTAAATGGTGGGCCTGAGAAGATTTGAACTTCTGACCTCACCCTTATCAGGGGTGCGCTCTAACCAACTGAGCTACAGGCCCACACCTGTCCTTCGCCAGCCTAATAGGCCGCGAGTGGGCGTGAGCCGGCTCAGGATAACAACACCCTGAAGCGTTGTTTCCGATTGATGAAAGGACATGAGGACGACGGCAATGTTCTTTGGAGATCACGAAGCTCTTCCAACGACTAGCGTCGGCGCTTTCGTGAAAATCCTTAGAAAGGAGGTGATCCAGCCGCAGGTTCCCCTACGGCTACCTTGTTACGACTTCACCCCAGTCGCTGATCCCACCGTGGCTAGCTGCCTCCTAAAAGGTTAGCACACTATCTTCGGGTGAAACCAACTCCCATGGTGTGACGGGCGGTGTGTACAAGGCCTGGGAACGTATTCACCGCGGCATGCTGATCCGCGATTACTAGCGATTCCGCCTTCATGCTCTCGAGTTGCAGAGAACAATCCGAACTGAGACGGTTTTTAGAGATTAGCTTGCTCTTGCGAGTTAGCTGCTCACTGTCACCGCCATTGTAGCACGTGTGTAGCCCAGCCTGTAAGGGCCATGAGGACTTGACGTCATCCCCACCTTCCTCCGGCTTATCACCGGCAGTTTCCTTAAAGTGCCCAACTAAATGATGGCAACTAAGGATGAGGGTTGCGCTCGTTGCGGGACTTAACCCAACATCTCACGACACGAGCTGACGACAGCCATGCAGCACCTGTCACTAGGTCCCCGAAGGGAAGGAATCTGTCTCCAGAAACCGTCCTAGGATGTCAAAGGCTGGTAAGGTTCTGCGCGTTGCTTCGAATTAAACCACATGCTCCACCGCTTGTGCAGGCCCCCGTCAATTCCTTTGAGTTTTAATCTTGCGACCGTACTCCCCAGGCGGATAACTTAATGCGTTAGCTGCGCCACCCAAGCTCTATGAGCCCGGACAGCTAGTTATCATCGTTTACGGCGTGGACTACCAGGGTATCTAATCCTGTTTGCTCCCCACGCTTTCGCACCTCAGCGTCAATAATTGTCCAGTAAGTCGCCTTCGCCACTGGTGTTCTTCCGAATATCTACGAATTTCACCTCTACACTCGGAATTCCACTTACCTCTCCAATATTCTAGCCATCCAGTTTCAAGGGCAGTTCCGGAGTTGAGCTCCGGGATTTCACCCCTGACTTGAAAAGCCGCCTACGCGCGCTTTACGCCCAGTAATTCCGAACAACGCTAGCTCCCTCCGTATTACCGCGGCTGCTGGCACGGAGTTAGCCGGAGCTTATTCTCTAGGTACTGTCATTATCATCCCTAGTAAAAGAGCTTTACAACCCTAAGGCCTTCATCACTCACGCGGCATTGCTGGATCAGGCTTTCGCCCATTGTCCAATATTCCCCACTGCTGCCTCCCGTAGGAGTCTGGGCCGTGTCTCAGTCCCAGTGTGGCTGATCATCCTCTCAGACCAGCTATAGATCGTCGACTTGGTAGGCCGTTACCCCACCAACTATCTAATCTAACGCGGGCCCATCTAAAGGCGATAAATCTTTGGTCCGAAGACATTATCCGGTATTAGCTCAAATTTCTCTGAGTTATTCCGAACCTAAAGGCAGGTTCCCACGCGTTACGCACCCGTGCGCCACTAACCCCGAAGGGTTCGTTCGACTTGCATGTGTTAGGCATGCCGCCAGCGTTCGTTCTGAGCCAGGATCAAACTCTCAAGTTTGTGTCACATACTAAGCAAGCACGGAGCGAACTCCGCCAACCTGCTAGGCATGAGCTTCAAGGAGCCGATACCTGCACTGTCAAACGTAATGGATACGAATGAACATGCATCATCACAAACCGCCTGTGGAGGCGATAAGGATGTGGCAATCGGCTTAAGGTTAACCGGTTACCGAGGCCTTGAGGTCCTCGGACCGGGCGCCGTCGCCCACATGTCCCTTCATCATAATCTAACGATGTCAAAGAGCCATCCAACAAGCAAAAGCGGACAACTATCGCTCCCCGATTTTCACCGGGGGACCGGTTGTCCGTATGATGTTGGCGACCGTCGCGATGGAGGCGGTTGAAACCGTCAGCGCCGCGTCGGTGAGAGGGCATATATGGGCGACCTCAGATTCGGTCAACGCCTTTTTGCAATTTTATTTCAAAAGTTGGAAACAACCGCAGATTCCTGCGGATTTGCGCCCTCCCAACAGTGAATGAAATGGGGCTTCTCCCGTACCGTTCAAGGGCGGATTGGCAATTGGACCCCTTTTTGCGTGCGGGATTTTGCAGAATCATCCCGTGATTCCATGCCAAATCTTCACTTTTAAGCGTTATCCGCGCCTGCATGAGCTCAACCATGCCACGATCCGAACCAGATTCGGTCCATGATTCGCCATTAGGCGACGCGGACGGATTTGCCGTACCGCGTACGTTCCGCGGTGAAGTGGCGTTGGGGCACTCAGGTCGCTGCACAGATCATTACCTGGACGTCTACCATTCTTGTGGTGCGCTTGCTCGAGCCGGTACCGATTACGGCCTGTTCGCGATGACGCAGGTCGTGCTGACCGCGCTTGCGATACTCAATGGGCAGAGCTTTGCGACCTCATTGGTGCAGACGAAACACGTCGATAAAAGACGCATAGGCCAGATCTTCGGTCTGCTTCTCGTTTTTAATGGTGCGATGGCGCTGATACAATTTGTGTTCGCCCCCTTTGCCGCAGCCTATTTTGGCGAGCCGCTGGTCGAACAAATGCTTCGGGTGCAAGCTGTCATATTCCTGACGGTGCCTTTCACTGCGCTCCCTTCCGAGTTGCTCGCGCGGCGGCTTGAGTTTCGCAAGCAAGGCCAAGTCAATATGGCGGCCGCCGTCATCGGCGCCGTCGTGGCGTTGGCCCTTGCATGGTTTGGCTGGGGCGTCTGGGCTCTCGTTTACGCGCCGATTGCAATGTTCGCGAGTCGAGCAATCGGATTGTCTGTGGCCGCACGCCTTCTGGTGAAGCCTGTGTTCGACCCGCGCGGCGCCTGGGATCTTGTGACGTTTGGGGGCACACTCACCTTGTGCCAGATATTCTGGATCATCCAAAGCCAGAGCGATATCGTTATCGCCGGGCGCACTATGTCGACCTATAATCTTGGCCTTTACTCAGAAGCCTTATTCCTCACGTTGATCGTCACTGGGCGGTTCCTTCCTCCAATCAATGAGGTCGCCCTCGCCGCTTATTCTGAATTGCATCGCGCGACCAAACCGCTCGGCCCTTACTTTCTGAAAACAGCGCGCATGGTGATGATGGTCACTGCGCCGATCTATGTTGGACTCTCTCTGACGAGTGAGCAGGCCATTCTCACTCTGTTTGGAGATAAGTGGGCCGGGATGATTCCGATCGTAGCAGGCCTCGCATTGGTCATGCCGTTTATGGCCCTACACTTTATTTGTTCGCCAGTGACCAACGCGATGGGAAGAACGCAGGTTTATCTCGCCACCAGCATTGTTGGAGCGATCATCATGCCGCTCGCGTTCTTGTGGGGCGTTAATGGCGGATTTGTTGAAGGGGATGACGGTGCGATAGGATTGGTACACGCCTGGTGGGTCGCGGCGCCGCTGCTTTGCTGCTTCACTTTGGCGATGACATTACCGCGAATTGGGGTATCGCCGCTGGCTCTGGTTAAAGAAGTCGCTCCTGTTGCTCTCGCGTGCGGTGCGATGGCTGGTGTCGTGTTAGTCCTTCAATCAGTCTTTCCGATCAAATCGCCATTGATCGAGCTTGCCTTCAATGCACTCGCTGGCGCGAGTGTATATGCCGCTACGTTCTGGTTCGCTTGGAGGCCACTTGTTCTGGAAACATGGAACCTTCTTCGTAACCGCGACACTGGCTTGGCGCACGCCGAAAATTCGGCCTGACATCTTGTTTGGGATTCTGAAACTCCTCTGATAAGCTCTCGTTGGCGGATTGGTTGAGCTTTTGAAACCGGCATCCCCGGGAGAGGATACGCAAATGCATTATCTCTATTACGGCCCTGCATTGGCGATGGCCGCGATTGGCTTTGGGCAAAGCACTGAGCAGCAATCGATTGCGCCTAGTTTTGCCAATCCCGATGCCGAAATACTGAGCCTTCAAGAAGAACGTCATGATCGCATGACGATCCCGGTCACGATCGGCGGGAGCGGCCCATACAACTTCATGATTGATACGGGCAGCCAGGCAACCGCCGTCAGCCACGAAATCAATAATGCGTTAGGCCTTGAATCTTTGGGAACAGCGACCTTGGTGGGCATGGCGAGCCGCCGTGCGGTGCCTCTGGTTGAACTCGACAGCCTGGAAATGGGCAACAGCACGATCCACAATCTCGCTGCACCTGTACTCTACAGGCATCATGTTGGAGCAGACGGCATCATCGGGCTCGATAGCCTGCAAGATTTCCGTGTGTTGATCGACTTCCGCAAAGATGAGATGCTGGTCGAAGACGTCACCAAAAAGCGCGGCAGCCAACGCGGGTTTGAAATCGTCGTTCGCGCGCGGCACAAGCTAGGTCAGCTTCTCATAACCAACGCAGAAATCGAAGGGGTGACGGCAACCGTCATTATCGACACGGGCGCTCAGGCAAGCCTTGCTAATACTGCCTTGCAGCAACGCATCAGGACCAAGCGCGCGCAAGAGGTCACGACCACCGACGTCAACGGCGTCTCGCTTCAAGGTGAAATGTCCTTCGTTCGTACGCTCGAGATAGAAGGCGTGACCTTGCGCAATGTCCCCATCACTTTTGCTGATACGCCTGCTTTCGAAGCGCTCGGACTTAAAGATCAGCCGGTATTGTCGTTGGGGATGAATCACCTCAAGATGTTCGACCGGGTGGCGATCGACTTCTCGCGTCAGCGCATCCTGTTTGATCTGCCGCGCAGAGTGTCCCGCGATCTCAATCGCAAGTCGTACACTCCACGAACCAAGTGACTTGAATAAAGCTGATTGATTTGCGCGGACTTGCGCGCTGGTCTCCACGCGCCCACATGGGCGAGCACGATGGGCAGCGACTTTTCCTATTCTAAGGCTGACAAGGCGAAGCCTGTCGAGACCGAAGGCTGGCACACATTAAAGCGCTTTCTCCCCTATCTGTGGCCCAAGGACAATCCGGGCCTACGCTGGCGGATCGTCATCGCCATGGTCTTGGTGCTCGCGGCCAAGGGCGTCACCCTCGCCCTTCCCTTTGCCTACAAAGGCGCCGCCGATGAGATGGCTGGACCGGTCAGCGATGGTGCGACTGTCGCGCTGGCATTGGTGGTCGCCTACGCGCTAGGCCGGTTTACCTCACTCCTTTTTGACAATCTACGCAACATCACGTTCGAGCGGGTCGGACAGGCCGCCACGCTCAGCCTTGCCGAAGATGTATTCCACCGCCTCCATCGTCTCTCGCTACGTTTCCACCTCTCCCGCCGCACTGGTGAGGTAACCAAAATCATCGAGCGTGGCACCAAGAGCATCGACATGATGCTCTACTTCCTGCTGTTCAACATTGCTCCGACCGCCATCGAACTGATCGCGGTTGGCGTCATCTTCTACATCAATTTCGGTTGGGAGCTCGTTGCTGCAACCGCCCTCACGGTTGTCACATACATTGCGATCACGCGCTGGATTACCGAATGGCGCACGAAACTTAGGCGCGAGATGAACGATCTCGACGGTCAGGCCTTACATCGCGCTGTCGACTCGCTGCTCAACTTTGAAACGGTGAAATATTTCGGCGCGGAAGATCGAGAAGAGCGTCGCTATAGTCAGGCGGCAAAGGCCTACGCCGAAGCTGCGATAAAGAGCGAAAATTCGCTCGGCATCCTCAATATGACGCAGTCGCTGATCACCAACGCCCTGATGGCAGGTGCGATGGCTTACACCGTGTGGGGTTGGAGCCGCGGACTGCTGACTGTCGGCGACCTCGTGTTCGTGAACACCTATCTGATGCAGCTGTTTCGCCCACTTGACCTGCTTGGCTGGGTCTATCGCACCATCCGCCAGGGATTGGTCGACATGGCTGAGATGTTCCGCCTGATCGACACCGACATGGAAGTGGTCGACGCGCCAGGCGCTCCGGGTTTGGTGGTCAAGCAGCCTCGCCTCGTCTTCGACAATGTGACCTTCGCCTACGAAGAAGAGCGCACCATTTTGCACGGGCTCAGCTTTGAAGTGCCAGCCAGCAACACTGTCGCCATCGTCGGCCCGTCAGGCGCAGGCAAGAGCACGATCGGACGACTCCTGTTCAGGTTTTACGATCCGACTTCAGGCCGGATCCTGATCGATGGCCAAGACATCGCTCAAGTCCAGCAAGCCAGCGTGCGCGAAGCAATCGGCATTGTCCCCCAGGACAGCGTGCTGTTCAACGATACGCTTCACTACAACATTGCTTATGGCGCGGCAGATGCCGATGAAGAAACGATCCGAAAGGCTGCGCAAGATGCTGCTCTGATGCCGCTGATCCAAAGCCTGCCGGACGGGTTCGATACAATGGTCGGCGAGCGCGGGCTCAAGCTGTCAGGCGGCGAGAAACAGCGCGTTGCCATTGCTCGCACTCTGGTCAAGAACCCGCCGATATTGCTACTCGACGAAGCAACAAGCGCGCTCGACACGCGCACTGAGCAGGAAATTCTCGGCACGCTGCGCCGGATCTCGGCCGGACGCACGACCATCGCCATTGCGCACCGCCTTTCAACCATCGCCGATGCCGATCAGATCATCGTGCTCGAAAAAGGCCGCCTCGCTGAACAAGGGACGCACAGCGCACTGCTCAGCAAAGACGGCCTTTATGCCGAAATGTGGGCCCGCCAGGCGAGCGAAGCGCCCGGCGAGACAGAAACGGTTGTTTAGTTACTCTCCGGCGGCGCCGGCGTTCTCACTCGTTCCAGAATCAGCTTTCCGAAGATCGCTGGCGGCCAGATCGAGATCGTCGAACGCAATGACTTCAACTTCGCCGCGCAGTTCCTCGAGCTCGCTCAGGAATTCTGAAGCCTTGCCAACTACGACGAGTGACGTGCGTTCTTCGGTCAGATACTTGTCCGCGATTGCCGCCGCTTCTTCTGCGCTGACATCCGACAGGCGATCGGCGATCGCGAAGGCTTCCGCCGGTTCGATACCTTGCAGCATCAGGCTTGCAACCTGACCGTTGAACCCGCCGCTGGTCTCAAGGCTGCGGGCGATTGCCCCGCCAAGGAAGAGACGACGCTTTTCGATTTCCTCTTCGGTTGCTGGTTGCTCGGACAGTTTTTCGAACTCGTCGAAGAACACCGTAGCCACTTCATCGACCGTGCTGTGGTCAGTCTGAGCCTGAGCGCGCCAGACTGATGCATCAGCAGCCTGGCCGTGCTGGGAATATGCACCGTAAGCGAGCGCGCGCTTCGTCCGCACCTCTTCGAACAGGCGTCCGTTTGACCCGGAGCCAAGCACTGTGTTTGCGAGCCAAACGGGATAGAAATCCTCATCCTTGCGCGAGATGCCGCGAACTCCGGCGATGACAACCGACTGACCTGCATCCTCCATATCAATCACCAGTGTGCGAGGCTGCGTGCCATTGCCAGCCGGGTTTGAAACGGGAGCAGGCGGCGCACTGTCGCTGGTCCAGTCACCGAACAATCCGCTGGCGAGGCTCTCGGCTTCTTCAGAGCTGATACCGCCACTCACAACGATCTTTGCCGCTGCCGGATGCCAATAGGTCTCACGATGAGCGGCCAGATCTTCGCGAGTGATCTTCGGAATGCTGGTCTCGGTTGAAACGCGGCCATAGGGCGCATCGCCATACATCACGCGGGTCGCAACGAGGCCTGCAAGCGAGCCAGGATCTTTATAGACCGCGGTGATGCCGTCGAGCGCGCGTTTGCGTTCGCGCTCAAGCTCATCAGCCGGGTAGCTTGCGTTCTGAATGATATCGACGAGGACTTCACCCGCCTCGGCAAGGTTCACCTTTGGCGCAGTCAGGCTGACAAATGTCCCGTCAAGACCACTGGTGAAACCTACATTTGCACCGAGCGATTCGAGCGTAGCTGCAATTTCGGGCGCGCTGCGCGTCGCCGTGCCTTTGTCAGCCAAGGTCGCCGCGAAACCAGCAACCCCTGCTTTTCCGGCTGGATCGCTCGCATTCCCGCCTGGGAACACCACAGTGATAGTCGCAATCGGCACATTGCTTGTCTGTGTGCTGACGAGCGGAATGCCATTGGCGAGCTCGGTGTCAACGAAGGCAGACCGGACAACTTCTGGTTTTTCACCCGGAGGCGGTGGTACCATCCGCTCACCCTCGGGCAGCAGCTCAAGTGGCTCCCCGGTAGCAGGCGGGACGGTGCTGTAAGCGGGGCGAGGAACCGGATTTGCATAGCTGCTCGGATCGTCCTCGCCGGCTGTGTAGGTCATCGCAACCTTGGCGTTTGGGTTCAGCCACTTTGCAGCGACGCGTTGAATATCCTCAACCGTAACGGCTGCAATCCGCTCAAGCCGCAAGTCCGCCGCATCAGGATTGCCGGTCGAAACCAATGCTTCGCCCAGTTCAAAGGCTCGTACCGCGGACAGTCTGACGCTGAGAAAGCGCGCTCGCAAAAATCTCGTTTTTCGCTTCGCGCAGCTCGGCTTCGGTGACCGGTTCTGCCCGCACACGCTCCAACTCCGCGTTAAGGATTGTGCGCGCTTCATCTGGCTGGGCCACAGGACTCAACACGGCGAAGTTGGCAATGAAACCGCCATCCATCGTCATCGAATCGAAGTGCGTTGCCTGAACAGCTTTGCCTGTACGAACCAGTGCTTTGTGCAAGCGACTATTATCACCGCGCGCGAGGATTGCTGTAAGCAATTCAATCGCGGCAGCATCTTCATCCATAACCGATGGCGCTTTCCAAATACCGCCCACCAAAGGCAGCGGCACATTGGGCGCGGTCGCATTGACTTCTCGCGGTTCAGTTCGGACAGGCTCTTCACCTTCGATTTCAAGGCTGATCGGGATTGCCCGCGGTTCAATGTCAGCGAAGTACTGATCGACCAGCGAACGCAGCTCCTCTATCTCGAAGTTGCCGGCCACGATCAGCGTCGCGGTATCGGGGCCATAATAGGCCTGGTGGAACGCGCGTGCGTCATCCAGCGTAGCCGAATCCAAATCCTCGATCGATCCGATACCCGGACGCCGCATCGGCAGCACATCGTATGCGTTTTCGGGGATCACGAAGCGCTGCAAGCGGCCATAGGGCGGCGCGAGCACGCGGGTCCGAAGTTCCTCCTTCACCACATTGCGCTCGTTCTCGAACACCTCGGCATCGACAACCGGGAAAGCCATCCGTTCGCGGTGAGTCCACAGCATTGTCTCGAGATATTGGGCAGGCACCGTCTCGAAGTAGTTGGTACGGTCGATCCAGTTCGAGGCATTGCGCTGACCGCCGACATCCTCGGTCAGCTTGTTGATCAGATTATAGGGCATGTTGACCGTCTTGCGGCTCAAGATGTGCTCGAACAAATGGCTGAAACCTGACCGGCCTTCGGGGTCGTGCTTTGACCCGACCTTGTACCACAGCGAGGTAGTAACGTTGGCTGTCGAATCATCAGGCAGCGCGATGACTGTAAGCCCGTTGTCGAGGGTCCAGCTGGTGTATTCTATCTTGGGTGCTGACAGCGTCGGAGCGCCGTCCGTATCGGCGTGATCATCCGCCATTGCAGGTGTCGCGAAAACCATAGCGGCAGCGGCAGCGCCAGCGAGCATTTTGTATTTCATCATGAACCAGTCCCCAATTGGATTTCAATTGCTTGCACTAAAGCGCGGGCGGGCGCCGATCTCAAGTTTGAAAGGGTGCGCGGGGACGAATGCCCTATACTTTTCGACGAGCGTTGTCCGATAAGTCCTTGAGGATTTGCAGCGCTTCTCCGCGATGATCCCACGGCACGAAAAGGTGATCGTGATGAAACGCGGCGATGACATTGCAGGCAATTCCAGCATTTGCGAGCGCTGACGAAACCGCCGCGGTCAGACCGACACCTTCAAGGTCGGAATGGACTTGTAGGGTCATGCGGGAGAATTTCGGCTGGCTATCGCCTTCGTCCGCAGGCCGGACAAAGGTTTTGCCCTCGTCTTCAACGATTATCGCGAAGGGAGACTGGAATTCGGGCTCGCCGGAAGAGCTCGCAAACACATACGCCTGATCATCCAGCACCGGGTCCATCCCCGCCAGCATATCAGCAAGCGCGCTGACGGGCTGATCAGTCATTATAAGATATACTTCGACAGGTCGCTGTCGCTCGCAAGCTCGTCCAGCCGTTTGCGTACATAGCCAGCGTCAATCGTGATGGTTTCGCCTTTGTGCTCTTCCGCTTCGAAGCTGATTTCCTCGAGCAACTTTTCCATCACCGTCTGAAGACGTCGCGCGCCGATATTTTCGACGCTTTCGTTCACTTGCGCGGCAATCTTCGCAACCTCCGCAACAGCATCGTCGTTGAAATCTAGCGTCACATCTTCGGTGCCGATCAGGGCCCGATATTGCTCGACCAGGTTTGCCTTGGTCTCGCCGAGGATGCGTACGAAGTCCTCTTCTGTGAGCGCGCGCAATTCGACCCGGATCGGCAGGCGGCCCTGCAATTCGGGAAGCATGTCTGAAGGCTTAGCGACATGAAATGCGCCGCTTGCGATAAACAGCACATGGTCGGTCTTCATCGGACCATATTTAGTCGCAACCGTCGTGCCTTCGATCAGCGGCAGCAGATCGCGCTGCACGCCTTCGCGGCTGACAGAGCCTCCGCGCACATCGCTGACTGCGATTTTGTCGATCTCGTCGAGGAATACGATGCCGTTGGTCTCGGCATTGCGCAGAGCGGTTTGCGCAACATCATCATCGTCGAGCCGCTTGTCCGCCTCTTCATCAACCAATTTGTCCCACGCCTCTGGCACCCGCATCTTGCGACGCTTGGTCGGCGTTTTGCCGAAGGCTTTCCCCATCATGTCGGAAAGGTCGATCATGCCGACATTTCCGCCCATATTGCCCATGTCGAACGGCATGTTGGGCGCTTCGGTCACGTCGATTTCGACTTCAACCTCGTTCATCGCGTCCTGCACGATTCGCTGGCGAAAGCTTTCGCGGGTTGCTTCGGATGCATTGTCGCCAACCAGAGCGGTAAGCAAACGCTCCATCGCTGCATCGCTTGCCGCCTCGCGCACAGCTTCACGCCGACGCTCTTTTTCCAGCCGGATCGCTTCCTCGGCAAGGTCGCGAGCAATCTGTTCGACGTCGCGCCCGACATAGCCGACCTCGGTAAACTTGGTCGCTTCTATCTTCACGAATGGCGCCTCGGCGAGCTTGGCAAGCCGTCGGCTGATCTCAGTCTTACCGCAGCCGGTGGGACCGATCATAAGGATATTCTTGGGCGTCACCTCATCGCGCAAATCCGCGTTCAAGCGCTGACGCCGCCAACGATTGCGTAGCGCCACGGCGACCGCGCGCTTCGCATCTTTCTGGCCGATGATATGTTCATCCAATGCGGCGACGATCGCCTTGGGTGTCAAATTGTCCATGAATTCTCTCAGTCCCAGCAAACCTAAACGGTTTCGAGGGTCACATTGCCATTGGTGAAAACGCAGATCTCGGCCGCGACGGCCATCGCTTTGGTCGCGATTCTCTCCGGATCTTCTTCATATTCGGCGATCGCGCGCGCCGCAGCGAGAGCGTAATTGCCGCCCGAGCCAATCGCCGCAATCCCGCCCTCTGGCTCCAGCACATCGCCATTGCCGGTCAGCACCAACAGGCTTTCGCTGTCGGCAACGATCATCAGCGCTTCGAGATTGCGGAGGTATTTATCGGTGCGCCAATCCTTGGCGAGCTCAACCGCGGCGCGCAGCAATTGCCCTGAATATTGCTCAAGCTTTTTCTCCAACCGCTCGAACAAAGTGAATGCATCGGCAGTTGCCCCAGCAAATCCGGCGACAACCTTGCCGCCTTCGCCGATCCGGCGAACCTTGCGGGCATTGGGCTTCATCACGGTGTTGCCCATCGAGACTTGCCCGTCGCCAGCGACAACGATCTTGTCGCCCCGCTTTACGCCAACGATGGTGGTGCCATGCCACTGGGTTAGGCCGTGGCTAGCCGTATCATTGTTCATGCGGCGCAATATGGGCCCTGAACTGAAGCAATCAAGCAACCTCGTTTACTGGCCAGGAGCAGGGCCACCTGAACCTACAGTGCCGATATTGCCGAACAGATCTTCTAGGAAGCCGCGCTCGCGACCCAAGGTCGGTGTTTTATCGCCATCAGGAGAGAGATAAACCACGTCCTCAACGCCCGAGCTGTCGACTGACGCAACATTGCCAGCTGCGTCAAATTTCACAGCCAAAACCGAGTGCGTTTGGATACGCGGACGCACCAGCGGCCTGCGCCCTGTTACACTAGAGACATAGTACCAAGTCGGCTCGCCATATTGGCTGGTAAAACTGGGGCGGTCGAGCGTGCCTTCAACCGAGCGCTGATTATCAATACCCGGCTGGATCGATTGCAGCAGAGTGTTGTCGACAACGTAGCCGCGCGATTCGCGGATTGACGAGCACCCAGACAGCGCAAGGCCAGCGCCTGCAATCAAAGCCAGCGTCTTGATCCTGCGCGCCACCTGCGCTCCACCTTCGATCCGTATCATTACTGTCTACAATCCTTCGTTCGCATTCGCGGCAGCACGTCTTGCTATTGCCCGACGAACGCCGCGTCCTATATCGCGTGGAACAAGGCTTTACGGCCCTCGTTCATACGTTGCAACGCTGCTGCGTCAGGGAGCTGGGGTGAAACGGTTGAATTCTCGCTGAATGCATCAAGCGGTCCGCAAAATTCGTAGTTCACCCATCGCGGCATTCCGTACCGCGCCATCGAAAGGTTATCGAATGTCATTCCTCTCGAAAATGCTAGGCCTCGCACCTGATCCGCGCGAGCAGGTTCGCCCTCTATGGCACCGTGTGGTCGAGCTGGCGCGCGAGCCGTCTTTTTACGAAGAATGCGGTGTCGCTGATAGCGTCGACGGGCGGTTCGATATGATCACTGCCATGCTCAGCGTCGTGATTGTGCGCGTCGAGACGGCTGATATGCGCAGTGAAAGTGCGCTGCTCGCTGAATTGTTTGTCGAGGATATGGACGGCCAATTGCGCGAATTTGGCGTCAATGATGTGGTCGTTGGTAAGCGCGTTGGCAAACTGATGAGCGTTTTGGGCGGTAGGCTTGGCGCATATCGCAGCGCATTGCTGGATGGAGACGCTGGAAAAATGGCAGCAGCCGTCGCGCGCAACACGACTTTCGCCGAAGGCGAAGATGAAAGCGCCGCGGCTGCTTGCGTGGCGAGAAAGCTGCAGGATCTCTCAATCAGGCTCGCTGCGGTAAGCGACGAGGCTTTGCTGAAAGCTGATTTTGCACTGTGAGCGAGCCAGAACTCTCTCGCCAGATCAAACTGCGGCAATTGCCCGGAGCGCCGGTTACGATCGAGGCCAGTGGCGCAGAGTGCGCCGCGCTCGCCAGAAGGTTCGACCTTACCTCGATCGAGTTTCTGCGGGCAGAAGTTACGCTCGAACAAGACGGCGCAGCAGTGCTTGCCAATGGCGGGATGCATGCGCAATTCATGCAGGCCTGCTCGGTTTCGGGCGAGAACTTTGGCGTCGAAGTGAACGAACCGATAGCCTTGCGCTTCATAGATGCGACCACAACAAGAGCCGCCCAGGCCGAGGATAGCGAAGACCTTGAAATCGAACTCGATGCTGATGAACTTGATGAAGTCGAGTACACCGGCGACTGCCTCGATTTGGGTGAAGCGATCGCACAGTCCCTTGGCCTTGCGATTGACCCGTACGCCGAAGGGCCAAACGCAGATGCAGCGCGCAAGTCTGCTGGCATTTCGCAGGAGGGCGAAGAGGAAGGGCCGCTCGCTGAAATGCTCAAGGAGTTGAAGAGCGACTAAGCCTCGCCCGTCTCCTTCCAAGGATTGAAAAAAGCTCCTCTGCCGGGACATCGAAATACGCTGCTAGCCGATAGGCCATCGGCAGAGAAGGATCATACTTGTCCGCCTCGACTGCGATGATCGTCTGACGCGAAACTTCAAGAGCCTCCGCAAGATCCGCCTGATTAAGCCCGCGCCCTTTGCGCAGATCACGCAAACAGTTCTTCATTCTGCTGTGCCCCGGCCACGGAATTTCCAGCCGAGCCAAACCGCGACGAACCCCACAAACTGGGCCATAAACATGTAAATCGCGCCAAGACTGAGATCGCTATGCCGACCGGTCAGGACCACCACAGAGACGATCATCACTAGTGCGCCGATATTGCCGCCCCACCACCAACTGAACATCTGGCCTTGTTGCTGCAGGTCATCCGTCTTTTGCCACCACAGCCACGTGACCCCCATAAGCAGAGTGATCAAGCCCAGAAGCAAAGGCAGGACTAACGCCGGATTATCCACACCGCCGCTCGCTGGAACGGTCTTTCCGATAATTGCTCCCACAATCAGCGACGATCCGAACGCAAGCACTGTGAAGAGCCAAAATTTCGATTTGTAAGACATTGCAAAACATCCATTTCAGTCTCGTTATGTCTAAACCTTTTTACATATTATCACGAATGTCAAACTGTTTTTACATTGATGCGACTTGGACCAGTCCAAATTGAGCACAAAAAAGCCTCGTAGGTTTCCCCACGAGGCCTTCGCAAAAATTGTCGTTTTTCAATCCTAGAACGGAATATCATCGTCGAGGTCGTCATAACCGCCGCCGCCTTGGGAGCCACCGCCATTCCCGCCGTCGGAGCCGCCGCCCCCTTGGTTCCAGCCGCCACCGCCGGACGAACCGCCTTGGCCTCCGCCGCCATAGCCGCCGCCCTGGCCGCCTCCTCCACCGCCGCCGCTGCGGCCGTCAAGCATAGTCAGCGTACCATCATAGCCGCGCAGCACGACCTCGGTCGAATAGCGGTCATTGCCGGATTGATCCTGCCATTTGCGGGTCTGCAGCTTGCCCTCGACAAAGACCTTGCTGCCCTTTTTGAGGTAATTCTCGCATACATTGACGAGACCTTCGGAGAAAATCGCCACGGTATGCCACTCGGTGCGTTCCTGACGCTCGCCGGTGTTGCGATCCTTCCAGGTCTCGCTCGTCGCGATCCGAAGATTGGCAACGCGCCCGCCATTCTGAAACGATCGCACTTCAGGGTCCGCGCCCAGATTACCGATCAACATTACCTTATTGAGCGAACCCGCCATTTTTCAAACCTTCCCAAATGCGTGATGACGGTGCGAGCCTGCGTCGCACCACCTCGATTCCCTTACCGTCATAAGCGACCGCACCCGCGCTGGCGAGCGCCGCACGGGCTTTTCCACCTCCATTATGGTGGTTTCTACGTATATCGCCTGAGAGAGCCGTGCGCCTAAGTGCTGGGATAACGCAGGCGGTCGAGAAAGCGCGTCAGGCTGAAGGTCTCGCGGTCCCCACCGAGGAACTTTGCCTTGGCCTTTTCAAACTTCATCACGCCGTCGATGCGGCGATCGAGAAAGGCGTAGGTCGCTTCTTTGCCTTCGCTTTCATCGTTGACGAACACAGCCAGCGTTGCGCTGTAAATGCCAGCCAGAATCGTGCGCTTGGTGTAGTGATTGTAATCGGTCGCCGTATCGCCTGCGAGTCGCCACATGAGGTCTGCCGTATTCCACCCCATCTTCAGTGACGTCGGTGCATTCTGCGGCAAAGACATAATCGCAAGCGCGCGGCGCAATGCTTCGTCAAGGCCGTCAATCGCCTGCAAACGAAACGCGACAAGGGTACGGATACGCTCGCGGATCTTTAGTTCGGCCAGCTTTTCCTTGGGCCACTCGGCCTCCATTTGCGCATCGACGCTGGCGATCCAAGCTGCGATCATCTCCATCGCACCGCCGGGAAACGCCAACTTTGCGACATCCGGATCGCATCCCGCCATGTCCGCTGCGGCCAGCAAGGCCGTTTCATTCCAGCCGTCAAAAATCGCCGAGGCGGCAATATCCGGGGCGATCGCCACGCGCAGCTCGTCCAAAGTCATGTCAGCGAAATCAGTCATGCTCGCGCATCCTTATGATGGGCCGTAATTCCCGCCCGAAGCCTCTTTGTTGGCGCGCTCTTCATCTGCGCGTTCGAACTCTTCCAACATCAACGTGTTGGAGTTCATAAGGTTCACGTAATCGCGCGCAGTACGGCCAGAATTGTCCGCGCGATCCGGATTAGCACCTTTGTCGAGCAGCAAGCGCACCAGCGAAGTGTCGCGTTTGTGGACCGCTGCGATCAGTGGTGTTTCGCCAGCACGATCGCTGATCTCGACCTCAGCGCCACGCTTGAGCAATTCTTCGACACCTTCGATAAATCCAAGGCTGACCGCGACCTGCAAGGGCGCGACGCCCTTTTTGTTGCGGATATTGGGATTAGCCCCGCGTTGAAGCAAAAACCGTACCCACACACTGTCGCGCCGCGCTGTAACGATATGTAGCCCGGTATCGCCAGTGGTAATATCGCGGGTATTGACGATGGTCGTGCCCGGTTCATTGAGCATGTTCGTGACGGCATCGCCATCGCGATCTTCGACCGCTTTCAGAAATTCATAGCCAACTGAAAAGCCTTGTGCGGTGGCCGCCGGTGCGAAGCCCAGTCCTGTCAGCCCTGCTCCCACTGCCAATCCGCTCGCGACCACAGCGACCAATCCAACCCTGCGTAAAAAAGTGCGCCCCACGCTTTGAACCTTTCGCAAACAATGCCACATATGCTTTGAAGCCAATCTATGGTGGCCTCGTCCGACTTCAACCTTTTGCTGAGACCCTGTTAGCAGACCATGAACCACCGCGCCATCGCACCCATTCACCGCAATTTTCGACGCGGTTTTGTGACATTCAGCCTCGCGCTGGGGCTGGCGGCATGTTCTGCTCCCGCAGCCGACGCCCCTGCAGCCGAACCTCCCTTAGCTGGCGCAACCATCGGTGGCCCATTCGAACTTACCGACAGCGACGGTCAGACGGTGCGATGGGAAGACTTCCGCGGCCAATATGTGATCATCTATTTCGGCTTTGCGTTTTGCCCTGACATCTGCCCGACCGATGTGCAGCGCTTCACACAAGGGCTTGCGCAATTCGCCGAGAGCGATCCAGAAAGAGCCAGCAAAATCCAGCCGATCTTCGTCTCGGTCGATCCAAAGCGCGACAAGCCGGAAATCGTCGGTGAATTCGCTAGCGCGTTTTCTGACAAGCTCATCGGCCTCACCGGCACACCTGAACAGGTCAAAACCGCCGCTGATAACTTTCGCGTTTATTATGAGCGCGGCGAGGATACTCCGGACGGCGGCTACCTCGTCAACCATTCCGCCATCACCTATCTGTTCGGCCCTGAGGGTGAGCCATTGGCCACGCTGCCGACCGATCAAGGACCGAAAGCTGTCGCAGAAGAACTGTCGAAATGGGTGAATTGAGGGACCGCTTCTGGGAGCTCGAGCTCGCAGATCTGACGCGGGCCGAGTGGGAGGCACTTTGCGATGGCTGTGGCCGGTGCTGTCTGCATAAGATCGAAGATGCCGACACGGGCGAGATCGAGGATACCAATGTCGCCTGCAAGCTGCTTGATTGCGAAACCGCGCAATGCACCGATTATCGCAATCGCAAAGCGTTCGTGCCGGATTGCCTGCGATTGACGATGAGCATTGTCGAAGAAGTGCCTTGGCTGCCGTCATCCTGCGCCTATCGTCGGCGCGCAGAAGGCCGCAGCCTCCCCGACTGGCACTATCTCATTAGCGGGGATCGCGAAGCAGTTAAGCGCGCTGGTGTTTCGGTTGCTGGGCGAGTGGTGAGCGAAACCGAGGCCGGGCCGCTCGAACATCACATCGTGGATTGGGGCGCCCCCAAGCGGACCGTTGGCTCTGACATCGACCAAAGCGAGCACGGTGCATGATCGATTGGATGCGCCGCAATCCGCTCTCACAAGAGATTGAACTGGGCGGCGAAACCTTACCCATAGTCTTGCGGCGGATGAAGCAAGCCAGGCGGCTTACCCTTCGACTTGCGCCTGATGGAAGCGAAGTCCGGATCACCCTGCCCAACTGGGCGCGCGATAGCGAAGCGTTGGCATTCGCGCACGCGAGAACCGACTGGCTGGCGCAGCAACTTGCCAAAATTCCCCGCCGAACTTCACCTCGCGCGGGCAGTACACTGTTGTTTCGAGGCCAAGGTTTGACCATCAATTGGCAATACGAGATGCCAAGACGACCGAAGCTCGTTGACACTCAAGTGCAGGTCGGCGGTCCCGAACAATCGCTCGAAAAAAGGTTGAAAGGCTGGCTCGAAAGAACAGCTTTGAGATTGTTTGAGAGCGACATGAGGGACTATGTGGCGCGTGCCAATTTGGCCCCTGTCCCTGTCGCCTTGTCGAGAGCGCAAAAACGCTGGGGCAGTTGTTCTGACAAAGAACGCATCCGGCTCAATTGGCGCCTTGTCCAAGCACCTGATTTTGTTCGCCGCTCAGTGGTCGCGCATGAAGTCACACACCTAGTGCACTTTGACCACAGTCCGGCCTTTCACGCGCTGCTTGATCAGATCTATGAAGATGACATCAAGCAAGCCGATGGATGGCTAAAAGAAAATGGGCGTTCGCTGTACTCGGCTTTTGGTTGAGAAACCTGCACTGGTATAGCGCGCGCTCACGCCCTATATTCGCGACATGCTCTCGAAATCGCGCTTCAACCCCAAAACCGGTGCACTCGACTTCTGGGAATATATCCGGAAGCCACAGCCCTATCGCTGGCCGATCCTTGGCGTGTCGATGGTGCCGATAGCTCTGATCATCGGTTGGGCGGCATCGGAGGCAGCTTACATTCCACCTGAGCGCCCCACGGTGACATACATTCCGAGTTTTGCTCCCGGGCGCACTGACGAAGAGATCGTTGCCTCGAACATCGAGAACCAAAAGCGCAAGGACGAGCGCGCGGCGCAAATTGCCGAACTCGAAGATCAAAAGCGTGAGGCGTACAAAGCTTTGGGCGCGGCGAGCGGCTTCGATGTCGAGGAAATGGAGCGACGGGCTGAAGCGGAGCGCGCCGCCGAAGAGGCTGCGGCGGAGGCCGAGCGCCAGGAGGTACTAGCCAACGTGCGCGATAGTGCAGATCAGGCCTCTACCGCTGAAGGCGGCACGCAATAGGCGCGCCGGACCAAATCTCAGACGCAGATTGGATGGCAGCTGCAAGCCGCTTGGCCGCGCGTGCACGCCCACTAAGCAGCCCTAATCCAGGCGTTGCAGCATTGGTTATCCGCGGCGGCAGATTGATCGCACGCGGTTGGACACAAGTTGGCGGGAGACCCCACGCAGAAGCGCACGCACTTTCCTCTCTCGGCGACGAGGGAGCCAAAGGCGCTACCGTTTTTGTCACGCTCGAGCCCTGCGCACACAAGTCGACTCGCGGGCCGAGCTGCGCCGATTTGCTTGCAAAGGCCGCTCCAGCCCGAGTTGTAATCGGCATTACTGATCCCGATCCGCGCACAGCGAGTGCTGGGATCGCGCGGCTCAAAGAGGCTGGCATTCTTGTGGACGTCATCGACTGCGAAGAGGCGCGACAAAGCCTCGACGGATACCTGAGCAACACAGGGCTTGATCGGCCTTACGTCACGCTTAAGCTGGCCATGTCGCTCGATGGCTGCATCGCTCTGGCGGATGGGACAAGCCGCTGGATCACCGGTGAGCCGGCCCGCGCGCACGTCCATGCCCAGCGCGCCCGCAATGACGCGATCCTGGTTGGCGGCGGGACATGGCGCGCTGACAATCCGCGTTTGGATGTCCGCCTGCCAGGCCTTGAGGATCGCAGCCCCGCGCGCGTCCTTTTGACCCGTGGTGTCGCGCCTGACGGCGTCAAAGTCATCAACCGCCCTGACCAAATCGCGCAGCTCGACGGGGTGCAATATCTCTATGTCGAAGGCGGCGGGGAAACGGCAGCGAGCTTTCTTAAAGAAGACTTGGTCGATGAGATGCACATTTACCGCGCGCCCATCGTGATAGGAGATGGCATGCGCGCGCTTGGCGCGCTTGACCTGCCCACGCTTGAGGCCGCGCATGGTCGTTGGCAGGCAAGCGAAAAGCGCCAGCTTGGCAGCGACAGCTTCACCGCCTATCTGCGCACGCGGTAATCAGGAGTTTCGCGCGCATGTTCACCGGAATTGTCACAGCCATCGGCACCATCGAAAGCTCCGAAAAGTTGAGCGATCTGCGCGTGCGCATCGCCTGCCCCTATGACCCGGCCGACATCGCCATCGGAGCCTCGATAGCATGCTCTGGCGCATGCATGACGGTGGTCGAACGCGGCGGTGAAGCAGGCAACGCATGGTTCGCGGTCGATGTTTCGGGCGAAAGCGTCTCCAAGACCGCTGCCGGAATGTGGGATGCAGGGTCGAAACTGAACCTCGAAGCAGCGCTAAAGCTCGGTGATGAATTGGGCGGGCATATCGTGACCGGCCATGTCGATGCAGTGGGCGAAGTGGAAAGCGCAGTTGAAGTTGGCGGATCGCACACGGTCAAAATCCGCGCGCCTGCAGAGCTCGCTCCCTACATTGCCCCCAAGGGCTCTATCACCGTCGATGGCGTATCGCTGACCGTAAACAAGGTGGCCGACAATGATGACGGATCGTGCACTTTCTCGCTCAACATCATCCCGCACACGTGGGAGGTGACGACACTGGGCGACCTTAAGGGGGGCGCTCATGTGAACCTCGAAATCGACGTCTTGGCTCGATATCTTAAGCGGATGCAGAGCTTGGCCGCCGCAGGCTAATCGGCGCTTTGTGGGCCGGTCATCAAAGGACCGCTCGCAAAATCCGTAGCGGCAATCGCATAGACCAGATGCAGCACGCGCTTGCTCTGATAGCGCGCAAGCTCCGTCTCCCGCGTGCGTTTAGCGCCGATGTTTTCCAGTGCAATGCGTGAGCGATAATTGGTCTCGCCTACGCGGAAGTCGACGCGCTCGACACTTTGGAATGCGTGAGCGAGCATCAGCCGCTTCATTTCTTGGTTTATGCCCCGCCCCCAATAGCGTGGCGCAATGAACGTCCAGCCAATCTCGACCGATCCCCCTGCTTCCGGCTCAAAATGCTGGAATCGAGACGAGCCTATGATCTCATCCTTCGCCTTATCTATGACAGCGAGAGCACCCCCTGAGCGATGGCGTCAGCAAAGAATTCCCGGAACACTTCTTCACGCCACCGATCGTGCATCGGATGCTGTTCCCACACCGCCGGATCAGAAGCGATCGCATAAAGCGCGCCCCAATCGTCTTGGTGCAAGGGGCGCAGCAGTACGCGCTCGCCATCCAAGGTCGGTTGGCGATCCACGCGAGCTTCCTCAACCAGTCACTTCAGCAACGGCGTCGATGAATTTGTCAATGTTGGCCATCGTCAAACCAGCAATGTTCACCCGGCCCGATGCCGCCATGTAGATGCCATGATCCTCGCGCAGCTGCGCCACTTGTTCTTTGCTCACGGGGAGCACAGAAAACAGCCCATTTTGCTTGCCAAGCGGTGTTAGGTCGACCCCGCCAGCCTGACCAGCCTCTGCCAATCGATCGCGCACGTCGCGCATCCGTTCGCGCATCGTGTCGAGCTCGTCGAGCCACATTTTAGTCAATTCTGGATCGCGCAGGATGATCCGAACCGCCGCGCCGCCGTGATCCGGCGGCATGGACCAACTGGCCCGCGCAAGCGCATTCGCATTGGAGAACGCCTTCTCTAACACTTCAGCATCGTCTGCCATAATGTAGAACGCACCAACGCGGTCGCGGTACATGCCGAAGTTCTTGTCGCAGCTGTAGCAGATGAAAGCCTCGGGGACTTTGGCGAGCACGCTGCGCATCCCGGTAGCATCCTCTTCCAGTCCCATTCCTAAACCTTGATAGGCAGTGTCGATAATCGGGAAGATACCGGTTTCGGCGATAGCGTCGCCAATCGCTTCCCATTGCTCGTACCGTGTAGTCGACGCCAGTTGGATTGTGGCAGCAGCCATGTAGCAGCACGCCCGAATTGGCTGGAGCGCCACGGATGGCTTCAAGCAGAGCATCAAGGTTTGCGCTGCCGTCCTCCTTAGCGTGTTCAAACGGGACAAACTCCAGCTCAATATCGCCGAATATCTGCGCGTGGTTGGGCCAGCTTGGCGTGCCCATGTAGAGCCGCTCAAGCCCTGCCTTCTGCGCCAAAGCGGCGGCTAGACGCACGGCGCCTGTGCCGCCCGGGGTCTGCATTCCGGAAACGCGCCCGCCCATCGTCGCGTCTTCGCCAAAGATATAGGGCATCAATGCTGTAACGAACCCAATGTCACCTTCAGGACCGAGATAGCTCTTCGAATCCTGCGTATCGACCAGATTTCGCTCCGCCGCTTTAATCGCTGCGAAGACCGGTGTGTCGCCTTGCCCAGTGCGATAAACTCCCACACCAAGGTCGATCTTATCGGGCCTCGGATCATCGGCATACATTTTGATGAGCGCGAGCAGCGCATCAGGCGATTGGGTTTCGAGTCGGTTGAGCATAGCGCGAATGCCAATGCCCCGCGCGTGCTCAACTCGCAAGCGGCTATCCGTGTTTTTGCCGTTTGCCTGAGTTTAACCGGCAATCCGACGCCTATTCCTTAGAACGGAAGCCAGCGCTGTTTCTTGGAAAACTTCATATAGCCGGCATTCACGCCCAGCCGAAGGCCAGCGCCGACCCGGATCGGGATCAGGACAGTATCGCCTTTGCGCATGTAACTCGCGTTTAGGCCGCCTACGAGATAGGCTTGCCCTTCACCGGCAGGATAGCGTTCGAACAGCTCTTCGGTGTCATGGAGGTTATAGACCAGCACGAACGTATTGGCCGCGTTCGCACCGGCATCAAAACCAATCGACGGACCTGTCCAATAGACTTTGCGTTCGCCTTCGACCTTGTGGTGAAGCGTGCCTGAGCCATAGCGCGCACCAATGATGAAGGCACCACCCGCCTCACGCCCGACAATGTAGCCATTGGGTTGGCCTTGTTCTTTAAGCAGATCCTGAATCATGCGCGCGAGCCCCTCGGCGCCTTTGCCGAAAATTCCTTCTGCTGCGCCGATCAAATCATCTTCGCCATAGGTGCTATCGCTGGCCGCTTGGGTGTTTCCCTCTGGCAGCGTGCCATCGTTGACTGCGCCAGGTTCCGACCACTCGGGCGCGACCTCGCTATCGGTCGAATAGGTTGCGAATTCATCATCGAAGGATGGTTGCGAGGTAACAGGTGCTGTCTCGGCTGGGCCCGACACGTTCCAATCCGCTGTGGTGTCGCCTTGCGCGGGAACTGGCACAGGGGCGTTAGTAGTGGTTGCAGTCGAGCTTGCCGGATCGAGATCACCGTCAATAGGCGCGAGATCGGTCTGCGCTGCGCTGTCATAAACCCGGTTCGGATCAAATTCTTCAACGCCTTGTGCGGCAAGCGGAGCGCTTAGCAAAGCAATGCCACCTGCCAACGCAAAGCCCGTGCGGGTAATCAGCTGAGAAAACTTCATCGATCGGACCTTTCAAACTGCGAAATCACGCCGGTATCGCGGGTGAGCAGAGTCCTTTGATGACCGTCCGACAATTGCCCGGCGATGAATCGAATCGAAAATACGACGAACCGAATCTGATTGCGCGTTGAAGCGGGGAAATCTGCATGTTTGCGCTTGGCAACGCGCGGAATTCGGTCCTTGGCGGACGCGATACTCAATTTTGCTCAATAGGTGGCTTGCCGCTGCCAATCACCGCGACTATAGCGCCGGTCTCGCAGCCAAACAGCTGCCCGTGCGGAGACGTGGGTGAGTGGCTGAAACCAGTTCCCTGCTAAGGAACCATACCTGGTAACGGGTATCGAGGGTTCGAATCCCTCCGTCTCCGCCACT
The DNA here is from genome assembly GCF_055693605.1 of Erythrobacter sp. HA7-11. Taxonomy (NCBI): domain Bacteria; kingdom Pseudomonadati; phylum Pseudomonadota; class Alphaproteobacteria; order Sphingomonadales; family Erythrobacteraceae; genus Erythrobacter; species Erythrobacter sp. HA7-11. Next base: position 570,710 of record NZ_JBVFUF010000002.1, on the reverse strand, counting down.
TTTTATTGAAATATTTGATTTTTCTGTTTTGCTGGATCGTTGTTCCCAATTGTGCACCCCTATAGGTCGGTCACTAAGGGTCTTGCACGAACTACTTCAACAGCTCTGAAGTTGGGCCGATTGCAAAAGGGCGGTTTCGAGGTCCGAAAATCAGCAAACCGGACGTTCGCCTCACGACCTATAAGCGGACTTCAGTGAATTAGTGGTTCGGCTGGACGGTATTTGCGAGCATTAGCGCTCCTACGAGACCAGCATTGTGATCTAGTCCCGGTGAGGTGATCTTTTGCTTCGACCCACCTGGAAAATATGCTGCGCCGAGTTCCGATGCCCTCCGGTCCACACGCTCAAGCAAGCCATTCGTTCTCATGACGCCCCCGCCAAAAACGATGATCTCCACTGCCGTCATAGCGATAAGAGAGTGCGCTAGCTGCGCCAGATAATCGGCGATGATTTCATGCGCGATGTAATCTGCCGGTAACTCGGAAAGCGACGCTCCCCAACGCGCTTTGATCGCCGGACCGCTCGCCAGTCCTTCTAGGCAGTCGCCGTGGTGAGGGCATATTCCCTCAAACTCGCGATCACCCGCATGGCGGCGTGGGAAGATGTGGCCCATCTCTGGATGCGCAGCTCCATGGACGGCTCGCCCGTCAAGCACGAGACCTCCACCAACCCCGGTACCCACGGTGATGTAGGCAAGCGATGATGCTCCCTTTCCCACGCCGTGCTCATATTCAGCGAGTGCAGCCCCATTCACGTCTGTATCGAAGCCGATTGGCACTCCAAAGCGCTCAGCGAAGTAACCGGCCAAGTCGAAATTTGCCCAGCCTGGCTTGGGCGTGTTGGTTATGTGACCCCAGCGCGGCGATGACCGATCGAGATCGACAGGACCGAAGCTCGCGATTCCAAGCGCGCTGATCGCCCCCTGACCCTCAAACCACTCGCTGGCCTGAGCCAGTGTAGTCGCAGGATCACGCGTAGGAATTTCATGCCGTTCGATGATCTCGGTCGGTGAATGTCCGACAGCGAGCACAAACTTGGTTCCGCCAGCCTCGATACCACCCAATAGCGGTTTGCCTGCCGAACTCATACCTCCACCGTTTCCGCCAATTCGCAGCGATCACCATCAATGGTCAGCTTCAAAAGTGGAGCGGGTACGCCGCCAAACAGTCTGCTGGCTTCAACGGGATCGGTAGGAACAGGCGTGCCCTTCAGGCCGCAAAAATCGACGAAGCTGGAAACGAGAAGCTCGCGCGTCACAAACCAGCTGTAGCTTTGAAGAGGTTCTTCATCAGGATTGGCGAGTACCAGACCCGATCCATTGAGTGGACGATACTCACCAAACAAGCTGTCGGCGACCATACCATAGAGGCCGTTGGGCGCATGGCCCAGGTCGGGCGCGAATGTTGTGCTTTGGGTCGCCCAGAACGCATAATAGTAACCTTGGTGGTGGACGACATGCGCACGTTCCAGCTCATTGTTGACGCCGTCGGCGTGGATAAGCGGTGGCAAAAGCTCCCATCCATCGCCGGTTCGCCGGGCGATACCGACTGCGCCGTTGTAATCGCTGCCGGTACCCGCGAGAGAGGCCGTGAATATCAGATACTCCTGCCCGTCGACAGGATCGCGGAAATAGGCCGGATCACGGAACGCCTTGATCTTGCCTGCTTCCCCTTCATGCGCGTCTGCGAGCATATATTCGGGAGCCAATTCGCTGATTGATGCACGGGGCGCGGTCCAAGCGTCCGGTAGCCCATCTGTGCCGATAATCGCATGCGTTTCCACGAGGCGCTGTTGATAGCCCCCAGGACGCTGAATTGTTCCGGCAGCAGTGAAGTACAGACTAACACCTTCGCCATCGGTGACCGCAGAACCCGCCCATTCGCGCTCATAGTCTACCGTGAATTCAGGGAGAACGTCACCGAGATCGAACCACCTTCCTGACCTGCGCTCGATAAGGCGAATTTTCGCCTCGAAATGGCGTAGGCTTGGATCGGTCCGATCAGGTGCGGACAAAGCCATCCATAGTTCGCGCCCGTGGATCGACGCAACGCGGCCATCCTGGTTCTGTATCGGCCACATATCCCAATAGACGCGTCCAGCATCGAGCGTGCCGAGACCATCCTCTTTGATAATTGGAATGCGCGGAATGCGTGAGTCTTTGATTTTGCGCACGCAGTCAGCGGTCCAGGCAGTCGTCATGCCAGCACCCTAAGCAAATGATTGGAAAAAATAAGGGCCGACCAACAGGGAGGTGTCTGGCCGGCCCTTGTCCGTCGCATCAGAATTCGAAACGGACCGACGCGGCGATTGTGCGACCTGCGATAGAGCGAGCCCGTACGATACCGTTAGCCGGGATCGATCCTTCTTCTGCCTCGGTGTAGCCTTCGCTGTTGAACAGGTTGTTGGCGTTGAGCGCCACTTCGACACGGTCGACAGGGCGAACGGCAAGGTATGCGTTCACCTGGGCGTATGCAGGCAGCTTAAGCTGGTTGTTGTCCTGCGTGAAGCTGTCCGTAGTGCCGATCAGGTTGGCGCCAGCTTTGAAGAAGCCGTCATCGTATGCGGCGGTTGCCTGATAGACAAAGTCGGCTTGACGACGCGGTGTGTTGCCAATGACCGCTGCATTGAGCGAATCCTTGATTTCGGCATCGGTCCAAGTGGCACCAGCGCTCAAAGTGAACGGTCCGGTCGAATACGAACCCTCAAGCTCAATACCGTAGGCTTCGTAGTCGGTATCGGTCAGAAGCAGAGGAGCGATTTCCACGTTCGTCTCGCTGGTTTCAGCATAGAAGCCGGTGGCGTAGATCGACAACCCGCTTCCCTGATACTTCAAGCCCATTTCGAGCTGATTGACATCGGCAATCACGCCATCATCGCCGCCCGGTAGGCCGCCATCGGTGCGGCTGATGGCGGGCGAGAAAAGGCTGCGGTCGGCGGTGTGGCGCCCACCCTGGCTGTAACGTGCGAAAATGCCCAGATCGTCCGTCAGCAGATAATTGGCACCAAGCGACCATGAGAAATAGCCAAAGTCGTAGTTGACCGGGCTCGCGTCTCCCAGCGGAAGTACCGAGGTCAGCGATTCAGGCGTACTGATCACGCCATCATTGTTAAAGTCGAAGTCGGTGACCGGACCATCGCCGGTGATCGTGCCGTTGGCATCGCCATAATCATAACGAATGCTGGCATCGAGGGTCAGGCGGTCAAACTCGAGTGAAAGCGATGCAAAAGGCGCGTAAGTGCTGTACTGCACATCGTAATTGCGACGGCAGCAATTGCCGAAGAAGTTTGCGCCAAAGCCAACTACACCATTGTCGGTGACGGTGTTGCCTCCTGCATCGACGATATCGACGAGAACCGCATTGCCGTCACCTTCAACCGTCTGGACGAACGAGGTCCACAGCCAGTCGGTGTCGACATCCTGACGCGAAAGGTAGAAGCCGCTGGTAAAGATAGCCGAACCGCTACCAAAGTCGAAGTCTTTGGAGATGCGGAAGTCGTTGGTGATGTTGTCCAGGCTGTTCAAGCGGGTATTGAAGAGCACAACATTGCTGAGCAGTCCGTTGCCACCAATGCTTGAAGCATCTGCTGCCGCACCAGCGTTCGGACCGGTCGCAAAGACGATGCTTGATCCAGCTCCGCCAATACCATCAGCAATATCTTGCGCCGCACCCGCACTCGCTGGGAAAGGAGAAACAAAGCTGCCGGAATTGTTGGCGTAGCGGAAGCGATTTGTCAGAGTCCAACCGGAGCCCACGTCGATCTCGGCTTCAACACCGAAGGCTTGCGATTCAACCGAGAGACCATCGTTGATGTTGAAAGTGGTCGGATTGTTACCGCCATCAAGTGTCAAAGCGGTGGTGATCAGCGGACTATAGAGCGAGTCCGAACGTGGATCGAATCCAGGAATGGCATCATAGTCAGGATCGCTATCCGTGCCGCCGACAAAAACCGGCTGCGGCAAGATGGTGGGTGTGCTGTCGTCAAGGAATTTGGCGTGAAAGCGAACGTAGCCCCCATCGAACTCCTTGGTAATGTTGGCCTTGATCTGGCCGCCATCATAGCCGTTATAGCCAATATCGCGCGGCCCTTCGCCGGTGCGATAGAAACCGCCGACATGAAAATAGAGATCGTCGTCGAGCGGCGCGCCATAATCGAAATCGACGCGGTAAGTTTCAAAGTCGACACCGATTGTACCTTGGATCGCACCGCCTTCGCGCTGACCGGTCTTCGAGATGAAATTGATCACACCGCCTGGGGCGTTTGAAGCAAATGTGGAAGCAGAGCCACCGCGAACCGCTTCAACCCGCGCGACGTTGCGGTCAGCGCGGAGGAAATTGTCGGCGTTACCAAAAATGATGTCGCCGAATTCGAGAACGGGCAGACCGTCTTCCTGCAGCTGGATATATCGCGCACCACCGGTCGAAACGGGCAGGCCCCGCACAGCAATGTTGGCGTTACCTTCACCACCTGATGCTTCCGAGCGAATGCCCGGGATCTGGCGAATAAGGTCGGCTGACGAAGGCGGAGCAAGATCGGCGATCTGTTCGGCCCCGACCGTGCTGACCGAAACCGAACTTTCGAGCCGGTTCTGGCCGCGCGCAACGGCAGTAACAATGATGACGTTGCCTTCATCAACGCCTTCATCAGAGGCAGTATCCGCATCCTGTGCGAAAGCGGGGGTAGAAAGGGCACTCAGCGCGACGCCGAAGGCCAAAGCGTGACGGAACTTCATGGCAAAACTCTCCTTTGTGCTCGCACCATTTTGCGCGATTCGCAATAAGGCATAATCTGATTGCAATCGATTGCAACAGCAAATTGCAAACGATTGCAATTGCGCGCAATCTATGTCACGAAAATACCACAACGCCGGTAACACAATGGCGAGCGAGAGGATTTGAAACTATGCAAACCGCCGTAAAACCACGGCTTTCGCTGCTGCGAATCATTGAAATGAACATCGGGTTCTTCGGGCTACAATTCAGTTTCGGATTGCAACAAGCCAATATGGGACCGATCTACGGATTTCTCGGTGCCGAGGAAGCGACAATGCCGCTCCTATGGCTGGCGGGTCCCATGACCGGCCTCATTATCCAGCCGATTGTTGGTGCGATGAGCGATCGCACCAACACGCGTTTTGGACGGCGGACACCCTACTTCCTTATCGGTGCGATCATCTGCACGATCAGCCTGTTCCTGATGCCTTATTCCTCCACGCTCTGGATGGCTGCGTCGCTGCTCTGGATCCTTGATGCCGGCAACAACATCACCATGGAGCCCTATCGTGCCTATGTTGCTGACCGGCTCGTACCAAACCAAAGATCGATCGGCTTTCTGACTCAAAGTGCTTTCACGGGCCTTGCGCAAACCCTGTCCTATCTCGCGCCTACTTTGCTGACGGCCTTCGTTGCGCAAGATGTGCTGGACGATAACGGCATTCCGGTGATCGTCCGCATTGCATTCATCATCGGGGCGATCCTGTCGATTTCGACGATCGTCTGGTCGGTCTGGCGCGTTCCCGAACTGCCAATGACCGAGGATGAGAAGGCGGTTCTGGAGCAGAAACCGCTGACCGTGAAAGACACGTTCGCGGAAATCGTCGACGCAATACGCGACATGCCAAGGCCGATGCGCCAACTCGCGCTAGCCATGCTGTGCCAATGGTATGCCATGTTCGCCTATTGGCAGTACATCACGTTCGCGGTCGGTCGCTCGATCTACGATACGTCTGATCCGTCCAGCGCAGCATTCCGCGAAGCAACGCTGACCACACAGCAGGCGGGCGCTCTGTACAACTTCATTGCCTTCGTGGGGGCATTGTTACTGATCCCGATCGTGGCGAAGCTTGGCGCGCGATCTGTCCATGCGGTGTGCTTGACAGCCTCGGGAGTTGCGATGTTGCTCATTCCCGGAGTGGAGACGGCATCGGCTCTCTTCGCGCTCATGCTCGGCATTGGCATTGGCTGGGCCGGAATGATGGGGAACACCTATGTAATGCTGGCCGACTCCATTCCGGCGGAACGCAATGGTATCTACATGGGCATCTTCAACATGTTCATCGTCATCCCCATGCTTTTCCAGACATTGACGATGCCGCTGATCTACAATCCAGTTTTGGGCGGCGATCCGCGCAATGTGCTGGTTCTGGGCGGAGCGCTTATGATTGTCGGTGCGATCGCAACCCTCTTTGTTGACGCGGGCCACAGAGTTCCGCGTGAACAAAAGGCTCTGGCGAGCTAAGAGGTAAGAATGACCGATGCAGACGCTCATAATCACGAAGAAAGCGCGACCAAAGTCCGCACTCTCGCTGACCTCGCCAAGATAGCAGGCGTCTCGCCCGGCACTGTTTCGCGGGCGCTTGCCGGCAATAGTCTCGTTAACACGAAAACGCGTGAGAAGATCGAAGCCATAGCACGCGAGCATGGCTTCCGACCGAACCAGATGGCGAGCAAGCTGCGGAGGCAAAAGACAGGAGTTATTGGCGTCGCAATCCCGCTCGGCCATGACGTGAGACAACAGATCTCCGACACCTTCTTTATGACCCTGCTGGGCTACCTGGCAGACGAGCTGACCGAGAAGGGGTATGACCTCATGCTGAGGCGTGTCATTCCCGCTCAGGATGAAGATTGGCTCGACCGTTTCATCGGCTCTGGCATGGTCGATGGCGTGATCGTGATTGGCCAGTCCGACCAGTTTGAACGGATTGAGGATGTGGCAGATGGCTATCTGCCGATGGTCGTTTGGGGGAACCACCAAGAGGGACAGCGACATTGTGTGGTCGGTTCCGACAACCGTTTAGGCGGAAAGCTCGCCGCCGAGAGGCTCATCGCGTCGGGAGCCAAGAGCCTCACATTCTTGGGCGACACGCAGCCGATAGAGTTCGCCGCCCGCTTCGCTGGCGCGAAAGAAGTCGCCGAAAATTTGGGTCTAGCTATCCGCGCCCTTCCTACTCACTTGTCGCCTGAGCGGACCGGCGAGGAAATCGCACGGCATTTGCGAGAAATCGAGGGAAAAGTCGACGGCATTTTTGCGGCAACAGACACGATCGCAGTCGCATGCCTCAAAGAACTTCGGGAACGCAGCATCGAAGTGCCCCGCCAGCTCAAGATAGTCGGTTTCGACGACCTGCCAATTTCAAGTCAAACGGTGCCGCCTCTCACGACAGTCAGACAAGACATAGCCGCCGGTGCAAAGGGCCTCGTAGACCTGTTACTGCGACGCCTGGCTGGTGAAGATACAGAAAGCCTTGTCTTGCCACCTCGCCTCATGATTCGCGACAGTGCCTAACACCTGATGCATCATGGCGTCGGTGTGGAAGCAATTGTGGAAGCTGTAACTTCTGGCGATTGAAATTTGTTCTCAGGATCAATTGTTTGGACCTTCAAGCCTGCCACCTCCATCTCCGCCACCTTGCCAATCAAACCTTCGCCACTTGAGGCACACGGGCACATCGGCCATAGCCCGTTGACCCCGCAAAGTAGGCGAGAACCACAGCATGAGCGTGCGCAAACACAGTATTGACGGGCAAGATGTCTTCGAAGCGGTGATCGAAGGCGAAACGATTACGTGGGACAATGAGCTCACCTATTCGAGCCACCTGCAAACCAAAAAGCTGCTTTCCGCCCAAGTTCCGGTTTCCGATAAGCCGGACGAAATGCTCTTCATCATCATGCATCAGAGCATGGAGCTATGGATGAAGCTCGTCTTGCACGAAACAGCTCAATTGGTCGCCGAGATGCGTCAAGACCGCGTCGCGCAAGCGTGCAAAACGCTCGAACGGATCGAGACCGTCCTGCGGCATATGACGCATAGCTGGGAAGTGCTCGCCACCCTGACGCCGCACGACTTTGTGACGTTCCGCGGTTTTTTGAAGCGCGCCTCCGGGATGCAGTCGCATCAGTTCCGCGAACTCGAATTCCGCCTCGGGCTCAAGCGCGCAGACATGCTGGTGATACATGAGCACGACAAAGCCGCCAGCGCAGCATTGAAAGCGGCCATGGCCGAACCGTCGGTCTATGATGAAGTCCTGCGATTGATCGCGCGCAAGGGCCACGCGATTCCTGCCAATACGCTGAAGCGCGACTTCGCTGAGCCGTATTCGCCAACTGCCGAAGTGGAAGATCTATGGCTCACCATTTACCGCGATCCGGACACACACTGGGAGCTGTTCCGCCTGGGTGAACGGCTAAGCGCGCTCGAATATTACTTCCAGGAATGGCGTTTCAAACACATGAAGACGATCGCGCGCGTGATTGGGCAAAAGTCGGGTACCGGAGGTTCGGCGGGGGCCGATTATCTTGCGCGCACGCTTGACCTCACCTTTTTCCCTGAACTGCTCTCGATGCGTTCACGCATCAGCCCAAGCGCTGGATCGGATGACGGCGGCTGCCCGCTCCGTAAGGGCCGATGATGGGCCGGATTTGGGACATCTCGCAAACCTTGCGCAAGGACTTGCCAGTCTGGCCGGGCGAACCACCCTTCACTCTCAACAGCCATGCAAAGATCTCCGAGGACTGCCCGGTCAATGTCGGCGGGATGAGTACCGGCTTGCACGCTGGCACCCATGCCGACGCACCGCGTCATTATGCCAATGATGGCGCGGCTTCTGCGGATTGTGATTTGGAGCCCTATATTGGACGCTGCGTCGTGATTGACGTGAGACAGGCCGGCGAGCGCATCGAAATCAACGACGTGGATTGGGATGCGGTTGCGGGCCACACACGGGTTCTAATGCGCAGCTATACCAGCTTTCCGCATGAACAGTGGGATAGTTGCTTCAAGGCGATCTCCCCGAAAGTCATTGCACGATTGGGCGAGGCAGGTGTCGTTCTCATCGGCGTGGACGCGCCCTCGCTCGATCCCGAAAGGTCGAAGACGATGGACGCCCATCACCAGGTGCTCGCCGTCGATATGCGAATCCTTGAGGGGCTGGTGCTCGATGACGTGCCACCTGGCGAATACGAGCTAATCGCCCTGCCCCTGAAGATTGCCGGGGCAGACGCGAGCCCGGTACGAGCGATCCTGCGGGAGTTCGCATGATGCACGACCTAGGCGACAAAGCGCGTGAGCTTGATCACAATGACCCGCTGGCCAGTTTCCGCGAGAGGTTTTGCATCCGCGAAGGCCTGATCTACCTCGACGGCAACTCGCTGGGATGCCTGCCCAAGACCACGTCCGCCCGCATGGCAGACACGCTTAAGCGTGAGTGGGGCGAAGGGCTGATCACATCGTGGCTGGACGCCGAATGGTCGACTGCACCTGCCAGGATTGGCGACAAGATTGCCAAATTGATCGGTGCGAATGCCGGCGAGGTCATCGCCGCGGACTCGACCTCGATCAATATCTTCAAGGCGCTGACTGCAGCGCTCTCACTGCACCCCGATCGCACGACGATCCTGACCGAGACCGGCAACTTCCCGACCGATACCTATATGATGCAGGGGATCGAAGCGTTCACAGGCGGTCGGATCACGGTGCGCATGGTCGAGCCCGAATCTGTGCTCGATGCGGTCGATGAGACAACGGCGGCTCGTCTTGCTAACGCAGGTCCATTACAAATCAGCGCTGATGCGCGATATCGCCAAGACCACGCGGGTCATTCAGGCGAAGTGCGCGCTTGCCATCTGGGATCTGAGCCACAGCACCGGCGCGGTCGAGCTCGACTTGACAGGGGCCAACGTCGATTTCGCAGTCGGCTGTGGGTATAAATTTCTGAATGGCGGACCAGGCGCGCCAGCATTCCTTTACGCAGCGAAACGCAATCAGCACGCGCAAGCCGTGCTGTCTGGCTGGTTCGGACATGCGAAACCCTTCGACTTCGAAGAAGGATATCGCCCCGCCGACGGAATCGAGAGGTTCCTTTGCGGAACGCCCTATGTCCTTGGTCTGGCCGCACTAGAAGAGGGCGTCGAGCTGATGCTTGAGGCCGAGATGGCGCAAGTCCGGAAAAATCAGAGCTTCTGGGCGATTTGCTGATCGAAGCAATGAAGCCGCTATGCGAACGCTATGGGTTCAAGCTCGCCAGTCCCGATGACGCAAGCAAACGCGGTAGCCATGTCGGCTTTGCGCACCCTGAGGCCTATGCAATGGTTCAAGCACTGCGCGAGCATGATGTGATCGCCGATTTCCGCACGCCGGACGTGCTGCGGCTGGGCCTCACACCGCTTTATTTGAGCTATAGCGACATCATTGAAGCGGTTGCGCGGCTTGAGCAGGTATGCGCCGACAGGAGCTGGGATAACGCGGAGTATAAGACCCGGGCGGCCGTAACTTAGCGCTGCGGCTACGCACTGGCTTGGCCGCTCCATTCGCTCAGGTCTCGCTTCGCCTCGTATTCGAGAAACAATTGTTCGAGCGCTTCCGGACGCATAGGCTTGCCTAACAGGAAGCCTTGGACCGCATCCACTCCAACGCGCTTCGCCATTAGCAAGTCAACCTCGCTCTCAATTCCCTCGAGCAGGCATTGCACACCGAGTGTGCGAGCCATCCCGGCGAGTGAAAACAGCACTTTCTCGGTCATCGGATCGCCAGTGTTTTCTAGAAAAGAGCGATCCACTTTGAGCTTTTCAATCGGTAGTCTGCGCAAATAGCTAAAGTTCGAATAGCCGGTGCCAAAGTCATCAAGAGCGATCGAGAAACCGAGTTCTGAAAGGCGCTGCAGATTTGCAGTTGCCTTATCGAGATCGGCCATCATCGCTGTTTCGGTAACCTCGAATTCGACCATCTTGGGATCGATCTCGAATTCCTCGGCCAATGCGATGATTTGGTCGATCACTGGGTCAGTGATGACATCGTGGCTCGACAGGTTGATCGCCAATGGCACCCGCCACGAAAGGCCGTTGATCACCCGGAAGGCCTTCGACACGACCGTGAGCGTTATGTCGGTGATAAGGCCGCTCTCTTCGGCGACTTTGATAAAGCGATTGGGCTCGACCAATCCAACCATCGGGCTGGTCCAGCGAGCAAGCGCCTCGGCACGGACAACTTGGTTTCGGCGCAAATCAATCTGAGGCTGGAAAAGCAGTTCGATCTCGTTTTTGAGGTTGGCAAACCGCAGCGCTTGTTCGACCAAGTGCCGCTCCGCCGCCTGTTTCGCGTGCGTCTCGTTGAAGATGACCGAGCGGTTCTTGCCCTGCTTCTTGGCTGCCATCAGGGCGTAATCGGCTTCATTGATTTGCGGACGCGCGGCTTCCGTCAGATCCATCATGCGACAACCCATCGAACCCGACACCCGCACATAGCGGCCTTCGATCACGTATGGCTTTGCAAGCGATTCAAGCAGGCGATCGGACCACGCCTTGATCTGTTCCTCCTCACAAGGGGAGACCAGGATGATATTGAATTCATCTCCGCCCATACGGCTGACATGTGCCGTTTCATGGCAATGCGTTTTTAGGCGGTCCGAAACTTCCTTGAGCAACAGATCGCCCACCAAATGTCCGTGAACATCATTCACCGCTTTGAATCCATCTAGATCAACCAAGAAAAGCCAGAGATTTTCTTCCGACGCGCTATCAGCGGTGATCTCGGCAGTCGCCTTGCGTAAAGCCTCAAAAAATGCGCGGCGATTTGGCAATCCGGTCAGGCTGTCTGAGAGGGACTTTCGGCGCATATTCTCGCCGACCACGCGGGCCTCTTTAAGTTGTCCTTCTGCCTCAAGCTTGGCCTGAGCGATAAAGCTAATCGCTTTGCGCAGGTAATAGGCAATCGAAAGGGAGGCGATAACTGCTCCAAATACTAGAAATCCGTAAATCGCAGCATCGGCCTCGCCGAGCCTCGGCACAAACGTCATGAAGGCAAGGGTCGCGAATATGATCGAACAAACGGACTGACGAACTGTGATGCTCGCCAATGCAAAAAGCATGACAAGGATCACGAAATACGAGAGCTTTTCTGGGGCGAACTGAATGCTGAGCGCGATGACAACATTCACGACAACCATAAAGTTCAAGACTACGAGTAGCTGCTCTACCCGCTTGGTTAGAGCCGGTTTTCGCAAGTGGAAATAACCGAAGATACCGAGGCTCGAGGTGATCAGCGAGACTGCGACCACAATCGCTAAGTCCAAACCTTCGTAGTAATAGAACGTCGTCGGCAGAAGAATGAGGTAATAGGCTGAAAACACAGCGAAATAGCCGCGAATGATCGGGCGATAAATCGCCTGCACCGCCGCCGCAGTTTTCGCCTCCATTGCTGTTGGGACTGCACCCATTGCGCTAATTACCCCACACTTAGTGGAAAACACATAGTGCTCAGAGGTTAAGACAAGGTGAGATAGCGTTGATTAATAGGGGGTTAGCGCGGACCGACGCCCTAATTCGCGCCGTGCTCTTTGCGAGCAATCTCATGCAGCCAATCAGCATGCCGAGGCGCTTTCTTCGTTTCCGACCATTCATCGAGCATAAGCGGTGCAACGCGTTTGAGCTCCGCGTATTGATCTTCCGTGCCAATGTCGGCGGCGAGCTCCACCCGGTGGCCGTTCGGGTCGAAGAAATAGATCGACTTGAAAATGCCGTGGTGGGTTGGGCCTAGGACATCAATTCCCTCGCCCTGAATGTGGGCTTTCGCTGCTATCAATTCTTCTTCGGATCCGACGCGAAACGCGAGGTGCTGCACCCATGCCGGCGTGTTTTCATCGCGGCCCATGTCAGGCTGATTGGGTAGCTCGAAGAATGCGAGGATATTGCCATTCCCCGCATCCAAAAAGACGTGCATGTACGGGTCATAATCGCCGGTCGAAGGCACGTGATCCTCCGCGAAGGCGGTGGTGTATTCCATGCCGAGCACGCGGCCATACCACTCGACTGTTTCCTTCGCGTCCTTGCAACGATAGGCGGCGTGGTGGATGCCCGAAGGTTTGACCGCAGCCATTATTCTGCAGGCTCCTTGTCAGCCGTTTCGAGCACACCGCGAGCAATCTGATCGCGCTCAATGCTTTCGAATAGCGCCTTGAAGTTACCTTCGCCAAAACCGTCCTTGTAGTCACCTACGCGCTGGATGAACTCAAAGAACACAGGCCCAATGCGCGGCTCGGCAAAAATCTGCAGCAGCAGACGCGGGCTGCCGCCTTCGGTGGTGCCATCGAGCAAGATTCCGCGATTTTTGAGCGCATCTTCGTCTTGGCCATGGCCAGGAAGGCGCTCTGACAGCATCTGATAATAGGTTTCTGGCGGGGCCGTCATGAAAGGCACATCAAGCGCTTTCAGCCGATCCCAGCACGCCACCAGATCATCGCAGATCAGCGCGATGTGCTGAATGCCCTCGCCGTTATACTCGCGCAGATATTCCTCGATCTGGCCTTTGCCATTCTCACCTTCTTCATTGAGCGGAATGCGGATTTTCCCATCGGGTGCAGTGAGAGCCTTTGAAGTCAGGCCGGTATACTCGCCCTTGATGTCGAAATAGCGGATCTCTTTAAAGTTGAAGAGTTTCTCATAGAAATCAGCCCAATAGGCCATGCGTACCGCCATAGACATTGTGAGTAAGGTGATCGATCAGCTGAAAACCGGCCCCTTCCGGGTACTTGTCGACGCCGGGCAGATATTCAAAGTCGATATCGTAGATCGAAAGCCCTTCACCCTGTTCATCAGCATAGCGATCAATCAGATAGAGGATCGATCCACCAATGCCGCGAATGGCGGGAATGCTCAATTCCATCGGACCAGGCGCATTGGCGACTGGCTCCGCGCCCTGCTCGAGCACATGCTCATAAGCGGCGGCAGCATTGCGCACGCGGAAGCCCATGCCGCAGGCGCCGGGACCATGCTCTTGGGCGAAATACCAAGCGGCTGAGCGAGGCTCATAATTCACTACGAGATTGATGCCGCCCTGACGCCAGAGCTGGACATCTTTCGAGCGGTGATTGGCCACATGGGTAAAGCCCATTGTCTCAAACACGGGCTCAAGCATACCTTTTTTCGGAGCGCAGAATTCGACGAATTCGAATCCGTCAAGGCCAGCAGGATTGTCAAACAGATCACCGGGATGCTTGGTCATGGGTGTGTTCACTCACTTGTCTGAATTTGGTTACGTTTGAAACTAAATACGCGATTCCCGCCATTTTGTCAAAAGCGGCAACGCGGACGGCGATTGAAAGTGCCAGTCGATCCGTGCATCCTGCTGAGCAAGGAGAGCCGCATGATCAAGACCAAGGGGATCAATCACGTCGCGCTGGTGTGTCGCGACATGAAAGAGACGGTCGAATTCTACACGAAAATCCTCAACATGCCCCTGTTCAAGACGGTGGAGCTGCCAGGTGGCGGTCAGCACTTTTTCTTCGATTGCGGCGGCGGGAATGCGGTCGCGTTTTTCTGGTGGGAGGACGGTCCGCCCGCTGCACCTGGCATCGCCTCGGTGAAGAAATTCCCTTTCGACGCCAAAACCGCGGTGGGCTCGATGAACCATCTGGCTTTCGACATGGCGGAAGAGGAGCTGGAGGCGGCGCTCGACCGGTTGCAGGAGACCGGCGTCGAGCACACGCATAGGGTCGTCAATCATGATGACAGTCCAGCAGGCATGTCGAAAGAGCTGCATGAAGGCGTGTTCGTCCGCTCGGTCTATTTCACCGACCCCAATGGCATCATGCTGGAATTCGCCGCGACGACGAAGAGCTTCGGCCCTGACGATATCGCGCATGAGCCCGCGACCGCCGCCATGCAAACGGAGGCCTGATCCATGCCGCGACTAAAAGAAGTGCCTAAGGATGAAGCGGACGAAAAGGTCGTTCTGCCACTGTACGCCATGCTTTTTGGCGGGCGTGATCCAGTAGCCGAACCAGGGACTGCGACCGGCACGCCAGGTGATTGGTGGACGGTGTTTGCCAACTCACCTGCAACCCTGAAGCACGCGGCGCAGGGCTTTGCCTATTATCGCGATCCTGCGCGCAAGCTCGATCCGGTGCTGCGCGAACTTGGGCAAACGTGGGCGGGCTGGGCGACGGGTAGCCAGTTTGTCTTCTCCCAGCACTGTAAGAGCTTACGCGGCCTCGCCTATCCCGAAGAGAAGATCGAAGCGCTGCCCACTTGGCAAACGGCGAGCTGTTACGATGCGAGAGAGCGCCTTGTGCTCGCCTATGCCGACAGGTTGGTGACGCATCAGGGGCGGGTGCCGGACGCTTTGTTCGATGCGCTCAAAGAGCAGTTCTCCGACGAAGAGATCCTAGAGCTGACCTACACGACCTGTATGTATCTGATGCATGCGGTGATGAGCCGCGCCCTGCGGACCGAATTCGACGATCGCGACGATCCGATCACCGAAGTGCCCGCGCCAGAAGGGTTTGACGCGCTCGATTTCCTCGGTGGCGAAAGGAACAAAGACTAGGCGACGCGACCGATATTGCGACCGTTTTCATTCTGCTTGACGGTCAGCTTGGCACCGAAGGGCTGACCGCCTTGGAATGCGGCGCGCGTGGGTTCATCGCTAAGATCGGCATTTCCGAAAACCCGCTTGCCACCGGGATCGCGACCGATCCAGACTGCGACACTTCGTCCTTTGGCGTGATTGATTGTGTAGGTTTCGACCGTCGCACTTCCGAAAATACCCTCGCCGCGCGGCATAGCGTCCTGCGCCATGGGTAAAGCGCGCACCCGATCATTTCCGAACCAGTCTGCTGGCTCGGTCGAGTAGATACCGGTTGCATATTTGCTCATCCAGCCGCCATTCGCGCCGACCAGTGCGAACTGCCCGCGCGCGCCGCGCACTCGCTGCACGGCCTCACAGATCGCATGCGCCGAGTAATTGTTTCCCGCCCCGCCAAAGAAAGGAAGTCCACCGGTCAGCGTCAAGCCGCGCGCATCATCAGTCGCGATGCCGAAGTGGTCGCATTGATTGAAGACGGGGATCGCAAAGCAGGAATAGAAATCGAGAAAGCGGATGTCAGGCATGGCAATACCCGCACGCTCCAAGGCCGCCTCAACACTTGCAATAGAGGCAGGATTGGCCGCCAGGTCGGGCCGCTGTGACAATTCCAATTCGGTCGCCGATGTGACCGCATGAATATGCACCCACTTATTTTCCGGCACACCCAATTCGCGCGCCTTGCCCGCGCTCGCCATAATGATAGCCGCCGCTTGGTTTACCTGATCGCGAGCGACTGTCATCCTCGCATAGGGTTCGGCTACGATCCGGTTGCGATCCGTGATCGTAGCCAGCTCTTCAGCGCTGCGTTCGACAGGAGCCGCCGCGTGTGGATTGCTCGCCGCGACCTTTGTGAAAGGCGCAAACAGCTCCCCAATGGCAAGGCGGTATTCTTCAAGGTCCATGCCAAGTTTCGCCCGCCGCGCATTCTCGGCGAGTGCATAGAGCGAGATCGCTCCCGTCGCGCCGTGCGCAAAGAGGCTAGGTTCGAGCAGCCCTTCCAACCCATAGCCACGATCTTCCAATTCGCCGCCGACTTCCTCCGACCAATCGGGCTTTTGACCCTTCGCGGCAAGCGCTAGGGCGGTAGAGATCGCCTCCGAACCCACAATCGCGGCGCATTGACTATGCCCGGCTGCGATGGCTTCGGCGAATTCGCCCACCAGCTTCTGATTGTATTGCCCGCCCGTGGTCGAGAGGATCGCACGCTCCGGGTTCGCATCGACGCGCTTGGCAAAACTGCGCGGGATGTTGTCCGAAGTGCCGAATGGAGGGACTTTATCAGGCCGCGACATCTCAAACGCGCGGATCGCTGCGAGCGTATCAATCGCCTCCGCAACAGAAGCGCTTGCCGCGCTGTCCGCTATGGCCGCTGCGAGCGCGCGTCCACCCAGATCCATATATGACAGACCTTCATAGCCGGGATGATCCACGCGCTCGGAATACTGCCCTACACCGATGATGACGGGCGTTTTGTCGGCGATCACCGGCGCCGGCTCAGTCGACAAAATCGGTCACGCGCTCGACAATGATGGCAGGCGCCATACCGCCCGCTGCGCACATCGTGACGAGACCATAGCGCTTGTCCTGCTGCTCCAGCTCATCGACCATTGTGCCGATTAGGATTGATCCGGTTGCGCCAATCGGGTGGCCAAGCGCGATGGAGCCGCCATTGACGTTGACCTTATCCCAGTCGAGCTCAAGGTCGCGCACGAATTTCGCGGCGACAACGGCGAAAGCCTCGTTGATTTCGTAAAGGTCGATGTCGTCATTGCTGAGGCCAGCCTTTTCCAGAACCTTCTTGGCCGCTGGCACAGGAGCGTTCAGCATCAGGGTTGGATCATCGCCCATATTGGCGGTTGCAACGATCCGGGCGCGCGGTTTGAGGCCATGCTTCTCGGCATATTCCTTCGAGCAGACAAGCACCGCTGCCGCGCCATCAACCACACCGGACGAATTGCCCGCATGGTGGAAGTGCTGGATCTCGAGGTCAGGGTATTTCTGATTGATGAGGCCGGCAAAAGTCGTCCCATTGGCATCGAGCGGAACGTTCGCCATCTTGGCAAAAGCTGGCTCAAGCTCAGCCAAACCTTCGAGTGTAGTTTGTGGGCGCGGATACTCTTCCTTGTCGAGGATCACATTGCCTTCATCATCGACCACAGGAACAACCGATTTGTCGAACTTGCCCGCTGCGATCGCAGCTGCCGCGCGCTGCTGAGAGCGATAACCTACCTCGTCCAGCTCTTCGCGGGAAAAGCCTTCCATCGTCGCGATCGCATCGCCGCAAATCCCCTGGTGTGATTGCGGATGGGTCGCCTGCAGCCGCTCATTGTAGCTGCCCATCATTGGTGGCTTGATCCCGGCCTGCATCTTTTCCTTCATCATAGCAGCGGTGAGGCTCATCATTTCCGTGCCGCCAGCAACAACGCAATCTTCCATGCCGCTCATCACTTGAGCTGCCGCGAGACTTACAGAGGTGATCCCGCCGCCGCAGAACCGATCAAGCGTGGTCCCGCTTGAAGTGATGTCATAGCCCGCATCGAGCGCGGCCATGCGGCCAAGGTCGCCCGCCTGCGTTCCGTCTTGGGTGCTGACCGACCAGATCACATCGTCGACAGTGCTGGTGTCGAGGCCGTTGCGTTCTGCGATGGCCTTCAAGACAGTCGCCGCCAGATGCTGCGGATGTTCTGCTGCAAGCGCGCCCTTGCCTTGCTTGCCGATCCCGCGCGGTGTGCGAACCGCGTCGATAATATATGCCTCGCCCATTGCTCATCCTTTCAGCGATGATTCTCGAATCCTGGTTGACGTTTGCGTAAACCTTGGCCAGCAAGGGCGCAAGACAAGTTTCAGTTTGCAATTGGAGAGAGAAGCCATGTCCGAGGAAGTCCTCACCCAAGTCGAAGACGGCGTGCTGATCGTCACGATCAACCGCCCTGAAGCGAAAAACGCGATGACCAAGGCTGCGGTACGAAGGGATTGCTGCGGCAATGGACCGGCTCGACAGCGAAGATGATTTGCGGGTCGGCATCCTTACCGGTGCAGGCGGCACATTCTGTTCGGGCATGGACCTCAAAGGCTTCCTTCGCGGTGAAAGTCCGGTGGTGGAAGGGCGAGGTTTTGGCGGCGTGGTGCAAGCACCTCCAGCGAAACCGCTGATTGCTGCAGTCGAAGGCTATGCGTTGGCCGGCGGGCTCGAGTTAATGATCGCGTGCGACTTGGTGGTCGCCAATTCAAGTGCGAAATTCGGCATTCCCGAAGTGAAGCGCGGCCTCGTTGCTGCGTACCGGCGGCGTTATGATGCTGCCCGACCAGATCCCAGAGCGTGTAGCGATGGAGATGGCGTTGACCGGCGACTTCATGGACACGGCGCGTGCCAGCCAGATCGGCCTCATCAACGAAGTGACCGATGGCGCTGCGCTTGACGCTGCAAAAGCACTGGCGGCAAAGATTGCAGCCAACGGCCCGCTCGCGGTCAAGGTGTCCAAGCAGATCATCAAGGAATCGCGCTCTTGGGCGATGGATGAGCGCTATGAGAAGCAGGCGCAGCTGATCGCACCGGTCTTTGTCTCGGAGGACGCCCGCGAAGGCGCAGCGGCCTTTGCCGAGAAGCGCGCGCCAAACTGGAAAGGGAAATAACATGCCTGTCATCGACGTCCCCCAGCCCGCCTTCATGGAAGACGAAGAGATTTCGATCTTCGCCGATGCAGTGGGCAAGTTTTACCAGCAACACGCTCCCGAAAAGCGCATCCTCAAATGGCGCGAAGACGGCCAGGTTGAGCGTGAGTTTTGGAACGAGGCAGGCGCTGCTGGCCTGCTCGGCGTATCCGTGCCCGAAGAGTACGGCGGACATGGCGGCGATTTCCGTCACGATATGGTGGTTATCGACCAGCAGTCTAAGCACGGCGTCGAAGGTTTCGCGGCCAGCCTGCACAACACCATTATCCTGCCTTACCTGGTGCGCCACGGCACTGAAGAGCAAAAGAAGAAATATCTGCCCAAGCTGGTCACCGGCGAGTTGGTCAGCGCGATCGCGATGAGCGAGCCGGATGCTGGCTCTGACTTGCAGAGCATCACGACGACCGCGCTGAAAGACGGGAATGGCTATCGCCTCAACGGCTCGAAGACCTGGATCTCCAACGGTCAGACCGCTGACTTTATGATCGTCGTCGCCAAGACCGACCCGAGCGAGGGTGCCAAAGGCATCTCGCTAATGCTTCTCGAAACCGAGGGCGCCGATGGCTTCCAGCGCGGTAAGAAGCTCGACAAGGTGGGGCTCGATGCGCAGGACACCTCAGAACTGTTTTTCGACGATGTCTTCATTCCAGGCGACAACGTGCTCGGCGGGGTCGAGGGTAAGGGCTTCTATCAGCTGATGGGCGAGCTTGCGCAAGAACGTCTCGTGATCGCAATGGGCGCGATGACAGGCATCGAGAAGGCGCTCGAAGTGACGGTAGAATACGTCAAGAACCGCAAGGCTTTCGGCAAGACGATTTGGGACTTCCAAAACACGCAGTTCACCCTCGCCGACTTGAAGGCGCGCGGCACGGCTGCCCGGGTGTTCGTCAATGATTGCATCGCCAAGCTGCTCGAAGGAAAGCTCGACGTAGAAACTGCTGCTATGGCGAAATACTGGGTGACCGAGCTGCAAAGCGAGGTCGTTGACAAGTGCCTGCAATTCCATGGCGGTGCGGGCTACATCAACGACTACCCGATCGCTCGCATGTACCGCGATACGCGCATCGCACGCATCTATGGCGGTTCGAACGAGATCATGAAGATGCTGATCGCGCGTTCGATGTAGGACGCGCCAATATCCGAACTACGCAATCAAAAAGGGGCGGTCCGCATTATGCGAGCCGCCCCTTCTCTATGCCCTCTCCCAAAGGCAAAGCTTTTGTGAGCTCAGATTAGAACTGCGTTCTCACCGTCACGCCATACGTCCGAGGCTCAAGAATGAAGCTTGAGCGCGCGTTGACCGCGCCAACACCGCGCAAAACGTTGTTGAAGGTAACGCCGCGGGTCACTTCATTGGTTGCGTTGAGGACAAATGCCTCAACCGTCCAAGTCTCGTCGGCGGAGCGAATACCAGCCCGCAGATTGATCTTGAAGTTGCTGTCCTGAATATCGCCGACAATCAATGGAGCTGCATCAATCGCAGCCTGCGTTTCGGCCACCGTCGCGCCTTGTGAAGGCGGCACAATCGCCTGAGTCGACGTGCGCTCGTCCGACACCATTCGAATCTGGCCAGCAGCGAAGAAGTCGATGTTGTTGGTCAATTCGTTTTCATAGAGCACGCCTGCGATTGCCGTAACATTCGCAGCGTTGGTCAAGTCGTTACCGCAAAGAGATAGCACCGTCACACTGGTCAGATCTCCTGCACAATCATCTGGATAGCGTGCATCGAGGATCGTGGTCGCCAAATTGAAGGTCCAATTCGGGTTCGTACCGGATTACGCTTTCGATCTCCACGCCGGTCGTCAATGCGCGTGGCACGTTGAAGGACTGGAATGCCGCGCCGGTGAATTCAAGCACCTGGAAGTTCGAGAATTCCTGATGGAATGCCGCGATGTTCAAGGTCACAGCATCGTCGAGCAAACGCGATTTAAGGCCGATCTCGTAGGCGTCGACTTCTTCGGATTCAAAGGTCGGATCCGCACCAAACACACCAGCTGTTGTATCAAGGTTGATACCGCCTGCCTTGATGCCGTGAGTAAAGCTACCGTAGATGCTGACATCCGGGTTGATCTCATATCCCAGATTCAAGGTGTAGATGAGCTCTTCATCTGAGAATGAGTCCTGGAATGTCTGCGGCAGAGGCAACACCGAAGCGGCAGGCAAATCAGCTGGCGCAGTAAAGCCGAAACACGCTGTTAGAATTGCCAACGGTTCCAGCGCTCCGAGCGGCGGAAGCGCCCCGCCAAGAAGCGCGCCCGCGAATGTAGGGCAGACCGAATTTACGTTCTCGATCTGGTCAAATCCGCCAGACTTGCTTTCATCATAGTAGCGGGCGCCAATTGTGAAGCTAAGGCGATCGGTTATGTCGAACGTGTTGTGCGTAAAGATAGACCAGCTTTCCGCGCTTTGCGTGAAGCGGTTGAGACTGGTCGAACCAGCCGGATCGAGACCGCCGGTCAAGGCCGACAGCGGGTTGGCCCCGAGAGTTCCAAGAGTTGCTCCGCCAGACAGGCCGGCAAACAAGAAACCAACCTGCTCGCCGAAGTCCGCTGCCAGCGAGAAGCGGTTGTTGGCCTCAATCTGTTCGTCTGAGTAGTAACCGCCGATCAGCCAGCTCAAACGTCCATCGAAAGCGTCCCCCTGCACCCGCAATTCAGCAGAGAAGGTATCGATCTGAGTGTTGAGATTCACGTTAAAGGAATCGATTGCCGAGAAGTCGGAGTCGTAGAATTCAACTGCTGAATACTCACGATACGAACCAATGAAGATCACGTCTGCATTGTCGCCGAGAGGATGCTCGATTTCGGCCACGACGCCCCAGTTTTCAACGTCAGCGACAGGGGCAAAATTGGCTGCGACCGTGCGGCCTTGTGCAGCTTCATCGAACCCAGCTTGATCGAACGGGGACGTTGCAAAATTGCCTGTCGGCTGACCACCGGTTGGGCCAAGTCCCACAGCCGGGAAAAACGGCGCTAACGGCGTCTCGTACACTTGAACCGCGACGCCGGAGCTGGATTCGTTCTTCGCGAAGTCACCGACGATCCGGCCTCTGAAACCGCTATCGGTTTCCCAGCCCACCTGTCCGCGCACCAGGTACCGATCAATGTCATTGGTGTCGCCAATCCGATTGCCGGTGGCGTCAACTACAGTAACGGCGCCATCACGCTGGCGATAGGCACCGGTCAGGCGTAGCGCCAAAGTGTCTTGAACAATCGGCACGTTGACTGCGCCTTGAAGGCTGATTTCATCGAAGCGGCCATAGGTAGCGTTGGCAAACCCGCCAAACTCGCTCAAGTCAGGGCGCTTGTTCGTGATGTTAAGCGCACCAGCCGAGGTGTTTCGGCCAAAAAGAGTGCCTTGCGGACCGCGCAGAACCTCGACCCGCTCAATATCGACGAATTCGCCCAAAGCGACACCAGGCCGCGATTGATACGCACCATCAATGAAAATGCCAACGGCGCTTTCAAAACCGATATTGTTAGAAGTTGTACCGACGCCGCGGATCCGCAGCACAACCGAGCCTGCTGCAGTCTGCGCGGTGGTGCTTGAGAAGCTTGGAGCAACAGCAGCCACATCACGGATTTCCGTCACACCTTGCCGCTCAAGCTGAGCAGGGCCGACAGCGGTCACAGCGATCGGAATATCTTGCACATCTTCTGCACGGCGCGTTGCGGTCACGATAATTGTGTTATCGGGTGCTTCCGCTTCGGCATCTGTTTCAGCGTTTTGCGCCAGAACTGGTTGTGCAAACGCTGTGCTTGCCATCAGGCCAGCCGCGTAGACTGCGAGCTTCTTCGTCATAGGTTTCCTCTCCAACAAACCGATGTCTTGTTTTTGTGGGAGACAGACTAGTCACGCGCGGATTCAATTCGCAAGAGTGCGACGATGGTTCTCACAAATTGATGCAAAAATGCCACAATCTACGCTGCAGCGCAGCAAAACCACTTTTCGAGCTGTGTTGGAGAAATATCCTTGCGACTCAAGCAGGCTTAGGTGCGCTGGCCTAAAACCCGTAACGGATGCCGAACCAGACCGTCCGCGGCACGCCCAGGTCAATAGCACCGCCTGAATTGCGAGTCACGATTGTCTCTTCGAGCAGGTTCTCGCCGCGCAGAACACCAGAGAATTTGCCTGCAATCGGCAATTGCAAAAACGCATCGAGCGTCGTTGCAGCAGGAAGCACTGCGGTTTCCTGATCATCCTCAAACTGAGCGCCGAGATGCCTGACTGTCCCGGCGAGGCGCCAACCCTCAGCCGGTTGCCATGCCAAGGTTGCCGAGAAGGAGAACTCAGGTGTTTGCGGTGGCCGGTTGCCATCGAGCGCTATCGAAGCGCCAGACCCGTCTATCTCCGCATCGGTGTAAGCGAGCGATCCGTCGAAACTCACAGCCCCGAATGTGAGGTTCAGCGCTGCCTCTATTCCCTGCGCGTCAATCGCAGGAAGGTTCTGCCGCTGGCGCAAGGTCGAAGTCAGCGTGACATTGGCAATCGCATTCTCAACCTCGTTGTCGAAAGCGGTCAAAGCGAAGCTAACACTGTCGCTGGGCGACCAGTCGAGGCCGATCTCAAAGCCTTCAAGCCGCTCGTTCTCAAGCGCCGCATTGGCCTGCGTGACGACGGGGAACACAACGAAAGGTCTGTAAAGTTCGTTGAGGGTCGGCAGCCTGAGACCAGTGTAGGCCGCCCCACGCAGCCTGATGCCCTCGCCCGCATCAAAGGAAGCGCCTGCGCGCCATGAAAGTGACCAATCGCTGCGATCGAGCGCGACTGTCTCGCTCACGACATTGCCAGCTGCGTCGACTGCGCGGAAGAAACCATCAGAGATGCTGGTACGATCAGCGCGCAGACCACCGGTCAAAAGAAGCGGGCCGATCTGCCAGTCATTCTCAACGAACAGGCCAAGGTCGCTATTCGTGCCGCCAGCGCGGCGGCGTTCACGCAAGTTCCCGGTGAAGGCGCTAAATGCCTCCTCCTGCAATTCGCCCTTCGATTGGCGATAGTCCACGCCGAGCCTGACGGTGTGGCCGCCGCCAACGGGTGGGCGAATTTCGAGCTTTCCCCCTAGCCCGGTCGAAGGCGTGTTACGCTGATCGAGCACACGCACAAAACGGGTTGAGCTGATCACAATGTTCGAGAAATTGCGCGCCTGGACATAGGCAAGCGCATCAAACTGCCAGTCGCCGCGACCAACGATGCGGATGCTGGCGTCCTGTCCCTCGCTGCTGGAATCCGCGCCATCAAACCGCAACGTGCGCTGATCATCGAACACCAAGCCGCGCGCTTGCAGCTCAACTGTGTCCGACAGCGGAGCAACCGCCCGCACACCGACAGACCAGCTGTCGAACGCCGCACGCGCAGATGCAGGGACGCGCTGATCATCAGGCGCGGTGAAGAAGCCCTGCCCGCGATCCCAGCGCCCGCTGACCACCGCAAAACCCGCGCCCAAATTGGCGGCAACGCTGCCGCTTGCTTCGGTCTCTTCGCGATCATTGACGAGCAGGCTCGCCGCAACTGGGCCAAGCGTGTCTGCGTCCGCACTCTCCAACTCAATCGTTCCAGCGAGCGCGCCCGCACCGAACGGGCCTGAGCCACCGCCACGCGTCACTCTGATTGTGCTGATCCGCTCCGGCGCGATTGCGCTCAGCGGCACGTAACCGAAAAAGGGATCGGACAGCGGTACGCCGTCAAGCACCACCAGCGCACGGCTCGTGGCATTGCCGCCAAGCGCTCTCAACGTGACGCCCTGTGCGCTAGGATTGGAGGAGCGGCTGTCCGACCGACGAAATTGCTGGAAACCCGCCACGTTCTCCAGCACATCTTCAATCCGCCCAGAAGCGCTGGCGACGATCGTCTCGCGATCTAATACGCTTGATGCATACGCGCCCGTTGACGGCGCATCATCGAGCCCTTGCCCGGTAACAACAATTACATTGGCGTTGGGTTCTTGGGCCGCTTCGCGATCACCGGTTTGATCTTGAGCTGAGGCAGGGAAATTGAGGGCGGCGGCACTGGATACAAGCGCTGAGCGAAGAATCAGGGACATAGCGGCGGGCCTTAGACCAAGGTATCGCGCTAGTCAGTTTCAATTTGCAATGAAGACTCGCTTTTGATCGATCTGTGTGCTTTCATCATTGATCCGAGGAGAGAAGATCGACAATGGCCGAGAACACAACAGATTTTGATGTGCTGATCGTTGGCGCCGGGATTTCCGGCATCGGCATGGCTGCGCACATGCAAATGAAATCCGCAGGACACAGTTATGCCATTGTCGAACAGCGCGAAAATCTGGGCGGGACATGGGACCTATTCCGCTATCCCGGCATTCGCTCGGATAGCGACATGCACACACTCGGCTTCGACTTCGAGCCGTGGCGGCACGAAAAGTCGATCGCCGATGCTCCGGCCATTCTCGATTATCTCAACACAATCGTCGATGAGCGAGATATTCGTCGGCACATCCGCTTTGGCCACAAGGTGATCTCGACCGATTTTCGTGATGACGAAGCGCGCTGGCATGTCGAGATGGAACTGGATAACGGCCTACGCACTCAGCTTACCGCCAACTTCCTGTATCTTGGCTCGGGCTATTACGACTACGACGAGCCTTTCGACGCCGGCTTTGATTTTGGCGAATTTGACGGGCAGGTTTTGCATCCGCAATTCTGGCCGGACGATCTCGACTATGCTGGCAAGAACGTCGTCGTGATCGGATCGGGCGCGACCGCGGTGACTATCGTCCCGTCTATGGCAGACAAAGCGGCGCATGTGACGATGCTGCAGCGAACGCCGACCTGGATGTTTGCGCGTCCCGCGAAAGACTGGATCGCCAACACTCTGCGCAAGATCCTGCCGGAAAGTCTCGCCTATCGGATCACCCGCTTCAAAAACATCAAGATGCAGGATCTCGCGTTCAAGACAGCGCGCAACAAGCCGCAAAAGGTCAAAGATGCGCTGTACAAGGGCATCGAAAAGTCGCTCGGTAAAGACTATGATCGGGCGACTTTCACGCCTCCCTACGATCCGTGGGATCAACGCCTTTGCCTAGTCCCAGACGATGATCTGTTTGAGGCAATGAAGTCGAGCAAGGCTTCGGTTGTGACCGGGCAAATTGCCAAATTTGAGAAAGGCGGCGTGCGGCTCAAATCCGGAGATTTTCTCGAGGCCGATATCATCGTCACCGCCACCGGCCTCAAACTGGCCATCGCCGGCAAGATCGCCATCAGCCACAATGGCGAACCAGTGGAGTTCAATAAGCGCTTTTATTACAAGGGCTGCATGTTCTCGAACCTGCCTAATTTGGCGGTCGTGTTTGGGTATTTGAATGCGAGTTGGACGCTTCGCGCCGACATCAACTCAGATTATGTCTGCCGAGTGCTGAACCATATGCGCGCGACCGGCACGCAAATTGTGACCCCCGTGCTCACGCCCGCGGCAGCAGCAAATCTCGAAGAGGATGACGTGTTCGACTTTTCAAGCGGCTACATCCAACGCGGAAAGCACATCATGCCGCGCAATGCGATCAGTTATCCTTGGCGTCTTAACCAGGAATATGTCTACGACCGCAAGCTTATGAAGCGCGATCCGGTGGATGATGGCCTGCTGACGTTCAAGAAGGCCAGCAGCGCGGATGCCGACACCGACGAACAGCTTGAGGCGGCTGAGTAAAATCGCCGAAAGCTTTGTGGCAATCGCCGCGCGATTGACTTAGATAGCCGGGCATGACCACCGAAAAGATCTGGACTGCAGGGCTCGTCATTATCGGCGATGAGATCCTGTCCGTACCGCACGCAGGACAAAAACATCTCACAGATCGCCAGTTGGCTGCAGGTCCAAGGGATCCGGCTTTCCGAGGTGCGCGTGGTCGCGGACATTCAGGAACAGATCGTCGACGCGGTGAATGCACTGCGTGCGGACAACGACTATCTCTTCACAACGGGCGGCATTGGTCCGACCCATGACGACATCACCGTCGATGCGGTGGCAGAGGCGCTCGGCGTTCCGGTGGTTATTCATCCCGATGCGCGCGCGCTGCTCGAACGCTATTATGCTGACAAAGGCGGTATAAACGAAGGGCGTTTGCGGATGGCGCGCGTGCCTGAAGGGGCAGAGCTGATCCCAAATCGCATGTCTGGCGCACCGGGCATCCGCCTTGGCAATATCTTTGTGATGGCGGGCGTCCCGCACATCACCGCTGGAATGCTTGATGCCCTCACCGGAGAACTGGAAGGCGGCGCGCCACTGATCAGCGAAACCATCGGGTGCTGGATTGCCGAAAGCGAAGTCGCTGGTCTGCTGCGCGAAGTCGAGCAAGCGCATGAGAACTGCCAGATCGGCTCCTACCCCTTCTTTCGCGAAGGCAGGGTCGGC
Organism: Erythrobacter sp. HA7-11; assembly: GCF_055693605.1. NCBI lineage: Bacteria > Pseudomonadati > Pseudomonadota > Alphaproteobacteria > Sphingomonadales > Erythrobacteraceae > Erythrobacter > Erythrobacter sp. HA7-11. The sequence goes on along the minus strand of NZ_JBVFUF010000002.1, from coordinate 543,317 downwards.
GCAAATTTCGTCGTCAGATCGACTAATGCAGGTGAACTAAAATCATGCATCGACAGCCTTACCGATGGCCTCGCAACAAGCGGTTATGACTTCACGCCTGGTGGGATTTAGACCAACCGCTCAATAATTGGCGAATTCCTACAAGGAATCCGGCCGATTGCGTCTTGCGAAGCGGCAGTTTTCAGGCATTCTCTCAGCTCTAAGACTAGGGTGGGAGTTAGTCGAATGCCGCAAGTTTCAACCGCAGTTCTAACTGCCTTGGCGCCTAGCAATGTGCGCCCATTGGGCAAGACCCATACCAACCACCCGGTCGTGCAGGTCGACATCGACGATGACGGCCAGACAGCAGACTACGTCATAACTGGCAATGGGGCGATGACGCTGGACGGCGAGGCGGTGGATCGCTCTCGCGCCAATGAAGTCACAGTTGATGATGCGATGATCACCGTCATCGCCCAGCGCCGCGCCAGTTTTGAGCACGCATTCGTCGAGGCATTGTTTGGCGGCCCGCCGCCGCAAGGCACGATTGACGACATTGTCGAAAACGCAATGCGATGGATCGAAATTCTGCCGACCGTTACTCGGCGCGAGGTCAAGGTCGGGCTTTTTTTCCTCGAACTGCTTCTGAGCCGCGATTTCGACACGCTTCCGGTTGATGCCCGCCAACAGCGGCTCGAAAACCGCATTGCATCGTCCAGCCTCGATATAATCCGCGCTTTGGGGCGGCTGCGCACGGTGTTTTACTCCGCCTATTACCAACTCCCAGCAAGCTGGAACGGGATTGGTTTCGTTGCCCCGCAATCGCGTGCGGGTGCGCCCGCTTTCTCGACCAAAGACGATCTTACACCCGTCCAGCTATCAGGATCTGAGAGTTGCGACTGGGTGGTGATCGGATCGGGCGCTGGCGGTGCTGCGGCGGCGGCTGCGCTCACCGCCAAGGGCGAAGATGTGATCATCATCGAAAAGGGCAATTATTGGTCGACCGCCGATCTGCGCCACCGCGATGCCGAGCAATATGCCGGGCTATACAATGGCGGCGGCTTGATGACGTCAAGCAACCGCGAAATTGCCATTTTGCAGGCGGAATGCGTTGGCGGATCTTCATTGGTCAATAACGGCATCTGCTTTCGGCCCGACGCCGCCAACCCACACCCGCGAACACAAGACGTGGTTCAGCATTGGCGATCGCAATTCGGCGTCGATGTGAATCCGGTTGATGCCGCGCATCCGAATGGCAAGCTCACAGCGGCATTCGATCATCTATGGCAGCGCATGGGTATTGCTCAAATCACCCAGAGCCAGGCGGGAGCAAACGGAGCGCATTTGCAAACCGCATGGCAAGCGTTCCTCGCCGCGGGCCAAGGACGCCCCGACGATGCGGGTGTGACCGCCAAATTGTTTGAGAAGAACTATGGCACGCAGGGCACGTCACGTGAGTGCTGGGGCTGCGGCTATTGCAATTCGGGCTGTCCCTATGATCGCAAGAGCTCTGTGGTTCAGACCTTGCTCGCGGACGCTCAAGCTGGCGGCGCCCGTATCGCAGAAAATACCGCCGCCTTCCGCCTGAATGTCGATCTGCGCTTGCATAATAAGCCGGTGAAATCGGTCGAAGCGCACCAGAACGGGCGCCACGTTCGCATTCGCCCGTCAAAAGGCGCGATCGTCGCTGCAGGCACCGGCGCATCGTCAGCGCTAATCCAGCGGACGATGAACTTCGCGCATGTCGGCGAGCAAATCGCGTGCAACCTGGCGTGCCCCGTGATCGCAAAAATGGCGCATGCCGTGAATTCCTGGGACGGGGTGCAGATGGGCACCTATGTCGATCGTGGCGACCATTTGATTGAAAGCTGGTTCCACCCGCCAGCGACTTTCGCCGCATCAGTAGGCGGATGGTTCCAGGAATACGTCCGCCGGATGGAATCCTACTCCAATCTTGTATGTCTCGGCATTCTGATGCCGGTTAGCGACATGGGCGAAGTGAAGAACGTACCGGTTCCGCGTCGAATTGAAAAGCCACCACCGCCAGCGATTACGCGAGTTCGTGATCGATACCATCAACATGCACTTCGCGGGCGGCGCGATTGAAGTCTATCTGCCGACATCTGACAGTGTGACTGTGCGCCCCGGTGACAATGTGCGGCAGATTGTCGACCAGCATCTTAGAGAAGGTCACGACTTCATCGTCAGCACTTCGCACCCGCAAGGCGGCAATGTGATGGGCTCGAACCCGCATCGGTCGGTCGTCGGGGCGGATCTGAAGGTGCATGGAACCGGTAACCTGTATGTTGCCGACGCCAGCGTCTTTCCCTCTTCGATCCGCATCAACGCGCAAATGTTCACTATGGCGATAGCACACGCAGCCTTCGCTTGAGGTAGGTCTCACCACGTTTTAACACTTTTGCGCTAGTCCATGCGCATTGTGGTGCAGGCATATTTGACCATAGATACCGAGTATTCCTCGGGCCTCTTCAAGGGCAGAAATGCTGCGGATCGTGCGGACAATTTCGCGCGCTCGATTGCCTGCATCACGCCCGATGGTCCTGTTGGCGTTCCTTACAAGCTGGAGCGCTTTGCCGAACACGGGTTGAAAGCGGTGTTTTTCGTCGATCCGATGCCCGCGATGGTCTGGGGTATCGCCGCGATCGAAGACATCGTCGGCCCAATCATCGAGGCTGGTCAGGATGTGCAATTGCACTGCCACACCGAATGGCTCGAGATCGCCGGTCCCGACGCCGCCCTAAAGGGACAGGCTGGCAAAGATATCCAAGACTTTACCTTTGATGAGCAATGCGAATTGATCAGCTATGCGCGAGACACGCTGGTGGCGGCGGGTGCGCCCAAGCCGGTCGCGTTCCGGGCGGGCAATTATGGCGCAAATGACGACACGCTACGCGCCCTGGCAGCGCTCGGCATTCGCTACGATAGCAGCCATTGCCCAGGACTAGTCGACGTCGGACCGTGCGCGATCAGCTTAACGGGCCAAGACCTCTCGCCCATGCTGTTTAAAGGCGTGATCGAGGTGCCAATAGGCGCGATCGGTACGGTCACGGGCGGACTGCGTCATGCGCAGATCACCGCCTTGTCGCTCGGCGAGATGACGACCGCCTTGCGCCATGCGCGGGATACCGGACAGCAAAGCTTCACCATCGTTACGCATTCGTTTGAGCTGCTTAATCGGACCACGCAGCTCGCCAACGCAATCGTAAAAAGGCGCTTCGATGGGCTCTGCAAAGCGATCGCCGAAATGGACGGAGTGGTGACCGGCAATTATCGCGACAACCCGCCTTTGCATGCGGGATTAACGAGCGCAGGATCAGCCGCCGCCTTGCCCGCCAATCCGCTGCGGACTGGCTGGCGCATGGTTGAACAATTCGCGTCCAACAAACTGTATGGAGCGCTCTGATGGCGAGCGCAGCCACCACAATTGACTTCACCATTGGATCGCGACGCTTGCTCGCGGTTGGTCGTGAGCTTTCCACGTGGAGCTTCAGCTTGGAGGATATCCTTCACGGCTCGGACAAGATTTTTGCCCCGCCGCAATCGGGGTCGGACGGGTTACGCGTGCTATCTGCGCCCCAATCTTCGCTGCCAGCCATCCGCGCGCATTTTCCGGATCATTTGATTGGCGGTGAGCAATGCTACAGAAGGCACTACATCAACATGCGTCCCGAGATATGCGCGAGCTATGACGATTATCTCGCGCGCTTTTCTGGCAAGACGCGATCAACCCTGAGGCGCAAGCAGCGCAAACTCGCGAAAGAGGTAGGCGGTAGCTTTGCCGTTACCGAGCACCGCACTCCCGCCGAAGTTGAGGCGTTTCTTGATGCCGCGCTCCCCCTGTCGGCCAAGACCTACCAGGCGCGGCTGCTCAATGCTGGCCTTCCTGATACGCCAGAGGCGCGCCGCACAATGCTGGAGCAGGCCGAAGCAGGCGCTATGCGTTGCTATCTGCTGCACGTAAACGAAGAGGCAATCGCATACCTCTCGCTTCCGATAGTCGGCAAGACGCTGGTTTATGCGCATCTGGGGTATGATCCAGATTGGTCGCGTCTATCACCCGGCACGGTCTTACAGATGGAGGCGCTTGAACGCCTGTTCGCCGATCAGAGCTTCGACTACTTCGACTTCACCGAGGGCGAAGGCGCACATAAAGCGATGTTCGCAACCGACAGCGTCGATTGCCTAAGCTTCTCGCTGCTCAAACCGACAATCGCCAATCGCGTCTTGCTCGGCTCGCGCAAGGGCTTCGATCAGATTGTCACAAAGTCGAAGAGCCTGGCAGAACGCTCGGGAGCCTTGGGCAAAGTGCGTAGCCTGTTGCGCGCATAAGCGAAAGGGGCCGGAAGCGATGTGCTCCCAGCCCCTTTACATGTCTCAATCGAGTAAGAAAGCGTTACGCGCCTTCGATCTCGGCAACGTCGATCTTCAGACCGGGGCCCATGGTCGAGGTCAAAGCGACCTTCTTCACGTACTTGCCCTTCGCGCCTGATGGCTTGGCTTTCACAATCGCTTGCGTCAGCGCTTCGAAGTTGGCTTTCAGATCCGCGTCCTTGAACGACAGCTTGCCGATGCCGGAGTGGATAATGCCCTGCTTCTCAACGCGGAACTCGACCTGGCCGCCCTTGGCGTCCTTGACGGCTTGCTCAACATTAGGCGTAACCGTGCCCAGCTTCGGGTTTGGCATCAGGCCCTTCGGACCGAGCACCTTACCGAGGCGCCCGACCACACCCATCATGTCGGGCGTCGCGATGATCCGGTCATAGTCGAGATTGCCGGCCTGCATGTCTTCCATCAGGTCTTCTGCGCCAACCTTGTCAGCGCCAGCAGCGGTCGCCTTGTCAGCGTTGTCGCCGCGCGCGAACACAGCAACCTTCACGTCCTTGCCCGTGCCAGATGGCAGCGAGACCATGCCGCGGACCTGCTGGTCTGCGTGACGCGGGTCAACACCCAGGTTCATCGCCAGCTCGACGGTTTCGTCGAACTTCGCTTTGTGCTCACGCAAGGTCGCGATTGCCTCGTCGACCGTGTAGAGCTTCTCGCCGTCCAGCTCTGCGCGGACCTTCTGCTTCTTTGTCAGTTTAGCCATGGTCAGCCCTCCACCTCGAGGCCCATCGACTGTGCCGAGCCTTCGATGATCTTCATTGCCTGGTCGATATCGTTCGCGTTGAGGTCCTTCATCTTGGCCTCTGCGATTTCCTTGAGCTGGCTGCGGGTAACCTTGCCGACCTTGTCCTTGTTCGGCTCACCCGAACCCTTCTTCACCTTGGCGGCCTTCTTCAGGTAGTAGGACGCAGGCGGGGTCTTGGTCGTGAAGCTGAACGAACGGTCCGCATAGACGGTGATCGTCGTTGGGATCGGAGCGTTCTTTTCAAGGTCCTGCGTCGCGGCATTGAACGCCTTGCAGAATTCCATGATGTTCACGCCGCGCTGACCCAATGCCGGGCCGATTGGTGGTGACGGGTTTGCGGTACCAGCGGGCACCTGGAGCTTGATGTAGCCCTCAATCTTCTTGGCCATGAGAGGCCTCCTTTTCTCACTGTCCCCCGGTTCTTTCGATCCGAGGTCATGTTAAGCGGTCCAACGGAGAGCATCACCTCTCCTCCCGCGCGGAACCCCAAGTCTGAACTTGGGAAGCGGCGCACATAGCGTGTCTGCCCCGTTTTGCAAGCGATTCGGGGGGGGGGGGGTGGTTTGCGTGCCGTGCCGCCCACGCCCTCCACCCTTCCACCCGTATAATGTCCCGGTAGGTTCCGGTTGGAAGGGTGGAGGGCGCGGGTGGTGCAGTTCGTCGCTCCTAAAGCACACATGGACCGCATGTTACACGGTCCTGGGTCTAAATTCGCTTCGATCACACGATGCGGCACTAATCGAGAAAAGCGATCATTCAGGTGAGGGGACGAAGGGCAATAAATCACCCCCAACCCTTAACGTCGCTCTACTAAGGTAGGAAAATTTCTCGAACGGCTCTGCCCTACCCGCTGCTTTCGATTTCATACCTAGGCGTCTTCATGCCCTTAGTGCGGCTAGTGAGGTGGAACCGGCGGCATAGCTCGCAGGAGTAGGCGCGCAGCTTGAAGGGCGCGCTCGCAGCGACGCATTCCGCTTCGTCGCGGGTCGCGTAATTGCGCTTGCGATTGCAGATGGCCGGGCGGGTTTTCATAAGAGCCTCAGTTACGAACCATAACGGTCGCGGAGCGACCGCAAGCCCGACCGGGCGCCCTCAGCGATGCGGCGCTCAGGCCGCGTGAACGAGGAAATCGCACCCCGGATGGGGTGCGCAACAAAAACCACTACTTAACCAGTTCGACCTGCTCAAACTCGAGCTCGACCGGAGTAGCGCGGCCAAAGATCGAGACCGAAACCTTGACCTTCGCCTTGTCGAAATCGAGCTCCTCGACAATGCCGTTGAAGCTCGCGAATGGACCGTCGAGCACTTTGACAGAATCGCCAATCTCGTAATCGACGCTGATGTCTTTCTTGGGTGCAGACTTGGCTTCTTCCACACCGCCGAAATAGCGCGCAGCTTCTTTTTCGCTGATTGCCTGCGGCTTGTTATTATTGCCGAGGAAGCCGGTGACTTTCGGCGTGTTCTTCACCAGGTGATAGATGTCGTCGTTCATCCGCAGCTTGGCGAGGACGTAGCCGGGCATAAACTTGCGCTCGACCTGAACCTTCTTGCCGCGCTTTACCTCGGTCACGGTTTCGGTCGGAACTTCGATTTCCTCAACGCCTTCGGACAGGCCGAGCCGCTCTGCTTCAGAGATGATCGCCTCTTTGACCTTGTTTTCAAATCCGGAATAAGCGTGGATGATGTACCAGCGAGCCATCGAAAATCCTCAAAACCAAATGCCCAGTCGGGCTAAAAATGCGCGGGCAAGAGTAGCGAAACCCTGCCCTGCCAAAACCTTTTATGCGAGCGTCAGTAACCAGGACACGATCGAGCTGAAAACGGTGTCGATCCCGAGGAAGAACAGCGACAGGATCACCATCATGATGAAGACGAAGATCGCGGTGCGGATCGTCTCTTCACGGGTCGGCCACACAACCTTGCTGGTTTCAGTGCGAACCTGATTGACGAATTCCGCAGGAGACGTCTTGCGCTTTTTCTCTTCGGCCATGATGCGAGCCTTACTGTCCTTACAAACTTGACGCGGGTCTTGCCGCCATTGCTTTCAGGTAGGGTTTCGCGCCGCCCCGAACAAGTCCGGGAGGGGCGAAGCTGATTGTCGATGTCGGAAAGACGCTTTCGCCACTACGCGCGAGTCTTGCCGAATGCAAGCCCTCCGAAATCGAGCCATGAGCGGCTGGCGTGCGCGGTTGGCGCGCCGGGCTCCGACTCGATTGCTTCAAATTCTTAAGGGGCTGGTCAAGGCGAAGCCATCGCTCTAGCGTGCGCGCTCAATCTGGCCGTCACGGGGAAATGGACGAGCCAGAACGCAAGGTACAACTTCAGGGATCCAACACATATGTCAGCAGCACCAGCGGGATCGACGACCATCGTCGACGAAGTCGTAAACGTATCCGACTTTATCTGGGGCGGGGAATGGCGCGGAGAACAACTCCTCCAGATCGCTGGCATTCCCGTTCCGCCAATGACCATCATCCTGCTCGGCATTGGCCTATGGATCATGATCGGTCTGCGTTTCTATCCGATCCGAAATCTGTTCAGCGCCTTTGCCGGACTGTTCAAGGGCCGAGAGGGCCAGGGCGACGGGGAAATCTCTCCCTTCGCCGCGCTTTCGACTGCCCTTTCCGGCCAGGTTGGCACGGGCAACCTTGCAGGCGTGGCCTTTGCGATTGCCTGGGGCGGACCGGGCGCAGTCTTCTGGATGTGGGTAACGGCTTTGATTGGCATGGCGCTTGCCTTTGCCGAAGGCTCGCTCGCGATCCGTTACCGCGAAACGACCAGTGACGGAACGAAACGCGGCGGCCCGATGAGCTACATCATGATGGGCCTGGGTCCGAAATACACCTGGCTTGCGATCATCTTCTGTCTCGGTACGCTGTTTTCTGCGCTGGTCACCGGCAACTCGATCCAGTCGAACGAAGTGGCCACTGGGCTCAATGAACTGTTCGGTATCGAGCGTTGGGTAGGCGGACTGATCGTGGCTGTCGCGGTGTTCATCGTGATTATCGGCGGAATTAAATCGATCGGTAATGTCGCGGAAAAGGTCGTGCCGTTCATGGCTGGCGCTTACATCGTGCTCGCGATTATTGCGCTTACCCTGAACGCTGGCGACCTGCCTGAAACGTTCAGCCGCATCTTTGCTGGTGCGTTCAATAACCAGGCAGCCGAAGGTGGCTTTGTCGGTGCGGCGATCATCATTGCGATCCGCGCCGGTGTCGCGCGGGGCCTGTTCTCGAACGAGGCTGGGCAAGGTTCGACCCCGATTGCACACGCTGTCGCTCAGACCAACGATCCTGAACAACAGGGCCGCATGGCGATGCTCGGCACCTTTATCGACACGATTGTAATCTGCACCATGACCGCACTCGTGATCCTGACTGTTCAAGGTGACTTCACAGGCGCTGGACAGGCGGTCGATCATGTCTGGCAGTCTGATCTCAGCACCGTGGAAACCGCAGGCGTTGCGACAACCATTGCCGCCTACAGCGCCGCCTTCCCGACGCCAATCTTTGACATCCCATTGGGCACTTTGGTGGTCAGCGTGGCACTTATCCTGTTCGTGTTCACTACCCTCCTTACCTGGAGTTATTATGGCGAGCGGGCGATCACCTTCATCTATGACCGCGTGCCGGGATCGACGCGCGGCGGGGAGAAGATCTTGCACATCATATGGCGGGTGATCTGGTGCATCGCGATCTTCATCGGAGCGACACAGCCGTCTCAGCTGGTCTGGCGCCTCGGCGATATCTCCAACGCCGCAATGGCACTGCCCAACCTGCTGGCGCTGGCACTCTTGTCAGGTGTGGTGTTCAAGCTGGCGAAGGGCGACAAGACGGCTGGTACCGATCACCATGTCGACACCAAGGAAGAACCGAACGAATACTGATCCAGGCGCAACACGGCGCCCCTGAGCTAAGAAGGCCGGCCCTGCGAAACGCGCAAGGCCGGCCTTTGTTGCGTTCAGCTCAGCCTGGGTCCAAGAGGCGAGCCGAACACGAAACTGAAGTCGTTTTTAACGGTCGCCAAACCAGCGTTCGAGCAGACCCGGCTCTTCCATCGGGCGGATCTTGCCATGCTTGAGTTGACGCAGGGAGGGGTCCGAATGCGGCTTAGGGTCAAGCCAGCTGTCAGAGCCGGTTGTATGGATGGGGGCAGAAGTCAAAGCTTTGATCTCCTTGTACTAAATCTGAGACGATTACTCAGAATAACCCCCTATCGCGCAGGTGGTTCCCGCATCGCGTGAGATAGTTCGTTCTTCAGCTGCGTTGGCTCGCTCGCGGCCAATGTCGGATAAACTTTGCGGGCCGGCCCGCCAGGAGGTGACCGGCCCACTTGGTGTCTGGGGTAGCGAGACGAGCGCCTATGTGCCGCGTTCAGATAGAGAAAAACCGACCACGGGCTTACGTGTTTACACCCAGCCCGCTCGTCCGCGACCGACAACAGGCGCGCGATGTTAAGCGCCCGCAACGCAATCAGATTTCAACGCTGGTGGGAAATGGCAGGGGTGACAGGATTCGAACCCGTGGCCCTCGGTTTTGGAGACCGATGCTCTACCAACTGAGCTACACCCCTGCATGGGAGCGAAGGCCTCTATCGCCAAGCGTGGCGCATGGCAACATCAATGAACACCACAATTGCAATTTGACCGGATGCAATTTGCTTTAGCCAAGCCCGGCCCGAAGCTGCTACAATATATCGACAATGCACTCGCCCCACCCCGCTCTGATCCCGCCGGACATGCTGCTGCTCGCTTATCAAAGCGGCATTTTTCCGATGTCCGACCGGCATGATGACCCCGAGGTATTTTGGGTCGAGCCGCGCGAGCGCGCGATAATACCACTCAACGAGTTTCGCCTTTCGAAGTCACTCAGAAAAGTGGTGCGCCAGGATCGATTTGAAGTGACCCTCAATCAGGATTTTGCCGCCGTCATCTCCGCCTGCGCACAGCCGCGCCCTGACCATCCCGAAACCTGGATCAGCGAGCGGATTATCGCCAGCTATCGCCAGCTGCACGCCCATGGCTCGGCCCATTCGATCGAATGCTGGCTGAGAGACGATGCAGGCAAACGTCAGCTAGTCGGAGGGCTTTATGGCGTGTCCTTCGACCGGGTGTTCTGCGGAGAGAGCATGTTTTCGCGGTCTGACAATGCCAGCAAGGTTGCGCTCACTTGGCTGGTCGCGCTGATGCGGCATGCCGGATACACTTTGCTAGACTGCCAGTTTATGACCGATCATCTGGCCAGGCTCGGCGCGGTCGAGATACCGCAGGCAGACTATCTGAAATTGATGGCCGAGGCGCGCGAGGCTCCGCCGAGGCTTAGCCTAAATCAGGCCTATCGCGCTTTCACGAGCGACGATCACTCCTCGCCCGGAAACTCCATCGCGCAGTCTTTCACCCAGACATCGTAGATCGGGTGCTCAACCACGTTGAGGCTCGGCGAGTTCTTGAACAGCCAGCCGGAAAAGACGCCGGTGAAATCTGCCGATCCGCGCTCCTGAACGAGCACCTGCACAAAGGCGCCGGTTTCCTGAGGCATTTCCCACGGCGCGGTGCGCTCGCATGCAGACAAGCGGATGATGACGGGGCCAGCCCGGCGGGTTTCACCGGGGCTCATTTCAAAGTCCTGGCTGACATTGTTGCGCTTGTTGAGCAGACCAATGGTCGCAACCCGCTCGGTCATCGGGGTCGCGCCTTCGACTTCCTCGACTTCGATATCGGGCCCCTGCGCAGCGGCGATCGCCTCGGGCACCTCTGTTTCCTGAGCGCGGGGAGCGGGATCGCCTGCCTCGCTGCCGCAGGCAGCAAGGAACAAAGCCAATCCGGTCGCAAGCGAAGCGCGCATAAAATTACCCCTCGGGGGTCCAGGCCTCGTAATCGCCGACGGCCCGCGCGCGCTTGCCGCCTTTTTCGAGCGCGCCTTGCGGACGATAGGCGTCGGCGGTGCCGGTCGCATTTGGCGTGTAGTCCGCTTCCCAGATTTTTGCTGGAGGCAGATTGCTTTCCGGTACGTCGTCGAACGCGCCGTGCAGCCAGCCATGCCATTCGCTCGGCACGCGGCTCGCATCATTGGCGCCTTCGTAAATCACCCAGCGACGCTCTCGGCTGACATAAGAGCCGTCGGGCTTGTCATCGCTGCCCTTTTTGCGCTGGCGATAATATTTGTTGCCCTGCGCATCGGTGCCGACTTGCTCGCCATTGCGGCTCGACCACAGATGCGTGCCGATGGTTGCACCATCCCACCAAGTGAAGATTTTTCCGAGGAATCCCATGGGCGCTGCGTTTAGAGCGGTTTTGATCGCGCTTCAAGCGAGAGAGTGTTTAGTATCCGCATGCCATTCGGCATGCGATTTCCTCGGCCCTAACCGGCCTGCGGGCGGGCGTGCGCCCTTGCGGCTCGCTGCGCGAGCCGAGCTCCGCGACCAAGCCGAGACCGTGTTCTACGGCAACTCGTATTCGACGATATCACCCGGCTCGATACCTACTTCCGCGGCAAGTCCCCCGCGAATCTCCAGCACGGCGCTCGCAATGCCATCAGAAGCGACAGAATCGAGCGAATACGGCACGGTTTGCGCCGCGATATTGGTAATCCGCCCATCGGTGCCAACAAAGATGATGTCGAGCGGGATCGGCGTATTCTTCATCCAGAAACTACGCGGCGCGGGTGGATGGGAGGGAAAGAGCATTGCTTCATCATCGGCGAGCTCGGTGCGGAACATCAGCCCTTGTGCCTGAGCAGCCGGCGTGTCCGCCAATTCGGTGGTGAAGACAATCTCTTGAGTGCCATCATCGACCGTCACTTCGATCAAGCGAAGGCCAGATACGGGATGAATATTTTCGGCGCTGCCATTGGCGTCGGCGGTCTGCGATTCGCTATTGCGCACCTCCGGCTCGGCTTCGGCAGCGGAACATGCGCTCAGCGAGAATGCCGCCGCCAAAGCAACAAAGCGCGCAATTCTCACCATAGTCCCGTTTCTCCTGCCTCTTCCTCTTCGGCCTCTGCCAGCCAGTTATCTATTTCGCCAGTCGTTTCTGTATCAATAATGAAGCGCGCCTTGGTGAAATCGTGGCCAGCCCTGAGCATGGCGGCAATTTGCTTTTCCCTGAGTTTTGGGTCCAGTTCCTTTCGGCTGAACGGGCCAAAGCCGCGCTTGCGTGCCAGCAGGATGACCGCGCGACGCGACTCTGCCTCACTGGGTGTTTGATCATCGCGTGTCGCTTCGTCGATCCCGGCGGCATAAAGCGCCTGGTTGACCCGCCGCGCTCCGAAACCGCGCGCCATAAGATCGCGGCTTTTGGCGCGGGCATAGGCTTCATCATCGACATAGCCGAGCTCGATCATCTGCGCGACAAGGCCGCGAACGTCGAGGCGTGGCTCTTCATCGGGATTATCCTGATCTTCACCCGCAACGCCGCGCTCACGGATTTTGCGCGCCAGATAAGCCTCAAGTTTCGCCCCGCTTGTCGCAAATCTTGCAACATAGGATAGCGCCAAATCGCGCAAGGATATTTGATCGAGAGGCTTGCGGACACGCGGTTTGCGACGACGGGGGCGATCGCCCTTGCCGCGCTCGGACGATGACAATTTCGTTTCCTTTGAAACCATTTTCGCCTTATTCGTGCCACAGTCCTTATCAAGACGTGACCTTGGAACTTGCTGGACATAAAGTCCAGCGTGGTGGAATGAGGGATCAGGCGCGTTCACTTGCGCCGTAACATACGGGTATCGCTAGACAATTATGACCGACGCCGTATTGACGCCGACGCCGAATGATTGCGACCTGCAGCGCATCAGGGCTGAATTTGACACCTTTTGTGACGCGATTGACTACGCCGCGAAGAGCCAAAAAGGGCTCAACTTCCACGATATGCGTGGACAATTAGAGCGCGTTTACCCCTATTCAGAGATGCGCGAAGACGCGCTGGTGATGGCCCGCCGCCTCACCGCTTTCGGGATTAGCAAGGAAGATCGCGTCGCGCTGATCGCCGAGACCGGACCAGATTTTGCCGCGCTATTCTGCGCCTGCGTCTATGTTGGCGCTTGGCCCGTTCCGCTGCCATTGCCAACCACTTTTGGCGGCAAGGAAAGCTACATTGATCAGCTCGCGGTCCAATTGCAGAGCAGCGATCCAGCGGTTCTGATCTACCCAGAAGAAATCGGCGAGATGGCAAAGGCCGCCGCCGACAAGCAGGGATGCAAGGGCGAAAGCTGGCAAGAATTTGAGAAGCGTGAAGCGCCTGAATGCGAGCTGCCCAAAGCTGACCCGGAAGACATTTGCTATCTGCAATATTCCTCCGGTTCGACCCGCTTCCCGACCGGCGTTGCGGTGACGCACCGCGCGCTGCTGCATAACCTCTACGGCCATTCGACCAGCATGCAGCTGCGCGACAATGATCGCTGCATCAGCTGGCTGCCATGGTATCATGACATGGGTCTGGTCGGCTGCTTCCTGTCGCTGATCGCCAACCAGGTGTCCGGCGATTATCTGAAACCCGATGCTTTTGCCCGCCGCCCGCTCGCATGGCTCGACATGATCAGCCGCAATGAGGGCACAACGCTCTCTTATTCGCCGACCTTCGGCTATGACATTTGCGCGCGCCGGATTTCCAGCCAAAGCCATGTGGCCGAACGCTTTGACCTGTCGCGCTGGCGGGTCGCTGGCAACGGCGCGGACATGATCCGGCCCGATGTCATGCAAAGCTTCGTCAACGCCTTTGCTGAAGCGGGCTTCAAAGCGAGCGCCTTTACACCTTCCTATGGCCTTGCCGAAGCGGTGCTTGCAGTCACTGTCATGCCGCCAGGCGAAGGGATCCGCGTCGAGCTGGTCGAAGAAGAGCGCCTGTCAGGCACACCGCGCGATATCTCGCGCCCGGCCCGCTACCGCGCGATCGTCAATTGCGGCAAGACGCTGCCCGACATGGAAGTCGAAATTCGCGGCGAAGATGGACGCGCGAAGGGCGATCACCAGATCGGCAAAGTCTGGTGCGCCGGCCCAAGCGTCATGCACTCATACTTCCGCAATCAAGAAGCTACCGATGACTGCCTGGTCCATGATGAGGATGGCAACGCCTGGCTTGATACTGGCGATATGGGCTATCTCGCCGATGGCTATCTCTTCATCGTCGTACCGCGCCAAGGACATGATCATAATCAACGGCAAGAACCATTGGCCGCAGGATATTGAATGGGCGGTTGAGCAACTGCCCGGCTTCAACCACGGCGACATCGCAGCTTTTGCGGTGGAAACTGACAATGGTGAGGAAGCGCCCGCCGTGCTGGTCCATTGCCGCGTCTCTGATCCGGTTGAGCGGGTGAAGTTGCGCGAGCAGATCGCAGACAAGGTCCGCTCGGTCACTGGAATGAGCTGCGTTGTCGAGCTGGTCCCGCCGCGCACATTGCCTCGCACCAGCTCTGGCAAGCTAAGCCGCGCAAAAGCGAAGAAGCTGTATCTGGCTGGTGAAATCGTACCGTTAGATCTGGCGGCTTAGTTATTCGCGCACGCCATCCGGCGTGCGATTTCCTCGCTCATCGCGATCAAAGATCACATCGCTGCGGACGCGCAGTCGCGCTTGCGGCTGCGATGCTACCAAAACAGCACTCATAAACACCTATTCTACCGGATCTGCCCATCGCGCGCGCACTTCTCCGCGCCCCGGCACGACCGTTACTTCAGCCCCGCGCTCGGCGAGGATCTCTGCCGCGCGCGCAGCATTGTCTGGATCTCCTGTCAGCTCAACCGGCATATCCAGGCGTTGCCGCGCCCAGGCGATCGTCAACAGCGCCTGCGTCCCGGCCACATTCGGCTCTCCTTCGCCGGTGAACTCGACAAGGCTTGGTAAAGCGCCCTTTGGTGGAAGCAATTCAACCGTCCATTCCGGCTCGGTCGCGGCAATGCGCTGTTCCAAGGTGCGATATGCAACGAGCGATGCGCCATCCAGCGGTTTTGCACGCACAAGCGCTTTGCGACGGGTGCGGTCAACCAAGACATTGGCATCATCTACTCCTGCGACCAGTGCAAGCCGCTGAGCCAAAGCTTGGGCACGCGCTGAAGCCGCAGCCTCTTCCTGAGCGCGCGAGGCCGACAATTCGGCCTGCTCGGCCGCTGCGGCGCTCGCCGCTTGCGACTGGATGAGGGTCAATTCCACCGGCTTTCCCAATCTAGCGACAAGGGCACGCTCAGTGCTAGCTTCCGCCTCGGGCCTCAATTGCGCAGTAAAAACGGTTGCGGAAACCGTGATTGGTCTTGTCCCGAATTCGATTTCGAGATCGCTGACCCGCGAGCGCTCATCAAAACTCTCGGTAATCTCGCTGCGCACGATCCGCTGGGCATTGGTTTCCCACGCAATCTGTTGCAACGAGAATGCCAGCGGGATGGCAAGGCCCAGAAAGACACCGGCCACCGCTACGTTTTGAAACAGCGTGTTGCGCTCGCTCAACGTCGTGCGGAACCCATAGAGGCGCGCCATGCCCCACGCGGTCAGCGCAATGGTCAGCAAGTTGGTCACGTAAAGCAGGAGCGCGCCGGAAAAGACTGTCCAGTTCCACGTCGCCAGTCCAAATCCTACTGCTGCCAGAGGCGGCATCAAGGCGGTAGCAATCGCCACGCCAACGATTGTGCCTTCGCGCCCTCTGATCATCGCATAGGCACCTGCAAGCGCGGAAAACAGCGCAACCATCAGATCGAAAAGATTAGGCCGGGTGCGCGCCGCGATCTCAGGCGTAATCGTCTGGATCGGTGACAGAAAGACCAGAAGTGAACAGAGCGCCACGGCCATCACTGTGCCCCAGGCAAGGCTGCGCGCAGATTGCTTCAGCCAAGGATAGTCACCAATCGCCAAGGCAAAGCCAAGGCCCATGATCGGCCCCATCAAAGGTGACAAAAGCATCGCGCCGATAACGACGGCTGGCGACGACAAAAGCATACCGAGGATGGCGATACCGCCGCTCATCGCAGTCATGAAAAGGTAGCGTTCGGACAAAGCGCAGTCCTCGCGCCGTTTCTCGATCACGCTGGTCTGGTTGACCGTCCCCACGACGTCCTGAAGCCACCAGCGCCGCACGCTGAAGAGCACACGAGAAAAGGTGGAATCGCTGGTTATTGCTCCGGCTGCTGGCGCAGGATCAGGGTGGCCTGTGGCTTTGGACGCGGCGCTTTGTGGGTGCTCGCCGGCAGATGCTTCGCCAGAATTTTCATCTTCTGCCTGATTTGACATGAAATTCGCTTGTCCTTGGTCGATCAGGTTGCCCGATTAGTCGCAATTGGTAGCAAACGGAAGCGCGCGATTGCGCGGTCCGCTTTGTGATGGACGCATGGCCCGTGTTCGGGCACTATCTTGAACAATGTGTCTTAGATCACTAATACAGTTATGAGAAATGGCATTTTATCACGATTGTCGCGACATAGCTGGCTTTCAGGGAGTTGAAGAAGCCCGATGAACACACCGACGAATTCGACGCAAACGACGACGAAGACCGCAACCGATTTTGAGCTAACGCCACCCGATCCGGTGCCTGCGGTCGCGCCTGAGAAAGCTGCTGGCCTCGTTCCGGTCGATCAGGAGAAAAAGAGCAAGCTCGACGAAAAGGTCGAAGGCTTCGTCACCGATCTGGTGTCCGAAGATGCGAATTCGCCGGCATTCGGCGAGAAGGTCGATCAGATCACCCGCATGGGTCAGGAACAGATCCGCGCGGCGGCAGCCATGTCGAACCGCTTCTTGGACCGTCCGGTCCGCTCAATGGACGGCGATGGCTCGGTCGGCGCTGACCTTGCTGAATTGCGCCGCACGGTCGAAGACCTCGACCCGGGCCGCAAGGGCAAGCTGCGTGGGCGCAAGCTGTTCGGCATCATACCATTCGGCAACAAGCTGCAAAACTATTTTGACAGCTACACCTCTTCGCAGGGCCACATCCAATCGATCCTTGAGCGGCTGGCTTCGGGCAAGAAGGAATTGCACGAAGACAACGCCGCGATTGATGTCGAGCGGCAGAAATTGTGGGCCGCGATGGGCGAATTGGAGCAGATGATCCACATTGCCAAGCGGCTGGATGAGCGGCTTGAGGAAAAGGCCAATGAGCTCGACGCTACCGATCCGGCGAAGGCCAAGGCAATCCGCGAAAGCGCGCTGTTCTATGTTCGTCAACGCACGCAGGATTTGCTGACGCAGATGGCGGTGAGCGTGCAGGGTTATCTCTCGCTTGATCTCGTGAAAAAGAACAATGTCGAGCTGGTCAAAGGCGTCGACCGCGCCAGCACCACTACCGTTGGGGCTTTGCGCACGGCGGTAACAGTGGCTCAGGCGATGACCAACCAGCGACTGGTGCTGGGCCAGATCACCGCGCTCAACGAGACGACCAGTGGGATCATCGATTCCACCAGCACATTGCTGCGCGAACAGACCGGCAAAATCCACGAACAGGCCGCCTCCAGCACAATCCCGCTTGAGACCCTGCAACGCGCCTTCCAGAACATTTACGACACGATGGACGAGGTCGACGAGTTCAAGGTGCGCGCACTGCAGAACATGAAGCAGACCGTCACCGTTCTGTCCGAAGAGGTCGAGAAGTCGAAAGGCTATATCGCACGGGCAGAAGGTCAGGCGCAGGCCGAAAGCAAGGTCGCGTCTGAGCCATCGCTGCTGGCGCTGGATAACTGAGCGGGCGCATAGATGGTCGATTCCACCAAGCAATCCGATCAGATCCTCGCCGCTGCGGGCAAGAGCCTGGCGGTGCAGCGCTCAGGCGGCACGCACCGCCCGGGCGAGAGCATTGGCAAGGGTTCTGCGGGCCTGAAATTCCAATCCATGCTCAAACGAGCAGGCTATTTCGGCGCGGCGGTGCTCGCAATCTTCATCGCGATGAGCGTCATCGGCGGAATTATCGGCGGGATTGGGTTCTGGGGAATCGTCTCAGCGTTCTTCGCAGTGGTGATGGCCGGCGTGTTTTTTGCCAACTATCCTAAGGTCAAAATTCCCAAGCGCACCGAACTGAAGCAAGGTGAGCCCAAGCAGATGGTTGCGCGCACCGAGCTTTGGCTCGAAGCGCAGCGTCCTGCCCTGCCCGCGCCAGCGGTAAAAGTCGTCGACCAGATCGGCGTGCAACTGGATGCGCTCGGCCTGCAATTGGAGACGGTCGATCAGTCTCACCCCAGCGTCGCCGAAGTGCGCGAGCTAGTGGGCGAATACATCCCCGAGACGATCGACAATTACCGCAAAATCCCTGCGCATTTGCGCGCCGAGCAACATGTCGGCAAATCTGCCGATGACCGCCTGGCCGACAGCCTCGGCAAGATCAGCGGAGAGATCGACCGCGTCACGCGCCGTCTGGCCGAAGGCGCGCTAGACGATCTCGCGATCAAGGATCGCTACCTCGAATACCGCTATGGCGGCGATGAGGCGCTCTCCGATACGAGCAAATCGGACAAGGGTGCATGAGGGTCGCGCTCCCCCACGACCTTGGCCGCGAGGAAGTGCGCCGCCGGATGCACGAACATTCCGACAAGATAGGCAGCTATTTCCCCGAGGGCACTGCGCGGGTTGAGACCATGTGGCCCAGCGAAGACAGGATGGATCTGCTGGTTAACGCCTGGGGTCAAAGGGTCGAAGGGTTTGTCGAAATCGAAGACAATCAGGTCATCATCGACTTTGATCTACCCGCAATTCTGGGCATGGCGCGGCCATTGATCGAACGCGCGATCCGCAAAGAAGGCGGCAAACTGCTCGAAAAGCACTGATTTTTTCGGTGTCCAAAGTCAGCGCATTTGTGCGAGTTGCTGCCAAATCAAAGCGTTATTCCACCCAAGATTGATCCGATATGGATGAATGTCTTGACACTTTTTCTGCAAAGCAAACTTGACGGTAAGCCATTGAAAGCAGAAGAGACCTGAACTGGGCTTAACTATCTGGCCGGTAAGGGAGTGGACGCATCGGACACGCAGCAAGACCTGCAACTTTGCGCATCGCATTGCGCGATGCGACCGCACAACTGCATGACCAACTGGATGAATCCATGCGCGCTGTTGCCGGCTGGACCGATGCGGACCAGTATAGCCGGTTCCTTTCGCTGCAATACAAAGCCCGGGCCAGCATAGAGACATGGCTAGAACGGCATGCCGCCGATGATCAATTGCCGCCTGCCCAATGCCCCCTCATTGCGCGTGACCTCGAGCAGCTCGGCAGGCACCTTCCCGCTGACATTCCAAACTTCGCATTCGGCATGGATGCCGGCTCGCCAATAGACATGGCGGTGCTCGGCATCGGGTGGGTTCTTGCCGGATCGTCCCTAGGCAATCGCGCAATCCTGCACGACCTCAGGCGAAAAGGCTTTGCGGAGTGGCCGCATTCCTTTCTCGGCGATCCGGAAATGGTCGTGTTCTGGAACCGGTTGCGACCGCTGATCGAAAAACCCGTCGATGACGAAACACTCAAAGTCGTCGCTCAGGCTGCGCGTGCCACTTTCGACCACTTCCTGGCCATTGCCGGCGATGACAACGCGGCTGATATCCCGATCGTCGATGCGCCGCTCACAAATCAACACCATCATCTCAGCGAGCCAATCGATAGGCCTGACGACAAGCCGCTGCGCGCCATCAAGAGAATACGAGCATGAGTCTTTCACCAGCCAAGCCCGAAATGACCGAGTGCGACCGCGAGAAAATTCACAACATCGCGGCGGTCCAGCCTTTTGGCGGATTGATCGCGATCAATGCGGATTGGTTTGTTTCGCATCGTTCGCTCAATTGCGCCGAACTGCTCGGTCTCGATAACAATCCGGAAATCGGTCAGGAAATCTCAGCCTACCTGCAGCCCCATGCTTTGGAGACTCTGCGCGAGGCGCTCGAAAGAATGGTGCAGATCGACCAGGTGGAGCGCCTCTTCGGTCTGCGCCTGACACAGGGTGGTGATCTGTTCGATGTGGCGGTGCATACCATTGGCGGCTCAATCATCATCGAGTTTGAGCCACATGCGGAGAAAGATTATTCGAACCATCTTTCAATGATCGGGCCGGCGCTCTCGCGGCTTGAAGGTCATAAGGACCTCGAAACGATGAGCGCACAGGCTGCCGTGATCGCGCGGCAATTGCTGGGTTACGATCGTGCGATGGTCTATCGCTTTCACCCCGATCAAAGCGGCGAGGTGATTGCCGAGGACCGCCGCGAGGATCTGGAGCCTTATCTTGGTCTTCGCTACCCGCAGGCAGACATCCCGCAGCAGGCGCGCGAGCTCTTCCGGCGTAACAAGGTGCGCGTCATCAGCGATATGGGCGCCGAACCAGTGCCTGTGGAGCCGGCGCACGGAATGGATGGAAAGCCGCTCGACCTCTCGATGAGCGGACTTCGAGCCCATTCGCAAATGCACCTCGAATATATGCGCAATATGGGCGTGCACGCGTCACTGGCGATCGCAATCGTGGTGCAAGATCGGCTTTGGGGCATGATATCGTGTCATCACTATTCGCCCAAGCTGCCGCCCTATTCCTTGCGCACTGTGGCCGAGACCTTCTCGCTCATGTTTTCGCTCATGCTCAACCGCTTACTGATCGAGCAGTCGGAGCACGTGCGCGAGCGGGGCCGGGCCTTGCATGACCAGCTCATGGTGAGGCTGGCTGGAGGGACATCGCTGAGCAACAGCCTACCTTTGCTTGATCAAATGTTGGCCGATGTCATTCCCCATGAAGGGTCCTCGGTATGGATCGACGGGACGTATCGTTCACGCGGCACAGCACCGAGCGAGGAGGAATTCAAGGCGATCTTACCGGCGCTCAACAGCGCGCCTGTCAGCACGATCATCGCGACCCACATGCTGGCGGATCATGTTCCAGGCGCTCAAGCCTTCGCTGATAAAGTCGCCGGCGCCATGATCTTGCCGATCTCGCGTAGCCAACGCGATTTTCTGGTGCTCTGGCGCAAGCCGTTAACCCAAACAGTGACTTGGGCGGGAGACCCCAACGCAGCCAAGGCGCAAGAAGGTGAAAGGCTTACCCCGCGCGGCAGCTTTGATGCATGGCGTGAAACGGTGCAAGGACGCAGCACGGATTGGAGCGCTGAAGAACAGCAGATTGCCGAGAATCTGCGGATCACCCTGCTAGAGGTGGTGTTGCGTATGACCGATGAGGTCGCGCGCGAGCGCAGCAGGGCCCAGGAGCAGCAGGAATTGCTGATCGCGGAATTGAACCACCGCGTTCGCAACATCCTTAATCTGATCCGCGGTCTGGTGAACCAGTCGCAGCACGATGCCACTGATGTGGTCGACTTTAGCAAAATCATCGGAGGACGGATCAGCGCGCTTGCCTGCGCGCATGACAACATCACGCGAGAAAACTGGGCGCCAGCACCTTTGTCCGCTCTCTTCGAAACCGAACTCGAAGCCTACCTGCACGAGAAGAAGCAGCGCATGTCGCTCAACGGAATCGAAGTGCTGATCCGGCCAGAGGCGTACACGGTGATGGCCTTGGTAGTGCACGAGCTCGTAACCAACTCGGCAAAGTATGGAAGCCTGTGTGACGGTCATGGCTCGCTGGAGATCAATGTCGAGCGCACGCCGGATGGCAACCTGGAAATCAAATGGAAGGAGCGCGGCGGCCCTCCGGTTATGCCACCGAAAAGGCGCGGTTTCGGCTCGACAATCATTGAGCGCTCAATCCCGCACGAGCTCAAGGGAGAGGCAGAACTAGAGTTCAAGTTGGCAGGCCTGGAAGCGAACTTCATGATTCCTGCGCGGTATATCGCAGATCCTGACGAGCTTGACGGAACGCGTAAACCGTCGAGCGATGAAGATTCCGCAGAACTAGCCGCACAAACAGAGCAGCTCCCCGAACATGTGCTGGTGGTCGAAGACAGTATGATCATCGCGCTCGACACCGAAGACAGCTTAAAGCGGCTGGGCGTTCACAAGGTGAGCGTCGCCAGCAGCGTCGCCGGGGCATTGGAAGCGATAAAGACGGACCAGCCCGATTTCGCCATCCTCGATTTCAACCTTGGGGCGGAATCGAGTGTGCCGGTCGCGAGCGCACTGAGCGAAGCTGGCGTGCCTTTTGTCTTGGCCACAGGATATGGCGACATGGAGAACCAGCTTGACGAGATCGGTGCGCGGGCATTGCTGCGCAAACCGTATGGCCGCAGCGAGATCAGCAGCATTTTGGGCGTGGGCGAGTAAGGATCTGCTATTGCGGCTTGACCAGCAAAGTCACTTGCGCGTCAGTGAAATTCAGCGCTTCAATATCGCTTGCAAACACGCACTCTCCAGCCGCCACGTAGACAGAGCGTCCGGGGCCCTCGAATCTGAGGTTCCCCTCTAACGGGAGCGCGAGCATCGGTTCAGCAAAGCTGGCGACAGTCGACGCATCCGGCGCGCCCTCGATGCGATCTATGCGGAAGCACGGCGCATCGATCAAAGTCTGCCCGCGCTGATTGACATTGCTGCGCAGCCGCGACGGATAGGATGAGCCATCAGCCACTGCGATGGCGCGATCGAGATGCAGCTTTCGCGGGCGACCATAGTCATAAAGACGAAACGTAGTGTCGCTGTTCTGCTGGACTTCGACCAAGGATAGGCCCGGCCCAATTGCATGGACCGTCCCCGCCGGCAGGTAGAACACGTCGCCCGCTTGCGCTTCGTGCCATGTGAGCAAGTCTTCGATCGTGCCGTCGCGCGCTGCTTCGGCCATTGCATCAGGTGTGATCGGATTGTCGAATCCGATCGCCAGCTTTGCGCCCGGTTGGGCATCGAGCACCAGCCAGCATTCTTCCTTGCCCGCCTCGCCCGCGCGCGCCTGTGAGGAACTGGGATGCACTTGCACCGAGAGTTTCTCGCTGGTGAAAAGGTACTTTACCAGCAGCGAATTGAGCTCAGCCGGCGGTTCGAACCAGATTTCGCCGATGCGAGCGTTGCCAGCCGCTTCGAAAGGAGACGGCAGAACGTCGCGACCCCAGACCTTCTCGACTTCTCGCGTATGCAGCTTGCGGGCGAAATGGCCCGAGCGGTCTTCAGCAAAAGATCGGGAATGCGGCGCGTTCATTGCTCGCCTGCCCCCGGTAATTTACCCACCAATTGCGCACCTTCACGCGTCGTGACGAGCACCTCATCGCCATTGACGATTATGCAGACATCGCTGAGGCCGATAGCGGAAATGCGTGGGCCATCACTGATGGTGAGAACATTGGCACAATCGACCAGATCGCTGTTTGATGCGGCGACATTGCCATTGGTGTCCGGTGTTAAAGCATCCTGCAGAGCGGCCCAATTGCCGATATCGGACCAGCCCATATTGGCAGGGACCATCGCCGCTCGGTCTGTGTTTTCCATCAGCGCATAATCGACCGATTCCCCGCTGATCGCCTCAAATGCGGCAGGATCGGGATGGAAAGACACTCCTTCAACGTGGCCATTCTCGATCGCCTCGGATACCTGCGCAGCCATGTCCGGACGATGCGCCGTCAGTTCTGCCAAAAACGCTCCCGCCCGAAACGAAAAGATACCGCCATTCCAGCTGTATTGCCCGCTTTCCAGATAGGTTTGGGCGCGCTCTTTATCGGGCTTCTCAACGAATGCATCGACAGCGAAGCCGTCACCCAAGGGTTCGCCGCGCTTGATATAGCCATAGCCGGTCTCAGGTCGGTCAGCGGTGATGCCAAAAGACACCAGGTAATCCTGTGCCGCAAGTTCGGCAGCCGACGCCGCAGCGGCGCGAAAAGCGGCTTGATCGGCGATGTAGTGATCGCTTGGACACACCAGCATGATGGCTTGCGGATCTAGCCGGGCGGCGGCCAGAGCGATTGCGGGTGCGGTGTTGCGCGCGACCGGTTCAATGATGAGCGACGCGTCGCTATCTTTGGGCAATTGGGCAGCAATCCATTCGGCGTGATCCGCACCGGCGACTACAATGGGCGCAGCGAATTGCGCAGGCTCGCTGACCCGGCCAACCGCTTGCTGGAACAGCGTCTGATCACCAATCAGCGGTAAGAACGGCTTCGGACGCGCCTTGCGGCTCACGGGCCACAGCCGCGTGCCGCTGCCGCCGCAGAGGATCACAGGATGGATGGTGCGGATCGCGCTCATGATTGCACCGGCATAGCAGACAAGGGGTTAAAACAGGCTAACCCTGCCACGCTCATTGATTTCTAGACAAAAAGTCGATCACCGACCCCTGAAATCCACCCGATAGCCGTAGCGCGCCTCAACCGGATTGCCATTGGCATCGCGCGCCGGGTTGAATCGGATTTTCTGCGCTACAAGACCGCAGACAAGGCCGGTCGTCTGTGCATCGACGTCAGACCTAGCGACAGAACAATTTCTCGCCCTGCCATCGGTGGTCACAGTGAATACGACGGTGACCGATTTGCCGAACCGGGAGCGGCGCCCTCCTTCAGGCACAGGAAAGTCGCTCGCGGTGTTGAGTTCACCCGAACGCACGCTGGGTTTGCTGACCGCAATGCCGCCCTGCCCGCTGCCGCGATTGCCGCTACCAGTGCCAAGCCCGCTGCCCGCGGCGCCCGTGCCATCGCCGGCCTCGCGTGCCCCGGAATTGTTGGCCGTTCCGGTGGACGATGCGCGCGGCGCAGGCGAGGGTTTTGCCAGAGGTTTGGGCGGCGGCTGTGCCGTAACAGGTTTGGGCACTGCCTCTTTGCCGGGCTCGCCCTGCGACCCCTCGTCAGGTTCGGGCTGGTTTTCCGGCGGCGGTGGCTCGGGCGGGCTTGTGACCGTTACCGTAAAGCTCGAGATCACGCTGCGCTCTACCGAAGCCGTCAGGTCAGGAGCGAAAGCACGCGCCAACCCGTACAATGCGGCAATGTGCAACAACACAATGCCGATTAGCAAAGGAACGCTGGGTCGTTTTCTCTGCCTTGTGTAGCCTCCTTTAGCCACCTGCGTTTCTCCCCTCATGCGTAGTCATCCGCATCTCGTCAGACACCCTTCTGAATGCTCTATAGACCATTTGAGGGGGTTAGCGATGGAGCGCCTCGTCCAACAATCAATGCCCCCTAATCCGCCCACAAGATGGGCACTTCTCGCCCTCGACCGGATCGATTCGCGCAGTTGGATCGCCTGTCTGGGCGCCGTTACTGGCAGCTTCTTGCTGGCCAAACTCAGCATTGAGGTTAGCCGTTTCGGAGAGACACTCGCCACGATCTGGCTGCCAGCGGCGGTCGCTGCTGTGGTCCTGCTTCGAATGAGCTTCAAAAACGAGGTTCCGTTCCTGACCGGAATGTGGGCGGGTATTGCCGCAGCCAACCTCATCGCCGGTTTCGCGCTCCCGATTGCGATGGCTTTTGGCTTCGCCAATCTCGTTGAAGTTGCACTTGTTGTTTCGCTCATAAGGCGGTCATGCGGGCCGCGCCCCGACATGCACGATATCGAGCATCTCGCCCGCTTTGTCTGGGTTGCGGGTTTGGTTGCGCCCGGCGTGTCGGCAGCGATCGCGGCGATTGCGATGGCGATTGCTGGTGCAGACATGCTCAGCACGATGGCTGGATGGATGATCACACATGCGCTCAGCATGGTGTTGATCGCCCCGGCAATGCTGCTCGTTTCGGACGTAGCCCAGCAAAAGCCACGTTTCTCGAAGGCAATCATAATCCAGCATTCGTGGGTATTGGCTGTCGGTCTCGGCAGCACGTTTTTGGTCTTCAACCAGCAGAGCTATCCCTTGCTCTTCCTTGTGCCGCCGCTGACTTTGCTTTGCGCCTTCCGTTTGGGCAGCGCTGGAACAGCGATCTTCACGCTCGCGGTTGCCATTTTGGCCATGGTGATGACGCTTATGGGGTATGGGCCGATCGCCATGGTCGATGTTTCTGCACAAGAGCAGATGCAGGTCGCGCTGGCTTTCATCGCGGCCAATTTCCTCACCGGCCTGCCTATTGCCGCAATCTTGCACTACCGCGACCAGATGACGCAGGAGCTGGCGGCGCGTAGCAGAGAGTTGCGGTTGCTGACCGAGAACACAACCGACACGCTCATGTACTATGACCTGACCGGGAAGTGCACCTATGTCTCCCCGTCCGTGATCGAAGTAATGGGAGAGCCAAGCGAGATATTCTTGGGGAAACGCGCATCGGACAGAATGCACAAGGATGCGCAAGATCGAATCGCGCGGGCCGAAACCCGATTGCTAGCTGGAGTCAGTGAAAAAGAACGGTTCACTTTCCGCCGTTTCAATGACAGCCAACATGGCACGCCGGTTTTTCTGGAAGCCGACTGCGCCATCGCTAGACATCCTGAAACGGGAAACCGCCAGGGCATTGTCGTTTCACTGCGCGACGTAACCGAGCGAGTCGAGCTGGAACTTCTTTTGACCAGAGCAAGACGCAAGGCAGAGCACGCAGCCCGAGCAAAGTCGGAATTTCTCGCCAATATGAGCCATGAGATCCGAACACCGATGAACGGCGTCTTGGGCTTCGCCGAATTGATGCTGCAAACAGAATTGGACGAAACCCAGCGAAAAAATGTCGAGTTGATCGTGCAATCGGGCCGATCAATGATGATGTTGCTTAACGACACTCTCGACCTGTCGAAGATCGAAGCAGGACAAATATCGATAGATCGGCACCCGGTCGATCTGGATGCGACGATTGACGAATGCACCGCCCTGCACCGCTCCACTGCAGAACAAAAAGGGCTGAAGCTGGTCTACGAAAACCAAGCCGATCAACCTTGGGTCATGACAGACGGCCTGCGGGTCCGGCAGATTGTTCTCAACCTGGTCGGCAATGCGGTGAAATTCACCGAACGAGGCGGCATTACCGTTTCGTGCCGAATTTTCGCGCAAGAGATCGTCGTCGAGGTCATCGACACCGGCATTGGCATCAGTCAAAAACGAGCCAAGCGAATTTTCGACCCGTTCACTCAAGGCGAAAGCGACACTGCCCGCCGGTTCGGTGGAACAGGCCTTGGACTCTCGATCAGCCGGCAACTCGCCGAAATGTTGGGTGGATACCTCGAGGTGGAAAGCGAAGTCGGGGTGGGTTCCTGCTTCCGATTGACCCTGCCTTTCACAAAGGCAAAGCCCCAGACCCAAGATGCCACGCCGGTCAGCGATCCAACGCTCGAGCCGTTGCTCCCTGTCTACGGCGACGACGCAACCCCTGACGCCGCCAAATTGGTCGGCGCGGCGAATGCCCGTTTGCCCAACGGATCGCGCATATTGCTGGCGGAAGATCACGATGTGAACCGCATTCTGGCTACCGAAATGCTCGAACGCTGCGGCCAGGATGTCTACATTGCGCATGACGGAAATGAAGCCATCGCGATGGTGCTCGACGCCTTCTTGCGCGGCGACCCCTATGACTTGGTGTTGATGGACGTTCAGATGCCGGGCTGCGATGGCTATGAGGCCACCCGGGCCATTCGCGGCGAAGGGATATGCAGCAACCAACTGCCTATTGTCGCGTTGACCGCGAATGCTTTCCCGGAAGATATCATCGCTGCGCGCAAAGCCGGGATGCAAGGCCATCTCGCCAAGCCGCTGGAGTTCGCCCACCTAGCCCGCGCGCTGCAACGTTGGCTTCCAACCCGCATCATCGAAGATCACACCGGCAGAAGTCCGAAGAGCACGGCAGATCAGGGCTCAGGTTCTGCTTCGGAGGAAGCTGCAACAGTCCGCGAAGGCGATGAGATTGACGCGCGTGTGCAAGACGCGATGCGCAAGCAGCATAAACGGGGCACTGCTCATCACCAGGGCGACAGTGGTTCCAGTAAGGACGACGGGTCCGCCTCGCCATCTCGCCGGGTCATCGATTTCCCGGTGAACGGAGAACAGCAGCCTCGGGCGATGCATTCGCCCGCTTTGATCAAGCGTTGGGAAGAACGCCGCGAGGAAGCCCTCGAAACCCTGCGCGAAGGAATCGCAATGGGCATTATCGAAGGCGAGCTCGGAAAAAGGCTGATGCGACAGCTTCACAAACTTGCAGGGACGTACCGGAATCTTTGGCGAAGAAGATCTGGGCGATAAGGCAAGCGAGCTCGAGCGCGGTCTGCGCGACGGCGTTGACCAGCTAAGTCTGAAGCGAATGGGCGAAGAGTTGCTCGAACTGGCGAATGAACGCGGTGCGGGTTGGAAAAAGAGCGGTACTGCCAGAATATAGCGCCCAGCAGCCCCCATTCATGCGCCACGCGCCTGACGAAGTTGTGCCACACAGCTTGCTAGAAAACAAAACGGCGGAGCCCGCTAAGGCCCCGCCGCTTGTTTGGCTGATAGTGTAGCTACGAATTAGAATTCGTAACGCGCACCAACCTGAATGCGCCAGATGCTGCTGTTGATCGAAGTGAACGCTTCACCTTCGAAAGCACGGAAGTCTTCGAGGACATAGCGACCTTGATCGTCGTACTCACCGGTCAGGAGAGCAACACGGCCGTCGAAGTCACCCAGCGAACGACGAACATTCCAGTCGCTGTCGAGCAGGTTCAGGAAGTTCGAAAAGTCAGCGAAAATCTCGATACGGTCTTCCTTGATCCCGGTCAGACTGCCGATGAACGGCAGTTCCTGGGTCAGACGGAAGTCGAGATCGAAGAACCATGGGTTACGGCAGGTGTTACGACGGATCGTTTGACCTGGCGTGAACTCGCAGTTCAGGTTGCTGACGATGCTGTCGCCGCCGTTGATGGCATCAAGGAACAGCGCAACGTCACCAAAGTCGCTCAATGGTGACAGGTTCGGATCGTCGATCCCGGTCGGGATGTAAGCAAGGATGTTTTCTTCAGCCGAACCGCTGTCGCGGAAGTCCGGGAAACCGTCGTCGAAGGTCAAGCTGTAAGGGCGGCCTTCCGAAGCACGGAAGAAGATGCCCAGACCCGTGTCATACCCTTCGAAGAATTCTTCGCGGAAGAACATCGACAGAGTGATGTTGTGACGCGTTTCAAAGCCAGACTGCGAGACCGCCGGGTTTTGCGGATCAAACACGGCGGTTCCGTCAAACTGCGAACCGGCGGTTGCCGAACGCGAGTTGATGGTTTGCTCACTGTCGTTGAACGCATAGCCGAGGTTGATGTTCACGCTGCCGTTTTCAGTGAAGATGCCTTCGCTGAAACGCTTGGTCAGGATGAACGACAGGTTGTGGCTGTCGAAGCTTGGACCGTTGGTGAGTTGCAGGAACTCATCAAGACCGGTCGAGAAGCAAGGGTCTGTTACGCCAACAAATGTTCCGGCATCACGATCAAACGTCGCATTACAACCCGCCACTAGCGGATCGATCGCACGGATGATCGGACGGCCATCGACGGTAAAGCCGTTGAGACCTTCCGATGGATCGACAACCTGCAGAAGGTCGCGGATCGCCAGAGTGTCATTGAAACGGGTGTAGATGTAATCGACGTTGAGGTTCCAGTTCGAGAAGAAACCGGTCTCGGTTCCCAACTCGGTGGCAAAACCGATGTTTGCACGCATCGCGGTTGGGATGTCGAAGTCCGGATCGATGTTCTGGACTTCACCGCCGCCAGCGGCAGCACCCGCAGCACCAGCATCAATCGCACACTGCGGGAAGCCGGTGAAGGTTCCGCCGGAAACGACTGAAATCTGGCCGGTGCCGGCATCGGTCGTCAGGTCGGCTGCGTCGCAGTCGCCGGTGTTGCCGTTTACCGAAGCGAAGCCGTCGTTCGAGAACGCGTTCGAGAAGAACACGACCGGGTCACCACCAGCAAAGATGCCGACGCCGCCGGTCAGGCTGCTGTTAGAAAAGAAGCCTTCGTTGTCGAAGTTGTAGGTTGCCGAAATCCGCGGCAGCACAACTGGCTCGATAGAACCGAACGATACGCGGTTGCTGAAACCAAAACGCTGCTGGAACCCTGGGTTGGCGCGCGGTGCGTCACCGTCATAGAGCTGGACACGAACACCCGCAGTCACGCTCAACTGGTCAGTCGCCTGCCATTCATCCTGAGCGAACACGGAATAGACTGTGCGGCCAAATTCAGCTGCAGCGTTGTTGATGTCGCCGTCGATACCTGTGCGGATCGTGCCGCCTCCTGCACCGTCTTCAACAACTTCATCTGGCCCGTCGAAATCGCCGCCAGTGCCAAGTGCAAGCAAGCCAGCTTCGAAATCCTCAAGACCATTGAAGAACAAGGTGCCGGTCGCGTTGATCGCAAACAGGTTGAACACTTCCAGATCGTTCACTTCCGCGCCAAACTTAAAGAAGTGATCGCCCGCGTCGTAGTTCAAAACAAAGCGTGCCTGATCGATACGGGTGTTGAGCGCGTTGGCTGAACGGAAGATACCCGGGCCAGTTGCGAAACCGCCATTGTCAGCTTCGTCTGCACCGACGGCAGCGATTACATCAGGGTTTGTCGCGTTCGGAAGACCAACAACAAGACGAACTGTTGGGTCATCGGTTTGTGCTTCGTTGAAACCAACCGGACCCTGAACATCGGCTACGTCTGCGCGGCTCAACCGGATTTCGGTCGAAATCTTGTCGCTCCAGTCGGAGTAGAGACGGACAGAGTAATAGTCCGAAACCGTACCTTCGTCTTCGAACGAATTAATGCCGGTCAAGGTGTTGCCGCCGCCGTCAAATTCGACGTTGGTTTCTTCGAGACGCTGGTAGGTCGCCTCAAGACGGTGGTTTTCGTTGATGATCGCGTCGAGACGACCGAAGTAACGCACGTTTCCTTCTGGAAGCGTGGTCGGCAGTCCGCCCACATCCTGGCCGTAAACGTCACGGGCGATGCGAGCGAATTCATCGAACTGCGCTTGCGTTGCGAAAGGAACTTCGTTGGCAGCACCCGAACCGATCGGCCCATCGTTATAGCCGTCGGCGATCTTCACTTCTTCATATCCGAGCGAGAAGAACAGGCGATCGGGAATGATTGGACCGGAAAGGGTCGCACCCCAGCGCTCTTCGCGGCCAGCGTTGACGTCTTGCACTTCACCATCGGCGAAAGTCACGCTGTCAGCCTGAAGGCCCTCGTCGAAATAGGTATAGAATGCAGAGCCGCTGAATTCGTTCGAACCGGCTTTGGTCACCACGTTGACGAGACAGCCGGTGAAGTCCGAATACTCAACATCGAACGGAGCGAATTCGACCGAGGTTTGCTCTACCACGTCGAATGGCAACGGCAGTGAGTTACGCGCTGCAAACGGCGTGCCGTTCAGGCCGAACACGTCCGACTGGATGATGCCGTCAACCGTGAAGGTGTTGCCGCGGTCGTTACCGCCAAGGCAGGAGATACGATCAACATCGTTGCTCTGCTCAAGGCTGACACGCGGGTCGATGCGAATTATATCGCGAACGTCGCGGGTGATCGATGGGAAGTTTTCCAGTGTTTGCGAATCGAACGCCGTGCCTGGACCAACAGCGAGCTGCGTCACGCCGGCACGTGCGCCGGTCACGATGATCACATTGTCCGAACCCGCAGTCGATGCTGCGAGCGTGAAGCGGAAGCCGGTGTTGCCCGAAATGTTGACGAACACATCTTCAACCGTCTGGCCTTCGTAGCCAGGAGCGGTTGCGGTGACGGTGTATGGGCCGCCAGGAGGCAGCGAACCGATGCGGAAGTCGCCATCTGTTGCGGTTACGTCACGAACGGCGCCGGTGCGCGTGTCGGTGATTGTGACGGTTGCACCCGGCAGCGCATTGCCGCTGGTATCAACGACTTCACCTTCGATGCCTGAAGTGATGCTTTGTGCGGCCACTGGGGTCGCGACGGTTGCAGCAGCGGAGAGTGACACGACACTCGCTGCGAGGAGATATTTGAGTTTCATTGAATAAGCCCCTGATGACCTAAAAAGAGAGGATTCGCGTGTTCCTGCACGCCCCATTAGGCGTGTTGCCTTTCCCCAAGAAGTCTCATTTGTGACGAACGCATGAAACTTTGTGGCGATAAGATGACGACGTTTGCCCAGATGCGCCAAAACATTGCCAAGAACCGCGGTTTTCTGCGGGACTCAGCGCAGGTGTTGCTGCGTCGCAACATGAATGTTCTTTTTGGAGTTTTCCAGAGGGCACCACCGCGCCAAGGCACAGATCAGGCGAGATTAATCTCGCGAAGCCGCTGCATCAGGAAATCATGCGCTGAAATCGGCTCTGGCGGACTCGATTCGCTATCTGCATCCACGCAGCTTGCGAGCGGTTCGATCAAGTAGTCAGGCCGGAAGTGCAAGAAAAACGGCATCGAATAGCGCGAACGCAGCGCGGCAGGTCCGCGCGGGTTGACCACACGGTGCGTGGTCGAACGCAGCTTTCCATTGGTCAGCCGCTCGAGCATGTCCCCGACATTGATGACCAGCGCGCCTTCGGGGACGTCAATCGCTTTCCACTCGCCCGCCTGCGTCAGCAGCTCAAGCCCCGCTTCTTCCGCGCCGAGCAGCAAAGTAATCGTGTTGATATCGCCATGGGCAGCTGCGCGGATCGCGCCCTCGGGCGCATCTGGACCAAGCGGCGGATAATGGAGCAGGCGCATCACCGAATTGCCATCCTCGACCGTTTTGGCGAAGAAGTCCTGTGGTAATTCGAGATGCAGCGCGATCGCTTCCAAAACGCGCCCGCCCGCCTCTTCAAAAGCGGCATAAAGCGCCTCAAACGTCTCTTCGAAGCCTACCACTTCCTTCGGCCAGATGTTGGGCGCCATAAACTCGCTTAGCGGGTGGTCGCTCGGCAGTCCGCGACCGACATGCCAGAACTCTTTGAGGTCGAAAATGTCGGCGTCTTTCGCCTTTTCTGTTCCGAACGGCGTGTATCCGCGCGCGCCGCCGCCGCCTTCGATTTTATAGCTCTTTTTGACCTCGTCGGGCAGCGCGAAAAAGGCTTTTGACAGCTCCTCTGCGCGCTCGATCAACTCCTGCGGGATGCCGTGATCGCGCACGACAGCAAAGCCATATTCGGCAAAGCTGCGGCCCAGCTCGTCGGAAATATTCGCCAGCGGTTGATCCAGCGAAACAGAGGCAATGTCGGGTTCGGCGGTGGTCGAAGCGTCAGTCATGAGAGCTATCTAATACGCGCGGGCGCATCCTGCCAACAGATTCAGACCGGCAGTAACAGTCCCGCGAGCGCGGCGCTCATCAAATTTGCGAGGCTGCCCGCGGCGAGCGCCTTCAATCCCAGACGCGCGATCACCGGGCGCTGGTTGGGGGCAAGCCCGCCTGTCACCGCCATCTGGATTGCGATTGAGGAGAAATTGGCAAAACCGCACAGCGCAAAGGTGACGATTGCGCGACTGCGCTCGGTCAGCGCCTCGATAGATCCGAGCTCAATAAATGCGACGAATTCGTTGAGCACAATCTTGGTGCCGAACAATCCGCCAGCGACTTGCGCCTGCTGCCAGTCGGGAATGCCGATCAGGAACATGACAGGCGCAAAGACATAGCCGAGGATCTGCTGGAATGAGATGTCGGGATAGCCAAACCATCCACCGATCCCGCCGAGCAGGCCGTTTGCGAGAGCCACCAGCGCAACAAACACCATCACCATAGCGCCCACCGCGACAGCGAGCTTTACGCCGGTTTGCGTGCCTTGCGCGAGCCGCCTCGATGATATTGGCAGGGTTGTGTCCGTCCTCAAACGTCTCGGACACGCTAACGTCTGCCAATGCTGCGTCGTGCGCAGCCGCCTCTTCCGGATCGTCGGGCATGATGATCTTCGCCATCAGAATACCTCCAGGTGCGGACATAAAGGCCGCCGCCAACAGATACGGCACCGCATCATCGCCCAGAAATGCTGCGTAAGCCGCGAGGATCGTCCCTGCCACG
The DNA here is from genome assembly GCF_055693605.1 of Erythrobacter sp. HA7-11. Lineage (NCBI taxonomy): Bacteria > Pseudomonadati > Pseudomonadota > Alphaproteobacteria > Sphingomonadales > Erythrobacteraceae > Erythrobacter > Erythrobacter sp. HA7-11. The sequence continues at coordinate 509,525 of NZ_JBVFUF010000002.1, read as the reverse complement.
CCCGCCATGCCAACACACATCAGTGTGAACAGGCGCGACGGAGGCAGCGCTTCAAGATAGGGTCGCACGACCAGCGGGCTCTCAGATTGCCCAACGAAGATGTTCGCCGCACTTCCCAGCGCCTCAACCTTGCTGATCCCTGTGATCCAGCCAATCGCACCGCCCAGCCATCGCACCAGCCGCTGCATCACCCCGAGATAGTAGAGTATCGAAACCAATGCAGCGAAGAAGACAATCACCGGCAATGCTGCAATCAGGAATGTATTGGCGAACGGATTGCTATCCATCGGACCGAAGAGAGTTTCAATGCCCTGAACCGAATAGCTCAGCAGCGCGATCACGCCGTCGGACAGGAACTGGATCACTCTGACGCCAAAGTCCGTCCGCAGCACCAGCACTGCCATCAAGGCCTGCAGCGCGAATGCCGCGCCGACCACGCGGAAGTTGATCCGTTTTTTGCCGTTGGACAGCAGGAATGCGATGGCGAGGATCGCAGCGATCCCGGCGAGGCTATAAACAAATGGCGGCATCTTGGGCGCGAGCTCCCCCTGTTGCGCGTTGGCTTGGGGCGCGATCTCAGCGCGCCATTTCGCGCGCACCTTGCCGCAAGCGAGCCAACAGTCAAACCCTGATGCGTTTCTCTCGCACAGCAACCCACAGGCGAGATTGCACGCGGCTTCCCTTTTCTGAGCGAGCGCCATAGTCATGCGCACATGAGTGACACAGCCGATACCGCAACTCCCGCCGCCGCGAGCACAGCCTCTCAACGCTCCGCAATCAACATGCCGCGCGGCCTGTTCGTTTTCACGCTTCTCTATGGCGGCATGACGGTGCTCGCCGGTTTCCTCGCCTTCAAGCAGGTGCAGCTTTGGCCCACCGATCTTGCGGTAGAAGCGGGCATTTTCGCGTTCTTGATCCTGGTGGTGATCTCCAGCACGATTGCTCAGCTCTATGGCGAAGACCGTGCCAAGCGGATCGTATGGTGGGGGTTTGTGCCTTTGGCGATTTCGGCAGCGCTGATCGCGTTCGTATTGCGATTGCCCGCCTCGCCGGAGATGCTGGAGTTTCGCGCCGCTGACTTGGCTGCGTTTGAGACTGTCTTAGGCCAGACCCCGCGCATTATGCTGGCAGGGCCGCTCGCCTATATCGTCTCGCTGCTGCTGAACGTCTGGATATTCTCGAAGCTGCGCGGCGAAGGCGAAGGCGGCAGCTTGTCGCTGATGGTTAGAGGCGCGATTGCCTCCGCACTAAGTCAAGCGCTGGATTCGGTCATCTTCGTCACCGCCGCATTCTACGGCCAGTTTGACATTACCGACCTGTTGATCGGACAAGTCATCGCGAAGGTCGTGCTTTCAATCGTCCTCGTGCCGTTTCTGATCACGGGAGGAGTAAAGCTCGCCCGCTGGCTGGACAGCAAAGCGGACTGATTGGCCTACTCAGCGAGAAACTTGGGCGTCACTCGCATATTGGAGGCTTGCTCGTAAGCATAGCCCGCTGACAGCAGCAGACTCTCTGACCATTTGCCCGCGTAGAAACTGATACCAACTGGCCGATCATCGATTGCTCCCATCGGAACGGTCAGATGCGGATAGCCCGAGGTTGCGGGCAGCCAGCTCGCGCTCGGTCCCTCGAACGTATCGCCATCCCCCAAGGTTGAGAGCCAGGCTGGGCCAAGCGTTGGTGAAACCAGCACTTGCACATCGTTCTCGCGCAGGAGGCGGTCGATCCCTTGCTCGCCCGCAATCCGCTTCGTGGTCTTCAGCGCCTCGAGATAGGCCGGATCTGTCAGGTCCTTCTGCGCCTGAGCCTGGATAAACAGCTCTTGCCCAAAATGCGGCATTTCAACCTCTTTGTTCGCCTCATTGTAAGCGATGAGATCTGCGAGCGTGCGGGTTCTCACCGTATCAGGTGTGGTGGCCAGATAGGCATTGAGATCAGCCTTGAATTCGGCAAGCAGGATCAGGAACTCGGCCTCGCCTAAAGCCTCTTGGTCGGCCTCGCTGATCCCGCGATCCTCGATCTCGACCAATTCTGCGCCCTGTTCTTTCATCACTTTAAGCGCCGCGTTGAAGCGCTCGATAATGGCCGGATTGCTGCCGACCTGATCGCGCATCACGCCGATCCGCATACCTTTGAGTGCGTCGGTCGAGAGCGCCGCGGCGTAGTCCGCCTTGTTCGCATCCGCCTCAGCCGTAGCCGCGTCCGCCGGATCGCTGCCCGCCATCGCGCTCAGCATCATCGCCGCATCGCGCACGGTTCGGGTCATTGGCCCAGCAGTATCCTGCGTATGGCTGATCGGGATGACATGCGTGCGCGAGACCAGGCCAACGGTCGGCTTTAGCCCCACAACGCCGTTGATCGAAGACGGGCACATTATCGACCCATCTGTTTCGGTTCCAACGGTGCCTGCGGCAAAGCTGGCCGCCATAGCAGCGCCGCTGCCGCTTGATGAGCCACAGGAATTGTAAGGGAGCCGGTGGGGGTTTTTGACCAGTCCGGCGACGGCGCTCCACCCGCTGGTCGAATTGTTCGAGCGGAAATTGGCCCATTGCGAAAGGTTCGTTTTGCCGATGATGATCGCGCCGGCGTCTTCCAACCGCTGGATGAGAGGCGCGTCGCGATCTGTGACGTTATCGTTGAGCGCGGTCGAGCCAGCGGTGGTCGGCACGGGTCCATCGACTTCGATATTGTCCTTCACCAATATTGGAATGCCATGCAGTGCGCCAAGTTCGCTGCCATCGCAGCGTTCCTGATCGCGCGCGCGCGCCTGATCCAGAGCATCCGGGATGATTGAGAGAACGGCGTTTAGTTGCGGCCCGCCATCGGCATCATCCAATTCGGCGATCCGGTCGAGATAGGCTTTGGTGATGGCCTCGCTTGATAGAGTGCCCTTTCCCATCGCTTCGGCCAGCTCAGCGAGCGAATAATCCTCTATATTACCGAGATTCGCTTGCGCCTGTTCGAACGAGGGAACAACGCAAGCGCCGACAAGAGTCCCGCTTAGAGCTTCGCATCCGGTCAGCGCCAAACACGCCGTTGCGCATAGGATCATTTTACGCCGCATTGTTAATCGTTCCCTTGCCTCGCGCGCCCCAAAAAAAGGCGGAGCAGTTTGGTAACTGCCCCGCCCTTTTCTGTCACTGACTATGTCGCTGAGTATCAGAACCGTGCACGAACACCCATAAAGAGGAAGGTGCCGACCGGGCTGACAGGGAAGGCCTGCTCGGTCACGAACGGTTTGCGATCAAAGATGTTGTTCACCCCGCCATAGACGTCGACCACTTCGCTCAGATCGTAGTTGAACGAGATGTCGTGGATGAAGGCATCGCTCGAGAGTCCATTTTCAGGCGTGTATGTATCCGTGCCGGTGTTGCCGACGGTCTCGATCTCAACCGCGCGAAGACCTTGACTGTCGAGATAAGTGGTCGACCATGTCACGGATAGACGCGACCAGTCCCAGCTAAGCGACGCACGTACCGGCCCACTCTGGACGCTGCAATTCGCCCAGCTCTGGATCGACCAGTGTGAGATCGCTTGGGTCAAAGAAGTTATTGAGCTTATCGACCCATGTTGCAGAACTGTTGAACGTGAATGTGTGGTCGCCAAGATCGAAGCGGTATTGCAACGCTGCTTCCACGCCAGCTGTTTCCTGACGGGCAAAGTTCAGGGAACTCTGACGCAAGAAGGTGAAGCCACCGGTTGACGAACTACGCGTAAAGAGCGTGCAGAACGGGTTGTCGATGCTTGCACTGTCTACGCAATTGTCAACGATATCCTGCGACGCAACGGCGTTGATCGCGTCCTCGATCTCGATGTTGTAATAGTCGACGCTCAGGACCAGACCGGGCAAGAAGCGCGGTGTGATCTGTGTTCCGACGGTCCAGGTTGTCGCTGTTTCTTCCTGCAAATCAGGGTTGCCGCTGATCGATCCCGAGAAACGCGCTGTCAACGGATCGACATAGCTGTAGGTGCCCGTACCAAAGGTCGGGTCGAACCCGATAGCATTGAAGAAGGCCGTGCAGTTCGCCTGCCGCAGCGCCGGGTCAGCCGCCGTTACCAGGTTGCCGGCGTCGCAAGGATCATCAGGACGGAAGAACGCGCCCTGAGCCGGGTTGAACAGCTCGTTGATGTTCGGTGCACGCACTGCCTCCGCATATGTCGCGCGGAACAGGATGTCTTCTGTAGGCGCGTACAGGCCGCTGACATTCCAAGTGAAGGTTTCGCCGACAGTCGAATAATCTGCGTAGCGAACAGCACCGCTCAACTCGAGCGTCTCAGCAAATGAAACGCCCGACAAAATTGGAAGACGCAGTTCTCCGAACAATTCGTAGACCGAGAATTCGCCGCCTGCATTGTTGATTACCGACGCAGGGTCGAACACCAAGGAGTTTTGCGAATTCGGAAGGTCACGAAGCAGGTCTCCTTGATTGGCATCAGGTGTCGTCACCGGAACGATGCCAAGGATAAGCGGATCGAATGTTGATCGGCTGACCTCTTCACGGAATTCAAAACCGCCCGCAAACCCGATGGGTCCGCCGGGCAGCTCAAAGAATGCCCCGGTGTCGCCGTTGAAAATCGCACTTACAACCAGCTGCTCAAGCTCGAATTCGTTGACTGTCGTAGCGGTGATGAAGTCGATCGCATCTTGGCTGATCGCACCGACACCGCCGAGGATATTCGCCGGGCGGCACTGACCATCGCCAGGGTTGAAGGTGAAGAAGCCGGGATCGCCAGCTGGAATTCCAAACGGTGTAGTTGCAGGTGCGGTCGGATCGATATCTGACCGGCAAATCGCGTTACCATTTACATCGGTCGTCACGTCAATCGCTGCGTAAAAGCGATCAAGGATCACGCGGTTGTTATCGAAGGTGCGCTGCTGGAAAGTGCCGTAGTTTGCAGCGATCTCATATGCAAAATGATCGGTGATATCGCCGCGAATACCGGCAACGAAACGCCAGGTCTCAAATTCGTTGCGATCCCGGTTTGGTCCGAGATCGGTGGGGTCGCGAGTGATATACAGGCCTTCATCCGTACCGTTTCCAAAGAACAACGGAGCGACGAATTGCTCCAGTTCTGGAGTGATAAACGGGTTGTCATCCCGGATCGTCAGCAAGTCGTAGAAGGTGTTAGGCTGAGCCTGGAATTCGTACTGAATTCGAGACGTATTTTCCTTCAAAAAACAGTTCGGCCTCGGATGAAATCTCGAACGAGAGATTGGCGTTGACCGACCACCGCTCGGTTTCTGGAATCAACGAGTTCTCGTTGAAATTGTTCTGGATCCCATCGCCGCCAAACTGGTTGAACAAACCGGCGATCGCGCCGTCCTGATAGACCGAAAGGCTGCCATTCGGGTTGATCACAGCACAACCGCCAGCCAATCCAAATGCCCCTGGATTGAAGGTCGAGTTGAAACCAACTGCGGATTCAAGACAGTCGGCAATGCCATTGTTGTTGATGTCAGGACCATCGCTAAGGCCGATATCACCCGGCGCAACGATGCCACCCGCCGATGAAAGCGAGAAGCGCGGATCAGTCGCAATGAAGCGGCGCGGTGCGTTGACCGAACGCTCGATCAAAGCTTGCTCAGCCGCAGTCGGCGTAAAGCCGGTTGCGTCGGTCGGGATCAAACCGCCGATCACGGACCCATTGGCAATGAAGTTGGGTGTGTCGGTCGCGCTCAGCTCACCAGTTTGGAACCGCAGAGCCGGGTTGGCAAGATCGTCGAAAATGCCATTGTTGCGGGAGAAGGAGCGGTCGCCGAACAAGAGCTCATCGCTGCGCGCATATTCTGCCGAAACCACGAAGTTGCCACGACCATCGGCGAAGTTCGTGCCCCAGGTAAGGTCACCGTTGATCCGCCACGTGTCACCACGCGATGCGATGCCGCCTTGGATGTTTCCTTCCAGCCCTTCGAAATCATCGCGCAGTATGAAGTTCACCACACCGGTCACAGCATCGGCGCCGTAGACCGAAGATGCGCCGCCAGTCAGCGTTTCCACCCGCTCAATCAAAGCTGTAGGGATCGAGTTGACATCGACCACCTGAGCGCCGGCAACACCGGAAACATGGCGACGACCATTGACCAAAACGAGTGTCCGACCAGCTCCAAGACCGCGAAGGTTCAGCGTGGATTGACCGACCGCGAATGAGAAGACGCCGTCAATCGAGCCTTCGGAAGTTGTCGAAGTCGAGAGCGCCGGAATATCCCGCAGTGCATCGACTACGTCGGACGAACCGGTTTCGGTGAGTTCCTCTGCGCCGAGCGACAGGATAGGCGCGGGAGAACCAATGTTCGGATCGCGTGCAATCCGCGAACCCGTGACAACAATCGCCTGCTCTTCCTCAACGGCCTCTTCGTCAGGCGCAGTCTGCGCGTGCGCGGCGAAAGGCACCATGCTGGTAGCGGCGAGAAGGAGCGCGTGGCCCGAGTGCGTAATCCGTTTCATAATCTTCCCTGTATGATGGAGTTATTATTCCTATTGCGACGGAAACCTTGCTGCACCGCAACATTGTGTCAAGGTCAGTTCATTAAACAGACAGGATTGATCGGGGCCTACAGGCGGATTGTTGCAATTTTGTCAGCATTGGTGTGACGCGCGAACGCACCACTGCTTTCTTACATGCGCCTGCTATCGCAAAGCCAGCACACAGGACCGGGAGCTTATTCGCTCAAATCGCCCTTAAAGACTTCGCCTGCCTTCATTACGAAGCCGACGCTTTCTAGCAGCGAAATGTCGGCCAGCGGATTGCCAGCAACCGCAATTATGTCAGCTGACGCGCCAGGTGCGATCACGCCGACATTCCCTTCCTGCCCAAGAGCATCCGCCGCGTTCACTGTCGCGGCACGCAACGCTTCTGCCGGCGTCATGCCGAAACGCACCATACGTGACAGCTGGTTGGCGTTGTCGCCATGCGGATAGACACCCGCATCGCTCCCAAACACCATCTTTACGCCTGCTTTGTGAGCCCTGCGAAAGCTGTCTCGTTGGCGCGCGCCCACGACGCGTTCCTTGTCGAGGCTTTCTTGCAAGATGCCCGCTTTCTCGCCCTCACCGAGAATGTATTCGGTGTTGTAGATGTCCATGGAGAGGAACGTGCCCTTCTCCTTGGCAAGACGGATACCTTCATCATCGATGAAGCTGGAGTGCTCAATTGTGTCGGCACCTGCCTTGATTGCATTGAGAATACCCTCGGTGCCATGCGCGTGGCTCGCGACTCTGCGTCCATGACTGTGCGCTTCTTCCACAAGAGCTGTCAGTTCTTCCAAAGTGTATTGCGGCGCGCCGACCTTCGTGCCTTTGGACAGGACACCGCCCGTCGAGCAAGTCTTGATGAGGTCGACATCGTATTTGATATTGCGGCGCACCTTGGCGCGTACGGCCCAAGGGCCATCGGCAACGCCTTCTCCGACCAGTCCATATTCTTCCGGGAGAAGATTGTTGTCAGAGCAATGCCCGCCCGTAATCCCAATCGATGGTCCCGACACGAACAGCCGCGGGCCGGGTATATCACCCTCGGCAATGGCATCGCGCAAGGCGACGTCGGAGAAACTTGGTGCACCGACGTTGCGCACGGTGGTGAAGCCCGCCATCAGCGTTTTCTTAGCGTTCAAAACGCCCGTTATTGCTGCGCGCTCGTGCGAGATCTTCAAGCGGCGATAGCCCTGATCCGTCGCCTTGCCCGTCAGATGAACATGCATGTCGATAAGACCGGGCAGGATCGTCATCCCATCAAGATCAATAACCCGATCCACTTCGCCTGTGGCAGTCGCCGGTCCGCTGGAGACTGCTGTAATCTCTCCATCGACGATGGTGACGACCGGATCATCGACCAATCGGCCACTTTCGACGTCGACCATCGCATCAGCCGTCAAAATGATTGTCTCAGCCTGAAGCGCGGTGGCGCTGGCGAGCAGGCTGGTGGTTAAAGCGAAAGCGGAAAATCTCACGGCATGTCCCCTGTTGCGGAGCAACGGACGCTATCACGTTTTCACAGCGCAACAAGGGGAAGGCTTACTGTGGGCGGTGCCAAAGCCTTTACACCCCCGGCTCTTTACTCTCTAGAACTCCCCTGAGAAGGCTACGCTTGCGCCGGTGTTGTTGCCACGTATCGCGAGGCTTGGGTCGATGCGAAAGAGAGAATGAGGTGGTGAGCCCTGCTGGGTTCGTCACCACGAGTGTTTGACTGCACTGATCCCCTAGCCTACTGGAAAGACAGTGATTTTATGTCTCGCAGTGCGAGACAACGCTGTGAGACAAGGACAATGAAATGGCGAACCATGTGCGCTACATCCGTAGGCGCGCCAACGGGATGTATTACTATGAGCGCCGACTGCCCACGGCGGTCCGCAGCCATCCGACCAGATGGGACGCGCTGTTCGGAGGGAAGGCACTCTTTCGTCAGTCACTAAGGACCAGAAACCAGTCAGAAGCGCTCGCCGCAAGTCAGCCGGTGCATGACGATTTCGAGCGCAGACTGGCTGAAGTGCTCGGTGGGCATCAGACTCCCATCGATGTATCGGACAATGCCACCCGTCGGGTGACACGACTGCGTCTGGACAAAATTACCGATGACACACGAGAGCGCATCGTCGCTCCATGGCGTCGCCGATTAGTGTTGGCAGAGTTTGGGGCCGACGGACGCGCCGAGCTTGAGCGAGTGGTCGAAGAGCGTGAATGGGACGCCGAAGACTTGCGAGCGATACTTCTCGATCGTGCCGTGGCCGACGACCCACGCATGCCGAATATCGCCGAGGAAGCGGAGAGGCTCGTTGCAGACGAACGTCTCGATGCTCCTGCGGGAAGCGATATGCGAGCGATTGTCATTCGAGCCATTCGCGAAGGGCATCTGCGCGGTCAGCGCGAGATCGACGAAATGCTTGCGGGCAACACCTCTGCTATCCCTCGACAGCGGCCGAGCGCGCGGGAGCGCCGCGCTCCGAAGATGTCGGAAGTGCTCGACGCATATGTGGGTCAGCTTCGCGCACCGAGAACTATTCGAGAAGCGAAGGAATCCATCTCCTCATTCATCAGAATGATCGGCGATCTTCCCCTCGATGAAATCACACGCTCCGACGTCCTCGAATTCTGCAAAGTCGAAGGCGCTCGCACGATCGGTGGCAAAACGAGCGGCAGCATTACCCGTACCGATGTCTCCAGCTACGTTGAAGAAGAAGATCGGCTTGCTGCGCTCCGCGATCAATCATGCCATTCAAGTCGAGCTGTATGAGGGAGATAATCCAGCTGCGAAGATCGACGTGCGGCATTTTACGAAGCCGGTGCCGAAGGCGCTGATGCCAGATAAGCGCCCCTTTACAGTCCACGAGCTACAGCTACTCGTCAATCATCCGTGGTTCACCGGATGTGCAGGCCCGTTACAGACACACGAGCCGGGCGACTTCCGCTTGAGCGGCATGCACTACTGGGTGCCAATCCTCGCAATGCATACGGGCTGCCGCGCAGGCGAGCTCGGCGGCCTGCGGGTCAGCGAAGTCAGGCTCGACGACGTCTATCCGCACATCATCGTTCGCGACAATATGTATCGAACCACAAAAGGGTCCTACGCTCGAAACGTTCTCCTGCTCGACGTTCTGATCGACCTAGGCTTTGGGAGCTATGTCGAGCATGTCGCCAAGGCCGGCCACGATCGCCTGTTCTTCGATTGGAAGGCACCGGCCGGTCGGGTCGAAGCTGGTGCGACGGCGTGGTCCAACGCAAGCCTGATACGATCCTTCAATCGAACAGTGGTCCCTCAACAGCTCGCTTCGATCCTCATGGATGGCGCGCGGCAGGAGGTGACGTTTCACAGCTTCAGAGGAGCCTTCAAGACACTGCTCGGCAGGTCGGAATACGGCTTGCCGGACAACTACAAGCACGAGGTGATCGGTCACGCGAAGAGCGCTCTGGACAAGCGATACGTGCAGAGCATTCCTCTAGCTGAGACCTACCCGGCGATCCGGGGCTGCTCATATCAAGGGCTGAACCTGCCCTCACCGCCAGCTGTACCTTCAGGTTGACCCGTCAACTAGGTCCGAAAAACCCTCAGTCAGCAAATCTCTGTTTTTCGGAGATTTTCGTCGCAGCCGGTGAATGGCAAACTCGAGCCGGTCAAATCCGTCAAAAAGACAGCAACCAACGTCAACCTAATGAAATGGCGCGCGATGAGGCGGTGGATGGGTGTCTAGGCCCAAAGCGTGCCTGAATGGCAGCATCCGGGTGAGGTATCGAACGATCCCCTAGGACTTCTCTTCAAGACGATGTAGCTGCTAGGTCGGCGTGATCCGGGCAGGTCTAAGAGCGCGATAAACGCTCGCTCGCGCGATCCCCAGCTTCTTGGCGATCTCTGTTGCACCAAGCCCCTTATTACGCAGAGAGCGCACCTGTTCGACGTCTACGCTGCGTTTGCGTCCCTTGTAGATACCAGCCGCCTTCGCGCGCTCGATGCCCTCTCGCTGGCGTTCCTTGCGGATGTCAGTTTCGAACTCGGCGACCGCTCCGAGAATGCCGAGGATCAGCTTCCCCATACTGGTTGTCGTGTCGACTGCGCCTTGCTGCACACACCGGAAGCCGACCTTCTTCTCTGACAACTGCGCGATGATGTCATGCAGGTCGCGACCAGATCGAGCGAGGCGGTCTAGGCGTGTCACGACGAGCGTGTCACCTTCTCGCACCCATTCGAGACATTCTGCGAGCGCTTGCCGATCGTTACGAGAAGTCCCGGTGATCTTCTCCGCGAAGACCTTTTCGCACCCCGAGTCGTTCAGCTGCTCAAGCTGGAGGTCGAGATTCTGCGAACTGCTGCTGACGCGCGCGTAACCGACGATACTCATGTGATGCTTCTCACTGCCTCAATAGGTTCTAGAGTGAGCGCAGATTAGCGTCTCACAGCCGGGAACGAACTCTATTGAGACGCTGCGTGGACGGCCTGAGACGCCTCGGATGGGTATACTTCAGGGCGACACCGAGACGAGCGCAAACAGAAATGGGTGCTGCAAGAGACTGTTCCGCAGCAAGCGGTCTTACTCCTGCTCGCTGTCCTTCCGCAGCTCCTCGTAGAGCTGCCCCGGTCCAAGCAGTATCTCCAGGATCCCTGCTCGCACCTTGTCAGACGCCAGGGCCTGTGAACTCAATTCATCGTATGCACCCTTGGCATTGATGAGGGCGTTGATTAGCTCCGGCATCAACGTAGGTGAAGAAGCAAATTGCGCATGGCTGTTGTTCATCGCCTGCGACGTCAATTCATCCGACTCCAATAGCTTCCCGCGTATGCTCCCCAATACGTAGTTGAGCTTGTCACCATCAGTAAGGTCACCGTCGAACAAGTCATTCACCTTGGCGATGATCTCCGCGAGGAGCGCCTTTTCCTTCTCCTGCACTGCTCCAGAGCCAACCCCGGTGATCGGTGGAAGCGCGGGACGATCATCACCGACCTGTAGCGTGCGCGCACCCTCGTCCTTGAGGTTGTGATGCGTAAGCCGAACTCCCGACAGGTCTACGCCATCTCGCTCACGTCCGAACTGCAACAATGGGGTAAGGCGCTTGTAGAATATGTAGCGCTTCTCGATCTCGGTGCTGCCGTAGTCGAATATCTGGGATAGGAAGGCATAGACGCGTGTGAAGGCGGCCATGTCGCCGCGCACCTGAAGAAGCACGTCCATCTCTTCCTTGGCCTCGCTCGCGGCAGACTTGTCCTTTGCGTCGATGGCGGTCCTGTATCGATCCTTGGCCTCACTGAACTGCGTCAGCATGCGCTGCGCGACGGGTTCAATCGCGGCGATCAGCTGTCCCTGTGTCGCAGTGGGATCAAGTTCGACTGCTACCAGCCGCTCGATCTCGAACTGGTCATAGAAACCCGAAGCATCCAGCTTCTGGCGCAGATCGAAGATAAGGTTCGGGTCGGTCTCGGCCTCAATCTCTGCGGTCTCATAATACTGCCTGAAGGCCGCCAGCACTTCCTCGGAGCTGTTCACGAAGTCGAGGATGTATGTGGTGTCCTTACCGGGATGTGAGCGGTTCAACCGCGACAATGTCTGCACGGCCTGAATACCCGCCAGCCGTCGATCGATATACATGCCGCACAGAAGCGGCTGGTCGAAGCCGGTCTGGAACTTGTTCGCGACGAGCAGCAGCTTGCATTCTTCGTCGTTGAAAGCATCGCGAATGTCTCGGCCACGCAGACCGGGATTCAGTTTCGCGCTTGTCTCCGTGAAGCTCTCGCTCTTGTTATCTGGATCGTTCACCTCGCCAGAAAACGCCACGAGGGTGCGCATGCGATAGCCTTGTGACTTGATGTAGGCTTCGATCGCCAATTGCCACCTGACAGCCTCCAGACGACTTCCAAGCACAACCATCGCCTTCGCCTTGCCGTCCAGCAGGGGCGCGACATTCTCGCGGAAGTGCTCGACCACGATCTGGACCTTCTGCGAGATGTTGTAAGGGTGCAGCCGAACCCAGCGCATGATGCCTTTCATGGCTGCGCTCTTCTCGACTTCCATCTCGTCCCATTCCTGCCCGCCGCTGGCGAGTTTGAAGGCGAGCTTGTAAGGCGTGTAATTCTTCAGGACGTTGAGGATGAAGCCTTCCTCAATCGCCTGCCGCATTGAGTAGACGTGGAATGGCTTTGGCTTGTTGTCGTCGCTCGCCGGTGCGTCAGGGTTCGGCCTGCGCCCAAACAGCTCCATTGTCTTCGTCTTGGGCGTCGCTGTGAACGCAACGTAGGTCACCCCATCCTCGGCTGCACGCGCGGCCATTTGTGCGGCGAGAACGTCTTCCGCGCTTACCTCGCCCCCATCGCCTAGCTCCTCGATCTCTTCGGGTGAAAGCACAGCCTTGAGCTTCGCAGCGGTCTCGCCTGCTTGGCTGCTGTGTGCCTCGTCGGCGATCACGGCGAACTTCTTGCCATCGGTCGCTGCGCGTTCACGCACAGCCTCCAATGCAAAGGGGAATGTTTGCATGGTGCAGACGATGATCTTCTTGCCCGCATCGAGAGCATCAGCCAGCGCAGCGCTCTTGCTACCACTGTCGCTCGTGATGGTCGCGACGACACCTTTGGTGCGCTCGAACTCGAACAGCGCTTCTTGCAGCTGTGCGTCGATCACGTTGCGGTCAGAGACCACGATCACGCTCGCAAACACCTTTTGATCGTTCTCGTCATGCAGGTCGGCAAGGAAGTGGGCTGACCAGGCAATCGAGTTGGTCTTGCCCGATCCAGCGCTGTGCTGGATCAGGAAACGCCCACCGGCCCCTTCTGCACGCACCTGCTCACGCAGCTTCCTCGTCGCGTCGAGCTGATGATAGCGCGGAAAGATCACGGTGGTGATCTGCTTCTTCTTGTCGCGCTTCGCGATCACGTAGCGGCCAATCAGTTCGAGCCAGCTGTCGCGCTGCCAGACCTCTTCCCACAGGTAGGCTGTCGGGTGGCCGGGACCATCGGCGGCGTTTCCCGCGCCGCCATGGTTGCCCTTGTTGAAGGGCAGGAAGCGTGTCTTCCCGCCTTCCAGCTTGGTAGTCATCATCACTTCGCGGTTGGACACGGCGAAGTGAACGAGAGCACCGCGAGCGAAAGTCAGCAGGGGCTCGTTCTTCGGGTTGCGGTCGAATTTATACTGGTCGATCGCGTCGCCGATGCTTTGCGTGAAGTCGGTCTTCAGCTCAGTGGTGGCAACGGGAATGCCGTTGAGGAAGAGACCAATATCGATGCTATTCTCGTTCGAGCGGGAGTAACGCAGCTGGCGCACGACCCGCAGCTTGTTCGCCTCATAGCGAGCTACGATGTCGGGGTTCATGCCTGACGCAGGAGCGAACTGCGCGAGGCTCACAAGGCCACGCACTCCGATCAGTTCGAGGCCATGGCGCAGAACATCCAGTGTGCCGCGGTCGTCGAGTTGCTTGCGGAGACGGTCGCCGAGGACAGCGAGCGCCGCTGCGCCATGTGCTTTCTCAAGCGCTTCCCAGACCTTTGGCTGCGTCTCCTGCAACCAGTCTCGAAGGTCTTCGGCAAAGAGCGCACGCTCGCGGTCATAGCGCGCCGCAGCGCCTTCCTCGAAAATCCATCCAGCCGCATCCAGATGGTTGCAGATTTCGTCCTCGAAGCTGATTTCCTTGTGCAGGCTCATACCGGCTTACCGCCAATGGTCAGGCGCTTCAGATAAGGCGAAATCGCATCATGCAAGCGGTCGCAGGTAGCAAGTAGCTGCGTGTGAATGTCCTCCCATTCTTCTTCAGGCGATTGCCAGCCACCGGGGCATGGGGCTGCAATGCGGCAGGCGCGCGAGTTCTCCAGCCGCTGCCAGCGCAACTCGCCACCAAATGCGGTGTCGATTGCCTCGCGATGGGCGTAAAGCTGGTCGAAGATTTCGAGGTTCTCGTCACCACAGTCCTTTCCGCGATCGATGTAGATTTCGGCCTGACAGTCGAGCTTCCGCGTCGCCAGATTCAGCCCTATCCCGCGCACCCCGGTCGATACACCAATCCACGAATAGATGCCGGGCGTAATATGGCTGTGGTGCTTGGCGTCTGGTCGGGCGACCAGCTCGGACCAGAATTTCATGCGCAGGTCGTAGCGCTGGGCAAATTCCCGGTTCGCCTTTGAGACGGTCGCTGTCTCTTCGGAAGGGCCGACTATTCGTGTCAGCAGCGGTGCCGGATCGCTGTCACCGATGCGAACTGCCTCGACCTTCACTAGGTAAAAGTCCGCGCTGCTGCTGTCATTGAGCCAAGCAACCGCCGCTACGTGCTCTGGGCGAGGTTCAGCCACGATCCAGACGGCCGCACGCGCATTCATGGCTGCCAGGTAGGTCAGCACCTTGCCCAGGTGGTCGTGGTCGCTCTTTCCTAGCTGGTTTTCGACAATCACCTTCGCGCCGGACTCATCCTCGGCGACGAGATCGACGTTGAATGAGCCTGCGGCCTGTTCGCGTTCGGCGTTTTCCAGTGTTAGGCCCAGCGCCTCATCGAGGATTTCGATGTTCGCCTGAAGCCACGTCGTGAAGTCGTATGCCTCATGCGGCCAGACTTCGCGCAACGGGACGCGGGTTAGCCGTTCGATCGCGCCAGTCATTTGGCCTTCCCCTTCAGCCCCAGCTTCGCGAACGCAGCCGCAACTTCCGGTTTCATCGTGAAGCTGCTTCCATCTTCGTTATACTCGGCAAGGATACCCGAATAGAACTTTCCATCCCGTTTCTCGGCATCAGGTGCAGGCCACAGATACACTGACCGGTCCCTGCACATCATCCCGAAATGCAAATCGAAACCGTTGTCGTTCCAGCCAAGCTTTCGTGATAGCTCGCGGTTGGTGCTACCGGGATTGTCGAGCAGCACCTGCATGATCTTCGCCTCGGTTTCGCTCATGGGCTCGACCGTGAATGCACGGACGACCCGCTCCGCGGCGGTCATGCCCTTCAGCTCACCCATTAACTCATCGCGGAGACGCTGCTCCAATTCGTCGATTGCCTTGACCAACTGGCTGGCAGCTTGTGCGTACCGCTTGGTTGCAACCACCCATCTGGCGCAGCGCCCGCTCGCGCATTTTTTTGCGTTCTTCAGGCGTCCTGTTCGGCAAGGTCGCAAGCATCTGGTTGAGACTTCCTGTCATCGGTCGAACTCCTTCCCGTCGGTGCTCATTGTGTAGGCGAAGTGTATGTAGGGCAGCCGCAGGATGATGCGCTCGGTCGGAGCCTGTCCCATGGCCATCCCACGACACATCAATGACACACCACCTGTGCGCTCTAGGCACAGCGCGTCAGCCGAGTTGAAGAAGGGTTCGCCGCTATCACGCCATACGATGGCTGTGGCACCGTCTGGGAGCGCGCCGATGGGCTGCACGGTGTAGAAACCGCAGAAGGCGTAGAACAGCGCCAGAACCGCTCCTGTGCCAATCAGCCACCACTTGGCTTTGCCACCTTTATCCCGCGTTTCATCAGGACTGGTCGCACTCTCTGCTTCGCTCATGCAGCCTCCATTTCGCGTTTTTCGAGCTGCCCGCGCACGTCGATCTTGCCGGTGACAGCGGCGGAGATCAGCGCGGCACGGCGCTCTTTCACCAAGGTTATGGCCTGTTCGGCATTCGAGACCAGCTCGGCAGTTTTCAGGTTGGTTGCTTTGACCTCGTTTTCGATCCTCTCCTGCTCCTCAAGAGGTGGCAGGATGATTGGGAGCTCCATCAAGTTTGTTGAGGAAATCGAGGCAAGGTTTGTCGTCTGCTTCGAGCGCAGCACAAAGAACTGTTGGGCATAGTCGGAGCCAGTCAACCTATTGAGCCACGCTGAAGAAACGCCATGAGGACGAACGGCGAATACATGGTTCTGATGGAGGCAAACGTCGATTTCGCCGTTCCAGATGTGCCCGCGTCCCAGCTTATCGTAATCCCCGCCCTCGTTCATTAGGACATCGCCTTGCTTCAGTCGGTATCGATCGACGTCCTTTGCAAGCACCTCGATCTCGGCGACGTCTCCAAGAGCTAGATAGCCATCCTGCACGTTCGCCACCCGAAGATAAGGGACGGTCAGGGTTTCCGCTTCGCCGTAGTCTTTGCCTTTTGCTAATCCCGTCTGCACCGTGGCGACAAATTTCAACCGAGCTACATCCCAATGCGCGGGGATCTCGCCGAGCCATTTGATGCCGCTGTCTTTCATAGGGGCGTCGGGGTCGAGACCCTTGGTGACGGCGTGGGATATGACCGCCTGCCGTTTCTCCTTCAGCAGCGCGATAAGCTGCTCCTGCTCCGCCACCAGCGCATCGATCTTCGCCGTCTCGTTGTCGAGGAAAGCGGCAATGGCCTGCTGCTCTTCCATGGGAGGCACCGCGAGCGTGATCGCCTTCATCTGGCCGTAGTTGGTGCTCCATAGGTCGGCGACTATGCCTTTGCCATATCGGTAGTATTCCTCTTGGAAGGCCACCGAGCGAAACAAGTGATGCACGAAAAGACCATGCATCGTCGCGTCGGGTTCGATCACCGTGTTGATGAGCGAAACCGATCCGTCGAGCGAGGAAAGACCTGAAGATCCCTTGCGATCAGAACGGCTATTGATCACGAAGTCGCCCGCGAGCACGCACTTCCTGTTGTCGTTGTCGTCCGTCTTCGCGGCGGTTTCGAGCTGCGGGACAATGCCATTCTTGGTTACGGAGAGCGGGGGATAGTCTGCATCACTCACCTTCTGGCGGCGCTCGGCGAAGCGTGCGCCAATGCGCGACAGCTCCCAGTGCGCTGGCACCTGCGCAAGCCATGGCGCGCCGCTTTCCTTGTATTTGGGGTAGGCAGGGAAGCTCATGGGGTTTCCCCTGCGACTTCCGAAAGCACCTTCATTGCCTGGACGAGATCGGTCGGTTGATACTTGATGAGGTCGGTGTTTTTGAAGCCCGGTGCTCTGAACAGGTTGTGGTTCGGCTTGCTGCGGTCGAACCCGGTATGGTCAAAGAATTTGTGCGGACAATCACTCAACACGGACCGATCTACGCTGTCGGCACGCACCCAGATGTTGGCCACTCTTGAGCGCTGTGGTTCGGTTGCAATTGGAATGCCAGTCTTGGTGACATAGAGATTGCAATGGGCCGGGTGTCTCTCGCCTGACTGCCGGACGTTCGGATGCGACTCGATAAGAGCGACAACTGCGTCAACAAGAAGTCTGTTCGTCACGCAGCTATATCCTTCAATAGCGCGCGAATGCGGTCAGAAACCTCGCCTAATTCTGTGTCGATTTCTTCGAGTGGACGAGGCGGCTCAAAGACGTAGAAATGCCGGTTGAACGGGATTTCGTAGCCCACCTTGGTTTTCGACTTGTCGATCCAAGCGTCAGGGGCGTGCGGCTTCACCTCGCGCTCGAAGTATGCGTCCACGTCCTGGATTAGCGGCACGTTCTCGGTGTCGCGCAGGCTGGTGTCAGCGACAGGCTTGCCTTTGGCTTTACCACGCTGGCCCAGCACTGGTTTGCCATCCTCGTCCAGTTGCGGGCGTTCGACGGTGATGGTCTGGTAGCCGAAGTTTGTGTTGTCGAAGATACGAGAGAGAGGTGCCAGCTTCACCTTGCCGCCTTCCGGCGCGGTCGGTGCAGTTTCGTCCTCCCGCACGATCTGCCGCACAACCTCTTTGCCCTCTGCGTCCAGCACCGTCGCCAGTTCCGCCTCGACAAACGCGCCGAACAGCTGCGTCACCTCGTCGATCTGTTCGTCGCTCATCTGCTTGCGCTTGCTGCCGAGGGCTTTGCGCATGCGCTGCCAGAAGCTGCTGGCGTCGATCAGCTGCACCTTGCCCTGACGCTCCACGGGCTTCTTGTTCGACAGAATCCAGACATAGGTGGAGATGCCAGTGTTGTAGAACATGTCGGTCGGCAGCGCGATGATCGCCTCGACCAGGTCATTCTCCAGCACGTAGCGCCTGATCTCGCTCTCCCCACTACCAGCCGCGCCGGTGAACAACGGTGAGCCATTGAGCACGATGCCAAAGCGGCAGCCGCCTTCAGTCTTGGGACGCATCTTTGAGAGCAAATGCATCAGAAACAGCAGTGAGCCATCGGAAACACGCGGCAGGCCGGGGCCAAAGCGCCCAGCGTGGCCCAGCCGCTGGTGCTCTTCCTTCACCTCCTTCTGCACCTTCTTCCATTCCACGCCGAAGGGTGGGTTGGAGAGCATGTAATCGAAGGTCTGGCCGGGGTGACCGTCATCAGAGAGCGTATTGCCCTGCACGATCTTTGTGATGTCCTGCCCCTTGATGAGCATGTCGGCCTTGCAGATCGCGTAGGATTCGGGGTTCAGTTCCTGCCCCGACATGGTGAGGTGCGCTTGCGGGTTATGCTCGTGCAGGTATTCGCCTGCGATCGAGAGCATGCCGCCAGTCCCCGCCGTGGGATCGTAGATGGTGCGAACGACGCTGGGCTTCGACAGCACGTCGTCATCCTCGACGAAGATGAGGTTGACCATCAGTCGGATGACCTCGCGCGGCGTGAAGTGCTCACCAGCCGTCTCGTTCGAGATTTCCGCGAAGCGCCGGATCAGCTCCTCGAAGACGAGCCCCATCTGGTTGTTATCGACGGTGCTGGGATGGAGGTTGATGCCAGCGAAGCGCTCGGTGACCTGATAGAGCAGGCCGTTCTTGGCGAGCCTGTCGATCTGTGCGGCGAACTCGAACTGCTCGAAGATGTCGCGCACCTCCGGCGAGAAGCCCTGCACGTAGCTCAAGAGGTTGGTGGCGATGTTGTCCTGATCGCCGACGAGCTTCACGAGGTCGAGCGGGCTGCGGTTGAAGAAAGTCGTGCCAGAAGCCCGCAGCAGCATGGGGTCAGGGTGGCCCTTACCAGCCGCTTCGAGCACCGCCTTCTTTGTCGGAGCGAGCACGCAGTCGAGACGCCGGAGCACGGTGAAGGGCAGGATAACCCGCCCGTATTCCGATTGCTTGTAGTCGCCGCGCAGAAGGTCCGCGACCGACCAGATAAACGCCGAAAGCGATTGATGATTCACTGATTCCCCCTTTGCAGGGGTTACTGCCGCACTGCGAAGTCATCGGCAAGGCAGTATTCGGTGCGAGCCGCCGCGTTACTGGGAGAAACGACGAAGAAAAGCTTGCCGTGAAATGAAACACCAAAACACGACAAGCTCGATTCAGTAATATGCAGCTAGTCCTTAAGCGACCAACTGCCTTCAGTGAACACCGCGAGGCCGACGGGGCCGAACTCCAGCAGCGCAGGTAGACCACGCAGCGCCTCGTTCTTCAGGCCGAATGTCCCGTCATGAATGCTGAACAGAGATTCTTCGCCGTCTTCCAATTCATTACATTCGCAATAGACAGCGATTGCTACGTCCATCGTGGGGGCGATGATGAAATGCTCGTCCCCGGAAGCTTCTTCGATCCGATAGAGGTGCAGTTTCGGTGCTGGTAGAGCATGGGCGATCCAGCCGACTTGCGGGTTGAAGCTGGCGAAGCCCGCGGGAGCACATTCGAGCATAGCGTCGAGGCCCAGCCGTTGGTCGTCGGGCAGGGTATCGTCCACCCGCTCGACGGTAAAACCTTGGTTCTCTTGGTTCAGTTCGATTTCGTTGGCGATGACGATTTCCTCGGCCCGCTTTGGGTCGGATGCCAGCACGAAGCCAGTTACCCGCCGGTGAGCACGAGAGATCGTGACGCGAAACAGCTGAAATTTCATTTGAGCATTACCTTATGTTGTTGGTGATGCTCGATGAGTATCTGCGCGTTTCGATGGATGCGGGTGGGCAATGCTGTGGCGGTGATGGGAAGTGCGCCCAGCGAGACTTGTTGACGCGTCAACGGGGCATGTCATTTTACTTTTGCCTCAAAGCCGCAGAATTGCGCGCTCGCTGCCAACGCTCGATGAAGGGCAGGACGGCGTCTGCTCCGAAAATGTGGCCGAAGTCGTCAACAAATGGACAACTATTGTCCACTTGCCCCGTGCTACCTACTCGAATTCGATGCGATCAGGGCGGGCAATGTTGTTCCAGAACATCTTCGCTGCCTGTGTCATCGGCTGCGACATAACCAGCCGCCGGTCATCGAGCCGAGGATCGTCGCGACGGGTGAATTTGAACAGGTAGTTTCCGTATGCGGCTTGGATAATCGTGAACCAACGGGAGTGCACGGACCTCGGAACACGTTTCGCTTTCCTCAAGCCTTGGCCAGCAGCTTTGCCGAGAGCAACCTTCAAGGCTTCCCGTTCTTTCTCACTGTTACTTGCGATGGCTCCGTGCATGTGAAGGTGAGTTCGCGCTCCAGTGCCCTTCTGATGTCCTTCGATCACGAAGAAGTATTCGCGGTTGTCTCCGAGACACCTTCGCACATGGCTACGCACGCGCTCCATTAGCTCTAGACGCACATTGCCACGAGCCGCCAGCCTCGCTTCAAGGTCTGGGTGGAGGTTGATGTTGAATGTGAGCAAGTCCCACTCAAAGCAAACAATGGTGCCCATGTTCACCTTCATCCACTGAGACAGGTCTTCCCATTGCGGCATGGGCTTCCCGTTGTCTTGTTTTCCCATTGGGAATGGAGAGAGTTCCCATGAGGCCGGTTTGTCTTGCTTCCCATAGTATACTGATAGGGGCTCGATCAGCTCGTCGAATTGCTCATGCCGGCGCTCACCCTCGGCAGCCAGAGCCCGCAGTTTTGCGAAGATTCTTCGATCACGGACCAAGCGCTTTGCTTCGCGCGAACGCCGCTTTCGATGTCCGATTTTTCGATTCGGTTGGGCAATCATGCGGGTGTGAGACAGTCGTGTGAGATTTCGCGTCTCACACTAGACATAACGCATTGAAAAATAAAGAGGTGGTGAGCCCTGCTGGGTTCGAACCAGCGACCTACTGATTAAAAGTCAGTTGCTCTACCGACTGAGCTAAGGGCCCCCACGGGGTGTCGGGCGATATCGGTATCTGCCGGACGGAGCGCTCACCTAGTCAGCGTGCGCGGGCGGGTCAAGCGTGCATTGAGCTGTCGCAGCGTAAAGCCGCTGATCGGATCGCGCCATTCACCCGCAATTGCGCTTGCCGGACCCAAAACAAAGACGCGCTCGCGAAAGCGCGGATGCGGGATGGAAAGGCGCTCGCTCGCCCAGATTCCGCCGCTCCAAAGTACGATATCGAGGTCGAGCGGGCGCGAGCGCCATCGTTGACCAGCGCGTTTGCGGCCAAACTCGCGCTCAATATCGAGAAGCGCGCGCATCATGGCTGGCGGGTCAACATGACTGGCCAGTACAGCTGCGGCATTGGCGTATTTGCGCTGCGATGGGCCCACAGGATCGCTGGAGAGAATCGGCGAGATCGCGCGCAGCCCACTCAGCTCAGCGAGCGCCGCAAAGGCCGTAGCGACAACCTCGCGCGGCGTGCCAATGCCCGGCACACGCATGTTGCTGCCGAGCGCGATCAGATAGGTTTGGTCGCTCAAATGTCTTCTGCGATGCGGTACGTAAAGCTGCGGGCGGCGGTCGCGAAAGAAGCCCATTCCCGCGCGATGCTTGGCAGCTCTCGACAAATCAAGCGTGGTGACGAGGACGCCCTCCTCGTTCGACCCGAACTCCTCAACCATATCGCCCCATTCGTCGCAAATGAAGGAGTGGCCGTAAAAGCTCTGCGCACGATCCGGACCTTCAGCCCCGATGCGGTTGCTGGCCACAACCGGCATGCAATTGGAAACAGCGTGGCCGATCATCGCGCGCCGCCAGATCCGGCTAGTATCAAGGTCGGCATCATAGGGTTCCGAGCCGATTGCAGTCGGATAGAGCAGCACCTCTGCCCCTTTCAGCGCCATGACGCGCGCCGCCTCTGGATACCATTGGTCCCAACAGATACCGACGCCTATTGTCGCGGCACCCACATCCCAGATCTTGAAACCATCATTGCCTGGGCGGAAGTAGAACTTTTCCTCATAGCCCGGCCCATCGGGAATGTGGCTTTTGCGATACGTCCCCATCACCTCTCCATCGGGTCCGATCATGGCGAGCGTATTGTAATAGTGATGGCCGTCGCGCTCGAAGAAGCTGGTCGGGATTGTGACTTTCAGAGCCTTTGCAAGCTCGCGCATGGCGATGACGCTCGGATGTTCCAGCGTCGGACGAGCGAGAGCAAAGAGCGCCTCATCCTCTTCGCGACAGAAATAGGGTCCGGAGAACAATTCCGGCGGCAAGATGAGCTGCGCACCCTCGTCTGCCGCTTCTTCAACCAGAGCGGCGACGGCCGCAATATTGTCCGCTTCTTCTTCGCGTGCGAGCGCAAGCTGGAGGGCGGCGACCGTGATCTGTGTCATGCGCCGCCCTTTAGTCGCTTATTCGGCTTTCTTGAACAGCAAAGTCATGCGGTCGCTCTCACCGATCGAGAGGTAGTCGCTGCGGCGCGGATCATCCGCTCCGGTCGCAAGCACTGGAGGAAGCGTCCAGACACCGCGCTCCCAATTGGCCGGGTCGTTCGGGTTGGCGTTGATCTCGCTCTCGCCGGCCAACTCAAAACCATTCGCTTCGAAAATCGCGATCACGTCTGACTTGCGCATATAGCCACGTTGGCGAGCGCCGTAGTCGTCATAGCTTGCGCCTTCTGGGGCGCGGTGTTGAACCACACCGACCATGCCGTCATCCTTCAACATCATTCGCGCGGCCTTGAGCACATCGTCAGCCCGGTTGCCGATGTTGAGACCGTGCATTGAGCGGAAGATCAGCACACGATCGACGGTCCCGGCCAGGTCCTCAGGCATTTCGTCGGTCTCAAATGCCGTCACTGCGTCGGCTTCGACGCCCATTGCAGTCGCAAGGCCGGATTTAAATTGCTCGGTCCAGCCTTTGCTGCGGGCTTCTTGCGCCCGGCTGTTATATTGGCGGCCATCGCTGTCCTGATTAAAGGCGATATATTTGCCAGCAGGCATCAAATAGGGCGCGAGCACACGGGTATACCATCCGCCGCCTGGACCATATTCGGCCACCGTCATGGTCGGCTCGACGCCAAAGAATGAAAGCGTTTCAGCAGGGTTGCGGTATTGGTCGCGCGCGCGGTCATCATCGCGGCGCTCATCGGCGAGCACCTCTGCAAGGCTTGGCGTGTGATCGTCTGCGTACCGCTGGAACGGCAAGAGCGATGGCGGCAAGGGGTGCTAGGAATAGGGATTTCATCGGGAGGATCCTCTCATTCAGGGTTTTCTGGCGCGCTTCCTGAACCAAGGTGGCCAAGTTGACAAGCAAGCCTTCGACAATGGGCCGATGACAAACCACAAACGCCTTCCTATCTGCCAGTGCAAGCAAGGAGATTCGAGCGATGGAACAGGCGATTATTGCAGGTGGGTGCTTCTGGTGCACCGAGGCGGTGTTCCGCGACGTTGTTGGCGTGAGCGAGGTGGAAAGCGGCTATATTGGCGGGACGAAGTCCAACCCGACCTACAAAGAGGTTTGCACCGGGACCACAGGCCATGCTGAGGGCATTCGCGTCACGTTCGATCCCGACACGATCAGCCTGCCGGAAGTCTACGACGTGTTCCTCGGAACGCACGATCCAACCCAGCTCAATCGTCAGGGCAATGATGTCGGCACCCAATATCGTAGCGCGATCTTTCCGCTCGACGCATCGCAGCGGGAAGAAGCCGAGGCCGCGATTGGGCGCTGGAACGCTGAAAATGGCAAGATGGCCGTGACGACTATCGAAGGCTTCGATGGCGAGAACCAAACCGCTGAATGGTATCCTGCCGAAGACTATCATCAAGAATATTGGGAAGGCGAAGGCCAGCGCAATCCCTATTGCCTTGCGACAATTCCGCCCAAGCTGATGAAGCTGCGCAAGAGCTTCCAGAACAAAGTGAAGGCCTAAGGCCAGCGCCAGACGGTGAAACTTTCCCGCTTCTATACGTCACACCACGATATCAAGAACGATGGCTCGGTGGCGTTTCGCTGCTCGAGCGATGTTTCTGAATGGCCGTGGCTGGCCTTGCCTGCGCAGCACCCGCTCACAATCCAGACGCAGAATTTCTGGACCAGCGTCGGCGCAACGCAGGCCTTGGGCAGCCGGGATGACGATAAATGGAGCGCGTTGACATGGACCGATTGGACGCTTGGCGATGACAATGCCGGGCAGGCCACGCACGGCATCTTTTCCCACTCTGGCGATGATGACGAACTTGCCTTCGCAACAGAGTTATTCGATTCCGAGGATCGGTTGATTGCATCGATCAAAGGCAAAGGTGTCGTCTTCCGCACGCGCAATTTTGAGAAGTGGCGCGAGGGCTCGAAGTCCGACGCGAAGCAGCAAAGCGAGCCCACCGAAGCCTTTGAATACGCGCCGCGCGAACTGCTAGGGCTTTCCAACAAAGAGCCGCCACTGATCGCGCCGCTTCGCGAAGTGGATGGACAGCTTTCGACACGTGCGCTCGTAACGAAAGAGAATGGCTTGGTGCCGGGTCACCCCTATTTCAGCGGATCGGGCGACCATGTAAATGCGCCGCATCTTGCTGAATTGGGCCGCCAAACGGTCAGTCTGCTGCGCGAGGGCGCGGAATTGCAGGTTGTCCACGGCGAGATGGATATGCACCGCTACATCGAGCTGGGCAGTCCCATCTCCATTGCGATCGACCGAACGCGGGATGATGAAGTGCGGCTAGCCATAAGCCAGCTCGACCGATCCTGCGCGACGATCACTATGCGCTGGATTGAAACCTAGTTTCTCATCCAGCGGGCGATGAAGAAACCATCGAGTCCACCTTCATCGGCCAGCATTCCCGGATGCGTACGAACCCATCCTTCCGTTGTTGGTTCAAGGCCTGATGGTAATTCCGATGCGGTAATCGGCATTGGCTTCACATCGAGCGCTTTGTTGATCCAGGCGGCCTGATCTTCACCCTCTTCGCGTTCGAGCGAACACACAGCGTAGAGGAGCGTTCCACCAGGTTTCAGCCATGCACTCGCGCGCTCAACCAACGCGCGCTGCAAATCCACCATCTCGGCAATTTGCCGTGCGCCGATCCGGTGCAGCACATCGGGATGGCGGCGGCAGGTGCCCGTCGCGGTGCAGGGAGCGTCGAGCAGAATTGCATCAAACTGATGTTTCGGCTCCCACGTCATCGCATCTGAGCGCACCGGTGAGGCCTTTAGCCCCGTCCGCTTCAAATTCTCTTTGAGCAAGCCGAGTCGTCTCTTGCTGAGATCGAGCGCAGTCACATTCCAGCCTGTCGCGGCTAATTGCATCGTTTTGCCACCGGGCGCCGCGCACAGATCGAGCGCGTGCTTGCCTTCGCACCCGTCCTCGTCCTTGCCAAGCAACGCAGCCGGCAATTGCGCAGCGAGGTCCTGCACCCACCAATCGCCTTCCTCAAAGCCTGCCAGCCTATCAGGCCGCGTTCCGCGTGGCAGGCGCACGTGACCCGATGCGAGTGAAACGCCGCCGAGCGCCACCGCCTGCTCCGCAGTTTTTACGGGGTCCTTTAAACGCAGATCGAGTTCGGGCGGATCGGCCAAGCCAGCAGCAATGGCTTTAGCCCTTTCACCCCATCGCTCCACCGCGCGCTCAGGAAGCGTCGGTGCATCCGGAAAAGTGGGCTCACCCTTCGTAAGCGCCGAAAACACGCCATGCGCCAGCCTACGCGGTCCTCCTGAAAGGAGCGGCAAGCCCGTCGCGATTACCGCATGCGGAGGCGTGCCCAGCCGCACAGCCTGCGCCAGCATGAGGCGCAGGACGCTGCGCGCCTTCGCATCGTCAGGCAGGCGTTTTTTGGTCGTACTGTCGATCAGCGCATCGATATCCGTAAGCCAGCGCAAGGCCTCGCTGACTATGGCGCGAGCGAGCGCCTTGTCCTCACCTGTGTGAAGCTTCCGGGTCGCGGCACCTTCCACCTGCTCAAGCGTCTCGCCCCGGCGCATGACCGCATCGAGCATTTGCAGCGCGGCACGGCGCGCGGGAAGTCCTGAAATTCCTGCCATTATTCGCGCGCCTCTAGCCCGGCTGGAAACCAAGCGCCAGCTTGCGCATTTCTATTGCACGATGACAAAACAAAAATCCGATGCCGCCAAAAATTTCCAGAAGCCTGCGCACTGGACGAATGAGCCAGCGCCAAAGCCGAAAGCGGTCGATCCGCTCAAGGATGAGCCGCGCGAGCTCTCTCCCACCCGCTATGGCGACTGGGAAGGCAAAGGCATCGCCTGGGATTTCTAGAGGGCTTTGAATTTCACCTTCAGCCCATCCTTGGGCTGCGGAATAGGCCATGCCTGCCAATCCGGATCATATCCCTCGTCGACCACAATCTCGTAGCGCTGCAGGAGCTGCGCCATCAGCACCTTCACCTGCATGTACGCAAAGTGCAGGCCTAGGCACATGTGCGCGCCGCCGCCAAATGGCACCCAGGCATACTTGTGGCGCGCTTTTACCCTGTCAGGCGTGAAGCGCATTGGATCGAAGGTGAAGGGATCATCCCAATAGTCCTCTGAATGGTGCGTCCAATATATATTGATACCGCACGGCGTGCCAGCCGGAATGTGATAGCCGCCAAACTCGAAGCTCTTCAGAGCGCGGCGCGGCATTGAAGGCACAGGCGGGACCATCCGCAGCGATTCCTTGAACGCCATTTCAGTGAGCTCAAGCTTGCCCATATCGTCATACTCAAGCGGACGGGGCTGGCCATCGCCATCCGGACCGCCCGTCACTGCCATAATCTCTTCGCGGATCTTGGTTTGCCATTCGGGATGCTTGGCGAGCAGGTAGATGAGCGAGGTCGCGCTCGAGGTGATCGTGTCGTGCGCCGCCATCATCAGGAAGTTCATGTGGTCGACCACTTGATCGACCGGCAATAGCGAACCGTCCTCGCGGGTCGCTGTCGCGAACTGACTGAACATGTCCTGCCCGCCGCCTTGCTCGCGGCGCTTATGGGTCTCGGCAGTAAAATAGTCGACCAGAAAAGCGCGGCCATCTACGCCCTTCTTCATCTGCGTAAAGGGCAGCGGCTTGCGAACCGGAGCGACTGAAGCCTGCACCATATCGACAAAGGCTTCGTTGATCTTATCCGCCTCCGAGCCCCACGGAATGCCGATAAAGCTGTCAGCAGCCAGATCGAGGGTGAGCTGCTTGATCGCTGGATAAAACTTCATCCCGCCTTCCCAACCGGCGACTTCTTTGGCGATGCCGCGATTGAGAGCACCAGAATAGTGCCGCATAGGCCCGGGCTTGAACGCGATCGAGAGCGCACGGCGGTCAATCCGATGATGATCGAAATCCATCAACATCAACCCGCGCGGGAACAATTGATCGAGCACCGGGCCCCAGCCTTGCTCGCTGGAAAAGATCTTGTCCTTGTTGAACAGCACCAGCTCATTAGCTTCGGCCCCGATCATGGCGACATTCCATCCGCCAAAGGCTTTTGTCTTGTAGACCCGGCCATAGGTCTCAACCATGCGCTTGGTAAAAGCGTGAGGATCAGCCAGCATCTTGAAAGTGTTGCCAACAACCGGCCAGCCGCCTTCGCCGGGGATGTGAGCCAGATCAGCCGGTGTGGGGTTGCCTTCCGTCCAATGGGTCGGCGGCGTTGGTTCTGAATTAGACGCTGCGTGCGTGGGTGTAGCGACACTCGCCATGGGGATTAGCACCTCAAATCAGGTTCGAAATAACAACTGACATCACTGTAAGCAGCAGAGGTTACCAAATCCAGTGTGAAACCACACTTGGCCCTAAACCCAGCCGGAAAGTTCCTGACCGATCAGGTTTTCGAGCAATTGGACACCCGCATCGCTTACGTTGAGACAATCGAGCACCGCATACTCGGTTCCGCCTGCCTCTTCGAAGATTTCCGCACCCTCAAGCGCCAGTTCTTCGAGTGTTTCAACACAATCTGCGGAGAAGCCTGGCGCCACCACTGCAACCTTCTTTGTGCCCGATTGGCCCTCTTTGGTCAGCGTGTCGTCGGTTGCTGGCTCAAGCCATTGAGCGGGGCCAAAGCGCGACTGAAAGCTTGTTTCAAAGCGCATGCCCTCAAATTGCGGCAAGATTTCGAGCCGCTCGCGCAGCAGACGCGCGGTCTTGTGACAATGGCAGTGATAGGGATCGCCTAGCTCCAGCGTGCGCTGCGGCATTCCGTGGAAGGACAGCAGCAGCAATTCCGGCTTGAAACTCAGCGTATCGATCTGGCGCGAAATATCGCTCGCCAGCGCATCGAGATAGGCAGCATTGTCATGGTAAGGCGGCAGGAAACGCAGAGCCGGTTGCCAGCGCATCTGGCCCATCACTCGAGCGACTTCATCAAACACCGTCGCCGTCGTGGCCGCGCAATATTGCGGATAGAGCGGCGCGATGAGAATGCGGTCGCAGCCCGCTTCGGTGAGCTTGGTCAGGCGCTCCTCGATCGATGGAGAGCCATATCGCATCGCATAGTCGACAACGACATTCTCGCCCATTTCGCCGCCGATCGCCTCTGCCTGGCGAGCGGTAATATCGGCCAAGGGTGATCCACGTTCGGTCCAGACCTTCGAATAGGCCTCGGCGCTCTTCTTGGGCCGCGTATTCAGAATGACGCCGCGCAACAATGGCTGCCAGATCAGCTTTGGTATCTCAATGACGCGGGGATCGGACAGAAACTGCTTCAGATACGTCCTAACCGCTCCGGGCGTCGGCGCATCGGGCGTGCCGAGATTGACCAGCAACACCCCGATCGATCCGCTCGCAACCGGCGGATGATCGTTGGGCAAGAGCTGTTTTTGCCAAGTCATGGCCGCTCAACGACCGCGAGAGGGGAAAGGTCCATCATAATCCCCCTGAAAGTAGGGGCAGGCGGCGCAGTCTCAAGCCTGTGGCGGAATATAAGGCATTGGCGATTGCGGGAGCGGCAACCGCCACGCCTAATTCACCCGGGTCGGCATGGGCCGCTTCATTAGCGATGAATTCAACCTCGATCTCGGGACAATCTGACAAGCTCGGCAGCCCAAGCTCGCTGTAATCCAGCGCGGTTGGCAAGCCACCCCGGTAACGGACCGCATTGCCCAGCGCGAGGCTTAGCCCGAAAACGAGGCCGCCTTCGATTTGCTGGCGGGCAATGTCGACATTGATGATCCGCCCGATGTCGACAGCGGCAGAGAGTTTGGTGACGCGCACTCCGCCCTCGCTTTGGCGGGCGGTGGCCACACAGGCGATCCGTCCGCCAGTCGCCGCATCGCCAATCCGGTGGCAAGCGAGGCCTTGTCCACTTTGGTCGAGACCTCCGCCCCACTCAGCCATTTGCGCCGCGAGTTGCAGGCATGCTGCAAGGCGCACATCATCGCCCAGCATTGCCATCCGGAAAGACAATGGCTCACGCGAGTTTTCGGCGGCGATTTCGTCAATCAGGCTTTCTGTTGCGAATGCGGTGTAACTGTGGGCGTTTCCGCGCATTCGCCCAACCGGAAGCCCGATCTCAACCGGCACGTGGTCAACCACCACGCTAGGAATGGCATAGGCTGGAACCGCGCCTACACAGGCCATTTCGTCCTTTTCCCCGTTGCTTTCGCGGATCGCGGCATTGGGCGTCAGATTGTCGAACAGGCGTTTACCGAATTCGATATTGGCTGGCGGGCACGCAATGCGGCTGCGCAGCGCATCAATCCGCCCTTCGCCATCGGTAGAGAGCTTTGCTCCGATAAGCACATAGGCTGGCGTACGCGGACGCGACTGGAGCATCTCTTCGCGGCGCGACCAGATAAGCTGCACGGGCCGCTTGTGGCTTTCGGCAAATTCGCGCGCGATCAGCGCCGCTTCAATCGCATGATCTTTCTCTAGCCGCCGGTCAAAACTGCCACCTGCTGGCATCGGATAAAGCACCACGTCTTCTGGATCGACATCGATGGCCTTTGCCGCGGCGAGTCTTGCCCGCTCGGGTGCCTGACAGGCTATCCAAAGCTCCAACCGACCGTCCTCGAACCGAGCGGTTGCACAGGCAGTTTCGATCGGAGCTGGCTGGGCTGGTTCAACTTCATAACGGCGCGCAATATCGACCCGATCGAACGCTTCTGCGCCAAAGCCCGTCTCCGCAACACGGAAGAAATCGCCCCCGTCGGCCATGGTGCTGAGCCGCGCATCAATGTCGTCGCTATCGACGGGCGGCTGGGTTTTGAATTGCGGGCGCAACGCGGACAGAGCCCGCTCTGCCTGCCACCAGTTTTCAGCGATAGCAGCAATCCAGCGCTTGCCTTCGATCACGCTGAGCGCTCCGCGCGGGCGGCCTCGCTCAAATCCAGTCAGGGTTGAGTTGTCGACCGGTCCATGCCGGATCGCGGCATAGGCAAGGCCCGGCAGACGCACATCACCAGCGAACTGATAGCTCCCATCGACTTTGGAAGGCAGATCAAGGCGCGGATATCCGAGCGGCGCATCACCTTCACCCGGAAGCGGGCGCTCACCCGGTTTTTGCGGCAGCAGTGGCGGCGGATCGACCGGATCGAGCTCGACCGCGTCGGAAGCCAGTTCGCCGAAGGAGAAGCGTTTGTCGCCATAGCGCACGAAGCCGCTGTCGACCTCGCATTGCTCCCATGCAACATCCCACCGTGCGGCAGCCGCCTGTGCCAACATCGAACGAACTGATGCAGCGGCAAACCGGCACGGATCTTCAAACGCTTCGACCGCAGTCCCGTCAGCAGTGATCGAAAAGCGGCTGTCCTGAGCAAAGCGGGTGGCGAGCAGTTCGTCGCTGCTTTCGGCAAAACCTTGGCCAAACCCGCCCCAAAGCGCCGCCCAATCGCGCGCTAATGGGACATTGGCATAAGCGCCGCTTACCGGTGCGGGTTCAACCGCAATTTGCCGCCAGTCTGCGCCCAATTCCTGAGCGATTATTTGCGGCAGCAAAGTCGTGACCCCCTGCCCCATTTCAAGCTGAGGGACGGCAACGGTAACAACCCCATCTTCGGCTATTTTGAGCCAAGCATCGAAAACATGCTCACCCTTCGCTGCGGTCAGCGGATTGGGAAACGTGCGCGGGAACAGCCACCACGCTGCAACCAGTCCGCCGCCGACAGCCGCGCCTGCGAGCAAGCCCCTGCGAGAGATGGCGGTGGGCGGCGAAGTCATGAGCTAGCCAGCCTCGTTCTCAAGCCAGACAGCAAGCTTTTTGGCCACGGTGCGAAAGGCTTCGCCGTCAGGACCTTCCTGCGTCGCAACAGGATTACCCGCATCGCCCGCCTCGCGGATTGGCATGCTCAGAGGAATGCGGCCAAGAAACGGAATGTCGAGCCGCTCGGCAAGCTGCTCAAATCCGCCCTTACCGAACGGATCGCTCACTTCGCCGCAATGCGGGCATGCATAGCCCGCCATATTTTCTACCAGACCGATGATCGGCACCTTGCCGGTTTCAAACAACTGGCCGGCGCGCGCCGCATCGATCAGCGCAAGATCCTGCGGTGTCGAGACCAGAACCGCGCCATCGGGCTTGTGCTTTTGCAACATGGAGATTTGCACATCGCCTGTGCCCGGCGGCAAATCAATCAGCAGCAGCTCAGTATCGCCCCAATCGCCCTCGACGAGTTGCGACAGCGCACCGCCCGCCATTGGCCCGCGCCACGCAAGCGCCTGCGCAGGTTTGGCAAGGTTGCCCATCGAGAGCATCTTAACGCCATGTGGACTTTCCAACGGGATCAGCTTGTCATCTCGCGCAACCGGCTTCTTCCCCTCGGTTGCGAGCAATTTCTGCTGTGAAGGACCGTAAATATCTGCGTCGACAACGCCAACCTTGCGGCCAAGGCGCGCGAGCGCAATCGCAAGATTGGTCGTCAGGGTGGATTTGCCGACCCCGCCTTTGCCTGAACCGATCGCGATGACCTTGCGCTTCACCCGCTCTCCCATGAAGGCGGTGCGGACCTCGCTGACGCCGTCAAGGGGGCTTAGAGCGCCGTCGATCTTATCTTCAGCATCGGCTCGCTCGCCAGCGGACAGGCCGGTCGCTTCGACCACCACGACCGCGCGGTACCGGCAACCATGCGAGCGGATGTCACACGCGCAGCAATGTTTTCGCCTACGCTTTCGCGTAGCGCGGCCATCAAACGCGCTTCGTCGTCGGGAGTTGCCTTTTCCTCAACCATTGGCAAGCGCCTCTAGCATCAAAATCGCCCTCGTAATCCCTGTTTTTCAATTACAGCGGTTTGGGGTCTGTTTTTCGCGGAACGGCACCCTATAAAAGACACATGAGACTTTTTGACGGTTTGAGACAACGTTTCGGCTCCGCTGGCGCACTTGCGATGGCGGGTAAAAAGAACCCTTGGGGTAATGGCGGTGGAAAGCCAACCGGAGACGGTGACGGCGGAAAGGAATCCGGTCCGCGTAACCCTTGGCTCCCAGGCGGGGGTGGAGGCGACGACAAGCGCCGTTCGGCCAGCATCGAGGACATCTTCAGAAACCGTGGTCCCGAAGGTCCGCGCCGCAGCGGCGGCGGCCCGGGCGGCCCCGGCCTTCGTTTGCCCGAGCGTCCCGGAGGCAAAAGCTGGATGCCGGTCATTATTGGCGGCGTCGTCCTGCTCTGGCTCGGCCTTACGAGTGTTCACTTCGTGCAACCACGCGAGCAAGGAATTGTGAGTTGGTTCGGAGCAAAATACTCTGACACGCTCAATCCCGGAACGGGCTTTTCACTTCCGTGGCCGATCCAGCAGGTCGAGGTTGAGAATGTGAGCCAGATCCGTTCGGAAACTGTGCCGGATGGAAGCGGAGAAAAGTTGATTTTGACCGGCGACCAAAACCTTGTCGATCTGTCTTACGTCATTCGGTGGAATATCTCGAACCTCGCTCTGTTCAATTACCAGCTCGAAGACCCGCGTGACACCCTACTAGAAGTGGGCGAGTCAGCGATGCGGGCTGCGGTTGCCAAGCAAGATCTCGACACGGTTTTGACAGGTGCTGGACGAGCCGAGATCGAGCAAGACGTTCGTGCGCGGATGCAAGCCCGGCTCGATGCCTACAGATCAGGCATTGCGGTGCAGGGTATCGAAATCGACAAGACGGATCCGCCAAGCCGCGTTGAAGAAGCGTTCAAGGACGTTTCCTCGGCGCAACAGGACGCTGATGCCGCGATGAACCGCGCGCGCGCAGTCGCCGAGCAGGCGCTTGCCCGTGCACAGGGTGACGCTGCCGAGTTCAATAATATTTATGAACAATATCGCCTCGCGCCGGAGGTTACGCGTCGCCGGCTCTATTACGAGACAATGGAAAGCGTGCTTTCGAAAACTGATAAGACCATCATCGGCGCAGACGGCGTTCAGCCTTACCTGCCGCTCAACGAACTGCAACGCCGACAGGCGCAACCACCGGCTGCAACGCCAGCGCCGGCTCAGCGGGGAGGGCAGTAAGCCATGGAAAATCTCTGGGAAAACTACAAACTCGCTTTCATAGCGCTTGGCATTGCAATCGTCGGCGTGCTGAGCAGCGTGATCATTGTGCCGGAAACGCATCAGGCTGTCGTGATCCGCACGGGTGAACCGGTGCGGAAAATCAACGCGTTCAAACCAGATGTGCCATTTGGACAGACAGGTGCTGGTATCGAACTGCGCATTCCGTTTGTCGAAACCGTGCAGATGGTCGACCGCCGCGTACTCGATCTCGACATGGAGCGCACTCAGGTGTTGTCGAACGATCAGCAGCGGCTCCAGGTCGATGCGTATGCGCGTTACCGGATTATCGATCCCGTGCAGATGGTGGAGAGCGCAGGGACCGAAGAGCAGCTTGAGACTCAATTGCTGCCGATCCTGACCTCGGTCCTTCGTCAGGAACTGGGTCGCCGCCCATTCGCTTCGCTGATCAATGCAGAGCGCGGCACTGCGATGACCAACATCACGCGGACGTTCGATGCGCAAACCCGTCAATATGGTGTGCAGGTGCTCGACGTGCGGATCAAAGCGGCTGACCTTCCCGAAGGCCGTCCGCTCGATGCTGCCTTCACGAGGATGGAAACCGACCGTCAGGAAGAAGCAGCGACCATCCGTGCCGCAGGCCAACGCGACGCGCAGATCATTCGTGCAGAAGCTCAGGCAGAAGCAGCGCGTATCTATGCCGAAGCCTATGGCAAAGACCCGGAGTTTTATGACTTTTATCGCGGGATGCAGAGCTATCGTCAGACCTTCCTCCAAGGCGATGGCGAAAGCTCGATGGTCCTGTCGGAAGACAACGAGTATTTCCGGCAGTTTCGCGGGACGCGATGACAAAGCGGATTTTCAGCGCGGTTAAGTCGCTGAATTAAAATACGCTTCCGACGAAGCGCCAATGCGGTCTGACCGACTACATTTGTCGTTCAAACTGCGTTCAGTGCGTCTCGGCCCAAGATACAGGCGTAACTGCTTGGACCGTTTGCCCGAACCAGACGTTGGGCGGCTGAGCGCAAATTAGAGTAAGGAACGAGAGGACGTGAACAAAGTGCGGTACGTTTATGGACTGACAAGCGCACTGCTGGTTGGCGGTGCAACGGTATCTTTGGTGACCGGCCAGCCTGCTGGCGCGCAGGTCGCACAGAACGATGACAGTGTGATGAGCCGCGTGGTTCCGCGCGCTGGCGCTCCAGCCAGCTTCGCAGATCTGACGGCCCAGTTGCAGCCTGCCGTGGTCAACATCGCCACGCGTCAGCGGGTTGAAGTGCAAACGAGAAACCCCTTTCAGGGCACACCATTCGCTGATCTGTTCAACCGTCGCCGTGGTGGCAGCCCTGCACAGCCACAGACACGCGAGGCTCAATCGCTAGGATCGGGCTTTATCATATCGTCAGACGGATTTGTGGTGACCAATAACCATGTCGTCGCGCCTAATGACCGCGCGACGCTGGAAGAAA
Organism: Erythrobacter sp. HA7-11; assembly: GCF_055693605.1. NCBI lineage: Bacteria > Pseudomonadati > Pseudomonadota > Alphaproteobacteria > Sphingomonadales > Erythrobacteraceae > Erythrobacter > Erythrobacter sp. HA7-11. Next base: position 474,317 of record NZ_JBVFUF010000002.1, on the reverse strand, counting down.
TCACTATCACCATGCCGGATGGCACAGAATACGAGGCTGAGCTGGTCGGTGCAGACGCCGATTCAGACCTCGCAGTGCTCAAAATTCAGTCGAACAATGAATTCCCCTTCGTGAAATTCGGCGACTCAAGCGAAGCTCGCGTGGGTGACTGGGTTGTTGCCATCGGCAACCCCTTTGGCCTTGGCGGAACGGTCACCAGCGGCATCGTTTCGACCGTACTTCGGAACACCGGTCAAGGCGGTGCCTATGATCGCTTCATCCAGACTGATGCCAGTATCAACCGCGGCAATTCGGGCGGGCCATTGTTTGACATGCAAGGCAATGTGATTGGCGTGAACAATGCGATCTTCTCGCCATCGGGCGGCAGTGTCGGCATTGGTTTTGCCATCCCTGCAGAAATCGCAGCCCCGATTGTTGAGCAATTGAGGGCTGGTCAGGAAATTGAGCGCGGTTTCCTTGGCGTGAGCATTCAACCGATCAATGACGATCTTGCCGACTCACTCGGCCTGCCGCGCAATCGCGGCGAGTTTGTTCAGAGCGTGCAGGACGGTCGGGCAGCCGATCAGGCAGGTATCCGGCCTGGCGATATCGTCACCAAGATTGACGGTAAGGATGTGACGAGCGACCAAACTCTATCTTTCCTGGTCGCCAATATCGCACCGGGCACGCGCATTCCGATCGAATTGTTGCGCGATGGCGAGCGTCGTACGGTCAATGCGACCGTTGGCAAACGACCGAGCGCTGAAGAACTGCGCCAAGAGCAAATGTTCGCCCCAGACTCTGAGGAAGAGATGGCGCCGCAGGAATCTGACGGCATCATCGAAGAGAAACTGGGTGTCCAGGTCTTGGAGCTCAATGATCGCATTGCCCGCCAATTGGGCGCTGATCCTGATACGAGCGGCGTGGTTATCGGTGTGGTTGATCCCAATTCCGATGCTGGCCGCAAGGGGCTTCGTCGGGGCGACATCATCTTGTCAGCCAACTACCAAGAGATTGCCTCTATCGCCGACCTTCAGACGCGGATCGCCGCAGCTGAGGCGGAAGGCCGCGATGCACTTCTGCTGCGCATCCAACGCCGCGGTCAGCCACCGCGCTATATTCCAGTGCGGCTGCGCTGACCTCAATACAGGCAAAAAAATGGGCGCTGCGACGTAATCGCGGCGCCCTTTTTTTGGCTAGCTCAACTCATGTCTGGTCAACTGGGACGCTAATCCAATCCGTTCGAGATCTCGCGCACACCGGGATCTTGCCGAGGAGGCGGTGGTGCATCCTGTGACGGTCTCTGCGGTCGCCTTTGTGGCGCAGGATCTGGTGGCAAGTCCTGCCCGGTCGCTTGCTCAAGGAAGTCGTCGCTGGCCGCTGCTGGCGGTTCCTGACCTGACCCTGCTGGTGGAGTCTCACCATCAACCCCAAATGGACTTTCTTCATTCGGATCGCGTCGCCCTGGCTCGACCAGATTGCCTTGCTCATCGATGAAGTAATAGTCATCGGGATCACCGAACAGGAATTCGTCATCCGGCTCGAGCTGCCATTCAGGCAGGTTTAATTCGGTGTCGAACTTCTCGATCGGGCGATCTTTTACGGCATAGCGCATATAGGCAGCGAAGGCTTGCGCCGGGGCTCGACCACCTTGCAGGCCGCTCACGCGCTTCGCATCGTCGCGGCCCATCCATACCCCCGTGGTAATACCAGATGAGAAGCCGATGAAATACCCATCCTTGTTGGAGCTGGTTGTGCCGGTCTTACCGGCAACCGGGCGCCCAATCTGCGCTGCGCGGCCCGTGCCTGTTGCGACCGCCGTTTGCAGCAGATCGGTTATGCCAGCTGCTACGTAGTCGGGCACTAGCATCGTATCGCGCGGCTTCTGATGGGTGTAGATCGTCTCGCCGTTGGCGGTGACGACCTTTGTGATCCCATAAGGTTCGACAGCCTTGCCGCGCGCGGAAACGACCGCGAAGGCACGGGTCATATCGATCAGACGCACTTCTGATGAACCAAGCACCATTGAAGGGAAGGTCGAGATTGGTGTCGTGATGCCAAAGCGGCGGGCCATTGAGGCGACCGTCCCGAACCCGACCTCGTTGCCCAATTGCGCAGCGACTGTGTTGATCGAATAGGCAAAGCTCGCCCGCAAAGTCGTATCGCCAACATTGCGGCCATTGGAGTTGCGCGGGCTCCACCCGTCGATAGTTACCGGCACGTCTTTCACGCCGTCATCGGGTGTGTATCCCGCTTCCAGTGCGGCAAGATAGACGAACAGTTTCCACGATGATCCAGGCTGCCGCATGGCATTGGTTGCGCGGTTGTAATTGGTCTCGACGTAATCCTTGCCACCAACCATTGCGAGCACCGCGCCATCGCGGTCAAGGCTCACCAAAGCGCCCTGGGCGCCTTCTGGCGAATTCGCCTCGATTGAGGCCGTCGCAGCGCGCTGCATACCCACATCAAGCGTGGTCCATACCTCAATCGGCGCGTTGGTTTCTGGTAGCAAAATGTCAAGCTGCGGCAGCGCCCAATCGGTGAAATAGCGCACCGAGTTCTGTCCGCTTTGCTCGCGCAAATTGACCGCACTGACATCGACTGAGGCCTCCGCGCGCGAAATAAAGCCCTGCTCATTCATCAAGCGGAGCACGGTTTGCGCGCGGTCCACCGCGGCCTGCGTATCAGCGGTCGGCGAATAGCGGCTCGGCGCTTTGACGAGGCCTGCGATAATCGAAGCCTCTGCGACACTCAATTCCGTTGCCGGATGGCTGAAGAATTTGCGGCTTGCACTGTCGATGCCGTAAGCGCCGCCGCCGAAATAGACCTTGTTGAGGTACAGCTCCAAGATCTGCTCCTTGGAGAAATTCCATTCCAACGCCATCGCCAGCACGGCTTCACGCGCCTTGCGGTCAACGGTTCGATTGGAATTGAGGAAAATGTTCCGCGCCAACTGCTGAGTTATCGTCGATGTGCCGCCGACCCGCGCGCGAGAACCGGTAATCCCCTCAACGATTGCGCCAGTCAGGCGGATCGGATCAATCCCGTAATGCGAATAATAGCGCCGGTCTTCGACCGCGATCATCGCATTCTTCATATTTTCGGGAATGTCTTCATAAGCGAGCCACTCGCCGAAACTTGGGCCCAGCTCTACGATCTCGCTGCCATCACGCGCGCGGACCAGTATGGTCTGGGCGTTCTGCGTCGCTTTCAGCTGGTAAAAGCTCGGCATCTCCCGCGCCGCCATGCCAACCGCGACTGTGAGGAACAAGACGCCAAGCACTGCTGCGCCGCCGCCCCACAACATAAGGCGCTTCGTCCAGAGCCAAAACCGGGAGCGGGGCTTGCTGGGGTCTGCTGCTTTGCGCTTCGCAGGCTTGCGCTTCTTGGACGAAGCAGCGGCGCGTTCGCTCGCAGCCCGGCGGCTGCCACGCTTACCTTTGTTCTGCAGATTGTCGCCGCGTCTCGACATGAATGGCTCGAATTATCCCCGTTGTAGCATCAGCATCATTTGCGAAAGTTCACGCCTGTGCCCTGCATAGGCGAGTTCTAACCCGGCGTGAACAATCGCCGCAACGGATTGCCTGTGGATTGGAGTTATTCGTCGTCGCGAGCAAAATCGAGACTGGCGGAGTTGATGCAATAGCGCATGCCGCCGGCTTCCGGCGGACCATCAGGAAAGACATGCCCCAAATGTCCGCCGCAAGCAGAACACAGCACCTCCGTGCGGATCATGCCGTGTGAGGTGTCGCGCTTTTCCTCAACCATTTCGCCGTTTGCTGGCTTCGTAAAGGCAGGCCAGCCGCAACCCGAATTGTACTTCGCATCGCTCGAAAACAGCACCGTTCCGCACCCAGCGCAGGTGTACTTACCCTCTTCAAAGTGCTTGTCGTATTTTCCGGTGAAGGCGCGCTCTGTGCCTGCTTCGCGCAGCACATGGAATTGTTCGGGCGTCAGCTTCTCGCGCCATTCTGTATCACTCAAAGTCTTCGGATCATCGGCCATTGTCTAGTCTCCGTTCAATCATTGATATCGAAACGAAAGTGCTGATCCGCAAGGGGAGAGGCGGCATCGTCCAATGGCTTAATCCGATGCCGCCTCCAATTTCAGAAGGCGTATCTTGCCTGGACACGCGCAACCTGCTGGTCACCGCGCGATGTCGACAGAGTGTTGAGTTCTGCCGAGAACGAGAAAGCCTCGCCCGAGTGCAGTTGCGCTTTCAGAGAGGAATACATTCCCATATCGCTGAGACCGGCTAGCGGATCGGCAAACCCCACAGGATTAAGCTCCGGATCGACGCCCAGCGTATCATCCATGATCGGGACAAAACCGATGTCGGATGTGCTGGTCGCAACCGCGCCGGCCTCCACAGAGAACACAGCATTCAACTTCTCACTGAGTTTTGCTGACTTCGATACGACGCCGCCGACATAGCCCGAGAACCCGTCATAGGACCGATCGGGTATGGTGTTCTCGATAAGCCCATTGGCTGTGCCTGATACAAAGCCATCGTGATGCTGACGTGAATAGGCCATTTTGGTCACAACTGACGTATCGAAACCGCCAACGGGCAGCTCGATCGTGTTGTCGAGCCTTACGGTTCGCGCCTTCGACTTCGCATTGGACTCCACCGTTCCGATGAAACTCGCACCTGAGAACCTGCTGGTCCGCTGATCCGCAGTCTGCTCGTGCAAAGCAAGAGACGTGACGAGATTTCCGTTTCGCATCGCGCCATAGATCGAGATGTTTTCCAGATCGTTGTCACGGCTCGTAGCAAACAGGTCATCACGCTTGCGGGCCTTGGACATCAGAGCGCCAGCCATAAAGCTCTCGCCAATTTGAAGGTCAGTGCCGACCGTGGCGATCCATTCACCCTGCTGGAAATCGAGCGTCTCGCCAACAGGAGTGGTGTCCAACCCGACGACCGAGCTTTGCCCGCGGAGTCCATTGATCTGACCATCAATGTAGCTGAAAGCCGAGAGCGAAAGGCCGTTGCCAAACTGCAATCCGGTGTCGCGATAGCCCAGGCCCGAATGCTGGCCGTTAATCGAGAGAGCGAGGCTGTTTGCATCGCCAAGACCGGATGTGGATGGTGACGCATTTTGAAAGCGCGATACGCGCAAGCGCAGCAATTGATTGTTCGCCAGTGCCTGCTCGCCCAGTGCGCTGGTGCGGGCAAATGCCGAGACGTTGCCTTGCTTCACATCGATCATAGTCACAATCGCAAGATCACCGAGCATTCGGTGAGCGTTGCGGGTTGGATGGAACGGATCGTAAAACAGCGTCGTGCTTGGGCACGCGTTGAGCACTAGGCCGTCTGTCAAACAGGCGGTGGTGACATTCTGGAATCCGAACGCTCCGGGGTTATCGATGGCTTGCTTAAACAGACGGTCGGCCCGCACGAAGTAGACCTCTGCATTGCGATCCTGGGCAAAGTTATCGAGGCTCGCTTTCAGCAAATCGTTATGTCGGCCAATCCGCGCGGAAAGCGCATTGAATTGAATCTGCCCGAACGCCTGGCCGTTCAATTCACCTTCTGCCAGGCTGGACCGGATGAGCGGGGTCAACGTGATATCAGGGACCGCAAGCACAAATAGCTGACGCACGCCGCGATCTCTGATGTCATTGAGAGCGCTGATCGTTCCAAACACCAACCCGTTCACGTCGGTAACGCCCGAACGATAGTCATTTCCGCCGATCGAAATCGATGCGAAGTCGCCGGACCGGACGTCGAACGCATTTCTCCAGCGCCATCTGAACCATCCCTCGCGGCGGAGCACCTTGTGATTGCGGAAATGCCGGGACTGGTCGTCCAGTTGCAACGCACCGATCAGTGTTGGAGCTACTGTTCCAAAGGTCACATCGCCAGAATTCAGCAATGTGCTCGCATTTACGATCGCGCCCCCGTGGGCCAGGTTATAGCCATCTCCCGAAACGCTGAACGGGCCGAAAAGCAAGCGGTTCGATTTTTGTGTCCCGCCTTTGATGTAGGCGTTGATATAGTCCGTCCAGATGTAGCCATTACTGAAACGGTCTTTGAAGTAATTGCTGGGTGCAATGTTCTTGCCTTCGCCGCCCCCCACGAATCCAAGCACTTGCTCGAGCGACAAGTTGAAAACCGACAAACCATTGTCGATGCTACTCGCGACACCAAGAACATTCCCGGCATCCGACAGACTATCGCCAAACACATAGAGATCTTCGTTCCCGGTAGGCTCAAAGCTATCATCGTCTTGAGCGGTGGCTGCACCCGCAGCCCCTAATGCAAGCGCGACTGCAAGCGCTCCTGAAGACACGATCCGGTTGTAGTTTTGCCCTCTATTTCCCATCGCTCACTCCCTCCAAAGTAGCTGGTCAAGCTAGATGGCAAAGATGCGCGTGCATTCGTATGCACAAATGAGCAGACACCGCCTTGACCAGTCGAGCCTGAGCAGAGGCCCGATGCTTCCCTCCAAATGCGCAACGAAATGTCGCGTAAACAACGAGCTACGCAATCACATGTTAACTGACAAGGCTGTTAATAACGATTTCTTCGCCTTAGCCCGAAATCAAGGCAGACCGTGCTCAGCCATCGACCAGCGCATAATGCGCAGGCGGCTTGATCACGTCCATGCGCTCTGTGAGGAGTGGGCGGAAACTTGGGCGGCTTTTGAAGACAGCATACCAGCCGCGTGTCTGCTCATGCCCATTCCAATCGATCCCGCCGAGATAGTCAGCGACGGATATTTGCGCGAGCCGCAGCCAGGTCAGCCATGCTCATGGTCGATCCGGCGAGCCATGGGCGATTGTCGATCAGCCAGTCCATGTAGTCGAGGTGGCCATGCGCCATCTTCATGGCCTGGCGCAGCACTTTGCTATCGGGTGGCTGGCGCAGGATTATCCGCTTCTTCATACGCTCATTGAGCAGCGGAGCTGTAACGTCAGTGTAAAAGTTCTCGTCGAACAGAGCGACCAGGCGACGGATCTCCGCACGGCCCGTTGCCGTGCCGTTGATCATCGGAGAGGTGTCGACAGTCTCTTCGAAATATTCCGCGATCGCGCGGCTATCCGAAATGACAATCTCGCGCTCTTCATTCACCAACACTGGCGTTCGTCCGTACCGGATTGAGGTTGAAGAACATATCCGATGCTGCCCAAGGGTCTTCGCGCACCAATTCATAGGCGATATTCTTCTCGCCCATGAGCAACCGTATCTTGCGGCTAAAGGGGCACAGCGGGAATTGGTGGAGGCGAAACATCGTGTCTCGATCCATGCCTGACCGGCGCGTCTGCGTCTACACAGATTGAGCGTTGGTTTGTGAATTTTTACGCGCGCTAGCGCAGCTCGGATTGCTCGACCGCAGCCTTCATCCGATCGGCCATTTCACGCAGAGCCGGCAGCATCGCCTCAAACCCTTGCGCCATGCTGCTCATCGCGCTCATTGCCTCGGGCAAGCGCTCTGAGACTTCGGCAGGCAAGTCTTCGGCCTCAGGCGCGAGATCGACAATGCGCGCATCGGGATCAATGTCCGGACCTTCGCCGCCACTCGCCTGATCGAGCGCTTCCACCATCGGGCCGATTGGGAGTTCTAGAAATGCTCCCATCAAGGCCGCTGCCATTGTCGCGGCCTGGTCTTGAAACAGCGGATCGGACAGTTTCTCGGTCATTTCTGACAGCGAGGACTCGGCTGGCTCTGGCTCCGCGTCCTGCGCCAATGCGATAGAGGGTGAGACGAGCGCCAGTGACGCAGCGGCAACAACGGAGAGAGCACGCATAGCTGATCCTTTCAGATTTTTGGGTTGGTGCTGATTTAGTTCACCTTCAATGACCCGAAGCTGAATAAGGGCCGCTGGACACTCAAATGCCCGAAGTTTCCAGCATCAGCAGGCAAGCGGGCATGACTTTGCCCACTTCCCCGGCATCCCAAAGCCTTTGTGCCTCGGTGGAGACAAGTTGCGACACACCGTCGCGGTTTAGGCCAGTGTCGTCCATCAGCCCTGCGAGGGAACGAACGAAGAATTCGCGGCCTCTCGTCCCAAGCTCTGGCCACTTCCTTGCCTCGGCGTTCCCGTTTGCCTGGCCATGCGCCACCATTGCAAAAGCCGCTGAGCAGCGCAGAACTGCGCGATTTTGGCTGCTCAATGTGACATCAGCAGCGTTTTGCTCCGGAGAAGTCGCAACGGTGTCAGCAGTGGCGCCTTGGGCAAGAGCGAGCGCGGCCAGGAACGAAAATGAGATCATGTCGGTTGCCTATAGCAATCAATCTGAACGCCATGCTACCACGCAGGCACATTCTGGAAGAGGAGATACCCCTAGAAATGCTGAACCATATCATGATCGGTTCGAACGACATTGAGCGTTCCAAGAAGTTTTACAACGCTGTGCTCGGCGTGCTGGGCGCAGGCGAGCCGATGGCGCATGTCAACGATACCGGGCAGACACGCCTATTCTACATCCATGACGGCGACACCTTCTCCATCAGTGAGCCGATCAATGGCGAGCCAGCGCTTCCCTCCAACGGCTTCACTATCGGCTTCAAATGCAATTCGATGGAGCAGGTTCAGGAATTGCATGATGTCGCTGTCGCCAATGGCGGCACGTCAATTGAAGACCCTCCTGGCCCGCGCGAAGGCAGCATGGGAGTGATGAACCTGTGCTATTTCACGGATCCTGACGGCCACAAGGTTTGCGGCATCCATCGGCCTTGATTGAATTAGATTGACCGTGCCACCCGCTCCCTCCGCCCTTCCACCCGGATCGTAACCCGATGTGATAATCCGGGTGGAAGGGCGGAGGGAGCGGGTGGCTACGGCAAACAGCTAGAGACGCCTCAATTGAAACACAGCGAATTCGGCGCGCCAGTTAGCTGCTGTCGCGCCGATTTCCTTTTCGCGCGCAAAAAACCAGCTGCGCTCAATCTGTGCGCCCTTCACGCGAGCAAGCTCACGGAAGTCGTCCACTGTCACATGATGGATATTCTGCGTTTCATACCAACTCACCGGCAACGCCCGTGTGACCGGCATCCGCCCACCCAGCATCAATGCCGTGCGCGTTCGCCAATGGGCAAAGTTCGGAAAACTGACAAAGGCCTTTTTGCCCACGCGCAGCAATTCATCGAGCAGCAAGTCCGGACGCGCGGCGGTCTGCAAGGTCTGGCTCAGAATGGCGTAATCGAACGCTTTGTCCGGGTAATTGGCAAGGTCGCCATCGGCGTCGCCCTGCACAACAGAAAGACCGCGCGCGACACAGCGTTCGACCAGTTCCGCGTTGAGTTCCAGACCGCGCGCATCCACGCCCGACTTGAACTCTAACTCGGCCATCAACGCGCCGTCGCCGCAGCCTATGTCAAGAACACGGCTGCCCGATTCTACATGCGCTGCAATCGCTGCAAGGTCAGGGCGCAAGGTCATTCGACAAATCCCCTCACAACCCGATTAAGCTGCGCGTGCTCCAACAGGAAGCTATCATGGCCATTGGGCGCAGATAGCTCGACGAAGCTGACTTTTGCTCCCGCCGCGTTGAGCGCATGAACGATGTGGCGGCTCTCCGCTGTCCGATAGAGCCAATCCGTGTCGAAGCTCACAAGGCAAAAACGAGATTGCGTTCCCGCGAAAGCATCGGCCAGTTTGCCGCCATGCTCCTCTGCAAGGTCGAAATAATCCATCGCCCGAGTGATATAGAGATAGGAATTGGCATCAAAGCGCTGCGTAAAGCCGCTGCCCTGATAACGCAGATAGCTCTCCACCTGAAAGTCGGCATCGAAGCCAAAGCTCTTGGATGTCCGATCCTGCAATCGCCGACCAAACTTTTCGGTCAGCCCTTCCTCTGAAAGATAGGTGATGTGAGCAGCCATACGGGCCACCGCCAAGCCGTTATCGGGGGAAGTGCCGCTCGCGTAATATTCGCCACCCTTCCAAGCCGGGTCAGCCATGATTGCCTGCCGGCCAACCTCGTGAAAGGCGATATTCTGCGCAGAATGCCGCGCTGTCGAGGCGATCACGAGCACACGCTCAGCCCGGTCCGGCCAATTAGCTGCAAGACTCAGCGCCTGCATCCCGCCCATCGACCCGCCGACCACAGTGTGCAGCCGCTCAATTCCCAACCCATCGAGCAACGCCACCAGCCCTCGAACCATGTCGCGGATGGTAATGACCGGAAAGCGCATGCCATAAGGCTTGCCATCACTCGCCTCGCTCTGCGGTCCTGTCGAGCCCATGCAGCTGCCGATCACATTGGCGCAAATGACATGAAAACGATCGGTGTCGATCGGCTTGCCCGGACCAACCATTCTTTCCCACCAACCCGGCTTGCCTGTGACAGGATGCGTGCTGGCAACATACTGGTCCCCCGTCAGCGCATGGCAGACAAGGATCACATTCGACTTGTCCGCGGCCAGTTCGCCATAGCTCTCATATGCGATTTGCACGTCGCTAAGCGCTCGCCCGCTGTCGAGCGGCAAATCCTGCGCAAGTTCATAGGCCTGAGAGGCGGCGGAGCTATTCATCGGGCTGCGGGGATTGGGCGAGCGCGCCGCAAGTGTCAACGGGGCGTCAATTGTGCTGTATTTCCAGGCCGGATGCGTTATGCGCTGCGCCGCTATGGCCCAACGCCCGACCCCAAAACCCTGGATCAACGCGATCCACGCCTACATTCCCGGCAAGGCGACTTCGGGCGATGGCCGTCCATTGGTCAAGCTGTCCGCGAACGAAAACCCGCTGGGCACGAGCGAAGCGGCGCTGAACGCCCGCGCAGTAGCATTCGATACCGAGCTCGGGACGGCGTCCTACCCTGATCCTGACGCGAAAGAGTTACGCGCTGCGATCGGCAATCTCCAAGGCATTAATCCTGCCCGGATCGTATGCGGAACTGGATCAGACGAGCTTCTGAACCTGGCTGCGCAGGGCTTTGCTGGACAAGGCGATGAAGTGCTATTCAGCCGCTTCAGTTTTTCTGTCTATGACATTGCCGCGAGGCGTTGCGGCGCGACGCCGGTTGAAGCGCCGGACGTTAACTACACCGCCGATGTTGACGCCTTACTCTGCGCGGTGACGGATCGCACGCGAGTGGTCTTCTTGGCCAATCCCAATAACCCGACCGGCACCTATCTTCCGCGCTCAGAGGTCGAACGGCTCCATACCGGCCTATCTGCCGACGTCCTGCTCGTGATCGATCAAGCCTATGGCGAGTATCTCGCAGATGGTGAAGATGATGGCGGGGTGGAACTCGCCGAAAAGCACGACAATGTGCTGGTCACGCGGACCTTCTCGAAGATTTACGGTTTGGCTGGCGAGCGCATTGGCTGGGCAACCGGTGCACCGCATCTGATCGACACGCTCAACCGAATTCGCGGGCCCTTCAACGTCACATCCAGCGGACAAGCTGCTGCGATTGCCGCGATTGGAGATCAGGACTTTGTGCGCCGCAGCCGCGAGCACAATGCCGCTGAGCGCGCGCGCCTCGCGGACGCTGTTGCAAGCCTCGGCAATCACGGTCTCACCGCTGTTCCGAGCGAGGCGAACTTCCTCCTCGTGCTATTCGAAGGGCAAGTTACCGCCAAGACCGGGCTAGAGGTTTTGGGTGAAGCCGGTTACGCCGTGCGTCATTTGCCAGGCCAAGGGTTACCGAACGCGCTTCGCATTACGATCGGCAAGAGCGATGATATGACCCGCGTCATTGCAACCCTGCGCACCCTGTGCGGAGAAGATGCGTGAGCGTGCAATCAGTCGCGATCATCGGTCTTGGTCTGCTCGGCGGCTCGATTGGTTTGGCGGTGCAGGACCGTGCTCCGCACATTGCGACCTTCGGTTATGACGCTGATCCATCGGTGCGCAAAAAAGCGCGCGAACGCGGATTGGTTCAGAAAGTTTGCGAGAGCGCAACGGACGCTGTCCGCGATGCAGATCTGGTCATCCTGTGCGTCCCCGTTGGCGCGATGGCTGATGCCGCTAGCGAGATTTCCAATGAGCTCAAGCCTGGGGCAATCATCAGCGATGTTGGCTCGTCCAAGGCCAGCGTACTCGCCGACCTGACCGCGGCGCTGCCGGGTCACACAATCATCCCGGCGCACCCGGTTGCTGGCACCGAGCAAAGCGGACCCGATGCTGGCTTTGCGACACTCTTCACCAATCGCTGGTGTATTCTGACACCGCGCGACAGCACCAACACCGCCGCTGTTAAAGGCTTATCAGAATTCTGGGAGCAACTCGGCGCGCGGATCGAGATCATGGATCCCGAACATCATGACCTGGTGCTGGCTGTAACCAGCCACATCCCGCACCTTATCGCCTTCACGATTGTCGGGACCGCCAGCGATCTTGAAGAGGTCACACGCGGGGAAGTCATCAAATATTCCGCCGGTGGCTTTCGCGACTTCACCCGGATCGCGGCGTCTGATCCTGTAATGTGGCGCGATGTCTTCCTGAACAATAAGTCCGCCGTGCTGGAGATGCTGGGCCGCTTTACCGAGGACCTCACTGCCCTTCAGCGCGCTATCCGTTCCGGCGATGGTGAGACATTGGAAGACCTGTTCAGCCGCACGCGCACGATTCGCCGCAAGATCATCGAAGAAGGTCAGGATGATGAGCGTACCGGACTTCTACCGCGAGGATCACTGAGCGACTAGGGGTTTAGCGCGTTGATGGCCGCGTGAACCCGCCTTTCGGCTTCCTCACGTGGCAAGCCCGACGGTATCTTTTCGCCGACCTTGTAAGTGATCGTTCCCGGACGTTTGATCCAGCCATGATAAAGCGGCCCGCTGTCTACCGCGATGGGTACAACCGGCAATTTCAGCAATTTGTAGACACCGGCAAAGCCTGCGCGCATGGGCGGCGATTTACCATGAGGGACGCGGGTCCCCTCGGGAAAAATCACCAGCGGGCGACCATCCTCGATCATTTGCTTGGCCGCTTTCAGCATGTGGCGCAGCGCACCCGCTCCGCCATCGCGCGAGACCGGGATCAGGCCATAGATGCGGGCCGCCTGCCCCCAGCCGGGAATGCTGAAAAGCTCCCGCTTTGTAAAAACCGCCGGCCAACGCAGCAAAGTGGGTGTATCGATTGCTTCGAAAAAGCTCTCATGCTTGATCACATAAAGCACCGGCTCGCTAGCCAGTTCGCCCTCCAGCTCGACCCGAATGCCGATGATCACGCGCAAGCACCAGCGATGCCAGTCGGTCCACCAGCCAACTACGCTGCGTAGCGCTTGGCGCCCGATCGCGAGCGATATGACCGAACAGATCACCAGACACGCGCTGACCATGTAGAAAATGGGGTAGAAGATCAGGCTTCTGAGCGAACTGAGGAGCGTTGCAAACATTGCCCGCTCAATACCCGATCAAGCCAGCGATCCAGCTAGCGATAAGCTTGTGATACTCCAGAAACAGGCTCGACAGGCTCGGCTCTGAGGGAACGGCATCCCGTACAACCGTCACATCATCGGGAAGTTTACGGTCCAGTTCACCTGCAACGCGTCGCATGTGCCAATCGGTCGTTACCAGCCTGATCGATGTGATCTCGTTGTCCTCGACCCATTGCGCGATTTCAGCAGCGTTGCTGCGGGTATCAACAGCCGCAAAGCCAAGCTCAATGCAGCATTCCATTTGCTGTTCTGGCACCTCGAATTGAGCAGCGAATTCGGCAGGCTTTACCTCTCGGTCGACACCTGAAACCAGCATCTGGCGCGACGCCCCTGCATCAAGCACTGCCAATCCTCGCGCAATCCTGCCCGGACCGCCGGTAGGCACAATGACAGCATCGGTTGTGCTAATACCCTCTCCCTGGAGGGAAAGTGGCTGCGGCAAGGCCACTGAGAAAGCTAGGAACCCGACCGCCCACAAGAGCACCAAACCCGCAAGGAAACGCCGGATCATAGCATTTTCCGCAATGCAGAGAGGATTGTGATACGGTCGGTAAAGAGCGCCAAGCCGACGCAAACCAACGGAATAAGCGCGATAATCGCCCAGTCGCTCAAGGCGAGCCCACCGCCCGACACCATGCCGCTGTCGAGCGCTGCAAACTGGCTGCCGATGACCCAAACGACCGCAACACCAATCACCAATCCAACGATTCCACCGAAAGCCGCATCGCGAACTACCGACCGCTGGAAGATGCGCGTGACTTGGGCGTCCGTGCCTCCAAGCAGATGAATGATCTCAACAGTATCGCGGTGGTTCGCAAAGGCACTGCGCGAGGCGAGCCAGACCGCTGCAGCGCAAGCGAAACCGAGCAAAACAATTAGCGCGATCGCAAGAAATTGGAGCGAGGTCAGCGCCGTGTAAACCGGTTGGAGCCACTCTGATTGTGCGTCGACGCGGCTCCCGGAGACCGCCGCATCAAGATCAGCCTGCAATTGGGACAATTCAGCCTCACCGCTTGCGCCCTTCAACTGCACGTCGATCAACGCAGGAATCGGCAAGTCTTCACTGCCCGCACCTGTCCCCAACCAAGGCTCCAGCATCGCACCCAGCTCTTCGTCAGGCACGACGCGCAGAGAGGACACAAGGCTGTGATTGGCGAGAACTTCGGCAGCGTCCTGCGCCTTTTGAGCGCGCGCTTCGGGATCGGCTTCTACAATCTGAACGGTCACCGCCCCCGACAAATCAGCACGCGCATTTTCGGCCATATTGCTGAGCGCAAGACCTCCCGCAGCCGCAATCACGACCAGCGCGATCATGATTGCGATGACCCAGGGTATTGGCCCAGAAAAGCGCGTTTGTGGGACAAGTGCGGTCGCGATCTGCCCCTGCAAGTGACCCGGCGCACTTCCAGATTCGCGTTCAGCTAGGCGTTTTGTCAGCGGCGGCTTGCTCATGATGAAGCGCCCCTACCGCTCGCCTGAGAACCTGACGGTCTCGGCGGGAATTTCAGCGCGCCGGTCGGGTCATGTAAGTGCCCTTTGTTGAGGCGCATTATTAACGAATCCGGGACTTTCTTGAGCAAATGCACATCGTGGGTCGCGACGACAACCGTCGTGCCCAGGCGGTTGAGCGCTTCGAACAGGCGCAGCAATTTAAGCGCCATTTCAGGGTCAACATTGCCCGTCGGCTCATCCGCGATCAGCATGTCTGGCCGTCCGATAACCGCGCGGGCAATCGCAACACGCTGCTGTTCACCACCCGACATTGTGGCGGGACGTGCTTCGGCACGTTCGCTCAAGCCGACCCACTCAAGCATGTCAGCAACCGGCTTATGCAAATTTGCCTCTTTTACGCCCGCAAGCCGCAGTGGAAGCGCAACATTGTCGAACGCGGTAAGGTGCTTCACCAATCGGAAGTCCTGAAAGACGACGCCCAAACGGCGCCGATAATTGGGCAGATCCTCACGCGGGAGAGTGATCATGTCCTTTCCAAACATGCGGATCGCACCGCGAGATGGCCGCTGCGCGAGATAGAGCAGCTTTAACAGGCTCGTTTTTCCTGCGCCGCTTGCGCCGGTGAGGAAGTAGAAGCTTCCGGGAAAAAGGGTGAAGCTGAGGTCGCTCAGCACCTCAGGCTCGGTGCCATAGCGCAGCCCGACATTGTCGAAATTAACGATGTCACCCACCCGTTCGGTCATGGCGCGGCCCTATCCCAAGCATGCAAGAGGGAAAAGCCCAAGAGTGCGCTAAGGCGCAGACAAGCTCTCCAATGTGGAAAAAAGCCAACAATCGGGCCGTTTGCAGCGTGTCACACTTGTGCATAGGATGCGGGCGCGTAATGCCTGATTAACGATGATCATCGCCTGCCCCGCCTGCAACACGCGCTATGTCGTGCCGGAGAATGCCATTGGCGATAATGGCCGCACGGTTCGCTGCGCGAAATGCAAGCATAGCTGGTTTCAGGAACCAGAGTTCGATCTGCCGCCGCGCGATGAGCCATCGGCGAAGGGTGACCCAGGGAAGGCTACGGAAGCGCCACGAGCAGCGCCGTCGCCTGAGCCTGAGCCAACGCCTTCACCCGCCGCAAAGGTGCAAGAAGAGACCGACGGACCCTCGATCAACCGCTGGCGAACCGGAGATCAATCCAAAGCGTCGGGTTCGTGCCGCTGTTTCCGAACAAGAGCAGGAGCCGGTCAGCGGAGGTACCGCAAGCCAGCCTGCGGAAGATGCCGACACCGGCCCGGTCACCGGCTTCGATGAAAACCAGCATGATGACAGTCAGGAAGACGACTCCGGACCATATGTCGAAGACCATGCTGACGACTACGATGATGACTATGATGATAGCTATGATGAAGACAAAACGTCGCGCTTCGGTTATCGTCCACCGTTCACAGGTCGCCGCAACCCGCTAAAAATGTGGACGGCGGCAGCAGCTATTTTTGCCCTGCTCGCTGTCGGAACCATCGCCGCAATCAACTTCAACCTTGTGCGCCTGCCGGCTTGGGCGCCGTTCAGCCAACCTGTGTTCGGGATCGGCCAGTCGGACCTCGTGCTTGATTTTCCTGAAGATCAGCAACGTACCGAAACTCTGCCTAGCGGGACCGAGATTTTCAGGGCGCGGGGCACCGTCACGAATCAGGGACGAGAGACCGCGACCGTCCCTCCACTACGCATTGTTCTGAAAGACGAGCGTGAGCGGATCGTGTTCGACTGGATCGTGACTCCTCCGCAATCGACTCTCGCCCCGGGCGAAAGCATGAATATCACCGAGGCGAAGACCGATATCCCCCGTTCGGCGCGGTTTGCAGAGATAGGCTGGTCGCCGAACTGAGCTCGCCGAAAAATTCGTGACTGCCAGACACTGTAAAGTGCTTGCGGTGTCCAACACCCCTTGCTAGTGGCGCGCTCCTACCGAAGACGAGCAGCGCTTGTCTTGCAGACTGTGTGCGGTCGTGGCGGAACTGGTAGACGCGCAACGTTGAGGTCGTTGTGGGCTAACGCCCGTGGAAGTTCGAGTCTTCTCGACCGCACCAAACAGTTTCCAACAAGCCGGAAAAAGCGCGCCTTGGCGTGCCTTGCGTCCACGAAGCGCGCGCGGCGCCCAGCGTCATTCCTGTTGCAAACAGAGCGCTTTATCCTTGGCTTGCTCGCCCCTTTTACTTTTTCTCTTGATCGACTGCGATTTGGCTCATGCGTCGATTGACTATTCTGTGCTTGGATCGATTGACGGGCCAACAACGAGTCTTGAAAAACTGGCCTTCGCGTAATTGCCGTTTGCTTTGTCAGTTTCCCAATGCCCCGTTCCAGGACAGCCTGCGTACCAATCTGATTTGCCCGTTCGGGTGCTGCATTGGTTGTAAATGCCTGCCTTGAAGTAGAGTGTGTCCCCGCCGTAAGAAAGCGGATTATCCTTAGCATCAGCACCTCGAACTAGACTACGTGATTGCCGAACCGTTCCGAGACGTTCGTTGTGGAAGGTGAGGTACATCGTATTGCGATGAACGTTGATCGAATAGCTGAAATCTTCGCCAAGCTTTATTCCTGCTTCACCAGGATCATCAGTCATCTCCCAATCGTAGCCAAACACAGGGACGGCCAGGTCGGTCCGATTGGGATCGTCTTTCGCCAGATTGCGCTCATAAGTCCAAAAACTGATCCGGATTGGTGGTCAGGAAACTTTTTATAATAAATTTTGATCGGTTCGTTTCCGTAGCCAAAACCGCTACTGGTGTTGTCATATTTCGTCGCGTGGATTTGACCAACGACCGCTGAATAGGCTGGGCGCTTTGTCGGGTCGCCGGCATTAAGTGATACGTGGTCAACCCGCAGGGTAGCCTCCAGCCTCCCGCCTACTGAACCGAATTGATCCGAGCCTTTGCGCGCCTCGACAGCAAAGTTGTTACCAGGATCGTGTGTGCCAATTTCCCTGTTCGTGCCTCTCAGCATCTGGCGCAGTTCGCTTCGCGTATTGGTCGAATTGGCCGTAGTCGGGGCTGCGTTCGGTGCTGCAAAAACCAGACGCCCCTCTTCATCGAGATAGAAAAAGTCGGGGTCGGAAAACTTTTGAAGCTCCCGGACAGAGACCTCGTCAGGCTTCTTGTCACTGTTTCGGTCGGTCGGAAGCGTAATCTTCCAATGGCTCAAATCGAACTCGCTCGAGGGAAGGACAGCATTTTCCTTCGCAACCACCGAGATGGTCGTCGTGGCGGCGGCAAGAATCGTGACGAGCCCTATCGCTCCATTGCGCTTCCAAACCTGCGCTCTTCCCATTCTCTAGTGCCTCCTTCGCAAATCATGCACGCTTTGTGGTCTGAACCTACAATGCAGCCTGAACGCCGGCCCGGCGGGCAGAGACAGTGCATTGTGCGGGCCAAATCAAACATTTGCCGCCCAATTTCTATCATACCAATATGTATACCGAATAATCAATACTCCAAATCCGCCCCTTCCTCCAGCTCAGAGCGCTGTCTGAGAGGTTTTGCGTCCAATCCTAAGTTGTATGAGCATTTGGTATAATTATGAATCCCTGATTGGCATGCTATATTGGTTGACAAACCGACGCTTGCCGAACAAGTTCGGGCAAAACAGAACTCGAGGGAGGGAACTATGACTTCGATCGCTTCGCGTGGGAATTCACTCGCACGCATTTCAAAGATGGCCACATTACTCGCAGGCGTGGCCTGCATCGCGACGCCAGCAGCTGCGCAGGATGCTGAGGAAGAAGAAACAACCGTTGCGCAAGACGAACAGGGTAACGAGATCGTCGTCACCGGCTTCCGCGGCGTTATTCAGAATTCGATTGAGGAAAAGCGTCAGTCTACCGAAGTGTTTGATGCACTTACCGCTGACGAGGTCGGAGATATTCCAGCGCTCTCGATTGGTGAGGCTCTGGAAACGCTAACCGGCGCCGGCTCCCACCGCGAGCAAGGTGGTGCGACCGAAATCTCGATTCGCGGCCTTGGTCCATTTCTTAGCTCGACTGTCATTAACGGTCGGGTCGCAACCAATGGCAGTGGCGACCGTTCGGTCAACTTCAGCCAGTTTCCTTCAGAACTCTTCCAGAAGGTGGGCATCTACAAGACACAGGCCGCCAGTTACGTCGAGGGCGGCGTAGCTGGTCAGATCGTACTCGAGACCGTGCGCCCAATCGATTACGGCAAGAGACGCATCCAGGGTGAGTTAAAAGCGGCAATCAACCCTGACAATCTCGATATTGATGATGATCAGCGCTTCCAGGACATCGGTTATCGCGGCACGATCAGCTATATTGATCAGTTCAATGTCGGTGATGGCGAACTCGGTATTTCAATCGGGTATCAGCGGAACAGCACAACCAACCCGGAGCAGGAGGCGAACGTCTCGAACACCATTCGGGCGTGCGTCGTCGATCCGAGTACGACCAGCGATGGCGTTTTCGACGATGGCAACTGCGACACGAGCGGAAGCACAATAGCTGGCTTGCGTGACGGCAGCGTGAATTTGCCCTTCGTAATTGCGCGCAATAGCTATAGCCTTCGTTCGAATATCACTGACGACACGCGCGACGCAGTCTTTGCTGCAGTGCAGTTCAAACCTTCGCCGGATGTCGATATCAACGCGGATTTCCAATATTCGAAGCGCCTCTTCCGCGAGCAGCGGTCTGACCTCGGATTTGTCGAAGGCCGCCGGATTGACGAACAGGGCGCAGCCAACTCGATCCCAGGGTTTGATCTTATCTTCACCGAAACAGGCGCGCTTCGCCAATTCACCAGTGAACAGCGGATCGAGGCAACGAGCGAGTATCTCGAGCGCGACGAAGAATACTACGGCGGCGGGCTATCGCTTGATGTCAATCTGAGCGATCGCTTGTCGCTTTCGCTTGATGCGTCTTATTCGCAGACCCAGCGCGTCGAAGAAGCAGTGCAGATCCGCTTTCGCACCGAGGATGATGAAGACATTTTCGGCAACACCGGTGCCTTCACACCGAGCGTCGAGAATGACGGTAGCACTCAGGATGACCGGGTCGAAAACGTTATCCAGATCAGACAGAATGGCTCCCAGGGTCTGAATTTTGTGGTGCAGGATTTCGACGTGAACGACTACACTTTGTTCGCGAATGATCCGCGCTTGCGTGCCGATCTAGAGCAAGACCGTTTCAATAGCATCTGGGCTATGCGCGGCGATCTCGCCTACGAAGCTGACGGGTTTTTCAAGCTCTTCCAAGTCGGTACGCGTTATCAGCAGTTGCGATACCGTGACGTTCCGGGTGCGCAAAACGGCACGAGCCGGTTTCAGAACACCTACAACGATACATCAACGACAGGCGCCTTGGCTCAGGCGAACCAGGAATGCCGGACCAATTTCCCCACGTCGGGCTTCCTGTCGTCCATTTCGGGCGGCAATCCGCTCTTCACTCGCGTGGACTCGAGCGGTGCTGTTGTAGGGACCTCCAATACATTCGCGACATTTGATGCCTTGTGTATCGCACGCGTTTTGGAGCGCGAGGATCCGTCAGGCCTTGAATTCGATGCAGACGGAAACATCATCTTTCCGACCGGAGAATTTGATTCGATCCAGAACACTGATGTGACCGAACGCTCTTGGGCCGGTTATGTTCAGGCGGACTTTGAGGGCAATCTTGGTGCGCTTCCGATACGTGGCAATCTAGGCGTACGCGTCGTCGATACCGCTGTTATCTCGCGCGGTTTCCGGGCGGCGCTCGATGTAGAGTTTACACCGGGTGACCCCCTTGACCCCGCCGACACCGGTGAATTTGTTCTAGTGCAGGACAATTCGACGCTGGTTTCGAACGTGTTCGAAAGCTCGTATACTGAGTTCCTTCCGAGCGTGAACCTTGTCGCCGAATTCACGGACGACATTCAAGGACGCCTGGCAGTGTATCGCGCGCTTTCGCGGCCTGATCCGTCGAGCCTAGGCAACGGCAGATTTTTCAGCACTAACAACGATGAGTTTGCAACCCCGATTGAGGCTCTTTCAGGAGGCATCGACCAGGTTACGGCCACTGGCAATCCGGCGACCGAACCGCTCTTGTCTTGGAATGTTGATGCTGGGCTCGAATGGTACCCCAATGACGACACTATTCTTGCCGTCAACGCATACTACAAAAGCTTCAGCGGCGGCTTTGAGACAGTTGGACAGCTGGAAGAATTCATAATCGGTGGTCAATCGGTCGACCTGCTTGTGAACCAGGTGCAGACCAATGAAGACTCAAGCAAGATTGTCGGGTTTGAAATCACTGCAGCCCACCGCTTCAGCTATTTGCCGGCGCCACTCGATGGGTTGGGATTCAAGCTCAGCTATAACTACGCAGACTCGGACTTCGAGTTCGAAGATGACACGCTTGGCGCAATTACCACGGTCAACGATGATGGCACCACATCAACCAGCAACGGTCTGATTGTTCCGTCAAACCTGTTTGGTTTTTCAGAGCACGTGCTTTCGGCTCAGGCCTATTACGAAATCGGCCCGTTCGATTTCCAGGGCGTTTACAAATATCGCAGCAACTACTTCCAACAGTTCGTTTCGACGCCTGGGCGTATTCGATATGTCGACGACGTAAACGTTTTTGAGGCCCGCGTTTCGTTCCAATTGAACGAAAATGTGCGCATCACGGCGGAAGGCATCAACTTGTTTAATGAGCCGCGGACCAACTTCCGCGGCGCTCCAGACGATTTTGGTGCAATCCAGGTCTATGGCCCGCGCTACTTCGTGGGGGCTCGCGTCAAGTTCTGAGTTGAGTTTGGCTGCTCTCGCCTTCGGGGGATCGCGAGAGCAGCCATCCGCTTTGACTGTATAACGCGCCGCAATTATGTGGGTGGCTAGCGAATTGGTAGATCGGTCATGGCAGCAGAGGTAAGGAATGAACGGTAAGCGACTTTTCCAGTCTGTAGCGGAACAGATCAAGGATCTGATCAACGAAGGTGCTTTCCCTCCTGGAACCCGTTTGCCTGGAGAGCGCGAATTGGCGGAACGCCTTGGAGTAAGTCGGGTCACCATTCGAGAGGCTGAGATTGCGCTCCAGGCAATCGGCTGCCTTGAGATTAAGACCGGATCCGGTGTTTATGTGAGCGAGAAGCAGCCTGAGGCACTTGGCGCATTGCCAAACGCCAGTGCCTTTGAAGTGACCGAGGCGCGCCTTTTGGTGGAGTCGGAGGCGGCAGCTCTCGCCGCGCACAACATCACCGATGAAGGTATCGCTAAGCTCGAAGAATTGGTTGAGCACATGCGCACTGGTGATGAAGAGCTGGCGAATGAAGCTGACGAGCTGTTCCACCGTACGATAGCAGAGGCGTCGAACAATGCAGCGATGATCCATACGGTCACGACGCTGTGGCGGATGCGCCAAGAATTACCCGAGGTGAAGTCGACCTACGAGGCTGTCTGTGTTCACGATGCAGCGTCGCGAACGGCGGAACACGAAGCGATCTTCTTTGCGCTGCGAAATCGTGATCCGGCAGCCGCTCGAAGCGCTATGCGCGAACATTTCCAGCGCCTTATCGAAGCGATGCTTGATGCTACGGAGCGTATGGCCCTTGAGGAAGTGCAGGAAAAAGTGTCTCAAAGCCGCAAGCGCTTCACCGCTTCTGCCAAAATTGGTTAGACAATTAAGCCATACCAAAACTGACATAATAATATGCCAGATTGATTGACAGGCTGCGTGCGCCCTTATAGTTTGGTACACTCAGACGGGATGAGGGGATTGTGGAAATGCTGGCGAGCCGCTGCCTGATTTTACTCGGTGCAATTCTCAGCGCCTCTCCTGCGCTCGCAGAACGCATTCTGGTTTCAAATCAATCCGAATACCAAACAGCGGCTGAAGATGTTGAAGCAGGGGACACAATCGTCCTTGCGAATGGCGAATGGCGCGATTTTGAGCTGGTGATCACTGGCATGGGCCGGGCGAACAGCCCTATCACTGTGACATCGCAGGATCCCGGGAAGGTCTTGCTCACAGGGCAATCCAGCCTCCGCATCGGCGGCGAGCACATCATTGTCAGCGGCCTGGTGTTCAAAGACGGCTTTAGCCCGCGCGGCGAAGTGATTTCTTTTCGCCGATCAAAGCAGGACGTCGCGAAGAATTCCCGCGTCACTCAGATTGTGATCGATAATTTCAGCAAACCCGACCGCTACGAAAGCGATTACTGGGTTGGCATCTATGGAAAAAACAATCGGTTTGATCACAACCATTTGGTCGGCAAAACCAATAAGGGTGTCACGCTTGCTGTTCGCCTCGATAGCGAGGAAAGCAGACAAAACGGGCACCGGATTGATCACAACTACTTCGGACCGCGACCGGTACTTGGTTCTAACGGCGGCGAAACTCTCAGAATCGGTACAAGCCGCTATTCGATGTTTCGGTCTGAGACGATCGTCGAAAACAACATTTTTGACCGCACGGATGGCGAAGTCGAAATCATATCTTCGAAATCCGGAGGTAATGTCTTTCGCGGGAATGTTTTCCTGCGCTCGCGCGGCACGCTGACACTTCGGCATGGCGATGACAATCTTGTCGAGCGCAATGTCTTTCTCGGCGGCGGAAAGGATTTCACGGGCGGCATTCGTGTAATCAACCGCGGCCAAACGGTGCGTGGCA
This sequence comes from Erythrobacter sp. HA7-11, assembly GCF_055693605.1. Classification (NCBI taxonomy): domain Bacteria; kingdom Pseudomonadati; phylum Pseudomonadota; class Alphaproteobacteria; order Sphingomonadales; family Erythrobacteraceae; genus Erythrobacter; species Erythrobacter sp. HA7-11. The sequence continues at coordinate 450,909 of NZ_JBVFUF010000002.1, read as the reverse complement.
ACTACATGGAAGGATTGCGCGGATTTGACTTCTCCAGCGCTTTGGCGGTGATGAACGGCGTGCCGAATTCCCCCGTCAATCGCTATGTCGAGGTTGAAGGCGCAACAATCGAAAACAACACCATCGTTGACAGTTTGCGCGTTGCTTTCAACGTGGGTGCGGACGAAGAGCGATCGGCAGCTCCAAGCAATTCCACTTTTACTAGCAATCTGCTCAGCGGTCTCGAAGGCGAGTCCTTTTTGGAGGCCTATGACGATATTTCCGGCATTCAATTTGCAGGCAATGTGGCAGGGCTAGGGACTATCGAGCCCGGTCTCGCAGGCAAGCTGACCTCGGCCACTTTAGTTTTCGAGCGTGCCGAGAATGGCCTGCTCTATCCAACCGACACCGCGCTATCGATGGTCGGTGCACCACGCGATCTTGATCCTGTCTCGCTCGATCAGGTTGGTGTCGACTGGTATGCCAAACCGAGTGATGAAAGCGCATTTGGCTCATCTGGCTCTGTGACCAAAGTGGAACCAGGTGAGGATACTCTGGTCGATGCCGTTCTTTCTGCACGGAGCGGCGACGTGCTTTTGCTCGAGGCCGGAGAATATGTCGCCAACCGCGCCATTCCGCTCGACAAGGCTCTGACGATAAAGGGGGCCGAGAACGAGACTGCCAGCAAGCCCGTCATCAAATTCACAAGACCTTCGCTGATCGTCCTCGAAGAGGGTGGCCATCTTCAATTGGCCAATCTCGTCATTGACGGCGCTCTGGCGCCAGACTCAGTCGGCAACTCGGCTATCCGTACGACCACTTTTCCGATCAAGTCGAACATGATTGTTGAGATGGATTCGGTCACCATTCGCGGGCTGGTCGTGAACAGGTCGTTCAATGTCCTGACGCTCGGCAAGAGCACTCTGGCGGACCGGGTGGTCATTCGAAACAGCCGGTTCGAGGACATCACGGGCGCCGTTGTCTCGGCCGCTGCCGAGACCGAAGATTTCGGCCAGTACAATGTCGAATATCTCGATGTCCTCGACAACGAATTTGCAAATGTCGGCGGTCCTATCCTGAACATTTATCGCGGTGGCCGCGACGAGAGCACATTTGGGCCAATTGTCACCTTCACAGGCAATTCGCTTGCGAATGTTGGGCTCGCTTCCACAAACGGCACAAATGCCTCGGTAAACTTGCACGGGGTCCAGAAGGCGCGACTCGATCGAAACGCAGTTTCCGATTCCGCGTCGTTCCGTGTGGTTCACACAGTGGGCACGCCGGACACTGCAATCACAGCAAACAGTTTTGCCGGTACACCCACTTTGTTGCTGAAAGAGCTGAATTACGATGGTGAGCATCGCGCGAACATTTCCGGCAATACTTTCGCTTCGGATGATAAAGAATGAACCGTTTACAGGCTCTCGCGATTGGTCTTGCGGCAGGCGTCTCTCCGCTGACTGCCGAAGCATCTGCATCCCAAAGCGTTGAAACGGCGCCTGTTACGATCGGCGAGACGCAGTTTCCGCCTCTCTATGCCGCCGAGCTACAGCATGCCAAAAGCTTCGTCGACGGCATGATGGCCGATGGAGTGGTCGTTCCGGTGCCGAAAGACCCAGGTGGCGGCTACACGCACGAACAGCACAAGCGCAATTTCCGCGCAATCCACCTTGGTGGGCAACTTTTTAGGGTAACCGGTGACACGCGATATCGCGATTTCGTGCGCGACGTGCTGCTCGCCTATGCGGAGCTTTATCCGACCCTTGGCGATCATCCAGCCAAGGCGAACCAGAACGTCGGACGGCTGTTTTGGCAAGTCCTGAATGACGCCATGTGGCTTGTCCACTCGGTGCAGGGATATGCCGATATTCGCGACACCTTGTCAGCCGAAGATACTCAGCGGATCGATAACAATGTCTTCCGCCCGGCAGCCAAATTCCTTTCGGTCGATTCCCAACCGACATTCGACCGCATTCACAACCATGCGACGTGGGCGACCGCAGGCGTCGGGATGACCGGCTATCTGCTCGGCGACGCCGACATGGTCGAGCGTGCCTTGAAGGGTTCCGACAAGAGCGGAAAGGCCGGTTTTCTGAGGCAGGCGGAACTGCTGTTTTCACCTGACGGCTACTACACCGAAGGGCCCTATTATCAGCGGTTCGCTCTCTTACCGTTTTTGGTCTTCGCCAAAGCGATAGAGCAGAACGATCCGGATCGGCGGATCTTTGAGTTTCGCGACGGAATTTTGCTGAAGGCGCTGCGCACGACGGTTCAACTGTCTTACAGAGGCTACTTCTTCCCGTTCAACGATGCCATTCGCGACAAGACGCTGCGCACGTCCGAGCTCTATGAAGGCGTCGCCATCGCCTATGCGCAAACCCGCGATCCTTCGCTTCTTTCCGTTGCCGAATTCCAAGGGCGGACTGTTCTCGACGCGAACGGATTACTGGTTGCGACCGATTTGGCCGACGGGAAGGCCACTGGCTTCCCGTTCCGGTCAGTCTTGCTCAGTGATGGGCCAGATGGTGATCAGGGGGCAGTTGCTATCCTGCGGCAGGGCGCGACCAACACCTTTGGCGAGCAATCGACTGTGCTCGTGGCGAAGAACTCATCGCAAGGCATGGGGCACGGGCATTTCGACAAGCTCGCGTGGCAGCTCTACGACAATGGAAATGAGATCGTGCGCGATTATGGCGCTGCGCGCTTCCTTAATATCGAGGCAAAGGAAGGCGGGCGTTACCTTCCCGAAAACACGACCTGGGCCAAATCGTCCATCGCGCACAACACGCTCGTCGTGGACGAGAAAAGCCACTTCGACGCTGACGTGCGGCGGGCAAGCGACAGCTGGCCTGAGCAGCTTTACTTCTCGCCTGAAGAGGGCCTGCAAGTGTCCAGCAGCCGGATCGATAGCGCATATCCAGGGGTCGAGATCACGCGTACGCTCGTGATGCCTGAGATCGAAGGTCTCGAGGCCCCGCTTGTTCTCGATCTTGTAACCGCCCGCTCTGAGCAACCGCACCGGTACGATCTGCCGCTCCACTATAATGGTCACATCATCGAAATTGACTTCGCTGCGGCTGTGAATACTGGCGCTCGGCCTGTTCTGGGCGACAACAATGGATATCAGCACATCTGGGTCGATGCTGTTGCCAATGGGGCGGACGGCAAAGGCGCCCTTACCGCGATCCTAGATGGGCGCTTCTACACCTTCCGGTTTGACGGGAATGGTGCGCTCGATGTCATCCTGGGTGAAACCGGAGCGAGCGATCCGAACTTTAATCTGCGCCGCGAGCCTTTGATGATCCTGCGCGCAGACCGGCAAGGCGCAGCGCATTTTGCAACCCTTTTAGAGGCGCATGGCAAGTATGACGGAGCGGCAGAGCAGACCGTCGCCAGCAGCAGCCATATCGCGGACCTATCGCACATCAATACCGACAATAAGGACATCGTGCGTCTGACCCTTAAGAACGGGCAGCGCTTTGCGATCGCTGTGTCGCACAACCCCGATGCAAACCAAGCGCACAACGTGACGCTTGATGGTGAAAGCATCACCTGGACAGGGTTTGCCAGCGTGGTCGCTCTCACGGGAGGAGAAGAATAAAATGGCAACGCTGGCAAATGCTTCAAGCGCGCCCTTCGTGGTGGCAAAGGATATCGAGAAAGAGGATATGGGCGATGGTATCTCGCGCCAGATCCTCGGATACGGCCCTGAAATTATGATCGTTCGGGTCTGGTTTGAAAAAGGGGCTGTCGGGCAGGTGCATTCGCATCGCCACACCCAGTGCGCTTATGTCGAGAGTGGCAGTTTTGAGGTTTTCATCGATGGCGAAAAGCGGATCCTGCAAGCAGGTGACAGCTTCTACGTCCCGCCACATGTGGAGCATGGCGCTGTTTGCCTCGAAACGGGCGTATTAATCGACACGTTCAGCCCGCTTCGCGAAGACTTTCTGGGCGAGGGGAACTGAGCGATGAAGATGCAAGGTCTCCGCTGGTGGGTAGTCTGCCTCGTCGCAATTGCGACCATCATAAACTATATCGACCGGCAAACGATCAACGTTCTCTGGCCGGAAAATATCGCACCCGATCTGTTCCCCGATATGGATGCAGACGGACACAAGTACATCCTTGGTGTCATTAGCACGGTGTTCATTTTCGCCTACGCCGCTGGTCAGGCAATTTTTGGCAAGGTTTTCGACTGGATCGGCACGCGGCTCGGCTTCGTGCTTTCCATCGGTGTTTGGTCGCTCGCGACCGCAGCTCATGCGCTTGCTCAAGGCATTTTGAGTTTCAGCATATTTCGCGCGATCCTAGGTGTGGCCGAGGCCGGAAACTGGCCTGGCGCAACCAAGGCAAATGCGGAATGGTTTCCGACTAAAGAGCGCGCCCTTGCGCAGGGCATCTTTAACTCTGGTGCGGCCATCGGCGGCATCATCTCGATCCCCCTCATCGGCTATATGGCCGTGTTCATGGACTGGAAAATCATCTTTGTCCTTGTCGGACTGGTTGGGCTTATCTGGCTTGTCCCTTGGTGGTTCATCGTAAAGGCTCCACCTCAAACCCATGACTGGCTGAGCGATGAGGAGCGCGAATACATCCTCACGGGGCAGAAGGCTCCCGATGCTGCAAGTGACGATGACGATGGCTACAATCCTTCGACGTCAGAGCTCTTGAAACGCAAGGAAAGCTGGGGCGTCATAATTGCATCAGCTGCCATCGATCCGATCTGGTGGCTCTTCATCGTCTGGATCCCGACCTATCTGGTCGAAGTTCACAACTTCAATGTAAAGGATGTGGCTGCGTCCGGCTGGCTGCCGTTTGTTGGCGCGATGTTTGGCGCATGGTTCGGCGGACTGCTGGCGCAAAACCGTTTGAAGGCGGGGTGGAGCGTTAACGCGACGCGCAAGCTCACGATCACCCTTGGTTGCATTATCATGCTGCCCGCCCTCATCGCATTGTCGGCTGCAACAACGCCATGGACCGCTCTGTGGCTGATGTTCACCATCCTGTTCGGCTTTCAAACCGCGATTGGTAACGTGCAGACTTTGCCAAGTGATTTGTTCGGCAAAGGGACCGTAGGGACTTTGTCCGGGATTGCCGGAATGGCAGCAAAGCTGAGCGCGGCGGCCCTCACTTATCTCGTTCCAATCATGACGATGGGCGCGAATTACTATTCGGTCTTCGTGCTTGGTGCCGCTTTGGCGCTGACAGCCATCGCAAGCGTCTGGCTGCTTTGTGGCGAGATCAAGCCGTTGAGACCGAAATCGGCCTGAGGCCAATCGCATTCCTAGAGGGGACTAAAGTATGAAATTTGCAGGTAAGGTAGCGGTCGTAACCGGCGGCAGCCGAGACATCGGACGGGCCGTGTGCGTGAAGCTCGGCAGTGAGGGCGCGAGCGTTGTTGTGAATTACAACAGCAACGAAAGCGATGCCGATGCCACCGTTGCGGCAGTCGAGGCAGCGGGCGGCAAAGCGATCAAGGTCAAAGCAGACGTGACCAAACCTGCCGAAGTCGAGGCTCTTGTTGCGTCAACCCGCGAAGCATTCGGGGACGAAATTCACGTCCTCGTCAATAATGCGGGCGGCCTTGTCGCGCGCAAGACACTGCTTGAGATGGATGAAGAGTTCTTCAACTTTGTCATGCAGCTTAACGCCACGTCGACCTTTCTTGCCTGCAAAGCGGCAGTGCCGTTCATGGGAGAAGGTTCTGCGATCGTGAACCTTGCTTCTCTCGCAGGCCGCGATGGCGGCGGTGGCGGAGCAATCGCCTATGCAACGTCAAAGGGCGCGGTGATGACGATGACGCGGGGCCTTGCAAAGGAATTGGGACCTAAGGGTATCCGCGTCAACGCATTGTGCCCTGGGATGATCGCCACCACGTTTCATGACACCTTCACGCCGGATGCAGCGCGCGAAAATGTCGCGAATGCCACGGCACTGAAGCGTCAGGGTCGCGCCGAAGAGACCGCCGATCTGGTTGCCTTTCTAGCGTCAGATGAAGCTTCGTACCTTACCGGAACCAATATCGACATCAATGGCGGCCTCGCCTTTTCATAGGGCCAACAGCTTTTCGGAGATTCTTTCTCAGTGACCCAGTTTCTTTCGTTTGGTGAGATCATGTTGCGGCTGAAGACGCCTGGGCATGAGCGCTTTTTCCAGTCGCCTTCGTTTGAGGCGACCTTTGGCGGGGGCGAGGCCAATGTCGCAGTTGCGCTCAGCAATTACGGGCTGGATGCAGGCTTTGTGACCGCGCTTCCGGATAACGACATCGGCGAAAACGCGATTATGGAGCTGCGCAAGTTCGGGGTCGATACCGCGCATATCAGCCGCTCGGGTGAGCGCGTGGGTATCTACTTTCTGGAAACCGGCTCAAACCAGCGGCCCTCCAAAGTCGTCTATGACCGCGCGAACTCCTCGATCTGCAATGCGCAGCTGGACGAGTTTGACTGGCCGGCGATCTTTGCCGGAGCCAAATGGCTGCACATCACCGGAATTACGCCAGCGCTGAGCCAGTCGGCAGCGGACCTGTCGATGGCCTGCGTGAAGGCGGCGAAGGAAGCAGGGCTGACTGTCTCTTGCGACTTCAACTTCCGCGGCAAGCTGTGGAAATACGGCAAGAGCGCGCCCGAGGTCATGCGCGAGCTGGTGAAATATGTCGATGTCGGCATTGCGAACGAGGAAGACTGCCAGAAGTCGCTCGATATATCGGTTGATGTCGATGTTGAAAGCGGTGAGCTCGACACGAAGAAGTATGAGGCACTCGGCCAGAAGGTGCTCGACATCTATCCCGACATGCACACCATCGCGATCACTTTGCGCGAAAGCCTGAGCGCGGACCGCAACAACTGGTCGGCCTGCCTGCGCACAAGAGACGACGGTTTTATGCTGTCGAAGAAGTACGAACTGACCGATATCGTTGACCGCGTCGGCGGCGGCGACAGCTTTGCCTCGGCGCTGATCTACGGCCTCAACGCTTACGAGGATCGACAGCAGAGCCTCGAGTTCGCGGTTGCTGCCAGCGCGCTCAAGCACACGATCATGGGCGACTTCAACCGCGTCACCGTGCCAGAGGTCGAGAAACTCATGTCCGGTGACGGCTCAGGCCGCGTGCAAAGATGACCGGCATGAAGGGTCGGCGCCAGTATTTTTCGCTGAAGATTGATTTTACTCACTGGAAAATGATACCGGTTACCTTAGAGGTAATTATGGAGTGAACGGGACGGTCTTTTGCGCCTTCGGCAGCTGGAATATCCAAGCGTGTCCTCACATCAGAGGTCGCTTGGTTTGCTCGGCAGTTAATCCAGGGTGCTTCGCTGCCCCCGCGTGCGTCAGAATATAAGAGAAAAACTTGGGAAGGAGATAACGATGAGACATATTGAGATTGCCAGGAGGGCTTCGAGCAGACGAAATCGGGCCGCAGGTCTGCTTGCAGGCGCCGCTCTAACTGCACTTGCATTGCCAAGCGCTGCACTAGCGCAAGATGCTGAGGAAGAAGTCGCCGAGCCGGCTGATGATGGCAATGTGATTGTCGTCTCGGGCATCCGTGGCGCGCTTCAAAGCGCGCTCAATGAAGAGCGCAACGCTGACAGCCTTATCGAAGTGATCCAGGCGGAAGACATCGGTAAGCTTCCCGACCAGAACCTCGCTGAGGTGCTTGAAAATATCCCTGGCGTGCAGATTACGCGGACCGCAGGCGTCGGAACCGGGGTGCAGATCCGCGGCACCAACGATAATCGCACCGAGATCAACGGCGTTGGCACTGTCGCCTCCGGCCGTGGCCGTGGCGGTATTAGTTTTGAAGACGTCAACGCGGCAATTATTGCGTCGGTGGAGGTTATCAAGGCGCCGGAAGCCAATACGATCGAAGGTTCTGTGGGTGGCACAATCAATCTGCGCACCATTCGTACCGCTTGATCTCACCGAGCGCATTGCGACACTTCGCGTACAAGGCGAATACAGCGAGCTTTCCGACAGCGTCACACCGCGGATCGCGGCGAGTTTTGGCAACAACTGGTCAACCGAAATGGGTGAGATCGGCATCGTTCTTGCCGGCAGCTACACCGAACAAGAAGCCACTTCGTTCCGACCACGTGTCGATCGCGACGGTGGTCTTGTTGAGAATGTAAACGCACAGGTCATTCGCAACGGAAACCTTCAGGATCCAGCGGCCCGTACCGGCTGCGCAAGCATTCGACTTCCTTGGCATTCAGTTCCTCAACCAGGAGCTCGAAAACTTTGAATTTCAGACCATCAATTTCGCTGGCTCCCTCGAATGGGCACCAAGTGACAATCTGAAGTTCTATTTCGACGCCTTCTACAACGACCAAGAACGGCGGCAGGATAGCTCCCGCGTCCAAGGCTCAGGCGTGAGTTCGGTTCGCGATTTCAACGTCCCAGAGACATTCGAAACCGTCAATTTCGGCTCACTCAATGGCGTTGAATTGGGAAGCATTGAGGCGGCTCTCACTGGTACGATCCAGCCGTTCCTTGCAAACGACGACGACGATCCAAACCTCCGTTTCTCAAGCGATACTGGTGCGCGTGTCACGGAAAGTCAGTTATACCGGCTTGGAACCGAGTGGCAGCTTGGCGGTATGTCTATCCGCTTTGAGGCTTCGACGACGAGCGCAGACACCGTCAATCCAGAGCTGAGCACTACACTCAACTTCATTAACCCAAACACCCCGCTTGATGGCGGGGGCGGCAACGATAACGCGGTGCCGTTCCGTTATGATTTGAGTGACGGTCTGGCCTTTGGCATCGACTTTAATTCGCCTTTTGCGCCTACTGTTGAGCAATTGCTCGATCCGGCCAACGTTGTGCTTGATGCCATTCGGGTCGGGGCGGATGAGACCAAGAACTCTGAAGACGCGGTGCGCCTTGATCTGTCTTACGAGGATGACGGCCTGCCATCATTCATCACCTCGATCGATGCAGGCGTCAGATACAATGTTCGCTCGAGTGAGTTTCAAGATATTGGCTCCAATCTCGGCCTGAGCGCGCTCGACGACAGTCCTCGTGGAACAGTGTTTGCAGATCTTCTTGTTCCAGGTCCGGACAATTATGGAGATGGCGATGGACGCGAGTTGTTCTTTGCGAACTTCCTGCTGACTGATCCTGACCGTGCCTTCAATGATCCAGAAGGCACCTTGGATATCCTGCAGGCTGCACTGCTGACTGTGCCCGGAATGCGCACGATCAGTGATCCAACACCAAATCCCTTGGGCTTCTACGACATCACCGAGAAGACGATCGCTGCCTATGGACAGGTGAGCTTCGAATTCGGGCCAGTCCGCGGAAATGCAGGATTGCGTTATGTCGACACCGTCATTGAGTCGATTGGTAACAGCGTCACTGGCGCTGATGTGACGCAGACTACGACCAAAGGTGCATACAGAGAGTGGCTGCCAAGGGTGAACTTGGCTGCGAACTTGACCGACGATCTGATTCTTCGGGCGAGCTACACCGAAGACATCAACCGGCCCGACTTCAACACTCTGTCGACGTCGATTGTTTTTGGCACGAGTTCGCAGGCTTCGGTGGCGGTCGGCAACCCCAATCTCGCACCGGAAACGGTCCAGTCTTACGACGTATCGCTTGATTGGTATTTTGCCCCATCGGCGCTTCTCAGCGTAGCCTTCTTCCATAAGGACCGCAGCAACCTATTCGTCGCACAGCTTGAAGAAGCTTTCCGCGATGGCAACGGTTTCGGTGATATCACGCCGCCTTGTGAAGGTGGTGGCATCTTCAACCCGATTGCGGATCGCAATATCTCTTCGAACATTCCGGGCGATGGTATTTGCGTTGATGTTGTTACGACCATCAATGACAGCGCGAGCACAACCCAGACCGGCGTTGAGGTTGCCTTCCAGTATGACCTCTCGCAGTTCGAAGACACGCTCGGCTTCGCATCGGGCTTTGGCATTCTCGCCAACTACACCTTCCAGGACTTTGGAGGGGGCGAGGCAGTCCAGACCTCAGCATCGCGCGGTACGGATGTCTTCAACGCCATCAATGGCATATATGACGATGCAAACTTCGTGCCGGTCACGAGGGTTCAGGGTCTGCTCGACTTCTCGCCGCATTCGTACAACGTCACGCTTTTCTACGAGAAGTATGGCCTGTCGGCACGTGCGCGCTACACTTGGCGGGATGCCTTCCGTACGCTCGATACGGCAGGCGGCGCGTCGCTCAACAGTACCTTTGGCTTCCCGGTCGTGACCGAAGCTCGGGGGCAGCTGAATGCGAGTGTCACTTATGATGTGACTGACTACCTTGTGGTGGGTGTCGAGGGCGTAAACCTTACCAAATCGGACATCACGCAATCGTGTGTGAACGAAGGCGCGCTGTTCTGCTTCCAAGGTTTGCCAGATCGCAGGATCACATTTGGCGCTACTTTGAAGATGTGACGGACAGGCGCGGGTTCAATCGTCCCGCGTAGTCTAACGCTGGGCCCGTCGGTTCTGGATCTCTCCCTGAACCGGCGGGCTTTTTGTCATTTTGACGTGTCGGTGTTTGAGTGCGGCACGCTTGCAGGAGATGTGGCCAGGCCCGTGAGTTGTGCGAACGGCGAGCGTGAGCAATCAAGTCAGGCAAGCACCCACAAGAGGGCCGTGCTGGTTGGGACTTTCTCGCAGAAGTGCCGGTATGATGCTGCTGGCAGCTGAATACCCGCTGCCCGTTATTGCAATTACGCCCGGTTTGATCAGAACCGGTAGCCAATTCTGACGCCGACTCTGAACGCATCATCATCGAACCGCTCATCATTCGATGTTTTGAAGCGATATTGCGCGCTGGCAGTAGCATACAATCCCCGGTTTGAGCGCCCCCAAGCCAGTTCAACTGCAGGTACTACAAAGCTGTCCCGACGCAAATCGCCATTCGGGTCACCGCGCGCAACCCGCGCATCATAGTCCCATTCGCGATATTCGAGTGAAGGGCGGAACCGCAGCCGTTTAGCAATGGGCACACTATATTTGACGCGGGCCACACGGCGATCATAGCTACGCCGCGGTTCATCCGCGCTGTTGTTCTGATCCGCGCGAAGGTCGAAGCGAACCCAGTGGTAGGATCCCAGCCGGCGATTGTATTGCACACTTGCGCTGAACCCGTCGCTGTTCCCGGCCAAGGTCGTGTCATAATCGCGCTCGCGATACTCACCTGTCACTCGGACGCGGTCATTTCCGCGCTGCCATTGGAGGCGCGCACCAAGACTGGTTTGATCGGCGCTAAAAGCCTCGAGCACCGCAATATTCTCGAAACGGCGGGCATGCGCGCGAACCTGGATCTTATCGGAGACCTGATGCGTCACATGCAAGCGGCCAACGAAGGTCTCGAGCCCGTCTCGATTGTCATCTCGGAACTCGAAAATGCGCGTCTCCGCCTCAGAACGGACAGTCGTTTTGGCACTTAAGTCGTAGTTGACGCCAATGCGTGCGCGAGCGCCTACGCCTGAGCTGTCGATCCCCTCGCCCTGATCGAAATCAAGGTCGGATTCTACGCCCCGGATCTCCACCAGGCCATCGAATTGAAGGCGGTCTGGTGTTTCTTCCTGCGCCAGCGTCGGACTACCAAAGGCAGCCAACGCGATCGTGGGAGCCAGCCACCTCATCCGTTTCGGCACGAGGGAGGATAGAGAAAACATCGTCATTTGATCCTCTTCTTGAGAATGGTGGCCGCTTCTTCCAGAATTGGACGCACATCGTCGTCGCACGCTTCCGCTTCAATCAAAGAAGTTTCGAGAGCCTTGGCAGCTTCGCTCAATTTCGCGTCGCCAAACGTCGAGGCGGTACCAGCGATCTGATGGAGCAGGTGGCGTATTTCTTCGACAGCGTCAGGGTTTATCGTCTTGCTTGCCAACGCATCTTCGATGAGTACAAAAGTACGCTTGTTGCGGTCCAGAAATTGCTGCGTCAGCGCGTCCATGAGGGCGGGCTCAATCCTCGAGCTGCGTTTGCCCCTCTTAGATTGGCTCTCGTGGCCCCAGGCATCAAAAGTGGCGCGCAGATCCGCAAGCGCCACTGGCTTGGCTATGAAGGCTTGCATGCCGCACGCCTTATAAGTCCGAATTTCGTCGAAACTCGTCGCTGCTGTCACCGCGACAATTGGCAATTGCCTAGCAGCGAAACCTCTTTCGCGCAGACGTTTGGTCGTCTCGATCCCGTCCAGAATTGGCATCATGACGTCTACGAGCAGCAAGGAATACGGGCGGTCTTTCGCCGCCGCCGCTTCGATCATTTCGATGGCATCAAGCCCATTGGAGACAACGTCCATCTCGACTGACAAATGCGCGGCCATCGCCCTCATCGCCTCAGCGTTGATGGGCGTGTCTTCCGCCAGCAACACACGAAGTCCGGAAGCTGACGCTCCGGTAATGGCTGCTTCGAATTGGGTGTTTGGTGCCTCTTTCACCGCGCCGCTATGTGAGAATATGATTAATTCCAAGCTAACGACATGCCCTTAGAGCGCGGTGGCATGGCATTAACAATCGTGTGAAAGCGCTCTGCAAGCCCGCAATTCTTAACCGATAATTAGGGTTAATTACCTAGGTCTTTTGCCAGTTTCGGCAAAACAGGGGGTCGGGAAAGATCGGCGTGCAATTAAGAATTTGGCTTCGGCAAATGAAGACACGGTTTTCCGTGATCATCAGCGACAGCCAGCCAAAGCGCTCCGTACCAAACCCAAGAACGTCGTGACTGCGCTCACAGAAACTAGGCCGGCTGATGCAGCACCCGCGCGCGCTCGCACGCGTACAAGCGCCCGCACGAGAGCGGTGCGCCGCGAGTTGCTAGCCCATTGGCTTGGACCGCTATTGATCGTGGCCACTTTGGCGATCGCTCATGCGCTCGGAGTTTTCGCCCAAAGCGACGGTACCGCTTTTTTGATGAGGTGACCGTCAATCAATCCGCGAATGCACCCACCGTTGTGCTGATTGAGCGCGACGCTGCGTTTGAGGCGGGTGAAGAGACCAAGTTTCAGCGGCTCGACAACGCTTTGGCCCAAATGGGCGCCGAGCGGATTGGTTATCTGGACGGAACGCGCCCACTGCCAGCCAAGTCAGCCATTCCGATTGTAGTGGGCCTTCCGGTCCAGGCTTTACCGGCGAACCAGCGCTGGACATTCAAAAACGAGCCACCCTCGGGCAGCGAGGCAATTCTGGCAGCGAGATGGATCGCTGGCCCGGAATACGGGATCAATCGGAGCCAGTCCGCAGCCTTGGCCGCAGATGCAACACCGATACCCGTCTTCGACGCCGCCTTGGCCGATGTTTACCCAAAAGACGGCGAATTCTTGATCCCGATGTCTCGCCGCCAGAGCATTCCAGTCCTCAGAGCCAGTCAATTGCTTGATCAGCAATTTCGCGCCGGCGAGCTAGAGGGCTTGGTTGCGATGGTGGTTCGCCCGGAAGCCATGCAGGCCAGCCTGACGACGCCGCTTAACCCGCACCAACAGACCACCAGCGAAGCGATGTTCAGGGCGCATGCTGTCAACGCGCTTCGCTCGGGACAATTCAGCTACAAGGCCAAGGCCTGGGAAGTGTGGGTCTTGCTCATTGCCTTGGGTGCGATCCTCGCGTTGCTGTACAGGGAAACCGATCCAAAGCGGCTTGCGATCATAATCCCGCTAAGTTTCAGCCTGTTGATCCTATCGGCCTGCTGGGCCGTTTTGCTATTCACAGGGAAACTCCTCCCCGTCTCGGCGCTCTTGCTGGCGCCGTGGATCATCACGTTTCAACGAGTGATCGAACGCGAAACTTCGCAAGACCGTCGATTGGAGCGCACGGCATCACGCGCCGTCCAGACCTCTTTCAACCGCTCTCCTTTGCGCGAAGGCGCTAGATTGCCGCAATTCCTCGGCTCAGCAGCTGAGTATGCGGGGGTCGAAAAAAGCCTGCTGGTGGAGATGAACGCCGGTGGTGAAATCGAAGCTGTCGCAGCGAACAATGCGACAATTGACGACATTCAAATCGAGCCAAAGCGCCTGCAGACCTTACTCAAGGATGTTCGCGATAGCTTTGGCGTTCGTGATGCCTCCGAAATAGTGCCGAATTGGCCAGGCGAAGCGCGCATTGGCTGGGTAGGCGCTGGCAATCAGCAAATGTATTGGCTGCACACTCGCCCTACGACAGCCACACCGGGTAAGTCAGCACATCTGGTCCGCGCGATTGCTACGAGTTTTCGTGAACTGTTCCGCTGGCGCAGCGATCTCAACGCGCGCGGGAGCCATGAAAATCGCAATCAGCCTATCGATGATCGTGTCGCGAGCGCCATTTCACTAGTCGCCAACGAATCTGAGCAAGTTCGCCGCGGGTTTGACACGATCGATACAGCGGTTGTCATTTTTCACCTAATCGGTTCACCTCTGCATGCAAACGAAGCGATGCACGCGATCTATGACGAAGCTGGATTGAACCTATATGACACATCGCTTTCGGATGTTTTGCTCGCGCTAACGCACCTTGGACCGAACCGCGTTCAAGCATTGATCGAAGATTTGATGCTCAACGGCTCCGAGATGCGGCTGCCGATGCGCGACTTGGGAGATCAGGAGCGCAAAAACGAGCGCATGTTGCGAGTGGCAGCTCCGGCTCGCAACGCCAACGGTGCAGACCGTGTGCTTGTCCTAGAGGCAATTGATATGGCTGACGCCAATCGCGCTGCCGACCTGCGAAAGGCCGTTGCCAAGTTCATCGACCTGCAACTGCGCAATGACTTCGAGGCAATCCTGCTCGGCGCTCAATTGGCAAACAATCCAAGGTTGGGTGACGATCAACTGCGCGGAGTTGTCGACCGGATAGGCGAAACAGCTCGCCGAGCAACGGGCCGACTTGATGAAGTTGCCAGCCTCGTCCGCTCCGACTCAAGCGACCTTGCCGAAGCGTGCTACCCTGTCGATGCGACGGCAGTGGTCAAGGACGCGGTTGCCCGCGCTTCAGGGCTGGCTGAAGAATTGGGCGTTTCCATAGCCGCCGAGCATCCTGGGGTGAGCGGCTTCACCCTCGCCGAACCCGTCGCGCTTACCGAAATGCTCGTCGCAATGCTGCGCGTGGTGATTGCTGACACGCCTCATGGCGGCGAGGTTTCGCTCAAACTGCAAGAGCTTCAGGGGCGCACCTTGATCCGCATTTCTGGCGGGTTTGGGATCGGATTCGATCGCTTGCTCTGGCTGATCGCCAATTACGAAGAAGGCGCCGTCGGCGAATATCGCGTGATCGGAGAAGGCATGTCCAAAGTTACGCGCTGGTCGGCGAGCGTCTCCTACTGGGGTAGCGAGGCGAATGGATTTGGCTTCAACATTGATCTTAGGGGGATTGGCTGATGGGCTCCCGCATTCTCATAATCGACGATGACCCCATTCTGGCCGGGCTACTCCAGCTCACGCTCGAGCTTGATGGGCATCAAGTGGCCACCGCCGAAGATGGTGCAGCAGGGCTGGATTTGGTCAATTCTGAACATTTTGACTTGATCCTGCTCGACCTTGTCATGCCCAAGATCGACGGGATAAAGTTTCTGCGACTACTCGCCGAAAAGGGTGACGCCCGCCCGCCAGTGATGATCGTGTCATCGGCGATCAACGAAGAACTGACTGACCAGCATCGCGCATTGGGCGTCGTTGACATCGCGCGCAAGCCGGTCGAGCCGGATGAGCTGGTCGCTCGCGCATCCCGTGCCTTGGCCAAGGGCGCAAGCACGATGGCAACTCCAGCCACAAATGCAGCGGGGCAGAGCTCACATCCGTGACCTTTCTCCCGCTCACCATATTCCCGGAAGGCCTGGCAGGCTCGATCATCACGACGGTGTGGATCGGCGTGTTCGTAATGTGCTTCTTCAATTTGCGATTTGGCTGGGTGCTGTCGGGATTGGTTGTGCCGGGCTATCTCGTGCCATTACTGATCGTGAAGCCATTTGCCGCATTGGTCATCAGTGTAGAGGCGGTGCTGGCCTATCTGATTGTCTACCTGTTCTCGGAAAAGCTCGCACCAGGGCGCTTTCCCAGCCTGTTCGGACGCGACCGGTTCATGGGATTGATCTTGGCAAGCATCGCAGTGCGGCTCGCATTCGACGGCTATTTATTGCCCGAGTTTTCGGTCTGGCTCGAAGACAATTTTGATCGCCGGATCGACTGGGAAAGCAATTTGCAGAGCTTTGGATTGGTGGTCATTTCCCTAATGGCAAACCAGTTTTGGAAGCCTGGTCTGGGCCGAGGGATCGTGATGGCAGCCGTCACGATTGGCCTCACATATCTGATCATCCGGTTTGGTCTGATGGAGCTCACCAATTTCAGAATGTCTGGGGTCCACCACCTTTATGAAGGGCTATCAAGCTCAATCCTCGCCAGCCCCAAAGCCTATATTATCCTAACGCTGACGGCGCTGATCGCGAGCCATTACAACGTCAAATACGGTTGGGATTTCTCTGGGATTTTAATCCCGGCATTGATCGCTTTGCAATGGTATCAGCCGACCAAGATCCTCACCTCTTTCGGTGAAGCGATCATCATTTACTGCGCGGCGCGCCTCATCCTGAAATTGCCATTCATGGCCAACGTCACGCTCGAAGGCGGGCGCAAATTGCTGCTCTTTTTCAATATCAGCTTTGCCTGGAAGATGGCCCTAGGGTGGTTCATCATCTGGCAGGGGGTGGATGTAAAGACGACTGATTTCTTCGGCTTTGGCTATTTGCTTTCGACGCTAATCGCTATCAAGGCGCACGATAAAGACATTTTCCCACGCGTCGCCCGTTCAACTTTGCAGGTCAGTCTGGCCGGTGCGGTTCTGGGCAACTTTGTCGGCTTTAGCCTGTCCGCGGCGACCGCAAGAGCGCCTTGGAACGCCAGCAATGCTCAATCGGACAATTCAGCGTCGAAAAATACACCGCAGCTAAATGGCCTGATCGTCGACGCAGTGGGCGATGCTCATGTCCGCAAGATGCGCGGCACCGAACAATCAATGTCAGCGGAAAGCCGCACGGCCTTGGCGCGCCTTGTTGAGCTGTTGGAAGAAGGCGTGCCTTCCGCTGTTCAAGGCTTTGACCAACAAGCCAATGGCTGGCGCGTGCGGCAGATCGAGCAGGGTCGTCTTGCGATCATTCGCGATGATGACAAAGGCGCCGAGCTGCTCGTTTTCGACCCAAGCGCCACGCGCGATGAAGCCGTTATCCTGCCCGATCCCACAGTGCTTCCCGGTCTTGCCAACGCCGCACTTGCCATTCACCAGAATCAGAGAGCTCGATGGCTGGTCTTCGGTTCGCCCAAGCCCGACTCACGCGTTGCCGAAGATGATGTGGCTGACACCTTCATCAACGCGACCGAGACAGCTCACGTCATTGTCTCGGCGGCGGCTCGGGACACGAATTCCGGCCTGGCTGCATCGGGAACAGCTGCGTCTGCGATTGATGTTCGATTGCTGCGCGAACTCGTTTCCGACCTTTCGGTAAGCCTTTCAAATGAAGTGATAAGCGGGCGCGGAGCGACGGCTAAGCTCGCATTGAGTGCCAATTCCATCAAGCAAATCGCCAATCGTACTGCACGCTTTTCTGGATTGATCAGCCCTGGCGCATGCGGTTTGGCGCGCCACTCTGAACGCACAGGTCGCTGGGATAGTCTGCGGCAACTGGCATTTGCCCGGTTCGAAATCGCAGCGCCATTTGTCGAAGGCGTTCGCGCCGCAGACGTGCCATACACCGCCGGCGCATCTGCCCAGCTCGCGGGGATGGAGGTGCGCCGGTGTCGCTTCGGTTCAAAGGCGCATTGGAGCCTTTCTTCGTCGCAGCGCGACGAGGGCAACATATTCCTGGTCGAAGGCGAAGCGCCGCAAAAAACCGTTCTGACGTTCGAAAATGCGCGCGGTGCGCTGCCGGCGAAAATTGGTGCAGCAGTCCACGGCAAATGGGGATCCAATGGCTTGTTCGTGGCCACGCGCAGTGACAGCTTTTTGCGCGACCCTAACACAATCTTTGATGTCACTTGGCAGGAATGGGTGCGAAGTCAAAGGGGACTCGACAATCCGGTCATCTTCCAACTGAGAGCGCGACCGCGCGAAGCGAAGGGATATCGCGATGGCGTCGACGTGTTGGTCGCGAAAGATCGTATCGGGCCTGAACGGGAGGAATTTGGCGAACTGATCTCCTCACTCCGTCAGGCGGGATTGCGGGCCGAGACTGTGACCAATTCGTATGAGCAAGCCGGAATGGAAGCTCGCCCGGGCATGTCCATGCGCTTTCTCGATGGCATGGGTGAGCGGCGCTATGCCTTTGGCTGGCTGATGTTCGAAGGGCTCGGTGAACAGGCTGCTGCCGAGACGGAGGCTGCCAAATGAGCCTCTCATTCATGGTCAAAACCGCAATGTTCGCTTTGCTTGCGCTCGCTTCTGGTTGGGCCGGACGCGAGTATGCCATTCCGCTCGCCTCCTATCTGACCGACGTTCGCGATATCACCGCGCGCGATGCCCGCATTTCAAAGCGGTCAATCGCCTATCGGATCCCTGGGAACAAAGGGATGACGTTCGTTTTCTCTCAACCGGTCACCAAAGCAAAGGTGCTCGTCCATCCATCCGTGCGCGAGGAGGTTCGCGGGCGCGAACAAGGCTTTGTCTATGGCATTCGGGTGAGGTGGCGTGACGCTGGCGGGAACGTTCTTTCAGTTCACGACGCCTATCTGCAAGCAGACTCGCCCGATGAAGTGTTCTCTTCAGGTCAGGTTTTTCGGTTCTTCCGCACCCGGCCCGAATTGGTAGCAGAGCAGGATCAATTGTTGATCGAAAGCCCGTCGCCCGCCTCAAGGCTTGAGCTGGAGGTCTTTGACATTGACCGCGGGATAGTCGGTGTTGATGTTCGGGTTTTCGAGCAGCGAGTGTATTTGGGCAATCAGTCTCTGGCCGCCTATCGCCGTCTGAGCGAAGACGCGAAGATGCGGATGTCGGCAGCAAATGCATTTCCCGCAGACATGTTGACGCTGCAAGAAAAGAGTGAGCTGGGCCGCAATCATTGGCGCGCGGTTGGGCCTCTCGGCCTTGATGGGCGCGATTTCACAATGCTTGTGCTTTACGAGGCCTTGCGAGAAGACGTTCTCGCCGAAGAAGCGGGTGAAACTCAATGACGCGCGCCAGGCCCATATTGGTCGGCGGGGCTGCTGCGGTCGTCTTGGCTGGTGCTTCGCAGCTGTTCCCCCGGTTCGGGGAGACAGAGCAGATCGCCTTGCCATCAAGCGAGGAATTTTCCGTTGGCAAAAGCGCGTTTGAAGCAATTATGCGAGATCCTTCGAACAGGCTTGGTGCGCTGGAGCAAATTGGCTTCACCTCCAGCCCGATTGACGGTTCGCAGCACACCGTTCTGCTGAGAGAAACGTACCGGTCATTGTTCGGGACGCGGTGTCTATTGGCTGCGCAAGGGCGCTTCCAATAAGCTTGCAATCACAGCGCCTCACCGGGGCTCAGACCGGTATACCGGCCAGCTTGCCGCTGCGCTTTTCGAAGAGACTGCTGCGCACGCAGCCGCGTGGAATTCGGCGCCGCGCCGGCCCACCCCGCAATGCGAGCACGGGATCGATCTGGCTCGCGAGAGAGACCATCTGTTTAGCGCGTTCACCCTGGCCTTTGCCGAAGCGCAGCCGACTGGACTGGTGGTGCAATTACACGGCTTCGATCGTGAGCGGCGCAAAACGCTAGAGGCGCAAGAAGCAGGTATGATCGTCAGCAACGGGACGGAAAATCCCAGTGCGAAACTGCTCGACCTCACTGATTGCCTCAGTCTTGCTTTCGCGCCCACACCTGTTCTCCTTTATCCCGGAGACACTGATGAACTTGGCGCCCTCACCAATGCGCAAGGTCAATTGCTGAACCACGCGGGCTTCGATGGATTTGCCCATATCGAAATAGCAGCCCATCTACGCGCAAAATTGATTAGCGATCACGACTTGCGTGCAAAATTCGCGGCTTGCCTGATGGAGAATGCAGCATGAGCGTTCTCGCAAAGATCGACACCGGCGTCGCAGTGCCGCTCGAACGCCCTCTTGCGGAGCGTCTTGCACAAGGTTTGGCGCCCAAAATGCTGCCCGTATTCGAGGACATTCACGCCGAAATCCTCGCCGCGCTTGATACGCATGGTCAGGTCGCAAGCGCTCGCAGCCATGCGGAAACCCTAGCGCAATTCTGCGTCGATCAGGCCGATTTGATCGCGAGCCTTACGGTCGCCGAGCAGCAATTCCAAACACGCTATGCAAACGCGGTCGATCAAGCCGAACAGCGAGCCGCCATTCTAGACTTTGCGCGCGCGCTAGGTGCTGATCGCAAACAATTGCAAAGCGACCGAAAGGCGTTCGATGCATGGTTTGACGCTGATGCGATAGTCGAGCGGTTTCAGAAGCGGGTCGGAGAACGCGAACGCGCGCTCGCCCATGCCATCGAGCGGCTCGGTTTGATTGCCGCCGACGCGGCAGCAACCGATCCTATGATGTCGGATACCGCATTTTTCGTCGATCTGTCGGACGGCTTGCTCAACCGGATGCGCCATTGGCGCGGTGATGCGCGCGTCCGCCTCGCCACACACAGCTGTCTTGCCAATATTGCAGCACAAATCGACCATTGGCCGTTCGGCTATTGGTTTGAAGATGTGCTCAGCGCCACGCGCCGTGTTTGCCTTGACGAAAGCGAAGACGTTTGGGTGCAGTGCGCGGCTTTTGATGCGCTGATGGCGCTTTCACCTCAGTCGATCGCCACTGCTGCCCGCGCTCGCATCAAGCTGCCGATAGCTGAGAAGAAGCCGCAGGTGGCGGACAATGAATTGTTCCTGCGCAGGCATTTGGTGCGTCTCATCAGTGCAAACCTGTCCCGAGACAATAGCTTCCCTGGCATTCTGAAGGCGCTCGCAGACGATGATAATGGTGCGGTGCGTCAGTCTGTCGCCGATGTGGTTAAGGTGTTGCCTCGGACCATTGCCGCCGAGCGCATCGCCGCGTTGCGCGATGACAGCGATCCTCAAGTGCGCGCTGCGATCTTCGCCGATGTGCCGCGCTTCCTCGAAGTCATTCCCCCTTGGGACTTCGCCGGCCACCTCGACCACATCTTGTCACAGGACGAGGATGAATTCGTGCTTCGTATCGCGCTTGATGCGGCCTGCGGCCTTGCGGCGTGCTGCCGCCAAGGTGGAGCGGAATTCGAGCCGGTTATTGATCAGACCGCCGAATCAATCCGGACCTTCAAAGCCCGCAAGCTTTCACTTAAATTTCTGCGCTGGGCGGATGAGGCGAACGAGCGCGTTTGGCTGGTTTCCGACCACGAAGCGCTGGAAATAGCCGCGACGCTCCGCGAGATAACGCACGATCAGTTTGAGGCGGACATTCGCCCTGCAAAGGCGCTGGCGGCGTGGCTTCCCGACAATCGCGAAAAGGTCTGGCCGCGTTATGGCAGTCCTGGCACAAAATGACTTTGGTCTCTCGCTGCGGTCGGGACGCCGCCCGAGCATTCAGCGCGGCGAGTGGATCAAACGCCGACTATGGCGTTTCCTGTTCGAAGGGCGCAATTCCGCGACAGACAAACGCCAAGCCCATGCCCACACCACGGGTCGCCATTATCACGGCACTATGTTGGCCCCTAGCGCGCGTATGGCTGAACTGGCCCCTACTAAAGTGCCGGGCGAACCACTGTTCGAAAGCAAAGAAGGCGGTTGGCGCAATTACCTGCCGCTGATCGATCAGGTGCTCTCGGCGCTTGACCATGGCCGCTCGATCCAGCTGTTCACCAGTGCTGGCATTACCGAGATTGCGCCGCCGCCAGACACTTGGAAACGCGTGCGCGCTTTCCTGAAAATCTCGCGGAATTTCGCTGAGCTTGCTGGTCTGCGCAATCGCGAACCGGATGAATTTCTCGCTTCATTGCGAGCGCAAGGGATCGCAGTCAGCTTCCGCGGATATGATGGATGCGACCCGGCCAATCCTGAAATCGCCGCCACATTCGTGACGGAGGACGAGACATGATCGCCTCCTTCAACGAACTCACCGATACGGCGCTGGCCTACGCATCCTCGGTGTATCAAAACAGCTTGATAGAGCTGGCGATCTTTCTGGCATTGGCCAGCATTTGGTTCTTTGGCCGCCACGTGATCCTCGGTTGGTACGCGCGGCGCCTGCGCAAATCTCTTAAGCTCGTGCTCGGCGGATGGGGCACACGCGGCAAGTCTGGCACGGAGCGATTGAAAGCGGGCTTGATGAACGCGGTCGGCCCTTCAATCGTCTCGAAAACCACCGGCTGCGAGGCGATGTTCCTGATCGGCACGCCGTTTGGCGGGCTGACCGAGATGTTCCTGTTCCGCCCATACGACAAGGCCACTATCTGGGAACAGTTCAACCTGATGAAGACGTCCAAGGGCCTGAAAACCCGTGTCTTCCTATGGGAATGCATGGGGCTTAACCCTGCATATGTCCGTGTCCTCCAACAGGACTGGATGCGCGATGACATCGGCACGATCACCAATACCTATCCCGACCATGAGGACATACAAGGGCCAGCCGGGCGCAATATCCCTGAGGTCATGTGCGAGTTCATCCCGAATGGTTCGCAGCTGTTGACCACCGAAGAGGAAATGCTTCCCATCCTGCAAGAAGGGGCGGCAAAAGGTCGGACCGAAATGCGCACGGTTGGCTGGAAGGAAGCCGGCCTGATTCACAAGGACCTGCTCGACCGTTTCCCCTATGAGGAGCACCCTTACAACATCGCTCTGGTCACAGCGATGGGCGATGAACTCGGCCTGGATCACGATTATTGCGTGCGCGAGATGTCTGACCGCGTGGTCGCCGACCTTGGCGTGCTCAAGACCTATCCGCGATCAACGATCAATGGCCGTACGCTCGAATTCGTGATGGGCATGTCGGCCAATGAACGCTTCGGCGCGATGGGCAATTGGACCCGCATGGGCTTCGACCAGCATGATCTGTCCAAAGACCCGGAGATCTTCGTAAGCACGGTTGTCAACAACCGCGCCGACCGCGTGCCGCGCAGCCGCGTGTTTGCGCGCATGTTGGTGCACGACGTCGCAGCCGACCGGCACGTACTGATCGGATCGAACGTCGAGGGGTTGATCGGCTTCATTAATGAAGAATGGGATGCCTACGCGGCGAACCTGACCCTGTTTGAGGATGGTGAAGATCCGCTCCTCATTTTGGAGAAGCTGGCGAAGCATCAGCGTATCACGCTCGATCAGGAGAGCCTCGACGGCTTGCTGGCCGCGATGCTGAAACCACAAGCAGACAAGATTTCAGCAGGCGATGCGATCAATGCGGCACACGATGGCAAGTTGGACAGCGCGCTTGCAGAGGCTGACGTTGAGAATAGCGCGGCGATTGTCGAATATTATGCCTCCAAAGCAGAGACGATGCGTCTTTACACCGAGTTGCGCGAGGCGGTCGCAAGCGGCGGCGATAACGCCGCGCTCGACACCCAAATGCGCGATCTGCTTGGCTCAGCGTTCAAGGCCAAACTGCTGCCCGTTCTGGACGTCTACACCAAGGGTGAAACGATTGTTCGCCTAGTGGCTGACAGCACCCCGCCCGGCCTAACCAATCGCATCATGGGAATGCAGAACATCAAGGGGACGGGCCTCGACTGGGTCTATCGCTGGCAAGCGTGGGAGACCGTTTGGAAGGCGTGCCAACAATTGTGCTCCGATGATCCGGTCGAGATCGAGCGCGGATACCGTGCGCTCGCCAGCTTTCAGGAGTTCGGTGTTCTCAGCGATAAAGAGGTGCGTGAAAGTGTCGCTGCGGCGCGCGCAGTGCTCCGGCAAATCCCGACCATTTCCGGCGCGCAGCTCGATGCGCTCGAAGCGCGACTTGCGCAGCAAATCGCAGCGCAGGATGTGTCGGACTCGGGTGAAGCTTCGACATCTGAAACGAACAACTGGCTTGCCAATTGGGCGGACACGGCAATTTCGGCAACGGAGGGCTTTGTCGATCCCAGCGATGCGATGACCCGCCGGGCA
The DNA here is from genome assembly GCF_055693605.1 of Erythrobacter sp. HA7-11. NCBI lineage: Bacteria > Pseudomonadati > Pseudomonadota > Alphaproteobacteria > Sphingomonadales > Erythrobacteraceae > Erythrobacter > Erythrobacter sp. HA7-11. The sequence goes on along the minus strand of NZ_JBVFUF010000002.1, from coordinate 426,964 downwards.
ACCTCTGACAAAATCTACAAAGCGCTCATCGCGGAGCAAATTTCTCTGCAAAAGGCAGCGGCCGAATTGAAGGAGATCACTTCACGACAGAAAGGCGGTTGGCTGGCGAAATCGCTCAAGAAGCGCCGCGAGAAACTGCTGTCGTTCCGCAAGGCTGCCTAAGGCTCGCCTGTAAGACAGTGGCTTCGGGACGAAAGATTCCCAAGCGAGTTCAGCAAAATCGTGTTACAGGGCAGCGCGTTACTCGTAATCTACGGAGCTGCTGCATGATCAATTCCCGCTACACTCGCCCAGTTTTACCCCTCGCATTGGCCACCGCGCTTGTCGCCTGCGGAGGCGGCGCAGACGCTCCAGCGGACGAAGCCAACGGCGGAGAAACAGTAGCGGAAGAAGGCTCGGTCATCGAAACCCGGCAAGCCAATTTCGAGTCAATCGGTGATGATTTCAAAGCCATTCGCGGACAACTTGAAACGAGCGAAGCCGACTTTGGTGTAATTGAAGCGAGCGCCAATTCGATCAACACCAATGCGCAGAAAATTTCTGGCTATTTCCCCGAGGGAACGGGCGTTGACTCTGGTGCGGACACAGAGGCACTTGAGACGATCTGGGAAAAACCGGAAGAATTTGCCGCCGCCGCGCAAAAACTGGTCGACACCAGTGCCTCGTTGGCAGCTGTTGCGGGAAGCGGTGATGCCGCAGCCGTTGGTGAAGCGGTCAAAGCGATGGGCGGATCATGCAAAGCTTGTCATGACAATTTCCGCCTCGACAAGGATTGATCGAAGGCATCTATTTCAGCTGGAACTGAGCCGATGAGCGGACACAAAGTCGCGGTGTGGGATTGGCCAGTCCGGCTAACCCACTGGGGCTTTGTGCTGCTCATTCCCGCCATGTGGTGGACGGCTGAAAACGGCGAGATGGGTTGGCATATGCGCCTGGGCTTGGTGCTGCTTGCGCTGGTCCTGTTCCGCATTTTCTGGGGTCTTTTCGGAAGTGAGACCGCGCGGTTTGGGAACTTCGTCCGCTCTCCTCTCGTCGCCATGGCACACCTACTGGGGCGTAGCGACAATAACAGAGATGCAATCGGGCACAGCCCCTCAGGTGCCTGGAGCGTCCTAGCCTTGCTCACAGCCATGCTCGTGCAAGCCGTCATGGGTCTGTTCGCAGGCGACCCTTTCGACGGTGCAACCGGACCGCTCAATGAAACGGTTGGGGTGCTTACGGCGGATATGCTCACAGAATGGCATGAGACGTTCTTCTGGGTTTTGGTCGGGCTGATCGCGCTCCATTTGTTGGCGGTCCTCTATTATCAGTTCGTTGACCGACGAAAGCTGATCGAACCGATGATTACCGGGTCGCGCCCGGTTGACGCTCCCAAGCCTGGAAATAGGGGCGGGTCTATCTTGGCCTTGCTTTTTTGCGCTATCGTTTCAGGCGGTGTCTCAGGCCTAATTGGCAGCGGGATGGTCGCACAATGGCTGTCTTAAGACTAGCAAATTCAGTGGCTTGAAGAAATACGATCCTTTCGCTCCGATTTTCGGGAAACCCGAGCGCCCTTGTTCGTTGAATGTGAAACCAGTTTCGTTTTTTGCATGTGAGAGTCTGACCCGTGATCGATAAAGTAAGCCTAGCCCTGCGCGATTTCCTCAAACAGGAGAGCGCTGGAGGCATCGTTCTGATTTTTGCGGCGGCCCTCGCCCTGCTGGTGGCAAACAGCCCGCTGGCGAGCGGCTATTTCGGGACGCTAGGGACCTATCTCAATCTCTCCTTCGGCGACTTTGCGATCAACAAGCCACTGCTGCTGTGGATCAATGATGGCCTGATGGCAGTGTTCTTCTTCCTTATTGGACTCGAGGTGAAGCGCGAGATCATCGAAGGCCAACTGTCGAGCTGGGACAAAGCATCGCTGCCGCTCGTCGCCGCAATTGGCGGCATGGCAATTCCTGCGCTGATCTTCCTCGGCATAAATTCAGGCGAGCCAGCCAATCAGGCAGGCTGGGCGATCCCAGCAGCAACCGATATCGCCTTCGCGCTGGGTATTCTCTCGCTGCTCGGACCTCGCGTGCCAGTCGCGCTCAAAGCGCTGCTGCTCGCTGTCGCAGTGATCGACGACATTGGTGCAATCGCGATTATCGCACTGTTTTACTCCGGTCAGCTCGACACGGATATGCTCGTAGGCGCGGCTTTCGCTTTCGTAGCCCTAGTCGCTGTCAATCGGATGCGCGTGGCTTCGACCATCCCTTACGTATTGCTGACCGTGATCATGTGGGTGTTCGTTCTGAAGTCAGGCGTGCACGCAACTTTGGCAGGCGTTGCAGCGGCTGTTACCGTTCCGCTTGTCGCACGCGGGGAAGTGCGCTTGCTCGAACATATGGAGCACGCGCTGCACAAATGGGTCGCCTTCCTGATCATCCCGATCTTCGGTTTTGCCAACGCTGGCGTTAGCCTGGTGGGTATCTCCCCCGCCGACCTCGCAGCCCCGCTGCCTTTGGGCATCGCGCTCGGCCTCCTTATCGGAAAGCAGATTGGCATTTTCGGTTTCGCTTTTCTTGCGGTGAAAGCCGGGTTTGCGAAACTGCCCGAAGAGGTCAACTGGCGGCAAATCCACGGCCTCTCCTTGCTCGCAGCGATCGGCTTCACCATGAGCCTGTTCATCGGGAATCTCGCTTTCCCAGACAGCGCTGCGCAGGTCGATGCTGTTAAGCTCGGGGTCCTCTCAGGCTCGCTCGTATCCGCGCTGGCCGGGTTCTTCATGCTCAAGGCCGCGTTGCCTCAGCAAGCTGCCGGCTCTGCGAATGAACCCGCAACGGCTGCCTCCTGACGAGACTGCCCGACATCGGCGGCATGCGAAAGAAACCGACCCAAAGCAGCATCGAGGTCGACGGGGCGAGCCTCTCCTTCTGGGATTGGCCCGCATCTTCGGGCAAAGCCATGCCGCCTATGGTCTTTGCCCATGCAACTGGATTCCACGCACGAGTTTTCGATGCCATCATCGAACACTTCCCGGACCATCGGGTTATTGCGCTTGATCTTCGCGGGCACGGACTCTCCTCGGGGGAGCCGATTGCCAATTGGGCAACCGTCGCGGTCGATATCGCCGCATTATTGAAGCATCTGAATGTCGCTGACGCTGTCGGTGTCGGTCATTCGATGGGCGCGCACGCATTGCTCCAGGCTGCGTATGATCACACTGGCATATTCCGTCAGTTGGTCCTGTTCGATCCGACTATATTTGCGCCGGAGTTCTACGAGCCTGATGCGCCGCTATTCACTGCTGAGAACCCACATCCCGCGATCAAGCGCAAGCGGCACTTCGCCTCCGTTGCAGAGATGATGGATCGGTTTGAAGACCGCGAACCGTACAGCCTTTTCGACCGCCGCGTTTTCGCCGATTACTGCGAGCATGGACTGATCCCTGCTTCAAGCGGACAAGGCATGCAGCTCGCGTGCACTCCGGAATTCGAAGCTGGCATTTACGCCAGCAGCCGCAGCAATAAGAATATTTTGAGGGCAGCGGGTGCCCTGGACATTCCGCTTCTCATTGTGCGAGCAAAACAGATCGGCCCGGGAAATTTCAAGTCCTCACCGACTTGGCCAGAGCTTGCCGAGACAATGCCAAACGCGACCGATATGCATCGGCCCGACCGCACGCATTTTCACCCTCTTGAAGACCCGGATGACGCCGCCCGGATTATTGGCGAGGCTATGGCAAACTAACCTCTAACTGCTTGCAGCAAATCGTCAAAGTCCGCGCGAACCTGAGCGATTTCCGGGATATTCGGCTGAGCCATGTTGCGACGGATAATTGCTGCGAGCCCGCCATAAAACTTGATCAAGGCATCGCGCAGGGGATTTTTCTCATCAACACCGCGGCAGAGCCAAAGAGCGATTGCGTGAGCCCGTGAGAGCGGTTCGCGGGCGCCGCCAAGATCGGCAATCCGTTCGGCGCGACGCAACGCGCTTACTGCTTCCTCCAGGCAAATGCGTGTCAATTCCTCGCCGCCAGAGGCTTCAATCCGCGCGTCAAGATCAATCCGGCGATAAACGGCAGAAGCATTGTTGGAAAACGGATACATGATTCATTACCCGCCAGCATTGTTTGCGTCCGCCTGAGCCTGCAAAAAGCTCAAGGTGGATTGGGAACTGGCAACCCGCTGTTCAGCGGCGAACAGGCTTGCAGCGAGCCGCTCGCGCAGGCGCTCCTGTTGATCGGCGATCCGCTCAAGCCGTTCGTCATTGCGCTCGATCTGGCTTTCATACCGATCAACTGAGCCGCCCAATGAGCCAGGATCGCCAATTCGTGTGTTCTCACGAGCCAGATTGTCGATCGTGGCAAACACCCCGAATGGCCCGGTTGTGAACATTGCGGCAGCGGCCTCTGGATTGTTGGTGAGCGTGGCATTCAATCGTTCGTTATCAAGGCTGAAGGTCCCGTCGGTTCGGAACGAAAGGCCAAGATCAGCGAGCGTACGTGGTTCACTACCCGCCGCGTTCGGGATCACAATCTCATTGGTCAATCGGGCAAGGTCGCGTTTCAACTCGCGCGCACCGCTATCCGAACCGAGCGTGCCATTGAGCGCATTGGCGCTTTCGTTGAGCAATGCTGCCACTTCGTTGAGGGCGGCAGCGAAGTCACCCATCACCGCGCGAATTGAAGATGTATCATTCGAAAAACCGATCTGGGTCGGCTCACCGACATTGGTCGCCTTCAGGTCGAGAGTGATCCCTTCGGGTAAGTTAGAAACCGTGTTGCTTGCGCTGGTGTAAGAGACGGTATCAAACTCGAACACCGCATCTTGTGAGGTCTGACGCAGTTGTCCGCTATTGGTCGCCGGTTGCCAGGACAGATAGCTGAGATCGCCTGGAGCGGAGGTGGGACTGGCGGCCGTGCTCTCGCCTTCGATCACGAATCCATTGGCGGCGCCATCCTGCCCCTTGATCACCAGCTGCGCACCGTTCTGGCCTTGCGCGACATAGGCGTCGAGCGAGCCTCCACTCTCGCTCGAAACCTTTGCGGCCAATGTCTCCAGCGTGTCGCTCGCATCGACAGCAATTTCGAGCGGCGCGCGCGCTGTATCCTCCGCAAAAGTCGCGCCATCGACTGTGCCGAACCGGACCCGGAACGTGCCTTCGCCGACGAGATTATCGGAATTCGAATAGGTTGGCGAGATCAGCAATTGCTCACGCGCCAACTGGCTTACCTCAAGCGAATATGCGCCATCAGGATTGGTGCCGGGCAGGATCGACACATCCGCGACAGAGCTGTTGCCGATTTGTGATCTGGGCGCCAGCTCGCCATTGCGGATGCGATCGCCGAGCGAGCTTGCGAGGTTGGTGAGCGAGCTGCGCAGCAGAGAGGCGGCTGAAATGCGGGCTTCGAGCGTCTCATTGCGCGCCTCTAGCTGCTCGCGGCGAAAGCCAAAGCTCGCTTCGGCCAAATTGCCAGCCAGCTGCGAAAAATTGATGCCATTGCCCACGCCCAGCGCGGAGATGATTGAGGATCCGGGGTTTTCCATGCCTTGAAGAACGGCATGTTCGGCAAACCATTAAGCCCCGATCGTGCGTCTTTCTGCCCGTCCTTCTGCATCAAATCGCAGGTCTTTGGGGACTTCAATGTCGGGTCGCTTGGGCTGCTCGCCGCGCTTCAGAGACATCACAAACGCAACCAGACTGGCAATGGCGATGTAGAGCTCTTCGCGAACCATCTGATTGGCGCGGGTGGTGAAGTACACCGCTCGGGCGAGCTGCGGATAGTGCAGCACCGGCAAGTCGCGCTCAGCCGCTATGTCTCGCATCGCCAGCGCCGTCTCGTCGCGCCCTTTGGCCAGCACAACTGGGGCAGGCGCGAGAGCCGGATCATAAGTTAGCGCGACAGAAAAGTGCTGCGGATTGACAATGACAAATTGCGCGTCGGCCATCGCTTTTGCGACCCCTCCGCGAGCGAAATCACGTTGCCGTTGCCTGCGCGCCTGGCGCATTTCAGGCGAGCCTTCCGCCTGCTTGGTCTCATCGCGCATTTCCTTATGCGACATCTTGAGCTTGCTCAGCCGTCTAACCAGTTGGATCGGATAGTCGACCATAGCGATCACCAGCAGCCCGAGCGCCAACAGGCTGAGCATAACGACCATCGAGTCCCACGCATAGCCGAGCTGCGCTTCCAGCTCTCCTCGGCCCAAGCCCAGAAGGCTGCTCAGATTGGAGCTGACCCAAACCCAGGCGATCCCGACCAGCAACACCAGCTTGAGGATACTCTTGCCGAGTTCGATCAGGCCCTGGGTGCCAAACATCCGTTTCAGTCCTGACAGGGGATTGATGCGTGATCCCTTGAACGTCATGTTTTTGGCCACAAACCGTCCATCGCCTAGCAAGAGCTGCGAGGCAGCGGTGATGACGACCACCACGATCCCGATGACGATAATCGGCGGCAAAAGCTGGCCCAGTGCAAAGCTCATCAGTGCAATCGGCGCCTCTGCCTCCAGTGTGCCGTGATCGAAACGAAATGCCGCGCGGGCGACGGCATAGAGGCCGTCGAGCAACCACGGGCCGACAAGCAAAAGCGTGAACCCGCCGCCCGCCACGCCAGCGGCAGTCGCAACTTCGCGGGAACGAAGCACGTCGCCCTTTTGCGCAGCGTCCCGCTTCTTCTTATCGGTTGGCTCAAACTGCTTCTCGCCGGAGGACTCTTCGCTCATGGAACGTCACGCGACAAGCTTGTGACCATTTGCGATGCCTCGCCGAGCGAGACATCAAGCAGACTAGTGAACTGCTCGATCACAATCGGCATGACGATAATGAGCGCGGCGATCCCGGCGAGCACGCCTGCCGGCAGGCCGAGCGCGAAGAGATTCAGCGAAGGGGCGGAGCGCGAAATGACGCCGGTGACAATTTGCACCACCAACAGCACCAGCACGACAGGCAGAGCAATCGCCGCGGCGGTGGCAAAGCCGTACCCTGCAAACATCGCCATGTCGCGGTCGCTCGCCGCGCCAATCGCGAACTCGCCTGCGGGCAACACGCGGTAGCTTTCGATCAGCAACTCGAACCACAGCAGATGCGCGCCGGTCACGAAGAACAACAAGTTCAAAATCAACATGAAATAGAGGCCCAGCGCGCCTGATTGCGCGCCGCTGCTCGGGTCAATCGAGGTCGCAATCGCCAGACCCATTGTGCCAGCGATTTGCTCTGCCGCGATCAGTGGTATGGCAAAAGCCAGCTGCAAAACGAAGCCCAAGGCAACGCCCAGCAGAACTTCCTGCAAAATTGCGAGCACAGCCTGAAACGAGAGCATGTCAGGGGGAGCAGGCAGTGGGACCCACGTGGCCACAAAAAACGCCAGGACTATTGCCAGCATCACCCGCACCTGCGTGGGCACAGCGATGCCTCCGACCATTGGCGCCGCCAGCAAGGCCGCTCCGACGCGGATCGAAAGGAACAACAGCGCCCATAATTGCTCTTCGAGCGAGCCAAACCCGGGATCGAGTATTTGCACGGCGCGCCGCCTAGCTCGCGATCACTGCGATCTGAGCGAAAATTTCGCGCATGAAATCGCCCAGCAAAGCCATCATTGTGCTGCCGAGAAATACGAAAACCAATGCCGTAATCGCCAGTTTGGGCACGAATGTCAGAGTTTGCTCATTCACCGAAGTCGCAGCCTGAATTATGCCAACGATCAGCCCGACTGCGAGCGCAGCCATCAGAACCGGCGCCGCGATCAGAGCGGTCACCCAGAGGGTCTGATCGGCGAGCGAAAGCAGCTGTGCATCTTCTTGCATCTTCGCTGCTACCCGAAGCTCATGGCGAGGCTGCCCATCAACAGTGCCCAGCCATCCACCAGCACGAACAAGAGCAGCTTGAACGGCAGTGACACAATCGTGGGTGAAAGCATCATCATGCCCAGGCTCATTAGCACGCTGGCCACCACCAGATCGATGACCAAAAACGGTAGAAACAGCATAAAGCCTATCTGAAATGCAGTCTCCAGCTCGCTCGTTACAAAGGCTGGAAGCAGGATCGAGAACGGCACGTCTTCGCTGCTTTCGAACGCCTGCACACCAGCGATGTCGGCAAACATCACCAGATTGGTCTCGCGCGTTTGGCGCATCATGAAGTCATGGAACGCCTCCCCCGCAGCGGAGATCGCCGCATCCGCGCCGAGCGTGCCTGCCGCATAAGGCTCAATCGCGGTTGCGTTCACAACGTCCAGCGTCGGAGCCATCACGAAAAGGGAAAGAAACAGCGACAGACCCACCAGCACCTGCGTCGGCGGACTCCCCTGGAGGCCCAAAGCCTGGCGTAGAATGGCCAGCACAACCATGATCCGCAGAAAGCTCGTCATCATCAAAACCAGCGCTGGCAGGATCGTGAGCAAGCTCATCAATATGAGCAATTGCAGCGAGAAGCTCAGCGGCTCGTCCTGATTGTTTTCACCGCCATCCAATGCGCGTTCAATCGCAGTGCCGAGGCCGGGCGTGTCAGGCGTCGGCAGGCTGGGTGTCGCCGCCGCAAGCGCCTCTATCGGCACGTGCAAAGCGGCTAGCCCCAAAGCGAGCGGCCAAATCAAAGAAAATACCCTTGGCATGACTATTTAGCCGCCAATTCTGCTGGTCTGGGACCATCATCATGCTGGGCGGCGCCATCCATTTCGCTAAGACGGACCATGCCTTGCCGCGTGCATCCGATCAGCACCTCACGGTCGCGGAACCGCACTACGGCAAGCCGCATTCCCGGCGCTATCAAGCTGGTTTCGACCAGTTGCACTGTTCGACCCTGCCCGCCCGCATGGTTGAGGCGACTTTGCAGATAGCGGCTGAGCTTCAGGCTACCCCAGATCAGAAGCGCGAGCAGCGGTAGGAGCAGCGCCAGCCGCAGAAAATATTCGGCCATCATGACGGGGCATCCGGCAAAGTATCATCGGGCACCGGAGCATCAGCTGTTGCGCCTTCGCCCGCCATCGCGGGCGCCTTTGGTTCGTCGCCGGCAAGGCTGACAATCCGCAATGCGAACTTGCCATCTTGCGCAATCACCTCGCCCTTGGCGATCTCGCGCCCGTTGGCGGTCACGTCCAGCAATTCATCGGTCATACGATTGAGCGCAACCACACTACCTTCGCCCAATGACAGCACATCGCGCAATGGCAGTTCTGCCCGTCCCAGTTCGACAGACAGGCGCACCTTTACTTCGCCAAAGCGGCGCAAGGAATTGGTCATCTCAGTCATGAATTCAGCCCTCCAGGGTGCAAGCGGGTTATGCGCACCGCCATGCGATCGTCGAGCACGCCCAATGATCCGCTCGCAACGGCGCGCGCATCGATCCGCAGCGGCACATCGCGCGGAATGGCTAGCGGGATTTCATCACCCACTTTGAGTGCCTCGAGGCGATCCAGAGACAAGTCGACTTCGGTTAAGATCGCATCGAGCGGCATCGGCATGTCGGCAAACGGCGCCGCAAATGGATCAGCCAGGCCTTGCCGCGTGCTCTCGCTTGCCTTTGCCACACCATGGCTCGAGAGCGTGTTATCGAGCTGATCTTCGAGCAAAACGAGAAGCATTGACCATTGTTTCTCGCTTGCTTCGCCAACTGACAGCTTCAACGCCACGCAATCGCTCGTCGATCCGAAGGGTTTCAAGCGGCTGATGCTTTCGCTGATCTGGACGACTTCACCAAGGCGACAAGCAGCCTCGGAAGCCGCGCGATTGCTTGCGCGAGACACGGCGTTGGCAATGGCTTGAGCGAAGCGATCGATCAGGATCCCAGCCGAGCTGGGCAATGTGTCATCAGGGTTGTCTGGGACCGCACCTTCTCCCCCGAATGAACGGTCCGTCAAAGCCAAAGCCGTAGCAAAATCGAGCGACAACAGCGCCGTCTGGCCATCGTGGCCGCAGCGCAGCAGGCAATTGACAGCGATCGGGCCAATCTTGTCGAATACGGCGCTAGCTCGCATCCGTTCCGGTTCGCCTACAGCGGCTTTGAGCTTCGCGCCTAGAAAGAGCGGTGCTATGTCTGCTTCGACATGGCGTGCAACCTCGCGGCGCCACAATGAAAGTAACGCTGCACGCTCCTCTGGCCTGGGGCCGCGTTCGGCCAGCTCGGCGCAATGCTGCGCGATAGCCCGTTCCGGGGCAAAAGATTGCTGCATGTTCATTGGACCAGCAGCCCCCTGAAGTGCACAGCATCGACACCGCCAAACCCTTCCTGTTCCTCGAGCACGGAATTGATCGCGTCGGTCAGGCGTTTCGAGAGTCTTTCTTTCCCGTCGACGGAAAAGACGTCTTCTTCCGGCGTCGCGGCGAGCTCAGCCAACACGACTGAACGGATCGCCAATTCATGCTGCTTTACCCATTGCAGGATGCGCCCATCATATTGCGTGGACACCGCCAAATCGGTTTGGATCAGGGCGGGAGAATTGCTGAGATTCGAGGTAAAGGTGTCTTCGAAACTGTAATAGGCAGTGCGGTACTCGCTGCCTCCTTCACCGTGGATCACCGTGATCGCGTTATCTTTGCCATCCGGAATGAACGCATAGGGATCTTCGGTGCCTTTGCGCACCATCTTGGGCACGTCCGGCTCGTTTGCGCTAGCGTCAGTGCCGAACAGCCCCGCTGCGAAAGCCCCATAGGCGCCGCCTGCACCAGCGGCGAGGAGCAGCACGGCACCCAGAATGATCTTTATCATTCCGCCTTTGGGTTTTGCCTCACTATCGGCGTCTTTTTTCTTGCTCATTGAATGAATCCTTCAGAATGCAAGAGAGGTGGTTAGGCGAACAGCCCTGGATTGTTCGCCATGTCTGCGCGGCGCGACCCGTCCTCCGTGAGGGCCTGTTCGCGCCGAGGTCCGTCGGCTCTTTCTGGATTGTACGGCTGTGGCAGATCGCTGAAGCCGTGTTTTGTATGGCCGTTTTGAGAATGGCTGTTCTGTGCTTGAGAATTGGTCTGTGATGACTGACTTTGGCTTTGCTCAGAGCCGCGCTGCGGATTGCTGGCAGTCTCATCGACAGGTGCCACAGTGCGTTCGGCAAGCATCGCTTGGACCGCAGGCACGAAACCGGGATCTCGCGCTGACAGTGTCGCTCTCATGTCGCCCGCTGCCACGTCCACACGCATTGCAATAAGGCCAAACTCAGCGTGCTTTAGCAGCACCTCGGGCCTCGCGGTGCGGGCGCTTTCGCGGGCTTGTGAGATATGCTCGACCGCTTGCTCGATCCCTGCGATGGAAGGGCTGCCGAACGCACTTTGAAGCGTTCCTGATTGTGTCGCTGGAGCGGGCTGAGTGATATTCGCGGCGACTGTTGAGGCACTTTGGATCGAAGAGGCCAACAACGATGAAGGGCCATTTTCTACGCTAGGCGAGGCCTTCTTTGGTGACGCGAGAAAAGATGGTGAAGAGAGCTTGGCCGCGGCTGGCACCATTTCGATGCGCAACACTGGATCGGACACACCTGTGGCTTGCCGGTGTGACTGTGGCTCGGCTACCACTTTTGGTACAAGCGGTTGCGCTGCAGAGGTTTCGATGTGCTGAGGCAGGATCGGACCATTCATCTGGATGCGTTCACCCGCGGGGAGTTGATTTGCCGGGTCAGGGCCAGACGCAGTCAGTCGAAGCGTAGCGGCGACCAAATGCACTGAGGGAACAGCCCGAGCTGGATCCGGCTCGGGCTCAGCCAAAGAGTGCAAAGGGCTCGCTTGCTGCGGCGCTTCACTCGTTTGGGCAAGTGACACGGCGTCTCCAGGTGGGAGAGCAGTTGGCTTCACTGGGGTCGCCACCACTGGAGCAGCTTCTGCACTTGGTTGCTTCGGCGGACCGGCTTGGCTCTGCGACGATGTGACCACAAGCGGCAATTCCTTGCCGTCCGGCAGGACTTTGCCGAAGATAGCTTCGGACCCAAAGAGGCCTTCGTCACTTAGCTGGACCTGTGGCGATCCTTCGGGACTTGGTTCCTGTAGGACTGAATTGCTCGCCACAGTTTCGCCATCCGGCTGACCGCTTGGCTCAGCCGAAAGCTGCGCAATGCTTCCGGAAAGCGTATCGGAGAAACGCTGCACTGCCAGCGCAAACTGATCGATGTTTTCAGGGGCCGGAAGAGCCAATTTGCTTCCTGAGAGATCGACTGCAGTCGCCTCGCTGCCTTTACCTAGTGGATCAGACGAAATGTTTGATACAGGCAGATTGGTTGCCAAGTTCATAGTGAGAGACTTTCAGGACTGAATCAGTGTGATCGGTTACGCGGATGGTTGAGCAATTTGCGTGCCAGTGCAGCGCTCTGAGTAGTCTCGCGTAGCTGCGCCTTGCGATCCGCTTCACGCTTTTCGCTACGCAGGTGCTCTTCGATCCGTTCAAGCTGCTGATCGCGCGAAGCCAATTGGGCACCAGCCATCTGGCGCTCTTCTTGGGAGCGCTTGATGGCCGCTCGTGCATCGCCCGCTATCGCCGCGAGCGAGGCTGCGAACCGCCCACGATTGCGAAACTCAAGGGCCGAAACAGCCTCACTGCCGGACGAGTAATCGCTCGCCATCGCGCTGGTGCGATCAGCCAGATTCCGCGCGCGTTTCTCGTTTGCCTGCACCTCGGCCAGAGCTTGCAGAGTTTCGCGCTTGCGTGCTTCGGCGACGCGCTTTTGCAGCTCCAGAAAACGGCGGCGTTTTGACTTATTCGCCATCGCTTAAAAGCAGATCGAGCTGCGCGAAGGCATCGGCCAAGGACACACGCTCTCCCCGCCCCTGTTGTAGGAAATTATCTATCGCGCCTGCCCGCGCCAAAGCCTCATCCAGCCGCGCATCAGAGCCCGCCCGATACGCCCCCATCATCACCAGATCGCGGTTGTCCTCCCGCACAGCGACCAAAGCGCGCAGCCGCCGCGCCCATTCCGCCAGATCCGCATCGACCAGATCAGCCATCACGCGGCTCAACGAAGCGGGCACGTCAATCGCCGGATAATGCCCGCGCTGCGCCAGATCGCGCGACAGCACGATGTGCCCGTCGAGGATCGCCCGCGCGCTATCCACCACCGGGTCAGAGGCGTCATCGCCGTCTGCCAGCACCGTATAAAGCCCGGTCACCGCCCCGCCGCTCGAAGCGGAATTGCCCGCCCGCTCGACCAACTTGGTCACCGCCGCCAAAGCTGAAGGCGGATAGCCGCGCGCGGCCCCCGGCTCACCGAGCAACAGAGCCAGCTCGCGTGCCGCATGCGCCATTCGCGTCAGACTATCGAGGATCAGCATCACCCGCTTGCCTTGGCCGCGAAAATACTCCGCAATTGCGCTCGCATATTGCGCCGCGCGCAGCCGCAAATTGGGCGCATGATCAGCAGGAACTGCAACCACCACGATCCGCCCCCGCGCCGCGCCCGACATATGCCGCGCGACAAAGTCAGAAACTTCGCGCGCCCGCTCCCCGATCAGCGCAACGACGGTCACATCCGCGACCGCATTCGAAGCGATCATATCAATGAGCACCGATTTGCCCACGCCAGAGCCTGCGATCACACCCAACCGTTGCCCGACGCCCATAGTCGCCAGCGCGTTGATCGCGCGAATACCGCAATCGAACGGTTCAACGACGGGAGAACGCTCCAACGCGCCCTCGCGCTGCCCGGCAAGCGGCCATTGGGCCCTAAGATCGAGCGGCGGCCCGCCATCAATCGGCGCGCCAAGCCCGTCGACCGCGCGGCCCAACAAAGCTTCACCCACTCGCACGCTGCCCGGCGCACCCAGCGCGCGCACGGCGGCGTTCGGGCGCAGCAACACCGTATCGCCCAATAGCATCATCAGGGAATGTCCCGCGCGAAACCCGATCACTTCGGCAAGGCTTCGAGCCCCGTCGGTCTCGCTTTCAATCGCACCCAGCGAACCGATCGGCAGCGGCAGGCCGGATACCTCGACCAACCCGCCATCGCACGCGACGACCCGCCCGGTCAGCACCGGCCCTGCGTCAATCGTCGCCTCGCGCATCCGCTTCAGCTCGATCTGCATTTCGGCCAGCATCTGCGCGTCACCCGGCCAAGGCTGCGGCGATAGCGCGGCGCCATTCGCGCGGGCCATCGCTGACCGCGCCATCTTCTCCGACCAGTCGCACATCCCCGCGCGCAAGGTCCGCATCTGGTTCACAGTTCCAGTCAGCGGCAAAGTCTGCGCCCAACAGCGCCAGATCATCCGGATGCAGATTCAACGTCAGTTCGCCTGCCGCCTGTCCGATCCGCTGGGCCGCGCCTTCGCAACGCTCGATCAGCGCCTTCCGGTCGACCGCATGCTCGCCCAACACCTGTTCGCACAGCGCGAGCACCGTGTGCGACAATTCGCTGGCCAAAGCATCGCGCGCTTCAGCGTCGAGGGTGCGAAACGCCAGTTTCAAGCTGCGTGCCTGTTCGTCAGCAATCTCGATTTCGGTCCGCAAGGCTGCTCTTCCAGCTGCCTCACCTTCGGCAAAGGCTGCGGCGATGCGGTCGGCGTCGTCATCGGCAGGCTTGGCTTCAGCTTGGGTTACAGCGACATTGTGGCCACCCAGCCCCGGAAAGCCTTCGACAAACCCTCCGGTATCGCCTGTCTTCTCACGCAACTGATCCAGCCATGCCGGACCTGATCGAGATGGATCACCGAGAGCAGAGGCCGCAGCGATCCAGTCAGACGAATTCGCCATCGTCGGCCCCCAGCACGATTTCGCCCTGCTCCTTCAACTCGCGCGCCACTTCGACGATCTTGCGCTGCGCCTCTCTGACCTCGGCCACTGAGAGGCGTCCGCGCAGCTCGATCTCGTCCTTGACGCCGTCCGCCGCGCGGCTCGACATGCCGGCAAAGAACAGCTCGCGGGTTTCCTCGTCCAGACCCTTGAGCGCATCGACCAGGGCTTCGTTGTCGACATCACGCAGCAGGCGGCCCATGCCTTGCGGATCGAGTTCAAACAGCATTTCAAAGGTGAACATCTGCTCTTCGATCGCGGCTGCGAGATCGGCATCTTCCAGGGCAATCGCAGGCAAGACCGTTTGCGACACATTGCCGGCGGCGAGGTTGATCAGATTGGCCGCTTCGCGCGCACCGCCCAATTTTAGCGCGCTCGGGCCGAAATTCTGGCCAATCTGCTGGGTCAGCAAGCGGTCAATCATATCAACTGCATGATCGGAAATCGGGCCGATCCGGGCGACGCGGGTCACGACGGGGGTCTGAATCTCTTCGGGCAATTCGGACAGCACACGGGCTGCAGGCTCGGGTTCCAGCATCAACAGCAGCGCGGCGATCACCTGCGGGTGTTCGCCCTCAACCAGTTTGACGATAATCGGCGGAGCGAGCCAGCGCGCCATTTCGATGCTGCGCGGGCGTTGTTCCGGTTCGATCCGCTGCATCATGCTTTGCGCCTTCACCGGGCCAAGCGAGCGTTCAAAAAGCTCGCGAACCTGCGCGCTGCGATCTTGCTTTGGCAGCACTTCGCGGTCAGCCTCGGTCACGAAATCGGCAAGGCTTTCGGCGATACCCTCACGGCCAATTTCACCCAGCGCGCACATGGCGCTGCCCAGCTGCTCAAGATCCTCCGGCTCGAGCAGTGCAAGCAGCTTGGCCGCTTCCTCATCGCCCAGCAGCGTCAGAAACACCGCCGCTCGGTCTGCGCGTTTCATGGTTTGGGCAGGCGTGTTCATCGCGCCCCTTCCTGATCGGGCGATTGCAGCATCCGTTGCAGGGTTGCGACCGCGCGCTGAGGCTGGTCGACAGCCAATTGCCGCGCTAATTCAACCTGTTGCGTCAGATCGCTGCCTGCGTCTGATTGGGAGGGCAGAGCCGCTTTGCCGACGTCAGTATTGTCGGGACCGGATTGCGTCTCCGATTCCTGCTCTTCATCATCGCTACCCGCGCCACCTTTGGCGGTGTGATCGCCGCCGCGCATGCGTTTGAGGATCGGGCGAACGGCCATCAATAGAACGAGCAGCACCGCGAGCAGCGCACCGACGATCCGTGCGATCGTCGCGAACCACGGCGCTTCGTAGAAAGCAAGCGGCTCTATTTCGGTGCTTTCAAACTTGCTCACGACCACCGCGACTTGATCGCCGCGGTCCTCGCTCGCGCCCACCGCTGCGGTTACGAGATTGTCCAGCTCTTCAGCGGTGAGCGGGGCGGCGGCAGCGAGCGCTTCTTCGCTGACCGCGACCGCGACCGAGAGTTTGAGCAAACCGCCCGGACGAGTGTTGGTCACGGCAACTTCGCGGCCCACTTCATAGGCGCGGCTGGCCGAGCTCTCGGTATCTGTCGGCGGCGTTTCGGCGCCTTCGGCAGCGGCTTGCGGATCGGGTGCACCTTCAACCACTTCGGTGGGCGGTGGCGGGGTGTTGGCGAGCACGCCTGGGACGCCGCCCGCGCCCGCGCCGCCGGTGCGGACCGAATTGCTCTCGCTTTCGGTGCGGATCACGCCATCAGGCTCGTAGCTTTCGCGTGCCGAGGTGACCTCGTTCTGATCGAGCTCGACCTGCACTTGAGCGGAAAAATTGCCATCGCCGAGCAGCGGCATCAGCAGCGCATTCACTTGCTCGCGCAATTTGCTTTCAAACTCGCGCTGGAGCACCAGCCCGTCGAGCGCTGTGTCCCGTTCGGTCGAAAGCAGCCGCCCGTTTTGGTCAGCAACGCGCACATCATCGGGTGACATGCCGGGGACTGAGCCGGAGACGAGATTGACGATCGCCTCGACCTGGCTTTGCGCCAATGTGCGCCCGCCTGCGAGCCGGACCATGACCGAGGCGCTGGGCGCGTTGGTATCGCGTACAAAGACCGAGCGTTCAGGCGTGGCGAGGTGGACGCGGGCGGTTTCGATCCCGTCAATTTCCTGAATGGTGAGCGTCAACTCGCGCTCGCGCGCCAGCTTCAGCCGTTCGCCTTCGAGCGTGCGGCTGGACCCAAGTGGGATGGAATCGAGCAATTCAGCCGAGCTTTGCGGGGCGGCAAGACCCGCGTCGCTCGCGACCAACATGCGCGCGCGGTAAAGATCGTCTTCGGAGACGGAGAGCATGCCGGTGGCGCTGTCGATGCTGTAGGCAATGCCGCCTTGCTCGAGCGTTTGGACCACTTGGGCGCGCTCGCCATCGGTGAGGTTGCTGTAGAGGACGCGCTGCGGGCCTTGGGCAATCGCAAGATAGAGTGCGGCGATGGCAGCGATGGAGCCAACGCCGATCAGCGCGGGCAGGCTGCGGCGCAAAGCGGGCTGCTGCATCATGTTTGTTAGGCGCGCACGCCAATCGCTGCCGCCCACGGGGGGCGGCAGCGTCGCAGAGGGCGCCACTTCAGGCGCCAGGGGGAGAGTAGCTTCGGCCACCTATCAATTCCCCATTCGCATGATTTCTTGATAGGCAGTCATCAGCCGGTTGCGGGTCTGCAAAGTGGCTTCGAAGGCAACGCCCGCCTCCTGCCGCGCGAGCATGACTTGCGCGATATCGGTGATTTCGCCGCGCTCATAAGCGGCCTGCATATCGCTCGATCTGCGCTGGGTGGCGCTGACATTTTGCAGCGCTTCGGAGAGCGTGTCGGCAAAGTCGCCCGCGGGCAGTTTAGTCGTGTCTGGCGGGCTCGGCGCGGTGCTAGGCGTGGTCGAGGCGGTGCGCACTTCCTTGAGCGCCTGGCTGCGCGCGAGCACTTCCTGACGCAGCGCCATGATATCCTGAATGCCAGCGGCGGGGCGGATCGGGTTCATGCTTCAGCTCCCGCAGCGAGAAGGCCGGATTCGCGCATCGAGGCGAGGCGGTAACGCAAGGTGCGCTCCGATATGCCGAGGCTGCGCGCGGTGCGGGCGCGGTGGCCATCGCAGCGGTCGAGCGCATCGAGTATCGCCTGCGCTTCGGAGGCAAAAGCAATGTCGGACAGCGATCCGTCGCTTTGCGGTATCGGCGCTATCGGCGCGGGCGCATCCACGACAGAGCGCACCGGCTGGTCAAACACAATATGCTCAGAACCGATCTGCGCAGCATCGCCAGCGAGCAGCAGCGCACGGCGGATCACATTTTCCAGTTCGCGGACATTGCCCGGCCAGCTATGCCCTTCGAGCAGCGCCAACGCCTGACCCGTGAGCCAGCGCGCCTCGCCTTCGCCGCCCGCATGGCGCAGCAACATGCCAAAGGCGAGCGGGGCTATATCGCCGCGCCGCTCGCGCAGAGCAGACAGCGCCAAGGGAAACACATTAAGCCGGTAAAGCAGGTCCTCGCGGAAACGCCCGGCCTCCACCTCGGCAGCCAGAGTCCGATTGGTGCAAGCCACCACGCGAATATCGACCTTGCGCGGGGTCGTCGCGCCAAGCGGCAATACCTCGCCTTCCTGAAGCGCACGCAGCAGTTTCGCCTGAAGCGCCAGCGGCAGCTCGCCAATCTCGTCTAGCAGCAAGGTCCCGCCATCGGCGGCTGCGAACAGCCCCTCGCGCGCTTCGCCAGCGCCGGTAAAAGCGCCCTTGCGGTGACCGAACAGCAGACCTTCGAGCATCGACTCGGGCATCGCCGCGCAATTCACCGCCACAAACGGCCCATCGCGCCGCGCCGAAGAGGAATGGACGAACCGCGCCAGCACTTCCTTGCCGGTTCCGGTCGGACCTTCGAGCAGCACGGGAATGTCGCTCTGCGCCACGCGCTCCGCCAAAGTCAGCAGCGCAAGGCTCTGCTCATCGCCCGCAATCGGAAAACCGCCATAGGCCGCAATCGCCAGCACCGCCGCCCGCGCGCCCGCCAAAGCCCGGCCATTGTAGGAAAGCGCAAAGCGTGTCTCGCCCAGCCGCCGCACGCTCACATCTTCGCTGTGCCGCAGCACCAGATCGAGCATGCCAGCCTTGCGCCCGCGCGGCTGCGCCAAGCGGCCATCCGATGAGCACCCGTCGCTTATCCGCAAGCGTTCCTGTTGCCAGTTCTTCGCAAGCAACGGCAAACTCTGGTCGAGCAATGCCGCATGCAGCCGCAGCACCGCCGGGTCGCTGCCATTCCCGCTTGCAGTATTCTGTTCCGAAACGCTGAAATTATCGCTGACTGAACGCATTTGTTAAATACCTGCCCCTGTTCGTTGGCAGACAAATGGCGCGCAGACGTCCAACATAGAACGAATTTAAGCCCTCGTATTCCTACCTAGAGTGCAGGCCCCGAACTCATTGAAGCGATAGGCACGGCTTGGGTCAGAATTGTTCGGGACGCACAGCGAGCGCCGCAGAATAGTGGTGCTATTCGCCAAGCGAGCGAGCGCTTCGGTCTTTCGGGCTCTCGATCATTATCTGGCAGCCCACCCTTAAACCCCAAACGACATGACCGCTCTTAGTCTCAGCAGCGGCGAACACTCTCGCCCTCAACTGCACAACCAGGAGTTTTATAAATGTCTGTAATCAATACAAATATCGGTGCTCTGCGGGCTCAGAATTCGAGCATGGAAGCCAATAAGATGCTCAACACGTCGCTTGAGCGCCTTTCGACCGGTCAGCGCGTAAATGGCGCGAAAGACGATGCGGCAGGCCTCGCGATTTCGACCAATTTCACCGCTGAAATTCGCGGTATCAACCAGGGTATTCGTAACGCCAATGACGGTATTGCGCTGGCTCAGACTGCGGAAGGCGCGCTCGATGAAGTGTCTAACATGCTCCAGCGTGTCCGTGAACTCGCCGTACAGTCGCGCAGCGGCACTTATGATGCGGACAGCCGCGGCTTCATGGACGCCGAGGTAACCGAGCTGCAAGAACAGATCGACGACATCCTGACCAACACAGACTTTAACGGTGTCACCCTGTTCTCGACCACGGCTGGCACAGACGTGACCGTCGATATCGCGGTTGACGCGACACAAACAGTCACGCTGACAAGCTCGGCCATCGACGGCACCAATATCGCTGCCGCTGCACTTGATGTCAGCACCGATGCGCTCGCCGCGACCACAATCACCAACGTCGATAACGCATTGAACGACGTGAACGGCACGCGGGCCTCGTTAGGTGCAGGTCAGAACCGTCTGGAATCGACGATCGCCAACCTGACCACCAACGCCACCAACCTGACCGATGCGCGTTCGCGGATCATGGATACAGATTTTGCAGCGGAATCGACCGCGCTGGCGAAGGCACAGATCCTCAGCCAGGCATCGACCGCGATGCTGGCTCAGGCGAACCAGTCGCAGCAGAACGTTCTGTCGCTGCTCCGATAAGAGAGCGCAGCAGTTCCGGGCTTTTCATCGAGGCCCGGCACCTAAAGCCCGGGGTCGAAAGACCTCGGGCATTTTTGTGGGGTGTGTGGTTGGGGTGATAGACACAAAGCTACCACAAAAACTGGCTCGGCAGTCCGGTTTCGGGACAGCAGGACACTTAGATTCATGACCAAGATTGGGGGTGAAAGCGGACCTACGACGCTAAGCATCTCAGCTCCGGCCAATTCCGAAGCCATGCTTTGTTGCTAATCCTTTCTTCAAATATGGATCGCTTTTGAATGGCGAACTTTGTGGTTGGACGAAGAACTAAGCCGAGCAAGTCGTCTAGGCCCAGTGGGGAAGCAATGTCACATTTGTCTGGGAGGATGCGTCTCGCCGCAACTGCTGTCGCCGTCTCTGGCCAGTGGCGCATTGCATCAGTTGCAGACTTGTAGCGTGCGTCACCGTTGCGGACGTGCATTCTAGCCTGGTTTTTCACCGACCAATCAATCGACGGTTCGGTAATGCGGAGCCTTTGTTCGATGGCTCGATCAAGAGTAGAGTCGGAACAATTGCGATCGAACCAGATCACGTCCACATCGCCCCGCAGTGGACTTTCAGAGCGATCGTGAAGTGAATCCCAGACTGCATTCCTGATAAACCCAGCAGCAATCCAACAGTCAGGAAGCTCTAGCTCCGCAACTACTCCCAGCAAACGCCAACGAAGTGCATCGTCGCGAAGGATTGTTGCAACTTGATCGGCGTGGTCCATAAGACGAGCCTCTTGGAATTGTGCGGTGTTGATACATAGTGCGTCGAGAGAAAGATGATCTCCCCCTAGTCACGCATTAAATGAAAAGCCGTCGAACTGCTTCTTCCGCTCGCTCGACTAAAACGTCAATGTCAGTAAGGTCGCTTGTCTCTATAGTGATACAAGGCAAAGTCCCAAGTGGTCCCAAAAAAGTAAGCTCGTTGAACTGCTGCGTCAGATTGTCAAATCTTGAAGCATCGTTGTGGCCCGGATGCCGTCTCCGTCTCAAAAACCTCTCTTGAGCCACCTTAGGATCGCATCGGCAATGAAGCTCGACGACGGGGGCTTGCAACTCGGTAATCCAGTTGGTCGCAGTCCCGTACGAGACTTGCTGGTCCGTTGGTCGCCAAAATGAGACAAGCACACCGCATGATTGGGCTTTTGCGTGCCGTTCGAATTCTAGGTCACTCTTTCGGCTTAAATGTTGCCTGCGAGCCATATCAATTTCGTCAAACTTCTGAAACTCTGCTTCAAGAAAGTCGTCTTTGTCTAGGAATGGCCAGCTGAGTGCTTCGGCTAGCCTCCGACCAATTGCTGTCTTACCTGATGCAGGTAAGCCCGAGACCAGCGCAAATCCTTTCGGCTTCATTGAATAGATATGGACGACGCAGGTCCATTTGCGAAGGCCGCAATTGGGTCGATTGCAGAATGTCGGCTTCGTGTAGGCGTTGCTCGGCAAGATTCGTGCCTATGGCGCTTCACCCTCTGCCTCAGAGCTCAACGCTTCCGGTGCACTCGCAAACCTCTGTGGCACAGGCGGCGCGGCTCTGTCATCCAGCAGCAGCACCGAAATCCGGCGATTGCGCGGATCGGCGGGATTGTCCGCGATCAAAGGCTCGCGGTCAGCAACACCCTCGATCCGGGCGAAGCTGTTCTCGGCAAGACCCTTTTGCATCAAGGCCTGCCGCGTCGCCTCCGCCCGTCCCGTCGACAGCGACCAATTGTTCGCGGTGATCCCGGCGCGCCAGGGCAGCGCATCGGTGTGGCCGCGCACGATCAGCAGCGTGTCATAGCCTGACAGCGCCCCTGCGATGATCTCCAGCAGCTCGCGCGCGTCATTGGTCAAAACAGTTGTGCCAAGCGCGAACATCGAAAAATCGGCATCATCAACCAGGTCGATGCGTATGCCTTCGGGCGAGCGCATGACACGCACCTGCTTGGCCAGATGGCGGATCTTGCGTTTGGCCTGAAGCCGCCGCTCGATCTCCTCGCGCAATGCACGCATCCGGTCACCATCGGCCTTTTCCGAGCCGGAGGCCTCCATGGGGCCGCCAGCGGCATCGCGCGGAATGGTGATTGCCTGCGTGCCGGTCTGCCCCATTGCGTGCGGGTAATTGTCGACATCGGTCAGCGAGCTTCCGCCCAGCAAACCGTCAGCCCCGGCGCTTTCCTGCTTCATTTTGACCAGCGTCGGGGTGAAGTAATCGGCGAGGCCTTTGCGTTGGTCTTCGGTCGTTGCACCGAGCAGCCACAGCAGCAGGAAGAACGCCATCATCGCGGTGACGAAATCGGCATAGGCGACCTTCCACGCGCCGCCGTGGTGCCCCCCTTCCTCAATCGTGATCTTCTTGACGATGATCGGCGCGAGAGGTTCGGCGCTGCTGTCACCCTCCGCCATTTTAGCTGCCCCGCATCATGTCGAGCAGATCGGTGAGCTTCGGGCGGTGGGCAGGCGGCAGGCCGGCGCGCGCAGCCTCAAGCACCATGGGCTGCGGATAGCCATGCAGAGAGGCGATGATGACCTGCTTGATCGAGTAGAATATCGTCTGGTCGTGCGTGTTGACCTGCTTCAACCGGGTCGCCATCGGGCCGGCAAAACCATAGGCGAGCAGCACGCCGAGGAACGTTCCGACCAGCGCGCCGCCGATCATCTTGCCGAGGATTTCGGGCGGCTGGTCGATCGAGGCCATCGTCTTGATCACGCCAAGCACGGCGGCGACGATCCCGAGCGCGGGGAAGGCATCGGCGAGCGACTGGATCGCGTGCTGCGGCTCTTCAAGCTCGTGCAGCTGGGTCTTGATCGCGCTGTCGATTACATCCTCGACCGCATGGGTATCGAGCGTGCCGCTGGAAACGACCATCAGGGTGAGCGGATCGCAGATCATATTGCGCACCGCATCGTCTTTGAGAAGGTTGGGGTATTCGGCGAAGATCGGTGAGTTTTCCGGCTCGGTCACATGGCTTTCAAGCGCGACTGCACCTTCTGCGCGCAGCAATTTCATCAGCTTGCTGCTGAGCGCGATCGCGTCAATATGATCCTGATCGGAGTATTTCGGTCCTTTGAAGACCTTGCCGATGCCGCCGCCAAGCAGCTTGATCTCGTGCATGGTGTTGCCGATCAGGACCGCGCCGATGGCCGCCCCGCCGATCATCATCATTTCAAGCGGAAGCGCAGCGAGGATCGGCCCCATAGAGCCGCCTGCCAGCGTATAGCCGCCAAACACCATGATGATCAGCACGACGATACCGATGGCGGCAAACATGGTCTTTGATCCTTCTAATCGCGTGCTTTAAGCGAGGGTTAAATCGCGTCGAACAGGGTCAGTGAGCTAAGCCGGGCAAAGCTCGCCTGACTGGCTTCGAGAACGGTCAATGTCTGTTGCAATTGCGTGATCGCATCGGTCAGCTCGACCCCGCCAACACCGGCCTGTTGCTCGGCGCGATTGAGCGAGCGTTCGAGCTGCGATTGCTGCAGCCCGTCAATCCAGGCGAGACGAGCGCCAAGGATGGTCTGCCCGCGCGTGCCGCTATCAAGCGCAGCGTCAAATCCGGCGAGAGCATCGCGCGCAGCGGCGCTCGGATCGGCCGAGCCGCCTTGCAGTGCTGTGACCAGACCGCCGATCAAGGCAAAGGCATCGGTTGGCCCTGCGCCGGTATCGAACTGGAGGAATTCAGGTCCGGTGATCCCGCGCTCGATCTCTGCGCCCGCACCGACGATCAGCGATCCGCTCTGGGCGCTGCCGACATAATTGATGTTGCCAGCCGCATCGCGGACATACGCCGGCCCACCGGCTTCGCCTGAAAACAGCGCTTCGCCATCCAGACCGGTTGCATTGGCACGGTTGAACAATTCTTCGCGCAGCTCGGCAAGTTCGGTCGCAATCGCTCCGCGCGCGGTGTCATCGAGCGTTTCATTGCCCGCCGCCAGCGCCAGCTCGCGCGCCCGGATCAGCAGATTGTTGATGCCGGTGAGTTCGTCGGATGCAGAGCTCAGATCCAGCTCCAACAGATCGGCATTTTCGCGGAACACCTCTTCCAGCCGCCCTTCGCGCGACAGGATGCGCAGCCGTGATGCTGCCGCCGGATCGTCTGACGAGCGTTCAAATTTAACGCCGGTCGCGATCTGCGATTGCAGCGTGTTCAACTGGCTTCGCAAGCCATCAAATTGCGCGAGCGAGCGGTTGTAAAAGCTGCTTTGGGTGTTGATTGGCGTCGGCATTATCGGATCGCCAGAATCGAATTGAAGATATCGTTGGCGACTTGGATGATCCGGCCCGAGGCCTGAAATGCCTGCTGGTATCGGATCAGATTGGTCGCCTCTGCATCAAGATCAACGCCCGTTTCCGCTGCGAGCGAAGTCTGCGCGCTTTCAGCGATGGTCGACAGCGCCGTACGGGTGATTTCCTCCCCTGAAATGCGGCTCGACAGACCCAGCAGTAACGCATCGGTTTGCGCCGCCGGGCCATTATTCGCCAACGCATCGCGCAAGGCGGTAAGGTTGCCAATATCGCGGCTTTGCGGCGGAGACCCAGCGGGCGCGGTCGCAATCCCCGCGCCGCTCGCCAGCGCAATGCCGATATCGCCCGCACTGGTGCCGGAGAACAAAGGTTGTCCCGCTGTCCCGTCGGGCGCCGTGCCATTCGCTTGCGCATCATTGACGATGGTGATCGTAAGTGCGGCAAGATCATCAAGCTCGATTTGCAGGTCGCGCTTCGCCTCGAGCGCCGCAGCATTGCCCGCCAGCGATCCGCTGGATGGGGACACTGCCGTTCCGGTCACCGCAAAAGACACTGTTCCATCGGCGGCAAATGTCAGATCAAGCGATTGCGCAATTGTGCCATCGACCAGGTCAGGCCCGGAGGCATCGCCCAGCCGCACATTGGCGACGCCGTTCGGCTCGATAACAACCGAGGCTCCGAAGCGCTCGGTAATGTCAGCCAGCGCCGCGTCGCGCTGGTCGAACAAGGCGGCTTGCCCTGCCGTCCCCGGCAACGCGCGGATGATTTCGGCGTTAATCTTGGCTAGCAGGCCTGCCTGTTCGTTGATTACATCGACACCGGTGCTGGCTTCGACCTGCACAGTGCCGCGCGCCTGACCCAGCGCCGTGTCAGCCAGATTTAGGCTGCCCGCCACCGCCCGCGCGCTTTCCAGCGCAACCGCCCGCAAGGATGGATCGGTTGGATCGTTTTGCAGCCGCGCAAGGCTCGCTTCAAATTCGACGATATTGCTAAAAATGCTCGCCTGTTCGACCGCCGTTTCCGCTGAACGAAGCCCGGAAATCTCGGCATCAGCGCGGGCCAGATCGCTCGCCGCATTGCGCGCCTGCGTTTGCAACAGGAGGTTATCCGAACGGCGCACTCCATCGAGCCGCACGCCGCTCAGCGCGGTGCTGGTAAACAGGCCGACGGTCGCGGTACTCACCACCTCGGTCTGACCCAAAGTGCGCCGGGCATAATCGGGGTTATTGGCGTTGGCGATGTTCTGCGCCGTCAGCTCCAGCGCGGTGCGCGAAGCTGCCGCCCCGCTGCGGTACGATATTGATGAGAACGCTGGACATTACCCGTCCGCCTTACCGGGCAGGTGCTGAGAAAGCTGCGCTTCGATACTACGGGCTAACCCTAAGGTTCCGGTTTGCGATGTTATCTCGGCAAGCTGCTCGTCGCGCATCGCCTGGAATTCATTGAGGCCGCCGCCGGTCAGCGGCGTTTCTTCGACAAAGCTGCTGGCGCGCGCGCTTTCGAGCATGCGCCGCACCATGATCGCCTCGAACCCCTGCGCCGCTTCGCGCAGGGCCGCGCGCTCCGGATCGACATGCTCGCCAGCGGCGGATGGTTTTGCAGAAATGGGGTGCTGCGTGGAAACCGGCAGAGGAAACATCTCCATCACAGCACCACCATTTCCGCCTTGAGAGCGCCCGCTTGTTTGAGGCTCTCAAGGATCACGACAAGGTCAGCTGCGCCCACACCCAAAAGGTTGAGCGCATCGACCAATTCATTCAGCGTCGCGGTCTGCGGGACCGTCGCGATGGTCGAGGACTGCTCCTCAACCGAAATATCCGTCGCCTGCTCCAATGCAGTTTCGCCACCCGCGAACGGCTCCGGCTGGACAATCTGCGGGTTCTCATCAATCCGGATGACCAGCTTTCCGTGGCTGATCGCTGCCGGGGCGAGCCGCACGGCCTGATTGATGACGACCGTGCCGGTGCGGCTGTTGACGATCACGCGCGCAGGCGTTTCCGCCGGTTCCACATCGAGCATTTCGATATTTGCGAGCATCGCGGCGCGCGCATCATTGCCGAATGGCAGGGTCAGCTCGATGCTAACTCCGTCGGCAATCCGCGCAATACCGGGATAATACATGTTGATTGCATCGCGCACGCGGGCGGCGGTGAGGAAATCGGCCTGATGCAGATTGAACCGCAAGGTGTCTTCGCGTTCGAAGCCGGTGGCAACCGCGCGTTCGACGGTGGCTCCATCGGCGATCCGGCCCACGGTCGGCACATTGACCAGCAATTGCGATCCGTCTGCGCCAGAGACGCCGAGACCACCAACCGCGACATTGCCCTGCGCCATGGCGTAAATCTGGCCGTCCGCGCCATAGAGCGGCGTCATGATCAGCGCGCCGCCGCGCAGGCTCTCCGCCCGGCCAATGGTGGAAACGGTAATGTCGATGCGCTGACCCGGCTTGGCAAACACAGGCAGCTCTGCCGTCACGATAACCGCAGCGGCATTGTCGAGCGTGGGGTTCACACCAGGCGGCAATTGCAGGCCCAAGCGGCCCGAGACGCCGCGCATTGCTTCAGTCAGATATTCGAGATTGCCATCGCCCGTACCGGGCAGGCCGACGACAATTCCGTATCCGGTGATCTGGTTGGCGCGCAGGCCGTCAAACTGGCCAAGATCGCGAATGCGCTCAGCCGAAGCGTGCGCTGGCAGCAGCGCGGCGAATAGCGCGAGGATGAGCGCGAACCATTTCGGTGGGGAGATATGCATCAGACCCATCCTCCTCAAAACGGCGTTATCATGCTGAAGAAGCGCGACAGCCAGCCCGGCCTGCTCGCCCGCTGGACCGAGCCTTTGCCCGAATAGATGATCCGGGCATTGGCGACCTGCGAAGATGCCAAGCGGTTTTGCGCGTCAATATCGATCAGGCGGATACGACCAGCAAACTGGATCCACTCTTCCCCCTGACTAAGCGACATCTGTTTCTCTCCGACGACTTCGGCGGTTCCATTGGGGTAGATCGCGGCAATTGTGACCGCGATGGCCCCGGTGAGCTGGCTTTGCTGGGCAGCGTTGCCCGAACCTGAGAACGACCCCTGCCCGCCAGCATTAAGGGCGTTCGGATTTAAAAGGCTGAGCGGCCCTGCAGTGGGCGGGGTGAGCGAGAAGCTGCCATCGCGATCGGTTGCCGAGCTGCTGCTCTTCGATGTGCGGGTGTTCTCGGTCAGCACGATGGTGACCATGTCGCCAAGACTGCGCGCGCGCGTGCCGACATGCAGCCCGGCATAGCCTTGCGCAGCGTTGAAGATCGCGCCGCTGCTGGACGCGGCATCGCTGCCGGAGATTGGCTGCGCGACCGGAGGCGGTGGCGGAGCGATGAAGCCGGGCGCACGTTCTCCTCCTCCCATACAGGCGGAGAGCGCAAGCGCGAGGCTGGCGGTGAGGGCGCGGCGAGGCATAATCATCACAGCGTTTGGTTGGCGTTGCGCAGCATCTCGTCGACCGCGCTCACCATCTTGGAATTGATCTCATAGGCGCGCTGCGCCTCGATCATCTCGACCAGCTCCTCAACGACATTGACGTTCGAGGCTTCGAGCATGCCCTGGCGCACCTGCCCGCGGCCCTCTTCGCCGCCGGGACCGATTTCAGCCGCGCCGCTCGCGGCGGTCTCGGTCAGGAAATTGTCGCCGCGCGGGGCAAGCCCGGCGGGATTGACGAAGCTTGCGATATTGAGCTGGCCGATAGCGGCCGGCGCGGCACCATCGGCGGTGCTGGCGCTGACTGTGCCATCAGGCGCTATGCTGATCGAGGTGACGCCTTGCGGCACGCTCAGCCCCGGCTGCACGGTGTATCCTTGCGCAGTGACGATCTCTCCATCAGCCGTCAGCGAAAAGGATCCCGCGCGGGTGTAGCCGAGCTGCCCGCCGGGCAATTGCACTTCGAAAAAGCCCGGCCCGTCAAGCGCCACATCGAGGCTGTTGCCGGTGGTGTTGAGCGTGCCCTGCGTCTCGATCCGGCTGGTCCCGGCCACCTGCACCCCTGTGCCGAGGTTGAGGCCGATCGCGTATTGCGTATCGCCATTGGAGTTCTGGCCTGCGACCCGCTGTTGCTGGTAGGCGAGCGTCGCGAAATCGGCGCGGTCGCGCTTGAACCCGGTAGTGCCGACATTGGCGAGGTTGTTGGCGATCACGCGCATCCGCGCATCTTGCGCTTCGAGCCCGGTGCGGGCGACGTGAAGGGCGGAACTGGGCATAATTTACATCCTTTTCGTGAAACGGGATCAGCGCAGCGACATCAGCCGCGAGCCGGCCTCATCAAGCTCGCCGGCGGTGGAGATGACCTTGGCGCGCTGTTCAAAAGCGCGCTGCGCTTCGATCATGTCGACCAGAGTGGCAGCGGTGTTGACGTTCGACGCTTCGAGCGCGCCGGTGGTGATCTCTGCAGTCGGATCAGCGGGAAGAACACCGCCGCCCGGGACTTTGAGGAAACTGTCGATCCCTTTGGCAATCGCGCTGCCTTCGGGTGAGACGAGCTTGATCCGCGCGATAGCCTGTGGCGGCGCGCCGGGATCGGCCGGATCGTTCAGAAGCACGCTGCCATCACTGCCGAGCGCGATTGTGCCGCCTGCCGGAATGGTGATCGGGCCAGCCTCTCCCATCACGGGCAGACCTTCGCCATTTTCGAGCACGCCTGTGGGCGCGACCCGTAAATCGCCACGGCGCGAGTAGATCTCGCCACCATCTGCCGCCTGATAGGCGATCAGCGCCTCGCCCTTCACCGCGATGTCGAGCGCTTTGCCGGTCGGGATCACCCGCCCCTGCTGCATGTCGACCCCGCGCACCACGCCTTGCGCCATGGCGCGCGCTTCCACGGAGCCATTGCGCAAGGTCGCGGGGGTAACGGCGAACGCCTCTTGGCGAAAACCGGGCGTCGAGGCGTTGGCGAGATTGTTCGCCACCACCCGCTGACGGTCCATCGCAGCGTTCATGCCGGTGAGCGCGGTGTAGATCAGACGGTCCATAGCGGCTTACCGGCTTACGAACGCAGGTTGATGATGGTCTGGGTGATCTGGGTGGAGGTGTCGATCGCCCGCGCATTCGCCTGGAAATTCCGTTGCGCTGTGATCAACGCGACCATTTCTTCAGCGAGATCGACATTGGAGCGTTCCAGCGCGCCGCTCAGGATAGCACCGCGATTGTCAGCCCCCGGATTGCCATAATCGGGCGCGCCGGAAATGCCGGTCGCCTCCCAATTGGTCTGGCCGATAGCGCGCAGCCCGTCTGGCGCAGCGAAGGTCGCCAGCGCCAGGCGTCCGACCGGCTCGGTCGAACCGTCCGAGTAAGAGGCCTGGATAACGCCATTATTCTGGATCGTAATGCTGGATAGCGCGAAGCCTCCCCCATT
Source organism: Erythrobacter sp. HA7-11 (assembly GCF_055693605.1). NCBI lineage: Bacteria > Pseudomonadati > Pseudomonadota > Alphaproteobacteria > Sphingomonadales > Erythrobacteraceae > Erythrobacter > Erythrobacter sp. HA7-11. Next base: position 397,208 of record NZ_JBVFUF010000002.1, on the reverse strand, counting down.
CGTCACCGGAGCGATGGCATCGATCGGCACAGTGCTGGTCGGGGTGCCCGTGGCATCAACCGGGAAGGCTTGCACGCGCTTGCCCGGCGCATCCTGAATATTGCCGGCACCATCAATCTGCAGGTTGCCGTTGCGGGTAAAGACCGTCTCATTGGTCTCGATATCGCGGATCGCGAAGAACCCGTCGCCATCAATCGCAAGGTCCAGGCTGCGCCCGGTTTGCTCAATAGAGCCGAGCGAGAAATCCTGATTGATCGCCGAAACAGTCGCGCCAAGGCCGATGGTCAGGCGCGGATCGGCACTCGAACCGCTCGATACAATATCGGCGAATTGCGCCGAGGATTTCTTGAAACCAGCGGTTTCGGCATTGGCGATATTGTTGGCGATAACGGCGAGGTCGGTCTCGGCGTTTCGCAGGCCATTAAGCGAGGTGTAGAATGCAGTCATGGTGGTGGTCCTTGGTAAGGGTCAGAATCAGGGGGTGATCGCCGCGCCGCCGGTGGCGGGGCGATTGGCTGCATTGCTGGCAGCTTCCGCCGCGATCAGCGCTGCATTGGCAGCCGCGCTGGCTGCTTCGGCAGAGGCGGTTTGAGCGGCGATCAGATCATCGAGCTTGGCCGAAATCTCAGCCAGAGTGCTGCTCGATTCCGTGCTCGCGGCAAGGCTGGAAAACTGCGCCATCTGCGCCAGCATCTCTTCGTTATCGGTACCGGCTCGAGCGGGTCTTGCAGCGTCAATTGCGTCGTGAGCAGGCGCAGGAAATCGCCTTGGTCAAGGCTCGCAAAGGCATTTTGCGCGGGCAGCGTCGAAGGCGCATTCAGGCGATCAATCGCGTCCTGCGCGGATGGTGTCGTAATGGTGTTCATCGTCAATTGCTCCTCAGGGTTTCGAGCATTAATTGCTTGGCGGTCTGGAGCGCCTGAACCATGTTCTGGTATTGGCGCGCGCTCTCCATGATCTCGATCATCTCGGCGCTCTCATCGACCGGGCTTTCCCAGACATTGCCGTCATCATCGGCGAGCGGATGGTTGGGGTCGTGGCGTTTTGCCGGCGCGGCGTCCGAACGCATCAGGCCTTCATTGCGAACGGTGGCGAGGCCAGATGCGCGGTCGAGCTCAGTCTGGAAAACCGGGCGGATCGGGCGATAGGCCTCCTCCTCGCTGCGCGCGACCGACCCTGCATTGGCAAGGTTCGATGTGGCTGCGTTCATGCGCACCATCTGGGCCGACATCGCCTTTTGCGTCATCGAAAACAGGGTGAGACGGTTGTTGTCAGCCATGCCTATTCACCCTTCAGCGCGCGAGTGATGGTGTTGACCTTGCCCTGCACAAAAGACAGCGTCGCGCTGTACGCTACGGCGTTTTCGGTGAAGGCAACCTGCTCATTGCCGAGCTCGACCGTATTGCCATCAAGCGAGGGCATGACCGACTGGCGGAACATCGTGTTGGCAGAAGCGCTGGCATCCGCGCCGATCCCGCCGAGACGATCATCAAGCGCGGCGGCAAAGTCGATATCGCGCGCCTTGTATCCGGGCGTCGCCGCGTTCGCGATGTTCGACGCGATCATTCCCATACGCTGCGAACGCAATTCCAGCGCAGCGCCGTGAATGCCAAAAATCTGCGAGTTCATATCTGCTCTCCGCAATGCTCACATGAGTGTGCGAAGGACTTTGCAGAGTCCGTGCCAAAAGCGCGTTTGGGGCGGGAAATACGCGCTTTTGCGCAGGATAAGCCGCATTTCGGCAAGCGCTTGCCGCCCGATTGGCAGCGACTTGCAGCCGCCATGGTTTCCAAAGGTTTGCAGGTGAAATACGCAGAGCGCAGCTCGCACGCGGGCAGCGCCAGAGCGCTTAAGCCAAGCGTCCGCTGACCGTCCTCAGCAAGACCATGCCGAATGACCTTGCCATCCTGTTCGATCCTGCTGCTCTCGTCGTCGTGATTGTCGGCACATTAATCGCGACAGCGGCGCGCAGCGGTCGGCACGATGTGCAAGAGACCATGCGCGGCCTCATCCGTCTTCATCGCCACAGCTTCGATGTCGATGCCAACCGCACTGCGCTTGCTCGGATTGTGAGCGCAATTAAGCGGGACGGTCCGTATCGCGCGGATGCTTCTGATCCCCCTGATCGCCTGATCGCGAAGATGGTCGATATCTATCTGACCCAGCGCTCGCTCCCCGCCATGCACAGCGCACACCGCGCGGGCCGGGCGAAGCGCGACATCGCGCGCATGCAGGCGGTGCGAACGATGGAGCATGCTGGCGAACTGGCCCCGGTCTTCGGACTGGTGGGTACTTTATTCGCCATCACTCAGCTTTCACCGGGAAGCACCGGCGCGCTCGACGACACAATGGCGTCCGTAGCGAGCGCCGCCGTGTCGACTTTGTACGGGGTGCTGACCGCTCACATGCTGTGGATCCCGCTCGCCCGCGCCATCGAGCGCGAAGGAGAATATGAAGAAACGCAGCGCGATATCTTGATCGAATGGCTGGAAGATCAGCTTGGCCGGATGCAGTCGCTATCTACCCAGACGACTGAATTGCGTGACATCGCATGACCAGCCGCCAAGCCATGCCGTGGCAGCTGATCCTGGCTGATCTGGCGCTGATCCTGTTTCTGGTCTCGCTCGCCGCGCTGGCAGGAATGCGCAGTGCAAACCCTGTCGCCGAGCCGCCCACCTCTGTCGCCGTCGCGCCGGCTCAAGCGCTTTATCGCCCCTCGAACAATGTGCCGGAGATCGGTGACTGGCTTGATGATCAGGCAGTTGACCCGCGCGCAACCTTGAGCGTGTTTGCGCGCTATCGTGCGGAGGACGAGGCCGAAAGCTGGGCCGAAGCGCGGCGGCTCGCCGATGCTGCACGATCGCGCGGCGTGCCGGTGCGAGTGGTGATGACCCCTGCGGACAGCACTGACCTCTATGCGAGCCTCGCGTTCGACGCGCAGCGATAGAGGACCCGCGGCCTAGTTCGCGATGATCATGTTGCGCCCGCCTTGTTTGGCTTCATAGAGCGCTGCATCTGCGCGCTCGAGCGCGCTTCGGGGGTCGTCTGTCTCGGTCACTTCGGCGATCCCGCCGGAAAAGGTGATCTTGCCAAACGGCTTACCGGTTTCCCGGTTCATCAATTGCTTGCTCGCCATCATGCGCCGCACGCGTTCGAGCTCGCGCCAGGCGTCATTCTTGTCGAGACCGTAGAACAGCATGACAAATTCCTCGCCGCCGTGGCGGGCGATAAAGCATTCATCATTGGCAATCGCACTCAACGTGTCGGCAATTGCACACAAGATGCGGTCTCCCGCTTCGTGCCCATGCGTGTCATTGACCTGCTTGAAATGGTCGACATCGCAAAACGCAATGCTCAGCGGCACACCGTCTGCCTTTGCTTCATCGGTGGCGGACTTCAGCCGTCTCTCGAAAGCGCGGCGATTGGGCAGACGGGTCAGATGATCGACGTCCGCCTCGTGCCGGGCCTGCGCAAGCGAGCTGCGCAATTGCTGCGTTTCGTTCTGGCTGCGATCCATCGCGCGCTCGACCATATCGAGCCGTTCGAGCATTGAGTGCGAAAGCTCGATAACCCGCTCGACCCGGATTTGCTCGCTTCGCGCGGCGGCATCGCTTTCCATTTCTTCAATCTGCCGACCGATCGCGCCGCGGTGCTGGCTACTTTCATCCTGCGCCGACCTCGCGGTCTGAGCGAACCGCATCAGCGAATATTCCATTTTGTCCATCAGACGCTCAAGCTCGGCGATGCGATCATGCGTGCCCGGGTTAAGACGCATCATGGTGTCGAGATAACGTTGGTCAATCGGCTCCCGGCGGGTTTCACGCTTGACGAACTCCTGTGCCAGCCGCCGGTTCGCGCCAGACAATGCCGCGCAAATCAAGCTGAGATTTGCGCCCGTCACATCGAGATCGTGGCGCATAATGAACTCGCTGATCTCGGTCAGCAGATCCCGCCGCGCAATTTCGGCAAGCGTCAGTTTCTTCTCGGTTGCCGCAGGCTCTGTTGCGGCTGCCTTGCGATCTCTTTTCCGGCGACCAAAGGGATTGGGGTAAGACATAAACGACCTTGCTTTCCACGCGCCTCATCAGTGTGAAGCGCGCCTGTTCTATGGTCGGCTGCATAACGCAGCTTTGATGTATTCTGCGCTGCAACGCCCCTGCGCGCAAATACGTAAGCAATTGGCACGGGCCTTGCTACAATCCCTCGTGAAACTGTCATTTGAAAGGGAGGTCGCAGGATGCGCTCCACAATAACTTATTGGTATTTCGCTCCGGCGGCTCTGCTTATGCTGACGCCGGTCTTGTCGCCGGTTTTCGGCCAGACACCGCTTCGTCAAGCCTTTACCGACCCGTCTGAAATCGACCGCGCTGTGATGCGCTTTACCGGCGCACCTACCGGGATGATTGGCGGAGCGCGAATGCCGGCGGACCGGCGGCTGAGGCTGGCCCATTGCCCCGCGCCTTTGATGACCAGTTGGCACGGGCAACCGGGCCAGACAGTGCGGGTCGAATGTCCTAAGGCGGACGGTTGGCGCATATTCGTAGCGATCAGAGCCGCGCCGCAAGCAGCGAAAGCCGCCAAGCCGGTAAACGTCGTGAAACGCGGCGATCCAGTAACCGTGGCCGTGCGCGGGCGCGGCTTTGCGGTGCAGCAATCGGGCGAGGCGATGGACAGCGGTGCGGTCGGCGACTGGATTGCGGTGCGCATGGTGCGCCGGGGCGAACCAATCCGTGCGCGTATTGTCCGACCCGGCTTTGCCGTGATCCCAGTGCAGTAAATCCGCTCGATAAAGATATCGCAAGGCAGCGCTTAAATAGCCTCGCCTGCGACCGTCCTTAGGGCATAGAAATAAATAGGAACGGAGCCATGCCGTCTTTTGAACTGAACAAATTACAAGGGGTTAGCCCCGCTCGCGCGCTCAGTGAAAGCGACCGCTCGCTGCTGAAGGCGCGCGCCAATGACACGCAAAGCGCCGCTTCGCCGAGCGCGGCGAAATCGGGCATCTCGGTCGAAGTCAGCCAAAGCGCTGCGGCCAGCGATGCGCCGGTTGATAGCGAGCGCGTCAACGAAATCCGCAACGCGCTGCGCGATGGGAGCTACCCGCTCGTGCCCGCAAAAATCGTCGATGCGATGATCGCTGCGCGCGTCAGCCCGTCCATCCCGCAAAGCTCGCAGTCGTGAGCGGCATGAAAGCTGGCGAACTGACCAATGCGCTACGGCAGATGATTGCCGTCCTGGAGCGCGAGCGGCAAGCGCTTGCCTCGCTCGACCGTGACGAGCTGGTCGCCTCGACCCGCGAGAAAGAGCAATTGTGCGATATGCTCGCCCCGGTCGGGCCGGACATGCTCGATCCTGACACACGCGCGCTCGCCACCACGGCGAGCCAGTTGAACGAGGTGAACCGCCGGGTGCGCAACCTGCTCGCCGCCAATGTCGCCGCGCGCCTCGATGCGCTGGGCGGCCCGCGACCCACCTACACTCCGTCGAACACCGCCCATGCGTAAGGCGCGCTGACCGCGCAATTGGCACGAGCCTTGCTGACCTTGCTGTGAACCCGCGCGCGGACTGGCTCTGCGCGCCATCGGATCAAGGGCGCAACAGCGAGGCCAGAGCGAGATCGGCGTGAACGACATCACATCACCAACAAACGGAGCGCGTGCGCTCGCCGTCTCCTCACAGCGGCCCAATGTGCAGCAGGCGATTGCTGGAGCCGCCGAGCGCTCCGTGGTCGATTTCGACTATCTGCTGGCGCAGGCGCAGGTCGAATCCTCGATGAACCCGAGTGCCAAAGCGCGCACATCGAGCGCGACCGGTCTCTATCAGTTCATCGAGAGCACTTGGCTGGCGACGGTCAGAAAGCACGGCGAGCGCTTCGGCCTCGGAGACGTTGCCGCGCAGATCGGTGTCGGTCGCAGCGGCGCGGCCTTCGTCAGCGATCCGGCGCAGCGCAATGCCATTCTCGCACTTCGCAATGATCCGCAGATCGCATCCTACATGGCTGCCAGCCTGGCCGAGGACAATCGGGAACGCCTGCTCCCCGTGCTGGGCCGCGAGCCGGACCACAGCGAGCTATATCTCGCGCACTTCCTTGGCGCGGGCGGTGCATCGAAGTTCCTCACCGCCCTACAAAAAGATCCCCATCAATCCGCCGCTGCGCTGTTCCCGCGCCCAGCCGCCGCCAACCGCCCGGTCTTCTATGAGCGCAATGGGTCCGCGCGCAGCCTTGGCGAGGTGATGGACACCGTCCGCGGGCGAATGGAGCGCGCGCTTGAAGCTGTTCCCGGCCATATGCGCGAAAGCACGCCGTTTGCCCCCTATCTGATCGCGGATGAAGCCGCCTTCGGGCCGATGCGCCCGCCTGCGCTGACGTACAACTCGTCGCACGGCGCAGCGGCGGAATCGCGCCCTGCACCGCCTGCGCCAATGCCCATGTCGCAAGTGTTGCAATCAACCTTCGCTCCTGGCTTGGCGGGCGAAAGCGGCGCTCAGGTCAAACGTGCCTATGATCAGTTGAAGGCGTTCGGATTGTGAGCGGCGCTGGCATGACTTCCTCCCCGCTCGCAGCGCGTATTGGCGGCATGTCCGCCGCAATGGCGCTGCCGGTCGGCATTTTCGCGCTGTTCGTGCTGATGGTGCTGCCGATCCCGACCATGCTGCTCGACATGTTTTTCGTGCTCAACATCGCGGTTGCGGTTGCGGTGCTGATGGTCGCGCTCAACGCGCGCCAACCGCTCGATTTCTCCTCGTTCCCCAGCGTTCTGTTGTTCGCGACTTTGCTGCGGCTCGCGCTCAATGTTGCTTCGACCCGGATCGTGCTGGTCAACGGGCATGAAGGCGGCGCAGCAGCAGGCGAGATTATCGAGAGCTTTGGCGAGTTTCTGGTCGGCGGCAATTTCGCAGTCGGCCTGTTCGTCTTCACCATCCTGCTGATCATCAACATGATCGTGATCACTAAAGGCGCGGGCCGCGTGTCGGAAGTCTCGGCGCGCTTTGTGCTTGATGCCCTGCCCGGCAAACAGATGGCGATTGACGCCGATATCGCCGCTGGGCTTGTCACCTCAGAAGAGGCCAAGGCCCGCCGCGCCGAAGTCACTGTCGAAGCCGATTTCTACGGCTCAATGGATGGCGCATCGAAATTCGTCAAAGGCGATGCGATTGCCGCGCTGCTGATCCTTGGCGTCAATGTCATCGCTGGGTTCGCGCTGGGCATGGTGAGCCATGGCCTGTCCGCTGGCGAGGCGGGAGAGCTTTACATCACCCTCGCGGTGGGAGACGCTTTGGTTGCGCAAGTGCCAGCGCTGCTACTCTCCATCGCCGCCGCCGCCATTGTCACGCGGGTCTCCGACAAGCGCGATCTCGCCGGACAGATTGGCGGGCAGTTTTCCGATCCGCGCGGGTGGTTGCCGGTGGCGCTGATCCTCGGCGCGATTGGGCTGGTCCCGGCGATGCCTCAGTTGATTTTCCTCCCCGCCGCCGGAATAGCGGGCGCGATCTGGTGGCATTTACGCGGCAAAGCCAATGCGCCCGTGATCGAAGAGGTAAAGGTCGAAGAGACCCCGGCTGATCACATCGCGATGGAAGATGTCAGCGACCAAACGCTCGTCACCATCGAGCTTGGCTATGGCCTCGTCCATCTGGTCGACAAGGCGAAAGATGCCCCGCTGCTCACGCGCATCACCGGCATTCGCAAGCAGCTTAGCCGCGAGTTCGGCTTTGTCCTGCCGCAATTCCGCATTCGGGATTCCCTCGACCGCGAGGCTCAGGATTATGCCGTTATGCTCGGCGGGGTGACGCTCGCGCAAGGGGCTGTGCAGCCGGGCAAATTGCTGGCGATTGATGCGGGCGATGTGCGGGCCGGGCACACTCTAACGGGTGAAGCAACGCGCGATCCTAGCTTTGACTGTCCCGCTCTGTGGATCGCTCCGCGCGACCGCGATCATGCCATTGCCGAAGGGTTTCTGGCGGTTGACCCGAGTACGGTGATCGCGACGCACGCCAATCAGGTGCTCCTAGCCCATGCCGCTGACCTGCTCGGCCCGCAGGAAGTGCGCGAGCTGCTCGATGCGCTCAAGGAAAGCGCGCCGAGCCTGGTTGAAACTGTTCACCCCGAACCGCTTTCGCTTGCGGCGATCACCCGGATTTTCCGCGCATTGATCGCGGACGGGATCGGGCTTAGCCACCCGCAAACCGTGCTCACCAGCCTCGCCCTCGCGCTGCAACGCACGCAGGAATTTGACGCATTGGTCGATGCGGTGCGCGCGGATATGGGCGCGAAGCTGATCGGGCGGATTTGCGAGCCGGGAGCGCGGCTGAAAGTCGCAACGCTCGACGCCAATCTCGAAGCCTCGATCCTCGGCAGCGTGCCGGACCCCAGCACCGGTCAGCCAATGGTGGAGCCGGAATGCGGCAGCATGATCACCGCAGCCCTCAATGCCGCGATCGAGGCAGAGGATGGCCCGATTGCGCTCATCGTTCAACCGCCTGCGCGCCGCCCGCTTGCCAATCTGCTGCGTCAGCGCGTGCAGCGCTGTCTCGTCCTGTCGATCAATGAATTGCCCGCAACACAGCCGGTCGAGGTCGTCAAAGTCATCGGCGGCGAAGAGGCCGCAGCGCCTGCGCTTCCTGACGACCCATCCACTGAGGCCATCGCCGCATGAAGCACGATCAAACCCCCTTCAGCGCCAGCGGTTATGGGGCAGCCAATCGCGATGAAGTCGCCGACCGCGTCCGCCGCTTCATGCCGCTCGTCCGCCGCGCGGCGTGGCACATCAACGGCATGGGCCGCGATGGGATCGAGGTCGAAGACCTGATTTCCATCGGCGTCATCGCGCTCACCGAATGCGCGCAAAAACACTCCGGCCCGACTGAAGATGGCTTTGCTGCCTACGCCAAGATCCGCGTGCGTGGAGCGATGCTCGATGCAGTGCGCAAACAGCTCAATAACACCCGCACCGCGCGCAAGAAGCGCGCCGCCTATGAAGCCGCCGTGGGCGCATTGCGCGAGGAATTGCACCGTGATCCCGCCCGCACGGAAATCGCCGCACGCATGGGCATAAGCGATGCCGAGCTGCTCGAAATCGAAGCCTCAAACATCACGCTCACCTCGATCGCCGACGAATATGACGAGACCAGCACCGCCTTTGCCAGCGACGATCCTGACCCGTTCGAGGTGCTTTCCGACATGGAGGATCGCGAGCGGATGGTCGCAGCGATGACGCAGCTGCCCGACCGCCTCAAACTGGTGCTGCAATTGTTCTTCGTTGAGGAGTTGAACCTCACCGAAATCGCCGAAGTGCTCGAAGTCAGCGTCCCGCGTGTCCATCAATTGCGCGCCAAGGCTCTGAAGGATTTGCGGGCGCTGATCGAAGCCGGCTAGGCGTTACTGACGACCTCCGTCACCATCGCCGTGATTGTGGCCGCCGCCCGCATGGGTCGCCGCCTCGGAGCCGCCAGCATTGCCACCTTGGCCGCTCTCCCACCAATAGGCGCGCCGTCCGCCATTGCCGGTCGCGACTTCCTGCATGGTCGCGGTGTCATACATCCGCCCACCGATCATCACACTTTCGATCTTGTCGCTGTCGCGGATATTGGCGGTCGGATCGGCGGTCAGCACCAGCAAATCAGCGAGCTTGCCGACTTCAAGGCTGCCGACATCTTTCTGCATTCCGAGCGATTCCGCCGGCCAGATCGTCGCGGTTTTGAGCGCTTCGACCGGGCTCATCCCGCCGCGCGCAAAGGTCCAGATTTCCCAGTGCGCGCCAATGCCAGGTTGCTGCCCGTGCGCTCCGATCGAGACCTTCACGCCGCGGTCCGCAATCTTCTTCGCCTCGCGCGCCGCATTGTCATCGACGAAGGCCCATTCAGGAGCCTTGGTGCGCCGCGCCGTTGCGGCGAGCAACACCTTGGGCGGAGTGTGGATCATCAGCGGATGGTCGAACACGTCGGTCGCCTGACGCCAATACGGATCGCCGGCAAGCCCGCCATAGGTCACGTTGAGCGTCGGTGTGTAGTTCGAGTTCGACTGGCCGAAGAATTGCAGCACGTCCTCGTAAAACACATCGCCGGGCACATTGTGCTCAATGGTCGAATTGCCATCGGCGATCAGGTTCATATCCATGCCGAACAGCGAACCGCCTTCGGCGACGTTGAGCATGTTCTCCGCTGCCGCGGCGCGCGCCACCATCTGGCGTTGTTCGCGCCGGGGCTGGTTGTAGTTCTTGACCGAAATCCCGCCCTGCGCCTTGATCCGGCGGACATGCGCCAGCGCATCGTCATAGCTGTCGATCCGGGCGTAGACGCTCGGCGCCTTCGCCCCATAGATGATCTCTCCGGTCGAGAAGATGCGCGGGGCGAGCAAAGTGCCCGCCATCTGCCGCTCTGCCGAAGCGAAGATCAGGCTAGAATTGCTCGACGGGTTATGCGTGGTCGTGGTTCCGAGCGCGAGATCCTGCACGAGGCTCCAGTTCTGCTGCGGCACGAGATCGCCCGTGCCGTGCGGCCCGTGATGGTGCGCGTCGACAAAACCGGGCATGATGACCTTCCCGCTGGCATCGACCGTGGTCGCACCGCTGGGCACGTTAACGTCACCCGCCGCGCCAATCGCCGCGATCCGGTCCCCTTCGATCACGATCACGCCGTTCTCGATCACGCCTGCGTCTTCGCTGCCGAGCCCAGCCGCCATTGTGAGCAGCTTCGCGCCGGTGATGACGACCGTGCCGCTCGGCTTTTGCGCATCGACGGTGACCGCCATCGAGATTCCGCTGGTCGGCGGGGCAAAGCCCTTATCCTTGCCCTTCCCCTTGGGCGCATTGCGGAAAAACTCACTCACCTGCGCTTGCTTCAGCGTCGGACCGATCGACCAGAACAGCGTCTCGCCCCCGCGCGCCCAGCCGAGGTAATCCGCGCCTCCGCTGGAGACTTTGGTGATCGGAACCGGCCCCTTGGCCTCGTTCACATCGACCGGCTTGCCGCCCGGAATTACCGGCATGGCGAACACTTCGTAATTCTGGCGAAACGCGATTGTCTTGCCATCGGGCGAGACGCGGAAGTCATTCACCAAGGTTCCGGTCGCATGGGTGCGCTTCTTCTCGCCATCCAGGTCAGACGACATTAGCGCCAGCTTGCTGCCATCGCGCCCGATCATGAACAGACGATCATTATCGCTGCCAAATTGAGGGTTTGAGCCCTCGCGGCTGACCAAGACCGGCTCTCCACCCGCCGCATCGACCGTGTAAATGCCTGGGTTTTCGGAATGCTCCGGCGCGGTCAGATAGCCGCCCGTGCGCTTCTCATAGACGATTTTCGTGCCATCGGGCGAGAACACCGGATTGGCGTAGTGCCCCGGCTCGCTCAGCGCGACGCGGTTGTTTGCGCCGGTCGTGTCAGAAACCAAAATCCGGCCCAGCCCCTCATCGGTCCACTGGACATAGGCGATTTGCGAGCCATCGCGGCTGAACGAAGGATAGGCCTCGACCGTTCCGCTCGGCGCTTCGGTCAGCGGGCGCGGCGCATCGCGGCCCCGCGCAGACTTGGTGTAAAGTCGCCCAAGGCTTTCAAAAACCAGCTGCGTTCCGTCAGGTGAAAGTGTGCCGAACTTCGCCATCTTGGTGGCAAAGCGATCGGGCGACACCTCGATTTCGGGATGCGGCGCATCGGCAATGCCGCGCGTGTCGCTGATCCGGAACGGGATCACCGCATGGCCCGACCCGTCACGGTTGACGCGGTTGAGCTTACCGCCCGCCCAGAACACGATTGAGGCGCTGTCCGGCGTCCAATCCATATTGGGATAGACCCCGGTCACCGCCCAGGTCTCCTGCACGTCAAGATCAAGCGCGTCATAGATCATCCGCTCGCGCCCGCTGGCGATCTCCTTGATCCACAATTGCGAGGTGTCTTTGTCCCGCCGAACGAAGGCGATCTCTTTGCCGTCAGGCGAAGGGGCTGGGCGCACCGCCCCGCCATAGCCGTCGACCGCAGTGGTAACCTCGCCCGTCTCAAGGTCGTGCCGCTCAATTGCGAAGATCCCCGCATTGGAATCCTGCGCGTAGATAAAGGTGTTCCCCGGCGTCGTGTTGCGGGTGTAGTAAATCGCGCTGCCATCGGGCGCGAAGACCGGCTCGCCCAGCTCTTTCTGCAAAGCCTCATTGGCGCGCTCAACCACCTGGACGCCGCCGCCGCCCGACACGTGATACATCCAGATCTCGCCCGTGCCGAGCGAGCGCTGCGTCGTGAAATGCTTCTTGGCCGCGATGAACTGGCCATCAGGTGACCATGCCGGTTGGTTGAGCAGGCGGAACTCTTCCTTGGTCAATTGCCGCTTGTCAGAGCCATCGGCATTCATCAGCCAGATATTGTTGCCCCCGCCCCGATCGCTCGTGAAGGCGATGCGCGTGCCATCGGGCGAAAAGCGCGGATGCACTTCCCAGCTCAGCCCCTCGGCGATCCGCTTGGGCGTGCCGCCGGTGATTGGCAGGGTGTAGATGTCGCCGAGCATGGTGAAGGCGAGCGTGCGGCCATCGGGCGAGACATCGACATCCATCCAGGTGCCTTCGTCGGTCTCGATCGGCACCTGTTCGATCTTGGCACCGCGCGGTGCTTCGACGTTCCACTCTTCCTTGTCGTCTTGCGCGAAGGCGGCGTGGGGCGCGGCGAGCATGGAGCCTGCGAGAAGGGTGGCAGTGAAGTGAGGTGCGAAGCGGCGCATGAAGTCTCTCCCTGTGTTGGAAGAGAGTCATAGAGGCGCGCAACGATATTGCTAGGGGTTAGCCTGTCTTAGGGGGTCCCCCGAGCGGAACGTAGCGCCAAAGGAGAAATCCTAACGCTCCGATGAGACAAATGACCCCAATGGCGCGGAGGCCTTCAAAAACGGGACCTGTGCCTTCGTCAGCCAACGCCATCAGCCCAAACACTACAGCGAGAATTGAGGTTGGTGCGGACATGCCGTAGAATCGATCAGGTGGCTGATGCCGATTCCAGTAGTGAAGACCTACGAGTGCGGCAGCTGCAATCCCGAAACCAACTGCCGAGCTCAGTCTGATTGATTGCAGCAGCCACGCAGTTGAGAACCAAATAACAAGCAGCGCGGTCAGCGACCAATGCCGTCGCCAAAGAGTATTCTTGGAAGGCTCGCTCAACCCATCGTCCCCCTCTTCGGCCCCAGATATCCGAACAGATACGCCGCGACCTTCCTCATCTGGATCTCCTCGCTGCCTTCGGTGATGCGATAGCGGCGGTGGTGGCGATAGATATGCTCGAACGGCTTGTGGCGCGAATAGCCGATCCCGCCATGCACCTGCATCGCCCGGTCGGCGGCCTCGCACACCAGCCGGTTCGCCCAGTAATTGCACATCGAGACCTTGTCGGAGATCGTCCGTTCAATCTCCTCATGCGGCATATTGTCCATCTCCCAAGCGGTCTTGAAGATCAGCAGGCGGAGCATCTCGCATTGGGTCGCCAGCTCGACCAGCGGGAACTGGATCGCCTGGTTTTTGGAGAGCGCCTCGCCAAAGGGTTTGCGCGCGCGGGCATATTTCACGCTCTCATCGACGCAATATTGCGCCGCGCCGAGCGAGGATGCGGCCTGCCGGATGCGGTTCTGGTGGACGAAGCTTTGCGCGAGTGCGAGCCCGCGCCCTTCGACACCGAGGATCGCTGAATCGGGAACCCACACGTCCTTGACGCTGAGGCGCGGGTGGTCGGTGGGCATGTTGAAGGTCCACATCCACTCCTCGATTTCGAGGCCTTCGGTGGGATTGGGGACGAGGAAACAGGTGATCCCGCTCGCATCCCCCGCTTCGCCGCTGGTGCGCGCAAACATCGCGCAGTGGGTCGCGACATGCATGCCGGTGATCCACATCTTCTCACCATTGATCAGCCAGCCGTCTTGGCCGTCGCGGGTCTGCTTGACAGCTGTAGTTTCCATATGGGTGGCGTCAGAGCCGTGATCAGGTTCGGTGAGGCCAAAAGCAACGCGGCGTTTGCGCTCGAAGCCGCCGGTGATGAATTCCTGCTTCTGCTCTTCGGTACCCCACTGATCGAACATAGCGACGAAGGGGAAATTGCCGACGATGGAGTGCTCGTTCTGCAGGTCGTTGTGGAGGCCAAGGCCCATCCGCGCAAAGTGCTCGCGGATGACCGCCATCCAGAGGTTCGATCCGTCTTTGCCGCCATATTGCTTGGGCGCGGAGAAACGCCAGTGTCCAGCCTTGTCAGCGCGGCGGGTGGCTTCTTTGAGGAGGTCTTCCCATTCCTCGCGCGGCAAACCGCCCGCTTCGAAATCGGTCCGCGCATATTCGCGCCGGTGGTCGAAGAAGCGGATATTGTCGTCCTGCTCTTCAAGCGGCTTGATCTCGGCCTCGATGAAGGCGTCAAGCTCATCGAGATATGATTGCAAGTCGGCGGGAATTGCGAAGTCCATCAGTCAGTCCTCGTCAGTATCAGTGCTTCATTTCAAAGCGCCCGCCCAGGTGGGAAGCGAAGCGCACCCGCCATGCGGTGGGCGGGCGCGGGCTCGCTGCGGGTGCAGCAAGCCGGATCAAAGTAGAAACACAGCTCATTCATTGTCATCATACTTGAGGGGCCATATCGAACGAGCAAACGCCAGTGCGGGATACTTTGGGGAATTAACGTCAGCTTCGATAAGCGCCGTCGCTCGAAGTTTGGCAAGCAGCCCTAGGGTAGCAAGAGTCTTCTCACCCCCGAGCAGCTCGTCCGTCAATTTGGTTTGACCGACCATCGGCCATGCCGCCCGTTCTTCACGAGCTATCATGCCAAGGGCATTTCTAGCGACTGCCAACTGAAACCGATCATGTCCTTCGAGCTTCGATTTGATGCTCGATAGCCATTCAGAGATTGCCAGAGCGAGCTCCGCTCCTGATGCACCTCCCTGCTCCTCGTCAAAGTAGTCCCAATCTGTTGCGGGCCGCACCCGCTCCTCCTCGGGCGCATCCTCCTCCAGCAGCATCAAGAGGTCGAGTTCCTGCTCGCTCGTCCTTCGTGAGATCACCACCCGCTCCAGCATCCGATCCTCGCCGCTGCGCCAGATCTTCGCCATACGCAGACAGCCGAGCGCCCACCACACCGTGCGATGGATCAGCCAGTAGCGGAAGCGTTTGCGGTCCACTTTCACATCCGCCGCGGCCTCGTAGGCAGCGAAGTAATCCTCCAGCGATCCCAACCCAAGCGCGGGTCGGTCATATCGGTGGAACCGCCACACGGCCATGCAGCCAAACGCCAAGTCCTCATGGTAATCACCAAAATGCGCCAGCTCCCAATCGAGCACCCCGGTAAGCCAGCCATCCTCGGTAACCAGCAGGTTACCCATGCGGTAATCGCCGTGCACGAGGACCGGCTCGAGCGGCTCGGGACAATTGTCCTCCATCCATCTCAGGCCCAGCGCGATGATCGGGCGGTCGCCGCCCGCTTCCTCAAATTGCTGCTTGAGGTCCGCAATCGCCGCGCGATAATCCATCACGGGCACGGCTTCGGGCAGATCGCCGGGCCTCAGCGTGTGAATGCTGGCGAGGTTCGCGGCGCATTCGGAAACCAGACGATCTGCTTCATCCGTTTCGAGAATCTGTTTGGGATTGGGCGTGCCGGGCAGCGCCTCCATCACAAAACCTGATCCGATGCCGTCCTCCGGCTGCAATTCGGCGATCACTTCCGGCGCGGTCACACCCGCAGCCTTTGCGGCGCGGATCACCGCCGCTTCAATGTCATGTCCGAACGGGCGGTCCTTCATAAATTCGCTGGAAGGCGCGCGGCGCAGAACATATTCCGCGTCACCAGCTGCGAACCGCCAGCTCTCCATGGTCGCGCCGCCAGTCAGCCGCGTCAGATCACGGGGCGCATCAAGCCCTGCCCGCGCCATCACGCGGCTCAAGCCCTCGATCAATTCGTCCGCGTGTCCGGTCATGCCTTCCCCTTGCTGCCACTCGCTGCCATGAATGGTCCCACGCACGCATAATGTCACAAACGAGAATGCCCGCAATGAAGAAACGCCACATCGCCCTCGCCGGTCTCGCTCTGGCTACCGTTGGAGCGGGAACAGCCGCCTATGTCGCCAGCCCGACTATCCATGAAGGCAATCTGGGCGAGGCGCCCGAGCTGGGCCGCTATGGCGAGTATTCGGTCGGCACGCAGGAGCTGCTGATCGGCATTCCCGACCGGGTGAGTTTCTCGAAAGCCGGAATGGCGACGGGGCAGATCTTCGAAGAAGAGGAAATGCCAGCCCTGCAAGTGCGCGTTTACTATCCGGCGGAGGCGCGATCGGTGGAGCCGCGCATCACCTATACGCACACGATCACGCTGGCCGCGCAGGAGCCGTTCACGCTCGAATTCAAGGGGCGCGCACATCCCGATGCGCCCGCTCTTGGCCAAGGGAAATTCCCGCTCGTCATCATGAGCCACGGGTTCAACGGATGGAGCACGCAGTTCAGTAATCTTGCCGAACACATCGCTTCGCGCGGCTATGTTGTCGCCTCGATTGACCACGCCGATATGCCAATCGAGGGCGTCACAGATTTCGTCCATTCGTTCAGTCTGGTGCTGACCAACCGCACCATCGATCAGCGTGCTGTCCTGTCAGAAATGGTCAGCGGCAGTGAGGCCGGAGCGGACGGGATCTACTCGCTGATCGACCCGGAGCAGGTCGCGGTGATCGGCTATTCGATGGGCGGCTATGGCGCGCTGGCGACCGCAGGCGGCGACTACAATTATGAAAGCGGCACGTTCGACACCGTGCCCGATGCGGCTTCCGACATTACGCGCACCATCGTTAGCCAGGATGCTGGCGTCGATGCACTGGTGTTGTTCGCTCCGTGGGGCGGTCAGCCGGACAACCGCGTTTGGAGCAGCGAGAGCCTCGCGACAATCACCGCGCCCGTGCTGCTCGTATCTGGTGGTGAGGATGACGTCTCCAACCATGCTGAGGGGGTGAGCTGGATATTCGACCAACTGACCGGGACTGCGCGCCACATGCTGACATTCCGCGAGGCACGGCACAACATCGTCGGCAATGCTTTCGATGTGCCGGGAAATGCGCCGTTTCAGGTCGCTGAGTTCCTCACCGAACCGGTGTGGCGGCAGGACCGGATAAACGGCATCAACCAGCATTTCGTTGCCGCTTTCCTCGACCTTCACTTGAAGGGTGATGCGGACAAGTCGAGCTATCTCAATGTGCCCGCCGCCAATTCCAATGACGGCAAATGGCCGACCGGTTTTGGCGAGCAATTGAATGGCAAATTCGCCGGACCCGACGAAGCAGACCATTGGCGCGGTTTACAAAAGCGCTGGGCGGCTGGCCTAACGATGGAGCGGAAGGCGGTGGGCGAGTAGTTGGGCGTTGTTATCGAAGCTATGCCAGCCCGCACCCTCTACCCTGCTCTTTTCTGCCTTACCGCTTCGCTGATTGAGGGCTGAAGCCGGATCATCACAGCCCCAACAAAAACGGCCGCCTGAGTTTCCCCAAACGGTCGTCTTGTTGTCCGAGAATTATTCCGCGATCAGCTGATCTGCTTCTTCATCCGCTTCGCCCGGCTCGCGGGGCTCGGATGCGTCTTGAGCAGATCAATGCCGCCGCCAGAACTCAACGTGGCGAGCTTTTCCATCGCGGTCACGCAGCCTTCAGGGTTGTAATTGTTGGCCTTCATAAACTCGATCGCGTAATCGTCTGACTTGCGCTCGGCCTTTTGCGAGTGCTGCGCGGTGACGACATCACCGAACAGTTTGCCCAATTCAGAATTCGCCAGACGGCGAACATCGCTGCTGGCGGTGCTCGCCACGCTCAGCGCCGCATCCTGTTGCAGGCTGCGCTTCATGCGCTTCTTGCCATGCTCCAGCTTTACGTGGCCAATTTCGTGGCCGATCACACAGCGCACTTCGTCATCGTTGAACTGGTCCATCAGGCCAGCCATGATCCGCACCGTGCCGTCACCCATCGCAAATGCATTCACGTCCTTGACGAGATAGGCTTTGATATCGAGGTCGAGGCCGTCGTAATTGTCGAGACCTTCGGTCAAGGCAGCAAGGCGCTGACCATAGGGATCGTCCATCGTGGCGATCGGGTTCTTGCTGTCCATGTCAGCCGAGATCTGGCTGAAGAACACAACGATTTCCTCATCGGTGTAGCTTGCCGCTTCGGCGACTTTCTTGGCCGACTTGATCGCATTGCCGACGTTGAATTGCGCATAGCTCGGCACGGCAACCGCGCCGCCCGCAACACAGGCCACAGCTGCGAGCATCGCTGCGCGCGCTTTGGTGAATTTAAGTCCCATCATATTTCGACCCCGCTCTTCGGTAAAAAACACTCACGTGACCGGCCCGAGATGAATCAGGCCGGAACATTGTCTTTCTTTACAGTAATTACCTGCGGATAGGTAAATTCTTTGAGGCCTTCTTTGCCGTACTCGGCGCCAAAGCCCGATTGCTTGTGGCCTCCAAAGGGTGCGAATGGCGACAAGTGCATGAATTCATTGACCCAAACCGTGCCTGTTTCGAGCTGTTCGGCAATCTCGACACCCTTTTCAGGGTTGGAGGTCCACACGGCACCTGCAAGGCCATATTCGGAGTTATTGGCGCGCTCGATCACTTCTTCTTCGGTTGAGAACTTCATCAGCGGCATAACCGGACCGAACTGTTCTTCAGCGACGATCCGCGCATCTTCCGGCGGATTGTCGAGAATGGTGATCGGCACGTAATAGCCTGAACCGGATGGATCGGTCTCGCCGCCGACGAGGAATTTGTAGCCATTGTCCTTGGCATCCTCGATCAGCTCAACGACGCGGTCGAACTGCTTCTTGTTCTGGATCGGACCGACGCCGGTTCCCTGCTGCGCGCCATCGCCGACTTTGACCTGCTTGGCATATTCGGCAATCGCGGCGGACAGCTCGTCGTAAATATCCTCGTGGATGTAGATGCGCTTCGCCGCTATGCAGACCTGACCTGCATTTTGAAAGCTAGACCAGAACAGCTGCTCGGCAACCTTCTTCGGATCGGCATCCGGCATGACGATTGAGGCATCATTGCCGCCCAGTTCGAGCGTGATGCGTTTGAGGTCCGCGCTCGCGCCTTCCATGATCTTCTTACCCGTGGCGGTTGATCCGGTGAAAGTGATCTTGTCGATATCCGGGTGCTGCGTGATCATCGGACCGAGCGCATCGTCGCCGGTGATGATGTTGACGACGCCCGCTGGCACCTTGTCCGCGATCAGCTCTGCAATGCGGAGCGTGGTGAGCGGGGTGAAGGGCGAGGTTTTAAGCACGATGGTGCAGCCCGAAAGCATGGCGGGCACGATCTTCTGGATCGCCATCATGACCGGGAAGTTCCACGGTACGATGCCGCCTACCACGCCGACGGGCACGCGGCGCGTGCGACTCAACCGCTGATCGGAGTCTTCGTTGATCTCGTCTTCGAGTTCGAGCGTCGATTGCGCCGCCGAAATCGCTGCCGCGCCGAAAATCTCGCCCTTGGCTTGCTGATGCGGTTTGCCCTGTTCACTCGTCAGCAGGCGGAACAACTCATCGGCGTTTTCCTTGATTGCGCCGGAAATCGCCATGATCGCGGCGCGGCGCTCTTCAATCGGCGTCTTCTTCCAGGTTTTGAATGCGGCGCGCGCGGCGGCAACAGCTGTGTCGAGCTCTTCCTTGCCGCAGGCCGGGACCTGGCCGATCACTTCTTCATTGGCGGGGTTGACCACATCGAGCCACTCGCCGGTTTCAATCAGCTCGCCATTGATGAGATTTTTGTACTGGGTGACCATGGGACTGCCTCTCTCGAATCTGTTTGGTTTTGTTGCTGGGCAAGGTGGACCTTTGAGAGGAAAGTTTCAATTGAAGATTGGCCTTGGCCCTCGGCAGCGCTCGCATGAGACCTTGCCCGCAGGTGGCATTCTGACTTAGGCGGCTGGACGACACACCGACACATCGTCTCGAGCGTAAGGAACACAGCAAATGGCAAGCCCTTGGACAATCGGCATTATCGGCGGATCAGGGCTGTATGCGATCGAAGGGTTGGAAGAGCAGCAGTGGATTCCGATCGAAACCCCTTGGGGCGATCCGTCCGACGCAATCCTGTGCGGGCGGATCGGCGATGTGCGCGTGCGTTTCTTGCCGCGCCACGGCAGAGGCCACCCGATCTCGCCCAGCGACCTTAATTCGCGCGCCAATGTGGATGCGTTAAAGCGCGCTGGATGCACCGATATCCTCGCAATTTCGGCGGTCGGTAGTCTGCGCGAAGAGATCGAACCGGGCCGCTTTGCCATGGTCGATCAGTTCATCGACCGCACGATGGGCCGCCGCTCGACCTATTTCGGATCGGGCTTCGTCACCCATGTCTCGATGGCCGATCCGGTTTGCCCGCGCCTGTCAGATATGGCCAAGGCCGCCGTAAACGCAGCAGGCGGCAAAATTGCCGAAGGCGCGACGTATCTCGCGATGGAAGGCCCGCAATTCTCCACCCGCGCTGAAAGTCGGATGTACCGCGAATGGGGTGCGGATGTGATCGGCATGACTGCCATGCCAGAGGCAAAGCTCGCCCGCGAAGCCGAGCTGCCCTACGCGCTGGTCGGCATGGTCACCGACTATGATTGCTGGCGCGACGGTGATGAAGTCGACGTCGCCCAGGTGGTCGCGCAGATGCAGGAAAACAGCGAGTTGGCGCGCGATGCCGTGGTCAAATTCATTGAGGCGCTGCCCAAGAAGCGCGAGGCCTCGCCGATAGATTTCGCGCTGGATGATGCGGTGATTACCGCGCCCGATGAGCATGACCCGGAGCTGATAGCGAAGCTCGATGCGGTGGCGGGACGCCTGTTCGAAGGCGGCTGATCAGTCGTTTGGCTGGTCGCGGCTGTTGTCTTTCCAGCGCCCTTTGACCGGCTCGAACTTGTCGACGCGGATCGACTGCCAAACCCCGCCCACAAGGTAGGGATCGTCATTCACTGTCTCGCGCGCGGTTGCTTCGTCATCGGCCTCGATTATCAGCAGCGACCCGACAAATTCGCCCTTGCGGTTCAGGAGCGGTCCGGCGGTGAGGTAATTTTCATCATGCTCGGCCATCCATTCGCGCTGCGCTTCCAAATGGACCTCACGCAGCTTCTCGCTGTTCTCTCCATCGCGGCAGTAAAAGGCATAAAGCGGCATGTTTGAAACTCCATGATTGGCCATGGCATAGCGCGGGCAGGCGGCGCGCTTCAACCTCGCAATGCCGCAAGACTTGATTGCAAATGAAACCGGGTTCAGACCGCGCTCCTAGTTGCAACAATCCAGTGCGAATCGACCGCTTTGACCACGACCCTGCCGCTTGACCGATCCGAACTACGCCGCGCCTATCGCGCGGAAGAGAACGCCTGCATTGCAGAGCGGCTTGAACAGGCGGCGCCCGCATCGCGGCTGCATGATGACGCTGCCGCGCTGGCAACGCAATTGATCGAAGGCGCGCGTAAGCAAAAGGCGAGCGGGATCGACGCCTTCCTGCAGCAATATGGCTTGGACACCGAGGAAGGCATTGCGCTGATGTGCATGGCCGAGGCGTTGCTGCGCGTGCCCGATGCCGAAACCGCCGATGCGCTGATCAAGGACAAGATTGGCTCGATCGACTGGTCGGAGCATCTGGGCGAAAGCTCCTCCACCTTCGTCAATGCGGCGACATTCTCGCTGATGCTGACCGGCGAAGTCATCGACCCGCCCGAAGAGCACCAGCGCGGCATGGGCTCCACCCTGCGCCGCACGGTCAACCGCCTTGGCGAGCCGGTGGTGCGCAAGGCAACCTTGCAGGCCATGCGTATTCTCGGCGGGCAGTTTGTATTCGGACGCAGCATCGACGAAGCGCTCGACCGCGCGAAGCCGGAACGCGCGCGTGGCCTCACCCACAGCTTCGACATGCTCGGCGAAGCGGCGATGACCTATGCCGACGCGGCGCGATACCGCGAAGCCTATGAGGGCGCGCTCGATCGCCTCGCCCAAGAAGCGAAAGGCGGCGTAGGTCCGTCGCCTGGCATTTCGGTGAAGCTTTCCGCGCTGCATCCGAAATATGATTTCTTCCACGCCGAGCAGGCCCGCGAAGACATCGTGCCGATCGTGCGCGCCTTGGCAGAGAAAGCGCGCGACGCCGACATTCACTTTACCATCGATGCCGAAGAGGCCGAGCGGCTCGAGCTGTCGATGGACATTATCGAAGCTTTGGTGAGCGATGACAGTCTGTTTTTGCGCGCGGACGGGACGCAATGGCAAGGCTTTGGTCTGGCGCTGCAGGCCTATCAGAAGCGCGGCGTTCCGCTCTGCGATTGGGCGGCAAAACTGGCGCGGCGGCACGGGCGCAAACTGTTCGTGCGGCTGGTTAAGGGCGCTTACTGGGACAGCGAGATCAAGTTGTCGCAGGTGGGCGGCTACAGCGATTATCCGGTCTTCACCCGCAAGCTCGCCACCGATGTCAGCTACCTCGCCTGCGCCGCGCGCCTGTTCGAGCATAGCGATGTGATCAGGCCGGCCTTCGCGACGCACAACGCCTATACGATTGCGGCGATCAAGGCTCTCGCCAATGAATTTTCGATCTCAAGTAGCGAAGCGGTAGATCGAAAGTTCGAGTTCCAAAGACTCCACGGCATGGGCGAAGAGGTCTATGACGCGCTCGGCACAATCGAGGGCAACAACCGCACGCCGGTGCGCATCTATGCGCCTGTTGGCGGGCACAAGGAATTGCTCGCCTATCTCGTGCGCCGTCTGCTCGAAAACGGCGCGAACACCAGCTTCGTCAACCGCATGGGCGATGCCGATGTGCCCGCCGAGGAGCTGGCGACCGACCCGGTGGCTGACCTCGCCGCGCTCACCCCCTACCGCAACCCGGCCATCCCGCTGCCCGCTGACATTTTCGGAGAGCGGCAGAACAGCGCCGGGATCGACCTATCCGATCCTAGCGTGCTTAGCCCGCTTCAAAATCAGCTTGCTGAGCTGGCTTCAGCCGAGTGGCATGCCGAGCCGACCTTCCCTGCCGCAGAGCCGGGCGAGATCGCACCGATCACCATGCCGCACGACCTCACTGCCCAAGTCGGCACGCGCCGCGATTCGACCGCCGAGGAAGTCGAACATGCCATCACATCCGCCATCGCGATCCAGCCAGGTTGGGACGCGCTGGGCGGTGAGAAGCGCGCGCTCCTGCTCGAAGAAGCGGCCAATCTGTTTGAGCAGCACAGCGCCGAATTCCTATCGCTGTGCCAGCGCGAGGCGGGCAAGACCCTGCTCGACGGCGTTCTGGAGCTGCGCGAAGCGGTCGACTTCCTGCGCTATTATGCCGCCGAAGCGCGCCGCCAGTTCAGCGAGCCGATCACCCTGCCCGGCCCGACAGGCGAGGAGAACACACTGCGGATGCACGGACGCGGAGTGTTCGCGACCATATCGCCGTGGAACTTCCCGCTCGCCATCTTCATCGGCATGGCCTCTGCCGCGCTCGCCGCTGGCAATTCGGTCATCGCCAAACCGGCCGAGCAGACCCCGCTGATCGCTGCGCTTGCGGTCAGGCTTTGCCACCAAGCGGGTATCCCGCAAGAGGCGCTGCAATTGCTGCCTGGCGCAGGTGATGTTGGACAGATGATAACCTCCGACCCGCGCATCGCCGGGGTCGCCTTCACCGGTTCGACCGAGACTGCCCGCGCGATCAACCAAGCGCTCGCCGCGCGCGAAGGACCGATTGCAACGCTAATCGCAGAGACCGGCGGGCAGAACGCAATGATCGTCGATTCCAGCGCCCTACCCGAACAGGTGGTGCGCGACGTCGTCGCCAGCGCCTTCCAGAGCGCGGGTCAGCGCTGCTCCGCCTTGCGCGTGCTCTATCTGCAGGACGATATCGCCGACACGATGCTGGAGATGATCGAGGGCGCGTTCGATGCGCTCTCCGTCGGCGATCCGGCACTGCTTTCGACCGATGTTGGCCCGGTGATCGACCCTGATGCGCAGGCCGCGCTCGAACGTCACGTGGCCCGCCGCGAGCAGAACGGACGCAGCGTCCGGCGCAGCGAGCTCGCGGATGACACCGCAAAGGGCTGTTTTGTCGCGCCGACCATTATCGAAGTCGACTCGATCCTTGATTTGAAGCGCGAGAATTTCGGACCCGTTCTGCATGTCGCGCGCTTTGCGGCGAGCGACCTCGCCCAAGTGATCGACGACATCAACGCGACCGGGTTCGGGCTGACGCTCGGCCTTCACAGCCGGATCGCCGCGACCCGCGAACTGGTCGAGCGCCGCGCAACGGTCGGCAATTTCTACGTCAATCGCAACCAGATCGGCGCGGTGGTCGAAAGCCAGCCCTTCGGCGGCGAAGGTCTTTCGGGCACTGGCCCCAAAGCAGGCGGACCGCACTACCTCGCGCGCTTCGCGACCGAGCGGGTGACGTGCGTCGATACAACAGCGGCTGGCGGGAATGCGAGCCTGCTCGGACAAGTGCTTGCAGACTGACGCGCAATTGCCATAAGTCTCGCGCCCATGAAACGTGTTCTTACCCTCGTCGTGACCCTGATCGCGATTGTCTGGAGCGGTCCCGCCTTCGCTGCGGTTACCATGCATTTTCACAGCTTCAACGGATCGGTTCTGGTGGGGCGATATCCGCACACCTTCATCGTTCTGGAAGGCACATTGTCGAACGGAACCGCGGTGAACGAGAATTACGGTTTTTCCGCGCGCAAGGTGACGCCTGCGATTCTGAGCGGGCCGGTCGAGCACATGATCCTCGCTGAAAAGCCTAAGATGATAAAAAAGACCAACCGGCATTTTTCAGTGGTTCTGACCGATGCGCAATATGCGCAGATCAAGCGCGAAGTGGTCGCATGGCGCGATGCCCCGGGCAAATATTACAGCCTCGACACGCGCAATTGTATCCACTTTGTCGGCGCGATGGCGCAGATCGTTGGCCTTAAGGTCGAGTATCCTAAGAACATGCTGCGCCGCCCGAAGAAGTGGCTGAACCATGTGACGGCCCTCAACCCGAGCCTGGGAGCAAAGGCGATTAAGTAGAGCCGTCAGCACCCCGGCTGTAGCGCACATTGGTGCTGCGATTGCGATTGGCAAAGCCGCGCCAGCCAGACCGCTTCACGTCGTTTTCCTCGATCACGATCCGGTCCGATTTCAAGCGGCTGCCACCCAGATCAATCAGCTCAATCCCGAACTCGGAATTGTCGGAGATCTTGTTGCGGGTGATCGTGATATCGCGGCAATTCTCTTTCAGGGCGATGCCCTGCTTATTCTGATAGAGCCTGTTGTCACGTACGACGCCCTCGGCAGCCGGGCGGAACGGGCGGTAGCCCGATTGCATATTCACACCGGCCTCGCCATTGCCGTGGCAGGTGTTGCGCGTGATGGTGAAATTCGAACTTTCCTGACAGCTGATGCCGTGTTCGCGGTTATCATGACACAAATTGTCAGCGACAAAGGCTTCGCGGCAGTAAGGGAAAACAATGCCGCTGAAGGCTGTGCTGCCGTTGTCATGACAATGGTTGGCGATGATCCTGACGCCGCGCGCATAGTTTGCGGCGCGTGAAACCGTCTCTCCGATACCGCTCACGCTAATTCCATGACGTTTGTTGCCATGCGCCTTGCACTCGCGGATCAAAATGTTTCGCGGATTGCGCTCCGCGTCACCTGCAACAACAAAGCCGCTTTTGGCGTTGCCAGCTGCCACGCATCGCTCGAATGTGATATCGCGACATCCGCTTTGGAAAAAGAAACCGTTGTGTTCGCCTCTATTGGCCTGACAATCGATCAGGCGGATGTTCTCGGCACCGGTGGCAATCACCTGGCGCGGCTCGGTTGTTGAGATCGAACGTCGCACCGACGATCGAAATACCAGAAGCGAGCAGGAAGTGTGCGCCTTCGCTGCGCAGTACGGATCTTTCGCCAAGCCCGCGCACCGTCAGGCCCGCTGGCCATTGAGCATTCTTTTTGAACGGATAGATGCTGGCGCGCAGCTCAATTTCGCGTTCCAACATGATGCCAAGCGCGGCGGCATGATCAAACGCCAGCGAAAAATCACGCCCCTTGCTCTGGTCGAACCATTCCAGCAGGATGCCGCCATCCAATTCCCGCACCCAAGCCCCGCTCGCGCCGGATGGGTCGCTGGCAGGCGCGACGAAGATTCCGCGCGCAGGGTCGCTGTCGACTTCGCGTGAGAAATCACCGCTGCGGAATCCGAAGGGGCCGCCAATCTGCTCGTCGGCGAGTATCGCGCGGCTTGTGACGGCGACATCGACCAAAGCCAGCTCATCTCGCGATGCGACAGTCGCTTGGCCGCTAACGCGGCCCAACAAAGCCGCAACCAGCGGACCGTTGAGGAAATGGACCGCACCAAACCCGAACAAGCCGTCTTGCAAAAATCTGCGCCGGGAATGCATTGCGCCGTCTTGTTCCTTTCGTCAGTGGTCTTGCTGTTTCCAGCCTTGCAAGTTGACTTTAGCTAGGGAAATTGGCCGTTGCCTGAACGAGAGTCATCCGGAAAACAATCGCCGCCCGCTTGCCCCCGCGCGCTGCATCAGGAATCACTGACGCATGGCTATTCTTTCAGACAAATGGATTCGCGAGCAAGCACAGACCAACGGCATGATTGAGCCGTTTGTCGAGGCGCAGCGGCGCGAAGGGGTGATTTCCTACGGTGTATCTTCCTTCGGCTATGACGCGCGCGTCGCGCCCGAATTCAAGATTTTCACCAATGTGAACTCAGCGACCGTCGATCCCAAGAGTTTTGACGCGGACAGTCTGGTCGACCGCGAAACCGATGTCTGCATCATCCCGCCCAACTCCTTTGCGCTGGCACGAACGGTCGAATATTTCCGCATTCCCGATGATGTGCTGGTCATCTGCCTTGGCAAAAGCACCTATGCGCGCTGCGGGATCATCGTGAACGTGACCCCGCTAGAGCCGGGCTGGGAGGGTCACGTCACGCTGGAATTCTCCAACACCACGCCGCTTCCCGCCAAGATTTACGCTAATGAAGGCGCGTGCCAGTTCCTGTTCCTGAAAGGTAATGAGCGGCCCGAGGTCACCTATGCTGACCGCGCGGGCAAATATATGGGCCAGCGGGGGGTAACGCTTCCCCGGCTTTGATGGGATGCGGCCATCCCGTCCGGGTTGGCCTTTCCCTGACCATCCAGCGCCCGGGAACTTCCCCTGACGTAACGGCTTTGACTCTCTGACTGTGCGCGCCCATCACACGCGCCAAAGGAGAGTTTTAAAATGGCAGCCCCAACAAACGAAAACCACGAATTCGACATCATCATCTTCGGCGCGACCGGATATACCGGGCGGCTTGTCGCGGAATATCTCGACCAGCATTATGGCGACCGAGACGACGGCCCGAAATGTGCGATGGCCGGACGCAGCTTGGAAAAGCTCGAAGCCGTGCGTGATGAAATCGGCGCGCCTGCCGAAACCCCGCTGGTGGTCGCCAATGCTGATGACCCCGCCGATCTCGAAGCCATGTGCCGCCGCACAAAGGTCGTGATCACCACGGTCGGCCCATACCAGCTCTATGGCGACAATCTGGTCGCGGCCTGCGTGAAAACCGGCACCGACTATGCCGACCTTTCCGGCGAACCGGCATGGATGGCGGAGAAGATCGCCCAGCACGAAGAAGACGCCAAGAAATCGGGCGCACGCATCTGCTTTTCCAGCGGCTTCGATTCCATCCCGTTCGACCTCGGCGTGCTGATGGCGCAAAAGACCGCGAAGGAACGCTATGGCAAGCCAGCACAGCGCATTCGTGGCCGTGTTCGCGCGATGGCTGGCACATTCTCCGGCGGAACCGCTGCGAGCCTTGGGGCGACGATGAAGGCCGCTGCCAAGAACCCCAAGATCATTGGCGTGCTGCGCGATCCCTTTGCGCTGACACCGGGCTTTGAGGGGCCAAGCCAGCCTTCGGGGATGATCCCGTCCTACGAGAAAGATCTCGATAAGTGGGCCGCGCCGTTCGTGATGGCACCGATCAACACCAAGAACGTGCACCGCACCAACTTCCTGCTCGGCCATCCCTATGGCGAGGACTTCGTCTATGACGAGATGATGCTCACCAGCCCGGGCGAAGCCGGAAAGAAGATGGCCGAAGCCGCCACCGAGATGATGAAGAACCCGTTCGGCGCCAAACCGCCCAAGCCGGGTGAAGGTCCATCAAAAGAAGAGCGCGAGAACGGCTTTTACGACGTGTTGTTCGTCGCCGAGATGGAAGACGGCGAGAGCTTCCACTACGGCGTTAAAGGCAAGTACGATCCCGGCTATGGCTCGACCAGCCGCATGATCGCGGAAACCGGCATTGCTCTCACAGAAAGCGATGCGCCCGGCGGCATCGGCACGCCCGGCTCATTCCTCGGTGAGGACTTGGTCAAGCGGCTTGAAGAGCACGCCGATCTGACTTTCACTGCCGAAAGCTGAGCAGCCAGCCATAGGACCAAAGCGTAAAAAAAGGGGCGGGGTCGGCATATGCCAGCCCCGCCCTATTGTTGTGCCCCGATGAGGATCTAGTGAGGGTCTAGAAACTCACGCGGACGCTGGCTTTCGCGTTGCGTCCGGCAAGCGGCACAAAATCCTTGGTAAAGCTCGCATGGCGGCGGTACGACCACGTCGAAGATATTGTCGACACCGACAAGCACCGTCACGTTCTCACGGCTTGGCAGCGGACGCCAGGCGACCGAAGCATTGACCAGAGTGAACGAGTCCGTCTCGGTCTCGAAGGCTGCGACATCGTCCTGCTCGCCGAACCATTGCACTTCTGCGCGCACATCGAAGGCGGGCGTTTGCGCTTCGATCGCGCCGAGCAATTCTACCGGCGGAATGCGCGGTATGGATGAACCATCGTCGAGCTCTGCATTGATGTAAGAACCACGCAGATCGGTCAGCAATGTGAGGTTGCCATCGTTGTAGAACGGGAAGGTCACCTCGCCTTCGATACCGAAGTAATCCGCGTCATCCTGGCGATAGAGGAAGACCGGCAGACCATCTTCTTCATCGGCGGTGCCTTCGAGGAAGATGTAATTGTCGAACCATTGTTGGAAGACGGCGACGCTGAATTGCGCGGTGCCGATGGTGCCGCGAGCAAACGCCTCGACGCCCCATGCGCTTTCGGTGTCGAATGTCGGATCACCGATTTCGAACGCTTGCGTCGCGATATGCGGGCCGTCGGAGAACAGCTCTTCCGCGCTTGGTGCACGCTCAACGCGCGAGAGGTTGACGCCGGCACGTAGCGCCTGCTCGCTTTCCCACACGAGGCCGAGCGCGCCGGAGAAGGTCGTGAAGTCGCGGGCGATGCCAATCTCCTGCGATTCAACGTCGGTGAACTCGATCCGTCCAGCCGCTTCGATCTGGATCGGGCCAGCGCCGTATTCTTGCAGCGCGAACACGGCGAATTGGTCGGTCACGTTCGGCGGGACGTAGGCTTCGGCTCCCTCGGCGAAAAAGTCGCGATAGGTGTATTGTAGCCCGAGCGAACCACGCAGCGGGCCCGTTTCCTTTTGCGTCAGTTCAACGCGCGCTTCGAGAGCCTCGGTGTCGAAGGTCGTGCCGATCTCGTCGCCTTCAAACTCGGTGTGGGTGTAGTCGGAATAGCCAAGCCGCACCTTGAGGCGTTGGAAAAACCCGTCGCCCAGCGCAATGTCGCCGCGGAAATCGGCGCGGAATTGCTCAAGGCCGATGGTGACGATTTCTTCGCCCTCTTCTTCCTCTTCGCCTTCGCCTTCTTCACCCTCTTCGTGAGCGTGCTCGGTGCCGGGGCGACCGGGGACGCCATATTCGGTGTCATACCAGCCGACCGACGCGCCAAAGGTGCTGTCGCCAAGGATCACGCCGAAGCCGGTGTTGATCGTCCAGGTCTGCGTTGCACTGTTCGGAACCACGCCGCGCTGTTCAGCGGCTTCGCGCAGCTCTTCGGCCTCTTCGACTTCGCCTTCTGCTTCTTCTTCAGCCGCAAGCTCGAGGATATCGGCGCGAAGGCCCGGTGCAATCTGAAACCCGCCGATCTCGAAATCATCGGTTTCGCGGTAGGAGCCATCGACATGGAGGACGAGCTTGTCGCCAATGCCGAAATCAAGCGAGGCTCCGCCTTGGCGCAGATCATAGGCTGAATTCCACGCCGCCAGTGCATCCAAATGGATCGTCTCGTCGGGCATGCGGGTCGGGATCCGCTTGTCGATCACATTGACCGCGCCGCCAATCGCCTGGCTACCGTAGAGAAGTACGGCGGGGCCGCGCAGCACTTCGATCCGCTCGGCAGTCAGCGGGTCAATCGTGGTCGCGTGATCGACCGACGTGTTCGAAACGTCAGAAGTGCTCAAACCGTCGATCAGCACGCGGACGCGCTCGCCTTGGAAACCGCGCAAGACCGGGCGCGAGGCACCGGGAGAGAAGCTGGTGGCAGAAACTCCCGGCAATTTTGCGAGCACCTCGCCGATCTGACCATCTAGATTACGCTGAATGTCTTCGGCTTCAAACACCGATGTACCGGCGAGAACGTCGAGCTGCTTCAGACCCGCTGCGCTGACGACAATCGTCCCGTCGGTATCAACCCGGCGCGAGTGCAGATCGTCTTCGACGCGGTCTTGCTGACCAGCGCCGCTCGTATCCGAACCCGCCTGGTCCTGAGCAGCGGCGGGAACTGCCGCCACACCGAATGCGAGCGATGCGGCGATTGCCATGCGCGATGCCGCGCCCTGAGAAATGTAGAGTGCCATACTTTCCCTGATTTGATCTGGATTTGTGAATTATGTAATAACGTATCATTTCCCTAGCGAATGAATCTGATCATGCAAGGGTCAAAGGCCTTGGTTCGACGAAATGCGATGAATGACCGATGAGTGACAGGTGCGCCCGGCGCGCTGGGCGACCGCCTCAGCCGATCACCGTCGGTTTGACCAGCATCCAGATCGCCATGCCGACCATGAAGAGGTTTTCGGTCAGTGAAATGAAGCCCAGCGGCACGTCGCTATCCCCGCCAACGCAGGCGCATTTGAGCTCTCGCTTGTCGATATAGACAGCCTTGATGACGCTTGCTGCCCCGATAGTTCCAATGAACAGCGCGATTGGAATCGAGATGAAGTTTAGCACGTGTGCGGTCATCAACACGCCGGCGAGCCCCTCTGCAAAGGGGTAGATATAGCCGTAGGGCACCCACCTTTTCGCCAGCAGGTCGTAATTGAGAAACATGGTCGAGAAACTTTCGACATCGCGCAGCTTCAAATAGGCAAGGCCGCACATCGAAAAGTTTACGAACCATTCGGCGGAGAGCACGGAAATTATCTGCCCATTTGCGACATAGGAAGCGCCAACCGCCATCAGCGCCATCAGCGCGAACAAGGCGGCCACCGGCTGGTAGCTCGTGCCTTCCTTCTTCACCGGCGCGCCGAAATGCGCCGCGAGA
This sequence comes from Erythrobacter sp. HA7-11, assembly GCF_055693605.1. NCBI lineage: Bacteria > Pseudomonadati > Pseudomonadota > Alphaproteobacteria > Sphingomonadales > Erythrobacteraceae > Erythrobacter > Erythrobacter sp. HA7-11. The sequence goes on along the minus strand of NZ_JBVFUF010000002.1, from coordinate 365,834 downwards.
TCGGTGTAGCCGCCGATCCGCTCATCGCCGATCCACGTTTGCGGAGTGGTCTCCACACCGTGTTTTTCTTTGAACGCGTCGGTTTCTTCGCGGGTGGTGAGATGATGATCCTCAACCGTGTAGCCGCGCCGCTCCAACAGCCATTTGGATTTGATTCCATATGGACAGGTGTGGTCCTCCATGACCATCCGATAAAGCTTGGCGATTCTTGGCTGCTTCATATGTATTTAATGGCTCGCCAGTCTTTGCGTTCCGATACCGCGCGTAGGGAAGGGCAGCCGCGAGCGCATGAACGCGCCCAAGCAATCATTTACCAGAATGGAGAAAATGGAGCGGGCGAGGCGATTCGAACGCCCGACCCCAACCTTGGCAAGGTTGTGCTCTACCCCTGAGCTACGCCCGCTCACTGACGCTCGCCCGAACCATCAGTTCGGGTGGGGAGCGGGGCAGTTAGCAGCGGTTCTGAGTCCCCGCAAGCCTAAATATCACTTGCGCCCCATTCGCCAAACCTTCAGCAATATTGCACCCTTCACATGCGCGTCTACTGCCCCCACATTGCAGTCACGCAAGCGGCCATCGGGCCACCAATCAATCAGGAGTAGCATCTTGGCCAGCATGGGTCTCAACCTCGACGAACAAAAGGCAGTTGATCGGTTCCGCACCACGGTGGTCGAACCTTCGCAGACGAAGCTGGTCATCGTCGATTTCTGGGCGGAATGGTGCGGGCCGTGCAAGGCGCTGACCCCGGTGCTGGAGAAAGTCGCCACTGAATATGCCGATAAGGGCGTGGTGCTAGCGAAGATCAATGTCGATGAAGAGCAATTCATCGCCGGCCAGTTTCAAGTGAAGTCGATCCCGACTGTCTATGCGATGTTCCAAGGCCAGCCCGTGGCTGACCTCACCAGCGCGCGCAGCGAATCGCAGCTTAAGGCCGCGCTCGACCAACTGCTCGGCCAGCTTCCGGTTCAGGCGGGCGCAGCCGATGGCGCGCCGCAAGGTCCATCGGCTGAAGAGATCGCACAGTTTGTTTTGCTGGGTGAGCAAGCGCTGACCGAGGGCGATGCGCAGCGCGCCGCCGGTATCTTCACTCAGATCACCGAATTCGATCCCAAGAACCCTGCCGCCAATGCGGGGCTTGTGCGGGCGCTCGTGCAAATGGGGCAGACCGAAGAAGCGGGCCAGGTGCTCACTGCCATCGAAGCGGACGAAACGCTCGCCAAGGATCCCGCCATCGCCGCCGCGAAAAGCGCGCTGGAGCTGGCCGGAACGCAGGTCGATGATAGCGAGCTGGCAAGCCTCAAATCGGCTGCCGCCGCTGCGCCAGATGATATGGATGCGCAATTCGCCTATGCCGAGGCTGCCTTTGCCGGCGGTGAACGCGATGGCGCTGCGGACACGTTGCTTGCGATGATCACCGCTGACCGCGAATGGAACGATGGCGCGGCCAAGGCGAAGCTGCTGCAGATCTTCGAAGCCATTGGTCTAGAAGACGAATGGGTCGTCGCGACCCGTCGCCGCCTGTCAAAGATCTTGTTCGGCTAAAGGACATGCGGCTTTCGATCTTTCCCCTACCCGGCGCGATCCTGTTTCCCGGCCTGCAATTGCCGCTGCACATGTTTGAGCCGCGCTATCGCGCGCTCGTCGGTGACGCGTTGGTGCGCGACCGTCAGATCGCGATGATCCAGCCGCAAAAGCCCATTGATGGCGCACCGCTTTACTCGGTCGGCTGCGTCGGACGAATTGGCGAAGTCGAGGCGATGGATGATGGCCGCTACAATCTGATCCTTGAAGGGCAATCGCGCTTTCGCCTGATCCGCGAGCTCGATGTCGCAACCGCTTTCCGTCAGGTCGAAGGCGAGCTGATCGAAGACGATGAGGACGACGTGCTCGCTGCGGTCGAACGCGCCGGGTTCGAACAGGAAGCCCGCCGTTTTGCCGACCGGCAGGGCTACAGCGTCGATTGGGATTCGGTCGAGCGGCTCGATGACTTGTCGCTGATCAACGGTGTGTCACAGATCGCGCCCTTCGATCCGGCCTCAAAGCAGGCTTTGCTGGAGGCGGAGAACATCCACGCCCGCTGCGAATTGCTGATCCAGCTGATGCAGTTCTTTGGCCGCGGCGATGGCGGCGAGGAGATCATGACCTTGCAATAGGTCTGGTCCGCGACAGGCTAATTGTCCGTCGGCACCTCTAGGCTCAATGTCATCGCCCTAAGCGCAGTGTGGGCATTAAATGTCGCCTTACGCTTGTTGTAATTCTCGGCTTGCACCACCAGCACCGCATCAAGCGTCGGCACGAGCACGACCATATTGCCGCCATTGCCTTTCATCATCCACGCAGCCTCATATCCGCGCCAAGTGCGCACCGGCTCCAGCCACCAAAGCTGCGCATAGTGAACATGCTGGCCAAGCTGGTGGCGCGGCGTCAGCATGTCCTTCACCTGCTCAGCTGGGATGACCTGCTCGCCATTCCATCGGCCTTGATTCAGAACCATGCGGCCAATCTTGAGCAGAGCTCTGTCCGATATGGTGAGCTGTCCGCCGGATTGGACTTCACCGCTGCGCGAACGGCGCCAATCCGCCCCCTCAATCCCAAGCGGATCGAACAAACGTCGCTGAAGATAGTGATCGAAGCGCTCGCCTGTCGCGTGTTGCACAACCTGTCCCAGAAGGAAGACCCCTGCCGTGCAGTAAGAGAACGGACCGCTCCCGTCTTCGTCGCGCTCATATGCGCGCGCGGGAAGCGCCAGCGCAAAGTCGCGCCAAACACGCTTGCGGTACATCTTCTCTTCTTGCCCCGGAGATTTGGGCTCCCAGTCGTTGCAATCGAGTGCAGAGGACATGGTGAGAAGATCGCGCACTGTGATGTCATCGAAAGGCGCGCCGCGTGCCGCCCCGAGATAGGGCCAGACCTTCACATCCGTTCCTGCCAGCGCGCCGTCGGCTATCGCCATAGCCACCGCGATGGCCGTAATCGATTTACCAGCCGATTTGATATCGACCCGATCGCCCATTTCGCCTTTGCCGAAGCGCTTGCGATAGATGGTCTTGCCGCCCTGCTCGATCGCGAGCGCGCGGATCCTACCAAGTTCTCCCGCTTGAATCTGCGCTTCGAGCTCGCTGAGCGACAGCTCAGGCAGTGGATCGCCGGGGGACTGAGCCGCAGCGGTCTGGAACAGCATCATCGATAATGCCAAGAGCAAAGCCGCCGCCATCTTGCGCGATTGTCTCATTCGCTCCGCTCCTATTATCGCGTGCCCGAAACGACAGTTAGATTTGCCCGACTTAACCGCGCGATAACAGTCTCCCAAAAGGCCGCGCGACCGATGATGCAACCTTGCGTCGCAGCATAGAGCTATGCGCAGACCGTAAATGTAACTAACCAGTTGGTTATGAATGTCCCGGCCTTCCCCACGCGCGGAGAGCGAACCCGCGCTCACATCATCGAAACTGCAGCCAGCCTGTTCTGGCGGCGGAATTTCCACGGCGTTGCGGTAGACGAAGTTGCTGCCGCAGCCGCGGTCAACAAGGCGACGATCTATCGCTATTTCGCGGACAAGCGCGACCTCGCCCTAGCGGTGGTTCGCCAGCACGGGGCAATGACGCTCGAGAACATTTTCGCGCCGATCTATAATCAGCATCACTCCCCTGACGCGCGGCTCGCAGCGATCTTCAACCACATCTATTGCGTCCATGTGAGCACGCAGGACGAAGAATCAGACGTTTACGGCTGCCCGATCGTCGGCCTCGCGCTGGAGCTTGGGCAGGACATGCCCGAGATCCGCGAGGAAGCGCAGAAGATCTTCGACCAGATTGAGTCGCACCTTCAGGTGATCGCGCAAGAGGCAATTGCTGCGGGCAAGGCCTCTGGAGACGCCGCCGTCCTGGCGCGCACGCTCACGCAATTGCTCCACGGCGCCTTCGCTTCGGCCCGAGTTTCAGCCGACCCAAGCCGGGTGCTCGATGCCGGGCGAGCCTGCCTGACGCTCATTGGATATCCAGACACACCGATCACTGAACGGGAGACAAAGTGATTATGAACCTTCCCATCTACTCCGCAGCGCTCGGCGCATTTCTGATAGTCCTTCAGGTCGCACTGATGCTCAGCGTGGGTCTGCATCGCAGCAAGGGTCAGTTCCTTGGCATTGGCGATGACAAGCATTTGGAGCGCAAGGTCCGCCGTCATGGCAACCTCGCTGAAAACTCCGGGCTGTTCTTGGTGGTGATCGCGCTGTTCGAAATCCTTGTCGGCCAGACGACCTTCGTAATGGTGCTGTGCTTCCTGTTTGCAGGCGCGCGTGTGCTGCACGCGCTTGGCTTTGCTTCGCTCGCCGGATCGCATGGCGAAGACCTGACCGGCGCGCGAAAAGCGTTTGCTGGAATGCGCGCTCTGGGCGCTTTCGGCACACTCGCAACGGCGCTCGGCTCAGCCTACGGTATCGCCACGAACCTGCCTGCCATGGCCTAAGCCCCCGCGCTCATATCGGTCGCGCAGCTGACCGCAAGGCCAAGTGGCCGCCCGCAGCGACCCGAGCATCGCCCTCATGTAGCGAAGCGGTGTGGCGAAAAATGATCGCGTAAGCGAGGATAGCCAAGCGAACGGATGTGAGCGTCGGCGCCTGAGGCTAAGCAGAAAACGCGCCGCGCAGTCCGTCGATAACGTATTGCGCGGCAAGCGCGGCAAGCAAAACACCCAGGAGGCGGGTGATCACAGCCTCCACCTTATCGCCAAAAATGCGCATCAAGGGTCCAGCCGCGACGAGAGCCAGCGCGGTGATGACCAGCACGAGGCCGAGCGCGGCGAACACCTCAATCGACTCCGTCATCCCATCGGCTTCATTCATCAGCAGCATGACCGCTGCGATGGCCCCGGGTCCGGCGAGCATCGGCATCGCCATCGGGAAAACCGAGACGTCCTCGACCTCGGCGGCGCTGACTTTATCCGCGCGTTCGGTCCGGCGCTGCGTGCGCTTTTCGAAAACCATTTCGAATGCGATCCAGAACAGCATCAACCCGCCCGCAATGCGAAACGAGTTGAGCTCAATATGAAGCGCGGCGAGCAGCCCCTCGCCAAACAATGCAAAGATCACGAGGATCACGGTACGCAATCGCGCTCGCCCGCAAGGCCATATTGCGGGCCTGGGCGGGGCTCGCGCCTTTGGTGAGGCCGGCATAGATCGGTGCGCATCCGGGCGGATCGATCACGACGAACAGAGTGATAAAGGCAGAAACGAACAGCTCGGGAAGCATGGCGACTAGTCGCTCGTCTCGAGCGTCGTCTCGAAAGACTCGTCATATGCCGTCTTCCATGCGCCATTGCTGATATAGTCGACGTAAAACTGCCGAGGCCCTGTGCCCTGTTGAATCCAGCGCCAAGTCAGGGTGCGGTCTTTCGACACCCCGCCACCCTCGGTGATATTCGGAACAGTCAGCGCAACCGGAGGAGACGGCAAAGTCTCACCGCGACGCGCACAGTCGGCGACGTCTGCATTTACCGCGTCGAGCGCCCTAACGACGATCTCGTTTTCGCCCGGAACCTCGGGCGGGGGAGGTTGCGGATTATCTGGCGCCGCCATCAAGAAAGTGAAGCGATAGTCGAGATCGGGCTGCCGCTCCCACACCATGACATAATCACCGACGATGTCATCCTTGTCACGAAAGCGCCCTTGCGTGACCGCCGTACCGCCATCGCAGCTCATCCAGACGCTGCGCGTGCCCTTTTCGGGAGCATCAGCCGGATCGCGGAAAAAGGAATCGTAGCCGTCGACGTCTATCACGGTATTGCCGACATGAATCTGTGCGCCGGGCGCGGCGAAAGTGGGCATCGAAACCGCCAGGCCGCGTTCCTTGCCTGTGCGCGAAAAAGCGATTTCTTTGGCGACGATGACACTCGGCTGCGCTTCGCCCGGAGCACCTTTCAGTACCCGCGCGATAACATCGTTCGAGGGACCACGTTGCGGAGCAGCGCACGCTGATAGAGCGCCTGCCAGAATAACGATCGCGGCGAGCCTCACAGCCCCTCCGGCGCGGCAAGACCGGCGTTGCGATACGCCGCCACCAGTGTGTTGCGCAGCAGGACCGCGATGGTCATCGGACCAACGCCGCCGGGAACAGGGGTGATCGCGCCCGCGACTTCGCTCGCTTCGTCAAACGCAACATCGCCTACTAGCTTTCCTTTGTCCGCTCCCGGTTCAGGCGGCAGGCGGTTGATTCCTACATCGATCACGGTCGCCCCTTCCTTCAGCCAGTCCTTGCCGATCATCTCTGGCCGACCAACTGCGGCAACCACGATGTCCGCGCGCTTAACGACGCTGGCGAGATCCTTGGTACGGCTGTGCGCGATGGTGACGGTCGCGTTCGCATCGAGCAGCAATTGCGCCATCGGTTTACCTACAATGTTGGACCGTCCGATGACGACCGCTTCGAGACCGGACAGATCGCCCAGCCTGTCGGTCAGGAGCATCATACAGCCAAGCGGCGTGCACGGTACAAACCCGCTTTGCCCGACGCTCAGGCGCCCGGCATTGATGACGTGAAAGCCATCGACGTCCTTATCCGGGCTGATCGAAGCGATGATCGATTGCTCGTCCAGATGATCGGGCAGCGGCAATTGCACGAGAATGCCATCGACCGCGTTATCTTTGTTGAGCTGATCGACGAGTGCGAGCAGATCCGCCTCGCTGGTGTCAGCGGGCAAGCGATACTCAAAGCTCTCCATATTGGCGGCGACGGTCGCCTTGCCTTTGGAACGGACATAGACATTGCTGGCCGGGTCTTCGCCAACGAGCACCACCGCGAGGCCCGGCTTGCGTCCGGCCTTACCCGCAAAGCCAAGCGCCGCCTCACCCACGCGCTCTCGCAGCCTTGCGGCAAACGCCTTTCCGTCAATCCGTGATGCGGTCATGCTGGCTTATCCGATGCTTCCGATGACAATCATCACGATCTGCAGCAGCAGGATCAGCACGAGCGGCGAGAAATCGACCATGCCGGTATCGGGCATAAAGCGCCTGATCGGGCGCAGCACTGGATCGAGCAGCTTATTGATCGAGCTGTAAAGCGCGGTGAGGAACTGGTTCGAAGGGCTGACCACGTTGAAAGCGAAAAGCAGTCCGATCACGAACTGAATGATGATCAGCATGACCAGCACCTGCACGAGCAGGCCTATGATCTGTTGCAGCGCGAAAAGTCCGTTCATTGTATTTCTATTCCATTGGTTAGCAGCGCCAATCGAGCACCGCGATTACCGTCCCGTTTGCCGTGTTATACGAGTAACACGCCTCGTTCCAGTCCTAACACTACGCCCCAGCCCGCACCAGCGTTCCTGCCCCGCGCGCTGTGAAGAATTCGAGCAGCATCGCATGCGCCACCCGCCCGTCGAGCACTACCGCCGCCTCGCAGCCGGATTCCACCGCCGTGACGCAGGTTTCAAGCTTCGGCACCATGCCGCCTTTGATCACGCCGCTCTCGCGCAATTTGCCGATGTCGGCAGGGCTTAAATCGCTGAGCAGCTCTCCGTCGGCATCAAGCACTCCCGCCACATCGGTCAGCAGGAACAGCCGGGCCGCGCCCAATGCCGCGGCAATCGCGCCCGCCATCGTGTCGGCGTTGATATTGTAGGTCGCGCCATCGTCACCCGCTGCGATCGGCGCGATGATCGGGATCATCCCCGCAGCGACCGCCGTGTCGATCACATTGGTGTCGACCTCTGCCGGTTCGCCGACAAAGCCGAGGTCCAGGGCTTGCTCAATCAGACTTTCCGGATCGCGCGTGGTGCGCTCCACCTTGCGCGCGCGCACCAGCCCGCCATCTTTGCCCGAAATACCGATCGCCTTGCCGCCCGCTTCGCTTATCCAGCCGACCAATTGTTTGTTGATCGCACCCGACAGCACCATCTCGGCGACCTTGGCCGTGGCTTCGTCGGTGACGCGCAGGCCATCGACGAATGTGCTTTCCACCCCGAGCTTTTCCAGCATCTCACCGATTTGCGGGCCGCCCCCGTGGACCACGACCGGATTGATCCCAACCGCTTTCAACAGCACAATATCTTCGGCAAAGTCGCGCGCGGCCTGGGGGTTGCCCATTGCATGCCCGCCATATTTCACCACGAAGGTGCGCCCGGCATAGCGCTGAAAATAGGGCAGCGCCTCGATCAGGACTTCGGCCTTGGCGAGATCATGCGTGCGATTTGAATTGCTGGGAGGAGCAGTCATGGCAGGGTTCTTCTCTGATCGCGTTCTGCAAAGCGAGCGCTTAGCGGCATAGCGAGCCGGTGGGAAGCATCGTAGGAGTGATGAGCCGTTATGATGCAAATTGTGCAGTCTTGCCAAAATAATTCATCCACGCGTAACCTTTTACTTGGCCGGAGCGAATCGTCGTATGTGTGGCGCATGCATTGGCTGCCACGAAACGGATTTATTGGAGGACAATATGAACACCACTGGTATCAAAGGCTCACTCACTCTCGCTGTTGCTGCAGGTCTTGCGGCAGCGTGTTCGGGCGGCGCGTCTGAAAGCGCGGGCGGCACCGAATCAGAAGCACTCGCAGCAGCAGGCGGCGGCGAGAAAGAGAAATGCTACGGCGTCTCACTCGCTGGCGAGAATGATTGTGCAGCCGGACCAGGCACCAGCTGTGCCGGCACCAGCACCGAAGACTATCAGGGCAACGCCTGGACCTATGTCGATGCCGGCACTTGCGAGACTATCGAAACGCCAAACGGCAATGGTTCGCTCGAGGAAAAAAAGGCCTGATCGGCTAAGCAGATCATCAGCTTTGAAGGCCGTCGGGAGCACACGCTTCTGGCGGCCTTTTCTTTTAGCGCCGAGGATGCAGAAGTTTACATCGCAGCCGCGGCTCACTGTGCTATAACGCACGAGTTTGATGCTCCCAAGCGGGGGACTGGAAGGGCACAAATCATGACAGATACCAAACCAGACAAGGCAGCAGATGGCCGTCGTTCGGGTGATCGACGTGAAAAGGACCAACCGTTCGACGGTGATGATCGCCGCAAAGGGGACCGGCGCTCTGGCAAAGATCGTCGCAAGGATGATCGATCCTGATAGGAACGTGAGCATGCAGGCCTAGCAAGCTCGCCTTGCCCTGCTAGAATGGGGCGATGTTCAAGCGTCGCCGTCCGAACCGCAAGCGCAGCGGGCTATCCCGATGGCTGTTCATGTGGCGCGTGCCGCTGTTCGCTTTGGCCGTGATGGCGGTGTGGTGGTTCGGTTTCCGGTCGATCATGGCCCCTAACCCCGACGATTGGACCCCTATCGAGCGGAGCTTTGGCGTTTGCGGGGAGCGCTCCAGCAGGCCAACTCAAGGCTGCGTGATTGATGGCGATACGCTCGCCATCGGATTTGGCGACAACGCCCGCCGCATTCGCATAACTGGCTTTGACGCGCCGGAGCTGAAGGGCGCGTGCGAGGCTGAAAGCGCCCAGGCGATCCGGGCGCGCGATGCCCTGCACAGCTGGATGTCGCATGGCGGGATCGAGTGGAGCGGGGCGGATGATCCACCCTATGATCAATACGGGCGTGAGCTGCGCGCGCTGCGCCGCCCGCTATCCGGAGGTCGCTACGAATATCTGGCCGACCGCATGATCGAGGCCGATCTGGGCGCGGAAAGCGGCTGGGGCTTTAGCGCTCGCGATTGGTGTGAGTAAGCCTGCTGGAAAGCTAAGTTGCATCAAATGCACAGAGCGTTACACTTCCCGTATACGCGCTGAAGGGGATCGAGCGATGGACGACAAACAAACTACCAACCAAACCGACCTGAGTTCTGGCAACCGCCAGCCTGTTCAGTCTGGCCAAGGCTTCGACGCTAACCGGTACGACTGTCATCAGCCTGCTCTATCTTGCCAGCTTCGTAACCGGAATCACTGGACTGGTCGGCATTGTGCTCGCACATGTCTGGAGTGGCGAAGATCAAGAGCCATGGATGGCTTCGCACTACACATATCTTATTCGCACCTTCTGGATCGGCTTTGTTGTGTCGATCATCGGCACGATCCTCACTTTCGTGCTGATCGGAATTCCCATTCTGCTCGCAACCGCCGTTTGGGTCGGCGTTCGCAGCGTGATGAGCCTTCTTAAGGCGCAGCGCCGCGAGCCTATGCCAGACCCTGAAACGCTCGCCTTTTAAGCGTGCACCCGGTAAACGGCTCGGGTCATTGCGCTGGCCCAGCCGTCTTGCCGCCAACAATGCCAAAGCCTGGTACGGCCTCTTCCTCGACATAGCCCCGGTGGTACATGTCGATGTAAATTTCGCTCTTTGCAGGCTCGCTGTCAGCGCAAGTCACGATGTAGACATCGACGATATTGCCATAGGGCGACATGCCCGCGCTGCCCGCTCGGTAGAACTCCGGGCGGGATAGGTCAGCGCAGCGCAGCCGCGAGAGATAGGCGCGCTGGCCGGGCGGCATATGCGCACGCACAGGGTTTTCCGCGCTACCCAAAGGCGACGCCGAAGCCTCTTGCACGCGCGCGTCCAACTCCTCGCCCTGCATCTGCGATTCCCCCGCCATCATCTGCGTCAAAATCGCAGACATATCTGCGTCGGATGCCGAAGCGGTCTCTCCCGATTGTCCGGTGGTCGAGCACCCGCTCACCAGTATCGCTGCGGCAATAGGTAGCCCGCTCACGCGGCCCATGAGCCGCTTTGCCGATCCCAATTTCATCATGCCCCCCCTTTTAGTCCTCTATCAATAGGCGTTGATACCAAATCCGCGCCGTTGCAACTCTGCATGCGCGACTGTTCCGCTTGGTGCCATCTTCACCCCGTCGAGCAGGTGCACATTGCCGACCTTGTGATACTTCGCCGCGACGCCGCAGACCCAGATTTCCGCCCCGCGTTCGACCAGCTCGGCCACCACTTCCGCGTTGGGATTGTCGAGCCCGTAATACTTCTCACCATAGCGATCATCGCGCGCGACATCGAACACCGATGGGCCGTGCACCACGATACCGATCTTTACCCGGTCAGGCGAAACGCCCTCGGCCTCCATTGCCTTGGAGAAGGCAAGCGCACGGCGCAGAGCCGCATTCACTTCGCCCGCTTGTCCTTTGTAAGCGTCAAAGCTGTGCTTCCACTCCGCATCGGTGGGGAAGGTCATCTGATTGGTGATCTCGACCTCGTCCCCGCCGGTGTGGTCGTCGGCCAATGCGGGTGTGAGTGGCATACTTACGAGGCCAATCGAAAGCACAATCGCTGCGAATGTTGAATGGGTTGTCATGGGCTGTCCTCCTGCTTTGACCGCGACTGTGCCAAGCGCCGCGCAGAACGGCAATAGCCAGCGCCGCGCGGCGCTGATACGAAGCAGCATGACACGCACAATGACTCTAGCGCTAGCCCTCTCGCTAACCGCCTGCGAAGCGCCGAACCTCAATTCTGATCCGACACCAGATGCCGTGCGCGACCCGCAAAGCGCATTCTGGGATGCGCTGTCGACGCATTGCGGCAGCGCCTATGCCGGAAAGCTGGTGAGCGATGACGCCGCCGATGCCGATTTCGCCGGACGAGACATGCTCATGCATGTGCGCGAATGCTCAGATGAGCGGATCGCAATTCCCTTCCACGTGCAAGGCGAAGATGGCGAGTGGGACCGCTCGCGTACCTGGCTCATCACCCGCAACGAAGCGGGCGGATTGCGGCTCAAGCACGATCACCGCCACAAGGATGGGGAGAGCGATGCGGTCACCATGTATGGCGGCGATACGGCGGACGAAGGCTCAATGAGCGCGCAGGCTTTCCCGGTCGATGTTGAGAGCATCGCGCTGTTCGAGCGCGAGGGGCTTAATGAATCGGTCACCAATGTCTGGACAGTCGAAGTCGCGCCAAAGGGCACGCCGGAAGGCGCGTTTGTGTACCAGCTGCAACGCACAAAAGATGCCGGCGCGCCCGAGGATCGCTTCTTCCGCGTCGAATTCGACCTATCGCGAGAGGTTGAGGCACCCCCGCCCGCATGGGGCTGGGACTAGCGCCCTAAACCAAGCCTATTCGGTTGGTTCGACCGGTTCGCCCTCTTGGACCTGCTCCTTGACCTCGTCAGGAATGGCCAAGTCCGCTTCGGCGGAGCCTTCAGGCGGCACATTCGTCATCGGAGTTTCGGGCAGGTCAACCGGCACCGCATCGGGATCGGGTTCGCTCACGATCAACTCCCCGCCGCCTTCGTCGACGACGTCCGTGTCATAGCTGCGATCCTCTGTGTCGCCGCCGCAGGCCGCCAGGGCCAGCGCCGCGATTGCCAGGATCAGGATCCGCGTCTTAGTCATGTTCCACTCCTCAAATGCTGCGATTGCGGAGCCTAACAGTGCGCATGGAGCCGCGCGACAGGTGGACGGCTGAGACGCACGCGAGATCAGCCCGACCGCTCACCGCGCGTGCCTCTCGGGCCAGCGCAATGCGGATCAGGCCGCCGCGCGCTGACTGGTCACAATCCCCGTAATCTCATCGAGCAGAGCAAGGCGCTGCTTCTTGAGCGTTTCATACCGCTCGTCCGAGGCCGCTTCGGTCTCCGCCTCGATCCGGTGCACTTCGCGATTGACCGTGTGATACTGCCGCGCAAGCCGCGCAAAATGCGCATCATCGCGCTTTAGCTGGGTGAGCAGATCGCGGTCGCGCTTGAAGATTTCGGTCAGCTCGTTGGGTGTGTGTTGTGACATGAATTGCCCCTTCCTTCTCTTGGGTGATGGAGGGACATTAGAGCGAACTGCGAGGCGCGCTTTGATGTGGGTCAAAGGGGCCAGCTTTCGCTTCGTTTTGTGGATTGAGCTGCGCCGCGCCAGCAATCAATCCTGACCGGGCGGATAGGCGACTGCCGCGCCGTGATCCACGCTCAGGCTTTCGTCCAGGCGAAAGCGACCCTCGTCCGGCATCCATTGCCACACATGGATGTAGCGCGCGCCGCCGGTCTGCTCCCAGCCGCGCTCCTCGCCGCGCCATTCATGGAACGTGTGCATCCCGCGCTCCAGCACGCCCCACTCGCCCAAGGGCGTCACTGTGCGGCTGCCCGGCACGGATAGGCGGCGGTTCTTGTACCCTTCATATTGTCCGCCGGGTCCGCGGGCTGCGCACTGCTCTTCCATGCTGGCGATAAACGCCTCGCGCCCGTCTAACGCCAATCCGCCGAGATCGTGCAGCATGCGAAAATCCTCGGTCAGCAGCGGCTCGAGCGCCTGCGGATCGCATCCCTCAAACGCCGCCCAAAACAAAGCCGCATCGTTTGCGATAATCTGCTTTTGCGCCTCTTCGAGCGGCGGGATTGGCACCGGGTTTTCAGCAATGGCGGGTTGAGCGAGCAATAGCGCGAGAGGTGCGAACATGGGGAAGGTGTCCTTCGATGGTGTATTACGCGAATAATACACAGCGTCGTAAGCCGATCAAGGAGAAAGAGGGCGCAACACATGGTGTGTGGAATGCGTTGGTCGTGGGCATGCAACCGGCCTAGGTTGCATAGATCTCACGCAAAGGAGCTCTTGATATGAGCGACGTGAAACCAGTCGATGTGCCAGCGGGCAGCATGCTCGCGGAATTCGGGGTCGAAAGCGACTATCGCGATTGCTTTGCGCGCGAAGTGGCGGGCGAGGTCAGTTTGCCGAACTTTATCGAGCGGTTCTATTGCAGCTGGGCGTTCCGGCCCGAGCGATTGGCGCTGGGCCTGATCCGGCGCGGAGCAAGCAGCGAGGATGCGGCTCGGCTCGCGCGCGGCGAAATCGATGAATTTGCTGCGTGGACAATTGTCTCGCGCTCTCCCACCGAGATACTCCTGCGCGATTTTCAGGGCGCAACGGCGAGCTGGCTCTCGGTCGTGCCGATAAGCGACAGCAAAACGCGCCTCTTATTTGGAAGCTGGGTCGGCTAGACCGGATCGCGCGATCGTCCGCGCGTTCATGCCGTTTCACAAAGTCTATTCGAAGGTGCTGCTCGGAGCCGTCTAAAGGCTACGCGCACACAGTTCTTATAAAGGGTCGCGGAGCACGGACCCGAAGGGTCCGCAAGCCCGCACGGGCGCCCGCAGCGACTGATAAGGAGCGAGGATGTCGCACGCTGGATAGCGTGCGCAAAACAAGACTCGCCCTGCGTTACTCATAACCGTCGGCGTCGTCGGTGACTTCGAGGTTTTCCTGTTCGCCAAGGTCTGCGGTGTTGGGGGTTTCGCCTTCGGGGGCAGCCTCTTCAACGCCGGGCACGGCCTCTTCGATCTGCTCGCCGCTGACGGCATCGGGGTTGTCGGCAATCATCGCTTCGTCGATTTCGCCGAGGCTTTCGCCATCTTCGGTCGTCGCGCCGGTTTCGGCTTCGCCGGAGCACGCCGCGAGCGCGAGCGATGCGCCAAGGGCAGCGATGACGGGCAGGCGGGTGATTGGGGTGCGGGTTTTCATATGTTCGCTCCTGTGTGTTGCTGGATCAACGAAGCGGATGGGTGATGGGTTCCAGGAGGGGAGATTGAGCATGCCCTCTTGCGCGTTGCATTCCACCGTATTAGAGGCGCGCTCCCGCACCGGGATCGGCCCGCTGCGAAGAGCCTTAAGGAGGCAGAGTATGTTTACGACATTGCTGCCCCCGGGCAGACCCGAGACTATTGGCGCGAAACGCGCGCTGACGCTCATCACCCTTTTCTCATCCGCGCCGCGCGCCTGATCCATCGGGAGGGCGCCGCCGCGCCCATTCCTGAAGGACAGGCAAAATGTATTTGCGCTTCATCGCTCCGGCAAGGCCCGGAGGCTACACCGTGACGCGGTCCAACGTCGCTCCGGGTCTGTTCGGCCCGGCCTATGATCTGTGGTGGCAGCGCGGCGAATTGACCCCGGCCCTGATCGGCATCCGCCGCGAGCTGGATTGGTTCAACGCCAACTTGCCCGCACCAAGCCGCCTTGGCGTTAAGTCCAAGGGGCGCTGGTGGAGCGACGGGGTCTGCTGGTTCCGCGATGGCGCGGGCGAAGTCCTGCGCCATGGCTATATCCTCGCCAGCTTGATCGAGGATTGCGGAGTGCGGATCGACCGGATCAAGTCGCGCAATCCCGGCCAGATTCTCTACCGGGATGACTGGCAGGTTGTTGCCAAGCCCGACGGCCCTCGGCTCGAACTCTGCCGGAGCCTCTCGCCCCCGGCGGGTCTGTTGTCACGCTCGTGGCGATGGGCCTGCCGGGGGTTTTGTTGTGAGTGGGGGGAGATCGCTCGGCGGTCCCGCTGAAAGTCTTCGTCATCCCGGACCCCGATCCAGAATAAGGCTTTCTATTGGCTAGGTCGGACAGAAGGTAGCCTAGGCCTACATCAAGTGTAGGGCGACGGGATCAAAGGCGAGGTGACGCTCACCACAGCTCACTCTGGCGGCGCTAAATCGTCCACGTAGTTTTTTGCCCACTTCAGAAAGAAGGCGAAGAATGGATCAGTGACATGAAGCACTTGCTCGTCTCGGTCCCAGTCTAGCACCTTTACTGACATTTCCTCCTTCGAGGCAATTTCAGCCATTTTTTCAAGAACTCGCGTTACCTCGTTTGCCTGAGGCATATCCTCTTGTTCAACGACGTCACGAAGCGAAGCTCTCAACGATTCATAGTCAACGCGACGCATACCAGGTTCCAACCTCGAAAGCGCCATCAAAACAACCCGATAGATGTCTGCCCGCCCACCCGCGACAAGCCTCCTAGCCTTTCTATCAGACCGTTGGCGAGGTCCAGATGCGAGCTTATCGAAAATCACCTTTCCAGTATCGGTGGCGATCCGTCTGAATAAATCCTCCGAGAATGCCTGATCGGCATCAATTCCTTCTCGAACGGCATTTTTCGCAAGAAGCCGACAGAACTCCTGCATCAAATGGGGACTTCCGTAGGCTTCCTCAGCCAACCGATCCGTAAGTGAGTCCGAGACGCCGACGTCAAGCAATGGAAAACCTGTTGATGCGATTTGCTTGAGCTCTTCGACCGACCAATCAGGAACGTTTATGCCATGAATTCGGCCATTCATTTCGCGCTCGACGCGCACTGCGTCATAGCGCCGGTGAGGTATTGCAATCAAAACGACCGGTAGCCCATCAAAAATGCGCCCTTTCAAAGCGCGCACTAGCTGCCCTTGCAAATTTCTTTCTATGTAGTGAAAATCATCTATCACCAGAACGGTTTGCGTCTGCATTAGAGCATCAAGAACAAGACTCTGTTTCGTTCCGGAAGGCTTAACAAGGATTCGTTTCGTCTGATCGGTACGAATCGCCAATCTCCGCGCTAGCTTCAGCGCCCAAGCCGAAGAGCTTCCCTCCAATATTTCCGCCACTCTTGCCGGTGGTTCCGTGTGACTGCGTGTCTTCCCGCTCGGTGACGAGATCTACACCGAGATTGTGTAGACAGTCGTCTAAAAAACCGTCCAAGGATTGAATGTTCCCGCCGTCAAGCCAGACCGCGCCTGCCTGCCCCTCCAATACTTTCTTGACCAAAACGGTCTTGCCTGTCTTGGTCGCACCAGTCACGACAACAAGCTTGCAAAGGTTGTCCTGAACCTCAGCAAGAGAAGCCTCTAAGTGGCGTTCAGTTCTTGGGACATAGGTCAGATCGGGCATACCACCCGGAACAAAAACCCGACCGACAGAAACTTGTGACATCAGTTAGCCAAACATCTTTTTCAAGCGTCGATGCCCCCTACTCCGCAGCCTCAACCGCGCTTTCACCGAACATATCCGGGCCGCCGTCGACCGCTTCGTCTTCGTTGACCGCCTTCGCCTTTTGGCGCTTGTCAAAGCTCGACCAGACATCGTTCCAATTGCCGGTCGTCGCGCCTTTCGAATACTCGGTCGCGCGGGTTTCAAAGAAGTTCGCGTGCTCGACCCCGTTGAGCAGCGGCGCGAGCCACGGCAGCGGGTGCTCATCGACCATATAGATCGGCTGCAGGCCCAGCTGGTTGAGGCGCCAATCGGCGATGTAACGAATGTACTTCTTGATTTCCTTCGCCGTCATCCCGTTAACCGGGCCCATCTCGAAGGCGAGATCGATAAAGGCGTCTTCCAGCCGCACGGTCTTCTGGCAGATATCGATGATATCTTCCTTCACCGCTTTGGTCAGGCAGTCGCGTTCCTCACAGAAGGTGTGGAACATCTTGATGATGCCTTCGCAATGCAGGCTCTCATCGCGCACCGACCAGCTGACGATCTGGCCCATGCCCTTCATCTTGTTGAAGCGCGGGAAGTTCATCAGCATGGCGAAGCTCGCGAACAGCTGTAGCCCTTCGGTAAAGCCGCCGAACATGGCGAGCGTGCGGGCAATATCCTCGTCATTGTCGACGCTGAATTGCTGCATGTAATCGTGCTTGTCGGCCATTTCCTCATATTCCAGGAAGGCGCTGTATTCGCTTTCGGGCATGCCGATCGTGTCGAGCAGGTGGCTGTAGGCCGCGATGTGCACCGTCTCCATATTGGAAAACGCGGTGAGCATCATCTTGATCTCGGTCGGCTTGAACACGCGGCCATATTTGTCGTGATAGCAATCCTGCACTTCGACATCGGCCTGGGTGAAGAAGCGGAAGATTTGCGTGAGCAGATTACGCTCATGCTCGGTGATTTTTTGCGCCCAGTCGCGGCAATCCTCACCCAAAGGCACTTCCTCTGGCATCCAGTGGATCTGTTGCTGGCGTTTCCAGAAATCATAGGCCCACGGATATTCGAAGGGCTTGTAGGTCTTTCTGGCTTCGAGCAACGACATGTTGTGTTTCCTTATTCGCGTGTTGGCTAACCTATATAGGGAATCAAACTACGATGCGACAGGCAAGAGTGTATGATTCGGCGGGGATAAACCGTGCAAAATTTGAGTCGGATGGAGCGTGATCGGACCACCCTTGCATGGGGCTCAACATACAAAGATGAGCCGCGCGCAAATGAGATGATAGCACGCCGCATTGGTCATCCCAAAAGACATCAAAAATGACAAAACCCCAGCGCCGCAAAAGGCACCGGGGCTTCACCGTGTTTCGTCCGCCGACCCGGTTAGGGTCACGGCAAAGGCTTAGCTGGCAAGCAGCTCGTCATAAGCAGCGCATGCGTCTGCGATCGAGTAGCTGCCGTCGGCTGTGCCAGCGGTGACTTTTTCCTGAATCTCGGTCAGCTTGGCAGCCATTTCCTGCATCGCTGCCGGATCGCTGGCCATGCCTTGCATCTTGGTGGCGAGTTCTTCCGCCTTGGCCATCATGCCTTCCTGGTCGCAAGCCGCTTCGGTTGCTTCTTCGGTGGTTGCAGCGACTTCTTCGGTCGTCGCTTCTTCAGCGCCGCCGCCACATGCAGCCAAAAGCAGAGCGCTGCTAGCCGCAGCAACCAGAGTAAACTTCTTCATTGTGATAACCCCATCCTAATTGAAAAACCGGCGCGGACACTGAGCCCGATCGCCGGTGCGAGAGCGTTGGCACGTAAAAATACGGGGCGCAAGCGCGTTAACTCAACTGTTGGCGAGCATCGCGTTTGAGAGATTTTTCGACGGTCTTACTGTGCCGCAGCGATCACGGCGACCCACAGGAATGGCAGGAATATCAGGGCGATAACGATGTGCAATCGGCCTGCATTGGCGGCGTGGCCCGATGCATCACCGCGGCTCGCACGCCAGCCATTGAAGATGAATGCCAGCGCGAACAGCGTGCCGCCAATGCCGATCCAATATTCCGCTGCCATATCTCAAAACACCTCCGTCGCGCCGACATCCGGCACGATAAAGGCGAGTATGACATAGGAAATGATCGGAAGCGAGAACGAGGCGATCATCATGGTGTTGGCCGCTGCCGGAGCGATCGTGCCATTGTCGCGAAGCATGCGAAACACGAACAATTCGCCGGTCGCAACGATCAGGAAGAACAGCGGGATGGCGATCTCTAATGTCATGTTTGCCCCCTTTTTGCGATCATACGAACCGGCGCATGGTCCCGCCGGTCTCCTTGAGAGCACTGGCAGCGCCATTCCAATCCGCAGCGGCGAGCGAGGCAAATACCCGCTCGGGCAAAGGCCGGGCAAAAGCTATGCCGGCGTGATCGCCATGGCGCCAGGCAACCTCGCCCAGATGCGGACCGGTCCCGGCGATATAGACGCGCAGATATTCGCCGACATCGACCCGTCCGCGCGGATCGAAAATGCGGCAACCGCCTTCGGACAGGTCAGCGAGTTTGATGTCCCACTGCATCCCACGGCCCGTGCGATAAGAGCCAGTGGCGTCGATCGGAACACGAGAAGTTGTGCGTGCTTTCATAGCGTTGCGCAATCAACCATGCTTTTCGCGCAATGAAAAGCCCCCGCAAGCATTTCGCTTACAGGGGCTATTCGGATTGCGTTGCGCATCAACTTACTGACAGCTGAGGCATTCCTCATAGTCGGTTTGCTGCTCGCCCAGTTCGGCTTTCAGCTCGATCTCGGGAGCGTCGGCGGTATTGTCCGCCTCGACCCCGCCGGCAAAGCCTGCGCGCTGAACCGATTTCGAGCGGAGATAGTAGAGCGACTTGATGCCTTTCTCCCACGCCTGGAAGTGCAGCATCATCAAGTCCCACTTATCGACGTCTACCGGGATGAACAGGTTCAGCGACTGCGCCTGATCAATGTAAGGCGCGCGGTCAGCCGCGAATTCGAGCAGCCAGCGCTGGTCAATTTCAAAGCTGGTCTTGAACGCTGCCTTTTCTTCGTCCGACAGGAAGTCGAGATGCTGGACCGAGCCACCACGCTCAAGGATCGAGTTCCACACATTGGTCGAATCCTTCGATTTCTCGCGCAGGATTTCTTCCAGATAGGGGTTCTTCACGATGAAGCTGCCCGACAGGGTCTTGTGCGTGTAGATGTTGGCCGGGATCGGCTCGATGCAGGCGCTGGTGCCGCCGCAAATGATCGAGATCGACGCGGTCGGCGCGATCGCCATCTTGCAGCTGAAGCGCTCCATCGCGCCCATTTCAGCGGCATCGGGGCACGGTCCGCGCTCTTGCGCGAGCAACATGCTGGCTTCAGATGCCTTGGCCTGAATGTGCTTGAACATTTTGAGGTTCAGCGCTTTCGCCATCGCGCTTTCAAAGCCCAGCCCCTTCGACTGCAGGAAGGAGTGGAAGCCCATCACGCCCAGGCCAACCGAACGTTCCCGCTCGGCGGAATATTTCGCGCGGGCCATCTCGTCAGGCGCGCGGTCGATGTAATCCTGCAGCACATTGTCGAGCATGCGCATCACATCTTCGATGAACTGCTTGTCACCGTTCCACTCGTCCCACTTTTCAAGGTTGAGTGAAGACAAGCAGCACACCGCCGTGCGGTCGTTGCCCAGGTGGTCGATGCCGGTCGGCAGGGTGATTTCGCTGCATAGGTTGGAGGTCGAAACCTTGAGGCCCAGATCGCGGTGATGCTTTGGCATCATGCGGTTCACCGTATCGTTGAACACGATGTAGGGCTCACCCGTTGCAAGGCGGGTTTCGACCAGCTTCTGGAACAGCGAACGCGCATCAACCTTGCCGCGCACTTCGCCGGTCTTGGGTGATTTCAGCTCAAACTCGTCGCCATTGCGGACCGCTTCCATGAACTCGTCGGTCAGCAGCACGCCGTGGTGCAGGTTCAAGGCCTTGCGGTTGAAGTCACCCGATGGCTTACGAATTTCGAGGAATTCTTCGATCTCGGGGTGCGAGACATCGAGATAGCATGCGGTACGAACCACGACGCAGCGAACCTTGCGAAATCGCCAGAGTCAGCGAGTCCATCACGCGCACGAATGGAATGATGCCGCTGGTCTTGCCGTTAAGGCCAACCGGCTCGCCAATACCGCGAACATTGCCCCAATAGGTGCCGATGCCGCCGCCTTTGGACGCGAGCCATACGTTCTCGTTCCAAGTGCCGACGATGCCATCGAGGCTGTCGGAAACCGAATTGAGGTAGCAAGAGATCGGCAGGCCGCGCGACGTGCCGCCATTCGAGAGGACTGGCGTTGCCGGCATAAACCAAAGGTTCGAAATGTAGTCGTAAAGACGCTGCGCATGCTCGGCATCGTCAGCATAGGCATCCGCGACGCGCGCAAACAGATCCTGATATTTTTCACCGGGGAGCAGATAGCGATCGGTCAGCGTCTCCTTGCCGAACTCGGTCAGGTTCGCATCGCGGCTTTCATCGATCTGCACATCGAAACGGCGATCATTGACCTTCTTCTCTTCGGTCTTGGTAGCCGCTTTGGCCGCTTCGCCAACAGCATTGGCGAGCGCTTCACCGGCCTTGGCTGCGACCAGTTCTTCTGACCCTCTATCGTCTGCTTGCATTTTGATCGCCTGCTTCGCTTTTTTTGTGTCTGATGACGGCTTCGCATCTTCAGTGCGGTTGTCATCAAGGGCAGTGTCTTGCTGCTGATCGAGACCCATGGCCGCGTCATCTCCGTTCCGAAAATCCATTATATTTTTAGCCCCGTCTTTGCCGTGCGCTCGCTCCACCCTTGCCAGCGCGATGTTCTACCTGTGTTCGACTCGGCGGGATGGTCCCACCTAGCATTTTATGGGCTCCCCTGCGCGGATTACTTATCCCCGCTACCCACAGTCCCTAGGCGCTTTTTCACCGCTGAAAGACCGACTCTTCCCCTGTTCGCAGATATGGTGTCTGCGCCCGGAATTAACTAGGTCTTGTGGGTGCCCCCGCGTCAGGAACCACTAAATACTGAATCAGAGACGCATCAGACGCAAGAGGGTAAATACCGAATTAACGAAAGTTTCGGTTTTTTGAGCCGGTGTATTATGCTGCTGCAACGCAGCGACGCGTGGGAAATCCTAGGGTCGCGGATCGCGCAAGCCCTAAAATGAATCTGCGAAAAAATTTTTGCGGGCAAAACGAGTCAAAACGGCTTGTGAATCTTTCGAATCGTGCTGCGCAATTTTTGAATCAAGGTGCGCGCTGGAAAGCCGCGATTTAACTTACGCGGCTGCCACCGTTTTCGCTTCAACGCCGCTGACATGAGAGTGAATCTCGCTGACAATCGGATCGACCAGTTCCATTGGCAAATCGTGACCCCATCCGGGAATCGTCACCAGCCTTGCGCCGGGAATCGCGGCAGCGGTCGCCTTGCCCCCGTCGAGTTTGACCAGCGGATCATCTTCGCCGTGTAAAACAAGCGTTGGCGTTTTTACTTTGGCCAGCCGCCCGGTGCGGTCGCCATCGTCGATGATCGCCGCGAGCTGGCGCGGCAGGCCAGCGGGATAGACGCTGCGGCGAATCCCGACGAGCACGCGTTCCTTCGCGCGCTCCGGATCTGGGCGATATCTGGGTGAGCCAATCGCATTGATGACCTTGAGCCCGTGCTCGAGCAAGGCATCCTCCTCCATCGAGGGGATCGGGGCAGTCAGCGCCTCAATCGCGTGCTTTTCCGCCTGCGGCAGTTTCGGATTGCCGGTGGTGGAAAAAATCGAAGTGAGCGAGTGAAGCCTGTCGCTGTGGTGGATCGCCATCAGCTGTGCGATCATGCCGCCCATGCTTGCGCCCACAACATGCGCCCGCTCAATGCCGAGCGCATCGAGCACGCCGGCGCCATCATCGGCCATGTCCTTGAGCGTATACGGCACTTTTGCAGGCCAGCCGATGACCTTGCGCAGCACCTGCCATTTCAGGCCCGGAGCCCGCGCGCCATCGAACTTTTGGCTGAGGCCGATGTCGCGATTGTCGAAGCGGATCACGCGGTAGCCCCTACCCGCTAGCGCTTCGACAAACTCCTGCGGCCAGAGCGTCATCTGCGCACCCAGACCCATCACCAACAGCACCGGCGGATGCGAGGGATCGCCATGCTCGTCGTAAAACAGTTCGAGGCCGGTGTTGGGTGTTGTGACGGTGGGCATGTTTCGCGCTCTTTCCTTGGCATTCGCAGCCACGCTCACAGGCGCGGCGATCAAGCGCGATGAATGACGCAAGCGAGCGCACACCGCAACCCGCCATCTGCAGGGGAGCAAATGGCGAGCGCGGCTTGTGCTGGGACTCCCCGTAGGCGGCGCCTACATCCCCAGCGCGATATACTGGCTTTCGGGCTTGGCCGAGGCGAGGCGAGTGGCCTCTGTTCTATCGAGCTCCGCCATCAGCTTTTCCTTGCTTGCATAGCCGTCAGCGAAGATCAGGTTCGCAATAAACCTGGCCTTGGCGGGATTGCGTACCGGCACCTCGTCCAGATTGTCGAGCTTGCGCACGGCACGTCTCGCCAGCCGCTCGCCCCAGAAGTTGGACGTGCTGTTGTGAAGCTTGATATTGTCCGCTCGGTACGTCCTCTCCCAGCGTGAAAGTGATTTGCACGATCCCGCTGGCGATCTGAAATTTGCCCGAGTGCGGCTGAGTTTGGAGCGTGCGGTCGAGATCGCGGTTGGCTTCCGCTTTCCATGCATCCATGGCGCTCGAAGGGCGCACAACCAGATCTTGAGATTTTTCGCCAGCCGCAACCGGGGTGGCGAGAGGCAGGACGAGCGCGGCTGCCAAAGCTGCGCCGGAGGTGAGTTTTGCAAATGTGTTCATCGGATCATCCTTTCAAAGATATCGGATGATCGGTACCGTCAAACCGGATGCGGCGAGCACCAGTCCCAACACTCGTGCAGCGGCATCTATGGTCGATCAGACGCGGGCTATTGTTCAAAAAGGGGGGCAGCCTCGCATCTGGTTGCACAATGCCAGAACGTAGGATTATTCCAATCTAGGATCGCTCGGCGACATGGAATTTCGCCAAGGCGTCTCATGAAGCAGATAAACTGCAAATGGTGCTCGACGAGCGGCTAGTCTGTAGACACATCGGGCCCGCCTACTTCGGTCATCCGCACGGCAATTGAAGTAACACCCACCTCATCGCTGTCCGAACAATCCATCCGCACCAGCAATTCCGTACCCGGCCTGCGCAAGGCATAATGCGTGAAGACTGCACTTGGAGCGCAGCTTTCGAGCGGAACAGTTCGCTCGGCGAACAATTGGCGCGTGCTCATCATCGACATGCGCGGATAATCGGCAACGCTGTCAGCCATGAAAACGCGTCGCTTGGCGAGTGCCTGAGTTATAGCCGCATCGGAGATTTCAAAAACTTGCCCGCTGGGATAGCTCGCCCGCCAGCCAACGTGAGCCGCGCGCACAAACTCCGCCTTCACTTCGTACCAGCCGGTTTGCGAAACCGCGCTCCACGGCATGGCGTTGCGTTCACTCAGGATCGCAAAGGGATTGATGCTGTCGAACCCCTCGTCGCGTTTGACCGCATAGCCGAGCATCTCGCCATCGTCGCTATATTGGCTGGACCTGGTCGTGCGGTCGATCAGCCAGTGCTCTTCCTCACCCGTCTCGGCATTGATCGCCACGAGGAAGGTCTCGGATCGCAGGCTCTCATAAAGACCGAGATTGTCGCTCGAACTGCGCAGCACAAACAGATGCGTTTCGCTGAGCCCGAAAGGCTCTTCGCGAATGTCGATGACGTCGGGCGGGGTCGCAAGCGCGGCAATTGGCAAACAAGCAGTCGCCAACGCTGCAAACGTTATTGACGCACGGATTAAGCTCAAGGCACCAACACCGTATCCTGCGGCACCTCGTCCATTTCGGGATAATCGAGCGTGTAGTGCAGCCCGCGGCTTTCGTGCCGCGCTAGCGCGCTTTTCACGATCAGCTTCGCCGCCATCAGCAGATTGCGCAGTTCAATAAGGTCGGTCGTGACGACAAAGCTGCCGTAGTAATCCTCGACCTCCTTGCTGAGCAGATCAATCCGGTTGGCGGCGCGCTGCAACCTCTTGGTGGTGCGCACGATCCCGACATAGTTCCACATGAAGCGGCGGATCTCGGTCCAGTTCTGCTTGATTACAACCTGCTCATCTGAATCAGAGACGCGGGTCGCGTCCCATTCACGGATCGCGGGCGGTTCGGGCAGTTCGTCCCAACGCGCGAGGATATCGCTCGCCGCCGCCTCGCCATAGACAAAGCATTCGAGCAGCGAGTTGGACGCGAGCCGGTTCGCGCCGTGAAGGCCGCTTTCGGTGCATTCGCCCGCCGCCCACAGGCCGGGCAGATCGGTGCGCGCGGCAAGGTCCACCACTACACCGCCACAGGTGTAACGCTGCGCGGGCACGACCGGAATCGGCTCTTTGGTCATATCGATGCCGAGGCCCGAAAGCTTTTCATCAATGGTCGGAAAATGATCGCGCACGAAATCGGCGGGCTGATGGCTGATATCGAGATGCACGTAGTCGAGGCCATAGCGCTTGATCTGATCATCAATCGCGCGGGCGACGACATCGCGCGGGGCGAGCTCCATCCGCTCAGGATCGTAATCCGCCATGAAGCGGTGGCCGGTTTCCGGGTGAAGCAGGTGTCCGCCTTCGCCGCGCACGGCCTCGGTGATGAGGAAGTTCTTGACCTCCAGATTGTAGAGGCAGGTCGGGTGGAACTGCATCATCTCCATGTTGGAGACGCGCGCGCCCGCTCGCCACGCCATCGCAATGCCATCACCTGTCGCACCTCTCGGCGCGGTCGAGAACAGGTAACAGCGCCCCGCTCCGCCAGCTGCGAGAACGGTGGCGCGGGCGATATGGCTTTCGACCTCGCCCGTTTCCTCGTTGAGCGCGTAGACGCCCCAGACATGGCCTGCGCCGGAATAGGTCTGGCGGTGGCGATCGGTGATGAAGTCAATCGCCGTGCGCCCTGCGAGCATGGTAATATTGGGATTGGCGTTTGCGGCGTTGAGCAAAGCCTCTTGCACCGCCCAACCGGTTGCATCGTTCACATGCACGATCCGGCGGTGCGAATGGCCGCCTTCGCGGGTGAGGTGCAAATCGCCCGAATCCTGGTTGAACGGCACGCCGAGGTCTACCAGCCGAGCGATGCTCTCCGGCGCACGCTCGATTACGAACTCAACCGTTTCGCGGTCGTTGAGGCCTGCGCCTGCGACCATCGTATCGCGCACATGGTTTTCAAACGTATCGCCCGCATCGAGCACGGCGGCGATCCCGCCCTGCGCCCAAGCGGTTGATCCGCCCGTCAGCGTTCCCTTGGCGAGCACCAGCACGCGCTTGGTTTCGGCGAGCGCCAAAGCTGCTGTCAGCCCGGCTGCGCCCGAGCCAATGATGATAACGTCGTATGGGGAATGCGCTGCGTCAGTCATGGCAGTCTCATGGCGAAGCACGCAAGAAGGGGCAAGCCTTGGCTCAGATCGCACCGCTTGGCCGGGCGCGTTGCACAATTTTAATTGGCTCAATCAATAGCCCGCTCTTAGCCTTTTCGATCTTGGTGGGAATGGGTCCGCGGATGAAACAATAACAGCATAACATCATCCAATTCGTGCAAGGTGGGGGCGCAAGTTTGATGAGCGTGGTTTTGCGTGCTTTATGCTGGGTAGGTCTGCACCGGCCAGTGGCCACTCGCGTCCATTGGAACGGTCGAAGCTATACCGGTCATTGTCGAAGGTGCGGTGCCGAAATCAAACGCAACGCGCAGCGTCAATGGCGGCGATGAACTGGGGTCCCGCCGCCTGTCCTAAAGAGCGAAGCAATCCAGATCGTCGGCAACCATAACGGTGCCGGAATAGCTCTCCCCAATCGCACGCAGACTGTCGTCGATCCGGCTTAACGAGCGCTCCATATTATGCGTCAGCACCACCCGCTCCGGCTCCAGCACGCTGGCAAGCTCGCCAATCTGCGCAGGCGTGCGGTGTAGGCCGCGCGGCTGGCCTTGCTCGCCATTGATGACGTGGTGCGCAAACAGGATGGTCGGCTTTGCGCCAGCAAGATCGCTGGCGAACCGCTCGCTAAACCCGCTTTGATCGCCAGTGATGACGAAGCTCGCGTCGCCAACCTGAACCGAATAGCCGAGCGCGGGAGCCGGCCCGTGATTGACGGGGTGCGCGATGATCGAAAAGGCATTCGAGACATCAAGGCCAAGCGGCGCGCCCTCGCCGCCAGCAGTGGGCACATCGGTCACAAGCAATTCGCGTTTGTCCTCGCTGCCATCGCCGTAGCCGCCCAGATACGCGAATGCGCCGCCTTGCTTGCTCAACAGACGATCCAAAAACTCGCCAGTGCCGGGGAAGCGTTCGGCACCGTCAGGGCCAGCCACCATCAGCGGCTCGGTGCCGCCCTCGAAACCGCCAGTGTTGAGAATGCCCGGCAGTCCGCCCGCGTGATCGCCATGGAGATGGGTCAGGACGATTGCATCGAGCGTTGCGACTTTCCCGCCCGCCTCGGCAAAGCGCACAAATGCGCCCGGTCCGGCATCGATCAGCAGCTTGGCTTCGCCGTTTATCCATAGGAGATAGCTCGTGCCTGCACGGTCATTTTCAGCGATCGGTCCGCCTGATCCAAGCACTTGCAAGGCTGCGCCTTCGCTGGGGCACTCCGCAGGCTGTTCGCCGCGCGGCAAGTCATGTTGAGGTGCGGCGTTTTGCGCCGAGGCATTTGCATCGGCATTCCCATCGAGGGAACCGCAAGCAGTCAAACCCGCTATTGCAATGCCCAATAGCCAAATCGCGCGCATCTCTTTCCCCCTCGCTTAGTTGCCGGTCCCCGTCAGCGAAACGAAGACATCTTCCAGGTCCGCTTCGCGCGTCGTCACATCTTCGATTTTCAGTCCCTGCTCCTGCAAAATCGCGAGCACTTGGCCTGCATTGAGCTTGTCCTTGTCATAGGTCACCTCGACCCCGCGCTCGCCAGCCAGTTCGACCTTGGCGAAGGCTTCGTGCTGAGGGGCGGCTGTCAGATCATTTTCAACCGTGACCGCGACAATCTTTTCACGCGCCATGTCGATCAGCTCACGCGTCGGTTTTTTCGCGATCAGCTCTCCGTGATTGATGATCGCAATCTCGTCGCACAGCTCCTCGGCCTCTTCGAGATAATGCGTGGTCAGAACCACGGTGACGCCATCATTATTAAGCTGCGTCACGAGCTCCCACAGCTGGCGTCGCAGCTCGACGTCAACGCCTGCCGTCGGCTCATCCAGAACGAGAATTGGCGGCGAATGCACCATGGCCTTCGCAACCAACAAGCGGCGCTTCATCCCGCCCGACAGCGTCCGGGCATAGGCATCGCGCTTATCCGCCAGCCGCACCGCTTCGAGCAGCTCTTCGCTGCGCCGGTCGGCTTTGCCGATGCCGTAAAACCCGCCTTGGTTTTCCAGCACTTCATAAGGCGTGAAGAACGGATCGAAGACGATCTCCTGCGGGACGATCCCGATCGCGCGGCTCGCATTGCGGCGCTGCTGGTCGATGTCAAAGCCCCAGATATTGGCTGTGCCGCCGGTCTTGTTGACCAGCCCGGCAAGAATGTTGATCAGCGTCGATTTACCCGCGCCATTGGGGCCGAGAAGGCCAAAGATCGACCCTTGCGGCACATCGAAGCTGACATCGTTCAACGCCAGCTTACCCTCAGCGTCATCGCCCTTCGCACCCTTGGGCGCGGCATAGCGTTTCGTAAGGCTCTGGATCGAGATTGCTGGCTCTGTGCTCATGCGCTCCGCCATAGAGATGCGCGCGATGTGCGCAAGTGAGCGCAGCGGTTCAAACAGAGATTGAATTCGCGTGGCTGCGCGATTATCGGCGTAAGCCATGAACATCGCTCCACCCGAAGTGCTGCTAGTCGAAACGCGCCGCGTCAGCTGTGACGGCGCCAGCGATATTCGTGGCGGCAAGAACTATCGCCCCGCAGCGCTTGGCCATCCGCGCATCTATCTGGAGATTGACGAGCACGGATATGTCGATTGCGGCTATTGCGACCGGCGCTTTGTCTTGAAGGGCGGGCCTGCCGACGGCGTCGATCAATCGACCCTGCCCGATATTTCGGAAGGCGGCGATCCTGGCCATCGCTAAACGCGTGTTCGGCATGAGCGGCTGAGTCAGCGATTATTCACTTCATCGCCCGTAGTGTGCATTTGAAGGGTCTTACCAAAGGAGAACTGCCTCATGGTTCGCTCGCTTAAATCACTCGCTCTCGCCGCTGCCGGTGCAACCGGCCTCGCGCTCGTCGCAGCGCCGGTCGCCATGGCCGACGAACCCGAAACCAAGGAAATGACCAAGGGCGAGAAAAAGCTCGAAAAGCTGCTCGAAGGCCGTGTGGCCGGGGTGCCAGTGCGTTGTATCAACCGCTTTGACGGTCGGCGCCAACAGACAATCGATGACACCGCCTATGTCTATGGCAGCGGCGATACAATCTACGTGCAGCGCACACGCAATCCTGACAGCATTGATGATGACGATATTCTCGTGATCCGCAAGTACGGTGATTCGCGTCTGTGCCGCCTTGACCAAATTACGACCGTTGACCGTTTCAACGGCTTCTTTACCGGCGCGGTCTTCTTTGAGGATTTCGTGCCTTACACCCGGGTGAAAGACGCGAACAAAGCTGAGAGCTGACCACTCTTCATCCGTAAGGTAGAATTGAAAACGGCGCGCGAGGGGCTTCTCTCGCGCGCCGTTTCCTTTCAGCCTGCCTGTAAGTTCGGGGCAAGGCAGGCAAGGCTTACTCTTGGATCAGCCTGCTCGGACAAGCGGCATCGTTGCTTTCTCCGACATTTGCGCGCGAGGGGGTAAATATTCTTCCTCAAGCGCATCGCGAAAGGCGCGTATGTCCGGCTTCGAACCACGGGTTGACCGGGCGAAGGCATCCAAAGCAGCTTCGAGGTCAGTACGCTCGCCGGGCAACTTTTGCTCGGCCTCTTCAGCCTCTACCTGTGCCTCGCGCTCGGCCCACATGGCTTCCAGTTCGCGCTTGCGCCAAAGAGCATCTTCACGAGCAAGTTCATCATCAAGAGTGTCGCCCTCAATAACGATATCTCTGGTATCCGCTGATTGCGTCGTTGCTTCGCGAACCCATTGCTGGCGACCAGCACTCTCGGCTTTGGAAATGCTGTGCGGCATGATCGCCAGTTCATGTTCTGACTGACTGATCCGCTGACCAGCTTCCATCAGCTTTTGCATGCGTCTGGCGCCATGCACCTCACCGGCTAACCAACTTATCATGCACGGCGCAGCAAGCGCCAAAATCATGGTCTCCAATGCAAAAAATTCCTGCATGGCCCATCCCTTTCCGCGCTCCGACCCCCACCGGCGCGCTGTTCGTGTTACGATCCCACGGGACAGACGCGATTTCGCCCGGCCACAAATCATCAATACGCGAAAGGTTCCCGGAATATCACTCGGCTGACTACTTGGTCAGCCGTTAAGAATTCGCAGGAAAGACTGCGCTGCGCCGCCCTCAAGGGCAGATCCGGATTGTTAAGGTATGGGCGCCCTTAGCGAGCGCACCCTGACGCGCAGCGACTCACCCGGCTGCGATCTGCTTGTTCATGCGATCGACAATGTCTTCAGCCTGTTTCATGATGCCGTCGATCAATTCCTGACAGGTCGGTATGTCGTTGATGAGGCCGGCGACCATGCCGCAGCTCCACGCGCCCTTGTCCATCTCGCCTTCCATCATGATCGATGGGTAGACGCCCGCCACCTCTGGCAGGATGTCCTGGATCGTGATTGCATCCCCCAGCTCTTTTTCCTTTTCGAGCAAGCGTTCAACCGCTTCGTTTGCCAGCACTCGTTCGGTGTTGCGCAGAGGGCGCATGACGAGGCGCGTGTCGAGTTCGGAGGCTTCGATGATCGCCTTCTTCACGTTCTCGTGCACCGGCGCTTCCTTGGTGGCGATAAATCGCGTGCCCATATTCATGCCTTCCGCACCCATGGCGAGCGATGCGACGAGGCTGCGCCCGTCGGCCATGCCTCCGCTGGAGACAAACGGAATGTCGAGCTCATCCGCAGCGCGCGGCAGCAGGATGAAGTTCGGAATATCGTCTTCGCCAGGGTGGCCGCCGCATTCGAAGCCATCGACCGAAACAGCATCGCAGCCGATCTCTTGCGCTTTCAGCGAATGGCGCACGCTGGTGCACTTGTGGATCACTTTGATCCCTGCATCCTTGAGCGGCGGGAGCAGCTCGACCGGGTTGCGCCCGGCGGTCTCCACTACCTTCACACCGCCATCAATCACGGCCTTTAACAGGCCCGGATAATCCGGCGGAGTCAGCGTCGGCAGGATGGTGAGATTCACGCCAAATGGCTTGTCGGTCATGTCCTTGCATCGCGCGATTTCATTGGCGAGCTTTTCGGGAGTGCCTTGGGTAAGACCGGTGATGATGCCGAGCCCGCCCGCATTGGAAACCGCCGCTGCCATCTCGGCAAACCCGACATAATGCATGCCGCCCTGAATAATCGGATGCTGGATGCCGAACATTTCGGTGATGGCGGTTTTCATGGGCGTTTCCTCCTCAAGTTTTCGTGTTGCGCGCGAAACAAGCGCATGTTCGCCGCACTTGCAAGCGTGGTTTTTGGGGTCGCTTTGCTTGACGCGCCGCGCCGTAGCGTCAGTCAGCCGCCTTCTCGATTGGCCCGGTCTCGCACAGATCGCTCACCACGCAGATTTCGCATTTGGGAATTCGCGCGCGGCACACTTTCTTGCCGAACTGGATCAGCCAGAAATGCCCATCGGCGAGCGTCCAGTCCGGGCTGCGCTCTTCGAGCTGCTGAGCGGTTTTCTCCGCCGTCTTGGCTTCGGTCAGCCCGATGCGATTGCACACGCGGTGAACATGCGTATCGACCGCGATCACATCTTTGCCAAAGGTGAAACTCATCACGATATCAGCACATTTGCGGCCAATGCCAGGCAGGCTCATCAGCCC
The DNA here is from genome assembly GCF_055693605.1 of Erythrobacter sp. HA7-11. Classification (NCBI taxonomy): domain Bacteria; kingdom Pseudomonadati; phylum Pseudomonadota; class Alphaproteobacteria; order Sphingomonadales; family Erythrobacteraceae; genus Erythrobacter; species Erythrobacter sp. HA7-11. Next base: position 334,228 of record NZ_JBVFUF010000002.1, on the reverse strand, counting down.
CTCGCGCGTATCGGGCACCAAGCCATCATGCTCTTCGAGTAGCGTGGTGCAGAATTTGCGAATGTTCTTGGTCTTATTGTTGTAGAGCCCGCACGGTTTAATCGCCTGCGCTATCTCCGCGTCGTCGAGCGCGAGCATTTTTTCAGGAGTCTTGGCGAGCTTGAACAAGGCCTTGGTCGCCGCAGCCGTGTTGCGATCAAGCGACTGCGCGGACAGCATGCAGGAGATGCAGGATCGAAACGCATCAGGCTGACCCTTCGGCCCCTTGGCGTTCTTGGTCCGCCCCGGCATTGCCTCGGACAGCTTTCGGTAAACGGTTTCGACTTGGTTCTCGCTGAGCATATCGCATCAGCGAGCGGGCGAGCTTTGGGTTCCTATTTTGCAGTCGTCGCGCGCGGGGCAACCCTCGCACTGCGCTTTGCGAGGGCGGCAATGGGTCTGACCGAGTTTCTTCAAGAGCAGGTGGTGCTCATCCATATCCTCGACCGACCATTCATCCGGCACAATCGGCATCAGCAAATCATAGGTCTTGGCCGTGTCAGCCTTCGCCGGGACAATGCCCATGCGCTGCATGATCCTGCGATGATGGCCGTCGATCACCATTGCTTTGCGATTGAGCGTGCTCGCATTCATCACGCCTGCCGAGTTCTTGCGCGCGACACCGGGAAGCTGCTCAAGCCATGCCATCGCGTCTTCGGTCGGCAGGTTTGAAAGATGCCTCAGGTCCACCGAACCGCGTTCGTGGATGATTGCGTTTAGGCAATCAGATAGCCGCTTTGCCGCAACGCTAGGAAAGGTCTGGCGCTGAAGCCGCGCCTCCAAGTCCTCGGGCCGAACCTTCGCGACCGCATCCCAGTTGCCGAACTCTTCGAACAAGCCATCGGTTGAGGCATTGCTCGCCGCGGTCTTCGTCTGCGCGCCGATCACGCCGTGCACCAGCACCCATTCGGGGCTCCGGCGTTTCTCGGACGGACGGACGATCCGACCAAAGCGCTCGATCAGCCCAGCCTGCAAGCGGCGCAATACATCCGTTCGAGGATCAGACCCGAGATCGAGCTGCACGCCTCGCTCCAAAGCCGGCAACCGCCAACGCAATGCACGGCAGCCAGATCCATTTCAGCTCCGACACCAGCGTTTCGACCCCGCGCCAAGAAAAGAAGTCTGCGCCAATCGGCGAAACGCGCACCGGAGTCACCGGGGCAAATATCCGCGCATCATCCCACGGCCACCACAAAGCCGCGCCCAAACCTCCGCTCGTCAGCGTATCGAGCAGGCCGTGGCTCGCCATCGCAAAAGTCAGGAAAGCAAAGGCGGTGAAGCTGCGCGCCTCTTTCCAGACCAGCGCGAGCGCTGCTGCACACATTGCGGCAAAGGCGAGCGAATGCGTCGCCCCCCTGTGGCCCCATTCATCGGCATACTCGACGCCCAGCTTGAACCCGATCACGTCGGCATCGGGCACTATCGAAAAGACCGCTCCGGCGAGAGCCAGCTTGGGCGAAATCACCCCGCGCCCCGCCGCTGCTGCGAGCGCCAGCGGAACAACAGCGTGAGTGAAGATCGTGGGCAAAAGCGCTTAGCGCTCGAAGGTTAGCGCGAAAGTCACCGGGACAACCGGCGTGATCGAAGGCAGTCCGGCGAGCTCTTGCAATTGGCCCAGACCCTCGACCAGATCGAGCCGCGCGGCATCGACGATCACCGGCGCATCGGACACTGCGAGCACGCGATCAGCGCCAACGCGCGTGACGGTGATCTCCGATTGGAATGGCATTTCCGCACCCTTCAAGGACAGCGTGCCGTCGAGAGTTGTGTCCGTGCTTGCGCCAACGGCAAGGCTTTCAAAGGCTGCGGGATCAATCTGAGCGGTCACCGTCGCGCTGGGATTGTCAGCGACGACAAAGAAGATGTCGCGCATTCGCTCATTGCGGATATCCACCCCGGTCTCGACCGAGGCGAGATCAATTTCGATCGTCGCCGCGCCGTCTGCGGCGATGGAACCCGATAGCGTCTCAAAGCTATTCAGCTCGGCAATCTCGCCCGACTTGATCGTCACGTAGGACAATTCCGATGCGGCTCCGTCGAGCGTCCAAGCGCCCTCTGTAACAGCAGCAGGTTCGGCGGGCGCCTGCGAACAGGCCGAGACGGCGGCAGCTGCAACGGCCATCAGCGGAAGATTAATCGATCTGGTCACGGGCGAACCTCCATCAGAAAAACACGACTATCGTATAGGATTACGAAGACGGCCACAAAAGGTTGCAATGCCCTACTCCCACTCGATCGTGCCGGGCGGCTTGCTGGTGTAGTCATAGACCACCCTGTTGATCCCCTGCACTTCGTTGACGATGCGGGTCGCGCAGCCGGTCAGGAAGCCTGCATCGAAGGGATAGACATCTGCGGTCATGCCATCGGTGCTGGTCACGGCGCGCAGGCCGCACACGCTATCGTAAGTGCGGTGATCGCCCATCACGCCAACCGTCTTGACCGGGAGCAGAACGGCAAAGGCCTGCCAGATCGCGTCGTACAATCCGGCATTGCGGATCTCTTCGAGATAGATCGCATCTGCCTTGCGCAGGATGTCGCAGCGCTCCGTCGTCACCTCGCCTGGAATACGGATCGCAAGACCGGGGCCGGGGAAGGGATGGCGGCCGACGAATTGTTCGTTGAGGCCAAGCTCACGTCCCAGCGCGCGCACCTCATCCTTGAACAATTCTCGCAAAGGCTCGACCAGTTCCATGTTCATCCGCTCAGGCAGGCCGCCAACATTATGATGCGATTTGATCGTGACCGATGGCCCGCCGGTAAATGAGACAGACTCGATCACGTCCGGATAGAGCGTGCCTTGAGCGAGGAAATCCGCCCCGCCGAGCTTGTTGGCCTCTTCCTCGAACACGGCGATGAACTCGCCGCCGATAAATTTGCGCTTCTTCTCCGGGTCGGTGACGCCTTCGAGGCCAGCCATAAAGCGCTCCTCGGCATCCACCACGACGAGCGGGATGTTGTAATGATCGCGGAACAGGCTTTCGACCTGCTCGCGCTCGTTAAGTCGCAGCAGCCCGTGATCGACGAACACGCAGGTAAGTTGGTCGCCGATCGCTTCATGGATCAGGATCGCGGCGACTGAGCTATCAACACCGCCCGACAGGCCGCAAATTACTCGACCATCGCCAACCTGCTCGCGGATTTCAGCGACCTTGGTCTCGCGATAGGCGGCCATGGTCCAATCGCCCGCCAGCCCGCAGACCTTGTGGACGAAATTGGCGAGCAGTTTGCCGCCGTCGGGCGTGTGGACGACTTCTGGATGGAACTGCGTTCCGTAGAATTTGCGGCCTTCGTCCGCGATCACCGCGAAAGGCGCGCCGTCTGATGTGGCGACAATCTCAAAACCGGGCGCGAATTTGGTGACCTTGTCGCCATGGCTCATCCATACTTGATGGCGCTCGCCCTCGGCCCAAAGGCCATCGAAGAGGGCGCAGGACTTGGTGACTGTAAGGAACGCGCGGCCAAATTCGCCGCCTTCACCCGTCTCATGGCCGGGGCGCACTTCGCCGCCAAGCTGATGGCTCATCACTTGCTGGCCATAACAAATGCCAAGAATCGGCACGCCCGCTTCAAACAGCACTTCCGGCGCGCGCGGTGACCCTTCATCGGGGACACTGGCCGGCGATCCGGAAAGGATGATGCCCTTTGGCTTCATCCGGCGAAACGCCTCTTCGGCCATGCTGAACGGTGCGATTTCGGAGTAGACACCGGCTTCACGCACCCGGCGCGCGATCAGCTGGGTCACCTGGCTGCCGAAATCGACGATAAGGATCGAATCTGAGAGTGTATGTGGGTCCATGTGCGGGCGTTAAGCAGCGTCCGAGTGCAAGTCCAGAGGGCCAGCGGAGGCTTTGCGCAGACATGCATGAGCTGCATCAAATATGTTGCAAAAAACGCAAAGACATTCGCAGTTTTGGCATTTGTGTTCGATTGCATGAAACTTCATATGGGTTGTGCAGCGCAGCAAGAGCTCCCTCTCCCGCTCTTCGAAGACGCTGCATCGGGTGATGGTCTCTCCCCCAATGTTCCATCACCAGCCTGCTTGTCGCCCCACTCGGGGCCTAGCGAGCCCGCACGGAGCGCTCTGCGGTGACCCCTCACCAGCTAGCAGCGCGATGAAGCCCGCTCGCCCGCCCAGCGCCTTCCCCGGGTCTCGGCGGAACACTCCCACCCCCTTGCGGGGGCGACAAGTCCAGCAGGCGCAGATGAGACGCGGGACCAGCCAGTCCTCTCTCCCCAAATGGCTTTCGACAAAGACAGCTTACGGCGGCCCGCGTCTCCACGCCTCCGCACGAATTCAGGAAAAAATACAAAAATTTTTGCGTACCGCTGTAACCACACGGCTGAAGAGCGCGAACTGCATAATGTCAGCCCGAGCTTGTCCCCCCACTCGGGTCGCATCGTACGCGGTCACTGGTCCAAGACCCTGATGACCCCTCCCTGCCTGGATCGGTGGCCGCGTACCAAATTCTCCACACACCAAGACATGTGCATTCGCGTCAGAGCTGGGCGAGCAAATCGTCAATCAGTTGGCGCTGTTCGGCCCGTGCGTATTGACGGATAGCCGAGGCGATCCGGCGTGCTTCTGCTTTGCGACCATTACGCGCCAGCGCGACAGCGTAATGCCAGCGAATCTCCAGATCGGTCGGACGAGCCTGATGCGCGCTTTGGATCAAAGCCAAGGCTTCACCATTGGCACCGCCGCTTTTCAGCAGCACCCAGCCTAGAGTATCCTTCACTTGCGGATCATCCGGCACGAGCGCGATTGCTTGCCGCGCGAGCTTAAGCGCTTCGCCAGTGTTGCCCGAACCCAGCTCAGCCAGAGCGCCATTGTTGAGCACCAGCGCATTACCGGCAAAGCCCATTCCGCGCAGCTCGCGATAAATCCCTGCCGCTTTCTGCCAGTCCGATGCCGCCATTGCCCGATCAGCGGACTTCAACATTTCGTGCGCTTCGTCCGACGGGTCTCCCGTGACAAGACGCGCGGCAAAGGGGTCTTCCTTACCCAATTGCTGGGCCGTCTTCGATGCAACCGCGAGCAATTGCGGCGATGCGGCAGCGCGTTTTGCAGGGGTCTGCACTATGTCCCATGCCGCCTCCGGCTTGCCGGCTGCGAGATAGGCCTGCGCCAGAACTGTCGAGGCGTGAATGTGATTGGGGTTTTGCTTGATGAACGGAGACAGTCGCACGATCGCGCTCTGGTGATTGCCGCGCAGATGGTCGATTTCACCGCCGAGCAATTGGGCGATGGAGTTATCGCGCAGCGATTGCTCGCCCGATTGCATCAGGCGGTTGGCCTCTTCGATGTCGCCTTCGGCAAAGGCGAGCTTGGCCTTGAGCAGAATGCCATGCGGATGCCGGGGAGCGAGGCTCAACAAGCGTGCGAGGCTCTCTTCGGCAGCATCGATCTTATTCAGATCCGCCTGTGTAGCCGCGAGCGCGATCAGCGGCGTGGTCGCATCGGGGCGCACTTCGGTAGCGACTTTGAAATGCGCCTCTGCGCCCTCATAGTCCTCTTGCAACAGAGCGATGCGGCCAGCGAGCACGCGCACCGGGAGCGATGCCGGATCAAGCGACAATCCCTTCTCAGCACGCTCCGAGCCGCGGCTGATATTGCCGCGGCGCAGCGCCATCTCTCCGGCAAGCGCAATAAGCCGGACATCGTCCGGATGCGCTTTTTGAGCGGAAGCGATGCGATCGTATGCCTCTTGCTCCAGCCCCGATGCGAGCAAAGCGCCTGTCGCTACCCATTCGGCCAGCGGCGATTGCTCACCCGCGCGGTTGGCCGCTTCCAAGGCAGCCTTTGGCTTTCCCTGGATCAGCAGGGCATGACCAAGCAGCGCGCTCGCCTCTGTCTCTTGCGCAATTTCCGCCGGGAGCCTTTCGAGCGCGGCCTGCGCGCCAACCCCGTCACCCAGCTCGTTCAGTGTGCGCGCATATTCTAACCGCAGAGCTGCATCGTCAGGATTTTGCTTGAGAGCGTCGACAAGCTCCAGCCGCTTCGCGCGCAAATCCTGTGCGGCATATGCGGTCTGTTCACTTTCTGCGGAGAAAAAGCTCGAGCCGCACCCCGTTAGGAGCGCGGCTGAAGCGGTTGCAACTATGGCGATCTGCAATCTTTTCATGGTGCAAATGCTTAGCGAGAAACCGTTACCACACGGTATCTGCGCCTGACATTTCCCGCCGCGCGATTGCAGCGCGTATTAGCGCGCGATTGCCTGGGTCAAGCGACGGCGGTCGAAAACCAGGCCCAGCCCCAAGGCGAAGAGCACCAGCATGCCTGGAGCCGGAACGTCAATCGGACGCTCGGACAGATTGAAGTTTACGTCCCAGTGACGCAGCAAAGTGCCTGATGGATCAATAATGTTGAGCCATGCCGAAGCGCCGAAATCGGCGGTCTTGTCGTTGGCGCCGGTGCCCAGCTGGAACAAGGTGTTTCCAGCGAAGGGATCGCCGCTTTTCAGCGAGTAAATCTCACCATCAATGTCGATCGTGCCGGTCGCGCCGGTGAAGAAATCAATCCGAGACGGGTCGTAAGAAAGGCCGCCAGCCTTATAGCTGTTATGCGCGGGCAGCTCGTCAACCAATCCGGTCAGCGCCAGGTCGATTGTTGCCACTTCGCCAAGGTCGTTGATGGCGGTTGCGACAAAGCTACCCGTACCCGCAGAGCTATCGACCGAGAAGGTCGAGCCATCTTGCAACGAAAACTTACGTGAGCAGCCCGAATTGCGGGTGTTGGTCCACAGACCGTGCGAACAGCTCGAGCCGCTGTTGTAGTCGGTTGCGTCGTATTCGACGGTCGATGCCTGCGCCGGAGCAGCAGCAACCATCATGGATGCGCCAGCCACGGCAAGCATTGCGTTCTTAGTCATAAATTTCATCAATCTGACCCCCAGAAGAGTATGAACCGCCGCAAGGGTTTCGGGTTAATTCCGAACTCGCACCTGCGCTGTGGGGCTGTAGTCTTGATAAAAAGCCCAAATCGTCAAACGCGTTAGGCATATCGAAATTGCACCGTCCCAGATGGGGACAAATTGGCTAACAAGACTAACGCATGGGCGCGCTTCTAGCGCCGCTCGGCAAGCTCTCGCAGCTCGGTTTTGAGCAATTTGCCGATGTGGCTGCGCGGCATATCATCAATTGCGTGAAGCGCAGACAGGCGCTGCGTCTTGCCGAGCCGCGCATTCACCGCTGCGCCGATTTCTGCGGGGTCGCGCGCTGTTTCGCTCAACACGACAAAGCCGACCGGGGTCTCGCCCCATTGCTTGGACTCGATACCAACCACCGCCGCTTCGATGACGTCAGGCTCTTTCTCCAACTCTGCTTCGAGATCGCTGGGATAGATGTTGAAGCCGCCGGAAATGATCATGTCCTTCGCGCGGCTCGACCAGCTCGACAAAGCCTTCCGCATCGACCCGGTACGATATCTCCCATGCGCATCCAGACCTCGCCCGTTTCTGGATCCTGCCATTGCGCTTCGGCGGTCTTTCCCGGCTGGTTCTTGTAGCCCGCCATCATCGTATGCGAGCGCCCGATCAGGTTGCCCGGCTCGCCTGCCGGGACCGGCTTGTCATCGTCGTCGAGCACTTTCAGCTCGCTGCCCGGCGCGGGTCTGCCCACCGTATGCAGCTTGTCGGGGAACTCATGGCAAGCGAGCAGGCAGACAACTCCGCCCTCAGTCATTGAGTAGATCTCGATCAAGCCGCCCGGCATGCGGTTTAGCACTTCGCGCTTCAGCTCTGCTGAGAATGGCGCGGAGGTGCAATATTTGAGCGCGAGGCTGGAGAGGTCGAACTCGTCGAAACGATCGAAGTCCATCAGCCGCTGATATTGCACCGGCACCAGCATTGTGACGGTCGTCTGGTCGGCCTGCGCGTGCTCTAGCCACTTGGCGCAGTCGAACTTGCCCATCACGCGCACCGTTCCGCCCGCCAAGAGCGGAGCGAGGAAGGCAACCATCGTGGTGTTCGAATAGAGCGGCGTCGAGGCGAGCGAACGCACTGGCAGGCCCGCCTCAAAATAGGAGACCGCCGTCGATGCAAATTGTCGCCAGCGCATCTGGTGCGAATGCACAATGCCTTTCGGAATGCCCGTGGTCCCGCTCGAATAGATAATATTGAACGAGTCCTTGGGGTCAGGCTCGAAGGCAGGTGCAGACGCTCCCGGCGCAGCCATCCATTCGTCGATCTCTTCGAGCGCGATATGCTCAAGATCGGGCATGAAATCCGCGCCCAGTTCAGCCCTTTTGGCCGCGTCGATAAAGAGGTGCCGCGCACCCGAATCTGTCGCCATGCCCGCTAACTGCTCGGGCGAGGCGCTGGTCGTAAGCGGCGCGGCGACGCCGCCTGCGCGCACCGCAGCAAGGAAGGCGAGCGCGTAATTCGCATCCGAATATCCGAGGATCGCAACCGATTGCCCACGCTCCAGCCCGGTCTCGACCAAGCGCGCAGCCAGCCGCTCAACCCGGTCCATCATTTCTGCCCATGAGAGCGAGCCGCCATCGTCAATCAGAGCGGTCTTGTCGGGCTGAACCCGCGTCCATTGGTCCAGAACGTGACAAAACGAGCCATAGGGCTGGGAGAGGCTGGCGAGCATGGCTTGGTCTGTCATGCTTGAAGGGTTTACGAGCGCTGGACGGCACGGCAAGCCTATTTCCTGTTAAGACTTGGCTGACACAATGCGTCATGAAGCGAATTCAGGAGGGAAGCCGAAAATGCGAACTCACACCATAGCAGGCGCGGCTTTGGCCTTGGCTCTCGGAACAAACCAGAGCGCAGTCGCGGCACAGGATGAAGTGACCGAAACGGCGAAACCCATGCCCGGTCCTCCGTCGATCATTGCCATATTCGCGCATCCCGACGACGAAATAGTAGTCGCGCCGATCCTGTCGCGTGCGGCCCGCGACGGCGCGAATGTGACACTGGTGTTCGCCACCAGCGGCAATGCCGGTCCGGGTGTCAGCGGTTTGGAGCCGGGCGAAGAGCTCGCCGAATTGCGCGAGAGCGAGGCGCGCTGCTCTGCTTTCGCGCTCGGCCTGCCCGAACCGATGTTCTGGCGGTTCGACGATGGCAAGCTGTCCGACAAACCACGCGATCAGGCAAGCAATGCAAACAAGGCGCTCGGACGAGCCGTGGAGATTCTGACCGAAGAACGCCCGATGGTTGTCATGACCTGGGGGCCGGATGGCGGCTATGGCCACGGCGATCATCGCATGATCAGCAGCGTGGTCACGCAAGCCGTCCAGTCGATGGAAGGGAAAAGACCAGACCTGCTCTACAGCGCCATTCCCACCGGTTCGCGGCCCGATCTGGCGGAGTTCCAAGGCTGGGCGACTACCGCGCCAGAACTGGTCACCGACCGGCTGCAATATCAGCCGCAAGACCTCGCCAGAACGCAGCTCGCGGTGGATTGCTACGAAAGCCAGTTTTCACCCGAAGCACGCGCGGCCTTGCCGCAATTGTTGCATAGCCAAATGTGGCAGGGCTCGGTCTATTTCAGGCTGGCCTTTGCACCAACTCGCCAACCTTAAAGCCAAGCGGTGGAAAACATCTCTCTAAGCAAGGCAATTGCTTGGGGATCGCTGCGTTCGCGCCTATATAATCGGCATGGACGAGAACACCCCGGATAATCCCAAAACCACCCCTGAAACAGGCTCGAAGCCTGAAAAGCAGCAGGGCGAATATGGCGCCGATTCGATTAAGGTTCTGAAAGGCCTTGATGCGGTCCGCAAACGCCCCGGCATGTATATCGGTGATACCGATGATGGCAGCGGTCTGCATCACATGGTTTTCGAGGTTTCGGATAACGCGATTGACGAAGCGCTCGCGGGGCATTGCGACCTCGTCCTGATCGAGCTTAACCCCGATGGCTCCGTCTCGGTCGAAGACAATGGCCGCGGCATTCCGGTCGGCATGCACAAGGAAGAGGGCGTTTCAGCAGCGGAGGTCATCATGACCCAGCTGCATGCGGGTGGTAAGTTCGAAAACACCTCCGATGATAACGCCTATAAGGTCTCCGGCGGCCTGCACGGTGTGGGTGTTTCGGTGGTGAACGCTTTGTCCGACTGGCTCGAGCTCACGATCTGGCGCGATGGCAAAGAGCATTGGATGCGCTTTGAAAACGGCGATGCGGTGAACAGCCTCGAAGTCAAAGGCGATGCGCCCAAGACCGACAAGAATCCGGATGATAACGGCTTTAAAAAGGGGACGCGTGTCACCTTTCAGGCCTCGCACGAGACGTTCAAGAACGTCACAGTCTTCGATTTCGACAAGCTCGAGCACCGCTACCGCGAGCTTGCCTTCCTCAATTCGGGTGTGCGCATTCTGCTGCGCGACAATCGCGGCGAGGAAGTGCTCGAGCACGACTTGTTCTACGAAGGCGGGATTGCCGCTTTCGTCAACTATCTCGACCGCAACAAGGAAGCGCTGATCACCAACCCGATTTCGGTCTCAGCCGAAAAGGACGGGATCGGCATCGACGTCGCGCTCGAATGGAACGACAGCTACTACGAAAACGTCCTCACCTTCACCAACAACATTCCGCAGCGCGATGGCGGCACGCATTTGGCCGCATTCCGCGCCGCGCTGACCCGCACGCTCAACAATTATGCGAGCGCTAGCGGCCTGCTCAAGAAAGAGAAGGTCAGTCTGTCGGGTGAGGATATGCGCGAAGGGCTGACCGCGATTGTCAGCGTCAAGCTGCCCGACCCTAAGTTCTCCTCACAGACCAAAGACAAGCTGGTCAGCTCCGAAGTGCGCAAGCCGCTCGAAACGCTGATGGGTGAGAAGATGACGGAGTGGCTGGAGGAGAATCCGGCTGAAGCAAAGATCATCGTCCAGAAAATCATCGACGCAGCTGCTGCGCGTGAGGCCGCCAAGCGCGCCCGCGAGATGAGCCGCAAAGGTGCGATGTCGGTTGCCTCGCTGCCCGGCAAGCTCGCCGATTGTCAGGAACGCGACGCGACCAAAGCCGAGCTGTTCCTGGTCGAGGGTGATTCTGCTGGTGGTTCAGCAAAGCAGGGCCGCGACCGCAAAACGCAGGCGATCCTGCCGCTCAAAGGTAAGATCCTGAACGTCGAGCGTGCGCGGTTTGACCGGATCATTTCGTCCAAGGAAGTCGGCACGCTGATCCAGGCGATGGGGACCGGCATTCGCGACGAGTTTGACCTTGAAAAGCTGCGCTATCACAAGATCGTGATCATGACCGACGCTGATGTCGACGGGGCGCACATCCGCACGCTGCTGCTCACCTTCTTCCACAGGCAGATGCCGGAGATCGTGAAAGCTGGGCACCTCTTCATCGCACAGCCGCCGCTCTTCAAGGTGAGCAAAGGCCGCAGCGAAGTGTATCTGAAAGATCAGGCGGCGCTGGATCGCTATCTGGTCGATGCTGGTCTGTCGGGCCGCGTGCTCGAGACAGCCACCGGCGCACGCTCCGGCGAAGACCTGCACGCTCTGGTCGAACACGCTCTGCGCATCCGCAACCTGATCGGGTTCGTCCCGCGTAAATATGCGCCGCACATTATCGAGCAGATGGCGCTTTCCGGCGCGCTCGATCCGTCGCTCGACAGCGCCACGCGCGGGCAAGCGCTGGAACTCACCGCCAACCGGCTCGAAATGGCTGACGATGACGCAAAATGGTCCGCCGATTTGCGCGAAGACGGTTCGGTTATGTTTGCCCGCGTGTGGCGCGGTGTGACTGATGCGCACGAAATCGAAGCCAAGTTTCTTACCAGCGCCGAAGCGCGCAAGCTGCACAGCCTCGCTTCGGAACACGCCGAAGTTTACGCACAGGCAGCTCGGCTTGAGAAAACCTCCAGTGAAGCGGAGGAGCCAAGCGCTACGGAGGGCGATGAAGAAGTGGTGGTCGACGCAAGCGCGGAAGATGCCATCTTCCGCCCGACCGAACTGCTCGACAATGTGCTGGCTGTAGGCCGCAAGGGGCTTTCGATCAGCCGCTATAAGGGGCTGGGCGAAATGAACGCGGAGCAGCTATGGGAGACCACGCTTGATCCGGAGGCGCGCGTTCTTCTGCAAGTGAAGGTCGAAGACGCCGATGTCACCGACGAGATTTTCACACGGTTGATGGGCGATGTGGTCGAGCCACGCCGTGAATTCATTCAGGACAATGCATTAAATGTGGCGAACCTCGATGTTTAGCACATCGAGAGCCGCCGGGGCTCTCAACGTCGCAAACCTCGACCTCTGATCTTGTGCTTCAAAGCTCGCATAGGCGTCGTACCGCCCAATTGCGGATGCGTGATTGAGCAGCCGGTTACGTAAGTCGTAACGCGAGTCGAACCCCGAGTCGGGCTGGACGGAGAGCAATATTCAACTGATTCAGCCAAGAATTGCGAAAAGTTGCACCGAATGCATCATCCAGGGGCGTAAAGCGTGATTTGCGAGCTTTCCAAGTGAAATAATTCAGTGGGATCAGTCAACTAGGCGAGATTCTGCGCCGAACTGCAAGGCCCAATCTGTCGCAAATAATGCACATCATGGCCGCAACGCATGGACTGCCGAGTGCAGAAGGCGCAATTTTACAAGTCTTTTGTGGCCAAATGTAATATAACCCTGGTGGGAATTACGTATGTCCTACGAAAAAATTCTTCGTCACTTTGGCAGCTTGCCGAAAGTGCAAAATCAAACGGGCGCTAATCTTGAGTAGTTACAATTAACTAGGCGATTTTGTCTAGTTACTTTTGGGGTGGAACTCATGCAGCATCTGAATGAAGGTCTTATCGGCAGCCATAGTGCCGTTGAAATCGATACGCGAATAGCCAAAACCGGCTTCAAACCTCCTGAAGATGATCTGGACAATCTGAACAGCTTGCTTAGCGCTATTGCCGCGCTTGATGGCCGAATGCGCGCTATCGCAGGCCGTGATGGGACGTATCGCGCCGGTTCGTCGGGAATGGCCGATGTGTTCAAACTGGGTACGTGCTTATATCTCGACGACGGCATCATACGCGTGTCCCAGGCAGAATACACTGACGGGCTGCAGCAATTGCTGAATGTAAGAGGGGCGGAAGTGCGGACCCTGGCCTTGCCGTGCTGGAGGACCAATGGCCACCTATTGGTGCGCGCTACAACCAATTGCGACGAAACCGTCATCATGAGCTTGCAGCGCGCCACTGAGATGGTCGAGCCGGAGCTTGCCGACCTTCAGCAGGTCTTTCATCTGACCCGAACAGAGGCTTCGATCGTCTATGATCTGTTTTTAGGATGCACTCCGCAAAAGATCGCCCAGGTTCATCAGAATTCGATTCATACGATCTCGCGCGCATATCAGGCGCTGTTACGACAAGCTGGGGATCACATGCCGAGAGGAGCTGTGGCGCAAGCTAAATGCCTATCGAGTGGCATAATGGCGTGAATCGACAAGGGGTCTGTCGCATTAGTACAAATATCTAAGAAATATAATCATTCTTAGCTATTAAATCATGACTAACCATCCGTTGTGATTTCATTGTCCGCGAATCGGTTTATAAAAGTCTCATAACAACAAGTCGCACCGCCGAGATCGAATCACTTCGATTTCAGTTACTACTGCCCGAGACATACCGTTTCGGGGAGCGGGACAGTTTTGTCTCACTCAGGGAGGGATTTTGCGATGCAATTGTTGTCTCGTACAAACAATCTGTGCGCTCTACTTTCAAGCATCGCGATTTCCACTTTGGCAATTGCAGGCTTTGAACAGTCGGCCTTTGCGCAGGAAGCAGCCAGTGACACCGCAGCGCAATCGAGTTCTGATGTGCCCGCAGGCCATATCATCTACTCACGCACCGTTCCTTATGGCTCAGCCATCGGCCCCCGGATGCCGGGAGAAGCCCACACAGTAAATGCTGGCCCAACGGCGGTGATCATCGGCAGCTTGGCGACAGGTCTTAAGCCGATCAGCGACGATGAGAACGCCAGCATTGCCGCCGGCCCCAATCTTTATGTGGGCCGCATCGACGGCCAAATTTCGCAAGGACTTTCCGCGCTTTCGAGCATGGACGGCGCAGGCAATTCAGCCAGCAATGTCGCCGGAGTGCAGGCCTCCGCAACGGGAGGCGCGATCGGCAGCGCGACCGGCGCAATCGGATCAGCCATGGGCAGTCTTCGCGGCGCGCTCAGCGGCAACCTCACCGGCAGCACGGGAGGCGGACAATGAGCCCGCAGACCCTAACCCGGTGCAGCATTGCGATCTGCGGCCTCGCTCTTGTCTGGGCCAGCGGGCTGGCAGCGCAAGACGAAGCTCTTGAAGCTCCGATCGATGACGAAGTGGTGGTCACCGCCCAATCTGCCAATGGCAGCACCGGTCGCACCGCCGTCAATATCGCTGCGGGCAACAACAACCAGCAGGTCAACGCTGCGACTGTCGCAATCGGCGACCTCGCGATCGTAACGCAATCTGTACACCAGCGCCTGAACAGCGCCGACCAGACCGATCGCACCACCAGCATCACCATAGAGGACGGTGCCTTTGCCGGCACCACAGGCCTCACCAGCATCAACATCACCGCCGGATCGCACAACCAGATGGCAAATCTGGCTGCGCTGGCGGTGGGAAATAGCGGCGCCATGTCAGATCAGCTCCTCGAGCAATCGCGTGCGCCCATCAAACCGAAAGGGGGCAACTCGGATGAGTCCCTGCCCGCGAACGACGCGATCGCCATCGGCGACAATGCGTTCGGCGATGGCAGCGGCCTGATCCAGGTCAACCTGATCGGGGGTGAGGGCAATTCCTCATCCAACACCTTCGCTCTGTCTATCGCGAGTGAGGGATCACCTTGAAGCGACCCCTGTAACTAAAGGAGAAGTACAATGAGAAGTATACTTATGGCCTCAGCAGCCGGCTTGGCGATGCTCGCCACGCCAGCCCTAGCCGACAATGACCACGGCGGTGCCGATGGAGAAAGCTCGGTCGAAGTCGATCTGCGCTATGCAAACAACATCGACACCAGCGTCACCACAGACGTTACGTACAACAAGAATGTTGCACTCCGTGGTGGTGTTCGTCTGCGCGGCGTCATTACCGTCGACAGCTCAGCTGTTGCCGTGACCGATGCCAAGCAATTGCAGCAAGGCGTCCTCGTGAATTATCGTGAGGAAAACGAGCTCAATGGCGAAAACGGTTTCGTCGATAGCGTCTTCGGCCCCGGCTATAGCGAAGCTGGAGACGATCCGAACGATGATCTGACCGATGGCGTTCTACAGCCGCAGATCCGCGTTGGATTCTTTGCTCCGATCGTCAATACGATCGATGCGTTCGACGTCGAGGGCTCAGGCAATATCGGTGTGAACCTCGCTGCAGGTTACTTCAACGATCAGATGAATGCTGCGTCGATTGCTGTTTCCAGCAATTCTGACGAAGAAGCGTCTGGCGGTTGGGCCGAAGCGTCGACCACCTCGCTGCAATCGCAGCTGGCTGTCGCGCACTTCGCAACGCCTGGCATGATCCTTTCCGAGGATGATCCAGAATCGGGTGGTGCGATGAACAACTTCCGTGACCGCAACACTATTATGGGTGCGACCATTACAGGGTCGGGCAACATTGGGGTGAACGCGGCTGCCGGTAGCTTGAACCAGCAGGCAAACCTGATGACGCTTGCGGTTGCGAATGACGCAGACCTCGCTGAGGCGAATGCTGGACTGATCCAGGCAACGACGCTTTCGTTCGTTGAGCAGCAGGACAGCATCAACTCGGTCAGCGGTCTCTCGATTTCCGGTGCGTCCGGTAACATCGGGGTGAACCTGGCTTCTGGTGTCGGCAACCAACAGCTGAACTCGCTGACGATTGCTGCGTCGCAAGGCGGCGGCAATGGTGGCGGTGGCGGCGACGACCCCAGTTGATCCGCAGAACCGTCGGGGAGAGCGGACGTAGACCTTCCGTCCGCTCTCCTTTGCGGGGACCCGATCGATCAATCGACCGAAAGTTCACACACAATGAAACGCAATCCCTTCATAAAAACTCTGGCCGCGATGCCGCTTCTTGCCCTTGCAGGATGCATGACCGCGCCAGCAGGCGACGCGCAGATTTGGCTCGGCCAGACGGCAGACGGCGCCCGGATTGCAACGATCCCAGTCTCGAGCTGGAAGGATCGCAAATTTATCGGCCTCGTGCGGCAACGCACTGATTTCAGCTGCGGAGCCGCAGTGATGGCCACCATTTTCAACGAGGCATTCGGACGCAGCACGACCGAACAGCAAGTTCTCGTCAACATGCTGAAAATTGCCGACCCCGATATCGTTCGCGAAAAGGGATTTTCGCTGCTCGACATGAAGAATTATGCCTTGTCGATCGGGATGGAAGCGGAAGGCTTCCGGCTTGATTACGACAAGCTCACAGAGCTCGATATCCCCTCGATCGCACTGCTCGACATCAAGGGATACAAGCACTTCGTCGTCATTCGAAAAGCGTGGCCAGACCGCGTCGCTGTCGGCGATCCCGCTTTGGGAAATCGCACGATGAGCCGGTCTGAATTTGAAAAGGCCTGGAATGACGTCGCCTTTGTGGTCGCCGGCGAGGGATACGATCCAGCCAATGCGCTGATCAA
Source organism: Erythrobacter sp. HA7-11 (assembly GCF_055693605.1). Classification (NCBI taxonomy): domain Bacteria; kingdom Pseudomonadati; phylum Pseudomonadota; class Alphaproteobacteria; order Sphingomonadales; family Erythrobacteraceae; genus Erythrobacter; species Erythrobacter sp. HA7-11. The sequence continues at coordinate 317,652 of NZ_JBVFUF010000002.1, read as the reverse complement.
TCCGCCCTCACCGCTTTCAGCCCAGCGCCTGTTAGCGCTCCACGCAGTTTTACCAGCCGCCGAAACCGCAGAGTTCGGCAATCAGGCGGCTTTCAGTTTCTCATTCTGACGGAGATTTCAAATGCCTAGTTCAACCCCCATACGATCACGGCCCGGCCTGGTCCTGCTAGGCGCGGCGTGTTTCACAATCTCCAGCCCGGCAATCGCGCAAGATGCCGATCTTGGTCTCGACGCATTAGGCGCCCCGCTCCCTGATGGCGAGCTGGCCGATATGCGCGGCAAGTTTGTGCGCCAGGGCGACATTTCTTTCTTTGGGATTACCCTCGCCACCAGCTGGCAGGATGCGCAGGGCGTTACGACGAATGCGCGCCTCATCTTCAACGTCGATTTCCTCAATCTCGGCGGTGACGGCAACCCTGTCCCGACCTTGATGATCGGATGGGAGCGCGAAGGCGATCCGGCGATGGACACCTCTGACACCCATGCCGGTTACGTGCCCGTCCAGACATCTGGCAGTGTGCTGGCGGTTGGTGGGCTCGGTTCCCACCAAGGCGCAGCGCAAGCCAATGTCATCACCGGCGCAAACAATCTCGCGCGCAACAATATGCAAATTGCGATCGTCCCGGCCTCGGCGATCCCTCAGCAATCGGTTGCCGGCCTGCAATCCGCAGACGGTACCAGCGAGTTCGGTTTCGCCGATGGCGACCAGCTTCGTTTCGAAGTGGCCAACAATCGGATCGGCATTGTCATGTCGGGCGCAGAAGGACTGGACAGCTCGCTCCAGGCGCTTGGCGGCGATGCCGGTCAGATCCTGCAGCAAACAATGCTCAACACCGATGGCAATTCGATCTTCAACTCTGCGTCGATCGTCTTGGCAACCGACGTGTTCTCGCAGGCTGAGAAGGTCAGCCTCGATAACGCTTTGAGCGCGATGAAGGGCCACGGTTTCTAACCGGGCCACAATTCTGATCCGTACCGAAAGGCCCACTGGGGAGGATAGTATGAAGAAGTGGATAATCGCGGCACTCGCCGCATCAACAATCAGCTCGGGAGTCTCTGCCCAAGAGACTCAGGAGGATGCCTTCGCGGTAGAAGGCGCAGGCCGGGTGGACTGCGCCACATTTATGACCGCGCGGGCAGACAAATCGTCGCCCGAATATCAGCGCATTATCGGTTTTCTCGAAGGTTATCTCAGCGCTGCCAATCGGTATGAGCCGAACACGTTTGATCTGACGCCGTGGCACAACGCGACAGCTTTCGACATCATCCTGAACTCGCATTGCTCGGAACATCAGGAAGACACGTTGATCAGCGTGGTGATGCGGATGGTGAACGGCCTGAAGCCGTTTCGCGTCGCCCGCTTCTCGCCCATGGTGGAAGTCGGAGACGAGACGCATCGGACCTATGTTTACGAAGCGATCCTGAATCGGGCGCAAGCGGCCCTGAAGACACGCGGGCTTTATCAAGGCGATGAGACGGGAAGCTTCACGCCGGAAATGCGCGCCGCGCTGATGGAATTTCAGCGCCAGAGCTCTCTCGACGCGACCGGGATTCCCGACCCTGCGACCTTGTGGAAGCTTTTGAACCCTTAGGAAATGACTGGCGGCCTTGCGCACGACAAATGCGCGGCCCCAAAAAACTTGGAGCATTGAAAATGCACATTCCGCTTTCATCATATGGATCGATCCTCGCGATCTCCATCGCCGGTCTGGCCGCTGGAGTCCCAACTCAGGCCATGGCCCAAACAATTGAGCCGGAGGACGTGCTCAGCACCGACGAGGAAATCGTCGACCCTGCCGCAAGCGAACAGGGCGAAGCGTCCGAACTCGAATCCTTACGCCAGCAGGTGCGCGACCTCGAAGAACGCGAAGCCGACGCGCGGCGAACGGTCGAGGCGCTCGAGGCGCGGCTGCTGCGTCTGGAACAGATCGGCGCGTCTCCCATCTCTTCGGAGGACGCATCGAACATACGCGGCCGCTACATCGGCCAGCAGAATTTCGCGCAACCTTCCGATCCGACTTTCGGCGGATTTCCCGTCACCAGCGCGCCGCGTCCACAGCAAATGGTTGCAATCCAGGCTGCGCAGGACTCAGCGGCTGGCGAGGTTTCAGGCGGTGATCGAAAAGCGCCCGCGCCGACGGCAGCTCAGGAGGATGTGACCGAACAGCAGCAAGGGACGTTCGGGCGCAGGCTCAGTTTTGAACTGGGCGCATCCTACACCCATTTCGACAACGCGCGGATCAACCTCGACGGATTTCTGGCGCTCGATGCGATCTTCCTTGGAACGATCAGCATTGACCGGATTAACGCGGACATTTTCACGCTTGAGCCCTCTGTCGACATTGGCCTCAGCGATCGCCTGTTCATCGATGCAACCGTGCCTCTCTTGTCACGCACGTCGAACTTCCAGTCCGGTGGCGCGGGTGGGTCCGCTGCTGGGCTGGTTGAACGGACCGTCCACGGGACCGGTCTCGGCGACGTCAGCGTCGGCGCGAGCTACCGCCTGTTCGCCGAGACGGTGAAACTGCCCGATGTCGTCCTTAATGCACGGGTCAAATTTCCGACCGGTCGCCATCCCTTCGGCATTGAATTTGTCGAAGTGCAGGGCAGCGAAGGCAATCTCCAAATCCCCGAACGGCTGTCTTTCGGCACCGGCGTGTATGGGGCGTCGATCGGTTGGTCGATGTTGAAGACCCTCGATCCGATGATCGTCTTTGGCAGCGCGACCTACTTCCATAATTTCAAGCGCGAGTTCGACGACATAAACGAGAACCCGGGTGATCAGCCGGGCATGGTGAAGATCGGCGACGCATTCCAGTTCGGTGGCGGCCTGGCCTTTGCGCTTAATGACAAATCGAGCATCTCGATGTCGTACACTCAGCGCATCGTCGAGCGTACGCGCTTGGCACCTGAAGGACTGGACAGTCGCGTCGTGGTGGGAAGCCAGGCCAATGTCGCTTTGATGAATTTCGGCGCGACATTCTCCTTGGGAGAGAACATCGCGCTGGTCTCGAACATTGGCATTGGCCTCACCAATGACAGCCCAGATATGGCGCTTAGCCTGCGGATTCCCTATCGCTTCTAGCGATTAGGCTTGAGGACATGGCTTCTTGGCATTCGGGCCTTGCGGTTTTCGCAATTTTGCTCGACATGCCAAGGCCATGAGCGATCCGCAGACCCATCATAAGACCCAGCTGGAACAGATCAGCTTCCTTGCGCTGGTCGCGGCGGTCTCGATACTGCTCGGCGTCATTGTCTGGCCGTTTTTCCAGCCGCTATTATGGGCCGCGCTGGCTGCGGTAATGTTCCGCCCGCTCTATCGCTGGATGCTGGTTCAGGTCCGCGGACGGATGAATGCGGCGGCTGGCATCACGTTGCTGATTATCTTTTTCGCGGTTTTGTTGCCGGCGCTTTTCATCGGCAGCCTTGTCATTGACGAGGCGCTTAGCGTGGTAAACGCCTTCCAGCGCGGCGAGTTCAGCATCGTAGGCTGGTTCAATACGATTTATTCCGCATTGCCGGATTCGATCCGCAACTCGCTTGAAACGTCAGGCTGGGGCAATCTGTCGCAGATCCAGGCGCGGGTCCGCGGCCTCTTTACCGAAAGCGCCGGGATCATCGCTCAGCAAGCCGTGGCCGTGGGCAGCGGCGCGCTCGGCTTTTTCCTGTCGTTCAGTGTTGGACTTTACATCAGCTACTTCCTGCTGCGCGACGGCAAGCGGGTGAGCGAGACAATACTTTCCAGCCTGCCGCTGGAGCGCGTCATCGCTGACCGTCTTGCGGAGCGCTTCCTTTCGATTGTCCGCGCCACGATCAAAGGCTCGCTGGTTGTCGGGCTAGTGCAAGGGGCGCTGGGCGCGGCGACTTTCTGGATTGCAGGCATTCCATCAGCGATCCTGTTCGGTGTGGTGATGGCGATCCTCTCGCTGATCCCGGCCGTCGGCACAGCGCTCGTCTGGCTGCCCGCAGCGCTGTACCTGCTAGCGATTGGCGAAATCTGGCAGGGCCTGTTTGTGCTGACCTCCGGCACTGTCATTATCGGAATGGCAGACAATGTACTGCGCCCGATCCTGGTGGGGCGCGACACGGGTATTCCGGATTGGATTATCTTGGTTACGACCCTTGGCGGGATCGCTTTCGCCGGGTTTTCTGGCATTGTGCTGGGGCCACTCGTCGCGGGTCTTTTCCTCGCCAGCTGGTCGATCTTGCAAGAGCAGCGCGCAGAAGGCGAAGCGGACATACCGCACACCACGGTACCGATTACTGACGCGTCAAAGAGATTGAATTGGCAGGCCGTCTATCCCATTTGGTATGGGTGGAGACGCTTTCGTGGTGATTGTTCCGGCCACAATTGTTCGGGTCAAGAAGCGAGCGAAAAGGAAAAACGGTGCTATTGATCGAGCGAGCGACGATGCCCCTGGCAATTTGGGCTGAGCCAGCCTCATGATGTCGGTTGTTGAACCGGGTAGCCAGGCCGAACAGGTTGGACGATTGGTGCTCGCGGTGGTGGTTGTGCTCGCTTTGCCTGCCCTGCCGTTTGGCAACTATCTAATCTACCCATTTGCGATCCTCACCACCTGGTTCCACGAGATGGGACACGGGGTCAGTGCCATCCTAATGGGGCAGAGCTTTGAGCAACTACTGATCTTTGCCGACGGATCGGGCGTCGCCGAAAGCCGATTGGACAATGATGCGGGCGCGGTTACCAATGCTGTGATCGCAGCGGGCGGTCCGCTTGCGCCGAGTGTCGCGGGCGCGTTGCTGATAATAGCCAGTGCCAAGCAGAAATTCTGGCGTCCGACTTTGGTGGCGCTCGCGCTTATCATCGCAGGCTCAACCTTGTTCTATGTCCGCTCGGGCGTAGGGCTTGCCATGCTGCCACTGGTGGCCGCGCTAATCGGTCTGATCGCCTGGCGCGCGCCGGATGGATTTGCGCGCTTCACGCTGCAGTTCTTGGGCGTCCTGTCCGCTATGAGCATGCTGCGCGATTTCAACTACCTCTTTACCGAACGCGCTGTGATCGGCGGGCAGTCCATGCTGTCTGACACCGGCGCGATTGAAGAGGCGCTGTTCCTGCCCCACTGGTTTTGGGCGATCGTGCTGATCACGACTTCAGCTGTGATGATTGGCGCGAGTCTCAAATTCGCGCTGTCCGATCAATCGAACCGTCGGCGCCGGCCAAAGCTGCGCAAACCCGATAATGTCCTGCAATTCCGCGATAGACGGGACTAGGGCGCGCTAGCCTTTATCCGGCGATGCGGATCGTGTTGACGCCCTTCGCTGCGTCGCCAGCCTCACCAGACAGGCCGATAAACATCGTATCGACAATCCTCGCGAGCTTCTCTTCGGTCAGCTTGTCGCCCAGGTAGATCAGCGAATCTGGCAAAGTGTAATTCGACACGATCTGATTGATCAGCGAAAGCGCCTCATCAATCTCAAGTCCGGCAAAATGCCCCTCGGCCTGCGCCTCTGCGATCAGCTCGCACAAATAGTGATCGGCCAGGTCGACATAGCTGCGGACCTTCTCAAACTGCGCCGCGCCCATTTCGCAAATGATCGCGAAGAATGCCGGATCGGCATTGTAGCGGTCGCGCGAGATCACGAAGCGGCGGCGGAAGAATTCATACATCTTTCGATTGGGCGGAAGGTCGGATTGGAGCACCTCTTCCATTGCCTGCATATGCGGGGCGAGCCACAAAGCCGCGACCGCATCAAACACGTCATCTTCGTCTTGGAAAATCTGCTCAAACCGCGCGCGAGGCAATCCGCTTTCGGTGATCAGTGTCGCGTGAGACACCTCGGACCCGCGCGCATCAACGAGATCGAGCACCAATTGTGCGATCCGGTTGCGTTCTGCGATACGGGCTTCCTCACTCAATGGCATCGCGCTGATCCTCCTGGCCTTGCAAGGCCATGTAGGGAGGCGCGCAGGTGTATTGAACCCCTAACTCGCCTTTTTGCGACGGGACATTGCGGCATAACGCAAGTGGATTAGAATTCGTTCTTTCCCGCGATGATATCGCGCGCCTGCTGCTCGAGCACTTTGTAGCGGTCGAGGTCCGGTATCTTGGAGCGGAACCACTCCGCGATTTTGAGCAAATCCTCACCGTAATTGCCGCTCGGCATCATCGGCGGGCTAAACCCGATATTATTCTTTTCGTTGTCGGCATAGGCCAGTACGATCGGTACGCCTGCTGCCTGCGCGATGCGGTAAAAACCCGATTTCCACTGGCCGTCTGAAGAGCGGGTACCCTCGGTCGCGATCACCAGATTGAGCTCGGTGCGCCGGTCGAATTCTGCCTTCATTTGCTCGACAATACCGCCCGGCGCGCTCCGGTCGACCGATATGCCGCCCATATCGAGCATGAAATTCTTCATGATTCCCTGAAACAGAGTATGCTTGCCCATGAAGTTGGGTTGGATTTTTTCTGCTTTGGTTGCTCCGGCGAAAAACACAAAGTCCCAATTGGAGCTGTGCGGTGCACCCGCAATGACGCACTTCTTCACCCCTTCGGGAAAGCGTTCCTCGATCGACCAACTCTTCCACTTCCAGAAGAAAAGGATAATCCGGTTCACGATCCGCGACAGCAGCCCGACGTTGCGAGTTTCGTTATGTTTCAAGTTCGCTCTCTCCGTCGCGCTATTTGCGGCCTTGCAGAGAGTTACGCAAGGGGAGGGGTGTGAGTTTCACTACATCCTGAACACGCCGAACGCAGGCCGCTCGGGGATGGGCGCTTCGAGCGTCGCGGCGAAAGCCAGCCCGAGCACGTCCCTCGTCTGCACCGGGTCGATCACGCCGTCATCCCACAGCCGCGCGGTGGCGTAATAGGGGTTGCCTTCGTCCTCATATTTTTGGCGGATCGGAGCCTTGAATTCTTCAGCCTGCTCCTCGCTCCAGCTCTCGGCATCGCGGTGGACAGTTGCGAGCACGCTTGCGGCCTGTTCGCCGCCCATCACGCTGATGCGAGCATTGGGCCATGTGAACAGGAAGCGCGGGGAATAGGCGCGGCCCGCCATGCCGTAATTGCCCGCGCCAAAGCTGCCGCCGATCACCACGGTGATCTTGGGCACGGTGGCGGTGGCGACGGCGGTGACGAGCTTTGCGCCGTGCTTGGCAATGCCTTCCGCCTCGTATTTCCCGCCGACCATAAAGCCGGAGATGTTCTGCAGGAACAGCAGCGGAATGCGACGCTGGCAGGCGAGCTCGATGAAATGCGCGCCTTTCTGTGCGCTTTCGGAAAACAGCACGCCGTTATTGGCGAGGATCGCGACCGGCATTCCCCAGATATGCGCAAACCCGCAGACCAGCGTGGAGCCGTAATGCTGCTTGAACTCGTGGAACTCGCTGCCATCGACGAGGCGTGCGATCACTTCCTTCACGTCGTAAGGCGCGCGGACATCATCGGGGATGATCGAGTAAAGATCGTCCGCATCGAATTTCGGCGGGCGCGGGTCGTGCAGGTCGATGTCCTTCGCCGCCGCATGGTTGTCGCCGAGATGGCTGACGATATCGCGCACGATGGTGAGCGCGTGCTCGTCGTTTTCGGCGAGATGGTCGACCACGCCCGATTTTTTCGCGTGGAGGTCGCCGCCGCCAAGGTCCTCGGCGCTGATTTCCTCGCCCGTCGCGGCTTTCACCAGCGGAGGACCGGCGAGGAAGATCGTGCCCTGGTTGCGCACGATCACCGTCTCGTCGGACATGGCGGGCACATAGGCCCCGCCCGCGGTGCAGCTACCCATGACGCAGGCGATTTGCGGGATACCGAGCGCGCTCATGTTGGCCTGGTTGAAGAAGATGCGGCCAAAGTGATCGCGGTCGGGAAAGACCTCGGCCTGGTGCGGGAGGTTCGCCCCGCCTGAATCGACGAGGTAAATGCACGGCAGCCGGTTCTCCTGCGCAATTTCCTGAGCGCGTAGGTGCTTCTTGACCGTCATCGGATAATAGGTGCCGCCCTTCACGGTCGCATCGTTGCACACGATCATCACCTGACGGCCCGAGACGCGCCCGATCCCGCAGATCAGCGACGCGCCGTTGATATCGCCTTCATACATGCCGTTCGCCGCAAGCTGGCCAATTTCAAGAAAGGGCGAGCCTGGGTCGAGCAACCGCTCCACCCGCTCACGGGGCAGGACCTTACCGCGCGAAACATGCCGCTCACGCGAGCGTTCAGGGCCGCCAAGAGCGGCTTCGGCTACAGTGGAGCGCAAATCATCGGCCAGCGCCTTGTTGAGCGCAAACCGCGCCTTCGCATCGGGAGCCTCGCGGTCCAGTTTGGAGGTGAGTACGGGTGCGGTCATAATTTTAGTCCGGCCAAGATAAGAACACCAATGGCGGCGGCGAAGTAGCCACCCGACTTCTTTCCCTTCTGGACGAAGAAGTCAGCCAGGGCGAAGAGGATAAAAAAGCTGCCTAGAGTGCCTTCAATCCAAATCGGTGTTGAAGGGATCGATAAAATGATCGCAGAAAGAACAAGAAAGCCGACCATTCCGGTGTAAACTGCTGCATGTCCATCATCGGTCAGGTTATTCAGTCCTTCATTTCGTTGATACCTCAGAACGCGAAGGGCATTCGCGCGACCACCGAGACGAAAGTGCCAGATGAACATGATGCTAATCAGCACTATTGCAGCAATGTGAAGGATCACCCAGCCGCTCCGATCAGCTCGCGACCAATCAGCATCCGGCGGATCTCGTTCGTCCCCGCGCCGATGTCGAGCAGCTTCGCATCGCGCATGTAACGCTCGACCGGCCAGTCGAGCGTGTAGCCCGCGCCGCCCAGTGCCTGCACTGACTCTGCCGCCACGCGGAAGGCGTTTTCGCTCGACAGCAGGATCACGCCCGCCGCATCGAAGCGCGTCGTCTGCCCCGCATCGCACGCCTTCGCCACCGCATAGGTGTAAGCGCGCGCGGATTGCAGCGCGACATACATGTCGGCGACCTTGGCCTGCATCAGCTGGAAGCTGCCAATCGGCTTTCCGAACTGCTTGCGCTCGCGCAGGTAAGGAATGACGGTGTCGAGACACGCCTGCATGATGCCGAGCTGCAAGCCGGCGAGCACCACGCGCTCGTAATCGAGCCCACTCATCAGCACGCCGACGCCGCCATTGACCGGCCCCATCACACGGTCTTCGGGAATATGGCAATCGTCGAACACCAGCTCCGCTGTGGGCGAGCCGCGCATGCCGACTTTCTCGATCTTCTGGCCGATGGAGAAGCCTTCATCACCCTTCTCGATCAGGAAAGCGGTTATCCCGCGCGAACCCGCATTGCCGTCGGTCTTGGCATAGACGACGAGTGTGTCGGCATAAGTCGCGTTGGTGATCCAGAACTTGGTGCCATTAAGCACATATCCGCCCTGCACCGCCTCGGCCTTCAGCTTCATCGAGACAACGTCCGACCCCGCGCTGGCTTCGCTCATGGCAAGGCTGCCGACATGCTCGCCTGAGATCAGACCGGGCAGATATTTGGCCTTCTGCTCGTCATTCCCCCACCGGCGGATCTGGTTGAGGCACAGGTTCGAATGCGCGCCGTAGGAAAGGCCGAGCGAGGCGCTTGCGCGGCTCACTTCCTCAACCGCGATCACATGTTCGAGATAGCCGAGCCCAAGCCCGCCATCCTCTTCCTCAACCGTAATTCCGTGCAGACCCAGCTCGCCCATTTGCTGCCATAGCTCATCGCGCGGAAAGTAGTCCTCGCGGTCGATTTTCTCTGCCAACGGGGCGATTTGCTCATCGGCAAACCGGCTCACGCTGTCGCGGATCATCTCAGCGCTTTCGCCAAGCTGAAAATCGAATTCGGGGGTCGCGCGCATTTATTCCAGTCCTTTGAAACAATCGTGTTTTGTAGCCTCATATCAGCGCAGCCGCCTCGCGCAAACAGCAGAAACGAGGCCCACTTGCCCAGCGCGATAGCTGAATTTGTGCTTACCACGCTTTCATGTATGAGCGCTCGTGAAAGGAAGCTGTGCTGAGACTCGTTGATCTGCCTCCCTGGCCTGGTGATCAGGCACCCGCGAAGGAGTTTTGCGAGGAAAGCAATCGCTTGCGGGTGCTTGCGAGCTTCGATGCCGATGGTCTTGACGGCGATCCGGAATTGGCGCGGCTTGCGCGGTTTGCGGCGCGGCTCTGCAACGCTCCTTCCGCGGCAATCAGCTTGGTGGAGGAAGAACGGCAGCGCTTCATCGCAGGCGAGGGACTGGAGCAATCCGAAACGCCGCGTTCGACCAGCTTTTGCGCACATGCAATGCTCGGCAGCTCGATATTCGAAGTGCTCGACGCATCGCAGGATGACAGGTTTGCGGATTTCGCGTTGGTGCGAGGTGATGCGCATCTGCGTTATTATGTGGGCGCACCGCTGATTTCTTCGGAGGGTGCACCGCTGGGTGCGCTTTGCATTATCGATACGGAGGCCCGCACAAAGGGATTGGATGAGCTGCAACGCGAGGGGCTGCTGGTGCTCGCCGAGGCGGTGAAACGCCGGCTGGAGTCACATCGGCAATCGCACTTGGCCGTGTTCGAACTCAAGGAAAGCGCAGAGCGGCTTCAATTCATGCTCGACAGCGTTCCCGACATCGCATGGTCGGCGGCGCCCGGACCCATTTTCGATAATTTCAACGCGCGCTTTACCGAGGTCACTGGTAATTCCCCACCGCGCAGCATCGATGATTGGCGAGCCTTCATCCACCCGGATGATTTTGAACTCTCGGTACAGAAATTCGGGCACGCCCTGCAAACCGCGACGATGTTCGAGGATGAGTGGCGGCTGCGTGTTGCAGACGGTTCGTATCGCTACATCGTCTCGCGCGCTGTCCCTTCGAGTGACGATCCTGAAACAGCGCGCTGGTTCGGCACGATCACCGACATTGATGAGCAATATCGCCTGTCGCAAGAGCGCGAATTGCTGGCGGGCGAACTGGCGCACCGGATCAAAAATATCTTCTCGGTCATCACCGGACTGATCTCGCTGCGCTCTCGCGGCGATGATAAGACGAGGGAATTCGGTGAAGCGATCATAGCCAATATCCGGGCGCTTTCGCGAGCGCAGGAATATGCCCTGCCGGGATCAAACCGTTCGAGCGAAGATCTGAAGGACCTGCTGCGCATCATGCTGGAGCCCTATGGCGCGGACGGATCGGGCAGGGTGAATATCGATGGTGAGGCAGTGCGATTTGGCACGCGCGCGGCCACGCCTCTAGCGCTTGTATTCCATGAGCTTGCAACCAATGCCGCCAAATATGGTGCGCTCAGCACTGCAAAGGGCACAGTCGCGGTAACGGTCCAAGCGCAAGGCGACACGATCACATTTCGCTGGACCGAACGTGGTGGCCCCGAAGTAACTGAACCCGATAATACCGGCTTTGGATCACGGCTCATATCCATGGCGGTCGATCATCAGCTCGGCGGCTCAATTGAACGCGAATGGCACGAGGACGGTCTTGCCGTCACGATTACGGTATCGCGCGAACGCTTGGCGCAGTAAGGCTTCAAGGAATGAAACACTTCAGGCTTTCGATATCTTTCATTGCGCCGCTTATGCTTGCGGGCCTCGCCGGATGTACTGCCCCCGAAGAGAGCGGAGACGCAACCGAGGCGCCAGCGGAAGACGCCAGCGCCACCGGGTCCGAATCTGGCGGTGAGGCGAGCATTATCCCAATGGCCGAGACCGGTTGGCTGACAGTTGGCGAGGATGGAGCGGTCTTCACCACGTTCCTAGATGCAGGTGGCACCTATCGCGACTTCCGCAATGGCTCGCCGTGGCAAACCGGTACGTGGCAACGCCGCGAGGACGGGCGGCTATGCTTTGTGCCGGACGCCGCAGATCGGGTCGGTGGTTGCTGGACGACTGGCGAGCTCTCCGAGGACGGCACGATGAAAGCGACCAATCAGGACGATAAGGCAATTGAGCTGAAGCGGGTGACCTATCTCGCCCCGGAAGCCGCCGAATCTGATAACGAGCAGGCGGCGCAAGCCAGCGAAGAGAGCTGAGCCCATCTATTCTGATCCGTTGCTTTCTTTTGAGAACGTCACTCGCCATTACGGAGACGTGATCGCGGTCGGCGGCGTGAGCTGCGAGATCGCGAAAGGCAGCTTTGTCGCGCTGGTTGGCGCAAGCGGATCGGGCAAATCAACGCTCCTCAAAATGGTCAACACGCTGGAACAGCCAGGTTCTGGCCGTGTGCTGTTTGGCGGCGAGGATGTCAGCCAGCAATCGCCCGCTACACTGCGTCGCCGCATCGGCTATGTCTTTCAAGGCATTGGCCTGTTCCCGCATATGAGCGTGGCCGAGAATATCGGCATTGGCCCGCGCCTTTCTGGCGAGAGCTTGAGCGTCGCGCGCATCACAGAACTGCTCGAATTGGTTGAGCTTGAAGGCGAGATGGTTTCGCGCATGACCGACGAACTGTCCGGCGGGCAGCGTCAGCGCGTTGGTGTCGCCCGCGCGCTCGCGAACGAACCGGAACTGCTTTTAATGGATGAACCGTTTGGTGCGCTCGATCCCATCACTCGCGATGCGCTTGGTGAGAAGGTGCGCGAGTTGCACGAACGGCTCGGCCTCACCACGATCATGGTCACGCATGACATGGCAGAGGCGCTGCTGCTCGCCGACCGCGTGTTGGTGATGGATGCAGGCTCGATTGTCGCCGATTGCACCCCGCAAGAATTGCTCGCCGGCGAAGGCGGGGAAATCGCACAGGGCCTTGTTTCCGTGCCGCGACAACAGGCAGAAAAGCTCGCCGCGATGGAGCGGGAATGAGCGACTTTGGCGCCATCCTGCTAGGCCTTGGCGACAAGCTCGCAGCCCACGTGGTCCTCGCGGCGAGCGCTATCGGCCTGGGCATAGCGGTTGCGCTGCCGCTCGCTGTCTGGGCCAGTCGTTCGCAATCTGTCGCCCGGGTAGCGCTCGGCTTTGCCAGTCTGGTGCAGACCATCCCCGCGCTTGCCTTGCTCGCGCTGTTCTTCCCGATCCTGCTGAGCCTGCGCGCGGTCTTTGGTGAGGGCCTGCCAACGCTCGGCTTTTTGCCGGCCCTGCTCGCACTCGCGCTTTATGCGCTGCTACCGATCCTGCGCAATGCCGTCACCGCGCAGGCCAATCTCGACCCCGGCGTGCTCGAAGCCGCTGACGGTGTCGGCATGACCAAATGGCAGAAATTGCGGCTGGTCGAAGCGCCCTTGTCAGCCCCCTTCATCATGGCGGGCATTCGCACCGCGAGCGTCTGGACCATCGGCGCGGCGACACTTTCAACCACAATCGGGCAGCCGAGCCTTGGCGATCCGATCTTTGCTGGATTGCAAACGCAGAACTGGGCGCTGGTGCTGGCCGGATGCCTTGCGAGCGCGGCGCTGGCGCTGGTGGCAGACGCGCTGCTTGGCCTGATCGAGCGCGGGCTTGCGAACCGCAAAAACTGGCAATGGGGCGCAGGGCTTGCGGCGGTGGCACTCGGCGTTAGCGCGGCGCTGTTCTCGCAGGTTGCAGACGCAAATGACGATGATCGCATCGTTATCGGGGCCAAAGGTTTCTCAGAACAATTCATCCTCGCGCGCCTTATCGGATCGCAGCTTGAGGCGGCGGGCTACGCGGTCGAATATCGCGACGGCCTGGGTTCTGCCGTGGCGCATAGCGCAGTGACCAGCGGCGAGATCGACATCCTCGCCGACTACACCGGCACGATCTGGGCCAATCAGATGAAGCGCGAGGATAATGTGCCGCGCGATCAGATGATTGAGGCAATCACCGCTTGGGAAGAGGAAACCAGCCAGACCTTGGTACTCGGGCGACTAGGCTTCGAGAACGCCTATGGCCTCGCCGTGACGCAAGAGACCGCTGCTCAATTCGATTTGCGCGCCATTGCTGATCTAGCCTCGGTCGCGCCGCAAATGAGCATCGGCGGTGATCCCGAATTCTTCGAGCGACCCGAATGGATCGCGGTGCGCGACACCTACGGATTGCGCTTTGGCGAGACGCGCAATTTCTCGCCGACCTTCATGTACAACGCGCTGAAATCAGACGAGGCACAGGTCATCGGCGCCTATACGTCCGATGGCAGGATCGCTGCCGACAATCTGGTCATCCTCGAAGATCCGCGCGGAGCCTTTCCCAACTACGACGCCATCCTGCTGGTCAGCCCGGAACGCCGCGACGACGGCGAATTGATCGCGGCGCTCCGTCCGCTAATCGGCGCGATCAATGTCGAGCAGATGCGCAAAGCCAATTACGCAGTGGACCGCGAGGGTGAAGGCAAGCTCAGCCCCAAAGATGCCGCGTCGCAATTGGCCGAGGCCATCGGCCTCGCAGACTAGCTAGCCGAAGCCGCCTGCCTGCCTCGGCCAGTTACCTCCGCTGAGGCCCATAACCTTGAACAGGTCGCCCATCTGCTCCGGCTTCACAAGCCGGTCGTGTTGCCGCTTTAGCTTCTCGGCATTCTCGGGCGAGGCCTGCTGTAAAGCCTCCAATCGCGCGTCGATCCCGAGCATTTGCAGCCAGCGCCCTTGCTGGGTCACGCCTAAGACTCGCGCGCCATTTCGCTGGGCGACATCGCTCAGGGTTGCAAAGTCGACATGCGCAGTGAGGTCAATCTCGCCAGGGCGACTGAACACATCGACCTTACTGTGCGCGCGCACCGCTTGCAGAGTTGATCCGGGCACCAGCGCGCGCGTGCCATAATCGATGACGAGGCCTACACCGCCCTGCTGCGACAGCCTGCTGGCAATTTCGCCCATCACGGTCGATGCTGCGGGGCAGGTTTCAATGATGGCGCCGGGATCGGCCGCGCGCCATTCTTCGGGCACGGCCTTATCCATCGGTTTGTCGCCGGAGACGAACACCATCCGCTCGTCATCAAGCCCGACCATACGTTCGCGCCACCCCGCCTCAGTCCGGACCAGCTGCCGGATTGGCAACGCGTCAAAGAATTCATTGGCAACGAGCAGGATCGGCGCATCATCGGGCAGGGTCGCAAGGTCATCGTGATGCACCACACCTGGCATAGTCCCGCTTTGAAGCGCGCGCAGGCTGGCTGACCCTTCGACGAAATGCACTTGCGGGTCCAAACCGAACCGCGCCGCGGTGCGCAAGGCATCGCTTGCCAAAGTTCCGCGTCCAGGCCCAAGCTCGACATAATGCACATGCGCAGGCCCGCCCATCTTCGCCCACATATCAGCCAGCCATAGGCCGATCAGCTCTCCGAACATCTGGCTGATCTCGGGCGCAGTGATGAAGTCCCCGCTCGCTCCCAACGGATCGCGGCTGGTGTAATAGCGCGCATTGCTCTCGCCCATATATTGCGCGAGCGTTATCGGCCCGGTCTCGCGGATCAGGCGGCGGAACATTTGGCTGAGATCCTGCTCGGGAGCGGCCATTTCAGATCAGGCGGATGCGGTTATGCTTCCGCTGCCACCGGTTCCGATCGGCTTGCGCATCACCGCAATCGCGGTGACGATCAGTCCGAAGATGATGACCGGGATCGTCAGCCATTGCCCTTGGGAAAGGCCGGTTTCGACGACGCGGTGCGCGAGCTCTGCATCCGGCTCGCGGAAGAACTCATTGATGAAACGCGCTGCGCCAATGCCAAGCAAAAAGACGCCTGACAGCAGGCCTTTACGATAGCGCGCGTCAGTCTTCCAGAACAACAGCAGCAAGATGATCAGCAGCAACAGCCCTTCAAGGCCTGCCTGATAAAGCTGGCTCGGGTGGCGGACGACATCGCCGCCGCCGGGAAAAACCATTCCCCATGAAACATCGGTCGGTCGGCCCCACAATTCGCCATTGTTGAAATTGGCCAGACGTCCAAGGAACATGCCCATCGGCACAGTGGTGCAGACGTAATCGGCGACCCGCACGAAATCGAGCTTGCCGCGCCAAGACACCCACAGCATCGCCGCGAGCACGCCGAGCAATCCGCCGTGGAAGCTCATCCCGCCATCCCACAGCCGCAGCAGGTTCCAACTGATGAAGCCATCTCCATCAAAGCTGGTGAACAGCGAGGGTTGGTAAAACGCGGCATAGCCAAGTCTAGTCGCCCAAAATCACGCCGAGCGTACAGTAGAAAAACAGATCATCGGCATGACGCTGAGCCATCGGAGCGCCCGGCTCCTTGAGCATTTTCGACACATGCCAATAGGCAAACAGCACGCCCAGCAGGTACGCTAGAGAATAGAATTTCAGCTCAAACCAACCGAGTTTGAAGAGGTTGGGACCCAGGCTCAGATTTTCCCAAAGGATTGGGTCAGCAGCGACGCTGGTAGCGAGTAGTGACAGCACGAAGCGAACCTCTTATCTAACTGCTGATTCGACAGGCGCGGCTTCGCCCGCCCTTTCGGCGTGGCTTTTGGCACAGCGAGCGAGCCGGGGAAACCCTCTCCGGTCCACATGCGTTAATGGTCACGATATCAAAATAAATGATGGCCGTACCGCGTCAACGAGCGATGGCTGATACGAATAGATAATTGGAGAGACCAAGGCATGCCCACACAGCTCGACATAGCGCTGGAAAACATCATCGGCGAACTGACGAAGGAAGGGCAGCCTTTCGCCATCGTTCCTTTCGAACGCGACGGCGTGGAAATGCCCGCTTTTGCAGGCGCGCCGCCAACGCTCGCGCATTATTTCGCGCATTTCTGCAATGAGCATAAGGATCTCGAATTTCTGGTCGATGGCGATATCCGCTTGACCTTTGGCGAGTGCTGGCATGCGGCGACCCATGTCGCGCACGGACTTGCGACGATGCACGATGTGAAGAAGGGCGACCGCATCGGCATCGCCGCGCGCAACTCGGCCAATTGGATGATCGCCTATATGGGCATCGTAATGGCAGGCGGCTGCGCGACCTTGCTCAATGGCTTTTGGTCGGGCGACGAGCTCGCATACGGCATTCGCCTAGCTGAGTGTAAAGCGGTGCTGATCGACGCGGGCCGGGAAAAGCGGCTTGAGGGAACCGATCACTCCGCCAAGCTCATTCCAATGGAGCATGATTGCGCGCCGTCCGAAGGTTTGAAAGAGGCGTGGGCGGAAGGTCCAACCGCGATGGCGATGCTCGCTGAGCTCGGCGCGGATGACCTCGCGACCATCCTTTACACCTCTGGTTCAACCGGGAATTCAAAGGCGGCCTATTCTGATCACCGCGGCGTTGTCAGCGGAACGATGAACTATGTCGCGCAAAGCGCGATGGCTAAGATCCTGCTCGAAAGCCGGGGCGAGGAACTTGCGGCACAGCCCTGCGCGCTGATCGCGGTGCCGCTGTTCCACGTGACCGGCGAAGTGCCGCTGTTCCTTCAGTCATACGCCATTGCGCGCAAGCTCGTGCTGATGCCGAAATGGAATGCGGAAGACGCGCTGCGACTGATGGACAAGGAAAAGGTCACTTACTTCGTTGGCGTTCCGCTGATGAGCTATGAGATCGCGACCCACCCGAACCGCGATCAATACGATCTGACCGCCTGCAAGAGTTTTGCCGCTGGCGGCGCCCCGCGACCGGTCGAGCACGTCAACAAGATCAAAGAGGCGTTCCCGGGCGGTTTCCCGCTGCTTGGTTATGGCCTGACCGAAACCAACGCGGTTGGCTGCGGCAATTTCAACGAGAATTATCTCGCCAAGCCTGGCTCAACCGGAAAGGCGAGCCTCCCGCTGGTCGATCTGCGCATCCTCAACGATGCCGGCGACGAATTGCCGCAGGGTGATGTCGGCGAGGTTTGCATGCGTACCGTCGCCAATTTCCGCGGCTATTGGAAGAATGACGAAGCAACCGCAGCAGCCTTTACCGACGATCAGTTCTTCCGCACTGGCGACCTCGGCTATCTCGATGAAGACGGCTATCTCTTCATCGTCGACCGCAAGAAAGACATCATCATTCGCGGCGGTGAAAACATCACCTGTATCGAGGTCGAAGACGCAATCTACTCGAACAGCGACATCGCCGAGTGCTCCGTGTTCGGCCTTCCAGATGAGCGTATGGGCGAAGTGCCCGCCGCCGTGTTTCGCGTGAAGGACGGCGCGAGCATGGATGCAGCCGCTCTGCGCGAATATCTGCTCAGCCGGATCGCGCCGTTCAAGGTGCCATTGGAAGAGCATATGTTCATCGAGACGGCCCCGCTGCCGCGCCTTGGCACTCAGAAGATCGACAAGAAGAGCCTGCGCGAGCAATACACTGCTCAAATGGAAAACGCGTGAAGCCTACGCGCGCGGCCTTGCTGACATGACGGCCAGTCCCGGCCCAGCCAGTGCGCCGCGCGTTCCGCGTCAGCGAGCGATTATTGATCGGCGCTTGCTCGCCGAACAAATCTCAGCGCTTGCCCAGGAGCAAGGTGAAAAGGCTCGCCCGGCGATTGTCGAAGCCTTGCGCGCTGCCCTCGATGCTGGACGCGCTGAATTATCCGAGCGGCTGAAGCAAAAGCCAGCGGCGGGCTATGAATGCGTCCACGGCCATTCTTTCCTGATCGATCAGCTGGTGCGCGTAATCCACGACTACGTCACCACCTATGTCTATCCGATCGCCAATCGCACCACTGCTGAGCGCCTCTCGATCCTGGCGGTGGGCGGATATGGCCGGGCGGAAATGGCCCCTCATTCCGACGTCGATATCGGCTTCATTACCCCGATGAAGCGCGCGCCGTGGTGCGAGCAGGTGATTGAAGCGATGCTTTATCTACTGTGGGATCTCGGCCTCAAGGTCGGCCATTCCAGCCGCACGATCAATGACACGCTGAGCATGGCGAAGGAAGACCTGACCATCCGGACAGCCTTGCTCGAAGGGCGCTTTGTGTGGGGCGATCAGGAACTGCATGACGAGCTGCGGGCGCGCTTCTGGAGCGAGGTTGTGCGCGGCAGCGAACGCCAATTCCTAACGCAAAAGCTTGCCGAGCGCGATGATCGGCATAAGCGCATGGGCGACAGCCGCTATGTCGTCGAGCCCAACATCAAGGATGGCAAAGGCGGCTTGCGCGATCTGCAAACGCTTTACTGGATCGGAAAGTACATCCACCGCGCCCGCAACGCCGCCGACCTCGTCGATGTCGGCCTGCTCACCGCTCAGGAATATCGCAGCTTTCGCCGCGCAGAAGGTTATTTGCTGGCGGTGCGCTGTCACATGCACGACATCACCGGGCGGGCCGAAGATCGTCTGACCTTCGATTTGCAGCGCCAAGTGGCCGAGCGGATGAACTTCGTCGACCGGCCCGGCAAAAGTGCGGTCGAGCGCTTCATGCAATTCTATTTCCTGCAGGCAAAGCGCGTCGGCAGTCTGACCGGAGTGTTCCTGGCGCATCTCGATGATACGCATGCCAAGAAGAAGGCGACCAGCGGATTTTTCGCCGGGTGGGGGCAAAAAGCGCGCACACTCAAAGGCTTCACCGTGTTCGGCGGAAAGATCAAGGCACCGACTGACAATTGGTTTCGCGATGATCCGGTGCGCCTCATTGAGCTGTTCCAGCTTGCCGAGGCGAACAGCCTTGAGGTCCATCCCTCGACGATGCGCCAGGCGGATCGTGACAGCCGGCTGATCGACAACCAGGTGCGCCAGGACAAGCGCGCTAACACGCTCTTCGTCGACCTGTTGAGCGGTCGCAATAATCCCGAAATGGTGCTGCGGTGGATGAACGAGGCGGGCGTTTTTGGCCGCTTCGTGCCCGATTTCGGACGGGTCAACGCGCAGATGCAATTCGACATGTATCACCACTATACGGTCGATGAGCATACGATCCGCGCAATTGGCTTGCTGACCCGGATTGAGAAAGGGGAGCTTAAGGCCGATCATCCGCGCGCAACCCGCTTGATCCACAAGCTAAAATCGCGCCGCGCGCTCTATGTCGCGGTGCTGCTACACGACATTGCCAAGGGTCGCGGCGGCGATCATTCGGTACTCGGCGCGGAGGTCGCGGAAGAATTGTGCCCGCGCTTTGGTTTGGATGAGGAAGAGACCGAGCTGGTTGCGTGGCTGGTGCTACAGCACCTCCTGATGAGTTCGACCGCGCAAAAACGCGACCTCACCGATCCGCAAACCATCGAGACTTTTGTTGCAGAGGTCCAAAGCCTTGAGCGGCTGCGCAACCTCGCCATCCTCACCGCCGTTGATATCCGAGCGGTCGGTCCTGGCACATGGAACAGTTGGAAAGGCCAATTGCTCGGCGAATTGTTCGATGCCGCGCAAGAGCGGCTGCGGCTTGGCCACATGCGACATGGCCGCAAAGAGCGTGTCGCTGCAAAAAAGGCGGCGGTCACCGAACTGCTCGGTGACAAATCAGCACTGGTCGAGGAAGTCGGCGAGCTGCTGGGCGATGCCTATTGGATTGCCGAGCCGGAAGATGTCATCGCGCTCAACCTCGTCCAGTATGAAACCGCACGAGCGCTCGAAGACCAGCTTTCGATCCACTGCGAGGTCTATGAACAACGCGGCGCGACCCTGGTCAGCGTTATCGCCGCCGATGATGCCGGCCTGTTTTATCGGATTGCGGGCGGCATCCATTTGGCCGGAGCGAACATCATCGATGCGCGCATTCACACCTCGCAAAGCGGCTATGCCGTCGACAACTTCCTCGTGCAGGACGCGCATGGCGAGGCCTTTAGCGAGGAAGCGCAGATCGCGCGGCTAAAGAAGTCGATCTCGGACGCGCTGACGGGCAAGACCGCGCTCGTGCCGAAGCTGGCCGCACGGCCGCTGCCGCACAGCCGGTCCAAGGCGTTTGACGTCGCGCCGCGTGTCGCCTTTGACAACGAGGCGTCCAACCGCTTCACCGTGATTGAGGTTAGCGCCCGCGACCGCCCTGCGCTGCTCAACAGGCTTGCTCACGCGCTCTATCAATCGAATCTGATCGTCCAGTCGGCGCATATCACGCAATATGGCGAGCGAGCGGTCGACAATTTCTACGTTACCGATCTGACCGGCAGCAAAGTGACAGCGAAGGATAGGCTCGATGAGATCCGTGCGAGCCTGATTGAAGTTGCGAGCGACAAAAAACAGCGGCAGTTGGAAGAGGCTTAGTCTTCGACTGAGACGACCAGCAACGCTATTTTTCGGTCGTCAAAGCCCACGAAAGCATACTCAATTTGCGCGTTCGTGATCGGGTTCCATAGCCCGTCATATCGGTTGCTGAGAATTGTGCGTCGTTCTGGCGCGAACGCGCTCAAGAAATCATTTGCACATTCCATTGCTGGTTTCGAACCGAGCCATTCTTTGCCGAATACCATATCCTTGGCGAGCGCATCGGCGATAATCTCGGCCGCTGACCTGCTGCCTGACGCGTCGGGCGCAGCATCAAGCAATTCCCAGTTGTGACCGATTGGCTTGAAGCCACGCGACCGAACGAACCTGTCAGCGATCACTTGCGGCGGATCAAAGCTCTCTTCTATTTTGGCACAAAGAAAGGTGAGCTTTGCTTGTGCCTCCAATGACGCGCGCCACTTAGCGATGAATTGGTTCAACTTTTCCAGCTCTACGCTCATCCCCGCGCGCCGAACAGAGCCGTGCCGACCCGCACATGGGTCGCGCCCAATTGCACGGCGGTCTCATAATCGCCGCTCATCCCCATACTCAGGCCCGTGAGGCCATTGTCATGGGCGAGCTTGTGAAGCAGCGCGAAGAACGGCGCGGGCTCGATATCGGCAGGCGGGAGGCACATCAGGCCCGCAATCGGAATGTCCGCCGCGCGGACCTGTTCGATAAAGCCTGGCAGATCGGCGATAGCGCAGCCGCCCTTTTGCTCTTCTTCACCAATATTGACCTGAATGAAGCACGGCACTTGGCGATCCAGCTTGACCATCGCCTTCGCCAGCGCCTTCGAAAGGCTGGGCCGGTCAAGCCCATGGATACAGTCAAACAATTCGACCGCATCCTCGGCCTTGTTCGATTGCAATTGGCCAATCAAATGCAGTTCGACTTCGGGATAGTCCTCGCGCAATTGCGGCCATTTGCCCTGCGCTTCTTGGACGCGGTTCTCGCCGAACACGCGGTGCCCCTGCTCCAGCAGCGGCAGGATCCGCTCGGGCGGATGGGTCTTGCTGACCGCGATCAGCGTGACGTCCTCCGGCTCGCGCCGCGCGATCTTGCACATCTTGGCGATTTTGCCGCGCACCTCTTCGAGCGGATTGTCGGCCATTTCCATGTCGTTTTGTCCCATGGCTGCGCTATAGCGAGCCGATGGCGCGACACCAGACCCCTCAGGAAGAACTGCCCGAGCTGTGGTTGCTCTCAGACGAGCGTAATGACGCGGTTTTGGAAGCTGCGATTGCGGCGCTGCCCAGCAGGTCAGGCTTTGTCTTCCGGCATTACCACCTGTCACAGCAAGCACGCGCCACCCGCTTCGCTGCGCTTTTGCCCATGCTGCATGAAGCCGGGCACTGGGCGATTGTCTCGGACGCAGCGGATGTTGCGAGAGCGTGGGGCGCAGATGGCGTCTATGGCCCCTTCTCTCGCATCCCGCCTGCTGGGATGAAATGGATCGCGACCGCGCATGGCGAAGACGAGATGGTCGACGCTGATCGCGGTGCAGCCGATGGAATCATGCTCTCGCCCGTCTTTCCAACTCGCTCGCATCCGGGCGGCGAAGTGCTGGGACCGGGCGAGTTTCATCGTCTCGCGCGCGCTTCTGTCAGCCCGGTCATCGCGCTGGGAGGCATGAATGCGGAGCGAGCAAAGGAGTTGAAGTGGGACCGCTGGGCCGCGATTGATGGCTTGAGTGATGGGTCTCAGATCACCTAACTTCCCTTGACCCAGACTCCCGCAAGATTCATGGTGTGTTCCATAAGGAGTGATGGGGCGGCCTGACATGGCAACACGAGCGATAAACATGCGAAAAAACAGTGGTGATTGGCGCGCGGCTTTCCGCCGATCCATGCGCCGCTTCGCGCAGATGACGGGCGCGGGCGTTCTGGTCGTAACGCTCGGATTTCTCACGCTTTCCCTCGCCAGCTACACGCAAACCGACCCGAGCCCATCGACCGCAGCTTCCGGTGCTGAAATCAGCAATTGGATGGGCGCTTGGGGCGCATGGGCGGCAGACCGCGTGCTGTTCGCATTTGGTCTGACATCGGTGCTTTTACTGCCACTCCTGTATATTTCTGCGCGCAAATTGTGGCTCGACGTCGAAAACGGCGATGAGCCGGAGAATACACGGTGGTGGTTGCCGACGGGCATGCTGCTGGTAGCGATGATCCTCCTTTCGACCGTGCTCGCGCTGGTGTTTGATGGACCAGGCGGCACCCTGCCAGCGCAAATGGGCGGCGTATCAGGGTTGCTGGGCGCAAGTGCGATTGAGGCGGTCGCAGGCCGCTTTGGCGAGGGCGCATCGGGTTGGATCATTATGGGTCTGGCGCTTGCGTCGCTCGCTGGCGGTGTGGCGCTTGTTACCCGTGTGTTCGCGATTGACTGGCGCGGGCTGCTCACATTGCCGAACTTCATCCGTGAACAAGTGTTCGCACGCATTCCCGGTCTGCCCGACATGCCGAAAGCGCCCACCATGTCGCTGCCCGGCACAAGCGAGCGCAAGAAGGCCAAAGCCACAGCCAGTGAGGCCAAGCCGCTGCCCGAGCCGACACAGCGCCGCGCGCCGGAGATCACCGACCCATCGGCACCGCCCAAGCGCGCCAACCCGGCCAAGACCAAGCAGCGCGATATGTTCGCCGATTACGATCTGCCGAGCCTTGATCTGCTAGCCGATCCGCCACAAGACAACGCACCCAAACTCGACAAGCTGGCGCTCGAACGCAATGCCCGCCTGCTCGAAAATGTGCTCGATGATTTCAACGTGAAGGGCGAGATCACCGCCGTGCGTACCGGCCCGGTCGTCACCATGTACGAGCTGGAGCCAGCGCCGGGTATCAAGGCTAGCCGCGTTGTCGGCCTCGCCGAGGATATCGCCCGCAATATGAGCGCGATTTCCGCGCGCGTCTCGCCCATCCCGGGCAAGACCGTGATGGGCATCGAACTGCCTAATGCCGACCGCCAGATGGTGATGCTGAAAGAGCTCGCCGCCTGCGCCGATTTCGCCGAAAGCAAAGGCAGCCTGCCGATCATTCTGGGCAAGGATATCGCGGGCGAACCAATTGTCGCAGATCTTGCGGCCATGCCTCACCTGCTTGTCGCAGGCACCACCGGTTCGGGTAAGTCGGTTGGCCTCAATTGCATCATCTTGAGCCTGCTCTATCGCTTCACGCCAGCCGAATGCCGGATGATCCTGATCGATCCGAAAGTGCTTGAGCTCGCCAGCTATGACGATATCCCGCACTTGCTCTCACCCGTGGTGACAGAGCCGCACAAGTCTGTGCGCGCGCTCAAATGGGCGGTCGAGGAGATGGAGCGGCGCTATCGCATGATGTCGAGTGTGAACTCGCGCAACATTGCGAGCTTCAACGACAAGGTTTCCGTCGCTGCCGCCAAGGGCAAGCCATTGGGCCGCCGCGTGCAGACCGGTTTCGACCCCGAGACAGGCGAGGAGCTGTATGAGGAAGAACAGCTCGATTACGAACCGCTGCCGCAGATCGTCCTGATCGTCGATGAGCTCGCCGATTTGATGGTCACGGTCGGCAAAGAAATCGAAGTGCTGATCCAGCGTCTCAGCCAGAAATCGCGCGCCGCCGGTATCCACCTGATCATGGCGACACAGCGTCCGTCGGTCGATGTGATCACCGGCGTCATCAAGGCGAACCTCCCGACCCGTATTAGCTTCAAGGTGACGAGCCGGATCGACAGCCGAACCATTCTTGGTGAACAAGGCGCCGAGCAGCTGCTTGGCCGAGGCGATATGCTCTACAAACCGAACACTGGCGCGATGGTGCGTGTGCACGGGCCGTTCGTATCTGACGAGGAAGTCGAGTCAGTCGCGGATTACTGGCGCGCTCAGGGCAAGCCTGAATATGTCGATGCTGTGACCGAAGAGCCCGAAGATGGCGGCGGCTTCGCATTCGAAGACGAAATGACCGCCAGCGACGACCCGGCAGAGCGCAAATATCGCCAGGCCTGCCAAGCCGTGTTCGAGGCGCAGAAGGCTTCGGGTAGCTGGCTCCAGCGCCAGATGGGTGTCGGCTACAACACCGCGGCCAAATGGATCGAGCGGATGGAGGCCGAAGGGCTGGTTGGCCCGGCCAACCATGTCGGACGGCGCGAAATCTTCCGTGATCAGGACGGCAATCCGATCTAAGGTCAGGCTATGACCGACCCGGCACTCAAGCTGGACACAGACCACGCCATCATCCTGTTCGATGCCGAATGCGTGCTGTGTTCGGCCAACGCGCGATTCGTGCTCAAGTTCGACCGCAGGGCGCATTTTCGGCTTGCATCGATGCAGAGCGGGGTCGGTGCGGAGCTGTTCCGCAGCTTCGGCATTGATCCAAAGGACCCCGATACGATCATTGTCGTCGAGAACGGCGATGCACGGCGCAACAGCGATGCCGTGCTCGCGATCTATCAAGGGCTCGGTTGGCCGTGGAAGGTTGCGGGCATCCTTCGCTTGATCCCGCGCCGGGTCCGCGACGCGATCTACGGGGTGATCGCGCGCAACCGCTACAAGATCTTCGGCAAGCGTGAGACGTGCTGGATGCCGCCCGATCATATGCGTGACCGCCTACTTTGAAGCGGGCGCTCATCATCGGGGGCTATGGCGGCTTTGGCGCGCGCTTGGCGCGGCGGCTCGACCAAGATGGCTGGCATGTGATCGTAGCCGGGCGCAGCTCGGAAAAGGCGCAGGCGATGGCGACAAACCTCGCTCATGCGAGCGGCATTGCGCTTGATCGGAGCAGCGATATTGCGCCAGCGCTGCGAGAGCACAAGCCGCTGGTCGTCGTCGATGCAGCGGGACCGTTTCAAACCAGCGATTACCGCGTCGCCGAGGCCTGCATCGCTGCGGGTGTACACTATCTCGATCTTGCCGATGCGCGCGCCTTCGTCACTGGAATCGGCTCGCTGGATCAAGCTGCAAGAGTCGCAAGCGTCGCGGTGATCTCCGGCGCATCGAGCGTCCCGGCCCTGTCGGGTGCCGTCCTGCGCCACCTCACCAACGGAGGAAGCCAAGTCACCCGCGTCGATATGGCGATCAGCGCTTCCGACAAAGCGAGCGCGGGTCAGTCGGTCGCCGCGGCGATCCTTTCCTATGTCGGCCAGCCCTTGCGGGTGTGGCAGGGGCAGAGATGGTCGCGCGAATATGGCTGGCAGCAGGTTAAGCGCGCCCGCGTTACCGCGAGCGATGGCAAGAACACTACGCGCTTTGCCGCCGCTGCCGATGTACCCGATCTCGACATCGTTCCAGCTGCGCTTCCCGGTCAGCCTGCAACACGCTTCAGCGCCGGGCCGGAATTCGGGTTTCAAGTGATTGCTATGTGGCTGCTTAGCTGGCCGGTGCGCTGGAAATGGCTCTCATCGCTCAGCCGATTGAAGGGACTGCTACTACCGCTGCAAAAGCTGACCCAGCCGTTCTCCGATGGGCAAAGTTTTATGACCGTGGACGCCTGCGTAGAAAGCGAGGGCGCCTTCGAAAAGCGCCGCTGGCACGTTATTGCGCGCGATGGCAACGGTCCGGAAATCCCAGTGCTGGCCGCG
Organism: Erythrobacter sp. HA7-11; assembly: GCF_055693605.1. NCBI lineage: Bacteria > Pseudomonadati > Pseudomonadota > Alphaproteobacteria > Sphingomonadales > Erythrobacteraceae > Erythrobacter > Erythrobacter sp. HA7-11. The sequence goes on along the minus strand of NZ_JBVFUF010000002.1, from coordinate 291,137 downwards.
CAATTGCTCGCCCGCTCAATCGCGGACGGCACGGCCGAAGTAGGCGCACGGCATGCTGGCGAAGAACTTTCGCTCGAGCAGTTTAACCCACTATTCGACGAACTCGAATTGGAGTGCGAGACGACCTCCCAAAGCTACACGCCGCTCTATCGACGCGTCTTGGGCGACCAATTCGCAGTCCTGCCGAAACCCATTCAAGACCTGCACAACTTATGCGGAGACGGCGGTGCAGCGGGCCGCGCGCAAGTTAGACGCGGCACTAATCCGCTAGCGCGCCTCATCGCGGCAATCATCCGCTTCCCGCCGCAAGGCGAGCACGATCTGCATGTCTCATTCCGCGAGGAGGACGGACGCGAGCGCTGGACCCGCGATTTTACTGGCCAGCGATTTCACAGCACGCTCGCCGAGGTAGGCGGCCATCTGACCGAGCGCTTCGGCCCGATGCGCTTCGCGTTCGATTTGCCAGTGAACGAGCAAGGCCTGGAAATGCACATCCGCAGCTGGACCTTGCTGGGCGTTCACATGCCGCTAGCTCTAGCACCGCGCGTTGCCGCAAAAGAAAACGTCGAAGACGATCACTTCGCCTTCGACGTTTCTATCAGCCTGCCGTTTGCCGGCCTGCTGGTTCACTATAAGGGCAGACTTCGGCCTATCCGGTCAATGCCTGCCTCTTGAGGGGTTACTCAGCTGGCGCTTCGAGATCCGCCTTGGTCAGAACGATCTGGTCATTCACCTTCGCGGTGTTCGCCGCCATCGTGTCAGCAGGCGACGCAACCAGGCCGATTTCAGCCAGTGGACCGCCAGCTTCCCAGTTCTTCACCCATTCCTGAAGATAGACATCAAGGCCTGGGATCGCTCCCATGTGAGCCTTCTTGACGTAGACATAGAGGGGGCGCGCGCCCGGATAGGCGAAGCTCGAGATATTTTCATAGGTCGGATCGACACCGTTCATTGGCAGGCCTTGGACTTTGTCGGAGTTTTCTTCGAGGTAAGAAAAGCCGAACACGCCAACCGAACGCGGGTTGCCTTCGATCTTCTGGACGATGAGATTGTCCTGCTCGCCTTGGTCAATATAGGCGCCGTCCGAACGCACTTCGGTGCAAACCTGGTCGTAGCGATCTTCGTCGCTGTCCTTCAGCGCTTCCATTTCTGGGTTGGTCTTGCAACCGGCTTCAAGCACGAGCTCTTTCAGCGCGTCGCGCGTGCCCGATGTACTTGGCGGACCGTAAACGAGGATCGGCTCCGCCGGCAGTGACGGGTCAACATCGGCCCAAGTCTTTGCGGTTTGTTCGCCGCCATAAGGGGCAGCCGCAAGCGCTTCATAGACGATCTTCGGCGTGAGGTTCAGCTGGATGCCGCCCTGTGCCGATGCGAAAGCAATGCCGTCCAAGCCAACCTGCAGTTCGATGATGTCGGTTACGCCATTTTCCTGGCAGCGCTCGAACTCGGATACTTTCATGCGGCGCGATGCGTTCGCCATGTCCGGCGAATCTGCACCCAGCTTAGTGCAGAACAGCTGGATGCCGCCGCCTGTGCCGGTCGACTCGATCAGAGGTGACTTAAAGCCTTCGTTATTGCGGACGAAGATCTCAGCCACTTGCTTGGCGAACGGAAAAACGGTTGAGGAGCCTACGGCACGGATGGAATCGCGCGAGCCACCGCCAGTGTCAGCGGAGTCGCACGCCGCAAGCGAAATGGATGCCATCAAGGCAAATGCAATTGTCTTAGTCGGTTTCATAAATTCTTCCCTGATCTAAATTCTTGTCGCGCCCTTAGTCAGCGGCTGTGACAGCCATGTGACAGCAAGAGCGTCTCCGTTATCAAAAGTCGATTTGCGCCCGCACGCCGAACACGTCGACGATGTAGTCTGTGTTGCCCGTGGCAGTCGGGAATGCGGCATCGTTGTAATTGAGGATGCCGTAATTCGCGAGGAGCATGGTGTAGTCGGTCGGCTTCCATACGAGCGAGACGAAGTATCCATCCTGTGTGCCGCCGATGATCGGGCCGTCACTAAGGTCAAGTCGATCGTAACGCAGGTTCAATTGAACCGAGCCGAATCCGCCTTCACCAACCGGATTGGCAGGCTTGGTGCGGTCAAACTTGCCACCTTTATAGCCGCGCGTATCGCCCTTGGTCAGGAAGTATCCGACCTCGGCATATCCGCCGAAGAATGTCGGGTCAGATGCCAGTGTTGGCGCGTCAACTTCACGCCAATAGCCTTCGACCGCGCCGTGGAAGGGGCCCGAAATGAAGGCCCCTTCAACACCGTAAGACAGCTCGCTGTCGGCGGCGAAATTGCCCGTATTCACAAAACGATTGCTGGTGAAGGACACCAGCGGACGCTGGCGATAGCGAACCGTCCCGTCGGTATCGACTTCGCGGTAGCTCAGATGCCCACCCAGGTGCAACTGAGCATCGCCAATCTTCGGCATGTAGACCACGCGCCCATCCGCGCTCCACGCGTCATTGGTCAAGCGGTCCATGTTGTCAGAGAATACGCCGGCCTGCACCAACACGTCACCAGCGCCATATTCTACGCCAACACCAACGCGGCGGATAAAGCCAAACGCATCGGTGAACGCAGCGCGCTCGATGAAGCTGGTGTGGAGCGAGCTAGTCAGCTCCTCCAGCGACTGGAAGTTGTTGAACTGTCCAACCATCACTTCAACATCGCCAGTTTCATAGGAGATGATCGCGTCGGTGACGGCAAGATCGCTGTTCGCAAAATCGAGCTCGAACTTATAGCCGAAACCGCCGGGGATATCGCCTGAAGCACCCAGGCGCGCGCGGCGCACATCATTGCTGAAGCCTTGGCCTGCGCCTGTTGAATCAGGCGCGTTGATTGTGCCAGCGTCGAATTGCAGGCGGCCACGAGGTTTGAAACTAAAGCCGCTCTCGCTCTTGACCTCAGGCGCGCCCTTGAACGCGATAGAGGTGTCTTCTTTCGCCTCAGCCGCTGCGATGGCGGTCTGCGCGGTTTGCGTAGCCGTGCTGGCCTGAGTGGTCGCAGCTTCGGCTTCTGCCTCAACGCTTTCCAGCTCTGCTTCGAGTGTATCGATGCGGTCGGCCATCTTGGCCATCATCGCCCGCATTTCGGCGAGTTCTTGCTGCAGCGCTTCATTGTCCTGAGCCGCGAGCGGGCTGGCGGTTGCGGCCAATACGCTCGCAAGGGCAATATGAGAAATCTTGGGTGTCATCGCTGGTTCGTCCTGTTGATCTGTGACGCCCGTATGATCCTGGTGCGTCACCTTCATGACGGATATGTTTCAGATCAATGACAGTGGAAAACTATCCTGCGCCTTTAGGCTTCGGAAGTGCGTTTTATCTCTAATCTACAAGTGTTTAAGCCGACGCGCGCCATTGGCGATAGCGCTTGGCCCGCTTCGCCGCACGGTACTGATCGGCCACCAGCGCGACAATGGGCGAACCGCCATCGCCCGGCGTCTTTCCTTTGGCCATGCGTTCAAGCTGCGCCTTGGTGAGCGCCATAGTCGCAAGACCCTTAAGCGAAGCGTTGGACCAATTCGCTTCAGGTAGCGTTACGTTCATGTTCTGCTGCGCCTGCCAATGCTTGGGCAGGTTGGGATCAGCCGCGAGCGCGCGGGCGATGCCGAGGATTTTCACACCAAAGCCATGCTCATCTTCAGCCAGAGCGGCTTCAGCGACCTCCAGCCGGGTGATCCCGCCGGTGACCATAATCGGCATGCTAGCGACCTTCGCGATATCACGCGCAAAACCGATGAAGTATGCCTCGCGCTGGCCGGTCGAGCCTTCCTGCGGATTGCCCTGCATGGCTGGGCTCTCATAGCTGCCGCCAGATAGCTCGACAAAGTCGACACCTTTCCCGTCGAGCCATTTCACGACCTGCTGCGCGTCTTCAAAATCAAAGCCGCCGCGCTGGAAATCGGCTGAATTGAGCTTAATGCTTACCCCGAAACCTGCGCCGACCCGTGTCCGAACGTACCGTGACGATCTCCATCAGGAAACGCGCACGGTTTTCGAGGCTGCCGCCCCATTCGTCGTCGCGCTTGTTCGTCAGCGGGGAAAGGAACTGGCTGACCAGATAGCCATGCGCGCCGTGGATCTGCACGCCGTCAAACCCGGCCTGTTCGGCGAGTTCTGCAGTATCGGCAAAGCGCGTAATGATCGTGGTGATCTCTTGCTGATCCAGCGCACGCACCGGCGCGAACAGCGAAGAAAACTTGCCGAGATTAAGCTCCACGCCCGATGGCGAAACCGCTGTCTCGCCCATGCTCTTGTACAGCTGGCGACCGGGATGGCTGATCTGCAGCCAGAACTGCCCGCCGCCCGCTTTGCCGATCTCGGCCCAGCGTTTGAACGGGTTAAGATCCGTGCCCTTTTGCAGCACCACGGCTCCGGGGCCCGTAAGCGCGGAAGGATCGACCATGACATTGCCTGAGAGGATCAGGCCCGTGCCACCCTCGGCCCATTGGCGGTAGAGCGAATAGAGTTTCTCGCCCGGATACTGGCCCGGCTGCACGGCGAGATTCTCTTCCATCGCCGCCTTGCAAATCCGGTTCGGAATGACCGTGCCGTTGGGCAGGGTCAGCGGTTCAAACAGTGCAGATGTCATTTACGTGTTGTCCTGCTCAAATGGCGCCATAACTTCGGGGCGGACGCGGGCGAGCCGCTGACTTTCGTGGTCGAGCATCGCCCATGTGGTGCGCGCGGCGACCAGCAGTTTGCCGTCGCTGCTCCGAAACTCGACCAGACGGTCCGACTTTGCGCCTTTGGCCCCATCGGGGATCCACGTAGTCGCCTCGCACGTCTCGCCTTCGCCGATATTACCGCGATAATCGATCTCGTGCCGGATCACGACCCAGAAGAATTGCTCGACATGCGCAGGATCAGCCGCCGCCTCCCAATGCGCGGTCGCCATGTCCTGAATCCATTGCACCCATACCGAATTGTTGACGTGGCCAAGCTCGTCGATGTGGTCTGCGGCAGCGGTGAAAGTTTTGGAAAAGCGCGCGCTCACTCGGCCTCGCTCTGTTCGGTCAGCCCCATTTGCCACAGGATAAAGGCGAACTCTTCAGCCGTCTCATAAAGCGAGTTCCAACGGCCCGATTTGCCTCCGTGTCCTGCGCCCATATTGGTCTTCATCAACAGCACGTTGTCATCCGTCTTCACATCGCGCAGTTTGGCAACCCATTTGGCTGGCTCCCAATAAGTCACGCGCGGATCGTTTAGGCCTGCTGTGACCAGCATCGGCGGATAATCCTGCGCCTTCACCTGGTCATAGGGCGAATAGTGCAGGATGTAGGCAAACGCCTCTTTGCTGGTGATCGGATTGCCCCATTCCTGCCATTCGCCCGGCGTCAGCGGCAGGCTTTCATCAAGCATGGTGTTGAGCACGTCGACAAACGGCACGTGGCTGACCACAGCACCATATTGCGATGGGTCTTGATTGACGATTGCGCCCATCAGCTCACCGCCCGCCGAACCGCCGCTGGCGGTCACTTTGCCTTCCGCGGTGTAGCCTTTCGCGATCAGCCCGCGTCCTACATCGACGAAGTCGTTGAAAGTATTGGTGCGCTCCATCAGCTTGCCCTGCAGATACCAGCGCCGTCCCAGATCATCGCCGCCGCGAATATGCGCGATGGCATAGGCAAAGCCACGATCCACCAGAGAAAGCCGCGTGGTCGAAAAGCCCGGCGGCACGGCATAGCCATAAGCGCCATAGGCATAGAGGTGCAGCGGACCGCCTGCAGGCCGGTCCTTACGCATCAGGATACTGACCGGGACCATCGTACCGTCGCGCGCTTGGATTTCGACCCGCTCGGTGGTGTAGAGGTTCGCGTCATAGCCGCTGGGGATTTCTTGCTGCTTCAGCAGTTCGAGCCCCCCCGATGCGACGTCGTAATCATACACCGAATCTGGCGTGACCATGCTCTCATAGGCGAGCCGAAGCTTTTGGATGTCATATTCGGGATTGTTGGAGAGGCCAGCATTGTAGCTAGCCTCCGGGAAGGCAATCGGACGAGCTTCGGTCGGCGCATCATAGCTGCGCAATTGGACCTGATCCAAGCCGTTGAGACGCCCCTCGGTGACGAAGAAATCTTTGAACAGCTCAAATCCGGTGAGGTAGAACTCGTTAGAACCGGCGATCACCGTTTCCCATTCGCCCGGCGTCTTGATCGAGGCCTTGGCGAGCCGGAAATTGATGTGCTCATCATTGCTCCAGATGTAGATGACATCGGAATTGGTCGGCTCGGTGCGGACATCGACGCTGTATTCCACGCCCTTTTGACGCGCTTTAACGAGGATCTGCTCGCCGGTCGGGTTGTCCGCGGGGACCAGCCGCACCTCGCTCGTCTCATTGTCGCCGGTGGCGATGATCAGCCAGTTGTCCTCGGCGCTAAGCCCAAAGCCGACGCCAAAGCTCTGATCGGCTTCTTCGTAAAGCGTCACATCCTGATCATTCGGCGTGCCGATCACATGCAGCTTGGCTTCGAGCGTGCGCCATTCCTCAGTCGATGGCCCGTAAACCAGCGCCGTGTCATTAGCGACCCAGGTCAGGCCGCCGCGCAAGTTTGTGAGCTCGTCGGCGAGCAGCTCGCCGGTCTCAAGATCCTTGATCCGCGCGGTGTAGCGCTCCGACCCATTGGTGTCGGACGAATAGGCAAGATAACGTCCGTTCTTGCTGACCGACGCTGCGCCCAGCCGGAAATATTCATGTCCTTCGGCAAGCGCATTCTCATCGAGGATCAGCGCCGCATCACCGCCCGCGACCGGTTTGCGGTAATGCTTGCGATATTGCGCGCCTTCTTCGAATTCGGACCAATAGAGATAGTCGCCATCCTTTTGCGGAACGGTGCTGTCATCCTCTTTGATCCGCGCGCGCATCTCCTGAAACAGCTTTTCGGTGAGCGCCTTGTGCGGGCCCATCTGCGCTTCGAACCAGGCGTTCTCCGCCTTCACATAGTCGAGAATATCCTCGTCATCGATTACCGGATAGGACTGGTCTTTCAACCAGTGATAGGGATCGGAAATCGTGATCCCGTGATGCGTGTATGTGTGCTCGCGCTTTTCGGCGATGGGAGGAGATGTGGGGGCCGATTGGCTCGCCTCTTTTGTCACAGTATCAGTGTCCTCTTGTGTGGCTGCGCTCAAAGGAGGAGATGCCACCAGCGAAAGGGCAGCGGCGAGCGCGAAAATCGATGGTGCAGCCTGCTTCATGGGGATCAGCTTTCCTTGTGGTGCGCGAGCAGATGGGTGGAAACCCGGCTCGCGGCAAACTATGGTGGCTTCATAACCGAATGGCTGCGCGCGGCAAGCGCGGGCCCGCTGATTAGGAAACGCCCCGATGCTGATGCAGACCCATGAAGCCCGACTCGCCGCTTTGCGCGAAGAATTGAAACGCCGCGATCTTACTGGCTTTATCGTGCCGATCTCCGATGAACATATGAGCGAATATGTCGGCGATTATGCGCAGCGGCTCGGCTGGCTGACGGGTTTCGGCGGATCGGCGGGCTTTGCCGTGGTCACACTCGATTCTGCCGCAATGTTCGTCGATGGCCGCTACACGGTGCAAGTGCGCGATCAGGTCGATGGTTCGCTCTATCAATATTGCTCGATTCCCGGTGATAGCCTTGGTGCATGGCTGAAGCAGAACACGCCGAGCGGATCGCGCATCGGCTATGACCCGTGGTTGCACACCTGGAAATGGGTTGAGGCGGTTGAGAAGGTGGTCGAGCTAGCAGGCATCACAATGACCCCGGTCGAAAGCAATCCAATCGACGCCGTGTGGCAGGATCAGCCCGAACCATCCTCTGCGGTCGCCATCGTGCATGAGGATGAGCATGCTGGCCGATCGTCAGCGGAAAAGCGTGCAGAAATTGCCGATTGGCTCACCAGTGAGGGGCATGATGCGGTGGTCATCCCTGCGCTCGATTCGATTGCATGGCTGCTCAATATTCGCGGGGAAGATGTGACGCATACTCCGGTCGCGCTGTCCTATGTGATCGCTCATAAGGATGGCCGGGCGGACTTGTTCATCGCGCCTGAGAAGGTCACACCAGAACTGACCCAGCATCTCGGCAATGCGGTGACGATCCGCGACCGTGATGCGTTTGACGGCGCGCTCGGCGAATTGTCGGGCAAAAGCGTCAGCGTCGATCCCGATTTCGGCGCTGTGGCCATAGCGCAAAAGCTGCGTGCGGGCGGCGCTAAGTTCGTCTTCAAGCAAGATCCGACCATCCTCGCCAAAGCGGTGAAGAACCCGGTACGAACAACAGGGCCACCGCGATGCGCAAGCGCGCGACGGGGCAGCGGTCAGCCGCTTCCTGCGTTGGCTCGAAGTAACCGCGCCGAGCGGGGAGGTCGATGAGCTGGGCGCAGCGGCAAAGCTCGCCGAATTCCGCCGCGAAACGGGCGCATTGCGAGATCTCTCCTTCGACACGATCTCGGCTGCTGCCGGACACGCCGCGCTGCCGCATTACAAAGTCGACGAAGACAGCAATATTCCGATCCCGCCCGGCAGCATCTATCTGGTCGATTCCGGCGGACAATATTCAGACGGCACGACCGACATCACCCGCACGGTCTGGATCAATTCCGCTGACGGCAGCGCTGAGCCAAGCGCAGAAATGCGCGACCGCAACACGCGCGTGCTGAAAGGGCACATCCAGATCGCCAAGGCCGTCTTTCCTCAAGGCACAACCGGCGGACAGCTCGATGTTCTCGCGCGGCAATATTTGTGGGAGGCGGGCGTCGATTACGCGCATGGAACGGGGCACGGAGTGGGCAGCTTCCTCGCCGTACATGAAGGCCCGCAGCGCATCGCCAAGCCGACCGGCGGGCAGGCCGGGACCAATCAGGAATTGCATGCGGGCATGTTCCTTTCCAACGAGCCGGGATATTACAAGCCCGACGCATTCGGCATTCGGATCGAGAACCTCGTACTGGTCGAAGAACGCGCCATCGAGGGCGCAGAGGGGCGCTATCTGGGCTTTGAAACGCTCACCTTTGTCCCGCTCGACCGCAGACTGATCGAGAAGAGCCTGCTGACAGACAGCGAGATCGCGTGGGTCAATGCCTACCATGCGCAGGTGCGCGCGGTGCTCGCCCCGCAATTGCAAGGTGATGATCTGGCCTGGCTCGAACGCGAGTGCGCGCCGCTTTAACCCGCTTGCGAGCAGCGTTTTGTTCCTGTAATGTTCTAATCATCGAGTCGCGGTGATCACTGCCCGCCGCGATCCAAGAAGAGGGACATCACAATGATCGGATATGTAACGCTGGGAACCAATGACTTACCGCGCGCGGCGAAATTTTATGACGCGATTGCCGAGCAGTTCGGCGTCGGGCGGATGATGGACTTCGACACTTTCATCGCATGGGGCTCCATGGGCGGAGCACCAGGCGTGGCCGCGACCAAGCCGTTCGACGGGGAAGAGGCAACGGTCGGCAATGGCACGATGGTCGCGCTGCAAGTCGACAGTCCGGAAAAGGTGCAGGCTGTCTATGACGTGGCGCTCGCCAATGGCGGCAGCGACGAAGGCGCGCCCGGCCCACGCGGCGATGATGGCTTTTATGCAGGCTATTTCCGCGATCCGGATGGCAACAAGCTCAACGCCTTTTGTATGACCCAAGCATCAGGGTAACAGGCAAACCGGAGAGGGCGGCTTGCTCATGAATGAACAAGCCCCGAGCTCTGATACAATTTGCGACAATTCTACTGAATTGAGGGATAATCCTGCGACATTAGCCGCTTAAAAGGAGTGTCATGAGTTGCGGCGGTTTTTGCCGAATATACATACCCCTGATGGCCCTCACAAAGGGCTAGCTGGCCACTCCTCCCACTTCGTTTGGGCCAGCCGGTGCGCCGCCGCAGCTCTTGAGAATAACTGAATTCGGAGAACGATAATGCGTAAATTGACCCTCACACTTTCGGCAGCAGCCCTGGCGCTTGGCGTCGGGACTGCAGGTGTTGCCCTGGCCGATCACCACGGCGGCAAAGGCAAGGCCGACGCGAATGGCGACGGCATCGTCTCGCTTGATGAAGCCAAGGCTCACGCCGACCAGCGTTTCGCCCGCATGGATGGCAATGGCGATGGTGTGCTCAACGACGAAGATCGCGCAGCCAATCGGGCTGAGCGCTTCGCAGCCGCCGACACGGACGGTAATGGTGAGCTTTCGCGAGCTGAGATGACCGCCGCACGCGAAGCCCGCGATGCCAAACGCGAAGAACGCCGTGTTGAGCGCCGCGCAGAGCGTCAGGCTCGCCGGTTTGAGCGCCTCGACACCGACAATAGCGGCGGTGTGAGTGAAGCCGAGATGGCAGCAGCCCGCGAGGCACGCGGTGATCGCGCAAGGCGGGGCGGCAGAGGCGGCGATCGTGCGCAGCGCATGCTGCGCCGTGCCGATACCAATGGCGATAGCGCCGTCAGCCGCGCCGAGTTTGATGCGGCGATTGAGGCTCGCTTCGCCCGCGTCGATACCGACGATTCGGGAACAATAACCGCTGAAGAGCGCGAAGCCGCTCGCGAAGCACGCCGTGCGCAGCGCAGCGAACGCCGCGAGCAAATGCGCGGCCAGCGCATGGAACGGCGCGAATCGCGCTAATCAAAGGCAATTGCTGACATAGTGCTCGGCCCGCTCGCATCCCTTCCATGGGTTGCGCAGCGGGCTGGCTCGCGCCATGCCTGTGCCCCACCAGATCCATGAACGAAGCCGCCCACACCTCTATCCTGCTCGTCGACGATGAGCCGAGCCTGCGCGAGCCCTTAGGCGAATATCTGCGCGGTCAGGGCTTCGCTGTTACTGAAGCTGAAAGCGCAGCGGTACCGCCCGCGCCGTGCTGGTGAACGCGGTGCCCGATATCGTCTTGCTTGATATCATGATGCCGGGCGAAGACGGTCTCTCGCTCTGCCGCCATCTGGTTGAGACACGCGGGCTACCCGTCATCCTGCTCACTGCCAAAGGCGAATCCACGGATCGCATTGTCGGGTTGGAACTGGGCGCGGATGACTATGTCACCAAGCCGTTTGAGCCGCGCGAATTGGTCGCTCGCATCCGCTCCGTCTTGCGTCGCGCGCAGCGCAGCGGGTTTGCAAACAGCAGCCTGCCGGATGAGCAGGACTGGCACTATCACTTCGAAGGCTGGGTGCTCGATCCGCTCAAACGCAAGCTGATCGACCCCGAAGGCGTGACCGTACCGCTTTCGACCGCCGAGTTTCGCCTGCTGCGCGCATTGCTCGACAATCCGCGCAAGGTGATGGACCGTGATCGGCTGCTCGATATGGTGCAAGGTCGCACCGCGCAGCTGTTCGACCGCGCAGTCGACAATCAGGTCAGCCGGCTGCGCCGAAAGATCGAAGTCGATAGCCGCGACCCGCTGCTGATCCAGACGGTACGCGGCGGCGGCTATCGCTTCGCGGCACAAGTAAAGCGCTTCGCCCCCTCGCCAAACCAGTCTGAGAGCCAATGAAGCGGCTGCTGCCCAACAGCCTCCTTGGCCAAGTGATGCTCGTGCTCGCGCTCGGCTTGCTCGTTGGCCAGGCGATTTCGGCAGTGCTTCTCTACCGCGCAGCCGAAGATCGCCGCGAAACAGCACTGGTGAGCGCGCTCGCTTTCCGCCTCGTGATAGAAGTCACCCGACCCGAAATCGCAGAGAGACGCGCGCGGCGGGAAGCAAGGCGAGCAGAACGGCGCGAACTTGGATTGCCGGTTCGCGAACTGCCGCCTGGCCCGTTTGGAGGCCGGATGAGGTTTGGGATCGAGACGGTCGAGACCTCTCCGATCCAGGATGACGAAGAGCGGCTTGCCAAATACGAAAATGCCCTACGAGAAGTGCTCGCACAGCAAGATATCGTCGCGGGCGAGATCGTTATCACAAAGCGGCGAGCCGCCGATGACCCGTTTGTCCGCCGCTTCGTGGAAAACAGGGCGCAGCCTGATCGACCCGGCTGGCAGGAAAGAACTATTCTAGTGGCTGCTGTTCAGCAGTTGGGTTCGAGCGACTGGATGGTCGCCCGTGTCGCGGCGCCGCGCGCGCCGAGAAATGCACTCGGAACGATCGTGCTGCAAACAGTGCTGATCTTTGCGATCCTGTTTGCGCTTTTGTACTTTGTCTTGAGGCGCATCACGCGTCCGCTTGCCACTTTGACCACGCGGATGACCGATTTTTCCCGCAAGCCGGATCAGGTGGTTTTGCTCGAGGAAAGCGGCCCTGCTGATATGCGGCGGTTGATCGCGGCGCATAATGCGATGGAGACGCGAATTGCGGCGCTGCTCGATGAGAAAGACGTAATGCTCGGCGCGATCGGTCATGATCTCAAAACCCCGCTTGCCGCCCTGCGGGTGCGCATCGAAAGCGTGCCCGACGATTTGCAGCGTGAGCGGATGGCCGCCAGCATCGAAGACATAACCGAAACGCTTGATGATATTCTGGCGCTCGCCCGCGTGGGCCGCTTGTCTCAGGCAGTGGAGCCGGTCGATCTAGGCGCACTTGCCGCCAGCGTGGTCGACGAATTCGAGGATCTCGATCAGCCCGTGACCCTGGTTGAGAGTGAGCGCCTGGTCGCGCCTGTGCAGGTCACCTGGGTCAGGCGCGCACTGCGCAATCTCGTCAGCAATGCGGTGCGCTATGGCGGCACTGCACGCGTCTCACTGGCCGACAATGCAGATGCCATCATCTTGTGCGTCGACGATGATGGGCCGGGCATCCCTGACGAGGCAATCGCCGATATGCTCGAGCCGTTCACGCGCGGCGAAGGGTCTCGCAACCGCGCGACTGGCGGCGCAGGACTCGGCCTGACTTTAGCGCGCGCCATTGCCGAACAGCATGGCGGATCGCTTTCGCTCACCAATCGCCGGGATGCCGATGGCATTGTCGGCCTGCAGGCAGAAATGCGCCTGCCCAAAGGCTGACAGTAAGGCGAGGCCGCGTTAGGACGCTGAGCCCTCAAAGCCGGAGACCTTCCTTGCCCCACACGCTCTACGCCGCGCCGCTGTCGCTCTATTCGGGAAAGGCCCGTGCTTATCTCGATTGGAAGGGTGTCGATTACACCGAAGTGCTCTCCACGCCAGATGTCTACCGCGACGTGATCGTCCCGAATGTCGGGCGTCCGGTGATCCCCGTGCTGCAGACCGAAACCGGAGAAGTCTTGCAGGACACCTCGCTCATCATTGATCATTTCGAAGTGAGCGAGGAAGAGCCGAGTATCTACCCTGATAGTCCACGCCAGAAACTCGCCGCTTTGCTGCTCGAGTGCTTTGGCGATGAGTGGCTGGTGATCCCGGCGATGCACTATCGCTGGAACTACAATGAGGAGTGGGTTTACGGCGAATTCGGCAAGGTCGCGCTGCCAGATGGCACAGCAGAGGAACAATATGCCGCTGGCAAGGAGCGCGGCGCCGCTTTTCGCGGCTTCGTGCCGATGCTGGGCATTAACGAAGCGACAATTCCTGCGGTCGAGGCGAGCTATGAAGCACTGCTGGCTGACCTCAATGTGCATTTTGAAGCGCATGACTTTCTGTTCGGCTCGCGCCCTTCAATCGGTGATTATGGCCTGATCGGTCCGCTCTACGCGCACAATTATCGCGACCCCGCGAGCGGTGAAATCATGCGCCGCCTCGCCCCGCGGGTGGCGGCCTGGGTCGAGCGGATGATTATACCGCAGGCGCGCTCAGGCGAGTTTCTGGCAGGCGATAAGGTGCCCGAGACAGTGATGCCGGTGCTCGCCCGGATGATGTGCGAGCAAGTGCCGCATCTGCAGAGAGTCGCGCAAATGCTGGACCAATGGCATGCCGGCAATCCCGGCGCTGACCTGCCGCGCGCGCTCGGCATGGCCGGATTCGAGATTGAAGGCGTGAGCGCAGAGCGGATCGCGATCCCGTTCAGTCTATGGATGCTGCAACGCGGGCTTGATTACTTGCGCTCACTCGAGGGTAAAGAGCGGGAGGCGTGCGAGACCATGCTGCGCGAGGCAGGAGGCGAAGCGCTGATCGACTTCGACATGCCGGTTCGCCTCAGTTTTGAGGACCATGTTTTGCGGATTGCCTGAGCCAATACGGACGAAAGCCCGCTATCACCTCATCAATCCGCCGATCAGGTTCCTGACAAACCGCCCTGCAATCGGCCCGGCCAGATCTGTGGCGATGGATCCTGCGGCGGATGTGATTCCGGACCGCATCGGATTGGCGCGAGACTTCTTGCCCAGCATAGCAGAGGCCGCCGCGCCAGCCATGCCGCCAGCGGCAACCTTGGTGCCGCGCGAAATGGCTTTTTCCCACATGCTCTTGGTTTTGCGCGCGCGCTTGCCGACTTCCTCTTCGCCTTTTTCAGCGACTTCTTCGGCGGTCTCAGCCGCGTCAGCCGCCTTCTGCGCAAGCACTTCCTCGGCGCTTTCGCGGTCGACTGCTTCGTCATACTTGTTCTCAAACGGACTGATCGACTGAATGATCGCACGCTCTTTCTTGGTCACCGGGCCAAGGCGCGAGCGCGGGGGTTTGATCAGAGTGCGCTGCACGATGGTAGGCGCGCCGTCCTCGTCCAGGGTCGAAACCAGTGCCTCACCCACTTTCAGCTCGGTAATCGCTTCTTCGATATCGAGATCGGGGTTGATGCGGAAGGTTTCCGCCGCCGCCTTGATCGCGCGCTGATCGCGCGGGGTGAAGGCGCGCAAGGCGTGCTGCACGCGGTTCCCGAGCTGGCCCGCGACTTCCTCAGGTATGTCGATCGGGTTTTGCGTGACAAAGAAGACGCCGACGCCCTTGGATCGGATCAGGCGAACCACCTGCTCGATCTTTTCTTCGAGCGCTTTGGGCGCGTCATCGAACAGCAAATGCGCTTCATCAAAGAAGAAAACGAGCTTGGGTTTTTCCGGATCGCCGACCTCGGGCAGGGTCTCGAACAGTTCGGCGAGCAGCCACAAGAGGAACGTCGCATAAAGCTTCGGACTGCGCATCAGCTTGTCGGCTGCCAGCACATTGATATTGCCGCGCCCTTGATCATCGCATTGAATGAAATCATCGATCTCAAGTGCTGGCTCACCAAAGAAGTAGTCCGCGCCCTGCGATTCAAAGCTTAGCAATTGGCGCTGGATCGCGCCGACCGATTGCTTCGAGACATTGCCGTATTTGCCCGAAAGCTCTTTCGCGTTTTCATTCGCCCATTGCAGCATCGATTGAAGATCGCCGAAATCAAGCAGCAATAGCCCATTGTCATCGGCGTAACGGAAGACGATCTGCAGCACGCCTTCCTGCGTGTCGTTGAGGTCGAGCAAGCGCGCGAGCAGCAGCGGGCCCATCTCTGATATCGTGGTGCGGATAGGATGGCCTTGCTCGCCATACAGGTCCCAGAACACTGCCGGGTTATCGGAATAGCCGTAATCGTCCATGCCAAGCTCTTTGGCGCGACCTTCGAGCTTGTCCGCATGCTTGAAGGTCGGGCTGCCCGGCATTCCGATGCCAGACAGATCGCCCTTCACGTCCGCGACAAACACCGGAACGCCATTGGCCGAAAAGCTTTCAGCCAGACCCTGCAGCGTCACCGTTTTACCCGTGCCAGTCGCGCCTGCGATCAGCCCGTGGCGGTTCGCGCGGCTCAAGGCCAGGTGCTGGTTTTCGCCATTGGCGGCAAGGCCCAGAAAGATGTCGGCTGCTATGTCGCTCATGATTATTGGACGCCCTTTTCGTCAGATTTTCGTTTGAAAAACATGTGCAGCGCGCGGGCAATGCGGTCAAGGTGTCGACTTGGACGGTTTTTGCTCTAAGGCTGCTCGATATGGGTGAGGAAACCCCTTTCATTCTGCTTGATGATGCGCGCGCCGTGGCGGACGGCGCGGGCGAGCCTGCACCTGCTCTGCTTTACGAGAATCCGCGCGAGGTGTTTGCAGCCTATCGCGCGGGTGACGTCGAGCAAGTGCTGGAAAATGCGCGGCGTGCGCAGGCTGAGACCGGCGGCGCGCTGGCGGGCTATATCGCTTATGAAGCGGGCCTCGCGCTTGAGCCAAAGACGTTTGAGCTGGCGCGGGCGCGCAGCGGCGCCAATGGTCCGCTGGTCTGGCTTGGCCTGTTCGATGAGCCACATGAGATCCCGGCGCGGAACGTGCCCAGATGGCTCGCTTCCCGTTCGGATGGCGATGCGAGCATCGGTCCGCTTGACCCGCAATTGTCGCCCGGTGGCTATGCTGACGCCTTCGAGACTTTGCAGGAAGCAATCCGCGCGGGCGACATTTATCAGGCCAACCTCACCTATCCGCTCGCGGGCTCCTACCGCGGCGATCCGATATCGCTTTATTCTCAGCTGCGCGGCGCGGGCAATGCAGGCTATGGGGGCGTGCTGTTCGACGGCGCGCATTGGCTCCTTAGCTTTTCTCCCGAATTGTTCGTCGCGTTTGAAGATGGCGAGGCGAAGGTCAAGCCGATGAAGGGCACGCGCCCACGCGGGCACGATGCGGCGAGCGATGCTGCCTTGCGCGAGGACCTTGCGACCTCGGTCAAGGACAAGGCGGAAAACCTGATGATCGTCGATCTGATGCGCAACGATTTGAGCCGGGTGGCGGAACCCGGCAGCGTGCGGGTCGACAAGCCTTTTGCAGTCGAAAGCTATCCAACGGTGCACCAGATGGTTTCGACCGTGCGCGCGCGGCTTACGCCCGGCAAAGGACCGAGCGATCTCATCCGCGCGATCTTCCCTTGCGGTTCGATCACGGGTGCACCCAAGATCCGCGCGATGGAGCTGATCCACAAAGTCGAGCGCGATGCGCGCGGCCCTTATTGCGGCGCGATTGGCCGGATCGATGCAGACGGTAGCGCCGCGTTCAATGTTGCGATCCGCACCTTGCGGCTCAGCCCGATCGAAAATGCGCAAGGCAACGCCGTGCTCGGCGTCGGCTCTGCGATTGTGGCTGATAGCGACATGATGGCCGAGCGGCGCGAGTGCGAAGTAAAGGCCGGATTTGCGCGGCGCGCTTCGCCCGATCTCACCGCGCCGCAATTCGACCTGATTGAGACCATGCGGTTTGAGCCGGAGAGCGGGATTGACCTGCTCGAATTGCATCTGGCGCGGCTCAAACGCAGCGCGGCAGAACTTGGCACTAGCTTTGATCGCCATGCCGCGCGCAACCAGATCCAGGCGCTATGCTTTGATCTTGAAAGCGCGTGCAAGGTGCGGCTGCTGGTCTCGCGCAATAGAGCCTTGGCGCTTGAAACTGGCCCGCTGCCAATGCCGAGCGACGAGCCGCTCGCGTGCATCGCGCTGCCCAATCCGCTCGATCCATCCGACTGGCGGCTTGCGCACAAGAGCTCCGACCGCAGCTTTTACGAAGATGCCCTGGCCGCCGCAAAAGACGCCGGCGCGGGCGAAGCCGTGCTCGTGCGCGATGATGGCTTGGTGACCGAAGGCAGCTTCACCAATGTCTTCGTCGAGCAGGACGATGGCAGCTTCATCACCCCGCCCGCGACGCTCGGCCTGCTGCCCGGCATTTTGCGCGAGCACTTGATCGCGGAAGGAAAGGCGCGCGAAGGCGAGCTGACTTTGGCCGATCTCGAAGACGGATTCTGGCTCGGCAATGCCGTGCGCGGGCTTTTTGCTGCGAAACTGATATAGATGATGTCGTAGCCAACCTGCGCCCTCCACCCTTTCACTCGGATCGTAACCCGGTGTGATAATCCGGGTGGAGGGGTAGAGGGCGCGGGCGGCAAGGAAAAAGAAGACAATGACAATCGAAATCCTTTTCGAAGACGGCGAAGCGCTCGTCATCAACAAGCCCGCCGGTCTGCCGGTCGATCGCCCGCGTCGCGGTGGTCCGTGCCTTGCGGATCATTGGGAGCAGTTAAAGCTCGGCTTTCAGCGGCCACCGATGCCAGTCCACCGGCTCGACACTGACACCAGCGGCTGCCTGCTGCTCGCGCGCAATCCCAAGTCATTGAAGCGCTTCAACAAGGCGTTTGAGTATCGCGCGGTCGGCAAGAGCTATCTTGCGGTGCTCGACGGTCACCCCTCTGGCGAGTCCGGACGCATTGAGATGGCGCTGTCGAAGATCAGCTCGGCTGAAAAAGGCTGGTGCATGATCGCGGCGAAGAAGGGCAAGAACGCGATCTCGCATTGGGAGCTGCTCGAAACCATCGGTGAAGGCGACCGCACCCGCTCGCTCATCCGTTTCCGCCCCGAAACTGGCCGCACGCATCAATTGCGCGTTCACGCACTCCAAGGCCTTGGCGCGCCGCTGCTTGGCGATCCGGTCTATGGCCCGGTCCACGGCCAGCATCGCGGCGCGGGTCGCACCATGCTTCATGCAGAGACAATCACGATCGAGCGCGAAGGAAAGCCCGACATCACCGCTTTTGCGCCCTTCCCTGAGGATTTTGCGCGCGCCGGAATGACCGCGCCCGAGCAGCCCTCCGCACCGCCAACCCGCGCTTCTTTGGCCGACGATGGATGACGGTCTGATCGATCGCGCGCACGCGCTGGCGGAGGAAAGTTTCCTCGCCGGCTCAGGACCTGGCGGGCAAAACGCCAACAAGGTGGCAACCGAAGTGCAGCTGCGGGTCAACATCTATGCTTTGCGCCTGCCGCCGCCGGTCTTCGCGCGGCTCCGCTCGCTCGCGGGCAGCAAGCTCACGGCTGCTGGTGAATTGCTGATCACCGCGCGGGAGCACCGCACTCAGGAAGCCAATCGCACGCTCGCCCGCACCAAATTGGAAGAATTGCTCGAAGCCGCGCATCGCCAGCCCAAACGCAGGGCCAAGACGCGGCTCAACCGGGTGGGCAAGGCCAAACGGCTCAAATCGAAGAAGGCGCGCGGCGAAGTAAAGGCCAAACGCGGCAAGGTCAGCCGCTCGGACTGGTGAGAATGGCTTGACTCTTACCCCTGAATCGCTCATTGGCGCGCCCTTGCGAGGCGATGCGTGTGCGTCGCCTTATATTTTTCGGCTCAGACCCCCTTGGGGCAGCCCACCAACGATAGATTTAGGAAACTGCGATGGCGAAGCCCGCAACCGTCAAGATCAAGCTCGTCTCGACCGCCGACACGGGTTTCTACTACGTGACCAAAAAGAACCCGCGCAACATCACCGAAAAGATGGTGTTTCGTAAGTATGATCCGGTCGTGAAGAAGCACGTCGAATTCAAGGAAGCCAAGATCAAGTAAGCTTTGCTTGATTTTCGATTGGTGGGCCTCGCGCCGAGCGAGGCACACGCAACTCTCCGCTGAATTTCGATCCTGCACTCTTGCCAAGCGATCAATTCAGCCGCAGTTCAACGCTTGAGCTCTAATTGCTGAAAGCATGAACATGCGACTTTTTTCATCTCACAAGCCTACGCTTGCCATAGCAGCGAGCGCTGTTGCTGTTGCCACCGCATTCGGTGCGCCTTCTCCGCTGAGCGTGTCTCCTGCGCCAGCGGCTCACGCGCAGTCTAGCGATGCGCTCGACAAGGCTGCCGCAGCTTTGCGCGCGATCTCGACTATGCGCGCCGATTTCTCGCAGATCGACCGGCAAGGCAATCGCGTTTCCGGCACGATGACACTCAAGCGTCCGGGCAAGATCCGTTTCGAATACCAAAAGGACGCAAACCTGCTGGTCGTGTCGAACGGTACCGGTCGATGTACCTCGTCGACTATGACGTGAAGCAGGTCGAGCGCTGGCCAATCAAGAATTCGCCGCTTGGTGCGCTTCTCGACCCCGAGCGTGATGTCCGCAAATACGGCAAACCGATTCCGACCGGGAATGAGAATGTATTGAGCGTTGAAGTTCGCGATCCCAAGCGGCCCGAATTCGGCGTGATCAACTTGATCATGGTTCGCGATGCATCGGCGCCTGGCGGCTGGCAGCTCACCCATTGGGTTGCCCTCGATTCGCAGAATCACCGTACCACTGTGCGGCTCGCGAATCACCGCTATGGAATGTCGGTTCCGGACAGCGCCTTTCGCTTCAAGGATCCGCGCCCATCGTCTCGTCGACCGCGATGAACGCTTTGTCCGCGTAAAGTTGTAGGAATACGACAAGCCAAGGCGAATATTCATTTACCCGTAAGGCAAGAACGCGTAATTTTCTAAGGCAAGTCAGTTGAAGGCGGGTTTCCCCCTGTTGCCCCAACCTTCAACACAGCTGGCTTGTGCAAGCGTGACGAACGCTCACATGGAACCCTCATCCCATTGCCCCCGGGGTGAGGGTTTTTTGCTGCCTATTCGCCTTATGCTTGCTGCGAATTGCCCACCGCTCAGCTTCCGGTGCTCACGCACCAGACGTGCGCTGCGCGCCGGTCTTCACGGCGAACAATTCTCGCTTACGCCTAACCCGAATAGTGGATAAAGCGTCGCGTCGCAGCCGAGCTTCGCAACCAAGTCGTTAGCCTGGAATGGTTCGAGGCCGCGGGCCTCGCAAGCGCGAACGCGCGCCCGAGCTCGTGCGAGAAAAGCCAAGGCGGACGGATGTCCGCCGCCCGGCGTTTGAGGGCAAAAAACAAGAAGTGGAAATCGCATCGCGGATGCGATGTACAAACAGAATTCAAATCCTCAACTCACTCCCAGCCGTACGCACCGCGGATAATGTCGTAGATCACGTCCTGCTCGATCACGCCGCGTGCTTTCTCCGCGCCCGGTCCCTGCGCATAGAGCGCGACATCTTCGCCCGCATGGGTTTCGCTCCCCAGTGGGATCGCCGCCTGCTGCTGCGCTGCAATTCCGGTCTCTGGCACTGGGCGACCGTTTTCGTGGTCATGCTCGATGGCCCCTGGGCCGTTAGCATAGCCGAGTGTCGTATATGGCTTGCCGTCCTTTGCCTTCGCGGCCTCCGCTACCTCGTCTCCACCGTCTGATGGCGGCACGACCAGACCCAAGATGTCGTTCCCCCGGCGCGGGTAGCCCGCAATCGTGAACACATGGCTGTGATCCGCCGTCACCATGATCAGCGTCTCTTCCGGATCGGTGTTCTCTATCGCATACTGAATCGCGTTGGCGAACTCGACCGCTTCTTCAAGCGCAACGCCTGCCCGGCCAGCGTGATGGCCGTGGTCGATTCGCCCGCTTTCGACCATCAGATAATAGCCCTCTGGGTCCGACTTGAGGCGCGAAATGGCGGTCGCAGTCATCTCAGTCAGGGTCGGTTCGCTTGCTCCTTTGGTCGGATCCTGCGCGCGCTCGGCCATGTAGGTCATATGGCTGTTCGAAAACAGCCCCAGCACTGGCACATCCATCGGCGCCTGAGCCAATTGCTGCGCATCTTGCACGAACATGCCGCCCGTGCGCGCAGTCCAAAGACTTGGCAAATCGGCATTGTCTTCAAGCCGCCGACCATCATTATCCTTGCCAAAGAAAGAATGACGCCCGCCCCCAGAGCAAGGTCAAAGTCGGCTTCGACCAATTGAGTCGCGATGTCCTTGCAGGCTCGCTCAGCTTCGTCCTCGATGAATGCTTCCCAATTGCGGTCAGCACTGCGGGCGTAGACACTTGCCGGGGTCGCATGGGTAATCCGAGCGGTGGAGACGATGCCGAGCGCAAGGCCGCGCTGTTTCACCTCTTCGCCCAATAGCGGGAGCGGGTTGGCTAGGCCCGATGCGCAATCGCCGCGCGTTACACTCGAACTGACACCAAGCACGCCAATCTTGGTCTTCTCGCCCGAATGCATCGCAGTTGCTGTGCCCGCGCTGTCAGCGACCTGAGCATTAGTATTGTAGGTCTTGACCAAAGCGACATTCTCGAACCGCTCGAATGGCAGGACATATTCTTCGCCCGATTGGCCCAGTTTCTGCCCGGCATAGATCCGCGCGGCAGTGATCGTCGAAATGCCCATGCCATCACCTATGAACAGGATGACGTTTTTGGCTTTTTTCGCCTCGGCTTGCTGCACCCCAGGAGCGGGTGTGCTCGCCACGCTCTGACTGCCCTCGGCATAGGTGCAAGCGCCAAGCGGCAATGTGCAGGCGGCAAGCGCAATCGTAAGCGTGCGGGTGAGTTTCATCTTTAAGGTCTCCAACCAGTTATCGGCTTCGCTATCGCTTTCCATTGTGACGATAAAGGGAAATGTTGTGCGCGCGCCGTGCGCCTCTTATGGCAAGCCGCATGATCTCGATTGCCACCTGGAATATCAATTCTGTCCGTCTGCGCCTGCCCCTGGTTGAGCGTTTTCTGAAAGAAGAAGCGCCCGACGTGCTGTGCCTGCAGGAAATCAAATGTCAGGAGCATCAGTTTCCTGCCGAGCCACTCGCAGCGCTCGGTTACGAGCACATCGCGGTGCACGGGCAAAAAGGTTATCACGGCGTTGCAACGATTAGCCGACTGCCGCTGCGCGAATATTCGCGGCATGATTGGCAGGCCAATGGCGAAGCGCGTCATGTCGGGGTCGAACTGCTCAAAAGCGGCTCGCCGGTCATGGCTCTAGACAATGTCTATGTGCCCGCTGGCGGCGATGTTCCCGACCGCGAGGTGAACACGAAATTCGGCCAGAAGCTCGATTTTCTGGCCCGCATGACCGACTGGGCGGGCTCCATTGACCAGCCCACCATGATTGTCGGCGATTTCAACATTGCCCCTCTCGAAAGCGACGTATGGAGCCACAAGCAGTTGCTCAAAGTGGTCAGCCACACACCGATTGAGATAGAGACGCTGGACCGGTTTAGGAACGCGCACGGCTGGGTCGATATCGGGCGCGAGCATATCCGCGATCCAGAGCGCTATTTCAGCTGGTGGTCCTATCGATCGCCTGACTGGCGCAAGAACGATCGCGGGCGAAGGCTCGATCATATGTGGGCGAGCCCAGAGCTTGCAAAACAGGCGAGCGGGCACCGCATCCTTGAGGACGCGCGCAGCTGGGAAAAGCCGTCTGACCACATTCCTTTGATCACGGAGTTTGACCTCTGAGCGAGGCGGACCTCCCCACCCCGTCTCCTGAACGGCGCGCGGCGCAGGCGGTCGATGCTCTGCGCCATGGCTGGCCGCTGGCTTTTGCTGGTGGACCCGTTTTGCTGCCAGTGGAGACGGCGATTGCGCGAGAGGCGACAGCTGACCGCATGCTGATTTCCTGCGCGCGCGCGGTGACTCTAAAGCTAGCCAATCAGCGCGAGGCAGCGGTCCCGCATGCCCCAGTGGTGATCGCTGGCGGAGAGCCATTTGATCTGAGCACCGCCTTGCCAATTGCCGACCCGGCGCTTGATTTACGTAACCCGCTAAAGGGGCCGTTCCGCGCGCAAAGCATCGAGTGGGAGGAGACCGCCAAGGTGGCGCTTGAGCTGGCGCGCATCGCCGGGATCCTGCCCGCCTTTTTGATTGCCCCGCAGAAAGCAGGCGAAACACTGCCGCTCGCGGCGAGCGACCTCGATCATTACACGCACACCGGTGCCTTGCGGATCGCGACGCGCGCGCGCCTGCCTGTAATCGCCAGCACCGATGCGGAGATCATCGCATTCCGCTCAACGGCTGACATCCGCGAGCACGCAGCCCTCATCATCGGCACGCAGAATGGCGACAAAGAACCGCTGGTTCGCCTGCATTCCGAATGCCTAACCGGAGATGCTTTCGGCAGCCTCAAATGTGATTGCGGGCCGCAGCTCGACGCAGCGCTTCACGCGATGGCAGAGGAGGCCAGACAAGGCGGTTGGGGCGTGCTGCTTTATCTGCGGCAGGAAGGGCGCGGGATCGGCCTCATTAACAAGCTGCGCGCCTACGGCCTGCAGGATGTGGGCTTTGATACGGTCGAGGCGAATGAGCGGCTCGGCCTGCCCGATGAAGCGCGCGACTTCCCCGTTGCCGCACGCATGCTCGAGCTGATCGGTGCGCGAAGCGTTCGGTTAATGACAAACAATCCGCGAAAGGTCGACACGCTCACCGCCGCCGGCATTACAATCAGCGAACGCGTACCGCACCAATTGCCAGACAACCCCCACAACACGCGCTATCTCGCAACCAAGCGCGACAAATCGGGACATTTGCTGACATGACCGCCATCACAATCCGACCCGAAGCGCCCGGCGATGAAGGCACGATCCACGCGATCACCGAAGTGGCCTTTCGCGACATGCCGTTTAGTGACGGTGACGAACCGGATCTGATCGACAAATTGCGCGCTGACGGTGACCTTGCTCTATCGCTCGTGGCGGAGGATGCAGAACGCATTGTCGGACACATAGCCATCTCGCCGGTCACGATCAGCGGCGGGGCGACTGGTTGGTTTGGCCTAGGCCCGGTCTCGGTCGTGCCCGAGCTTCAGCGGCAGGACATTGGCGGCAGGCTAATCCGCCGCGCTATCGCCGATATGCGGGAGCGCGGAGCCAAGGGTATCGTCTTGCTGGGCAGCACTGACTATTATCCACGCTTCGGTTTCAAGCATGAACCACAGCTCACCTATGCGGGCGGCCCGGCAGAATACTTCCAGTGCCTCGTGCTGGATGGCGATTTGCCTGAAGGCGAGGTCAAATTCTCATCCGCATTTGGCTGAGCCTTACCGCTCCTGATATTGCGTCAGGCCGTCCATCAAACGGTTGCCGCTCATAACGACGCGCGAGCTGGTCCAATCGGCTAGAAACGTGCTGGAACGGCGCAGTCCTGGCACAAAGCGCGCTTCGTTATTTTGCACGCGCAGGCCGTCTGACGGATGCAGGATTCCTTCTGCACCGAGCGCGATGAAGGCTGAATAGTTCTCTTTGTCGCGGCCCTGCATGAACCAATTCCCTGTGATCGTGCCGCGCGTGCCCGCTGGCAGGTCGATCATATAGTTCGTGCCGCGCCCATTGGCATCGTCGAACGAGTTGCCGCGTATCATCACTTTGCCTGCGCGCGCTTTGATGTAGTGCCCGCCTGTCCCGCGCTCAAACCGGCTATCAACCACCGACAGCTCGCCATAATTGCCGACATAAATCGAATGCGCGCAGCCTGCCGAATGCTCGCAGGTGCCAAGCCCGGTAAATGTCGAGCGCGCGATGTAGATAAAGCCGTTCGGATCGTTGGCGGTCAGGATGCCCTGCTGGCTATCCTCAAACCGCGAATATGCGATGTTGAGGCTGCCACGCTCAAGTCGAATGCCAGCACCATTTCCGTCGGCCACAGCGATATTGCGAAACGTAATTCCGCGCACCTCCGCCCCGACGCCGCGCAGCACCAGTGCCGCCTTGCCTTCACAGGCACGGCGTTCAAACACCACGCTGCCAGCTTTTTCAGCGGTGTAGGTAATCACACCATCGGTTTGGATCGCGCATTGCCGATACGTGCCCGGCGCAACTGAGATCGTCGCCTTACGTGCGCCGACCGCATTCACCGCCGCTTGAAGCGAACTGTACGATTTGCCAGTTTCGACAATCATAAAGTCGCCTCGCACGGTTTGTGCAGAGGCAGCTGATCCCAATAGCGCAAGAGCGATGGCGGAAGCGGTGAGTCTGTAGGTCATGGTTATATTGATACCAGAGGCTTCTCGAGTGCCGTTGCTCTGTTTGATGTGCGTCCCTCGGCGGCACAGACCTGCGTTGCAAAGGTTAATTCGTGCTTGGCGAGCAGGCCGTTGCGAGGCTAGACAGTGGATGGGCCAAGGTGCGGATGCGCCCAGCCATCCAATTTGGGTCACTCAGGAGGAATTACCCGTGAAGAAACTCGCAAACACACTCGCCATCGCCGGTGCGACTTTGGCGCTCGCCGCCTGTGGCAGCGCCGAAGATGCATCGACCGAAGCAACCGTAGACACCGTTGAAATGCCGGCAGACGAAGCGCTTGAGCCTGTCGCAGAAGAGCCAGTCGAGGACGCAGCTGCTGCAGCGACCGAAGACGCAGGCGAGCCAGCTGACACAGCCGTCTCACAAGAAACCGCAGAAAGCGCAGCTGAAGCGGCCTCAGCCGTGGCGGACGAAGCCGCTGCTGCTGCAGAAGCTGCTGAAGAAGCCAGCGACAGCCTGCAAGACGTAGTCGAAGCGGCTGAAAACGCTGTAGACGCTACAACCGAGTAATCTCGATTTTGATGCAAGAGGAGCGAGCCCTGCAATTTCGCCGACCGACGGCGTTCGCGCGCGCTCGCTTCTCTTGCATATTAGCGCTCGCAGCTCTTGTCGGACTTGCCGCATGCAGCGGCGCAGAGCCCGATAGCGGGCCGGGCGCGGTGAGCGAGGGCGAAGCGCAGGCGCTCGACGAGGCAGCTTCAATGCTCGATGAGCGCGTGCTTCCACCTGAAGTCCTGCCCGAGACGGGCATCGCCCTTCCTCCCGCTGATGAAAGCGAGACGGAAGCACGCCCGGACGCAGGCGACTAACCCAAGGACGATACACATTATGCAGGCTGCGCACGCCAATCCCGGAATGGATTCCGATACGTTCGAACAATTCGCCGAGCAGCTCGATCGCTATGTGAAAGAGCGCCTGATCCCTTCCGAAGAGGCGGTGATTGAGAACGACGCGATACCGCCAGAGATCGTCGACGAAATGCGCGACATGGGCCTGTTCGGTATTTCTGTGCCGGAGGATTATGGCGGCGCGGGCCTTAACACCACGCAATATGCGCGCGTGGTGAACGCTATGAGTTATGCAGCGCCGGCCTATCGCTCGATCTTTTCGATAAATATCGGCATGTTTGCGAGCGCGCTTAAGAATGGTGCAACCGAGGCACAGCGGGCCGAGTGGTATCCCAAGCTTGTCGAAGGCAAGATTGCCTGTTTCGGCCTGACCGAGCCGGGTTCGGGCAGCGACAGCGCAGCGATGCAGACCACCGCGACGCCTGACCCTGACGGCAATGGCTGGGTGCTAAACGGCACCAAGCGCTACATCACCAACGCGCCGCACGCCGATGTCGCGCTGATTATGGCGCGCACTGAGAAAGAGGCGCTGCCCAAAAACGCGCATGTGAGCGCCTTCCTCGTGCCGATGAACACGCCCGGTGTATCGACCGGATCGCCTGACAAGAAGATGGGGCAGGCCGGATCGCACATCTCCGACATCATGCTCGACGATGTGAAGGTGCCGGGAGACGCTCTGCTCGGCGGGGAAACCGGCAAGGGCTTCCGCTTCGCAATGCAGAGCCTCGACAATGGCCGCATTTCGGTTGGCGCGGCAGCTACCGGCTATGCCAGGCGCGCGCTCGACAGTGCGCTTCGCTACGCCAATGAGCGCAAGGCCTTTGGCGAACCGATCGCCCGCTTCCAACTCATCCAGGCGATGCTGGCGGACAGCGAGACCGAGATCTATGCCGCAGAATGCATGATGCGCGATGTGACTGCGCGCGCGGATCGCGGCGAGAACATCATCACCAAGGCAGCCGCGTTCAAGGTGTTCGCCAGCGAGATGTGCGGACGCGTGGTCGATCGCGTGGTGCAGATCTATGGCGGCGCGGGCTACCTTGCCGAATACGATGCCGAGCGGTTCTATCGCGATGCGCGCATCTACCGGATTTACGAGGGTACTACGCAGATCCTTCAGCTCCAGATCGCCAAGCATATGCTGCGCGAGTGGGAAAAGAATAATTCGTAGTTTTGTAGCTGCGCCAGCCCGCGCCGGCATCTAGACAAGGAAACGAATGTACGACCTTCTAAACGACCTCTCGATCGTCGAGGTTTCCAGCTTCGTCGCCTCGCCCACGGCGGGCCTGTATTGCGCGCAAATGGGCGCCGAAGTCATCCGCGTCGATCACAAGGCAGGCGGACTCGATTATGACCGCTTCATGCTGACGAAGGAGGGCCGCTCGCTGAGCTGGGAGAACCTCAACCGCGCAAAAAAGTCGGTCGCGCTCGATCTGCGCAGCGGGGAGGGCCGCGAATTGTGCGTCGAGCTTGCGGCCAAGACGGGCCAATGCATCACCAATTTGCCGGAACAAAGCTTCCTCAGCCACGCGGCGATGGCGGCGAAACGTGACGACATGATCAGCGTTCGCATCATGGGCTGGCACGATGGCAGGCAGGCGATGGACTTCACGGTCAACGCTGCCTCGGGCTATCCGCTGATGACCGGCCCTGAGGAATGGGATCCGGAGACCGCACCGCCGATCAGTCAACCGCTGCCCGCATGGGACTTCATCACCGGGGCGTATTCAGCATTTTCGCTGATGACAGCACTCCACCACCGCAACGCGACCGGCCAAGGCAGCGAGATGCGCGTCCCACTGGGCGACGTGGCGATTGGGACCATGGCGAATTCCGGCACGCTCGCTGAAATGCTCTATCGCGGATCAAACCGCGAGCGGCTCGGCAATGCGATCTGGGGCGCATTCGGGCGCGATTTTCAATCCAAGGACGGGAAGCGGTTCATGGTCGCCGCGCTCACGCCCAAGCAATGGGCTGGTTTGGTCAAAGCGTTTGACGTCGCTGAGCCGATAGCCGCGCTGGAGCAGGAACTGGGCGTGGACTTCAACGCGGGCGACCGGCCCCGTTTTGAGAACCGTCACCGACTGTTCGATGTCTTTCAAGCGACAGCGGAAGCGCGCAACTATGCAGAACTCGCAGAAAGCATGGCCAAGCACGGCTGCACGTTCGAGAGCTACCGTTCGCACTACGAGGCGTCCAACGACCCGGTTCTGGTTGACGACAACCCGCTTTTCGGCCCGTCACCTGCGAACCCCTCCGGCTTCGAATATCCCGCGACACGCTCTTTCGCAAACCTGCCCGCCCACGAAGCAGGCGACCCTGCCCCGGCGCCTTACCTAGGGCAGCACTCGGAGGAAGTGCTGGCCGAACGGCTCGGCCTGTCGTCTGGCGCGATTGCAAAACTGGTGGATGCTGGCACCGTCGCCCTGTCCGACGAAAACGCCGATTACTCCGCTCGATAGAAGGACCGCCCATGACAAGAAGAGCCGCCATCGTATCGCCCTTGCGCACGCCCGTGGGTAAGTTTCTTGGCGGGCTTTCGAGCCTAAATGCAGGACAGCTCGGCGCGATCATCCTGAAGGCGCTGATCGAGCGCAGTGGTATTGACCCGGCGCGCGTCGACGACGTTGTCTTCTCTCAAGGCTATGGCAATGCCGAAGCGCCCGCCATCGGACACTGGTCTTGGCTCGCCGCCGACCTGCCGCTTGAAGTGCCGGGATACCAGCTCGACCGGCGCTGTGGTTCCGGCCTGCAAGCGGTTGCCAATGCGGCGATGATGGTTGAAACCGGCATGGCTGACGTGGTTGTCGCTGGTGGTTGCGAGAGCATGTCCAATGTCGAGCACTACACTTTACAAGGGCGCGGTGGTGCGCGCATGGGCGACATCACTCTGCACGACCGGCTTTCGCGCGGACGCCTGATGAGCCAGCCGATCGAGCGCTTTGGCGTGATCACCGGCATGATCGAAACGGCGGAGAACCTTGCCAAGGATTATGAAATCAGCCGCGAAGATGCCGACGCCTATGCCGTGCGTTCGCACCAGAATGCAGCGACGGCATGGGATGCGGGCAAGTTTGGCGACCATCTGGTGCCGGTCGATGTGCCGCCCAAGAAAGGACCGGGCCGCGGCGACCCGGTGCGCTTTGACCGCGATGAAGGCTTCCGCGCCGATGCGTCGTTGGAAAGCCTCGGAAAGCTACGCCCGATTGATGGCAAACGCGATCCGGATGCCATCGTAACTGCAGGCAATGCCAGCCAGCAGAATGACGCCGCGGCAGCGTGCCTAGTGGTGGCCGAAGACAAACTCGAGGAACTGGGCCTGGTGCCGTCGCTCTGGTTCGGAGGATGGGCGGCGGCGGGCTGCGATCCTTCGCGCATGGGGATCGGTCCGGTTCCCGCAGTCGAGCGCCTGTTCGAACGGCGCGGCCTTAGCTGGGACGATATCGATCTGGTCGAACTCAACGAAGCCTTCGCACCGCAAGTGCTGGCCGTGCTTAAAGGCTGGGGTTGGAGCGAGGATGATAGCCGCCGCGAGATCCTCAACGTCAACGGCTCGGGCATTTCGCTTGGCCACCCCATCGGGGCGACCGGCGGGCGTATCCTCGCGGACATGGCCGCCGAAATTCACCGGCGCGGCGCGCGCTATGGTCTTGAGACCATGTGCATCGGCGGCGGTCAGGGCATCGCTGCGGTTTTCGAGCGCGCGGCCTAATGGGCGAGTGGGATGCCTGGATCGGTCGCGAGCAACGCGCAAGCGACCGGCTGGATGAGGCGCTCGCCGAGCGCTGGCTCGCCGTATTTGATCTGACAATGCCAAGACCGGCTCTACTTCCTCAGGGCATCCACTTCGCGCTTTGCACTCCCGATGCGCCGACTGCGCAATTGGGTGAGGACGGCCACCCCGTTCGCGATGACAGCGAGCACAGCTTCCTACCTCCTGTGCCGCTGCCGCGCCGCATGTGGGCCTCTAGCGCGATTGACTTCATTTCTCCGATCCCGCTGGGCGCAAGCATTGCGCGCACAAGCACTGTTGCCTCGATCAAGGAAAAGTTGGGTGGCTCGGGCCAGCTCGTCTTCGTGAATATCGATCATGAGACCAGCGCCAACGGCACCTTAGCGGTTCGAGAAACACAGACGCTGGTCTATCGCGAAGCCGCCTCAGCCGACGCGCCGCTCAGCCCGCCAGCCTTGGGCGACACCGCATTCGATCCGACCGCATGGGATGCGCACCGCGTGCTAACGCCCGATCCGCGCCTGCTGTTCCGCTATTCGGCGCTGACATTCAACACGCACCGCATTCATTACGATGCGCCCTATGCCGAGACGCAGGAGCGCTATCGCGGGCTCGTTGTGCATGGTCCATTGATAGCCAGCCTGCTGTTGCAGCTGGCGGCGAGCGAGCTAGGCGAGAACACACTTCGCAGTTTCAACTTTCGCGGGATGTCTCCCGCAATTGCGGACGAGCCGCTCCATCTGGTGATGCGGAAGTCCGACGAAGGCTATGAGCTTGGCGCATTTGCCAAGGACGCTAGGCAGGTTATGACCGCGACTGCCCTTGCGGGAACCAGCCTGAGGTAAGGCGTTACGGTCGCTACTAGCAAGGACCGGCGCGCGAAGGCTATTCTCCGAAACCCGCAAGCGGCGGCGAGAACTAACCCTCTTTAGGCGGCCTTCCTCGCTTCGGCGGTTTGCTCCGCTCCACCTCGATCCCGCGCGCGGACAGAGCCTCGCGCAGCAGCATTTCGATCTCGGCATTGGCCGAGCGCAATTCGGCAGCCGCCAGCCGCTCAATCGCGGCGTGAACTGCCGGGTCCAACCGGAGCGCGAAGGCTTTCTTCGCGGCTCCGGCTTTCTTCGCCCCATTATTTGAAGTCGCAGCCATGGCTGCCTCCTTCGCTGCGGCTTATTGGTAGAGCGTACCGGTATTGACGATCGGCTGCGCTTCGCGGTCACCGCAGAGCACCACCATCAGGTTCGAGACCATCGCTGCGCGTCGCTCATCATCAAGCTCGACAATGCCGTCCTTCGAAAGCTTCTCAAGCGCGTCTTCGACCATGCTGACTGCGCCGATAACCACCTTCTTGCGCGCAGCAATCACTGCGTCCGCCTGTTGACGGCGGAGCATCGCGCCCGCGATTTCAGAGGCATAGGCGAGGTGAGTCAGACCCGCTTCGTCGACGGTGATGCCCGCGACCTTCAGCCGGTCATTAAGCTCCTCACGAAGCTCTGCATTCACGACGTCAGCGCTGCCACGCAGGGTCGTTTTATCATCCTCTGACATGTCGTCATAGGGATGGCGCGCGCCGACGGTGCGAAGGCCCGCTTCGATCTGAATGTTCACAAATTCCTTGTAATCATCGACATCGAACACGGCCTGTGCGGTGTCCTCAACCCGCCATACGACGTTACACGCGACTTCGATTGGGTTGCCCCGCAGATCGTTGATCTTGACCTTTTCCGAATGGATGTTGTGTGCGCGCACGCTCAGCTTGTTCTTCATCATCCACGGCCAGACCCATTGCAGGCCTTCCTTGCGCGACGTGCCGCGATATTCGCCGAACAGCGTTATGACGACCGCCTGATTGGGTTGAACCATGAAAAAGCCGATCGCCATGATAAGCGGCAAGAGAGATCCGCTGAGAATCACACCGATAAAGGCCAACTTCTGAAACTTGGTTGGCTCTTCTGGCGGCACATTGCCGGTGACAAACCACAAGGCGAACGCCGCGAGCGCCACCAGGATCAGCAACATCACATAGCCATTATACGAGCTGGCTGGCCGCTCTTGGCTCGCATTGATTTGCGCAGCACGTTCAGACATGACGAATCTCCTTTGATATAATTATGATATCATATTTATATCAATCGGAGTTTGACGTCAATCCTCGATCGGGTAATCCTTGATCGGCTCGATCACGTCATAGCTTTCCTTCAGCGGCTTCGTTTCAAGCTCGGGAAAGTCGATCGCTGGCGGCTCGACACGCATATCCGGCAAGCGGTCGAGCAGGTTGCGGATCAGGGTAAGGCGGCCACGCTTCTGGTCGTTGAAATCGACCAGGGTCCACGGCGCGTGGTCGGTGTGAGTCGCGCGCAGCATCGCCTCGCGAGCGCGGGTGTAGTCATCGTACTTCGCCCGCGCGGCGAGGTCGATCGGCGAAAGCTTCCAGCGTTTCAGAGGGTCTTCGAGCCGTTCGGCGAGTCTCTCTTCCTGCCGCTCCTGATCGGTGGTGAGCCAATATTTGAATAGCAGAATGCCGTCATCGGTCAGCAGCTTTTCAAAGGTCGGAACCTGGTCGAGGAAGTGTTCGACCTGGTCTTTGTCGGCATAGCCCATCACCCGCTCCACGCCGGCGCGGTTGTACCAGCTGCGATCGAACAGCACGATCTCACCCGTTGTTGGCAGATGCTTGATATAGCGCTGGAAATACCACTGGCCTTGTTCATCCTCGGTCGGCTTGCTGAGCGCCACCGTGCGGCACTGGCGCGGATTGAGCCGTTCGCGCACCGCTCGGATCGCGCCGCCCTTGCCTGCCGTATCTCGCCCCTCGAACAGCACCACGATACGCGCGCCCGTCGTCCGGGCCCAACGCGCCATGCCAACCAATTCCTCGGTCAGCGACTCCAATTCCTCACGATAGTCCTTGCCCTTCACAGCTCTGCCCGCCTCCCGTTCGCCGATTTGTCCTTGCGTTTGTGCGATGGTAAGCCAATTCCCAGGATTATGGCTACACTTAGCGAACCCGAAACCAACTTTTCGCAGCTGCCGGACTTGCCAGCGGACGTCTTTACTGCGCCGCTGCAAAAGCCAGCGCATCTGAAAGACGACTGGGTCGAGCCGATCCAGACCCATTATTCGAGCGAAGATCACGGCATCTGGAACGATCTGTTCGATCGGCAAATGAAAGTGCTTCCAGGCCGCGCGGCCAGCGCATTTATGGCAGGTCTTGAAAAGCTGGACCTCGGGCGCGGCGGCGTTCCTGAATTCGGCAAGCTATCCGAAGAACTCGGCGCGCTGACCGGCTGGAGCGTTGTGCCCGTCCCGATGCTGATCCCCGATCACGTCTTCTTCTGGCACCTCGCCAATCGCCGTTTCCCAGCGGGGAACTTCATCCGTACGCGAGAGACCTTCGACTACATCCAAGAGCCTGATGTCTTCCACGACGTTTTTGGTCACGTCCCGATGCTGACCGACCCGGTCTTTGCCGACTATATGCAGGAATATGGCCGCGCCGGGTGGAAGGCGATGCGTTACAACCGCCTCAAAGCCCTTGGCGCGCTCTATTGGTACACGGTCGAATTCGGCCTGATCGAAGAAGCGGACGGCATCAAGGCCTATGGCGCAGGCATATTGTCCGGCCCGACAGAGGTTGTGTTCGCGACCGAGGCGAAGAGCCCCAACCGCATCATGCTCAATGTCGATCGGGCGATGCGCACCGATTACGTGATCAGCGATTTGCAGCCGACCTATTTCGTGATTGAGAGCTTTGAGGACCTCTACCGCCAGACAGTCGAGCGAGATTTCGACAGACTCTACCGCAGCTTAGCGGCCAGCTTCACCTATGCGAACAGCGCGGTAATCGATGTCGACAATGTGGTGCATCGCGGAAGCCAAGAATACCACCTGCGCGGTGGTCGTGGGTCTGGAGCCAAGCCTGTTTGATTTTGCGTGACGCCCATCCGGGCGCGCGATTTCCTCGCAGCTTGCGGACAAGTCCGCGCTGCCACGGGCGGCCATGCGGCCTCGCGGTCGCTAGAGCAACCGTGCTCTGCGACCAGGCCACACCATCTATCTTTTAAAATCGCACCACAAAGACGAGCTTATACGCAGCGAGCACCACAATCGCTGCCAACACCGCTACGCCGAGCGCAGCCCAGCTGACGCTGCCGAAAAGCATAAAGCCGTTCGCAATCAGCCCGCCGAGCGCGGCCGCGACAACTCCCAAGCCAACGCTTTTGAAAATGCCCGGCCCATCTTCGGTGCGCGTCGCGATGGATGCGAACCAGCCAAGGAGCAGGCCGACGAGGACGAAGATCAAAACTGCCATGCGCTACTCTTGGCCCGCGACTTAGAAGATCGCAAGCAGCGCCACGCCCATTGCCACCCGATATAGGACGAAGACGAGCATCGAGGCTTTCTTCAGAAAGTTCATCAGGAAGGCCATGGTGAGGAAGGCCGAGATGAAGGTCAGTACACCCGCGATCAGCGCATCCCAGGCGAGCGCCGTGCCGGCTTCGAAAATCTCCGGCACGATGAGCACGCCTGCGCCGGCGACGGCTGGGATCGACAGGAGGAAGGAGAAGCGGGCGGCCTCGACGCGTTTATATCCGAGCGCCCGCGCCGCCGTCATCGTGACGCCCGAACGGCTGGTGCCGGGAATGATTGCCAGTGCCTGAGCCAAGCCGACCAGCAGACCATCTCGCCAGCTCATATCCTCGAATGCCTTCACCTCTTTGCCTAGCCAATCGGCAAGGCCCAGCAACAGACCGTAAAATATCAGGTTCACCGCAATCAGATCGGTGAAGCGGATCGAGCTCATCAGATCGCCATCAACAATCTCGATGCCAAATACGCTCTGGGCAATTCCGTTAAACAGACCCATCTTAATCGAGAGGCCGAACGCAACCGCCGGAATGGTACCCAGCACGATCCACCAGAACAATTTGCGCTCAAACGGCGCTCTTCCGATGCCGATGCTTGCGAAGCCGCCGCGGGCCAGCACAACCACATCTTTGAAGAAGTAGACGATGATTGCGAGCAGCGATCCGACATGCACCGCGACGTCGATCAGCGGACCTTGGTCAGGAAACTCGGTCAGATAGGGGATCAGGATCAAATGCCCTGACGAGGAAATCGGCAGGAACTCGGTGATCCCCTGAACCACCGCGATCAAAAGCAATTGCAGAAAGGTCATGACCCGCGCTCCATGAATGAAGCGCGGGCCAAGTCAAATGTTTTTGAAGCATCAGGCGACGGCGCGCACACGCGCATGATCCGCTAGAAGCCCGCTCACTATATTACCAAATACGCACGCGCTCTTCTGGTGGCAGATAAAGCTTATCGTCTGGAGTCACGCCAAACGCTTCGTACCAAGCGTCCTGATTGCGAACGACGCCGTTGACCCGGTATTCTTCGGGGCTGTGCGCGCCGGTGCGCAGACGCAGGCGATAGTTCTCTTCGCGCTGCGCCGAACGCCAAACTTGCGCCCAGGCGAGGAAGAAGCGCTGATCGCCGGTAAAGCCGTCGATCACCGGCACGTCCATATCCTTCGTCGCGATCTTGTAGGCGCGGTATGCAAGCGAAAGCCCGCCAACATCGCCAATGTTCTCACCCAGCGTGAGGCGTCCGTTCACACAGGTCTCGCCTTCGTCGAACGGACAGAACGAGCTGTATTGCTCAACCAGCTTGTCGCCGCGCTCGTCAAAGGCGGCACGGTCTTCGTCGGTCCACCAATTGCGCAGTTTACCAGTGCCGTCGGACTTGGAGCCCTGATCGTCAAAGCCGTGTCCGATCTCATGACCGATCACGCCGCCAATCGCGCCGTAATTGACCGCGATATCTGCCGACAGGCCGAAGAATGGCTGCTGCAGGATCGCAGCCGGGAAAACGATCTCGTTCTTAGTCGGGTTGTAGTAGGCATTGACTGTCTGCGGAGTCATAAACCACTCGGTCCGGTCAATCGGCCCGCCGAGCTTCGCGGCATTGTCTGCCTGACCCCAAGCCTGTGCCGCAATCGCATTGCCGAGAGGATCGTCCGCGCTCACCTCAAGGCCTTCATAGGTCTCCAGGTTATCACGATAGCCGATCTTCGGATCAAAGCTGTTTAGCTTTGCGCGCGCCTCTTCCTTGGTGGCCTCGCCCATCCAGTCGATTTCATCGATCGATTGGGCCATGGCGATGCGCAGGTTTGCAACTAGCTCATCCATCGCAGCCTTGTTTGCGCTCGGGAAGTAGCGCTCGACATAGCTCTTGCCGACCAGCTCACCCATCGCGCCTTCGGTAGCGGCAATCGCGCGCTTCCAACGCGGGCGCTGTTCGGGCGTGCCGCGCAGCAGCTTGCCGTAGAACTCGAATTGCGCATCGTCATATTTCTTCGCAAGAACTTGCGCGCTCCCAGAGAGGAACTGTTTGATTGACCATGCTTGCAGGGTCGCAAGCGGCGTTTCGTTGATCAGGTCGAGCATGCCGGGCAAGCCCTTGCCGATCTTGGCGAGGGTGGCTTCGTCGAGGCCAAGTTCCTTGGCGCGCTCTTCGCTTGGTGGGATCGAGCCGACAACGAAGATCGGCGATTGAGTCCAGCCGAGCTTGTCGACCATCGCTGCGACCGGGAAATCTCCCGCCATCGCTTCTAGCTCTTCCTTCGTCACCGCGGTGTAGGTGAGATCGCGGTTGCGGCTGACTGTGCGGTCCCAGCTAATCGTGCGTGCGATCTTGTCTTCAAACGCGTAGATCGCTTCGGCAGCGGCCGCTGGATCCTGATAGCCCGCGGCCTCCAGGAACAGCGTCATGTATTCCTTATACTTAGCCTGGATGTCGCGGCCCTTCTCGCTCTCATCTAGGTAATAGTCGCGATCTGGCAGGCCTAGCCCGCCTGAACCAAGATATGTGACGTAGCGATCAGGCTGCTTGGCATCGACATTGACGAAACCGTTCAGCGGGCTGGAGTAGCCTGGCTCTGCCCAGAGCATTGCCAGCTCTTCCAGAGAACTGACGCCCGCCAGCGCATTCACATAAGGCATGGCCGGGGCAAGGCCGCGCGCCTCAATCGCATCAGTGTCAAGAAACGCGTTGTGGACCGCCACAATCCGTCGCTCATCATTGCTAAGGGTGGCCGGATCTTTATCGACCAGCTCGTCAATCAACGCCTTCACATCATTGGTCGATTTCTCAGCAAGCAAAGTGAATGCGCCGAACCGGCTGTATTCGGATGGCAGCGGATTGGCATCGAGCCACTTTTGATTGACGTATTTGAAGAAGTCATCGCCCGGATCGACATCTTGCGCGATCAGATCGGGGTCAACGCCCCACTCGCCAAAGCTCATCGTGGGCGTGGTCGGCTCGGCTGCGGTTTCGCTAACCGTCGTTTCCGCATCCTCGAGCAATGTGTCGATATGCATGTCTGGCGCTTTGGCGAGCGCCGGATTGGCGCAGAGGAGAGCTGCGAAGCCTACGCCCAAAAGTGCTGTTTTCTTGATCATTTCTACCTGTCCCGGTGAGTGTTTTGGTTTCGTTTTGGCTTGGTTTTCAATGAAACTATCTAGCCCGTACAAAGGCAAAGAGTCGACATTTGTCTATGTGCGCTCGCACTTGGTCGAAAAAGTGCGCCTTCTCGGCAGCTTTCCGGGCTTTACGCGGCCTGGTCGCTGGCAAATTGCAGCTTGGCGAGCCGGGCGTAAATTCCCTCGGCCTGCACCAGCGTCTCGTGCGTGCCTTGCTCGGCGATTTTGCCGCTATCAAGCACGATAATCCGGTCAGCCTTGCGCACAGTCGCGAGCCGATGCGCGATCACTAAAGTCGTGCGCTCTGCCATCAATTGGTCGAGAGCCTGTTGGACCAGAAGCTCGCTTTCCGCGTCGAGCGCGCTGGTCGCTTCGTCAAGCAGCAGGATCGGCGCATCGCGCAGCAGCGCGCGAGCTATGGCAAGGCGCTGTTGCTGTCCGCCTGAAAGCTGCGCGCCGCCTTCGCCCAGATCCGTGTCGAGCCCTTGCGGCAGATCGCGCAGAAAGCCTTCAGCATTAGCCGCGCGCGCCGCCTCCCAGATATCCTCGTCGCTCGCATCCCAGCGGCCATAGCGCAGATTGTCGCGCGCATTTCCGCTGAACAGCACGCCATCCTGCGGCACAAAGGCAAGCCGGTCTCGAATATCTGCCGGATCAGCCTTGGTCAGCGGCACGCCATCAAGGCGGATCGTGCCCGCTTGCGGGTCATAGAACCGCTCGACCAGCTGGAAAATTGTCGACTTGCCCGCGCCCGACGGACCGACAATGGCGACTGTCTCACCTGGTTCGACTTCGAGCGAGAAGTCATTGAGCGCCGCCACTTCGGGACGGCTCGGGTAGCGAAAGGTCACATTGCGGAAAGAGAGGCTGCCGCGCGGGGGCTCTGGCAGGCTTTCGGGCCGT
Organism: Erythrobacter sp. HA7-11; assembly: GCF_055693605.1. Taxonomy (NCBI): domain Bacteria; kingdom Pseudomonadati; phylum Pseudomonadota; class Alphaproteobacteria; order Sphingomonadales; family Erythrobacteraceae; genus Erythrobacter; species Erythrobacter sp. HA7-11. The sequence goes on along the minus strand of NZ_JBVFUF010000002.1, from coordinate 252,785 downwards.
GCTGGCGGCGCGATGCTGGGCTTGGCTTCGAGCAATTCGGCCAAGCGGCTCGCCGCGCCTGCCCCGCGCAGCAGGTCTCCATAGACCTCGGTGAGCGCGCCGAATGCGCCGGCGACAAGGCCGCCAACCAATACGAAGGCTGCTATCGTGCCCCCGCTGATTTCGCCCTGGCTCACCGCGAGCGCGCCGCGCCACATCACAAGCGTGATTCCGCCAAACACCAAAGTGATGACGATGGTTGTCATCGCCGCGCGCAGAAAGATGCGCTTCTTGGCCGTATCGAAAGTCTGCTCAACCACCTCGCCAAAGCGGCTCGCCTCGCGGTCTTCCTGCCCGAAACTCTGCACGATCTTCATGCCTGAAAGCACTTCGGACACCCGTGATCCAACATCGGCAACCCGGTCCTGGCTGGAGCGAGAGATATTGCGAATGCGGCGCCCGAAGAAGACGATCGGCAGGACTACAAGCGGAATACCGATAAGGAGGCCCAGCGTCAGCGTCGGTGCAAGGTAGAGCAGTAAGATCGTGCCCCCAATCGCGGTCACGCTATTTCGCAAGGCGATGGACACCGTGGTGCCGACCACAGTCTCGATAATTGCCGTGTCCGACGTCATCCGGCTGGAAATTTCTTTCGGGCTGTTCTCTTCATAGAAGCTGGGTGACAAGCGCAGGAGATTGCGCTGCACCTTCAGGCGGATATCGGCCACCACCCGCTCGCCAATCCAGCTGACGAAATAAAACCGCAGAGCGGTGCCCACGGCCAGCACGGCGACGATCATCAACAGGTACTGAAATGCCGCGTCGATATCAGCGCGAGCCGCCGCACCGCCAAAGGCCTCATCAATGATGACCTTGAACCGCCAGGGAATCGCCAGTGTCGCGAGCGCTGTTATCAGCAGCGAAATCATCGCAAGGCCGATTTGCGTCGGATATTTCGCTGCCGCAGCATAGACCATTTTAAGCGGAGCGAGGCTGCGCGCCTTGGGCGCTTTTTTTAACGCGGCATCATCGCCCACGCCGAGCTCTTCCTCGGTATGGTCCTCACCCGCGTCGGTCTCGTGCTTCACCCCATCCATTGCGGCTGACTTAGGCATAGCTAGCCCAATTTACACGTGCAAAAATCACACTCACCCACGGAAAATGCGCCCCATGTAAAGTTTTGTGCATTGCACAATCGTTCATACACGCCCACCTATGGCTGTAACGGGATCGATATTTGCGGCGAATTGCAGAGCATCCGCTCTGTTTCGCTCTTAAGGGGGTAAACTTGCTCTATCACGCCTACGAATTGCAGCGCAGCTGGATGAATTCGGTCAGCTCGCTGGCGTCAATCAGCACGTCGATCATGTCCAACGAAGCCAATCCCTTCGCCAAGATGGGACTGATGCCTTTGGCAGCGAACGCGCTCGACGTGATTGCTCATGCGACTGCGGATTACGGTAAGCCTGCTTTCGGCATCACCGAGATCGAAACCGGCGGCAAGGCATGGCCCGTGATCGAGGCGACGGTGGTCAACCGCCCGTTTGGCGATCTCAAGCGGTTCCGGCTCGACGGAGTGGACGACAATCGCCCCAAAATGCTGATCGTTGCTCCTATGAGCGGCCATTATGCAACTCTGCTGCGTGGGACGGTCCGCCGGATGCTCGAGAAATTCGAGGTTTACATCACCGATTGGGCCGATGCGAAGACCGTGCCCGTGCATGAAGGCAATTTCGACCTCGACGATTACATCGACTACGTGATGGAATTCCTCGAATATATCGAAGGGGTGAAGCCCGGCCAGCGCCCGCATATGCTTGCCGTGTGTCAGCCTTCGGTCCCGGCCTTTGCCGCGACCGCGCTGCTCAACCAGCACAAGTCGCCCGCCGCGCCTGCAACTCTCACCATGATGGGCGGCCCGATCGACACGCGCGAAAGCCCCACGACCGTCAACGATCACGCGATGAACCGCCCGATCGAGTGGTTCCGCAACTCCGTAATTGCGACCGTGCCGATGAAATATCGCGGCGCGGGGCGTAAGGTCTATCCCGGCTGGATGCAGCTTTCTGCATTCATGAGCATGAACCTCGGCAGCCACATGATGAGCCATTATGAGATGTTCAAACACCTCACTGCAGGCGATGATGACAGCGCGAACGCAACCAAGGATTTCTACGACGAATATCGCGCCGTGTGCGACATGACGGCGGAGTTTTATCTGCAAACGGTCGAGGAGGTGTTCCAGAAGCACTCGATTCCGAACGGAGAATTCCGCCACAAGGGCGAGATCGTCGACCTGACCCAAATCAAGGACACCGCTCTGCTCGCAATTGAAGGCGAGCGCGATGATATTTCAGGGCTGGGTCAGACCAAGGCGGCGCTGAAGCTGGCGAGCGGATTGTCCGAGAAGAAGAAGCGCTATTACATGGCCGAAGGCGCAGGCCATTACGGCATCTTCAACGGCAGCCGCTGGCGTACAAAAGTCGCGCCGGTGGTGGAGGAGTTTGTGGCGGCGAATTCTTGATTTGCGCATCCCATCCGGGATGCGATTGCCTCGCGGCTTGCGGGCAAGCCCGCGCCGCTGCGGGCGGTCGATTGGCCTTGCGGTCGCTGCGCGACCGATCGGGCCGCTCGCCTTCCTAACTCTCCGCCTTCGGCGCCCTGAAAAACAGCCGCTTGATGACCCTGCGCGCCCACAGCAGCAGCAGAACTACCAACCCCAAAAGCACCAGCGCAATTACGCCCGCTGCAATCGGATATTCGTATGCGAGGTAAAGCAGACCGATGGTCGCGACATCTTCGACGCTCGAAGCGGCGACATTGCTCACCGGTTCAGGCGAGGTGTTGACGACAGCACGGGCACTCGCCTTGCCGCCATGCGCGAGGAAACTAGCCCCGCCGCCCAACATGAACGCGACCACCTGCATCGCCGGGTCCGACGGATCGACTATCGCCAGCGCCAGCAGCGCGCCGCCAACCGGGCGCACCAATGTGTGCACCGTGTCCCACGCGCTATCGAGCCACATCACCTTGTCTGCAAAGAATTCCGCGAGGGCGCCAAACGCGGCGATGCCCATCACCCACGGGTTTTCGAGCACGGCTAGGCTCGCGAGATGCTCCGGCACCGGCAGTGCGTCGAGCCGCATCGCAAGGCCCGTAGCAAACACGCACAGATAAAGCCGCCAGCCACTCAAAAGGCTGACGCTCCCCGCAATCCCGATGATTTCCATGATGCCCATGGAGGGCAGAATGCGCGGCTTATCGCATCAGGGCAAGCCTGCGCTTACTCTTCACATCGCGATTGACTTAAAACACGACCGTACGGACACCGTTCAGGAACACACGCCCCTCTGCATGCGCCGTGACGGCACGCGAAAGCACGCGGGCTTCCACATCACGCCCTTTCTCAGCCAGATCGCGTGCGGAATGATGGTGGTCCACTTTCTCGATCTCTTGCGCGATGATCGGACCTTCATCGAGGTCGGATGTCACATAATGCGCGGTTGCGCCGATCATCTTCACACCGCGAGCATGGGCCTGGTCATAGGGCTTGGCGCCTTTGAAGCTTGGGAGCGCCGAATGATGAATATTGATGCAGCGCCCCTCCAACGCCCTCACGGCGTTCTTCGAGAGCACCTGCATATACCGCGCTAGCACCACGAAATCGGCCTGATATTGCTCCACCAGAGCCAGCAGTTGCGCCTCTGCTTCTGGTTTTGTTTCGTGCGTCACCGGAACGTGATGGAAAGGAACGTCGTGGCGTTCTGCATGCCAGCGAGCATTTTCATGATTGGACACGACCGCGGCGATCTCCGCACCAAGCCTGTCGCGGCGCGCGCGATATAACAAGTCGATGAGGCAATGATCGCCTTTTGACACCATCACAAGAACGCGCGGCTTCTGCTCCGCAAGACGGATTGACCATTTGATCCTCCGCTTTGCTGCAAGTTCGTCAAAGGCAGCCTCGAATGCGGACAGATCGTGGCCATTGGGAGCTTCCAGCCGTTGCCAGATGAAGAAACGACCGGTCTCCAAATCCGCAAAATCTTCGTTTTTGAGGATACTCAGATTATGACCCGCAACGCACGATGCCACATCGGCAAGAATTCCTATGCCATCGGGTGCGGCGGCGCGCAGGATGTATTCGCTTTTCGCCATCTGGCCGATCCCTTCCTGGCGGATCACGTATCATCGACGTGACAAACAGCAACAAAAAAGGCGGCGCAGGATTTCTCCGACGCCGCCTTTCCCAATTTCAAAGCGCTTGAGGCTTAAAACACCTCAAACATACCGGCTGCGCCCATGCCGCCACCGACGCACATGGTCACGACAACATATTTCGCGCCGCGACGCTTGCCTTCGATCAGCGCATGGCCAACGCAGCGCGCGCCCGTCATGCCGTATGGGTGACCGATCGAAATCGAGCCGCCATTCACGTTGAGGATGTCGTTGTCGATGCCCAGACGGTCGCGGCAGTAAAGCACTTGCACAGCGAAAGCCTCGTTAAGCTCCCACAGGCCGACATCTTCCATCTTGACGCCAGTTTGCTTGAGCAGCTTCGGGATGGCGAAGACCGGGCCAATGCCCATCTCGTCAGGCTCGGTGCCAGCGACCGCCATGCCGACATAACGGCCGAGCGGCTGCAAGCCCTTTTGCTCGGCGAGTTTTGCTTCCATCAACACGCTGGCTGACGAACCGTCTGAAAGCTGCGAGGCGTTACCCGCAGTGATGACCTTGTCCGGACCCATGACCGGGTTCAGCGAGGCAAGACCTTCCAGAGTGGTCGAGGGACGGTTGCCCTCATCCTTGGTGATTGTGACCTCCTGCTGGCTGACTTCGCCGGTTTCCTTGTCTTTCACCATCATGGTGGTGGTCACAGGTACGATCTCGTCGTCGAACTTGCCCGCTTCCTGACCCGCGGCGGTGCGCTGCTGCGATTGCAGCGCGTATTCGTCCTGCGCTTCGCGGCTAATGCCATAGCGCGCAGCGACCGTCTCAGCGGTGCCGAGCATGGGCATGTAAACATCCTTGTGCATCGCGATCAGCGAGGGATCGGGAGCGACGCGCATTTCCGGCGTCTGCACCATAGAGATCGAGTCCTGACCGCCACCAACGACGATGTCCATATTGTCGACGATGATCTGCTTGGCCGCCGTGCTAATCGCCATCAGGCCCGATGAGCACTGACGGTCGATGGTTTGCGCTGCAACCGTTACCGGCGCGCCGCCACGCAGAGCGACCTGGCGACCTATATTGCCCGCTTGCGTGCCTTGAGTGAGGACCGCGCCCCACACCACATCGTCGATGTCTGCGGCGTCAATTCCGGAGCGCTCAACCGCCGCTGCGAATGAGAACGAGCCGAGCGTAGCGCCCGGAGTTGCGTTGAATCCGCCTTTGTAGGCCCGTACCGATCGGGGTGCGGGCGGTGGAGACGATGACTGCGTCACGTGACATGATGGGAATTCCTTCAAGTAATATCGGTGCCGCCAATCATGGGCGGCACGGGGGAAATGCGGTTCGTCTGATTCCGATCAGACGAAGAACTGAGTGATCCACTCGCAGATCAGCGCGGGCTTTTCTTCACCCTCGATCTCAATCGTGATTTCGGCAGTTTGCTGCCACTGACCGGGGCGTTTCTCGATCATTTCGACCAGTTTCCAGTGGCCGCGAATGCGCTTGCCCGAACGCACGGGGTTGATGAAGCGGGTTTTGTTGCCGCCATAGTTCACGCCCATTTTCACGCCGTCGATTTTCGGCATGTCGGAATTGGCGGAAAGATACGGGATCATCGACAGCGTCATGAAGCCGTGCGCGATCGTGCCGCCGAACGGCGTCATCTTGGCGGCTTCTTCGTTGACGTGGATGAACTGATGATCGCCGGTCGCATCGGCGAACATGTTGATCTTTTCCTGGGTCATTTCGACCCACTCGCTAGTGCCGAGGTTTTCGCCGACCTTTGCGGCCAATTCTTGCGGGGTCATGGATTAGTCTCCTGCCAAATTTACGCGCTTCTGGCCCGAATCCCGGGCGAACGCTTGGGCGGAGTAATGGCGCATCCTTTCGGTTAGCGCAATGAGGTTTCCGTAAACGTCAACCTGCCGCTACGGCATCGGGCGAGCCTGCCTGGCCGCTTGCCTCACGCTGCGCTCTGCGGCGCGCGCTTGCGCTTTCGACACGCGGCTTTTCGACCGCCGCCTTAAACCGTTTCGAATCAAGCCTGAGGCAATAGCTGTAGAGCCCGATCTGCAGGCCGATGATCTTGAAGAAGATCGGTTGATAGCCAATGCCTTGGAACAGCGCGCCAGTGAGATAGATGAGGCTGGCGATTTGCAGCGCGGTCGAAAGCGGCGCGATCCACGCCTCGGTCTTACTGTCGCGGTTCTTCCAGCGGCGCCCGATCCGCTCCATCTGCCAAACGCCCAGCCCTTGCAGCCAAAGCCAGATGAACAGGCCCGGCCAGCCCTGCTCGCCGAGCAATTCGAAGATTGCTGAGTGGAACGCGCGGCCCTCATCCACGACTTCGCGGTATTCGACCGAGGTGGTGTTGCCGACCTCTTCCGAGACCGGCATTTCATATTTAAACGAGTTGCCGCGATAAGAATCGAAGCCGCCGCCAAGCGGATTGCGCGACACGTAATCGAGCGTCCATGCCCACACTGCCACGCGTGTGGAGGCGCTTTCGTCCCCGCCCGGCTGAGCAATCGTCGCCATCCGATCGTAATAGCTTTGCGGGAGGAATGGCAGAGCGATCACGCCCAGCGCGCCAGCGGCCATCACGAACATCACACGCCGCTTTACATAGCGCAGCATCAGGATGCCGAGAACCGCAATGCAGACGAGGCCTGTGCGCGCTTCGGTCCCGATCGGTATCAGCAAGCAGGAGAATGTCAGCGCAGCGGCGAAGAGCTTTACCGTCCAATGCTTGGGCACGAGCGTGCCGAAGCGCACCAGCCACCAGATCAGCGGGATCATTCCAATCGCGACCGTTGCAAGCGTGGAGCTTTCATAAATCCCGCTATTGTCGGAGACGAAGAATTTGAGGTTCTCGTAGCCGCCACCGCCCAGCACGGTTTTCATGCCAGTTGAGATCACAATCATGCCCACGCCCAGCACGACCGTGATCGCCAGCGCTTCGAGTCGCAAACGCGTGGTAAGGGTCAGCGGCAGGAAAATCGCAAAAACCAGGGCCTTCCAGACCCATTCCCATTTGGTTTGTGCAGCCTCGGGGAAGTCAGCGTTACCCGTCGTCCAAAAGCAATAGGCGAGCAGCGCCAGCATGAGCCCTTGGCGCAGGCTGAAACGTGCGCCCTCCTTGCGGTCCAGCAGCAACCATCCGCAGAATGCAGCGCCAAACGCGATCAAGGAGACCGGGATCGACTGGATCAGCGAATATCCGATCCGCTGCGGCGCAATGATGTCGATATAGACGTAAAGCAGCACCCACAGATAGGGCCGCCGCAGGCCGAGCAGCAGGATGTAACCGATGAAGCTGAGCAGGATGAGATCGAGCATCTAGGTCTCGCGCTCCGCCGCAGCTTCTTGTCGGGCCTGTTCGCGCACAGCCCGCTTGCGCTCAGCCAAAGCATCAGCGCTCTCCTTGCGTTCCGCCTCCTGATTGGCGGCGATGGCCGGATCGACATCGAGGTCATCGCTCATCACCATGCGCAGCAGAGCCACGGCCAAAAGGCCATGACCAAGAGCAAGGGCGAAATAGTCGATCATAGCAGGCGTTCGTCTCGCACGGTTAAGCGCAGGCTCAATCGCCTGTCGCGCTAAGGCCATTAAACGAATGCAGTTGACGGCCCGTTAAGGACAATCGGGCATATGCGTGCGTAATATGCGCGTACTTCACGTTCTCGATCATTCACTGCCGCTGCATTCGGGCTACACCTTTCGCACGCGCGCTATTCTGAAGGCGCAAGAGGCGCTGGGTGTCGAGGTGCGCGGGATCACAGGCGTTCGCCATGCTGGCGAGGCCGATGCGCCGAACCCGCAAACCGTCGATGGGCTGACATTTTACCGGACCCAAGGCGAACCGGGCGGCCTGCCTGGCCTCGGCGAAATCCGCGAGATCGCCCAGCTGTCTGCCGCAATTCAAAAGCTTACCAAAGAGTGGCGTCCTGACGTCATCCACGCGCACTCTCCCGCTTTAAGCGGAGCCGCTGCCATGCGCGCTGCTGAAGCAATCGGAGTGCCGTTCGTTTATGAGATACGCGCGTTCTGGGAAGATGCGGCGGTCGGCAATCGCACCGGCACCGAAGGCTCGCTCAAATACCGGATGACCCGCGCGCTCGAAACGCAGGTCGCGAAGAAAGCCGATGCACTGTTCACGATCTGCGAGGGCCTGCGCGATGACCTTACCGCGCGCGGCGTGCCGGAGGGACGCATCGGGATTATGCGCAACGGCGTCGACCTGACATTGTTCGGCGATCCACCGCCACGCGATGATCTCGCTCGCTGCAGAACTCGGCATTGCCGAGGGAGAGCCGGTTATCGGCTTCATCGGCAGCTTCTACGCCTATGAGGGGCTCGACGATCTGATCGCCGCCATCCCGCGCCTGCGCGAACAACAACCCGGCGCGCGGTTGTTGCTCGTGGGCGGCGGCGAGATGGACGAAGAATGGCGCGCACAGGCCGCACGGCTCCCCGACCCGCAAGCCGTGATCTTCACCGTACCGCGTGCCGCATGATCAGGTCGAGCGCTATTATTCGTTGATCGATGTGCTCGCCTACCCGCGCAAGAAAAGCCGCCTCACCGATCTCGTCACGCCGTTGAAGCCATTGGAGGCGATGGCGCAGCAGCGCATCGTCGCTGCGTCCGATGTCGGTGGGCACCGCGAGCTCATAGCCGACCGCGAGACCGGCTATCTCTTCCCGCCCGACAATCCTGATGCCTGCGCCGATGCATTGGCAGAGTTGTTCGATGAACGCGGGGAATGGGACGGGATGCGCGCTCGCGGCTTTGAACATGTCCGCTCTGGTCATGATTGGGCAACCAACGCCAGACGTTATCTGGACGTTTACCAAAACCTGTTAGCCGCCAAGGAGGTCGCGCCAGGATCAGAGCAGTCCGGGCAGCGCATCGAAGAAGAGGCAAGCGCATAAAATGAGCTTTCGTGATCAGATCAGCAGCCAGAGAGCGGCTGCACGGAGCGAAGCCGAAGAGGCAATCGCGAGCGATCGTGCGCGCGGCGAATCTCTGTTTATCAAACTCAAGAACGCAGCTTTTCGCAAAAGCGATAGAGCCCCAAAACCAGCCAAGCCCGCTAAGCGGGTTGAACCGTCCACGAAAACACGCAGCGGGCGCACACCTCTCGCTGCGCACAAGAGCTTCGTGCCGCTGATAGTAGGTTGGGGCGCGGCGCTCTGTGGCCTCATCATAGCGATTCTGCCCGAACCGGTTCTGCGCAATCTGGTCGGGATAGCGCAACTCACCGCGCTCGGCGACTATGCCCGCATCGCCCTGGCTTTGCTCGCCGCTTTGTTCGGCGGACTGCTCGCGTTTGCGGCGGCGCGCGCAGTCGCGAATGCGATGGTCGCCCCCGCGCACGAGCAACACAAAACAGCATCTGAGACAGAAGAAGTTCGCGTGATTGATCCGACTCTGGATCTGGGCAGCGACAGTCTCGATGCGCCACTCGAACTTACCGGCGAAGCTGAACTTGTCATCGAAGATAATGCTCCGGTAGAAGAGCAGCGCGCGGAGACAGCTATCTTTGGAAGCCTTAGCAACGGCCTCGATCCTCGGATGCCCGCGAACGCGGAGCCCGAACCGCTAGAACTGAGCGAGGTGGCTGACGTCGTCTCCTATGATGAGGCAAGCTTTGAAGCCGATCCCGTGGCTAAGCCAGCACCACCTCCTCCTCCGCCAATCCCCGCTGATGCGCCCGATTTTCTAAGAGGCAGCGCGGTCGAGAGTCTACGCAGCATGTCGACCGACAATATGAGCCTGATCCAGATGGTTGAACGGTTTGCCACCGCCCTGCATGCCCACCAAGCCGCCGTTGGCGAAACCGGCCAACCGCGCCGCGATGCCGCTCTAGCGGAAGCCTTGCGCGCGCTGTCGCTTTTCACCGAGAATAAGCAAGAGGCCGAAGCGATCGCCAAACGTGACGCGGCCAGCCTGACACCCGGTGGGTTCACTGGCAAAGCGCAAGAGACTGAACGCGAATTGCGCGACGCCCTCGCAAAACTGCAAAAGCTAAGCGGCGCGGCGTGATTTTCTGGCGCCTCAAGCGCCGGCGCTCGCATCCGCTCACTTGGCTTTCCTCGCTCACGCGACCTAACGGTCGCATCGCTGCGGGCGGGCATGCGCCCTTGCGACACCTGCGGCGTCGAACCAGCACAATTTAGGTTGCTTGGCCGAGGAGCACGGCTCACGCAGGTCTGAAAGGCCGAGGATATCGCGCTCGCAGATGCGAGTGCGCACACAAAAACGCAACAAACCCCGCAAACATGTGCGTGTCGCGCAATCGCGATAAAGCTAAGGCATAGCTATGCGAAAGAATGCTTCGTTGTTCGCGGTTGCAAAATAGCGATTCTGTCGGCAAAAGGACGCCAAGCAAGGCAGCGTGCGCCTGAAAAAGGTCGTGCCGCCTGCAATTCTGCCGGCCACAAGCCCACCGGGCCTGTCGCCAGTGTCGGCATCTGACAGAACGGATTTTTTGATGGGACAGCCCGCGGCCCAAGGCCTTTATGACGCTCGAAACGAACACGATGCCTGCGGCGTGGGCATGGTCGCGCATATCAAAGGTGAAAAGAGCCACTCCATTGTCGAATCAGCGCTCGAGATTCTCAATCGGATCGACCATCGCGGTGCGGTCGGGGCGGACCCGCTGCTGGGCGACGGTGCGGGCATCCTGCTGCAGATCCCTGACCCGCTGATCCGCAACTGGGCTAAAAACGCCGGGCACGATCTGCCACAGGCGGGCGATTACGCTGTGGCAATGTGCTTCATGCCGCAGGACGAGGCCGCGCGCGCTTTTGTGACGGAGCGGTTTGAAAAGTTCACCGCCAAGGAAGGCCAGCGTTTTATCGGTTGGCGCGAAGTTCCGACCACGCTCGATGGCCTCGGCAAGGCCGTGGTGGATTCGATGCCGGTAATCCAGCAAGCGATCATCGCGCGCGGCGAGAATTGCGCCGATCAGGAAGCGTTCGAGCGCAAGCTGATCGTGATCCGCAAGCAGACGCTAAACCCGCTCAAAGGCTTGGCTGACAAGCACGACATGCCGAGCCTGACCGATACCTATATGCCGAGCTTTTCGAGCCGCACGATTGTCTACAAGGGCCTGCTTCTGTGCGATCAGGTCGGCAGCTTCTATGACGACCTGCGCAACCCCGATTGCATCTCGGCTATGGGCCTTGTGCACCAGCGCTTCTCGACCAACACGTTCCCGAGCTGGCGTTTAGCGCACCCGTTCCGCTTGATCGCGCATAATGGTGAGATCAACACCGTCCGCGGCAATGTGAACTGGATGAATGCACGCCGCCGCACGATGGAAAGCGATCTTCTGGGCGTTGACCTCGACAAGATGTGGCCGATCATTCCGCACGGTCAGTCCGACACAGCCTGTCTCGACAATGCGCTCGAGCTGCTGCTGGCAGGCGGATACAGCCTCGCGCATGCAATGATGATGCTGATCCCGGAAGCTTGGGCCAAGAATGAGCTGATGGATCCGGATCGCCGTGCGTTCTACGAATATCACGCCGCTTTGATGGAGCCGTGGGACGGCCCTGCGGCGGTATGCTTCACCGATGGGCGCCAGATTGGCGCGACGCTCGACCGCAACGGCCTGCGCCCGGCGCGCTTCTGCGTGACCAAGGACGACATCGTCTGCCTGGCTTCGGAAAGCGGCGTTTTGCCCTTCGCTGAAGAAGACATCACCCGCAAATGGCGCCTTCAACCGGGCAAGATGTTGCTGATCGATCTTGAGCAAGGCCGGATAATCGAAGACGAAGAGTTGAAAGCTGATCTTGCCAGCGCTCACCCGTATTCCGAGTGGCTCGAAAAGGCGCAGTTCAAGCTCGAAGACATTGCCGACATCGAGCCCGAAGTCGCTGAAATCGTCGAGCGCGACAAGGCCGATGGCAATCCGCTACTGCAGCGCCAGCAGGCATTCGGATATACGCAGGAAGACATCTCGCGTTTCCTTGAGCCGATGGCGGTCAAGGGCGATGATCCGCTCGGCTCGATGGGCACAGACACGCCAATTGCGGTGCTCTCCAGCAAGAGCCGCCTGCTTTACGATTATTTCAAACAGAACTTTGCGCAGGTCACCAACCCACCGATCGATCCGATCCGCGAAGAGCTGGTGATGAGCCTGTTGTCGATGATCGGTCCGCGCCCCAACCTTCTAGGCCGCGATGCGGGTACACATAAGCGGCTTGAGGTGCAGCAACCGATCCTGACCAATGACGATCTGGCGAAAATCCGCACGGTCGAAACCGCGCTGGATGGCGCGTTCCGGTGCGCCACGATTGACATGACCTGGGACGTCGAGGCTGGCGTCGAAGGTATCGAGCTTGCGATCAAGGAAATGTGCTGGGCGGCGACCGAGGCGGTGCTGCAGGATCACAACATCCTTGTTCTGTCCGACCGCGCGCAGAATGCAGACCGCATTCCGATGCCGTCTCTGCTCGCCACCGCCGCGGTGCATCATCACCTCGTACGCCAGGGCCTGCGGATGCAAACCGGCCTCGTCGTCGAGACCGGCGAAGCGCGCGAAGTGCACCATTTCTGCGTGCTTGCAGGATACGGCGCCGAGGCGATCAATCCTTACATGGCGTTCGAAACGCTGGAGGATATTCGCCGCAAAAAGCACCTCGAGCTCGATCCGCGCGAAGTGGAACAGAATTACATCAAAGCGATCGGCAAGGGCATTCGCAAGGTCATGTCCAAGATGGGCATCTCGACCTACCAGTCCTATTGCGGCGCGCAGATTTTCGACGCAGTTGGCCTCTCCAGCGCCTTTGTCGACAAATACTTTACTGGAACAGCTACTACGATCGAAGGCGTCGACCTTGCACAAGTGGCTGAGGAAACAGTGCGCCGTCACGCGCAGGCCTATGGCGATGATCCGCTCTATGACAGCATGCTCGATGTCGGCGGCATCTACCAATACCGCCTACGCGGCGAAGAGCACGCCTGGACGCCGAAAAATGTCGCGGATTTGCAGCACGCTGTGCGCGGCAACAATCCCTCAAACTACGAGGAATTCGCCAAGTCGGTGAACGAGCAGAGCGAACGCCTGCTGACGATCCGCGGCTTGCTCGAATTCAAGAAAGCGGACACCGCGATCCCGCTCGATGAAGTCGAACCGGCCAGCGAAATCGTCAAACGTTTCAGCACCGGCGCGATGAGCTTTGGCTCAATCAGCCACGAAGCGCACTCAACCCTCGCCATCGCGATGAACCGCATCGGCGGGCGCTCGAACACCGGCGAAGGCGGCGAAGAGCCGTTCCGCTTTGCGCCGATGGACAATGGCGATTCGATGCGCAGCCGGATCAAGCAGGTTGCCAGCGGACGCTTTGGCGTCACGACGGAATATCTCGCCAATTCCGACGATATCCAGATCAAGATGGCGCAGGGCGCAAAGCCGGGTGAAGGCGGGCAATTGCCCGGTCACAAGGTCGACAAGCGCATCGGCGCGGTGCGTCACTCGACACCGGGCGTTGGTCTGATCTCGCCGCCGCCGCACCACGATATCTACTCTATCGAAGACCTCGCGCAGCTGATCCACGACCTCAAAAACGTGAACACCGGGGCGCGGATTTCTGTGAAGCTGGTGTCCGAAGTGGGCGTCGGCACGGTTGCCGCCGGCGTTTCCAAAGCACGCGCGGATCACGTCACGATCTCTGGCTATGATGGCGGAACAGGCGCATCACCGCTCACCTCGCTCACCCATGCGGGTAGCCCGTGGGAAATCGGCCTTGCCGAAACGCAGCAGACCCTGCTCCTCAACGATTTGCGCAGTCGCATCGCGGTGCAGGTCGATGGCGGTCTTCGCACCGGACGCGATGTTGCGATTGGCGCGCTGCTCGGCGCGGACGAGTTCGGCTTTGCCACCGCACCGCTGATCGCGGCGGGCTGTATCATGATGCGCAAGTGCCACCTCAACACCTGCCCGGTTGGCGTTGCAACGCAGGACCCTGTCCTGCGCGCGCGCTTCACCGGTCAGCCCGAGCATGTGGTCAACTACATGTTCTTCGTCGCTGAAGAGCTGCGCCAGATCATGGCCGAAATGGGCTTCCGCACCGTCGCCGAAATGGTGGGCCGCGCCGACCGTCTCGACATGACACGTATGCACCGCCACTGGAAGGCGAGCGGTATCGACCTCTCGCGCTTGCTGCACATGCCGGAGCTTCCCGAAGGTGCACCGCTGAACCACACCGAGGGGCAAGATCACGGGCTTGCAGCCGCGCTCGACAACGCGCTGATCGCGGATTGCAGCGAGGCGATCAAAGCCAAGAAGCCGGTTCAGCTGAATTACGAGATCCGCAACGTGCACCGCACGGTCGGTGCGATGCTCTCAGGCGAAATCGCCACCGCGCACGGCCATGAAGGCCTGCCGCCAGAGACGATCCGCATCAACCTGACCGGTGTTGCAGGCCAAAGCTTTGGCGCGTGGCTCGCCCACGGCGTCACGCTCGATCTTTCCGGCGATGCCAATGACTATGTCGGCAAGGGTATGTCCGGTGGACGGATCATCGTGCGCCAACCGGAGGCTGCCAACCGCAATCCGGGCGAAAACATCATCGTTGGCAACACCGTGCTCTACGGCGCGATCGCGGGCGAGGCGTATTTCGGCGGCGTAGCGGGGGAACGCTTCGCGGTCCGTAACTCAGGCGCGATTGCCGTCGTCGAAGGCGCGGGCGATCACGCATGCGAGTATATGACCGGCGGCGTTGTCGTGGTGCTGGGCGAGACGGGCCGCAACTTCGCCGCAGGGATGAGCGGGGGCGTCGCCTACGTCTATGACCCTGAAGGCACATTCGAGAGCCTCGTCAATCACGCGCAGGTCGATCTGCTGCCGATCGCTGCCGAGCCGGATGCCGAGGATGGCACTGGACGTCCAAGCCAGCGCGGCACCTCGGTCAATGATTTCGGCATGGGTGACATGCTGCGTCACGATGCCGAGCGCCTCAAAATCCTGATCGAGCGTCACCAATTGCACACCGGCAGCGCCAAGGCGGGCGAATTGCTCGCCGATTGGTCGAGTGCGCTGGGCAGATTCAAGAAAGTCATGCCGCGCGATTATGCGCGCGCGCTCAAAGCCCTTGAGGCGGAGCGCGAAGAGGCCGCATCGGTCGCAGCGGAATAAGAGACAGAGTAAAGCATATGGGCAAAGACACTGGTTTCCTCGAAATCGAGCGGCGCGATCGCGACTATCTCGATCCCAAAGAGCGGCTGAACAATTACCGCGAATTCGTCGTCCAGCCGGACGATGCGACATTGTCGAGCCAGGCAGCTCGCTGCATGGATTGCGGCATTCCCTATTGTCACAACGGCTGTCCGGTGAACAACATGATCCCGGACTGGAACCACCTGGTCTATGAGAATGACTGGAAGAATGCGCTTTCCGTCCTGCATTCGACCAACAACTTCCCCGAGTTTACCGGTACGCATCTGCCCTGCCCCGTGCGAGGCGAGTTGCACGCTCAACATCATCGACCAGCCGGTAACGATCAAATCGATCGAATGCGCGATTGTTGATCGCGGTTGGAAAGAGGGCTGGATCACCCCGCAAGTGCCTGCAAAAAAGACCGGCAAGTCGGTCGCAGTCATTGGCTCTGGCCCGGCAGGCCTCGCCTGTGCCCAGCAGCTTGCGCGCGCCGGCCACACCGTCACCGTATTTGAAAAAAGCGACCGGGTCGGCGGATTGCTGCGCTATGGCATCCCAGACTTCAAGATGGAAAAGCACCTGATCAACCGGCGCTGCGTCCAGATGGAAGCGGAGGGGGTGGAATTCAAAACGTCCAAGGAAGTGGGCGTCGATATCTCGTTCAAAAACCTCGATGAAAACTTCGATGCGATCGTGCTGGCCGGCGGCAGCGAAGACGCGCGCCAGCTTGCCATTCCCGGCGCGGAAATGGGCGGCGTGCGGCTCGCGATGGAGTTCCTGACCCAGCAGAACAAGCGCAATGCGGGCGATGAAGAATTGCGCGCAGCCCCGCGCGGCAGCCTGCTTGCGACCGGCAAGGATGTGGTTGTGATCGGCGGCGGCGATACCGGCAGCGACTGTGTCGGTACATCGAACCGTCAGGGCGCGAAAAGCGTCACGCAGCTTGAGATCATGCCCAAGCCGCCGGAGAAGGAAGACAAAGCGCTGACCTGGCCCGATTGGCCGCTCAAACTGCGCACCTCCTCCAGCCACGAAGAAGGCGTTGATCGCGATTGGGCAGTGCTGACCAAGCGCGTTGTCGGCGACGGCGAGAAAGTCACCGGGCTCGAATGCGCCCGCGTCGAGTGGGTTGATGGCCAAATGCGCGAGATAGTCGGCAGCGAGTTCACTCTGCCCGCCGATCTGATCCTGCTCGCGATGGGCTTTGTCGGGCCGAAAAAGGCTGGCTTGCTCGATCAGGCTGCAGTTGAGCTGACCGAACGTGGCAATGTCTTCGCCAATGAGCAGGACTACGCCACCAGCGTCGAGAAGGTTTACACTTGCGGCGACATGCGGCGCGGGCAGAGCCTTGTCGTCTGGGCGATCCGCGAAGGTCGTCAGTGCGCGCGCAGCGTGGATGAGATGCTAATGGGTGCGAGCAACCTGCCACGCTGATTGATGGACACGGCGCCAGCTTCGCGCGATACAGTGACGCGAAGCAGAATAGGGGCCGCGATTTCAATGCATTTGAAAAAGGTTAGTTTTTGCGGAGCGCTGGCGCTCACCCTCGGTGCGTGCATGGCGACCGGCTCCGGCTCGGATGGCGAGGTTCAGTCAGCCGCAAACGCTCCTGTCAGCACAGAAAACAGCCCATTTGTGGGAGTATATGACGGCGGCTCATTTGAAACCGCGATGGGGATGCGAATTTTGCCCAATGGCAAATTTCAATGGGGCCTTGCCGTCGGCGGGCTAGACCTCCGGGCACAAGGGACTTGGGAGCAGAAGGGAGACGTCCTGTTCCTCACCTCCAACCCGAAGCCGGTACGGCCAAAATTTCGTTTCTTGTCGGTCGAAGACCGGCCAGACGACGCGGAGGACGACAAGCTCGTCTACGTCACGCGCCCCGATGGCAAGCCCTTCACCTATGCAGAAGTCCGGATTGAATGCGCAAACGGCGCGCGCTTCACCGAATTCGTCGCGGGCAGCAATGCATATTTCGAAGATTATGAGCCGCCAGAATGTGATCGGATGAGCGCCATCACCGTCGAGCAAAGCAGTTACAATGTTGTTTCTCCTCGCATTGATTTGCGGGAGGCTGGGTGGAAGCCGGGGCAAATCCTCCGGTTTGAATTCGCGCCTAACGATATCGGAGTGGCCGACTTCACCGGCATGATGGGTGCGCTCGATAATGGCGTGCTGCGCTTATCCGGCGGAAATGGGCTCCTTGGCAATGGCCCACCGCAACCCGGCGAAGTGGTGTTCGAGCTGCGCAAACTGCCGCCGCGGCCTGATGAAACAACGCCGGAGCGCTAACTCCCGCTCGCACATTTGACGCAAGTCGGAACGCTGGGATCATGGCGCAGTCTGGCCTCGGCAATCTCCTCGCCGCAAGTAGCACAATAGCCCCACTCCCCGTCCTCTAGCCGCTCAAGCGCCGCTGCAATCCGCGTGCGTTCGTTCGTCCGCCGCCGCTGTTGTGCCTGTGCCATGGCTTGCTGTTGCATCGCGTCCATGCGCGACAAGCGCCCAACGCTGTCCTGCTGCAATTCGACCACGTCGGTGGAATCGGCATTGGCGGCATCTTCTTGCGCCAGCTCTTTCTGCCGCGCAATCAGCGCAACCTTCGCTTCCTCTTCGGTCACGGCAGGCTCCAATCAATCGTCTCCAGCCCATGAGACGCCAAGAAATCATTCGTCTGACTAAACGGTTTGGAACCGAAGAACCCGCGATGCGCGGATAAAGGGCTGGGGTGCGGGCTGGTTAGCACCAGATGATGAACCGCCGTGCCAAGGCCGCGCACCCGGCCTGCCTTCTTCTGGGCATGGCTGCCCCACAGGATAAAGACGCAGGCGTCCCCGCGATCCACCACCGCTTGCACACAGGCATCGGTGATCGCATCCCATCCGCGCGCGGCATGGCTCCCCGCCTGCCCGCTTTGCACCGTCAGCGTGTTGTTGAGCAGCAGCACGCCCTGCTCCGCCCAAGGAGTTAAATTCCCGGTTGAGGGCCGCGCAATGCCGAGATCGTTTTCCAGCTCCTTGAAGATATTGGCGAGCGACGGCGGCTGCTTCACCCCGTCCTGCACTGAAAAGCTGAGGCCATGCGCCTGTCCCGGCCCGTGATAGGGATCTTGCCCAAGGATCACGACGCGCACCAGATCGAGCGGCGTTGCCTGCAAGGCGGCGAGCCGAGACCCCCTCGGCGGGAAGATCACTTTGCCCGCGTCTTCTTCCGCCCGCAGCCAGCCGCCGAGCCTGCGCGCCTCGGACGTCTTCAAGGCCGGCTCCAGCGCCTCTCGCCAGCTGTCAGGGATCGCGTCTTCTGTCATCGCCTGGCAAAGCTACACCGCAGCCGGCCTGTCGCGCCATGTCCCCTTCCCCTCTTTCCCCAATCGGCCTAAGGCACTGCCTCATATGGCTGTACATTTTCACGAAGAAGACCTGCCCGCAGGCGTGCTCGCCGATGGCCCTGTCGCCGTCGATACAGAAACTATGGGGCTGATCACCCACCGTGACCGGCTTTGCGTGGTCCAGATCAGCGACGGTCAGGGCGATGAGCATCTGGTGCGTTTTGGCCCAAACAGTGACTATGCTGCGCCGAATCTGAAGGCGGTGCTGGCCGATCCTGCGCGGCTAAAGCTCTATCATTATGCCCGCTTCGATCTCGCCGCGATCCAGCATTATCTGGGCGTGATGGCCGCGCCTGTGTTCTGCACCAAGATCGCGAGCAAACTGGTGCGCACCTATACCGACCGGCATGGCCTCAAAAACCTCGCCAATGAATTGCTCGGCGCGGATATCTCAAAGCAGCAGCAATCCTCCGATTGGGGCGGGCCGGAGCTGTCAGAGGCGCAGCGCGAATATGCAGCCTCCGACGTGCGTTATCTCCACGCTATGCGCGAGGAATTGCTCAAGCGATTGGAGCGCGAAGACCGGATGGATATCGCGCAGGCCTGTTTCGATTTTCTGCCAACGCGTGCGCTGCTTGACATGGCGGGCTGGGCCGACAGCGATATTTTCAGCCACATGTAAGCTAGGGACTGTTACGCACCCCCATGGTTATCAAACGCCGCCTAGAAACCAGCGAAGCAATGGAACTGCGCAGCAAGCGTCAGGATTTCGCTGCGCCCGGCGGCAGTCATGACAAGCTGGTCAGTTTCCTCGCGCGAGCTTTGCCGATGGGCGTCGGGATTATGGCTGCGTTGATGATCATCACGCCGCTTTCACCACGCGGCGAAATCTCCTTCCTGCTTGATCGCAACAAAGTGGCGATGATCGATGAACGGCTGAGCGTCGACAATGCGCTCTATCGCGGGCGCGATGATCAAGGGCGCCCGTTCACGATCCAGGCAGGTGAAGCCGTTCAGCGGTCGAGCGCCGAAGGCATCGTGCGGATGCAGGATTTGATTGCGCAATTGCTGCTCACCGATGGGCCGGCACGGATTAGTGCAGATGGCGGAAACTATGATCTCAACGTAGAGCAGGTGTCAGTTGACGGCCCCGTCCGCCTGCGCGCCGCCGATGGCTATTCGATGACCGCAAGCGGTGTGACCGTCGATCTCAACACACGCACAATGCGCGGCGATGATGGTGTGCAGGGCGCGGTGCCTGCTGGTACATTCAGCGCCAATTCGATCCGCGCTGATCTGGCTGCGCGCACGATCACGCTTGAAGGCAATGCAAAACTGTCCATGATACCGGGCAAATTGAGGATACCATGACGCAGCATACCATCCTGTCGATCAAGCAAATCGCTGCCCGCTGGGGCCTTGGCGGATTTGTTGCTGCTGCCGCGCTGATGGCAGGCATTCAGGCGGGCGCGCAGGGTATCGCGGCACATAACAGCCGCGCGCCGGTCGATTTCGATGCGGGCCGGATCGAACTTCAGGATCGGGAGAACCGAGTCGCTCTTTCGGGCAGCGTGACCGTACGCCAGGCAGGCCTCACGGTGCGCTCTGACCGGATGCTGGTCAACTACACTGACACCGGATCGCTAGACATTCAGCGTATCACCGCGACCGGCGGCGTGACCGTCTCGCGCGGGAATGAAAGCGCAAGCGGCGATGTCGCGATTTACGATCTCGGGCGGCGGATCATCACCATGTCAGGTAATGTCCGACTGCGGCGCGGCGCGGACCGGCTCAGCGGTGGGCGCCTGGTGATCGACCTGCAAACTGGCCTTTCGAGCGTCGATGGCAGCGTGTCGGGCAGCGCGGCGGAAGGCTCTGGCGACCGCGTGACTGGCAGCTTCACCGTTCCGCAGGACTGATACCCAGCCTAATAAGCGCGGTCATGGCGCAGCACCCGCAAGGTGCGCAGCATAATCGCAATGTCGCGCTGCAAGGTCCAACTTGCGATATATTCCAGGTCTGACTGCAAACGGTCGGTAAGATCTGCCTCATTCTCGGTCGCGCCGCGATGGCCGCGAATTTGCGCGAGGCCAGTGAGGCCCGGCTTTAAGGAATGTCGCCGCCAGTATCTCCCGTCAATTTCCCAGAAGAGCTTCTCATTGGCCTGACTGTCCTTAGCGTGCGGGCGGGGACCGACAATCGACATATCCCCGCGCAGCACGTTCCAGAACTGCGGCAACTCATCCAAGCTGTTGGCGCGGATAAAGCGGCCAATGCGGGTCACACGATCATCATCACGCGCGGTGGAACGCGCACCATCCTTGCCTGCGCCATTCATCCGCATGCTGCGGAATTTGAGCACCTTGAAGAACTCGCTACCGCGCCCAACCCGTTCCTGCACGAACAGCACCGGTCCGCCATCTTCCAGTTTGATCGCCAGCGCTATGAGCAGCAGGACGGGCGACAAGAGAAGCAACGCCAGCCCAGCCACAACCACATCGAAGGCGCGCTTGATCGCGCGAGATCGCAACCTCAGCGGACCGGTTGAAACGATGAGCGTTGTGCGCTCTTGATCTTCATAGCGTTGCACGCCCACCGCGCCGAGATGGTGCGGTACCTCGCTCACAATCTCGCCGAATACACCCGCCGATTTGAGCATCATTGCCCATTGCTCGCGCCGTTCAGCCGGGCAAGAGACCACCACACTATCCTGATTGCGCAAATACTGCCCGATTTGGTCGCGCATATACGGATCGTCGCTGGCCGGATCGAGACCGAGAGCTGATGCGCTGATGCGCTTGGCATTGCCGGCCTCGAATCCCGGACCATCATCGTCGATGATCAGCTGGTTTTGCACGTTTCCGGACCATTTGCGCGCGATGAAACGGACCAGCATTCGGCGCGCGACAACCATCAAAATGAAGCTGATAATAAAGCCAAGCGAGATCGTGACGCGCGAGAATACGGCGTTCGACTTGGTGTAAAACGCGACAAAATTAATGAGCGCGGTACGAGATAACTAAAGCCACGGCCATTTGCCGGACTGCATAAATCCAGTCCGTAAGAGCGCGGGCGCAATAGCTCGCATTGTAAAGCGCAATGGTGAGGAAGATTGGAAGCAATGCTTGAGCGGCGAGCAAAGCACGCGGCTCCCACCACATGCTTTCGTACGCCAGGGCAGCGAGCATGAAACCAGCATGCAACAGCGCAATATCGATGACGATCATCGCGATGTAAGCGCGCAGGCGCCTTCGCTCCAACGAAGGCGACGAGCGATGACGCTGTGGCTTAACGCCATGCGCGACATCCAATTGGTCAAGCGGCTTGTTCATGTCTTCGCGACCCCCATCGCAAGACGGGATGTTTGCTCCATTATGGAGCAAACCTAGAATTAAAACTCGTAAATTTCCCGAAGGAAACCGGCGTTTTGCCCCGAAACTCTACCGCCTTGCGGCAAAACGGGTGATATCAGCCAGGCCTTGCGCGAGCAGCAACTCAGCGGCTTGGCTGTTGGTGAGCAGCGAGCGGTGCATCTCAACCAGACGCGGGACCAACCGATCAAGCTTGCGCGACTGCCAGCGGGAAAGCTGATTGCGGATGTCGCGCTCTTCTTTCCAGAAAATACCGAGCTGCGCTTTCTCACCTTTACCCAGATTGTCGAGCGAACCGCGCGGGCCTAGCTTTGCGGTGATCTGCGCCAGTTGCGCTGCGCGCCGCTCAATCGCCAGCAACAGACCGACCGGATTAAGCCCGAGCTCGCGCATTCGGCGGATTTCCTTGTCGAGCCGCCCGGTCTCTCCGCCCATCACCGCGTTGACCAATGGCTGAAAGCCGTCCTCTTCGGTCGCCGCGCCGATCTCGGCATAATCCTCGACCGAGGCGTTCTTGGGCGATTGCGGATCGGCATCGCAATAGAGCGCCAGCTTAGTCACTTCCGATTGCGCCAGCCGCACATCGAGGCCCGCCGCGCGCGCAATCCGCTCGGCCAGGTCGCCGCCCAACCGCAGCCCAGCTGCATCGCCCATGCTGCGCACCGAGGCTGAGACCGAGGAGAGGTCCGGCGGCCAGAACATTGCCACCATGCCATCCTTGCGCTTTTCGATAAGCTTGGCAGTGCGCGCCTTGTCGGTCGCAGACGTCGCGACAATCAGCACCGGAGCCGCCTCACCCGCGCCCGCTTCGCCGGTTTCGATCAACGCCTTAACCGCATCATGCGCTTCATCGCCATTGGCGCGCACGAGGATATGGCGCTTGTCTCCAAAGAGCGAGCCTGAGCGCGCCTCATCGCCTAGCATGGCCGGATCGCGCTTCAGATCGCCGCCGGCAATCTCGATCCGTTCGCCCGCATCAGGCAGGTTTTCGACGACCTTGGCAGCGGCAGCAGAGGCTCCTGCTTCATCAGGGCCGCAAAGAAAAAGATCGAGCAATTGGCCGCGCCATTGGGCAGTCCGCGGGCGAAATCGCGCTGAGTCGCCTTCATTGGCTCGGCGGTTCCCCGTTTGCGCGCAAGGTCAGCGCGAGCCGCGTAACGATCCGGTCGGCCACTTCCTGCGTGAGGTTTTCAAGCGCGTTTTGTTCAGCAGCGATCGTCGCATATTCGGACGAGACAACGTCAATCCCGGCATCCGAACCATCGGTCGCATCGAGCAGTATTTCCCCGCTCGCAAGGTCGACCAATTGATAGCGCGCGCGCAGGATCCGGCGCTCGCGGCTTATCGTGTCATCGTTGAGCACGCCCAAGGCTTCGAGTGCATCGTCGAGCCGTATGTCGAGCCGATAGCGCGGACTCACATTGCCCGCGACATTGAGCCGGTCTTCGAGCGCGCCGCGCAATAGCCAGCCGCCGCGTCCCGGAATGGTCGGAATTTGCACCGCCGCCAGCTCGTTGCTGACCACGCCATTGGCGCTTTGCGCGGAGTAAAGCGGCTGCAATCCACAGGCTGAGAGCAGCGGCGTTGTCGCAAACAGCGCGATCAAGGCGAGCGCGCGGCGCATCAGGTGACGATATTCACCAGTCTGTCGGGCACCACGATCACCTTGCGTATCTCCGCTCCATCAAGCGAACGCTGGACCTTCTCGCTCGCGAGTGCAAGCGCTTCGAGGTCTTCTTTCGGCGCGCCCTTGGGTGCGGTCAGCGTGTCGCGCAGCTTACCTTTGTGTTGAACCGCAATGGTGACTTCGTCTTCGACCAACATCGCGGGATCGTGGGCGGGCCAATCGGCCTCGGCTATCAATCCGCCCGCACCGATGGTCTCATAGGCCTCCTCGGCGAGGTGCGGCATCATCGGGCTGACCATGTGAAGGATGGCGTTGATGGCGAAATTGCGGGACTCGCTCGCCTCAGCCTTCTCCGCCGCGCCGGTCAGTTCATAGATCCGCGCGACCGCCTTGTTGAAGCTCAAGGCCTCGATGTCTTCAGCGACCGCGACGACGGCCTGATGCGCCTTGCGCAGCAGAGCTTCGTCTTCGCCGCTTGCGCTCGCATCATAGCTGTCGAACAGGCGCCAGAGCCGCTGGACAAAGCGCGCGCAGCCTTCGATCCCGCTC
Organism: Erythrobacter sp. HA7-11; assembly: GCF_055693605.1. Taxonomy (NCBI): domain Bacteria; kingdom Pseudomonadati; phylum Pseudomonadota; class Alphaproteobacteria; order Sphingomonadales; family Erythrobacteraceae; genus Erythrobacter; species Erythrobacter sp. HA7-11. Next base: position 228,590 of record NZ_JBVFUF010000002.1, on the reverse strand, counting down.
GCCGACCATGGCAGGTCCCGCTCGGGCGGGCTGTCGGACAGCATGAACCAGCGCACTGCGTCCGCGCCGAATTCGTCGATGATATTGTCCGGATCGACGACGTTCTTCTTCGACTTGGACATTTTGACGACGCGGCCAGCGGTTACCGGCTCGCCATTTTCGATCGCGACCCAATCCACGCCGTCCTTGCGGACTTCGTCAGGCGAGAGCCAAGAACCATCGCCAAGGCTGTAAGTCTCATGCGTGACCATGCCTTGCGTAAACAGCGCGGCAAACGGCTCTTTCACGTCGAGCTTGCCGATATGCGCGAGCGCGCGCGTCCAGAACCTCGCATAGAGCAGGTGCAAGATCGCATGCTCAATCCCGCCAATATAGTGCTGCACCGGCATCCATTTGGCGATTTCTTCTGGATCGAACGGCGCATCCGCAGGCTGCGAGGCAAAGCGCAGGAAGTACCAGCTGGAATTGGTGAAAGTGTCGAGCGTGTCGGTCTCACGCCGTGCCGCGCTGCCGCATTTGGGGCAGTCAACCGCCTTCCACGTGGCGTGGCGTTCGAGCGGGTTGCCCGGCGTCTCGAAATCGACATCGTCCGGCAGCGTGACCGGCAGCTGATCCTTTGGCACAGGCACGACGCCGCAGCTATCGCAGTGGATGAAGGGGATCGGCGTACCCCAATAGCGTTGGCGCGAAATGCCCCAGTCGCGCAGCCGCCATACGGTCGTGCCTTCACCCCAGCCGCCGCTTTCCGCACGCTTGATGACTTCGGCCTTGGCATCCTCAACACTCATCCCGTCGAGGAAATCCGAATTCACAATCACGCCGTCACCGGCTTCGGCTTCGTGGCCCATGGGCGCATCGGCCTGAGTCACATCGCTCGCCACGACTCGCGTGATCGGCAGTTTGTATTTGGTCGCGAATTCGAAGTCGCGCTGGTCATGGCCCGGCACGCCCATCACCGCGCCGGTGCCATAATCCATCAGCACAAAATTCGCGATGAAAACCGGCATCGCCTCGCCAGTGAAGGGATGATTGGCAGTGATGCCAGTGCGGAAGCCGAGCTTTTCAGCGGTTTCCAGTTCAGCAGCAGTCGTGCCGCCGCGCTTGCATTCCTCGATGAATTTGACCGCGAGCGGGTCGTCCTCGGCCACGGCCTGAGCGAGCGGATGGTCCGCCGCAATCGCGCAGAAGCTCGCGCCGAAAATCGTGTCAGGCCGGGTGGTATAGACCGGCAGCTTTTCGCCATTCGACAGCTCGAAGCTGAACTCCAGACCGCTCGATTTGCCGATCCAGTTTTCCTGCATCAGCCGCACTTTGTCGGGCCAGTCCTTGAGCTCATCCAGCCCGTCGAGCAGGTCTTCGGCAAAGTCGGTGATCTTCAAGAACCACTGGTCGAGCTTCCGCTTTTCGACCTCTGCGCCCGAGCGCCAGCCTTTGCCATCGATCACCTGCTCATTGGCGAGCACGGTCATATCGACCGGATCCCAGTTCACCTCCGACTGGCGGCGATAGACGAGGCCCGCCTCGTACATGTCGATGAAGAGCGCTTGCTCATGCCCGTAATATTCGGGGTCACAGGTGGCGAATTCGCGCGTCCAGTCGAGCGCAAAGCCGATGCGCTTCAACTGCGCTTTCATCGCCTCGATGTTGGAGCGAGTCCAAGCGCCGGGATGCACCTTCTTTTCCATCGCGGCGTTTTCTGCCGGCATTCCGAAGGCGTCCCAGCCCATCGGGTGCAGCACTTCGCAACCGCGCATTTTCTTGTAGCGCGCGAGCACGTCACCCATCGTGTAATTGCGCACATGGCCCATGTGGATGCGCCCCGATGGATAGGGAAACATCTCAAGGATATAGCTCTTGGGCTTGGGCGATGCGCTATCGGCGGTGAAGGTGCCCGCCTCATCCCACGCACGCTGCCAGCGCCCGTCAGCTGCGGACGGATCGAAACGCGTATCGGTCATGATTTGCCTGTTACGTCATTCATCGCAGATTGGAAGCGTAGGTGTCCGCTGCGCGAAAATTTGCTAGGGATTTCGGCGAAAATTGTGCCGCGAAAGACCCAGCGCGCAGCTACCTTTCAGGGTCGTGAGCACTGCAAGCGCCGCGCGGCGCGATTTGCAGTCCAATACCGGGCGAATTTTTAGGAAGCGACAGCTTTGCGGCGCAGATCCCGGGCTTTCGTCAGGATAATATCTTCCAGCTTTTGCACGGTCGCAGCCTGCACCGGAGCATCTACCCATGTGCCGCCTTGAGCAACCTGCCGGCTCGCTGCGACTCGCAGTGCATCAGCCCGCAAATCCTGATCGAGGATTGTCACCGACACTTTAACGCGCTCACCCGGATTGCTCGGGTTCGCATACCAGTCAGTCACAATCACACCGCCTGCGCTGTCGGCCTGGAGCAGCGGAGCAAAGCTTACAGTCTCGAGAGAGGCTCGCCAAAGATAGGCGTTCACGCCAATTGTCGTGACCTGCGAGGCCGCAAGCTCAGCACGCGGACGATCATTCCCGCCCCCGCAAGCGACCAAGGCCAGGCTCGCAGCGCTTGCGAACAGAATGCGAGCGGAAGTGAAAATTGAAGTTGGGGCGCGGTTCACTGTAGCAATCCTCGTCTGTGTCATTTGTGGTTCTATAGCCGAGTGCATCGGCGCGGCAAGCGCTGTTGCGACGCAATCCGCACCTGCCGATCGTTCATCTAGGCTCAGTAGCAGCCTCAACGCCTTTATAGCTGCTGAATAACCGAACTTGCACGACTCTGATTCGATTACGGTCGCGGAATGAGCGTGCGCAAATGCAACAATTTGTTGCGCGAACTCCAAAAACGCAGCCGAATCCGGCGGTAAGCATTGCCATGCGAGCCTAGCCGATCCTATTCTCATCTTCTTGTTGCAGTTGCAGCGAGTCGTTTGGGGCAAACTCAGCCAATATTAAGGCTCAAAGTGCTCTGATTCGGATAGACATTCGTATTGAGGACGCATCGGCATCATGCCACGTAACGCACATCAGGTTTCAGCGAAGAGCCAGCGCAAGCTGCCGTTCTTGCTCGCTGCTGGTGCGCTCGCGTGCGGCGTTCCTTCGACTGGCCTTGCTGTTGTTAGCCTGACCGATGGCTCTGCATCATTCGACCCCGGGGCTATCGATATTTTCACGCCTGCGACCGTCGATCCCGAACTCGCTGCATTGATTGCTAGTCAGAATGGCGATGAAAGCCTTCGGTTTACGCCTGCAGGCACGCAGCCAGCATCGCGCGACCGCACTGTAACCGTGGCCGTGCGCGTCGATCGCGAAATTGCTGAGGCGATTTCCGTGCGCAAAGCAATTGATGCCAAACCGGGCGCGGGCGATAGCCTTGCGGCCCTTAAGCCTCTTCAGCCGACACGTTACAATCTCGGCACGGCGCGCGGCTATGACAGTTTTGCGCGGCCTGTTAACTTGCCGAAATCGGTCCGCAGCCTGTCTGTACCGGACTTGGCAACCTTCGAACCGGCCAAACCGAGTGCAGTCGACAAGCCCAGCCGTCTCCAACCACGGATTGGACTGGAAGACGAAAAGGTCGCCGGTCGCTCGCCAAACACGCTCGACAATCTGGCTTCGCAGACAGTTGACGTTGGCGGTTCTTACCGCGTGACGGGCAACCTGAATGTGACCGCTGGTGTTCGCCTCTCGCAGGAACGGGATCGGTTGGCTCCGCTTACCAATGCCGAGCAGGACAGTCAGGCCGTCTACGTCGGAACCCAGTTCAAGTTCTAGGTCGCTCTGTTTGAGCGACGAATTCGTATGTAGACCCCGCCGTGAGCGGGGTTTTTCGTTTTCATGACGTTACGGCACAGCTATCTCTGCCATAGGATGAAGAAACGCAATCGGATCTTAAAGGGGTCAGAATGTCATGAGCAAAGTAGCAATCGTAACCGGCGGCACACGCGGCATCGGTGAAGCCATCTGCAAGCGCCTAAAGCGCCAAGGCCACACCGTCATCGCCAATTACGGCGGCAATGATGAAAGCGCGCGCAAGTTTACCGAAGCGACCGGCATCCCCTCGATGAAGTGGGATGTTGGCGATCACGAAGCGTGTCTCGCCGGATGTGCTGAAGTCGCCGAAAAATACGGACCTGTCGATATTGTCGTCAACAATGCCGGGATCACCCGCGACGGTACTTTGCACAAGATGAGCTATGACGATTGGCACGACGTAATGCGCGTGAACCTTGGCGGTTGCTTCAACATGGCCAAGGCGACATTCCCTGGCATGCGTGAGCGCAAATGGGGCCGGATCGTCAATATTGGTTCGATTAATGGACAGGCTGGCCAATACGGCCAGGTCAACTACGCCGCCGCCAAATCAGGTATTCACGGCTTCACCAAAGCATTGGCACAGGAAGGCGCGAAGTTCGGCGTCACCGTCAACGCGATCGCACCCGGCTATATCGACACAGACATGGTCGCAGCGGTCCCTGAGCCGGTTCTCGAAAAGATCGTCGCCAAAATCCCAGTCGGACGTTTGGGGCAGGCCGAAGAAATCGCCCGCGGCGTGACTTTCTTTACCTCAGAGAACGGGGCCTTCACCACGGGCTCGACCATGAGCATCAATGGCGGCCAGCACATGTATTGATTGTCTTTGGAACATGCCCGCTAACCGAGTGTTGAGTGGGCATGTCTTCATCGCGAGAATTGACCCCGTCAGAGATCAGTGCCGTCATCGAAATGGCGCTGTCTGATCATGTCAGCTTTGCCGATATCGAGGCGCAGTTCGGCCTGTCTGATGCTCAGACCAAGGTGCTGATGCGCGAGAACCTGAAGCCGTCCAGCTATCGCACTTGGCGCAAACGTGTGCGCGAGTTTGGCGATCGGCGCGAGCACTACAAATAGAGTTTCGTTCGCAAGTCATGGGCAAGTGCAGGCAGCCGCGCTAGAGCAAGCGCCATGTCACCGCCCTATCACCCTCCGGTCAAACGCTCGGTCCAGATAGCCGGGCACAAGACCTCAATCAGTCTGGAACCGCTCTTTTGGGATAAGCTGCGCGAGGCAGCAGAGAAGGAGGGCGTGCCGATCAACGCTTTGGTCGCTCGGATTGATGAAGAGCGAATCAAGGCCGAGACGCCGCCGGGGCTGGCGAGTGCGATCAGGGTTTGGCTGGTAACGGACCGATAGCGCAATCAGGCTAGTCGCCAACCCGTTCAATATCAGCGCCGACGAGCTGCAGCTTTTCTTCCAGCCGCTCATAGCCGCGATCCAAGTGATAAAGGCGCCGCACCGTCGTCTCGCCCTCGGCAGCCAGCGCTGCGATCACCAGGCTCATCGACGCGCGCAAATCAGTCGCCATCACTTCGGCGCCGGTCAGGTCAGCCGCGCCTTTCACGATGGCGGTGCGTCCCTCAGTCGAGATCTCCGCACCCATGCGGCTCAATTCCGGCACATGCATGAAGCGGTTTTCGAAGATCGTTTCCTTAAGGACGCTGGTGCCTTCGGCCTTGCACAGAAGGCTCATCAACTGCGCCTGCATATCGGTCGCAAGCCCGGGATAGGGTGCGGTTGTCAGGTCGGTGGCTGTAAGCGGACCATCAGCGCGAACCGTGATACCGCGCGCGTCCTCGTCGATCTCCACCCCAATATTGCGCAGCGCATGGATCGTCGCGCCCATCTCCTCGCCCTTGGCTCCTTCGAGCCGCAACTCGCCGCCGGTAATTGCCGCCGCACAGGCATAGGAGCCCGCTTCGATCCGGTCGGCCATTACGCGATATGTTGCGCCGTGCAGGCGCTTGACCCCGTGGATTGTGAGGTCGGAAGTCCCGATCCCTTCGATCTCTGCGCCCATCGCGGTGAGCAAGTTGCAAAGGTCAACGATCTCTGGCTCGCGAGCAGCGTTGAACAGGCGGCTTGTTCCATTGGCCAGCACCGCTGCCATCAGCGCGTTCTCGGTCGCGCCGACTGATACTACCGGAAAGTCAAATTCTCCGCCCGGAAGGCCACCATCAGGTGCAATTGCTTTGACGTAGCCTTGCGCAAGCTCGATCTCGGCCCCGAACGCCTCGAGCGCCTTCAAGTGCAAGTCGATAGGACGGTTTCCGATCGCGCAGCCACCTGGCATCGAAACGGTCGCCTCGCCCGCACGTGCCAGCATCGGGCCGAGCACTAGGATGGAAGCGCGCATCTTGCGCACCAGATCATACGGCGCAACGGTCGAAGTGACGCGCGAGGCTTCGTATGTGACGACCCGGCCAAAGTCCTCTGGCCGGTTGCCTTGAATGCTGACCGAGACCCCGAACTGCCCCATTAGGTGCTGAAATCCGTCAATATCCGCAAGCCGCGGCAGATTGCGCAATGTCATCGGCTCTTCCGTCAGAAGCGCGCATGGAATGAGCGTCAGCGCAGCGTTCTTCGCACCCGAAATTGGCAGGGTTCCTGAAAGGCGATTGCCGCCCCGAATAAGCAATTTGTCCATGCACCAGCCTTTAGCCAAATTGACGAAACGCGCAATTGGCTAGCGCGGCGAAAAGCTTCGCAGTTGACGCAAGGTTCGCGGCTTCCGTATCGCATGACCTATGACCAGTCCCAAACCGATCAAGAAAGCCGTATTTCCCGTCGCCGGGCTCGGCACCCGATTCCTTCCCGCGACCAAGGCCATTCCGAAGGAATTGCTGCCCATCGTAGATCGCCCGTTGATCCAATATGCGGTCGACGAAGCGCGTGAGGCCGGAATCGAGCAGATGATCTTTGTCACGGGGCGGGGCAAAACCGCCATCGTCGAGCATTTCGATGTCGCCTACGAGCTCGAGGATACGATGAGCGAGCGCGGCAAGGATATGAGCGTGCTTGAGCCGACGCGCGCCACGCCCGGCGACATTATCACAGTACGCCAGCAAGTACCGCTGGGCCTTGGTCATGCGATCTGGTGCGCACGGGCGATTGTCGGTGATGAACCCTTCGCGATCTTCCTGCCCGATGAATTGATGATCGGAAAAGCAGGCGGAAGCGGCTGCATGAAGCAGATGGTCGATGCCTATTCGCAAGTTGGCGGCAACCTTATCAGCGTGCTCGAAGTGCCGCATGAAGAGGTCTCGAGCTATGGCGTGATCGACCCCGGCAAAGCGTCAGGCGCGCTCACCGAAGTGCGCGGTTTGGTTGAGAAACCGCCGGTGGATGAAGCGCCCTCGAACAAGATCATCTCCGGACGCTATATCCTTCAGCCCGAGGTGATGCGCACGCTGGAAACACAGGGCAAAGGGGCGGGCGGCGAAATCCAGCTGACCGATGCAATGGCGCGAATGATTGGCAGCCAGCCTTTCCACGCGGTGACCTTTGACGGCAATCGCTATGATTGCGGGAGCAAGCTCGGCTTTGTCGAGGCTACCCTCGCGCTCGCACTGGAGCGCAAGGATATGGGCGAAGACGTTCGCGCAATGGCGCAGCGCCTGCTTGGGTGAAACCCGTCAGTCGCTATCTTCAGCGCGGATTTTCTTCCTCGCCAGTTCGAGCAGCTCGTCATCGAATTCCCAATGCTGAATCATATGCTTCGGGTGCAATACTCCGTTCAAGCAACCCATATGAACCCAGCCACCTTGCCTCATATCGCCAAAGTCGTCAGCCATCAGAGTGATATCAATCTGATGAAATTCGCCATCCCCCATCGGTTTGTCGCAGATCATGCAGGGTGATGGATTGGTGCTAGCCTTTTTCGGCTTCGGCGTTTTTGACTTGCCCGCTTTACCTTGCGGTTTGTTGAGACGGGCAATCAGATCGGTCATTGCCTGATTGAACGCAGCTCGGTCTTCTTTGCCGGCTTCTGCCCACAATTCGAGCAACTCGCTCTCGCACAGAACGGCGGAAACATTGTTGCGCGCTTTGTCAAAGAGTTCGATTGAGGGCTTACCAAAGCCAGCCACCGTGTCGGCCAATTCCTCGGGCATGTCCGGATTGGGGTGGCCGCGCATCGCCGCAACGCATTCTCCTGCTACGATCAATTGGCAGGCGAGATCGGCATCGATCTCATAGACGCCTTCGTCAATGAGGGCGGCCTCAATGTCGGCGACACTCCTTATCTCTCCCGCAAAGTCGAGCGCGGTGTCGTTCTCGAATGATCCTGCTCCCCATGCACCCATAAAATTACCCCCCGGCCAACATAACGCCAATCGGGGGGTAATACCAATCTATGAAGATCGCGCTGCTACTCCGCGGCTTCTCCGGGTGAAGCGTCGTCCTTCGGATCTTCGCCAAAAACATCCAGTCCTTCCGGCTCGATGGCGAGGTCATTGGTCGTCAGTTCGGACAGCTTCTGCGCTGCGTCGGAATTAGGATCCTCTGCTGCCGCCTTAACCAAGGTGCCGAGCGATGACCCGTTCAGGCCAAGCTCCTGCATCAGCCCGTCAAGCACCGGCGCCTGCGCGCGGTAGGCGAGCGCTGCCGACACCGCGTCGGTTGCGAGGTTGCCCGAGCTTCCACCAGCACCTGCCCCACCGCTGGCCCCGCCGCCTGAGCCACCATTGGTGAGCCCGTCGACCTGGACGATCTTGATCGAGTCGATCGCTTCCATCGGCTTCGCGCTCTCGCGGATGACCTCTGGCAGCACCTTGAGCAGCGCCAGCTTTGTCTGCAGGCTGATCTGATCCATCGAGAGGATGTTCGCCGCCTCGTTGATCGCCTGTTGACCTGCTGCTTCGACCTCGAAACGTACGCGGTCGGCTTCCGCACGCAGGATTTCCGCATCGGCATCACCCTTCGCCTCAAGACGAGCAGCCTCAGCGCGGTTGATCGACGCGTCTTTTTCCGCTTCGGCTTCGACCTTGATGCTGATCGCATCGCGTTCGGCGACCTTAGCGGCTTCGATCAGCTCAATCTTCTTCTGACGTTCGGCGATTTCGCTTTCACGCGAGGTGGTCACCTGCTCTTCGGCAGCCACAGCCTTGGCCCGAGCCGCATCAGCCTCAGCCTTGGCCTGGCTTTCCTCGCGTGACTTGTTCTGAACCGCGATCTGCTGTTCTTGACGGGCGATTTCGAGCGCACGCTTCTGATCGATACGGGCCTCCTCAACCAGCCGGTCGGCTTCAATCTGCTGCGCATCGACCTGCTTCTTCGCTTCGATCCGTGCAGCATCGGCCTCGCGCTGCCGCTCCGCCTGCTCGCGGGCGATTTCCGAGGTTTGCGCAGCGCGCCGGACCTCAACTTCGCGCTCCTGCTGGAGGCGCGCATATTCGGTGTCGCGTCCAATTTCGAAGCTGCGCTGATCGGCTTCGAGGTTCTTGGTTTCCATCTGGACCCGCGTGTCCTGCTCGATATCGTTACGCAGTTTCTTGCGCGCTTCGATCTGTTCGGTGAGCTTTGTCAGACCTTCGGCGTCAAACGCGTTGTTGGCGTTGAAGTGTTCGATGCTGGTCTGGTCCAGTCCGGTCAGTGAGACCGATTCAAGCTCCAGACCGTTCATCGCGAGATCGCTAGAAGAAACCTGCTGCACCTTCTGGACGAAGTCGGCGCGCTGTTCGTGCAGCTCATTCATGCTCATGCCCGCTGCGACCGAGCGCAGCGCGTCGACAAATTTGCCTTCGACCAGATCCTTGAGCATTTCCGGCTGCATCGTGCGCTGACCCAGGGTCTGCGCCGCCATTGCAATCGCACTCGCATCGGGGCGCACACGAACATAGAACTCCGCTTTAACGTCGATCCGCAGACGGTCGAGCGTGATCAGCGCTTCGCCGTCGCGACGTACCACCGATAGCACCAGCGTGTTCATGTTGACCGGCATGGTCTCATGGAACACCGGCAGCACCAATGCACCGCCATTCATGATGACCTTTTCACCGCCAACACCGGTCCGCACAAACGCGGTTTCCTTTGACGCGCGGCGATAGAGCGAGGTGATGGTGATCCCGATGACCACAAAAGCGATGACAACAATGCCAATCCAAATTCCGAGTTCTAGCAAGTCCATTTCTTCTCCTTTTTATTATTCTCTTGTCGCGCGTCTGGTGTCGCGCAGATTGTTTTCGTCTTTCTATTCTGGTCCGAGCAGCGGGTTCTCGTAGCGGATAGCGTAGAATGTCTCGCCATCGCGGCGCACGATCAGCACGGTCTCGCCTTCGCTGAATGCCAGATCAGGATCATGCGGCTCCACCATTACGAAGTGCGCTTGGCCAAACTGGTCGGTGACTTTGCCGCGCGCGGGCGATCCGGCGCGGGCAGTGCCTGTCTGGATCACCGCATCGCGACGGATCAGATTGCTGGTATGGATCGCGGAGCTCTCATCTTTGGGAAGGATTGCGCCGAGAGGCCGGACAAGCACTCCGTTGATCGGCAGCGCGGCAATTCCAGCGAGACCGCCCGCAGCTAGTGCGTCGAACGGCGCGCCGAGAAGATTCTGGGCAAGTGCCTGTCCACTCACTCCAATACCGGCGAACACCACCAGCAGCATGGCCAGCCAGATAAGAAACGGAACTTTGCCTAGCCCAATCAGGCTCAGCAATCCGTCCATGAAGCCATTGGCTGAAACGGCATCGGCCGGATCGAGCTCCGCATCAATGTCGAAGCCGCCACCATCAGGCGCAAAGTCCATATCGGCATCGCCAGCTTCGAACAGATCGCCGAGACCTGTAACCTGCATAATTGCGATGAAAACGAGCAGCCCGATTGCCACCGCAAACGGCAGATTGTGTGGTTCAAGCAGGCTCAACGGCTCGCCGCTGCACCAATGGCAACGCCCCTGTTCTTAGTTTTTCCCATGAATGGATGATTAACACAAGTTGCATGCAAATAACAGGAAAATCGTACAAAGTTTCGCAAAAATACTTCAAACATTCGATTGTTGCGCATCGGATCTTGTTTTGTTGCGTTTCGACCCCATATCATAGGATTAGCTGCCGAGGATTTTGAGCGGCAAAGTCTTCAGCCCGCCAACGAATGTGCTGGTCGCGCGCTTTGCTTCTCCCGCCGGTTCCACCCGCTCAATCCGATCGAGCAACGTCTCAAACAGGATGCGCATTTCGAGCCGCGCCAAGTGCAGGCCGAGGCACTGGTGCGCGCCTGCTCCGAACGCCAAATGCCGGTTGGGTGATCGCGCTGCGTCAAAGCGTCGGGGATCGTCGAACTGCGCCGGATCGTGATTGGCAGCGACGTAGTTGATCATCATCCAATCACCCGCCTTGATCTGCTGTCCGCCGATCTCAACATCCTCAGCCGCCGTGCGCATGAAGTGCTGCACGGGTGAGGTCCAGCGGATGGCCTCCTCGACAATGCCGGGAAGCAGGCTGCGATCAGCCTTTACCTGCGCCCATTGCTCAGGATCGTTGGCGAGCGCCATCATCGCGCCGGCGGTCGAGGCGCTGGTCGTGTCGTGTCCCGCAGTTGCGACGATGATGTAATAGCCCGCCATATCGCGGTCGGGTAGCGGCTTGCCGTCCACCATTGCATTGGCGATTACGCTCGCGACATCATCGGTCGGATTGGCGCGGCGCTGTTCGGCCAGCTGCGTAAAATAATCCTCGAAGGTTTTCACCGCACCCGCGACCAGCTGCACCACCTGTTCGGGCGTCATGTTCTCCATGCCCGAGCCGGAAAGGTCGGCATCCTGTCCGCCAAACAGCTGCTGGGTAAGCATCTGCATACGCGGCTCATCTGATTCCGGCACGCCGAGGATCTGCATCACCACATGGAGCGGATAGGGGCCGGAGGCTAATTTGACGAAATCGACCACATTGGCCGGCGCTGCGTCAGCGGCTTCGAGCAGCGCATCGACGGTGCGATCGGCAATCGCGCGGATTTCGCCCTCAATCTTCGCCAGATTGCGCGGCATGAACCATTCCTGGGTCAGCTTGCGATATTTGGGGTGGATCGGCGCGTCGAACACCACGAGCGAATCCACCAGCATGTTAGATCCGGTGGCAGCGCGGCTGAACTCGATCGCTTGCTTGAAGCTGAAAACGACCGTACCGCGGATTGTTGAGAAAAGTGCGGTTATCCTTCGAAATCCGCATCACATCATCGTAGCGCGTGATCAGCCAGAACGGATCGAACAGCGCCTCATCCTCTGGAATAACCTTGGCGACAGGCTGATCAGCGCGGATGCGATCGAACGTGTCGAGCAATCCATCCCACTCCGCATAAGCGTGTGGATCGATGACGGCCTTGGCGTCCTCGGTGGAAAGGACCGCCGGACTAGCCATTATGCGCTCTCCCGCGCTTTCGCTTCGAATTCGTCACGCAGCTCGCGCTTGTAGAGTTTGCCATTGGCCTCGCGCGGCAGGTCGGGACGGAAGTCGAACAGCTTGGGCATTTTGATCTTGGACAGGTTTGGCGCGAGGAATTCGCGCAATTCCGCCTCCAGCGCCTCGCCCGCATCATCCATTGCCATCGGTTGCACGACGGCGATCACTTTCTCGCCCAGGTCAGGACACGGTGCACCGATCACTGCTGCATCCATCACCTTATCGTGGGTCACCAGCAGATTCTCGATCTCTTGCGGGTAGATGTTTACACCGCCCGAAATAATCATGTGGCTCTTGCGGTCAGTAAGGAACAGGAAGCCCTCTTCATCGACATGACCGATATCGCCCAGCGTCATCCAGCCCTTGGGATGCATCGCGTCAGCGGTCTTGTCTGGATCGTTGTGATATGTCGGCAGGGTGTCGTTTCCGAAATAGATAAGACCATCCTCCCCCGCAGGCACATCCTCTCCGTCGGGCCCGCAAATGTGGAGCGTGCCATAGATTGCGCGTCCAACCGTGCCTGGATGGGCCAGCCAGTCTTCGGCCTTGACCAGCGTCATGCCGATGCCTTCGCTCCCTGCATAATACTCGTTCACAATCGGGCCCCACCAATCGATCATTTGCTGCTTGATCGGAACAGGGCATGGCGCCGCCGCGTGCAGCGCGCGCTGGTGGCTCGACAGATCATACTTGTCGCGGATCTCCGGATCGAGCTTGAGGAAGCGCACGAAATGGGTCGGCACCCATTGGCTGTCCGTCACTTTGTAAGTCTCAATCGCCTGAAGCGCGGCCTCGGGCTCGAACTTCTCCATCGCGATGATAGTGCCGCCGAGGCGATGCACCGTAGAGCACCAGCCAATCGGTGCAGCGTGATAGAGCGGAGCGGGCGAGAGATAGACCATCGACCCATCAGCGGGCATTCCTGCGCCCATCATGGCCAGCGCCATCAGCGGGTTGGGCGAAAGCGGATCGGGATTTTCGGGCGGAGCGGGACGGATGCCCTTGGGACGCCCGGTCGTGCCGCTCGAATAGAGCATGACGAGCCCTGCGCTCTGATCAGCGAGCGGCTCACTGCTGTGCGCTTCAAGCGCAGCGGCAAAGTCCTGCGCATCGCCCCTATCCATGACGAGCAGGTCAAGTCCAGGACATTCGCCGCGCACCACATCCAGCACATCGGCAAAGCCGGTGGAGGTGATCAGCAGCTTCGCTTCGCTATCGCGCAGAATGTATGCGATCTCGGGTCCCGTAAGCCGGGTCGAAATCGGGACCAGCAAAGCGCCAGAGCGCTGCGACCCCCATATCAATGTGAAATATTCGATCCGGTTTTCAAGCAGCACCGCAAAGGCATCATGTTCGCCAACTCCGCGTTCGCGCAGCAGGTTGGCAAAGCGGTTCGCCTGCGTATCCATCTCCCCATAGGTGATGGTTCTTCCGCTGCCCGACATGATCACCGCCGGATGATCGGGCTTGTTTTGTGCGTGCACGATTGGATGCAAGCTCATTCATGTCTCTCCCACGTGACCGATTCTGGTCATCGGTTGTGAGACAAAACCTAACCCGCGAATTGCCGCCCGCAAGTCAAATCGGACGAATGTCAAATTCGCTCTGCTCGACTGGCAATACGGACATGAAAAAAGGCGGCGGGAAAACCCGCCGCCCATACTCGGACACCCTCTCCAATGTCCGGCCCGCGTATGATCGCGGGCAAGCTCTTCAGAGCGCTGTAAGCTTGGGCTTAGTTGCCGCCGCGAGCAGCGTCTTGCTCGTAGCTGACCTGCGCTTGTGTCTCTACCATATAGGGAATCGGATTGACCGCAACCCCATCGATCCGCACTTCATAATGCAGGTGAGGTCCAGTCGAACGGTACGGTCGAACCGACGTAGCCGATGATATCGCCTTTGCGCACACGCTCTCCGGCGGCGACGGCCAGCTTTGACATGTGAGCGTACCGTGTTTCGAGATCTGCACCGTGATCGATGCGGATGTAAAGACCGTAGCTCGAGAACCACTGCGCCTTGCCGACGATCCCGTCAGCCGTCGCGTAAACCGGCGTTCCGGTCGGAGCAGCGAGGTCTACACCGTTGTGCTTGCGACGCTTGCGCAGAACCGGGTGGTTGCGCATGCCATAACCGCTGGTCAATGTCGCGCCGCCCAGAGGCATCCGCGAAGGGATAGCAATCGAAGGCTGCGGCGCGGGCGCGCTCGGCCCTGCTTCATCGAGCGATTCCCAGCTGGCAAACAATTGACGGAAGCGTACATCGCCCGATGTCAGATTGTCTTCTTGCGCAGCGCGAAGCGGCTCCGTGACATCGACCGCAGCGGTGTTCGCTGAGGTGTTAGCAGCAGCAGGCGAAGCAGCGACTACAAAAGTCGCGCTCAACGCGCTGGCAACTGTTTTGAATGTGCGACGCTGCAAAAGCGTGTTCATATTGGACCCGGCCCTTTTTTGAGGCAAAGTTCTGCCTCGGCTTGTGGAAAAGGGTGTCTTCCAGCCGAAATGTTAAAGAGCAACTTCGGAATAGAAGTCTCGCGATAGACCGGCTGCAAGACGCGCTGAGTCGTTGAATGGAGGCTTAAGTGAGCCCCGAAAGTAAGACTTTACTAACCATTTCCAGAGCGATTCTGGCGATTTCCCCTGGGATTTGGCCAGTGCGATAAAGTGCTTGGTCCCAAATGCGACATGGCGAATCTCGTCGTCAAGTATGCGTTCAAGAATTTTTGCGCCGTTCTCATCGCCCGCTGCTCGCACTCGTTCCAGCGTCGCCGGTGTGACGTCGAGACCGCGCGCCTCCAGCACCATCGGAACGATTGCCAAACGCGCTGCGACGTCATGCTTGGTCGAAGCAGCTGCCTCCCACAGACCGCCATGTGCCGGCAGCGCGCCATAATGACTGCCGAGCGTCTTCAGCTTTCGATCGAGCAGCGCGAAATGCATCGCTTCATCTGCTGCAACACTGAGAAAATCGGAAACGAATTGCTCGCCCATTTCCTCGCCAAAGCGTCCGGCCATATCGAGTGCGAGGTCGATCGCGACGAACTCGATATGTGCGAGGCTGTGCCACAAGGCGACGCGCTTCGCCTCCGACCCGCCTTTGCCGCGCTTGGGCATTTGGTTGGGTGGCAGCAATTCGGGATGCTCGGGCCGGGCGGGCTCGTCGGGCATCTTCGCGGCGAATTCAAACGCGAGGTCGCCCTTGCGCCAGTCGCGTACCAATTTGCGAGTGGCAAAGCATTTGGCAACCGGTTCTGCCGTGAGCAATGCCTCGCGGATCGCAGCAGAGAGGCTGGTTGAAGGCATGGTCAGAAGGCTATCGCTTCAAAAGTGACGTCAAAGCGTCTTGGCTGCCGCGAGCACTTCTTCGGCGTGGCCTTTGACCTTCACTTTATTCCAGACTTGCGCGATTTTTCCGTCCGCGCCGACCAAATAGGTGGTGCGGACCATGCCCATATAGGTCTTTCCGTACATCTGCTTTTCAGTCCAGATGCCGAGCGCATCCGACAGGCCGCCTTCTTCCGCATCGGTCGCGAGCGGCGTGGTGAGATCGTGCTTGGCGATAAAGTTCTGGTGCTTCTTCGCGCTATCCTTGCTCACGCCGAGCAGCTCGACACCAGCTTTAGCGAATTCGCCTTTAAGCGCAGTGAAGTCCTTCGCCTCGGTCGTGCAGCCCGGCGTGTTGTCTTTCGGGTAAAAGAAGATGACGAGCTTCTTGCCTGCGAAATCGGACGGCTTGACCGTCCCGCCATCGGGTGTTCCCATTTCCATATCGGGCATCGCATCACCAACACCAGCAAAATCGCTCATTCTTCAATCTCCAATTTGCATCCGAGAATCGCGTCCCAGCTGCGCGCGACCTCTTGCCGCGCCTCGGTAAGACCTTGCAAGAGATTGTCATAGCTTTCCGCATTGCAAGCCCGGGCCAAGGCCGCCGCGGCGGCAGGCGGCGGTTCTTTCCCGTCAGGTGCGAGCAAGCGGCCTGCGACGAGGAACCGCGTCATCAGATCATAGGCGTCGATCATGGCGCGCGGGATGACGTCTGCTTCGGTGAGCATCGGCAGCGCGACGGCAAAATCAGGATCGAGCGCTTGTCCATCGCGCAATTGCAGGAAGTGGATCAGGAATTCGTAGTCAACCAGGCCGCCGCGCAGCAGCTTGATATCGAGAGGGCCGCGCGCAGGCTTATGCTGCGCCATTTCGCTACGCATATGGAGCACGTCTTCGCGCAGCTTGTCGGGATCGCGCTCTTGGCACAGCACGCCGAGAACAATCGCATTGAGCTCATCACGCGCGGCATCAGAGCCGACCAGAACCCGCGCTCTGGCCAAGGCCATATGTTCCCAGGTCCAGGCGGCTTCGCGCTGATATTTTGCAAAAGCAGAAAGGCTCACCGCGAGCGGTCCCTGATTGCCTTGCGGGCGCAATCTCGTGTCAACCTCATAGAGCGCGCCTTGCGCGGTAGGCACAGATAGAGCTGCGCTTATGCGGCTTGCCAAACGGTTGAAATAGAGCGTCGCGCCGAGCGGCCTCCCACCATCGGATTCGGCACTAAAATCGCCTGAAAACAGATAGATAATGTCCAAATCGGATGCGTGCGTCAGCGCCCCACCGCCCAGCCGCCCCAGCCCTAACACGCAGAGCTCGTTTTCAGCGATCACGCCGTGCACACGGGCAAATTCCCGGCCCGCAGCCTCCGCTGCCACCTCCAACGCGGCCTCCGCCACACGCGACAGGGCCGCGCCAATCGCCAGCGGGTCCGCCAGCCCCTCAATCAATTGTACACCCAGCGCAAAACGCGCTTCGCCGGTCAGCACCCGGATGCAATCGAGCTGCGCTTCGTAATCATCGCGCGCTGCCCCGCGCCGCATCCGCTCGGCAATCTGCGCCACCGTCCCCGGTAGCTCCAAGGCGCTTTCATCAATCAGCGCATCGAGCAATTCAGGCCGCCGCGCCAGCTCGTCCGCCAACATCGGAGACAAAGTCAAAGCCCCTACCAATTGCTGCAACAGACGTGGGCGCGCAGCAAGCAAATGGAACAGATTGATCGCCGACGGAGCGCCGGCCAGCAGACTCTCCCACCGCGTCAGCGCGCGCTGCGGATCATCCGCCTCGGCCAAAGCATCGACCAGTTTCGGCTGTAAAGTATCGAATGCCGCCAGCGCCTCATTCGATCGCAAGCATTGGTAGCGGCCATCGCGCCAGGCAGAAATCCGCCCCGCAAGCTCATCAGGATCGGCAAAGCCCAGATCGCCCAACCGCTCGGCCAACTCAGGCTTTTGCGGCGCGACCGGAGCTGGCGGAGCGGAACTCACCGCATCCCCGATCAACGCATCATAGGCCGCACCGACCCTATCAGTGATCTCTTGCAGCTCCGCCACCAGAGCCGCGCCATCAGCCAGCCCATCGAGCCGCGCAACCCCATCCAGCGCCTCCCCGCGCGGCAGCACGTGCGTCTGGCGATCATGCACCATCTGCAGCCGGTGCTCGATCACGCGTAGGCGACTATAGGAAACCCCGAGCATGTCGGCGGTATCCGCCTCAATCCGCCCCGACAGCGCCAAGGCATCGAGCGCATCGCGCGTGCCCTTCACCCTCAGGCTCTGATCACGCCCGCCATGGATCAGCTGATGCGTCTGCGCATAAAACTCGATCTCGCGAATGCCCCCGCGCCCGCGCTTCACATCAAAGCCCGGTCCCGGTGTTTTCGTGCCCTCATAATTTGCGCGGATCTGCGCGGTCAGCCGCCGGATCTCTTCGATCGCGCCAAAATCGAGCGCCTGTCGCCAGACAAACGGTTTCACTTCGTCGAGAAACTTTTCGCC
Organism: Erythrobacter sp. HA7-11; assembly: GCF_055693605.1. Classification (NCBI taxonomy): domain Bacteria; kingdom Pseudomonadati; phylum Pseudomonadota; class Alphaproteobacteria; order Sphingomonadales; family Erythrobacteraceae; genus Erythrobacter; species Erythrobacter sp. HA7-11. The sequence continues at coordinate 210,588 of NZ_JBVFUF010000002.1, read as the reverse complement.
CGCCGCGATATCGCCCGCCGCCGCGCGCGACCGGATATAGGCTGCGCGCTCCCATGCCAAAGCCGCGCTTTGATAGTGCGACAGCGCCGCACCCTGCGCCATAGCCAGCGGCGTGACCTCGCTCGCCGGGCGGAGCCGCAAATCGACCCGGAATGCAAACCCTTCAGCGGTGTTCTCCGACAGCAATTTTACGACACCGCGTGCATATCGCGCCGCTGCTTCGCCCGGATCATCGCGCGCTCTTCGCGGCAATGTCTTCGGATCGAACAGCAGGATCGGATCAATGTCGGAGGAATAATTGAGCTCGTACGCGCCCTGCTTGCCTAGCGCCAGCGCATAGAAACCATCGGGCGACGCGCCTTCGACCCGCTCATCTATCACCTGCATGATCGCACGGTGCAGCGCCCGGTCGGCGCAATCAGAAAGCTCGCGCATCACGCGCTCCAGCGTGAAAGCTCCAGCCAGATCGCCCACGCCGAGCGCCACCGACAAGGCAACACGCTCACGCCGCAAGGCTGCGCCCAGATCGGGCGCATCGTCCCCTGCACCTTTGGCCCAGACAATCGCACCTTCGCCATCGCCACTCACCAGCAAGTCGGCGAGATCGGGCATGCGCTCCAACCCGCGCACGAGGAAGGGCGAATGCGCGTTTGCGCGCGACAGTGCGCTGTCCCAATCGGGTGATCCGCCAAAGTGCATTGCGCGCTCCATACGCCGCCTCATGGCGCGCGAAGCCCCTTGCTGCAAGCATGACGCCAGCAAGCATCACACCTTGCGGGCGCGGGCGCGCTCTGCAAAGGATGCGCGCAGAATTCTGGATGAGAGGAATCACCTGAAATGATCAAACAAGCCTTGAAGCTTGGCACGATTGCCGCCTGTGCATTGGCGCTGACCGCGTGCGACAGCATGCCGTCGCTTGGCGGTGACAGCGCACCTGCGCTCGACATTCCCGAGGTTGAACCCGGAGAATTGTCCGAAGCGACCATGAAAGACATCACCCGCGAGCTGTCGAGCGACGAGTTCGAGGGCCGCATGCCCGGAACCAAGGGCGAAGAGCTGACCGTCGCCCTGCTGACCGAGCGCTTTGAAGCCGCAGGCCTGCAACCGGGCAATGGCGACAGTTGGGTGCAACAGGTTCCGCTGGTCGAAATCACCGGCAAGAATTTCGCCCCGCTCACCATCACCAATGGCGAGACCGATCTCGTCTATGATTTCGGCAGCGAATGGGTCGGCGTGACCTATCGCGAGGAAGCGCAGACGCAGCTCGCCAACAGCGAAATGGTGTTCGTCGGATACGGCATCAACGCGCCAGAGCGTGACTGGAACGATTACGAAGGCGTCGATGTGACGGGCAAGACTGTGGTCGTGCTGGTCAACGATCCCGACTATGAAACAGACGGGCTGGAAGGCACGTTCAATGGCCGCGCCATGACATTCTATGGTCGCTGGACCTACAAGTACGAGGAAGCTGCACGCCAAGGCGCAGCCGCAGTCCTCATCGTGCACGACACCGAACCGGCCAGCTATGGCTGGAATGTTGTCGAGAGCAGCTGGTCCGGACCACAAGCCTACGCCGCGCGTGGTGAAAACCCGCCGCCGCTCACCACCATGAATGGCTGGGTCCAGAAGGAGGTCGCTCGTGAAATCCTCGCCGCAGCAGGTCAGGATCTCGACGCGCTGACCGAAGCGGCGAAGACGGAAGAGTTTGAAGCAGTTGAGCTGGGCATGACCGCCTCGACCAGCTTTGCAAACGACATCCGCACGTTCGAATCGCAGAACGTGATCGGCATTCTGCCGGGCAGCGAAGCGCCGGATGAATATGTCATTCACACCGCGCACTGGGATCACCTGGGCCGCTGTAAGCCAGCGCCTGATGGCGATGACATCTGCAACGGCGCGGTCGACAATGCGACCGGAACGGCGGCGCTTGTCGCTCTAGCCGAAGCGCATGCCAAGGCAGGCGCACCCAAGCGCAGCCTCGTCTTCCTTGCTGTGACGGCTGAGGAATCGGGCCTGCTTGGCGCGTATTACTATGCCTCCAACCCCGTCTATCCACTCGATCAGACGGTAGGCGGCATCAATATGGATGCGTTTCAGGTTGCTGGCCCGGCGAAGGACGTGACCGTCGTTGGCCCGGGCAAATCGCAACTCGACCTGTTCATGGAAGCCGCTCTGGTTGCCGATGGCCGCACCGCGACGCCCAATCCGAAACCGGAAGCAGGCTATTATTATCGCTCTGACCACTTTGCTTTTGCCAAGCAGGGCGTGCCAATGCTCTATATCGACGGCGGTGAAGACCTCGTCGAAGGCGGAACCGCTGCTGGCGCTGCGGTGGCGAAGGACTATACCGAGAACCGCTATCACGGGCCGAAAGACGAGTTCAACGAAGAGTGGGACTGGTCTGGCGTGATGGGCGATTTGCAATTGTTCTATCGCATTGGCCGGATGATGGCGGAAAGCAGCAGCTGGCCAAACTGGAACGAGGGTGACGAGTTCAAGGCCACCCGCGACGAAAGCTGCGCCAGCGCCGAAAAGGGCTGCTGAGCTTTTCGATCTGACTGACTAGCGAGAGCCGGTCCATGACCATCCGTATGCAACCTGAATGGGCACCGCAGGACTGGTTGTGGATCGGCTTTCCGCATTTGGCCGAGGAATGGCCAGGCGTGCTGGAGCGCGCGCAGGAGCAAATCGCGGGTTTTGCCAATGCTGTTGCGGCGAGCGGACAGGCCGCGCGTCTGCTCGTGCGAGACGATGCCAATGAGGCGCGAGCGCGCGAGCTGGTTTCGAGCGCAGTGTCGCTCGAGCGGCGCGTCTTTGGCGATGTCTGGCTGCGCGACACTGGACCGCTGGTGCTCTCCGATGGATCGGCGCGGCGCTTTGGCTTTAACGGCTGGGGCGGCAAGTATGAGATGCCGGGCGATGAAAGCATCGGCGCAGAGCTGGCGCGTGAAGCTGGACTGCCGCTCGAGACATCGCCGATGGTGCTCGAGGGCGGCGCGGTGGATGGCGATGGCACGGGGTTAGTTGCGACGACCGAGCAGTGCCTCCTAAACCCCAATCGTAACCCGGGTATGAACCGCGCGGAGATAGAGGCCGAGCTTGAGCGGATGCTGGGTTTTGATCGGGTGCTGTGGCTGGGCGAGGGTCTGATCAACGATCACACCGATGGTCATGTCGACAACCTTGCGCGCTTTGTCGCGCCGGGGCGGCTGGTCGTGCCGCAAGCGACGGGCGAGGATGATCCAAACGCGCACATCTATGCCGATGCGAAGGCCCGCGCCGAAACGTTCGGGGTCGAGGTGGTCTCGATCCCTTCGCCGGGTCGGATCGAGCGCGATGGGCAGGTTGAACCCGCGAGTTATGTCAATTTCGCGATCACGACGTACCTCGTGGTGGTGCCGACCTTCGGCTCGCCGCATGATGAGGCGGGCGTGGCGGCGATTGCGGCGCTCTTCCCGGATCGCAAGACGGTTGGCCTGCCTGCCGATGCGGTTTTGGCTGGCGGCGGCGGATTTCACTGTGCCAGCCAGCAAATGCCCTCGCACGGCCAATAGGGTTAATCTTAACCGGTCGTTAGGGTTTGGCCGCGAGAATTGCAGGCATGAGCAAAGCCATCGCCCTCACTCGCAGCAAGGTCCTCGACCATCAGCTTGATCTGGTGCGCGGCGTGATCGTGCTGGCCTGCGGCGCGGCGCTGATCCTCGCCGGTCAGCCGCTCCCGCTCTGATCCCGCATTTGTAACCGCCGGGCGCCTTTGCGCGAACTCTTTCTCACACGTTTGAGAAGAGAAATTCGCCTATGTCCAAAAGCCTTATAGCCGTGGTCGGCGCGACCCTCGCGCTCGCCTTTGTCCTGATTAGCGGGGCAGACAGCAGACCCGCGCGCGCTGCCCCCGAGCAAACCGGTACCCTCGGCGAGCCTGTCCTGCTTGAGCTCTTCACCAGCCAGGGCTGCTCTTCCTGTCCGCCCGCCGACCGCGTCGCAGCAAAACTGGCGCGCGAACCCGGCCTCGTCGTGATCTCCCGCCCGGTCACCTATTGGGACTATCTCGGCTGGAAAGACTCGCTCGCCCGCGAAGCAAACACCACGCTCCAGCGCGCCTATGCCCGCAAGGGTCTGTCCGGGTATAACGGCGTCTACACTCCGCAATTGGTGGTCGATGGCAAGCTCGGCGAGGTTGGCTCACGCGAAAGGCACGCGCAGCGCCACATCATGCTCGCCCAGGGCGCGCAGAGCGCCGCGATCCGCATAAAGAGAGCAGCCAATGGCGACTATGGCATCGGACTGGCCGGAGAAGCGCGCGGGCCCGCCGAGCTGATCCTGCTCGCGGTTTCGAGCGAAGAGGAAGTCGCGATTGGGCGAGGCGAGAACCGCGGCCGCACGATCACCTATACCAATGTCCTGCTCGGCGAGACCAAGATTGCCGATTGGAACGGCGGCAAGACCACCGCCGTCCTGCGCTCGCCCCAGATGCTGCACAGCCGCGCGGACAAATATGCGCTGGTGCTGCGTGAGCCGGGCGGCGGGCACGTACTCGCCGCGCGCTGGATCCCCTAAATCAGGCGGATCAGAGAAGCCGCCGCTGCCGCAAACAGCACCAGGCCGACAAACACGCGCCAAGCCGTATCACTGACTTTGCCGAACGCCAGCCCGCCAAGCCAATTGCCGATAATCACCGCGGGAAACAGGCCTAGCGACAGCGCGAACACGCTGAGATCGACCACGCCCGTCACCGTGCCCGAAACAATCGCCGCGATTGATGCAGCGGTGAAGATCAGCAGCATTGACGGCTTGGCCACGTCGCGCGGGATCGCCCGCCCGACATAATAGGGCACCACCGGCGGTCCCGGCATGCCGGCAAACCCGGTCAGCAGCCCGCTGGTTAACCCCGTCAATCCGGTCTGCACCGGGCCGGGCACAGCCGCCGATCTTTGCGGCAAGAGCATCAGGAAAAACGCCGATAGTCCCACCAGCGCGATCAGCAAACGCGCGATGTCCGGCGGCGTGATTGCGAGCAGCAACAGTCCTGGCGCCGTCGTGATGGCGACCAATCCACTGATCACCCAGGCCGAGCGCTCGGCATCGCGAACCAGCCGCCTGATCTCAAGCAATCCGATAAACAGCATCAGGAAATTGCCGATCATCACCGCTTCGACCGGGGTCATGGCCAGCGCCAGCACCGGCACAATCAGGATTGCCAAGCCAAAGCCCGCCAGCCCGCGCACAAAGCCCGCAGCGGTCGTCGCAGCGACCGCAACGCCAATCTGCAGCCAGCTGAACCCCTCAAGGAGCTCCATTCAGTTGCTGGACCGCGAGAGGATCAGCCAGACCGTCACCGCGTGGACCGAAGCAATCATCAAATTGCTCTGCACCACCGGATTGCCGAGCGTGCCCACGGTAATCGGCGTCATCAGTTTGTAGATGATCTGTACCAGCAACAAGGCCGCAACAGCCGCAGGAACGGGCTTGAAGAGCAAAGCCGCCGAAGCGATCAGGATCGCGCCATAAACCGCAAGCAGAATTCCGCGCGCCGGAGTGTCAGCGCCATAGGCATCCGGCACCCACGAAGCCGATGTCGCCATGCCGTATGTCACCGGCACAAGCACGGCGATATTCAACAACAACGACACGATGATCATGATCTTCACCGGCGAATGTCCATGAACAGACTAACCCCGCAAATCGGGCGGGGTTCCGGCCTCTTTGATCAGAGCCACCGCCTCTTCGACCGGCAGCACGCGTTGATCTTTCTCGCCGAGCGTTCGCAGCGCAACCGTGCCTTCCTCCTGCTCGCGCTTGCCGACGACCAGCATGTAAGGAACCTTGGCGAGAGAATGCTCGCGCACCTTGTAATTGATCTTTTCGTTGCGAAGGTCCGCTTCGGCGCGCAGGCCAGCCGCCTCTAGCTTAGAGAGCGTCTCATTCGCATAGCCATCGATGTCGGACACAATCGGTGCGACCACCGCCTGCGTCGGAGAGAGCCATGCGGGCAGGCGACCGGCATAGTGCTCGATCAGAATGCCGATAAAGCGCTCATACGAACCAAATATCGCGCGGTGCAGCATGACCGGGCGATGCCGCCCGCCATCTTCACCCACGTAAGTTGCATCAAGCCGTTCGGGCAGCACGCGGTCGCCCTGGATCGTGCCGACCTGCCAGGTGCGCCCGATCGCATCGGTCAAATGCCATTCGAGCTTCGGTGCATAAAATGCGCCTTCGCCGGGAAGCTCTTCCCAGCCGAACTCGTCGTTCATCATGCCCGCTTCGGCGACGGCATCGCGCAATTCCTGCTCGGCCTTGTCCCAATCCGCGTCCGAACCGAGCCGCTTTTCAGGACGCAGCGCGAGCTTGATTGAAAAGTTGAAGCCAAAGTCTTCGTAAACCTCGGCGGCGAGCTTACAGAAAGCGCGCACTTCCTCGACCACTTGGGCTTCGGTGCAGAAGATATGCGCATCGTCCTGCGTGAACTGGCGCACCCGCATCAGGCCATGCAACGCGCCGTGCGGTTCGTTGCGGTGGCAGCAGCCCATCTCGCCCAGCCGGATCGGCAGGTCGCGGTAGGACGTGATGCCTTGCTTGAAGACCAGCACGTGCGCCGGGCAATTCATCGGCTTGATCGCCATCCAGTCTGCGTCATCGGCGACTTTGGGTGAGGCAGCTTCGTCTTCGGATTCCACATTGGGCACGATGTCGGGCACCGCGAACATGTTCTCGGCATATTTGCCCCAGTGACCCGACTGGGTCCATTGCCGCACATCCATCAGTTGAGGCGTCTTGATCTCGCGGTATCCGCTGCCATCCATCTTGCGGCGCATATACGCTTCGAGTTCACGCCAGATGCGATAGCCCTTCGGGTGCCAGAAGACGGAGCCGTGCGCTTCTTCCTGCAAGTGGAACAGGTCCATCTCGCGGCCCAATTTGCGGTGATCGCGCTTGGCCGCTTCTTCCAAGCGGTGAAGGTGTTGTTTGAGCTGTTTCTTGTTGAGCCAGCCAGTGCCGTAAATGCGCGTGAGCTGAGCGTTGCGCTGGTCTCCGCGCCAATAGGCTCCGGCGACGCGCATCAGCTTGAAAGCGTCGGGGTCGAGTTTGCCGGTCGAGGCCAAATGCGGGCCGCGGCACATATCGAGCCATGCGCCCTCTGAGCGCGGTTCGCCCGACCAATAGACGGTCAGTTCCTCGTCTTCAGGCAGTTCCTTGGCCCACTCGGCCTTGAACGTCTCGCCTTCCGATTCCCATTTCTCGATCAGCTGTTCGCGTGACCATGCCTCACGCACGAGCGGCTTGTCCGCCTTGATGATTGCGCGCATTTTCTCTTCGATCGCTGGCAGGTCTTCGGATGAAAACGGCTCGCGCGTATCGGGCGCCTTCACGTCATAATAGAACCCGTCATCGGTCGCCGGGCCAAAGGTGATCTGCGTTTCGGGATAAAGCGCCTGCACCGCCTCGGCGAGCACGTGGGCGTAATCGTGGCGCACCAACTCGAGCGCGTCTTCCTCGTCGCGGCTCGTGATCAGCTCCAGCTCGGCATCACCATCGAAGGGGCGCATGATGTCGCGCACCTCGCCGTTCACGCGCGCGGCCATCGCGGCTTTCGCAAGGCCTGGACCAATCGCGGCGGCGACATCGCCGGGCGTTGAGCCTGCGGGCATTTCGCGCGTGGTGCCATCGGGCAGGCTGATCTTGAGCAGTTCGGTCATCGTTGCTTCCGTTGTCTTTGCGAATGCGCCCATGACACAGCCACGCGCGCGCTTGAAGAGCGGTGTCTTACTCGGGGGTGATTTTTCGGGAAGCTGACACCGGCGCCGCCCGAAAGTGATCTTCGGGGCGCGGCGTGTGTCTGGATCAGACCAACAGCAACCGGCCCCGGAAAACCGGGGTGGTGATAGTTGTGGTGGTCGTCACACGGTTGGCCATGAGCGCGAGATAGCGACGCACGGCGGGAATGTCACCCACATAGAGCGAGAGCATGCGGGGGCGGAAAGGGTTGGTTCCATATTGGAAAGTTCACTTGACATTCGCGCGAATCAATGACAAGTATGCTTTCCATAGTTGAAAGGGAACTTGTCAAATGACCACAATTCAAAAATCCATCCTATGGGCGGCCATCATCATCGCTGCGACACTCCTCACCTCAGGATTGGGCATGAGCGATGGCGGTTCGTTCGCTGTCGTTATGGGCCTTTCAGGCGCGGCCTATGCCTCGATCTATTCCGGCAAACGTTGCGTTCGGGGCTGTATGTAATGAACGAGAAGACACCTCGGTCGGTCAGCCTTTGCCTTGGCGCGGCGATCTCTTCGGTGATCAGCGCCTTTGCCCTGCTGTTCCTATGGAAATCGGACGCGATCGGGACCACCACCGCTTACATCCTGGCAGTTGTGCCCGTCAGCCTGATGATCTTTTCCTTCGTCAAGACACTGACCAGCGCACGCCAGGGCGGCAAGGCCGCGCATCGCTATTTGACGCGTATGGCGCTGACCATGGCGTTCTATCTCATCACTCTGTTCTTGGCGGAGCATTTTATCGAAGAAGTCGGCGTGACAGGTCCAGTCGCGGTGCTGCTGGCGTTGTTGCCCGGCCTCTCCTTTGCAGGCGTCGTGTGGATTTTCGGCGCGCTGATTGTGGAAGAGCAGGACGAGTTTTTCCGGCTGCTTTACGTCCGCCAAGGGCTGATCGCGACGGGTGTGTCCTTCACGCTAGCGGCGATCTGGGGTTTTCTTGAAACCTACAACATCGTTGAGCCGGTCGCAGCCTTTTGGTGGCCGGTGCTCTGGTGTGCCGGCATCGGGCTCGGCGCAATCGCGAACAAAGTGAAATACGGCACTTACGGAGAGATCAGATGAGCTATCGTTCGCCTGCAATGGGTCGTTACATCAAGCGGCTCACATTTTTCATGATCATCTACGTCGCCTTGATCTTCGGTGTCGGATTCCTGTTCCGCCTGAACCCTCCATCGGGTGCCCTGGCCTACGCAGCGGCGATCCTGCCAGCGCTTCCGATTTTGGGTGTGTTCTGGACAATTTTCCGCCTGCTTGTCGAAGAGCCTGACGAATTCTGGCGCATGATGCTGGTTCGACAGGTGTTGATTGCAACCGGGTTCTGTCTGTGCGTGATGACGGTCTGGGAATTCCTGCAGAATTACGAAGTTGTTCCGCCGGGCACGAACGGGTTCGGCACGGCGTTCTTCTGGTTCGTTGGGCTTGGCGTCGGCGCCGTCTGGAATGCGCTCAGCATGCGGCGCGAGGCGGCGGAAGAATGAAGAACCGCCTGAAAGTGCTGCGCGCCGAGCGCGACTGGAGCCAACAGGATCTGGGCGACCGGCTTGGCGTCTCGCGGCAATCGGTGAACGCGATCGAGAAGGGCCGCTACGATCCTTCGCTGCCGCTCGCATTCAAGATAGCCGACGTATTCGGCCTGACCATCGAAGAGATTTTCGAACGAGAAGGAGCGGACCAATGAGACTGTTTGCCAGCGTCGCTGCGGCGCTAACACTTGTCACCGCGACACCCGCAGCGGCAGGTGACACAAGCCAAAGCTGCCCGCCCTATGAAGAGCTCGGCACTGGCCCTGACCTGGTCCTGACGCCGGGACTTGGGTCGGCGCCAGCGACATGGAACACTGTCAAACAAGCACTGAGCGAGAAGTACACCGTCCATCTCGTGCACGTCGCAGGGTTTGCCGGGCGCGAGGCCAATGGGCCGCCAGACACCATCATCGACCGGACGACTGAAGAGATAATTGCCTATCTCGATTGCAAGCAGATCGACACAACGCTGTATGCGGGCCATTCGCTAGGGGGATTTCTCGGCCTCAAACTGGCAAGCGAGGCCCCCGAGCGGGTGGAGCAGTTGGTGATCGTCGACTCTCTGCCGTTCTTCCCGCTGATCTTCGCGCCAACGGCAATGCCCGATCTTGTAAGGCCGCAAGCCGACGGCTTTCGCGCACAAATCCTAGGGCAAAGCGACGAGGCGTTCTTGGAAAGTCAGCAAGCGGGTGTGCGCAGTCTGGTCCAGAGTCCCGAGCACCAAAGCCTTGTCGCCAGCTGGACGGTTGCAAGCGACAGAGACACCTTCGCCAATGCCATGCACGCGCTGATGACGACCGACCTCCGTACCGCAACTGGCGGAAATCGATACGCCCACGACAGTGATTGCTGCCGCCAATCCCTTTGCACCGCGTGCGCGGGTCGAAGCGCTTTACGGGGACGCCTATGCAGCGCTTGATGGGGTGGAGCTTATCGTTGTCGAAGACAGCTACCACTTCATCATGTTCGACCAGCCAGAAGCATTCGAGCAGGCGCTAATCAGTGCGCTTGACGGAACAGCGCAGGATTTGGTCGAGGATGGATCATAGGCTGCTGACGCACGAAAAAGGGCTCCTCGCAATACGCGGGGAGCCCTTCGCGGAGTGGACGTGCAATTACGCCGTTTTCGGCTGAGGAATGCTTGCGACCGAGCCTGTATCATTAGCGCCGACCGTCTCGTCGCCCTTGTTCTTGTCGAGATATTTCTTCACGAAATAGCCGCCAACGCCCATCGCAACCATCGCCGGAAGGCTGAGGCGGCTGAGAACGACTGGAGCGAGTCGCACCAATCACGGCACCGGTCGTTCCGCCGATATTCTTCGTTTTCTTCGCGATCTTGCCGCCGACTGCGGCTCCGATAATTTTGCCAAGCATTTCAATCTCCTGTTACGAGAAATCAACGAGGCAAACCCAAAGAAGTTCCGAAATTCATCGCTGCTTGCGCTCACGTGGTCGAGCGCGAAATGCTGCGTGCCCTTGCAGGAAGCTCCGGCTAAACCTCGACCTGCTGCGTTCCCGCTTCGCTCGACAATCTTTTGATCCCGGCGAGCCGAGTGGAGCGGAATTTTATCCCTGCCACAAAGCGCATTTCGGTGATGGCGCGGCTCGGCATCAATTCGACCTTCATATAGCCGCGCTGGGACGTGTCAGCCCACACCAGCTGATCGTTCGCCGACACTGCGTCGCGGGCGAAATCGTACCGGCGGGATAGCAGAAAGTGAATTTTCAAGCCCCGGCGAACTGACGCCGGGAACGCCGAATTCCACGCCCGCTTTGTCGCCATCCTGATCAAGCTCGAACGCCCAGCCATTATGCGTGTCACCCGTTAGCAGGACCAGGTTGGCATCGACTGCAAGCGCGCTCTGCAACACCCGTTCGCGCGCTGCCGGATACCCATCCCATGCATCCATATTGGCGGGCAGGCCATTGGCGCTCGCCATCACTCCGGCCATGATCCGCTGCCTGAGCCAGCCGGGCATATCATCGGTGATCGCGCTGGCGACGCTCGGCGGTGTGCGCAATTTCCCCATCAAGACCTGCTGGACGAGCACCTGCCACGTCGTTCCGCTATCGCGCGAGCGCTTGAGCCCATCCGCCAGCCAACCCTCTTGCACCGCGCCGAGCAATTGCCGGTCAGGAGCCGCGTAATCGCCGTCGCGAAACGCGTTAAGCGCAGCGGTCACCTCTGCCGGATTGCTTTTGCCAGCAAGGATTTTGCCGAGATCGAACTGTTCCTCACGCCCCTCAAGCCGCGTATCGAGCCGGAACAAGGTCGCGAGGTCTCCGACGTCATATTGGGCATAGGGCTCGTCCGAAACCGGCATCCACTCGCGATAGACACGTTTGGCAGCAGCTTTGCGCACCGACCATTCGCCTTCGGTCTCCGGTTGATGGTTTTGCGCCCCATCGGTCCAACTGTCATTGGCGCTTTCGTGATCGTCCCACACGGCGATCATCGGCATGACCTGATGGAGCCGCTGGAGGTCGGGATCGGCGCGGTAGGTCGCATACCGCAGGCGATAGTCCGCCAGCGCGACAATCTCACTCTTGGGATCAAGCACGCGTTCCGGGTGAGCCTGCGCCGCTGACGGATACGTCCCAGCGCCATATTCATAGATGTAGTCGCCCAGATGCACGGCGATATCGCAATCATTCGCCTCGGCGGCATGCCCATAGGCGTTGAAATAGCCAAAGCCGAAATTCGAGCAGGAGAACACCGCCATCGAGAAGCGCGAGCACGGCCCCTCGGGCAAGGTGCGCGTCCGGTACGATGTCCGAATACACGCCCGATGGCCCGACAAAGCGGTAGTAATACCAGCGGTCCGGCGACAATCCGTTTGCGGTCGCTTTGGCGCACCAATCCCGCGAAGGCGCGGCGCTGGCCGACCCTTCGGCGATGATAGTGGCGAAGTCCTGATCCTCGCTCACCTCCCAGCCAAGCTGTGTGTCCTGCTCACCGACATAGCGGGTCCAAAGCAGCACGCTCGTCGCTTGCGGCTCTCCGCTCGCGACCGAATGGGAGAAGCCTTTGCCAAATGTGCGCGCGGCAGCAGGGGTGGCGGCCATCGCGGCGCCTAGTCCGGCAAGATGGAATAGGCCCCGGCGCGAAACGCTGGGCGAGGATGAGCTAGCGGGCTGAGGCGCGGTGTCAGTCTTGATCATAATAGCCCGCTACGCTGCGCGCGTTTCACGACAATGACAAGCCTTGCGCGCATCGCCCCGCTGCGTGCATGAGCGCGGGCATGACTGATGTGCAATTTCACTCGCGCGGGGATGGAACGCGCCTCGCATACCGCCACACGCAAGGGTCCGGTCCGACCCTCGTTTTCCTGCCCGGCTATATGTCCGACATGGACGGCGGGAAGGCGACGGCCCTGTTCGCCCGTGCGCAGGAATTGGGACGCGCCTGCCTGCTGCTCGATTATTCGGGCTGCGGCCAAAGCGAGGGCGATTTCGCTGATGGCACTTTGTCCGGCTGGCGCGATGAAGTGCTCGCTCTGATCGACGCTACTGTCAGCGGTGACGTGCTGCTTATCGGCTCGAGCATGGGCGGCTGGCTGATGCTGCTGGTGGGTGAGGCTTTGGGCGAGCGCATGACGGGCATGATCGGCATCGCCTCCGCGCCCGATTTCACCCGCTGGGGTTTTGACGAGGATCAGCGCGCGCTGATGGCGGGCGGAGAGACGCTTTACGAAGACAACCCCTATGGCCCAGAGCCACCTCCCACCCATGCGGGCTTTTTTGCTGATGGCGAGGCGAATTTGCGCCTGACGGGCGAGGAGATACCGATCATCTGCCCAGTGCGCCTGCTCCACGGCCAATGCGATGAAGATGTGCCGTGGGAGATCAGCCTCAAGCTGTCAGCCGCGCTGCGTTCGGACGATATACAGGTTTGCCTTGTCAAAGACGGCGATCACCGCCTCTCGCGCGATTCTGACATTGCGCTGCTGATGGCGCAGGTCGATCACTTCTATCAGGACGCCTAACCAAACGTGTTTCTTTCCAGCGCTCTTTTGCCTTTGCTGCTGCTTCAGGTCGGCCCCAATCCCAATGCGGGAGGCATTCCCGACACGCCTGATGAACTGGTCAACCGCCCGCCGCGTGTGAGCAATGAGATCGCGCCGCCTGAGCCGACCGACCCGATCAGCATCTGGCTGTCCGAATGCCTCGCATCGCTTGAAGAAGACCCGGCGCGCGCCCACACGAATGCTCAGATCCGGCGCAATGAAACCGCCGGGGCAGAGCGAGTGATCGCCAACCATTGCTTGGGGCTTGCAGCGACTAAACTCAGCCTGTGGACCGACGCGCAAACCGCCTTCACTGCCGCGCGCGATGAGACTCCGGCGGATGAGCCGCGCGCGCGATCCCGCTTCGGCACGATGGCGGGCAATGCCGCGCTTGCCAGCAATGATCTCGCCGCTGCGCTCGCTCTGTTTCAATCGGCAGAGACAGACGCTGCGGTCGCACAGGCCGGGACGCTGCAAGCGCTCGCCGCGATCGACCGGGCGCGCACCCTGGTGGCTCTCAACCGGCCGGGTGAGGCGATGAGCGCGCTGGACAGCGCCGCTGTGCTGATGCCCGATAACGGCGAAGTCTGGCTCTTTAAAGCGACCCTATTGCGGCGCGGCGAGCAATTGACCGACGCACAGGCCGCGATCGAGCGGGCGAGCACGCTGTCTCCCAACGATCCGCAAGTCGGACTGGAGGCAGGCGTCATCGCCATTCTGAGCGACCGCGAAGACGCCGCGCGCGCCAGCTGGCAATCGGTGGTGGACACGCATCCCGGCACGCCGCAGGCTGAAACCGCGCAAAGCTATCTCGCGCAGCTCGGACCTGCCGCCAAGGCCCCCTGACGCGCCGAAACGCGCGCACCTTCCCTAACGGAAAAAATCTCCGCGGCAAGTGATGAACACGGTTGCGCATACCTATCCAAACGGCGTAACGGCGAAGCATAAAAATAGCCGCATATAATATAATTTCGCAGGAGCGATGCAGGTGGCGAAGTCGAGCAAAAAGTCCGCAGGAAAATCCTCTGCCAAATCAGACAGCGGCGGCACTTTCCCGCCCGCCCAGCATACAGCGCTGTCAAACCGTCTGGCTGACTCAATCCTGCCGGGCGACACGCCGTTCGAAGAGGAGGCACTTAAAGAAGCGACTGCGTTTCTGCTCGCTGCGGCTGAAACGCGTGAACCGGAAAAATCATCGCTTCTGCTCGAATCCGAGACCGAAGGGCGGCGCATTCTGCGGATAGCGATCGTCAATGATGACATGCCCTTTCTGGTTGATTCGATCGCCTCGGCCATTGCTTCGCAAGGCATCAGCATCGACCGGCTGGTCCACCCGATTGTAGAGGTGAACCGCGACAAAAATGGCGTCCTGACCAACATCGGGTCGGGCAGCGCGTGCGAATCGATGATCTACATCGAAACCAAGCGCGTCGATGCGCGCCAGCGCCGCGCGCTGCTCGATAAGCTGCGAGTAACGCTAGGCGATGTGCGTGCGGCACGTGTCTGACTGGCCGAAAGTCCAGGCCGCGATGCGCGAAGATATCATGCGCACCGAGGACGCAGAGTTTTCCGGCCTGCTCGAATGGCTCAACGGGGGAATGTTCACCCAGCTCGGCCATGTGACGCGCAATCGCGATGGCAGCCAATCCGGCCTGCTGGGCATTTGCCGCAAGAGCGCGCGTTCGCTGCTGGCTGATGCGAGCTATGACAAAGCGTTCAAATGGTTCGGCCAGAAACGCCCCGATGGCCGCACCCGCGAAGTGCTGGTGATTAAGTCGAACCATGTCTCGAATGTGCATCGCCGCGTGCCGGTCGATCTGATCATCATGCCGCTGCGTGAAGGCAAAAAGGTCACCGCACTTTCCGTCCATGCCGGGGTCTGGACCAGCGCCGCGTTGGGTGCACCGCCCGCGCAGGTTCCGCACCTTAGGGAAAATCTCGAAACACTAACAGAAGAGCTCGGTTTCGACGCCATCGGCCATAAGGGCAAGGCGCTTGCGCATGCCTTCACCGCGCTCCCCAACGATCTGCTGATCGCGTTCAATCGCGATGACATCAGCCGGCTCGCGACCGCAATGATGAGCCTGGTCGACCGCCCGCGCCCGCGCCTCTCGCTCGTCACCTCGCAGCTGGGCCGCCATGTCTTTGCGTTCGTGTGGTTGCCGCGCGACCTTCTATCCACCCAGACACGCTTGCAAATCCGCGATCTCTTGCTCCAGCTTCCTGGCTCCGAGCTCCTTGACTGGAGCCTCGAGGTCGAGGGTAGCGCGCTTGCCATGCTGCAATTCGTGATCGATGTTCGCGAAGCCAAAGGCAGGCACGATGAGGCCGCGCTCGAAGCCGAGCTCGAAGAAATGCTGCGCGGTTGGGGTGAAGGGGTGGAGCGCCACCTTGCCGAGGCCGAGGATCCCGCGCGCGCGATGGCGATTGCATCGCGCTATGCCGATGCGTTCTCCCCGGCCTATCGCCTGCGCTATGACACTGCCGAGGCGGCCAATGACATCCGGCGTTTGCGGCATCTCGCGGTCCATGACAGCGAAGCGAGCAGCACGGCGCGCGATGCACGGCTGTACCGTATCGAAGATGACGACGAGAATTTCCTGCGTCTAAAAGTCTATCAACACTACGGCGCCCTGCCGCTGTCTGATGCAGTCCCCGCGCTCGAAAATTTCGGCTTCCGTGTGATCAGGGAAATTCCCAATGCGCTCGACGATGGCGCCCTGGGGATGATCCACGAATTCACACTGTCTCTGCCTGATGGCGAGAAAGCCGCCCCGCTGATCGAGCGCGCCAGTGTGATCGAAAACGCAATCACATCGGTTCTCAACGGCGAAGCAGAAAACGACCCATTCAACCGGCTGGTCATCAGCGCAGGCTTGGGCGCGCGCGAGGCAGACTGGCTGCGCGCCTTCTATCGCTATGTTCGCCAGACGGGCGCGGGCTTCACCATCTACACCGTGGTCGATGCGCTCGCCGCCGCCGTGCCGGTGACCAAAGCGATGATCGCGCTGTTCAGCGCGCGCCACGATCCCGATTTCGATGGCGACCGGGCCGAAGCTGAAAAATCCGCGCAAGGCGATTTCACCCGCGGCATCGCCAAGGTGTCCGCGATCAACGATGACCGCTTGCTGCGGCTCTATCACGCGGTGATTTGCTCGATCCTGCGCACCAATGCCTTTGCGCCTGCAGCGAGCGAAGCGCTTGCGTTCAAGATCGATTCTGCGCAGGTCCCTGACTTGCCAAAGCCCGTTCCGTGGCGCGAAATCTTTGTCTATTCGCGCCGGGTCGAAGGCATTCACTTGCGCGCTGGCGCGATTGCCCGCGGGGGTCTCAGGTGGTCAGACCGGCGCGACGATTTCCGCACCGAGATTCTCGGCCTGATGAAGGCTCAAAGGGTCAAGAACGCCGTGATCGTACCGACCGGCGCGAAGGGCGGCTTTTACCCCAAACAATTGCCTTCGCCCGCCAAGGACCGCGAAGCATGGGCCGCCGAAGGCCAGGCGAGCTATGAGATTTTCATCCGCACTTTGCTCTCTATCACCGACAACATCGTGAAGGACAAAGTCGTCCATCCCGACCGCGTGGTGATTCATGATGGCGAAGACCCTTATTTCGTGGTCGCCGCCGACAAAGGCACGGCGCGTTTCTCCGACGTCGCCAATGGCATTGCTGAAAAGAAGGGCTTCTGGCTCGACGATGCGTTCGCGAGCGGCGGCTCTAACGGCTACGACCACAAGGCGATGGGCATCACCGCGCGCGGCGCGTGGGTATCGGTCCAACGCCACTTCCTCGAAATGGGGATCGACGTGCAAAAGGATAGCGTGCGCGTCGCAGGCTGCGGCGATATGTCGGGCGATGTGTTCGGCAATGGCATGCTGCTCTCAAAGGCGATCAAGCTGGTCGCTGCCTTCGACCATCGTCACATTTTCATCGACCCCGATCCCGATCCGGCGAAAAGCTGGAAAGAGCGCAACCGCCTGTTCAACCTCCCAAGTTCCAGTTGGGACGATTACGATAAGAGGCTGATCTCCGGCGGCGGGGGGTGTTCGCCCGCGATCAAAAGAGCATCAAATTGCCCAAGAAAGCGCGCGAAATGCTCGGATTGGAACAGGCGGAGATCGCGCCCGACGATCTGGTCAGCGCAATTTTGAAGGCCGAGCTAGACCTGATCTGGTTCGGCGGCATCGGCACTTACATCAAGGCGGAAAGCGAGAGCGATAGCGCGGTCGGCGATCCGGGCAACGATGCGCTGCGCGTCACGGCTGCCGAAGTGCAGGCCAAGGTTATTGGCGAGGGCGCAAACCTCGGTGTTACCCAAGCCGGACGCATCGCGTTTTCCTTAAACGGCGGCCGGGTGAACACCGACTTTATCGACAATTCGGCTGGCGTCGATTGTTCGGATAACGAGGTGAACATCAAGATCGCGCTCGCTGCGGCGAAACGCACGGGCAAGCTGACCGAGAAAAAGCGCGTCAATCTGCTCGAGACGATGACCGATGATGTCGCCGCCATCGTGCTCGAAGACAACCGCTTGCAAGCGCTCGCGCTTTCCGTGGCCGAGGCTGGCGGATGCGAAGCGGTCGCATCGTACACCCGCCTGATCGAAACGCTCGAAGATATTGGCGATCTCGACCGCAAAACCGAAGGATTGGCGCCCAGCGAAGTGCTGATCCGCCGTGCGGGCGACGGGCAAGGCATGACCCGGCCCGAGCTTGCCGTGCTGCTGTCCTCGGCCAAGCTCGCCCTGCAAGACGCGATTGAGCAAAGCCCGCTAGCCGATGATCCGGCGATGGAAGACACGCTGATCGCGATGTTCCCCGAGCGGATGCAAAAGGACTTTGCCAAGCAGATCCGCGGCCACCGCCTGCGCGGCGAACTGGTCGCGACCGAGCTGGCCAACCGCATCGTCAACCGCCTGGGCCTGCTCCCTGCATTTGAGCTAGCAGAGGAAGAAGGCGCCACTCTTGCCGCTGTCGCCAATGCCTTTGTTGCGGCGGACAAGCTGTTCGACATGCGCTCTATCTGGACAGCGATCGACGATGCGAAGGTAAGCGAACCGGCGCGCATCACGCTGTTCGAGCGTGTCGCCAATGCGCTGCGCGGCCATATGGCGGACCTGCTGCGTGCAGGCGTCGCAAAACGTCCTCCGGCGGAGCTGGTCAAGGAATTGCGCGGCCGGACCCAGGAACTGGACAAGGCAACCGACAGCATTCTCGCAGGGGAATCGCGCGAGCAGGCCAACAAGATGTGCAGCGAGCTGGTCGAAGCGGGCGCTCCAGAGGCGCTGGCCAAGCGCGTCGTGCACCTGTTCGAGATGGACGGCGTGACAGGCCTTGCGAAGCTGGCCGGTGATGCCAAGGTTTCCGCGACCGACCTCACCGATGCGTTCACCGACCTCGGCGTGCGGCTCGGCCTGGATTGGGCGCAATCAACCGCGGCGCTGATGGAGCCATCGGACGTGTGGGAGCGCTTGCTTGTGGCCGGCCTTGCGCGCGATTTCCAGCAGATGCGACTGGAGTTCCTCGGGCGGCTCGTCCGGCGCAAGAAAGGCAAGGCTGATCCCGCCCAAGCTGTCGAGGATTGGGCCAAGGAGAACGCCACCGGAATCCGGCAGTTCAAGGGAATGGTTGGCCGCGCAAGGGTGCACACTCCGGTTGCGCCGGCGGTGCTCGCGCAAATCGCTAGCCACGCGCGCAACCTGCTCGAACCGTGACGTTTCAAGTCTTGACCTCGTGAGTATTTGCGGCAAGCGTCCGCGCCATGGATAGCGCTGACATTGTCATCGTAGGCACCGGTCACGGCGGTGCGCAGGCCGCGATTGCATTGCGGCAGCAGGGGCACGAGGATTCGATCATGCTGATCGGGCGCGAGGCGACACCGCCCTATGAACGCCCGCCGCTTTCGAAGGAATACCTCGCCGGAGACAAGGCGTTTGAGCGGATTATGATCCGCCCTGAAAAGTTTTGGGCGGACAAGGATGTGACGCTGAAGCTGGGCAGCGGCGTCTCCGAAATCGACTGGATGGCGCATCAGGTCACTTTGTCGAATGGCGAGCAAGTCACTTACCGCAAGCTGATCTGGGCCGGCGGGGCAGACCCGCGGCGATTGCCGTGCAAGGGTGCGAACCTGCCTTCAGGCGTCTATTACGTGCGCGATAAACGCGACGCTGATGCGATGATGATCGCATTGCAAGCTGGTGCGAAACGCGCGGTTGTGATCGGCGGGGGCTATATCGGACTGGAGGCGGCGGCGGTGCTGCGCAAACTCGGCTGTGAAGTGACCGTGTTGGAAGCACAAGATCGCTTGCTCGCGCGCGTCGCGGGTGAGGAATTATCCGACTTCTACGCCGCTGAGCATCGCCGTCAGGGCGTCGATGTTCGGCTCGGCGTCAATGTCGAAGAGATTATGGGTAAGGATGGCCACGCGGTTGGGGTAAAGCTCGAGGATGGCGAAGTGATCGACTGCGACATGGTAGTTGCAGGGATCGGAATCATTCCGGCGGTCGGCCCGCTCATCGCCGCTGGCGCAGCCGGTTCCAACGGGGTCGATGTCGACATCTATTGCCGCACGACACTCGATGACATTTACGCGATCGGCGATTGCGCCGCCCATGTGAACCCCTTCGCAGGCAGCGCTGTGATCCGTCTGGAATCGGTTCAAAACGCGCATGACATGGCGAACACCGCTGCGCGCGCTATTATGGGCGATAAGCAGCCCTATCACGCGCTGCCGTGGTTCTGGTCGAACCAGTATGATCTGAAGCTGCAAACCGCTGGATTGAACGTCGGCTATGACGAGACGGTGCTGCGCGGCGATCCTGAAACGCGAAAGTTCACCGTGGTGTACCTGATCGAGGGACGGCCTGTGGCGTTCGACTGCGTCAACACGATGAAGGACTATGTGCAGGGGCGCAAATTGCTCGAGCGCGGGGTCGACGCCATCGACAAGGACCTGCTCGCCGATCCAGAGGTTCCGCTCAAGGAGCTGGGCTAAGCCGGTCAAGCGCCCATTGCGCGGCGTCAGCGACGACAGGATCGGGATCAACGAGCAGCGCTTTGACAGGCGCGCGCAAAGCAGCATCGCCGCTATTGCCCGCAGCATAGAGACAGTTGCGCACAAACCGGTCGCGCCCGATACGCTTGATCGGCGATCCGGAAAAGACCTGGCGAAAGCCTGCATCATCCAGCGCCAAGAGTTCAGCCAGACGCGGTGCAACCAGCTCGGCTCGCGGCAGAAATTCGCGCGCGGCTTGCGCTTCGCTCGCAAACTTGTTCCACGGGCACACCGCTAGGCAATCGTCGCAGCCATAGATGCGGTTGCCCAAGGCCTCTCGAAATTCCTCGGCAATCGGACCTTTGTGCTCGATCGTCAGGTAGGAAATGCAGCGCCGCGCATCCAATGTGTAGGCGCTGGGAAAAGCATCGGTCGGGCACGAATCAAGGCACGCGCGGCACGATCCGCATTGATCGCCATGCGGCTGAGACAAAGGCAGGTCGAGCGTGGTGTAGATCGCGCCCAGAAACAGCCAGCTGCCATAATCGGGGCTGACGAGATTGGTGTGCTTGCCCTGCCAGCCGAGGCCTGCGGCTTCGCCCAAGGGCTTTTCCATCACCGGAGCGGTGTCGACGAAGACCTTCACCTCGGCCTGCGGCTCTTCGGCGACCAGCCACCGGGCCAGCGCTTTCAGCCGCTTTTTGACGACATCGTGATAATCCTTGCCCTGCGCATAGACCGAAATGCGCGCGCGATCCCCATGCGCTCCCAAAGCCAGCGGATCGTTCGCAGGCGCATAGCTCATGCCCAAGGCAATCACCCGGCGCGCATCGGGCCACAGGCCTTGCGGAGATCGGCGGTGGTGCAGCCGCGTCTCCATCCATTCCATCGAGCCGTGATGCCCCTCGCCAAGCCATTGCTCGAGCCGTTCGGCGCGCAGAGCGTCTTCCGCCGCCTCGGCCACGCCAAAGCTGACAAACCCCAGCTCGCGCGCGTGCGTTTCCAGCTGCTCCGACAGATCATTGGTTGCGCTCGCGTTAACCAAGCTTAGGGTTACTCCCGTTTAGGCGTGCGCATTAACCGTGCGCGCTATGGATATGGCGGTAAAAGATCAAACGCTCGTGAGCAATGACAGCGACATCACGTTAAGCGAAGCAGGCACCGAGCCGCGCCCGCTCGCGATCGAAGCGCGCGGGCTGGTCAAAAGCTTTGACGGAACGCTCGCGGTAGGCGGGGTTGATCTCGCCGTGCCCGAAGGCGCGATTTACGGCGTGCTCGGCCCCAATGGTGCCGGCAAGACCACGACATTGCGCATGCTGCTGGGCATTATCGACCCCGATGACGGTGTGCGCCGCGTGTTCGGCTATGACCAGCCGCACCAGATCGTACCGCTTGATCGGCTATCTGCCCGAAGAGCGCGGACTTTATCCTGCGATGAAAGCGATTGAGGCGATTGCCTTTATGGGCGCACTACGCGGCCTGCCGCTAGATGAAGGGCGTAGGCGCGGGCGCGCGCTGCTTGAACGCCACGATCTCGCCCACGCCGCCGATCGGCAAATCCGTCAGCTGTCCAAGGGCATGGCGCAGACCGTCCAGCTGCTCGGCACACTGGTGCACGAGCCGCGTCTGGTCGTGCTCGACGAGCCGTTTTCGGGCCTTGATGCGATCAACCAGGGCAAGCTGGAGCGGATGATACGCGCGCTCGCCGATGACGGGGTGACTGTGATCTTCTCAACCCATGTGATCCACCATGCCGAGCGCCTATGCGAAGGCGTGGCGATCATTGCCGGGGGCAAAGTGCCTTATGCCGGCAGCGTGGAGGCGGCGCGTGATCGCATCCCGGCACAGGTGCGTCTGGAAACGCGGGCGCGCGAAGGCGGCTGGACCGCTGCTCTGCCCGAAAGCGCGCGTCGCGAGGGCGATTTCTTCTACTTTCCGCTGCCCGAAAGCGGGATCGAGCCATTGCTACGCACGCTGATCGAAGGCGATGCCGGTATCCTCTCGCTCTCTATCGAGCGCGCTGGCCTGCACGATGCCTTTGTCCATATCGCGGGCGAGGCCGCAGCGCGTCAGCTGGATGCGGACAATGCGGTAGGAGCGCAGTCATGAGCACATTCGATAGAGCGGTACCGTCAACGCCAAGCCGCGCCTCAATTATTTCGAGGCTGCGTGGGTCGTTGCCCGGCGCGATTTCATCGCTGTCCTGTTCAGCCGCGCGTTTCTGTTCTTCCTGCTCGGGCCGCTTTTCCCGGTATTTGTCGGCGGCCTGGCGGGAAGCATTGGCAGCCAGAACTCGCAGCAAGCGACCAGCATCGAGCTCGGCCTTGCGATGAGCACCGCCGATAACGCGGCGATGGTCGAGGCGCGCGATCTGCTCAAACCGCAATTAGGCCGCGCAATACCCGAAATGCGCGAAGTGCCCGAGGCGCAGACAGAAGCGGATTTCGACGCGCGCACCTTCCTCGAAGAAAAGCGCGGGAACTACGCTGCCATCGTCACCGGTACGCTGGCCGCACCCGAACTGGTCGGCACTGACGGCCAGATTGATCGCTGGGACGGCCCGATCGGACTGATCGCCGCCACCGCCAGCCAGGGCGCGACGCCGACTTTCCCCGAAGTGTCGGAACGTCCGGTCACTGCAAGCGCCTCCAGCGACCGCTCGCACAGGGTCAAAACCGCGCAGGCTGCGCAAATGCTGCTGTTCCTCTTGACCATGCTGCTCGCAGGCATGGTGCTGTCCAATCTGGTCGAGGAAAAAGCCAACAAGATCATCGAAATCTTGGCAGCGTCGATCCCGATGGATGCGGTGTTCTTCGGCAAATTGTTCGCCATGCTGGGAGTTTCGTTCGTCGGCATTAGCGTGTGGGGCCTATTGGGCTGGGGCGCGTGGAGCGTGGGGAGCGAGGCCTTCATCCAGGTTACCGGCACGGATCTCGGCAATCTGCCCGCGCCGGTACCGTGGGCTGGCCGCTGTTTATGGTGCTTTCGGTCATCTATTTCTCGATGGCCTATCTGTTGCTCGGCGCGCTGTTCCTGACGATTGGTGCGATGGCGAGCACGGTGCGCGAGGTGCAGACGATGTCGATGCCGGTCACGATGATGCAGCTGATGGTGTTCTTCCTCGCGGCCTACACGATCACAGAGCCGGGCACGGCGCTCGAGATGTTCGCCATGATCTTCCCGCTATCCTCGCCCTTTGCGATGCTGGCGCGGGCAGCCATGCAAGACACTTTGTGGGTACATCTGGCGGCGCTCGCTTGGCAGGCGCTGTGCGTCATGCTGCTGATCAAAGGCGGTTCGACCCTGTTCCGCAAGCGCGTGATGAAGTCGGGCAGCGGCGGTCAGGCGAACAAGCCTCGATTCTGGCGCCGGTTCTGGCAACGCCGCCAGAAAGCGCCGCAACCCGCTGAATAGGTTCGCAATCGCAACTGACTATTGACACCTCTGTCAGTTAGTTCAGGATGCGACTCAGTGGGCAGGTGCCAAATGCACCGCCTTTTGCGGAGAGAACTTTATGGCCACGATGGCACCCCAGCGCCCGAAAGTGCGCACAGAACCGAGCGCTTACGAAGCATTGAAGGCGCATTTCGAAAAGCACCCGGAAGAACGCCCGAGCCATCCGCACAAATGGGATCTCAGCCGCTCGGATATTTACTTTGAGGACAAATGGCAGCCCATCGTCGCCGAAATGCAGGCGGCTGGCCCGCTCCATTACATCCCGGAAAGCCCTTATGGCCCCTATTGGTCGGTCGTCGGACACAAGGCGATCCAGCACATTGAGGCTCTGCCAGAAACTTTCTCGTCAAGCTGGGAATATGGCGGGATCACGATCCTTGAACGGCTGAGCGAGGAAGAGATTGCGGCGAGCGGATCGGACCGGCGCGAACTGCCCATGTTCATCGCGATGGACCGTACCGCAGCACACCGGCCAGCGCCGCACGGTCGCGCCCAAATTCACGCCATCCGCGATGACCGATATGGAAGGCGAAATTCGCGCCCGCACCGGCGAATTGCTCGACACGCTGCCGCGCGGTGAAGTGTTTGATTGGGTCGATAAGGTCTCGATTGAACTCACCACCGGCATGCTGGCGATCCTGTTCGGTTTCCCGTGGGAAGATCGCCGGCTGCTCACATTCTGGTCGGACTGGTCGGGCGACACCGAAATCGCCGGGGTGCGCGAGCTGGACAAGCTGCGTTGGGAATTGCTGCACGAAATGGCGGCCTATTTCCAATCGCTCTGGATTGAACGGACGCAGGATAAAGAACCCGGCAATGACCTGATTTCGATGATGGTTCATTCCGAAGCGATGAACCAAATGCGCCCGGAGGAATTTATCGGCAATCTGGTGCTGCTGATCGTCGGCGGGAATGACACCACGCGCAACTCGATGAGCGGATTTGTCCATGCGCTCGACAAATTCCCCGATCAGCGCAAGCTGTTTGAAGAAAACCCCGACGTGATCCCCAATGCCGTGCAGGAAATGCTGCGGATGCAGACGCCGCTGGCGCATATGCGCCGCACCTGCACCGAGGATACCGAATTGTTCGGCCAGACCATCAAGAAGGGTGAGAAGGTCGTGCTGTGGTATCTCGCCGCCAATCATGAGGAAGCAATCTTCCCCGAACCGCACAAGCTCGACCTTGCGCGTGAAAACGCCCGCCGCCACATCGCCTTTGGCTACGGCATTCACCGCTGTGTTGGTGCGCGTCTGGCGGAGCTGCAATTGCGCATTCTGCTCGAAGAAATGCACAAACGCCGCATGCGCGTGCATGTCGCAGGGGACGTCGAGCGCGTGCGCGCCAATTTCGTGCATGGTTTCCGCAAGTTGGAAGTCGAAATCACCGAGTTCTAGCGGCGCGAAAAATGTCTGCCAAAGCGTAACCTTTTCGGCTTGGCGTGCGTATCTAAGGGTAGAATACTTTTAGATTGATGCGAGCAAGGACAATGCGAGATTTCATTTCACACCGTCGCCAGTTTCTCGGACTGTTGGGTCTGGGCGCCGCCATGCCCGTGCTGGCCGCCTGCGGATCGGCTCCGGCGCATGCGAAAAAGAAATTTCCGATAACACGCACCAAAGCCCAGTGGCGCGCGCGTTTGACGAAGGACGAATATTACATTCTGCGCGATGCGGGCACCGAGCGCGCTTTCTCCTCGCCGCTCGACAAAGAGAACCGCAAGGGCACTTTCGTGTGCGCAGGTTGCGGCAACAAGGTCTATTCCTCGGCGCACAAATATGACAGCGGAACCGGCTGGCCGAGCTTCTACAAAGCGATTGATAGCGGCGCGGTTGGAACCTCGACCGATTACAAGATCGGTCTGCCCCGCACCGAAGTGCACTGCGCCGATTGCGGCGGGCATCTGGGCCACATCTTTGGCGATGGACCCCGTCCGACCGGTAAGCGTCACTGCATCAACGGTACGGCGATGGACTTCATCCCGGCTTAAGCCGGTTGGGGATTTTATTCCGGCTTGATCCGCCAGATCCGGAATGCGGTATCCCCGTCCAGCGGCACCGGCTCAAGCCAGTCGACCTCTTCGCCGTTGATCAAGTCGGCGGCGAAGCCTTCGGGAGCGGCGTTTTTGTAAATATTCGGCTCGATCATGCCGGGGCACAGCGCCACATAGTGTGTGCCACGCTTGGTGAGCGTTGTCCTGGCTTCGTCGGTGCTGCCCAGCGAGGTTGCGATCACAAACGCCATCGCCTCAGAACCGCGGTGGTGGCTGGTCGCGATGACGGTGTGGTTTGTTTCGAGCAAGAGGCGGGGCGATATGTCGAGCGGGGCAAATATCTCGCCCGGCGCAAGGCCACGTAGCGCTGCGGCATGGGCTGAGACCTGACAGGCCGATGCTTTCGCCATAGTGACGGTCGCGCTTCGCTCCGGCAGCGAGGCTTGCACCGGCTTCGCCCAACCCAGCAGCATGAGCGGAAAAGCGGGGAGCAGCGCGAGAGCAACACCGGCAAGCGCCAGCACGCGCGGCGCAGGTTTGCGCATCACACGAATGGCGCGCAGCCACGCGCGCACCTGCCACGCAAGCGGCACGGCGGCGATGACCCCAGCGACCGCTCCGGCGCGGGCGACCAATAGAGAAATCACGAAGGCCGCGATTAAAACCAGCGAGTAGTCGATCCAGAACCGGCGCAGCCAATCGCGCGAACGCGACACCAGATTGATCGCAGCGATGATGCCGATCAGCGGCGCAACCGCATATTGCAGCGCGACTTTCAAATCCTGTTCCCAAACGGGGCGGCCTTCTTTGATATTCACATACCAATATTGCTCGACCAGCGGATCGAGCGCGGCAAACCCTCCGCCACTGGCGCATTGCGGAGATACCGCGAAAAGCACGCCGAGCGCGCCCGCGCCAGTCACCGCAAAGCCGCTGAGCACGGCGATTTTGGGCAGGGGTTCGGCCTTGGCCAGCACGGTAAGAGCCACCGCGCCCCACACGAACATGGCGAGATGCACCGGGCCAATAGCATCGCAATAGGCGAAGAAATTGCTCGTCCCGCGCGTGCCAATGAACAAAGCAGCGCTTGCGATCGCGAGCCCCTGCATAGTCGCGACCAGCCACGTGCGATCATTGCGGTTTCTAAGCCAGCGCAGGGCGGTGACACCGCAAATCGCAGCGGCCAGCGGCAATCCCTCAATCGAGATCGACAGCCACAGCGCAAGCGAGGCGCCGACCGTCAATCCGCCCGCAAACGCCTTTCGCGCCATCAAGCCGTTCATCGCCGCAAGCGCGCAGACAATTTGCCAACCGTGGTGATCAATCCGCATCGGGCTGAGTTGAAACAGCACGGGCACCGACATTGCGATGACGAGGCAGGTCATCACCGCTTCCTCCTCGCCCATCAAGCGCCAAGCGATCCGCGCGGCGAGCAGCATGGTGATGCCCAAAGTGATCAGTGGGACGGCAACCAGCGCGACCAGCTCTGCATTGGCGGAACCGAGCAGCGGCGTCAGCACGACGATCACCGCTGCAATGGGAAGATCGACCAGCCGCGACCAGTGCATCGGCACGCCGCCGCCGGGCGCATTGGCGCGGTACTGGGTAACGTCGAACCAGCCCTGGCCCGCGATCCAGTCTCGCACCTGTATCAGGCGCATCGTGTCATCAGGATCGGGGAAACGCAGCGCCGCAATCGCGCTGAAATGCACCACCAGCAGGAGCGCGCAGACCGCAATCCATGCCAGACCGACGCGGATCAGCAGGTCTGCAGGAAATATCTCTTGGCGACGCTCAGCCAGCATAGCTTCACGCCTCTTTATCTGCGCGGAAGACGATCTTGCTGCGCAGCAGCCATGTCGCAGTGAAGGATGCGCCGATGGCAACCAGCTTGGCAAGGCGCGGGTCGAACCCGGCCCAATCGCCTGCACCGACAATCGCGGTTGTGAGACCCAGACCGATCAGGGCCGATATCACGAACAGCGCCTTTTGGCGTGTGCGCGCAGCGCCGCGCTCGGCGACGGTGTCTTGAAAGACCGTGCGGCTCGACAGCAGCCAATGGGCCAGAATGCCGAGCGAGTAACCGACCGCAGAAGCCGGTGCGGCCAGCACGCCAAGCGAGAGAAGCACAAGAAAGCTGCCGAAATCGACCGCGAGCGCGCCCACGCTGGCGAGAATGTATCGCAGAAAGCGTATGTCACGCAGGCGGGCGATCAGCATGGACATGTCAGCCGTCATCGCTCGCTGTGTCGGAAGGTGCGCTCGCCGCCTCGTCAGTTTCCTCACCACGCCAACGCAGCATCAGCCACGGAACCTTGTCCGGTGCGAACTGGCTGCGGTGATGGCGGTCGTAATAGGGCGGCATATGATCGCCTACGATCAGAATGTCAGTTTCGGGGAAGTCAGCCGCGCTGATCTCTTTGATGATCGCGCGGTCCATCTGGTCCCAGAGAGCAAACTGGCGGCAGATCATCGGATAATCCTTGGCCAGTACGGTAGAAACCGTCTCGCACTGATCCACGTCGAGGTTCATTCCCGGCGGCACGGGCAGGTGCGAATTGACCGTCAGCCAGTAAATGAACTGAGGCTTCTCCGCCGCCTTCAAGTCCTTCGCCAACAGGGCAGGCACATCGCGGTCGCAGGCTCCGGCGAAGACGCCACCGCATTGCAGCGTACCGCGCTCGATCAGTGTGTCAGCAAAGCTCGATTGCTCGAACCCGATGTTCGGATACCATTTGTTGCGGTCGAAAAAGCCGCCGGCAAAGCTGTGATAGGCTTTGGTCTCGTAGCCTGCTTCGGCGAGGCGCGCGGGCAGACAGCCGGTGTCAGCCTTCTCCAGCACCTCGTAATAATCACCCCAGCGCCCGCAAAGCTCGCGGATTTCGGCTGCGGTGGTGGAGTTGAAATAGGTCGATGTGCCGGTGCTGAGTTCAAACCGCTCGGTAATCGCGGAGGTGTTGTAGCGCGCGAACAGCAGGCGATCCATTTCGGCATTGCCGACCGGCTCGCCCATGGATTCAACCATGATCAGCATCAGATTGCGCGGCTTGCCTTCGGCGATCACGCCGAAGCCTGCGCTGTCGCTGGCAGAGGTGAACGGCGTGCCGACTTCGGCGGCGCGCTTGTAATGGCCGCGCATGCCCTGACCCATCAGATGGTCGATACCGACCAGTGACAGGGTCGAGACGACAGCGAGCAGCACCAGGCGGGTGTCGGTGAAACCTTGGGGACGGCGCACCTGCCACAGGGCAACGCCGCAAATCACCACGAGCAAAGCGCCGCCGATAATATATTCGATCGAGTTCGCGGGATTGATCTCGACGAAGAATTTCAATGAGTGCAGCAGCGATGCGATCGCAAGATTAAACAGGCCAGCGATGAAGCCGAGCAGCGAATAGGCCAGCACCCCGATGAACGCGGCATAGCGCACCCACGCAGGCCACTTGCGCACGATCAATCCGACCACGCCGCCGGTCACAATCTCGGCAAAGCGCGGCGGTGCGCCGATTAGCCACATGCCCGCAAAAGCGATGTTCGCCAGCACGATCCACACGACGAACCAATTGGCGAAAGCGCGCCATTCATCGGTTGAGATCGATCCGAACAGCGATCGCTTCGCCGAAGGTTTCGGCGCGTCGGGTGACAGCGCTACGCCGCTCATCTTAAGCGACCTTCTTGTCGTCAGTGTCGCGGCTCACACGCTCGGGCACACCGCGGAGCGATGTCAGCGCGGCGACCTGATCCTCGCTCAAAGGCTTGGTCTCGGCGTCCACTTCACGCGCTGCGATCTTGACCTCTTCGCCTTCATCGCCCGCTTCGTGATATTCCGCGTCTTCGTTGACGCACCACGTGTCATAAACGCGTTTGCCAGCGAGGATGTTCTCGACCGTCAGCATCGCGGTCATCATCGCGTGGTCCTGGTTGTTGTAGCGGTGCATGCCGTTGCGGTACGACCAAATGCAGCGTCGGGAATTTCTCTTCCAATTCGATGCGCATCGCCTCGACATTGGCTTCGTACTCGTCGTCATAGACCGGATAGGCCTTTTCCTGACGGACGACCGCGCCGCTGACGACCTGTTTGGGATCGCACAGGCCGAGCACTTCCATTTCTTTCGTCGCTTGCGCCACGAGGTCTTCATCAGAGGAGGACCACAACCCGTCCCCTTCGAAGCAGAAATATTCAAGGCCAACGCAGGCCATATCCTCGTCTGGAACCATTTCGGGCGACCAGCTGCGGAAGTTTTGCACGCGGCCAACCTGCACGCGGTCATCGTGGATGTAGATCCAGTTGTCCGGGAAGAGGTCTTCCGATTTCACCATCAGAGCGACGGTTAGGAAGTCGCGATATTTGAGGTTATTCGCCTCAAGCGAGCTCTGCGGCAGCGGGTGCAAACGCTTCGAAAGCTCGCGCATCGGAGCTGAGCTGATCGCGTGCTTGGCGCGGATTTGCGTCGTCCCCGTCTTGCTCTTGGCGGTCATCGACCAGCCACCCTGACCGTCGCTGGCAAGCTGTTCGAGCGCATGGCCCATCAGCACCTGGCCTTTGCCGGTGGCGTGGATGTGATCGCGCGCGGCATCCCACATCATGCCCGGGCCAAGCCGCGGATAGCGGAAGGTTTCAAGCAGGGTTTTCACTTCCTGCCCGTCATTGGGTTTCTTGTTGAGGCCAAGCGAACGCTTGAGGCCATCGGTCACCGCGTTCCACAGCGACAGGCCCTTGATCCGCTGCGCGGCCCAGTCCGCGCTCATCTCATCACAGGGCATCCCCCACACCTTCTCGGTGTAGGTCTTGAAGAAGATCGAATAGAGTTTCTTGCCGAACTGGTTGGTGGTCCAGTCTTCAAAGCTTTTGACGTCTTTGATCGGGAACAGCTTGTACTTGAGGTAGCTGAGCATGCAGACGGTCGAGCGCAGAATGCCGAGATTGCCGAGCGCTTCGAAGGCGCGCAGCGGGTAGCTGTAGAATTTGCCTTCGTAATAGATGCGGCTCATGCGCGGACGCTGGATGAAATCGTCTGGGAGGATCTCGTTCCACAGATCGACAACCTGCTGTGACTTCGAGAAGAAGCGATGCCCGCCAATGTCGAAACGATAGCCCTCGTGTTCGACCGTGCGGCTGATGCCGCCGACATAAGTTTCGTCTTTTTCGATAATCGCGACCGACTTGCCCTGCTTCGTAAGCAGATAGCCCGCTGTCAGGCCCGCTGGCCCGGCGCCAATAATCGCTACGTCTACGTCC
Organism: Erythrobacter sp. HA7-11; assembly: GCF_055693605.1. Classification (NCBI taxonomy): domain Bacteria; kingdom Pseudomonadati; phylum Pseudomonadota; class Alphaproteobacteria; order Sphingomonadales; family Erythrobacteraceae; genus Erythrobacter; species Erythrobacter sp. HA7-11. The sequence continues at coordinate 179,598 of NZ_JBVFUF010000002.1, read as the reverse complement.
AGAATTCCGTTCTGGCCGTTGTCACCCTGTTGCATTCAAGCCCCCGCTAGTGTGTTGGAAACGGGAGTGAAGGAAAATGGTTAGCAGGTCGTAAACGGGAGGGGTAAAACGCTCAGATTCGAGCGGTTAGTCATGCTTCAGAAGCACCGGAGCCTGAATCTTGGCCGCTAGCCGGGCAAAATCGCCCAGCGTGTAGGTGTCATCGAAGACCAGGCCATAATGGCTGTCACGCCGCCAGCGAACCTTCGCGCGCACCTCTTTCAAGTCCTCGCCGGCGATCTTCAGGGTCTGGTCAATCGCGAAAGGCTCGTCGCATTGGATGCGCGCGCCTTGCTGGGAGAGGTTTTCAACCAAAGCCTCGCAACTGCCGGTGAGGGTTGCGACCTTAACCGGGAAATGCATGCCGAGCCTCAGCCCGCGCTTGGGATATTCGCCAGCTTCATGCACCAGCCGTTCGACATTGACGGGTTTGAGGAATTCAAAGCCTGCTTCATTTCCGTTCGCCCAGACTCTGCGGATGTCATACGATTCCCCGCCCGGCATGTGCAGTTCCATGGTCTCGCACGAAGGCAATTCGTGAAATACGCGAACCGAGACACCTGTTTCTGACACGTCGCGAATGACGCACACGAACTCACCCTGGCCTGAAACCAGGCGGGCAGCACGGATGAGCATTGTGAAACGCGGCGCCGCACGCGCCTCTTCTGGCGCTGCTTGCGTCTCTGGCCCGATCTCTGGCGCTATCGCCGGGTTGTCCATCGTTGAAATCCTGACAAATCGACCAGGCGACCCGGCCCCACTCCCGCCTATTCGGGCTTCGTTAGGCTCGGGCTTAGATCAAAGCGGGTTAAAGCCAGGATAACGCGGACCTCAGGGCAAAGCCGGTGCGCACCAGTTACGGGTATCGATATCGGGATCAGGCAACGTGCGGGTGGTGGGACTCGAACCCACACGATCTATAGGATCAGGGGATTTTAAGTCCCCGGCGTCTACCATTCCGCCACACCCGCTTGGCCGACGCCCTAGCGATCCAAGCGCCGCTCGGCAACGCAAGTAATTGCTTAGGCCCAAGTAGAATGGGAGTGATGGACAAGCGCACCTGAATGGGGCAGCAGCATCGCCACCTCCATCCGCAAGGCGAGCGCAATTCATGGCCGGCGAAAGCACAAGCGAAATCCTCACAACAATCCAGCCGGCGGTCACGCTGCTGGGGCTGGGTATTGGTGCTGCTTTGGTCTCACGCGCGTGCAGGCTCAACCCGATCGTTGGCTATCTGGTTCTCGGCCTCGGCATTGCCGCGCTTGGGTATCGCGACGTATTCAGCGGACCGGTGGTTGCGACATTGGCCGAGGCTGGGGTGATGTTCCTGCTGTTCAATCTAGGCCTGCATTTTTCGCTCGGCAAAATCCGTGAGGAAGCGGCCAATATCTTCGGATTTGGCAGCCTGCAGATGCTGATCGCAGGCGGCGGCTTTGCGGCCCTGTTCTATCTGATCGGACTGCCGCCAACCTTTGCGGTCATCGGCGGCTTTGCGATGGGATTATCGTCCACCGCAGTGGTGATCGGCCTCGTCAGAGAGCGCAATCAGGAAGACTGCCCGGTTGGCCGCGCCTCGCAATCGATCCTGATCTTTCAGGACATTGCCGCAATCATGCTGCTCGTGGCCGCAGGCGCGCTGGGCAGCGGCGGGGCGCTTGGTCCGGCTCTGGGGCTTGCGGGTGCAAAAGCGCTCGCAGCGTTCGGCGTCGCGGTGCTGTTTGCGCGCTATCTCACGGCGCCGATCTTTCGATTGATCGCGCGCGCAGGCTCGAGCGAGGTCTACACCGCGACGGCTCTTTTCATTGCTTTGGCCGCTGGTTGGGCGACAGGGGTCGCTGGGCTATCGCTCACGCTGGGCGCTTTTCTGGGCGGAATGGCGGTCGCAGATTCGCGCTATCGCATCATGGTCCAGACCGAGATCGATGCGTTTCGCGGCCTGTTCCTGAGCTTCTTCTTCATATCGGTCGGCCTGTCGATCGACACCGGCATCCTTGCAGACAACTGGATGCTGGCGGTCGCCGCTGCCGCCGCGCTGATCGCGCTCAAATGCTTCCTCAACGTGTTGGCAGGCCTCGCCAATCGCTGGTCCATGCCCGGCTCGATCCAACTGGGATTTCTGCTCGGGCAGGGTAGCGAGTTCGCGCTGGTGATATTCGCGCTGCCGACAGTCGCCGGGCTTGTTGATCCGATTGAGCCCCGCTTTCTCCCCATCCTCGTCACCGCAATCGCGATCAGCCTGGCGGTCACGCCGCTCATCTCGAATGTCGGGCGAACACTGGCGGGTAAACTGCGCCGCGGACCAGCCGACGAAAAGCTGGCAGGCGATGATGCCCGCGTTGTCATAGTCGGGCTTGGACCATCGGGCCGCGCGGCGGCAGATGCGCTCACGCTCAACGACATTGGCTATCTCGCGGTCGAGGCCGATACGCAGCGCTTCGAGATTGCCCAGGCCGATGGCTATCACGTGCACCATGCGGTGGCGGGCGATCCACGCAGCTGGGATGCGCTTGGCATGGCAAAGCGCGATGTCGTGCTGGTTTCGACGGGCAACGTGCAATTAACGCGCGAACTTACGCCCCTTGTCGAAGAGCGTCTGCCCGACGTGACGCGGATTATCGCCGTGCGCAGCTCAAGCGAAACGGATGCGCTGGAAGGCACAGGGGCGCAAGTGATCGACGTCACCGTAGATGGCGGAAAGGACGAAGTCGTCGATGCGGTCTTTTCTGCCATCGGTGCAGAGCGCAAGAAACGGGGCGGGCATGATCAAGCGCCTGCCGCTTTAATGCATGATGCAGCCTGAAGCTCTAGAGCAAATTGTTTGAAAAAGCGGCGCGGGTTTGTTCCGCGCCCACATGCCCTAGTCGTTCAAGCGGCGGCGCATTTCCTTGCCTGCCTTGAAATAGGGCACGCGTTTGGCCGGAACATGAACCGCTTCACCGGTGCGCGGATTGCGCCCTTGGCGCGCTTCGCGATCGCGCGTCGAGAATGCACCAAATCCGCGCAGTTCCACACGGCCACCTTCGGCCAGGCGCTGGGCAATCTCGTCAAAAAAGATATCGACGACCTGCTCGATTTCGTCAGCGCGCAATTCGGGATTGTCTTTGTGAAGAGCTTGCAGCAGTTCGGATCTAATCATGTCATTCTCCCGAGCGGCACGTGTCCCCACGCGCCAGTTTGGGGCCTCCCCCAATGTCCAATGCAACCCCGACCCGCTAAGTTGCGCCTAATGCATCTATTCTGCCAGAGGGCGGTCATCCCCGCAAGTCGCAAACATGAGTGAGTGATAGCGGTGTCAGGAATTTAGGAATTTTATTCCAATTACTTAGCGACTATGAACCTAGTTTCGCTCAAGTAATTTGCCCAAATCAATCCCCAACCGCTCCATTCTGGAACGGATTTCAGGCCATTCTTCGCGCAAAAACTGGTCGCGCTCGCTTGAGCAGAGCTTATCTAGCCGCCCCGGGAACAACATACATGCCGACGCCGCGCTGCACTTCGACCAGGCCATCGTTTTGGAACTGCTGGTAAGCTTTCGCGACCGTCAGCGGGTTCGCGCCTTGCTCGGCAGCGAGCGCGCGGACCGATGGCAGCATTTCGCCTTCGGGATATTTGCCTTCGATGATGGAAGCGGCGATCTGATCGCGCAGTTTGAGATAGACGGGTCGACTCTGGCTCATGGGTCCCTCTTTCGGTGCTGTAGTGACATAATACACCACACCGCGTCAAGTTCCCGAGAAAGTGCGCGCGTGCGGCAACATGCCTTGCAAAAAGGACCGTTTCACCCGCAACTAAAGCTTCACACTGGCGATCAAGGCGCTAGGGTGCGCGCTTTCCGGTCCCCTGGGGAGGGTGGCTGAATAAGAGGGATTGATTACAGATATGTCGACGCAGCAACTTGCTCATGGGGACAGCGCGGGAACCATCCTGGGTCACCCGAAGGGCCTCTTCGTCCTGTTCTTCGCCGAAATGTGGGAGCGCTTTTCCTATTACGGCATGCGCGCACTGCTCATTTTCTATCTGACCAAACACTGGCTGTTTTCAGATAGCGATGCAGGCATTATTTACGGCGCCTACACCGCCTTGGTCTACATCACCCCGGTAGTTGGGGGCTACATGGCAGACAAGGTGCTCGGTCAGCGCAAGGCGGTCGCCTTTGGCGCCGTTCTGCTGACCCTGGGCCACTTCTTTATGGCCTTCGAAGGAGAAGCGGCTGCAGGCAACACCGACAATCCGGTGATCTATGTCTTCTGGCTGGCCTTGGCGCTGATTATTGTCGGCTCAGGCTTCCTCAAAGCAAACATCTCTGTGATCGTTGGACAGCTCTATCCGCGCACCGACGTGCGGCGTGATGGCGCCTATACGATCTTCTACATGGGCATTAATCTCGGCGCGGCGCTCGGGTCGCTGCTATGTGGTTACATCGGTGAGACTTATGGCTGGGCCTATGGCTTTGGCCTTGCCGGCATCGGCATGTTGTTTGGCCTGCTGGTCTTTACATGGGGTAAGCCGATGCTGCTGGGCCGCGGTGAACCACCAAAGCCACTCGCAAAGAGCCGCGAATGGCAGATGTATGCAATTGGCTTTGCACTCGTCGCGCTATGCTGGGCTCTGATCCAGTATCAGTCGCTTGTGGGCTGGCTGCTCGGCGGTTTTGGCGCGATCCTGGTCTCTTATGTGATCGGAACCGCTGTGCTGAAGCTTGAGCCTGAAGACCGCGACCGGATATTCGCGGCGATGTTCCTAATTCTGACTTCGATCATCTTCTGGGCATTGTTTGAACAGGCGGGATCATCGCTGAACCTGTTCACCGATCGCCATGTTGATCGCGGCGGCGTCCCCGCATCGACCTTCCAGTCGATCAACGCGATCTACATCATCCTGCTCGCCCCAGTCTTCGCGACCGCGTGGACATGGCTCGGGCGCAAAGGCATGGAGCCTTCATCGCCGTTCAAGTTTGGCTTGGGCGTGGTGCAAGTCGGCCTCGGATTCCTCGTTCTCGTTTGGGGCGCGAATTCGGTCGGCATCGACGTGCCAACGCCGGTGATCTTCATCTTCCTGATCTACCTGCTCCACACGACCGGTGAGCTTTGCCTGTCGCCAGTGGGCCTCTCGGCCATGAACCGATTGGCTCCAGCGCACATGGCGTCGCTGATAATGGGAACGTGGTTCTTTGCCTCGGCCACCGGCAACTTTGCAGCGGGCCTGATTGCAGCTGCAACCGGCGCTGAAGGCGTGGGCGAGGAAGCGGGCAAGCAGGTGGTGCTGGACGTCTACTCGACAGTGGGCTGGGTAGCAGTCGGCGTCGGTGTCGGCGTGCTGGTCATCAGCCCGCTGATCAAGAAACTCATGCACCTTGATACGCTGACCGACGACGAAGGCCTTGAAGGCGCAGCCGAAGCAGGTCTCGAACCCCAAGAGGCAGGCGTGCACCCTGCCACCCGTCCAGCCGAGTAACACACGAAGGAATGGCACATATGACGCGAGCAAAAGCGCTTCTTACAGGATTGGGGAGCGCGCTCGCGCTTGCCGCATGCTCCACGGCGACGGGGGCGGGTGACAATTCGGTCAAATCCGCCTCTTCGTCAGATGAGACGCGGGGGGCTTTCTCGGCGAAGACGGCAACGTTCCCTTCCCTTCGACTTATCGGCCCTATCCCGGCGCAGCCACCGCGCTGGTCGGCGCGACCGTCTTTGATGGCGCGGGCAGGCGCATCGACAATGGCACGGTGCTGTTTCGCGATGGCAAAGTCGTCGCGATTGGCAGCAGCGACACTGCAACCGACGGTTATCAAGTGATCGACGGCTCGGGCAAATATGTGACGCCCGGTGTGATCGACATTCACTCGCACCTTGGCGACTACCCGTCCCCTTCGGTACCAGCGCATAGCGACGGAAATGAAGCCACCGCACCAACCACTCCCGACGTGTGGACCGAGCATTCGGTCTGGCCGCAAGACCCCGGCTTCAGCCGCGCGATGGCCAATGGCGGGATCACATCGCTGCAAATCCTGCCCGGCTCTGCCAACCTGATGGGCGGCCGCGCGGTCACGCTAAAGAACGTGCCGAGCCGCACGGTGCAGGGCATGAAGTTCCCCGGCGCACCTTACGGTTTCAAGATGGCCTGCGGCGAAAATCCGAAGCGCGTTTATGGCGGGCGCGGGCGCAAGCCTTCGACCCGGATGGGCAACTTTGCGGTCAATCGTCAGACCTGGCTCGACGCGATTGCCTATGCCGAGCAGGACGATCCCAAACGCGACCTTGGCAAGGAGACTTTGGTCGGCGTGCTCAACGGCGATATCCTCGTTCACAACCATTGCTACCGCGCGGACGAGATGGCGCTGGTGATGGATATGGCCAAGGAAATGGGCTACAAAGTCAGCACTTTCCACCACGCAGTCGAGGCCTACAAGATCGGCGATCTGCTGCGCGAAAACGAAGTGTGCAGCGCGATCTGGGCCGATTGGTATGGCTTCAAGATGGAAAGCTATGACGGCATTCCGCAAAACGCCGCCTATTTGCAACGCGAGGGCGCCTGCGTCGTCATCCACTCCGATGATGAAAACTCGATCCAGCGCCTCAATCAAGAGGCTGCCAAGGCTCAGGCCGCAGGCAAGCGCATGGGCGTCGACATCGACGATGCGACCGTGATCAGCTGGATCACTCTGAATGCCGCCAAGGCGATGGGTATCGACGATATGACCGGCAGCCTTGAGGCCGGAAAAATGGCGGATGTTGTCTTGTGGAACGGCGACCCGCTAAGCGTCTATTCGCGGTACCGGAAAAAGTCTGGGTCGATGGCGCGCTGCTTTATGATGCGATGGACCGCAAACGCAGGCCGGTGAGCGATTTCGAGCTCGGCCAACCGGGTGAAGGAGACGTGAAATGAGAAAGTCTCTTCTCGCAAGCGCAGCTATTGTTACCGCCGTCCTCACCGCTCCTGCCGCTGCGCAGGATGTGATCATCTACAACGCCAAAATCGCGCTTGGCGATGGCAGCGAGCCAATCGAAAGCGGCGCCGTCGTGATCGACAATGGCAAGGTCGTTTACGCGGGTGACGCGCAAGACCGCACCTTCGAAACCGACACCCTTATCGACGCAGGGGGCGCATGGGTGACACCGGGGATCGTCTCTGCCGTGACAGACCTTGGCCTGTATGACGTGGGCGCGGTGAGCGCGAGCAACGACAAATCGGCAGGGGATTCGCGCTTCAACGCCGCGCTCGATGTCGCGCCTGCGATCAACCCGCAATCCCAACATGTGAAGGTGAGCCGCGCAGGCGGGATCACCCGCGCGCTCGTCACACCCTCGCACGGTGACTTCCTGTTCGCCGGGCAAGGCGCAGTGATCGACCTTGGCGATGATCCCAATGCAGTGATGAGCGCCAAGGCATTCCAGATGGTCGACCTCGGCGAAACCGGCGCGCGCCTTTCGGGTGGCAGCCGGACCGCCGCCTATGTCGAGCTTGCCAATGCCCTGCGCGAGGCGCGCGCCTTTGCGGCAGGCGACTGGGAAGGCGAAGAGGCCTTGCTTACCCGGGCCGATGCGCAGGCTCTGGTCCCGGTCATTCGTGGCACGCAAAAGCTTTATGTGAAGGCTGAGCGTGCCGCCGATATCCGCAATGTGCTGGGGCTCAAGCGGGTCTATCCGCGCCTCGATATGGTGCTGGTCGGCGCGAGCGAAGGGTGGCTCGTGGCAAGCGATATCGCAGCAGCCGGTGTGCCAGTGATCGCCGATGCGCTCGATGACCTGCCCGCCAGCTTTGAGCAATTGGGCGCGACGCAGTCCAATGTCTAGCCGGATGAAGGCGGCAGGGGTCAAGGTCGCGATCGGGCGCATGTCGGGAACGACCGATGGCCATCCGCGCAGCGCTGCGCAGTTCGCGGGCAATCTTGTCGCGCTGGGCAAGCTTCCTGGTGCGAGCGGGCTTTCCTGGGGTCAGGCACTCGCCACAATCAGCTCCATCCCCGCAGAAATCGCGGGCCACGGCGGCAAGTTCGGGGTGCTTAAACCCGGCGCTGCTGGTGATGTGGTGATCTGGGATGGCGATCCGCTGGAGGTTAGCTCTGTCCCGACCCGCGTCTTTATTGACGGTGTGGAACAACCGCTCGACAACCACCAGTCGCGCCTTGCCGAGCGCTACCGCGACCTCGACGAAAGCGACCTGCCCAAGGCGTATGATTGGTGAGGGGCACGCTTCTCTGCGTCACCGCCGCGCTGGCATTCGCGACACCCCTCGCAGCGCAGGATGAAGCGGCTGAGCCAGCTTCCGATCCAAACGCGCAAAGCATGGCGTGGCACAGCCAACAGCAGACCTATCTGCTAGGACTGAAGGCGAGCGAGGGCTGGCGCTATCTCGATGGCGGCATCCGCTGGCGCTGGCTCGCATACACCGGATCGCAGGAACGCCCGACGGTCGCGGACGACATCACCATCCATTACGAAGGCAAGCTAATCGACGGGACAGTGTTCGACAGCTCCTATGAGCGCGGCGAGCCATCGACCTTCCCGCTCGGGCGCTTGATCCCCGGATGGCAGGCGGCGATCCCGCAAATGGGTGTGGGCGAGACGATCGAAATCGCGATTCCGGCTCGATATGGCTTACGGGCCGGAGGGACGTCCGCCCATCATCCCCGGCAATGCCACGTTGATCTTCAAAGTGGAGCTATTCGGCATTGGAGAGTGAAGCGGCGCAATCGCTCGCTCTCCCCAGCACGCCAGATCATCCCGGCCACTGCGCGGGCGCTTCGCCATCTTCAAATAGGTGTCGCGCGCCCCATTTCGCCATTTCTTCATAGAGCGGCACCAATGCGCGCGCGCTTTCGGTCAAGGTGTAGCGCGCGCGGCGGCCCTCTGGTGGGTCGCGGAGCATCAGTCCGGCTTCCTGCAGGATCGCTAGGCGCGAGGTCAGCGCTGCACGATTGATATCGAGCCGGTCGATGAACTGCTCGAACCGATCTGCGCCGAGAAACGCCTCTCGCAGGATCAGCAAGATCCACCGGTCGCCGAGCAGGCGTGATGCGCGCCCTATCGGGCAAGGCGCTCGGGATGGTTGGTAGGTTTTCATCGGCCTCAATCTCTCTTGGTCTGTTTATCAGACTTGTGCAACGCTCTGGCAAGTGCCATTACATCTGTATTGCAGACTTAATCTGGAGAATGCTCATGAGCCGGAGTCGTTTTGACAGCCCCGATGCGGCAATCGCCTATATGAAGGCGGTCGCAGTCAAGAAATCGGGCTTCAGCAATTGGCTGGAAGTGGAGCCGATCACGGTCTGGCAGGGGGAGAGCGAACTCACCCTCAACCTGCGCCCCGAGATGACCCAGCATCACGGATTTGCCCACGGTGCGATTGTCGGCCTGATGGCAGACAATGCCTGCGCCTGGGCGGGGGCTTCGGTCGCTGGGGACGTGGTCACAGGAAGCTACACGGTCAACTTCCTCCGGCCCGCGATGGGAACCATGCTGCGGGCCAAGGGGCAGGTTATCAAGCCGGGCAAGCGTCAGGTCGTCGTGCGAGCGGATGTGTGGGCTGAAGGTGGCGAGAAAACGCTTCACGTGGCGACCGCACAGGCGACAATCATACCGACAGGCATTCCGTCCGAGAGCGTCCCATAATCTTGCGCAGCGCAGACGGCTTGTCCGACAGCGCGGAGGAATGATAGAGCCTGCTTCATGGACGACGCGCTCATCGAACTGGTCCTTGCCAATATTGCCTTTGTCGGCACGCATTTTTTGATGTCGCACCCGCTGCGCGCCAGCATGGTCAAGGCGTTCGGCGATATGGGCTTTCAGGTCGTCTACTCGCTGGTGAGCATCGCGACCTTCGCATGGATCTACTTCGCGTTCACCGCTGCGCCCGCCGCTGATCTTGGCGGATCGGGTGAGATTGGTTGGATCATCGCGACAGTGCTGACGATCCCGGCGCTGGTCCTCTTCGCAGGCTCGGTATTTGGCAATCCGGCGCTCGGCTTGCCCGGCTCCGACGATATGGCGCGCGCTGAGCCGAAGGGCGTGTTCCTCGTCACGCGGCACCCGATGATGTGGGGCTTTGCGCTGTGGGCGCTATCGCACATCGTCTTGTGGTGGAGCTGGCGAACGACAATCACCGCGCTCGCCATGGGTTTCCTCGCGCTGGTCGGTGCACATATGCAGGACCGCAAGAAGCGCGTCTTGATGGGCGATGCGTGGCAGGAATGGGAGCGGCATACGAGCTTTCGACCGCGGTGGGGCAAGCTGTTTTCGGCTGGCGCGGTGCCGTGGATTGTCGGGCTGGTGCTGTTCGCAGGGCTTAGCTGGCTGCACATGCCGCTGGGCGATATTCCCGCCGGCTTCTGGCGCTATTTCTAGGCCACTAGTCTACGGCAATTGAGCGATCCAGTTGGCGCGGGCCTCGCCCGAGGAGCGCACGAAGGAAAGCTCATGCCCGATCCCTTCAAAGGATTGAAATTCGCCTGACGGCGCCAATTCGGCCAACCGCCGACCTTGGCTATCGGGGATGAGGTTATCGTTCGTGCCGTGTTGGACCAGAACCGGCAGATCAAGTCGCACGATCTTCTCAGCATTGCGATATTGATCGCGCACCAGACTGCGCGCAGGCAGCCACCACAGATTGGACGCCGCTGCATCGGGCAGCGAAGTGAAGGGTGAGACGAGGATCAGTCCCGCTGCCTTGTGCCGCACCGCCATCTCTTTGGCGACCCCGCCGCCGATCGAATTGCCAATGATGACGGTTTGAGCGGGCGCGATCCCTTCAGCTGCGAGCCAATCCATCGCCGCTTCGCCATCCATGTAGAGCCCCTGTTCCGATGGCTCGCCCGGATTGCCGCCATAGCCGCGATATTCGACCAGCAGCGCGCCGATGCCGCGATCGACCAAGGCCGCGTTGGACACGCTTGCTCCGACCAAGGACCCCCCATTGCCGTGAAAATACACCACGGTTTTCTGATCCTCTGCCGCCGCGCGATAGAAGGCGCGCAAGGAAAGGCCGTCTTCGGTCTGCAATTGCACTTCGGCATAGCCGGGTGTCAGCGGCGCGGCTTCTTGAGGCGCGGGATAGAGCATGCGCGATTGCAGTGCCCACAGCAGCACGATGATCGCCAGATAAGCGACCGCAACGAACACCAGAATACGGATCAGGATCGCGGTGATGGCTCTACTCGCCTCTGAATTCGGGTGAGCGCTTTTCAATGAGCGCCGCAATGCCCTCGGCGTGATCCTCGGTCGTGTGCATCAGCGCCTGCGTGTTCGCTGCCATTTCGAGCGCGCTGTCATAGCTCACCTGTTGGCCTTGGCGCAGCAGCATTTTGGCGTGGCGCAGTGCGTGCGGCGGCATGGCAGCGACTTTGGCGGCGAGCGCCTTCGCCTCGTCCATCAGCGCCTCGGGTTCGGCCACGCGGCTGACGAGGCCCCATTCGAGCGCGGTCGCTGCGTCGATCACATCACCGGTGTAGAAGAGCTCGGCTGCGCGGGCCTGTCCGATGACGCGCGGCAGGATCCACGTGCCGCCATCGCCGGGGATAATGCCGAGCTTGAGGAAGGTAACGCCGAACTTCGCTTTGCTGCTGGCGATCCGCATATCGGCGAGGCACGCGACATCGCAGCCAAGGCCGATGGCCGGGCCGTTGACCGCCGCGATCACGGGCACGCGCAGACCGTGAAGCGCGCGCAGCATCAGGTGGATGTTGTCGCGGTAGCCGTCTGAAATTGCAGGCGCGGAGCCGCCGAACGTGCCGGACTTGTTCTGCATCGCCTTGATATCGCCGCCCGCGGAGAAGGCCCGCCCCGCGCCGGTCAGGATGACGCAGCGGGATTCCATATCGCGGTTTATGGCATCGCAAACGGAGCGGAATTCGTCTCCGTCACCCGGCGCTCCGAGCGGGTTCATCGTCTCGGCCCGATCGATTGTGAGCGTGGTTATAGGGCCATCGCGGGTGATTTTGAGCAAGGGCATCAGGGTTCCTCAAATGATCTCGCTGTTGGGCCTTAGGCGAAAGCGCCCGGACAGCGCAACGAGGGTGACAGAGGTGACACCGTGTCACCTTCGGTCGTTGCTGATTTATTTGCGTTCTTCAATGGGTTGTCGCCAAAAAGAGCTGTGGTGACACTTGTCAAAGCCGGAGAGAGTTTGTGCATAGCTGTCATGGCGGTGCGATATTGGCAGCGCACGGCGACGTAGGAAACTGCGTTTCTCCGCCACTCCCAGTTCGTCACCCCGGACTTAGGCTTTTAGCGCGGAGGAAGCCCGGTCGGGTAATTTGCGTCGCCTAGTTGACGGAGAAAAACGCTTTGGAAACCCGCAGCACGCACGATCCTCGCCGCTCGATCAACACACGATTTACGCTCAACTTGCATAACTAAATCGATCTGGCGTGATTTATCGGGAAGATTGTCCATCCATTCTGCAAGACCCCTGCCCTCAAGGATCATGTCTTGGACATGAAAAGTACACTTGTCTTGATTCTCCCCAATGAAGACGGGGTAACCCGCTGATAGTTCACTCGGCGCCACTTGCGCCGCTGGATATGTCGTGCATCCAAGCACTATGAGCAAGGGCATTAAAGCAAGGGATTTTATCTCTGGGGCCGATGCCAATTTAAAACCTTAAGCCCGCGCGTCCTCGGCAACGCCCGCTGAATTGTGCTTCAGCGCCTTCAGCACCGTATCGACAATATGCGGCGCGGTGAGGCCCGCTTCCTCATATTGCTTGTCGGGCGAATCCTGATCCTGGAACGCATCGGGCAGACGCATCGTGCGCACTTTGAGCGCGCTACCGCTGTCGCCGTCTGTCAGACCTTCATCGCTGGCATAGGTCAGCACGTGCGCGCCCAGCCCGCCAATCGCGCCTTCCTCGATCGTGACGACAACTTCATGCGTGCGCATCAGCTTCGCAATCAGATCTTCGTCCAGCGGCTTGGCAAAGCGCATATCGGCGATGGTGGTCGACAGCCCTTTGGCCTCGAGCGTGTCCGCTGCTTTCTTGGCCTCTTCGAGCCGCGCGCCGAGCGAGAGGATCGCGACCTTGCTGCCCTCACGAACGATCCGGCCCTTGCCGATTTCGAGTTTTTCCAGCGTCTCGGGCATCGGCACGCCCACGCCTGATCCACGCGGGTACCGGAAAGCAATCGGGCCCTCGTCATATTCCGCGGCGGTGTAGGTCATGTGGGCGAGCTCAGCTTCGTCCGCTGCCGCCATCACGACCATGTTTGGCAGAGTGGCGAGATAGGTGATGTCGAATGCACCGGCGTGCGTGCAGCCATCCGCACCGACCAGCCCCGCGCGGTCAATCGCGAAACGCACCGGCAGATTCTGGATCGCGACGTCATGGACCACCTGGTCATAGGCGCGCTGCAGGAAAGTCGAGTAAATCGCAGCAAACGGACGCATACCCTGCGCGGCGAGGCCAGCGGCAAAGGTCACGCCGTGCTGCTCGGCAATTCCCACGTCGAAGCTGCGCTCGGGATGACGCTGTGCGAACCGATCAATGCCCGTGCCCGATGGCATCGCGGCGGTGATCGCGCAGATGCGCTTGTCGGTTTCGGCAAGGTCGGCGAGCGTGTCCCCGAACACGTTCTGATAGGCGGGCGGTCCGCTCGCGCCCTTCTTCTTCTCGCCGGTGATGACATCGAATTTGGGCACGCCGTGATATTTGTCGGCGCTTTCCTCAGCGTATTTGTAGCCCTTGCCCTTGGTGGTGACGACATGGATCAGCACCGGACCTTCCGATGTGTCGCGCACGTTCTCGAGCACCGGGATCAGGTGGTCGAGATTGTGGCCGTCGATCGGGCCGACATAATAGAAGCCGAGCTCTTCAAAGAGCGTCCCGCCGGTGACCATGCCGCGGGTATACTCTTCGGCCTTGCGAATGCCTTCGTGCATCCGGCGGCTCATCTTCTTGACCGCTTTTGAGGCGAGGCTGCGCAGGCCGAGATACTCGCTCGAAGAGACCATACGGGCGAGATAGGCCGACAGCCCGCCCACCGGCGGCGCAATCGACATATCGTTGTCGTTGAGGATCACGACCAACCGGTTGCCCGCCTGGGCCGCGTTGTTCATCGCCTCATAGGCCATGCCGGCGCTCATCGCCCCGTCGCCGATCACCGCGATCCCACGACCGGGCTGATCATTGAGCTTGTTCGCCATCGCAAAGCCGAGCGCAGCGGAGATTGAGGTCGAGGAGTGCGCCGCACCGAACGGATCGTATTCGCTCTCGGCTCTCTTTGTGAAGCCGGACAGCCCGCCGCCGCTGCGAAGCGTGCGAATGCGGTCACGCCGCTCGGTCAGGATTTTGTGCGGATAGCACTGGTGGCCGACGTCCCAGATGAGTTTGTCATCTGGCGTGTTGAAGACGTAATGGATTGCCACCGTCAGCTCGACCACGCCGAGTCCTGATCCCAAATGCCCGCCTGATACACTGACCGCGTCGATCATCTCTGCGCGCAATTCATCGGAGAGTTGCCGGAGTTGCTCGGTCTTAAGCTCCCGAAGTTGTGCGGGATTGTTGACAGTGTCGAGCAGTGGAGTGTCAGGCTTTGTTGTCATGACAGAGGCCTTACACCTCAAAAACAAAACTGTCGATGAACGTTTCGTCGCTCGTGAAGCACGGCTTGTCGACAAAAGATGCGTGTAATGCAAGCCAAACCGGCCTGGGGCATTGTCGCTTGCAAAGCGCGCTTAGGTGCAAGCGCGGCACAATCCGCGAATCTCCAGCACGGGTCGGCGCGCCTGAAACGACTGGTCGCTGGCAATCCGGCGCACGGTGCGGCTCACCTCGTCATCATCGACATGCACCGCATCGCCGCATTCGTCGCAGACGAGGAAGATGCAGTCATGCGCGCAGCCTGGATGGGTGTTGGCGAGATAGGCGTTGGAGCTTTCGACCCGCAGCGCGAGATTGTTGCTCACGAACAGGTCGAGGATGCGATAGACGCTGTTAGGCGCAACCCTTTTTCCGCGCGCTGCTGAAAGATTGTCGGCAATGTCATAGGCCGAAGCCGGGCGTTCGTGCCGCGCGAGTTCGGCAAAGACGGATTCGCGCATGCCGGTCCATTGCTCGCCCGCTTCGGTCAGAGCCGCGCGGGCAGCTGCGATCAAATCGTCGCCGGAATGTTCGTGATGGGTGTGATCGTTATGTGCGCTCGCCATGCGAGCCATATAGTCGGCTCGCGCGGGTTTCGCCAGATGTCGGGTTTAGGAGTGTCAGCAAGCCCCAGCTTAATCAGCGGCGATGATGAACTCGCTGGTGGGCTCGACGGTTTCAAACACCGGCATCTCGTACCGCTTTAGCAGGGGTGGCGAATTCGCCTTCCCATCCACCCGACGCGTTCCATCCGACGACAGCAGCGCCCACGGCAAAACCGATGGCGAAATTGCGATAGAGGTCAGATTTGAACAGTCCCATGGGGCGTACTCGTGATGTCTAGTGTCTCTTTACCAGGCTTATTAACGCCAACCGCTTTCGAAGTGGTGAACGGCGCAGTCAGATTGTGTTTCGTTTGAAAGTCGCGAAAAGTTACGTTTTGGATCGCGAAAAGACGCATCCGCGTCTTTATCCTCTGCGATACTCCTCCGCTTCGCTACGGATCGCCTGCGGGCGCCTAGTCAGGCTTGCGGTCAGCTGCGCTGACCGTGCTCCGCGACTAACTCAGATGGCTTGGAATGGTTCGGACCCGTTAGGGTCCGCAAGGGGCTTGCCCCCGCCCGCAGCGATGCGACCTTCAGGTCGCGTGAGCGAGGAAATCGCAGCCCGGATGGGCTGCGAAAAATGCTAATGCCTGAAATGCCGCATACCGGTGAAGACCATGGCGAGGCCCGCTTCATCCGCCGCCGCAATCACTTCCTCGTCGCGGATCGATCCGCCCGGTTGAATCACTGCCGTTGCGCCTGCCTCTGCCGCAGAGATCAGACCATCGGCGAAGGGGAAGAACGCATCGGAAGCAACCGCGCTGCCGACGGTGCGCGGCTCAGCCCATTCGTATGTCTCCGCCGCTTCAGCTGCCTTAATCGCAGCAATGCGCGCCGAATCGCGACGGTTCATCTGGCCCGCGCCGATCCCGGCGGTTGCACCATCTTTTGCATAGACAATCGCGTTCGATTTCACATGCC
Source organism: Erythrobacter sp. HA7-11 (assembly GCF_055693605.1). Lineage (NCBI taxonomy): Bacteria > Pseudomonadati > Pseudomonadota > Alphaproteobacteria > Sphingomonadales > Erythrobacteraceae > Erythrobacter > Erythrobacter sp. HA7-11. The sequence goes on along the minus strand of NZ_JBVFUF010000002.1, from coordinate 163,462 downwards.
GCGCAACAGTCCATGCGAACAGGCAGTCTCTAAGCTCCTGTTCCGTAGGCTCGCGCTTGGTCACCACCTTAAGGTCATCACGCACAACCGCACCATTGTCGCGGCCCTGGATCAGCATGCCGCCCGCAATCGTTTTCATAAAGAAGCCGCCGCGGCGCGGATCGGGCAGAGTGCCGCATTCAAGCACGCGCAAGTTCTTCTTCTTGGCAAAGATTGCACGCGCATCCTCGCTCACTTTCGGCGCGATAATCACTTCGGTGAAGATGCTCGCGATCTGCTCGGCAGTGGCCGCGTCGAGCTCAGTGTTGACCGCCACGATCCCGCCAAAGGCCGAGACGCTGTCGCATTTGAGCGCCGCATCCCACGCTTCGGAAAGCGTGTTCGCCTGCGCCACGCCGCACGGGTTGGCATGCTTCACGATCACCACCGCAGGGTCCTGGCCTGCAAACTCGGCGACGAGTTCGAGCGCCGCATCGGCATCGTTCAAATTGTTGTAGCTGAGCGCCTTGCCCTGCAATTGTTCGGCCTGCGGTACACCTGCCGCCCCGACCGATTGCGGCACATAGACCGCTGCGGACTGATGCGGGTTCTCGCCATAGCGCAAAGTGTCCGAGCGCTTGAATGCGAGCGGCATAGTGTCAGTGAACGGCGTGGCATTGAGCGCTTCGGGCCCGAGTGGGTTGGTGAAGGCATCGCCAAAGGCAAACCAGTTCGCAATCGCGCTGTCATAAGCGGCGGTGCGCGCATAAGCCTTGCCCGCCATGCGGATGCGGAAGGCCTGGCTGGTCGCGCCATCATTGGCGTCCAGCTCTTCGAGCAGCTCGGTATAGTCAGATGCGTCGGTCATGATCGTAACAAAGCCGTGGTTCTTCGCCGCCGAACGCACCATCGAAGGCCCGCCAATATCAATATTCTCGATAATCTCTTCGCGGCTCGCGCCCTTCGCGACCGTAGCTTCGAACGGGTAGAGATTGACTACGACCAGATCGATCGCGCCAATTTCGTGCTCGGTCATCGAGGCGACGTGATCGTCGTTATCGCGCAGCGCTAGCAGGCCGCCGTGAACTTTAGGGTGCAGCGTCTTCACCCGCCCGTCCATCATTTCAGGAAAGCCCGTAAGTTCCGACACATCGCGAACTTCCAGCCCCGCATCGCGGAGCGCCTTGGCAGTGCCGCCGGTGCTGACCAGCTCTACCCCACGCGCGGCAAGCGCCTTGCCCAATTCCGCCAAACCGCTCTTGTCGGACACCGAAAGCAGCGCCCGCTTGATCGCCAAATCACTCATCTGTGCAAATCCCTTGGGGCTTACCCCATTTTCTTGAGCAGCCAGGCAAATTCGCCCCCGCCGCGCGATGTCATACCTTCGATTACCAATTGCTCGGTTGCATGCGGCATTCCCGCGCCATCAACCCATAGGCTGTCTTCGCAGGATAGCGTTGCGCTGTCGTTGCCGGACCGATCGCCGCGCATGCGGAATTGCCACAAGCCGCCACCCGGCAACAGCAGGCTCGCGCCCTTCTTGTCCTCGGACAGATGCACTTCGACTCCGCGTCCAAGATGGAACCGGATCGCGAATGCGATCTTGCCGCGTTTGCCTTTGCGGGCAGCGGGAAGCAGAATGTCCTGGCCCGAAAGCTCGCTGCCATCCTTGCGCAAAGCCAGCGTTCGGCGATGCGTCAGGCCAAAGCGCTGGGCATAGCCATCATGGCTCGCCTCTATCACGAACGCGCCCGTGCCCGCCTCGCCGATCACGCGGCGCTCGACCTCGACCAGTTCCGCCCCTTTGCCAAGCTTGCCGTGGAGATTGACCGCGGTCGAATTTGCATCGTTGAGCACCAGGGTCGAGTGCGCAGCGGTGGCGCGCAGCCCTTCGCGGATATGCGCTGGAATCTGTCCGCCCGCGAGCGCAGACCCGCCGCAATTGACGATCAGGCGCTGCGGCCCGTCCGACATCTCAAACGCCAGCGTCGATGCACAGCCCGTGCGGGCATGGCGCGCACGCGGCGGCGGCGCAGCGTCAAACTGCACAATCGTCTGCGATCCGCGCAGGCGGTGAAAACCCCAATTGTTGACATCAGCGAGCGGCCTTGCGCGCACTCCAGTCGCCTCGATCAAGGCCGACACACGGTCTGCAGAAATCGCGCCATTGCCCTGCCAATTGCCCAGTCCGCCATCTCCATGGCGCAGGCTCAAGAGCGGCGGAACAAGCAGTTCGCGCATTACGCTCAAGGCTTGCGGCGCTTCGACTTCGGTCGCTTCATAGCACGCGATCAGATCGGTCAGCAGCGCGAGCGCAAGCATTTGCGCATCGGGGCAGCGCGACAGCACACCGCCATCTTCGGCCACCAGATCGCCAAGCGCACGGATCAGCCCTGCCTCGCCATAGAGGCGGCGCGGCTTGCCTTCCGGCAGCAACAGCCCTGCTGCGGTGATCGCGCACCAACCAGCAACACGCCCCAGCTCTCCCTGAGCGCTGACGCGCGACACCTTTTTGTCGAGCCAGCGCGCGGTGTCTTCAATGGTGACGAGCAATTGCGATTTCAGCGCCGGATCATTGCCCGCGAGCACCAATGGCGCGTGGACCATCCACGCAAGTAGGCGCTGACCGGTTAGTTCGACATCCCATGCGCGCCCCTTACCCTGCTGCGGACAGGATTTGAGCCATGCGGCAGTAATCCGTTCTGCCACAGGCACGCAGTCCTCGCGCGGCGCGCTCGCGGCCAGATCGCGCAGCCAGCCAAAGCCGTGGACCATGCGATCAAACACCGGCCCAAGCTTGGCCGAGCTGTCGAACTCGACCTTGGCGATCGGCAGCTTTGCGCCGTTGATGAGGAAGTGCCCTGCGCGCAGGGCCACACCTGCCATCCGGTCACCCTTGAGCGGGCTTTCAACCGTTGCCAGCACCCGTGTTTTAGGCGGGCGGCTGAACGGCGATGACAGCGCATGGCCCGAGATTCCCAGACCATAGGCAAAGCGCAGCATGGCCTCGCCGAAATTGGCGCGCGGCGCGATGACATCGGTGAGCGCAAGTGCGCGGTCAGCGGCTAGCGGCGCTGGCGTCTCGCCATAGGCAGGCTCCGCTCTGGTGACAGGCTGCGTATCTGTGTGCGCGAGCGGAATCGCGAGACTTTCCTGCCGGTCATCGGTGACGACCTCTCCCGATTGTCCGTCCGCTTGAAGCTCTCGTTCATTGTCTGTTTCGCGAAACAGCGAGTCCATCACCCCTCACCCTTCAGCGCGGCAATATTCGCCGCATAATGATCCGGACCGCCCTTAAAGGTCGCAGAACCAGCCACCAGCACATCCGCGCCCGCATCCACGCACAGCCGCGCGGTCTCAGGATTCACCCCGCCATCCACTTCCAAGTGAATGTCGCGCCCGGTTTGCTCGATCATCGCGCGAATTCGCTCGATCTTCTTGAGCTGCGAGTGGATGAAGCTCTGCCCGCCAAAGCCGGGATTGACGCTCATCACCAGAACCAGGTCGGCAAGGTCGATCAGATTATCGAGCGCCTCGACCGGTGTGCCGGGGTTCAGCACCACGCCCGCTTTCTTGCCGAGCGATCTGATCGCTTGCAGCGTGCGGTGACAATGCGGCCCGGCCTCCGGGTGTACGGTGATGATATCCGCCCCCGCATCGGCAAACGCCTCGAGATAGGGGTCGACCGGCGCAATCATCAGGTGCACATCGAACGTCTTCTCTGTGTGCGGACGCAGCGCCTTCACCACATCCGGCCCGATGGTGATATTCGGTACGTAATGCCCGTCCATCACATCAATGTGAATCCAGTCCGCACCGGCTGCATCGACGGCGCGCACTTCTGCGCCAAGCTGCGAGAAATCAGCCGAAAGAATAGAGGGGAAATCAGCGGTGCAGCCATTGTCGGTCCGTTGCCTGGCGCTCTGCTGTTCAATTTGGAGCAGGGGCGCGTTTTTTCAGGACGTAAGGGCGAGCGAATCGCCTCACAACCACGCGCGCAGCCTTTTCCACGGTAGTCGAACCGATTGCGGGCCAAACCGAGCCGTTTGGCAGTCTGAACGCAGCCAAATTCGCAAATTCAGCCAAAATTCAGCGCGCCAATGCCATATGGTGAGCATATTTGAGGGGCGCATGCTTTGATCGACCACACGATCGGTGGTCGGATCAGGCAATTTTCCTGCCCGATGAGATTTTTTGAGGACGTGATGAAAGCACTTTTCACAGGATTGGGCGCGATTGGGCTGGCTGCTGCTGGCGCGTTTACGCTCGCGGCGCCCGCCACAGCGCAAAGCGAATATCGCCAGAAGATCAGCAATGACATGCGCAAATGTGCGCCGGGCAAAGGTCCGGCGGTGCGCGTTACTGTCAGCGGCGTAAAGAGCTCTGCGGGCAAGGTTCGCGTGCAGGTCTACAAAGGTACCAAAGCCGATTGGCTGGAATCGGGTCGCTGGCTCAACCGCATCGAAGTGCCTGCGCGTCAGGGCACGATGACCTTCTGTGTGCCGGTTCCGGCTAGCGGCTCCTACGCGATTGCCGTGCGCCACGACGCCAATGGCAATGGCAAGACCGACATCCGCGAAGATGGCGGCGCGATGTCGCGTAACCCTTCGATCAATATCTTCAATCTCGGCAAGCCAAGTGTGACCAAAACTCGCTTCAACGCGGGCGCCGGGGTCAGCAAGATTTCCATGCAGATGAAGTATTTCAGCTAAGCTTTGCGGCGTCGGTGACGCCATAGCTGAAATAGCACGCCGGGCGCGGCCAGAATTGGGTGGCGCTCTCGAAAGGGCGTGACTTCAACCGGCATTCCGGTGTGCCGCTCGATCTTCCATGCGGCATAGCGGGTCGCGCCATCGAAGGTGGTGCTCGCCTTTAGCAAGCGCACGAAGTTGAGCGGCTTGCCCATGCGCCGCCGTTTGGCCCACCAGTCCTTGATATTTGATCGCTCGGCATCGCGAAGCTGCGGCGTCAAACGCTCACCTTCGCGCGAGACGGCAATGCCCTGCGCCTCCAGGGCAAGCGGCAGCAATCCGGCGAAATGACCCGCGTTGACGGCGAGAATATCATTCTCCCGCCCCGATTTTTCGACGCGGAATTCTGCTCGGTACGTCGCTTGGAACAGCGCGCGCCAGTAGTCCTCAGCCGTGCCGCTCTCTGGCCCTAGCGCAGCTGCCAGCCGCGCTGCCGTCTTCGCAGCATCGGCAATCGCAGTCGTGACGTCACTCTTCGCGGCCTTATCGCCGGTCCATGCGAGTGCGCTCGGCTGGACAAACCGCGCCCAGATCGTCGTATCGAGCAGCTCCCCGGCAGCGGCCTCCCCAAAAGCCTTCAATGACATGGTCGCCACCTTTGCCCGCAAGGTGATGTCGCCGGCCGCTCGCTCGTGATAGCTGACGCGTGGCCAGATCTTCTCGACCTGCTCACCGGGTGCCAGGACATAGAAGTCGAGCACGCCTTCAAGTGAGCCGGTGCGAAGGTTCGATCCATAGAAGAGCACGGCGCGCGCGCCTGCCGCTTCGCCCAGAGCCGCCGCAAAGGCGCGCACCTCATCGCTTACAGGAGCCGCCAATTGGGCTGCGATGCGCTCGGCAAGCGCCGCTGGCGCCGCCGCATGCTCACTCACGGGGTTACGAATTCCAGCTCTGGCCCCTGCTCGACGCGGTACTTGCCCGCAGGGAAGGCTTCGCCATCAAGGATGAACGGGTCAGCCGTTTCGAGCGTAAAACGCGAAGCGCTCAGCGTGTGATAGCCGCGCTCGCGCAGGTTCTTGGGCGTGATCATGCCGGTCACCACCGCTGGCATGATCGCCGTGGTGCGGCGCGAGATCTGATCAATCGCCAGCAGTTTCAGGCCGCTCTTTAGCGCTCCAAAAGGCTTGAGGCCCGCAGGGAGCCGCTCAAGTGTGGACGCAAACAGCAATTGCCGCCGCTTCGGATCACCGACGCCGCTATGCGCCATCGGAGCGCCGCTCGCACCAAGGCGAATGTCCATCTCGGTTCCGCTGCGCCACGCATTGCCGCGCGATCCCAGGAACATTTGCAGCATGCCCCAGAACACGGTCACACCGACCGCCATCGAGTTGAAGGCGCCGAGGCGGTGCGCGCTCTGACCCGATTGCGTCGCGAGTGTGAAGGCGCCCCCACCCAGGATAAAGCCCATCACGCTCGAGCGCGGGCCATCAAGTGCGGTCACCTTGATCGGGCGACGGCGAGTGATCCCTCCATCATCTAGCGCATCAATTGCATTTTGCAGCGACCAGCTGAGCGGAACTCCCAAATCAACCGTCAGGGCGTTGGTTTTGCCTTTGGGAAGCACAGCAATCGGCGGCCAATCGTCGCCGAAGATCGCTTGCCCACAGGTGAGAACATCGCGAACCGTGCCATCGCCGCCATTGATGACGAGCAAATCGATTCCGCGCTCGGCAAGGCTTGCCAGCGCTTGCGGCAGCTGATCGCGGTTACCCGGCTGCGCAATGAAGACATGCGGGCATACGCCGCAATCGAAATCCACACCCTTGTTGCGGTGGCTGCGCGGATTGTAAATTACGCCCACGGTCGGCGCCTGTCCCGGCACACGCGCACGCTCTGCCCGCCGCACTGCGCCACGCGCTGCAGCCTGCTGAGGCATTTGGCTGAATTCGTAAATCGGGGTGGCCATGGGGCGCTCCTAGCGGCAACATCGTTAACACTGCCAGTATTTTCTCATATTTGTGCTTTTCGCTCGGACAGCGCGAAGCGTTACATCGGGGGCAATATTGCGTTTGCAAGCCTCGCGAATGCGACTGAACGGCGCAATTGGGCGGGTCGGAGCAAATGAGAGCGCAATTCGCGCTGTTCCGTTTCCACAAAGCGGCGCTACAGTGCGTTTATGCTCAAAACTGCCCTCCTTGATGCCGCCCGCGACCTCGCCCCCGACATCGTTACGTTGCGACGCGCGATCCATGCTGAACCCGAACTCGGTCTGGAGACACCCAAAACGCTCGCTAAAGTGCGTGAGGCCTTGGCCGATATCGACCTCGAATGGCGGATCGGCACATCCTGCACCGGCGCCATTGCGACGCTCAAAGGCGCAAAGCCAGGAGCGGCGGGCCGAGAGCGCGTTTTGCTGCGCGGCGATATGGATGCGCTGCCGATGGACGAGAAAACCGGGCTCGATTTCGCCTCGACCATTCCCGGACGCATGCACGCCTGCGGGCATGACACCCACACTGCGATGCTGGTGGGCGCAGCGCGGCTTTTGAACGCGCGGCGTGATGAGATCGCGGGCGAGGTCGATTTCATGTTCCAGCCGGGTGAGGAAGGCTATCACGGCGCGCGCTTTATGCTCGACGATGGCTTGCTGGGCGGGGGTGACGACCGCCCTCTGCCCGATGCGGCCTTCGCGCTCCATATCATGCCCAACGCGCCCTTCGGCGTGATTGGCGGACGCGCGGGGCCGCTCATGGCTGCCGCCGATCAATTCACGATCACGGTGAAGGGTCAGGGCGGTCATGCCTCGATGCCGCATGATTGCATTGATCCTGTTCCCGCTGCCGCCGCCATTGTTGGCGCGGTGCAAGCGATGGTCACGCGCCGCTTTAACGCGGCGAGCGCGGTGGTCGTGACGGTGACGCAGATCCACACTGGGACGGCGCACAACGTCATCCCTGACGAAGCTATGGTCGCCGGCACGATGCGCACGCTGACAGCTGAAAACCGGGCCAAGGTGCATGAACTTATTGCAGAGGTCGCGGCGACTACCGCTGCTGCCTATGGAGTGAGCGCTGAATGCGAGATTGAACAAGGCTTTCCCGTGACGGTCTGCGATCCGCGTGCAGTCACTCTTGGCGCGAAGGTTTCGCGCGCGCTCGGCGGAGAGGGTGCTTGGCGCGACCTGCCCAACCCAATCATGGGTGCGGAAGACTTCTCTTACGTCCTTGAGAAAGTGCCCGGCGCGATGTTCTTCCTGGGTGTCGCGCCCGAAGGCGAAGACTGGAGCGCGTGTTGCGCCATCCATTCCCCGCGCATGCATGTCGATGAAAAGGCGCTCCCGATGGGCTCCGCCGCTTTGGCCGGATGCGCACTTGAATTTCTGGAGAATGGCTGGGGTAGTCTGGGAAGCTAGGCCACCAAAACCTAAACACCCGCCTTGGAAATTCGCTCTCCAGCTTGCCGCCCTCCATCACCAAAATCCGATCTGCGGCTGCAATCGTCTCCTGCCGGTGCGCGATAATAATCCGCGTGATCCCCATCGCTGCAATCGCTTGGTTCACGACTGCTTCGTGCTGGGCATCGAGATGCGCCGTGCCTTCGTCCATCAGCAGGATCTTGGGCGCACGGTAAAGCGCCCGGGCAAGCAGGACGCGCTGCTTCTGACCACCTGACAGGGTCGATCCCATATCGCCGATCAAGGATTCGTATTGCAACGGCATGCGGGCAATGTCTTCGTGAATGGACGCAGCGACAGCGGCGCCAACCACCCGCTCCATATCCACCTCGTCATCGAACAAAGCGATGTTGTCGGCCAGCGATCCGGCAAACAGGCTGTCCTAATCCCTAAGCAAACATACTGCGATCGGCCCCATTCGCGCCGGTCAGCAAACCTCTGCAAGATGTGCTCCATCGACGGTTTCCGAGAAGCGAAAACCCCTCCCCGAAAATCGTTCGATCAGGTTCACTGCGGTGCGGGTGTGCTCACTGAGCTTGACTGTGGTGAACGCTCCACGGCCCGCCATTGCGAAGGGCAGCAGCAACTGGTCTTGGAGGTAAGGTCCGGCAAAGGCCTGCGACGCCAGATAGCCCGCCATACGCTTGGCCGCTGTCTTTGCCAGGCGCTCCGCAGGTATGCCAAGCTTGCCGAAGCCAGACATGATTTCGGTGACATGTTCGAATTCGGCTTCCATGAGCAGGGCATTCCCCGGGCCATTCTCAGCCGGGAGTTGCACAGGCGCGAAGACCTCGTCGGGCCAATCGGCCAGCACCTTGCGCGCCGCCTTCAGTTCGCGGTCAGCGATGTCGAACGGAATTCCGGCAACTAGTGCTTCTACCTTGCCAGCCTTGAAATCGCCGCGATCAACGCATTCGATCGGGCGCAGCGGCGCTGGATCGATGTCCACGACAATGCGCCCGCCGCCGCGCGGGAAGAAGCCGTGACGCTCGAGCGTGATGGAAATCTGTGGTCCCATCCGCTCCAGGACCGGCAGCAGCGTTTTTTGGAGGAACTCAAAAGGCGGCGCGGCCAAGGCATGTGTCCCTCCCTCGATCACCAGCCGTGACGGCGCATCGGCCAGCATCAGCGGCACCAGAACGGTCTGCAGGACCAAGCCGGTAGAACCGGCGGTGCCGACGGCGAAATGGTATTCGCCCGGCGTGACGCTCCCTGGCCGAAAGATCAGCTCACTGGCACCAACTGCCAACCCGGAGCATTCCGCTCCTCCGATGGCGCAGGCCGCTTCCAGCGCGGTGACATGCTGTCGCATCAGGCCAGGCTTGGCCCTGCCCCCGCGAATGTTCCGGATGGTGAATGGCTCGCCGGTCAGCAGCGAAAGGGCTGCGGAATACCGCAAGACCTGCCCACCGCCTTCGCCTTCAGAGCCGTCAATTGTGATCATTCTCTCTCTACCAATTCAATGAAGAGCGCTTCCGCCTCTTCCGCAAAGTTCGTGTTCTCCTTGCGCTCTGGCACTTCGCCAGCGCATTCGAGCTCACTTACTACCAGTCGCTCGATATCGGGCAGCCTGATGGTGTTTCCCGCTTCCTTGGTTATCGCCTTTCGGGCGATCAGTTCATCGACCTGATCCACCAGAACCCGATCCAAGTCAGCCGCCTGCATCAGCGGCACCATGCTCATCGGCGGGCGCCTCGACGGATCGAGGCGCAGCGCACGAACGGACAGCGCCGTTCGCAGCGCATAGAAATAGCGCTTCACGGCGATCTCGCCGTCCGGGCCAAGCCAGCGTCCCACTGTACCCTTGCCAAGGCTCGCGTAATGCAACGCGTACCCACGAGGGTTAAAGTGGCGGTTTGCAAGGGCTGCAAGCTGCTCCACCACCGGATCATCGGCAATGTATCGGATCGGGCTTTCGATCCACTCCGACAGCACTGCGTTGTGCTTGAGCATGAGGCCAAGCGCCTTGCGAAGATCCCAGCCGTTCAGATCGATCTCATCGACAATGGGCCGTTCGACCACATCGCGGACCGGCTTGAGCGCGAGATAGTCACGGCGAGGCCGTATATAGAGAAAGCGCACGTCGTAATCGCTGTCAGGCGAAGGAAAACCCCATGCGCGGGAACCGGATTCCACTGCCATCAGCAGGCGCACGCCATCCTCGCTCGCCACACGGGCGAGACGAGCTTCGATATCGGCGCGCACATCGGGCGCGATGGTTCGTGTATCCTGCATAGAAGTTACTTTGGTCTCTTGACGGTAGCGGCGTGAAGGGCACTAACCCTTCACGCACACCACCTGTTTCAAGGTATGGACGATCTCAACCAGATCGGCCTGCGCGGCCATCACGGCTTCAATCGGCTTGTAGGCCTTGGGCGTTTCGTCGATCACGCCCTCGTCCTTACGGCATTCGACACCGGCGGTATCGGCGATATGTTCGTCGAGCGTCACCAGCTTCTTAGCCTCGGTCCGGGACATGACGCGCCCCGCGCCGTGCGAGCAGCTGTCGAAGCTTTCGGCATTGCCCAGCCCGCGCACGATAAAGCTTTTCGCCCCCATCGATCCGGGGATGATGCCCATCGTGCCCTTCGCCGCCCGCACTGCACCCTTCCGAGTGACGAGCACGTTTTCGCCGAAGTGGTTCTCGCGCGTCACATAGTTGTGATGGCAGTTCACCGCTTCGCTTGTCGCATCGAACGGCTTGGCGATCTGGCTGCGCAGTGCATCGAGCACATGCGTTATCATCACGCGCCGGTTGAGCGCCGCGAAGTCCTGCGCCCATTCGACCGCTTCGACATAGTCGTCGAAATGGTCGGTCCCTTCCGGGAAATAGGCGAGGTCCTGATCAGGCAGGTTGATATGCCACTTGCGCATGTCCTGCTTGGCCAGTTCGATGAAAAACGTGCCGATCGCGTTACCCACACCGCGCGAGCCCGAGTGGAGCATAACCCAAACGCGCTGCTCAGTATCGAGGCACAGCTCGATGAAGTGGTTGCCAGTTCCCAGCGTCCCCAGATGCACGAGGTTGTTCGTGTTCTTGAGCCGCGGGTACTTGGCGCACAGCGCATCAAACCGCGCTTTGAGACCAGCCCATGCGTCCACAACAGACGCGGGGGGATCGCCCCAAGAGCCCTTATCCCGACGCCGACCGGCAGACCGGCCATGCGGAACCGCAGCTTCGATCGCCGAGCGAATGCCCGCAAGATTATCCGGCAGGTCGCTCGCCATCAGCGAGGTCCGCGCAGCCATCATGCCGCAACCAATGTCAACGCCGACCGCAGCCGGGATCACCGCACCCTTGGTCGGGATTACTGAGCCCACGGTTGCACCAATCCCCACATGCACGTCGGGCATGGCCGCAACATGCTTGAAGATGAAAGGCATCTTCGCTGCCTTGGTCAGCTGCTCGCGCGCCTTGTCGTCAACGGGAACACCGCGGGTCCACATCTTGATCGGCAACCCGCCTTCCACTTGCCTGTATTCATACGTCGTCTGGGTCATGGCGACCTCCTAATGTTATTCGTGCTACCGCTTCGCTGCTTGAGCACAAGGTGCTGGCGACAAGTTTTGGCGAGACTTCTCCGCACGTTGCCATGCGGGGGCGGGTTCGAACCGCCTGGTTACCGATGTAGTCCCGACCGGCATTCGCCAGCGCTGATGTAATTCTGCTCTATCGCTTCGCTGCGTGAGCGCAGGGTGCCGGCGGCGAGTGATTGATGAGACGTTTTACTGAGCTACTCCGGTTGCCCGGGGGCGGATTCGGACCGCCGACCTCACTTCTTTCGAAGGCGCTCTACCCATGTAGTCCCACCGGCATCCGCCAGCGATTTGTATTCAGGTTCACGGCGACGAGGTTTTGGAAAGACGTTCCTGCTCTACCCGCTGAGCTACAGGCCCATAGTTGGTGGACCTGGCGGGATTCGAACCCGCGACCTGGCGATTACAAGTCGATGTAGTCCTTCCGGCATTCGCCGTGACCTTTATACTCCTTCCTGCGCTATCGCGTCGCTGCTTGAGCGCTTGTTCAAACCTTCACTTCGTTGACGATCTCGACCCAATCTTTCGCATCGCCGTTGGCGAAACGTGCCATTGCGTCGAACACCGCGTCGTTGAAACCACCGACATTCATGATGTCCTCGCGGGTTTTCGCCTGCGTCGAGCCGTAAGGCTGGATGTCGATGCAGATCAGCTTCGCGCCCGGGTTGCGGGCCTTCAGCTTGTTCCACTCCTTCATCGTCGCCGAAGCATCGCCATAGGACCACGGACGTGGCGCATCGAACCAGGACTCGTTGTCCGAGACGATGACTACGCAATCGACCATCGCCTTCTCGCGGTTCAGCAAGGCAAGCGGGGCCGAGACGTTGGTTCCGCCACCGCCGACCCCCGCCAGCTTTGCGGCATTCACCGCCACGCGCGCCTGGGGATCAAGCTTGAGCTTCACCACGTCCACTTCGAACGGCAGCACGCGGGTCTGCGAATTGCTCCGCAGCATCGCGGCTGAAACCAGCGCGGCGACATCGATGCAGCGCACGACCGAAGTCGCGCCCTTGCGGTAACCGGTCGCGGGCGAGCCCATCGAGCCCGACACGTCCGGACACACCACCGCATTGCCTTCAAGCAGCGGGACCTTCGCAAGCGACAGGTCCAGCGCCTTTTCAAGAGCGGCCTGCACCGCCAGCGGAACGCCGTCACCGACCTGGGTCAGTGCAGTCATCAACTGGTAGGGCATCGGCTTGACCCGTGCGATGGCATCGGGATCGGCCAGCCGTGCCGCGACCATTTCGGTCACGCCGTCGATCTGGAACACACCCTTGCGCGCCAGAGTATTGAGGTTCATCCGCAACGCCTGCCACCCGATGCGCTCTGCCAACACAGCCCACTGCTTTGCGGTGAGCTCGAAGGCAGTCAGCCATTCGAAGGGCACATCGGGCAAGGGCCGCGAACGGTCCGCCTTCCACGCCTCGAATTCGGCGATCTCCGTCGGCAGCGCCGCGACATCATAGGGCTTGCCGATCAGCCAGCCGTAAAAGGCGCGCCGCTCGGCCGAAGCCGGAGCCGGGTGAACCATCTTGACGATATCCGCGAGGCTAGGATCGTTGCCCGTTGCGGCCTGCATCAGCTGACGGGTCGAGGCACTTTCCAGCCATTCACGCACCAGCCGCTTCGGCCGCGAACCGAGCGAAGTCCGCCCGGTCTGGCCCGAACGCATGATCTGCACGAAGTTGCGCAGCATACGGTACCGTTATCGATCACGCGCTTGAACACCGGGACCATCAGGTCCGGATCGGACATCGATAGCACTGCAGTCAGCAATGCTGGCATATCCTTCATCGCGCCCGACTGGCGAGCATAGATCGCACACTTGGCTACCCATTCAGCGTCCACCGCCCAGGCAGCTTCGAGCGCCTTGGCAAGCTGGTCCTGCGCATCGGCGTAGAAACCGTCCGACAACGTGCCGGTTGCGACTAACTGCGCGAGCAGGGCTTCGGGGCCATAGGCATAGGCGTTACCGCCTGCCTGGTTGACCGTGTCCGTGCTCGGCAGGAACTTCGCCAGCGCCGAGGAAAAAAGCGTCTTGTTGGCCATAGTCCAACTCCATCATGAAACTTCATCGGGCTTTGGGCGGTAGGCCCATTCCGGCCGCCCGTTTCCCGCGTCTCGCCGGGTGTTCGACTTACCCGACGGTTTGGATAGAGCATGAGGCGTGCCAATTTTGAGCCGCGCGCTGCGAATTTCATATAGTGTGCTGAAATATATACGATTCTTTAGACTCGATCTTCTCAACAACACATCGTGAAGTTGCGAGAAATCTATTCTCTTGTATCGCTTATGATAAAAATTTATCACCAAGAGCATGAAGCCCACCACTGTCATTGGTTTTCTCGGCTCAACGCTCGATGCCGCAAAGTTTGGTCCGTCACGCTGGAACAAGTGGCGGCCCACGGTCAGCATCTGCATGCAGGAGGACCTGCGGGTGGATCGGTTTGTGTTGATTCACGGCAGCTATCACCGCCGCCTCGCAGAATTCGTGATGCAGGATATCCGCGACGTCTCACCCGAGACCGAGGTCGTCCCCCACGTCATGGATTTTGAAGACGCATGGGACTTCGAAGAGGTTTATGGAAAGCTGCTCGATTTCGCGCGTGAGTTCGAATTCGATCCAGACGCCCATGATTACCTGATACACATCACCACCGGCACGCATGTGGCGCAGATCTGCCTCTTCTTGCTTACAGAGGCGCGCTATCTGCCTGGTAAGCTCTTGCAGACACAGCCTCACAAGGGAGCGCCGCAGCCGATAGGCACCTGGGCCTCGATCGATCTCGACCTTTCCCGTTATGATTCCATCGCTAGCCGCTTCGCTGAGGCGAGCGCGGAAAGCACCAGCTTCCTCAAGAGCGGGATCGAAACCCGCAACGCGGCCTTCAACCGCATGATCGAGGAAATCGAACAGGTCGCTGTCCGCAGCCGCGCGCCGATTTTGCTCATGGGCCCGACCGGCGCAGGCAAGAGCCAGCTCGCGCGCAAGGTTTACGAGCTCAAGAAACTGCGCCACCAGGTCAAAGGGCCATTCGTGGAGGTCAACTGTGCGACGCTGAAGGGCGACAGCGCCATGTCTGCCCTCTTCGGCCACAAGAAGGGTGCCTTCACCGGTGCGTTGCAGGACCGGCCCGGCTTGCTCAAGAGTGCTGACAAGGGCCTCTTGTTCCTCGACGAAATTGGCGAACTGGGGCTTGACGAACAGGCGATGATCCTGCGCGCGATCGAGGAGGGGCGCTTCCTTCCGGTTGGCGCAGATAGCGAGGCAAAGAGCGAATTCCAGCTGATCGCCGGCACCAACCGCAATCTTATGGATGAAGTCGCCGCCGGGAATTTCCGCGAAGACCTGTTCGCACGACTTAACCTATGGACTTTTGCTCTGCCCGGTTTGGCCGAGCGACGCGAAGATATCGAACCCAACCTCGATTACGAACTTGAGCGTTTCGCCGAACGTGAAGGCACGCGTGTTACATTCAATAAGGAAGCGCGGGACCGCTATCTCGGATTTGCCGAAAGCCAGTCTGCACGGTGGCAAGGCAATTTCCGCGACCTCGCCGCCAGCGTAACCCGCATGGCGACACTTTGCCCTACCGGCCGGATCGACCGCGAGGCAGTGGACTTCGAAACGGGCCGACTTGCACGGCTATGGTCCGGCGACAAGGCGGAGAGTGAGAGCCTGACCGACTTGCTTGGCAAGGAGCGGGCGCAGACGATTGATCCGTTCGACCGAGTACAATTGGAGTTTGTGGTGAAGGTGTGCCGACGCTCGGCCAGTCTTTCTGGCGCAGGACGCACCCTCTTTGCCGCTTCACGCGAACAGCGCAGATCGACCAATGACTCTGATCGCCTGCGGAAATACCTCGCCAAATTTGGGTTAGACTGGAGTGCCGTCACCCAATGACCTAAGTGGCTGCAATCTGGACCGATCCTCCACATCTACTACGCAGTCGAGATGCTCGAATTCCAAGGCCCTCAGATTGTATCGCAGTGTCGGATTATCCCGCAGCGGCCCCGAAAAGACCATTCAAGCCCGCACATTATGTGGGGCCAATCGTAGGAACGTATTCTTCGGCTTTTCTGGAAACCGCGCAGAAACAAAGCGCTAACGCAGTTGACTGGCGCACCCGACAGGATTCGAACCTGTGACCTCTGCCTTCGGAGGGCAGCGCTCTATCCAGCTGAGCTACGGGTGCCAATCGAGCCGCCATGCGGCCTAGCGCGAGCGCCTCTAGCAAGCGTTTGCTTGCCACACCACCCAAAATCTAACGCCCCAAGGGCGCAATTAACCGATCGGCAACGGGCTCGCCTTAAGCCCTGCGCCATGTCCGCTCTACCTCCTCACCAAGTCCGCGCCATGAACCTTGCCGCCAGCACCGCCGCCTGCGAGCGCCCGGTCGAAGCTTTCGAGCATCAATGGCGCCGGTTGCACGACCAAGCCGACGAGCTCGCCAAGCTGGCAGGGCTTGCGCAGGAACCTCGTAGCGAATCGCTTTCGACTTTTCCCGAGCGCCTGTTCGGAAGCAGTCCTGATCAGCGAGCGCTCGCGTGGCAGGGTATGGATGATCTCGACGCGATGCTGCAGCCCGGACTGGTGGCGCTGCGAACAATCACAGCTAGGGGCCAGGACCCCAGCATTCCGGCGATGGCGCTGTGGCGCGAGTTTTACCGCGCTCGAGAGGTCCTGTTGAGGCTTGCCGCAAGCCACCTGGATAGCGCCGCCTGACCCTGATTGTCGCGCAAAACGCTTGACCGCGTTCGCGCTATGTTCCAAACTATTCGCATGACTCAAGCGACCATGCCCGCTGCTGATTGTCCGGCACAGGATTGTCCGCCGAAACACACGTCGGGTGATGTTGCGCGCGGGATCATGCGGCTGTTTGCCCGCAACGACATTTGGTGCATTCCGGAAATGCCGCTGAAAAACGGTCGGCGCGCCGATCTGATGGGCGTGGATGCAAAGGGTCAGATCGTGATTGTCGAGATCAAGGTCGCGCGCGGCGATCTGCTCGGCGATCATAAATGGCCCGATTATCTCGATTTTTGCGACCGGTTCTTCTGGGGGCTTGCACCTGATCTCGATCGCAGCCCGCTTGAAGGCGAAGCATTTCAGCCTGAGACCTGCGGCGTCATCGTCGCGGATGCCTATGACGCGGAAATTATTCGCCACGCTCCGCTCGCCCCGCTGGTTGCCGCCCGGCGTAAGGCACAGATTGAGCAATTGGCGCGCGCTGCGATGCGGCGGCACACCGCGCTGCTCGATCCCGATTGTCGCGATTTGGCGATGAGGTGATAGGCAAAGCGCGATTGCGTTGTCATAAGTGCCGGATGAGGCATTGCACGTGATTGAAGGGTTCAGCATCCCGGTAACGCTCGCGATAGCGAGCGCGGCGGTGAGCGTGATCATCGCCATGCGCTACTTTTTGACGAGCGGACTGTTTGACTTCATCACGCGGCGTCTCCGGCCTGGCCTCTACGAAGAGCAGACCTCGCAGATTGCGCGCGAGATCCGCTGGTCGCTCATCGCAGCGGTCATTTTTGCCGTCCCCGCTGCATTCGCGATCTGGAGCTGGAACCACTTGGGGTGGACAATGCTCTACACAGATTTGGGCGCCTATCCGATCTGGTATGCGCCGCTTTCGGTCCTGATCTACCTGTTTGCGCATGACACCTGGTTTTACTGGACCCACCGGCTGATGCATCGCCCGCGCTGGTTCAAGCTGGCGCACCGCGTCCATCACGACAGCAAGCCTCCCACAGCGTGGACAGCCATGAGCTTTCACCCGATTGAATCGGTGACCGGCGCGATCATCATCCCGCTTCTACTGTTCGTGATCCCGATCCATATCGCCATGCTGGCGGTGGTTTTGACAGTGGCGACGGTGATGGGCGTGACCAATCACATGGGCTGGGAGATGTTTCCGCGCTGGATTGTTCATTCCGCGTTGGGGAATTGGGTGATAACAGCCAGCCATCACGAGCGGCATCATGAGGAATATCAATGCAATTTCGGGCTCTATTTTCGCGTCTGGGACAGGCTGTGCGGAACCGACCGCGGCCTCTCGCACCGCATCGTGGCGGACGCTGGATCAAGGCGAGCGCCGCAGCCCTGATCGCTGGCGGAACGCTGGGCGCAATCGCCACCCCTGCGAGCGCTGGCGAGGTTGTGATCACGGTCACCGACATCCGTTCTAGCAAGGGTGTGGTTCGCGCGTGCATGACAACCAAGGAAAGCATTTTCCCCAAATGCCGCAAGGATCCGAACGCGCACCGCACCGTCGTGCCCGCCAGCGGTACCGTCACAATCCGCTTCACCGGCGTGAAACCGGGCAAATATGCGATCGCTCTGCTGCATGACGAAAATGACAATGGCAAGGCTGATCGCGCGCTCGGCATGATGCCCAAAGAAGGTTACGGATTTTCCCGTGACGCCAAAGTGCGCATGGGACCGCCAAAGTTCAAAGACGCGGTGTTTGACTATGCCGGCGAGAACGAGGCGCTTACCATCAAAATGCGGTATTTTCTCTAGCACACTCAATGCCATGATGGCTGGCGACGTCACCACGCCAATCCGCTCTACCGTTCGCAGTTTGATTTTGTTCGTTAGCGCCGTGAAGTCTTTTCGCGTCACTTAACGACATGTTTACCATGCATTGCCAAAACAGCCCGAAGAACCGTTCAAAAAGGGGCAAATTCGGGCCATGGACAATCTGCGGGGCGCTTTCGATTCTTCGGAATCAGCCGACGACAATCAGGACTGGGATGCTGTCGAAGAGCATGATGCTCGCGACGTGCCCCCTGACTCCATCGGTCAGGACGAGCGCCGCATGCAGGTGCGCGCCTACAATCACTGGGCCAGCCTTCTGGGCGAGCGCACCTACCCCTCGATCGAGGATCTGGAACCTGCAAATCTGCCCGATTTCGGGCCGTTTTCAGTCGTGCTCGACTTTTCCGACGGCATTGATGATCCGGCCGTTTATTTCCTCGGCGGATCGCTCGCAGAAGAATGTGGTGCAGAAGGCCACATCAGCAGACTTTCGGACGTCCCGCCACGCTCCCTGTTGAGCCGCATTACCGATCACTACATGCAAATTCTCGCCAATCAGGCCCCGATTGGTTTTGAAGCGGAATTCGTCAATCAGCGCGGTATCGAAATCCTCTATCGCGGAATTTTGCTGCCATTTTCGAGCGATGATGAGACAATTGATTTCATTTACGGCGTGATCAACTGGAAAGAGATGGCAGACCAGGTCACAGCCGATGAGCTGCTGCTTGAGATCGATCAGGCGCTCGAAAGCGAAGAAGACATCGAAGCCGAAGCGGCACGAGCCGCAGAAGCACTCGGTTGATCCGGTGACCGAATGGGCGGACTCACCTGCGCACGATCACGAAGCTGCACGCGAACCTGAACTCGCCTCGGTCGAAGAGGACAGCGAAGAGCCGCTCGATCTGGGCGACTACGCTGACGTGACGCCAATTGGCGAGGCCGAAGAAAACGCGACGCCTGCAACCGATACCGAACTCGATGACATGCCAATGCCGAGTTTCGGCGACTACGCGCTCGACGACTTCGGCGAGGACGAAGAAGAAGGCGAAGAGGAAAGCGGCTCATACGATTTCGCATCGCTGACCGATTACATCGAAGCTCCGGCGAAAAAGACGCAGGCGCTCGATATTGATCCAGCCGAGCTCGAGAATGTCGATTATGACAATGGTGAATCTGCTGCTGGCGATGAGGACGCGGTGCCGGACTATGCGCCGCTCGAAGATCCAGTGGCGGATGAACCCGTAATTGAGCCTATTCCTTCGCAGGAACCGGTGGTGGAGCCTGTGGCGGAAGTCGAGCCTGAGGTTGAACCAGCGCCGGAGCCTGAAACGGCTCAGCCTGTGCCAACCGAGCCAGTGGAGACGGTGCCCGTGGCTCTTGCTGGTGATCTTATGGAAGAGGTCAGCGATGAGCTTCCCGAGGACGCTGGACTTTATGATTTTCTCGCATCCGCACGCGAGCTCGCACAAACCGCTAGTGCCAGCGAAGATCGCAGCCGCAAGGCGCTCTACGCAGCGGTTGGCCGCGCCTACGACTTCTCGCTCGCCGCTCAAGACGAGCCTGAAGACTATAATGAGCTGATCGAAGAAAACGGCCTGACTATTCAGGACCGCGCTCCGATGACACCGGTCGTGAAGCTCGTGTTTGGCACCGATTACGACAAGACACGCCTGACCGAATATGCGGCCGTCCTCAGCCACGCACACCGCGTCGGTATCGAGCGCGGCGGCCTCGCCGGGTTCCTTGGCGAAGCGGAAGGCGGCCTTAAAGGCGTTGTGCAGACCGAACGGAAAATGCGCCGCGAAGAGGCCGGCAAGGAAGTCGAAGTCAAAGACGGTCCGCGTGAAGCGCTCGCTAAAAAGCTGCGCGAACTCGACGCGATGCTGATTGAGGCGCTGGATGGCGAAGGTCCGGAGTTCGGCTTGGTCATGATCCGCCGCAACGAAGCGGGTATGGTCGAAGTGCTCGGCGAGATCGAACAAGACATCCCGATGATCGAGAAGGCAGCGCGCAAGCTCGTCGGCTAAGATCGGGCCTTGCCCACCGCTGCATTATACATTCGCCGCGCTCGCCGCGCAGGCGGATAGTCCTTTGCGAACAGTGGCTCACGCGTTAACGCGCGCGCATGCCCCTAGATTTTGGAAACTCATTCGTCCGCGTTCAGCCCTATTTCGGCTTCCGCAACGAGAGCAGGCTGACTATCTCTGCCCGCGCGCTCAAGGGCAAAGAGGCCGACTTCCGCCGCACTGGCCGCTGGCGCGCGATCCGCACGATGATGTCGCAATTCGCGTCGCGCGAAGTTGAGGGTCTGACGGTGCGACTTGAGGCCGAACGCCTGGATGGCGAGCGCGTGACCCATCGCGCAGAAACCGACGCAGAAGGCTTCGTCCATTTCGACATACCTCTCGAAGGCGATTGGTCGCTGACCGGTGATACCGATTGGGAAGTCGTGGCGCTGCATTGGCAGCATGAGGGAGACGATCACTGCATCGAAGGCCACGTGCTGACGCCCGGCGAGCAAGCTGAACTCGGCATTATCTCCGACATCGACGACACCATTCTCGAGACCGGAATCACAGGCGGGATGGGCAATTTACTGCGCAACCTCAAGCGGGTGATCGCGCAATTGCCAGATGAGCGCATCGCCGTACCCGGGGCCGATGTCTTTTACGGCGCGCTGGGCGGCGGCGCGCCGCTCGCACCCCAGTCGGCGAGCACAGGCAAGCGCCTGCCAGCCACCAAACGCCCGTTCTTCTATGTGTCGTCGAGCCCGTGGAACCTCTATTCCTATCTCGTTGCCTTCAAGCGCAGCCGCGGCCTGCCGCTCGGTCCGATCATGCTGCGCGATTGGAGCCTCAGCCGCGAAACTCTCGGTTCTGCCGGGCATGGCGCGCATAAACGCGCGGCGATTGAGCGCATCTTGAGTTCCTACCCCGACCTGAAATTCGCGCTCATTGGCGATGACACCCAGGGCGATTTCGCCGCGTTCGGCGACACGGTGAAGCGCTATCCCGAACGCATCGCAGCGGTCTTCATTCGCCGCGCGGCGGGCGCAGACCTAAGCGCTGAAGAGCAGAACGCGCAGGCAATTATGGAGGCTGCAGGCGTCCCGCTTTGGCTTGGCGATGATTACCATACCGGCGAGGATTTTCTCGCGACGATTGGGCTGTCTGCGGACGGAGAAGCGGAAAAGATTGTGGCTTCTGTCGAAAAGCGGGATCAAGAGTAGAAAATGACGCGGAAGGCTTGGAAGCGCATGGCTTGGGCTATTGGAATCATCTTGGGACTGATCGTTCTAGCAGGCTTGGCGCTGCAATTTGCGATTTCGCAAAATGGTCCGGCGGTGTTGTCCGCGGTTGATCGCCTGACAGGCGATGCTGACAATGTGGCGCTCAAAGCTGAGATCGAGACCGGCGATAACGCGGCGCAAAAGCTCTATGTTTGGGGGCCGGAAACGCGCGAAGAGAATGCCGAGCCTTTGCCGGTCCTGCTGTTCGCACATGGCGGCAGCTGGCGCTCTGGTGATCCGGTTGATTATGGGTTTTTCGGGCGGTCTTTTGTGCCGAAAGGGTTCGTCGTCGTGCTCGCGGGTTACCGTAAGCATCCGGAAGCGGTCTACCCAGCAATGCTGGAGGACACAGCCAGTGCAATCGCCTGGACCAAGGCGCAGATCGCGGAGTATGGCGGCGATCCCGACCAGATCGTAATCGCGGGCCATTCGGCGGGCGCATACAACGTGGTGATGACCGCACTCGAAGAGCAGTGGCTCGAACGCCTCGGGCACGCCACCAGCGACATAGCCGGCGTGGTTGGCCTCTCGGGACCCTATGATTTCTATCCCTTCGACAGCGAGTCGACCATCAATTCCTTCGGACCGGCTGAACAGCCCGAAAAGACGCAGCCCATCAATCATGTGCACGGCGACGCCCCGCCCATGCTCTTGGTGCACGGCGAAAAAGATACGCTCGTCTATCCGCGCAACACTCGCGAGCTCGCCAACCGCCTACAAAAAGCAGGCGCACCGGTGGAAACGATTTATTATCCCGAAAAGGACCATAATCAGCCGCTGATATCGCTCGCTGCGCCATGGCGCGAATCGCGCGATATTGACGACAGAATTGCCGACTTTGCCAAAAGAGTAACCTCTCGACGCTAAGCTTCAGTTCCAGTTCAGGACGAATCCCGCTAGCACACGCACCATGCGCACACTTTTGCATCCCTCGGGCCGAATGGCCCCTCGCGCGCTCGCTGCGCTGATTGCTCTTCTCGCCAGCTTCGCGCTGGCTGTGCAGTCAGCCGCCGCGCAATCGATCCTGCGCGATGCGGAGACCGAAGCTTTGCTGCTCGATATGGCCGCGCCGCTGGTTGAGGTGTCCGAGCTCGAAGGGGGCAATGTCGATATTGTCCTTATCAACGACCCGTCGATCAACGCTTTCGTTGCCGGCGGCCAGATCGTCTACATCCATTCCGGGCTGATCGACGCAGCTGATACGGCCAATGAAGTGCAAGGCGTTATCGCGCACGAATTGGGCCACATCACCGGCGGGCATATCGTCCGGTTCAGCGAAGGCGCGAGCGCGGCGAGCAACATATCGCTGTTGTCGCTGCTGATCGGTGTTGGCGCCGCCCTGGCGGGCGCAGGCGATGCAGCGATTGGCGCAATCATGGCTGGTCAGCGCGCTGCGCTTGGCCGCTTTCTCGCCTTCAGCCGGGTGCAGGAAAGCGCGGCGGATGCCGCCGGTGCGCGCTATCTCTCAGAAGCCGGCATTTCTGGCCGCGGCTCGATCGCCTTTTTTGAGAAGCTGCAAAATCAGGCGCGTCGCTATGGCTATGCCCGCGATGACGAAGCCGAGTTCACCCGCACGCACCCTCTTTCGAGCAATCGTATCGCACGTTTGCGCGAGACCTATGCTGCCGATCCCGCATGGGAGGCGCCCGACGATCCCGAGCTTCAGGCGCGGTTTGAACGCGTAAAAGCCAAGCTCTTCGGGTTTTTGCAAGATCCAGAGCGCACGCTCAACCGCTATCCGAACAGCGATACGAGCATCGCGGCGCGCTATGCCCGCGCCTATGCATTTCACAAGGACGCGCAGATCGACAACGCGCTGGCAGAGGCCGATGCCTTGCTCGAAACAGATTCCGACAACCCCTATTTTCTCGAGCTGAAAGGTCAGGTCTTGCTGGAATCTGGCCAGCCGAATGAAGCGCTCGTCCCGCTCCGCAAAGCGACCGATATCACGCTCAATCAACCGCTGATCGCTTCGATGTTCGGCCATGCGCTGATCGCCACCGAAGATGAGGCCAATTTCGAAGAGGCCGAACGTGTGCTGCGCGCAGCTGTGGCGCGGGACCGGTTGAATCCGTTCGCGTGGTATCAGCTTGGCGTCGTTTATGCCGCGCGCGGCGACATACCGCGTGCCCGGCTTGCGAGCGCGGAGCAGCAAGTGATGACGCGCCAATACCCTGCGGCACTGCGAAGCGCACAAGCTGCAGAAGCTGGCTTGCCCGTCGGTTCGCCAGATTGGATCCGCGCACAAGACATATCCTTGCAAGCGCGCGCAGAACTGGAACGGCTGCGCGATAGCCGCTAAACCAGAGCGCTCACACAGTTTGGGAATTTGCAGTGGTTAGAAATCTCGCAACCGCCTTTATGGCTCTTGTCTTCGGCTTTCTTGGGGCGGCGATCTGGTCTTACTCTGGCCTTGCAAACAGCCAGACCCGCGCTTTCATGCTCGATAATCCCGAATTGCTCCCGCAAATGGCCGAGGCCTTTCAGGCCCGCGAAAACGAGAAGCAATTGGCTTCGGTTCGTTCGGACGTGGTCGAAGCTTTCGCAGGGGCATATCTGGGCAATCCGAATGGCTCGAAGCTGTTGGTGGAATTCGCTGATTACAATTGCGGCTACTGCAAGCAGGCTGTCGACGACGTCAAACGACTGATCGCGGAAGACCCCGAACTCAAAGTCGTTATGCGCGAATGGTCGATCCTGCCCGGCAGCGAAATTGCGGCGCGCATGGGCCTGGCCGCAGCGCTGCAAGGCAAATACGAAGACTTCCACTTGGCAATGTTCCGCTTGGGTCCAGTTACTCCCGAAACGGTTGAAGCCGCCGCACTCGAGGCTGGGCTGGACCTGGAAAAGGCGCGCACTGATGCCGTGTCCGATCCAGTCACCATGGAGCTGGCGCGAAATAATGCGATTGCGCAACGATTGGGTATCGGGACTCCGGCATTCGTCACCGGGCAAGAGCTGTTCAACGGTCTCGTCGGCTACGATGTCCTAAAACAGGCGATCGAACGGGCCGGCGTCGAAGCCGATCACGCTGATGGCGATGAGGCGTCCGACGCATAATGCTCAAAAGTCTGCGGCTTTTTGCAGCTGGCTGCGCGGCCTTGTTCGCGGTGCAGTCTCCATCGAGCGTGGCTGCAATCCCGCCAATTGATGCAGGAAGCGAAGCGCGCAGCGCACTCGAAGATTTTCACAGACTTGACCAAAAGCTGCAAAATGTCGGCTGGAGGCTCGCGCGCGGCAATGCCGATCATTGCGCGGAGACTGTGCCGTCGATTGGGCTCACGCTTCAGGACATGGTGACATTCCGCCAGCCTGATGTGGTGCGCAAAGCGATCGGACTCGAGCGTGACTTTGCCATTCAGACAGTCGCCGCTCGCTCACCCGCTAGCGCGATTGGCGGCTTGGTGTTCGGGCGCGAAGTGAGCGCGCTTGATGGTCAGATGATCAACGACTGGCCTGCTGGCGAGCATTCGCATTGGCAGCGCCTCACCCGCGCGCACGACTATATCGACGCGGCTTTGGAGACGACAGGCGAGGCTCGCATCACGGCTGCCGATGGGCAGGAGTACACGCTTGAACCCGTTACCGTCTGCGCCACACGTTTCGAGCTCGACGCGGGAAGCAGACGCGCGCTTGCCGAAGGGTCGCGGGTGGTGATCGGCAGCAAGTTTATTGGCTTCACCTATCCCGAAGAGGAATTTGCCGCGGCCATCGCGCATGAGCTTGCACACAACGTCCTCGCCCACCGCGCTTGGCTTGATGCCAAGGGCCGCAAGCGCAAAAACGTCCGCCTGACAGAGCGTGAAGCAGACCGGTTGATGCCATGGTTGCTCGCCAATGCGGGCTATGATCCGCGTGCCGCGCACCGCTTTATGACCAAGTGGGGGCCGCGCCACGATGCCGGTATCTTCAGGGCGCGCACGCATGACGGATGGGACGAGCGCGCCGAGTTCATCATGGAAGAGATCGAACAGATCGAGGCCTTAATGGCCGCATCGCGAGAGGCCGAAGTGGCAGACTGGCGCACGCATTTCCGCCGCGAAATAGACGTCGATGGGCTCAAAAAGGCGCCTTGAAGCCGTTGGCTAACCTGCCGAACATCACCCCAACAGCGCTCGCGAACATAGAGAATCCGCCGTTTTCTGGGCCAAATGGTGCGGCGGGCGCGATCACTCGCAGGCAAAAGCACCTGCCAACTTGCGACGAAATGAGTTAGAACCCATGTGATGGCAATGCTTCCGATCAAGCCTGCACCGTTCTTTGCCAGCAAGAACCGGGCGTTTTGGAACCTGCAATTGGCGGGTTGGGGCGGCGCGTTCCTGCTGCGCGCGATGATTGCATTGGCGAATGGCCAACCGCTTGATCTGCTCGTGA
Organism: Erythrobacter sp. HA7-11; assembly: GCF_055693605.1. NCBI lineage: Bacteria > Pseudomonadati > Pseudomonadota > Alphaproteobacteria > Sphingomonadales > Erythrobacteraceae > Erythrobacter > Erythrobacter sp. HA7-11. Next base: position 137,591 of record NZ_JBVFUF010000002.1, on the reverse strand, counting down.
TCATCTTAGTCACCACCATTACCGGATTTTCGATCAGTCTTATTCTCTCGGTAATTTACCGGCAGCTGATCAATCGCAACGCCTATGTCACCTGGGTTACCACAGCGCTGGCATTGCTGGGGGCAGTGTTGGTCCATGCGACAGTGGATGCATGGGTGCAGGGCATTTACCTTGGCGGGGCCAGCGACACCTCCTTCATCCAGCGGATGATCGGCCTGTCGTTTATTCCGCTCGCTTTTCTCGGCGGGTGGAGCGCGCTGTATTACGCGATCAATTACTTCCTGACGCTCGAGGAACAGGCTGACCGGCTTGAGCGATTGGAGACACAGGCGACCAGCGCTCAGCTTGCGATGCTCCGCTACCAGCTCAACCCGCATTTCCTGTTTAACACGCTCAATTCGATCAGCACTCTTGTGCTGCTCAAGCAGACCGAGCCAGCCAATGCGATGCTGACGCGCTTGTCGAGCTTTTTGCGGCACACACTCATTTCCGAGCCGGGCGCGCAGGTGACTCTCGCGCAAGAGGTCGAGACGCTGCAGCTCTATCTCGATATCGAACGGATGCGGTTTGAAGACCGACTGCGCACCGAATTTGCCATTGAAGATGATGCAATGGACGCACTGCTCCCTTCAATGCTGCTGCAACCGCTGATCGAGAATGCAATCAAATATGCAGTCGGTCCGCAAGAAGAAGGTGCGAAGATTTCGTTGTCTGCCCGGATTATGGCCGGGCGGTTGCGCATCATGGTCGAAGACACCGGACCGGGCGCGGACACGCCCGTGCAGCAATCGTTGATCGAATATGAGCTCGACAAAGCCAATCAGCCCGTTTCAACCGGCGTCGGCCTAGCCAATATCCGCAACCGTTTGGCTCAGGCCTATGGCGCGGATCACAAGTTCGAAACCACATCGCAGCCTGATGGCGGTTTTATCGTGACGATCGACATACCGTTTCAAACCGAAGATCAGCCTGTGACTGCCCCCGCAGCGCAAGGCGACCCCCGAATCGGCTCCGACCCCGCGGAAGCCGATACTGCCGCCCCCGGCACCAACCCCCAGCCAGCGTCGGCGATTCGCATTAATCCCCAACGCGCCATTGGACCAGCTACATGACTATCCGCACTATCCTTGTCGATGATGAGAAACTTGCCACGCAAGGCCTCCAATTACGGCTCGAGGCGTTCGAGGATGTCGAAGTGATCGACACCTGCTCGAACGGACGCGAAGCCATCCGCAAGATCAAAACCGAAAAGCCCGATCTGGTCTTTCTCGATATCCAGATGCCCGGCTTTGACGGATTTTCCGTGGTCAAAGGCATCATGGAAATCGAACCGCCTTTGATCGTGTTCGTAACGGCATTCGAGGAGCACGCCATCCGCGCCTTCGAAGCCAATGCGGTCAATTATCTGATGAAGCCAGTCGATGAGGACAAGCTCGCCGATACTATGGAGCGTGTGCGTCAGCGCATTGCCGAGAAGAAATCGGCAGACGAGGCTGACAAGCTCAAAAATGTGCTCGCTGAAGTTGCGCCAGACAAGGCCGATGAGTTCTGTGAAGCGGCAGCCGAAAACACCGAGCGCTTCGAGAAGCTGATCAACGTGAAGGATCGCGGGCAGATCTTCCGCGTCGAGGTGGACTCGATCGAGCATATCGAGGCCGCGGGCGACTACATGTGCATCTACACCGGCGACAATTCGCTGATCCTGCGCGAAACGATGAAAGATTTGGAGCGCCGACTCGACCCGCGCACCTTCCAGCGCGTGCACCGTTCGACGATCGTCAATCTCGACCAAGTGCGTCAGGTTAAGCCGCACACCAATGGCGAATGCTTCCTGGTGCTGGATAGTGGTGCAGAGGTGAAGGTGTCGCGCAGCTACCGTGACGTTGTGGCGCGCTTTGTGCATTGATGTTGTGTGAGGGCGCATCGGCGCCCTCATCCTCGGCGCTGCGCATTCGCTCCGACCAGCCTATTTATAATGACTTGGTGGCGGTAGCTCGGTTCGCGCAGCGAACCGCAAGGGCCTTCTGCCCGCCCACAGCGATGCGGTCTTTGATCGCATGAGCGAGGACATCGCGAGCGCGGATGCGCTTGCGGAAAACAAGGGACTGCTTCACACAGCTCCAATGTCTCAATTCGAGTTAACTGGTTTCGATCTCGACGCATTTGTCCGCGACACACTTGCGGAAGACCTTGGCGAGGGCATGATTGGCGGCGGGCGCGATGTCACATCCGAGAGCGTGATCCCGGCCGATGCGCGCTTCTCCGGCGTGATGGACAGCCGCGATCCGATCGTGGTTGCGGGCCTGCCCATTGCCGAAGCGTTCTTCCGTGCGCTCCAGCCCGATATGGAAATCGAATTGCTCGTCAGCGATGGTGACACGGTTGAGCCGGGCGCGGACCTGATGCGCCTCACTGGCAATGCCCGCGCCATGCTGACCGCAGAACGCAGCGCATTGAACACGGTGCAGCACCTCTCGGGCATCGCCACCATGACGCGCGAATATGTGACCGCGATGGACAATCCCGATTGCACCTTGCTCGACACGCGCAAGACCATCCCCGGCATGCGTCACCTTGAAAAGTACGCTGTACGCATGGGCGGCGGCAACAATCACCGGATGGGCCTGTGGGATGCTGCGATGATCAAGGACAACCACGTCCTTGTCGCAGGCAGCGTGGGTGAGGCAGTGCGCCGCGCCTCAGAAGCAGGCGTCGAGCACATCATTTGCGAGGTCGACCGGCTCGACCAGATCGAACCGGCCTTGCAGGCAGGTGCACACCACCTGCTGCTCGACAATATGGAACCGGATACTCTGCGCGAGGCGGTCGCGATGGTCGATGGCCGCGTGCCGTGCGAAGCATCGGGCGGAATCAACCTCGATACCATCAAGGCCAAAGCTGCGACGGGCGTCAAATACGTTTCAGTCGGGCGGCTGACACAGAGCGCGCCTGCTGCGGATATCGGGTTGGATTTCACCCCGCTATGATGATCCAGAAAGGGCCGCGCCCTGCCGGGATCAATGCTTTTGCCGCCATTCTGTTAGGCCTCGCCGCATGGAACCTCGTAACGGCTCTGTTCGATCTGCCCGCACAGCAAGAGGCGTTGGCCGCGCTCGGCCTGGGCCTGGAATGGAACCGGGACTGGACGATTGTTGCGAGCTCAGCATGGTTCACGATCGAGTTGATCCCCATTGCGCTCGTCTGGCTGATCGCGAGCCCCTTCGCCCGCTGGCTCATTGTCGGCATGACAGCCGTGAAAGTGGCGCTTGTCATCACCAATCTACCAATGCTCTATGCATTTCCGGGTATTCTCACAGGGCAGCTGATCTCGCTGGGCGCCGTGGCGCTGTTGTTCACGCAAGGCGCGAATGATTGGTTCGCAAGCAGGAAAGGGGTTGATGCGCATGAGTTTGACTAGAGGGTTTGGCTCCACGCTTGCCGTTCTTGCGATCATCGTGCCCGCATCTGCCCACGCGCAAGCCTATCAATGCCGCGCGCCGCAAGTCTCCACTGTTCCGCCGGTCACGCCCAACGGCCAGACCCGCACCACGCCCGTCACCGGCTACACTATGGCGCTGAGCTGGTCGCCGGAGTTCTGCAAGCCGCGCGAGGGACAGCGCGCGCATCGCACCCAATGCTCGGGCGACAATGGACGCTTTGGCCTCGTCGTTCATGGCCTCTGGCCGCAAAGCGCCAATGGCCGCTGGCCGCAATGGTGCCCGACGCGCGGTCGCCTGACACCGGCAGAGGCGCGTCGCAATATGTGCATGATGCCATCGACCCGGCTAATCGCGCGGCAATGGGCCAAGCACGGCAGCTGCATGACCAGGCGTCCGGAGACCTATTTCGAGGTCACACGCATCCTGTGGGACAGTTATCGCATCCCCGATTTTGACCGGATCAGCCGCGAGGATGACCTGACCGCAGGCCGCATTCGCCAAGCCTTTGCCGATGCCAATGGCGGCATTCAGGCGAGCGCTGTTGGCGTAAAGCTCAATTCGCGCGGATGGCTGCAGGAATTGCGCATCTGCTACAACACACGCTTCCGCCCGACCCGCTGCGATGCAGGCCGCTTTGGCGCGCGCGATGGAGTGAAAGCGAAAATCTGGCGAGGGATGTGATCGCTGTTTGATCCCGATCAATGCAGATCTCTGGCGATCCTGTCAGCCTTTCCGCATGATCGAAATCGAACAAATCTCAGACAAGGCCCATCGCATGGTGGCAATCGAAGAATTCCGCCAAGCCGATGCCGAACGGATGGCCAAATTCGCCAAGGAACAGCTGGAAGCAGGCGGCGGCGGCAACCTGCTGATAGACATAACCGCGCTGGGCGATGTTTCGCTGTCAGCGGTCAGCGTGGAAATGGCGTATATCCCGAGCTTGATGAAATGGGTCTATGGCCTCGATCGGATAGCGGTCATTTCCGACGATGATTGGGTGCGGACTGCGGCAAGGCTTGAGAGCGCGCTGCTGCCCGGCATCAATTACGAGGTCTACGACGATGATGAGGCTGATGCTGCCCGCGCATGGATTCTGGAAGAAGCTGATGCTCCGCACACCGGTGCAATCCACGAGCTGGATTTGGGCAAACCCCATATCGCCGCCTACGAGTTATCTGGTCGGCTCGACCGCCAAGAATCGGAGCGCGGCATCGCCATGGTCCGCGCGCGATTGGAGGACCCCAACTGCAAGCGCTTGATGCTGGTCATCAAACATTGGCACGGTTTTGATCTGGATCGATTGTTGAGCCGCGAGGTGCTGTCAGGAAAGCTCGAGATCGCACGCAAGCTTGAACGCTACGCCGTCGTCGGTGGCCCCAAATGGGTCCGTCGCTATGCCGAATTCACCAGCATCCTCGTTGATGCCGACATCAAGGCGTTTGACCTCGACGATCAGGATGATGCGATTGCGTGGCTGGAGACGGCGTAGAAGAATCGCTAGCGCACCCGCTTGTAATCCTCGCCGCCAATCCAAAGCACGCCATATCGGTACGAACTTGCCACGTGGCTTGGCAGACCCGCTGTAAAACACCGAAGTGCGCACTGTTCGACCATCACCATAGCGCAGGGTCAGGGTCGAACCATCGAGCGACCATCGCCCAGAATTGCCGGAACGCGACCTTGCTGCACCGGCACCAGAGCTAGCTGACTTGCTGCTCGATTGGCTAAAAGTGCCATTGCTGCGAAAGGTGAACTGCTTGACCTGCGCAGTCAGTACCTGGCCGCCCAGTGCCGTATTCCCTCCCCCTCCAATTGCTTGATAGGTGCCAGAGAGGAAGCGTGAAGCGGGCAAAGCGGTTGGCGGGCCGACGGTGGGTTTGAGCTCCGACGTGTCGCCATCGGACCATCGCACCTGGACATTGCGGCCCGAATTTCTCCACGTGCCAACATGAGAGGCTTTGGCGCTTCGGATCGCGCCGACATCAACCGCATCCACGGCATAGCTTCCGAGTTTTGCTGCCGTGCCTCCATCAAGAAGCGCGACGAGATCATATGTTGGGTAAACCGCCCCGCCGACGCCATAGCTGTATTTCAGCTCGAACATGATCCGCTGCGCGCTTTGGCCAGACGCGGGAGTGGATACAACAGTGCGAGGTGCTGGGCGCGCTGCAGGCGCACTGGAAGATGCCGCGGAAGCGTTCGCATCGGGATCGGCGAGCGCCGCCATCCGCTGCTTGGCTCCCTCCATCCGCTGATTGAGATTGGGAGCAGACTTGGCAGCAAGATAGGCCATAACAAGCACGCTGTTGCCGCTTTGCTGAACACCAATGATCTGCGCCTGCATGGTCACGCCGCGTTGGATGTATTCAATGTCTTGCACATACAAAGGGCCAGACATGCGGTCGCGCGCCATCACCACTCGGTCTGCATTGCCCGTCATCGTGCTCGCGAATTGCTCCACGCCGTTGGCAATATTACTGGTGTTTTCAAAGGTACGAAACACCATGACTTCGCCGCGCGGGTTCGACTGATAAACTGTTAAAGAGCGGTTTTCTGACCGGTCCCAGCCTTCAGGTGCCACGCTATCAGGGTTGGCCAATGCAGGGCAGGCCACCGACAAAAGCAACACAAACGGCAACGCTGTCTTCATGACAAGCCTCCCACAAACCAGCGTAACAGCATATCGCGTGTATCAAACGGATGCGCGACAAACCGGCTTGTGCTTGCGCCGATCACCGCGGCGTTTGGGTGGCGATTTTGTCCCGTTCTTTCACCGGCGCACACGAAAGAATGCGCGCAATATTTCCGCCGCCTCTGCTTCGCCCATGCCCGAATAGACGTCTGGCCGGTGCAGGCATTGCGCCTGTTCGAATACCCGCGCGCCATTCTCGACCGCGCCGCCCTTGGGATCGCTTGCCGCGTAGTAAAGCCGCGCAATCCGTGCGTGGCTGATCGCGCCAGCGCACATCGCGCAAGGCTCCAATGTCACATAGAGATCGCAGCCAGTGAGCCGCTCATCGCCAAGCTTTTCCGCTGCCATTCTCAGCGCGCGTATCTCCGCGTGCCCGGTTGGATCAGGTGGGGTTCGCGTCGCATTGGCGGCAACTGCCAGAACCTCATCGCCGCGCATAACGACAGCGCCCACGGGCACTTCGCCAACCCCAGCGGCTTCACGCGCAGCGGCGAGAGCTGTTTGCATCGCTTGCGGGACAGGCCATCTCGTCATATTGCCGCGCTAGCGACGACGCAGGCACAGCGCAACTTTGCTTGACGATTCGCCCACCCCCGCTATGCGCGCCGCTTTCCGGGATAACCCGTCTAATCAGGGCGCCGAATCGAATCGCGCGGCCCGTAATTGTGAACGAAACGAGAGATATCATGTCGCGCATCTGCGAACTGACCGGCAAGGGTCGCCAAGTTGGGAACAATGTCAGCCACGCCAACAACAAGACCAAGCGTGTTTTTCTGCCCAACCTGCAGAACGTAACGTTGCTCAGCGAGAAGCTGGATCGTGGTTTCAAGTTCCGCGTGTCGACACAAGGTTTGCGCTCGGTTGAGCACAATGGCGGCCTCGACAACTGGCTGCTCAAGACCAAGGACGACAAGCTGTCGGCCCGCGCTCTTAAAGTGAAGCGTGAGCTTAAGAAGGCTGAAAAAGCCGCCTAATCAGGCGTGAGCTTTCGGGTCATCTGACCTCAAAAGAATTCGGAAGGCGTGCGGGTGCTACTCGCGCGCCTTTTCCTTTGTCTGCTTAGGATTAGCGGCAGAATCCTGCTTCGCTTTCGGTCCACCGGCAGGCCAACGCAGTTTGACCAGCAATGTCCGCTGGAACGCGGACAAATTGTTGTCAGCGATCATATAAAGCCAGCCAGCCTTAGGATTGTCGTTGTCGGGGACGAAATCCAATCCCTCGAAATTCTCGCCGAACATCTCGCCACTAAAGGTCTGCACAACTGTACCTGACCATTGTTCGCCTTCAACAATTGCACCGGGGTCGGCACGCACAATCCGTGCGTCAAATTCAGCGTCAGGCAAGCGGTATTGCACGCGGCGTTCGAGAATGAGCACATCGCCACCTGGCACTTGCGCGGCATCAACTGGAGAATAACGCGGCGTGCTTTTGTAGCGGAATAGGATGGCGTCGGCTCCCTCCACCGGATCACCGGAATAAAGCACGCCGGGCCGATCGCGCCGACCACCAGTGGGCTCCGGCGCTTCTCCCAGCACAAGAAACCGACCATCAGCTAGACGCAAAAGTGTCTCGGGTCCGCTATTGGACGACCATGAAGAGATCTCCTTCGGCCTTGCTCGGGTCACGCTGCCATTAGGATTGATCCGGTCGATCACATTGCCGTGTTCGTAAGCCGCCCACAGCGCACCCGTCTTCGGATCGCTGGTCAGCGCTTCCAGATCGGTAAGGAATGGCTGAGCGGGAGATCGCCACGGCAGATAGCCCAGGCGATTGACCACGCCCCTTGCGCCATCATCGGCAAATTCAAAATCTAGGAAGCGCCCCCTGTCGCTGCCCGCAAAGAACAGCCCGTCGCCTTGCGCAACAAAGCCGGAATAGCCGCCAATATCAGGATGATCTGAACGGATCTGCCAGACGTTCTCGACCGTCAGCGGCCCTTCAATGCCCTTGCGAGTTTCAATCGCCACAAAGGCGATCGGAGCGTCAGCAAGCGGCGCCAAATTGGTGCGCACGAATGTGCCCGGCGCAAGGCCGAGTGCAACCGCGATGATCAGGAATTTGCGCCCCATATCGGCCAGGTGTCCTTGCGCTTGTGACGCGCTTTACTGTGGGCCTGTAAACAACAGCGGATCTAGCCGCGTATCGTGCCATTTGAGGCCCCAGTGAAGGTGCGGGCCACTGGCACGTCCTGTCGCACCGACATTGCCGATATAATCGCCCTGCTTGACCGTCTGCCCCTCGCGCACCGCAATCTTGGACGCGTGCAGAAACGCACTGTTCAGCCCTGCACCGTGATCAATTATGATCAAATTACCCTCAAGGCTGAACCCGCTGCGTGCGAGTACCACCACGCCATCGGCAGGAGCGACAAAGCGCACACCCGCACCCGGCGCGATATCGATTCCCGAGTGGTAGGAACCCGGTTCGCCGCGATAAATCCGCTGGCGCCCGAAAAGGCCAGAAATGCGGCCCTTCACCGGCCAGATAAAGTCCTGCTTCCAACCTTCAGCGCCGGTGACTTTCTCGCGTGCTTCCTTGATCGCCAGCCATTCCGGCTCGCGCTTCTTCCACCAGGCCTCGCTCGACCGACCAGTGCCGCGAGCAACATTAACGCGCTGAATGTTCCACTGTCGCGGAGTGACATTGATCGCCTTGCTGACGGTCTCCCCGCTTTGCAAGGTGGCTGAGACTGTCAATTTGCCCGGACTGTCGCGGTCGAATGCGGCGAAGAAAGAACCATCCGCGCCAATGTTCAAGGGTTGCTCACCGAGCATCGCAGAGATTGTCCCTTGCGGCACACGCCCACGGATGAAGCCGCCTTGGGTCATTTCTCCGGCGAATTGAAGCTGGGCGCGGGCCATGGTGAGATCAGACAAAGGCGCGGTCCCGATCCGCTCGTTGGCGGGCTTGGGAATGGGTCGCGCGTCCTTGATCGTGGCCGTATAGGGCGCCTCAGACTTTGCGGGGTCTGATGCCGCCGTTTCCGGTGTCGCCGCTTCGCCAGATGCGCAGCTGGCAAGACCTAAAACCGCGGCCAAGCCAGCGGCGCGGATGCCATAAAAGGCCGCGATCATATCTCGCCCAAGAAACGCTTGGTCGAGATCTCGCAGGTTGCATAAGCCTCTTGCCGCTCGGCACTCCAATAGCGCAGCTCTTCCAGCGGGATCACCTCTTCGGTGACGGCGCAAAAGACATGCTGGCCCTGCCGGATCACCCGGAAGGTTGAGGGGCCGTATTGGAGTTTGGCGGCTTTATCGCCCGATGACATCAACATGGTTCACTCTCTAGCATGTGGGTTCAGTCAAACAAATCCGTTTGCTCAGGTTTGGTTTCGCTCGGCGGGGTGCGGCGCTTTTTTGCAGCAGGCTTGGCGGTAGGCGATGCAGGCGCGAGGGGATGCTCACGCTGATCTGCACCACCTGCAGCAATGTCTAGCGTGCCGTCCTTGAATTGAAGCTTAAGCGCGCTTTCCCGTTCGGCCTGCGCTTTGCCGGTCAATGCCTTACCCGCGGCGTCGCGCACAATCGCATAGCCGCGTTCGAGCGGTTTTTCGGGATGGAATTGGCTGGCGAGCCGCGCGAGCGCTGCGAGTTTCTCTGATTTGCGCGCCAAAGGCTGCTCGACCAATGCAGGCGTAAAACGCACCCGCTCCAATCGTGATCGCGCATCACCAGCAAGACGCTGGAGCACTATCGGAGACAGACGAGACGACACACCCGCCAGCGCCTCGCGCCCCTGCCCCGCTCGCGTCATCAGCCCGCGCTGCAGGCGTTCACCAAGATCATCGAGCCGCTGGGTTTGCGCCTGCAACAGATTTTCAGGCCTTGGGAGACGCTGCACCCGCGCGTCGAGCCGCTCGCGACCAAGCTCGACCGGGCGATGCACCGCGCGGCGCTGTCGCATAGCAAGGTCGGCGAGCGTTGCAGCGAGATCCGCCCGCACCGGAACCGCCATCTCCGCTGCAGCGGTTGGGGTCGGCGCGCGCTGGTCCGCAGCATAATCTGCCAAGGTCGTATCGGTTTCGTGGCCCACGGCAGAAACAACCGGAATGGAACATTCTGCGATCGCACGAACCACTTCTTCCTCGTTAAAGCCCCACAGATCTTCGATCGAGCCGCCGCCGCGCGCGACAATCAGCAAATCAGGGCGCGGCAGATCGCCGCCATGCTCGAATGCATCAAACCCGCGAATGGCGTTCGCAACCTGTGCCGCAGAGCCCTGCCCTTGGACCAGCACTGGCCAAACCAGAACGTGGCTGGGAAAGCGATCCGCCAGCCGATGCAGGATGTCGCGGATGACCGAGCCTGTCGGCGATGTCACCACGCCGATCGTGCGCGGCAGATACGGCAGCGCGCGCTTTCGCTCAGGGGCGAATAAGCCTTCTGCCGCCAGCCGCGCGCGGGTTTTCTCCAGCAGCGCCAGCAAAGCGCCCTCGCCCGCAATCTCCATCGAATCCATGACGATCTGGTATTTCGACTGACCCGCATAGGTGGTCAGCTTACCTGTCGCGATCACCTCCAAACCCTCTTCGAGATTGAAGTTGAGGCGGGCGGCATTCCCCTTCCACATCACCGCATCAAGGTTCGATTTCTCGTCCTTCAGCGTGGTGTAGACATGACCCGAGCGAGGCCGCGACACCCGCGAAATCTCACCGCGCACACGGACATAGCCGAACCGGTCTTCCACCGTCCGCTTCAGCGCATTCGAAATCTCGGTGATCGACAAAGGTTGCGCGTTGTCGCCCTGCCGCTCTCGCGCTACGAGGCCGGGATTGTCATCATCATTTTGCGGCGGGGAAGCCATGAATATCCTTCTACTTGGGTCTGGCGGGCGCGAACATGCGCTGGCGTGGAAGCTGGCGCAATCCCCCTCTTGCACAAAGCTCTACGCTGCCCCCGGCAATCCGGGCATCGCCGAGGATGCAGAGCTGGTGTCGCTCGACGCAGGCGATCACGGTGCAGTGGCGTCATTTTGCAAGGAAAACGCAATCGGCCTGGTCGTGATTGGCCCTGAGGCCCCCTTGGTCGATGGCCTCGCGGACAGTCTGCGCGGCGAGAGCATCCCCGTGTTCGGACCCTCCAAAGCGGCGGCGCAATTGGAAGGGTCGAAGGGCTTCACCAAAGAGCTGTGCGACCGCGCGAACATCCCCACTGCGGGCTATGTCCGCACGACCTCGCTAGAAGAGGCCGAAGCCGCGCTCGCCAAGTTCAGCGCACCCTTCGTTCTCAAGGCCGATGGCCTGGCGGCTGGCAAGGGCGTCGTGATCGCAGAAACCGAAGCCGACGCCAATGCTGCGCTCGCCGACATGTTTGGCGGACGCTTTGGCGAGGCGGGCGCAGAGGTGGTGGTCGAGGAATTCATGGTGGGCGAGGAAGCGAGCTTCTTCGCGCTCACCGATGGAACCGCCATTCTCCCCTTTGGCACCGCGCAGGATCACAAGCGCGTGGGTGAAGGCGATACCGGGCCGAACACAGGCGGCATGGGTGCTTACTCGCCTGCACCAGTGCTGACGTCAGAGCTTCAAGCGAAGGTGATGGACAAAATCATCCGACCCACGGTCGAGACCATGCGCGCCGAAGGCATCCCCTATTCCGGTGTGCTCTATGCCGGGCTGATGCTGACCGCGGATGGCCCGAAGCTGATTGAGTACAATTGCCGCTTTGGCGATCCCGAATGCCAGGTTCTGATGACGCGGCTGCAAAGCGATCTGGCCGCGATCATGCTCGCCTGCGCCAAGGGTGAATTAGCCGGTGTCGAAGCCACATTCGCGGACGCCACTGCACTCACGGTAGTAATGGCGGCTAAGGGCTATCCCGGCACGCCTGACAAGGGCGGCGCGATTGATTTGGGTTCGGCTGAGGAGGGCGATGCGAAGGTCTTCCACGCGGGCACCGCAATCAAAGACAACGCGCTGGTCGCCAGCGGCGGGCGAGTGCTCAACGTCACCGCCACCGGCGCAAGCGTCACCGCCGCGCAAAAGGCCGCCTACAAGGCTGTCGATGCGATCATCTTCCCCAGCGGCTTTTGCCGCCGCGACATCGGCCAGAAAGAAGTCGACCGTGAAGCAAGGCAATCCGCATAGATGATTGAGTTTCCGCCAAACCCTTCATTGTCAGAAGCAAATCTTCCGAGCCCCTCCAGTTACTCCAAATTTCACCCTTTTATCAAAGGGGTGTTCAGCCAATGGCATCCGACGCCCTTTGAGCTGTTCGGCGAGCAATTTGTTTGCGCCGAACAATATATGATGGCGTGCAAAGCAGCACTTTTCGAGGACCAAGAGGTCGCTCGAAAAATCATAACTACCGATGATCCTGCTGTTCATAAGCGCCTTGGCGCCCAAGTGAAAAATTTTGACGATGTGCTTTGGCACAAGTGGCGCTGCCACATTGTGTTCGAAGGAAACCGAGCAAAGTTCCAACAGAATCACGGGGCGATGCGTCAGTTGTGTAACACCTCGCCAAGCATGCTGGTTGAAGCCAATCCGCGTGACTGGAACTGGGGAAATGGATTGCATATCGATGACCCCAATAATCAGAGGCCCGATAGCTGGCGCGGAGACAATTTGCTTGGAAGAATACTCACCATGATCCGAGATGGTTCACGCGAAGCGCGCAGCTAATCAACGCTCGATTTGATCTCGGTCAAAGCGTGGGCGACAAAGCCGTGCTCAAAGGCGAGCATGGTCAAAACACTCACCCGCTTCGCCGCGCTCGCCGCCACTCTTCCCATCGCGCTCTCGCTCGCCGCTTGCCAAACCTATGGCACGCCGCCCGGTGTCGCCTCCTCCGCCGCGCCAGACGAGCGCGCACTGACATTCAGTCAGGCGGCTTGCGGCGGGTGCCACGCAGTCGAATACCCCGCGCTTTCGCCCAATCCGATGGCGCCAACTTTTGCCTCTATCGCCAATCGCGAAGGGTTGGACGAAGGCACGCTGGCAAGCTGGCTAACTGATGCGCACAACTACCCGGAAGTTATGGATTTCGATCTAGACGCCGACCAGGTCGAGTTGATCGCGGAGCACATGCTTACCCTCAAGCGCGCAGATTACGCACCGCTTGAATAGCCAACATGGTCAGCCCGATAAACGCTTCGCGGAGCGGACCGCAAGGGCATGCGTCCGCCCGCAGCGGGCGCAGCTATGCTGCATGTCTTAGCGAGGACGTTAGCCCGGATGGGAGAACCCAAACCTCAACCCTATAACCGCTCTTCCATGAGCTTCTTCATGTCCGCTTCGGGGCGCGGACCGTAATGCGAAATGACTTCCGCGGCGGCAATTGCGCCGCGCTTTAGGCAGCTCGTCAGCGGCTCGCCTTTCGCATGGCCGGAGAGGAAGCCGGCAGCAAACTGGTCGCCCGCGCCGGTCGTATCGACCACTTTCTCGATCGGCATCGCGGCGGTCTCCGCACGCTCTCCATGCGCAATCGCAACCGCGCCTTTTTCGCTGCGCGTCGCGACCAGTACCGGAACCTTGCCCGCAACCGCCGCGATACCCGCTTCAAAATCGTCTTCACCAGTCAGCGTCGCCAGCTCGCTCTCATTGACGAATAGAATGTCGATCAGGCCTCCGTCGATCATTTCGCGGAAGTCGTCTCCGTGGCGGTCGATCACAAAGCTTTCGCTAGCCGTGAATGCGATCTTGCGCCCGGCGTCGCGCGCCACCTGGATGGCGCGGCGCATGGCTTTGCGCGGCTCTTCGGGATCCCACAGATAGCCTTCGAGATAGAGTATGCTTGCACTCGCGATCAGCTCTTCGTCCAAGGCTTCGGCAGGCAAATATTGGCCTGCACCCAGAAAGGTGTTCATCGTCCGCTCGCCATCGGGCGTTACGAAGATCAGCACGCGCCCGGTCGCCGGTTCCCCTTCCCGCGCAGGCGTATCGAAATCTATGCCCGTCGCGCGCATGTCGTGGCGGAAAACCTTTCCCAGCTGATCGTCGGCAACCTGGCCGATAAAGGCGCATTGCAGGCCCAATGTCGACAGGCCAGCGAGCGTGTTCGCCGCCGATCCGCCAGAAACTTCGCGAGCAGGCGGCATCGCACCATAAAGCTCATCGGCGCGCGCCTCATCAACCAGCGTCATCCCGCCACGATTGAGCTGAAGCTCGTCAATCAGTTCCTCTCCGCAAGAGGCGATCACATCGACGACGGCATTGCCGATCGCGATAACATCATAACGGGCTTCGGTGGTGGGTTCGCTCACTGGGTGTTCCTGTTTTTGGGAGAAAGAATGTTGCGTCAGCGCCTAGCGAGGATCGGTCCGCGCGCCAAGTACGATCCACGTTTGACTTGAACGCGCTGAGTCGCCATCGCGGCAAACATGGGAGCCGTTTTCGCAGCATTGTCCAAGGCATTGGCGCAGCTCGGCGACCCGGTACCGTGCTGAAAGTGCTGGGCAAGAGCTTGCTGGTGACCTTGGCGATCTTCGCGGGACTTGGGGTCGTCTTGTATCTGACGCTCGATGCGATCTTCGCGCGAGCTGGCTTGTTTGCCGGGTTCAGCGGGACATTCCTCGCAACAATTATCATCACAGTGTTTGCGATGTGGATCCTGTTCCGCATTGTCGCGCTCGCCGTGCTGCAATTCTTTGCTGATGACATCGTGCGCGCAGTCGAACAGCGCCACTACCCTGAACAGGCGAGGTCGCGGCGTGACCTGCCGTTTCGCGAAGACTTGAGCAATTCGCTGCGCGGAACCTGGCGGGCATTGCTGCTCAACGCTTTGGCCTTGCCGGTGGCAGTCGTGCTGTTTTTCACCGCTATTGGTCCGGCGATTGTTTTCATTGGAGTCAACGCGGTGCTATTGGGCCGCGAGCTGACCGACATGGCGTGGCTGAGGCATCGGGCACCCGATGAACTCACCTCGCCGGTTAGCCCTTTGCAGCGATTGGCGCTGGGCGGAGTGATTGCAGGACTAATGCTGGTTCCATTCGTGAATTTCCTCGCGCCGGTTTTGGGCGCTGCTGCGGGAACGCATTTGACCCACAATGCTAGGCGAGCCACGGCTGCATGAAGCGCGCCGGCCTTGTCATGATCGCACTGCTGACGGTGAGCGCCTGCGCCACAGGGCCGCGCGCGGGCACCAAGCTGGAGCCTGGCGTCACACGCACCGGAGGATTAACCACTACGGTGAGATCAGAGGGCGGTTTCAAGGCACCACCGGTTCAAAATATCGCAGGTGTTAGCGGCCTTATCGGCGCCGGACCGGACAGGCTCACCCGGCATTTTGGCGATGCGAGGCTCGATCTGTCCGAGGGAGACGCGCGCAAACTGCAATTCGCCAGCGATCAATGCGTGCTCGATGTCTTCCTGTATCCGCTAGAACCCGGGGCGACACCAACCGCCACCTACGTCGAGGCACGCGATCCAGCCAACGGCGCGAAGGTCGATGAGGCAAGCTGCATCCGCCAACTTGGCTCGCGTTAGTCTCCCAGCGCCGACCTCGCGGGTGGTAACCGTGTTTTAAGCATCTTTGGCTAGTTTCGCGCGTGAACTGGGAAGGGACCCAAAACGCTATGAGCCATATGTTTGCCGATCTCGCCGCTCGCGTCAGCGAAGATGGACTAATTTCACCTGATGAGCTGCTTTCATTGCGCCAGCTGGGTTGGGGCGATGGGGAAATCCACCGCGGCGAAGCCGAAGCGATTTTTGCGATCAATAACGTTCTGTCTGATCGCGATCCCGCTTGGGTCGACTTTTTCGTCGAAGCGATTGGCGAATTCGTGCTCAACGGCACGGAGCCGCGCCTAATGTGCAGCGATGAAGAGGCAGACTGGCTGATCGGGCAGATCGACCATGATGGCAAAGTCGAAAGCATGGCCGAGCTGGAGGCGGTGGTGCGGATCGTCGAACGCGCGCAGAATGTACCGGAAAAGCTGAAATCATACGCGCTGAAGCAGCTCGAAAGCGAAGTTCTAACTGGCGTGGGCCCAACCCGCTGCGGAGGCGAGCTTTCCGACACCCATGTCACCGCTGCAGAATCCAAATTGCTGCGCCGCCTTATTTTCGCGAGCGGCGGAATGGGCACTGCGGTACCGTGAGCCGGTTCGACGCTGAAATGCTGTTCCGCATCAAGGATGCGACCAAAGCCGAGGCGAATGCGCCGGAATGGGCCGACCTGTTCGTCGATGGCGTCGCGAATTACCTCAAGGGCTTCAACTTCGCGCATGCGCAAATCAGCCACGAGCGTGCCAAAGAGTTGGAGGCTTTCGTCGCCGATACTTCAACCAGCGTTCGCGGATTCTTGGCCAAGATGGCGAATTCAAAGCCCGATGTAGCAAACGCTCTCGGCGTCGTTTTTGGCAAGAAGAAGCCGCTTGGCCACACGATTGCTGGCCGCGCAACCGAGGGCAATGTTGTCACCCCCGGCGAGCAATCATGGCTCGACGGCATGGTCGATGCTGATGGCGAAATCGATCCGATCGAACAGCGTCTGATCGATCGCCTTGCCGAAGACGGCGACCTTTAAGCGTCGAAATCGAGCGGAGCTCCGGCTCCGCCCTGCATTGGCAGCGGCCCTTTAGGCGGCACCGCAGGAACTGCGATTCCCGCTTCGGGAGGTTTGCGGTTTGGCGGCCTGCTGTCCCGCATCCATTGCTGAAAGCTCGCGCTTGCAGCTTTTGGTCTGCGCGTTGGTTTGACCCTCGCCTCACCCAAAGCCTTACCGACAGCAGTCGCGAGCACACCGATGCCAACCGCGAGAGCTATCGCTGCGCCTATGCCATCTTGCGGTCGTGATGTGCTTCTGGTCATGCTAAGTGCATTACCACACTAACACACTGAGCGCTAGACTTAATTCAATTACGGGTCAGTAGCGCTGCAAAATTTGATTTCGCAAGCGCTCGCCAGCGCTTCTGACGGTGAGTGTAGAATGCGCGGGCAAAGGCAGCGATCAAAGGTGTGAGAATGCCTGCGTCGATTGTCACTCGATCGACGTATCTTGTCGTATCTGGCCCTTCGGGTGAAATCTCAATCCAGTGATCCCAACGCCGGATCATCGGGCCGAACCCGTTGTCGCGCAAATAGCGCGTATTCTGTTCAGGCTCGGGATGAGAGATGACGATCGCCTGCCATCCGATTGGCACTATTCCGAAGAGGAGCATCCAGGCGCGATATTCGCCTTCCGACCATTGTTCCGGAAACCGCTCACCAGCTTTCGGCACGAACCGGATAAGCGGCGATGCGATGTGCTGAAGAAGGGCCGACTTCTGAACGTGCGCCCACGCTTCGTCCGCTGAGCAGTCAAGCCGACTTGTCAGCTCGACAGTCTTAGGCATCACACCATAAAGCTTTCGCCGCAACCGCATGCGCCTTTGGCATTTGGGTTCTCGAACACGAAACCGGCAGTGAAGTCGTCCTCACGCCAATCCATGGTCGAACCAATCAGATAGAGCACTGATGCGCCGTCGATGTAGAAGATGCCGCCAGGCGTCTCGATCTTTTCGTCCATCGCGACCTCTTCGGTCACATAGTCGACTGAATAGGCGAGGCCCGAACAGCCCCTGCGTGGTGTCGACAGTTTGACGCCGATGGCATCGTCCGGTGCGCCGCTCATCAATTCGGCAATGCGCGCTTCGGCTGCCTTGGTCAGGATCACAGCGGCGGGGCGCTCGCGAAGAGTAGCTTTCGTATCGCTCATCACAGCATCCCCAATTCTAGCCTTGCCTCGTCAGACATCTTGTCCGGGCCCCAAGGCGGATCCCAGACCAGATTAACCTCGGCATCGCGAATGCCCGGCACGGATGCCGCGCGCAGTTCGACCTCGCCCGGCATGGTTTCGGCAACCGGACAATGCGGTGTGGTGAGCGTCATCGTAACGGTTACATCGGCCTCGTCATCAACCTCGACACCGTAGATCAGACCGAGGTCATAGATGTTGACCGGAATTTCCGGGTCATAGATCTCTTTGAGTGCATCAACGACCGCTTGCTGCAGATCGCTGCCTGCGCCGCCGACGCTGTCCGCCTCGGGCTTTTTCGCGAGGAACCCGTCGAGATAATCGCGCTCACGCGGTGCATCCGCGCCTTCGTCCGGATCGACAGCATCCTGCACGCGCGCGCGGGGTGGCTTCACCACCTCGTCATTAGGCGCGGGCGCTGCGACAAATTCCTTATCTTCGTGCGGTTTGTTCATCCGAACAGCCTCCGAGTGCGCGCAATGCCATCAAGCAGCGCATCAATATCATCGTCATTGGAATAAAGGGCAAAACTGGCCCGCGCGGTCGCCGGCACGCCGAGATAGTCCATCAATGGCTGGGCGCAATGATGCCCGGCGCGGATCGCGACGTTCGCTTCATCGAGGATCGTGCCCAAATCATGTGGATGGATGCCATCAATGGCAAAGCTCACAATCCCGGCGCTGTCAGCAGGACCAAACAGGGTCACGTCGTTCATCGCGCCAAGCTCTTTGCGCAGCCGCTCAACCAACACGCTTTCGCGCGCGTGAATCTGATCGAGGCCAACCTCGCTCACATAGTCTGCAGCCGCCGCAAAGGTGATTGCTTCGGTTATCGCAGGCGTGCCGGCCTCAAATCGCTGAGGCGCAGGCGCATAGGTGGTCTTCCCGAAAGTCACGCGGTCGATCATCGCGCCCCCGCCTTCCCACGGAGGCATGGCGTCAAGGATGGTCTTGCGCGCCCACAAAGCCCCGATCCCAGTCGGGCCATAGAGTTTATGCGCGCTGAAGACGAAGAAATCACAATCGAGCGCCGCAACATCAACCGGCATATGCGGCGCGGACTGGCAGCCATCGAGCAGTAGCTTTGCCCCAACATTATGCGCGAGTTTCGCCGCGCGCGGCGCATCGAGCACGCTGCCCAGCACGTTGGAGACATGGCCGAACGCAACGAGCTTGTGCCGCTCTGTCAGCATCGCCTCTGCTGCATCCAAATCGATCTGGTGATTCTGGGTTAGCGGGCAGACATCAATGTGTGCGCCGACACGCTCGGCCAGCATCTGCCACGGCACGATGTTAGAGTGATGTTCCAGCTGCGAAAGCAGGATGCGGTCACCCTTGCCGATATTCGCTTGCCCCCAGGTGTTGGCGACGAGATTGATCGCCTCGGTCGCGCCGCGCGTAAAGACGATCTCGTCCTCTTGTCCGCCGATAAAGTGAGCAATTGTGCGCCGCGCCGCTTCGTAAGCCCGCGTCATGTCGTACCGAGCGCGCATAGACCCCGCGATGAACCGTCGCATAGTCCTCACCCAACGCGCGCGCCATCGCGTCGATCACCTTTTGCGGCTTTTGCGACGTCGCAGCGGTGTCGAGATAATGCCATGCAATACCCTCACCCGTGACAAGGCCGGGAAAGTCAGCGCGCAGATCGCGCATCAAGGCGGCGGGGGCGTTCAAAGCGCGCTCCCCTCCAACGCTTCCAGCGCTGCTTCGAGAAGCTCTTCGCGCGCCGCTTCGTCATCCAGCTCTACAAAGGCATCGCCGATAAAGGCCTGCACCAACAGGCGCTGCGCCTGCTCAGGCGAGAGCCCGCGCGCAGCCATGTAGTAGCGCGCCGCTTCATCCAGCTGGCCGACGGTCGCGCCGTGCGCGCATTTCACGTCATCCGCGAAGATTTCGAGCTGCGGCACAGCGTTGGCGCTCGCGCCCTTTTCGAACAGCAGGCCTTTGAAATCCTGCGCGGCGTCGGTCTTTTGCGCGTGTCGCACAACCTTGATCTCACCAAGGAAATTGCCCGTGGCCGTGCCCCACTGGACAGCGCGGACAATCTGGTTGCTAGTGGCCTCGGCCTCTGCGTGAATAGTCTTGGTCACAAACTCGCGGGTCACCTCGCCGCCGCCAATGGTGACGCCGCCGAACTCAAAATGCGCAGCCCTCGCAAGCGTCACTTCGATCTCCAGCCGTGCCGATCCCTCGCTCGCGTTCACGGCGAAGAATTCCGCTCGCGCGCCTTCGCCCAGAGCCACTCGCAGCCGCGTTATCGGTGCAGCATCGCCGCTGAGCACAAAGATCTCGCGATAGGTCTCGCCGGGCGCGACGGCGATCTCGCGCCACGAATTGAGCGCTTCTACGCCCAGCGCCTCAGCTGCCGAAATATCGGCATAGCGCCACGCTTCATCATGGCGGGTTGGAAGGGTCGCGAGCTCGCTCACGCCAGCGCCTCTGCCATGACCGCGTCATAGCCTTCATCTTCGAGGCGCAGTGCCAGTTCCGGTCCCCCGGTCTGCACGATCCGGCCATCGGCCAGCACGCTGACCTTGTCGGGCTTCACCACGTCGAGCAGACGCTGATAGTGGGTGATCAGTAGTACGCCTTTGTCAGGCGCGCGCATGATTGAATTGATGCCCTCGCCCACGATCCGCAGAGCGTCGATATCGAGGCCCGAGTCGGTCTCGTCGAGCACCGCGAATTTCGGATCGAGAATACCCATCTGCACCATCTCCGCGCGCTTTTTCTCGCCGCCGGAAAAACCGACATTCACCTGCCGCTTGAGCATTTCCATATCCATCTTGAGCAGCGCGGCTTTCTCTTTCGCGAGCTTGAGGAATTCGCCGCCCGACAGCGCTTCTTCGCCGCGGAACTTGCGCTGTGCGTTGAGTGCCTCGCGCAGGAATTGCACGTTGGAAACACCGGGGATCTCAACCGGATACTGAAAGCCGAGGAACAGGCCTGATGCGGCGCGCTCGTGCGGATCAAGCTCGAACAGGTCTTCGCCTGCGAACTCGACCGAGCCGCCGGTTACATCGTAGCCCGGCTTTCCGCCCAGCACATTGGCGAGCGTCGATTTGCCCGCGCCATTTGGGCCCATGATGGCGTGAACTTCGCCAGCCGCGACCTCAAGGCTGAGGCCCTTGAGGATGGCCTTCGGATTGTCCTCGCCAACGGTGGCGTGAAGGTCTGTGATCTTTAGCATTGGCGTGTTCTCTTCAAATTCACTTGCGGTCCTGATCGCCGGAATCGCGGCGGGTCGGGTAATCCTGATTGGGGTTGGCCTCGCGGTGCGCGCGATAAGCTTCTTTCTTGTCGCCAATGCGCATCCGCATGCCGATCGTGATCCGCTCCAGCACCTGATCCATGTTTTCGAGGATGTGTGCCGCCTTGATCCGCATCACGCGAATGCCGACTTCCTCGAGGCTTTTGTCGCGGCGCTTGGAAATGACGGGATCGTCACCTTCCTCTTCGATGATGATCGCCATGCCGAGATTGTGGCAGTTGAAGTCGACAATCGCGCTGCCGACGACGGCGAAGCGTTTGAAGGTGTATTTGCCCATGTCGGCTTCGGCGAACCTTTTGGCGAGCGCCTTGTTGGCGGGCGAAGCAAAGCGCTTCATCTCGCGCGCACGGTCATGGAGCGCGTCGAGGCGCTTATCCGAAATCTTCCACCCGCGACCCTTCTTGTTGAGAGCGGGCGCGGTGTCGGAGGTGTCTTTAAGGCCCAAAGTCGCTCGATTTGTTTTCCGGTCGGTCATTTTTCGAATCCCCGTTCTCGCGGCGACCTAAAGCCACGCTCCCAGAATCTGGAATTCAACGTTCGCCGTGCTTCTTCTTTCTTAGCTTTCTCCAATTCCATGAGGTGCATCCCATCGAATATCCGAGAATTGGCTTCGCTGTGGAGGCCTTTGAGCAAATCCCTCTCTTCATCGAACTGAGGATCGTTCTCGTACAAATACTCCCTAAGCCCCTCAAATTGCTCTTGCAGGGCAGAGAATTGCTCATCAATGCGACGCTCGAAGGCTTGGAAGCGATAGTTTGTATGCCAAGCGACAAAGAACCAAGTGACAAGCGCAATAGATAGAACGGGCCAGAAATCGCTCACCCCACGCTCCCTTCCAAACTGATCGCCAAGAGCTTCTGCGCTTCAACAGCAAACTCCATCGGCAGCTCTTTCAGCACGTCCTTGGCAAAGCCGTTGACGATCAGCGCCACGGCCTCTTCTTCGTCCAGTCCGCGTTGCTGCGCGTAGAACATCTGTTCGTCAGAAATCTTCGAGGTGGTTGCCTCATGCTCGATCTGCGCGCCGGGGTTCTTCACCTCGATGTAAGGAACGGTATGCGCGCCGCATTCATCTCCGAGCAGCAGGCTGTCGCACTGGGTGAAGTTGCGCACGCCATCGGCGTTCGGCCCGACCCGCACCAGCCCGCGATAGGTGTTGTTCGACTTGCCCGCCGAAATCCCTTTCGAGATGATGGTCGAGCGCGAGCCCTTGCCGTTGTGAACCATTTTGGTTCCCGTATCGGCCTGTTGGTGGTTATTTGTAACCGCGACCGAGTAGAACTCGCCGACGCTGTCTTCACCGTTCAATACGCAGGACGGATATTTCCACGTCACAGCAGAGCCGGTTTCGACTTGGGTCCAGCTGATCTTGGAGCGATCGCCCTGGCACAGCCCGCGCTTGGTCACGAAATTATAGATCCCGCCCACGCCTTCGGAATTGCCTGGATACCAGTTCTGGACGGTCGAATATTTAATCTCGGCATCTTCCATCGCAACCAGCTCCACCACAGCGGCGTGCAGCTGGTTCTCGTCGCGCATCGGCGCGGTGCAGCCTTCGAGATAGGAGACGTAAGAGCCCTTCTCGGCAACGATGAGCGTCCGCTCAAACTGGCCAGTGTTCTCGGCATTGATGCGGAAATAGGTCGACAGCTCCATCGGGCAGCGCACGCCTTCTGGCACGTAGACGAAGGTGCCGTCGGAAAAGACCGCGCTGTTGAGCGTCGCGAAGTAATTGTCGCGCTGAGGCACGACCTTGCCGAGCCACTTTTTGACCAGCTCGGGGTATTCCTTGATCGCCTCTGAAATCGAGAGGAAGATCACGCCCGCTTTCTTCAGCTCTTCACGGAAAGTCGTCGCCACAGAAACACTGTCGAACACGGCATCGACCGCAACTTTCTTCGCGCCTTTGACCCCGGCGAGCACCTCTTGCTCACCCAGCGGAATGCCGAGCTTATCATAGACAGCCTTGATGTCGGGATCGAGATCGTCGAGCGAGTCCAGCTCAACCTTCTTGGTCGGCGCAGCGTAGTAATAGGCGTCTTGATAGTCGATCTTGGGATAGCCGACCTTGGCCCAATCGGGCTCTTCCATCTCCTGCCACAGACGAAACGCCTTCAAGCGCCAATCGAGCATCCATTCCGGCTCGCCCTTTTTGCCCGAGATGAACCGCACTGTATCTTCGGTCAGGCCTTTTTCGGCAAACTCGGTCTCGATGTCGGCAGACCAGCCATGTTCGTACTCGGCAGCGGCCGCGTGCCGCGTCTTTGGCGTCCTGATCCATTTCAGGCTGTTCTTTGAGGTCAAGATTTTCGGTCATGCCACTTCCTTCGCGTGCACCAGCTGCGTGAGCGGAATGTCCGCCAGCGCGCCGCGCAACGCTTGATTGATAATCGGCCAATGCGGCTTCATCTTGCAGTCCGCTTCGTAATCGCAATCCTGCGCCTCGACGCAGGCGGTCAGCGCAATCGGCCCTTCGACCGCCTCGACAATGTCCGCGACAGTGATCGCCGCCGCAGGCCGCGCGAGCTGCAAACCGCCGCCGACGCCGCGCACCGAGCGCAGCAAACCAGCCGCAGTCAGTTTGGACACCAACCGCTGAACGGTTGGCACCGGCAGGCCGGTTTCGCTCGCCAGTTCAGCCGCGCTTACCCGCCCATCGCCGCAATGGGTCGCGGCTTGGCTCATCGTAATGACGGCATAATCTGCAAGGTTGGACAGGCGCATACGCGGGCTCGAAATTCTTCTTGTTGCGAGTGATTCTTAAATCCGACTGAATCGGTCCTATTTTAAATACGCGCAGATCGCTCCGATTTCAAGCATCGTCGCCTTCACCCACCAGCCGGAACTGCTCCAGCCGGTCAAGATTGCGCATTCGCAGCATTGTCAAAAGCATCGGCTCGCCCTCACCGCCCAGCCGGGTCGGTGTGTACCCACAATACCACCGGATCTCTCGAATCATGTGCGGTTGATCGTGAAAGGCGGCTGCAATCTCTGCCTGCGCTGCGTCGGTCAGGTCGGGCTGGGCTAGCAAGTTTGCCGCGCGAACACCGCGCATCTTGCGTGCAACTGCCGCGGGCGTGTTGCCAAAATAGCGGGCAACCAACCGCTCGACCTGACGGCGCGAGTAATCGAACTGATCGAACAGCGCTTGAACGTCTGGGTTCAGTGACGTGCTGAGCCATTTGAGGGTTTTGCCAATCAGCTCCTCATGTTCTTTCGGGACCGGATGCAGGCGCGCCTCAATCCATTGCGCAAGCTCTAAGACCGCATCGTGACCGCTTAGAACGCCGTCCGCATAGCGCTCCACAATGCTGCTGCCGAATTGATTGACCCCCTCACCCAGCAACTCCGCAGCGGGAAGAAACCGATTGCGATATTCACTGGCTGGGCGCTGGGTCAGTGCTGCCCAACCGAGCGGCGATAAAGAAGCGCCGATCGTGCGCCAGGGGCCCTCAACCTCGAATGGGGCGGCCTTGTCGTATCCGCTGAACAAGACCGGCGCCTGGTCCATGTAATCTGTGTGAGTGTCGAAATGAATCGCGCCTTTGCCGCGCAAGCAAAGAAACAATTGGCCAAGCGCGCCAGGATGGCGGTCAACAATCTTTTCCTGATCCCAGCGGGCATAGAACAGCGCAAGAATATACTTTTCAAGCCCGGGTGGCGGATCAAAGTAGGTCAGCTTGAAATGCTCTGTGCTGGCGTCAACACCGCGAAGTTGGGGCGGTCCTGCTGAACCAGTGCGACCCTTCGGCTGAACCACCCCCAGTGCCTCTGCGATAGGCGCTGCAGGGCCGTTCGCGTTCGGCCCTTCATCATCAGGATAGTCGGGTTCGATCATAGCACATTGTATTCTAGCGACATCAACCGGAGGAAATGCATAGTGCAGACGTCATATTGACCCGCCTATTGCCTTGCCAGAACCCTCTCGGTCCAGAGGTCAATGTTCTCTTCCAGCACGTCGAGCGGCACTGGGCCGCTTTCCAGCACGGCATCGTGAAACCCGCGAATGTCGAACTTGTCACCCAATCTAGCGCGCGCCTTCTCGCGCACCTCCATGATTTTAAGCTTTCCGATCGTATAAGCGGTCGCCTGGCCCGGGTAGACGATGTAGCGCTCGATCGCTTTGCGGATATCGCCATCGGGATTGGGCGTGTTATCGGTGAGGTACTGAATCGCCTTTTCACGGCTCCAGCGCTTGTGGTGAATTCCGGTGTCGACGACAAGACGACATGCGCGCCACAGCTCCATGCCGAGCCTTCCGAAGTCGGAATAGGGATCGGTGTAAAAGCCCATCTCCTTTGGCAGCTCTTCGGAGTACAGCCCCCAGCCCTCGGTGTAGGCCGTCACCCCGCCAAAGCGGCGGAACGGCGGAAGATCGCCCATCTCGGTTTGCAGCGCGCGTTGCAAGTGATGCCCGGGTGAGCCTTCGTGATAGGCGAGCGCCTCCAGCTCATTCTTGGACATATCGCGCAGATTGTAGAGATTTACGTAATAGGTGCCGGGGCGCGAACCGTCAGGCGCGGGGCTTTGGTAGAAGGCCTTGCCCGCACTCTTTTCGCGGAAAGCCTCGACCGGCTTGATCACCATTGGTGCTCTTGGAAGCCGCCCGAAATATTCCGGCAGCTTGGCTTCCATTTTGCGCAGCGCTGCATTGGCATCGGCAAGGTAAGCTGCGCGCGTCTCATAGAAAAAGCGATCGTCGGTCCGGGTAAATTGGAAGAAATCTTGCAAGCTTCCCTGAAAACCAACCTGGTCCATGATAGCCCGCATTTCGCCGTGAATGCGCTCGACTTCGCGAAGGCCAATATTGTGAATCTCGTCGGCTGTCAGATCGGTTGTCGTGTAGTTTTTCAGGAGCGCACTGTAATAATTCGCACCGTCGGGCAGCCGCCAAACGCCGTCATCGGTGGGGGCGATGGCTTGTTGCCGTTTCATCTCGGCAAGCAAACGCTCGTAAGCGGGCCTTGCTGATGTGTTCCATTGTTGCTCGGCGGCACCCAGCAGATAGGTGGCAGCGCCTGCCATCTCGAGAATGTTGGTTTCGTCCGCTTTCAGGGCCATCACCTTGGCTTCAAAGTCCTGCAGCACAGCATTGTCGCTTCCCGCACTGAGCAGGTTTTCGATATCCGAAATCACATAGGGATAGACCCACTTCGGCGGCATGACCCCGTTCTCGGCGCGCTCGCGCGCCTCTTCGGTGAGGGTGTCGATGACGGGGCCAAGCCCCGCAATGCGTTGCACATAGGCCTCGGCATGCTCGACGCTGTCGACGCGGTGAATGTTGATCAGGAAGGCCGGAAGAGTGCTCTGAGCCCCGCGCATCTGATTGAAGAGAAAGACATTGTCGCGGTATTTGTAGGTGCGCGCGCTGCGTTCAGCCATTGCCTTGAAAAGCCGAAGCGACAACGCCTCCGAAGCGCTGACAGGCACGCCATCATAAAGCGACTCAATTCCGGAAGCATATTTTTGCAGCAATTCCTGCTCGGCTGCAGCGCCTGTATCAGAATAATCATCCCATTTGCCATAATCGTCATCTCGCCGACCACGATAGGCCTTGCCTTCGGGCGATAGCGCCAGCTGCGCTTCGTCATATTGCTTGAACAGCGCGCCCAGCGTCGGGGCCGGAGCAGGGCTGACAAATCTCTGATCCGATGGAGTGCTTTCAACCGTCTGCGGCGTTCCAGCGGTCGAGCAGCCGGCCAACGACAGAGCAACAATGGAACACGCAGCTGCGACAATGCGGCGCATAGATGATCTCCCCTAATTCTCGGATCAGCAAAACATGCAGGAGGATAGTTTGTGCCGCTTCCGCCGCAACAGTCTTAATCCAATTCGCGAAAATTCTTCGGATCGATCATTTCGCTAAGGAAAGGATTGTCATCGTCCCGCAAACGCGCAGGCGTGCGCCCGGCGAACTTCTGAATCTCGCGGATCATGTGCGACTGGTCAAAAAACGCGTCAGCCAGTTCGGCTTCATAATCGGGCGTGAGGTGCGGGAAAGACAGCAAAGCGGCGGCTCGCAACGCTCTGTATTTGCGTGCCAAGGCTTGTGGCGGAAGACCGAAATAGCGTTCGACGAGACGTTGCACCTGCCGCTCGGAATAGGCGGCCTCCGCCATTAGATCAGCCAGATCGGGGTTGAGCGATGCGCCCAGCCATTTGTTCACCTGCCGGATCAGATCGATGTGGCGCGGATTAAGATTGCGCGCCCTCTTCTCGATATATTCCCCGACTTGAAGCGCGCATTCACGGTACCGCTGATCTTGCCCGACAAATATCCTGCTATCAGCGGTTCACCCATCGCAACGACATCGGGGCCGAGAACATCGCTCGCCTTGAGCATGCGATCACGGTTCTCACCTGCATGGAGCCCCGTGAGCGCTGCCCAACCTTGCGGGGTTAGCGCTGCGCCTATGACATGCATGGGCCCGTTCACGAATATGGGCGTTGCCGTGGAAAGCGGCGAAAGCATCGCCACGCTGTGATTGGAATCTCGCCGGCCATCGGCGAAATGCATTCCCCCTTCCCTTGGGGAACAACGACAGATGGCCAATAGAAGCTGGCTGAATATCGCGGATCACCGGCTCATCGCAGCGGAAGTGATACAGCGTGGTCACATATTGGCTCACGCCAGAAGGTGGCGGAATGTAGTCGACAGCGATGAGCGACTCGGGCGTGAGGTCGAAGCTGGTCTCGAGAGAATCGTGCGACTGACCCGAAGCATCTTGACCGTCAAAGTTCGTCATAAAGCTCGCCCACAGCGGCGGCCTTAGCTGCTTTGTATGTGATTTAACACAAAAAAAGGGCGGCTCTCGAAAGAACCGCCCTATTGAAGTTGAGGAACTCTTCACATTACTGCTCCGAGCCCTTCGGGTCGCAGAAGTGTGTTAGACCAGTTTTGCGACGAATAATTGTATGCAAACGACAAGTCGCACCCCTCTTTCTGTTTTTTACTGCAGGAATTTCCCGCAAACCTCGACAATCGTCCGAATCTTGCGATAGCGCGCACTTATGTTGTTCAAGATTCTGCGGTCGGCTGTCTTTGCCCTCGATTCGGAACATGCCCATCGGCTGGGCGTGGCCGCGCTCAAAGCATTGCCCTTGCGGACTCCCGTTGAGCCTTCAGCAAGCGCGATAACGGTGGCTGGTTTGGAGTTCCCCAATCCCGTCGGCGTTGCAGCGGGGTTCGACAAGGACGCGGAAGTGCCAGACCAGCTGTTGGGGCTCGGATTTGGTTTCACCGAAGTCGGCTCGATCACACCGCGCCCGCAGGCCGGCAATCCCAAGCCGCGCCTGTTTCGCCTTGTTGAGGACGAGGCCGTAATCAACCGGATGGGGTTCAACAATGGCGGCGGACAAGCGGCCTTCGTGCGGCTCGCAAGGCGCAAGGACAGGCCTGGAATTGTCGGCATCAATATCGGCGCAAACAAGGATTCCGAAGATCGCATCGCCGACTACGCTGAGATGGCGCGGATGATGGCACCGCTCGCGAGCTATCTCGCCGTGAACGTCTCAAGCCCCAATACGCCGGGCCTGCGCGCGCTGCAGGATGAAAGCGCGCTAACCGCCTTGATTGATGGAGTTTTGAAGGCGCGCGACGAGGCCGTCAGCACCAATCCTCCGCCTGTTTTTCTGAAGGTTGCGCCCGATCTGGAGCCGGAAGATATTGATGCAATAGCGCGAATCGCACTCGACAAGCAGCTTGGGGCGCTGATCGTGTCCAACACCACGATCTCGCGGCCAGACACTCTCAAGTCGCATCACGCCGATGAAGCGGGCGGCTTGTCAGGCGCTCCCTTGCGCGAACTCGCCCTCCAGCGTGTGCGCGATTTCCGCAAGGCGACCGGCGGTGAAGTGCCGCTCATCGGTGTCGGCGGCATTTCTAGCGCAGAACATGCGTGGGAGCGGATCCGTGCAGGCGCATCGTTAGTGCAGCTCTATTCGGCGATGGTCTATGAAGGTCCGGGCCTCGGTGCTCGGATCGCCAGCGGGCTGGAGCGATTGATGAAGCGCGATGGCTTTTCGAGCATTGCAGAGGCGGTCGGAACCGAATAGCGATCCGCACATGATCAAACGCATCACTTTCAGCCTCGCCAGCTTTGCATTGACGACAGGCTGCTACGCTCCCCAGCAAACAGTGCCTCTCGAAGGCGTCGAAAGCATAGAATTTGCGAGTGCCGGTGCTGTCAGCAGCGCCGATCCTCGCGCGACAGCAGCTGGCGAAGAAATCCTTGCAAAGGGCGGCTCTGCCACGGATGCAGCCATAGCGGTCATGCTGGCGCTTACCGTGGTAGAACCACAAAGCTCAGGCATCGGCGGGGGCGGCTTCCTTGTCCGTGCCGATGGCAATGACGGCGAGCTTTTAACCTATGACGGCCGCGAAACAGCGCCCGCTGCTGCCACTGGAACACGTTTCCTCAAAGAAAATGGCGAGCGATTGCCGCGCGAAATCAGTGTTACATCCGGCCTGAGCGTTGGCGTTCCCGGCAATATCGCGCTCGCGGCAAAGGCTCACGCCGCGCACGGTAAACTGCCCTGGGCCGATCTGTTTCAGCCTGCGATCATGCTTGCGGAAGAAGGCTTCCGCATGAATGTGCGGCTGAACGAATCGCTCAACGGTCGCAAAGAACGCGCCGGGCTGACCTCGCAAGCACGCGCTGTGTTCTTCGGCCCCGATGGTAACGCGCTGCCGGTCGGTTCCATCGTCCGCAATGGCGAGCTGGCCGAAGCCCTAAGTGACATCGCCGAGACTGGGCCAGAGGCGCTTTATCAGAACAACGCCGAAGACCTCGCCGAATACATCGCTGAGAAAACCCCGGTCGATGGTAAGATGGTGACGAGCGATATCACCTCTTACCAAGCCAAGCTGCGTGATCCGGTCTGCGCGCGTTATCGCGAGTACAAAGTCTGCGGTATGGGGCCGCCCTCTTCCGGCGGGGTAGCGGTCGCGCAAATGCTCGGACAATTGGAACGCTTTGACCTTGGCGCGCTCGGACCCGACAATCCGACATTCTGGCACTTGTTTCTCGAGTCCCAGCGCGTCGCCTATGCCGACCGCGAACTCTATATCGGGGACAGCGATTTCGTCTCCGTGCCGGTCGCGGGGATGGTTGATCCGGATTACATCGCCAGCCGCAGTGCATTGATCAGCTCGGATGCTGCAATAACTGATCTTAAGCCCGGCACGCCTCCGGGCGCCCCATTGGCCCGCGCCGATGGCGATGAACCGCCAGAAAATGGCACGACGCATTTCTCCGTTACTGACGCGGTTGGCAATGCGGTCAGCTACACTTCAACGGTCGAAGGCGCCTTTGGCTCAGGTCTGTTCTTCGGCGGGTTCTACCTCAACAATGAACTCACCGATTTCAGCTTTTCGCCTGAGCGCGACGGCAAGCCGGTCGCCAATGCGGTCGAAGGCGGTAAGCGTCCGCGCAGCTCGATGGCGCCGACCATCGTTTTCGACGAAAACGATGAGGTTGTGCTGGTAATCGGCGCTGCGGGTGGTCCGACGATCCCGGTCCAAGTTGCCCGATCGATCATTGGCGTCGTGGATTTCGGCATGAGCGCGCAGGAATCGCTCGGCCTGCCGCTGATCATGGCATTCGGCGAAACCGTCGTGATCGAAGAGGGCACACGGCTTGAAGCGATGAAGCCCGCGCTCGAAGCGCTCGGCCATGCGCAAATTCGCAGCTTTGGCCCACCGCTCAAAGCCAATGCTCTGCTACGCACCACAAGCGGCTGGGAAGTGGCGACCGAACCGCGCGTCGCGCCCAAGCTAGTCTACACCCGGTAAAGGAACTATGCGCGCTTTCGGCGCATTGCTTGATCACAAATGAAACGATCCAAGCTTGCCGCTGCGCCTGCGCACGCCTAGCTTGGAGCAGAACCGAAAAATTGGTGGGGGAGCCAAATTTCAGTGCCGCACAACACAGACCTCGACGAAATCGACAACGCGAACAACCTCGTCGAACTTTTCCTGAAGCGCGCCGATGCAAAAGGCGATGCGCCGTTCCTTGGTCGCAAGCAGGATGGCGAATGGACCACGCAAAGCTGGCGCGAAGTGGCAGAGCAGGTCTGCTTGCTCGCCGAAGGTCTGCGACGCCTTGGCCTGAAAGACGGCGACCGGGTAGCGCTGATCTCGGAAAACCGGCCCGAATGGTGCATTGCTGATCTTGCCGTGATGGCGGCGGGCTGCATCACCGTGCCGACCTACATCACCAACACCGAACGCGATCACTGCCACATCCTCGACAATTCGGGCGCGCGCGCGGTGATTGTGTCGAACGAGAAGCTGCTAGGCCCGGTGCATGGCGCTGTGCAGTCGACCGGCATTGCTGATCACGTCATCGGCATTGATGATCTGAAGCGTCATCAGTCGAGCGGATTCGAATTTCACAGCTGGGATTCGGTGACGTCGGGCGATGCGGCAGCCGCTCGTGCTGCTGTGGATGAGCGGATCGCTGGCATTGGGCGCGATGATACTGCTTGCTTAATCTACACTTCGGGAACGGGCGGCGCTCCGCGCGGTGTGAAGCAACACCACGGATCGATCCTGTGCAATGTCGCCGGTGCGGCTGAAATCCTGATCGACGATTTCGGCATCGAAAACGAGCGCTTCCTCTCCTTCCTGCCATTGAGCCACGCTTACGAGCATTCCGGCGGGCAATATCTGCCGATCGGGGTGGGCGCGGAGATCTATTATTCGGAAGGCCTCGAAAAGCTCGCCAGCAATATCGAGGAAGTGCGCCCGACCATCATGGTCGTCGTGCCGCGCCTGTTCGAGGTTTTGCGCACCCGCATCCTCAAGCAGGTGCAGAAACAGGGCAAGCTCGCCAATTACCTGATGGACCGCGCGCTGACGATTGGCGAGAAAGAGGCTGAACGCGGCAAGAAGCGCAAGCGTGACAAGCCGATGGATTTCATCGTCGAGCGCACTTTGCGGCCCAAAATCCGCGCCAAGTTCGGCGGACGGATCAAGGCGATGGTTTCGGGCGGTGCGCCGCTCAATCCCGATGTCGGCATTTTCTTCGATGCGATGGGGCTGACCATGCTGCAAGGCTATGGGCAGACCGAGGCCGGACCGGTGATCAGCTGCAACCGCCCTGCGGCAGGCCTCAAGATGGACACGGTCGGCCCGCCGATGCGCGGGGTCGAGATCAAGATCGCCGAGGATGGCGAAATCCTGTGCCGCGGCGAGCTGGTGATGCACGGATATTGGCAGAACGATGCTGAAACCGCGCGCACAGTGAAGGATGGCTGGCTGCACACTGGCGATATCGGCCATCTGGACGATGCCGGACGGATCGTCATCACCGACCGCAAGAAAGACATGATCGTCAACGACAAGGGCGACAATGTCGCGCCGCAAAAGATCGAAGGCATGCTGACTTTGCAGCCGGAAATCGCGCAGGCGATGGTGAGCGGCGACAAGCGACCTTATGTGGTCGGCCTGATCGTGCCGGATGCGGAATGGGCGGTCGAATGGGCGCGCGCCAATGATGAGAAGTTCGACATGGCAGCGCTGCAAGCTCTGCCTGCGTTCAAGCAAGCTGTGCGCGCGGCGGTCGACCGGGTGAACAAGGATCTCTCGGTGATCGAGAAGGTGCGGCAGTTTACCTTCGCGGATGAGGCGTTCTCAATCGAGAATGAGGAAATGACGCCGAGCATGAAGATCCGCCGGCATAAGATCCGCGACCGTTATCAGGAGCAGATCAATGGGCTGTATCGGGGGTAGCTGATTCGAGATGGACTGGGCTGAGGTATCGGTTGCTTTTGAATCAGAAGGCGAACTGCGGGATATCCTTGTTCACGATACAACCGCAGCAGATTGGCAGAGGGTCCTCGAAAATCTGAGAGCGTTCAGTCCGCCAGTAGAATTGTACATCGGTGGCAACCTGACAGAGTTGCCTAAAGACGTGGCCGAGCTTTTGGAGCGCGGCGAGTTGGACCCGTGCCCGACCCTCTATGTGCCCCTCGGTAACACCACATTGAACTGCCATTTCTTTTGCGAGCATGAGATCGAGTTTGACATCGATCCACGCGCGATGAAGCCGATATTTTGGGAGCGGTTCATCGAATTCATTCAAATGCTCGGCACGACGACCGGCAAGCCGGTGCTAGTCTGCCCAGAGAATACGCCCGAGGCAGCGATCTTCAAATATGATCCGGTTTCGAAAAGTGTTGTGTGGGTGGAGCAAGCACTCGGCAGTTAACCAGATTACCAGCACTGGCTGGGCTAACGTCACTAAGCCGCTTCGGCTTCCTCGACAAATTCGGGATAGAAGCTCGGGCGTTTGTCTGACCAGCCCGGCGCGGTTGCGGCAGACTCAGAGAGGCTTTGCAGCAGCACCTTGCGGCGATCCGGGCGGATTTGCGGCAGAGCAGCCGCAGCGCAGAACGCGGCGGGCAGCCACGGGCGCGCTTCGGCCCCGAGCAGACGCTCATAAAGGAAACGGAACGCGGAAAAGCTCGCAATCCGATCCTGCCGCAGGTCAAAGGCGGCCATGCGCACCAGTTTGCCGATAAAGGCTTCGGTGTCGGCCATTGCGTGGTCGGCGGGGATCATGTCGCGCAGGGCCTTCAAATCCTGATAGGCGACATATTGGCGGCGGATCGCGGCGTTTTCTTCCTCGTCGCGCGCCCACAGCTTGAACGCATCGCTGCGGCCCAGACCGATATCGAGGCTGCGCTTGATGTAGCGCTGCTCTGCGGCAGAAAAGCCCGCAAACTCGCGCATTTCTCCAATCGCCATACTCGCTGTGCCGATAGTCGCCATCATTGCCCCCGTAGTTGATAAAAGAGACAATCGCCGAACGTGGTTAATTAAGCGTTAGGGTGGGATGGGGTTTTTTGTTTGCGCACTGGCAGTCCTGGAGGCGGAACATCCAAACATAGGCCAGTAAAGTGGCGGAGCACGGCTCACGCAGTGAGCCGCAAGGGCCTTGTGCCCGCCCGCAGCGGCGCGGACTTGTCCGCAAGCCGCGAGGAAATCGCGTGCCCGGATGGGCGCGCGGAAAAACAAACAGGTAACTTAGATCAACCCCGCAAGCGGCGAACTCGGATCGGCATACTTCCGCCGACCCATGCGGCCAGCCAGATACGCCTCGCGCCCGGCCTCGACCGCGAGCTTCATCGCGCGCGCCATACGGATCGGGTCTTTCGCCTCGGCAATCGCCGTGTTCATCAGCACTCCGTCGCAGCCAAGCTCCATCGCGACCGCCGCATCGGAGGCTGTGCCAACGCCTGCATCGACCAACACAGGAACGCTTGCGCCTTCGACGATCAGTCGAATAGTCACCTGATTCTGAATGCCGAGGCCAGAACCAATCGGCGCGCCCAAAGGCATGATCGCCACCGCACCCGCTTCCTCCAATTGCTTCGCCGCGATCGGATCATCGACGCAATAGACCATCGGGTGAAAGCCCTCTTTGGCCAGCACTTCGGTCGCTTTCAGCGTCTCGCGCATATCGGGATAGAGCGTGCGCGCTTCGCCCAATACTTCGAGCTTTACCAGATCCCATCCGCCCGCCTCGCGCGCCAGACGCAAGGTGCGGATCGCGTCGTCTGCGGTGAAGCACCCGGCGGTGTTGGGCAGATAGGTCGTCTGCTTGGTATCGATAAAGTCCGTCAGCATCGGCGCTTTGGGATCGGATACGTTGACCCGGCGCACCGCGACAGTGACGATTTCTGCGCCGCTCGCAGCGAGCGCATCAGCGTTCTGCTGGAAGTCCTTGTATTTCCCAGTGCCGACAATCAGCCGCGAAGTGAAGGTTCGACCGGCAACACTCCAAGTGTCAGCCGCATGGTCTCCGCCGCCGACGAAATGCACAATTTCCAGCGTATCGCCATCAGCCAGCGCGGCCTCGCCAAGGGTCGAGCGCGGCACGATCTCGCCATTGCGCTCTACCGCGACCTTTTCAGGCTCAAGGTCAAGCTCGCGCACCAAAGCGGCGATGGTGTCGGCAGAGGTCGTGCGGCTGTCGCCGTTCAAGGTTATGCTTTTCGATGCAGTCATGCGCGCTCAGATAATGCCCTTGGCGAGCGGCGCAAGCGCTACCGCCAAGAGAGTGGGGTCATTGCGCGTGACGCAAGTTGAGCAAATGGCCGATCGTCACAAGCGCTACGCCGATGATCGTCAGCACAGCCTCTTGCACGCCATGTGGCACAGCCAGCGCGCCGCCCATAAAGGTAAGGCCCATCATCGCGATGACGAAGGGCGCCGGCTGGCGGTGCTTGAGAGCGCCCCAACCGATGGCAACACCAGCAATGATCATCGCGAGCACCAGAGCGACGCGGTGAAACTCTTCGGCGAAGAAAAACTGACCGCCGATCCCAAGTGATGACACGAGAAAAATACTCGCGAGGCAATGCAACGCGCAAAGCCCGGAAAGGCCAATGCCGATCCGGTCAAGCCGCCGTCTGACAACCGGGCGATTCGAAGACGTGTCACTGCTCATGAGGTGAGTTTCATGTATGTTACATTATCACATTTCGCAAGAGATGAATCGGATTTTTGATTGCAGAGCGCGCATGCTGATTTGCGCCGAATGGACTTGCAACTTGAAGCGTCCAGCGACACTTAGGCGGCGCGATGGCTAGCCAGACCGACACTTCGATATTGCCTATGGCAGAAGATGGCCCTTTGGGCCGTCCGCTGGCGCTGGCCAATTGGCTCTTGGTGGTCGCGGCAATGGTGGTCGTGATCGTCTTCGTCGGCGGCATCACCCGGCTGACCGAAAGCGGCCTGTCGATCACCCAATGGGATGTGGTGAGCGGAGTTCTGCCACCGCTTAGCGAAGAGGCGTGGCTGGCCGAATTCGAGCTTTACAAGCAAACTGGCGAATACAGGTTTGAAAGCGGCCCTGCGGGGATGGATCTGGCCGCGTTCAAGTTCATCTATTTCTGGGAGTGGTTTCACCGCAATCTTGGCCGCCTGATCGGGCTGGCGTTTGCTCTGCCGCTCGCGTGGTTCTGGATCAAAGGCGCAATTCCCCAAGGCTACAAGGCGCGCCTGTTTGCACTGCTGGCCCTGATCGGCGGTCAAGGAGCGCTTGGTTGGTACATGGTCGCCTCAGGGGTCGGCACCGATCTGACCGATGTCAGCCATTTCCGTCTGTCAGCGCATCTGCTGACGGCATTGTTCCTTTTGGGCGGGCTGGTGTGGACCGCGCTGGATCTGAGGCGATTGGCGCGTGACCCGGATGCCAAGCCAGCGCGTTTGACAGGCGTCGCGATTGCCACGGCGCTTATATTGTTTGTGCAATTGTTGCTCGGAGCATGGGTTGCAGGCCTGAATGCAGGGCACGCAAGCTATGACTGGCCGCTGATGAATGGTCGCCTGATCCCCGAAGTCGATTTCTCGCGCGGTGTCATTTGGACACTGACCCACGATCCCTTCCTTCTGCATTTCCTCCATCGCTGGTGGGCCTGGATCGCGGTCATTGCGCTGGTCTGGATGGCGCGCAAGGTGCGTCACACTGATCGGATGGCTTCGGTCGCAATACACAGCGCCTTTGGCACGATGGTATTGCTCGGCATTGCCACCGTCCTAACCGAAGTGTCGCTTTGGATTGCGGTTTCGCATCAATTGGTCGGAGCTTTGCTGGTCGCCTCCGTTGCATGGGGTATGCACAGTCTGGGCGCGCAAGATCGGGCCTGATCGGCGCGAATGCTCTATGAGTGCTGAATGACTGATGATTCTGCTCCAAAAGGTGCGCTCGTCTGGTGCCCTTTTCCGGATCGAGAGACAGCGCGTGAAGCAATAAAAATCCTGCTGGACGAAGACCTTATCCGCTGCGCGAACTTGGTCGGCGAAATAGAATCGCTCTACACATGGAAGCAAAAACTGGAAAGCGGCACTGAAATTGGGGTGTTGCTTAAGACACGCAGTGAAAGTCTTGAACATCTCGTAGTGCGTTTGGAGGAGTTGCATCCCTACGATACTCCGGCAATACTTGGATGGCAGTGTGATGCCGCCGCGCCAGCGACGCTGGATTGGCTCCATGCACTTGGTGGAAAGTAAGTTTTCGTGGGGCAGTTAAGATGGTCAGCTTCAGCCGAAGGGCCGCAATTGGTTCTCTGATCGCTGCGGGTGCGTTGATAGGCCCCGCCCCCTTACCCATGCAATGCGAGCAAGCTCTCCTGTTACTCCCGCAGGGCCCATGCGGCTTGGCAGGCGTGTCACTCGTGAGCTTCGTGACGGGGAAACGCTGATCGTTGCGCGTGAGTGGGACATTGCATTTGCGCCGATGGGGCGCGGTTTCTCCGTAGCAGGGCAGCAAGTCGACGTCGTGGTCGAGGCTCCGGCAGTGCTTGGCGCTTTGGCGGAGATTGAGCGCAGCCGATCGACCGAAGGCATGTTTCCAATCATGCTGGATCAAACCGGGATGATCATGACAGCTGGATCGAACATGGATGAGCGGGACTTTGATGCCGCTGTTATCGAGGCTGAAAAAACCATCGCAGAAACGAGCGGTACGCTGAGCGATCGCAATGCGCGGTTGATGCATCTGGCCCAATTGCAAAAGGCCGGAAGCACAATGCTCGAGCAAATGCCGCGCGACCTGTTCTTTCCCGACGCCAAATCTGTCCGGACAGTAAAGCCGCTTGCGCTTGCTGATGGCACGACAGGTGAATTTGAGTTTACCTACACTGCGCACACGGCGGAGGGAGGCCCGTGGCTGAGCCGTGCAGAGCGGAAAATCGTCACGCGCATCGGAGATGATAAGCGATATTCCAGCGAGCTTTGGACGCTGAGCTAGGCCGCTTTGAAACGGGCCGTCTGGCTCGATAAATTTCAGGCGGTATTATTTTACCTCTCTTGAAACGCCCGCTTTTGCTTGACTTTGGCCATGCAAAACGACAAATCGCGCCGCGCATCAACGGCTCGGCATTCCGCTAGCCTGCGATTCGCGGTTGGCCCTTCGATAGGGCAAACTGCTTCGATTTTCACAAACCTCTGACAGGTTAAGGACAAAGCCAATGAAGGCGCTCAGCAAGCAGACCCGGTCGATCAAACCGGCCGAGGTCGAAAAACAATGGCACATTATCGACGGTGAAGGTTTGGTCGTTGGCCGCGTTGCCTCGATCATCGCCAACATCCTGCGCGGTAAGCACAAGCCAAGCTACACCCCGCATGTTGATTGCGGCGATCACGTGATCGTCATCAATGCCGACAAGGTGAAGTTCACCGGCAACAAGATGTCTGACAAGGTCTATTACAAGCACACCGGTCACCCCGGCGGCATCAAGGAAACCACGCCTGAGAAAGTACTCGAAGGTCGCTTCCCTGAGCGCGTGCTTTCCAAAGCGGTTGAGCGGATGATCCCGCGCGGACCGTTGGGTCGCCAGCAAATGCGCGCCCTCCACCTCTACAGCGGCACCGAGCATCCACATGACGGGCAGAACCCGGCTGTGCTCGACGTTGCCTCCATGAACCGCAAGAACAAGGTCACCGCATAATGGCTGACAAGAAGACAGAAACCGCAGCGAAGAAGCCTGCTGCGAAGAAAGCTCCAGCAAAGAAGGCGGCTGCCAAAAAGGCACCTGCCAAGAAGGCTGCAGAGGAAAAGGTAGAAGCAACCGAAGCGGAAGAAGCGAAGGTTGAAGAGACCACAGCTGAAGCGCCTGCTGAAGAAGCCAAAGCAGAAGAGCCGAAAGCTGAAGAAGCTGCCGCTCCTGAAGCCAAGAGCGAGACGGTGTCTGATCTGGCCGATCTTAAAGACATTGCTGGTGATGCACCGGCTGCTGATGCAGCTGAAATTGCTGCCAACCCAGCAACTCCGCTGCGCGAGCAAGAGCTTGACCAGTATGGTCGTGCCTATGCCACCGGTCGCCGGAAAGACGCTGTTGCACGCGTCTGGCTGAAGCCGGGCAAGGGCGAGGTCACGATCAATGGCCGCACGCAGGACGTTTACTTTGCGCGCCCAACGCTGCGCCTGATCATCAACCAGCCATTCGCGATCACTGACCGCGTTGGCCAGTATGACATTGTCGCAACCGTACGCGGTGGCGGCCTGTCGGGCCAAGCTGGCGCGGTGAAGCACGGCATCAGCCAAGCGCTTGCGAAATACGAGCCAGAGCTGCGCTCAACGGTGAAGGCCGCCGGCTTCCTCACCCGCGATAGCCGTGTTGTTGAACGTAAGAAGTACGTACCGCGCGAAAGCCCGCCGGAGCTTCCAGTTCAGCAAGCGCTGATCGTTCCGACTATATCGAACGCGAAAAGGCGGTCCCTTCAATCGAGGGGGCCGCCTTTTTCATTTGCGCTGACAGAATGCTTTAGTCGGGCTGCAGCAGCATCAGCGCCCAGGTCAGTCCGGTTCCCGCCAAGAACAACGGCCAAGACCAATAGAGCGAATAGTCGCCCACGCGCATGTTATGAATGGCAAGATAGCCGCCACTTGTCCCTTGAGAACCAATTACCAGCGCGACAACACCGGTGAGTATCCCACCCAGGATCATAGCTTTGATCGCACCCATGACCGTACTCCTTGCGTCGAATCGGGTTCGTTTAAGCATGCGTCTTGCCAAGCCGAAGCCCTGCAGAACGCTTTCAACCCATGCCTAACAGCAAGTTTCTTTAAATATGATAAAGGTGGTTAAGTTCGCTGCAGGGACAATTCGCTGGACTGACCGGTCAACTGGCAGCTGGAGCGCCGACGGTCCTGGTCTCAACCGATATATCTCCACCTGCTGAGCAGATGAGAACTTTATAGGATGGCGGGGCTCCGTGCCGCAGCCGTGTGGAGAGTGTTCCCGCCCCGATCATCCGAAGGGAAAGCCCGCCACTTTCGCGAATCTCGTCGAATGGGGTGTGGACATGGCCCGACATAATTGCATCCGCACCGGCGGCAGCAATCGCTTCAAACGCCGGCGTGCCGCCGATCGTGGGATTGCCCTTTTCGCCACTAGGCCCAAGCAATGGATGGTGTCCGTACACGATCTTGGTGCGCGGCTCGTCCCGCAAGGCCTCCAATGCTGCCACCGTCCGCTCAAGCGGGTTCTGGCGAACAAACCCGTCAGACCAGGGAAAGCGCGGCTGTGCCCTCACCGTTGTCACCAGCGGTACCAGGACGACATCGTCGGTCTCGAAAGAAGCGCCGACCAAGGCATTAAGTTCGCGGTATCTGCGATACGGATCGGTAAACCGCTCCCACAGATTGTAATATGGCATATCGTGATTGCCGGCCTGCAACACCACCGGAACACCCAAAGCTCCGAACCATTCAGCCGCCGCTGCATATTCGCTGTGTTTTGCCCGCTGGGTGAGATCGCCGGTGCACACCACCGCATCGGGCTTCTCTTGAACGACTGCGCGCGCCACCACATCAAGCGCGGCGCGGTCCTCAACGCCAAAGTGCACATCAGATATATGAAATAAGCGCGTTGTCATCGTTGAACCTGCCAAGCGCGAAAGCGAACAAAGCGCAACCGCTAATTGGCAGTCAGACCTGATCGGAAAGGACCAGCCACGCTGCGATGGCATTGAGGCCGCTATAGGCCACATAGGCCCAGACCAGGCCCGGCCAGCCATTCGCCGCCAGCATCATCGCAGCCAGCAAAACCATGAACTCTGTGATCAGGGTCAGCCTTCCGCCGAGCATATGCACGAACCAGGGCATCTGCCCAAGCAGCGGATGGCCGCTTTCGAGCACAGCCTTGTGCAGGGCAAAGTTTCCGACTCCAAGCAGGAAGATGATGGCGATCGGCAGCATGATGACAGTATGGCGTAAACGCTGGTCCGCTGGAAAGAGGTATTCGTCGGAGAGATTGTATCGTCG
Organism: Erythrobacter sp. HA7-11; assembly: GCF_055693605.1. Classification (NCBI taxonomy): domain Bacteria; kingdom Pseudomonadati; phylum Pseudomonadota; class Alphaproteobacteria; order Sphingomonadales; family Erythrobacteraceae; genus Erythrobacter; species Erythrobacter sp. HA7-11. Next base: position 96,740 of record NZ_JBVFUF010000002.1, on the reverse strand, counting down.
GTCCGAGCCGTGTGGCATCAGTCGAGTCGATTACATCGGTAATCGAGCAACAAATGAACAGTTGGAGCCCTTCCCCTATTTCTGAAGATGCAAGGGCGGTTTTGATCCCCGCAAACCCGATCTCCCCCGGATCGGGCAGAGCCGCACTTCGCATTGGAGGAAATTATGTTGAAGACCGCAATGACCGCAGCCGCTTTGAGTTTTGCAGCCTTTTCTACCGCTGCAACCGCAGGCTCAAGCGATGTGCCACACACTCAGGTCAAGGTCGCCGACCTTAATCTGAGCACGGCGGAAGGCCAAAAGCGTCTTGATCGTCGTATTCATGCAGCGGCCAAGAAGATTTGCCAGATCGGCAAGGCGCAAAGCACCAGCCGCATTCCATCCGCTGATCGTCAGAAATGTTATGACGCAGCGCTAAGCAGCACCAGAGCGCAAGTTGCCTCATTGATCGAAGCGCAACAACGCGGCGGCTAACCCCTGCAGATCTCATACCCCGCGAGGCACCGATCGCTTGGTGCTGTGCATGCGGCTCGGACCCTTTAACCAGTCCCAGGGTTCGGGCCGCATTTCATTATGATGGAGAGAATAGCTCGATCAGGCGCGCAGCACTGCAAATGCAGATCAGCGGCCCGCCATTGCCTTGACCTTTGCGAGATAGGTCCGGCCAATCCGCATGGCGTCGCCGTTCTGTAATTCAGCCGACCACACGCCAAGCCCGTCATGCCGCAGGCCGCGAATATTGTCTTTGCGCAGGATAGTGGAGCGATGGATGCGGATGAACTCATCGGGATCCAGCCGCTTTTCCAAGCCAGCGATGGTCTGTAGCAGCAGGTAGGATTGCGGCGCATCTTCGGTTCCGATGTGCAAGCGCACATAATCACGCTCAGCGTCAATCTGGTGCACTTCGCTCACCGCCACCCGGAGCAATTCCGAACGATGCGGAACCCATAGTTCTTCGAGCCATTCGCTCGATTTTTCCTTGCGCTCGCCACGGCGCGCACCTGCGCGCTCGATAGCGCGGCCCAAACGATCAGCCGAAACCGGTTTGAGAACATAGTCAATCGCTTCGAGATCAAACGCCTCAACCGCAAAGTGATCATGCGCGGTCACGAATATGACTGCAGGAGCCTCTTCCGCTTCAGCCAGCTGTTTGGCGACGCCGAGGCCGTCCAGTTCCGGCATGGTCATATCGAGCAGCACAAGGTCGGGAGACAGCGCTTCGGCCAGACGGAGCGCAGCCGCACCGTCGCTGGCCGTACCAACGACGTTGATCGATGGGATTTCCGCGCAGATCACCTGGATGCGTTCGACCGCAAGTGGCTCGTCATCGACGATAAGCGTGCGCAGGGCCGGCGCTTCATTTTCGGTTTCAGCCATGTCGGGTCAAAGGTATCCGCATTTCGGTGCTGTATCCGCCGTCAAACGGCGCGGATGTCAAGGCGACATCAGGCCCGAACCGTGCCTCGAGCCGGTCGCGCACATTCGCAAGGCCAATGCCAAAACCGTGGCTGACGCCCGCAGGAACGCCAGGTCCATTGTCGCTGACGGTAATCACCAGCCGGTCAAACTCTTCGCGCGCTTTCACCGAGATTGTCACGACGTCTTTCATTTCGGAAACCGCGTATTTGACCGAATTTTCGACCAGCGGCTGAAGGATCATACCCGGCACGCGCGCCTCGGCCAGATCGTCTGGCAGGTCGAAATCGCACACCAATCGCTCGGGAAAGCGAACCGCTTCAATGTCCAGGTAGAGCTGTTGCAGGTCAAACTCGTCTTTCAGGGCGACGTCGGACGTTGGCTCGTCAGCAAGACTGTGACGATAAAAGCGCGACATCGTCTGAATCATCCGCTCAGCGCGCTCTGCTTTGCCAGTCATCACCAGCGCAGAGAGGGAATTGAGCGTGTTGAACAGAAAATGCGGGTTCACCTGATAGCGTAGACTGCGCAGCTCTGCTGCCTTGGCTGCTGAGCGGAATTCCTGCTCTCGCCGTTCGGCGGCGCGGGCCTGAACCCCAGCGAGCAATGCAAAGTAAAGCGAAGCCCATGCAAGCAGGAGAAAATAGCGGCCCAGTGCAATGTCGAGGACGCGGCGCCACATCTCCAAATTCGATTCCGCCGGCACGATGATGACGCTTTCAGAGCCGACTATCGTGTTACCCTGGTCCGGGCTCGAGGGATCAACCCGCGTCACGGGCACATCGACCAGTAGATTGCCCGATTCATCACGGCGCAAATTGATGCCGTTTTTCTCGGCATATTTTTGCTCGGCAACCTTTTGGATGCTCTGAAAAACCAGCTGGTTCGTCTTGCCAATCGCAATCGCAACCGGGATCGCCAGGATGATCGCCGCCGTGACCCGCACCCAGAGCGGACGCGCATCGAACAGGCGCAACAGACCCCACAAGGCGATGGTCAGCGCAATGGCCGCCACGGTCACAACCGCGCGGCGCCACATCATATCGACTTGCATCGCGTAGTCGATCGGGTTCACGCCATCATAGTCGATAACGAAACTGCGCAGGGTGATCAGAACGAAATACGTCGCCCACAGGATGCACATCGAAAAAAGAACTGTGCGAAATGGGACGCTTGAGCGCGCCTTCTTGGCGATAGGTCTATTCATGAGTGGTGATGAAATAGCGCGCGAAGAGAGATTCGGCCAATCTCTCGTCGGACACGGTCAGACGTTGATCGAAAGCCCGTCGAGCACCATTGTGTGCTGGCAAGGAACATTTCGATCAACTTGAGCTAATTATGTGGCCGCGATCAGGCTTTGGGCTTGATCATCTCGCGCGGGACAATCCACTCGGCAAACTGCTCCTCGGTTAGCAGGCCCAGCGCCACTCCCGCTTCTTTCAGTGTGGTGCCGTCTGCATGCGCTTTCTTGGCGATCTTGGCGGCGTTGTCGTAGCCGATGTGCGGGTTAAGCGCTGTGACTAGCATCAGGCTTTCATTCATCAGCTTGTCAATGCGGTCGGTGTTCGCTTCGATCCCGGTGACGCAGTTACTGGTGAAGCTGTGCGCGCTGTCGCTCAGCAAACGGATCGATTGCAGCACGTTATAGACCATGACCGGCTTGAACACGTTGAGCTCAAGGTGCCCGTTCGAGCCTGCAACGCTTACAGTGGTGTGATTGCCCATCACCTGCGCGCACACCATGGTCAGCGCCTCGCACTGCGTCGGGTTCACTTTGCCCGGCATGATTGAAGAGCCCGGCTCATTGGCTGGCAAAGCAATCTCACCCAAGCCGCTGCGTGGGCCAGACCCTAGCAGGCGAATATCGTTCGCGATCTTCATCAGGCTGACCGCGATCGTATTGAGAGCGCCCGACAGCTCAACCAGCGCATCATGCGCTGCCAGAGCCTCAAACTTGTTGGGAGCGGTTACGAAATCATGCCCGGTCTCGCTCGCCACATGGCTCGCGAACTTCTCCGCAAACCCGACTTTTGAGTTGATGCCAGTGCCGACTGCCGTGCCACCTTGAGCCAGTTCCAGAACGCGCGGCAGAGCATTTTCCAGCCTCGCAATCCCATATTCGACCTGCTTGGCGTAACCTGAGAATTCTTGGCCGAGCGTCAGCGGCGTCGCATCCTGCAAATGCGTCCGGCCAATTTTTACTATGTCGGCAAAGGCGTTTGCCTTGGCATCGAGCGCACCGTGCAATTCAGCCAATGCCGGGATTAGCTGCTCAATCGTCTCGCCCGCCGCCGCAATATGCATCGCAGTCGGAAAGGTGTCATTGGAGCTTTGACCCATGTTGCAATGGTCGTTCGGGTGAACCGGCTCCTTGCCGCCATGCTGGCCAGTGAGGATTTGATTTGCGCGGCTGGCGATCACTTCATTCGCATTCATGTTCGACTGTGTGCCCGATCCCGTCTGCCAAACGACAAGCGGGAATTGATCAGAGAGCGTTCCGTCGATCACTTCGCCAGCGGCAGCAACAATCGCTTCGCCCAATTTCGCGTCGAGCACGCCCAATTCCATATTGGCGAGCGCGGAACATTTCTTCTGAATACCCAGAGCCTTGACCAGCGGCGCGGGCATCGTCTCGGTACCAATGGCGAAGTTTGCTAGGCTGCGCTGTGTCTGCGCGCCCCAATGGCTATCCGCCGGGACTGCTACTTCGCCAAGCGAATCGCTTTCCATACGCACCGGACCGGTGTTTCCGGTTTCAGAGGCGGTTTCAGGGCTTTGGTTCACGTCGCTCATCGAAGAGATACTCCATTCGGTCTATTTCAGGCTCCCATAAGCACCGCTAATAGTGAACGTCAAAGCCCTTGGCGCACGCCACGCAAGCGGCTAAACGTCTTGACGTGCTGTATTGCTAGGGTAATACAGTCCTCTTGGAGGAAGAATTGACCGATCTGAACACTCAAACCGCGCGCAAGGCCATGATTGATAGCCAATTGCGCACCAGCGGTGTGAATGAGGCATATGTGCTGGCGCGCATGAATGCCGTGCCGCGCGAGAATTTCGTTCCCAGCGATGCCCGTGCGATTGCCTATATGGATCGCGCCGTGCCGGTCGGAGAGGGCCGGTTTTTGCCGGCTCCTCTGGTGCATGCAAAGATGCTTGCCGAGGCTGTTCCGACCACGAGCGACACAGTGCTCGTGGTTGAGAGCGGCACCCAGTATTTTGCCGAGTTGATCGCACCTCTGGTTGGCGGCGTAGACCAGATCAGCGCCTCTGATGCTGTCGAGAAAGCTGGCCGCAAAACCTATTCGTTGATTGTTGTAGACGGCGCGATTGAACACTTGCCGGCAAAGCTTGCCAAGCGGCTTGATGAAGGTGGACGGATCGTCACCGGCTTGGTCGATAAGGGTGTCACGCGACTTGCATTTGGACGCAAAATCGCTGGCTCGGTCACGCTGCAAGCGGTCGCAGATATTGGTATTCCGGTGCTGCCTGAATTTGCCCAGGCGAAAAGCTGGAGCTTTTGAAGGTCATGGGGGGTCGCACTCGCATCGCCACCAAAGGCGCATCATTTGCGGCGATCCTTGCCGCGGGTTGTGCAGCGGCTCCGCTATCGGCTGACACTCTACGCGAAGCTCTGGTCGAGGCGTATAACACTAACCCCACTTTGCAGGGTTCGCGCGCGGACCAGCGCGCGTTGGACGAAAACGTTCCGATCAACCGCGCATCAGGCCTGCCAAGCGCGACGGTCACTGCGACGCATATCGAGTTCGTGCGGCGCTCAGCCAACTCGTTCACAGCGCCAGAGCGTAATCTTGGCGTGAACGCGCAGGTGTTGGTTCCGGTCTATTCGGGCGGCGCGGTCAAAAACAGCATCAAAGCGGCAAAGGGCCGGGTTGTTGCGGGCCAAGCAGCCCTACGAAACAATGAGAGCGCGATTTTCGGCCAGGTCGTCGCGGCCTATATGGATGTGCTGCGCACCGAAGCCTTGGCTGCGCTTTCAGCCAACCAGGTGCAGGTGCTCAGCGTAAACCTGCAGGCGACAAGTGACCGGTTTGAAATCGGGGATTTGACCCGCACCGACGTCGCTCAATCACAATCACGTCTCGCAGTTGCGCAAGGTGACTTTCGTCAAGCCGAAGCCGCCCTTATCAACGCGCGCGAAACCTATATTCAATTGGTTGGCAAGGCGCCCAACGACCTGCAAGCGCCGCCACCGCTGCCAGGCCTGCCTGACACAGTTGGCGGTGCAATTGTCGCAGCGCTTGAAAACAACCCCAATTTGATTGCCTCGAAGGAGCGCGCCAAGGCACTGGGCTTCGATACAAAAGCTGCTGGCGCTGGCAGACTTCCAACCGTCGGCCTGTTCGCAAACGGCGATTACAGCGATTTCTTCGGCACGCTTGGCGGGCCGATCGCGCAAGACTTCGCGCAAAGCGAAACGACGGCAAATGTGGGGGTCCGGCTGACGATCCCGCTGTTTCAGGGAGGGCTTCCAGCCGCCCGGCAAAGGCAGGCGGGCGCGCGCGAAACCGCTGCACTCGAAGAAGTGATCGAGATTGAACGCAGCGTCATCGCCGAAACCCGCTCGACCTATTCCAGTTGGATTGCAGCCAATGCAGTGATCGAAAGCTCGCAAACCGCTGTTGAAGCAGCTGAACTCAGCCTTGAGGGCGTTCGCGCGGAAAACTCGATCGGCAATCGCTCGATCCTAGATGTTCTCAATGCTGAGCAAGAGTTGTTGCAGGCCCGCGCCCAATTGGTGACCGCGCGCCGCAACGCATATGTCGCCGGGTTCAGTCTGCTCGCCTTGATGGGCCGTGCAGAGGCGCGCGATCTAAATCTCGACACCGGCGGCCCGCTTTACGACCCGCAGGTCAATTATAAGCGCGTGCGCGGAAAATTCTGGGATTGGGACCGCGATCCAGAAGCTTCGCCGAATTCGACGAGAACCGTTGACATTCCGGCAGCTGACGCAAAAGTTGGCCCCACTTTGGATGACAATCCGCCTAACTAGGCTAAATTCCATCCGATTCGTGGTTAACTGAGTGCAAATTGAGGCGACTAATGGCGCAAGATAAAGAACCGTCAGTTGATGAGATTCTTGAATCGATCAAGAAGGTGATCAACCGGGATAATCGTGAAAGCGCACTCGATGCGCGTCGTCGCCGTGAAGAAGAGGCCGAGGCCGCCGCACCAGAGCCCGCCGATGCTGACGAAGCCGAAGAAGTGCTTGATCTCGCGGAAATGGAATTTGCCGAGGACGTCGACGCTCCCGTTTCCGATATGGAAGACCCTCAACTGACCACTGATGCAGTGCGCGGTGCGATGCGCGAAAACCTCGAGGCGCTCGCCATGCTGGCCGAACCGGGCGTTCCGCCACAAATCGTGCGCTCGGGCGAGACTTCGCTAGAAGCACTGACGCGCGAACTGATGCGACCGATGCTGGCGGAGTGGCTCGACAAGAACCTGCCCGGTATCGTTGAAAAGCTGGTTCAGGCCGAGATCGCGCGGATCGCTGGGAAGCGCGGCTAATCGCAGCTTAACTCTCGGACCGTTTCGTGAGCTCCTGTCCGGCGCGCTGAAAACACAGCGCGTTGAGCGAAAAGATACGCCGCAATGGGTGGACCAAACGGTCGTGCAGTGGATAGAGACGATCAAAGACTCATGAGCGATACCCTACCCGACACCAGCCTGCTGGCGGCGCAAACCGCTCTCGCGAAGAAGTATGGCGAAGCGCCGGAGCGTCACATCTTCCTGTGCGCTGTTTCGGAGAAGGGGAAGTGCTGCTCGCCTGAGGCAGGGGCGGAATCCTGGGCTTACCTCAAAGGGCGACTGAAAGAGTTAGGGCTTGCCGGGCCCAAGCGCACATCAGACCATCCGCGCGGGGCAGGCGGCGGTGTTCAGCGGACCAAAGCGGATTGCCTGCAAATCTGTGCGCGCGGACCGATCGCTGTCATTTGGCCAGACGGCGTTTGGTACCACTCCTGCACGCCGGATGCGCTTGAGCGTATTATTCACGAGCACCTTGTCGGCGGCCAACCCGTTGAAGAGTTTCGCCTCGGCGTGCCGCGCGTCTAGTCGTCGTCGCGACTACCCCAAAGCTCATCAGGATCGGGCAGCTTGTTGTCGACGCTCTCATCATGGCCTGTGCCATTTGACAGAAACACCAGACCCATCAGCCCACCGCCAAGCAGCATCGTAAAGCTGATGCCGAGCGCGACCGCGATGTAGAAATGCACCGAAATCGCGCCATTGTACTTATAAAGCAGCGCGAGCGCGATCAGTACAACACCAACCGTCACCATCATCAGCAGGCGCATGATGCGGCGATAGCGCGCCCAGGCATGGGCCGCATTTTCCGGATCATCGAGCGGAGATTTATTGACCATGCGCTCCACATGCGCGCCTCGCGGCCCAGTTTCAATGGGTTTGGCTGGGCTAAGCGATGAAGCGGATTCGCTTTTTTGCGCCTAAGATGGCATATTTTGCATGTCACCTTAGGAGGCACCGCATAATGACCATCGCCAAGATTATCGCCAATCGTGTTTCTTCGGACATCATTTCCTGTGATGTGAACACCCCGGTGCGCGAGGCGGTAGCTCTGTTGGCGGGCAAGAAAATTGGCGCTTTGCCAGTGCTCGACAACGGCTCGGTCGCCGGAATCCTTTCAGAGCGCGATGTGATCTATCGATTGGCCGAAGAGGGCGCGGCCTGTCTCGACAAGAATGTCGGCGCGATCATGACATCCCCTGCGGTCACAGTCGAACCATCGACTAAGATCGATGATGCGCTAGCGATGATGACCAAACGGCGCTTCCGGCACTTCCCCGTCATCGATAACGGCGCGCTGTGCGCCTTCATCTCGATTGGTGACCTTGTGAAGAGCAAGATTGACGAGGTCGAGCACGAGGCTGAGGCTCTGCGGGCTTATATCCAAACGTAGCTTGAGCATTGCAGCTGCGCATCCTAAATTAGACGCATGTCTGAAATGCTCACCCTGACACCTGCAGCGGCCAAACGTGTGGCCGCCATCGCGCAAAAGCAGACCAAGCCAGCAATCTTGCGGCTTTCGGTTGAAGGCGGCGGCTGTTCAGGCTTTCAATACAAGTTTGACCTCGCCGACGCGCCCGCAAGCGATGACAGCGTGAGCGAGACCGATGGCGTAAGGCTGGTGGTGGATCCGATCAGTCTGGATTTGGTCGGCGGCAGCATTGTTGATTTCGTCGAATCCCTTGGCGGCGCGGCATTTAGGGTTGAGAACCCCAAAGCGGCGGCAGGATGCGGCTGCGGGTCAAGCTTCGGTATTTGAATTTGAGGGGTTGGTTCCGGATACCGGGGCCGCTCGCATGGACGCCAGCACAATCATGAGCCATTACGGCTATCATGAAAATCGCGACTTACAACATCAACGGGGTCAAAGCCCGCCTGCCCCGGCTCAAGGAGTGGCTCGAGGAAACGCGCCCTGCGGTCGCCTGCCTTCAGGAAATCAAGTCGATCGACGAGAATTTCCCGGCGGGTGAGCTTGAAGAGCTTGGCTATCACGTCCTCACCCACGGGCAGAAGGCTTTCAACGGCGTCGCGATACTGACCGATGGCAAGGCAGGCTACAAAGCGCCTAAGGAGGTCCAGCGCGGCCTTGGGATTGATGGCCCCAAGGAAGGCGAGGGCGAACAGGCCCGCTATCTCGAAGTCGATGTCGTGAAGGACGAACAGGCGACGCGAATCGTATGCATCTACCTTCCCAACGGCAATCCGCACCCAGGGCCGAAGTTCGACTACAAGCTCGCCTGGATGGAGAAGTTGCGCGCGCGCATGAGGGCGATCTGGGACGAGGAAGTGCCCGCCGCTGTACTCGGCGACTACAATGTTATCCCGCAAGACGATGATACATTTTCCGTCAAAGCCATGGCGAGCGATGCCCTGATGCAGCCGGAATCGCGCGCGGCATACTCTCGCTTGCTTGCAGATGGCTGGACCGATGCGGTGCGAACACTCAATCCGCGTGGCGGGGTGTGGACCTATTGGGATTATCAGGCTGGCGCATGGCAACGCGACCACGGCTTTCGCATCGACCACATCCTGCTTTCACCCGAGCTGGCTGACCGATTGCAAGCGGTCGGCGTCGACAAGGAGCATCGCGGCCGCGAAAAGGCGAGCGACCATGCGCCGACCTGGGCTGTCTTGAGGGATTAGGAATCCTTTATTTTGCGCACTCCATCCGGAGTGCGATATCCTCGCTCATGCGACCTAAAGGTCGCGTCGCTGCGGGCGCCCGGTTGGGCTTGCGGCTGCTACGCAGCCGTTTGACTCTGAGCCAATTTCTTGGTCACGGCAGTCATAGGCCGACTGGCCGCCGCGGCTAATGCCGCGAAGCCAAGCGGGCCGGATGGCCCGCGCCCGGCGTTTGAGGGTCATCTATAAAAGATATGCGTGTTGATGCTGGCGCGGCGAGCCTTTTTGCGGCTCCAGCTCGGGCTCACATACTTCGCGTGGAAGTAGAGCGAGTCCTGCGCCTCAGAATCCCACATGCCTTCATGTGCGATGCGAGCAATCGCCTTGGCGCGCTCCCATGCCTTCGATCCGGTTCGGATTTTAGGCATCTGGCCATTCTTCACAAAAGAGAACTGCGCACGTTGGTAAACTACGCCGCAATAGCTAGCCGGAAAACGGCGATCATCGGCGCGGTTGATCACAACCTGCGCAACGGCCAGCTGGCCTTTGAGCGGTTCGCCGCGGGATTCGAAATAGACGGCGCCCGCAAGACAGCGCATCTGCTCGCTCAAGCTGGCATCGGTGTCGACCAAGCCGACCAATTCACGCAGCGAACTAGCTTCGGGGGTTTGGACGTCTTCGACCGACTCTTCGCCCACTTCGGGAAGTGGCTGGACCACCTCTTGTGCGACGAACTCAATCGATTCAGCCTCTGGTTCAGGAACCGACACCAATTCGGCGTCGCTTTCCTGAGCGATAGCGCCCGACATTTCGGGGCTGGAGAAACTCAAACTGGCAACACCGACAATCGCTGCTGCACTTAAAGAATAAGTCTTGCGACTCATAAAACTCTTCAATCTGTGCGGTGAGCAAGCTCCGACGCAGGTTGAGACCTGTTGCGAGTGTTCGCGAACATGAAAAGGAGAGGTGGTCTGCTAAGCCTGCCGGCTGCCCCCCGTCTGCGTGCTAATTCGCCAGCTTTATTGCCGTGTCGAACCGCCTGCGCGTCTGGAAGTTGTCGCCCAAGTAGTCACAACTGAAACTAAGTCAAGTTAACGCAGGTTCTCTGCGACGAACCGTTCTGAGTCCGCGATGTCCACCTCCAAGACCCAGCAATCCGGATCCTGGAAGCCGCGACGAGCCAGATATTCTTCGAATTCATTCGAATTTTCAGTATCTTGCGACTTCGCAACGCTGAAGGAGCGCGAACCGTCAAGCTGCGGCATCCGCTCATAAAGTGTTGCGTTTTCACCGCGATACATGGTTACCACGAGGATAGTGCCGGCGTCCCGCTCACCTTTGGAAAGCACTGTCGCCATACCACCTTGCGCCTGAGCAGCGCGGATCAGACCGCTGATTTCGATATGGGCTGGTAAGCGAGCGTCGCTCAAATGCGCCTCGTTCGCCGCTTTTACGCGGCATATCCTTCAAGACTCGAGAGGGCGATGCGTGAGCGCATGAACGTGCCCGTCCCACGCCCGATTTCGTCCCCTTCGGCGTCGATTAGGCGAGATTCGGCTACGAACACTCGGCGCTTACCGCTGATCCAGCGCCCCTCCGCCACCACTTCTCCAGTCCGCACCGGCTTCGTGAAGTGCAGGTTGAACCCAGTCGTGAGGAGGAATCGGTCGGTCGCCAGGGTGTTTGCCGCATAGAAAGCCGCGTCATCGAGCATCTTGAAATAGATCGTACCGTGCGCCGCGCCAGCCGCGTGGAAAACATCTTCGCTGACCGTGAAAATCAGGCGCGAGCGTCCCTCAGCCGGGATCTCGAGCTTGGAGGCGAATTTCGAATTGATCGGAGCGGAGCTGTAAAGCCGCTCAAGCGCGCGATAATGGCGCTCTGCCCCGCCGGATGATGCAGCGGCGCCAGCCTCAAAAGCCTCATCCTCAGGCGGCATCACGCAGGAATCGATTGGTCAGCACCGCGTAAAGCGCCTCGGCGTCAGGAGCATCCTGTAAAGCTTCGATAATCGCATCGTCGCGCATTACGCGCGAGATTGCGGCCAGCGCGTGCAGGTGCGTCGCACCCGCATCTTCGGGAGAAACGAGGCCAAATACCAGATTTACCGGCATGGCATCGGCTGCTGCGAAATCGACCGGCTGTTCAAGCCGCAGCACAACCACCGTCGGGCGCCTCACATCGGTGGAACGGCAATGCGGAATCGCGACGCCGCGCCCAAATCCGGTGCTGCCAAGCGCTTCGCGCTCTTCAAGCCGTTCAAGAATCGTGTGCTTGTCCATTCCGTGGACCTGCGACAACAGCCCGGCAACTTTCGCCAAGACTTCATCGCGCGTTTCCAGACGAACCGAGGCAACCGCCTCGGGCAGCAAACTCAAATTTACATCCATTGGCTAAATAGCGATCCCAAATCAGTCATTTACGCTCCAAGTCCACAGCATCAGGTGCCGCGCAATCAAGCGGCGATCCACCGGGGGATATGGAGTGGGCGTGTCTGTCGGCCAAGTGTGCCGGTTAGCCCTATTTTGGTTCGACCCAACCGATCGAACCGTCTGAGCGGCGATAAACCATATTATGACGCTCAGTTCCAGCATTTTTGAAAAAGAGCGCATTAGTGTCGCGCAAATCGAGCATCATCACCGCATCAGCTACGCTATAAGTCGGGATGTCGGTGCTGGTCTCTGCGATCACGAGCGGAGCATCAGATGTTTGCTCTTCCTCGGCAGGCTCATCGGAAGCCGCGGCAAAAATCGTGTAAGCAGCCTCTTCCTCGCGCTGGGCGTGGGCGGCCTGTTCGTGCCGATCGGTCAGTCGTCGCTTATATCGGCGCAGCTGTGTGTCAATCTTGGTCGCGGCATTGTCTAGCGCCTGATGCGCGTCATGCGCTTCTGCCCGCGCTTTCAGGATCAGGCCCTGCATCACATGGGTCACGATGTCGCAGGAGAAGAAGCCCGCCGGCGCCTTGCCAAAGGTAACGTGCGAGGAGATCGCCTTGTCGAAATACTTGTCGACAATGCCGCCAAGTCGGTCCTCGACATGCTCTTGCAAGGCCGCGCCCGTTTCCACTTGATGCCCTGATACACGGATATCCATTGTGGGAGTCCTCCTCTGGTGGTTGCCCGCTGCGCCGGGCCGAAAGGTAGGCGCTCACCGCGCCCAGATTGCTTTGTCGATTCCCTCGATAAACGCTGTGTGCCGGGCCAATTCCTCCGGCGTAGCTGAATACGGGCGTGGTTCCAGTCGTTCGCGGCGACGCTCCGCCGCGCTGGCTGCCATGGTCGGCACGCTATGATCGGTAGCTTGACCTGTCGGTGCGCCCGCAGCCTCATCTGCCGCCAGCCCAAGGCCGATCTGCCGCCCACCAGTCAGCTCGACATAAACCTGCGCCAGCAATTCCGCGTCGAGCAACGCGCCGTGTTTCACCCGGTGGCTGCGATCAATGCCATAGCGCGTGCAAAGCGCATCAAGTGAGAGCTTCGCGCCCGGGTGCTTCTTGCGGGCGAGGGCGACTGTATCGACCATCCGCTCCATCGAGATGGGCTCCAGGCCGATCAGCTCCAATTCGTTGTTGAGGAAGCCGAAATCAAAACCGGCATTATGCGCGACGAGCGGCGCGTCACCCAGAAAATCGAGCAGCTCTTGCGCGGTGTTCTTGAACAGCGGCTTTGTCTCGAGAAACGAGATCGACAAGCCATGCACCGCCTCGGCGGCTTGCGGCATGTCGCGTTCCGGATTGTAATAAGCGTGGTAGGTTTCTCCGGTCGGCACCCGGCCCACCATTTCCACGCAGCCGATTTCGACCATCCGGTCCCCTGTTTTGGGGTCGAGGCCGGTGGTTTCGGTGTCAAAAACGATTTCCCGCATTGGCAGCACTATCGGACTCAAATCGCTGACACGCAAGGGGTTGCTGCGCGCAAATTTGGCCAGAATGGCGCTTTATTCCGCCGTTCCGTCCAATGCATGAGCGCTGCCGCCGAGTTCTTCGATCAGAGCGCGCACTTGCGCCTCGGTTTCTTGAAGGCTGGTGCCGGTGTTGATGATGTGATCGGCGCGCTCGCGCTTTTCAGCATCGGGGACCTGCAAGCCCAAGATATGCTCGAATTTTTGAATCGTCATGCCGGGGCGAGCGAGCACGCGTTCGCGCTGGATATCTGCTGGTGCGGAGACCACAATGATGGCGGCGACCGCCTCATGTCCGCTTCCCTCGAACAAGAGTGGAATGTCGAACAAGACCATCGGAGCATCAGCATTGTCAGCGAGAAAATCAGCGCGCTTATGCCCTACTGCCGGGTGCACGATGGCTTCGAGCTCAGCGAGCTTTTCGGGATTGGCAAAGACGATCTTGCCGAGCTCCTCACGTTTCACCCCTTCGGAACCTGTCGAGCCGGGAAAGGCTGTTTCAATGGCTTCGAGCAATTCGCCGGTACCGGCCCCTGCATCTTGCGCACTTCGGCATCGGCATCGAACACCGGCACACCTGCGCGTTCAAACATGGCCGCGACGGTCGATTTGCCCATACCGATCGAGCCGGTGAGACCGAGGATTTTGGGTTTGCTCATGCTTCCAACAAAGCCCTTAGTTCATCGTCATATTCGCGCGGCGGCGGCGCGCTGAAAAACATCTCAAACGCATGGGCCGCTTGCCCGATCAGCATCGCCAGACCGCCGATAGTGCGATGACCAGAGCTCCGCGCATCCTGCAAGAAAGGTGTGTCAATCGGTGAATAGACAATATCGTAGGCAATAGCGCCGGGCGGCGCGTGACTCCAATCGAACGAGAGGGGCGGATTGCCGCTCATACCAAGCGGGGAGGCGTTCACCACCAGATCAAGACACCCTTGGCGATCATCAAAGGCGAAATCGGTCGGTTTGGCAAAATGATCGAGGTGAACCGCGTGGTGTTCTCCAACCGGCGCTAACTCATCGAGCAACGCGCGCGCCTTGTCGGGATTGCGCCCCGCGACCACCAGAGTGAAGCCTTGCTCAGCCAGAGCAGTGATGATCGCCCGCGCCGCACCGCCGGTGCCCAGGATGCGAGCCATGCGAAAAAAATGCTCGTCGTCTAGTTCACCGTTGATCGGCTCGAGGAAGCCGGGCGCATCAGTGTTGGTGCCGATAAGTACGCCATTCTCGCCGCGATAAACCGTATTCACCGCGCCAATCGCGCGCGCTTCGTCATCCACTTTGTCAAGCAAAGCCATGACCGCTTGCTTGTGCGGCATGGTCACGTTGCAACCTAGCCAGTCAGGATCGGCGCGGCGTTGTTTTATGTAATCCGCCAGACCCTCCGCTGCGACATGCTGCGCGCGATAGTGAGCCTCAGTTCCGAGCTTTTCGAGCCAAAAGCCGTGGATCAGCGGCGATTTGGATTGCGCAATGGGGTCTCCGATCACCTCGGCATATCTTGTGCTCATGCGATCAACACATCGTGTTCGCGAAGTGCGCCAAGCACCGGAAGCAACGGCATTCCGAGCACGGTGAACTGATCGCCTTCGATCCGCTCAAACAATTGCACGCCCATCGCCTCAATTCGGAAACACCCGACCGTGTAGCCGATTTCGGGCCATTCCTGCTCGAGATAATGCTCAATAAAGTTCTCGGACAATTCGCGCACATGCAGGCTGGCGAGCGACTTGCCGCTCCATTCGCAGGTGTCACCTCGCACCAGCGCGGCAGCGCTGTGGAGCTCAATCGCCTTGCCTGAGAAAAACCGCAAATGCTCCGCCGCATTCTCGCGCGACGTCGGTTTGTCGAACCGCTTACCGCCCGCGACGACCAAAGAGTCGCTTCCAAGCACCAAAGCTTCGGGATGAGAGGCTGCAATATGAGCAGCCTTAGCGACGCTCAGGGCTTCGGCGATTTCGGCGGGCGCTGCATCGGCCATTTCAGCTTCGAGCGCGCGCTCGTCAATCTCGGCTGGCACCGCATCATAAGCAACGCCGGCGGCATCGAGCATCGCGCGGCGCGAGGCAGATCTGGACGCGAGGATCAGGCTGGGCGCGCTCATATTGGTTTCGCCGTTCCATCGACCGGCCTGTCCCGCCGCTCACGCTCCTGCACCAGCCGGATGATCGCCGCTGCGCTTTCCTCGATCGAGCGCCGCGTTACGTCGATGACCGGCCAGCCATTGTCGGCAAACATGCGCCGGGCAAACTGCAATTCATCCTTCACGCGCTCGCCATCAACATAGGAAGTCTCGGTGCCTTCATTCAGCGACAACAGCCGATTACGACGGATCTGCACCAGCCGCTCTGGCGCGGTGGTGAGCCCGACAACCAGCGGGTGGCGCAGGCCAAACAAGGCTTTGGGCGGAGGGCTCTCTACAACCAGCGGAATATTCGCGACCTTATACCCGCGATTGGCAAGATAGATGCTGGTCGGCGTCTTCGAGCTGCGCGAAACGCCGGCAAGGACGATATCGGCTTCCTCCCAATTCTCCCATCCGATCCCGTCATCATGAGCGATGGTGAATTGGATCGCCTCGACCCGCTTGAAATAGGCTTCGTCCATCAAGTGCTGGCGGCCCGGGCGGCCATGCGCTTCGACCCCGAGTTGCGCCTCAAATGCGGCTGTTACTCCATCAAGCACAGGAACTGCAGGGAGACCCATCTGCCGGCAATGCTCCTCCAACCGGGCCCGCGTTTCGGGATTAACGAGAGTAAAAAGGACCAGACCGGGATTGTCTGCAAGGTCAGGCACGATCCGGTCGAGATGCTGGCGTGATCGGACCATAGGCCAGAAATGGCGGTTGACCTGCGGGCTGTCGAACTGGGCCAGAGCCGCCTTGGCAATCATCTCCAAGGTTTCACCGGTTGAATCGGACACCAGGTGCAAATTCATGCAGTTTTTAGCCTTTTCTGGCGATCCTGTTGGCAGTCAAAACAGGTGCGGATCAGGGTGTTGATGGTTGTGGGCATAAACCACGGGAGAAGTCGGTCGACAAGATCGTGGATGGGATTCATGCCCGATACCCGCATGTCTGCACCGGTAAATCTTAACAGGCGTTAACGTTTTTCGACAGGCTGGGGACAGTGGGGATACATTCCGCTTGACGACGCAATGTGTCAGAGTCGCATGACGCTTTTACTCTGTTCACCGCTGGGGAAATCAGGCACAGGCTGGTAATTCCCGCTTTCCACAGGGCCAACATACACCCACTATCTATATATAAATATATATTATTATTGATTGGATCGACGCATGCCGGGATGTCTTCTCGAAACTCTAAAAGGCACGAAACAAGAAAAAGTTCCCGTCTGGCTCATGCGTCAGGCCGGTAGGTATTTACCCGAATACAGAGAGTTACGGGCGGAAAAGGGCGGCTTTCTTGAGTTGGTATATGACAGCGAAGCTGCAGTACGAGATTACGGTTCAACCGATCCGTCGATTTGGCTTTGACGGGGCAATCCTGTTTTCCGATATTCTGATTGTCCCGCACGCAATGGGTCAGGGCTTGGCGTTTCTCGCAGGCGAAGGGCCGAAGCTCAGCCCGACACTGCTCGAAGCAGAACTGGCAGATTTCACCGCGGATCATACGCGCTTCGATCCGATTTATGAGACGGTGCGGCTGACGCGCGGCATGATCGGTGACGACGTGACGATGCTTGGCTTTGCGGGCAGTCCGTGGACGGTCGCGACGTACATGATCGCGGGCGAGGGATCGAAGGATCAGGGCGCAGCCCGCTTGCTCGCCTATCGCGATCCGGTGCGCATGCAGGCAATTATGGACGCGATCATCGAGGTGACCGTCGGCTATCTGCGTGGACAAATCGATGCAGGCGCAGAAGCTGTGCAATTGTTCGACAGCTGGGCGGGCAGCCTTGCGCCGGACGAGTTTGAACGTTGGGTCATCGCGCCCAATGCGGCGATCACAGCGGCGATCAAGCAATCTCATCCGGAAACGCCGGTTATCGGCTTCCCGAAAGGCGCTGGCGCAAAGCTCCCGGCCTATGCGCGCGAGACAGGCGTTGATGCGATCGGAATGGACGAGACGCTCGATCCAGATTGGGTGCACTCGGTTTTGCCTGAAGACATGCCGGTACAGGGCAATTTCGATCCGTTGCTGCTCGAAGCTGGAGGCGATGCCATTGCGGCGCGCGCCAAACACATCCTCAAGGCCTTCACCGATCGCCCGCATGTCTTCAATCTTGGCCACGGGATCGGACAACACACACCCATTTCGCACGTAGAAACGCTGCTAAAGGCTGTCAGGGGGTGAAAATGCGCGGACGGCTCCCTACACAGGCTCCATGCAAGAAGCGCTCTCTCTGATGTATTTCTGGCTTAAAGCGGGCCATGTGATTTTCATGGTATTCTGGCTGGCGGGGCTTTTCATGTTGCCGCGTCAGTGCATTTACATGCTCGATCACGAGCCTGGCTCTGCCGGTGAAGCCAAATGGGCCACGCGCATGGGCAAATTGCGCAAAATCATCCTTACACCGAGCCTGATCATTGTCTGGGTGCTCGGATTGACCCTTGCTTATCAGAGCGGTGCTTTCAGCCAAGGATGGTTTCACGCCAAACTGCTGCTGGTGCTGGTAATAACCGGCTATCACGGTTGGCTGGTGGCGCAGACCAAGAAAATGGCGCGCGGCGAGCGACCTTTGTCCGAAAAGCAGCTCCGCATGATCGGCGAAGTGCCTGGCCTGATCCTCGTGCTGATCGTAGTGCTGGTCTATATCAAGCCATTCTAAGCGCGACTTATCCCGGGTTTGTCCCGGCGCTTATGCTGCACCTTTCTCGCTTACGGCGCGATTCCGCGATTGACCTGAGTGTGCGCGACTCATATTTACGAGACGTCAAAACCGGCTGAGATTGTGTGATGACGCGCAATCAGGTCTGCTTTCTCCAAGCCCAAGCTTTGCTCGATAAATCTTGCAAAGTGCCTTGTTTTCACAAGGTTATTGATCCGCCGGCCATCACCTAAGACGGAAATTTTTTCACTATGCATCTCAAAGACTTAAAACAGAAAACCCCTGCCGAACTCGTCCAGATGGCTGAGGAACTCGGGGTTGAAAGCGCGTCCACCATGCGCCGCCAGGATTTGCTCTTCAGCATCCTGCGCGAGCTGGCAGAGGACGAAGATTACAACGAAGACATTATGGGCATCGGCACGATTGAAGTGCTGCAGGATGGCTTTGGCTTCCTGCGCTCGCCTGAAGCGAACTATCTCGCCGGCCCTGACGATATTTACGTCTCACCCAACCAGATTCGCAAATGGGGTCTGCGCACTGGTGATACGGTCGAAGGCGAGATTCGTGCGCCCAAAGACGGCGAGCGCTATTTTGCGCTGACCAGCCTCACCCAGGTCAATTTCGATGATCCCGAAGCGGTGCGGATGCGCACCAATTTCGACAACCTCACGCCGCTCTACCCTGATCAAAAGCTGACGCTGGATCAGGCCGATCCGACCGTCACCGACAAATCGGCCCGCGTAATCGATATCATCTCACCGCAAGGTAAGGGCCAGCGCGCGCTGATCGTGGCGCCGCCGCGGACGGGTAAAACCGTGCTGCTGCAAAACATCGCGAAGGCAATCACCGACAATCATCCGGAAGTGTTCCTGCTTGTCCTGCTGGTCGATGAGCGCCCGGAAGAAGTTACGGACATGCAGCGCAGCGTGAAGGGTGAGGTGATTTCCTCAACCTTCGACGAACCGGCCAATCGCCACGTTCAAGTCGCTGAAATGGTTATCGAAAAAGCGAAGCGCCTGGTTGAGCACAAAAATGACGTGGTGATTTTGCTGGATTCGATCACGCGTTTGGGTCGTGCTTACAACACTGTTGTGCCAAGCTCGGGCAAGGTTCTGACCGGCGGTGTCGATGCCAACGCTTTGCAGCGCCCGAAGCGCTTCTTCGGTGCGGCGCGTAACATCGAAGAAGGCGGATCGCTTTCCATCATTGCTACTGCGCTAATCGACACTGGCAGCCGGATGGACGAGGTTATCTTCGAAGAATTCAAAGGCACCGGTAACTCGGAAATCGTGCTTGATCGCAAGGTTGCCGATAAGCGCATCTTCCCAGCGCTTGATGTCGGCAAGTCTGGCACGCGTAAGGAAGAGCTGCTGGTCGACAAGGATCAGCTCTCCAAGATGTGGGTGCTGCGCCGGATCCTAATGCAAATGGGCACGGTGGATGCTATGGAATTCCTGCTCGACAAAATGAAAGACTCGAAGACGAACGAGGATTTCTTCGAGACGATGAACCAGTAGGATTCGCGCTTAATGCTGACGCAGTATCTTTACATCAGCACCGCACCTAGCCTTTCGCGCAAAGAGGTTGAGGCGATTTTGGCCAGCAGTGCCCGCAACAACCCCCAGAGAGGAGTGACGGGCCTGCTGCTCTATAACGGTCGTAACTTCCTGCAATTGCTTGAGGGCGATGAAGCGGAGTTGGTCGCTCTTATGCTGCGCATTTCGCACGATCCGCGGCATTCGGGTGTTTCGATTCTTGATCGTCGCCAGATTGATGAACGCATGTGCCCGGATTGGGCGATGCGGCGGATCATGATTGCTGAAAGCATTGAGGATCGCCGCAAGGCTCTGGAGACCCAGCTACCTAAATCCTTGGATGAGCAAACCCGCAAGATCATCATGAATTTCGCGGTGTTGAACTAAGGGATACGGAGCCAAAAATCGGCTTCTGAACCCACATCCCGTCGTTAACGGATCGTTTGCCGCATTCTTCTAATTCGCCCTATCGAAATGGGACAACTGAGATGCGACAACTCGTTTATACCAGCAAGGCTGCCCCCGGATTGGGTCAAGATGACGTGTTTCAAATCGTCCAGATATCGGCTGGACGTAACGGTGACGCTGGCCTTTGCGGATTCCTGATCTATCAGAATGGCAATTTCTTTCAGGTACTTGAAGGTGGTGCGGAAGCCATTGATCAGGTTTTTGCCCGTATTCGCAAAGACGCACGACATGCTGAGATCGAGGTGGCGTCGGATCGGACGATCGAGGCTTTGCATTTCGATCGTTGGCGTATGAAGCGTATTGGAGGCGGCTCTGACAGCGCTGCAAATGCGTTGAAAGATATTGGCGATCAGCTGAACAAGGCCGGCGTCAAGGCGTCAGTCGAGAAATTTTTGCGAGAGAATTCATAGCGCTTCGCAAAGCGGAAACCGAATGGTAGCCTGTCGGAAGACGAGATGTCGCAGGGGCAACGGGAGAAGCCGCAATGAAAGTGAATGTTGAGATCGACTGTACACCCGAAGAAGCGCGCGCCTTCTTGGGCCTTCCTGATGTCAGCAAAGCTAATGACATCTATGTCGACAACATCACCAAGGCGATGAAAGGTGTCAGCAATCCCGAGCAATTGGCCGAGTTTGCAGGCGCACTGGCTCCCATGGGCCAAATGGGCATGAAGATGTTCCAGAACTTTGTCGAAGGCGGTTTGCGGGGTGGGTTTGGCGGATCGTCGAGCAAGAAAGACGACGTTTAAATATCTGAAATAAAGCGATATTCAGGCGCTTTCTATGAGTGACACGATCTTCGCCGTTTCCAGTGGCACCCCACCCGCAGCAATCGGTATTATCCGGATAAGCGGAGCGCAAGCTGGTGCATCCTTGCAGGAGCTTGCTGGGCGATCATTCAAACCAAGGCGCGCGTCGCTTGCTACTTTGCGTAATTCCGATGGCGCGCCACTCGACCAAGCATTGGTGCTGTGGTTCCCTGGGCCAGAGACCGCGACCGGTGAAGACTTGGCTGAGCTCCATTGTCACGGGGGCAGGGCGGTGCTTTCCGCAGTTTGTGACGCCTTGGCGGCGGTAGGCGGGCTGCGGGCGGCGGAAGCGGGCGAGTTTACCCGACGTGCCTTTGCCAATGGCAGGATCGATCTCGCTGAAGCCGAGGGGCTGGGCGATCTTCTCAGTGCAGAGACTGAATTGCAGCGCGCCGCGGCTATGGAGATGGCTGGCGGTGCGTTTTCGGCTCAGGTTGAGGCTTGGCGCTGCGAAGTCCTGCGATTGTCCGCGCAGGTTGAGGCGGCGCTCGACTTCTCTGATGAAGACGATGTTTCCGAGCTCCCGCAGCAATTCAGCGATGATTTGAGTGCTGTGGTGTGTGAGCTTGGCGAATGGCTTGATCGGCCGCGTGCGGAGAAGTTGGGCGAAGGCTATCGCGTTGTGCTGGCAGGACCGCCCAATGCAGGTAAATCCACGCTTTTCAACGCAATCATCGAGAGCGAGGCGGCGATCACGTCGGATATAGCCGGGACAACCCGCGATGTGATCGAACGGAACGTGGCGATCGAGAGTGTGCCGTTCACCTTCGTCGATACGGCTGGGTTGCATGATGCGAGCAATGACCAGATCGAGCAAATCGGCATTGCTCGGGCCGAGGCGGAACTTGAGAAGGCAGATTTGGTGATGTGGCTCGGAGCAGAAGGTGAAGGGCCAGACGGCGCTTGGGAGATAGCCGCGCGCAAGGATGCTGCGGATTTCGTCTCCAAAGGGTCCGCGCGCTTCACGCTTTCGGCTGAAACTGGGGAAGGGGTGGTTCCTCTGAAAGCCGCTTTGCTAAATGCAGCCCGAGAGGCACTCCCCAAGCCTGGCGAAGCTGCACTCAACGCCAGGCAACACGCTTTGATTAGCGAAGCCACTGGCTGTCTTGCGGGAGCGCAGGCCCACAAGGATCTACTCTTGCGCGGAGAGGAACTGCGCAGGGCGCGTGCGGCCTTTGATCGGTTGATCGGGCGGGCAACCACCGAAGACATGCTGGATGCGTTGTTTGGACGTTTCTGCATCGGAAAATAGCGTCGCTCGGGTAATCTCGCCACATCGAGCTTCATCAAGCGCATTTTGCGCAATGTTCCACGTGGAACATCTTTGACGTAAGGCATCGGAGCCACTATTTGCTCGCGCATGCAAAACTTCGACGTTCTGGTGATCGGCGGCGGGCACGCCGGGGTGGAGGCTGCTTGCGGAGCAGCCCGGATGGGTGCGCGCACCGGCCTTATTAGCTTTGATCTGAACGCGATTGGCGCGATGAGCTGCAACCCTGCGATCGGCGGATTGGGCAAGGGCCATCTTGTGCGCGAGGTCGATGCGCTTGATGGTGTGATCGGCCGCGCGGCGGATGCTGGAGCGATCCACTACCGCATGCTCAATCGTTCGAAGGGGAGCGCGGTGTGGGGGCCTCGCGTCCAGGCAGACCGCAAGCTCTTCAAGGCCGAGGTTCAGCGGATTGTTCGTGCGCAGGCCAATTTGACGCTGATTGAGGGTGAGGCGGCGGCGCTGACGCTTACTGGTGGCAAGGTTGCCGGCTTGGAACTCGCCGACGAGACCGAGCTCAAGGCTCCGCGGGTCATCCTGTGTACTGGCACATTCCTAGGCGGCACGCTTTTTCGCGGCGAAGAGCGCTTCGAAGGCGGACGTATCGGTGAAAACTCTGCTCAGCGGTTGGCCGAGCAGCTGCGCAGTGCCGATTTTCCGATGGCGCGTCTTAAGACGGGCACACCGCCGCGGATCGACGGTCGTACGATTGACTGGGCTGCATTGCCAGAACAGGCTTCGGACGAAGAAGACTGGACAATGTCCGCGCTTACTGCGCGTCGCGCTAACCCTCAGGTCTTTTGTGCGATCACACGCACCACAGAGGCCGCGCATGAGGCAATCCGCGCCAACTTGCACCGTTCTCCGCTGTTTTCAGGCGCCATTGATGCCGCCGGACCGCGCTATTGCCCCTCTATCGAGGACAAGATCCACCGTTTTGGCGACCGCGACGGACATCAGGTCTTTCTCGAACCTGAGGGCTTGAGCACGCATTTGGTTTATCCCAACGGGATTAGCACCTCTCTGCCTGTCGATGTGCAGCACGCTGTGGTGTGCGCAATGCCGGGATTGTCCAGGGCCGAGATTGTCGAGCCTGGCTATGCGGTCGAATATGATCACATCGATCCGCGTGCGCTGACGCCCGATTTGCAGTTGCGAGCGATTCCTGGCCTTTATTGCGCCGGGCAGATCAATGGCACCACTGGATATGAGGAAGCGGCTGCGCAAGGCCTCGTGGCAGGTGTGTCAGCCGCCGCAGCCGAGCTTGGCGAAGCGCCACCAGCGCTTGACCGCGCGAACAGCTATATTGCGGTGATGATCGATGACCTTACCCTTCAGGGGGTGAGCGAGCCATACCGTATGCTTACATCGCGGGCGGAGTATCGCCTGCGTCTTCGCGCGAACAATGCCTCAACACGTCTCACGAAGCTGGGGATGGAAGCAGGATGCATCGGTGACGAGCGCAAAGCCTGGTTTGAGGCGCGTGAACGGGCGAGGGCAGACCTCAGGCCGCTGTTCAACCGCACGCTGCATTCAAAGCTGCTGGCGGATGCTGGCCTGCCCGTCCGCCGCGATGGTGGAGACAAGCCCGTTGCTGAATGGGTGCGGCATGACGGTGTCGAACTTGGCGACCTGCAGCCATGGATTGAGGAAGATGTTTCATCTCAGAGCGATTTGCTCGCAGAAATGGCTGAAGATGCCGCCTATGCGCCCTATCTTGCCCGGCAAGAGGCGGAATTGCGGGATCTGCGGGCAAGTGAGGCGCTTGCACTGGCCGATGGCTTTCCCTTCGCTGAGGTGCCCGGACTGTCGTCTGAGATGATCGAACGCCTGACTTCGGCCAAGCCTCCGACATTGGCAGCAGCGGGCCGGGTACCCGGAGTAACCCCTGCAGCGCTTTCTGCCTTGTTAGTCTATGCTCGCCGCTGGCAAGCCGCTGCATGAGAGATACCGAGCTGATTGAGACTGAAGAGCAGGCACGCGCTTATGCTGAGCGCTGGGCCGACAGAGCGGCAATGGAACGCATTGAACGCTTTGCAGGCCTACTTCTTGAGGAAAATCAGCAGCAAAACCTTATTTCACGCCCGTCTGAGGCACACATTTGGCAGCGCCACATTGCCGACAGTGCGCAATTGCTCGAACACGTTCCACGTGGAACAATTGCTGAGGCGCAAGGTGATCCCTGGATGGATTTGGGCACAGGTGCAGGCTTTCCGGGGATAATCCTGTCAGCGCTTTTGCCGCAAATGTCCTTCATTCTGGTCGAGTCCCGTGCGCGCCGAGTCGACTTCCTCAATCGCGCTGTTGATGCACTCGGACTAAATCAGTGCAAAGTCATCGGCGAGCGTCTTGAGCGAATAAAACCCTTTCCTGTCCGTATCATAACGGCACGCGCATTTGCTCCGCTCGACAAACTCCTTCGGTTATCCGCACCCTTTTCCACCGAGGCGACCCGCTACATATTGCCCAAAGGACGCTCTGCAGCGCACGAATTGGAAGACCAAAAGCCTTCGATTCGGAAAATGTTCCACGTGGAACAATCATTGACCGATTGTGAGGCAGGCATCATCGTAAGTCGGTGATTTTCGCGTGCGACTTGGTTTACAGCCAAGTTAGACATCAAAACGAAGGCGGAGCGTCTATGCTGACAATAGCAATTGCGAACCAGAAGGGCGGCGTGGGCAAGACCACGACCGCGATCAATATCGCGACCGCTATGGCGGCGACTGGCTGGCGTACACTGCTGATTGATCTCGATCCGCAGGGCAATGCCTCCACCGGAATGGGTGTGAGTGCGGCTGAGCGAGGCCTATCGAGCTACGACTTGCTGGTCGATCAAGTCACGCTTGGCGACGCAACTGTCCCTACGAGCATTCCCGGTCTGGATATTGTTCCGGCAACGGTCGACCTTAGCGGCGCCGAAGTGGAGCTGGTTTCGGTCGACGAGCGTACCCATCGACTCCGTACCGCGCTCGCAAATCATGGCGAACACGACATCTGCTTTATCGATTGTCCTCCGTCCCTCGGTCTTTTGACCCTAAACGCGCTGTGTGCAGCCGATACTTTGCTCGTTCCGCTGCAATGCGAGTTCTTTGCGCTCGAGGGCCTTAGCCAACTTTTGCAGACGGTTGAGCGCATTCAGCAGCGCTTCAACCCGGATTTGGGCATTATCGGCGTCGCGCTGACCATGTTCGACCGCCGCAACCGCCTTACCGACCAAGTTGCGGACGATGTGCGCGATTGCCTCGGCAATCTGGTGTTTGAGACGGTGATCCCGCGCAATGTGCGCCTTTCCGAAGCGCCAAGCCATGGGCTCCCGGCGCTCGTCTATGACCATTCGTGCACGGGCAGCCGAGCCTATATCGCGCTGGCGAGAGAATTGATCGGGCGCTTCCCACCTGAAAGGAAAGCGGCATGAGCAGCAAACCAACCTCGGATAACGACAAGATCAAGTTCAGCGTCCCAAAATTGGCTCCTGGACACAGCAAGAAGAAGCTCGGCAAAGGTTTGGGCGCTCTCCTTGGTGAAACCCAGCGCGAAGAGCCGCTCGTACGCTCTGAAGCGGCGCAAACCTCTGAAAATGCAACACAAGCTGGTGGTGCTGCCAAGGAAAGCGGGCTTGCATCTCTGTCGATCGCCTCGATCAGCCCGCTGCCTGGTCAGCCGCGGAAACATTTCGACGATGCCGCTCTGGGTGAGTTGGCGGCTTCGATCGCTGCGCGCGGTGTGATCCAGCCGATTATCGTGCGGCCACGCGGGGAGGGGCGCTTCCAACTGGTTGCTGGTGAGCGGCGCTGGCGCGCGGCGCAAAAGGCCCGCTTGCATGAAATCCCTGCTCTCGTCCGTGATCTTGATGATCGCGAGGTTATGGCGCTGGCGCTGATTGAAAATATCCAGCGCGAAGATCTGAACCCCGTTGAAGAGGCGCGTGCCTATCAGCGTCTATCCGATGAAGAGCACATGACCCAGGCGGAAATCGCCCGGATGGTCGACAAATCGCGCAGCCATGTCGCGAATTTCCAACGTCTGCTGGCCTTGCCAGAGGCGGTGCTCGACCTGGTTGAGGTTGGAAAGCTTTCCATGGGGCACGCAAAGGCTCTTATCGGGCAGGAAGATGCCGCAAGCCTCGCTCAGCAGGCTGTAAATGACAATCTCTCGGTTCGTGAAATTGAGCGAATGGTGCGGCAAGTTGCTGGAAAGGTTGCAAGATCGGCGAGATCGGGGTCAGAGAAGACAACTTCAAACGACGCCGATATCGAAGCGGTTCAGCGCCATCTTGAGGAGTTTCTCGGACTGAAGGTTCGCATCAAAGCGGACGCGGACCCGCGCTCTGGCGCTGTGACAATTCGCTACCGCACGCTCGATCAGCTGGATCTCGTATGTCAGCGCCTGACTGGCGGCGACATTTAGGCCTGCACATCAAAGGCTTGTAGATCCCTCGCGCCCCCCAAGAGTCGCGCGGCGCAACTTTCGTGTCCATTAGTGCAAAAGAAAACGCGCGAGGCTCTCTCGAGACCCGCGCGTTACAGTCTTGGCTTTTGCCAATTATCAGTTCTTGATCATTTTCACCGGCCGCGGCGCTGGAGCGACTGGGGCTGGATCCTTGATCAGGCGTGGCGGGAGTGGTGGCGGGATAGTCCGCTCACGCACAACAGGCACCATCTCTTCGGTTACGCGTTCGCGCACGATGACGCGCTGGCGTTGCTCGTATTGGACGGGAACTAGCACGTTCTGTTGATAGGCTTGCGGCTGATAGCAATTGCAGCCCGCTCCATAACCGGGATAGCCGTAATACGCTGGTGCCGGTGCGTAAGCCGGGTATGCATATGCTGGTGCAGGAATCGTGCGGCTGGCGAGGCGCGGGGCAGGGCCCGCTACGAGGCCGCCTTCCTGATTGAGGTAGTTGTCGAGTGCAGCTTCGCAATCGTAGCCTTCATCTCTATCTTTTCCGCCGACCAATGATCCAATGGCCGCTCCGGCTAGACCGCCGACACCGCCACCGATCAAAGTGCCTGCCAGACGGTCGCCATCGGCAACGCGGTTTCCGATGATGCCACCGGTGATCGCGCCAAGAAGGCCGCCGATAATCCCGCCCTTTTTATCACGATCATTGATCCCGTCGGTGCGACGGCGACATTCGTCGAGCCATTGTTCGCGCTGAAAAACAACAGGTTGCGCCGCTGGATAATACTGCACAGTTGCACTCTGTTCATACGCTGCACCATCCGCAGGAATAGAGCGCGCTGCCGTGCGTGGAGCGATATAGCGGGTGCGAACGATCGTTTCGACACCGTCTTCTCCGACAATCACTTCTTCAGTCTCGCCCAAGGCGCGGATTGGAATGTCAGCCGTTTCGGTTGCTTGGACCGGCGCGCTGCGCAGCTCGAACGGTAATTCTTCCACTTCGCCTTCGGTCAGCGTGACATCGGCCTGAGCCATAGCTGGCGAGGCCGCGACGATTGCGAACGCGCTCATGCCTTTCAGTGCAATGCGTAAAGTCGACATCTTCAATCCCCTGTTTCAAACGCGACTCCGGTCGCGACAAGCTTTGCGTTAGCTAATTGTTTACCACTTGATCTGCCGAGGAGCCATTATCGCGGTAGGGCTGTCTCGTTTCGGGGCGTTTCTGCTGCGGATTCACTATATTAAGTGATCCTTGAGCTCAGATGCGGTCGCTCAAACTTGCAGCCAACTGCTCCAATCCGCGCGCGTCGGCCTCGGAAAACCGCCCCTTTTCAGGGCTGTCACAATCAATGACAGCGATGACTTCGCCATCGCGCATTACGGGCACGACCACCTCGGATTCGCTCGCGGCATCGCAGGCGATGTGTCCGGGGAAGGCATGAACATCAGCAACCAATTGCGTTTCGCCGCTTTCGGCTGCCGTCCCGCAA
This sequence comes from Erythrobacter sp. HA7-11, assembly GCF_055693605.1. Classification (NCBI taxonomy): domain Bacteria; kingdom Pseudomonadati; phylum Pseudomonadota; class Alphaproteobacteria; order Sphingomonadales; family Erythrobacteraceae; genus Erythrobacter; species Erythrobacter sp. HA7-11. The sequence continues at coordinate 68,485 of NZ_JBVFUF010000002.1, read as the reverse complement.
ACGCCCTGGCCAAACGGAATGCGGATACAGGCGGGCCGCCCGATAAACGGTCCGAGCACCAGCTCTTTTTCCGTCCCGTTCCGGATCACGCGATAAAATCCCGCCCAATTGAGCCGAGGGACAAATTCTCCAATCAGCGCCGCGACATTGGCCATATTGGCGACTCCGTCGCTCTCTCCGTCGGTAAGGGCGCGCGCAGCTTCCACCAATTGCCGGTAGAGTTCAGCTGGCTCGAGGCTTTCGTCGGGTTTGAAATCGTACATGCCAGCGCGATGTAATCGCTTCCCCCATTGCCGCAAGAGCGCAGCTCTTATATCGGGCGGGATATGGGTATTTTACGCAAGCTTCTTATCGCCTTGGTCGTTTTGGTTGCCGTTATAGGCATCGCCGGTTTTTTCCTCACGCGCGGGGACACAGCCGATCTATCGGTTGAAGAGGTTGCTGGGACGGATCCCACACTCGAAGAAGCTGATCCCGAGACTGTTCCCACGGTGCAGATTGCCGAGCCAGTGGGTTGGAAAGAGGGCGAACTTCCCGAGGCGGCGGACGGCCTGACCGTCACGCGATTTGCCGAGGGTCTCGATCACCCACGCGTGCTCTACACACTTCCCAACGGGGATGTGCTGGTGACGCTCACGCGTTCTCCCAAGTCCGAAGATGAAGGCGATGGCGGGATCATGGCGAGCATTCGCGACTGGGTTGCGAGTTATCTTTTTGAAAAATCGGGCGCGGCAGGCGAATCTCCTAATGAAGTCGTTTTGCTGCGCGATGTGGATGGAGATGGCGTAGCCGAGGTGCGTAAGACGATCTTGTCCGAAGGTCTCGATTCTCCTTCGGGCATGAGCTGGAAGGATGGCACGCTCTACGTCGCCAACCACAATGCGGTTTTGGCGTTCCCCTATGAATTGGGCGCCACAGCCGTGACCGGTGGACCAACGAAACTGATGGATTTGGCCCCGGGTGGCGGTCACTGGATGCGTAATATCGAGCTGAGTCCAGAGGGCGACCAGCTCTATGTTGCGGTCGGCTCGGTCAGCAATATCGGTGAAAGCGGGATGGCGGTTGAAGAAGGCCGCGCGATGATCTGGGAATATGATCTGGCGGCAGGGCGACAGCGACAGTTTGGCGTCGGCCTTCGCAACCCTAATGGCATGGATTTCAGCCCTTGGACCGGTGAACTCTGGACCACAGTGAATGAGCGCGACATGCTGGGATCAGACCTCGTCCCGGATTATCTCACGAATGTACCCGTCGGCGCGCAGTATGGCTGGCCGTGGATCTACTATCGAACGGAGATAGACCGCCGGGTCAAGGCTCCGATGCCCGCCTATCTGATGGAATATGCGCGCAAGCCCGAATATGCGCTCGGGCCGCATGTTGCGGCGCTGGGTCTGGTGTTCTCGCGCGAAGGGCACCGGATGGGTGATGCCTTTGCCAGCGGCGCTTTCATTGCGCGGCACGGATCGTGGAACCGCAAGCCACCATCGGGCTATGACGTGGTATTTGTCGACTTTGACGATCTCGGAAACCCTGTCGGCAAGCCTGTGCCGGTCCTGACTGGCTTTCTCAACGAAGATGGCACGACAAAAGGGCGCCCAACCTGGGTTGAGTGGGCAAGTGATGGATCTTTGCTCGTCTCGGACGACACCGCGGGGATTATCTGGCGCGCGATTGCACCAGCTTCGCAGCCAGCTACGGCGATTGCGCGGCTGGACACAGAGGATCTGCCTCCGCGCAATGAATTGAGCGGAGACCCGACTGCCAGTTTTGGTGAAGAGGACTACGCCCGCACCGTCCCTGCGCAATAATGATCTGAGAAGTCGCGCCGCGCGACTTTGCTGTGCTTTAGCCCGCGAGTTTCTCGGCTGGCAAAGCGTAGAGGAGATCGGCTCCGCTAATCGCGCTCGCTTTCAACCCAGCGGCTTCCGGCACGATGTGATCGAGGAAGAAGCGTGTCGTGACAGGCTTGGTCTCTGCCAGCGCTGGCGCCGCTCCATTGGCGACCGCCTGGGCCTGCTTGGTCATTTGCCAACCTGCGACCGCGACCGCAGCCATGGTGCAGAAGGCCGTGCTCCCGGCGAGGCGATCATCGAGGCTCGCTTCGTCGCGCATCCAGCGCGCAATGTTAGCACAATCAGCAGCGAGCGTAGCCAATGCACCTTCGTCTGACGCATCGCGCGCAATCTCTTCGAATAACGCGATCACCGCTTCGCCGCCTGACAGGCCGAGCTTGCGCGTGACGAGGTCTGCGGCCTGAATGCCGTTTGTACCCTCGTAAATTGGAGCGATCTTGGAATCGCGCCAGTGCTGTGCCGCGCCTGTTTCTTCGACGAAGCCCATACCGCCGTGCACCTGAATGCCAATGCCCGAGACTTCGACACCAATGTCGGTCCCCCAGGCTTTCACCAATGGCACGAGCACTTCTGCGCGCTCGCCTGCGGCCTCGTCCCCAATTGTGCCTCGATCGACCTGACCAGCGCAGTAATAGAGTAGTGCGCGAACACCTTCGGTCAGCGCTTTCATGCGCAGGATCATACGGCGCACATCCGGATGCTCGATAATGGCGACGGGCGTCTTGTCGGGCGAACCGGCGCGAGCGGACTGCACACGATCCATTGCATAGGAGATCGCCTGCTGCGTCGCGCGCTCGGCGATCTGAGTGCCCTGATTGCCGACATTGATGCGCGCGTTGTTCATCATCGTGAACATCGCCATCAGGCCGCGATTGGGTTCACCCACCAGCTCGCCAATGCACTCATCATTGTCGCCATAGCTCATTACGCAGGTCGGGGAGGCATTGATACCGAGCTTATGCTCAAGGCTGACGCAGCGCAGGTCGTTGCGATTGCCAAGCGATCCATCATCATTGACGTGATATTTCGGGACGAGGAACAGTGAGATACCGCGCGAGCCTTCTGGTGCATCGGGCAAGCGAGCAAGAACCAGGTGAATGATGTTCTCGGCGAGATCGTGCTCGCCCCAAGTTATGTAGATTTTCTGACCTTTGATCAGATATTTGCCCGCATGCTCCCCGCTTTCAATCGGTGTCGCGGTCGAGCGAAGCGCGCCGACATCGCTGCCCGCCGCCGGCTCAGTCAGGTTCATCGTCCCTGACCATTTGCCGCTGACCAGATCGGGCATGTATTTCGCCTGCTGGTCCTTGCTGCCATGATGGTTGATCGCTTCGATCGCGCCGACCGACAGCATCGGTAGCAGCGTAAAGGCCATGTTTGCCGCGCCAAGGTTTTCGAGCACGTTGCAAGCGAGGGTAAAAGGCATGCCTTGGCCGCCAAACTCCTCTGGGGAAGCAATCGCGTTCCAGCCCTGCTCGACATAGGCGTCATACGCCTCTTTGAAGCCATCTGGCAGGCGGACCACGCCGTTTTCCAGCTTCGCGCCTTCCAGATCACCCACGCGATTGAGAGGCGCAAACTCTCCGGCGGCGAATTGACCGACACCTTCGACGATCGCTTCCACCAGATCGGATTCCGCTCCGGCAAAGCGTTCACTCTTGGCCAGATCTTCGATCCCGGCATTCACGCGGATGGCAAGCAATTGGTCTTGGGTGGGCGGCGAAAAAGGTGTCACGGGCGAAACTCGTCCTTCTGAAGCATAGTATTAGGGCAGCGGGGGAAGTCTGCCTCTTGGCAGCGCCTGCATGTGAATATAGCGCAGATCGCATGAGCGACAAGAACCCTACGGAAGTGGTGCCGGCGGATGCCGAGGGGATCGCCCGCGCGGCGCGAATCCTTGAAGAGGGCGGGCTTGTCGCTGTTCCGACCGAGACAGTGTACGGGCTTGCTGCGCGCGCCGACAGCGCCGAGGCGGTGGCGAAGATCTACGCGGCGAAGGGCAGGCCCGATTTCAACCCGCTGATCGTGCATGTGCGGGATTTGGCGCAGGCTGAAAGTCTTGCCCGCTTTAACGACCAGGCGCGCGATCTGGCCGAGCGCTTTTGGCCGGGACCTCTGACATTGGTTTTGCCCTTGCGCGAGGATGCTCCGGTTGCGGCTGCGGTGACTGCGGGCCTGCCGACCATTGCTGTGCGGCAGCCTTCGCATAAGATCATGGCGGCTGTCCTGGCCGAAACCGGCCTGGCGTTTGCTGCGCCTTCTGCCAATCGCAGCGAGGAGATCAGCCCGACCCGCCCGGAGCACGTGATGGAATCCTTCGGTGAGGATTGTCCGATGGTGCTTGATGGTGGAGCGAGCCAGAAGGGTGTCGAATCCACTATTGTGGCTTTGCGAGAGGCCGGTGAGTGGTCGCTCTTGCGACCTGGACCGGTCTCCAAGGAAACTCTTGAACGGATTCTTGGCCCAGAGACCGCTGCGGATGAGGCCAATATAGAAGCACCCGGTCAGCTGGCCCGGCATTATTCGCCCGGCAAGCCGCTGAGGCTCAGTGCGGTCGAGGCGCACGATGATGAGTACCTCATTGGCTTCGGTGACGTGGGTGGCGATTGCAGCTTGTCACCGGCTGGCGACCTCAATGAAGCAGCCGCGCGCCTTTACGAATGTCTGCATCGCGCGAGCCGCATCGGATAAAACCCGCATTGCGGTCGCGCCTGTTCCCTATGGCGAGGTCGGTAGAGCGATCAACGATCGTCTGCGCCGCGCAGCTACGCCCACGCCCTAGCGCTCAGGCTCAACCGGCACGGTTGGCAGGATTTCCTGAATTTCTTCGTAGGTTTCGCGGGCCTCGTCGCACGCCTCTTCATCGCCATCGCGGCAATCTTCGATCTGCTTGTCATAGCGCCGTTCGAGCTTACCCAGACGCTCTTCACGTTTGCGCAATTCCCGCCCGCGGTTTTCGTCCGCTTCGGACTGGCTGGTGGTGGCGACATCCACTGCTTTGCTGGCGACTTTGACCGGGGCCGTCACGACGTCTTTGACGACGCTGGCGACACAGCCACTGAGCAAAATCGAGGATGTGAGGGCTAAAATGAAAGATGTGCGACGCATGCTCTCTTTGTTGCCCGCACATCCCTGAATGGCAAGTGAGTCGAAAGCCTGATTAGCTTTCTTCAGCCTCGGCCTGCGGTGTTTCCTCAGATGCGCTCGCTCCTGGTTCGCTGCGCGGGGCGCAATTCAAATCACCCGAACCGAATGAATTGAGTTCGCAGGTCGCATCGCCAACCACGTTGACCTCGCCAGATCCGGCGATTGTCGCTTCGACGCTGCCATCCGAGGCGAAGGCCACATCACCGCTGCCGCCGATTGTGACCTCGGCATCACCAACTTGAACATCGCCGAACTTCACATCGCCGCTGCCACCAATAACCAGTTCGAGTTTTTCGACGCTGCCAGCGCCCGACACTTCGCCGGAACCACCAATGTTCACGTCGAGAGTTGTCGCCTCGAATGCTGCGACGTTGACGCTGCCGCTTCCGCCGATGTTGATCGACGCTTCGGAGCCCATCACGGCCGTTTCGACATTGCCGCTTCCGCCAATATTAATATCGCGGGGTGCGGGCATAGTGATGCGAATGGTGGTCGCTTCGGAATTGTCCCAACCGCTCTCACGGTAAATTGCCAAGTCATTGCCATCCAGGTCAAAGCGCAGGTCAGCCGCCGCCTCGTCGCTTCCCTCGATGGTTATGTCGAGCGTCTCGCCTTCGGTGACGATCACTTGGTCGGGCGCGGCGATAGAGAGAGAGTCGGGCGCAGCGCCTTCCATCTGGAGTTCCGCAAGGGGCACACCATCACCGTCGGCGTTGATATTGATCTCACAGCCAGAAAGAGCGAGCCCCATCGACAATACGATGGCCGGGGTGAGTGACTTTGAGAGAATGCGGTCCACGGGTTAATTCCTCCACCTGAATTTCTTAGCGTATTAGTGATATAATACACCAATTGGCTCACTGCAAGGGTGGGAATCAAAAAGGGCCGCCACTGGGGCGACCCTTTTGTATTCATCAAAAATCGAGCCGTCTTAGCTCTCTTCCTCATCGTTGTCGTAATATTGCGGCGCGTGTTCGCGCAGCACGTCGAGGATCTTTTCGAGAGCTGTCGGCTCGTCGGTCTCTTCCATCGCAGCGAGCTCGCGTGCCAGACGGCTGGAGGCCGCTTCGAAGATCTGACGCTCGGAATAGCTCTGCTCGGGCTGATCGTCCGGACGGAACAAGTCACGGGTCACTTCGGCGATCAGGACGATCTCACCGGAATTAATCTTCGCTTCGTATTCCTGAGCGCGGCGCGACCACATGGTGCGCTTCACTTTTGGCTTGCCTTTGAGCGTGTCCATCGCCTCTTTGAGGGTCTTGTCAGAGGACAGCTTGCGCATACCGATCGCTTCGACCTTGTTGGTCGGAACGCGCAGGGTCATGCGCTCTTTCTCGAAGCGCAGCACATACAGCTCAAGCTGCATGCCGGCGATTTCTTCATTCTGGAGTTCGATCACTCGTCCGACCCCATGCTTGGGATAGACGACGTAGTCACCGACGGTAAAAGCAGGCGAATTGCTTGCCATGCGTAATCCTTTCATGCGGCATTCGACCCACCTGTCAGAGCGAAGAGGAAGCCAACGACGGCAAAACATGCGCGTCGATTCTGGCTGTGCTCAAGCTGGTGTTGCTGGTCTTTGCCTTCCTGTTATCGACCCGACACCAGGACCAACTGGTGCGGTTGTTCGATTATATAGCACAATCGCAACAAAATTGCGAGTCGCAGCTTGACAGGGTCTTTGGCAGCGCAAGTTTTGTGTCAAAACAGCGCCTAAATCGATGAATCAGTCGCCTTCGCCGGGCGCTTCGCTGAAGTATTTCTCGAATTTGCCCTTCATGCCCTTGTAGTCATCGGCATCGGCAGGCGGCTCTTTCTGGCTCGTGATATTGGGCCATTCCGCTGAAAGCTTGGTGTTGAGCTCAAGCCATTTTTCAAGACCATCTTCGGTATCGGGCAGGATCGCTTCTGCGGGACATTCAGGCTCGCATACGCCGCAATCGATGCATTCGCTCGGGTTGATGACGAGCATATTCTCGCCTTCATAAAAGCAGTCTACCGGACACACTTCGACGCAGTCGGTGTATTTGCATTTGATGCAGTCATCGGTGACGACGTAAGTCATGGAGAAAGGTCTTTCTTACGAACTCTATCTGTTTGCGGGGCTGCTAGGGCGGATTACCCAGCGCGGTCAAGCTCCAGATAATGTGTGCGAGCTTCATCTGCCGACCCGCGCCGCTCTGGCAGCGTGAGTATCTCGATAACCCGCACTTGGTTGCCAATTGCTAAAGTGAGCACATCGCCCGCTACCACATCGTGGGATCCTCGCAGCACATGCTTTCTATTGCAGCGTAAAGACCGCTTTGTGATCATCGCATCGGCGATCGACCGGGTTCTGGCAAACCTGAGATAGACCAGAAGCCGGTCGATCCGCATCAGCGCAAAAGATCAGCCAAAGCGTCGAATGCGCCGCTGGCCTTGGCGGGGCCGGTATCGGGTTTTTTCCCGCGACCGTGCTGGGGACGCCCTTTGCCATTGGGGCCTTTACTCTTGGCGCCTTTTCCGCGCGGACCCTTCGTATTCTGATTGGGTTTTCCGCCCCGCCTCCCCGGCGCGTTGTTGCGCTTGGGCCGCCAGACCCAACTGTCTTGCGCGGGCGGGCCGAAAGCGCCTTCCTCAAGCGCGCAGGCGCGCTGCACCCTGAAACCGGCAGCGCTCAGCAAACGGCGGGCATTGTCTTCTTCAAGCCCGATGGAGATTGGCAGCGCGAGGTCGAGTGCGAAATGCGGATGGCGCGGCTTTTTCTCGCTCTCACTGTCTTTGCTTTTGAGCTTCTCCTGCGCCTTGCCACGCGCATCAAAGGCCGAGCGGAAGATCTTTTCTGCCAGATCGACGCGAATTGCCTGCGTACCGGTACGGTCGATACCCAGCGGGAAGCTTTTTGCTTCAGGAATGACTGGGAGCATCCCTTCGTTGAGCGCGCGCTTATCTAAGCCGAGTTTGTGCAGCAACTGGCGCGGTGCAGGCTTGAGAAGCGGGTGCGCGAAAATGTCGAGCGATCCGAAAACCACCCCAAGTTTACGCAAAAACGGGCGCATTTCCTTGGGCAGATGCTGCAAGCCGGCCTGTTCGCGCGTTACGGCTCCGCGAGCGTCGATCAGAGTGTGCAGCAGAGCGCGCGCCTCAGACCCAGCCTCGGGATCGCGCGCAGCTTCGGCCAGTTTGCGCAAGGGCTCTAGCGGTTCAAGCTGCTGGGTGAGCCAGTCCGAAAGACCAGCCTCTAGCTTGGCCCTTGGTCCATCCGGCAGGAGCGAAATTTCCCGCGACAGATTGAGCCGCGGCGCAGCAAAGTCATCGGGCATTTCAATGTCGGCGAGCTTGCGATCTTGCCAGCGAATTGCGCCGCCCTTGATCTCGAGCTCTCCCATGCCCTCGGCAAGCAGCCAGTCGGCGCGCTGAGTCAGGATCGTCGGCAAAGCTTTCTCGCCAGCGGCAAGCAACATTTTGCGATCTGCAACTGTTGCATTGGGATCGACCGCGAAGCGAAAGCCGTCGAGGCGTCCGATGGCCTCACCTTCGACGCAGATCTGGCCATCCGGTTCCAGCGTCACTGGCAATTCACCTGCATTTTGGCCCAAAGACTTCATCAGTATTGTCGTCCTCCGATTGACGAATCGTTCGGTGAGCCGCCCATGCAGCGCATCCGATAACTTGGCTTCGACCGCGCGTGCCCGCGCAGCCATTTCATCACGTGCCAGCACCCAGTCCGGTACGCTGACAGATATAGGCCCAACTGCGGATCGCGGCGATGCGTCCCTGCAGCGTGTCGATATCGCCCTGCATTCGGTCCAGCTCAGCGATGCGCGCCGCGACATAATCCGCGCCGATATACCCCTCGGACAGATCTTGCCACAACCGCGCGACGAACCGCGCATGATTGTCAGGCCCGACCTGCCGGAAATCGGGCAGGCAGCAGGCCTCCCAGAAACGCCGCACTTGTCCGCTTCCGCTGACGCGCTCGCCAATGTCGTCTTCGGCGAGACGTTTGAGCACGGCGAGGTCGATTGCCCGCGGTGCGGCGGTCAGCACCTCTTCGTTTGGACGGCTTTCCAAGTCCTTGATTAGCGTTTTTACGCTGTCGAAGCGCGGCTCGGCCTCGCGCCAAAACAGTTTCGTGAGCGGCGCGAATTGATGCTCTTCGATCGCATAGATCTCTTCTTCGCTGAATTCGAGTGGAGCGCCGTCGCGCATTCCACCCCCGGTGAGCGTGCCGAACGTGCCGTCGGTCTGGTGGCGACCGGCCCGGCCAGCGATCTGCGCCATTTCCGCTGGGGTGAGCCGCCGTTTGCGTCGTCCGTCAAATTTGCCGAGTGCCGCGAATGCGACATGGTGCAGATCAAGGTTGAGACCCATACCAATTGCATCGGTGGCGACGATGTAATCCACCTCGCCATTCTGGAACAATTCGACCTGCTTGTTGCGCGTTTGCGGGGATAGCGCGCCCATTACCACCGCTGCACCGCCGCGAAACCGGCGAAGCATTTCGGCCATCGCGTAGACTTGCTCGACCGAGAAGGCGACCACCGCGCTGCGCGGAGGCAAGCGCGACAATTTGCACTCACCCGCGTGTGAAAGTGTCGAAAAGCGGGGGCGACTTTCAAGCTCCGCACCGGGGATCAGCTGTTTGACGATCGGTTCAAGTGTGGCTGAGCCCAGAATCATCGTTTCTTCCCGACCACGCGCATTCAGCAAGCGGTCGGTGAAGATATGCCCGCGTTCCGGGTCTGCTCCGATTTGCGCTTCGTCAATGCCGACAAAGGCGTGTCCGCCACCCAAGCGGTCCATTGCTTCCATCGTACAGCAGAAATAGCGCGCCTCTGGCGGCTCGATCCGCTCTTCGCCGGTGATCAGCGCGACCTGTTTGTCACCCTTGATTGCGCGCACCCGATCATAGACCTCGCGCGCCAAAAGCCGCAGTGGAAAGCCCATCATACCCGAGGAGTGCCCGCACATGCGCTCAATCGCGAGATGGGTTTTACCGGTGTTGGTCGGGCCAAGCACAGCGCGCACGCGGCCATTGTCCGAGAAGCTTCGAGTTTTCAGTGTCACGCTCAAGACTCTGTCACCCCCTTCGCCGCGCCGCAATGACAGACGGGAATTTGCATCGACAGGTTCTCCACAAGTCGTCGCTTGGAAGAGTCCATTGGTCGAAAGTTAAGACAGCATTTACTTTAATCGGGCATGGATTTCCGCCATTACGGCAACGGGGCACTTGCATTCCTATATGAGACCGGATTTGGATCACGCACGCGACATTGCTGACGGCGAAATGTCTGACGCTCCCGACGAATTGGGTGCTGATGCCGCGCGCGGCGTGTCTGATCGGAATGTTGAGTCCGAGCAGGAAGACTTGTTTGATTTGCTCGAGCGGCGCGTTGCCGAACAGCCCCGCAATGGCGCACAGGCAGCGAAAAAGCTGGTCGTGGCGCGCGTTAATGGTTGGTCACAGCGCTATGACGAATGGAAGTTCGGGATCGAGCAACGGCTCGCGGCGATAGATATTGCGCCCGATCTAGCGAGTGATATCGGCAGTCGCCGCTGGCTGCGCGGGCTTTTCACGATGATTGTGCTGGGAGCCGTCGCACTGGCTTTCTGGCCAAGCATGGGTCCGTTAGAAGCGCGCCCGGCGATGAACCTGGATGCGGCTGCCCGCGATGAATTGCGCAGCCAAATGATCATGCCGCTGGCGATGGGTGGAGACACCGGTACGGCGTATGAGCGCAACCGCCAACGTGATTCCTTTAAAAAGCGCACCTGAGCGTCCGCAGATCGAACTGGTTGCGACACTGGCCGAAGGTGACAGTTTTTCGACGATGCTCCGGCGCGCGGGGCTTTCGACAGGCGATATCAGCCGTGTGACTGCATTGATTTCGGGCGCGATGCCACTGAGCGAGATCGAATCGGGCACGCAAATGGATATCATCCTTGGCCGTCGAGCAGCCTCAGGCACTCCAAGACCGTTGGATGAATTGGCGTTTCGTGCGCGTTTCGACCTCGAATTGGCCGTGACACGCGAAAGCGGTCAATTGGCACTCCAACGCAAAATCATCCGCACTGACGAGACGCCGTTGCGTATTCGAGGACGGGTCGGCGAAAGCCTCTATCGCTCAATGCGCGCCGCAGGCGCTCCGGCCAGTGCGGTGCAGGATTATATCAAGGCGCTCGACAACCAGCTCGATATGGACCGCGAAGTCAGCGCAAGTGACGAATTCGATATGATCATCGCGTACCGCCGCGCGGCTACAGGTGAGCGTCAGGCGGGTAAGCTGATGTATGCTGGCATTGATCGTGGTGGAAAGCCGAAGACGCAGCTGATGCGCTGGGGGAGCGAAGGGCGATTCTATGAAGCCTCTGGTGTGGGCGAGCAGCGCGGCGGTCTGGTCGCGCCGGTGCCTGGTCCAGTATCCTCCCGCTTTGGTATGCGTCGCCATCCGATTCTCGGCTATCGTCGCTTGCACGCAGGAATGGATTTCCGCGCGCGCCACGGCACACCGATTGTGGCGGTGACCGATGGCCGCGTAACGTCAGCTGGGCGCGCTGGCGGATGCGGCAAGGCAGTACGCCTTAACCATGGCGGTGATCTTTCAACGCGATATTGCCATATGAGCAGGATAGCCGTGAACCGCGGAGAGAGCGTACGGCGCGGACAGGTTATCGGCTATGTCGGATCGACCGGCCTCTCAACCGGCCCGCACCTTCACTATGAAATGTATCGTGGTGGCCGGGCGATCAATCCGGCAAGCGTGAAGTTTGTAACCCGTGCGGAGCTATCAGGGCGCGAACTTGCTGATTTCCGCGCTGCGCTTGCGCGGTTGAAAACGGTCGCCCCGGGCGCCGCGCTTGAGGATCTTGAGCCGCTCACCAGCGAAGTCGAAGCGCCCAAGCGTGAAATCGAGAAGCTAGATAGCGCCAAAGAGGTCAGCTGAGCCTTTACGGCACGATCTCGGTCAGCGCGATTGCGCCGACTGACAATTTGCGGCAACACCGCTCGCCATGAGTGGCAGCTATCCGAACATCCGCCTGCGCCGCACCCGTGCGAGCGCCTGGAGCCGCAATCTGCACCGTCAAACGGTGCTCACAGCAGCGGACTTGATCTGGCCACTCTTCGTGACCGAGGGCGACGGTGTCGAGGAGCCAATCGCTACGCTTCCCGGCGTGTCGCGCTGGTCGGTCGATGGGATTGCCAAACGCGCGAAAGAGGCGGTCGACCTAGGTATCCCGGTTGTCGCGCTGTTTCCGAATACCCCGCACGACCGCCGCAGCGACGATGGCGGGGAAGCGCACAATCCAGACAATCTGATGTGCCGCGCGATCAAGGCTATCAAAGATGCTTGCGGCGACGATGTTGGCGTGCTGACCGATGTCGCACTCGACCCCTATACCAGCCACGGGCAGGATGGTCTGCTCGATGACACGGGCTATGTCGTGAATGACGAGACCGTGGCCGTGCTGGTCGATCAAGCGATCAACCAAGCGGAAGCGGGCGCAGACATTATCGCCCCATCGGACATGATGGATGGCCGCGTGCACGCGATCCGCATGGCGCTCGAAATGGGCGGGCATCACAACGTTCAGATCATGAGCTATGCCGCCAAATATGCGAGTGCATTTTACGGCCCGTTCCGCGATGCGGTCGGATCAGGCGGGCTGCTGAAGGGCGACAAGAAAAGCTATCAAATGGACCCGGCAAATTCCGACGAAGCGATGCGCGAAATCGCGCTCGACATTGCGGAGGGTGCCGACAGCGTGATGGTAAAGCCGGGCCTCGCTTATCTCGACATCATTTACCGCGCGCGTGAGGCATTTGACGTGCCGGTTTTCGCCTATCAGGTGAGCGGCGAGTACGCGATGATCGAAGCGGCTGAGGCGGCGGGCATTGGCGATCGCGACGCGTTGATGATGGAAAAGCTGATGGCATTCAAGCGAGCCGGCTGCTCCGGCGTATTGACCTATCATGCGCCGGTGGCGGCGCGGCTGCTAAATGGCTAAGCACGCTGCTTCATTTTGGCATGAGACAGAGCGTCTGATCCTGCGCGATTGGCGCGAGGATGATTGGGAGCCATTCTGGCACCACTGCAACACGCCTGCGGTGATGGAACATCTTGGCGGTGTCGCGGATGAGCCGACCAAGAGCGCAGCAAGCGAGCGCCTGGAAGGCTATCGCCGCAAGCACGGCCACACATTCTGGGTTTGCGAGCGCAAGCAGGACGGTGGTCACCTTTCCGGTGAATTGCTTGGTTTTTGCGGGCTGAAGAGATGCAATGACGAGGCAGGCCCCTTCGGCGATTTCGAGGCCGGATGGCGACTGCGCGAAGATGCCTGGGGCCACGGCTATGCAAAGGAAGCCGCCTTCGCGTCGCTCAAGCTCGGATTCGAGAGATTTGATGCTCCGCACATCATCGCGCTGACGGTTCAGGAGAACACGCCGAGCTGGGGCCTCATGAAGCGGCTAGGAATGGAGCGCCGCGAAGACCTTGATTTTGCGAGCACCCAGTTCGGGACCGAGGATGTTATCGTCTACTCAATCACCCGTGATCAATGGACGCGACAGAATGGGTGAGCTGGTTTTGACCACAGAAAGGCTGGAACTGCGACAGATCGGCGAGGATGATGTCGATGCACATTTGGAACACCTCAATTCTCCCTCAGTAATGGCGCGCTTGGGCGGGCCGCGCCCCCGCGAGAGTATCGTAGAAAAGCACGCCATGTCGCGCGCGAGCTTCGCCGAAGAGGGCTTTGGCTTTATGTTTGGCTATGAGCGCGAGACGGGCGAGCTCGTCGCGCATTGCGGGATGAAGCGCGTATCCAATCCGCTCTCGCCCAGCCTGGGCGATCATGAAATTGGCTGGCTGGTGCGCGAGGACCGGTGGCGCATGGGCTATGCGAAAGAGGCGATGGTTGCGGTGATCGATTGGGCGTTTGAAACCCACGGCGCTCCGCATCTGGTTGCTTTGACTAGCAACAGCAATGTCGGCAGCTGGAAGCTGATGGAGAAACTTGGCATGGTGCGGCGCGCGGATCTGGATTTCGATGATCCGTTCTTTTCTAGTCGAGGATAATCCGACGATTGTCTACAGTCTGACGCCCGAGCGGTGGGCGGACGCCAAAGCCAAGCTGCAAGCAAGAGGATAGCATAGATGTATCGACCCGGCGTGAACATCATTCCGATCCACGGCAAAACCCCGCGTATTCACGAAACTGCTTTTGTAGCTCCCGGGTCGACGATCATCGGCGATGTCGAGATCGGGCCGCACAGCTCGATCTGGTATAATTGTGTCGTGCGCGCCGACGTTTTCAAAATCCGCATCGGTGAACGCACCAATGTGCAGGATGGCAGCGTGCTCCATTGCGATCCGCCGCGCCCGGGCGACGAGGGCGGCTCGCCGCTGATCATCGGCGACGATGTGCTGATCGGTCACATGGCGATGGTCCATGGCTGCACCATCGAGGATCGGGGTTTTGTCGGCCTTGGTGCGATCGCGATGAACAAGTCGGTGATCGGATCTGACGCCATGCTGGCAGCGGGCGCGATGTTGACCGAGGGCAAGGTTATGGAGCCGCGTATGCTGTGGGCTGGCCGCCCTGCCAAGCCGATGAAAGAGCTATCCGACGCTGCGATTGCCGGGATGAAAATGGGCGTGGCGCACTACACCGAGAATGCGCGCCACCATGCAATCGCCGTGTTTGAGTGCGGTCTGAAATGACGAACGCGTTTATGCGCCCGTCTCAGGAAGATCGCATATATCTGAACATGTGCGGCACGAAGTCGGCTTTGCCGAGCTGAAGCCCCGCTTTGCGCAGGATCGAATAGGCTGCGGTCGTGTGGAAATAGTATTGGGGCAGAGCCCAATCGCGCACATACTCACCGGCGCTCAGGTCGAATGTCATTCCGTTGGGCAGTTCGAGCACAATCGCTTCGTCCGCGCTGATGAACTCGCGCGATGCCCATTCCTCGAGCTGATTCTTGGCCGTCGCGACCCATTCGCGCGCTTCAGCGAGAGTGGTTGGATTGTCCTCACGTGAGGTGAATTCGAGACCTGTCAGGCGCTGCAGAGCCTCGCCGGGCATGTTCACCAGGAAGCGTACCTGCACGCTCAGCGGATGCATATCCTCGGCGAGCCTTTCTTCAAGCAAGGCATCGCCGCGATCATCTTCGCTCGCCTTGACCAGCAAACCGTCCAGCACATTCAACATGTTCTGCCACGCAGGCAGAGTTTGATCCTTCAGAGACATCATAGAGCTCCCGTTTCTATTTGAAACTTAATAGCGGGAGCGATCAGGACTGCAACACTGAATACGCGTGGCCGTGTCGCATTCAGTCGCGGATCATCGCCCGCAAGCTCTCAATCCGGTCTGCTTCGTGCACCGGCTTGTCCCATCGGATGCGGTGGATCCGCGGAAAGCGCATGGCGAGGCCACTCTTGTGCCGTTTCGAGGTGTGGACGCTGTCAAAAGCGACTTCGAACACGAGAGTGCGCTCCACTTCTCGCACAGGACCAAAGCGATTGAGCGTCGTTTGGCGTACGAGCTTGTCGAGTTTCTTTAGCTCGGCATCGGTGAAGCCAGAATAGGCTTTGCCGACGGGTAACAGCTCAGCGCCTGCATCCGGATCGCCATCCCAACAACCAAATGTGTAGTCGGAGTAGAAGCTGGAGCGTTTGCCCGAGCCGCGCTGCGCGTACATCAGCACGCAATCCACCAATAGCGGGTCGCGCTTCCATTTGTACCAAAGCCCGACCTTGCGCCCCGCAATATAGGGGCTGTCCTTGCGCTTGAGCATCAGCCCTTCAATAGCGTCCTCGCGCGCGCCTTCGCGGATTTCGGCGAGATGTTCAAAATCGCGCGCTTCGACCAGGCTGGAAAGGTCGAAATGGCTCTCGGGCAGGCGCCTCATCAGCTTTTCGAGGGTTTTGCGCCGGGCGGTCCAGGGCTGCCCGCGCAAATCGTCACCTTCGAGCAGCATTACGTCATAGAGCCGGACAAAAGCGGGCAATTCGGCGAGCATCTTCTTTGAAACTTTTTTGCGACCGAGGCGCTGTTGCAGCGCGTTGAAGCTTGCCGCGCCGCCGGTTTCTCCGCCTTGAACGCTGCCGCGCACCATCAGCTCGCCATCGACCACGGCATCCATCGGCAGCACGTCGAGCAGTTCGGGGAAGGTGGCGGAAATGTCATCCCCGGAACGCGAATAAAGCCGCGTTTCGGGCAGCCCGTCGCCGTTTGTCACACGGACTAGCTGGATGCGAATACCGTCCCATTTCCACTCGGCAGCGAAACCCGCGAGATCGACTGTGCCATCTTCCAGCGGATGCGCCAGCATAAAGGGGCGAAACATGGGACGACCCATGATGTCGGGCGGATCAGCGCCGTCGGCGCCCCATGCGAAGAGTTCAGGGTATGGCGCGTCGAGCGCGTGCCAATATTCCTCGACCTCCTCGACTGACACGTCAAACGCCTGCGCAAAGGCTGTCTTGGCAAGCCGTGCGGAAACACCGATCCGCATGCCTCCAGTGGCAAATTTGATGAGCGCAAACCGCTCATTCTCCCGAAGGCGGTCGAGCAGTTTGGGCAATTCCGAAGGAGCAGTGTTGCGGGTGAGCGAGTTCAAGCTTTCGACCACTTCGGTCAGACTCGGCGCACTCTTCTCGGCTGCTGGATTGTCGGGCCACAGCAGGCTTGCGGTTTCCGCCGTGTCTCCGACGAAATCGCGGCTGAGCGACCAAAGGATCGGATCGACCCGTTCCTTCATCAGGTTGCGGATTGTGTTTGCCTTTACCGCTGGAAAGTCGAGTTCGCCGGTGAGCGCGGCCATCGCCCAGCCACGATCCGGGTCCGGCGTCTCGCGCAGATAATTGGCGATGAGCAACAGCTTGCGATTGCGGCTGGTGGTATAGACCAGCGCTTCAAGGAGTTTGGCAAACTCCTCCATTATTCGTCCTCATCCTCGCGCCCGACAAGCGCCAAGGCGCGCGCCTTTCGCTGGCCGAGTTCGCACCAGCGCAGCAAAGCTTCTTCGCGCCCATGCGTGATCCAGGTTTCGGTCGGATTTACCTCGTCGATGGTCTGGGTGAGCTCGTTCCAGTCGGCATGATCAGAAATAACGAGTGGCAGTTCGACGCCGCGCTGCCGGGCACGCTGGCGCACGCGCATCCAGCCGCTGGCCATTGCAGTGATCGGCTCGGGCAGGCGGCGCGACCAGCGATGATTGAGCGCCGAGGGTGGGCTGATCACGATGTGCCCGCGCATGTCGTCTTTCTCGGTATCCGCGACCAGCCGCAATTCGCCCAGATCAATGCCGTGCTCTTGATAGAGGCGACACATCTTCTCCATCGCGCCGTGCAGATAGATCGGCTCCGAATGTCCAGCCGCACGCAGCTCTGCGATTACCCTTTGCGCCTTGCCAAGGGCGTATGCACCGACCTGCACGCATTGATCGGGGTGATCGGTGCGCGCTTGGAGCAGTTTCGCCATTTCATCTTCGATCGGCGGGTGGGTGAAGACAGGCAGGCCGAATGTCGCTTCGGTGATGAAGACGTCGCACGGCGTGACTTCGAAGGGAGGACAAGTCGGATCGGCGCGGCGCTTGTAATCGCCGGTGATGATCACCCGCTCACCTGCATGCTCAAGAAGGATTTGCGCGCTGCCCAGCACGTGTCCGGCGGGTATATAGGTCGCTTCGACGCCGCCTTTCAGCTTCACCGTTTCGCCATATTGGACCGGCATCGCCTTGTGCGGGATTTCGCCCGCATCATCCTCCGCGCCGGTCCGATAGCGCAGCTCCATGATCGCGAGCGTTTCAGGCGTGGCGTACGTTTCGCCATGCCCGCCGCGCGCATGGTCGGCATGGCCGTGGGTGACGAGTGCACAGTCGACCGCGCGGCCCGGATCGACCCAGCAATCGGCCGGCACGATGTGAATGCCCCACGGCTCGGGGCGGATCCAGGAGAAGGGAGCACTCATTGATAAACCAACGAAAAGGGCGCCGATGGTATCCCACCAGCGCCCCTGATTGTGTGTCTAAGTTGCTCAGCTTTCGCCGTCGCCACCCTTGTCCAGCTTTCCGTCACCGTTATCCGAAGCTTCGGACTTGGCGTCGGTCGCAGCCTTTGGCGGAGATTTAGGCGCTGCTTTCTTCGCGGCAGGCTTTTTCTTCGCGGGCGGCTTGCGCTTAGGCTTAGTCTTGGGCGGCGCGGGCGTAAGCTCAAAGCTCGGCTTGCCGTCCTTGATGCTGACATGCACCTCGCCGCCATCTGCAAGCTTTCCGAACAACAGCTCTTCGGCGAGCGGCTGCTTGATCTTATCTTGCAGCAAGCGGCCCATCGGGCGCGCGCCATAGAGCTTGTCATAGCCCTTGTCCGCCAGCCATTCGCGCGCATCGCCATCAAATTGGATGTGCACGTTCTGCTCCGCGAGCTGCAGTTCAAGCTGAAGGATGAACTTGTCGACGACGCGGGCAACGGTGCTCTTGCCAAGATAAGCGAACGGCACGATCGCATCCAAGCGGTTGCGGAATTCCGGCGTGAACATCTTCTTCACGGCTTCCGACCCGGCATCTTCTTTCGACACATCGCCAAATCCGATGCCCTGACGCGCCATGTCAGAAGCGCCGGCATTGGTCGTCATGATGAGGACAACATTGCGGAAGTCGACCGTCTTGCCGTGATGGTCGGTCAGGCGTACCGTTATCCATCACTTGCAAAAGGATGTTGAACAGGTCCGGGTGCGCCTTCTCGATTTCGTCGAGCAGCAGCACACAATGCGGGTTCTGATCAACCGCATCGGTTAAAAGACCGCCCTGATCGTAACCAACATAGCCTGGAGGCGCACCAATCAAGCGCGATACGCTGTGGCGTTCCATATACTCGGACATGTCGAAACGCTTGAGCTCGATGCCCATGATCGAGGCGAGCTGACGCGCGACTTCGGTTTTACCCACGCCGGTCGGGCCGCTGAACAGGAACGAGCCAATCGGCTTGTCCGGATCGCGCAGACCTGCTCGGCTCAGCTTCATTGCGGTCGAGAGGCGATGGATCGCCTCGTCCTGACCGAACACAACATGCTTGAGGTCGCGTTCGAGGTTTTCGAGCGCTTTCTTGTCGTCCTTGCTGACCGATTTCGGCGGAATGCGCGCCATTGTCGCGATTACAGCTTCGATTTCCTTGGCCGTGATCTTCTTCTTGCGTCGGCTGGGCGGCACAAGCATTTGCATCGCGCCGACTTCGTCGATCACGTCGATCGCCTTATCGGGCAATTTACGGTCATTGATGTAGCGCGCCGACAGCTCAACCGCAGTTTTCAGCGCATCAGGTGTGTATTTTACATTGTGATGCTCTTCGAACGCGGTGCGCAGACCTTTCAGGATCTTGATCGTGTCTTCGACCGTCGGTTCATTCACATCGATCTTCTGGAAACGGCGCAGCAGCGCGCGATCCTTTTCGAAGTGGTTGCGGAATTCCTTGTAGGTGGTCGAGCCGACGCAGCGGATTGTCCCGCCCGACAGAGCGGGCTTCAAGAGGTTCGATGCGTCCATCGCGCCGCCGCTGGTCGCGCCCGCGCCGATCACTGTGTGGATTTCGTCGATGAACAGGATCGCATGCGGCATTTGCTCAAGCTCGGTCACGACCTGCTTCAAACGCTCTTCGAAGTCGCCGCGATAACGCGTGCCAGCGAGCAGCGCGCCCATGTCGAGTGAATAGATCACTGCTTCGGCAAGCACTTCAGGCACATCGCCTTCGACGATTTTGCGTGCGAGCCCCTCTGCAATCGCGGTTTTACCGACTCCGGGATCGCCAACATAAAGCGGGTTGTTCTTGCTACGACGACACAGAATCTGAACTGTGCGATCAACTTCCGGTCCGCGGTACGATCAGCGGGTCAATCCGGCCAGACTCTGCCTTGGCGTTGAGATTGACGGTGAACTGGTCGAGCGCAGTCTCTTTTTTCGATCCGCCATCCTTGGATTGCTCGCTGCCATCGGCTGGCGCTTCTTCGGAGCCTTGTGGGGCTTTCGATTCCAGCTGGCGTCCGCCTTTTCCAATGCCGTGGCTGATATAGCTTACGGCATCGAGGCGACTCATATCCTGCTGTTGCAGGAAATAGACCGCATAGCTGTCCCGCTCGGAGAACAGCGCCACCAGCACATTCGCGCCGGTCACTGTGTCCTTTCCCGAGGATTGGACGTGCAGGATCGCGCGCTGAATTACACGCTGAAAGCCCGCGGTGGGCTGCGGATCAGCGTCTTCCTCGGTCTTAAGCGACTGATACTCCTGATCGAGATATTGCTTCACGACCTCGCCCAGCTCGGCAAGATCAACCCCGCAGGCTGCCATCACCTGAGCAGCATCCTCATCATCGATCAGCGCGAGCAGCAAATGCTCAAGCGTCGCATATTCGTGCCGCCGCTCCGACGCGTGGCCAAGAGCGTTGTGCAGAGTGCGTTCGAGGTTTTGGGCAAAACTAGGCATGTATTAGGTCTCTAACAGGAAAGTGTGCGGATGTTCGCTAAAGGGAAGAGTAAAGGCGGAGGTAAGGCAGGTTCCCGATCTATATGGGAGCCCAGCGCGCGATTGCGAATCTGAATTTTGAGAGCGGTGCGCACTCATGATGCCGGCTTCTTAAACAGGGCATCGGCGGCAGCCATATGCGCAGCCGTTTTGTCGCGGTGCGTCTTAACCCGGCTGATTTCCGCCTCCAGCAATTCGACACGTTCGTCGAGCTCGCTTTGCGAATAGGGTGAAAGATCTTCGCCGGCGAGCTTGCTGGCTGCGTCTCCCTTTGGGCGGGGGCGATCTTCGTCTTCCATCACAAGTCACAACATCGCAAGCGGATCGGCTTGCTGTCAATGCGCCGCAGCGTTAATCACGCTCAATATCGACCAAGTGAGCGCGGTTGATAGCGAAATGGGGGCTTTTCATGGACGAAACGGCCATGGCAGACGACGCTGCGACGATCCCGGCGACAATGCACGCGATTGGATTTGCAAAGCCGGGCGGGCCTGATGTGCTTGGCCTGGAACAGGTAGATGTGCCGGAACCCGGCACAGACGATGTGTTGATCCGCGTCGCCTATGCCGGCGTAAATCGCCCCGACTGCATCCAGCGCGCGGGTCATTATCCGGCGCCGCCGGGCGCTTCGCCGATCCTTGGCTTAGAGGCGTCGGGTGAAGTGGTCGCTATCGGCGCGAATGTGCCGCGCGAAATACTTGGTAGCCGGGTTGCGGCACTCACACCGGGCGGCGGCTATGCGCAGTTCTGCACCGCGCCATGGCAGCACTGCCTTCCGGTGCCTGACGAAATGCCGCTCAAGCAGGCGGCGGCTCTGCCCGAGACGCTCTTCACCGTTTGGCACAATGTGTTCGAGCGCGGACTGGCCGCAGATGGTGACACGTTGCTGATCCATGGCGGCACATCCGGCATCGGGACAATGGCGATCATGCTCGCCAAGGCATTCGATATCCGCGTAATCGTAACTTGCGGTGATGATGCAAAATGTCAGGCTGCGCGCGAAGTCGGCGCGGATCACGCGATCAATTACCGCGAAGCAGATTTTGTCGAGGTGGTGAAAGAGATAACCGGCGGCAAGGGCGTGAACGTCGTGCTCGACATGGTTTCAGGCGATTATGTCGCGCGCAATCTCAAATGCCTCGCCGAAGATGGACGGCACGTCACGATTGCGGTGCTGGGCGGCGCAAAGGCTGATATCAATATGGCCTTTGTCATGATGCGACGCCTGACGCTGACCGGATCGACATTGCGCCCGCGTTCGGACGCATTCAAAGCCGCGCTTGCCGATGAAATCTCGCGCCACGCCTGGCCGCTGTTCACAAATGGAGAGCTGGCACCCATCATGGACCAAACTTTCCCGCTGGCCGAGGCAGCCGCAGCCCATGCCCGCATGGAAGCGGGCGAGCATATAGGAAAAATCGTGCTAAAGGTCTCTGATGTCTGAGCATTACATTCTTCACGAAGATCCCTGCAGCGGCAATTGCTACAAGATCAAGCTGACAGCCGCTCTGCTCGATATTCCGCTTGAGACGAAGCAGTACAACATTCTGGAAGGCGAAACCCGGACTGAAGAATTTCTGGCGAACGTCAATCTGAACGGTCGTATTCCCGTCCTGCAAATCGGCACTGGCGATGACGCGCGCTTTCTGCCCGAAAGCAATGCAGTGTGCTGGTATTTAGCGCACGGATCTGAGCTCATTCCGGACGATCGGATGGCGCAGGCTGATATGCTACGCTGGATGTTCTTTGAGCAATACAATCACGAGCCCAATGTCGCGACCTTGCGGTTCTGGATGAAGTTTGTGGGTGAAGCCAATCTGTCTGAGCGGCAGCGCGGGCAGATCGAAATGAAACGCGAGGCGGGACAGGACGCATTGCGAGTGATGGACGAACATCTTGCGGATCGCACGTACTTATGTGGTGACGCGTTGACCCTCGCAGATATTGCGCTGTTTCCGTACACGCACTTGGCAGAGGAAGGCGGCTTTGCGCTGCGAGCCGTTTCGCAATGTCAGAGCCTGGATCAGCCGCATCGAGGCGCTGCCCAAATTCGTCCCTATGGACTGATGGTGGCGCGTTCGTCTCGGAGATACGCCTTCGCGCTTGCCGAATCCGGCGCTCTCGCCTATCTACGCTAACGCAATGGCCGCTCCGCAAGGGGTGGCCCTTTTAATTTCATGATCCTTTCATGACCTGATGGAGTCTACCCATGGCCAAAGCGCCGACGGAACAACCAAAGCCGCTGATGCCGCATGCGACCGCCACCTGGCTGGTCGATCACACCGGCCTGTCTTTCGAACAGATCGCCGAGTTTTGCGGCCTTCACCTGCTCGAAGTGCAGGCGATGGCAGACGATCTTGCTGGCAGCAAATACACCGGACGTGACCCGGTTCATGCTGGCGAATTGACGCAGGAAGAGATCGAAAAGGGTCAGGCCGACAGCGAATATTCGCTCGTCATGCAAAAGGCTCCGGTTGAAGTCACCCGCACCAAGGGCCCTCGCTACACGCCGGTCTCCAAGCGTCAGGACAAGCCTGATGGGATCGCGTGGATCCTGCGCAGCCACCCGGAAGTGTCGGACGCGCAAATCTCAAAGCTGATCGGTACGACCCGCAACACGATCGGCGCGATTCGTGAGCGCACGCACTGGAACATCCAGAACATTCAGCCGAAGGACCCAGTGACTTTGGGCCTGTGTTCGCAGCGCGAGCTTGATGCTGTCGTTGCCAAGGCCGCGAAGCGCGCTGGCGTGGTTGAAGAGGCGCCGGTAGCCGAAGATGGCGATACGCGTTCGGATAAGGATAAGCTCATCGAAGAGCTCCGCGCCGAGCGTGAGGCAAATGCCAAAGCAGCCGCCGAAGCCGCGCAGGAAGCCGAAGCGGAAGCCTGGCTCGCCGCCAAGCGTGATGCAGAGGAAAACGGCACCGAGGCCGATGCCGCTGCGCCAAGCGAAGATGGCGATCAAAACGCCTGAAAGCTGATCGGCGCCTAAGCGTAAGAACAATCTAGAAAGCCGCTCTCGGAATCATCCGGTGAGCGGCTTTTTGTTGTGTGCGCCATCGCGGTACAACCTTGTGAAAAGCACACGTCGCTCGACGAACAGCGCTTGTGCACGGGAAAATGATGCGCCATGCTATTAACATGAGTGTTAGTAGCGCCCCCTATCATCACCCAACGCCTTGGGACACGCAATTCGAATTGATGAGCTTGCCCGACATGCTCGAGCGCTCGACCACCTCGGCACCTGACGCGCCTTTGCTGCATTTCCTTGGGCGCACTTATTCCTACAAGGAAATCTATTCCGAAGCCCGACGCTTTGCCGCAGGCCTGATTGCGATGGGCATCAAGAAGGGCGACCGTGTCGGCCTTTTCTTGCCCAACGTCCCGATTTACGCCTCGGCCTACTACGGCGCGATGATGGCAGGTGCGGTGGTGGTCAATTTCTCGCCGCTTTACTCGGTCGAAGAACTGGAATGGCAGGTTGAGGATTCGGGCACGCGTGTGCTGGTCACACTGGGCGTGCCAGAGCTTTACGAGACCGCTGCAAAGGTGCTGACCGGATCCCGCCTCGAGACGCTGATCGTCGGCTCCCTGCCCGATATGCTGCCGCGCCTGAAGGGCTTGGCGCTTAAGGTCCTCGGTACCGCAGCAAACTCGCCAAAGTGAATTATGGGAATGCCATTCGGGCGTGGAACGATGTTTTGGGTGAGGCGACAGGAGATCTACCCGCGATTGATGCGGCAGAAGATCTTGCCTTGCTCCAATATACTGGCGGAACGACCGGTCGGCCAAAGGGCGCGATGCTCGGCCATTCACAACTGGTGATGAACGCACAGCAAACCGCTTCGATCAACCCGTTTGGCAAGGGGTCGGACGAAGTCTTCATGGGCGCACTGCCCTTCTTCCACGTTTTCGCCAACACCGCGCTGCTCAACCACGCGGTCGCGAGCGGCGCTTCGATTGCAATCGTGCCCCGTTTTGAGGCCAAACAGGTCTTGCAGACCATCCAGAAGTACAAAACGACTGGCTTTCCCGGCGTGCCGACTATGTTTCAAGCGCTGCTCGATCATCCCGATCTGGCCAAAACCGATGTGTCCTCGCTGAAGGTCTGCATTTCTGGCGGAGCGCCAATGCCAGCCCCTGTGCACACAAAGTTTGAAGAAGTTACCGGCATCCGCGTCTGCGAAGGCTATGGCCTGACGGAGAGCTCAGGAGTCGTCTCGGCAAACCCCTATGTTGGCGTGCGCAAGAAGGGCACGATTGGCCAGGTTGTGCCGGGCACAGAGATTTTGCTGCTCGATAAGGAAGACCCGACCAAACTTGCGCCTGAGGGCCAGCCGGGAGAGCTGGTCATCCACGGACCGCAGGTTATGCGCGGCTATTGGAAGCGCCCCGATGCCGCGGCTAGTACTTTTGCTGAACACAACGGCAAAAAATGGTTACGCACGGGCGATGTTGCGACGCTGGATGAGGACGGTTTCCTCAAGATCGTCGACCGGATCAAGGACATGATTGCCGTCGGCGGTTTCAAGGTCTTTCCGAGCCACGTCGAAGACGTGGTGCTGCAGCACGAAGCGGTTAAAGAGGTGCTCGTGATCGGCGTGCCTGATGATTACAAAGGCGAGGTGCCGCGCGCCTATGTCACCGTTAATGAGGGGAGTGACACGTCCGCCGAGGATCTGCGCGATTGGCTCAACAGCCATGTCGGCAAGCACGAGCGGGTCGATGAAGTGGTCATCCGCGACGAATTACCCAAAACCATGATCGGGAAGCTCGACCGCAAAGCTCTTCGCGCCGAGGTCCTTTAACACGCGCAAAGAAAAAGCCGCCGACCTGCGTCAGCGGCTCTTTCTTTTGAGATCACGCAAGTGGCTTACTGGGCGATCTTGAGCTGCGGCTCGTCATCGCCCTTCGGCGTGGTCTCGTTTCCCTTAGGCGCTGCCGCAGCAGGCTTTGCCTCTGGCTTGCGGCGATCATTCGGCGCGAAGCGGCCATCGACCTGAGCACCCTGCTCAATCGTCAGCGCATCATAATGAACGTCGCCTTCGATCTGCGCGCTCTTCAGGATCACGAGTTCGCGAGCCGTGATGGAACCGGTAACCCGCCCAGAAAGCCGTGCGGTTTCCGCCTTAATTCCGCCGGTTACATGCGAGCTTTCGCCTTGAACCAGCGATGTGCACTTGATGTCACCCTCTACCGCGCCGTCGACATGTAGGTCAGCCGAAGCCGAAACATTGCCTTTGATCGCAACGTCTGAGCCGATCACAGAAAAGGTTGAGGAGTTGGAAGACATAGATTTTCCCTGAGAACGTTTGGGTGGGCTGGGTGGCGGTGCGGCGGGATCACTGGGTTCCGCGGGCTTCTTTGAGAACATTGGGTGCGGTCTCCAGAAATGGGCGCGGGTTCACCGCGCGGTTGTTGATACGTACTTCGAAGTGCAAATGCGGTCCGGTCGAACGGCCGGTGCTGCCGAGCGCGCCGATGAGGTCTCCCGCGTCGACCGCTTGGCCGACCTGCGCGGTGAGACGCGACATGTGAGCATAGCGGGTCATCATGCCATTGCCGTGCTCAATCTCAACGGTCTTTCCATAGCCAGACTTCCAGCCTGCGAATGATACTCTGCCCTTGGCGGCAGCATAAATGTCGGAGCCAGACGGACCTTTGAAGTCGAGCCCGCTGTGCATCGCGCCGCCGCCGTTGAACGGATCACGGCGATAACCGAAGCCTGACGATTCCCGTGTTACCGCGGTATTTGTTGGCGTGAACTGCGGAACCGAGTCCAGTCCGCGCTCGAGCGCAGCCATACGAGCGAGGCTCATGCCGAGACGTTCAAACCGCGGGTCAATGCTGCCGTCGGCTGAAGTTGCGAGCAGCTCCAGTGGACCGCCCATCGCGTCCAGATCGGCTTTGCGGACCATAGCATCGGGATTGAGGCCCAGTTTGCGTAGCGCTTGTTCAGCGCGTTTTGCGCGGTCGTCAGCAAAGCGAGTGACGCGCTCTACATAGGCAAGCTGGCGCGCTTCGATCCGTGCAAGTTCCGCTGCCTCTGGAAAAGAAACGCTAACCTTTTCGATCATTTCCGACGCTTCCGAAGAAGAGTCGGTCACCGTGCCATTGGCGTCTTTCACATCGGCAGGCAATGCTTCGGTCATTTGCTCAATGAAATCCTGACGCTTAGTCAGGTCTTGAGCGACCGCATCAAGATCATCGCCATAAGTA
The DNA here is from genome assembly GCF_055693605.1 of Erythrobacter sp. HA7-11. Taxonomy (NCBI): domain Bacteria; kingdom Pseudomonadati; phylum Pseudomonadota; class Alphaproteobacteria; order Sphingomonadales; family Erythrobacteraceae; genus Erythrobacter; species Erythrobacter sp. HA7-11. The sequence goes on along the minus strand of NZ_JBVFUF010000002.1, from coordinate 41,766 downwards.
TCCAAACGCTCTTGAGCGGTGGCAACCTTGGCTGCGTTTTCTAGCAATGAGAGACGGTCAGCGTCGGCCTGGTATTTGGACCAAGCCATCGCAGACATAGTGACGCCCCATCCGAGGATGAGCGCAACAATCGTAGCCGCAGCAATTTTCTGCATGCGCGAGGTAATGGTGATGAAGCGGACCTGACCCTGCGAGCGCATAAAAAACTCGCGGTCTGGAAACCACTCCTGCAACCGCTCCCGCCAGCTGCTGGTGGAACCTTCGTTTTGCAAGGCGAACCCTTTTTGTGTTTTTGCCCCAATTTCGTCTGAGGCGGGCTATCAAGGGAATCGCCGCAGGTCGAATCTAAGTGTTAACGGACCCGCTGAGTCGAAACTGCGACGGGACGAACGGTTCATATGGGTGCAATATTGCGCAAAAAATGCAAAAAAATGCAAATCTGCGCAACGCCGGAAGGGCCGAATCAGCGCTGGTTTGCGTTGGCGCTGACAGCTCTGAAATGCGCTGCTAAGGCCGCCTAGAAATGAACATGCAAACCCCTCCAAAAATCGACGCCAGGTCTCTGGTCGCGCAGCTCGCAGCTGATGGGCGATCGGCTCAGCGCCAGCTTGCAATAATGTCCAGCGAAGACCGCGCAAAAGCGCTCCATATGGCAGCGGAACATTTGAGTCGTGACGCCGCAGCTATTCTGGAGGCGAACGCGAAGGATATGGCGGCAGGGAAGGATGCAGGGCTTTCGCCCGCCATGCTTGATCGCCTGCTACTTGATGAGGCGCGTCTTGAAAGCATCGCAGCAGGCGTTGAAGCGGTGGCGGATTTGCCTGACCCGGTCGGTCAGATCATCGATGAAACCAGGCCGCCAAACGGCCTAAAATTGTCGCGTATTCGCGTGCCGATCGGTCTGATCGGCATCATTTACGAAAGCCGCCCCAATGTAACGGCAGATACGGCGGCTTTGTGCGTGCGCTCCGGCAATGCGGTGTTGCTGCGTGGCGGCAGCGAGGCGGTGCATTCCAATCGCGCCATCCATGCTGCTTTGAGGTCAGGCTTGACCGAAGGCGGGGTGTCTGCCGCTGCAGTGCAATTGATGCCAACGCAGGATCGCGCTGCCGTCGGGGAAATGCTGCAGGCGCACGGCGCAATCGACATGATCATTCCACGCGGCGGGCGCGGCCTCGTCGAGCGTGTGCAAAAAGACGCGCGTGTGCCCGTGCTCGCGCATCTCGACGGGATTTGTCACACCTATGTGCATTCGGCGGTCGATCCGGCGATGGCGCGAGAAATCGTGGTCAACGCCAAAATGCGCCGCACTGGCATCTGCGGCGCGATGGAGACTTTGCTCATTGATGCGAATTTCAGCGACGCCAACGCGCTCCTTTCATCCTTGATCGAGGCAGGCTGCGAGGTGCGCGGCGATGAACGGATTGCGGCTCTCGACGAACGCGTGAGATCTGCCGAACCCGCCGATTGGGACACTGAATATCTCGACTCGGTCGTCTCGGTGGCAATGGTCGATGACGTCAATGCGGCGTTCGCCCATATCGCCGAGCATTCGAGTGCGCACACCGACGCGATCATCACCGATGATGATGGCGTGGCGCAGAAATTCTTAGCCTGTGTCGACAGTGCCATTGTGATGCATAACGCCTCGACCCAGTTCGCTGATGGAGCGGAATTCGGGCTTGGGGCAGAAATTGGCATCGCCACCGGGCGCTTGCATGCTCGCGGACCCGTCGCCTTGGAAGGGCTGACGACCTACAAATGGCTGGTGCGCGGCTCGGGTCAGGCACGTCCTTGAGCAAACCGCCCATTCGCACTGGGCTGCTCGGTGGCAGCTTTAATCCCGCGCATGGCGGGCATCGGCGGATTACGCTTTTTACCATGGATGCGCTCGCTCTAGACGCGGTTTGGTGGCTGGTTTCCCCGGGAAACCCACTGAAACCGCGCAAAGGGATGGCGCCGCTCAATGCCCGACTCAAATCGGCTGAACGGCAGGCACGCCGCGCCCCGATCGTCCCGACCGCGATTGAGCAGTACCTCGGAACCCGCTTTACAATCAACACATTACGGGCGCTTAAGCAGCGTTATCCAAAGCGGCAATTCGTTTGGCTAATGGGGTCCGACAACCTCGCCCAATTCCACAAATGGAAAGCTTGGCGCGATATTGCGCGCACAATGCCGATTGCAGTCATTGCAAGGCCCGGCTATGAAGGTGCCGCAATGGCGAGCCCCGCCATGGCCTGGCTCAGGCGCTATTCCGCATCTGTGTCCAGCTTTCGAGAACGGGGGCGATGGAGCGCACCGGCACTGGTGTTATTGCGTTTCGATCCTGATCCAAGGTCGGCCACGGCGATCCGCCGCGCCAATGCGGATTGGGCGCAGCAATATACTGGCCAAAGCGCGCGAGACCGGCTGACATTCAGACGGGTTCATTCATCGGAGGGAATATGAGGCGCATGCGAAGCGTTTCATCTCCCGCATTTTACTTCCCCACAATCTGGAGACCTATGATTGCCTATGACACAGGCACACATCTTGTCGGCTGCGCCAGGCGCAGCGCCTCATGCGATCGGGTCAGCTGATATGGCTGATCATGATCTGCACGCGCTGGTGATGGCTCAGCTTGACGATGATCAAGCACAGGAAATTGTTTCGATCCCGCTGGAGGGCAAGAGCTCGATTGCCGATTACATGGTGATCGCATCCGGGCGCTCGACCCGACAAGTGGCTTCGATGGCGCAGAAACTTGCTGAGAAGGTGAAGCAGGCTGGCTTTGGTTCGGCGCGGATCGAAGGTTTGCCAGCGGCTGATTGGGTTCTGATCGATGCGGGCGATGTGGTGGTGCATTTGTTCCGCCCGGAAGTGCGCAGCTTCTACAACCTTGAGCGCATGTGGGCGTTTGACGGCAGCGAAGCAGCCGCGTCATAGTTTTCTGCACCCCATCCGGGGTGCGAACTCCTCAGGCCTAGCGGCCTTGCGGGCGGGCGGTCGCCCTTGCAGCCAGCTGCGCTGGCTGTGCTCCGCGACCAAGCCAAAACGCTCAATACCAGGGGCTCGTTCTTATCCTTCTCCATGTGATCGCTCGCGGAAAGATTGCCCGGTCGCCGGAAGAAGAACTGGTCGCGCGCTATGAGAAGCGGCTGACTTGGCCGGTGAAACTGACTGAATTGCCTGAGACCGGCGGCAAGATTCCCGATCCGCAAACCCCTTACAAAACAGTGCTGCTCGATGAGCGTGGCAAGGCGATGTCGTCAGAGGATTTCGCCGCATTGCTGGGGCGCTGGCGTGATGACGGGATGAGGGAGGCGCGATTTGTCTTGGGTGCGGTACGATGGTCATTCGCGCGAGGAACGTGCCAAATCTGATTTGCTGTTAGCATTCGGTCCTGCAACCTGGCCGCATCTGCTGGCGCGGGCGATGCTGATGGAGCAGCTTTACCGCGCGACCAGCATCCTTGCCGGTCACCCCTATCATCGCTCGGGCTGATCGGGCACAAGGGCGACAATGAGACGGCCAAGCGTTATCGGACTGGGACTTATTGGCGTCACACTGGCGGGTGCGATTGCTTTGGCCCCGCTCGGATTGGCACAGCGCGATATTGCCCTGCTCGACCCTGCCGAAGCACGCGAGCAATTGGCCCGCGCGCAGGCCGCAGCCAAAGATGCCGAAGCGCGTGCTGGGCGGCTTACGGCGCAAGCTGAAACCGCCACTCGCACCGCAGACAAAACCGCGCGCGAAGCCGCCGCATTGGCCGCGCAAATCCAGCAATCCGAAGCGGAAATCGCGGCGGCACAAGCGCGTTATTCATTAGCACAAGCCCGGCGAGCGGAATTGGGTCGCAGTCTGGCGCGGCGGCAGGAGCCGCTGGTGAGGCTAACCGGCGCGCTTCAGGCGATGTCCCGACGTCCGTTGGCGCTATCCGCTTTGCAGCCTGGATCCTTGCGCGAAACGGTTTATGTTCGGGCGGTGCTTGATAGCGCCATCCCGCAAGTCCGTGCTCGCACTGCGGCTTTACGAAGTGATCTTGAGGAAGGGCGGTCGCTGGAGGATCAAGCGCGCGAATCACTGGCCGATCTGCGCGGCAGTGAAACCTCGCTACGCGAACGGCGCGCAGCGCTTGATGCGCTCGAAACCAGGCAACGTCTTGTCTCGCGCGAAGCGCGCAGCAACGCTGTGCGCGAACGCGAGCGCGCCTTGGCTCTGGCGGAAGATGCGCGCGACCTCGACGGTTTGATCGGAGAGCTGGGTGCGGCGAGCGCTTTGCGCCGGGAACTCGCGGCATTGCCCGGACCGGTTTTGCGTCCACCGCGCCCAAGCGCGGCTGAAGTGGTCGCCACAGGCGCGCCTGTGCCCGCGCCAACCGCGACGTCGACTGCGCCCCCACCGGGGTTTCAAATGCCGGTCCAAGGGCGCACGATCGCGGGATTTGGGGAGCTCAAAGACAGCGGCGCGCGCAGCACTGGCGTCACTATTGCGCCCGCAGCTGGTGCACAAATCATCGCCCCTGCGGCGGGCCGGGTCGCTTTTTCCGGCCCCTATCGCGGTTTCGGGCGAATCATCATTATCGAGCATGATGGCGGTTGGACCAGCCTCGTCACGGGCCTTGCGTCGAGCGACGTTGAAGTCGGCGATGATCTGGTCAGTGGCAGCCCGCTGGGCGTCGCAGAGAGTGAAGATCCGGCCATTACGATTGAACTGCGGCGCTCGGGCGAGCCGATCAACCCGCTGCAATTCCTGTAGAAACAGGGTCATGCGCGCTTTGTATCGCTAGGATTCGCGCTCAGCGCTGTCCCCAAATGCAACGCTGGGTCTCGGCCTGTCGCTCTCATCTGGCGTTAAGGGGGATTGCGCGATACACATAGTGTCTCATCCCGAAGGAGCCTTGCGTGCCCAAGAAGTATATCGCCCTGCTGCAAAGCGCAGCGCTTGTGACCACAGTTGCCCTTATTCCAACCGCCACCGCATCTATGGCGCAGGTTGAGGGACGCGCGGGTCCGGAGTTCTCGAAACTGTTCGCCACCTATCAAAGGATCAAGGCGAGCTATGTCGAGGATGTCGATGACGAGAAGCTGGTGCGCGGCGCGATCGACGGCATGCTTGCCTCACTCGACCCTCACTCGGCCTATATTGACGGGGCTGCGATGCAGCGGCTCACCACGCTGATCGATGGTAATTATTCAGGGCTCGGCCTCTCGGTCGTGATGGAAGAGGGCGCGGTGAAGGTCGTTTCTCCATTCCGTGGCAGCCCGGCGGAAGAAGCAGGCGTGAAAGCTGGCGATTTCATCACCCATCTCGATGGCGAGCTCATCTATGGCGGTGATCTGGACGATGCGGTAGCACGGATGCGTGGCCAGGCCGGCACGTCGATCCAGCTGACGATTTTCCGCCCGGGTCGCGATGAGCCTCTTGAAGTTGATGTGACGCGCGGCGTGATCGAGCTGGAACCAGTGACGCACAAACTCGAAACCGGAAATGTCGGTGTGATTACCGTCAACGAGTTTTCCGCCGATGTTGGCCGCGATGTTTTTCAGGCGTGGGAAAAGCTTCAGGAAGAGGCGACCGGTCGGATGGGCGGATTGATCCTCGACCTGCGATCCAATCCGGGCGGCAGCCTTGATGAAGCCGTCGCATTGTCGGATCTTTTCCTCGATAAGGGGCGGATTGTCTCGCAGCGCGGGCGCGCTCGCGGTGAAACTCTGCTGTATGATGCTGAGACTGTGTTCCGCGGCGATATGGCGGAAGGCACCCCGGTTATCGTGCTGATCGATGCAGGTTCTGCCTCGGCGTCCGAGATTGTCGCAGGCGCTCTGCAAGATCACCGCCGAGCGCTGATCATGGGTGATCGCAGCTTTGGCAAAGGCTCGGTACAATCGCTCCTGCCGCTGGGCCGTGACGCTGCTCTCAAGTTGACGACCGCGCGCTATTACACGCCTTCGGGCCACTCTGTGCAAGAAGGCGGGATCAAGCCCGACATTACTGTGCCGCAGCTTTCTGATCCTGATTACGCACTACGCAGCAAGTATGTGACCCGTGAGAGCGATCTGCGCGGGCACCTTGTCAATGAGCTGGGCCTTAAGGACGAGGAACTGGAAGGCGACAAGGTCGACGATCCGCGCTTCAAGCTGACGGCAGAGCAGCTTGAGGAGCAAGGCGTCGAGGATTTCCAGCTGCATTATGCGGTGGAGACCTTGCGCCGGACGACCGCAAGTTCGGTCGCACTTCGCGAAGACTAAGAGCCAGCGGGCGAGGCAGCATGGCTAAGCAAACGCGGCTTCGCACCGCGCAGCAATTGGCGTTGGCATTGCCTGCAGGCCTGCTCGGCGGCGCCTATATCTCGCAATATGGCTTTGACCTGTTCCCGTGTGAGATGTGCTGGTGGCAGCGCTGGCCGCATTTTGCCGCACTGCCGTTTGCCGTACTCGGCTGGGTGGCTGCACCGAAACGGCTTTGGCTCGCTTTGGCAGCGCTAGCGATCATCGCTTCTGGCTTGATCGGCGGCTTTCACGCAGGCGTTGAATATGGCTGGTGGCAAGGCATCACCGGTTGCTCCACCATCCCGACCGGACCCGATGCCGTTGCCTCGGTTCTAGATGCAAGCGCGCCGCTGGTGCGCTGTGACGTCGCGCCTTGGAGCCTGTTCGGCATTTCACTCGCCGGTTGGAATTTCCTCTTTTCATGCGGCGGCGGGATCACCATCTTGGGACTGATAGCCAAGCAGGAGCGCACATGAAACGCGAAGACATTCACCGTATGATCCGGGTCGATCAGGCCGGAGAATTCGGCGCAACGCGGATCTATGAGGGTCAACTCGCCGTCATGGGTGACCGCGGACCGCACAGCCAGGAAATCGCGCATATGGCTGAGCAGGAAAAGGTTCACCGCGAAAAGTTTGACGCGCTGATGGCAGAGCGCGGCGTGCGCCCGACGGCGCTGCAACCACTCTGGTCGATGGCCGGATATGCTCTCGGGGCCGGCACGGCCTTGCTCGGACCGGAGGCTGCAATGGCATGCACCGCTGCGGTCGAAACCGAGATCGACAAGCATTATTCCGATCAGCTCGACGCGCTAGAGAAGGACAATACCGATCCTGAGCTCGCCGAGATGATCGAGAAGTTCCGCGAGGAAGAGCGCGAGCATCACGATGCTGCGATTGAGCATGGGGCGGAAAACGCCCCTGCTTATGGGCTGTTGTCAGGCGCTATCCGGTTGGGCTGCCGCGCCGCGATCAAGATAAGCGAACGGATTTGAGGGCCAGTTAACCCTTTGCGCCGTCCCCAGAGCCTTCACAATGCATTCACGCGCATTCGAATAAAGGCTATGCAAGAAAAGCGCGCAGGACTTTGCGCGATCAAGGATCGAAAGTGATGACAAAGCGAATTTCAGGCATTCTTGGTGTTTCGGCGCTAGGCTTGGCTCTTGGCCTCACCCCTGCTGCCGCGCAAGAGGAAGACAGTCTCTCCGACGATGTCCAGATCGCCTATGTTTACGGCGACGATGCTGCGCCAGATTGTCCGGAAGGAACAATCTGTGTTGTGGGACGCCTCCCCGAGAATGATCGCTTTCGCATTCCGCCCGCGCTGCGCTTCTCGGACAACCCACAAAACATTGCATGGTCTGAGCGCGTAGAGAGCCTCGAGCTCATCGGAGCCTTTGGCACATTGTCGTGCAGCCCGACGGGTGCAGGCGGCATTACCGGGTGTACGCAACAATTGATCAATGATGCGTATAAAGACCGTCAGGAAGGCCAGGATGTCCGCTTTAGCCAGCTGATCGAGCAAGCACGGCAAGAGCGCCTTTCCACGATTGATGTCGATGCTGCGGCAGAACAGGAGCGTGTCGAACAGATCGAGCGCGAATATCTCGAGCGGTTAGAGCGCGAGCGCAGTCAGACGCTCCCCGGGGAAGACGCCCCTCCGGCGTTGGCGCAGCCTCCTGTCGCCGATGAGCCCGCCGAGGCAGCCAGCGAAGAGGCCGCTGCCGAGCAGCCAGAATAGACGATCACACTTTGTAATAGTCGCGATACCAAGCGACGAATTGCTTGATGCCTTCGCGAACATTGGTTTGCGGGGTGTAGCCGGTCAATTCTTGGAGCAGATCGGCATTTGCCCACGTGGCGGGCACATCTCCTTTCTGCATCGGCATGAAATTCTTCACCGCCTCGCGTCCGCATTCCGCTTCGATGGCCTCGACAAAGTCCATCAGTCGCACCTTGTCGTTGTTGCCAATATTGACCACGCGGAAAGGAGCGGCAGGTGAAAGGCTGTCGTAATCGGCGATTGCGTCGGCGCTCTCCGGGCGCTCTGGCGCGGCGTCGATTAGCAAGCGAATGCCGCGGACCAGGTCAGTGACGAATGTGAAGTCGCGGAACATTTCGCCATTGTTGTAAATGTCGATTGGCGTGCCCTCGAGGATCCCTTTCGTGAATTTGAACAGCGCCATATCGGGTCGGCCCCACGGGCCGTAGACCGTGAAGAAGCGGAACATGGTGGTCGGCAGGTTCCACAAGTGCGCGTAGGAATGCGCCATCGCTTCATTGGCCTTTTTCGTCGCTGCGTAGAGCGTGAGTGGCGTGTCGCATTTCTGCCGCTCGTCAAATGGCATGTCTTCGTTTGCGCCGTAAACTGAGCTTGTTGAGGCCATCAGCAGATGATCGACGCCGAGCTCGCGCGCGCACTCCATCACGTTGAATGTGCCGGTGACGTTCGCTTCCATATAGGCGCGCGGGTTCTCAAGGCTGTAGCGAACGCCTGCTTGAGCGGCGAGGTGAACTATCACGTCGGGCTCTTCTTTAAGCGCTAGCTCGCGCAGCGTATCGAAATCTTCGAGCCGACCGATGGTGCAGCTGAAATGCTGATTTTGTAGCAGCATCTGATGCCGACGCTCTTTGATCCGCACGTCGTAGTAATCGGTCATGCCGTCAAAGCCGACGACGGCGAAGCCTTCATCGAGCAAGAGTTTCGAAAGATGATAGCCGATGAAGCCGGCGGTTCCGGTGACGAGAACTTTGCGCATTGTGTGAAGTGCTGCCTTACATTAAATTCGAACGATGCACGCTGGCGCGCTATTTTGCGCCTGACCCGAAAATCACGACGCGCATAGTCTTGAGTGCGATCAAGGCATCAAGCCAAACCGACACGTTCTTTACGTAGTAGAAGTCGAAGCGCAATTTGTTCGTTACCGCATCCAAATCGGTCACATGTCCCTGATTGACTTGTGCCCATCCTGTGATGCCTGGTCTCACAATGTGCCGGTAAGAGTAGAACGGAATTTCGCTCTCATACCAATCCGACAGCGAGGCGGCTTCGGGCCGAGGACCAATCCAGCTCATATAGCCTTGCAATATGTTCCAGGCCTGCGGAAGCTCATCCAGTCGTGATTTGCGCAAGAACCGGTAGACCCGCGTAATTCGATCATCATCATCCTGAGTCATTGCATCGCGCCGTTTAGCATCGGTGCTCTCTTCGATATCGCGCGTCTTCATCGTCCTGAATTTGACCATTTTGAAGGTCTCGCCGCGAAAACCCATCCGTTCCTGGAAAAATAGCGCTGGCCCGCGAGAATCGAGCTTTATGACCACAAAGATCGTAAGCATCAATGGCAACAAGATCGGCGAAAGAATTATCACTGAAGCGATATCTGTAACCCGCTTCACCGCCATGTAAGGTAGGTTTGGGATCAACGAGCCCAAGTCGTTCTCACTCAGGTGGGTGATCCTAACCTGGCCGGTGAACTGCTCTAGAATTTGCCGGTAGTGATACACCGGAATGCCTTTGAGTGCGGCTTGGGAGATCAGCTTCTCCCATTCAAACTCGTGCTCATGGTGCAGGTCTGCCACGACCGAACAATCATTTCGGCCATTATCGATCAGGGCACGCAATTGATTGCGTGACGCAAGCTCAACGAAAGCGTCGGTCTGCGGCAATTCTGTCACTCGGCCCCCTGGTATGACATACTGCGTACGCGCCGCCATGCGTGTCAAAGCAATGACAACATAACTCACGGCTAGCGTGCAAATCGTCACCGGGGCCAAGAGCGTTGACGTGTATGGTAATCGGAATACCGCCAAGGCTGCGAAGGCACCGCCAAAGAACAGCAAATTCACAGGGAGGACATAGCTCAAGAGGCGGGCCCGCGCGTATTGGCGGAGCCGATCTAGTGTGTAACACACAAGAAGCGATGCTACGGCTGAGGCTATCAATGTCGTGAATGCAGCGCCTTGATTCAAGGGGAGGTTGCGGATCAGCGACCAAGCAACGGCTGGTGCTGTCACACCGATGCTCAAATAAGTGAGCAGTTGCATGAAAGTGGAGCGCAAGATTCCACCGGACTTGCGTCCGCGCTCAATCTGGCTGGCTTGAGTTCGCGGCAATAATTCCATGTCTATTTTCTTTGGCTGCCAAAAGCTGTCAGCGTGTTTTATCGTCTTTTGCGATCTTGAACGATGAGGCGATAAGTCGATGAGGTCACGCGCGCAAGGGCAGACAGCCAAATTGGCGACCGGAAGTGACCTTTAAGTGGTCAGTGCAATTGCGCTCGTTTCAGGTGTTCACACGGAGGTTCTGTCAACAATTGACGCAACTTAATCGATCAAAGCTCGCAAATATTGCCCGTATGCGTTCTTGCCAAATATGCTGGCACGTTCGGCCAATTGGTCCGCGGTGATCCAGCCTTGCGAAAAGGCGATCTCGTCGGGGCTTCCTGTTTGCAATCCTTGCCGCTCTTCCAGCGTACGCACGAAGTTTCCAGCGTCGAGAAGGCTCGCATGTGTGCCGGTGTCGAGCCAAGCAAATCCGCGGCCCATCAGGCTAACCTGAAGCGCGTTATCGTCGAGATAGCTTTCAAGCAGCGAGGTGATCTCTAACTCACCACGCGCCGACGGTTGAACCTTTGCCGCTCTTTCGGAGGCGGTGTGATCGAGGAAATAGAGCCCTGTGACGGCAAAATTAGATGCCGGGTTCTCGGGTTTTTCTTCGATTGAGCGCACCGCCCCATCATCAGCAAAGTCCACAACGCCATATCGTTCCGGGTCAGCCACCCGATAGCCAAAGACAGTTCCGCCATTGGTCTCAGCTGACGCTGCGGTCAGCAGGTCAGGTAGGCCGTGCCCGTAAAAGATATTATCGCCCAGCACCATTGCTGATGGTGACCCATCTAAAAAGTCTTCCGCGAGCAGATAAGCCTGAGCGAGCCCATCGGGACTGGGTTGCTCGATAAACTCAAGGCTTAAACCCCATTGGCTGCCATCGCCCAGAGTGCGCTTGAATTGCGCTTGATCATCTGGCGTGGTGATGATGGCAATTTCGCGAATTCCGCTCAGCATCAAAACGCTCAACGGGTAGTAGATCATCGGCTTGTCATAGATCGGCAAAAGCTGTTTCGAGATGCCGATAGTCACAGGATAGAGCCGAGTGCCTGATCCCCCTGCTAGAATTATGCCTTTACGCTTACTCATCATTTTTCCTGATCGATTTTGAGGGATTGCAGCACATCATTGAGGTCTGAACGCCAATCGGGCCGCTTGATGCCAAAAGTCGCGGCCAGAGAACTGCAATCAAGGCGTGAATTCATGGGCCGCTCGGCAGCCGTTGGAAACTCTGAGCTCGGGATATCATGGACCACACATTGCGTGCCGGACTGAGCGAATATTCCCCTTGCAAAGTCGGCCCAGGAGACATCCGGAGCGCCGCTAAAGTGATAAAGACCGCCCTTTGATGGTGATTGCAGCAATTGCTCGCCAATTTCCAAACACGCCTGCGCAATCGCTGCGCTTGGTGTCGGTCCGCCGATTTGGTCAGCCACAATGTTCAGCGCGTCGCGTTCAGCGCCAAGCCGAAGCATGGTCTTCACAAAGTTCTGGCCGTGAGCGGAAAACACCCACGACGTGCGAAGAACCGCATGGTTCCCGCCGCTGCCGAGCACACCTTCCTCACCGAGACGTTTGCTGCGGCCATAGGCTGAGCGGGGTGCCGTTTGATCGTCTGGCTTCCAGGGCTGTGATCCCGAGCCATCGAAGACATAGTCGGTCGAAATATGGACCATTGGGATGTCTGATTTTGCGCACGTCTCAGCGATCGCGGCTGGAGCATGCCCGTTTACTTGATTGGCCAATTCTTCTTCGGTTTCGGCTTTGTCGACCGCTGTGTAGGCCGCTGCGTTGATGACGAGTCGGGGGGAGTGTGCCTCCAAAGCGGCGAGGCATGCTTGCGTGTCGTTCAGATCGGCCTTGTCGCGGCCCAACGCGACGACTGGCGCGCGCAGCTGCAGCTCGCGCGCAACCTGACCGGTCTTGCCAAAAACGAGAATTGTCATCGCGGCTACTTACCAGTGCCAATTCTTTGACCGACGCCCTTCCTATCCAGCAAGGGCTGCCACCAATCTTGATTTTCGAGATACCATTGAACGGTCTTCTCAAGGCCTTCTTCAACGGTGACCGAAGGACTCCATCCCAGTTCGGTGCGGATGCGAACCGGGTCAATCGCATAGCGCGCATCATGTCCGGGGCGATCCGTCACAAAAGTGATCTGATCGGAATAGGGCGTCCCGTTTTCATTGGGTTGCAGGCGGTCCAAAATCGCGCAGATCGTTTTGACTAGAGCAAGGTTTGAAGACTCGTTTTCACCGCCAATATTGTAGGTCCGGCCCAGCGCGCCTCCTTCAAGGACGGTCAAAAGCGCATCGGCGTGATCTTCAACATAAAGCCAATCGCGTACATTCGATCCATCGCCGTAAATCGGTAACGGTTTGCCGTGCAGCGCATTGATAATGATGACGGGTATGAGCTTTTCAGGAAATTGGTACGGGCCATAATTGTTTGAACAATTGGTCACCACGATAGGAAGGCCATACGTCTCACCCCACGCTCTTACCAAATGGTCGGAACTTGCCTTTGACGCGGAATAGGGGCTGCGAGGATCGTAAGGGGTATCCTCAGTAAATTTGACGTCAGGATCTGCTGGAAGGGAGCCATACACTTCATCGGTGCTGACATGGTGGAAGCGAAATTCGTCAGGCTGGCCGGCTTGGGTCCAGTATTTCCTTGCGGCTTCCAACATGTGGAACGTGCCGATGATGTTGGTTTCCATGAATTCGCCTGGCCCATCAATAGAGCGATCGACATGGCTCTCGGCTGCCAAATGCATAATCGTATCGGGCCGGTGCTGAGCGAACACCCGATCCAATTCTGAGCGATTGCGAATGTCGACCTGCTCGAAAGCGTAGGCTTCGTTGTCAGAGATATCTGCGAGGTTTTCGATGCACGCCGCGTAAGTCAAAGCGTCGAGGACGAGGACCTCATGCCCTTGCTTTATTGCCAATCGGGCGACGGTACGAACCGATAAAGCCCGCGCCTCCGGTAACGAGTATTTTCATTGCTTCGCCTCAAACAAAAAAGGGCTGTCAAAGCCTGCGAGAAACGGTGCTTCAGCGTCTTTCTCGCTCACCACTGGATCTCCTGACAGAGGCCATTCAACGCCGACATCCGGATCACTCCAATGAAGCGCTCCTTCGGTATCAGGCGCGTAATAATCGGAGCATTTGTAAATGATTTCGCTATCTGGCTTGAGTGTGACAAAGCCGTGCGCAAATCCCGCCGGGACGAACAGCTGCTTGCCGTTTTCTGCGCTCAACTCAACGCCGTACCAGCGTCCGTAGGTGGGCGAACCTTTGCGAATATCCACGGCCACATCAAAGATGCTGCCCATTCCGCACCGCACGAGCTTGTCCTGAGCAACGGGAGGAGCCTGAAAATGCAGGCCGCGCAGCGTTCCAACCGCGCTTGAGACCGAATGATTATCTTGGACGAACACCGGCGCAACGCCGTGTTCTTGGTATGCGCGCTGGCTGTAGGTTTCGGCAAAGAACCCGCGATGATCGCCAAACCGGCGCGGCGTGAAAGTGATAAGCCCGTCTATTTCCGGGTGCTTTTCTGCGATAAGCGACACGTGCAATCCATTCAGTTCAACGATTTTTGGCCAGGTCAGTCGGCGTAGCGCCCTGCGCACATCGCACGAACAAGCATACAATTAGAATGCCAGGTCAGGCCTCAGAAGATCGCTTCGCGCCTTAGCTGCCTTATCCCGAATAGGACAACCAAATTCTTTGCGATATTTGCAATCAGGAATGCCCACGCGACGACCCTCAATTCGACATTACTGGTCCAGATTGCAATCGCGACAGCTGCCAGAAAAACGAAGATAAACCCAATGCTCGCCCACGAGTTAAACCGAGGCCTATCCGCGCTATTGAAGACCGCGGCAGAGGCGCCGGTCAAAAGGTTTGCCGCAACCCCGCCCAGCATCAGGATAAACTCGAACCTGTACTGGCTGACATTAAAGAATTCGAGCAGAGGCCCCTGGATGATCAGCAGGCCGATCACTGCCAGAGCTGTGATGGCGGCTAGCTCTTTCACTGAAGACAGATAAATCTGCTTTATCTGTTCAAACTGCCGCACAATCCTGGCTGTCGTGATCGAGTTGATCGCGTTCAAAGCAAAGGTAAGCGGATTCACGATCCGCTGGATGAGGAAGAACACCCCGGAATGCGCCGGCCCGATCATCATCGGCAGAATTATCGGGATACCGTAGTTTGATATAATGCTGAGCATCCCGTTGAGCGCGTAAGGGAGCCTCACGCGCATCGCTGCCTCCGGTGCGCGCCAGCTCGAAAGCGAGAAGTGCCCCGCCATGATCAGCGCATAAATCGCAAATTTGCCGGCCTCCAAGATCGCGACCACGCCGATCACGTCGACTGCGGATCGCGGCATGAATCCGCCAGCGTAATATGCAATCGCCAACGCAGCGAAAGAAGTCCGCGAATCCATCAAAACCATGGTTGAATGTTTGCCGACAGCCCGCTCGATAAACGAAAAGGCCGTGTTAAAGGCGAGCAGAACGATCAGAGCCAACAGTCCGATTTCGGCGTTCAAAAACACAGCTGCCAGAATGCACAGGGGCACAGCTATAACAGCTGATCGCCCGAGCGCTCCAATGACATAATGAAAGCCGATGACGCGATGTTGATCTGCTGTTGCCTTCTTCGAAAGGATTACGTGCCCAATGGAGTTTTCGCAGCCGAACATGACAACGCCTGATGCCACGAACGCGATTGCGACAAATTGCGCGAGATAGCCAAGCTGATCGAGGCCGAGTTCAACCGAGACTGCCCTGAAAAACAGCAGCTGCGCGAATAGTGCGCTTCCCAAATAGAAATAGAGCGGATGAAGTCTGAGCTTTGACAGCATGCGCTAGCCGCTTACTCGGCCCTGGCTTGGCGATTAAGCTCGCTTACTTCAGCCGGAACTCCGATCGCCAGCGAGTTTTCAGCAACGTCGCGCGTAACCAGTGAATTGGCGGCGACTACGCTGCCGTTACCTATCGTGACGCCGCCGACGATGACTGCGCCTGATCCAGCAGTCACGCCGTCCCCGAGGTGCGGCCTCTTGGACGGATCGTAAGAGATATCCGGTGTCTTCGCTCCCAGTGTGACGTTTTGATAGATGACCGCGCGCGCACCAATTCTGTGTGCTCCGATCACGATGCCCATCGGGTGCGGCAAAACCAAACCTGGCCCGATGCTCACATTGGTGTTCAGTTCGATGCGGAAAAAGAAATAGAGCAGAAGCGAAAAGAACTTGGCGAGTACAGACAGGCCTTTGCGTTTGGAGTGAAGGCTCAATCTGATCAACACGATATGCGCAAATCGTGGGTGGATTGCGTGCCATGGTCGCAATTCCCGCGAAACACCGTTCAGCTCTTGCAGGTGATGCCAATCACCCGACAGATTGCCGCGCAAAGTTGGTTTCGCTTCTAACGGATTGCTCATCGATTAAAACTGCGCAGCTTTGTGGCAACCGCAGCCTTTAAGTGGGGGACATCTTGGCAGACATCATCGCTCAGCATCTTTTGAAAGTCAGAGCCTCTCGCGCCTGATCCACGCATGATTGCGACGGGAATTCTCATTGTCCATGCCTCTGCGATCACGCTCGATAACTGACCGACATAGGCTGCCGCGTTTTTTGCGTTCTTGTCAATGAAGCCGATCCGACCCTGTGTGAGGTCAAGATAATCCTCGCGTGTGTCTCGCGGATGAAGCTTAATGAGCACCTCCAAATCTGGCGGTACTGCTTCGTCCAAGGCTCTGATGATCGCGCGATTCAGATCGGTGCTGTCTGCGCTCGCGCCAAAGACGACAAAGGGGTGGGTGGATGCGTGCTCGCTCCAACCCAGTTCAAACTCCTCAGGGGCGATGCGCACTTTGCCATCCGCTGGCAGGGCGAAAAAGTCCTGCGCAAATGGCTCGCTGAAGGGATAGATCAGCAACACCTCATCGACGGGCGCTCGGTGCAGGGTCGGAAAGATATTGAAGGCACCGTGCTGAACGCCGACGCAGTGGATGCCGGTCTCTGCGCGGATAAGCGAAAGGGCAAAGGCTTTTCGATCTATGTAATAGCCGCAGTGCACCCGCTCAATTTGCGGGTAGCGCTGCAAGATTGACGCAAGATAAGACCATTCAAGCAAGCAAATCGCATAGTGCGCAGAAGTCCATAAAGACCTCTTGAACAGCAGCGTGACAATCGGACCGATGTGTTGGGCGAAGCGCCCGTAATAGGCCAATGCCATACGAAAATCGAAGAAGCTCCAAGTCTCCTTCACCAGCTCGTATTCCAAATCGTCAAACGGCACTTCACCGGTGACGACACTGTGCAACTTTGGCCGCTTACGTGAGCCGATGGCCAATGTGTCGTGGGGAGGTTTGTTTCGCCCAAAACGCAGGTTCGCGCTTGCCCTGATCAGGGGGAACAGTGTTACAGCCGACAAATATCGAAACAGCTCACCGCGCTCGAATGTCGAGCCGCGACGCGCTCTCGGCGAGGATCTCACGATTGCGCAGAGCTTTTTGAGACGCCCGAAACAGCTGGATGGGTTTGAGCTTTGCCATCAGTTCCCCGGCTGACTGGTTTCACCAAGAAAATACTGCCCAACCTTTTTTTCAGTCAAAGATCTGGCCCAGTGATCGATATGGTATTTTTCGAATAGAGTGTTGCTTGATCGCCCGTCAAAGATATCCTTGGCAGGAAGCGCCAGATTGTCCTCATCGATCACGAAAATTGGTCGTTCTGCGTAGAAATCATACCGTTTGACCATTGCGTTTGTGGTCAACAGCGGGATGCCGGAGAAGGCGACCTCGATGGTGCGCATCGTGAGACCGCTTTGTCGGCCAAACTCGATATCGATTGTCGCTGCGGACTGATCGATAGCAGCCAGCACTTCATCATATGGCATGCCCGTCCGCGATAGGATTCCGGAGTATCCGTTGCGCCAGGCCGCCAGCTTGAATATCATATGGTGGATTGGGCTTTGCGTTTTCAGGAAGAAGAAAAACGGTTGGTCCGTTTCTTCCAGCAGCCTGCACAATCGACCCAGCAATCGGACGCGGCGCAATTGAGCTGTGCCGATAAAGCACACGGCATATTCGGCGCTTTCAAGATCTTTTGCATCAGGCGCTTCCGCGTGATTATGGAACAGCGGCAGGTGTTTCAGCCGCGGTTCGTTTTCGCAATCGACTGGGTCAAAGCTGTAAACAGCGCTCGCCACTTCGAAGGTTTCGTCATCGATTGGTTTTTGAGCCAGACTGTCCCATCGATAAACACTGATCGGAACATCCGGCAGTGCTTGCTTGATAGCGCGGAACTGCGCGCCCCTGAGCGTTTCAGGATTAATGGCGATTATTCGTTCGGCGCGATGATTTTTTGCTTGTTCCACGATCCGCTGAACATGTCGATCGATCAGACCGGGAACAGCACGGACAAGACCAAGCCGCGTGGCGGTCTTGGCTAAAACGCCATTGCCGATCCGCTCATCAAGCCAGACGACTTCGTTGCCTATACGCTCAAATGCCTCACGCAGGCGTTCCTCGTAGCCAAAAGTGCTTGGAGAGAGGAGTAAGACTCGCATTATTGCAATTTCTGTCGGACGAAATCGTAAAGAGTTGAGAGCCCATCTTGGAGCGAGATTTCCGACTTCCAGTCAAATGTGTTGCTAGTCCGCTCGATCGATGCGCAGGCATGCCTGACGTCGCCGAGGCGGTATTGATCGCAACGAACAGGCATCGGTGACTGGCTCATTTTTGCCAGCATGCCGGCGACATTTTCTAGTTCAACCCGTTCGCCCGACCCGCAATCATATGTGCCAGGAGTGCCTTTGCCCGACACGGCGCGGGAAAGAAGCGCTGCGACATCATCCACGTGAACAAAGTCGCGCGTGATACCGCCATTTTCGAAAATGCTCACCGCCTCGTTTGCGAGGCCCTGTTTGATGAAGTGGATCAAGACGCCCGTGTACGGATTGGTCAGCGACTGACCTGCACCGTAGACGTTCTGAAGCCTGAAAACGAACAATGGGACATCAAATGCTGTGGTCCAGTTTTGCAACAGGTGCTCTTGAGACAGTTTGGTCGATCCGTAGATATTGGTCGGTTTCGACATATGCAGCGAAGCATCCATCGCAAGTGGCGTCAGACCGGCATATTCGAATTGGCCCGCCTCAAGGTCATCGACCGGCCTTTGCGCCGGGAACACCACAGTGTTGTCAGCGCTTTGATAGGGGCCTTCTCCGTACACTGCTCGGGTCGAGGTGAGGATGATCCGCTCAGGCATCTCGCCGCGGTTGGAAATTGCATCCAGCAAGTTTGCAAGCCCCAGAGTGTTGACGCGGGCATTGAGGGCGCAATTGCTTAACGACCGACCGGTTCCCGTCTCAGCTGCAAGATAGACGATGGTCTTTGGCGCGCCGCGCTCATCCAGCATCGCATCGATTGTCTCGCGATCGGTGACATCGCCCACAGTGAAATCCACCCCAAGCTCGACAAAGTCCCGGACTGAAGCTGCAGAATGAACAACCGGAGAAAAATTATCGAAGACCACCGTGTCGCTTGGCCCCAATTTCCTGAGAAGTGACGTACCTATAAAACCGGCTCCGC
Source organism: Erythrobacter sp. HA7-11 (assembly GCF_055693605.1). Taxonomy (NCBI): domain Bacteria; kingdom Pseudomonadati; phylum Pseudomonadota; class Alphaproteobacteria; order Sphingomonadales; family Erythrobacteraceae; genus Erythrobacter; species Erythrobacter sp. HA7-11. The sequence continues at coordinate 22,791 of NZ_JBVFUF010000002.1, read as the reverse complement.
CGACCAACAGATTTTTCATAACGCTAAACCTAATGAGTAATGATGTGAGTTAGCCAAATGCGGGCTGCATTCGTCGACCCTTGCCGATTGCAGTGGTCGCTCGCTTGCCAGGTTTGTTTTTGGACACCGCCGGCTGGGTGCGATGCAGAACGATAAGAATGCTGACAAGTATAAACGGCTGAAAGATTGTCACGCCGAAGCTCTTCAGGCTGTACGCGAACACATAGGAGAGCAGGAAGATATCAATGTAGGAGAGCTTTTTGGCGACCTTGAACAGCCTTGCGAAAATCCCAACGAGGACCAACGCAAGCAGCGCAAAAGACGACGCGGCTAGCGGAAAGATTGTGAAGTCGTTGAAATAGTGGGGGACGGCCTCGAGAGGATAGCGGTACGTTGGAAAAAGCAAAGAAACGGACGAGCGTAGCATAGCTTTCGGCCACCGAACGATCGAACGCATTGAGCGCGACCGCAATGTTACCAGGCTGCAGATAGCCCGAGCGCCACAGTGAAACAAACACGCCGATTGCGCCAATGGCCATGAAAGCCAGAACGATCCGACGAGCGCGCAACTTTTGCGCGAGATACACCAACAAAGTCACCGCAGTAGCACCCGCAAGTCCAATCCCGTTCGACATCGAGAAGGAGAAGACTAGCGCCAACGTGGTGAGAGCCAGAACTCTCCAATCGATCATTTTTTGCCGAAGCAAAATCAGTGTGGAGATGAGGATGAAGGAGAAGAACGGATGCGGTTCAGCCGCGCTACCGCTTGGCAAAACATTAAGCCCCAAGGGGTTGAGGGGAGGCGCTGCGTTGAGAGTGAAATGAAAAATTGCCAGCGATTGGACCCGCGATGCCCCCGTGTAGTCGATTTTTCTGAATACGGATGGGTCGGACAGCGGGAACACGTTGCCTAGGACGCCAGAGCCGAGAATCGCGATCGCGAGCGTGGCCAGAACAAAACCGCCAATGAGCAGTATATGCGATATTCGCAGACCCTTGAGCATTGTGCGGTAAAGCTTGTCGCTCGAGAAAATAAGCATCGACGCCAATACAGCCGCGGTGATCCGCACGAAGTTGATGCTTGGCAAGCCGTTGATCGCACCCATCGCCAGCTCGTTTGCTGCGAGCGCCAGCAGGATCAGCGAGATCAGAGTGAACTTCAGCTTGCCGATGCCCAGCAGCAATGCTGCGGCGGCGCCAATCAGAACCGTGAATACAATCGTTTTCGATGCCCCAAAAGTAAGGATCGATGCATAGGGCGTCACTTCCACGCAGAAGATTAGAAATGCGACGAAGGCGCCAAGACGGATCACCATTGCCCGATCACCTCGCCGGGCTGGCTGCGATAGCCGGCCTCAATCTTCACATCGCCCGCAATCACACAATGCGGAGCCAGGGTCGCGCGATCGCCGATGGTGATGTCGTGATAAGCGAACAGCTTTTCATTGCCGCTCCAGGTCCAGCGCGATGATTGGACATAGCAATAGCCGTAAAAGGAAACATCATTGCCAATGCTTACCGTGCCGCCGCAATTGATGACGGTGCCCTTGCCGATTTTTACGTTGTCACCGATTACCAGCCGCCCTCGATCAGGCACGACGATCCTCACATCGTCATCGAACACAATGTTCTCGCCAAGGATGATGTTCTTGGAATTGAAGCGCAAGTCAGTGTTCGATCCTATGCGCGCAGATTCGGGCGGATTGATCACGAACGCTCCCCAATCTTGGCCGCGGGTATGCCGCCCCAAATTTCGTACTCAGGGACCGATTTCGTGACAACGCTGCCAGCGGCGATAATCGCTCCGCGTGCGATAGTGATGCCCGGTAGGACCGTTACATTTGCCCCCAACCAAACATCGTCTCCAATGGTTATCGGGCTGGTTGTAAGCTCTTGATCGCGGATCGGTTGAGCCCGCATTGTCCCATGGTTGCCATCAACCAGATAGCAAAACGGAGCGATCAGGACGTTGCTGCCAATGCTGATGTGTTCGGAAGCATAGATATAGCCATAGTCGCCGATCGTGGTGCGCCCGCCGATATCAATCTGTGCTTGCCCATTGCAGGCACAAATCTGGACGTTCTTTTTCACGACAGTGCTGGCTCCGATTGAGACATTGTGCGGAAACCGCAGCACTTCACTGCCGCGCTGAAGAATGGCAGTTTTGTCAATTCGCGCGCCGCGCGACCGAAGATAGCGGTTTCGCAAGCGATCTCGCAACGAGACCTTCAAATGGCGGTGGAATTGACTCATCGCCGGTGCATTTAACTCCCGTCGGCGCTTTCAAACATGCTCCATGAAAGCGCTTCGAGTGCTTCAATCGGCTGGGCAGCAGTTTTGCCGACAAGCGCATTGAATTCAAACGCATCGATGCCAGCGAGCGGTACCGCAGCGCGATCAGATCATCACTGGTGATGATGTGCCCGGCGGGGATATCGTTGCGCAGGAACACACCCTTGCGGAAAGAGATGGGGTGATTGCGGGCACGCTCCATCATCGTCAGATGTTTTGAGGGTGCGCCGAGCCGCATCATTTTGGTCTTCATTCCTTCAACCAATGCAGCCGTGCCAGCTTCATCCAAAGACACAAGGTGATCTCGGAAACCGGCATTGCTGGTGTCATCGGAAAAATGAAACTCCAGCACTTTAGCGCCGGCCAAAACGCTATCGACCAAAACGTCATACCCGACTGTATGATCGGAATAGCCGACCACGCAATCAAAACGCTTGGCGAACTGGCTCATAACGGCCAAATTCGCTTCGGCATCGGGGATGGGATACATCGATGTGCATTGTAAAATGGCCAGCTTTTCAGCCGGCAGCCCTGCCTCCAGTATGATCTTTTGCGCCAAGTCCGCCTGATCCAGCGTGGTAAGGCCAGTGCTGAGCACCACTGGCTTTCCTAGCTTGGCAAGATATTCCAGCATCGGAGCGTTATTCAGATCACCGCTTCCCACTTTGAGCACGTCGATATCGTCTTCGTGCTCTGCCATTTCCTCAAGCGACCAGACTGAAGCTGAAGTGTGCTTGCCCGCATCGCGGATGATGGCAAACAATTCGCGATATTGCTCGGCGCTGAGCGCAAACTTCTTGAAATGAGCCCAGCGGTCCGGGTCGATCCGCCTGTTCACCAGCAAATCGGGCGAGTAGATTTGCAATTTGACGGCGTCGACTTCGGTCGAGCAGGCGCTTTGCACCAGTTTCTTCGCATACTCGAAGTCGCCTTCGTGATTTCCGCCGATTTCCGCGATCAGATACGCACCGTTCTGCCCAATATAGGGGGCTCGATCCTTGAACTCTTCACTCAGGTCGAAAAGCGACGCATTAGGACGCTCGCCACGCTGTTCAACGATGTAAGTGACGCGCGACAGGTCGTGGTAATTGTCGACCGAGAACTTTCCCTTTTCCGCACTACGAGCACGCAGCTCGCCGGTGTTATCGCACAAATCGTAAAGCAGCGGAAAAACGTGTTCGCGCTGTTCAGGCGTGGCTGCTGCGATGGCGTCTCTTTGCTCCATCAGCCACGAAATGCGTACCGCTTCGACATGTCGTCCGCTGGGCACATTTGAACCAACCGTTGTGTAGATATCATGGCGCTTGTCGCCCATTGCTTCATCGAGCTGAGCAAACAGTTCGGGCAAAGGGAACAGACTGTCGCCGTTGATCCGTACGGCATAGTGCGTGTGATCTTTGCGCTGGTTGATAGCCGACACAAACCGATCGAGCACATCGGTTTCATGCCCGCGGAAAACCTGGACGGGATACAGGCTCTCAAGCTCTGTGTAGATGTTGTTTTCGGCGCCCTCAGGGACGATCAGGTTCAGCCGGGCATCAGTGAGATCCATTAGCGATCCGATCAGACGCTCGATCAGGGTGCGTCCCGCGATCGTGCGGAAATGCTTGAATGGCAGGCGATGGCTGTTCACCCGGCACGGGATGAAAATCTCATAGTCAGCCATTAGCAATGTCCCTCAACCGTCATGTTCGAGCTGATCTCCAAAAGGGTGGCAAGCGTATCTCTAGAGCTGCCACGCACGAAACCTGTTAGCCCGCCCGAGTGCACCACTGCGCGATCTTCCTCAAACAGTTTTCTCGAATTCTCCTGGCGCCTGACGCCGCCAGAGGTGGTCCAATAGAGCGAACTTTCGAGCTTTTCACCCGTGATAATGGCCTGACTTTCGAACAATTGCATGGCGATCGGCGCCATTTCGAAGAATTCGAGCGGAGCCAGCCGATTGCTCATCGAATGTACGACAAAGCTTTCAGCGTTTTCAAATGCCGCATCTTCATCAAGATATTGTCGCAAATCATCATATGCCTGAACTTGCGACCAGCGCAGGCATTCGCCGTCAGGAGCCGCCTCGTCGCGAACCAGCAGCTTCACATTTCTACCCCATGATTGGGCAAAGCTGCGATAGCGCTCCAATCGACCATCGCTGTAAAAGTCGGGATGATCGGGGAAGGCGAGCACATGCACCACCTCAGGGCCGACAGTCAGATTGTGTTCGCCGGCATAGGCCGCGATCATTTTGATGCGCGTTTCAAACAGCATGGCACGGTTCGTCGACATGCTGCGATGGCCCCGGCGGTAATGAAACAGCGGCTTTGCAATATGGACCAGCCGGTCCTTGCGGAATTTCAGATAAAGATCATAGCCGTCATTGCGCGAAAACTGCTCGTAATAGCCGCCATGTTCGAGCAGCCGTTCCCGCTTGATGACGGTACACGCCCCATGAAACGGCTCGTCGTGGATCGGTCTGCCGTCGTTTTTGCCGCGCCTGAGTATCTGCTGGCTTGAAAACACGCGGCTATCGAAATCCATCAGGTGATAGTCGCCATAAACGACATCCGCATTTTCGCTGGCGATCGCAGCCTTCACCCACTCGACATAATTCGGGCAGAATACATCGTCCGCATCGAGCCTGACGATGTAGTCCTCGTCAAAATTGCGCGCGACATAATTGCCGATTTTCGAGACCGAAAGATTGGGAAATTGCGCGAAGTCCCACCCGTGCTGCTCGCATTGCTGCTTCAAGAAGTCGTACCGAACCGTCGCTGGAACCGTTGTCGATACACGTGACCGCAAAATCCCGGTCGGTTTGGCCCAGCAGCGATTCCACCGCCTCGCCGACATACCGACCGTAATTGTAGTTCAGCAGGTAAATCCTCAACATCGAGTCTATTCCATACCCTGAGATTTTTGCGTGTCTTGTCGATCGCAAAGCGTCAAACCTCGCTGGTTTAGACTGCTATGCCCGGCAGCGATAACTAGAGCCTGAGGTCGGCTTCTGACTTCTCGATGAGGCCCTTGAGATCGTAAAGCACATGGTTCTGTTTCCCGAAGCTTCGAATGCCTTTCTCGCCAAGGTCGCGGAACTGGCTGTGTTTGACCGCGATTATCACGCCATCATAACCTTGCGGTTCAGGCTCTTCGACGAGCGAGATAGAGCCAGAGCCATACTCCTCGTCGACAGCTTCTTTGCTGACCCATGGGTCCATCACGTCGACTTCCATGCCATAGCTTTTGAGTTCATCAATCACCGAAATGACGCGCGTGTTGCGGGTGTCAGGGCAGTTTTCCTTAAAGGTCAGTCCCAGCACCAGAACTTTGGCGTTGTTCACGATGATCGATTGCTTGATCATCGCTTTGACCATTTCGCCCGCAACATAAGCCCCCATGCCGTCATTGATCCGGCGGCCTGCCAGAATGACCTGCGGATGAAATCCGATGCTTTCGGCCTTGTGGGTGAGGTAGTACGGATCGACACCAATGCAGTGTCCGCCGACCAGCCCGGGTTCAAATCGCAGGAAGTTCCATTTCGTCGCGGCTGCATCCAGAACAGATGCGGTATCAATGTCGAGCTGATTGAAAATCATGGCGAGTTCATTGATCAGCGCGATATTCAGGTCACGCTGGGTGTTTTCGATGACCTTTGCCGCTTCGGCGACCTTGATGCTCTCCGCTTTGAACGTACCAGCTCGGATGATGGAGCTGTAAAGTGCGTCGACCAGATCGGCCGTCTGCGGGGTCGAGCCCGAAGTCACCTTCTTGATGTCGGGCAAGCGGTGCTGCTTGTCACCTGGATTGATCCGCTCGGGACTGTAGCCGACATGAAAATCCACGTTGCATTTGAGGCCGGAGACTTGCTCCAGCACGGGCACGCAATCATCTTCGGTGGCGCCTGGATATACGGTGGATTCGTAAATAACGATGTCACCTCTCTTGAGCGCTGCGCCGACGGTTTCCGATGCCTTGATAAGCGGCGTTAGGTCCGGTCTCTTGCTCGCATCAATCGGAGTGGGGACGGTCACAATAAAGCAGTTCGCATCGCGTAAGTCCTCACGATCCGCTGTGAAGCGCAGATGTTGGGCTTGGCCCAGCTCTTTGGCATCGACTTCCTGCGTGGAATCGACCCCCGATCTCAGTTCATCAATCCGGCTGGTTGCAATATCAAACCCGGTTACGGGCCGCGCCTTGGCGAATTCCACCGCTAGCGGCAGGCCGACATAGCCTAGGCCGATCACGGCGATGTGAAGCTCATCCAGATTGGGCAATGCTTGTGAGGTTGTCATTGGTAATCAGTCTCGTGATCCGGTGAAACGCTCTAACCCCGATGCAGGTTGAAGCGAAAACTACATTCAAAGATTCGTTTTTGGAGAATTGCGACGCTTTCTGGCGGCCCAACTAGCTAGCGCGGGGTTTTTCTGCAAGCCGAGCCTCACGGGATGCGGTCGTCGCTTTGGCTCCAATACTGTTTGGCGGCACTTGCCTCGCAATGGGGGCGCGGCTATCGCGTCGGCAACTTGTTGAGAGGGCCCTGGTACGCCCCGCAATATAGGGCGCAATCTGTGTTCAACACTGAACGAAAGCCACATCAAGGGGCCATGTCCTCGCCTTTGCGTGCGGCGTGGGTCGCGATTGCCCTGTTCGCCCTCGCGGTGACGTTCCTTGGCGGAAGTTCGCGTCCGGACATGGTCCAGCTCATCGCCTTGCAGCCCCTGGCGTTTCTGTTTCTGATCCCGGCGCTTTATGCGCTATCGCCTGCTGAACTGAGGGACTACAAGCCCATTCTGATCATGCTGTTGCTGCTGACAGCCTGGTCAGTGGTTCAGCTCATCCCCTTGCCCCCAGATGTTTGGAACGCCCTGCCGTCGCGATCAGCGATTGCTGCTCTCGATCAACAAATCGGGTTGGGTAATGTGTGGCGTCCGATTTCGATGTCGCCGACCTTGGGTTGGGCCTCAGCAGCCGGATTCGCTATTCCGATCGCCGCGTTGCTGCTGGCTGCGGCGTTCAAACTTAAGCGCCTAGATTTGCTGGCGCTTGTTGCCGGAATCGGCGCGCTTAACATTCTTCTCAGCTTCTTGCAGGTTGCTGCCGGAGGCGGCGATGCTTTGCGTCTCTATCGCATAAACAACCGAGGTGGCCCCACTGGAATTTTCGCCAATGAAAACCATTCGGGCGTGTTTCTCGCGATCGTGCTTTTGGTCGTCGCGCGACTGATCCTTCTGGCCAGTGAGCAAAAAAGGCCGCGCAGCCTTGTTTTGGGGCTATGGGGCTTGCTTGGGATGGCCTTCCTGGCGATCCTTGTGCATGGTTCGCGCGCGGGTATCGTCTTGGGCCTGGCGTCCGCGCTCGCCGCCTTGGCCATGTTCTGGAAAGAGTTGCCGCAGATGATGGGCAGCCGCAAGGCAAAGAATTCACGAACATCACGCAGGCAGTCAAAGTTTCCTCAGTTCTCGCCGCGCTACATCTTCGGAGCCATTGCTGCTGCTCTGATCGGGCTAATTGCGCTGTTTTTGTCGCTCGATCGTATCCCCGGTTTTGCCGATATCTCCACCGGCGGTCCGGTCGATGATCTCAGATGGCAGCTGTTTGGCCCCCTCACTGAAATGATGCGTCAGTTCTGGGTTCTGGGTTCTGGATTTGGTTCGTTTGCAGATGCCTACAAGATTTTCGAACCTGTCGATCTTGCCAGACCGGCCTATCTCAACAACGCCCATAATGATTTTTTGCAACTGATCATTGAAGGCGGCATTCCCGCAGTCCTGATTGCTGTTGCCTTGATTGCCTTTCTCGCAAGAGGCCTGTTTGGCATCATTCGCGCGCAGGGGCTTTTGAGCGCTGTACCGATCTTCTGGATTGCTGTGTTTATGGCCGTCGCAGCCGCATCTGTTGTAGATTATCCCGTCCGGACGCCCATTTTTCAGGCTAGCCTCATTTGGCTCTTGTGCGTGTTCACGCTAGATGCAAAAGCGGCAAGCCACCGTGCCACCGCAGAGCGCACACGCGATGCTGAGCATGCTTAAAGATCAGCCCAAGGCCTTAAATATTATGCACTCCATCAAAATGTCAGCGCTGGCCATTGCTGCAGCCTTGGCTCTTTCCGGTTGTGCGGGTTCGAACAAGCCTTTGGGGTTGGCGTCGTCGGTTGAGTTGACCGACCTCGACACGCTGCCCTCCAATGAGAACGCCGGCTTTTACAAAATTGGACCGCAGGAAATTCTCGAAATTTCTGTCGTCGGGTCAGATCTTCTCAGCAGCAAATTCATCACTGATGAACGCGGGCGCGTACAAATGCCGCTTGCTGGTGAAGTCAATCTCAGTGGCCTAACTCCAGCAGCAGCATCGGAAGTGATCGCAAACAGTCTGCGCGGAGAGTATGTGATCGACCCCCAAGTTATTGTCATTCCGGAGGATCTCGATCGCGTCACCCTATCAATCGGCGGGCAGGTTGAACGTCCAGGCGCTTACCCCGTTGATGAAGACATGACCTTGATGCGCGCGGTCAACCTTGCCGGCGGGCGCGGTGAATTTGCCAAGCTTGAAGAGGTTCTGGTGTTTCGTGAAGTGCAAGGCCAACGCTATATCGGCGTCTACAATCTGGAAGCGATACAACGTGGCAATTATGCCGACCCCAGGCTTTATGCGAACGACATCGTGATGGTTGGCGATTCTGCAGCCCAGAGACGGCTCGCGACGATCCTGCAATTCATCCCGGTCCTGAGCAGTGCGGTCATCCTGATCGATAGGTTGGGGCGTTAAGGCAAGCATGTTGGACAAGACGCAAATGGCTGCCAATGGCGACTCGTCAGATCAGGCCTATTACAGCGATTCTGACGATAATCTGATCGCGCTCGAGCTCGAGAAATATCTCAATGAGGCGTTGCGCCTCAAATATTGGCTGGGCGGGCTTGTAGTCCTGGGCCTGTTCGTCGGTGTGATAGTCACGCTGCTGAGCACCGAATTGTACCGCGCGAAATCGCGGCTTGAGCTAACTCAGGTCAGCGCGAATGTGACTGATATTGATCCGTTGGAGGCAGACAGCGCCGTATCGGAGCTGCAATATCTCAACACCCAGTACGAACTGCTGGAAAGCCGCTTCATGGCTAAGCGAGTGGTCGAGGCGGCCAATCTAACCCGCGATGAGGAATTTTTGGAAACCTTCGGGTTGCTTGAAGAAGAAGATCTGACCGAGGCCGACGTCGAGCAGATTCTGATGGAAAATCTGACTGTCGAACCGATCACGCAATCGAGTCTTGTTGATGTCGGTTTCTCGAGCGCTTCGCGCGAAGTTTCGCAAAAGATTAGCGCGCTTTGGGCTGAAGAATTTATCGCTGCCAATTACGAAAAGAGGTTCGGCGACAATATTGAAGCGCGCAATTTCCTTCAGGATCAGATCGAAGAATTGCGCGATCAGCTGGCTATATCAGAGCAAGAGTTGGTGGAATACGCCAATGCCAATGGCATTCTGGTGCTCGATGCAAATTCCTCCGAGCGTGCGGGCTCTGAAACCGCGACACAGACACTCACTGCAACCGAGCTGACGGCATTCAACGAAGCCTTGGCCGAAGCAGTGACGGAACGCATCGCTGCTGAAGCTGCGCTTCGTTCCGGTGTTGGGGCAAGCTTCGCGGCTTCGGACCAGCTGAATGATCGTTTGGCGGAGGCTCAGTCGGAGCTGGCGGAACTCAGTGCGAATTTCGGCCCCGGCTACCCTCCACGTCGCCAAGCCGAGGCGCGTGTTGCCGCGTTGCAGGCCGCGATCGATGAAGCAACTGGAGAGAAATCCAGCGTCGCCAGCGACGAAGCCCAATCGCGCTTGCGTGCAGCGCAGGCGAAAGAAGCCGCTTTGCGGCGCGAACTGGCGGAGGCAAAATCGAGCTTTCTGGGTCAGCAGAACCAAGGCATCCGCTACGGAATACTCAAGCGCGAGGTTGATACAAATCGCGAGCTCTATGACGGCTTGTTGCAGCGTTTCAAAGAACTTGAGGCATCGGGCGCTGGACAGAACAACATCAAGTTGATTGACCGGGCCGAACTTCCACGATTTGCCTATGCCCCCTCTTGGCCCCGCAACCTAGCATTGGCGCTCGCCATCGCTGGTCTGATCGGCGCTGTAATCGTTTATCTGCGCGTCATTCTTAGTCAGACCCTCAAAGATCCACAGCAAGTCAAGAGAGACCTTGGCATCCCGCTCCTCGGTGCGATTCCAGCGAATGCTTCTGCTCAATTGCTCGATGAAGTGGCAGAGCGCTCATCAGAATTCAGCGAAGCGTATGCGTCAATACGCACTAATCTGAACTTCTTGACAGCCAACGGCGCGCCGCATGTTTTGATGTTGACGTCGTCGGTCCCGAACGAAGGAAAATCGATTTCTTCAATCGCGTTGGCAGCGAGTTTTGCGCAGTTGGGGCGCAAGACACTGCTAATCGACGCTGACCTTCGTGCTTCCAAGCTTATCGAAGCGCTGAACATCACGCCTAAGGACAGAGCCGGCTTGAGCGGGATGTTGTCCGGACAGTCTGAGGGTTTCGATACGGTTGTGGAGCACTTTGACGATTTGGGCTTTGACTTTCTCCATGCTGGCCCAGTTCCGCCAAACCCGGTTGAGTTGTTAGGCGGTCAAGGTGTCAAGGATCTTTTGGCTCTCGCCCGCGAGAGATACGATCAGATTATCATCGACAGCGCGCCAGTCCTCGCGCTTGCTGATGCTCTGGAGCTGGCCACCACGGCAGATGGTGTCGTCTATGTTATCGAGGCTGATCGGATCAAGCTGCGCGGCATCAATGGCGCACTCGAGCGTCTGCGTTCGGTTGGCGCAGAGATAAAGGGAGCGATCGTTACTAAGCTGGATACCGGTGCCAGCGCTTACGGCTATGGTTATGGTTATGGCTACGGTTACGGATATGGCGACGGTCACCAAAGCGACGCCGAAGTAACAAGATAGGTCTGAAAATTGGCCCGCAAAAAAATCGGTAGGCTGGCAACCATTTCCATAATCGCAGTTCCACTGGCGGTTTTGTCGTTGCTGCAGTCGGCAAGCATTGTGGCGAGCCGTACTTCTCCTGATATCGCGCTCCAACTCGCTCCGCACAATGGCCACGCTTATGAACGCAAGGCTTTTGCAGGCTTTACAGCAAAGCTGGCAGAGACCGGGGATCAGGTGGCGGCAGCGCGCAATGTTGAACCATTTGCGGCAAAGGCCGTGCGCTACAATCAGCTTTCGCCAAATGCTCATGCGATACTTGCGATCGCAGCTGGCGCGTCCGACGAGCGCAAGGCCATCCTGGGTTCTGCTACTGCTTTGAACCGCCGAGCTGCCGCGCTTCAGGGGCTGGCTCTTGAGCAGGCAATGATCGAAAAGAATACCGATCAAGTGCTGTCGACACTCGATCAAATTCTTCGGGTCCACCCGGAGGTCTACACAGATCTATTCCCAGTCCTATCTCAAGTCTTGGCCGATGATGAAGCGGGTGCCGTTGTGCGTAGCATCTTTGCGAGCGATCCTCCCTGGCGCGACCAGTTTTTCGCGTTCGCTAGCAGGACACCCGCAGCAGTTCCCAACCTCGCAATACTACGCCGTTCGATGAAGCTGGAAGATGAGCCGCTCGATGCGCGGTTGGTCGAGGGGCTAGCGCGCGCTGGCGATTTAGAGGGAGGATTTGACCACTATGAATTCGCGAAGACCCGGTATCTGAGCGAAGCCACACCTGATTTGCGAACTGATTTTCCTCCCTTTGATTGGAGCTTTTCAGATACCAGAAACCTCCGCGCGCAGCTCAACCGAAAAAACAGTGGTATCGAGTTTCAAGTCCGCTCTGGTGCAGGCGGAGAATTGATGAGGCGGCTTTACAAGGCGGAGCGCAGCACATTCTCGATCACGATCAATACCTCGATTGAGCCGGCCATTCATGCCGACAAGGTAAGGCTGCGCGTGCGCTGCGCTGGTGCGTCCTCGTTCCTATTTGATCAGCTACTTGTGACGGGCGAGGCTGAGTATGAAGCGCCTCTGCCAGATCAAGATTGCGGTTTTGTGGAAGTCAGCGTGTCGGCCCGTGTGTTTCAGGGTGAGCCGACCTTGCGCGGCCTCATCACGAAGATCGACGTTAGCTAGCCAAGGCGTCCTCTAGAGGACACACTTGCCATCAGGTGACCGTCAGATCAGGCGCGTCTTCCTGTTTCATACCCACCGTATGGTACCCGGCGTCAACGTGGTGCACTTCCCCTGTCACGCCGCTGGAAAGGTGGGAGAGGAAATAGAGTCCTGAGCCGCCGACCTCGTCAATCGACACATTGCGGCGCAGGGGAGAGTTGTGCTCGTTCCATTTGAGGATGTAGCGGAAATCGCCGATCCCGCTCGCGGCCAGGGTCTTGATCGGGCCGGCGCTGATCGCGTTGACGCGGATCCCAGCTGGGCCAAGGTCATTCGCGAGATATTGCACGCTGGTCTCCAGCGCCGCCTTTGCAACCCCCATGACGTTGTAATGCGGGATGACTTTTTCCGCGCCATAATAGGTGAGCGTTAGGATACTGCCGCCGCCAGTGCCATCCTCTTGCAGCGGCGGCATCATCTCTGCCGCGCGCTTGGCTACGGCTACCAGCGAATAGGCGGAGATGTTCATAGTCATCAGAAAGTTGTCGAGGCTGGTGTCGACATATTTGCCGCGCAGTTCCGACTTGTCGGAAAATCCGATCGCGTGAACCACGAAATCGATCGTGTCCCAGCGCGACTTGAGCACCGCGAAGGCCTTATCGAGCGCTTCCATGTCGGAGACATCGCATTCGAAAGTAAAATCGCTGCCGAGTTGCTCTGCGAGCGGCTTCACCCGCTTCGCCAAAGCGTCACCTTGATAAGAGAAAGCCAATTCCGCGCCTTGTTCGGCCAGTTGCTTTGCGATGCCCCAGGCAATCGACTTGTCGTTGGCGAGCCCCATGATCAGCCCGCGCTTGCCCCTCATCAGCCCCTGACCGGAATTTGCCATCAGCTTATTCTCCTTGCGCATCCGCCGCGCTTGAAATCCTGTCCGCCTCTACCTCGCCTTCCGGTTCGGCCAAGGCGGCATTTAATTCTGCGCCTATTACCAGCCCTAAGCCGACGAGCCAGAAAAAGAAAAGGGCGATGATGATCCCGGCGAGACTTCCATAGGTAAGGCTGTAGCTGAAGAAGCTCCGCAGGATCGGGGGCAACGCGCTCGAAACAGCCAGCCACCATGCAGCTGTAAACAAGGCTCCGGGCCATTTGGGATAGCCGCTGCTGCGGTAGGCAGCGGGCGTCAGCGTGTAGAAGAGCAGATAGAGCGAGCCGAACAGGCCCAGGGCCGGAACAATGCGCGACAGCCGCAGTGTGTCGATGACTTCGGTCAGTTGCGGGAAGCGGGCATCGATCACTTGCTGTGCAGTTCCGATGGCGACCTGCGCGAAGAGCGACACCATCAACAGCACCACTGCCCCAAGGATGAGCCCGGCGGAAAGCAGCCGATATTTCCAGAAAGCGTGGCTTGCCGTCGTTCCATAGGCGCGTCGGAGAATATCGCGGATGGTCTCAATCAGGCTCGATACTGTCCATAGCGCGACCGCCGCGCCAAACCACAAGAGCCAGCCGCTGCGTGCGTCCATCGTGTCGGTCGCGACCGGAGCGATCACCTGTCTGACTGTGGGCGGCATGGCGACCAGAACGGTTTCGATCAGCGCCTCGCTGTTTTCTTGCCCCCCAACCAGTTCGATCAACGCAGCTCCGAGAATGAAGAAAGGGAAAATCGCCAACATTGAGAGGTAGGCGAGATTTCCCGCATGGATGAAACCATCATTATAGGTGCCGATTGCGGCGCGTCTTATCACTTCAAAAGCGCGTGTCCCGGGACCGAGCCGAGCCAGCATACGTTGGCGCATGCTGGCCGCTTCATCGGTGTGGCCGAGCAGGCCCTGCGCCTCCATCTGGGCCGATTGCCTGCGCGCCTCTGGCGATAGTGAACGCACCTCACGTTCTGATCTGTCAGGTAGGCCGGAGGGGTCGCCAATCATTGCGTCAATGGGTGCCTATAGCCCGAATTTCTCACGCGGTTTGGCCGGATCGCTCCAGCCATCAATGCGTTGCGCAAACCCGTCGAGATCTTCTGGCAGCTGGATTTCCAGTGTTACCAGCTGATCGCCGCGCTTTCCGCCCTTGGTCGTCCAGCCTTTGCCGCCCAACCGCATGACCGTGCCGCCATTGGTACCCGGCTTGATCGTCAGCATGACCGGGCCATCGACGGTCGGACATTTCACCTTCGCGCCGCGCACGGCTTCATCAAGCGTGAGCGGCAAGTCCATCCGGATATGGTCGCCATCGCGGCGGAAGAAGGGGTGGCCTCCGACCTCTACAATAACCAGTCCATCGCCGTAGCCGCCGGGTCCTTTGTGTCCCTTGCCCCTGAGCCGCATCTGTGTGCCGTCTTCGACGCCGCCCGGAAGTTTCAGATCTATGGTCTTGCCATCAGCCAAAGTGATTCGCTGGTCACGTCCCGCAGCAGCGTCCACAAATGGCACCGCCAGCCGGTATTGGATATCCGCGCCCTTCTTAGGAGGCGGTGGTGGGGGGCGCTGGCCAAACCCTCGACGCGATCCGCCGCGCTGCTTGCCACCGCCAAAAAGACCCTCGAACAGATCGCCTAAATCCATGTCGTCTGGCGAGAAGCCGCCGAAATCCTCGCTGGTGTAACGTTGGCGAGATCCGCCTGCGCCAAACCCGCCGGGCCCAGCCCCGCCGGCAAATCCGCCGAACGGATTGGTGGGGTTGCCTTCCATATCGATTTCGCCGCGATCAAATTGCGCTCGCTTGGCACTGTCAGACAGCAGATCATAGGCCTTGGTCGCATCGGAAAAGCGCTCAGCCGCTTTGGGGTTGTCCTTGTTACGATCGGGATGCAACTCCTTGGCGAGTTTACGGTATGCGCTTTTGATTTCCTTCTCGGAAGCCGTGCGCGCAACGCCAAGGGTGCTGTATGGGTCAGCCATAGCGTGGTAGCTAGGTGCAACAGTCGATGGGTGCAAGCTTTGAAGCGTGATCCACGCGCAGGAGTGTGCCACTCAATAAACCTTCTCTTGGCGCAGCAATCTTTGCTAAATAGGATCACTTCACTGCCCGGAAGTGTGGGAAAATTGCGACTCCTTTGATGAAATTGTCATTTTTCGGGCCAAAGTCGTCGACTTGTCATGCAAAGCTGGCTAAGACGACACTGGAATTCATTGATTTCTTCATTTTTTGAGGTTGCTTTTATGATTATGAAAAAGATTGCGGCAGGCGTTGCCGTTCTCGGTCTCGCTACTGCTCCTGTTATGGCGCAGGTTGCTGCGCCAGCCATCGCTCCTGTAGCTGATGAAAACGAACTGGGTGAGAACAGCTCCTTTCTCGCTCTCGGCCTTCTGGCAGGTATTGTAGCGATTGCTGTCCTCGCAGCATCGGACGATGAGTTTGATCCTGTCAGCGCATAAGCGAATTTGACGATAGTCGATTTTTTCGGCCCGGTGTCCCGCAGGATACCGGGCCGAAATGTATTTGGCGTCGGTGCCGCCTTCATGCTTGCATTTTCAGCACTGTAAAAAGCGACGCTCTCGCCCTAGATCGTCTCAATGAGTAATATCGATCTAAACCCAGACCAACTGGCCGAGAGTGCGATACTGTCCGGCGCGGACCCTTACGCGCTGTTCGACGAATGGTTTGCGGCTGCAAAGACAAGCGAGCCCAATGATCCGAACGCGGTGGCGCTGGCGACCGCGACTCCGGATGGTGCTCCTTCGGCGCGGATGGTCTTGCTCAAAGAGTATGGGCCAAGCGACGCTCCAGCCCATATTGGAGGAGGTGGCTTCACCTTTTATACCAATGCTCACAGTCGCAAGGGTCAGGAAATCCGCGCCAATTCGCAGGCCAGCATGCTGTTTCACTGGAAAAGCCTGAGGCGTCAGATTCGCATCGAGGGCGAGCTGCATGAGGTGAGCCCCGAGCGCGCCGATGCATACTTCCATTCACGCCCGTTCAAGAGCCAGGTTGGATCAGCCGCCAGCGATCAGTCTCGACCGCTCGCAAACCGCGACGAATATCTCGCCCGTGTCGATGCCCTGCGTGCGCAACATGCAGAGGCGGGCAGAGTCCCACGCCCTGCTCATTGGACAGGCTTTACGCTCGTTCCGCAGGCCATCGAGTTCTGGATGGATCGCGACAACCGCTTGCATGATCGCCGCCGGTTTACGCGGGTAGCCAGTGGTGACTGGACGGACACGCTGCTCTATCCGTGACGCAACCTGCCATTCCATACTGGCACGTTGATGCCTTCAGCGCAGAGCCGTTCGGCGGCAACCAAGCTGCCGTTATGGAGCTGGATGAGTGGTTGCCCGATGACGTCCTTGTCAAAATCGGTGCTGAGAACAACTTCGCGGAAACGGCATTTCTGGTCCGCGACCAGAGCGGTGAGGCGGATTGGGAATTGCGCTGGTTCACCCCAACCGCCGAAATCCGCCTTTGCGGTCACGCGACCTTGGCGAGCGGGCATGTCCTGCTTCAAAGAGGCGGTGGTGAGCGCGTAACATTTCGGACTCGCGAGGCAGGACTACTTCGGGTCCGCCGCACGGACAGTGTCTACACTGTCGAGCTCCCCGCGATCAAAACCGAGCCTTACGATTGGCCCGAAGCGATCAGGCTGTTGGGCGGCTCTCCTCAAGAAACGTGGCGCAATTCGCTCGGCTACAGCCTGTTCCTTTATGACGATGAAGCGTCGATCAGGGCGCTTGATCCCGACTTTCGCAAGTTAGCCGAATTGGGCGGTGACCTGTTCGTCTGCACCGCGCCGGGCGATGCAACAGACATAATCAGCCGCGTTTTCGTGCCCGGCTACGGAATAGATGAAGACCCGGTAACCGGCGGCGCGCACGCGGTTCTCACACCCTTCTGGTGTGAACGATCTCAGCCGCGACACTTTCACCGCCTATCAGGCGTCGCAGCGTGGAGGGCACCTTACCTGCCGCCTTGATGGCGAGCGCGTCGAACTGGGCGGCGCTTGCGTGACAGTCGTGGAAGGGACGTTCTACCTGACAGGATAGAGCGCAAGAATATCCGCGGCCTGTTGCAGCATCACTTCACGCTCTTCAGAGGTCGAATGCCCTAAACGAACGAGAGTTACGCGTTGTTCGGGCGAGACCAACACGTATTGCCCCATATGTCCGATCAGCGAAAAAAGGCTCTGCGGTGCGCGGTCTGGGAAGAGCGGATGCTGCGTGTCGTCACCAGCCTCTTCCATGGGCCGGTTGAGCCATGTCTGCAGGCCGTAATGCGGGGATGCGGGCGATGGCTCTACCATTGCTTCAATGTAGCGGCTGGGCACAAGCTGTTCACCGCTTGGTGCGCGGCCATTGCGGCGCATAAACTCGCCGAACTTCGCCCAATCGCGTGCTGTGGCGTGCATCAGGCTTCCACCGATCAAAGTTCCCGAGGCGTCAAACTCGAGCACCATGGAATCCATCCCAAGCGGCTCGAACAGCCGCTCCTGCAAATACTCGCTGACGGTACCGTGCGCCGAGCATCGGGATCGTTACTGCCAGTTAGCGCGCGCGTCGCGATATCGGCGAGGATCACGGTCGTGTTGGAGGAATACTCGAACTTTTCGCCCGGCTCGGCCTCTAGCGGCTGTTCCTTTGCCCACTTCGCCATATCATCACGGCCATCGAGGAACAGCATACGCACCTCGGCGGATTCATAAGGCGGATCGCCAGCCTCGGTGTGGCGCAGCCCGCTGCGCATTTGCAGCAGGTGACGCACGGTGATTTCGGCGCGCGGATCTCCGCGGCGCTGCCACATGGCGACCGGCGCTGCCTCGTCAAGCTGCAGCCGGCCATCGGCGACAAGCATTCCGACCATGACGGCGGTGATGGTTTTGGCCATCGACCAACTGATGAACCGGGTCTCGGCATCATAGCCTGCGCTATAACGCTCTGCGGCCAATTCACCGTCCGCCATCACCACAATTGCGCGGGTTTCCCCCATGCCCTCGCTGGTGAAAATCTCATCAACCTCGCGTGCCAATTGTTCGCGCGGCGCGCCGGCATTCTCGGTGACAGCTGCCATTGCCTTTTCGTTGAGCGGTGCAGGGCCCGCAGGCGCGGTATCGGCGCATGCAGAAAGCATCATCAAAGGGGCTGACAGGACGACCGGAGCGCAGCTAGGGAAGCGGAAACGTGCAAACATGCGCACTCAATTGGGCAAGGACCCTCGCTTGGCAATGGCAAATCCAAACATCGCGCGCCGCTCGGGCAAATCGCGCGCCATTCTGTGGCTTTTTCTCTTCGCGATCTGCGCGATCGCGGCCCTGGTCTTTGCTTACCGCGAGCCAATCCGCGGTTATGCCGAGGTCGGCACGGCCTACACTGCGCGGGTCGCCTGCTCGTGCCGGTTCATCGCTGGGCGAAGCCTGGAAGATTGCGAGAAAGACAAATTGCCCGGGACCGAGCTGGTCACCTTGGTCGATGATGTTGATGCCAAAAGCGTAACCGCGCGCTTTCCCTTGGTCACAGACTCGACCGCGCGATACCGCGAGGGATATGGCTGCGTGATGGAGAAGTGGGAGGGCTAAGCGCCGCGCGCGCTATGCGGCGGCGCTCGTTCCGTCGATCCAGCCGCCGCCGATCACGCGCTCACCACAATAGATGACCGCCGCTTGCCCGGGAGCAACGCCGAATTCGGGTGAGGCAAAGCGGATCGTTGCAGGCGCGTTGTCACCCAGAGCGCCCACCAGCTCAATCGGCACAGGCTTCGCCAGACTGCGAACCTTAGCTGTCAGAGGTTCATCGGGCAGATCGCCAATCCGGTTGGTTTCGATCAGATGCGCTTCATCGACAGCCAGCATCAGCTTCGGACCGACGCGCACCTCGCGCTTGGACGCGTCAAGACCCACAACATAGAGCGGCTCAGGCTGGCCCCCGATATCAAGGCCTTTGCGCTGGCCGACGGTGAAATGGACGATGCCCTTATGTTGGCCCAAAGTCTCGCCGGTCTGCGCGTGCACGATGTCTCCTGCCACGCCGCCTTCTGGGCGCAGCGACTTTACGATCTTTGCGTAATTGCCATCGGGAACGAAGCAGATATCCTGACTGTCAGGCTTGGCCGCGTTGCGCAGGCCCGCTGCCTCGGCAAGCTCGCGCACTTTGGTCTTCGGCAGGCCGCCCAAGGGGAAGCGGATGTAATCGAGCTGCTCCTGCGTCGTCGCATAGAGGAAATAAGACTGGTCGCGCGCGGGATCGACCGCGCGGTAAAGGTGCGGACCGCCTTCTGCCTCAACCCGCTGGACATAATGCCCGGTCGCCAGGCAATCCGCGCCTAGCTCTCGCGCCATGCGAAACAGGTCGGTGAATTTCGGCCCCATATTGCAGCGGATGCAGGGCACGGGCGTGCGCCCGGCGAGATATTCATCGGCGAACTGCTCGACGACCTCTTCGCGGAATGCGCTCTCATGATCGAAGACGTAGTGCGCAATGCCCAGGCGGTCGCAAACTGCGCGGGCATCCTGAATGTCATCCCCTGCACAACACGCGCCTTTGCGGCCTGTCGCCGCACCATAGTCATAGAGCTGCAAGGTAATGCCGATGACTTCGGCCCCACTCGCGGCGGCCAAAGCTGCGACCACCGACGAATCGACTCCGCCCGACATGGCTACGACAATGCGCGCTTCGCTTGCCGGTTTGCCAAGATCGAACAGGGATGCAGCATCAAGCCCGAGGTCGGGCAGGCTATCAAGAGTAAGTGTTGTGGTCATGAAGAGCGCACTATTTAGTCTCACCAGCCGCAGTTTTCCAGTGCTTTGAGGTGAAGGGCGCGGCTCTGCGGCGCCAATCGATTGTCTCATTTCCGGACATCATTCCTAACCTGCGGTAAATACCGGTTTTACTACATCTTGACCTTCGCGCTTTAGAGACGAGCGAATGTTCGAAGATGTTTCATCGATTCAAACCGCGCTCAAGGCTGAAACCGCACTCGCTCATGGCGAAGTGGTGGTCCCGGACGGTGATGGTGCGCGCGCTGGCGACGCATTGCGCGCGATCGGATGGAACGAACTGTCCGCAAGGATCAGTGCTGCACACGATCTGCGCGAAGTTATGCGCCGCGATGCTGCACAAGGATCCATGAATGTGGCCAGCTTTGGGGATGCAGCGGCAAGTTACTTCGCTGCTATTCTGGAAGGCGAACGGCCCGTTAACCCTATTGCTTTAGAGGGTCGCAAAGCCTCTGCGGTAATCCCGTTGGCAGACGAGACCGACGCAGCAAGAGGCGATCGAGAGAATACAAATGATTGAAAATCAGGACATCCGCCCTGCACAAGTGATCGGCCCTCTTGGCGAGCCGCTGACGATTGACGACCTGCCTTCGCCCAAGACGAAGCGTTGGGTTGTGCGTCGCAAGGCCGAAGTTGTGGCCGCCGTGAATGGCGGGCTCCTGACAATCGACGAAGTGCTTGAGCGCTACGGACTTACACTCGAAGAGTTTGCTTCGTGGCAGCGCGCTGTCGACCGTTCGGGCATGCAAGGCCTGCGGGTGACCCGCATCCAGCACTACCGCGATCTATACGAGCGCCAGCTGAAATACTGATTTCGACAATTCGACCAAAACCGGGCTGCTCTCGAAAGAGGGCGGCCCGTTTGGTATTTTGCACACAAAGCGTCTAGACTTCCTCCACGCCACGGTCGAATGAGCCGGGAACGGGACTGCACCTGTGGAGTTGCAGCAATATAACCGTTTGAAAATAAATGAGGAGGAAACAGTTATGGGTTGGATTATTGCACTTATCGTCGGCGGTGTTGCCGGTTGGCTCGCAAGCCTCGTGATGAACCGCGATGCCTCGATGGGGATTTTCTGGAACATCGTCGTTGGTTGTGTCGGTTCTATCGTCGGCAATATGATCGCGGGACCGTTGCTCGGCATCAGCGGCAGTGTTCAGGAATTTTCACTGGTCGGACTTGGCGTTGCTGTGGTCGGCGCGGTTGTGCTGCTGGGCATCGTCAACCTTATTCAGCGTGGACGTGTGCGCTAAAACGCGCCACCAAGGTATTTGCCAAAAGGGCGGGGCTGCTTAACTGCGGCTCTGCCCTTTTTATCTGTCGGTAATGCAGGCTTTTTCTTGGGCGTGGAGGAACTTATCCCAAATGCCGCTCGTCTAGTCTGAAAGTCATCAGTCGAACCGCGCATTGCCCGATTCGCTCCGTGCGCCTATGACTATTGCCTTGGGTGAGTTATGGGTATAACACACCTGCGATAGTATGCCTGAGGATTGGCCATGAATTACGAGAGTTCGATTGTCGCAGAAGCAGCCGATAGTGTGCCGTCGGATGTCTCGGATTTTGGTGGTGACAAGCCATTGATTTCCAAAAAGATCAAGATCGGCGGGATCATCGTAATCGGGCTCTTGCTGGCGATTGCGGCATACACCGTCGCGACCAGCGGCGGCGGTGAAGCAGTTGCTGATGATAATTCGCAGGCGCCAACGGTCACCGTGGTGGCGCCCGGACAAACCACAGTCGAAGGCGAAATCAACGCGCCGGGCACAATTGCTGCACGGCGCGAGCTTCCCGTTGGTGTTGTCGGAGAAGGCGGCCGCGTTGTCTCCGTGCCGGTCGATGCCGGGGATTGGGTGAGTCAGGGACAAGTTCTTGCGGTCATCGATCGTTCGGTTCAATCGCAGCAAGCTCAGGCGCAAGCGGCGCAGATCTCGGTTGCACAGGCCGATGCCAATCTTGCGCAGGCCAATCTTGATCGCGCCCTGCAGCTGGTCGAGCGCGGCTTCATTTCGAAAGCGGACGTTGATCGGCTGACTTCAACCCGCGATGCAGCTGTCGCGCGGGTTCGGGTGGCCGAGGCGCAATTGCGTGAGCTGCGCGCCCGCAACGCCCGGCTGAACATCGTTGCTCCTGCGGCTGGCTTGATCCTTGAGCGCAATGTCGAGCCCGGACAGACGGTAAGCGGCGGAACGCCCGCCCTCTTCAGCATCGCCCGCGGCGGTGAGATGGAGATGCTTGCTCAGGTTAGCGAAGCGCAGCTCGCCAGTCTTGGTCAGGGTGTCCAGGCGAGTGTGGTCCCGACCGGATCTGAGAAGAGCTTTAGCGGTCAAGTGTGGCAGATTTCGCCCACGATCGACGCGCAGAACCGTCAGGGAACCGCGCGGATCGCTTTGCCTTATGCGCCCGAACTGCGTCCCGGAGGCTTTGCAACCGCTGTCATCAAAAGCGGCACCGTGGTCGCTACCGTCCTTCCCGAAAGCGCGGTTCTGGCTGATAGCGAAGGCAGTTATGTCTACGTTATTGGCGAAGAAAATAAGGTGGAGCGGCGCTCGGTCACGACAGGTATGAATACACCGGAAGGCATCGCCATTACTGATGGTTTGAGCGGCAATGAGCAAGTTGTCCTGCGGGCGGGCGGTTTCCTCAACCCGGGCGAAACGGTCAATCCGCGCCGCGAGGAAGAAGAAGGGTAAGCCCACATGAACTTCCGCAACA
>NZ_JBVFUF010000001.1:0-20338 GCF_055693605.1 Erythrobacter sp. HA7-11 | reverse complement strand
TTTCCGCGTGGTCGATACGCAACCCGGTTATCCCGCTGGTGTTCTTCGCGGCGATTTTTCTCGCCGGTATGCTCAGTTTCAACCGGATGGATGTTGTCAATAACCCGGACATTGAGTTTCCGGGTGTCAACATAAATGTTGCTCAGCCGGGCGCAGCTCCGACTGAAATTGAGAACCAGATCACGCAGCAAATCGAGTCGGCGGTGCGTTCTCTCAACGGTGTGCGCAATATCTCTTCGACTGCGCGCGAAGGCAGTTCAAGCACATTTGTCGAGTTTGAACTTGGTATCGATCCAAATGTTGCCGTCGCCGAGGTCAAAAACGCGGTCGATAGCACGCGGGGCAGTCTGCCTGACGGGATTCTGGAGCCGCGCGTCAGCAAGGTAGAGGTCGCGGGCGGCTTCTTGGGCATTTATGCTGTCGAAGCGACCGATATGACCATCGAGCAGCTTAGCTGGTTCATCGATGACACGGTCGCCAAGCGCCTTCTGTCGATCCCGGGCATGGCCGAGGCTGGACGCTGGGGCGGTGTCAATCGAGAGATTGAAGTTATTCTCGATCCACAGCGTATGCAGTCGCTGGGCGTAACCGCGAGTGAGCTCAATTCGGTGCTGCGGCGGGACAACACCGATGCGGCAGGCGGCATGGCCGAGATAGGCGGCGCGCGGCAATCCGTCCGAGTGCTCGGCAATACAGAAACGGCATTCGAGCTTTCTCAGCGGCAGCTTAGACTGAGCAACGGCAACACAATCAAATTGAGCGATGTCGCCGATGTTCGCGACGGATTCTCCGAGCGCACTATCGTAAGCAAAGTGCGCGACAAAGAGGTCGTCAACTTTTTCATGTCACGCGCAAAAGGCGCGTCAGATGTGACCGTCTATGAAGAAGCCTTGACAGTTATCGAGGATATCGAGGCTGCGAATCCGGGTGTAAAATTCATCCCGCTGTTCAACACGGTCAAATACACCAAGGACCAGTATACCAGTTCGATCTCGGCGATGGTCGAAGGTGCGGTCCTGGCCGTAGTCGTGGTGTTTTTCTTCCTGCGCGATTGGCGCGCGACGCTAATTTCGTCGATTGCCATCCCGCTTTCCGCCATCCCGACATTCTGGTTCATGGAGCTGATCGGGTTCAACCTGAACCAGATGTCGCTGCTTGCGCTCGGATTGGTGGCGGGCGTCCTGGTCGATGATGCGATCGTGGAGATCGAAAACATCGTCAGGCACATGCGAATGGGCAAGTCTGCCTATGAGGCGTCGATCGATGCAGCCGATGAGATCGGTCTGCCGGTGGTGGCGACCAGCTTCTGTATCATCGCGGTGTTCTTCCCCGTCGGACTGATGCCCGGCATTACCGGCCAGTTCTTCAAGAACTTCGGCCTCACAGTCGTCATTGCCGTGTTGATGAGCCTTGCAGTGGCGCGAATGATCACGCCGATGCTGGCGGCATATTTCCTTCGGGCGGAAGGTCATGCGGCGCACGGCGAAGGCAAGTGGATGGACCGCTATCTGCGCGTCCTGAATTGGTCGCTCGATAAATCGCGCATGCTCAAACGCCGCGCCGAGGCGATGGTGCCAAGGCGTCGTTGGCTCTACATTTTCGTGCTGTTCCTGATCTGCTTGCAGGTATTGGTCATGGCCGCGGTCGGCGTGTTTGGCGGATATGCGCTCTTTGACGCCGCATCCGCACCAACGAAACTCGCCGGGCTTGTCTCGTCCAACGAAGGCGGATTGCTGTGGAGCCTGATCGCGCGGCCCCTGCAAATACTTGAGCTTGGCGTGGTGTGCGCCCTTGGCGTGGGCATGGTCTGGCTGATCTTTTATGGTCTGCGCAGCGTGCCGAAATTGTTGCTCGCCATCGGGCTTTTGGCTGTCCTTGGCGGCGGCGGGGCCTATCTCGCGCTTAATTGGGCCGAGATGTCCGGTGCTGGTGAGGCTGCGGCGAGCGCTGCGCCCGCTGCTGAAGCTTCGGCCAAATCGATTGGCGATTACGTCAAGCAAGGGATCACTCTGGCTTTGGGTGGCGTGTACGCTCTGGCTACAGTTTTGATGCTGATCTTCGGACTTCAGGGGCTCGCCCGCTTCGCTGGCGAACGCATGGAGAAGACTTGGGAATATCTCGAAGCGCGCTTCTTCGATCACCGCATCTGGATGCTGGGCGTTGGCTACTTCGCGTTCCTGTTGACCGTATTGCTCATGCAGCAAACGCCGTTCCAGGTTTTTCCCGATGTCGATGACGAGAATGTTCGGGTCCAAATCGAGATGGTCCCCGGCACAACACTGGAGGATACAGAGCGGGTCGTCGATCAGGTATCTGATCTGCTCTATGCGCAAGGCGATGTTGAACTGGCGCTCGAAATTGTTGAGCAGGGCACGGCCCGTATGTTCGTCACGTTGAAGGAAGACCGGTCGCTTACGTCGATTGAGTTCACGCGCGAGATGGCGCCAGAGCTTGCCAAGATCGCCGATGCGCGCGTGCGCTTCCAGAATGACAATGGCCCCGGCGGCGGTGGCAGCGGCCGTGATTTCACTATCATGCTCGCAGGTTCCGATCCGGCCCTGCTCAACGAGACCGCAGCCAAAGTCGTCGAAGATATGAAAGGCCTCGACGGATTGGTTGCCCCGCGTATCAACGCCGATATTCCGCGGTACGGAAATCATCATCCGCCCCCGTCAGGAATTGCTGGCTGAACTGGGCGTATCGACCGTCGCTTTGAGCCAGACAATCCGCATCGCGACGATGGGTGAAATTGACCAGAACGCCGCCAAGTTCTCGCTGTCTGACCGGCAAGTGCCAATATCAGTGAGGCTGCCAGCCTCTGCTCGCGAAGATCTAACCACGATCGAGAATCTTCCTGTTCCGACCTCAGGAGGAGGATCAGTCCCGCTCGGCTCGATTGCCGACATTTCTTTCGGCTCAGGGCCGACATCGATTCAGCGTTACAACCAGAACCGCCGGGTCTTCATTGGCGCTGACCTGGCCTCTGGATTCCTGCGCGGCGACGTCACGCAGCAAATCGAGCAATTGCCGACCCTGCAAGACCTTCCGACCGGTGTGAATCGAGACGCAGTGGGTACAGCTGAATTCGAAGCTGAGCTCGCCTCCAGCTTTACGACCGCAATTATTGCGGGCGTGTTGCTGGTGTTCGCGGTGCTGGTCCTGCTTTATAAACGCCTGATGAGCCCGCTGGTCAACATGACCTCGCTCGCGCTCGCACCGCTCGGCGGCATCTTCCTGGTCTGGCTGGTTGGACAGCCGCTTTCGATGCCAGTTCTGATCGGGATATTATTGCTGCTCGGGATCGTGTCCAAAAACTCGATCCTCTTGATAGACTTCGCGATCGAAGAAATGGCCGAGGGAACAGAGCAGTTCAAAGCGATTGTCGAAGCTGGTCACAAGCGGGCTCAGCCGATCGTTATGACCACCGTCGCGATGACAGCCGGAATGGTGCCGACCGCACTGTCGCTGTCAGGTGATGGCGCTTGGCGCGCGCCGATGGGGACTGTTGTGATCGGCGGTCTTATTCTCTCTACCGTTCTGACGCTGTTGATTGTCCCTGCCGGTTTCAGCTTAGCTGACAGCTTTGAAAAACGCATCGGCCCGTGGCTGAGAGAGAAAACGCTGACCTATAAGCCGGGCGATGAAAACAGCAGCAATCAACCTGCCGGTCCAGCAACTGGCACTCCGCCAGAGGCTGAACCCGCCGAGTGATGCGGCATTGTGCGTTGCTTTTACAAATGGCGCCCTATCGCGCCGCTCATTGAGATGCGCCGATGAAGAGCACGCACATGCCTGATCTGACGTTCGGCGGCGAGCCTTTGCAAGCGGATCGTGCGCGCCGCATGCGGTGGACCGCGACGGGCCTGTTGGTCGCGATGGCGGTGCTGTTCTTCACCACGCATCCTTATGTCGAGCTGAATCCGGCATGGGGCTATGTGAATGCCTTTGCAGAGGCAGCGATGGTTGGCGGTCTCGCAGACTGGTTTGCCGTGACCGCGCTGTTCCGACACCCGCTCGGCCTGCCCATCCCGCACACCGCGATCATCCCGCAGAACAAAGACCGCATCGCAGATACGATGGCGCAGTTCCTACAGGAAAATTTCCTCACGCCCGCGGTGGTCGCACGCCGCATGTCGGGCATGAATGTCGCGCGCGCGGTCGGCGATTTTCTGGTCACGCCTGCCCGTGATGGCACGAAGGCCGATCCACGCTCGCGCATCACCGGAGGGGCAGCGGAGCTGCTTGCTGAAGTGCTCGAATCGCTCGATCCCGACCGGCTTGGCAATCAGGTCCGCAGCGGCCTTGGCAACCAATTTGCCAAGATTGATATCTCTCCGCTTATCGGTACCGAATGCTGGAAAGCGCCATTGCCGATCAACGGCATATGCCCTTGATGGATGGCTTCATCCGCTGGGCGGGCCTGACCCTGGAAGACAACGAAGAGACGGTGCGCGAAGTCATCCATGACCGCGCCAATGCGGTTTTGCGCTGGACCGGCCTCGACGAGCGTATTTCAAGCTCGGTCCTCGATGGTCTCTACAAGCTGCTTGCAGAAGTGTTGGTCGATCCGGAGCATCCGCTGCGCAGCAAGATCGAAGAAGGTCTGGAGCAGCTCTCGCAAGACCTACAGCACGATCCGACCACGCGCGACCGCGTCGAGAGCATGAAGCGTGACTTGATTCAGAACCCGGCCGTTGCCGAATGGTGGATGGGCGTGTGGGAGCGCATTCGCCGTTCATTGATCCGCCGCGCGCGCGAAGCCGATAGCGAGCTCGGCAATGAAATGCGCAAAGGCCTGGCCGAATTGGGCAATGCGCTCAAAAAAGACGAGCGGCTGCAATGGCAGATCAACCGCTTTGCCCGTCGCACACTGGTCGGCATTGCCACCCGTTATGGTGCAGAGATCGTCACACTCGTATCGGACACAGTAAAGCGCTGGGACGCGACGACCATCACAGGCCGGATCGAAGGGGCCGTGGGCCGCGACCTGCAATTCATCCGGATTAACGGGACGATAGTTGGCGGACTGGTGGGGATGACCATCCACTTCATCATCTCCTTCATGTGACTGGCCTCAGCGCTTACGTAAAAACCCTTGGCACGTAGGCAGCATTGTCTTTTCCACGGTCGCTTACCTTGTCTGTATGACCTCACACGAAACCACGTCCGACGCGCGCACCATCACTCTGACCGCAGGAGCGCAGGCTGTGATCAACGGCGCTCTGGTAACCGCGACCACACCTTGCCAGCTGGACGTTGGCTCAGGAGCGGTGGTTATGACTGGCCGCTCGATGCGGTGCGATCGCCGGTTGGAAGAGAGCATAGCCGCGAAAGAGCTGTATTTCGCGATGCTTGAGCTGAGCGCCACCGAAAAGGCGCTATCCAGTGCGCGGTTTCAGATGTTCGCGCTGCTCAATCAGGTGGTTGCACAAGATCGCTCTCACCGCGCGCAAAAAGAGTGTGCCACCTGCGCCGCCGCGTTGATCGCTGGCGACGAGAAAGCGGCGCTTGCGAGCGCGCGGCGATTGGCGGACGTCTGTGACCCGAGCGACGCTGACCAGATCGCGTCACGCGGTCGCATAGGCCAACGGCGCGACAGGCGGTTGATGGGGAATGGGACTTGACGGTTTCGACTGTTTTAGTTGAGCTTGTATCTAACACTTGTGGTGTAAGTCCCGATGCGTGCCTCGCCATCAGGACCAACAGCAGGTTCAAACTCAGCAATTCTCAAAAGACCAAAGCAGACCAAATCATCAAAAGCGGCTGGGCGGTCTGATTTGGTAATCTGACATGCGGATGGTTTTCCTTCGCGATTGACGATCAGGCGCACGCCAACCACACCTTCCTGTTCTTCTCTAATCATCCGCGTTGGGTAACGCTCTTGTATGAAGCGAGCGACCTTTTTGATATTTATCAGATTGGCGCTCTTCCCTTTCCCACTGGGATCGTCCTCAATCGGCCCGATCTCTTCCATCAGATCGGCGATGCAGGTTCGCATAGCCGCCATTGGTTCTCCCATTGAGCCAAGCTGAAGCGTCAAAGGATGCCGCACACCATGCTTTAGCGATAGGGTCGTAATCGCTTGCTCCCGTTCCGGCCCAATATCGACAACAACGAATTCGCCTTGTTTCGCATCCTTGGGTGGCGCTGCGAGGTGGATACCGTGCATGATGACGAAATGGGTTTTCGTGCTCTTAAGCTTCCCGCTCAGAAAGCTGCGTTCTGACAATTCTTCTGACGGGCCGAACTGGAGCCGCATGGTTTCGCGATTGCTTCCGCGCGCCGGCTCACCAAAAAGCGCCATTGTATAGAACGGCTCTGGTCCGGCCTGTTCTAGCAAGAACTCAACCGAATTTTCGCCTTCTCCAAATCTTCGCATGAGACGGCATTTGTCTTCGGCGTAGTCCAGATTCCAATTGCTGCTTGGCGACAGAACCACCGGTTCTTTAGCCTGCAAGTCATTGTGGAATAAAATCAGCGAAATGAGCGCGACAGTGGCGATTGCAAAGAAAAACCCCTCATTCCGCGAGGATAGCGCGGAAGAGGGGCTGATCAAAGGCAAATATTGAAACGTTATCAGAGCTTCTGAGTCAGCTCCGGCACCGCGTTGTATAGGTCAGCAACGAGGCCGATATCCGCGACCTGGAAGATCGGTGCGTCTTCATCCTTGTTGATCGCGATGATGACTTTGGAGTCCTTCATGCCCGCCAGGTGCTGGATCGCACCGGAGATACCGATGGCGATGTAGACCTCTGGGGCAACGATCTTGCCGGTCTGACCGACCTGATAATCGTTCGGGACATAGCCCGCATCAACCGCCGCGCGTGATGCGCCGATGGCTGCGCCAAGCTTGTCGGCGAGCGGGGTGATAACGCTTTCGAAGGTTTCGCTATCCTTGAGCGCGCGCCCGCCCGAAACGATCACGCCAGCGCTCGTGAGCTCTGGACGGTCGCCACCATCAGCGATTTCGGCGCTGACGAAGCTGGAAATGCCTGCATCGCCCGGACCGCTCGCTTCTTCGACTGAAGCCGAACCGCCAGTGCTCTCAGCCTTATCGAAGGCCGTACCGCGAACGGTGATCACCAGCTTCGGGTCGGAGGATTTGACGGTCGCGATCGCGTTGCCCGCATAGATCGGACGGGTGAAGGTGTTGTCGCCTTCGACCGATAGAATGTCCGAGATTTGCATCACATCGAGATGCGCGGCGACGCGCGGCGCGATGTTCTTACCGTTGGTCGTCGCTGGCGCGAGGAAAGCGTCGTAGCCTTCCATCAGACCAGCGACCAGCGGAGCAACATTCTCCGCAAGGTTGTTCGCATAAGCAGCGTCA
This sequence comes from Erythrobacter sp. HA7-11, assembly GCF_055693605.1. Taxonomy (NCBI): domain Bacteria; kingdom Pseudomonadati; phylum Pseudomonadota; class Alphaproteobacteria; order Sphingomonadales; family Erythrobacteraceae; genus Erythrobacter; species Erythrobacter sp. HA7-11. The sequence continues at coordinate 13,008 of NZ_JBVFUF010000001.1, read as the reverse complement.
TCCGCCTTCAAGACTTTTGAGACGCCCGCAATTTGCGCAGCCGCATCGGCAACTGCGCCGCAATTGTGGCCTGCGACCAGTGCGGTCACATCGCCCATTTGCGCAGCAGCGGTGACGACAGCGAGTGTTGCATCATTGACGCTCGAATTGTCGTGTTCGACGAGAACCAGAGTGTTCATGTCTGTCTATTCCTTTCCTGCTCAGCCGCTTTACGCGATGCCGAGCGCTTTGATCTTTGCAACCAGCTCATCGACATCGGCGACTTTTTCGCCGGCCTGGCGCACGGGCGGCTCAGCGACATTGGTGGTCGTGAGGCGCGGCGCGGTGTCGACGCCGAAATCGGCAGGCGTCTTGGTGTCGAGCGGCTTCTTCTTGGCCTTCATGATGTTCGGCAGCGAAGCGTAGCGCGGTTCGTTGAGGCGAAGGTCGGTGGTGACGATCGCTGGCAGCGTCAGCTTGACGGTCTCGAGACCGCCATCGACTTCGCGCTTCACTTCGACGCTGTCGCCATCGACCGCGACGGTGTTGGCAAAGGTGCCTTGCGGGCGGCCCATCAGGGCAGCGAGCATCTGGCCGGTTTGGTTCGAATCGTCGGAGATAGACTGCTTGCCCAACATGATCAGGCCGGGCTGCTCTTCCTCGGCGATGGCCTTGAGGATCTTGGCAACGGCGAGCGGCTCAACCTCTTCATCGGTTTCGACCAGGATCGCGCGGTCGGCGCCCATGGCAAGCGCGGTACGCAGCGTTTCCTGCGCCTTGGCTGGGCCAATCGAAACGGCGATGATTTCTTCCGCCTTGCCCGCTTCCTTGATTCGGATCGCTTCTTCAACCGCAATCTCGTCAAACGGGTTCATGCTCATTTTGACATTGGCCAGATCAACGCCCGAGCCATCCGCCTTCACGCGTGGCTTCACGTTGTAATCGATCACCCGTTTAACGGGGACGAGGATTTTCATGTGATTTCCTTTCCCTAGGAAGCGCCCCGCCAGAACGCGGCGCGCGTCAAAACTCAATGCCCGCGCTCTAGCTTGCGTTTACGTAAACGTCAAGCCAATCACCTTCTCGAATTGGCGGCAATTGAACCGCTATGTGCACGTTTGCCTCGCTAGGTGATTTTGCAGGCTTACGCTACACACGAGATACGGAGGATGACGCTATGCGGACGGTTTTTTTGGGGGGGTTGGGCGTTTTTACAGCGCTGATAGGCGCAGTCGGACCGGCTTGGGCCCAGCCGAAGTCGTATGCGCTCGAAACGCGCGTGGGTGAAGAGGGTTTCGAATCGCCCCCGGCTTCGCTCGAGCAGCTCGATTGGCTGGTCGGACAGTGGGTGGGAGCGGGCATTCAGGGCGCGCCCGCAATGGAGAGCTGGCTGCCACCGGCAGGCGGCATCATGGTCGGCACCTTCGTGCAAGAGACTGCCGACGGCGCGGTCATGTTCACCGAGCATCTCTACATCAGCGAGGAAGACGGGTCGCTGGTGATGCGGCTCAAGCACTTCAATGCCGACATGACGAGTTGGGAGGAAAAGGATGACATGGTCACATTCCGCCTCGTCGCGCTCGAAGAATGCGCAGCGTTCTTCCACGGATTGACCTTGCGCTGCGATGGCCCGGATGGCCTTGTTGCTGCGGTGCGGATGAAGAGTGGCAAGCCCGAACCGCAAGAGTTGTTTTTCCGTTTTCGCGCATCGCAACCCAGCGGACTGTCATCTTACGATTGCGATGGGACCACCTTCGCGATCAACCAGTGTCTCGCCCAAGTGCTTGAGCGGGCCGAACAGCGCCAAGCCGAATACCTTGCCGCTGCACTCGGGCGGTCCGACAATCAGAGCGCACTTGGCGATATGATCCGGGCGAGCGATGCCGCGTTCGCGATTTACCGTGAGCAAGAATGCGGCGCGGTCTATGAAAACTGGAAAGAGGGCTCGATCCGCAACGCGATGTCATTGCGATGCTCGATCAGGCTAACGGACGAGCGAACCCACACGATCTGGCGCAACTGGCTGACCTATCAGGACAGCAGCGACCCGATCCTGCCCGAACCTGAAGCCTCGCGCTAGATACGAAAAGGCCGCGCCTGTAAAAACAGGTGCGGCCTTGAATTCGTATGTGGCCTAGCTGCTAAGCCGCCTGCTTCACTTCGGCGACGATCTTTTTCGCAGCATCGCCCAGATTGTCGGCCGGCACGATTGGCAGGCCGGAATTGGCGAGGATTTCCTTGCCCTTCTCGACATTCGTGCCCTCCAGGCGGACCACGAGCGGCACGTCGAGCTCGACTTCCCTCGCCGCAGCTACGATGCCCTCTGCGATGGTGTCGCAGCGCATGATGCCGCCGAAAATGTTCACCAGAATGCCCTCAACCGCATCATCAGCGAGGATGATCTTGAACGCCGCGGTCACTTTCTCGGTGGTCGCGCCGCCGCCCACGTCGAGGAAGTTGGCCGGGAACGCGCCGTTCAGCTTGATGATGTCCATCGTCGCCATGGCGAGGCCCGCACCATTGACCATGCAGCCAATGTTTCCATCAAGCTTGATGTAGGCGAGGTCGTATTCGCTCGCTTCGACTTCAGCCGGATCTTCTTCGGTCTCGTCGCGCATCTCTTCGATGGCCGGGTGGCGATAGAGCGCATTGCCATCAAAGCTCATCTTGGTGTCGAGCACCAGCAGGCTGGCCTTGCCATCGGCGTCGGCCTTGGTCTCAACCAGCGGATTGATTTCGAGCATTTCGCAATCGCTCGCCATGAACGCGGTGTAGAGCTGCTTTGCGAGCTTCTGGCATTTCTTGTTGAGATCACCCGAAAGCTTCAGTGCAAAGGCAACCGAGCGCGCGTGATGCGGCATAAAGCCTTGCGCTGGATCTATCGTGATCGTGGTGATTTTCTCAGGCGTTTCGTGCGCGACATCTTCAATGTCCATGCCGCCTTCGGTTGAGGCGACCATCGCAACGCGCCCTGTCGCACGGTCGACCAGCATGGCGAGATAATATTCGCTCTCAATATCCACGCCGTCAGTGACATAGAGGCGGTTCACTTGCTTGCCCGCTTCGCCGGTCTGGATCGTCACCAGCGTGTTGCCGAGCATTTCCTTGGCGTGGCTTTCCACCTCATCCAGCGAGAATGCGAGCCGCACGCCGCCCTTCGCATCTTCTGGCAGTTCCTTGAACTTGCCCTTGCCGCGGCCACCAGCATGGATTTGCGCTTTCACCACGTAGAGCGGGCCGGGAAGCTGCTTTGCGCCGGCGACGGCTTCTTCAACCGTCATCGCTGCATGCCCTGCGGGGACAGCAATGCCGTGTTCCTTGAGCAGTTCCTTGGCCTGATATTCGTGGATGTTCATGAGCGAGCGTATCCCTTGAGAAATTCGTGTCGGAAGAGTGCCAATCGTGCTGCGTTGCGGCACGACGTGTTTGATCCTGCCTAAGCATGGATTGAGCGACTTGAAAAGTAGGGTTTGTGCGGCCACGAGAATCCGCGCACATGATGATTGCCAATGATTGACCAGAACCGCCTTCAACAGATTGTCCGCGAAGCGGGCCGGATTGCGCACTCGCGCTGGCCGGGCGATGGTCATCATCTGGCAACATGGGAGAAAACCCCCGGCGATCCGGTGAGCGAGGCGGACCTCGAGGTCGACCGGTTCCTTAAGCGGGAACTGGGCGCATTGCTGCCCTCGGCGGGGTGGCTTTCCGAAGAGACGGTCGACGACGAATCGCGGCTCAAGAATGATCTCATCTGGCTGGTCGATCCGATTGACGGCACGCGCGACTTTATTCGCGGGCGCAGCGGCTGGGCGATTTCGGTTGCACTGATCAGTTCGGGCCGTCCTCTGCTCGGCATGCTGTGTGCGCCCGCACGCGGTGAGGAATGGTCGGCGCAGGCGGGACAAGGCGCGACGCTGAATGGACAGCCGATTGCAGCGTCTTCTCGGGCCGAGTTTTCCGGCGCGCGCATTCCGATCGATCAATTGCCCAGCGCCGAATCGGACCTGGTAGTGGTCGAAAAGCCAAATTCGATCGCGCTGCGGGTGGCGATGGTTGCGGTACGACAAAGCCGATCTGGTTGCGACCTTGCGCTGGGGTTACGAATGGGATGTCGGCGCGGCCGCACTAATCGCGCGCGAGGCTGGCGCAGAAGTGACGGACGCCTTTGGCAAGCCGTTCGATTACAACAAGCGTAACCCGACCGCGTTCGGCGTGTTGGCGAGTTCGACAGCGATCCATGCGGATGCAGTCGCGCGGGTCGCCGAGCGCGCGGCGGAATTGTCGCGCAAAGGCTAGCTGGCAACAAAAAAGGGGCCGGGTTGCCCCAGCCCCTCTTCAAAAAGCGATCGGCTAAAATCAGTTGCCTGAGCGCGCCGCGTTGACCTGATCCTGACTGATCGGAACGATTTTGATCTCGACCCGGCGGTTGAGCGGTTCGTTCACATTGTCGCCGGTTTTTACGCGCAATTGGTCATAGCTTTCGCCAAAGCCCTGCGTCGCCATCCGGCTGCGCGCGACGCCGCGCGAGGCGAGATAGTCCGCGACATTTTGCGCGCGGCGTTCGGACAGGCGCTGGTTCAACGCATCCGAACCGGTCGTATCAGTAAAGCCGTATACGTCGATCAGGCTGTTGGGATATTTGATCAGGCTGTCAGCAACGGTGTTGAGCGTGTCGTAAAACCCCGGATTGATATCAGCCGAGCCGCTGGCGAAGGTCACGCCATCTGGCAAGCGCACAAGAATGCCATCCTGATCGCCGATCTCTTCCACATCGACGCCCGAGCCCGCGGTCTCTTCGTCCAGTTCCTTGATCTGGTCATCGAACTGCTTGCCGATCACCGCGCCTGCCGAGCCGCCAATGCCTGCACCGATAATTCGAGCGGTATCGCCGCCGATCAGGCCGCCTGCTGCCGTGCCGATCACACCGCCGAGGACTGCGCCAATTGCAGTGCGTGAAACTTTCTGCTCGCCAGTGTTGGGATCGGTCACGCATGCGCTGGTGCCCAGAAGCGCGATCATGGCAGTGGTCGAAAGGATTATCTTTGATGTTTTCATTGTATTTCCTCCAGAAATTCTGTCCGTCTGCCAAACTAATGGACTGGACCGCGACTTTGTTCCCCTGCTGCCTGCATCTGCTTCAGTTGCTTTTGATGCAAGCTGAACATGGTTAAATTATGTTATGAAATACCGCAAATGATAGAGGAATAGTGCGCAAGAATGGCTGGCGGTGCGACACAATTGTGCTAGCGGTCGGAGCGTGACACCCTTTCCCTGGACAGATTTGCTCATCATCGGCGGCTTGATCGTCTTGAACGGCGTGTTCGCCATGTCAGAGCTGGCGATCGTTTCGGCCAAGACAGCGCGCCTGAAGGCCAAGCGCGATGAAGGCTCATCCGCCGCCGAGACGGCGCTCGCTCTGGCCGCTGAGCCGGGCAAATTCCTTTCTACCGTGCAAATCGGCATTACCTTGGTCGCGATCATTTCAGGCGCGTATTCCGGGTCTAGTCTGGGCGGGCCGATTGGCGAGCGTCTGGTGCTGCTGGGTGTCCCCGCCGATATGTCGACCGAAGTCGGATTCGGCATTGCGATTGCGGCCACCACCTATTTCACTCTGGTGATCGGCGAGCTGGTTCCAAAGCAGCTCGCATTACGCACGGCTGTGCCGATTGCGCTATTGATGGCGCGGCCTATGGCGTTTCTGGCGCGGATTGCGGCGCCGCTAGTGTGGGTGCTTGATACATCGTCCGCCGGGATTATTCGCCTGTTCGGTATCCGCTCGGGCAATCAGAACAGCGTGACCGCTGAAGAACTGCAGATGATCTTCGCCGACGCCACGCGTTCGGGCGTGATCGAGGAAGAGCAGCACCAGATCCTGACCGGTGTTGTCCGCCTGGCCGAGCGGCCCGTGCGTGAGATGATGACGCCGCGCACCGAGCTTGACTGGATTGATGTCGGAGCGGACGAAAAGGCGATCAAGGCCGCGATAGCCGACAGCCCGCACTCGCTTTTGCCGGTTGCCGATGGCTCGGCCGATAATGTGCTGGGCGTCGTCAAAGTGCGCGAATTGCTCGCGGCGATGGTAGCGGGAGAGCCCGTCTCTCTGAAAGATATGATGCGCAAAGCCGAAGTCGTGCCTGATCAGCTTGATGCGATGGACGCGCTGCGCGTGCTGCAGCAGGCTGATATTGCGATGGCGATGGTGCATGACGAATACGGCCATCTGGATGGGATCGTAACGCCGGTTGATTTGCTCACCGCGATGGCGGGCAATTTTGCCAGCGATCAGGATGAAGGCGATGCGCCAGAGCTGGTCGAGCGGCCCGATGGTTCACTGCTCATTTCAGGCGCGATGGCGGCGGACGCCTTGGCCGACCGGCTGGCGCTCGATTATGACGAGAGCCGCGAATTCGGCACGGCAGCTGGCTATGCCCTATCGCAGTTCAAGAAACTGCCGACCGAGGGCGAGAGCTTCATCGATCAGGGCTGGCAGTTTGAAGTGATCGGGATGGAACGCCGCCGCATCAGCAAGATGCTGGTGCGCAAGAATCCTGCGTTATCGGATAGCTCGAACTGATTTTTGCTTGCGCAAGCGCGAGCGCGCGCCCGATCTTATGCGAGGAAAGCCAAGGCGGACGGATGTCCCCCGCCCGGCGTTTGAGGGTCAATCAAGAGGGTATAATGGCCTGTGCGCTCGCGCCGTCACCTTCTGGCGCAGCGATAATGTCGCGGGTCACCCGGCCTTTGGCCACAGTGTTGGTTTCAGGATCACCCACCGAAGAGCGAATACCAACTTCTGCCGCCCCGGCACGATCAAGCGCGCTCGTTTCGACCTGGCTGCGCGGCGAAGGACCGCCAAACAGCGCCTCGAGCGCTTGCTCGGAAGCAGCGCCTTCAGCCGGACGCGGAGCGCCTGGAGCGGGCGGTGCAAGGTTGAAATCAGGCGGAACAACCAGCGGAGCCTGACGCTGCACAGCGAACTCATCCGGACGATCACGGTTGAAAATGCCCGAACCTCCGCATGCGGCCAACATCGCGCTGGCAGAGGTCAAAAGGATGGCAGTTCTAATGGCACGCATGATTTAATCTCTCCGCGTCAATTCTTGGCAGGTTGCTCAGGCATAGCCTCGCTGCCTGTATCGGTTGAAGTCTCTGTATCATCCTTGTCGCTGACAAAAAAGCTGCGCAGCAGGATTATCACGACACCAATGGTGATAGCCGCATCGGCGACGTTGAAAACAAGGAAGGGGCGGAATGTGCCGATATGCAGATCAGCATAGTCGATCACATAGCCCAATTCGTAACGGTCGCGGATATTGCCAATCGCACCGCCCAGGATCATCGCAAGGCCGAGAATATCGCCCATCAGCTTTTCGCGCATAATCCAGATCAGCACGACAAGCGCGATCAGCGCAGTCATGCCCACCAGCGCCCAGCGCATTTCCATACTCTGCGCGGTCAGCATTCCGAGCGAAACGCCGCGATTCTCCACGTAAGTGAGGTCAAAGAACGGCAGCAGCTCGATATTGCCGACCTCCCGCAGGGATAGCGGGCCGATCACATACCATTTGATCAGCTGATCAACGCCCGCAATGACGAGCGCGAGCACCAGTCCGATCACACGGTTGCGAGTGAACAACCCGCTCATTGTGCGGCGTCCATACCGGCGACCACGCTGTCGCAGCGCCCGCACAGCGCGCCATCTTCCGCGACGTCAGGCAGCAAGCGCCAGCAGCGCCCGCATTTCGCATCGGTGGATTTGGCGACAGTCACCTCGTCGCCTTTAGAGCGCGTCACTGTCCCCGTGATGAACAATTCGGCGAGCTGCGCGTCGGTCACGCCTTCAGGAACGGCGCTCTCCGGCACGGTCACGACGGCTTCGTTGCTGGAACGGATCACTTTTTCGCGGCGCAAAGGCTCAATCGCTTCGGTCACGCGTTCGCGCAAGCTCCGAAGCTGGGCCCATTTCTTGCCATCAGCTGGCACTTGCGGCACGCTCGGCCATTCGAGCAGATGCACGCTTCCTTCTTGCTCGCCATCTTCGGGATAGCGGGTCTGCCACACTTCCTCTGCGGTGTAGACCAGCACCGGCGCAGCATAGCGGACCAGCGCGTGGAACAACAGGTCGAGCACGGTGCGATAGGCATTGCGAACATCGCTGTCCGGCCCGTCGCAATAGAGTGTATCCTTGCGGATATCGAAGAAGAATGCGCTGAGGTCTTCGTTGCAGAAATCGACCAGCAGACGCGTATAGGTGTTGAAGTCGTAGTCGTTCACCGCCTGACGCAGCTTACCGTCCAGTTCGCTCAGCAGCGAAAGGACATAGAGCTCCAGCTCGGGGATCTCGCTGACATCCGACATATCGCCGACAAATCCGTCAAGCGCGCCGAGCAGATAGCGGAACGTGTTGCGCAGGCGGCGATATTGATCGCCCACGCCTTTGAGGATTTCATCGCCGATCCGGTGATCTTCGGTGAAATCAACCGAGAGCGCCCATAGGCGGATGATATCCGCCCCGGTCTGCTCCATGATCTTGAGCGGGTCGATCGTATTGCCGAGCGATTTCGACATCTTCTTGCCCTTGGCATCCATGGTGAAGCCGTGGGTGAGCACCTGATCGTAAGGCGCGCGGCCACGTGTTGCGCAGCTTTGCAGCAGCGAGGACTGGAACCAGCCGCGATGCTGGTCTGACCCTTCGAGATAGAGATCGGCGGGCCATTGCAGGTCAGGCCAGCGTCCGGATTCGAGCACGAAGGAATGCGTGCAGCCCGAATCGAACCAGACATCTAAGATGTCCATGACCATGTCATAGTCATCCGGGTTGTGATCGGGCCCCAGGAATTCGGCCTTGCGGCTTTCTTCCCACGCATCGACGCCTTCTTCGGTCACCGCTGCGACGATGCGCGCGTTGACTTCCGGGTCTTGGAGATAGGTTCCGTCAGGGCGGACAAACAAAGTGATCGGCACGCCCCAGGCGCGCTGGCGTGAGAGCACCCAGTCGGGCCGCCCTTCGACCATGGAGCCGATGCGGTTGCGACCCTTTTCGGGCACGAAGCGCACGCGCTCGATTTCGGACATGGCGCGGGTTCGCAGGGTGTTGCCTGTGTCTTTTGGCAGCGTGCTGCCCACGGCGGCCTCGAGATCATCGAGGCTCGCGGAATGGAGCGAGGAGACCGGTTCAAGTTCCTTATCCATCGGCACGAACCATTGCGGCGTGCAGCGATAGATCACCTTTGCTTTGGAGCGCCAGGAATGCGGGTAGGAGTGCGCATAATCGGTACCGAGGCGCTGAGCAACGCGCCCGCTGCGCGCAGGTCGGAGCAGATCGGCCCTTCGGGCGCGTTGAACGGCTTGTTGATGACCGAGCGGCGGCGTTCCTTGCCCTCTTCGTCTGTGTCATCTGCACCGAGCCAAAGCCAATCGTCGCGATAACGGCCATCATCCATCACCGCGAAGACCGGATTGATGCCATTCGCTTTGCACAGATCGAAATCGTCCTCGCCGTGATCGGGTGACATATGGACGAGGCCGGTGCCGCTCTCTGTGGTGACAAAGTCGCCTTCGAGGAAGGGGCGCGGGGTCGCGTAGAACCCACCGAGATGATGCATCGGGTGACGGGCTTTGGTTCCGGCGAGGTCGGAGCCTGTCCCCGACCAGACTTCGGTGAACCAGTCTGTTGTTCCGCCAAAATCGCCGGCTGTTCGCGGTGCAACTTCGCCGACAAGATCGCGCGCTATCAAATATTGCCCCGCGATTTGCCAGTCGGATGAATCGGCGGGTTCAAACGGATCGTCGCCTGCTTTGACGGGGCCATCGCTGACGCGCACCTCGTAAAGAACATACTCAACGTCCGCCCCATAAGCGATCGCCTGGTTCACCGGGATCGTCCACGGGGTCGTCGTCCAGATCACCGCATGTGCGCCGACAAGCTCCTCAATCGGACTTTCGGTAATCTTAAACGCCACATCGATCTGAGGCGAGTCCATCAGGTCCTCATACTCAACCTCGGCCTCTGCCAGCGCGGTCTTTTCAACCGGGCTCCACATGATCGGCTTCGACCCGCGGTAAAGATTGCCGGCTTCGGCAAACTTCAGCAGTTCAGCGACAATCGTGCCTTCGGCCTGCGGATCCATGGTGAGATAGGGATTGTCCCAATCGCCCATGATGCCCAGCCGTTTCAGCTGCTCGCGCTGCGTATCGACCCAGTGCTGCGCATAGGCGCGGCATTCGGCGCGAAATTCCTTGGCTGGAACCTCATCCTTGTTGAGCTTCTTTTTGCGATATTGCTCCTCAACCTTCCACTCGATCGGAAGGCCGTGGCAATCCCAGCCCGGCACGTAAGGCGCATCCTTGCCCAGCAGGTTTTGCGTGCGGCACACCATATCCTTGAGGATATGGTTCAGCGCATGGCCGATATGCATATCGCCATTGGCGTAAGGAGGGCCATCGTGGAGGATGAACTTCTCGCGCCCCGCGCGGCTTTCGCGCAGCTGCTTGTACAGATCAATCTCGCGCCAGCGCGCCTCAATGCCCGGTTCCTTCTGCGGAAGGCCGGCTTTCATCGGGAAGTCGGTCTTCGGCAAGAAGACCGTGTCTTTAAGGTCGCGTGATTGATCAGACATAGCCGAGGGCCGTTAGAACAAAGCGCGGCGGCACGAAAGGCTAAATGCGCCCGCGATCACTGGGCGCGCCGCCGTTCAAGCGCGGCCTCGGTCGCGTCGATCTCTGCCTGCGTGCGATTGTCGACGCTGGGATTGAGCGCCGGGCCGATAGAAAAGGCATCCTCGATCCACACGAAACCGTTGAAGGTGTTGGGAATCTCGGTCAGCTGTTCGGGCAGGGTTAGCCCGCGCGGTTTGTTGTCTCCCGTGGGTCCGACGACGATCACTTGGCCGCCATGCGCTTCCATCCGCGCGATCAGCCGGTTGGGCCAGCCCCAGAACGCCCATTGGTAGTTGAGCGGCACGATCATGGTCTTGCCTCGGCAGCTTTGCGGCAAATAGCCGCTCCAGCCCATCGCGACGTAATCTTCGGAGCATTCGCGCGCCTCGCCCTGGTTCCAGGCCCAGGCGTCGGGGAAGATTTCGCGGATACGGTAGATCGGGGCTTCGTGGCCGTAAAAACCGTCACCCTTTTCCACCGGGTCGCGGCCCGCTTTGCGAAGCTTGGCGGCTAGCAGATCGGCTTCGCTTGCATCCTTCGACTTGAAGTTGATCATCAGTTTAGCGTTGCGGGGCAAAACCTGCACCAGCTCTTCGAGCGTTGGCATCGCGCCGACAAATTCGGCATCGCGAAACGGGTAGGTCTTGCCGCCATCGGCGGTGTAGCCGTGCCCGATGTCGAGCGCTTTCAGCTCTTCGAGTGTGGCATCGCGCACCGGTCCGCTGCCATCGGTGCGGCAATCGAGCGTCCAGTCGTGGAAGACGACCAGCTCGCCATCTTTGGTCGGGGCGATGTCGATCTCGACCATCCAGGAACCGATTTTTGCCGCGCGGGTCACGCCGTCGACCGTGTTCTCGAGATAGCGGTGATAGGGTTCGTAAATCCGGTCGGCGGTGCAGGTGTCGCGCTCAACACCTGTCTTGTCGTAAAGCTGATACGCGCCGCGATGGGCGATCAGCTTGGGCGCGCCTTTTGGATCAGGCGCTAGCCAGCTGGCATTGACCACCGTCAGCACCAGAAATGCAAGGGCGGCGAAAACGCCCGCGCGCCGTAACCATATTTTCATGCGACCCCAATTCTTGTGAAATTGCCCCTATGCCAGCCTGATTTCTAGGCCAGTAACGCCTTTGCCTGTTCGCAATCCTTGTCCATCTGCTCGATCAGCGCCTCAAGGCTGTCAAACTTGGCCTCACCGCGCAGGAAGTGGTGGAACGACACTTCGATTTCCTGGCCGTAGAGATCGCCTGCAAAGTCGAAGAAATGCGGCTCGAGCAATTCCTTGGGCGGTTCGAATTGCGGGCGCACGCCGATATTGGCTGCGCCTTTGAGCACTTCGCCGGTGGCCAGGATTTTGCCGGTCACAGCATAGATGCCATATTTGGGGCGCAGATATTTATCGATCGCGAGATTGGCGGTCGGATAACCGATTTCGCGGCCCCGTTTGTCGCCATGTTCGACGATCCCGCGAATGGCAAACGGGCGAGACAGCAGCTCTGTCGCCAGTTCCGGCTTGCCCTCGCGCAGAGCCTCGCGAATGCGGCTGGATGAGACCACTTCGCCCTGTCCCTCGACCGGCATGACCACCCGCGATTTTAGACCGTGCTCGCCGCCAAAGCCGCGCAGCAGATCGACATTGCCCTTCGCGCCTTTGCCAAAGGTGAAATCGCCGCCTGTGACGACCCCATGCGCGCCAAATCGCTCGATTAGAATATGCGTGATGAAGTCCTCGGCGCTGGTGCTCGAAAGCTCTGCGTCGAAGTGAAACACCAGCATCGCGGTCGCGCCCGCGGCGAGATATAGCTCTTGGCGTTGTTCCAGCGTGGTCAGGCGAAATGGCGGCACATCGGGGCGGAAAAAGCGCACGGGGTGCGGATCGAACGTGGCGATGATCGACGGGCGCCCTTCGTCATGCGCCCATTTGATAGCCTCACCCGCGACCGCTTGGTGCCCTTGATGAAAGCCATCAAAATTGCCGAGCGCAATCACCGCGCCGCGCAGCGCGTCAGCCACAGTCTCGCGGTGGTCAAGCCAGCGCATCAGTCCGCCTCGCCGCAGCGGTGATAGGTAACGAAGGAATAGGCGGGTCTATCCCCATCGGAAGGATGGTCTTCGCGCGATGTGACTTCCCATTCCGAGCCGAGCGGCTTCATGAATGTGTCGCCTTTGAAGTCCTCGTGAATTTCGGTCACTTCGATCCGTTGGGCGAGCGGTCTGAACACGTCGTAGATTGCAGAACCACCCACGACGCAGATTTCGCCGGTGTCATTGTCTTTACGCGCGGAGGCGAGCGCCTCATCAACCGAATGCACCTGCTCTGCGCCTTCGCTTTGCCAATCCTCGTGCCGCGTGAGCACGATATGGCGGCGACAT